>OY968768.1:0-475000 GCA_963695215.1 uncultured bacterium
AGCCGGCGACAGAGCGCGGATCACCCTGGCCGGGCTACCGTTCGCAGCTCCTTGAGGTCGTTGATCTCGAAGTCCTCTCAGCGCTCCGTGGCATGCGTCGAGCCGAGATCCTCTCCGAGGAACGCGCGACCGCTGCGCTAGCGGACCTGGCGAGCAGCCCCCTCGATCGCCGCCCACACAGACCGCTCGTATTCAGAGCCTGGGAGCTTCGCCACAACGTGAACCCCTACGACGCCGCCTATGTGGCACTCGCGGAGCTCATGGACGTACCACTAGTCACATCTGACCGCAAGCTTGCATCCGCGCCCGGCATTCGGTGCCAGGTCGAGGTGCTCGCGTGACAGTCCCTACCCTTTTCCGACCATGTGCGGCATTGTCGGCTATGTGGGGAAGCGGCCTTGTCGCGACCTCCTCATCAACGGACTCCAAAAGCTGGAGTACCGCGGCTACGACTCGGCGGGGATCTCCCTGCTCGAAGACGGCCATATCGACAGCGTTCGCGCCGTCGGCAATCTCGCGAACCTGAAGGCGGCCGTCGGTCTCGACCCCGACTCGAACGGCGGGGGAGTAGCCGTCGCGGCGCCACCCGCGACGATCGGCCTCGCCCACACCCGCTGGGCCACGCACGGCCGCGTCACCGAGGAGAACGCGCACCCCACGGCGACTGCTCGGACGAAGTCCACATCGTCCTTAACGGAATTGTCGAGAACCATTCCGACCTGCGCGCCGAGCTTCGCGAGGAGGGCCACGTCTTCTCGTCCGAAACGGATGCCGAGATCGTCGCCCACCTGATCGAAAAGCACTACGACGGCGACCTCACCGATGCCGTCCGCAGCGCGTTCTCCGACCTTCGCGGCCACTACGCCTTCGCGGCGATGCACGCCGCCCACCCGACACGCTCGTCGCAGCGCGGCAGGAGTGCCCGCTGATCGTCGGCCTGGGCACCGACGAGACGTTCGTTGCGTCGGCGATCCCCGCGTTTCTCGCCGAGACGCGCATGGCCCTTGCCGTTGAGAACGGCGAGATCGTGACCGTCACCCCCGACGGCGCCAGCGTGACCCAGGCGGACGGCTCGCCCGTCGAGCGCGAAGCCGACGAGGTGACCTGGGACGAGGACGCTGCCGAGAAAGGTGGCTACGCGACCTTCATGCGAAAGGAGATCGACGAGCAGCCCGACGCCGTCGCCGAGACGATCACCGACCGCCTCCCGTACCACGACCGGGTCGACCTCTCAGAGCTCGACCTCGATCCCGAGTTCATCAAGAACATGCGCCGCATCGTCATCGTCGCCTGCGGCACGAGCTACCACGCCGGGCTCGTCGGCCGCTACGCGATCGAGGAATGGGCCCGCGTCCCAGTCGAGATGGATATCGCTTCCGAGTACCGGTATCGCAACCCGGTAGTGAACGAGGACGATCTCGTGATCGGGATCACGCAGTCGGGCGAGACCGCCGACACTCTCGCCGCGATGCGGCTCGCGCGTGAGCACGGCGCCAAGGTGCTGGCGGTGACGAACATCATGGGAAGCCAGGCAACGCGCGACGCCGACACCGTCCTATACACGCGCGCCGGCCTCGAGATCGGCGTCGCCGCGACCAAGACCTTCGTCAGCCAGGTTGCTGCGATGTACCTGCTGGGACTCTGGCTCGCGCAGATCCGCGGCTCCCTCGACGACACCCGCCTCGCCGAGCTGATCGCCGAGCTCAAGCACCTGCCCACGCCGATGCAGGAGACGCTCGACAATGTCGCGGACCAGGTGAAGGCGGTCGCGCGCGCCGAGCACGAAGGCCGCTTCTTCCTCTACCTCGGGCGGAACATCGGCCTTCCGATCTGCCTCGAGGGCGCGCTCAAGATGAAGGAGATTTCCTACATCCCGTCCGATGCGTACGCGGCCGGCGAGATGAAGCACGGTCCGATCGCCCTCCTCGACGAGTCGACCCCGGTCGTGTGCATCGCCACCGAAAGTCCGACGCTCGACAAGATGCTCTCCAACATGGCGGAGGTCCGGGCCCGCGGCGCCGACGTGATCTCGATCGCAACCGAGGGCACGCCCAGGGTCGCCGAAGCGTCCGATCTCACGATCGAGATCCCGCGCACGGACTGGATCCTCCAGCCGATCCTCGCGATCCTTCCGCTCCAGCTTCTCGCCTACCACGTGGCACGCATGCGCGGCCTGAACGTGGACCAGCCCCGGAACCTCGCGAAGACCGTTACCGTCGAATAGTCGTGCGCCGCTTCCTCCTCGCATCAACCGCCGCACTCGCACTCGCCCTTGCCGGCTGTGGGGACGGTGGCAGCGACGCCGGCTCTGAAATCAGCGGGCCTTCCCAGGTCGTTCCGGCCGGCTACCCGATCTACACCGAGGTCACGGTCAACCCCGAGGGCCGGCAGCAGGACGACCTCGAGGCTCTGGCCGGCAAGCTCGGCGAGCTGCCGCTGATCGGCCAGATTGCCGACCCCGAGGATGTCATCACCGATCAGCTCGACCAGGCGGCGGCCTCGACCGGACTCGACTTCTCGTTCTCCGAGGACATTCAGCCGTGGCTTGGTCAGAAGCTCGGCATCGGCTTCGCGGACGTTGCCGGCGAGGGCGACCCCAGCTTCGTCGCCGCGCTCGAGACGACCGACGAGGACGCCGCCAGGGCGGCGCTCGAAAAGATCCTCGCCTCCGACACGGTCGACAACCCCGAGAAGTCGTATGAGGGCGTTGATTACTTCACGACGCCCGACGGGGCCTACGATGTCGGCGTCTTTGACGGCCACGTGGTGCTCACCACGGCAGACCAGTTCGAGAGCGCGGTCGACGTCTCGCATGGCGATGCCGACAGCCTCGCTTCCGGCGACGCCATCGCCTCCTCATACGGCAGCCTGGACGAGGACCGGCTCGCCACCGTCTTCGTCGACCTCTCCCAGGTCGATCAGTTCGGCTCGACCCCCGAAGACAGCGAGAAGATCGCTCAATTCAAGGAGGCGCTGCCCGGCTTCTTCGACGGCGGCTATGCCTTCGGCCTGGGTGCAACCGGCGACCAGGTCTACCTGGAGCAATCGAGCCCGCTGATCGACGGCCAGCCCGAGGTTGGCGAGAGCCCGCTCCTGGCCGATGCGCCCGGCGATTCGCTCGCAGCCTTCGCTCTCGCCGATCTCGGCGAGTTTGCCCCGTTCCTTCAGGACACCTTCGAAGCCCTCCACGACGCGGGTGTGCCGCTCGAGGACTACCCGGAGGGCGGGCTCTCGGCGCTGCTCGAAGAGCAGACGGGTGTGACGATCGACGACCTCTCGGCGGCGCTCGGCGATGGCTCTCTCTGGGTTCGCGGCGATCTCCCGGACGGCGTTGAGGTTGGCGGCAAGATCGAGGCGACGGACACCGAGACTGCGACGGCGCTGATCGAGGGGCTCGAGAGAGCAGGCTGGGAGTGAGCGTGGCGCGAAGGTCGGCCCGCCGGTGGGCGGTGAGGACGTTGGCTTCTCGGTCGACGGGGCCGCCAATTCGGGGTCGACGTCGGTTCCGCTCACGGATCCTGCGTCGCGGCCTCAAAGTCGACCCTTCCGCCGGTTGTGCGCTGCCGTCCGATGACAAGGACCTCCCCTTCACAAACATCGCTCTCGCCGACGACGCGATCACCTTCGGGTTCTTCAAGGACCAGGCGTCCGCGGAGGGATCGGACCCCGGCGGTGCCGGCGCCTTCGGCGATACGGACGCCTACTCCAACGCGTCGGCCCTGCTCGGCGACGGCTACGACATCACGGGCGCGGTCGACCTCGGCCCGATCCTCGACGAGTTCGTCGACAGCCCGTCGGTGCCGGATGCGATCCTCGGCGGCTCGCCGGAAGACCTCATCATGGGCTTCATCGCCGACAAGCTCAGCACGGTCGCTGCGGGCATCCGCTACGAGGACGGCTATTCGATCCAGCGCTACTCGCTGGGAATCTCGCAGAGTGACGATGCGGCGCAGGAATCGACCTGATCGAGATCGAGCGGATCGAGCGCGCGATCGAGCGGCGCCCGGCACTTGCCGAGCGGATTTTCACCGAGGCCGAGCTTGACTACTGCGCGGCGCGTTCCCGGCCCGGGCGGCACCTCGCCGCGCGGTTCGCAGCGAAGGAAGCCGCCTCAAGGCGCTCGGACTCGGCGGGCTTCGCCTGCACGAGGTCGAGGTCGTGGGGGGCGGTGACGAAGCGCCGGCCCTGCGCCTTTCAGGCTCGTGCGAGGAGAGCCGCCAGCGGAGCGCGGGATCGCATTGGACGTTTCGATGACGCACTCGCGCGAGCTCGCGGCGGCCGTAGTCGTCGTACGCTCCGCTTGATGGACCTGCCCGACTGGCTCGAACCGCTCCACGACGCCGAGAGCATGCGCGCGGCGGACGCGCAGGCGATCGAAGAGCGCGGCATCCCGTCCCTCCAGCTGATGGAGGCGGCGGGCGCGGCGCTTGCCGAGGCCGTTCGCGAGATCGCCGAGCCGGGGCCGGTCCGCATCGTCTGCGGCAAGGGCAACAACGGCGGCGACGGGCTCGTAGCCGCGCGGCTCCTCGCCGGGACCGGCTTCGACGTCGACGTCGCTGCTTCTGTGGCCCGCGGATGAGCTCACCGACGACGCAAAGGCGAATCACGAGCGCCTCGCCCAACCGGGGCGCCAGGTCGGGCGCCGGCGAAGATCGGCTCCGCCCTCGAAGGCTCCGGCTGCGTGGTCGACGCAATCTTCGGCACCGGCTTCGACGGCGCCCCCCGCTCGCCCGCGAAGGAGGCGATCGAAGCGATGAACGCGTGCGGCGCGCCTGTCGTTGCCGCCGACATATCCTCGGGCGTCGACGGCTTCGACGGGCGAGGTAGAGGGCGCAGCCGTCAACGCTTCCGTCACCGTTCGTTCCACGCGCGGCAAGCTCGGGCAGCGCATTGCGCCGGGCAAGCGCCTCACGGGGGAGCTTCGAGTCGCCGACATCGGCATCCCCGAGCACGGCGAGCACCGCCGGCGGGCGAGATCACGGCCCGCGTACTCGATCGGGATTCCCCGGCGGGGCGCCGACTCGACCAAGTTCACCTCCGGACAGGTCGTCGTGGCAGGCGGCTCGCGTGGGCTCACGGGCTCCGTCGTCCTGTCGGCGAGCGCAGCGATTCGCGCGGGCGCGGGCTACGCGACCGTCGCGGTCCCGGCCGAGCTCGAGCCGATCTTCGAGGTCGAAGCTGACCGAGGTGATGAGCCGCGGCTGCGCCTCTGAGCCGACGGCGCCTTCGCCAGCCGCGCCGCGGGCGAGATCCTGGACGCCACCGAAAAAGCCAAGGCGCTTGTCCTCGGCCCGGGCCTGGGACGCTCGGACGCAGCGCTCGCGACGGCGCGCGAGGTGGCCGCCGAAGCGAACCGACGGCGCTCGTGCTCGACGCGGACGGGCTGAACGCCCACGCCGGCGGGCTGGAGGCGCTCGCCTCGCGGAGCGCGCCCACCGTGATCACTCCTCACGCGGGTGAGCTGGGCCGCCTGCTCGGCAAGGAGTCGGACGAGGTCGGCGCTCACCGCCTCGCCTTCGCTCGCGAGGCCGCTGAGCGCGGAGGATGCGTGGTCGTGCTCAAAGGGCGACGACACGATCGTCGCCCGGCCCGGCGGCCCCGTCGCCGTGAGCGTGGTCGATTCGCCCGCCCTCGCGACGGCCGGCACCGGGGACGTCCTGGCGGGCACGATCGGCGCGCTGATCGCGAGGGGACTGGATCCGTTTCACGCTGCCTGCGCTGCGGTCTGGGCCAACACGACGCCGGGATCGCTCGCCGCTGAGCGCGTGGGAGCGGCGGAGTCGGTGATCGCAACCGACGTGATCGCTGCGCTCCCAGAGGGCCTCAGCCAGTGAAGCGAGCAGTCGCACGGGTGACCTTGGCGCGATCGAGAGGAACGTCGCCCGCCTGGAGCGGCGCGCTCGTGGGCGGCGCCAAGCTCTGCGCGGTGGTCAAGGCAAACGGCTACGGCCACGGCGCCGTCGAGTCCGCCCGGGCTGCGCTTCGCGCCGGCGCGTCGATGGTTTCCGTCGCCAGCGCCGGCGAGGCCGCCGAGCTGCGCGCCGAGCTTCCCGATGCGCCGATCTTCGTCATGGGCGCGATCTCCGGCGAGGAGATCGCGACCGTCCTCGAAACCGGGCGCCGAGGTCTCGATCTGGCGCGAGGCCTCCCGCGAGCTCCTGGCGTCGCGCGCCGCCGACTCGGGCGTCGTGCCACGCGTTCACGTAAAGCACGACTCGGGCATGGGCAGGCTTGGGCTGCGAGACGCGGCGGAGACGGAGGCGCTGATCGAAGCCGTGGCGTCGGACGAGCGCCTGGAGCTTGCCGGCGTCTGGACTCACCTTGCGACCGCGGATGAAGACGAGGACTCGTTCATGCGGCGAGCAGCTCGATGCATTCCGCGCGGTGGCCCTTCCCGCGAAGGAGCGCCATCCCGGGATCACACTCCACGCCGCCAACAGCGCGGCCACGCTTCGCGATCCCGAATCCCACTTCGACATGGTGCGCTGCGGCGTTGCCATCTACGGCCTCGACCCGTTCGGCAGCGACTCCGCCGAGCAGGATCTGGAGCCCGCGCTCGAGCTGCGTCTCCTACGTCGCCGACATCAAAAGCTTCGAGCCCGGCGCGAGCGCCGGCTACGGCCGCTCGTGGACGGCGGACGCTAGACGCTGGGTCGGCTCCGGTTCCGATCGGCTACGGCGACGGCTGGCGCCGCGGGCTCTCGAACACGGGCGGAGCGCGCTCGTCGGGGGCAGGCGCCGCCCGATCGTGGGCACCGTCTCGATGGACAACATCACGGTCGACCTCGGGCCGGAGCACGACGTCGCCGCCGTTCGACGAGGTCGGTGCTGATCGGCGAGCGCAACGGCGAACGAATCCGTGCCGAGGAGCTTGGCGAACGCGCTTGGAACGATCAACTACGAGATCACGACCGGGATCTCGGCCGCGAGTCGACGGGAGTACGATCGGTGAGTGAGACGGTGGGATGCCCTTCGCCGCTCGCCCGGCATCGCGCTGGCGGTCGACCTGATCGCCGGCGGCTGGGTCGTGGGCGGGGCGGTGCGCGATGCCCTGATGGGCAGGGATGTCGTTGACGCGGACCTTGCCGTGGAGCCCGGCTCTGAAGAGGCGGCTGCGAGGGCGATCGCGCGGGCGTCGGGTGGCGCGGCCTTTCCACTGTCGGAGGAGTTCGGCACCTGGCGGGTCGTTTCAGCCGACCGCTCGTGGCATGTGGACGTCACGCGCCTTCGGGCCGACGGCATCGACGGCGACCTCGCCCTCCGCGACTTCACGGTGAACGCGATCGCGGTGCCCCTCTCGGACCTGGACGGCGAGCCGATCGATCCCACCGGCGGCATCGGCGGACGCTGGAGGCGCGGCGTGCTGCGCGCCGTTTCGGAGCGCTCGTTCGCCGACGACCCGCTGCGCTTGATGCGCGCCGCGCGGATCGCGGCTGCGCTCGGGCCTGGAGATCGAACCCGCGACGGTCGAACTGGCCCGCGCGGAATCGGCGCGCGCCGCGGAGCCCGCCGGCGAGCGGCGGCTCGCCGAGCTGCGGCTGCTGGTCTCGGCTGCGGAGCCGCTGCGAGGCCTCGAGCTTCTCGACGAGCTTGGCGCGACTGCCGGAGTGCTGCCGGAGCTCGAGGCGCTGCGCGGCGTCGAGCAGAACCCGAACCACCACCTGGACGTCCACGGCCACACGATCGAGGTGCTGCGGCAGCTCCTTGCGGTCGAGTCCGACCTGGAGCAGTACACGGGCGAGAGCGTCGATGGCGTGCGCGCGCTGCTCGCGAGCCGCTCGGCGACGACTTCACGCGCGGCGACGGCCTGCGCCTCGGCGCCCTTCTCCACGACACCGGTAAGCCCGCGACGAAGGGCTCGAACGGCGGCTACGTCACGTTCATCGGCCACGACTCGGTCGGCGCCGACCTCGTCGACGAGTCGCTTGGGCGGCTGAAGGCCTAGCCGTGCGCTTCGCCGCTACGTCGCGGGCCTCACGCGCCACCACCTTCACCTGGGATTCATGGTCCACGAGCGCCCGCTGTCGCGCCGGCGCCTCTTCGAGTACCTGCCAGCAGTGCGGCGACGTCGCCCCGGACGTGACGCTCTTGACCGCGGCCGACCGCATGTCGGCGCGGGGCGTCGGGCGCGATCGCCGCGCCCGAGATGATCGAGGCGCATCTGGAGCTCGTCCGCGAGGTCCTGCCGGACGCTCTCGAATGGCACCGCTCGGGCCCGCCCGCTCTGCCACTGCCCGGCGACGAGCTGGCGCGCGAGGCGGGAATCGCCGAAGGCCCCGAGCTCGGCCGCCTCATCGCCGAGCTTCAGGCCGCGATCTTCGCCGGCGAGGTCTCCGGGCCGCGACGAAGTCATCGCACACGCACGCAAGACGCTCGCATAGGCTCCGCGGCGCATGAGCCGACCCCGACTGCATCTTCTGCAAGATCATCGCGGGCGAACTGCCCGGCGAGATCCTCGACTCGGACGAGAAGACGATCTCGTTCATGGACATCAACCCGGCGAACCCGGGCCACGCGCTGGTGATCCCGCGCGAGCACTCGAAGGACCTCATCGACATCTCCGACGACGACCTCGCCGGCTGCACGATCGCCGCGCGCCGGCTGGCAAGGCAGATGAGCGAGACGCTCGAGCCCGGAGGGCTTCAACGCTCATCAACTGCTGCGGCTCGGCCGCGTGGCAGACGGTCTTCCACTTCCACCTCCACGTGGTGCCGCGCAACCACGACGACCCGCTCAAGCTGCCGTGGATCCCACGGCCCGGGCGACCCCGACGGAGATCAGGCGACGTCGCCGACAAGATCAGAGGAGACGGCTGATGGCTGCAATCACTTACCGAGAGGGACGGCGACGTCGGCGTCATCACGCTCTCGAACGGCGACCTCAACTTCTTCAGCGCCGACGCGTTCCACGAGCTGGAGGAGTGCGTCGACCGAGATCGAGGGCTCGGACGTCCGCGCCGCCGTGTGGCGCGCAGAGGCGAAGGTCTTCTCGGCGGGCGTCGACGTGCAGGTGTTCAAGGACGCGGTCGACGCCGGCGGCCGAGGGCTTCCCCTCGCTCGTCGGGCCGGTCCAGCGCCTCGAGGCGCTGCCGATGCCGACGCTCGCGATCTGCCACGGCCTCTGCCTGACGGCCGGGCTCGAGGTGGCGCTCGGCTGCGACATGATCTGGGCGTCCGAGTCGGCGAAGTTCGGGCTCGTCGAGAAGGTCGTGGGCCTGACGCCCGGCGCGGGCGGGACGCAGCGCATGGCCGAGCGCGCGGGCCCTGCGCGGGCCCGCGAGTTCGTGATGACGGGGCGCCTCTACGATGCGGCGACGCTCGAGCGCTGGAACGTCGTCAACCGGGTTCTGCCCGACGCAGAGATCCACGAGAAGGGCATGGCGTTCGCGCAAGAGCTCGCGGCCGGTCCGACCGTCGCGCACGCCAAGACCAAGAAGATCGTCCGTGCCTACCTCGACGGCGGGATCGATCATGCGGACGAGGTGACGCCGGGTGTCTTCGCCGATCTGTTCGCAACTGAGGATCTGAAGAACGCGGTGCAATCGTTCCTCGGGAAGGCCCGGGGAAGTTCGCGACATTCACAGCGGCGCTGACGGAGGAGTAGTCTCCTCGCCAGTGGGGGAACGAAGGCTTTTCGCGCTGATCGCGGGTTTCGTGCTGACATCTGCGTCGCCGGCAAGCGCCGCCACCGTGCACGTCAAGAACACTCATGACCACGGCAAGGGATCGCTGCGCAAGGCGCTCAACAAGGCCAACTCGGTGACAAGGTCGACGGTTCCGGCCGGGCATTACGAGCTCGCGTCGGGCGAGCTTGTGGTCGACACGGAGGTGAAGATCGCCGGCGCGGGTGCCTCGAAGACGATCATTGATGCCAATCGCGACAGCCGCGTCATGCATATCTACTATGCGGCTCCCGGGAACGTGAAGATTTCTGGTCTGACCGATCCGCGAGGGTGATACCGGGGGAGCGAGAGCGGCGGCGGCATCTACGTGGTCGCCGAACGACCAGGTTGGCGCTGACCAAGCGTCGCGATCCTCGACAACAGGGCGATCAACGAACCTCGAACTTTTCCAACGGCGGTGGCGTATACGCGGCGGGCGACGTGGTGATCAAGCAAAGCCTGTTCGCGGGCAACCACGGTTACAACGGCGGCGCGGTGGCCGCTGACCTGATCAGGGCTTCCGACTCGACGTTCTTCAACAACTTCGGCGGCAACCCGACCTTCAACGGGGACGGTGGAGCCTTCGACGACAAGGTCGAGTCGATCGACAGCACCGTCGTCGGCAATCAGTGCTTCAACGGCGACGGGTGCGGCGGCGGGTTGTCTGGCAGCGGCGCCGATACTCAAGGGCACGATCATCGCGGGCAACGTCGCCTACTGGACAACGGCATGCCTCCCGGCTCGGCCGGAAACCCGGGAGCGCCAGACAACTGTGGCGGCTCGGCGGTCGATTCGCAAGGCCACAACCTGGATGGTCACCACGACTGCTCCCTCGACCAGCCGACGGACATTTCGGGAGCGAATCCGAAGGTCGGGAAGCTCTTGAATAACGGCGGTCAGACGGCCACCCTCGCCATCGCGAAAAACAGCCCTGCGCTCGACGCGGGAGCGCATAGCTGCTCGCGCAAGGACCAGCGTGGTGTGCCGCGGCCGCAAGGGCACCGGTGCGACATCGGCGCCTTCGAGCTCGTTGACCACGCTGGGTAAGTAGCCGAAAGCAGGTAACGCGCTGAGAGGCGCGCAGGGATCGGAGCCGCCATGCGGAAGCTAGGCGGTCATGAGCATCGGTTCAAGGCTGACCGCCGCGGTCGTGGCGTGCGTTTGCGCGTTTGCAGTTGCCCTCTCCCTGGCCCCGGCGGCAGGCGCCCAGGCGGGCGTGATCGATCTCGCGATCACGAAGACCGACTCGCCTGACCCGGTGGTCGAAGGCGATCAGCTCGTCTACACGATCACCGCCACGAACAACTCGTCCTTGTTGACCGCGACCGGTGTGAAGGTCGTGGACACGCTTCCGGGTTCGGTCGACTTCGTCTCGGCGCCGGGCTGCACGAAAGCGGGGCAGACGCTCAGCTGCGCGGTCGGCTCGCTCGACCCGCAGGCTTCCAAGGTCTTCACGGTCACGGTGATCCCCCGCACGCCCGGCGTCATCACCAATACGGCTTCCGTCTCCGGCGATCAGGTCGATGTCTCGCAGGGCAACAACTCCGACGCCGAGGCGACGATCGTCGAGGCTAGGACGCCCGATCTCGCCATCACCAAGATCGACGACCCCGATCCCGTCGAGATCAACGGGAACATCACCTACACGCTCACCGCGTCGAACGTCACCAACATTGCCGACGGCGTCGACAACGCATCGGGAGTGACCGTCACGGACACGCTTCCGGCAGGCGTCACCTTTGTGTCCGCTTCGAGCGGCTGCACGCACGCTTCGGGCACCGTGACGTGCCAGATCGGGGCGCTCGCCGAGGGCGCGTCGGTCGACCGCCAGATCGTCGTCAAGGCGCCCGGTCAGGAGACGGTCCTCACCAACTTCGCCGCGATCACCGGCAACCAGACCGATCCGGTCAGCTCGAACAACTCCGCAATGGCCTCCACCTCGGTCATCCGCTCGACCCCGAACCTTCAGATCACGAAGACGGACTCGGCCGACCCGGTCGCCGAGAACGAGGACCTCGTCTACACGATTACCGTCAACAACCTGGTCGACGCCTCCGATGGCACGGACAACGCTACGGGTGTGACGGTGGTCGACGACCTTCCGGCCGGCGTCACGTTCCGCTCGGCGTCTCAGGGCTGCACCGTGGCGGCGGGCGACGTGACCTGCTCGCTCGGCGCGATCGCAGAGGGCTCTTCCAAACAGGTGACGGTCACGGTCCGGGCCAAGGATCCGGGCACGATTCGCAACTTCGCGTCGGTCTCGGCCGACCAGGATGACCCGGTGTCGGCCAACGACGATGCCGCCGAGTCGACCACGGTGGTCGCGGCGCTTCCGAACCTTTCGATCAACAAGACCGACTCTCCGGATCCCGTGACCGCGGGCGAGCAGCTGACCTACACGTTCGCCGTTTCGAACGTCGCGAACGCAGCAGATGGGGTCGACAACGCGACCAACGTGCACGTCACCGACGTCCTGCCGAACGGCGTGACCTACGTCTCCGGCGACGCCGGCTGCTCGAACGCGAGCGGCACGGTCACCTGCAACTTCGGTGACCTAGACGAGGGTCAGAGCGCTTCCAAGCAGATCGTCGTGATCGTCTCGTCTCCGGGCTCGATCTCGAACACCGCCACGGTGGACGGCGACGAGTCGGACGCTTCGACATCGAACGACTCGGACACCGAGGTGACCACCGTCGATGCCGCTCAACCCGATCTCTCGATTTCGAAGGCTGATTCGCCCGACCCCGTGGGCGTGAACGACAACCTCACCTACACGCTCACAGCCTCAAACGTCACGAACGCCGCCGATGGCATCGACAACGCGACCGGCGTGACGATCACGGACACGCTGCCGGGAAGCGTGGACTTCGTGTCGGCTTCAAACAGCTGTTCGAACGCCTCGGGCACGGTGACCTGCCAAGTTGGCCCGCTCGCCGAAGGGGCATCGGTGCAGCGCTCGATCGTCGTCCGCCCGCGTCAGGTTGGGCCGATCTCCAACACCGCTTCGATCGCCGGCAACCAGACCGATCCCGTGCCTGGAAACAACTCGGACATGGAGACGACGACCGTGGAGCCCTCCACTCCCGACCTCTCGCTGACCAAGGACGACTCCGCCGACCCGATTGCGGAAAACGACGACCTCGTCTACACGCTTACAGCCACAAACGAGACCAACGCCGCCAACGGCACCGACAACGCCACCGGCGTCACGGTGGTCGACACCCTGCCCGCAAGCGTCACGTTCAAGAGGGCGTCGAGCGGCTGCTCGAACACGTCAGGCACGGTCACCTGCCTGCTTGGCGCCCTGGATGAGGGCCAGTCGAAGCAGGTGACGGTCACGGTGCGCCCGCGCACACCCGGCCAGATCACGAACTTCGCGACGGTCGACGGCCAGGAGCTCGACCCCGTACCGGCCAACGACGATGCCACTGAGCAGACGACGGTTGGCGTGTCGAACCCGAACCTTGCCGCGTCCAAGACGGCGCCTGCCGGCCCGTTCGTCGTCGGCGACCAGATCACCTACTCGCTGAGTGTCATGAACGTGGCCGACGCGACTGACGGAGTCGACAATGCGACCGGCGTCTCGATCGTCGATGTCCTGCCCGCGGGCGTGTCGTTCGTCTCGGCTTCAAACGGCTGTCTGAATGCGGGCGGCACGGTCACCTGCACGGCGGACGAGCTCGACGAGGGGCAGAGCGCTCAGT
Source organism: uncultured bacterium (assembly GCA_963695215.1). Lineage (GTDB taxonomy): Bacteria > Actinomycetota > Thermoleophilia > Solirubrobacterales > 70-9 > JALZKA01. The sequence goes on from OY968768.1 coordinate 13,366, forward strand.
TCCAGGTCGTCGTCCAGGCAACGCAGGAGGGCCAGATCTCGAACACCGCAACCGCCGGCGGGGGAGAGAGCGACCCAGCCACCGGCGACGATTCTTCGAGCGTGGTTGTGACGGTGGGCGCCGCTCCGCTGGCAAAGAAGTGCAAGCGAAAGATGGCGACGATCGTGATCGCGGCTCCCGGCCTGGTCACGACGGGTACCGAGGGCAAGGACGTGATCCTCGGCACCAAGGGCCGCGACAAGATCTTCAGCCTCGGCGGCAATGACCTGATCTGCGCCCTCAAGGGCAAGGACAAGGTCAGGTCGGGCAAAGGGCGCGACCGCGTGATCCTCTCCAAGGGCCGTGACAAGGTGAACGGCGGCCCGGGCAAGGACAAGCTTCGAGGCGGCAAGGGCAACGACCGGGTGCGCGGCAAGGGAGGCGCCGACCGCCTCGGTGGCTCGGCCGGCAACGACAAGCTGAAGGGCGGTCTGGGCTTCGACTTCTGCAACGGCGGCCCGGGCCTGAACGTGCTCAAGCAGTGCGAGTCGGGGCCCGGAGTTTCGCTTCCCTAAGCCAGATCGCTAGCCTCACCGGTCGCCGATGGGTAAAGAAGAAAAGATCGAAATGGAGGGCGAGGTCCTCGAGGCCCTGCCCAACACCATGTTCAAGGTGAAGCTCGACAACGACCACGAGGTCCTCGGGCACATCTCGGGCAAGATGCGCCGCCACTACATCCGCATCCTCCCCGGCGACCGCGTGAAAATCGAGCTCTCCCCGTACGACCTCGACCGCGGCCGAATCACCTACCGCTACAAGTAGGCCGCTAGCCGAGCGCCTTTCGGCGCAATCCGAGAGCCACCCGCGCGCCGGGGCATGCCAGCGTGGACGGCAATGCGCCACCCCCTTGCCGAGAGTCGAATAAATCGCCTGCCTGGCGATTCAAACGACTCTCAGCGAAATGGGGAGGGCGATTCGGGGCGCGGCCGGCTCACTCGAAAGATCGCTGAGGTCGCAGGGCGCCAGGAAGAGGTCGTCACCTTGGATGATCTTCGCTCTCTGGGCATGAGTTCATCGGGCGTGCACCGGCGTGTTCAGGCCGGCGAGTTGTTTCCGAAGTACCCCGGCGTCTATGCGTGGGGTAGGCCAGATCTCTCGCCGAAAGGGCTCCGGATGGCCGCGGTCAAGGCCTGCGGGGTGGACGCCTGCCTTTCGTTCGCCAGCGCGGCCGCGCACCGCGGCATCAGGCGAAGCGACTCGGCTTATATCGACGTGACGGTCCCTGAAGGCACACCGCTTCGCAAACTCACGGGCATCCGATGTCACCGTGCTCAGCTCGAGCCTCAGGACATCGAGATCGTCGATGGGATTCGAACGACCTCGGTGGCTCGGACGCTGCTCGATCTGTCGACCCGCTTCAACGATGGCTCGGTCACCAGCGCCGCGAACGAGGCCGTGCTCAATCAGACCTTCGACATGCGCGAGATCGAGAATCTCCTCAAGCGCTCAAAAGGACACCGAGGCATCCGGCGTCTGCGGCGCATCCTCGAAAGCGGTGATCTGACCGGTGAGGACCAGTTCAAGTCCGGCCTCGAGCGCTGCTACGCCGAGCTCTGCAAACAGCGAGGGCTGCCGAAGCCGGGAGTCAACCGCTGGCTCCTCCTGGGAGACGAGTACCACCAGGTCGATTTCCTCTGGCGTGAGCAGAAGGTGGTCATCGAAGTCGACTCGGACCAGTACCACCAGACGGGCTGGAAGCTTCGACGCGACGCGAAGGTGAGCGCGCTCCTCCTGGAGCATGGCTTCCGCCACGACCGGGTCCCGGAAGACCTCATCCGCGAGAGCCCGTCAGAAGCGGTCGAAAAGGCCGTAACGCTCCTGCCAAAGCGCCAACCGCCCGCCGAGAGTCGCCTCGAGGTACCAATGGGACCTTCAGGCGACACTCAGCGTGGGGGGAGGTAGCTGCGGGCCGCCGCTTCCAGGTCCGGCTCTGCCATCTCGAGGATCAGAGAGGACCAGGCGAACTCCCTTGCGCCCAGGCCTTCGCCCGTGCCCGGGTCGTAGTACTCGCGAAGGCCCTCACGCTCGACCATCGGCACCAGGCGGCGCACCATCTCGGCGGCCTCGTTGCGGTAGCCCAGGCGCACCATCCCCATCCACAGCATCCATGCCGCATTGATCCACGTCGGCCCGCGCCAGTAGCGGAGCTTCCAGCCGGGGCCGCGGTTGGGCTCGAACGTCGGCTCGAGCGCGGACACCGAGGGCGGGGGATAGGTGAGCCAGTAGCGCTTCGGATCCAGCAACCGCTCGACGAGCCGATGGCCGATCTCCTCGGGCAGGTCCGGCAGGGCAAGTGGCGCGAGCGCGGCCCAGGTGTCGACCACGGGGCGGGTGCCGTCGCCCGCTTCGTCAAGGAAGAGGCCGTGCTCTTCTGACCACAGGCGGTCGACGAGCGCCGGCGTGATCGAAGGCTCGCCGCACGCGAGGCGCGACAGGCCCCAGAGCACATTCGTCACCGTTTCGCACAGCACGGGGCGCCCGGCGTCGCGGATCGCCCGTGCGTCCCAGCTTCGCCGGCGCGAACCCGAGACAAGTACCGGGAACCCCCACCGCGCGTGCGAGCGCCAGCCCCACACCGGGTCGAACTTCGGCGAGGAATCGAGGCCCGATTCGTCGGGTTGAATCAGCCAGAGGAGGCCATCGCCCTCGAGGTCGCGGTTGTCGCGAAGCCACTCGTGGTGGCGGGCGATACGCGGCTCTGAAGCCGGGTCGCCCACCGCGATCCGCCAAGCCCACGCCAGGAGAGGCGGCTGGATCGTGCCCGTCATCGGCGACGAGCGGCGGTCGACGTTGTAGTACGTGCGCCGCTTGAGCGTGAGCGGCTGGTCCCAGAAGATCACGTGGCCGACGAAGCCGTCGTCGCGGGATGCGCGAAGGAGCGATTCAAGCTCGGAGCGCGAGCGGCGGGCGCCATCGTCGCCGAACCGGCGCCACACGATCGCCGCAAAGCACGAGTCCCAATACCACTGCCACGGATAGCGAGTGGGCGAGGGGCGGGTGTAGCCGTAGGGAACGCCACCCCGGGAGCCCTCCGCCCAGCTGTCTCCGAGAACGGAGCGGCAGAGCTCCGCGAGGTCGAACTCGGGCGCTATCCCTTCAGCGTCCAAAACCCGTCCGCCCCGACGTGCCTTTCCTCGGCCACCCGCCCCAGGCGCTCGCGTGCCTCGTCGCGCGAGATATCCATCATCGTCGCGACCTCCTGTGAGGCGAGCGGGGTGCCCGCGTCACGGAGGACGTCGACCACGTCCTCGGGCGGATCGCGCCGATCAAGTCCGGGGATCAGGTTCGCGAGCACGACGTCGTAGGCCGCGAACGGCTGGAACCCAGGTACGGAGATCGTCACGCCGTCCTCGACCCGCGTGATCTCATAGCTCGGACACGTGTAGCGCAGCCCGCCGGACCAGTTCGCGAGCTTGTGGTCGAGCGCCTTCGCGGCCGGCATCGGCTCCCGCGCCTTGGCCATGTCTTCGCGAAGTGCCTCCTCGGTCGCCTCGTCGGTCGCCCACCCGTAAACCTCGTTCGGGTCGAGTTCTGCGGTGCGGACCGCCTCGTCGATCGTGTGCCGGTCGTCAAGCATCCCGCCGGCGAAATAACCAACGCGCAGGCAGCGCAGCATCTGGCGCTCGCGCTCCGGAGCGTTCAGCCGCACCCCGACCACGGTGCGGCACGCATCGGCGGTTGCGGTGACGTGAGGGCGAAGCGTCGTGTCGATCGGCATGCCATGGTCGGCCGCGATCCTCCGGGTCGACTCCTGGATATTCTCGGGCGTGACGCCTTTCTCTTCATATTCCTCGGGGGATTCGGCGAGTACGACCATGCGTGTCGACCACTCGACCTCATCGCCGTAGATCCAGTTCAGCCGTCTCCGAGTGGGCTCGGCGCTGTATGCCCAGGGGCAGCCGGGGTCACTGAACTCTGTGATGTGGACATGCGCCATCCGGTGCCTTTCCTCGGTGTCTCGTTTAGTCAGCCATGTGCCGCATTCCGCGCAAGGCAAACGCGGCGAAGACGGCAACAAGGCCAACCAGCGCGACCAGCCCCGGCCACGTGTCGGCCCAGGTGATCTCGCCGCTGACGAATCCCTGGCGCGCCATGTCGAGGACGTGCGTCACCGGGTTCAAGTCCGAGACGGTCTGGAGCCACGGCTGGAGCTTCTCCTTCGGCGCGTAGGAAGTCGTGAAGAGGACGCCGATGAACATGCCCGCCTGCATCAGTGGCGCCGCCGACTGCGAGCGGAACTTGAGCGCCAGCGAGCAGCCGTAGAGCGCGGCAACGGTGCCCATCGCCATCACGGCGAACAGCGTCAGCGCGAGCCCGTCGAATCCCGGCCAGTCCGCGCCCGCCGCGAACGCGACGCCGAGCAGGACGAACGCTGGAACGAGGGCCCGCACCGAAGCAGACAGCACCAGGCCCGCGAGGAGGGCCGGCCGTGGAGCAGGGGAGGCGAGCAGGCGGTCGAACCAGCCCTGCTCGATGTCGCGCGCCAGGTTCACACCGGTCGCTGCGCCCGTGAAGCCTGCGCCCTGGAGCAGCGAGACCGGGATGAGAAACGAGTGATAGTTCTGGGTACCGAAGCCGCCGAGCTCCGTGAGCGAGGCGAACACCGAACTCAGGCCCAGGAAGAAGATCGTGGGAGCGAGCACGCCGGGGATCGCGGCGCCGGGCACGCGCACCAGCTCGTTTGCCGCGCGCCGCACGAGGGCCGAGACAGTGGGCCAGCCCGCTGCGATCGACGCTGCCATCAGCCGCCCGTCCTCAGCCGGTGGCGGAGAGCCTGAGCGCTGAGCAAGAGGCTGAACACGCCGATGCCGACGATGGAACCGAACGCCTTCGCGGCGTCAGCTCCCGTAAGCGTTGAGATCACCGGGTCGCGGACGCCTTCGACGATGAACGAGACCGGGTTGTACTCGGCGATCGTCGACGCCGGCTCGCTCATCAGTTCGACGGGAAAGAACGCCGACGACAAGAACAGGATCACGAAGACGAGAGGAAATACGCCCTGCACCACCGAGGCCGAGCCGGAGCGCAGCGCGATCGCGGCGCCGATGCCCCCGAACGCAATGGCCGAGAGCGTCACGAAGGCGATCATCAGGAACACGCCGCTGACACCCTCCTCGATCTGCGCGCCGAAGATCAGCCCGAGGGCCAGGTAATAGACCGCCGAGAATGCTCCCAGTGCCGCCGTTCCGGCGAGCCGCCCGAGGACGATCGCAAAGCGCGAGATCGGTGCGGCGAGGAGCCGGTCGGTAAACCCCATCTCGATGTCGACGGCAAGGGCGATGCCGCCCGAGTTCCCGGCGAGTAGGCAGGACTGGATCATCGCCCCGGCGAGCATGAAGTCGAGAAAGCCGTTCACCTCCGGGAAGGCGGGCAGGTTCACCGCGCTTCCGGCGCCGCCCGTCTGCACCGCTAGGAGGAGCGTTGGAAAGATGATGATCGGCGCCAGGAGCTGCGGGCGCCGGAACGTTTGGGTGATCGATCGGCGCCCGAGCGCTGCCACCACGCGAGCGTTCTGCCTCAGTGCGTCCATCTACTCCGCCGCAGCGGCCTCGGGCTCGGCGTCCTCGCCGTCGCCCTCGAGGTGGTAGCCGGTCTTGGCCACGAACACGTCGTCGAGCGTGGGCTCGACCAGGTCGAGCGACTCCACTGCAAAGCCCGCTTCGTCGAGAGCGCGAACCACGGGAGCGACGCCGGCGGCGCCACCCTCCAATTCGATCATCACGACGCCGTCCTTGCCCGGCAGTCGCTTGCCCAGCTTCGAGACAACGCCGCGCGCTTCCTCGGCTCGCCCGTCCGCGACAGTGATCTCGAGGTGCGCGTTCCCGACTTCCGCCTTCAGCGCCTGCGGGGTGTCCTCGGCGACGATCTCGCCGTTCGCAATGATGCCTACGCGGTCGGCGAGCATGTCCGCCTCTTCGAGGTACTGCGTAGTGAGAAAGATCGTCGCGCCGTCGTTGTTGAGCGCTTCGACCTCTTCCCAGATGTCCTTGCGGCTCACGGGGTCGAGGCCTGTGGTCGGCTCATCGAGGAAGAGGACGCGCGGCTGGTGGACGAGCGCCGACGCCAAGTCGAGCCGGCGTCGCATGCCGCCGGAGTAGGTGCCGACGCGGCGGTTCGCTGCGTGGTCGAGGCCGACGCGCGTGATCAGCGCGTCCGAGCGCTTACGACCCTCGTCGCGGGAGAGGCCGTGAAGGGTGGCCTGTAGCCGGATCAGCTCGCGACCGGTCATCAAGGGGTCGAGCGCGGCCTCCTGAAGGGCGACGCCGATCGACTTGCGGACCTCGGCCGCCTCGGAGACCACGTCGTGGCCCGCGACCCTGGCGGTACCGCCCGGTGGGGCGAAGAAGCGTCGTGAGCATGCGCACGGTGGTTGTCTTGCCCGCGCCGTTCGGGACCGAGGAAGGCGTAGATCTCACCCTCGGCGACCTCGAGGTCGACGCCGTTCACGGCTTTGACACCGCCACCGAACTCCCTCTCCAACCCCCGAACCTCGATAGCAGCCATGCGACGCTGATTCTAGAGCGCGTCCTCGAACGTTCCGTTGCAGGACGTATCCCGCCGCTGGCCGATGGCGCCGTCTCCGGCACCCGCGTGGATATGGTCTTGGGACCGCAACTTGCGGCCCGTCAAGCGTGTTGGCCGCAGAGAACCCCTTTTGAGACGCCCAAGACGCCCAATCATCCCGGCCCTCGTCTTCACCGCCCTCGTTATCGCGGGCGGCGTGTTCTCGTCCGGCGCTTTCGGCGCTCAGGACGTGAAGATCCTCGGGCGGGGCGGTTCGGACACAAAGCCCGATTGCGGTGGGAAGCCGGACGACTTCTGCACGGCGATCGGCTCGTCCACGATCTTCGTCAACGAGCTCGGCAAGAAGAGCAATCCATTCCGCGCGCCCAGCAACGGCCGGATCGTCGCCTGGGCGATCGAGCTTGGCCACAAGCCGAGCAAGAAGCCCCCGCAGGATGGCGGCAAGAGCAACCTGGATTTCTTCCAGGATCTGTTCGGCAACGACAAGTACGGCAAAGGCCCCGTCGCCCGGATCGCGATCCTCAAGCGCCAGGGCGGTGGCATTCAATACAAGCTGACGGGCCAGAGCCCCGCGGTGAAGCTCTCAAGCGCCTTCTACAAGAGACAGACCGTCATCACGCTCGACCAGCCCCTGGCTATCAAGGAGGGCGAAGTGGTCGGCTTGACAACCCTTACCTGGGCGCCGGCGATCCGGCAGAAGGGCAGGGGCGGCGGAAAATCGATCTACCGCGCGAGCATGCCCCGCAGCGGGGGCTGCACCGAGCAGGATCAAATCAACGCCAAGCCTCAGAAGAAGGTTGGCACCGTGCGCGAGTACGGGTGCAAGTACGACTCGCGCGTTTATTACAAGGCGTACTTCGTCCCGAACTAGGCCGGCTCGCCCAGGGGGTCCTGGCGTTTGCCGCAGTACGGGCAGTCGGCAACGTCGACGCCGATCATCTGCTCGCAGCGTGAACAGAGGCGAAGGTTGTCCGGGATGCGAAGGAGCGCCGACGGCGACGGTGCGAGCGGGAGGGTGCGCGTGACGGGCTGCATCTCCTCGCCGGAGACCGAGTCGACGTAGACGCCGTGCTCGTTCACCTCGGCGATCGCCTCACGGCCGGAGGCCGGGGCGCGCAGGCGGTAGGTCTGACGGTCGTTCATCGGGCGGGACTTTATCCGAGGCCGTGGCGGTGAAGCGCCTCGGGTCCGAGCTGCGACGGCTTCGTGTAGCCGGAGAGCGCCATCGTCAGGTCGAGCTCGGCGAGGAAGCGGCGCAGGACCTCCTCAACTCCGGCCTCGCCGCCAAGCGCGAGACCCCAGATCCACGGGCGGCCGAGGAGCACGGCGTGGGCGCCAAGGGCAAGGGCGCGGAAGGCATCGGCGCCCGAGCGAATCCCGGAATCAAGCAGGACCGTGAGGTCGGAGGCGACCTCGTCTGCGATCTGAGGAAGGGCGTCGATCGTTGCGATCGCGCCATCCACCTGGCGGCCGCCATGGTTGGACACGACGATGCCGTCGACGCCGCGCTCCCTCGCCTCGATGGCGTCTTCAGGGTGAAGGATGCCCTTGATCACGATCGGCAGCGACGTCCACGAGCGAAGGCGTTCGAGGTCGTCCCAGGTGAGTTTCGGGTTGACGAACACGCCGAGGTAGTGACCCACGGCGGCACCCAGGTCCTCTTCGGGCGTCTTTTCGAGCGCGGCGCGGAAGACGGGGTCGGAGAAGAACTGGGCGACCCCGATGCCCTGGATGAACGGCAGCTCGGCGCGCTGCAGATCGCGTGGCTTCCAGCCGGGGATGTAGTTGTCTGCGGTGACGACGATCGCGCTGCAGCCCGAGGCTTCAGCGCGATCCACGAGGCTCCGGGCGACGCCTTCGTCCGAGGGCCAGTAGAGCTGGTACCAGCGCGGCGCCTCAGGCCCACCCGCTTCGGCGATGTCCTCCATCGCGGTGTCGGAGGCGGTGGAAATCGTCATCGGCAGTCCCAGCGTGGCCGCGGCGCGCGCAGTCGCCCGCTCGCCGTCGGGGTGCGCCGACGTCTGGACGCCGATCGGCGCCAGCGCGACCGGCGCGGGCACCCGGGTGCCGAAGAGGTCCACCGACAGGTCGCGCTCGGAGACGTCGCGAAGCATCCGAGGCACGATCCGCCAGCGGGCGATCGAGTCGCGGTTCTCGCGATGGGTGTCCCCGGTGCCGGCCGTCGCATAGATGTAATCGGCCGAAGCCTCGGGCATCGCCGCCTCAGCAGCAGCCTCGAGCTCATCCCAAGCGACGGGCAACTCGGGCTTCTCCCCGGCAAGCCCCTTGAGATAGATCGCGCGGTAATGGTCGCCGTAATCCACGAGCCGCACCATAATGGGGTCAGACCCCTTTCATGCGAGGTGTCTGACCCCCTCTGCGTGATTACAGTTGCGGCCGTGCGTGTCTTGATCTTTCACGGCTACCTCCTTTCCGGCACCGGGTCGAACGTCTATAACGCCAGCCTTGCCCGGGCAATGCGCGGGCTTGGGCACGAGGTTCATCTCCTCTGCCAGGACCGCGAGGCTCACAACCTCGACTTCGTCGACGCCGTGGGTTCGTGGGATTCGGGCGAGCTTCGAGTCGATGACGCAAGCGCCGCGCCCGCCGACGGCTCGGTCACCGTCTACACGCCCGACACCGGCGGCCTCCTGCCGGTATTCGTCCACGACCGCTACTCGGGGTTCGATGTCAAGACCTACTCCGAGCTCTCCGATGCGGAGCTCGATGACTACATCGAGCGAAACGTCGCAGCCGTCCGCGACGTCATTGCCCACGCGGGAGCTCCGGATGCGGCGCTCGCGAATCACCTCGTCACCGCTCCAATCGTCCTCAAGCGAGCGGGCATCGAGTTCGCCGTGAAGGTTCACGGCTCCGACCTCTCCTACACCGTGCTGCCAGACCTCGCCCGGTTCGGGCCGATGGCGAGCGAGGGGGCAAGAGCGGCGACCGGGATCCTCGTCGGCTCCGACCACATCGCCGAGCGCCTACGCGAGGCGGTTGATGAGCCCGACGTCAACTCCAAGGTCCGCCTCGGCCCGCCCGGAGTGGACACGAACCTGTTCGCCGCCATACCCCGCGACGACGGCCCACGGCGCCTTCGCGAGCTTGCTGTCGAGCTCACCGACGCCGAACTTGGCTCCACCGACCCCGTCAGCTCGTGGACGCGCGACAACGCCGAAGCTGCCGACGCGGTGCGCTGGCTCGCGGGGACGGACGGCCCGCGCATCGTCTTCGTCGGCAAGCTGATCGTTTCCAAGGGCATCGATCTCCTGATCGCGGCCTGGCCCCTCGTTCACGACCGCTACCCGGACGCCCGGTTGATCCTCGCCGGCTTCGGCGCCTATCGCGAGGGCGTGGAGAATCTGATCACGGCGCTTGGCGACGGAGACATCGAGGGGGCGCGCGGGATCGCCAACCGTGGCCGAGAGCTCGAAGGCGGGCCGATGGGCCGGCTCGACTATCTCTTCTCGTTTCTCGCGGATCCACCCAGCGGATACGCCGACATGGCGAGGGAGGCGGCGGGCTCCATCGCACTGGCTGGCCGTCTCGAGCACTCGGAGGTGGCGAGGCTCGTCCCGGCGTGCGACGCCCTGGTCTTCCCCTCGACCCACCCCGAGGCGTTCGGAATGGTCGCCGCCGAGGCGGCGTCGGCCGGCGTCCTGCCGATCTCAGCAGCTCATTCAGGTGCGCTCGAGGTCAGCCGCGCGCTCGCCACCGGCCTTCCCGACGAAGCGGCAGGCCTTGTCTCGTTCCGCCTCGGAGAGGGCGCGACCGAAGCCATCGCCGCCCGCATCAACACCTGGATGGGCCTCGCGATGGATGAGCGACAGACGACGCGCATGGCCCTCCGTGAGACAGCGAAGCGCCTGTGGGGCTGGGAGCACGTCGCCGACGGCGTGCTCGCCGCGTCCCGTGGCGAAGGCTAGTGCGATTTAGCCCTTGAAGTGCCGCGTGCCCGCCGCCTCTGATGAATAGAATGGCGCCGTGATGCGGGCGACCTATATCCGGCTGGTCGGAGTGATGCTCCTCCTCGGGACCGTGATCTCGGTGATCATGCTGATTCCTGACTGGAACGGAGCGCAGGGTTCGGCCGAAGCGCCGAAGATCGACAACCTGCTCGACGTGATGATCGTGCTCTCCTCCTACGTGTTCGCGATCGTGATCGTGATGCTCGGGTTCTGCGTCTGGAAGTACCGCGCGAAGCCCGGTGACGAGTCCGACGGCAAGCCCATCCACGGCAACACCAAGCTCGAGATCGCGTGGACGCTGATCCCCACGATCATCGTTCTATTCGGTGGCGCCTACTCCTGGATCGTCCTCGACGACCTCGAGGCCGACGCGGCGAACCAGATGCCGGTGAACGTGACGGCGCAGCAGTACAAGTGGACCTTCGAGTATCCGGAGTCCGGCGTGACCGCGGACGAGTTCCACGTGCCCGTCGACAGGCAGCTCGAGCTCAACCTGACCGCGCTCGACGTCCTGCACTCGTTCTGGGTGCCGGAGTGGCGCATCAAGCGCGACCTGGTTCCGATCGCCGAGGGCAATCCCACGGACGTCGACAACACGGTGCGCGTGACTCCGAACAAGGAGGGCACCTACACGCTGATCTGCACCGAGCTGTGTGGCTGGGGTCACTCGACGATGCAGGCGACCGTGGTGGTGCAATCGCAAGAAGACTTCGACGCATGGATTGACGACCAGGCCGCTCAGGACACGGCCTCAGGCTCGGGTTCAACCGACGCAGCCGATGAAGCGGCGTCAGAAAGCCCGGCGGGATAAGCAGAGGAGGACTGAACTTGGCAGCGGCATTGAAGAACCCGGGAATGCCACGAGCGCTGTTCGGAATGCTCGTCGGCGGCGCATTTGGCTTTGGCCTGGTTGTCGCGCTCCGCGCGATCTCCGGCCTCGAGATCTTCCAGACCGAGCAGACGGGATACCCGCATGTGATCGTGCCCGCGATCACCGCGCCTCTTGGCTTCCTCGCCGGCATGGGCTGCTTCTCCTACTGGCTGCGCTGGGCCGGTGGCGCTCCGACGATCCCGGACGACCACTCCCAGCACGGCGCCACGAGCTGGAAGGACTATTTCCGCTTCAACACCGATCACAAGGTGATCGGCATCCAGTACATCTGCACGACCTTCTTCTTCTTCATCATCGGCGGCCTCGCGGCGATGATGGTCCGCGCCGAGCTCGCCCAGCCGGGCACTCAGATCGTCGATCCGGGCTTCTACAACGGCCTGTTCTCGACGCACGCGGCGTTCATGATCTTCCTGTTCATCATCCCCGTCTTCGCAGGGATCGCGAACTACGTCCTGCCGCTGATGATCGGCGCGCCAGACATGGCGTTCCCGCGCCTGAACGCACTCTCGTTCTGGATGCTGCCGATGGCAGGGCTGCTCTTCCTGGCCTCGTACTTCGTGCCGGGTGGCGCGTTCGACGCCGGCTGGACCGGCTACGCGCCGCTCTCGACAGGGGCGCCGCTGGGACAGTCGTTCTTCAACCTCGGCGTGCAGTTCGCGGGTGCGTCATCGATTGCCACCGCCCTCAACTTCCTGGTCACGATCATCACCATGCGTGCGCCAGGAATGACGTTCTGGCGGATGCCGCTGTTGGTCTGGGCCAACCTCTCGACCTCGCTCCTCGTCGTCGCGGCCACCCCGTTCATCGCGGGCGTCCAGTTCATGGTGCTGTTCGACCGCGCGCTCCACACCAACTTCTTCCAGGAGGCAACGGGCGGCGACGTCCTGAGCTATCAGCACATCTTCTGGTTCTACTCGCACCCGGCCGTTTACATCATGATGCTGCCGGGCTTCGGGATCATCTCCGAAGTCCTCTCAACCCACGCCCGTAAACCCATCTTCGGTTACCGCCTGATGGCGCTGGCGCTGATCGGGATCGTCGTCCTCTCCTACACGGTGTGGGCACACCACATGTTCGTCTCGGGCATGTTCAGCTGGCTGCGCGTGCCGATGATGCTCACCACGCTGCTCATCGCGGTGCCAACCGGAATCAAGATCTTCTCGTGGCTGGCAACCCTGTTCGATTCGGTGCTCCACCTCAAATCGACGGCCATGCTGTTCTCACTGGGCTTCATCGTCACGTTCGTGGTGGGCGGAATCTCAGGCGTGATGCTGGGAATGGTGCCTCTCGACATCCACATGTCGGACACCTACTTCATCGTCGCCCACATCCACTTCGTGCTCTTCGGCGGATCGGTCTTCACGATCTTCGCCGGGCTCTACCACTGGTTCCCGAAGATGACCGGGCGCATGTACGACGAGCGTCTCGGCCGCGCGCACTTCTGGCTGACGCTCATCGGAATGCTCGGCACCTTCGTGCCAATGCACTGGATCGGACTCGAGGGCATGCCCCGCCGCGTTGCCGACTACTCGGCCCAGTTCGGCGACTGGAACCTCTTCATCTCGATCTTCTCCTTCATCCTCGGCGCGGCCCAGCTGATCTTCATCTACAACGTCGTCGTGAGCTGGAAGTGGGGCCCGAAGGCGGGCGACAACCCCTGGCGCGCGAAGACGATCGAGTGGCTCGTCTCCTCGCCGCCCCCGATCTTCAACTTCGATGAGATCCCGCGCGTCGTCGGCGGCCCGTACGAGTACGGGGTTCCCGGCGCACGCCACGCCATCATGCACGGCGAGGAAGGCCATGAGGTGGCCGAGCCCGAGCCGGCAACTGTCGGAGCCACATCCGGAGCCGCGACGACGTGACGGGCGCTCACCACAACGGGAGCGGTGCGCCCGAGATCGACCTCGAGGGCTCGACGATCCTCGTCTTTCTCAATGAGGTCGCCGGTGGTCGCAAGCTTTTGAGCGCTGTGCGCGAGCGGATCGAGGGGGGCGCCGAGCGCATCGCCATCGCCGCGCCGCAAAACCAGCCGATCGCCGGGCAGATCGTCGACCGCGGTGAGCTCGCCGATGCGGCCCGCAGCCGAGTCGAGGTAACGCAGTCCGTCTTTGCCGAGTTCGACATCGAGACAGAGGGCTCCGTGATGGACCCCGACCCGCTCCTTGCCCTCGACGACGCGATCCGTGCCTACGAGCCCGCCGAGGTGCTGCTTTCCTGCCTCACCGAGTCGCGCTACGGCCTCGCGCGTCGTGACCTGGTCCAGTGGGCCCAGGGCACCTTCGAGGAGCCGATCACGCACATCCCTGTTCGCATCGACGACGACGCGGTCGCTTGGGACGTCACCCACACTCTCGTCGTCGCTACGCAGACGGTGGCGAGCGCCGACCTTCTGGGTCGCCTCAAGTCACGCGCCGAGGAGAGCCCGCACCGGTACACGTTCATCTGCCCCCGTTCCGGTCAGCTCTCGCGCGAAGACGTCTGCGAGCGGCTCGCCCGGACCCTCGCCGAGATGTACCGCTCGGACATCGACGCCACCGGCCAGCCGATGAGCCCCGCGCCTTTCGCCGCAGTCCAGAACGCGGTCGAGCACTACCGAATCGACGAGATCATGATCTCCACGCTCGCGGGCGAGCAGTCCGTGTGGCTGGAGGAGGGTCTGATCGACCGGGTCAAGGAGCTCACCGACAAGCCGGTCGAGCACGTGGAAGCTGGTGGCGATGTCGCGCCCGGGCCCGTGACCGACGCTGAGGCACCTGAGGCGCCTGGCCACGAAGACCACGAGGGGGTCGCCATCGGCGACACCGCAGGGGAGGCCCACTAGTCATGGAGTCAGCTTCGATCGCAGCGGGCTCGCACGCCCACGAGCATCACGGCCCGCCCGAGGCTCACCAGAGTTCGCGGATCGACCGCCAGACGCTCGGCATCCTGCTCTTCATCGTCTCGGAGATCATGCTCTTCGGAGCGTTCTTCGCCTCGTATTTCTTCATCCGCGTAGTTGCCAACCAGGGTCCGTGGCCGCCCGAGCCATATGAGCTTCCGGTCGGGGTTGCAGGCATCAACACGGCGATCCTGATCTCGTCGAGCTTCACCGTCCACTGGGCGCTCGAGGGGGCGCGCCGGGGCAACCGCAAGGCCATGCAGATGGGCCTCGCCGCAACGTGGCTCCTGGGCGCGACGTTCCTGTTCATCCAGATGAACGAGTACGTCCACATCGGCTTCTCCGCCCGCGACGGCGCCTTCGGGTCGATCTTCTACAGCCTCACCGGCCTTCACGGAGCCCACGTCTTCGTTGGCCTCATGCTCCTGACGTTCGCGAACATCAGGGCATGGAGAGGGCACTTCGGCCCGGACGCTGATGACCACCTGGGCGTCGAGGTCCCAGGCATCTACTGGCACTTCGTAGATGTCATGTGGATCATCGTCTACACAACGATCTACATCCTCTAACCCTCCCGCCAAGCGCCGAGTGTCGCCTGAAGGTCCCACTGGTACCTCGAAACGACTCTCGGCGGGGGCGGGGGCGTCGCGATAGCTTTCACGCGATGAGGATCACCGAAGAGGGCATGTTCAAGGTCGTGGTCGTCGTCGGTATCGCGATGGTGCCCGTGATCTCGCTGGCGCTCGTCATCGACCCGCTGGTTGGAGCGATCGTGTTCGGGATCGAGCTGGGCGTGGGGATCGGCTACCTGCTCCAGCGGGCGCGCGCCGTATCGCCTCGTCAGGCTGAGGTGGCAGACGTGCCCGATGACGGCATCCACCGCGTGCTCGTGGTTGCGAACGAGACTGTGGGCGGCCGGGCGCTGCTCACGGCGCTCGAGGATCGGCTGCGCGGCGAAACAAGGAGCGAGGTGCTCGTGGTCGTTCCGCCCCTTGCAGGCTCCGCGGCTGAGCACTGGTCCTCCGACATCGACGCGGCCATTCCCGAGGCCCAGGAGCGCTTGGAAACCTCTGTGGGCGCCATGAGGGCTGCTGGCCTCGACGTCTCAGGACGCCTGGGAGACCACCACGACCCGAATCAGGCGATCGAGGACGCGCTCAAGGAGTTCCCAGCCGACGAGGTGGTGATCTCCACGCATCCGCCCGAGCGTTCGCGCTGGCTCGAGTCAGGCGTAATCGGGAAGGCCCGCGCAGAGCTTCCGCAACCGGTGACACACGTCGTCGTGGATCTCGAAGGCGAGACCCAGACCGCTCAGGATTAGCCGGCGGCTCAGCCGCCGCCGCTGACGGAGCCGATGCGGACGTCTTCGGGGCTGACCTTCGCGTTGCCGCCGTTGACTGAGTCCAGGAGGTACTTGACCAGGTCCGCGAGGTTCTCGTCCGGGATCGCGTTGCCGTCGAACACCGGCATGATGTCCGGGTTGAACCCTGGGGAGATCTTGTCGTTCGGATTGCGGATCGAATCGGCGATCATTTCTGTCTTCTGGCCGGGTAGCACCTCGTCGAGGTGGGGGCCGACGCCTCCGGCGGTGCCGGCGGCGTCGAGCTGATGGCAACCGCCGCAGCTGGAGACGAAGATGTTCATGCCGTCGCCCAGCGGGGGAGGCTCGATGCCGGGAACGCCGGCGACGCTTGCCACGTACGCGGCGACATCTTGGGCGTCCTTGCCCTCGACCAGGTCGGCAGGCATGTAGACGTTGTCGTAGTCGGGGTCCTCGGTGCTGATCGGACGCGGGTTCTCGATCTGGGCTTCGACGACCCCCTCGATCGTGTCCTGGTCCATTCCGTTGGCCCTGGCGCGTGCGAAGGCGACGTCGAGACTGGGGCCGATGACGGCCGCCGTCCTTGCCTCGGTCAGCGCGTGGCAGGTGCCGCACCTTGCTGTGAAGAGGTCGCGGCCACGATCCGTATCGGCGTTCTCCTGAACATCGCAGCCAGAGGCGAAGAGCCCCGCGACTACTGCGAGCGATACAAAGGCGACCGCCTTCCCGCGGGCGGCTGACAGAGGTCCTGGCACGCGCGCAATCCTATCTGTCGGAGCGGCCGAGCATTGCGCTTCTACGCACGAATCAAGCGGCTCATATAGATTAGAGACGATCCGCACTAACAACGAAGCGCTTGAAGGGAGCTGACGCAGAGGCGATGGAGGTCAGGGATGGAATGTCAGGGGTGGTTTTGACGCTCGGCTGTGGACACACGCTGCGCGAGGCAGCGGCGAAGATGACCGAGCGCGAGGTGGGCGCCGCGGTCGTGATCGACGAGGAGCTTCCGGGGCCGGGAGTCCTGTCTGAGCGCGACATCCTCGTCTCGGTCGGCAAGGGCCAGGACCCGGATTCAGAGCGGGTCGGCGATCACTTCTCGGACAAGGTGATCAGCGCTTCGCCGGACTGGAGCCTCGAGCGGGCAGCGGTGGAGATGTCGCGCCGGCACATCCGCCACCTCGTGGTGGTCGAGGGTGCCGAGCTGGTCGGCGTCCTTTCGATGCGCGACATCATGCGCGTGTGGACCTCAGACGGCGCAACGTCGAGCATGACGTCGCCCGACTCGGAGGCCGCGACGGCCTGACTGTGCGGCCGGCGAGCCGAGCTAGGAGCTTGGCTTGCGCGGGGGGACGGCCGGCAGAACGGCCGTCGTGAGCTTCTGTCGCCGCGGCAGGCGCTCGACGCCGTCCGGGACCGACTTGACCATCCGTACGATCGCGGAGATCGCCAGCACAGCACCGACCACGCCGTACGGGAACCACACGAAAAGGCCCGCGACGACGAGCGCGAGGCCGACGGCGGCAATTGCCGGCTGCCACGAAGGCTCGGGGACGTAGACGAGCTCCGTCGGGTCTGGCGTCTCTGAAGCCATCAGCCGATGTAGTAGATCGCGACGACGAACGCGATGGCGAACGCGGCGAGGGCCACGGACGCGGCGAAGAAGCCTGTCCGGAGGTTCTTGTCTGCGAGGCGTCGATCCATGCGATGCGGAACTCTATAGAGCGCGGTCGATGGCCATCGCGCCGAAGAGCAGGGCGAGGTAGGCGAGCGACGACAGGTAGAGGCGAAGAGCGGCTTTGCGGGATGGATCGCGAGCGAGAATTACGGCAAGGCCCAAGAAAACGCCGCCAAGCGCCAGGGCCGCAGCAAGGTAGATGCCGCCGAAGAGGCCGGTGATGACCGGCATGATCGTGAGGGCAACGAGAAGCACCGCGTAGAGCACGATCTGGCGGCGCGTGGCGGCCTCTCCGCGTACGACCGGGAGCATCGGCACGCCGGTGCGCGCATAGTCGTCCTTGATCAGGAGGGAGAGCGCCCAAAAGTGCGGTGGTGTCCACATGAAGACGATTGCGAAGGGATAGAACGCGTCCCAGCTCGAGCCCGCCCGTGGCGGCCGCCCAGCCAACCAGCGGCGGCACGGCGCCTGCTGCGCCTCCGATGACGATGTTCTGAGGCGTCAGCGGCTTCAGCCACATCGTGTAGATGAAGACGTAGCCGAGGAGGCCGGCCATCGCCAGGGCCGCCGAGAGGAGGTTGACGGTGGCCGTGATCTGGACGAATGCGAGAACGCCGAGCACGATCCCGAAAACAAGGCCGTGAGCGGGCTCGATCCTGCCGGAGACGAGCGGTCTTGCGCGCGTGCGCGCCATGCGCGCGTCCCGGTCGCGGTCGAGGTAGTGGTTGATCGCTCCGGCGCCGCCGGCCGCGAGGTAGCCACCGAGCATCGTCCACAGGACCGTCGACAGCGCAAGCGAGTCCGGCGACGCGACGACCATCGTCGCAACTGTCGTGACGAGGAGAAGCGAGATGATCCGCGGCTTGGTCAGTGCGATGTAGTCGCGCACATGGGCCAACACCGAGGGACGCGCGCCGGCGCCGTAATTGTCGACCAGCCTCGAGGCTCCCTTTGTTGTCGCGCTCTCCATATCTCAGCGAACTCTGTCGCCGCGAGAGGCGGCCGAATCCATGGTCCTCAGGATACGGACGGGCCTTCGCCGGCTTCTTCGCTTGGCTCGTCCGCGGGAGCCTCACGAGGCTCTTCGGCTTCATCGGAGTTGTCGTCCGAGCTCGCCGGATCGTGGGCGGGCGCGTCCTCTTCGGGCTGCGCCTCGTCCGTGGGTTCGGCCTCATCGGGCTCATCATCGGAGTCGGATGAGTCGGCGGCTTCGCCCGAGACGATGTCGTCGGGGTCTGCCGTAGGCGCGTCGGCCTCGGCGGCTTCCTCGGATAGACCCGCCTGATCATCTGGGTCCGGCACGCCGATCTCGGGCAGGAGCGTTCGCGGGAAGCGGCTCCGGCGGCACGAAGGTGGCCTCGCGCTCGCGAATCGCCTCGCGGATGTCGCGGAGCGGTTCCGGCGCTTCGGACGTCAGGCACGGCGTCGAAGTTGTGTGCGGGAGGAGGGGAGAGCGCGAACCACTCCAGGGTCGAGCCGCGCCACGGGTCGTGGCCGACGGCGGCCGCCCACCGGAGTAGGAGCGGGCGAGGTTTGCCAGCTCGGCAAAGACCCGATCAGCGCGAAGAACGCGCCGACCGAGGCGACGACGTTGAGCGCCGTCACGCCGTCTTCGGCGTAGTAGCGGAAGACGTTGACCGGCTGGCCCGCGAGCCCTGCGAAGAACATGGACCACGCGTAGAGTGACGCGCCGAGGAAGATGAGGCCGGCGGCGACCTTCGCCGGCCCGTCGGCAACCGCGCGGCCGGTGACCTTCGGAAGCCAGTAGTGGAGAGCGGCGAAGGAGCAGAGGATGAAGCCGACGATCACCATGATCGTGTCCTGCTGGGCGGCGACCGTGTTCTCGAGCAGAAGGCCAACCGGGATGACCGCGGTGATGAACTCGCCCGCGAGGCCCGAGACCAAGGCGGCGGCGCCCACCAGCACCAGGACGAGCGGCGCGCGGGTGGACACCGAGCCCTCCCACATCGTTGCGGTCCAGTTGAAGAAGAGAAGCCCGATCGGCACGAGCATTGCGAGCGACACGAGCATCGCGAAGTAGGCAAAGCCGTCGGCAAGCGGCGCCGCGTAGAGGTTCTGCATCCAGGCGAGCGTGCCGAGCACGCCGACGGCGACGATCGAGCCTGCGGCGGCGCCGTGGCTGAAGAGCGGCTTACGCGAGAAGGTCGGGATGATCTCGGAGATCACGGCGAACGACACCACCAGCATGATCGCGTGGATCGCCGAGAAGTAGATCCAACTCAGGTGGGAGAAGAGGAGCGGCTCACCGTTTTCAGCCGGGTCGAAGAAGACGCCGCCGAAGTGCCTGTCGATCGTGAGCATCACGAGTGCGGCGATCATCATCGGGCCGGCGATGAGGATCAGGTACGAGACGACCCGTGCGGCCACGGCCATGATCGGAGCGCGGCGCCATGCCATGCCCGGTGCGCGCATGTTCGCGAAGCGTGGCGACCATGTTGATCGCGAAGCAGATGAAGCCGAGCGTGGCGAGCGTCACGCCGCCGATCCACGCGTCCACGCCGTCTGGGGCGAGAAGACGTAGTCGGCGAGCGGCGGGAGGGGAGAGAGGCCCGTTTCCGGCACGGTGTAGAGGAAGCTCGACGTAGAGGACGAGGGCGCCCGCTGCATAGAGGTAGAAGGCGAGTTGGTTGAGGCGGGGGAGAGCAACGCCGCGAGCGCCGATCTGGAGCGGGACGATGTAGCCCAGCAACCCGAGGACGAACGGCACGGCGAACAGGATCGTGATGGACGACATCGTCGCCGTCGGATCCGGTTGAAGATGTCCGGGCGAGAAGATGTTCGAGTCCGGGATGATCAGGTGGAGCCTGGTCAGCGCAAACGGGAGCACCGCGACCGCAAGAAACGAGAGCGAAGCGCCCATGAAGAGCTTCGCGACTGACTTGTGGTCGGCGCTCGTCGCGGCGGAGGTCCATCCGACACCTTCAGACGGGATCTCTCGGGTCACTACCTCCGGGCGGCGCTCGGCGATCGTCGGGGGCGCCATCAGCCGCCGGCCTCCGCCGAATCCTCAGCGGCGTTGTTCGACGTGACCGCATCCTGGACCGCCTTCTGACCCTCGCCGAGCTCAGCGGTGAGCGTGGCGACGTAGGCGTCGTACTCGTCCTGGGAGACCACCTTGACGGTGACCCGCATCGACGGATAGGCCGTTCCGGAGAAGATCGTGGAGCGGCCGTGGTAAAGCCCCTCCTCGTCGGCGATGAAGGACGTGTCAACGATCTCGCCGGGAACGGCCATCACCTGGGGGCCAAGGGCAGGCACGAACCAGCTGTGGAGAACGTCGGTCGAGTCGATGTGAAGGTTGACCTTGGTGTCGACCGGCACGACGAGCTGGCCATAGCTGAAGACCGTTGCGATGCCCTCGCTGAAGCTGCCTTCCGCCTGCGCGGGATATTCGAAGCGCCACAGCCACTGCTGAGCGACTGCGTCGATGTCCATCTCCTGCGTGCCGTCCTCGGCGGTTGCGTCCTTGACGTCCGACGCGGTGATGCCGTAGATGAACGTGGCGAGCACGATGACGCCGAAAACACCGGCAACCCGTCCGATCACACCGCGGCCTGCCTGAAGGCGACGCGGTTCCTCGGCCCTGCCGGTCGAGCGGAAGCGCCGGGCGGCGACGACCAGGCCGCCGATCAGGGCAACTCCGAGAACAAAGCCGACCACCAGCATCACCCAGTAGGCGGTGCGCATTTCCTCGGCGTTGGGCGAGTGCGCTTCCGTTCGGGGCGATCGCCGCGTTCGCGGTCGCGGCCAGCGCCAGGAGCGCAAGCACCGAGACCGCCAGGATGCGGCCGAAAAACGGCAAAGAAGTCTTCGCTGTCCTCACGGGCGGCGCATTCTAATCCGAAGGGGCGGCGCCGCTGCTGTTTGCCGTCGTTTCGAGGTTGTCGAGCGACTGCGCGATGCGTCTAGGTCCCTCTCCCAGAGGCACGTCAGGAGCCCATCCGAACGCCGCTGCGACGCCAATGAACCCGCCGGCGCTCGCCACGGCGGCTCTCATCTTTTCGGATCTGAGTTCGGCGCCCACTGCAGCTTCTTATACTCGCCGCCGCGTTGGCCCGGTTTCGCCCTTCATCCCGAAGTCTCGCGCTCCGGAATGCGGTTCGGGGCGGAGCTGCCCTTGCGATTGCGGCGGCAGTCGCCGTACCGCCGCTGCGAAAGCGACTGCGAGTGCCACCGGCCGCAACGGTCGCGGCGTCGGTCGCGGGCCCCCCTGCAATCGCCGTCCTGTGGCCGCGCACCCGCACCCGGGACGTCCTCATCTACGCGCTTCAGATGTGGGGCTTCGTGATGGCGCACGAGATTCCGTACGACGATGAGGAGGCGCTCCGTCGCCGTCTCAAGATTCGCTATCCCATCACGCTCGACCGGGCGCTTGGCGGCGGTGAGCTGCCCAATACTCGGCTCCAGCGCGTGCTCGCCAACCCGTCGGAGCCAAACGCGCTCGACCGGATTCTCACGATGGCTCACTGGGCCTGGTTCTTCGTGCCCCACCTGACGCTGATCTACATCCTCGTCCGCGACGACGACCTGGACGAGGCTGATCGGCGTTTCCCCCGCGCCGCGCGTCAGATGGCCGCAACCTATGACCTCGGCTGCGCCGCCTACTGGGCCGTGCCCACGGCGCCGCCCTGGTGGGCTGCCGAGAACGGCTTCGTCGACGAGCCGCTACGCCGGCTCATGGTCGACGTGGGCGAGAGCGTGTGGGGAAGCGCCTGGCCCAAGCTCTACGACTCGTTCAACGGGAACCCGTGGGCCGCCTTCCCGTCGCTTCACTTCGGCTCGTCGCTGATGGGCGCCCTGCTTCTGCGCGAGACCGGGCCGAAGGCCGGAGCAATCGGCGGCACGTACGCGGCGGTGCTCGGGTTCGCGCTCGTCTACCTCGGCGAGCACTACGTCACGGACCTCGTGGCTGGTGCGGCCCTCGTCGGCGCGATCAGGGTGGGGGAGCCGGTCGCGGACCCGGTGGTGGGCAGGGTGAGCGCGGCGATCCAGCGCCTGGAGCGCATCGCGAACGATCCTAGCGCGCCGCCACCTTCCCTGCCAATATGGACGCCGCGATGTCTCGTCGCATCTGACGTCGAAGGAGATCTCGGGTCCACTTCACGCAACGGTCCTCTCGCTGCCGACGAGGAGGACGAGGAGGACGACAACGAGGAGCCGCGGTTCTTCGAGGACCCCAAACGCATCCTGCAAACGATGGGAGCGCGGTCCTCCTCGTCATCGCGGCGATCTACTTCCTCCTGCCGAGCGCTCGTGGGGGCCGAGGACGGGCTCTCCGACGGAATCGACAAGATCGACGACGGCGACCCCGTGTGGGTCGCCGTGGCTGTCGCGTTCGGCTTCGCGATGTTCCTCGCGTACGTCGGCCTTTTCAAGGGCGTGGTCGGCGGCGATGCCCTGCAAGCTGACCTGGGGCGAGAGCTACGAGATCAACATGGCGGGGCTCGCCGCGACACGCCTGTTCTCAGCCGGCGGCGCCGGCGGAATCGTCCTCACCTACTGGGCGCTGCGCAAGGCGGGAATGCCCAAGGCGCAATCGGCAGCGCGCATGGTCGCCTTCCTGATCCTTCTCTACGCCGTCTACATGTTCACGCTGATCGTCGACGGCATCCTGCTTGCGAACGGGTGTCCTGAATGGGGAGAACCCGGTCGGCCTCACCATCGTCCCCGCAGCCATCGCGGTGGCGTGGTGATCATCTTCCTGCTGATCGCCCTGGTCCCGGCCGACCTACAGCGCCGCATGGCGCAGCTCGACGTCCGACACCTGGTACGGGCGCCTCGCGGTGAAGCTCGCAACCGTGCCGGCCACGGTCTCCACCTCCACGCGGATGGCGATCGAGATCGTTCGCAGACCCCCGCCGCGGCTGGCTCGCGATCGCCGGCGCCGTCGGTTTCTGGGCCGCCAACATCGCGATCCTCTGGGCGAGCTTCAAGGCGTTCGGCGTGCACGTCGCGGGCGCCGTGGTGGTCCAGGGCTTCTTCATCGGCATGGTCGCCAACCTGTTCCCGTTCGCACCGGGCGGCGTCGGAGCCGTCGATGCGGGGATGATCGGCACGTTCGTCCTGTTCGGCCTCGACTCGGGCTCGGTGCTTCGCCGCGGTGCTCCTCTACCGGCTCATCGCCTTCTGGCTGCCGCTGCCGCCTGGCATCGTCGCCTTCTTCCAGCTGCGGCGGACCGTCTCGAGCGTGGGAGGAAGGCGAGAGGCCGACGCGATCGCACTCGGGTCCCGGCGTCACGCCGCAGGAGAGGGAGCTTGGCTGCGGCCAGCGTGCCAATACTTCAAAAAGTGAAGTATCATCATGAGTAACGCAAACAGGCAGATGGAGACGAAGGATGAGCGATATGAGCACCCAAAAGAAGGTCGAAAACGTGATCATCCTCGGTGGCGGCCCCGCCGGCTACACGGCCGCGCTCTACGCCTCGCGCGCCGACCTCGATCCGCTCGTGATCGAAGGCTTCCAGTGGGGCGGCCAGCTTCAGAACACCACCGACGTCGAGAACTACCCCGGCTATCCCGAGGGGATCATGGGCCCGGAGATGATGAACCAGTTCCGCGCTCAGGCCGAGCGCTTCGGCACCCGCTTCGTCACCGATGACGCCGACCGGGTCGAGCTATCGGACGGCGGCGTCCAGAAGGTCTTCCTCGGCGAAGAGGAGCATGTCGCCAAGACGATCATTCTCGCAATGGGCGCCGAGCCGCGACGCCTCGGGCTTCCCGGCGAGATGGAGCTGTCCGGCCGCGGAGTCTCCACCTGCGGCGTCTGCGACGGCGCCTTCTTCAAGGGCGAAGAGGTCATGGTCGATCGGCGGCGGCGACTCCGCGATGGAGGACGCCATGTTCATCGCCAAGTACGCCTCGAAGCTCACGATCGTGCATCGCCGGGACGAGTTCCGCGCCTCGAAGATCATGCTCGACCGGGCTGCGGAGACAGACAACATCGAGCTGAAGACACCCTTCATCCCCGAGGAGTTCATCGCTGGCGACGACGGGAAGCTGCGCGCCGTGCGCCTGCGCCACGCCGACACCGGCGAGACCGAGGAGATGGAAGTCGGCGGCGCGTTCGTCGCAATCGGCCACATCCCGCGCTCGGAGCTGGTCGACGGCGTCAGGTCGCGACCGACGAGGACGGCTACGTCCGCACCGAGGGCAAGTCCACCCGCACGAACCTGGCCGGCGTCTTTGCGATCGGCGACCTCGTCGACCACACGTATCGCCAGGCAGTCACCGCCGCCGGCACCGGCTGCATGGGCGCCCTCGACGCCGAGTGGTACCTGCGCGACACGCCGCCCTCGCCGGAGGCCCACTGGGGCGAGCCGGGCGAGGTCGCTGAAGCTACGGCGTAGCCGCCCTTACTGCTTGAACGCGGCGGGCGGTGCGCACGGCTTGTCGTCAAATCGGCACAGGGGTGCTGAACTGGGACGCCCGTTTGGTGTTCATGTGGATCTGGACGGTCTGGACGTTGTTGTCCTCGCCGCCCGGGAGGAGCTCGTGAGCCGGTTCGTCGGATCTGTTCTCGCAACCAGGCAAAATCGCCCTGGGTGCGGTGCCCGTGACGTCGAACTCCTGGCCCGGGACGCCGGCGCCGTAGATGTCCGCCCAGCCCACGGATATGCCGTGGATGCCGGAGTCGGTCCGCAGTTTGCGTAGTTGTAGACGGGGTTGGGCGGAGCGCCCGGGAGGTCGGGGTGCGAGTTGAGGACGTCGAAAACGCAAAAGGAGACCTTGTCTGAGATCCGAGCGCAGCCTGCCGCTGGTCACGCGGTAGAGCTCGTAATCGGCGAAGTCCTCGAAGTGGTAGTGATGGTGGATCTCGTGGTAGATCATGCAGCCGACGCGCTTGAGTTGAGGTCTCGGTGTCGACGGCGGGTTCGAAGGTCCCATTGGCATTCTGGTCCCTGTAGACCGCCTGGTACGCGACTCGGCCGCGATCGCCCTCGTCGCCGCAAGTTTCCGTCTTGAGGTCCGGGAAAGATCTCGAGGGGTCCGGCGCCAACGTTCGAGGTGGTATGGGAGAAGCGCAGGTACACGCGCTTCGTTGCGGGGTCCTTCTGCAGGGCGATGTCGCTCGGGCTCTCGACGATAAGGTCGGGATAGAGGAGGTCACCGTCTTTACCGCCGCCGGCATTTGCCGGCGCGGACGACAGAAGCAGAGCCATTGCGCCGGCGCACAGAAGCGCCACGCCGCTTGCGACCGTCAGCCTCCATGTGACCCCACCCGCCATCTCGGCGCAGGGTACCACCGCTTGCGGCTCGGCTGACCCTCTTCAGACACTCATTATGTTTGACCGGAGCCAGGATAAATCCAGGCACCGGAGGAGAAACCGTGGATCGCCGAGCTTGGACACTCGTAATGGCGCTAGGAGCCATCTGGGGGGCCAGCTTACCTCTTCATCGAGATCGGGCTGCGAGACCTCGAGCCGGCCGTGATCGCGTGGGCGCGGATCGCGCCTTGCCGCCGTGGTGCTCGGTGCCGGTCGCGTGGCGGCGCGGGGAGTTGCGCCTGCCGAACCCGAACGTGCCGCTGATCGTCGTGCTGAGCGCGGTACAGGTTGGAGGCGCCCTTCATCCTGATTGCGCGCGGTCAGGAGGAGATCACATCGTCGCTCGCCGGGATCCTCGTGGCCTCGACGCCGCTCTTCACTGCCCTTCTCGCAATCCGCCTGGACGCCGACGAGCGGTCTTCGGGCTCGCGGTTCTGGGGAGTGATCGCCGGACTCGCAGGAGTCGGCCTGCTCCTTGGCGTGGATCTGAGCGGCACGCTTTCCGAGGCGCTCGGCGGTGGGGCGATCCTGCTCGCGAGCCTCGGCTACGCGATCGGCGGCTTCATCACCAAGCACCGCTTCCCGGGCTCACCGCCAACTGGAGTGGCGGCCTGGGTGATGGTGACCTCGTCCGTTCTTCTCCTCCCGTTCGCGATCGCCGAGCGCTCCCTCGAAGACGCCGGCACTGGGGCCCATCGCCGCGGTCCTGGCGCTCGGCATCATCGGTACCGGGCTGGCATTCGCAATCTTCTACTTCCTGATGACCACCATCGGCCCGGCGAGGACGTTCATCGTCACCTACCTGGCTCCCGCCTGGGCGGTTGTCTACGGAGCGCTCCTTCTCGACGAGAAGATCGGCGCGGCAACCATCGTCGGCCTTGCCTTGATCGTGGGGGGGTCCTACCTGGCGGCAGGGTCGCGGAGAGAGCCAGCGACTCGATAACGCTGGGCTTCTGTGTCGTTTCGTGCCGATTCTGCAAGTTCGTCGAGGGTTGCGACGATCCGCTCAGCGCCAAGCTCGGCGCGCCACTCGAACGGACCTCGCGGATGGTTGAGCCCCAGTTTCATCGCAATGTCGACGTCGGCGGGAGCGGCAACCCCTTCCTCCACGGCAAAGCTCGCCTCATTCACGAGCTGGCTCACGATGCGCTCGAGGATCTCCTGACGCGTTTCGTCCGACACGCCCGACGGCCCTGGATCGATCTTGCGGTTGGCCCGGTACTCGTAGAAACCCTCGCCCGTCTTCCGGCCCAGCTTGCCGGCGGCGACCATCTCCTCCTGGATCTCGTGAGGCTCCCACCGCGGCTCCGCGCGCTGGGCGAAGAATGACCTGGCGACGTTCAGGTTCACATCAACACCGATCAGGTCCATGAGTTCGAACGGGCCCATCCGGTAGCCACCCAGCTGCCGCATCGCCTCGTCGATCGCGACGTGCGTGGTCTCGCCCTCGCCGAGGATCCGTAAGGCCTCCAGGGCGTAGGGGCGGTTGCAGCGGTTCACGATGAAGCCCGGCGAGTCGGCGGCGCGGACGGGTTCGCGCTCCATGGCGCGGGCCACTTCGGTGACCACCTCCAGCGTGGGTCCTGCGGTGAGCTCCCCGGGAACGATCTCCACCAGCTTCATGAGTGGCGGTGGGTTGAAGAAGTGCATGCCGCAAACGCGTTCGGGATGTGGGACCTCGGCGGCGATTTCGGTGACGGGGATGGACGAGGTGTTGGTCGCGAGCACCGCCTGCGGCCCGCAGGTTTCGGCGAGGCTCGCGAACAGCTTCCGCTTCAGGCCGAGGTCTTCGGGCGCCGCCTCGACCACCAGATCGCAGCCGGCGAGGTCCTCGAACGCAACCGTCGAGAGTCCGCCGGACGCGCGGGCCGCCGTCTCGGGGCTCCAGAGGCCCTTTCCGGCGCCCTTGGCAAGGGCTGCCTGAAGGCGGTCGGCGCCTGAGGCCAGCGCCTGTGGGTCGGGGTCGTGAAGGGCGACCTCGAACCCGCCCAGACACCCAAGCTGGGCGATCCCCGCGCCCATGGTGCCGGCACCAACGACCCCGAGGCGCTCAATGCTCACTTGCCGCCGAACTCCGGCTTTCGCTTTTCGAGGAAAGCGGTCATGCCCTCGACCCGGTCCTCGGTGGCCATCGCCAGCTCGTAGAGGCGGCGCTCCTGGTCAAGTCCTGCGGCCAAGCCGGATTCGTCTGCCACAAGGACGGCCTGCTTGGCGAGCTTTGCCGCCATCGGCGGGCCTGAGGCGACAAGGCGTGCGAGGTCGAGCGCCTCGTTCAGCCACGCACGTTCGACGCGATTGACGAGGCCCCACTCAAGAGCCTCCTTTGCGGAGAAGCGCCTACCCGTGAGGACCAGCTCCATCGCGCGCTGCTTGCCAAGAACCCGGGCCAGGCGCTGCGTTCCCCCACCTCCGGGAATGATCCCGAGCGTGATCTCCGGCTGGCCGAACTGAGCCTTGTCGGACGCGACGATCATGTCGCAGGCCAGGGCGAGCTCACAGCCACCGCCGAGCGCGAAGCCCGAGACGGCTGCGATCAGCGGCGTTCGGCAGCCCGCTACCCGCTTCCAGAACGCGGCGTGCGGATGAAAGAGCGCCTCGCCGAAGGTGCGATCCCGTAGTGCGCGGATGTCCGCGCCGGCCGCAAAGACCTCGTCCGTGCCGGCGATGACGATCGCGCGCACGGTCTCGTCCTGGTCGTGGCGCTCGAGCGC
This sequence comes from uncultured bacterium, assembly GCA_963695215.1. Classification (GTDB taxonomy): domain Bacteria; phylum Actinomycetota; class Thermoleophilia; order Solirubrobacterales; family 70-9; genus JALZKA01. The sequence continues at coordinate 41,663 of OY968768.1, forward strand.
GGCACCCAGTTCGTCCATCATTTCGGGAGACAGCGCGTTGCGCGCCTCCGGCCGGTTGAGCTTGATCAGCGCGACCCGGTCGTAGCGTTCCTCGCCGAGCAGGCTCATGGGCGGCACTCTCCAGCTTCCGGCAGCCGATGCGTATTCACGACGCTCGGCGCGGCAAAGGCGCATCGGGTCGTGCCGCCGGCTTGTCCGATGCGGATCGACCACCGGTTGCGGGGCAAAGGCGCATCGGAGCGAAGGTCATTCGTACGGGAGAAACGCCGAGATGCCCGTGGCGTCGCGACCGATGATGAGCTTTTGGATCTGCGAGGTGCCCTCATACAGCGTGGTCACGCGAGCGTCGCGCAGGTACCGCTCCACCGGGTGGTCGTCGACGTAGCCGGCGCCACCGTGGACCTGGATCGCCGCGTTCGCGCATTCCACCGCCGACTCGGTTGCGTAGAGCTTTGCGATCGAGGTTTCGAGGGTGGACGGCTTGCCCTGATCCTTGAGGATTCCCGCGCGCCAGACCAGGAGCCTGGCCGCGTCGCGCTTGACGATCATGTCCGCGATCAGCTCCTGCACGAGCTGGAAGCGTGCGAGCGGCACGCCGAACTGCTGGCGCTCGGTGGAGTATGAGACCGACGCGTCGACGCAGCCGTCGCAGATTCCGACGCACCCCGCGGCGACGGAGTAGCGCCCTGAGTCGAGCGCCGTCATCGCCACCTTGAAGCCTTCGCCGATCTCTCCCATGAGCGCGTCGTCGGACACCTCGACGCCGTCGAGCGCAATCGATGCCGTGTCGGAGGCGCGCAGACCCAGCTTTCCGTGGATCTCCTGCGTCGAGAAGCCCGGGGAGTCGGTCGGGACCAGGAAGCAGCCAAGGCCCTTCGGCCCGGAGCCGGGCTCGGTCTGGGCGAAGATCATCGCCACATCGGCGAAGTTGCCGAGCGATATCCACATCTTCTGCCCGGAGAGCTTCCAGCCGCCGTCGACCTTCTCGGCTCGCGTCCTCAGGTTGGCGGCGTCCGACCCGGTGTCGGGCTCGGTCAGGCCGAAGCAGCCGAGGTATTCGCCGGAGCAGAGCTTCGGAAGCCAGCGCTGCTTTTGCTCCTCAGTGCCCCAGCGTTCGATCGAAAGGCAGACGAGAGAAGTCTGGACCGAGACGACGGTGCGAGCCGCCGAGTCACCACGACCGATCTGTTCGACGATGAGGCCGTAGCCGATGTAGTCGAGCCCCCGGCCGCCATATTCCTCGGACACCGGCGCGCCCAGGTAGCCCATCTCGCCGAGCATCGAGGCAAGCTCGCGGTCGAACTTCTCGGCGCGGTCGTTGTCGCGCGCCCGGTCCACGACCTCCTTGTCGACGAACCTCCGCGCCGTTTCGGAGATGAGCTTCTGCTCGTCCGTCAGCTCGAGGTTCAAAGGGCTCCTCCGGCGGCGGCCGCGCCGAGCTCGCGCTCGATGCAGCTTGCGAAGGCGTCTGCGGCAGCGCTGGTGAGCGGCCCGGGCCATTCGAGTTCTCGGCCGTCAATCTGTGAGACGGGCTGAACCTCTCGGGTTGTCGATGCCAGGAAGGCTTCGGTTGCGCCTCGCAGGTCTGAGACGTCGAAAACGCCTTCTTCAACGTCTACCTCACGCACCACGCGGTCGCGCGTGATCGAGTCGAGGATGGGATTGTCCAGGGACGGAGTGCAGAGAGTTCCGTCGGCGCGCGCCCAGAACACCGTGGAGGTGGGGGGCTCGAGCACGACTCCGTCCGGCGTCACGAAAAGGGCTTCGTCCGCGCCGCGGTCCTTGGCGATGCGCGTGGCGTGCATGTTCGCCGCGTAGGAAAGCGACTTGACCCGGTTGAGGATGATGGTGGGCTGATAGGTGACCGTCGCGATGCTCACCGAGTCCGCGCGGGGCGCGAGCGGCTCGATGAGGAGAATGCGCCGGCCACCGCGGGTGACCATCACTCGGAGTTGCGCCTCGCCGTCGCCGTGCGCCTCCAGAAGCGGCGGGAGCTCGGTTTCGAGCGCTGCGCGATCGACTGGCAGGTCGATCGCGGCGGCCGAGCGCTCGAGGCGGTCGAAATGCTCGTCCATGGCGAACGGCCGTCCGCCGTAGAGGCGGGCGACCTCGAATACGCCGTCGCCGCGGTAAAGGCCATCGTCCGGCAACGCGAGCGTTGCCTTCGCGGTTGGGGTGATCGTTCCGTCAACGCTTGCAAGTTCTGTTGCCGCCATGGGGCTGAACGCTATCGGAACCGTCCAAACCCCATCAGGACTGGCGCATCGTCCGATCGGTGGAGGTAAAGTCCAACGAACGTACGAGTTTCGCCTACCCGATTGGTGGTAGAAGTTGGACGGTCAGCCAATAAGTCAGGCGGCCGACCAATGGGCTCAAGGAATGAGCAAACAATCTAGACCTTCGCTAGGAGGGTGAGAGTGTCAATAAGAAATAGGCTTGGGGTCGCGATCGGGGGAGTTCTGATCACCGCGGCTCTTACAGTTCCACAGGTAGCGAGCGCAGGGGTCCTGGATGACGTCCTCGGGGGCGTAAACGATTCGGTCAACGACACGGTCGGCGGCCTTCTCGGTGGCCACGGCGGATCCGGGGGCAGCGGAGGGAGCGCTCCGGCCCCCACCCCACAGTCAGGCGTTCCGCCGACCTACACACCCCCACTGCACGGGACAGACCCCCATGGCGAGGGAACCGTGGGAGTCGTGGATCTCACCCCCGAAAACTCGGAGCCGCTTCCCTCCGACCCTGACGGGGGCAGCGAGGACACGGTCGCGGGCCGCTCGCGCGGCGAGCAGACCGGTGGCAAATACCACGGTCACATCACCATCGTCTCCACGTTCCTTACCGGTGAAATCCTCGGAGTTGACACTGACGAGGGAGAGACCGAGGCCGGTCCGCTGGATCCGGTGCAGACGGGCATCCTCGACGCGCTCTGCGCGAGCTCGGGCGGCCAGCTCTGCCTCGAGGTCCTGCGAGCGGACTCGAAGACGACCAAGAACGGCTCGGAGAACAGCTTCGCTGTGGCCGACGCGACGATCGGTGGGCCCACGGGCATCACTGCGACCGCCGCCGAGTCCAACGGGAACATTTCCGAGGACAACAAGTGCCAGACCGCTCACGGCGACTCGACCGTCGCCAACGCGGGAATCGGCGGAGCGCTGACTGCAGACGTGCTCGAATCGGAGTCCAACTCGAAGGCCTGCAACAACGGCAACAAGAAGGTCAACCAGGACTCGCGGGTCGTCAGCCTGAACGACAACGGGCTGCCGGTGCCCGAGCCCGGCTGTGCCGATGGCACTCCCAACAGCGACTTCACGCCGCTGTTGCCGTTGCTCGGCGCCGTCTGCAACGCGGACGACACGAACGGCGCGCAGACCAGCGTCCCCTACGGCGTGCGCGAGGCGCTCAGCCTGTTCGTCCTCGACCTCGGCGGTAACCCGCTCGTCAAGACGACTACGGCCGGGGCGGAGAGCCACGCAGTCGCGCCAGGCGGCGGACCCAAGTGCCCGGATCCGAACAATCCGGATTGTGACAACGGACCGCCGAAGTGTCCGGACCCCGGCAACCCGGACTGTGACAACGGGCCAAACCACCCGAAGAACCCCGACGGGCCCGACGGCCCCAACGGGCCGGGCGGCCCGTCCGGAGACTCTCCGGACGGCACCCTGCCGTTCACGGGCGCCGAGATCGGCACCCTCGGGCTGATCGGCGGGATCGTGATGGCGAGCGGCCTGGGCCTTATGGCACTTGCCGACCGGCGTCGCCGAGTCCACGGCTAGCCCGACCAGAAGAGCGAGAGGCGGGCGCCACCCATGCGGCGGCCGCCTCTCCACTCTGCCATGACCCCGAATTCACGAACGATCTGGAAGCGTCGTGTTCTCTTGATGGCGGTCGTTGCCGTTGTGGTCGGGGTTCCGGTAACGATCGTGGTTCGCGCGGGCGACGACGATGCCGGTGCGCCCGACGCGGCCGCGATCGATCTTCCCTCGCTCGAACGAACGAAGTACGATCGCCACCTGGGGGTGGAGCTCCGGCTTCCCAGGGGCTGGCACGGCAAGCGGGAGCAGGGAGTCCTGGGGCTGCGAAGCGCGGATGCAGGCACTCGCATCGCGATCTCGGCCCCCGGGCCGGCGGCCGACGCGGACGAGCTTTACGATGAAACGCTCGCCGAGCTACGCGGGTCGTACGAGGGCTTCAAACTTCTGAAGGAGCTCAACCACAGCATGCTGGGCGGCTTGAGGGCCCGAGTCGCCACGATCGGCGCGGTTCCTCAGGGCGGCGGGGAGACCAGGCTCCTCGTCGCAACGGCGTCCGGCGAGCATCGCGCATACCTGGTCGTTGTCTCGACCTCAGGCTCGGAATCTGGGAAGTCGCTTGTCGAAGCGCAGGCGCTTCTGAACGAGCTGAAGCTCGTCGGCTGACGGACGGCGGTTAGCCAGCCGCCGGGTTCTCGACCACGGTGGCGAGTCCTTGGCCAACGCCAACGCACAGAGCTGCGATTCCGTAGCGGAGGTTGTTGCGCCGAAGTTCGCGGACGAGCGTGGTCACGAGGCGAGCGCCGGAGCAGCCCAGCGGATGGCCGAGAGCGATCGCGCCGCCGTTCACGTTCAGGCGCTCGGGATCGATGCCCAACTCTCGCTGGCAGGCCAGGACCTGTGCCGCGAACGCCTCGTTGATCTCGATCCGGTCGATGTCCTCCAGGTTCAGCTTCGCGGCTGCCAGGGCCTTGCGGATGGCGGGAATCGGCCCGATGCCCATGACTGCCGGATCGACGCCGGCGACGCCGGACGCAACCACCCTCCCGAGTGGCTCCCTGCCAAGCTCCTCCGCTCCGCGCTCCGGCCATCACGAGGCACGCGGCGCCATCATTGAGGGTCGACGCGTTGCCGGCGGTGACTGATGCCGCCTTCGCGGAATACCGGCTTGAGCTTTGCGAGGCTCTCGAGCGAGGCGTCCGGGCGCGGCCCTTCGTCCGAGGCGACCGTCACGGGCTCGCCGCGGCCGCCGGGGGCGGGGCCTCGACTGGAACGATCTCTTCGTCGAAGAGGCCCGCTTGCGGCTGCCGCGACGGCGCGCTGGTGGCTTCGGAGCGCGAACGCGTCCTGATCCTCGCGCGAGACCGAGTAGCGCTCGGCGACGTTCTCGGCCGTCTCGCCCATGGACTCGGTCGAGTGCGGCCTCGGCCATGCGCGGGTTGATGAGCCGCCAGCCGAGCGCGGTGTCGTGCATGGTCCCGGGGCCCGCGCGGCAAGCCCTTCTCGGGCTTCGGGACAACCCATGGGGCCCGGCTCATCGATTCGGCGCCGCCGGCCAGGTAGATGTCGCCTTCGCCGAGGCTGAGAGCGCGCGAGGCCTGGTTCACGGCCTCAAGGCCGGAGGCGCAAAGGCGGTTGACGGTGACGCCGGGGACCTCGACGGGGAGGCCGGCAAGCAGGCTGCACATGCGTGCCGCGTCGCGGTTGTCCTCGCCTGCCTGGTTCGCGGCGCCCCAGAAGACGTCGGTTACGCTTGCCGGGTCGAGACCCGCAGCGCTCGACCGCGGCTTCGATCGCCCGGGCGCCCAGGTCGTCCGGGCGAACGCCGGCGAGCGCGCCGCCGTAGCGGCCCATGGGGGTGCGCACGGCTTCGACGATAAGAGCTTCGGCCACGGCGCGATTCTGGCATGCCGGCGGCGCTGCCCGGCGCCGGGCAGTGGGCCTGCCTCTAACGTAGGTCGCCAGTGGAGTTCATCCTCATCTCCTTCGGGATGGTCGCGGCGCTCGTCCTGGTGCTCGTTCTGCTTGCGCGCGCCTACCCCGGGAGCGGTGCCGATCTTGTCGACTGGAAGCCCACGCGCTCGTACGAGACAGAGGCGATGCTCGAGCTGGAGGACGTCCAGCAGATGATCGACGCGCAGAACGCTTATCGGCGAAAGCGCGGCGCCCGGGAGCTGACCGAGGAGGACGCGAACCGGATGGCGCAGTGAGGACGAAGGACTTCGCGAGAAGGCCCGCGCGCAGTACGACAGCCGGCTGGACGAGCTCGAGGACGAGTTCGGCGCGTAGGCCGGTCGTGGCGCGGGCTCTGATCGTCGGCTGCGGTTGCCTCGGCACGTCGCTCGGCCGTGAGCTGGCCGCTGATGGCTGGGCCGTGCGCGGGACGTCGCGGACGAGCGAGGGCGTCGCCCGGATCGAAGCTGCGGGGATCGAAGGGGTCATCGCCGATCCCGACCGGGTCGGCACCGTGCTTGAGCACGTGGGTGATGTCGCGGTGGTTGTCTGGGCGCTCGGCGCGGCGGCGGGCGAGACCGCCGGAGACGTGAACGGACCGCGTCTCGAGCGCGTTCTCGAGCGTCTGGTCGACACTCCCGTGCGCGGCTTCGTCCTCGACCCTCCGCGCGATGACGCCAGGCTCGGTCTCTGGTGTCTCAGGCAGCAGGAGACCTGGCGAATCCCGGTGCGCGTGGTCGAGCTGGACCGCGAGCCCGCAGGATGGGTGGGTCCGCGAGGCCCGCGCGGCCGTGCGCGAGCTCGTCGCCTGAAGCGCAGTCCGGGTCGGTCGTGCGGGGGAAGTCGATCGGCGCGAGGCGGCTTCTGGCTGCCCTCGGCCCGATGCGGGCCTTGACCGCGATCGTGTCTGGCGGCTGATCGAGCTTGTCGGCGGCGATCTTGCCGCCGATCACCAGCGCGACGAAAACCACGAAGAAGACTCCGTACACGACGAGCCTGCTTGAGCGGCGATGCGCCGTAGCGCTGTCCGCCCACCTGGCGGCGCTTGTCGAGGCCCATCGCGTCGACGTCCGAGATCTTATCCATGTCGAGACGCTCCTCGGGCGGAATGTGCTCGATGGTGGTGTTGGGACCGATCGAGGGAGCGGTGATGTCGCTCGCGTCGTCGGAGTCGCCGGAGCTCTCGCGCAGGACTTGTCCTCGCTCGACCTCTTGGAGTCCTTGGAGCTATCTGACTCGCTGTCCGCTCTCGACTCTTTGCAGAGCCGTTGGCCCATGGAGCCGCCGTTGGCCTTCATCATCGCCGTCTGCTCCTCGGCGTCTGCGACGGCCTGGAGCAGCTCCTCCTTGTTCATCGAGCTGCGTCCGGTGATCTCGAGCTCCGATGCGCGCGCGCGCAGATCGGCGACGGTCATTTCGTCGAGGCTCTTGTCGGTCTCCTCAGCCACTGCTTGAAACTGTAACCCTCGCGACGGCCATGCGCCACTGATAACCGTATGGCAAGCGTTCAAGCAGGTCACCCAGGATGCGGGCGGTCGCGCCCCAGATCAGGTGATCGTCGACGACGTAGGTGGGGGTGCGGATCGGCACCCGCGGCGGACGAGGCGGCGCATGGCAAAGCCGTCGCGAGGCGCGTCGAGCTTGAACGCGAGGACCGTCTCGACCTCGGCCGGGCTTGACCACAACTCGACTCCTCCTCGACGAGGCCGACGATCGGGTGGACCTTGAAGTTGGTGACGAAGGTGCCGATCGGAGGCAGGGCGCCGACGACTTCGACGCACGCCGGGATCGAGCGCGATCTCCTCGTTGCGCCTCGCGCAGCGCGGTCTCGAGGTAGCTCTCGCCAGCGTCGCAGCCGGCCGCCGGGGAACGAGATCTCGCCGGCGTGGCGGCGCAGGTCGTGGCGGCGCTCGGTGAATACGAGGCCGGGGTCGTCAGGCCAGCCGTAGAGCGGCACGAGCACCGCCGCGTCGACGGCTCCGGACGCGTTCATCTCGGCGGCCTCGTCGAGTGGCAGGAGGGCATCCGCCAGCGCGCCGCGCGCCGCGGGGCCTTCGGCGCTCAGATGATCACCTGGACGGTGCCGCCGTCGACTCCCCACGCGACGCCGGTCACGTACGAGGCGCGCTTCGGAGCACAGGAACGCGATCACGGCGCCGATCTCGGCGGGCTCGGCAAGGCGGCCGATCGGCCGCGAGGCGCCCGTGGCCTGCGAGCGCCTCATCGCGAGACGACGCGCCAGACATCTCCTTCGACTGGTCGAGGAGGCCGCCCGGGGCCATCCACATCTCCGATGCCGTGGGGCCGGGGCAGACCGCGTTGACCAGGACGCCGCTGCCGGCGTGCGCGTCGGCGAAGAGCTTCGAGAGCGACAGCTGCGCGGCCTTGGCGACGGAGTACTCGGGCATGTGGCCGGACGGGCGCTTGCCGGCGGTCGAAGAGACGTTCACGACGCGTCCCCAGCCGCGATCGGCCATGGCCGGGAATCGCGGCTCGCATCAGGCGCATCGGGCGCCATCACGTTCAGGTCCCAGGCGGCCTGCCAGTCCACGTCGGGCACGTCGTCCAGCTTCCGCCACTTCGCCTGGCCCGCGTTGTTGACGAGGACGTCGAGCTTTCCGAAGCGCTCGGCTGGCCTCGCGAGGATCCGCTCGGCCGCGTCCGGCTCGGTGACGTCGAGGGCCAGTGGCGGCGGCCTTGCCGCCTGGCACGCTCTGCCTCAGCGGCGGCCTCGTCAGTTCTTCCTCGCCGCGCGCTACCAACAGAACCGACGCGCCCTCACCGCAGAGCCGCTTCGCGACGTCCCGCCCGATGCCGCGGCTGGCGCCGGTGACGACGCATGCCTTGCCGTCGAGCCCGAGGTTCACGGCAAGCGGCTCGACCGTGTCCGAGATGTCACCGTGGTTTCGCCGGCGAGCGCCTTGTGGACCGGGCACTTGCCGGCGATCGACGCAGGAGCGTCTCGATCTGGTCGTCATCGAGACCGCCGTGCGAGGCGGAGCGTCACGTCGAACCGCGTGGGGACCGGGCCGTCGTAGGTCGATATCGACATCGACCTCGAGGGCGCCGACGTCCCAGCCCTTGCGGTCGGCGTACATCTCCACGGTGATCGCGGTGCACGCCGCGAGCGAGGCCGCCGAGGAGGCGCGTGGGGGAGGGGCCTGCGTCGGTTCCCCCGCGCTCTTCGGGCTCGTCGAGACGATCGTGTGGCCGCCCTCGATCTCGACGTCGTGGGCGTAGCCCTCGCGCCTGCGGGCGGTGACGCGCACGGCTCAGCCGCCCTTGCCGCGGCCGGCGAAGAGCTTCGGGTCGTCGACGTCGGCGTAACGCGCCATCGCGAACAGAAGGTCGGACGCGCGGTTGAGGAAGCGGAGGAGATCGATCCGAGGCCAGCTCTCCGGCCTGGCTGAGGGTGACGACGCGGCGCTCGGCGCGGCGGACGATGGTGCGCGCGAGGTCGAGACTGCGCCGAAAGCGTGGTGCCACCGGGCAGGACGAACTTCGGAGGGAGGTCGACCTGGTCCATGTACTTGTCGATGAGGGGCTCGAGCTCGCTCGCCATCTCGGCGGTGATGCGGCTGACGCCGTCCTCGAGGCGCTCCGAGGCTTCGGGCGCGGTCGCCAGCTCGGCGCCGGCGACGAACAGCTCGTCCTGGATGCGCAGGATGTCGGCGGCGAGCTCGGCGTCGTCGCCGGCAGAGCGAGCGGGCGATGCCCAGTGCGGCGTTCGCCTCGTCGAGCGTCCCGTACGCGTCGGTGCGCCCGTCGTCCTTGCCGACGCGGCCGCCGTACCAGAGCGAGGTGGTGCCGTCGTCGCCCTTGCGCGTGTAGATCCGAGTCATGTCATGGGGAGGGGTCAGACGCCAGTCGCTGGTTCACCGATGTAGGCGACGATAAAGGGGTCAGACTCCAGACGGGATTGAAGACGAGCCCGGTCAGAAGCTTGGGGTAGAAGTAGGTGGACTTCGGCGGCATCGTCTCGCCCGCAGCGGCGACGGCGCGGACCTGGTCGACGGGCGTCGGGCGCATCAGGAAGACGGCGTCGGCTCCGTCGCCGAGCGTGCCGACCGCTTCGTCGGCGGAGGCGGTGTAGGCGATGCCGCGCTTGGCCTCGACGTCCTCGGCGCTCATGCCCAGCGCGCCGCGCAGGATGAGGGTCTCGAGGATCGCGGCGTCGAGGCGGCGGTAGTCCTCGGAGAAGTCCGCGAGCTCGGAGTCGACTGACGCGGGATCCTTGAGGCGAAGGCGGAAGCCCTGCTTGAAGTGGGCGTCGGCGTAGCCGAAGACGCCGACGCCCTCCTCGCCGGCCGGGTCGAGGTCGTCGAGGCGGAACCTCCTCGACCTCGAAGTGCTCGCGCAGCGCGGCGGCCAGCGCCTCCTGCTTGGCGGAGTCGCCGAGGTCGGTGAGGAGCCGGTGGTAGCCGAAGACGGTGAGGCCGGGGTCTTCGAGCGAGACGAGCGCCATCAGCGTGTAGCGGTGCTCGCCGTCGCCGCCGACCTCGTCGGCGTAGGTGCGCGCGGTCTCGTAGCGGTGGTGGCCGTCGGCGATCAGGAGCTCCGAAGTCGCGTCAGCTCGGCGGTGAACGGTCGCGATGATCTCAGGGTCGTCAATGCGCCAGACGCGGTTGACGGTGCCGTCGGCGTCGGTGGCCTCGCCCCACGGCTCGCTCTGGGAAGCCGCTTCGAAGTAGGGCCAGGCGTTGCCCTCGTGGAGGGAGAAGATCGGCGAGAGGTTGTGGCGGGTCGCCTGGGTCAGGCGCAGGCGGTCCTCCTTCGGGCCGGGCTGGGTGCGCTCGTGCGGGCGGACCAGGCCGGGGCCGTAGTCGGTGACTCGCACCCGGCAGAGAAAGCCGCGCCGCGTGTGCCGCGAGCCGTCGGGCCCGTCGTACTCCTGCTCGAGCGCCCAGAGCGCTTCGTCGCGGTCGCGCCGCGAGGATGCCCTGGAGCGTCCAATTCCTCGAGCGTCTCGGCGGCGTGCTCGTACGGATCGCCGCCGCCGGGGGACTGCGGGCAGGTCGATCTCGACGACGTTGAACGGCGAACGGCCGAGTAGGTCCTTGCGCATCGCGGCGTCGATCACGTCGTACGGAGGCGCGACGACGTCGCCGAGGGACGACACGGAGTCGAGCGAGTAGTGGAGCGCCTTCAGCGGACGGATCTCAGCCATTGCGGGGCGGCAGGCTATTACGCCAACCGGCGTTCGTACGTAGTCTCGAGCGACTCTTCCTCGGTCTCTCCGGGCTTTGTCTTCTCGAGTTTGATCTCAGCCTTGCGGCCTTCGATGTGGATCGTCGCGACCTGGTTGTCGAAAAAGGGCCCATCCGTGAATCGCCAGCGCAGGTCGGGATCGGGGACGCCGGCCGACTTGGCCAGGCCCGGGTGAGGGCTTGGACGGGTTTGGTGGTTGCGAGGCGGATGACACGCCGCTCGTTGGCATCCAGAGGGTTGCGGAACGGTGAGCAGACCGCTTGGTAGACGGCGCTCTCGACGCCGTCCGACTTGCGAAAGGCAACCTCGGCGAGATAGGCGTGGTGAACGTCGCCCGAGCAGACGACGATGGAGGCGGGCGGCTCGCCCCATTCGCCCTTGCCCGCGCGGCGGAGGAACTCGGTCATCTTGTCGAATGAGTAGCCGAACGCCGACCAGTGGTCGAAGTCGACGGCGCGGCGCATCTTCTCGCCGAGCTTCGACGCCGAGCGAGCCCCACGCCTCGCCCTCGACGACCTTCTCGTTCCAGGCTTCGAGCCAATGGAACGAGTCGCGTGAGGAGGAATGGGTCCGGAGCGCCGATGAGGAGGTGGTCAAAATCCCCTTGGCCTTGTCCCAGACCCAATCGCGCTCCTCGTCGTCGAAGATCGAGCGGCGGTCCTTCTCGAGGACGCGGCCGCCGCGGTTGTCCATGACGATCACACGTGTACGGCAGAGGTCGCGATAGAAGCTCCAGCTGATGCCGTCGCGATTGTTGTGAGCCCGGTTCGCGTAGTCCATGAGGACCTCGGTCGCGTCTTCGCGGTTCTCGCGCACCTCGTTCCACGTCCGGTCCTCGGAGAGCTCTGACGGCGAGAGGTTCCCCATGTGCTGGTAGAGCCAGTAGGTGGAAAAGCCGGCGATGAGGCGCTTCTGCCACCAGTCTTTCCGCTCCATCTCCTCGGCCCAGGTGCGGGAGATGTTCCAGTCGTCGGACATGTCGTGGTCGTCGATCACCATCGCTGTCGGCATCGTCGAGAAGAGCCAGCGCATCGAGGGGCTCGGTCCAAGACTCGCGGTAGAGGTGCGTGTACTCCTCGAAGTCGAGGACCTCTTCGCCCGGCTCCTTCGGAGGTGTCGCGACGGGAGCGGATGAACTCGCGCGTCTCGGGCGAGCCCTCGTCTACGTAGACCTGGTCGCCGAGAAGGAGCAGGAGGTTGGGCCAGCGGCTCTTGGGTCCCGGACAGCTCTTGGCCAGGACGTGGAGCGCGTCCACTTCGCGTCCGTCTCGTGGTCGTCCTTCGAGTGCGTGTGCGGGGGTCTCGTTCGGGACGGCCATCCGGCAGGAGCCGAACGAGACGCGCAGTTCGGTGTCCTCGGAGATGGTGCTGATGCATGGAGGTGGGAGGTCGGAGTCAGGGCTCGGGCCAGGCGACTTCGCCGTCGAGCTTCACCTCGTATGCGTTCTCCGAGCCGGGCTCGAGATCGTGGATGCAGACGAGCGCGAAATGGTGGCCCTCGACGCAGAAGGTCGGCTCGGTGAAGCCGAGCACGTCGACCTCGCAGGCTTCGTCCGTCTCGACCCAGACGGTTGCTTGTGTCTCGTCCGCGTAGCGGAGAATGGGTCCAACGATTACTTCGGGCATGACGGTGCCTTACCCGATTTCAGGCTGAGCGAGTCGCATGCTTGACACGGACTGCGCGCGGGTAGAGTCGCGGCCATGGCCGAGGATCAGGAATCCGCGACAGGGACGTCGCAGGACGAAGACGACGACGAGTCGCGCTCTGAACGGGTAATCGCGAGCTGATCGAGCTCATCAACGAGCTTCGCGTTGCCCTGGTAGGGGTGCAGGTGCTCTTCGCGTTTCTCTTGGCGGTGCCGTTCGCGCAGGGATTCGAGACGTCACGAACCTCTTGAAGGCGACTGTACTTCACGGTCCTGTGCCCACGGCGATCGCATCGGCGCTCTTGGTCGCGCCGTCGGCCTATCACCGCATCAACTTCCGCGCGCGAGGACAAGGAGCAGATGCTCAGACCTCGAACGGGCTGATGATCGGCGGCCTGGTTTTCGTCGCGATGTCGATCGTCGGTTCTGTGGCTTCTGATCGCCGACTTCATCTACGGTCGCGGCAGTCACGATCGCCTGTGCCGTGGCCGGGCTCGCCCTCTTTTTCGGCATGTGGTTCGTGCTGCCGTTAATGCGCCGCGACCCTCAGGTTCAACCAGACGAGTGATGATCTTCGAACCTCGGAGGTCGGGGTGCCCGGATTCGAACCAGGGGTCTCGGCCACCCAAAGGCCGCGCGATAACCAAGCTTCGCTACACCCCGTTAGGCGGCCGAGTCTAACCACGACTCCTGGACTCGGTTGATCCATGCTTTTTCGAAACGTGACGGCGCGGCTTACTGGCTACCGCTGTCCCTCGTGGCGCCGGACGCGCCGCCGAGACCGCTGAAGTCGAAGGTCGCCTCAGAGTCGGCGGTGACCTCGCCGGGAACGGTCAACTCCTCGCCGTCCGTCGTGGTCGCGGTGCAATCAAATGTCTTTCCAACGTCATCCGTCGAGACGTCGGGGCAGTCGGCGGACTCGATGTTGAGTTCAGCGGGCGGGGAAGGACGTGACCTTTCAGTCCCGATTGCGACACCGGGTAGTGTCGAAAGCGAACCCCTGAGCGAGAGGAGCCGAAATGGTGGACTTCAAGAAGCTGGGCCGCAGGCAAAGATCTGGTCGACAAACGCGGCGGGACCGAGGCGGTGAAGAGGACGCGGATGAGATCAGCGGAGATCGCAAAGGGGAAGGGCAGCCTCGCCGACAAGGCAAAGGCCGCCGCAGAGGCGCTGAAGAGCCAGGCGCCAAGGATCCAGCAGGAACCCGTGCAGACACTGCGAGAGCGCCCGGCGGCCGCCACTGGAGACCCGATGACGCGCCTGACCCTCGGAGCAGCCCGAGCGCCCGTCGAGAGGATACTCTGACGCCGATCGACCGAAGCGCAAAGCCGAGCGCCGCGGAGGAGCGCGCCGAGCGCAAAGCCGGCGGCGAAGAGGCGGTCCGATCACACGGGCTACTCTGTGCCGGGCCCCCGTAGCTCAGCTGGATAGAGCGCCGGCCTTCTAAGCCGGATGTCGCAAGTTCGAGTCTTGCCGGGGGCGTTTGACTTTCCGTGGACCTCGTCGCGACCCAGGCGACGACCTCGCCCAGCAGTGAGAGGCCTGGATCTTCGCATGCGCGTGTACCGCTGAACCGCCCCGGGAGCGCTACATTGAGAGCACTCGGTGGGCGTAGCTCAGTTGGTAGAGCTCCTGGTTGTGGTCCAGGCGGTCGTGGGTTCAAGTCCCATCGCTCACCCTCGCTGAAACCCTGTGGCCTCCTGCCAGCCGGTGTCAAAGACATGGCATTGACAGGGTTACTAGGATCGCCTCGATGGTGGTTGCTGCTAGGCGCTGCGGATATCTCTGCCTGCTGGCGCTGGGAGCCGTTGGTTTGTTGCCGGCACCCGCATGGGCGGGGGCGACGCTCGGCAGTTCCAACATCGATGCGGCGGCGGGGGACTTCGGTCTTGGGTGCGGCGCCCAGTCGTGCGTGTACGTGCAGAAGCGCCTGCCCGGGGCTGAGGTTCGCGCGCCGTTCTCAGGCGAGATCCGGAAGTGGCGCGTCGCCTCCCCCGGTGTCTACCAGTACCAACTCGTCGTGATGCGGAAACTGAGCAACGGCAAGTTCAAGAACGTCGGCGTCTCATCGATCGGGTCAACGCCCGGGGCGGGCGAGTACGAGTTCCCGGCGGACATTGCAATCCGCGAGGGTGACTATGTCGGCCTAAAAGGTGAAGTTGTTCAGGGCATATTCAACGCACAGGCGAAAACCCTCACGTTCGACCCTGCTGTGGAGTTTCCAGACGCTCGGAAGCCAACCTTCTCAGGTGTCAACGAGTACCAGTTCAATGCCACGGTGCGGCGCTGACGCGCCACAGCGCCCCTGGGAAAAGGCTCGTCGCCGGCCCCCTCCTGTGGCCTCATGTGCACAAGGGGTGCCGGAGGGATGTTCATCCGGACCGTTGTGGTCCGGGCGGTCGTGGGTTCAGGGTCTATCGCTCACCCTCAGCGCCGTCGTCCCGTACGGCCGCCTCCGATGCACTCGGCGTTGAACTGGGGACGCGCTCGCCGGACGTCAGCCATCGAATGGCAAGGCGGGTGATCTCGGCTGAGCGCTGAAGGCCACATGAGCAAGCTCCTCTACAGCGCCACCATGTCCCTCGATGGCTTCATCGCCGGTCCTGCAGGCGACATGTCGTGGCTCGCCGAGCACCTTTCCGAGTCAAAAGCCGACGTCCCAGGTGTGATGGCGGAGATCGGCTCCCTGCTGATCGGCAGGACCACCTATGGCGGCGACGACCCGAACGCGGGTACTGACAAGGAGGGCGCGTTCGGCGGCATGTGGTCCGGGCCGCAGATCGTTCTCACCCACGACCTCGAGATGGAGTCGCCGAGCGACGACATCACGATCTGCCACGAGCTCGGCGAAGCAGTCGCGACGGCCAGGGAGGCGGCCGGCAAAAAGTACGTGAACGTCCTCGGCGCGGATATCGCCCGGCAATGCATCGAGCGCGGCGTGCTCGACGAGGTCCTCGTCTTCATCGCGCCGGTTCTGCTCGGCGACGGCACCCGGCTCTTCGATCGACCCGGTGGCGCGAGGGTTGAACTCGAGCCCCTGGCGGGCGCGGAGTCCAAGCAGCCGTCAGGCCTTTGGTTCAGCGTGGTCCGCTGAACCGGCGTCCATACCCACTCGACACATGGTCGCCTGCACCCTCCGCGACCAGATGACAGTTCCCAAGCCCGAGTCCAGTCGCGGGGTGCGATGAGTGCCTGGCCGCAGGTGGGCGATGGGTGCATCTACGGGTGTGTCGAACCTGCGGAGAGGTCGGCTGTTGCGACTCGTCGCCTAGGTCGCACGGGTCGCCGGCCCCTCCACGGTGCGGTGCGAGCTACGGCTGCGGAACGATGCGGATGTACGGGCGGGGCGACTCCCAGCCGTCCGGGTAGCGCTCTTTCGCGTCCTCGT
The DNA here is from genome assembly GCA_963695215.1 of uncultured bacterium. Lineage (GTDB taxonomy): Bacteria > Actinomycetota > Thermoleophilia > Solirubrobacterales > 70-9 > JALZKA01. The sequence continues at coordinate 57,607 of OY968768.1, forward strand.
CAGAGACCGATCCGGCGATGATCACGTCGTCACCCGGCTGCCATTGCGCGGGCGTAGCCACCTGCTTTTCGGCTGTCAGCTGGAGCGAATCCAGGACGCGCAGCACTTCGTCGAAGTTGCGGCCCGTGGTCATCGGATAGATGAGGACCAGCTTGATCTTCTTGTCGGGGCCGACAACGAAAACGTTACGGAGCGTTGCGTTTTGCGCCGGCGTGCGCTCGGTCGGGTCACCCTCGGTCTCAGGCGGCAGCATCCCGTACGCCTTCGCTACGGCGTAGTCCGTGTCCGCGATCAGGGGGTAGTTGGGCGCGGTGCCCTGCGTCTCGGCGATGTCCTCAGCCCACTTTTCGTGGTTCTCGAGCGGGTCGACGGAGACCCCGATGATCTTGGTGTTCCGCTTGTCGAACTCCGGCTTGATTGAGGCCATGTAGCCGAGCTCAGTGGTGCAGACCGGGGTGAAGTTGCGGGGGTGCGAGAAAAGGACCGCCCAGCTGTCGCCGATCCAATCGTGGAAGCTGATCGGGCCTTCGGTCGTCTCGGCCTCGAAGTCCGGAGCGGTGTCGCCAATCGTGAGGGCCATTGAAGTCTCCTTCGCGCTAAATACTTGAAATCGGATCGGGATTCAAGTGTAGCCATACCACGTTTGCGCACAGGGCTAAATCGCGAGGGCCTTTTAGCCGAAAGAGAAGTGATGCCCACGCCGACCGGAACGATCAGGCCCGTGCTCGACCGGGCCCGAGCCGACCTCGCCCTGATGGCGAGGGTCTCCGGTGGCCTCTATTACTGCGGCGCCTTCCTCGTTCTCGTTTCGCTGATGCTGCCGCACCCAGGCGAGACGCAGGAGGCGCCCCTTTATGCGATCTCCGCGATCGCAGCCCTGGGTGGCGTGGGCCTGATCCAGTTCTCCGCCTCGATCCGCCTGTGGATGATTCACACCGCGCTCGCCTGCGCCAGCGTGCTCGTCTCGCTCACCATCTACTTCTCGGGCGTCTCCTCGGGCATCTATTCGATGATGTTCATCTGGGTGGTGCTGGTTGCTGCGTGCACGACATCGAAGCGCGGCCTCGGGCTTCAGATCGCATGGCTGATGACCGCCTACGGAGTAACTCTGCTCGTGCTCGACGTCGACTCGAGCGGCTTTTCGAACATCACCCGCTTTTTTCTCACCGGATTCGCATTGAGCGCCGCCGGCTCCGCAATCGCATGGCTGGTCGAAGGCAGGCGTACCGCGGAAGCCGGTCTCCAGCGCGAGATCGAGACGAGGAAGGAGCTCCAGCTCGAGCTCGAGCACATCGCCAACCATGACCCCCTGACGGGCGTCGCCAACCGCCGCCAGCTCGAGCGCCGCCTTCGCGCCGAGCTCATGGGCGCTGAGCGAACGGGGGCACCGCTCTGCGTCGTCGCACTCGATTTGAACGGGTTCAAGGCGTTCAACGACGAGAACGGGCACGCGGCCGGCGATCGCCTCTTGAAGTCGGCAGCGAGCGCGTGGGGCTCGGTGCTTCGCACGGGTGACGTGATCACCAGGATGGGTGGCGACGAGTTCCTGGCGGTCCTTCCGGATTGCGCGCCCGACGTCTCGCGACGCATCGCAGAGCGGCTACGCGATGCGGTCCCCGACGAGCAGTCGTGTTCGACCGGAATTGCATGCTGGGACGGCTCGGACTCCGCCGACGAGCTCATTGCCAAGGCCGACGCCGCCATGTATCGCACGAAAAGCCCCAGTGCGGATACTGTTGAGGCGTGAGAGATCCCCTGGGTCTGAACGAACGTTTTTTCGCCTGGTACTACCCAAAGCTCGTCGGCGTCGCCGAGCGTGCGGGGCAGGCAGAAACGCGCCGCGAGCTCCTCTCTCAGGCGACGGGCCGAACGCTCGAGATCGGTGCGGGCAGCGGCTTCAACCTCCCGCACTATCCGGCGAGCGTGACCGAGCTCATCCTCAGCGAACCCAGCCCCCACATGCGCGAGCACCTGCGCGAGCGCCTGCAGGTCGATGCTCCACCAGTCGGCTCCTGGGAACTGGCGGATGCCGACGCTGAAGCGCTGCCGTTCGAGGACGCGTCATTCGACACCGTGGTCGGTGGCTTCATCCTCTGCTCGATTCCAGACCCCGGTAGGGCGCTGGCAGAGATGGCCCGAGTCCTCAAGCCTGGCGGTCGCTACCTCTTCATCGAGCACGTCCATGCCGGCGAGGGGACCATGCTCGGCCGCTTCCAGGACCTGATCGAGGTGCCGCACCGTTACCTCGCGGCGGGTTGCCATCCAAACCGCCGCACCGGTGAATTGATCAAACACTCGCCGCTGGAAATCGAGCGGCTGGAACATGGCGAGCAACCGCGCGCCGTACCAAGCGTCCGCCCGACGATCCTGGGCTCTGCCGTCAGGCCGGCCTGACGTTCAGGCTGAAGCCGTCGCTCCTGCGTCGGCCACCTCGTGCTCGCCCTCGGCGAACTCTTCGACGATCTTCGCGCAGAACGCCGGCAGGTCATCCGGATTGCGGCTCGTAACCAACCCCCGGTCCGTCACGACCTCTTCGTCCACAACCTCGCCGCCCGCGTTTCGGATGTCCGTGCGGATCGACGGGAAGGAGGTAAGCGTCCGGCCTCTCACGAGATCGGCCTCGACCAGCGTCCACGGGGCGTGGCAGATAGCTCCAACCGGCTTACCGGCGGCAAAGAAGTCCTGAAGGAACCTGATGACGTCATCGTCGACGCGGAGGTTGTCGGGGTTGGCGACTCCGCCGGGAAGGATCAGACCGTCGTAGTCGTCCACCGACACATCGCCAATCACCCTGTCGACCTCGAACGTGTCGCCCTTATCGATATCCCCGTTCATCGCCTGGATCTCGCCTTCTTTCAGCGAAATCAATTCCGTCTCGGCGCCAGCGTCCTCAACGGCCTGCCGGGGATCTTCCAATTCCACCTGCTCGACCCCGTCTGCCGCGATGATCGCAATCTTCTTGCCCTCTAACTCTTTAGCCATTCCCGCTCCTTTCGTTCGCTACCCGCTTCGAGGGCGGATGCCCCTGAGCGGTGAGGGCAAACGGTCCGGAGCCACTCGACACAACGGCGCTCGACCGCATTGCGCATCAGCTCATGGTCGCGGCTCGACCGAGATCGTGCCGCTCACCGGGACGCGATGACGATCACCGCACCGGCGGCCACCAAGATCGCGACGGCGAGCGGACCAGCCCAATCGTGCTCTTCGTCGACCACCGCGCCGCGCATTCCCGCCGCCATGACGGAGCCGAATGATGCCGCGGACATCGCCGAGCCGAACGACGCCGCCGAGGCCACGGAGAGGCCCGACGCTGCCGAGCCGATCGAGCCAACGGAAAGCACGGAACCCACGGACCCGATCGAGAGCAGCGAGCCCTTCGACGCGATCGAGAGGCACGAGTCCTTCGACCAGAGGCTTAGTGTGGAGCCATCGTCCATTCGCGGGAGTTTCCCACGAGGCGCGACGGTCGTGCAGCCCTACCTCACGTTTCCGCCGCGCTACGCGTCTACACAGTGGAAGATGCAACGCGTGTCGCCCCGGCAGCCGTTTCAGGCGTTTCTCGACGAGCACCGTTCCGCGGTGCTCGGGTTTCTGCGAGCGCTGGTTGGGCCGGTGGACGCGGACGACTGCTTTCAGGAGACCTTCATGGCAGCAATGCGGAACTACGAAACGCTCGAGGGGGGCAATCCGCGGGCGTGGGTCATGACCATCGCTCGCAACAAGGCGATCGACCATCACCGGTCCGTCGGCCGTCGAGCCACCCCCAGGGGAGATGACCTCCCCGACATGCCGGCGCCGCCGCGGCGGCAGCCAGATCCCGGCCTGTGGGCAGAGGTCGCATCGCTCCCCCGCCGCCAGCGCGAAGCCGTGGCGCTCCGGTTTGCGGCCGACCTGCGTTATCGCGAGATCGCAAATGCGATGGACACGAGCGAGGAAGCGGCGCGCCGGAGCGTGCACGAGGGCCTGAAAAAGCTGCGCGAGCGCCTGTCAGAGGAGGCTTTGTGATGAATGGCCGCAAGCGCATCGAGAAGCTCCTGCGCCAGGGAGCCGCAACCGGCGACGATTCGATTGAGCTCGCGCAGCGCTTCGCCGAGGCCGTTGCGGCGAGCGGCGACGCCAAGGTCGTTTACGCCACTGTCGATACGCCGGTGGGAACCACCTCGGTCGCGGCTACGGAGCGCGGGATCGTCTCGGTCGGGCTACCGAACCGCTCGCTCGACGATTTCGTCGCTCGCCTCGCCGAGCAGATCTCGCCGCGAGTTGTCGAGGCGCCCGTCAAGCTCGATAGTGCGCGGCGCGAGCTGGAGGAGTACTTCACCGGCAGGCGTCGAAGCTTCGACTTCGTCCTCGACTGGAGCCTTGTTCCCGGTGGGTTCTTTCGCAAAGTGCTCGACGCCACAGCCCGGCTTGGGTACGGCGAGGTCATGACCTACGGCCAGGTTGCGCGCGCCGCTGGCAGCGAGCGAGCGCACCGTGCCGCGGGAACGGCGCTGGGCGCAAATCCGCTGCCGATCGTCGTTCCGTGCCACCGGATCGTCCGGGCAGGCGGGGGAGACCCAGGCAACTACGGCGGCGGCCCGGAGCTGAAGAAGTGGCTGCTGAGCCTGGAGGGCGCCCTCTAGACCGAACCTGCGGTGCCAGGCACCGGGCGCAGGCTTTAGCTTGGCAGACAACTTGACTGTCAACTAGGCTGTCAAGCATGATCGACGAAAATCTCACCAAGCGCCAGCACGAGATCCTCGAACGGCTCGAGCAGGGCATTCCTGTGAAGCGAATCGCCACCGACCTCGGCGTGTCGCGCAATGCGATCTACCTTCAGATCGAGCGCCTGCGCCAGCAGGGTGTCCTCCCCTCGACGTTCACGCCGAGCGGCCAGCCGCCCCGGTCGGTCACGCCGGCTCCCGTGCCAGGCCTCGAGCTCGGGGCCGCAGTGCCCGCCCCAGGCTTTGGAGCCGGCCCTCAAACGGCCTCGAGCTCGGAGCTCGCAGGCCTTCGCCGGTCCGCCGACGACGTGACGCTCGCCTCCGATTACGCTCGGATCATCGAGTCCGCAGCCTCTCGGAACGACGCCGTCGCACTCGCTTACGAGCTCGGACGCCTCGATGCAACCGAGCCGGAAGAGCTGGCTACGGGGCTGGTTGAGTCGGCTCTCGAGCGACTCGGCTTCCTCCCGACCGGCAACTGATGGATAATCGCTCCGCTTTCAACAATGAAGGAGACTTAGGGGAATGGCAGTAGTCCTGATCATCATCGGTCTGGTCCTCGTACTAGGCCTGATTTTCGTTCTGATCCGCAACTCGATGATCGGTTCGCGGAACCGCGTCGACGAATCGTGGTCCGGGATCGACGTCCAGCTCAAGCGCCGTCACGATCTCGTGCCGAATCTGGTCGAGACCGTCAAGGGCTACGCGACCCACGAGCGTGAGACGTTCGAAAAGGTCACGCAAGCACGTGCACAGGCGATGCAGGCTCAGGGCCCGGCCCAGGCGAGCCAGGCGGAAGGGCTGCTCAACGCGGCGCTCACCGACCTGCGAGCCGTCGCCGAGCAGTACCCGGAGCTTCGCGCGACCGAGAACTTCCAGCAGCTCAGCCGGAACCTGTCCGAGCTGGAGGACGAGATCCAGGCATCGCGCCGGATCTACAACTCGAATGTGCAGGCCTACAACACCAAGATCCAGGTGTTCCCGAACTCGATCGTCGCGAACTCGGGCGGCTTCACCGCTCGCCAGTTCTTCGAGATCACGAACGCTGCCGAGCGCGAGCCCGTCCAGGTCTCGTTCTAGGCGACCCGCTCGAGGCGGACCGGGCCGGTGGAGGGAACAAAGCCAGAGTTCCTCGCCGGCCCGGGCCTTGCCTCGCGAGGCGTACGAGTTCGCAGCTGCCGCCCATGACGGGCAGCAGCGCAAGGGCGACGGCTCGCCCTACATAAACCACCCGGTCGAGCTGGCTCGCCTTTTAACCGAGGCGGGCTACGAGGACGAGGAGCTGATCGCCGCCGCGTTCCTCCACGACGTGGTCGAGGACACGGACACGACCCTCGAGGAGATCGACGACGCGTTCGGAGCGGGGGTCCGCGGTCTCGTCGATGCGATGAGCGAGGACAAGGAAGTCGAGCCCGTACGAGCGCGCGCAAGACAACCCATCGCGACGAGGTGGAGGAGGCCGGAGATCGCGCGGTCCTCATCTATGCCGCCGACAAGGTCGCCAATCTTCGTGACATGCGATCGCTCTACTCGTCGATCGGCGAGGGCGCGGCCCGGCGCTTCAACGCCCCGCTCGACGTGCGGCTCGGCCTGTGGCGTGGCGACGCCGAGATGATCGAACGTGTGCACCCCGGCCTCGACCTCCTGGCTCAGCTTCGCGCCGAGCTCGACGCGTTCGAGGCGGAGCGCGCGAGCACCGCATGATCGTCGACTGTGCGCACTACCAGGGAGGTGTCCGCCAGCACGAGGGACCGATCGAGGTGGAAGAAGCAGCCAAGCGCTGCTCGGGCGACCGCGCCGACGACTTCGTCTGGGTGGGCCTCAAAGAACCGAACACCGACGAGCTGGATCGCGTCGGCAAGGCTTTCAACCTCCACGAGCTGGCCCTGGAGGACGCGATGAACGCGCACCAGCGCCCGAAGCTCGAGGACTACGGCGACTCGCTCTTCATCGTCTTGAGGACCGCGCGCTACGACGATGCCAAGGAGGAGGTCGAGTTCGGGGAGATCCACCTTTTCGTCGGCCCGGATTACGTGATCGCGGTCCGCCATGGGGAGGCATCGGAGCTCGCGCCGGCCCGCCATCGCCTTGAGGACCACGGCAACCTTCTCGAGTCCGGGCCGGGCGCCGTCGTGTGGGCGATCATCGACAAGGTCGTGGACGACTACGCGCCCGTCGTCGCGGGAATCGACAACGACATCGAGGAGGTAGAGGAGGAGATCTTCGGTCAGCGCTCCGACTCGACGCAGCGCATCTACTTCCTCAAGCGCGAGGTGATCGAGTTCCACCGTGCGGTACGTCCGCTCCTGACGCCTCTGGAAAGCCTCGAGTACGGCGCGCCACGGGGGATCACCGACGAGCTTCGGCGTTACTTCCGCGACGTCCACGACCACGCGCGGCGGGTCGACGAGCAGGTGGCCGGGCAGCGCGAGCTTCTTACTTCGATCCTCGAGGCGAACCTCGCGCTGCTCGGCGTTCAGCAGAACGAGGTCGTCCGCTCGATCTCTGCCTGGGCGGCGATCATTGCGGTGCCGACGTTTTTCGCCTCGATCTGGGGGATGAACTTCGAGCACATGCCCGAACTTGCCGCGACCTGGGGCTACCCGACCGCGCTCGTCCTCATGGTCGTCGCGGTGTTCCTGCTCTACCGGTTCTTCAAGCGCATCAGCTGGCTCTGACCCGGCGGTAGGCTCAGGTGCCCATGGCCCTGCTCGCTCACGTCGGATCGGGCGTCTTCGAGCCGCTTCAGGTCGCGGGCGTCACCGCGTTTGCGGCTGCCTACGGAATTCGCGCATCCAACCTCGCGCAGGACGGACGGCCCGTCCCGATCTGGCGGATCGTCTCGTACTTCGCGGGCCTGCTTCTGATCCTCGCCGCGTTCCTCTCTCCGCTTGCGCACATCGGAGGAGAGCTCGTCCTCGCTCACATGATCCAGCACCTGGTCATCGGCGACATCGCGGCGCTTCTGATCGTGCTGGGGCTCACGCGATCGATACTCCAGCCGATCCTGGCGATCAAGCTCTTCGACCGGCTTCAGGTCCTGGCGCTACCGATGATCGCCCTCCCCCTGTGGATCGCGAACCTCTACTTCTGGCACATCCCCGCGCTCTACAACGAAACGCTGTCCAGCGAACCCCTTCACGCGCTCCAGCACACATGCTTCGTCGGATTCGGGATCCTGATGTGGATGCCGGTGGTAGGCCCCCTACCCGTCCCGAAGTGGTTCGGGGGCGGCGCCCAGGTCGGCTACACGGTCGTCGCCAGATTGGCTGGCGCAGGCCTCGGCAACATCATGATGTGGTCGGGGTCGGTGCTCTACGACGCCTACCGCCGGGTGAGGACTATTGGAACATCACGCCGCTCACCGACCAGGGAACGGCCGGCGTGATCATGATGACCGAGGGAACCCTCGTCACCTTCGGTGTCCTCGCGTGGGCGCTCTTCCGGTGGGCTGCGCGAGACACAGAGCAGCAGCGGCTGCTCGACCTTGCGGCTGAGCGAGGCGTTCCGCTCACGCCCGAGCGAGCCAACCGCGCAGTGACGGCCGGCCACGGCCAGACCCTCGAGAAGCGGCTGAAGAACTCGTGAGCCGCAACAGATTGCTGTACCTGACGGTGTTCACCGTCGGGATTTCGACCCTTGGCGCCGAGATCGCCGCCGCGCGGCTTCTCGCTCCGTTCTTCGGCGCGTCAACGATCGTCTGGGCGAACACGATCGGCGTCGTCCTGGTCGCGCTGTCGTTCGGCTACTGGTACGGCGGCAAGCTCGGCGACCGCTTCCCGGATGTCAGGCGACTCAGCCTCACGGTGCTGGCCGGGGCTGTGCTGGTCACGGTCATTCCGTTCGTAGCCCACCCGTTCTTCGCGGTCTCGATCGACGCCCTGGACGAAATCAAGGCGGGCGCCTTCGTCGGATCCCTCTTCGCGGTCCTCGTGCTGGTTGCGATCCCGCTCGCGGTGCTCGGGACGGTCTCTCCTTGGGCGATCCGGCTCAGCGTCGACGACGTCGAGAGCGCGGGCGAGGTCGCAGGACGCCTCTATGCGATCTCAACTGTCGGGTCCCTGCTGGGCACGATGGTCTCGGCGCTCGCGCTGATCCCGTTCGCGGGAACCCAGCGCACGTTCATCGCGTTCGGGGTGATGCTGGCCCTGGTCGCCTGCCTGGGGCTCAGCCGCCGCTATTTCCTTGTCGCCCCTGCTGATTGCGGGCTCGCTCGCGATCCCGGTCGGCACGATCAAGTCGTCAGGCGACGGCGAGGTGATCTTCGAGTCCGAATCAGAGCACCAGTACATCCGTGTGATCGAGGAGGACGATGGCGACCACCGCCTCGAGTTGAACGAAGGCGTCGCAACCCACTCGCTCTACAAGCCCGACTCGTTCCTCACGGGCGGCGAGTGGGATGCGTTCCTGGTGCTGCCGCTCGCCGGCATTGGACGGGCCGACCTGAACCGCGTGGCCATTCTCGGCAATGCGGCGGGATCGACCGCGCGCGGTTACGGCCACTACTGGCACGGGGTTGAGGTCGATGGCGTCGAGATCGACTCCGAGCTCACGCAGGTGGGCTACGACTACTTCGACATGGGCTCGAATCCCGACCTCACGATCTACAGTGACGACGCGCGGCCCTGGCTCAGGCAGTCCGATGGCGGGTACGACGCGCTGTTCGTCGATGCCTACCGCCAGCCATATCTGCCGTTCTACCTTGCAACCAAGGAGTTCTTCCAGCTCGCCCACGACCGCATGCGGCCCGGTGGCGTCCTGGTGGTGAACGCCGGCCATCCCGAGGGAAGCGACGACCTCGAAAAGGTCCTTGGCGGCACGATGGCTTCCGTCTTCCCACACGTCATGCGGGTGCCGATCGAGGACACGAACACGATGCTGGTGGCGAGCGATACACCCCTGGACCCCGTCGAGATGCGCAAGGGCGCCTCGGATAAGCCGACCGAACTCACGAACCTCGCTGCGCTCGACGCGTCGCTCATGGAGCCGCGGTTCGCCAGCGACACGGTCTATACGGACGACGAGGCGCCGGTTGAGTGGCTGATCGACAAGTCGCTCCTCGACTACGCCGCGGGCAATTGACTCCTCTCGGCCGCTTCGCCGCGTGGATCCTGACCGGCCCCGTCGGGAGGGTTTTGGCTTTCTTCGGGGACCTCGGAGCAGCGCTTGGAGGCTGGGCGCTGCGTCGCGCCGGCTTGCTGCGGGACGCCGAATAAGCTCGTTCGCATGAAGACCGAGCTCACCGAGCTGCCCGAATCGCGCGTTCGCCTCGAGGTCGAGGTAGCGGCCGACCAGATCGAGAAGCGCATGGACCGCGCCGCGAAGCAGCTTGCCGGCGAGATGAAGATTCCCGGCTTTCGAAAGGGCAAGGTCCCGCCGCAGCTCGTGATCCAGCGGATCGGCCGCGAGGCCGTGGTCGAACAGGCGATACGCGACTCGCTGCCAGAGTGGTACGAGCAGGCGATCGTCGAGTCGGGCGTCCCCACCGTCGGCGACCCCAAGCTCGACGTCGAAAAGCTTCCCGAAGAGGGCGAGGAGCTCGCCTTCTCGATCGAGATCGGCGTGCGGCCCAAGGCCGAGCTCGGCGACTACAAGGGCCTCGAGGTCGGCAAAGCCCGAAGCCGAAGTGCCGGACGAGCGGATCGACGAGGAGCTCGAGCGCCTGCGCGAGGGCTTCGGCAGCCTGAACCCGGTCGAGCGCCCGCCGCCGACGGCGACGTTGTCGTCATCGACTACGAGGGCAACGGTCGACGGAGAGGCCTTCGAGGGCGGCACCGGAACCGACATGACCGTGGAGCTCGGCGCGCAGGGCCTCCTGCCCGAATTCGAGACACGGCCTGGTCGGCATGATCGCCGGCGACGAGGAAGGACCTCGACGTCACCTTCCCCGAGGACTACGGCGCCGAGGATCTCGCCGGCAAGGCCGCCGTCTTCCACATCAAGGTGAACGAGGTCCGCGAGAAGGAACTGCCCGATCTCGACGACGACTTCGCCCAATCCGCTTCGGAGTTCGACACCCTCGAAGAGCTCCGCGACAGAGATCGGCAGTCGCCTGGCGGAGATCCTCGAGCGGCGTGCCGAGGCTGAGTTCCGCGACGCCGCGGTCGAGGCCGCATCCGCCAACTCGACAGTCGATCTTCCGCACGATCTCGTCCACGCCCGCGCCCACGAGCTGTGGGAGCGATTCGAGCGCACCCTCCAGGCCCGCGGCATCGACCCGCAGATGTACGCGCAGATGCAGGGCAAGGACCGCCACGACGCTGATCGACGAGGGAGAGGAGTCGGCCGAACTCACCCTGCGTCGCGAAGCCACCCTGGCCGCGGTTGCCGAGGCCGAGGACATCGAGCCCACGGATGAGGAGCTGATCGAGGCGCTTGGCCCGGGCGAGGGCAAGGAGGAGCCCGCGAAGATCTTGGAAGCCTCAAGGAGGGCGGGCGGGACGCCCTACTTCGCGAGGAGGTGCGCCTGCGAAAGGCTGCCGAGCTGATCGCCGAGTCCGCCAAGCCGATTCCGCTCGAACAGGCCGAGGCCCGAGACGCGATCTGGACTCCGGGTTCCGAGGGCGAGGCGGAGGCGGCAGCCGAGACCGGCGAGCCCGCCGCCCAGGAGGAGCCCAGCAAGCTTTGGACTCCGGGTCCGTAGTTAGACTGGCCTTCAGATGAGCCCCCTGGTCCCAATGGTCGTAGAGCAGACGTCGCGAGGCGAGCGCGCCTTCGACATCTACTCGCGCCTTCTGAACGAGCGGATCATCTTCCTCGGCACGCCGATCAACGACGACATCGCGAACCTCGTCGTCGCACAGATGATCCACCTCGAGTCCGAGGATCCCGACAAGGACATCTCGATGTACATCAACTCGCCCGGCGGGTCGGTGTACGCGGGTCTCGCGATCTACGACACGATGCAGTTCATCAAGCCGGACGTGCAGACGATCTGCGTCGGCGTCGCGATGTCGATGGGCGCTCTGCTTCTTGCCGGAGGTACCGAAGGCAAGCGGATGGCGCTGCCCAACTCGAAGATCCTGATCCATCAGGTCTCCGGCGGATTCCAGGGCCAGGCGACGGATATCGAGATCCACGCCAAGCGAGATCATCGACGTGCGTGAGCGACTCGACAAGATCATCGCCCACCACACAGGCCAGGACCTCGAGCGGGTGTCCAAGGACACCGAGCGCGACTATTTCATGAGCGCCGAGGAAGCGGTGGAGTACTCCATCGTCGACCGTGTGCTCGAGCAGCGCTAGCAACACGAAGCGCTTCATCTTCTCGCTCGCGGCTGGCCGCGGCGCATTGCACTCGTCCCGGCAGACGCCATGGCGAGCGGCGGCGGCTTCGAGGTCATCCGGGCTTCGGTGACGAACCGAGCACGCTTCTTCGCCGGCGCACCTTCCGGCAACGCTGCGCTACGCGTTCCACAGCTCGGGCGCGCGCGGACGGTGTCGTTCGCGTGGTCAACACTCCCGGACGAAGAGCTTCGCGCGCTGGACCGCTGAAAGGCGAAGCCGGGGAGCCTGTACAAGCGCGTCGTGGAACGGGGCTCACGACCAGGGTGGCGATCGGCACCGACGGACGTTATGCGTTCCGGATCTCGTCACCCGGCCGGAGCGACTCTCAGCGAGCGACGTTTCGCCTCCACGACTACAAGTTCCCGGTCGATGGCCCCCACGGGACCCGCGGCGCGATCGGTGAGTTCGGGGCGCCGACCGGGTGGACGGCCGGACACACCGGGGCTTCGACGTAACGGCGCCCTGTGGCACCCCGCTTCAGGCAGTGCGGGCCGGCAAGGTCGTCCGCCGGGGCTACGACCCGCAGCTCTTCGGCAACTTCATCGAGGTCAATTCCCGGTGGTCGCCGATCAATTACTTCTACGCACACATGCGCAAGCCGGCGCCCGGCCGGGAATGGCGACCACGTGAAGACCGGAGAGGTGCTTGGCGAGGTCGGGTCTCACCGGCAACGCCTCCGGGACGCCTTGCCACCTCCATATCGAGATCAGGGCTTCGGGCCGGACCGTCGACCCGAAGCCCTATCTCAGACAGCTGGGACCGCTACTCGTAGGTCAGCTGGCTTCCAGTTGACCTTGCCGCTGTCGCAACCGTTCAGGCCGCCAAGCGTCCCCTTGGCCCGAATGGTTCCTTCGACCCTGGTGCCCTTCGAATTCGAGTCACCTTCGACCAGAACCTTGCCGCCGCCCTTCGCGACCTTGCCGTCGAACTTGCCTTTGTCGTTCACCTTCATCGAGCCGATCTTGCCATCGACGTCGACCATTTGAGAGCCGTCGCAGGTAGCGGTCAGGTTCGAGAACTTGAATTTGTCGATTTCGACCGGTTTACCGCCAAGCGTCTTGATCACGAACGTGATCGAAAGATCCTGACCGCCGCGAGCGAGCGCCCTGCCTGCCGCGTCGGAAGTTCCGCCTGCGCTTGCGCTGGCCGGAATCGCGACAACGGCCAGTGCAGTTGCCAGTGTGATGATGCGCTTCATTCTGTCTCCTTGGATACTTTTGAACCCCGCTCGACGAGCCGGGGCAGCGTATCGACTCACCGCGCTGTGAACTTCTGCTTTCCGGAGTCGCATGCGGCGGTCGTATTGCCTGACTGAAACTTGCCGTACACGCGGGCGGCCCCCTTCGCCCACGTGTATCTCCGGTTGAACCGGCCGCTCACCTTCGCCTTGCCGCCGGTGCGGTCCCTCGAGCGCACCGCGAAGCTCCGGTCGTCAAGAACCGGCGTGTCGCCGTAGATCTCGAAATCGAGGTAACCCGAGCCCGGGTCGCACTTGACCGAGATGTCCTTGATCATGATTTCGTCCACCGTGGGAGCCCTGCCTCCGTGCCGCTGGAACGAGATCGTCCCGCCCTGCTCAAACGACGCCTTGTAGGGCTGGGCCTTGTGCGGACCTTCGCCCAGGGCGATGCCCGCTGTCGCCAGGGCGAGCAGCGTGATTGCAGGCGTGATGCCCCTTGCCATCCTCACGTTCACCTGGACATCTAACCCGTCTCTCAGGCCATCGGAGCGGCGCTACTCTTCGGATCAAGCGATCACCGGGCGGCAGCGGCGGCGACATGCACGTAGGCGACCGGGGGAAGGGACGGCCACTCCAGGCGAGTAAGTGACACCCGATGGCACGCCCGACTGACTCAAACGAACAGCTCCTCTGCTCTTTCTGCGGGAAGTCGCAGCGCCAGGTCAAGAAGCTAATCGCCGGGCCTGGCGTTTACATCTGCGACGAGTGCATCGATCTCTGTAACGAGATCATCGACGAGGAGCTGACGGCGCCGCCCACGTTCGAGCTGGAGAACCTGCCGAAGCCGGCCGAGATCAACGAGGTGCTCGACGAGTACGTGGTCGGCCAGGAGAACGCCAAGCGGGCGCTCGCCGTCGCTGTCTACAACCACTACAAGCGCGTCCAGATCAAGCAGGCGGGCGACGGCGACATCGAGCTTCAGAAGTCGAACATCATGCTCCTGGGCCCGACCGGCTGCGGCAAGACGCTTCTCGCCCAGACGCTCGCGCGCATCCTCAACGTCCCGTTTGCGATCGCCGACGCCACGGCGCTGACAGAGGCCGGATACGTCGGCGAGGACGTCGAGAACATCCTCTTGAAGCTCATCCAGGCTGCGGACTTCGACGTCAAGAAGGCCGAAACCGGAATCATCTACATCGACGAGATCGACAAGATCGCCCGAAAGGCCGACAACCCGTCGATCACGCGGGATGTCTCCGGCGAGGGCGTCCAGCAGGCGCTCCTGAAGATCCTGGAGGGAACGACCGCTTCAGTGCCCCCGCAGGGCGGGCGCAAGCATCCGCACCAGGAGTTCCTGACGATCGACACCACGAACATCCTCTTCATCTGCGGCGGCTCGTTCGCGCAGCTCGACAAGGTGATCGAGAAACGAGTCGGTAACCGTGGCGTTGGCTTCGGCGCCAAGATCGACTCGGCGCGCGAGAAGAACGATCTAGGCGACATGTTCGACAAGGTTCTCCCCGAGGACCTGATCGAGTACGGGCTGATTCCCGAGTTCATCGGCCGTCTGCCGGTGATGGCGGCGATCCACCAGCTCAGCCGCTCAGACCTCATCACGATCCTGACCGAGCCGAAGAACGCACTCACGAAGCAGTTCCAGCGCTTCTTCGAGTTCGACGACATCGAGTTGGTCTTCGCCGAGGAGTCCCTTTCCGCGATCGCGGACAGAGCGCTCGAGCGCGAAACCGGCGCACGTGGCCTGCGCTCGATCCTCGAAGAAACGCTTCAGGATGTTCAGTTCGAGCTGCCCTCGCGCCGCGACGTCCGCAAGTGCGTCGTCACCAAGGAGACGATTGCCGAGGGCCGTCGCCCCACGCTTGTCACCGAGGCAGTCGCCGACGAGGACGACTCGGTGGAGGAGCTGGGCGAAGAGTCTGCCTAAGGCCTCCGCTGACTCAGGTCAGGTCTTGAGCGCCTTCGCGGCCGTCCAGTGCTGGGTTCCCGGGCGGGTCATCGCCGAGCAGGAGTGAAACGGCGCACAGGACTCCGAAAAGCCTCATGGCAGAAGACTACCCCTGGCCGCCGGCGAACGCCAGGTCTCGGCCGGGGTCGATGCCATGACGAGCGCCGGCGGCTGCGAGGTCATCCGTCAGCTCCCACCGGTCGGGCTGCTCAGGCCCTTCGTGCTCGGGGCTTGCTCCCTTGAGCTTCATCGATCCCGCGTTGTCGCCGATGCCGCGAATCTCCGCAACCTGTTCCGGCTCGAGGTGCTGTCCGGTCGGCAACGCACCGAGCTCGGTGCGCTTGTTCTCGATTGGCAGCGCATCAGTGCCCGCCTCCTGAATCAGCGTCGGTGCGACACAGGCGACGGCAGGGTGCGCGAGGTTCCACTGACACGCGAGCTGAATCGGAGTCAAACCGGCGTCCTCGGCGATCGGGCGCATCTCGGCGATCCGTGCGAGGCCGCGCTCGATCCAGCCTTCGGGGCGAAAACGCCTGTGATCGTGGTCGTGGAGCGGGGTGGACGGCCCGAGGTCCCCCCAGAAGAGGCCTCCGTAGTCGACGACCCGGGTGATAACCGAAACGTTCGCCGCCTCCGCGGCATCGAGCACCAACACTCCCGGCCACGGCTCGAGCGGGTTGAGGATCACCATCGCCCAGTCGATCAGGGCGCCGAACCGCTCAAGACAGGCGATCAGGTCGAGCGTGAAGCCATTTGCGGGGCCTGGCGCTACGCCGATCGCGTCAGTCAGCCCGGCGTCGCGGAGCGCCGCCATGCCCTGCCATACCTCCGGCGACTCGTAGCCGATGCGGTCGGGGTTGTGAAGGAGGAGCACGTCGAAGCGGTCGATGCCGATGTCGGCAAGGCTGGCCTCGGTTGCACGGCGCAGGTAGTCGCTGTAGCCGGACGCGTCGCGAAGCCCTGGATCGGTGAAGCGCGGAAAGCCTTTCGCGCCCTGGCGCTCACCGTCGTGGAAGTCGTGGCCGACCGCCCCGGCGATCCGGTACGAATCGCGGTCGAGGCCCGCTACGGCGCGGCCCGCCGCCCTGTCGGCCTCGCCCTCGCCGTAGACATCCGCGGTGATGATGGTGTCGATACCTCCGCCGGGGCGGAACAACGCTTCGAGCCGGTCGTCGGACAGCGCCTCGCCAAAGCGCATGTAGCGCCCGCCCGACCAGGTGCCAATCGCGGTACGCCCGAGCTCTGTCATCCGCGGAACGCTAGCGCGGTGAGCCCGAGACTAACATCGGCTGACGGTGGACGAAGGTGGTCAAGAAAACGCTGGAAAGCACGACTCGTTACGACCCTGCGGAGGTCGAGCGCCGCATCTTCGAGAGTGGGAAGAGGGCGGCTTGTTCACCCTGAGCCGAGTTGGAGAAGCGGAGGAGAATTTCTCGATCGCCGTGCCGCCACCGAACGTCACGGGTGTGCCTGCACATGGGCCACGCTCTGAACGGTTCGATCCAGGACACCCTGATCCGCCTCAACCGCATGCGCGGGCGCCCACGCGCTGGATCATGGGCACCGACCATGCCGGGATCGCCACTCAGGCGCAGGTTGAGAAGGAGCTGGTGGGCGAGGGCACGTCACGCCGCGATATCGGCCGCAAGGCGTTCGTCGAGAGCGTCTGGGACTGGCGCGAGCGCCACGGCTCGCAGATCATCGAGCAGTTCAAGCGCCTGGGCGCTTCGGCGGACTATCGAGAACGAGCGCTTCACTATGGACGACGCGTACGCGAAGGCCGTTCACGCAGGTGTTCGTCGAGCTGCTCTCGCCGCGGGCACATCTATCGCGACAACTACATGGTCAACTGGGATCCGGGCCTCGGCTCTGCGATCTCAGACCTCGAGGTCGAGCAGCGAAGAGCTGACCGACACGCTTTACTCGATCGACTACCCGCTCGCCGACGGCTCGGGGTCGATCACCGTCGCGACGGTGCGCCCGGAGACGATGCTCGCCGACACGGCGGTCGCGGTAGCACCCGGATCGACGAGCGCTACCCGGCCTGGTGGGCTCGGAGGTCGTGCTGCCGCTGGTCGGGCGCAGGCTGCCGAGTGATCGCCGACGAACACGTCGAATCCCGAGTTCGGCACGGGGGCTCTGAAGATCACTCCGGGCCACGACCCCAACGACTTCGAGATCGGCCGTCGCCACTGGCTCGAACAGATCTCGGTGATCGGCGAGGACGGGCGCATGTCCGAGGCCGCAGGCCAGCCCTTCGCCGGCATGGACGCCGAAGAGGCGCGCAGGGCAGTCGTCGCTGCGCTTCGGGAGCGAGGGTCTGCTCTCCGGCGAAGAGTCCTACTCGCACGAGGTTCCGCACTCAACCCGCTCGGGCCGCCGGGTCGAGCCGCTGATCTCACTCCAGTGGTTCTGCGACATGACCGAACTCGCCAAGCCGGCAATTGAGGTCGTTCGCGACGGGCGCGTCCGCTTCCACCCCTCAAAGCCGTGGACGAAGGTCTATCTCGACTGGCTCGAGAACATCCGCCCGTGGTGCGTCTCGCGCCAACTCTGGTGGGGTCACCAGCTTCCCGTCTGGTACTGCGACGCATGCGAAGAGACCTACGTCGCAACCGAGGCTCCTGAGCGCTGCGGCACCTGCGATGGAGAGCTCCGCCGCGACGAGGACGTGCTCGACACGTGGTTCTCCTCGGCGCTCTGGCCGTTCGCGACGCTTGGCTGGCCGGACGAAACGCCCGAGATGCGCGCCTGGTACCCCACCGACGTGCTCTCCACGGCCCGGGACATCATCTTTTTGTGGGTCGCCCGGATGGTGATGATGGGGCTGGAGTTCACGGGCGAGATCCCGTTTTCCGATGTGAACATCCACTCGGTGATCCAAGCGCCGGATGGCCGGCGAATGTCGAAGAGCCTCGGGACGGGAATCGACCCCTCGAGGCGATCGACAAGCATGGTGCCGACGCCGTGCGGTTCGGCCTCCTGCTCATGTCCTCGTCCCAGGACGTCCGTTACTCCGACGCCAAGATCCAGCAGGGCCGCGACCTCACCAACAAGCTCTGGAACGCCTCGCGCCTCGTTCTCATGAACTCGGGCGATGCCGTCGCCGCGCCCTCCGCCAAGGAAGTGGAGGACCGTTGGATCACCTCGCGGCTCGAGCGGACGACCCAGGAGGTGTCGGAGCGGTTCGACTCCTTCGATTTCTCGGGTGCGGTCTCTGAGCTTTACCGGTTCTTCTGGTCCGAATTTTGCGACTGGTACCTCGAGATCGTCAAACCCCGCCTCTACGAGTCAGAGCCCGAGGTGTCAGGCCACCTTCTTTGGGTCCTCGAGCACTTCCTCGCTCTCGCTCATCCGGTGCTGCCCTTCGTAACCGAAGAGGTCTGGAGCCATCTTCCGCGGAGGCGAACGCTCGCCGCTGATCGGTAGCGCGTACCCCGAGACGGGATCGATCGCGATGGACGAAAGCGCGGAGCGCGAGATCGAGGGCGCGATCGAGCTGACCCGGAAGATCAGGCGCTGGCGCGACCTTGCGGGCGTGCCGGTGGCAAGCGTTCTGCCCGCGCGGGTAGCCGCCGGGAGCCGATGCCCCGCACGCGCTGGTGGCAAGGCTTGCCCGAATCGAGCTGAACGGTGCTGATGGCGAGGCAATGGCGGGCGTGGGGAGCGTCGAGTTGATCGGTCTCCGATGAGGTGGACTCGGCGCAGGTCGCCGAGCGGATCGAGGCAAGAGCGGCCGAGCTTCGCTCCGAGATCGAGCGCGGCGAACGCAAGCTGGCGAACGAGGGATTCGTTGCCAAGGCGCCTGCCGAGGTGGTCGACGCCGAGAGGAAGAAGCTCGAGGGCCACCGAGCCGAGCTGTGAACTGAGCTCTGAAGGCTGAGGAGTGGCTGGCCGGCCTCGACCCGATCGGGTGGAGGTTCGGGCTCGAGCGGATCGAAGGCACTTCTCGCTGAGCTCGGCGAACCGCAGCGGGCCAGTACGAGACGGTCCACGTGGTGGGCACGAACGGCAAGTCGTCCGTAACGGTGATGACGGAGGCTCTCGTCGAGGCGGCTGGGCGGCGCGCCGGGTTCCTACCTCTCGCCCCACGCCGAGCGGTGGGCTGAGCGCGTGCGCATCGGGGCGCCGAGAGGTCGTCCCCGAAGGCCTTCGATCACGCGGTGGAGAAGGTCGCGAGAGCCACGAACGCAGTCGAGGGAGGGTTCGAAGACGGCGAGCGCGTGACCCAGTTCGAAGCGTCAACCGCCGCGGCGTTCGTGGCGCTTGCCGACTCCAACGTCGACGTGGGCGTTATCGAAGCGGGCCTCGGCGGGCGCCTCGACGCCACGAACGTTCTGGACTCGAGCGTCACCGTGCTCACGTCCATCGGGCTCGATCACACGGCCTGGCTGGGGGAGACCGAGGCCGCGATCGCGGCCGAGAAGCTCGCCGTGCTCCGGCCGGATTCGACCCTGGTGCTGGGGCGCCTCTCGAACGCGGTGGCCGCCCAGGCGCGCTCAGTTGCAGCGGAGCGTGGGTGCCAGGTGGTCGAGGCGGTGCCGGGGCCGGAGGCCCTTGCGGGACGCGGGCCGTATCTGCGCCGGAACCTGGGAGTCGCGATCGCCGCCGCGGAGGCGCTCAGCGGGCTGCTCGACGACGGGGTTGTGGGTCGCGCCCTTGCCGGGCTAGACCTGCCCGGTCGCTTTCAGCGCGAGGGCAGCGACCCCCCGGTTGTCCTCGACGCCGCCCACAACCCGGACGGCGCGGCGGCGCTGGCCGAGGCGCTAAAAACGGAACTCGGCGGAAGGCCCGTGGTGGCGTGCCTCGCGATTCTCGGCGACAAGGACGCCCATGGCATCGTCTCGGCGCTGGCGCCGGCGCTCTCGGCGGCGGTCTGCACCGAGATTCCGCCCGAGCGCCTCGAGGGGGCCGGCAGGCCGGGGACGAGCTCCGTCCCGGCATCTGAGCTCGCGCGGATCTGCGACGGACTCGGGGTGTCGGCGACGGCCAATCTCGACCCTGCCAGAGCGATCGGGCTGGCGCTCACGCTGGCTCGGGAGCGCACCGGCGTGGCACTCATTGCCGGGTCGCACTACCTTCTGGGATACAGATGGACCGAGAGGCACGCTCAGAGCTCCTTCAGATGATGGGTCTGGTCGCCGCCGTTGTGGCTGTGGTGATCCTCGTGTTCTTCGCCCTCGGCTATCTGTTCGGACGCCTGTTTCTCTGAGTTGAATCGTCCGGGACCTCTCGTGCAGCCGTTCCCGTAGAGGCTTATGCCTTCGCAACACGAAGTAGACTGCCCAACTTCCCATGACCATGCCCCTCGCGATCTTCGGCATCGACAACGACGGCGTCAATCTGGCGCTGAACCTCCTGATCTTGTTCTTAGTGGTGGTCTACATCGCCCTGATCGCCTACACATACCTCGATGCGCGGCGGCGCCTGGAAGACCCCGTCCTCATCGGCTGTGCCACGGTGGCGTCGCTCTTCCCCTTCCTGGGCGTGATGGTCTATTCGATCCTTCGCCCGCCGGAGTTCCTTGAGGATCGACGTGAGCGCGAGCTCGAGATCCGCGCCTCCGAGCTGCGGGTGCGCCAGCTCGAGGAGAACTCCTGCCCCAATTGCGAGCACCCGGTCGAGCGCACCTACCTGCGCTGCCCGAACTGCCGCGCGCGCATCAAGGATCCCTGCGAGTCATGCGGCAAGCCCGTCGATCCTCGCTGGAGCCTGTGTCCCTACTGCGAGACGCCCACGAGGCGCTCCGAGCCGCCCGCGACCTCGTCGTCTCGCCGCACGAGCAGCTCCAAGCGCGCTCCGTCACGTCCAACTCGGGCCAAGCGCCCGGTTTCGCGCTCTTCTTCTTCTTCTTCTTCTTCTTCTTCTTCTTCTTCGGAAACCCGTCCCAAGCCGAGACCCGACGGCAACAGCACGTCGTCTGACCGGCCGCCTGCCGAGCGCTCGTCCGAACCGCGCTCGTCGTCAGGCCGTCGCTCCAGCCAGGCGCCCGCGCGCAGACGCGCCGAGCCCAGCGACAACTAGACCTCTCAGTCTCATCCGGCCGCGAGCCGGTGTTTCAAATCTCAAGGTAGAAAGCGAGTCGCCCGCATGTCCCGAACTCTGATCCTCGTCAAACCCGACGCTTTCGAGCGTGCCCTCACCGGAGAGGTCCTCGCCCGCTTCGAGCGCAAAGGCCTTCGCATCAAGGCGCTCAAGCTCCTCCAGGCCGACGAGGCGACCGCAAACGAGCACTATGCCGAGCACACCGAAAAGCCCTTCTTCGGCGAATTGGTCGAGTTCATCACCGGCGGCCCGCTGGTCGCCGCGGTTCTCGAGGGCCAAGAGGCGGTGGCCGCCGCTCGTCAGCTGATCGGCGCCACCAATCCCGTCGAGGCCGCTCCCGGTTCGATCCGCGGAGACTTCGCGCTCGAGGTCACCTTCAACATGGTCCACGGCTCCGACTCGGACGAGTCGGCCGAGCGGGAGATCGGCATCTGGTTCCCGGAGCTTTAGAGGCCCGGATCAGGAATCCTGGCCGCAGAAGCGAACCAGCTTCTCAAAGCTTGTGTGCTCCTTCACCCGGTCGAACTTGGCGCCGTCGAAACGCCAGGCCTGTGCAAAGGTCATGTCGATCGGGAGACTGCTGAGGCGTCCCCGCCCCCGAATGTGGACCTCGGCCACGATCCAGGCTCCCACCTCTTCGAACCGGTTCGCGTCGATCCTTACCTCGTCGAAGATTTCAGCGAATTGGTCGTACCATCCCCTGACCGCCTGCTTACCCACGAGCGTTCCGGCTTCCGGAGCACCCACGGGCTTCTCGTAGACGATGTCCTCGGAGAGGTATGAGAGCACGCGGTCGTAGTCGGCGGCGTCGAACGCCTTGTAGCCGCGGCGCAGCAGCGCAAGCGGAGACTTCCCGAAGGTTGGGATCGAACTTCCGATCACGGTCAGCAAGAGGCTCATCGCCGTGCGAACTTTAGCCAGGAAATGCGCGCAGGTCGTCAGGGAGCTTCCCTGAGGTTCACCCCGAGATGGCCTAGTATGGATTCGCGTTGAGTCGCCTGATTCTCGCTTCCAGTTCGCCTCGTCGCAAAGAAATCCTCAAATGGCTCGGGATCGAGTTCGAGGTCGTTGAGCCCGAGGTCGATGAGCTCACCCAGGGCCTTGATCCAGAGGGCCTCGTCCTCGAGAACGCGCGCCTCAAAGCGCTCGCGGGGCTGGATGCGCTCGTGACCGAGGACGGCGTCGTGGTCGTCGGCGTTGACACCGATGTCTTCGTCGACGGGACGATGCTCGGGCAGCCCGCCGACCGTGCCGCGGCGGAGGGACGTCTCCGGCTCCTCTCGGGCCGGGAGCATGAGGTGCTGAGCGGGGTCTGTCTGATCGGCCCGAAGGCCGCCAACATTCCCGGTGCGCCGCTCAAGGAGCGCTCCGGAGTCGCGCGATCGCTCGTGACCTTCCGCGACCTGGACGACGCCACCATTTCGACCTATCTGGACTCCGAGGAGTGGCGGGGGAGGGCCGGCGGCTACGCCATCCAGGGCCTCGGGTCGATCCTGATCGACAAGGTCGAGGGAGATTTCTCAAACGTGGTCGGACTGCCTATCAGGATGCTCTTGGACCTCGATCCCGCGCTGCGACCGGGTACGGGCGAAAACCCTAAGGCGAACGTTTAGCCTTAGGCTTTCGGACCAGCCTCAAGTTCGGCTTGCGGCTTCTGAATCAGGCGCTACACTCGCCCTCGCGGACGGTACGCGGAGCCCGCATCTGGAGCGGCATCCCGACCACGGGGCAAAAGCTGTTGCGGCGCACGGGATCGCGATTCCGCCGCTTCCTGAGCATCGCCAACCTTAGGTCCGCCCCTCATTCGTTTTCATGCTTTCGACGTCACATCCGAAGGCGGTCTGACCGCACATGTATCGCAAGCAGGTACGCCGCCGGCGCGCCGTGCTGGTCGGCCTCATCGTGGGTTCGCTGGTGCTGCTCTCCGCCCACTTCTCCGAGGCCGAGTCGGGTCCTCTTCATGTGGTTCAGCGCGCGGGAGCGACGGTGCTCTCGCCGCTCGAGGCCGTTGCCAACGAGGCGCTCAAGCCCGTGCGTGACACGATCAGCTGGTTCGACGAGACCTGGGATGCTCGCGGCGAGAACGACACCCTGAAGGCGGAGCTGGCCGATGCCCGCTCGCAGCTCGCCGACGCGAAGCTGGCGAACTCCGAGAACCAGGAGCTCCGCGGCATGCTGGGCCTTGACCAGGACGAGCTCGCCGGTTACGGCTTCAAGCCGGTGACGGCGCGGGTCGTCACGCGCACCCCCAGCCTCGTCAACGCGACTGTGGGCGTCAACGTCGGCTCTTCTGACGGCGTCGAGGTCGACGACGCGGTGGTCGCCGCCGATGGCCTCGTCGGGCGCGTCACCGATGTAACGTCGACCAGCTCGCAGGTGCAGCTGATCACGGATCCGCGAAACGGTGTCTCCGTGGTAGTCGCCGAGCCGAACGGCCCGCAAGGCATCGTCTCCGCGACCGCCGGCGAGCCGGACGAGCTGACGCTCGAGTTCTTCTCCAACGACGACGAGGTCGAGGCGGACCAGTTCCTCGTCACCGCGGGCTGGTCCGACGGAACCCTGTCCTCGGCGTATCCGCGAGGCGTTCCCGTCGGCTCAGTCACCGAGGCCGCGACGGGCGACGCCGACTTTCAGCAGGTGAAGGTGCACCCCTTCGTCGACATGCAGGACCTGCAATACGTCGAAGTGCTCACCGGCGGCCCCGAGCGACCGGGGATCGACAAGTGATCATCACCCGCTGGATCGGCGCCCGCATCGGAGCGATCGTGCTTGGCACGATCCTGCTTCAGGGGGCCCTGTTCTCGTACATCACAATCTTCGGCACCGCACCCGACGTCGTCCCCGTCGTCATCGCTGCCATCGGGCTCCTCGGCGGAGCGGTGATCGGCGCTGTCGTCGGTTTCGCGGCCGGCCTCCTGCTCGATGTCTCGTCGCTCGAAACCCTCGGTGCGTCGTCACTCGTCCTCCTCTCGGTGGGATACCTGGCGGGCCGCTATCGCGAGAGCTTCGAGATCGAGAACTCGACCGCGCCTGCTCTGGTCACCGGCGCGCTCGCCCTCCTGGCGACGATCGGTTTCACGCTTCTTCAGCTGACGCTCGGCGTCGACATCCCGGTCAGCAGCTCCTTGGTGGGCGAGGTGATCGTCAAGGCGCTACTTGCCTACCTCCTGGCGTTTCCGATCTATCCGCTGGTACGGATCGCGCTTCGCCCCGCCCTCGTGCTCGAAGAGAATGAGCCGCGTCGCCCGATCCTGCGGCGGAGAAAGCCCGGCCGTCGCGATCGATCCAACCGTCCGCGGGTGCGGCGCTCGTCGGGCACGAGGAGCGTCGTATGAGCTTCGGCGACGGCAGTTGGAACAAGCAGCGCTCGGAGCCCGAGTCGCTTCAGCGGCGTGCGGCGATTCTGGGCGGCGTTGCCCTGGTCATCTTCGGCGTCATCCTGTTTCGCCTCTGGTACCTCCAGGTGCTCTCGGGTGACCGCTACCTCGCGCAGGCACAGGGCAACCGGATTCGCGAGTTCACCGTTCAGGCCCCGCGCGGCGAGATCCTCGACCGCGACGGCAAGGTCCTCGTGGGCAACCGCACGGCCCTCGCGCTGCAAGTCCGCACCGAAGAGCTGCCCTCCGGCAACGGCGAGCGCGGCGAGGTTCTCAAGCGCGTTTCCGAGGTGACGGGCATGGACGTCGACAAGATCCAGAACGAAATCCGCGAGCAGACGAAGCTGCTGCCATCGAACCCGGTGACCCTCCAGCGCGACGTGCCGACTGACGTCGTCCTCTACATCCGGGAGAACCAGGCCAAGTTCGAGGGGGTCTCGGTCGACCGCGTCTACGTGCGCCAGTACCCGCAAGGCGCACTCGCCTCCCACATCGTCGGCTACGTGAAGGAGATCTCCGCCGAACAGCTCGACGAGCCCGACTACACGGAGCTCGAGCCGGGCGACGAGATCGGGCAGGACGGAGTCGAGCTCTCGTACGACAACGTCGTGCGCGGCGTGAACGGAGCCACCAAGGTTCAGGTCGATGCGTCGGGGACGCCGACGAGCCGTCCAACCAGCGTCCGCGACCCAGCCCAGGGAAACGATCTCTACCTATCGATCGACACCGATCTTCAACGCGTCGGCGAGGAGCAGATGGCGGGTGTGAGCGGGGCGTTCGTCGCTCTGGATGTCGACTCCGGCGAGGTTCTCGCGATGGGCTCCGCGCCTGACTTCGACCCTTCGCTCCTGGCGAAGCCGGAGCTCTCGGACGCGGACTTCAACTCGATCTTCGACCCCGACAACACACTCGGCACGGGCGCGCCTGCGTTCAACCGTGCGATCGCCGCTGGGTATCCGACCGGATCGACGTTCAAGCCGGTGACGGCGCTCGCGGCGCTCGATGCCGGGGATCTGACGCTGTCGGAGATCATCAACGACACGGGTCACTATCAGCTGGGCGATCAGGAGTATCAGAACGCCCAGGAGGCGGTGAACGGGCCAATCAACCTCCGCGACGCCCTCAAGGTTTCTTCGGACATCTTCTTCTTCATCCTCGGCGCGCGCCTCGAGGAGCAGATCGACGATACCGGCAAGGAATACCTGCAGGACTGGGCGAAGTCGCTCGGGTTCGGCGGCACCACTGGGATCGACCTGCCTGGAGAAGCTGCCGGGCGCGTACCGACCCCGGAGTGGCGCGACGAGCTCTATAAGAACGGAGACACCGACCGGCCCTGGACAATCGGCGACAACGTCAACCTGGCCGTCGGCCAGGGAGACCTGCTGGCCGATCCATTGCAGCTTGCCGTCGCGTACGCAACCCTTGGCAACGGCGGTACGGTCGTCACTCCGCACGTCGGACTCAAGGCCGAGGATCCCGACGGGCAGGTGGTGCAGGAGATCGCTCCGCCTCCGCAGCGCGAGGTCGATCTCGATCCCACATGGCGAAACGCGATCATGGATGGGCTCGTGTCGGCGGCGATGGAGCCAGGCGGAACCTCGTATCAGGTCTTCGGGAATTCTCCGGTCGAGGTTGCAGGCAAAACGGGTACCGCGGAGACATTCATCGACGGGCAGCCCTACGACCAGGCGTGGTACGCAGCGCTGGCTCCCGCGAGGGATCCAAAGGTCGCCATCGTCTTCACGATCGAGAAGGGCGGGTTCGGTGCGGAGTCCGCCGCCCCAAGAGCCCGAGTGCTGCTCAACGAGTACGCGCGGAAGTATCTCTCGGTATCTCAGCGTCAAATCGACGAGGCGGCGGCTGCTCCGACGGGCACAACAGCTACCGTTCCTGCTGAGTAATGGCTGTAGTAAGCGGACCAAGGCCGCGAGTTCAACCCCGGCCTCGGCCCTACGCCGAGCCGCGCGAGAGCCTGCTCGAGAGGGCAGGGGTACTGAGACTCGATTTCACCCTGTTCGCAGGGGCGGTCGGACTGATCCTGTTTTCGATCTATACCTTGGGTCAGGCGACGGTGGATGACGTTGCCGGTCAGCCTTACTTCTACGTCATCCGACAGTCCATCTACGCGGTCGTGGGCATTGCGCTCATGCTTGCCGTGGCGCGCATTGATTACTCGCGCTTCCGTGAGCTACGCGTGGGGATCTACTCGTTCATGGTCTTTTCCATCTGCCTCGTCTTCGTATTTGCCGAGGCAACCCGCGGCTCACGCCGCTGGATCGAGCTGCCGTTCTTCACGTTCCAGCCGTCAGAGCTGGGAAAAGTGCTTCTGATCCTGGTCCTTGCGGCGGTCGCGATCGACCGAACGCACCGCGACTCCGCATGGAGGCGCACGGGCCGGATCCTTTTGCTGGGCACGATCCCGGCAGCTCTCGTATTCCTTCAGCCCGACCTCGGATCATCTTTGGTCTATGGGGTCGTGGTTCTCGCGGTGCTGTTCATCGCGGGGACGCCGTGGCATCACCTCGCCGCAATCGGCGGGGTCGCAGCTGCGGTGGTCACACTCGTGCTGGTGGTGGCCCCTGCGGCCGACAAGCCGATTCTGCAGCCTTATCAGCAGGATCGCCTGACGTCGTTTCTCTCACCTAGTGAGGACGCGGCGGACTCCAGCTACCAGATCAATCAGTCCCTTATCTCCGTGGGTGCCGGCGGCAAGACCGGCCGCGGCGACGAGGCGACGCAAACGCGGGACGGCTTCTTGCCCGAGCGCCACACCGACTTCATTTTTGCGGTCGTGGGCGAGCGCTACGGGTTTATCGGCGCCGCGTTCATCCTGTCCCTTTACGCCCTGCTCATCTGGCGGGCGCTGCGCATCATGACGCTCTCGAAGAATCGTTACGGAACCATCATCGCCGGCTCGATAGCCGTCGCTCTTTTGTTCCAGGTCTTCGTCAACGTGGGCATGAACATCGGGATCGCCCCAATCACGGGTATCCCGTTGCCGCTCATGAGTTCAGGAGGTTCGTCCGTGATCGTCACGTTCTTGGCGCTCGGACTTCTCCAGAGCATCTACGTTCAGTCGCAGCTCGCCTCCAGGAGCCGGGGTACCCAGCTCCTGAGGTGAGCTAGTTGAAGAAAAAGATTCTCGTATCAGTCGACGCCGGCGAAACGCGCGTTGCGGTTTTCGAAGCAAAGAACGACGCGAAGTCACGCGTTGCCGAGCTCTATGTCGAGCGCCGCGGCTCCCGGTCAATCGTTGGCAACATCTACAAGGGCGTAATCGACAACGTCCTTCCAGGCATGGAGGCGGCATTCGTCGACATCGGCCTGGAGCGAAACGGCTTTCTGCACGTCGATGAGATCGTGCTCCCCGGTGGGGAGAAGGTTCCGCGCCGGGGCCACGGCAAGGGCCGGCGCATCGACGAACTGATCAAGCCGAAGCAGGAGGTTCTCGTCCAGGTGGTCAAGGACCCCCTGAAGACGAAGGGCGCCCGCCTGTCGATGCAGCTCTCGATCGCGGGCCGCTACCTCGTCTACATGCCGCAGGGCGCGGGGGTCGGCGCAAGCCGGCGTCTCCCGGACTCAGAGCGCGACCGTCAGCGCAAGCTGCTTCAGAAGATCCACAAGGGTGACGGCGGCGTGATCGTTCGCACCGCGGCCCAAGGCGCTCAGAAAGAGGACTTCGAGCGCGACCTCGACTACCTCCACAAGCTCGCCGAGGTCGTCGAGCGCCGCGGCAAAGAGGTGAAGGCGCCCGATCTGGTCTTCCAGGAGGCCGACCTTTCCATCCGCGTTCTCCGTGACGTCCTGCCGTCCGAATTCGACAAGGCGATCATCGACGACGAGAAGCAGCACCAGCGCGTCACCAGCTTCTTCCAGCGCACGGCGCCTGAGCTGGTCGAGAAGGTCGAGACCTACGACGGCTCCGAACCGCTCTTCGAGCGCGAAGGTGCCGAGGAGGCCGTTCGCTCCACGCTCAATCGCCGGGTGGACCTGCCCTCGGGCGGCTACCTGATGATCGACTACGCGGAGGCGCTGACGGTCATCGACATCAACACCGGCAGCTTCACCGGGCGTGGCAAGGGAGGCCGCCTCGAGGACACAATCACTCGCGTGAACATCGAGGCTGCGGCCGAGGTCGTCCGTCAGCTTCGCCTCCGCGACATCGGCGGGATCATCGTCGTCGACTTCATCGACATGGCGCGGGCCAGAAACCGCGACCAGGTGCTGAAGACCATGCGCGAGGCGCTCGACGAGGACAAGACCAAGACGTACGTGGTCGAGATCTCGCCGCTCGGCCTCGTCGAGATGACGCGTCAGAACGTCACCGACGGCGTTCGCGAGATCCTCACGAAGGTCTGCCCGACGTGCGAGGGCGAGGGCGTGATCCTCTCCGAGGAGACGGTGGCGATCGACGTGATCCGCAAGCTTCGCGAGCTCGTGGCCCAAAAGCCAGAGCCCGAGGCGTTCCTGATTCGCGTAAACCCGCACGTCGCCGCCAAGCTCACCGAAGATGGCTCCGGGCTCCACGAAATCGAGCAGGAGTCGGGCAAGCATTTCCACTTCGAGGGTGGGGAGGCGCTCGCCGTCGCAACCTACGAGGTGTCCGACGAGGGAACTCGTGAGGACATCGAGCGAAGGGCGCTGCCGTTCTCGGTCGGGGACGAGGTTCTTGTCGCGATCGAGGAGCCGCACATGTACGAGGCGGACGACGCGATCGCTCGCGTCGACTCCTACATCGTCTCCGTCACGGGCGGCGGCAGGTACGTGGGCGAGCGCCGTCTGGTCCGGATCGACGAGGTCGCGCGCTCGCAGGCTTCGGCGTCCCTGGTCGATGGTGGTCCCGAGGACGCCAACGAAGCCGGGGATGCTGATGACGGTGAGCTAGAATCCGGCGCCTCCGGACGGCGCAGACGTGGCCGCAGAGGCGGTCAGAATCGTTCGCGTGCGTCGGGTGGAGCAAAGACAGATGGCTGAGACCTACGCGATAATCGAAGCTGGCGGCAAGCAATACCGCGCCGAAAAGGGCACGGTTTTGGTTGTCGACCGCATGCCTGACGATGAGGGCGCCAAGGTGACCCTCAGGCCGGTGATGTTCTCGGGCGACGACAAGTTCGTCGGCGGCGGTTCGGACCTCGAGAAGGTCAAGGTCGAGGCCGAGGTTGTCGAGCACCTTCGCGGCGAGAAGATCAAGGTTTTCAAATACAAGGCCAAGAAGGGTTATCGCAAGCGCAAGGGCCACCGCTCGGCGCTGACGAAGCTCGAGGTCAAGGACGTGAAGATGCTTTCGCGCAAGCCGGCCGCCAAGAAGGCTCCGGCCGAAAAGACGGACGACGCGCCCGCCAAGGAGGAGACGGATGGCTCATAAGAAGGGGCTCGGCTCCTCTCGCAACGGTCGCGACTCGAACCCGAAGATGCTCGGAGTCAAGGTGTTCGCCGGCCAGCAGGTCGGTGGCGGCGAGATCATCGTGCGCCAGCGCGGCACGCGCTTTCACCCCGGCACCGGCACGGGGATCGGCAAAGACCACACGATCTTCGCGACCCGCGCCGGCGTGGTCGAGTTCAAGCCGGCTCGCAAGGGCCGTGTCGTTTCCGTAGCCGAAGCGGAGTAGCCGCTCATTACCGGGCCGGCCGACCGCGAGCTGGTCGAAGCCCTCAGGAAGGGCGATCCGCAGGCATATACGAGCCTCGTCGACGAGCTGTCGCCGGCGCTGCTGCGGCTGGCGATGGCTCACGTCCCAAGCCGCGCCGTCGCCGAGGAGGTCGTACAGGACACGTGGATCGGGGTCCTGAAGGGGATCGACCGGTTCGAGGGTCGTTCGGCGCTTCGCACCTGGATCTTCCAGATTCTGCTCAACACAGCCCGCACCAAAGGCAAGCGCGAGAAGCGGACCCTGCCGTTCTCGTCGCTCAGGCGCCGTGCGGATGAAGGCCGGGATGAGCCGGCGGTCGACCCCGACCGGTTCCAGGGCCGCCGCGGCGACCAGCCCGGCGCGTGGGCGAGTCCACCGGCGGAGTGGCAGGACCCCCAGCGAAAACTGGCCACGAAGGAGGCGCGCAACGTCCTGCTCGAGGCGATCTCGAAGCTTCCGCCTCGCCAGCGTGAGGTGATCGTGCTTCGAGACGTCCAGGGTTACTCGTCAGAAGAGGTGCGTAACGCACTTGACATCTCGGAGACGAATCAGCGAGTGCTCCTCCATCGTGCACGCTCGAAGGTGAGGGAAGCTTTGGAGGACACCCTGGACACGGAATTGGTGTCGGTATGAGCGGGAAACGAGAAATCACCTGTCAGGAGTTCGTCGAGGAAGTCACCGACTACCTCGAACAGCAGTTGTCCGAAGCCGAGGCTCGGTGGACGGACGAGCACCTCGCTGCCTGCGACCACTGCCGCGCATACCTCGACCAGATGCGCGCGACGATTGCCGCCATGCGCGGCCTCGCCGAGCCCTCACTTGATCCCGCGCTTCGCGATCGCATCCTGAACTCGTTGGGCTGAGACGTCGTTCTTCGGGGTGCCTGAGGCCCTCCGGGTCGGTCCCTAGGTCGAGGTTCGCTGCCATGCTTGATTGGTGTTTCATGATCGTGCACGTGTCTGGGTTCAGGGTGGGGCTGGTGGTGACGGGGTCATCTCGTTTCGCCGCGAGGCCCATGTTCCGCGTGGTGGTCCCGATGGTGGCGACGGTGGGCGTGGCGGCGATGTCGTGCTCGTCTGTGACCCGTCGCGGCGAGATCTGGCGGCGCTTCGGATTGCCCGCCACTACAAGGCTGGGCGCGGCGGCCATGGTGAGGGCTCGCGACGGCATGGCGCTCGCGGCGAGAGCTTGGAGGTCCTGGTGCCGCCTGGGACATCCGCGGAGGGGGTTGACGGCTCTTCGTACGACCTCGTCGAGCCCGGACAGCGCGCCGTGGTCGCGGCCGGTGGCGGCGGCGGGCACGGGAACAAGCGCTTCGCGACCTCCACCCGTCAGGCGCCACGGTTCGCCGAAAGGGGGCTTCCGGGTGAAGAGGGGTGGATCGAGCTTCAGCTCCGCCTCCTCGCCGACGCCGGCCTGATCGGGCTTCCCAACGCCGGCAAGTCGTCGCTTCTCGCGCGGCTCACGAACGCGCGGCCGAAGGTGGCCGACTACCCCTTCACCACCATCGACCCGGCCCTCGGCACGATCGACGACAACGATCGCCAGCTGGTTCTCGCCGACATCCCCGGCTTGATCGAAGGCGCTGCGTCCGGCGCGGGGATGGGCCATGAGTTTCTCGCCCACGTCGAGCGGTGTCGCGTCCTCCTCCACGTCATCGAGGTGGATCCGCCCGAAGGGGCGCCTGATCCCGCGGAGGCGTACAGGACGGTGCGCGCCGAGCTGGGCGCCTACGGGGGCGGGCTCGCCGAGCTGCCGGAAATCGTCCTGTTTTCGAAGGTTGACCTGCTGCCACCCGAGGGGGTCGAGGAGTGGATCGGCGAGCTGTCCGAGTCGGTCGGCGCGTATGGGGAGGCTCTCGGCGTGTCCTCGGCGACGGGCGAGGGCATTGACAAGCTCCTGCAGGCGCTGTTCACCGCAGTGCCTGCTCACGAGCGTCCGGTCGCGAAGCCGGAGGATCCTGACGAGGCGTACGAGGCGGAACACATCGTCTACCGGCCCGCTGCCGACCAGGGATTCGAGGTCGTGCGCGAGGATGAGGCGTTCAGGGTCGTCGGGCAGGGGATCGAGCTCCTCGTGGCTCGCTTTGACATGAACAACCTCGAGGCGCTCTCATACCTGGAGGACCGGCTGCGCGAGATCGGTGTCATCGCCGCGCTCGAGCGGGCTGGATTCGAGTCTGGCGACGACGTTCGGATCGGCAGCGAGGAGTTCGAGCTCCACCCGGGCTGATTTTTCCGCAACCGGCGCGTCCGTGACCAAGCGCGTCTAATCTTCCGCTCGGGGATGGGACGAGTGTGCAAGACGTTTGGGTTCGCGCTGGCTTTCGCCGCGCTCGCGCCTGCCTTGGCTCATGCCGATGTGAGGGCCGGAGCCGCAGCGGTGGACGCGAGTTGGCACATCGGCGCGAGCGCTGGTCAGTACGCGTCGGACGGGAGCTTCGTCGACCCGGCTGACGGTACGTACGACCCCACGGTCGATTCGTACCGCCGGAAGGCGTCGTACGGGATCCAGGCGCGCCTGAGCGCACGGGCGATCGTTGTCGAGGGTTCCAACGGCGAGCGTCATGCGATCGTCAAAAACGACCAGTACATACCGCAGGACCTTCTCTACAGGCGGACTGCTCAGCTCCTCGAGGACAGAGGCGACTGCGGCATCACGCGCGAGAACCTGACGATGGTGTCGACTCACGATCACTCCTCGCCGATGTACTCGTCGACGAGCGCGGGCGTATGGACGTTCCAGGACGTTTTCGATGTGCGCTTCTACAACTACCTGGCGGGGCGCATGGCCGAAGCGGTCGAGGAGGCTTGCAACAACCTGGTGCCAGCCCGGGTCGGCGCGGCCACCGGGCAATTCGACAAGACGCATCGCCACTCGTTCGGCCCTCAGGTCGCCGACGACGGGACGCCGGCGGGCTATCCGAACTCGAACACCGACCACAACCTGACGGTCATTCGGTTCGACGACATCTCGGATCCCGCGCAGCCCAAGACGATCGCGAACATCGTCAGCTGGTCGGGTCACCCGGAGTTCCTGAACGGAAACGACCTCATCTCAGCCGACTACATCGGCCCGCTCGAGCGCATGGTGGACCGGGGGACGGGCGGGGTCACGATCTTCATGCAGCGCGCCGTCGGCACGGCGGAGCCGGAGCGCTCCACGTATCACTCGGTTCACGAGCGCCTGGAGTTCACGCACCGCGAGTACGCGCAGGACGAATACGCAGCGTCGCTTCTCGCCAAGGCAGTGCTGGGGATCTATGGCGACATCGAGGATGGGGCTCCGCCCGACCCGAACCTGTACGAGCCCTTCTCGTCCGACTTCGAGGTCGAATCGGATGACCGGTGGTTCCCAGGTCCGTTCAGCCATCCGTATCCGGGTGTGTCGAACTGCCGGGCTGACAAGGGACTTTCCGGTGATCCGCAGCTGCCCGTGGTCGGCCTCCCGGATTGCGAGGGCGTCGAGTCCGGGCTGAGCGATCTGTCGGATCTGATCGGGCTGCCCGACCCGCCTTCGGGCGTCCTACCCGGCATCGATCCCGGCTTGAGCACCGACGACTTCGAGGCACTTGGCATTCCGGTTCCCGAGAACTACGGCGCGCCCGCTTACGGCGGGCTCGAGGAGGACATCGACGTTCACCTTCAGGCCTTCCGGATGGGAGACATCGTCTTCACCGCGTGCTCGTGCGAGCAGTGGTTCGACCAGGCGCAGAACATCGTCACGCGTACCGACCGCAACCCCGACAACGAGTATCTCGGCTACGACTGGGGAGCCCAGTGCGATCCCGTCGGCGACGGGAGCTACCAGCCGGATGGAAGCGGCACGGGAACATGGTCGTGCCCGGATCCACGGAATGTCGGCGCGAATCTGCCTCCTGTGAGCGACCACGAGTACCAGCGCATGCGTGCGCAGGTACTGAACCCGGCGAACGGATGGAACAACGCCGAGAACGCGCTGTCGGCCGAGTCCGAGCCGGTCGATCCGCGGCAGATCAAGGGCAACTACACGCATGACGACCGCTGCGGCCTGGGCCCGCTGTCACCCGGCAACCGCGCATGTTTCCCTGGCGAACAGTCGCCGTCGGCGCAGATGGGCTACGGCTTGACCGTTCCGATCGCGATGGCAAACGACTACAACGGATACATCGCCACGTACCGCGAGTACCAGCGCGGCGACCACTACCGAAAGGCCTTGACTGCCTGGGGGCCGCATTCGAGCGACTACATGGCATCCCGGCTCGTGACGATGGCGAGGCGGCTCAACCAGCCGGCTCTGGTTCTCCCCGTGGATCAGATCCAGGAGGGCTTGCTGGCCGCGAAGGCCGTGCTCGACACCGCGGTGAACGACGCGCGGGCGCGGGCGCTCGGCGAGACGGGTGGCGCGGCGATCACGGCGTTCGAGAACGCGATTCCGGACGAAGGTGGCGAGGCGAAGGCGCTGTCGGAGCCTAAGGACATCGAGCGATTTGAAACGGCGTTCTTCACCTGGAACGGCGGCTCGAACTTCATCGACAACCCGGAGGTGAGGGTCGAACGGCTCGACGGCACGGAGTGGATGCCATACGCGGACCAGTCGGGCGAGTTGCCGGTGACGCTCAAGTTCCCGAAGGCTGACGAGGACACTCCGAGCTACCTCACCGGTGGGTACCGGTGGCGCTGGACGGCTCACTTCGAGGCGTTCGTGTCTGCCTTCAACCTGGGCGATCGCCCTCGCGCGACGCCCGCGGGCACGTACCGGTTCGTGGTTGACGGCAAGCGCAGGTCGGGCGGCCAGACCGTGCCGTACCACGTCGAATCGCGCGACTTCGAGGTGGCGCCGTGGAGCGGGATCACCACTCAGGACCTTCGGCTCGAGCCAGATCGCACGCTGTCGTTCGACGTTGGGCCGAGCCACACGTACGCGGTGGGCGGCTCCGACCCTGCGGTCAGCACCGAGGGCGCCGGGCCCGAGATCCAGGCGGAGATCGGGCCGGTCGACTACCCGGACTCATACGAGTCTCCGACACGGTTCATCCAGTTCAAGCGCACAGCAATCCGAGATCCGGCTGCGCCTGGCGATGCTTCGAAGCTCGAGTGGTACTGCTTCGCCTGCTCGTTCAGGCCGTGGCTGGACGCCGGCGATTTAGACACGGCTGAGGTGACGATCTACGACGCGGCGGGGAATCGGACTGCGGTGCCGGCGACGAAGTCGGGCGATCGGTGGGTAACGCAGGCCACGCTGGGTGCTGGGAAGTTTGCGCTGGTCAACGCGGGCGGCGCCCTCGACCAGTGGGGAAATCTGAACGGCGCGGCTTCGAACGTCGTTTACGGCGGCGACCCGCCGGATCCGCCCCCGCCGCCGGGCAAATGCGAGATCGCCGTGCCTGGTACGCCCGATTCCGATCTCTTGAGGGGCACCGCTCTGAGCGAAATCTTCCTCGGCTTTGCGGGTGACGACAATGTGCGCGCGCTCAAGGGCGACGATTGCCTCTACGGCGGCGACGGCCGCGACGTGCTGCGCGGTGGCGGGGGAGACGACCGGGTGAACGGGCAGGGAGATGACGACCGGGTTCTGGGGGGATCCGGCGACGACCGGATGCGCTCATTTGCAGGCGGTGAAGACGTCGTTCGCTGCGGTCCTGGCAAGGACGTGGCGGTGGTCGGGCCTCGCGACCAGGTGCACGGTTGCGAGCGCGTGCGTCTTCTGAAGAGGTAGGCAAGCCGCACCGTTCCTACAATCGCCGCGATGACCGTGGTGGTGAAACTGGGCTCTTCGATCGTTGCCGATCCGTCGGGAGACGTGCGCGGGGATGTGCTGGACGGCATCTGCTCGCAGGTCGGCGCGCTCCACGCCGGTGGCGAAGAGGTGGTGATGGTCACCTCCGGCGCGATCGCGCTTGGGATGAAGCTGATGGGCTTCGAGGCTCGGCCGCGCGCGGTGGACGAGCTCCAGGCGGCGTCGGCGGTGGGGCAGGGTTCGCTGTTTCGCTCCTACGAGTCGCGGCTTGCGAGCCACGACGTGCATGCAGCGCAGGTCCTTCTCAACTCGTCCGACGTTTCAACGCGCGTGAACTATCTGAACGCGCGGGCGACCCTCAGGCGGTTGCTCCAGTGGCGGGCGGTGCCCGTTATCAACGAGAATGACACGACGGCGACGGACGAGATCACCTTTGGCGACAACGACTTTCTGGCGGCTCAGGTCGCGCTGCTTTTAGGCGCGCGCCAGCTCGTGCTGCTGACGGACACCGCCGGGCTTCATACCGCTGACCCGCGGCACAACCCCGACGCGACTCTGGTGGAGCGCGTGGAGAGCTTTGACGAGCTCGCCGGGTATGACGTCGGCGACCGTACATCGCTCTTCGGCTCGGGCGGGATGCGCTCGAAGGTGGCGGCCGCGGAGATGGCGACGGCTGCGGGCACCGAGGTCGTGGTCTGCGACGGGACGCTTGCCGACTCGCTGAGCCGGGCGGCGGCAGGGGAGCGCGTGGGAACGGTGTTCCCGGCTAACGAGGGCAGGACGCCCAGCTTCAAGCTGTGGCTTCGCTACGCCAAGCCGAGCCAGGGGACGGTGACGGTGGACGGCGGCGCCGCGCGTGTTCTGCGCGAGCAGGGATCGAGCCTCCTGCCGGTGGGCGTGACCGCGGTGGAGGGTGATTTTGAGGCGGGCGATGCGATCGAGGTGGTCTCAGACGGCGCCGTCGTCGGCAAGGGAATCGTCAACTACTCGGCTGGGGAGCTGGGGCGGATCAAGGGCATGAAGTCGGCCGACGTACGCGAGCTGATGCCGCATGCGGCGGACGAGGCAGTGCACAGGGACTTCTTCGTCCTGGCCTGACACTTGGGGCGCAGGCGGGGGCGGGTGGCGGAACGACGAAGGAGCGCCCCTCCTTCCGGACGCGGACATCCATGTCCGCTCGCCCGACGGACATCCATGTCCTGGCTCATGTCCTCCAGGAGGGGTCCTCCTCCGCCGCCCCGCCACCGGCCGGAACGGCGGGCCCGGCCGGCGTTACCCTTTTGGGTAGTCATGGCTACCACCGCACGCACTGCAACTGACGCGCTCGAGAGCGCGAAGGCAGCTTCGCTCGAGCTTGGTAAGGCTTCTGCCGAGGCGCGAAATGGCGTGCTTACCCGGCTCGCGGCGCTCCTTCGTGAACGGTCTGGCGAGGTGCTCGAGGCGAATGCTCTCGATCTCGCAGACGAGCGCGCCCTTCGGTTGACCGACGCCTTGAAGGACCGGCTCACGCTCACGCTCGAACGCGTTGAGGGGATGGCCGTTGGTGTCGAGCAGGTGGCTGCGCTCGCCGATCCCGTTGGTGAGGAGATCGAGCACGGTGTGCTTTCGAGCGGCATCGAGATGCGCAAGGTTCGCGTTCCGCTCGGCGTCGTCGCCGTGATCTACGAGGCGCGCCCGAACGTGACGATCGATTGCGCTGCGCTCTGCCTCAAGTCGGGCAACGCGATCGTGCTGCGGGGGTCGAGTTATGCGGAACGGTCGAACGGTGCGCTGGCTGCGCTGGTGCGCGAAGCGCTTGGTGAGTCGGGCTTGCCCGAGGGCTGTGTGGAATTGCTCTCCGGAGATCGTGAGGAACTCGCGACGCTGGCGACGGCGGAGGGACTTGTCGATCTGGTGATTCCGCGCGGCGGGGGAGGCTTGAAAGCGGCGCTCAAGGAAGTGGCGACGGTTCCCGTCATGTACGCGGCTGCGGGCGTTTGCCATGTGTATGTGCATGGCGATGCGGATTTGGGGATGGCGGCGCGGATCGCCGTGAACGCGAAGGTGCAACGGCCGGGTGTCTGCAATGCGGCGGAGACCCTGCTCGTGGACGCCGCGGTTGCGGATGACTTCCTGCCCGCGTTGATGCGCGAGATGGGCGCGAACGGTGTCGAGCTGGTTGGCGATGCTCGCGCGCGCGCCGCATCCGGCGGCGTTGAGATCGCCGAAGCGACGGACGCGGACTGGGACGAGGAGTACCACGACCTGAAGCTGTCGGTCGGCGTTGTGGATTCTCTCGACGAGGCGGTTGAGCACATAAACCGGCATGGCACGGGCCATTCGGACGCGATCGTCACCTCCTCGGATGACGCGGCGGAGGCGTTCACCTCCGGCGTGGATTCGGCTTGCGTCTACGTGAATGCGTCGACTCGCTTCACCGATGGGTTTGAGTTCGGGATGGGCGCGGAGATCGGGAACTCAACGCAGAAGCTGCATGCGCGCGGGCCGATCGGGGTGCGCGAGCTGACGACGTTCAAGTACGTCCTTCGGGGCGACGGTCAGATCCGAGGGTAGGCCTGTCGCTGCGCGCATCGGCGTCCTCGGGGGCGCGTTCAACCCGCCCCACATCGGCCACCTCGTGCTGGCGCATGAGGCGGCGGCGCAACTCGATCTCGAGAAGGTGCTTCTGATTCCGGTCGGCGTGGCGCCGCATCGTGAGATCGACCCGGAACCTGGGGCTTCGGTGCGCCTGGAGATGGTGCGGATCGCCGCCGAAGATGACGACCTGCTGGAAGCTGTGGACATCGAGGTGGCGCGGGATGGCCCGTCCTACACGTTTCGTACGCTCGAGTTGTTGAAGGAGGAGAGGCCAGACGATGACGTGACGCTCCTGATGGGTGCCGACGTTGCAGCGTCGCTCCGTGAGTGGCGCAACCCGGAGCGGGTTCTGGAGCTGGCAAGGATTGGGGTCGCGGTTCGGCCGGGGACCGAGATCGACGAGGCGGAGGCGACCCTCGAGCGGCTGGGCGGGCGCTACGACGTGGTGCGGATGCCCGAGCTGGGCGTTTCGTCGACTCGCGTGAGACGACGTGTAGGCGCCGGACGGCCGGTCCGGTACCTGGTACCGGACGCGATCGGCGAGTTCATTTCCGCGAAGGGGTTGTACTCGTGAGCGAGCGCGAGGCCGCCGTTGCGCGTAGCCGGGCGGAGGAGCCCGAGGCGTCGGAGGCGCTGGCGCGACGGGTTGCCGCGATGGCCGACGAGAAGCTGGGCGAGGACATCGTCGTGCTCGACATGCGAGAGCTCGTGAGCTACACGGACTTTTTGGTGCTGGTGACGGCGCGTAACGAGCGGCTGGCGAAGGCGATTACGGACGATGTCTATATGCAGCTGAAGGGCGAGGGTCTTCTGCCGTCGCGCCAGGAGGGCGCGCAGGAGGCGCGGTGGGTGCTCCTCGACTACCTCGATTGCGTGCTTCACGTGTTCGTGCCGGAGGCGCGCGAGCACTACCGGCTCGAGCAGCTGTGGGGCGAGGCGCCGAAGCTCGAGTTGTGAGGCCGTACCGGGGCCTGTGGGCGCGGAAATCCGTCCGCCTGCGCGCATAGCCTGCGCACCATCGCTAGGCGTGGCTTCAAGAGATCCCTGTTCGGCTACCGGCGCAGCGAGGTCGATCAGGCGCTTGATTGGCGCGATGAGGCGCTCGAGGAGGAGACTCGCCGGGCCACGTCCGAGGGTGCTCGGGCGGATGGCTGGATGCGACATGCCGGCGAGCTGGAACAGGCGTCGCTTGCGTTGGCGGCACGCGTCGATGAGCTCGAGAAGGTTGCCGACCGTCTGGCGGAGCGGGTGGTCGAACGCGAACGGGAGCTGGGATTGATCAGGGAGCAGCTCGCGTTGAAGAAGGAGATCGCGGTCACGGCGAACGCGATCGAGCTCGAGGCGGACCAGGCGATGTACGACGGGGTCGTCGAGGTCGAGGTCGGGCCGCTGTCGGACTTCGCTCAGCTCGTGGGGTTTGAGGACGCGGCGAACGACATCGACGCCACGGGCGGCATCTCGGTCAAGGGCTTTGCCCAGGGGAGGGCGACGATCGAGCTCCACCTGACGGAGCCGGTCGAGCTTCTGCGCGAGCTCGAGGAGCGGGCGCCGTTCGAGTTCAAGGTGAGGGACACGCGCGAAGGCCGCGTGATCCTCGACGTGGATGCCGAAGCGGCCTAACGGCCCTCAGCGCACGTCCTAAGTCCCATTTCGGCACACATTCGGCACACATTCGCCGCCCTTTTCTCATGTTCGCCTGCGAACGTATGTTCGTGGCCAACGGAGACTCAAACCACAAGGGCAACGTCGCGGAGCTGAAGATCCTGGCCGCTGCCGCTGACCTCGGACTCGAAGTGTCGAAGCCGATGACGGAGCACTGCCGCTACGACCTGGTCTTCGACGTTGGTGATCGGCTGCTCCGGGTGCAATGCAAGTGGGCGAATCGGACTGGGGAAGTCATCGCGGTCAAGATTGGCGGTAGCTACCACTCTCCTACGCGCGGCTACGTGCTGAGTTCATATTCCGCAAAGGAGGTCGATGGAGTCGCTGCCTATTGCGGTGCCAACGACACGTGTTACTTCATTCCTATCGACATCATCGATGGCGCGAAGCAAATTCATCTGCGCCTCGGACCTGCCAGAAATGGCCAGGAAGCGGCGGTACACTGGGCGACCGATTACGAACTAGCAAGGGGCTGTAGCTCAGCTGGTAGAGCGAGCGGCTGGCAGCCGCTAGGCCGGGGGTTCGAGTCCCCCCAGCTCCATCTTGATGGCTTCCCAGAGCCGACCGTCGGGTCTCAGGAACTCCGGCACTATCTCGGTCGATACATACAGCGCACGGCGTCTGGCGAGTCATTCACAGTGGTTCGTCGTGGTAAACCGCTGGCAAGGCTGATCCCTCCTACTTCACTCTTCAGAGAAGACCAAGGGGGCGAACCGGAGATCCCCGAGCCCTCTTCCGGGCATGAATGAAAAGCCAGCGCCCGCGCACCTACTCAAATACGTCGAGGAGATGGTCGAGGTCGGAGTTCAGCTCGCGACCATGCTCGACCACATGTACCGCCACCCG
The DNA here is from genome assembly GCA_963695215.1 of uncultured bacterium. Taxonomy (GTDB): domain Bacteria; phylum Actinomycetota; class Thermoleophilia; order Solirubrobacterales; family 70-9; genus JALZKA01. The sequence continues at coordinate 98,595 of OY968768.1, forward strand.
TCGCCCCACGACCCGGCAAAGCCACCGCCACCGGAGATCCTGCGCGACCTGGTCGCAAAGACCCTCGAGCCACGCTTCGGTGCGCGAAAGAGGGAGATCCAGCGAGCGACCGACATCCTCAGCCGCACCAACACGACCATCTCCGACGAGATCTACCTCGTCGAACCGGGCGCCTTCGACGACCTCACAGAAGACGACTTCGAAGACAGCGGCCTCGACGACCTCGACGACGACGGCGCCGAGGATCCGTTCAATGTCAACGGCTCTCACCTCCACTAGCCCGTCCGACCGCCACCGACGTACCGATCAAAGTCGACAACTCCGGCAACTTCTCGGCGCCGCGGGATAACGTCCCGCGCATGAAGCAGCTAGCGGACAGCGTCTGGCAGCTCTCCGGCTTTCCGCCGAACGCCATCAACGTCTACCTGATCGACGACGTCCTCATCGACGCCGCAACCCGTCGCGGCGGCAAGCGCATCATCCGCGAGCTCAAGGGACACAAGCTCGCCGCACACGCGCTGACCCACGCCCACCCCGACCACCAGGGCTCCAGCCACGAGATCTGCGAGCACTACGGCGTCCCCTACTGGGTCGGCGCGGGCGACGATGACGCGGCCGAGAACCCGGAGCTGATCGGCCAGCGCCAGCCCGACCACTTCCTGTCCCAATTCTTCGTGAAAACAATGACCGGACCGGCCCACCGCGTCGACCGCGTCCTTCGCGAGGGCGACGACGTCGCCTCATTCAAAGTCATCGCCGTCCCCGGCCACTCGGCGGGGCACGTCGCCTTCTGGCGCGAATCGGACGGCGTCCTCATCCTCGGCGACGTCCTCAACAACATGGACGTCATCACCGCCATCCCGGGCCTCCACGAGCCAAAGTCCTTCCTCACGCCCGACCCCGCCGAGAACCGCCGCTCAGCCCGCAAGCTCACGCCGCTCGAGCCAAAGCTCGTCCTTTTCGGCCACGGCGCGCCCCTTCGCGACACCGCGAAGTTCGTCGACTTCGTCGCGAAGCTGCCGGACTAGCCGGCGGGCGCTTCGGCCGCCTTTGCGGCCTCGCACTGGCTTCCAATCGACTCGAGCGTCGCGCGGACCTCGCACGGGTTCGAACCGAGGGCCGGGAGAAAATCCTCAGCAATTCCGCGCGCGTACACGGGCCACATCTCATCGAGCATCTCAACGCCCTTGTCGGTCAGCTGAACATGAAACGAGCGCCGGTCGCTCGGGCACGAAACCCGCGTCACCAGCTCCGCCTTCTCAACTCGATCCAGCAAGCGGCTCAGGCCGCTGTGGCTGAGCAGAACCTGCTCGGCAAGCTCCACCTGGCGCAATCGCTGCTCGGGAGCATCGCGAAGCGCTGCAAGCACGTCGTACCAGGGAAGGGGAGGCAGGCCCTCGTCATCCAGGTCGGCGCTGATGCGCCGGAGCATCGAGGAATGCGCGCGCAGGAACGCACGCCACGTCGCGAGCTGCTCTTCGTCGATCTTCGCCGCGCTGGCCATGCCTCCAGTTTACACCGCATCCGTTGACACTGCAACGATCCCTGATACAGTTACTTGCGTAAGCAATAATTGTCAACGCAAAGGAGTTACCACCATGTCCGCAACAGCCACCAAGACAGAGATTCCCTCCGGAACCTGGTCGAGCGACCCCGTGCACTCGAGCGCCTCCTTCGAGGTCGAGCACAACGGGTTCTCGCTCTTTCGCACCAGCTTCGGCGACCTCGACGCCAAGCTCACCGCCGGAGACACCCACCGCATCGAAGGCCGCGTAGCCGTCGAGAGCGTCGACGTGACTCAGCCCGACTTCAGGGCGCACCTCCTCTCGCCGGAGTTCTTCGACGCCGATCGGTATCCGCACATCACGTTCACCTCCGACGACCTCCAGGTCGACGGCGGCAGGGCAACCCTCCGCGGCGAGCTCACCATCGCCGGCAAGACCCGGCCGGTCGAAGCATCGGGCGAGTTCCGCGGACCCGGGGTGGGGCCGACCGGCACCGAGGTAGTGGGCCTGTCGCTGAGCGCCGAGGTCGATCGAAACGACTACGGCATCGGCTGGAACATGGACCTGCCGAACGGCAAGAAGGTCCTGGGCGACAACGTGAAGCTCGTCGTCGAGCTCGAGCTCGGCAAGGAATAGAGCCATGAGGCTCCTCGCCATCTCCGGCAGCCTCCGCGCCGACTCGCACAACTCGCGCCTCCTCCGCATCGCGGCGGAGGAGGCGCCAGAGGGAGTCGAGGTGGAGTTCTACGACGGGCTCGCCACGATTCCGCCGTACGACGCCGATTCAGACGTCGGCGCCGGCCCCGCGCCAGTCAGTGAGCTGCGCGACCTGATCGCTGAGGCCGACGGACTGATCTTCGCAACGCCGGAATACAACTCGTCAATCCCCGGCGCTCTCAAGAACGCCATCGACTGGGCATCTCGTCCACGCGCCACCACGCCACTCGCCGGCAAGCCGGCCGCCGTGATGGGCGCAACGACTGGCCACTTCGGCGCCGTCTGGGCGCAGGCGGAGCTGCGGAAGGTTCTTGGAGCGACCGGCGCCAGGGTCGTCGACGGGGAGGTCGGCATCCCCCTTGCCGACGATGCGTTCGACCCTTCGGGCCGTCTCCTCGCCTCCGACCACACGAATGAGATCCGCGACCTGGTCGCCTCGGTAGCGGCCGAAGCGGAGCGCGACCGCGAACTCGCGCTGGCGGCCTAGCGGCCTAGCGCGCGTGGTCGCCGGCCTCGAGGCCCCAACCATCGAGGTCGAGATTCACCTGCACTATGCAAGTGAGGGCCGCCCTCGTTTCCGCCTTCCAATTGAAGGGGGTCTGGACATGCACTACGCAAGTACAGCGCGACCTCGGCGGTCGGGGGCAGCTCGCGTTACCGGGCGCTTCGTGCGAGCGCCTTGCGCCCACTCGGCGCCATGTGGCGACGCATGCGCCACGCGGCGCCCGAGAAGTTCATGTTCGCGACCGTGGCAAAGCCCTCCTCGTCCTCTCGCAGGGCGAGGAGAAGGTGCGCCACCCGGTCGGCAGCAGGCAATCCATCCACGTCGCCCACCCGAACGCACCACGAAAACACCCGCCGCCCACGGACGAGATACGCACCCTGCTCGCCAACGAGCCAGAACCCGAGCTCTCCCCGGTACGGCGCGAGCCCGCTCTCGCGCACCGTGTCGATCCCGTTCAGGCCGACTAGGTCCGCCAACAACCCAAGCGCCACCCGCTCAGGGCCGGTCGCCTCGCCGCCCGTCGAAGCCGCGCTCTTCTCACTTCCCATCGCCACCACCGCACGGGCTCCACGCCGAGCCTGAAGAGCCGGCACGGCCCACGCGTGGGCGAAGCAGAGAAGCGCTACGGGAAGGGTCAGCGGCTCGATCCAAAGCAGCGCCAACCCGGGCGCCGAAAACAAGCCGACCACCCAGCCGGTCCAAGCCGTCCACCTGCGACCGTCGCGCCTGAGCGTGCGCTCGGATGCGCGCTCACGCTTCCAGCCGAGCCGCTCGGCCTCGGGCAGTCCAGCCTGCGCGGGCTCCCGGACAGAGGTGTCCGCCTGGTGGTTCAGCCGCCGACGATCGGGCGCCGGAGCGTCACCAACTCGGCATCGGCCGGAAGCTCGCGAACGACCTCCGCCGAGCCGTCCGCGCGCGTAGCGGAAGCTATGAAGCCGCGCTCAAGCTCACGGGCGAGCACACCCTCGGCCTCGCGCACCGTCTCGCCGTCAGCCGAAGTCCACTCAGCGAGCGTCGAGTGTCCAGTCCGGTCGAGCCTGATCAGTCGTCCCATTCGTGCCTCCTGATGAGAAAGTCGCCCTCCCGATGCAGCATACGCCGCTCGTAGACTCACGCAAATGAGCGACGAACCCGCCCGATACGACCCCCAGGCCGTCGAGGCCCGCTGGCAGAAGGTCTGGGACGAGGAGCGCACCTGGGAGGTCCCCAACCCCGGCGACCCGGGCTTCGACCCGTCGAAAAACAAGTCCTACGTACTCGAAATGCTCCCCTACCCGTCGGGCGAGCCCCACGTCGGCCACCTCAAGAACTACGCCATCGGCGACGCGATCGCGCACTTCCGCCGCCGAAACGGGCTCCACGTGATCCATCCGATGGGCTACGACGCCTTCGGTCTTCCGGCTGAGAACAACGCGATCAAGACCGGCGAGCACCCGCGCGAGGCCACCTACAAATCGATCGACTCCTTCCGCAGGCAGTTCAAGCGCTGGGGCATCTCGATCGACTGGTCGCGGGAGGTCGCCTCCTGCGATCCCACCTACTACCGCTGGACCCAGTGGATCTTCCTACGGATGTTCGAGAAGGGCCTCGCCTACCGAACCGAGGCTCCAGTCCAGTGGTGCCCGGTGGACGCCACCGTCCTCGCCAACGAGCAGGTGATCGACGGCCACTGCGAGCGCTGTGGCTCGCTCGTCGAGCAGCGAAAGCTCGAGCAATGGTTCTTCAAGATCACCGATTACGCCGACCGCCTTCTCGCCGACTTCGACATCCTCGAGTCCTGGCCCGAGCACGTGATCACGATGCAGCGGAACTGGATCGGCCGCTCGGAGGGCGCGGAGGTCACGTTTACGTGCGAGGAGCTTGGGATCGACTTCCCGGTCTTCACCACGCGTCCCGACACCCTCTTCGGTGCCACGTTCTTCGTCATGGCTCCCGAGCACCCGGACATCGAGCGTCTCGCGGCCGGCACGGAGAACGAGCAGGCGGTTCTCGACTACGTCGCCGAAGCCGCTCGCAAGTCAACCGAGGACCGCGCCGCCGAGGATCGCGAGAAGACAGGCGTGCCTCTCGGGCGCACCGTCACCAACCCGGTGAACGGTGAGGAGATCCCAATCCTCGTCGCCGACTACGTCCTCATCGACTACGGCACCGGGGCGATCATGGCCGTGCCCGCGCACGATGAGCGCGACTTCGCCTTTGCCAAGGCTTTCGGCCTGCCGATCCGCCAGGTAATACAACCCGCCGACGGTCAAGCCGCCGACGGGGCCGGCGACGGTTCGGGCGCCGCGATCGATGAACCCTTCGTATCCCACTCCGAGGGCGAAAGCCTCATCAACTCGGGCCGCTTCGACGGTTTGACATCAACCGAGGCGAAAAAGGCGATCGTCGACATGCTGGCCGAAGAGGGGAGAGGCAAGCCCACCGTCAACTTCCGCCTTCGCGACTGGCTTCTCTCGCGCCAGCGCTACTGGGGCTGCCCGATACCCGTCGTCCACTGCGAGAAGTGCGGCATCGTTGCCGTGCCCGACGACCAGCTGCCGGTCGAGCTGCCCGACGTCGTCGACTACGCGCCCAAGGGCAAGAGCCCGCTCGCAGCGGTCGAGGACTGGGTCAACACCGAGTGTCCCTCGTGCGGCGAGCCGGCCAAGCGCGAGACCGACACGATGGACACGTTCGTCGACTCCTCCTGGTACTTCATCCGCTACCTGGACGCCCACAATGACCATGCGCCCTGGGATCGCGAGATCGCCGACCACTGGATGCCCGTCGACCAGTACATCGGTGGGGTCGAGCACGCGATCCTCCACCTCATGTACGCGCGCTTCTTCGTGAAGGCGCTCGCGGACATGGGCTATCTGACGGCGCAGGAGCCGTTCGCCCGGCTGTTCACGCAGGGCATGATCACTCGCGACGGAGCGAAGATGTCCAAGTCCAAGGGCAACACCGTCAGCCCCGCCGCGATCATCGACAAGTACGGTGCCGACGCCACGCGCGCATTCGTGTGTTTCCTGGGCCCCCCGGCGCGTGGCGGCGACTGGACGGACGAGGGCGTGGACGGCGTCTTCCGCTTCCTCTCGCGGCTCTGGCGCCTCGGCGCGGAGGTAGTCACCGAGCCCGACGGGCCGGGCACCGGCGACCCCGTCCCCCTGATCCGCAAGGCGCACTGGGCCATCGAGAAGGTCACGTTCGACATCTCCACTGACTTCGCGCTTCACACCGCAATCGCTGCGGTTATGGAGCTCGTCAACGACGCCTACCGCTTCAAGGACGACCTCTACGGCTCAGCCGAGGGCCAGGCTGCGGTGCGATTCGCGACGGCCACGGCCGCGTCGCTCATCTTCCCCTTCGCGCCGCACCTCGGCTCAGAGATCTACGAGCAGGTCGAGGGCACGCGCGTCTGGGAAGAGCCCTGGCCCGAGGCAGACCAGTCCCTTCTCGTTTCCGAGACGGTGAGCATCGTCCTCCAGGTGAACGGCAAGCGCAGAGGCCAGATCGAGGTCGCAGCGGATACCTCGGAGGACGACCTCAAGCGTCTCGCCAGAGAAGACGAAGCGGTCAAGCGCCACCTCGACGGCAACGAAATCCTGAAAGAGATCGTGGTGCCCGGCCGCCTCGTAAACCTCGTCGTCCGCTGACAACTTTGCGCTGAGTGTCGCCTGAGTCGCCTATCTGGCGACTGAAATGACACTCGGCGCGGGGCGTTGTCTGCTAAAACCGGGGCCGTGCTGGTCCGACGCTTCTCCGAGGCTCCCACCCTCGAGGTCCACCAACTGCGCTCGCACATCCTCATGGATGCGGGCGAGCTGGGGTCGCGGAACCTCTCGGTCAACTGGATCGAGGTCCCGCCGGGCGCCTCCGAGGACCTGATCTCACACGAGGAGGCCGAGCAGGTCTACGTGGTCGTCGCGGGCTCCGGGACCATGTCCGCCACCGGCGACACGCAGGAGCTGGCCCCGGGCGACTTCGTGATGATCCCGCCCGCAACCGAGCACTCGGTCTCGAACCAGGGCACCGACGCCCTGGCCCTCGTTTCCGTTCAGTCGCCGGGCGTGTCGGCCGACGAGCTCTTCTCGATTCGCCTCGCCAGTCAGGCCGCCGGCTACGACGACGCCTACGAGGAGTAGCCAAAACGTCGTGGCCGGGTCGAGTCCGCTCAGGCGGAAGCGCGTCGTGATCCACGGTCACGTCCAGGGCGTCTTCTTCCGCGACACGATGCGCCGCCGCGCCGAGGCGCGAGGGGTGACCGGATGGGTCACCAACCGCGGCGACGGGACGGTCGAGGCAGCGCTCGAAGGCCGCCGGGCCGATATCGAGGCCCTCTTGGGTTTCTGCCGGCAAGGTCCGGCCCGCGCGGAGGTCGAGCGGGTGGATGTGCGCGACGAACAACCCGAGGGGCTGACGGACTTCAAGATCGAGTAGGCGCAATCTCGGCACACGCCGTGCGACACACGCGCGCCGATCCGGGGCACTCTTGGAAATGTGCCCGAGCTCAGCCGCATGCAGATTGCCGTCTACGCCGCGCTCGCGGTCGCGGCGCTCATGCTCGGTGCACGCTGGATCGACTCCGGCGGAGAGGCCGCCTCCGCTTCATCCACCGGCTCGATCCCATCGACAGGTGGCGGGGAAGCTAGCGGGGGAGAGTCGTTCGAGCCCACCACCGGCGACCTCGTCGTGCACGTCGCGGGCGCAGTCGAAAAGCCCGGCGTCTACCGGCTGCCACCGGGCTCGCGAGTGACGGACGCGATCAATCGTGCGGGAGGTCCGGCGGGCGAGGCCGCTCCCGACGCGATCAACCTTGCGGCGCCCCTGGCCGACGGTCAGCAGGTGCAGGTGCCCTCCAGGTCGCCCACCGGCACCGGGGTCGCCAGCGCCGGCGGCGAGGACGGGCCAATCAGCCTCGGCGCCGCGACGGTGGAAGACCTCGACACGATCGAGGGAATTGGTCCGGTGACGGCGGAGCAGATCATCGCCTTCCGCGATGAGAGCGGCGGGATCTCCTCCGTCGACGACCTCGACGAGATCAGCGGTATCGGCCCGGCGACGATGGAGGCGCTGAGGGCGCGGCTCCAGCCGTAAGTGCCCGCACGTCTCCGCACGCCATTCGCCTGGCGCGCGGCGCTTCTCGCCGGGCTTGCGGCCGGGCTTGCGCTCGCGGCACCGCTTGGAATCGCGCCTCCTGCTGCACGGGCGACAGCCGTTCTGTGCGCCCTCGTTGTCGCCTCGCGACCGCGTGCCGGACGCCCGGGCATCGCCTGCTGGCTCGCGCTCCTTACCGGCACGGCGGCAATTGCCGGCCTTGCCATCGGCGCAGCTCGGCTGGCGGCGATCGACGGAGGCGCGCTGAACGCTCGTCCCGGCTCCCCGCTCGACCTGCGCGGAACCGTGACCTCGAGCGTGCGCGTATCGCGAGGCCTCACCCGCTTCACGCTCCAATCGCCGGACGGGACGGTGGGAGTCGAATCGGCCGACCCTGTCTCCGGAGTCGACGAGGGAACGATCGTCGACGTCTCGGGCACAACCCGTGAGCCCGACCCATACGAATCTCCGGCGCTCGCACGTGCCGGGGCGAAGGTTGTTCTCGAGGCCAGCGACGTTCGCCCAACCGGCTCGGCCCGCAGCGGTCTCCAGGGAGCACTCGACGACGTTCGCCGACGCGCTGAGATCTCGCTCGACACGGGAACAGGTCCACGCGCCGCCGCGCTCCTGCGCGGATTCGTGCTCGGCGAGGACGACCGGATCGATGAGGCCGTCAAAGACGACTTCCGTCGCTCCGGCCTTGCTCACGTCCTCGCCGTGAGCGGTCAGAACGTGATGCTGCTGGCCATCCTCGCCACGCCCCTTCTCGCCCTTGCAGGGGTGCCGATCCGCGCCCGCCTCCTCGCGATCGGAGCGATCATCGCCATCTACGTGCCGGTTGCCGGCGCGAGCGCCTCCATCCAGCGAGCCGGGATCATGGGCGGCGCGGGTGTCGTGGCCGCTCTGTCGGGACGGCCGCAGGCGCGCTGGTATGCGCTCGGCCTCGCTGCCGTCGCAACGCTCGCGATCGACCCGCGCGCGACGAGCGACATCGGCTGGCAGTTGAGCTTTGCGGCGGTCGCCGGCCTCCTCGTGCTCGCCGGCCCCCTGGCGAGGGCACTTGCGCCGCGAACCACCGGCGCTCGCCGGGCGCTCGCGGAAGGCGCCGCCGTCACGATCTCCGCCACCCTTGCGACGGGACCGCTCGCCGCACATCACTTCGGCACCGTTTCGCTCACCGCGGTGCCGGCAAACCTCCTGGCCCTGCCGGCGATCGCGCCGGCGATGTGGCTGGGAATGCTTTCCGGCGCCCTCGGGCAGATCCCGGGTGCGCCGGTCGAACCACTGACGTGGCTCGGAGGCCTCTGCTCAGGCTTCATCGGCTGGGTGGCCCACCTCCTCGGCCCCGAGTGGGCGCAGCTTGCCATCCCGGAGCCAAGTCCCGCCGCCGCTGCGGCATGGACGATCGCGCTCCTCGGCACAGCCCGGCTCACATGCGTGTGGCTGGAACGACGGGCAGAGATGACAGCGGCGCCGCGAAGGCCTCGCGCCCGCCGCCTTGGAATGGCGGCTCTTTTAGTCAGTCTCCCCCTTGCGGCGCTCCTTCTGCGCGGCAAGGTGGCTGACCCGGACCTCGAGCCACGCCTGACCCTCCGCTTCCTCGACGTGGGGCAGGGCGACTCGATCCTCGTCCAGCCTCGCGGAGAACCAGGTCTTCTCGTCGACACAGGCCCGCCGGACGCAGAGGCCGGGGAGATCCTCGACGACGAGGGTGTCGACCACCTCGGCGCGGTCGCCATAACGCACGACGAGCTCGACCACGTGGGTGGACTCGCGAGCGTCCTCGAGTCCGTCGAGGTGGACCGCCTCCTGGTCGGCAAGGCCACGCCCTCCAGCTGCAGCTACCTGACGTGTCCGCCGGTCACGAGCGTCGAGGCCGGATCGCGATTCCGGATGGGGTGTGCGCGCGTCGACGTCCTGTGGCCGCCGGCGTCAAGGCCGCTCGGCGAGAACCCGAACGAGACGGCTCTGGTTCTCCGCGTTTCGTGCGGAACGTTCGACGCGCTGCTCACATCCGACGCCGAAGCGGAGACGGCAAGCTACAGCCCCGGCCCGGTCGACCTTTTGAAGGTCGCGCATCACGGCAGCGTCGACGCGGGCCTCGACGCCCTCCTCGATCGAGCATCGCCCCGGCTCGCCGTCATCTCGGTTGGGGCGGGCAACTCGTACGGCCATCCGACGCCTGAGACGCTCGCCACGCTCACCCGGCACAGGGTCCCCGTTATGCGTACCGATGAGTCCGGAGAAGTGGTCGTGGAGGTCTCCCGAGACGGCTGGACCGCCCGCTAGGGTCAGGCCCGTGTCCGACCTCGCGCCCGTCTACCTGTTCGCCGGCGATGACCTGGGCAAGATCGACGCCATGCTGTCCCGGCTTCGTGCCAGGGCCGAACGGGATGGAGGCCCCGGCGCCCTGGAGTCGTTCGGGACCGACGGCGCGCCCGATGCAGAGGCCCTGATCGGCTCCATCCCGGCGATGTCGCTCACCGCATCGCACCGCTTCCTACTCGCTGACGGCGTGGAGCGATGGAACGCCGCAACGGCCAAAGAGGTCGCTGTCGAGCTCAAGGCGCTGCCGCCCGATCTCACGCTGGTGTTTGTCGCCCGCGAGGCGCCTCCCAAGTCGAAGGCGCCCAAGGCGCTTGTAGACGTGATCGCCGCTCTCGACGGCGGCGAGGTGCGCCGGTGCGACGCGCCAAAGATTCGCGACCTGCCCTCGCGCCTTCGAGGCGACGCTGAAAAGCGGGGGTTTCGGCTCACTCCTGACGCCGCTGTGCTGCTCGTCGAGCGCATCGGCAACTCGACAATGCGCCTCGGCGTGGAGCTCGACCGCCTTTCGCTGTGGGCTGGCGAGGGCGGTGAGGTCACGGTTGAGGACCTCGAGTCAATGATCGCCGACACGTCCGAGGAGGTCATGTGGACGCTCTCGGACGCGATCGTCGATCGCGACCGGGTAACCGCCGCTGCCTCCGCCGCTCGGCTGATCGACCAGGGGGAGGCGGTCACGCCGCTCGTGTATCAGGTGGCAAAGCGCCTTCGCGAAGCCCGGCTCGCGCTCTCCGGGCTGGAATCCGGCAAGAGCCCCCGGGAGCTCGAGGCGTCCCTGCCGATGCATCCCTACGCGGCCAAGATGCTCCTTCAGCGGGTCAAGAACGCGAACACGCGCTCGCTGCGGGCGGCGACGTGCGCGGTCGCAGACCTCGAATGGTGGACCCGTGGCGGCTCCGACTATCCGGAGGATGTGGCGCTGGCGCTCGCCGTGGCGAGGGCCACTGGCGGTCGAGCGGGTTGAACCGGGGGCTAGGAGGAAGCGCCGGCGCGGACCCGCGCGGCGCGGGCCTTCTTGCGGGCGCCGGTGTTGCGATGCAACGCGCCTTTTTGAACGGCCTTGTCGATCTTCGAGATGAGCACCGTGTGCTCGGCGTCGGCGGCCTCCGAGTTACCCTCGGCGACTGCGGCCTCGAGGCGCTTGAAATGCGTCTTGACCGCGCCGGTGAACAGGCGGTTCTCGCCGCGCTCCCTGAGGGTGCGGGCGTTGCGCTTGCGTTGTGAGGCGATGTTGGCCATGAAGCGACGGCGGATGATAGCTACGTGAGCGACCACTTCGACCTCGACGACGCGGTCGATGCCGAGGCTCAGGCCGAGGCGGGCCACCAGGCTGAAACCGAGCGAAAGGGACGCCTGGGGCGCTCGACCGCTCTGTTCTCCGCTGCGACGGCGCTCTCGCGCATCGCTGGGCTGGTGCGGGAGATCGTTGCCGCCTCCTACTTCGGCGTCACCGCGCAGATGTCTGCGTTCACGATCGCGTTTCAGGTGCCGAACCTCGTCCGCAGCCTCTTCGCCGACGCGGCGATTCAGGCGGCCTTCGTCCCTGTCTTCACGGAGCATCTGGAGCAGGGGCGAAAGCGCGAGGCGTTTCGCCTCGCGTCGACGCTGATCTTTCTCGTCGCGCTGATCCTGGGCGCGCTCACGGCGATCTTCATCCTCGCGGCGCCGGTGGTCATGCCGCTGTTCGTGCCGGACCGTTACTCGGACGTCACCGACCTCACCGTCACACTCTCGCGCCTTCTCTTCCCGATCGTCCTGCTTCTCGGCGTCACCGGAATGGTCGTCGGCGTTCTCAACTCCTACGACCGCTTCGGCGCATTCGCGATCTCGCCGTTCTTTTGGAACGTGGCGATCATCGCCGTACTCGCGGGGCTCGCTCCAGCATTCCCCGATGAGGACGAGATCTACGCGTATGCGATCGGCGTCCTGGTCGGCACCACGATTCAGCTGATGATCCCTGCTTGGGACCTTCGCAATACGCCGTACGGCTTGCGACGAGCCGTGATGGCGATGTTCACCTTCCGTCGCGAGGACTGGAAGGACTCGAACGTCCGCCGGATCCTGCTCCTGATGCTCCCGGTGACGCTCAGCCTGGGGCTGATCAACGTCAACCTGGTCATCAACTCGACCGTCGGGTTCCTGGTCTCGGAGCAGGCTCCGGCCGCGATCGACAAGGCGTTTCGCATCTACATGCTTCCGCAGGGCGTCTTCTCCGTCGCGATCGCCACCGTGCTCTTCCCAACCCTCTCTCGTTATGCGGCGCGCAGAGACTTCGACAGCCTGCGCCGGACGATGGCGAACGGAATACGCCAGATCCTTCTGATGCTCGTGCCGGCCGCGGCCGCGATCCTCGTTCTCTCCGAGCCGATGACCCGCCTCATCTACGAGCGCGGCGTCTTCGACGACGCATCAACCCAGATCGTTTCCGAAGCGCTCTTCTGGTTCGCGTTCTCGCTCCCGTTCAATGGCGTCTTCCTGCTCCAGACGCGCACCTTCTTCAGTCTTCAGCGGCCGTGGCTGCCCACCTTGATCTCGCTCGGCAACCTCGTGATCACCGCGGGTCTGGCCTTCGCCTTCTACAAGCCGTTCGGGGTCGGTGGCATCGTCTCCGCGACGGCGATCGCGACCATCGCCAGCGTCGTCGCACAGGCGGTCGTGCTTCGAGGCCACCTGGGCCGGCTCGAGCTGGGGCGCCTCGCCTGGTCCGGCTCGCGCATCCTGCTCGCGTCGGGCATTCTCGCCGGAGTGTCGTTTGGCGTCTGGGACGCGCTCGACTCAGCGCTCGGCCGCGGACTGGGCGGTCAGGTGGTCTCGCTCGGCGCGGCGCTGACCGCAGGCGCCTTCGCCTACTTCGTGGCGCTCCGCGTGATGCGTGTGCCCGAAGTCGAACAGATCCTGGCCGTCCTCAGGCGCCGCTGAGCCTCACGACGCGACCGCCATACTCAGCGGCTCCTCATGAACCGCATTCGGAACTTCTCGATCATCGCCCACATCGACCATGGGAAATCGACCCTGGCCGATCGCATCCTTGAGCTCACGGGCTCCGTTGACGCGCGTACCCACGTTCCGCAGATGCTGGACTCGATGGATCTCGAGCGCGAGCGCGGGATCACGATCAAGGCCCAGGCTGTACGCGTCGACTACTCGGCGACGGATGGCGAGACCTACCACCTGCACCTGATCGACACGCCTGGCCACGTCGACTTCTCATACGAGGTCTCGCGCTCGCTCGCGGCGTGCGAGGGCGCACTCTTGGTGGTCGACGCCGCTCAGGGAGTCGAGGCGCAGACGGTCGCCAACACTTACGCAGCGATCGAGGCTGGGCTAGAGCTGATCCCAGTGCTCAACAAGGTCGATCTACCCGGCGCTGAGCCCGAGCGGGTCACCGGTGAGATAGTCGACCTGATCGGCTGCGATCCCGCGGACGTGCTCCACATCTCAGCCAAGACCGGCCAGGGAGTGATCGAAGTTCTCGAGGCGATCGTCAAGCGGATCCCGGCGCCCCAGGGCAAGCCCGAGGCAGAGCCCCGCGCGCTGATCTTCGACTCCGAGTTCGACCAGTATCGCGGCGTAATCGCCTATATCCGGGCCGTCGACGGCTCGTTCAAGAAAGGCGAGGCAATTCGCGCGATGCAGACCGGCACGCAGGCCGAGATCGATGAGATCGGCTTCTTTCGCCCGCAGATGATGTCCGCCGAGCGGATGGAAGCGGGCGAGGTCGGATACGTGATCACAGGCCTGAAGGACGTCTCGAAGCTGCGGGTCGGCGACACCCTCTCGACGGTCGCCAGCAACGGGACGGAGCCGCTTCCCGGCTATCGCGAGGTCAAGCCGATGGTGTTCTGTGGGTTGTTCCCGATCGAGACGGAGCGCTACGAGGATCTTCGCGAGGCACTAGACAAGCTCTCGCTGAACGACGCGGCGCTCTCTTATGAGCCGGAGACCTCGCAGGCGCTCGGCTTCGGCTTTCGCTGTGGCTTCCTCGGTCTTCTCCACATGGACATCATCCGCGAGCGGCTCGAGCGCGAGTACGACCTCGAGATGCTCGCCACCACGCCGAACGTGAGCTACGAGGTCGAGATGATCGGCGGCGAGACCGTCGAGGTCCACTCTCCCGTGGACCTGCCAGACCCTGGCTCGATCGTGCGGATCTCGGAGCCCTACATTCGTGCGAGCGTCCTGTGCCCTTCCGACAAGATCGGCGCGGTGATGGAGCTTTGCCAGGAGCGCCGAGGCACTCACGTCGACATGCATTACCTCTCGTCCGAGCGCGTCCAGCTCCGCTACGACCTGCCGCTCGGCGAGATCGTCCTCGACTTCTTCGACCAGCTCAAGTCGCGGACGGCGGGCTACGCCTCGCTCGACTACGAACCCACCGGAATGGGCGAGTCCGACCTCGTGAAGCTCGACGTCCTGCTCGCAGGCGACCCGGTTGACGCGCTCTCGATCATCGTTCACCGCGACAAGGCCTACGAGGCAGGGAAGAGCCTCGTCGAGCGCCTCCGCAAGACGATCCCGCGCCAGCAGTTCGATGTTCCGGTGCAGGCCGCCGTGGGGTCCCGCGTCCTGGCGCGGGAGACGGTCAAGGCTCTGCGAAAGGACGTAACGGCGAAGCTCTACGGCGGTGACGTCACCCGAAAGCGCAAGCTGCTCGAAAAGCAGAAGAAGGGCAAGAAGCGCATGAAGCAGGTGGGCCGCGTCGAGGTGCCCCAAGAGGCATTCCTCGCCGTGCTCGAACTGGACCGATGAGCTTCGCGAGCTCGAGTTCATCGACGCCGCGACGGCGCTCTCATTTATCGAATCGAGACTCGGCGATCGCTTCGCTCGAGCTAGCGCGCTGACGACCGCGGAGCGCTATTTTCTCGTACAGGTGGGCAAGCGGCTACCGGCATCAGGCCTAGTAATCATCGCGGCGCTTATTGCGTTCGTCGCGCTTCGTCACTCCATCGACGAAGCCGGATCTGGCGAGGCGGGGCCATCGCTTGAAGCGTGCGTCGAGCGCCTCAGCCAGGGCGGAGCCGGTGAAGAGGGTGGGAGCCGAGGCGAAGAAGGCGAGACCGAAGCCGAGCTTGTGCTTGTGGGAGCGGGGGAGGGAGACTGCGCCCTTCGCATCGATCCGGAGAGCTTCAGCGAGCTGTCCCGCGCCCACGACGCCGGCGTTCAGCGCCTTCGAGCCGACTCGACCGCCGACTATGTGGCTGCAACCCGGCTTCGCGAGAACCTGGAGACCGAGCGGGCCGGGCGGGTTCGCGGGACCGGCGGCAAGTGGAAGCCAGTTGGGAAGGGTCCCCTCCGGGCCGACGATCCGGCGTATCCCAACACGTTCGGAAGCGGTTTCGCCGAACTCGCAGGACGAATCTCGGACTACGCGTACGACGAGCAGCACGACGTGGTCTACGCGTCTGTTGCTTCCGGGGGCGTCTGGTCCTCGGACGACGAAGGGGACCACTGGAAGTCGATCGGTGACGACCTGCCGACGCAGACCATCGGCTCAATCGGGTACTCGAAGGCCGGCGGTGGAACGCTCATCGCGCTCACGGGGGACAACGCATTCGGCGGCAACACCTACGGAGGCCTTGGCGTTTACCGCTCCACGAACGAAGGCGAGACTTGGACGCACTCTCGCGGCGTACCGCGCGGCCTTCAAGGCTTCAAGGCAGCCGTTGACCCGACCAACCAGAAGGTCGTGTACGCAGCGACCGGCGGTGGGCTCTTCCGCTCTTCGAATGCTGGCAAGAGTTTCACCAACGTGGTGCTGCCCACGGGCGGTTCGTGCGAGGGTGCGTCGGTCAGAAAGCCGAATTGCTTTTTCGCGAACATCGTCACCGACGTCCTGGTTCAGGGCAAGGACGACTTCGGCAACGATGGCGGCGCTGTCCTCGCGGTGATCGGTTGGCGAGACGGCCCCCGCGAGAACTTCGCCGGCAAGCCCGAGGCCCCCGCCAACGGCCTGTACAAGTCCGACAGCGGCAAGCCAGGAACGTTCGACAAGCTCGACGTTGATTCGAACGGCTTCGCCGAGCAGGAACGAATCGGGCGGGTGGAGATGGGTGCTGCGACAGGACCAGATCAGAATTCCGACTACGTCTACGCGCTCGTCCAAGACGCGGTGCTCTTCAACACTGGGACGATCGGCGGTCTAGACGTTCCCGACGCCGGTGGCCAGGGTCTCAATGCGACGCCGACGTATTTCAACGGCGTCTACGTCTCGGACGACTTCGGCGAGACCTGGACGCTGATGGAGGACGAGAACGAGCTGCTGTTGCCGACAAGCGGCTCCACCCTCGCCCAGCTCACCCCGCTCGGTTTCGGGCCGGGGATCCAGTCTTGGTACGACATGTTCATCAAGCCGGACCCGACCCGGCAGATCGGTGGAGTGCCCACCCGCGTCGTTTTCGGCCTCGAAGAGGTCTACGAGAACACGGCGCCCACACCGCAGGACGGGCCATCGTATTTCAAGACGATCGGGGCCTATAACGCGAACGGCGGGGCGTGCCTCTTGGTGATCGCATCACCCGCGTGCTCCGCGGGCCAGGCGGTTACGGACAAGACCACCACGCACCCCGATCAGCACGCAAACATCTTCCTGCCTCGTGACGGCGGCGGGGTGACCCTCCTGGTCGGTAACGACGGAGGCAATTTCAAGCAGTCGACCGGCGCGCTGCCGACCGACGATTTCTCCCAGGACAACTGGGGTGACGGCAACCAGCTCGGCTTCCACACGCTTCTGCCGTACGGAGTCACGGCGTCGAAAGACGGTGTCGTCTACGCGGGCCTCCAAGACAACGGCGAGCTTCGCATTGCGCCCAACGGCAAACAGAACGAGGTGTACGGAGGCGACGGAGTCTTCACGCAGGTTCACCCCAAGAACTCGGACATCGTCTACGAGGAGACGCCGGAAGCAGCGATCTCCGTTTCGACGAACGGCGGGGTCGACTGGACCGATATCAGCCCGAACATCGACAACGCGTCCTTCTACTCGCCGCTGGTCATGGACCCGAGGGACCCCGGCCATCTTCTGACCGGCGGTAAACAGATCGCCGAATCGACCTCGGGACCGGACACTGTCGGCTCGGGCGGCCTTCCTCCAGACCCCGATCACGAGTGGAAGAACGTCTTCAACCTGCGCAAGTCCAAGCGGGGCGTCAAGAATCAGGTCTCGGCGATCGGGGTCCAGGGCAAGCGGGTCTACGCCGGTTACTGCGGCGGCTGCGACGTCGTTCGGGACAAAGAGCCGTTCTTTTCAGGCATCGCGACCAACGTCGGCGGCAAGAAGCGCCCGAAGCCAGGCACGAAGCGCGGCTGGCACAAGGTGAAGGCGAAGGGCCTGCCGCATCGATTCATCTCGAGCGTGACGCTCGACCCCAACCGTGCGAAGACCATCTACGTCACGCTCGGCGCCTCCGACCTGCGGCCCTACGCGCCGCCGCGCGCTGAGGGCAAGGGCGACAAGCTCGCGCGGCGAGGCGGTCACATTTACAAGTCCACGGACGGCGGCAAGAGCTTCACCGACATCTCGGCCAACCTTGGCAAGGTTCCGGCGCTCTGGTCTGTCGTCCGCAAGGGCCAGCTGATCGTGGCCACCACCGTCGGCGTTTTCGCCTCGAGCGGAACGAGCGGCGGCCACTACTCACTACTCGGCAAGAACCTGCCGAAGGCGCCGGTCTTCAGCATGACCACGGTGCCGGGCCACAAGCGCGAGCTCATCGCGGCCAGCCTGGGCCGAGGCGTCTATCGGTACACGTTCCCGAAGCACTAACGAGCCGCGCTCAAAAGGGGAGAACTGGCGGTGCCAGCAGCCTTGTCGTGGCGATGGCGACGTTGCCTGGGAACTCGCGCCAAGCAGCATGGTGTGACCGCTCGCTGGCAGCTCTTGGAGCTTGGGTTCACCGGGGGCGGCGATCCAGCACGCCGCGTTCCGGCCCGCTCATAGACTTGGTTTCGTGCTAAGTGAGCGGCGACAGAGGATTCTTGCGCTTCTGGCGGAGGAGTACCTCCGCTCGGGCAAGCCGATCGGCTCGAAGGCGATCGCCGAGCGCGATGACGTCGTGTGGGGCGCCTCGACGGTCCGCAACGAACTCGCCGCCCTCGAAGCCGACGGATACCTGACGCACCCGCACACCTCGGCCGGACGGATTCCCACCGATCGTGGCTACCGCTTCTACGCGGATTCGCTGCTCGCCACGACTCCGGCCCGCACGGGGGAGACGCCCGCCGAGCTCGAGCTGACCCAGATGCGCCGCGAGGTTGAGGACGCCATGCGCGAGACGACCCACGCGCTCTCGCAGGTGACCGACCTCCTCGCCGTCGCAACTGCGCCGCCGCCAAGCGCCGCGCGCATCCACCGGGTCGAAGTTCTCCAGCTTCAGTCGTCTGTTGCGATGGTCGTCGTCATCGCCTCCAATGGCGCTGTCGCCAAACGTGTCTTCAACTTCGAGCGCAAGCTCGACGCAGGCCTTCTCACGTGGGCGTCGAGCTACCTCAACGAGCGGCTCTCCGGCCTCGCCCTCGGCGCTCGGATGACGGGCGACCGCCTTGCCGACCCGGAGCTGTCCGCTGCCGAGGCTGGGTTCCTCGCCGACATCGGCGGTGCTTTCACCGACCTCGAGCGCCGGGCGGGGGAGGACCTCTACGTCGACGGCGCCTCGAGGCTCCTGACCGACGAGCGCGCTCCGGATATCCCCGAGATCGAGTCGCTCATGGGCGTCCTCGAGGGCCGCGCCAACCTTCTTCGCGTCCTGCGTTCGGCGCTCGACGAGCATTCTGTGTTCGTCTGGATCGGCGAGGAGAACCCGGCGCCCGAGCTCCGCTCCGTGAGCGTCGTTGGTGCCAACTACGGTCTGGGCTATCGCAACCTCGGAACCGTGGGCGTTCTCGGACCCGACCCGGATGGACTACGCGACAGCGATCGCCTCGGTCCGCGAGGCGGCCTCGGAGCTGTCGCGCTACTTCGAGTCCGTCTACGAGCCCAGATAGCCGCTTACCGTTCCTAGACTCACTCTCGTGCCCCGCGATCCCTACGAAGTCCTCGAAGTCGACCGCTCCGCCGACGACGCCGAGCTGAAGAAGGCTTTTCGCCGGCTTGCCCGCGAGCTCCATCCCGACGTCAACCGTGACGATCCGCAGGCCGAGGAGAAGTTCAAGGAGGCCGCCGAGGCCTACGAAATCCTCTCCGACCCCGACCGGCGCCGCACCTACGACGCCTACGGGCACGACGGGCTTCGAACCAACGGCTTCTCGTCTCAGGCCACCGGCGCCCACGGCTTCGAGGACATCATCTCATCGCTCTTCGGCCAGGGCGATTCTCCGTTCGGCGACATCTTCGGCTTCGGCGGTGGCGCGCCAGGGGCCAGCAGCGGGCGGCGACATCGGCGTGGCGAGCGTCACGATCGACCTCACAGAGGTCGTGACCGGCGCGACGCGCGAGGTTTCATTCGAGGCCGTGAGCCGGTGCGAGCACTGCAAGGGGAACGGAGCTGAGCCCGGTACGCCGATCCGCACCTGCGAGACATGCGGCGGACAGGGCGCGGTCCAGCAGGTCAGCCGCACCCCGTTCGGCCAGATGATGCGAACCACGTCCTGCCCGACCTGCAACGGCGCCGGGAAGATCCCCGACACGCCGTGCGACGTCTGCGACGGCGTCGGCAGGGTGCAGAAGACGCGCTCGTATGAGGTGGAGGTGCCCGCAGGCATCGAGGATGGCCAGCGCATTCGCGTTGCCGGCAAGGGCCACGAGGGCGACGCGGGAGCTACCGCAGGAGACCTGTACGTCGAAGTACGTGTGAAGCCGGACGATCGCTTCGAGCGCCATGGCGAACACATCGTGGTTCCGGCGCAGGTCAGCGTCACCCGCGCGATGCTCGGGGGCAAGGTCACCGTGCCGACCATCGACGGGCCAAAGGAAATCGACGTGCCGAAGGGCGCGCAACCCGGCCAGCGCCTCGTGATCGTCGGCGCCGGCCTGCCAACCCTCAGGGGCCGACGGCGGGGCGACCAGTACGTCCTCCTCGACATTGTCGTTCCGAAGAAGCTCAACCGAAAGCAGCGCCAGGCGGCCGAGGAGCTCGACGCGCTCCTCGACGATCCCCACCCATCCGGATGATTCGCCTAGCCGTCAGGTGCAAGCCCGAGCAGGCTGAGCTCGTTCTCGCCGAGCTCGTGCAACTCGCGCCGGGCGGAGTGGAGGAGGAGGCTGGCCCCGGCTGGGTCGAGTACGCGATCTACGGCGCCGAGGGCGAGCTGCCAGAGCTGGGCGAGCTGGAAGCGGCCGCGGGCGACGACCTCGTCGAGATCGCCTCCGAGCGGATCCCCGACGACTGGGCCGACCGCTGGCGTGACTTCCACGAGCCAACGGTCTTGGCCGACGGCCGCGTGGTCATCCGGCCGGCATGGCACGACTCGCCGAAGCCCGACGCGCTGGATGTGGTCATCGACCCCGGCCAGGCCTTCGGTACGGGGGCCCACCCGACGACGCGCATGTGCGTCGACATGCTCGTCTTGCTTTCCGACGAGGGCCGAGCCACGGGGCCGATTGCCGACCTCGGAACCGGCTCGGCGGTGCTCGCGATCGTGGCGGCGAAGCTGGGCTGGTCGCCGGTCCTGGGCGTCGATCACGAGCTGCCGGCGCTCGAAGCGGCGCGCGAGAACGCGCGGGCGAACGGCGTCGAGCTCCAGGTCGAGCGGGCGAATCTGCGTGAAGGCCCCGCCCCGCACGCCTCGACCATCGTCGCCAATCTCGTCGCGCCGGTCTTGCGCGATGTTGCGACCCTGATGACCGACCCGCCGAAGACGATGGTGATCTCGGGCCTCTTGACAGCGGAGGCGCAGGACGTGGCCGACGGGTTCGCCCCGCACGGGCTGAAGACCGCCGAGCGGCTCGACTCCGGCGACTGGTCGGCCATCCTCCTCAGCGCCTGAAGGCAGGAATCCGCCCGGGTCGGATGTATCTTCCCCCCATGCCCGTCGCCGAAGTGCAGTTCTACGACGTTGTCCTCTGGGTCCACATCACGGCGTTCTTCATCGCCTTCGGCCCCACCTACGTCTACGGCGTCTTCTACGCCATGGCTGGGCCGCGCGGACCCGAGGCGGTGATTGCCGTCGGCAAGGGTGTGGAGAAGTGGGATCGAACCGGGCTTACGGCCGGTGGCACGCTCGCCCTGCTTTCCGGCATCTACCTCGTGAGCGATCGGTGGGAGTTCTCCGACTTCTTCGTTTCGTGGGGCGTTATCGCGATCTTGCTCGTCCTCGGGATGACCCACGGCTACTTTTTGCCGCGCGACCCGGCGCGTCATCGAGCTCGTGGAAGGCGGGCAGGGCGAAGAGGCGATGGCGCTCGGCCAGCAGATCGGCAAGGTCGGCGCGGTCATGGGCCTGGTCGTGATCCTCACGATCTACGTGATGACCGCCAAGCCGTTCCTCTAGACCGGATTCCGGCGTGACCGGAGGGCCGGACCCAAACGCGCCAATCGGCGTCTTCGATTCGGGAGTCGGTGGGCTCACCGTGCTGCACGAGCTTCTCGTCTCCCTGCCCGAGGAGAACTACCTCTACCTGGGCGACGACGCGCGCTTCCCGTACGGCGCTCGCAGCCTCGACGACCTCGAAGGGTGCGTCGAGCGAAACACCCGATTCATGCTCGAGCGTGGAGCAAAGCTCATCGTGATCGCGTGCAACTCGGCCGCAAGCGCGGGCCTCGACACAGCGCGCCGAATGGCCGCAGATCGCGGGGTTGACATCGTCGCGGTGATCGAGCCTGAATCCGAGATCGCCGCCGCCATCACGGACTCGGGGCGGGTCGGCGTGCTCGCCACGCTCGCGACCGTTCAGGGCGGCGCCTATCTCCGCTCCCTGGCATCGCAACATCGCGAGCTGACCGTCACGCAGGTGGCGGCACCGGACCTCGCGGCCATCATCCAGCGCGGTTTTCCGTTTTCCGAAGAGGTTGTTGAGACCGTGCGCTCCTACTGTGCGCCGCTTCACCGCGCGGATGTCGACACCGTGATCCTCGGCTGCACCCATTATCCGCTCGTCAGGCCGCTCCTCCAACGCATCCTGGGCCGCGACGTCCGCCTCGTCACCGCCGGACACGCGATGGCCGCAACCGTCGAGCGCCTTCTCGACTCCCGTGACCTGTCGGCCGTGTCCCGAGCCGAAGGCTCGTATGACTTCGTCTGCACGGGCGAGCCGGAGACGTTTCGCGCGCTCGGAACCCGGTTCCTTCAGCTTCCTCTGGGCGAGGTGGAGCTCGTGAGTCTCTAGATGCCGGACGCTGCGTACCCTTAGCGGTGATGAGCGAATCGACCCTCGAGAAGGTCCAGGCGGACACAAAGACGGCCATGAAGGCCAAGGACAAGCCGCGCGTGGGCGCACTGCGGCTGATTGCCGACGCCCTCCAGAAGGACCTCAAGTCCGGTGGTGACGACGAGGTGGCCGTCCTTCGCCGCGAGCGAAAGCGCCGCCTCGAGGCGGCCGAGGCTTACCGGAACGGCGGCGACTCCGATCGCGCCGAAGCCGAAGAGTCCGAGGCAGAGCTGATCTCTTCCTACATGCCGGCTGAGCTCGGCGACGACCAGCTCGCGGCGATCGTCGACGACGCGATCGCCTCAACCGGCGCAGCTGGGCCCCAGGACATGGGCAGGGTCATGGGGTTTGCAATGGGCAAGGTCGCCGGCCGAGCCGACGGCAATCGGGTGAGCGGCATGGTGCGCGAGCGCCTCGCGGGGAGCTGACGGGGGCTTGGCCCGCCGGCAGCTCACGCTCGAAAACGACGTCGCGGCAGAGCTCGCGGGCTCGGAGGACTCAGTCCTTCGCGAGCTTGAGGAACGCATCGGATGCAACGTCTTCCTGCGCGGAAACGTACTCACGCTCGACGGCGAGGAGGCCGACGTCGGCCAGGCGGCAACCGTCGTCGACGAGCTGGTCGGCCTGATCGAGCGCGGC
This sequence comes from uncultured bacterium, assembly GCA_963695215.1. Taxonomy (GTDB): domain Bacteria; phylum Actinomycetota; class Thermoleophilia; order Solirubrobacterales; family 70-9; genus JALZKA01. The sequence continues at coordinate 121,660 of OY968768.1, forward strand.
CATGAGCTCGCGCCGCAGACGATCGACTCGGTGGCGGGTGCTCTGAGCGCGGGTGAACCCTCGGCGAACATGCTCGAGGACATCGTCTGGGCACACCGCAACACGCGCGTCGCGCCCAAGACCGTGAACCAGAAGCGCTACGTCGACTCAATCCGCAGGCACACAATCACGTTCGGCATCGGCCCCGCCGGCACGGGTAAGACCTTTCTCGCCGTCGCCGCAGCCGTCGCCGCGCTCGAGGGCGGCGACGTCACGCGAATCATCCTCACCCGGCCAGCCGTCGAGGCGGGGGAGAGGCTTGGCTTCCTCCCGGGAGATCTCCAGGCGAAGGTCGATCCCTATCTGCGCCCGCTCTTCGACGCGCTATACGGCATGCTCGACCCGGAGCGAGTCGCCACGTACTTCGACCGCGGCATCATCGAGGTTGCACCGCTCGCGTTCATGCGCGGACGCTCGCTCCACGATTCCTTCGTGATCCTCGACGAGGCACAGAACACGAGCCCAGAGCAGATGAAGATGTTCCTGACGCGGCTCGGCTTCGGCTCGAAGATGGTCGTAACGGGCGACGTCACTCAGGTCGACCTCCCCCGCGACCAGCGCTCGGGTCTGGTCGTCATCTCCGACATCCTCGACGAGGTCAAGGACATCTCATTCATCCGCTTCGGCGGCGAGGATGTCGTGCGCCATCAGCTCGTGCAGCGCATCGTCGCCGCCTACGACAAGCACGCTTCCCGTCCCAAGAGCGATTGATCGATCTATCTGACGTTCCCGCCGACCTCCGCGACGCGGCATCGGCGGCTCTCGCATCGTCGGGGGTCGATGATGGGCACCTGTCTGTCGAGCTGATCTCCGAGGAGCGCATGACCGAGCTCAATCGTGAGCACCGCGATCTCGACGAGCCCACCGACGTCCTCTCGTTCCCCATTGACGGCGCGGGCGAGGTGGCGGGGCCGCGAGAGCTTGGCGATGTCGTCATCTGCCCCGAGCACACCTCCGACATCGTCGAGGCCACGGTCCACGGAGTGCTCCACCTCTGCGGCTACGACCACGAGACCGACAATGGTGAGATGCTCGAGCTCCAGGCAAGCGTGATGTGGAACCTCCGGTGACCAGATCCGGTTTCGTCGGGCTCGCTGGACGGCCGAACGTCGGCAAGTCGACTCTCGTGAACGCCATCGTCGGCGCGAAGGTCGCGATCATTTCGGACCGGCCTCAGACCACCCGCCGGGCGATCCGCGGGATCGCCACCGACACCGATGCCGGGTGGCAGATGATTCTCACCGACCTTCCGGGCGTTCAGCGCCCGCGCGATTCGCTCACTCAGCGGATGCAGCGACGGGTCGAGCGCGAGCTCGCCGAGTCGGACGCAGTGCTCTTCGTCGTCAACGGCGAACAGGGCCTCGGGCCGGGAGACCGGTTCATCGCCGAGACGATCCTCGAGGGAGGCGCCGACGTCAGAGTCGTCTGCGCGGTCAACAAGTGCGATCGCCTCGACACCCCCAAAACCGCTGCGGTCCTGAGCCAGGTGGCCGATCTGGAGATCGTCGACGAGATCTTTCCGATCAGTGCGCGAACCGGCTCGGGCCTCGACCCGCTCATTGCCGCGCTGGCCGAAACCATGCCCGAAGGGCACTACCTCTATCCGCCCGAAGACCACAGCGACTCCGCGTCGGAAACGCACCTCGCCGAGCTGATCCGCGAGCAGATCCTTCACCGTACGCACGAGGAGGTGCCTCATGCGGTCGAGGTATTTGTCGACTCATTGGAGCTTCGGGACGATGGTCTCTTCGAGGTGCGAGCCCAGGTGTGGGCCGAGACCGAGTCCCAGAAGGCGATCCTGATCGGCAAGGGCGGGCGCATGGTCCGCGACGTTGGCAGCGCGGCACGCCGTGAGCTCGAGCGCGAGCTTGGTGGCCGCGTGTACCTGGACCTCCAGGTCAGGGTGCGCGAGAAGTGGCGGCGGGACGACGGTTTGCTAGACAGACTCGGCATCGAATGACCTCAGACCTCCCACAGATCCGCACGAAGCCGTCCGCGGCCATCGCAATCTGCGTCGCTGCGGTCATCTCGCTCGGCGTCGCGTCACTCGCGGGGTCGAGGCTCGAAGACCTGCTGGGCTCCTCGGCGGCGGCCACAATCGTGCTGGTCCTGTGGTGCCTCCTGGGCTGCGGAGCGGCAATCGCGGCCGTGGTTGACGCATTCGTCAAGCCAGAGGGCGAGCGGCTCAGCCTTGCGACCACGACCGCTGCCACGGTGTTCGCGGTGGTGGGGCTTGCGGTGATCTCAGGTGTGGTCGCCGGCGCGGCCAACCTTGGCGGGGACGACACTCAGAAGGCCGGGGAAAAGGCCAAGTAACTAGTCCTCGTCCTGGGTGAACTCGGGAGTTGCAATCGACCAAGCGCCAAGCGCGATGCCGGCGAAGATGAGCGCGACGCCAAGGATCCGCGTGGTCGTCGAGTCGAACAGGAGCATCAAGGCGACGCCGAGCGTGAAGGCCCCTGCCGCGGCCCTGCTCATTCGTGCTCCTCCGAGACGATCGGGTGAAAGTCCTGGTCGAGAGTGCCGCCGAGGGTGAGCCGGAAGAGGAGCGCCAGCGAAGGGACGATGATCGCCAGGCCAACGGCAACAGCGATCAGCGCGACCAGAAGGGTCGAGTCCCCCGCTGCCGCATCACGGAACGTCAGCTGCCCGGGCAGGAAGTCCGGCCGCATCGCCGCCACGAGGCCGGCCAGGATCGCTCCCACCGCAACCGATGCGGAGTAGCGGGCGACGGTAAATCGAGACCGGTGGACGAGCGCGAGCGTCGTGACCCCGGCGAGTGCCGAGACCGCGATCGCGACGACTCCTGTTCCAGTTGTGAGCCCGTCGTACAAGTCCGGCGTGTCGGCGTGGACGACGGCGATTCCGCCCAGAGCCAGGATGCCCGCGATCACGCCGGCGCCAAGCGCACGCGCGCGAAATGCGGTCACCAGGTCGGGCAGCTCTGCCCTTGCGGAATCTGCTGCCATGAACACCGCGGCCAGGAATGCGCCCGTCGCTACCGCGGTCACACCCGCGAGCAGGGGCACGGCTCCCGTCCACGATCCGAATGCTGCTCCCGGCTCGCCGACCGGCACCTCGCCGGCGGCTACCGCGCCCACCGTTGCGCCCAAAAAGAAAGGCGTGAGAACTGATGACAGGGCGAAGGTGGCCCCAAGCGCTCTGGCCTCTGCGATCGTCGCTGCCTCGCCCCGGAGGGCGAACGCAGCGCCCCGCAGGACGATGCCGACGAGCGCGAGGAAGATCGGGACGTAGAGCGTTTCCATCACGGCGGCGAACGCAGGCGGAAAGCAGGTCCACATCACGACCAGAACGAAGATGAGCCAGACGTGGTTGGCCTCCCATACCGGACCCATTGAGCGCTTGACCATGCCGCGGATCCGGGCGCCCCGCGCAGCGCCGCCCGCTGTCAGGTCCCAGAAGCCCGCGCCGAAGTCGGCGCCGCCGAGGACGGCATAGGCGGTCAGGCCGACGACGAGGACGGCCGCTGCCAGATCTGCCATCACGGCTGAGCCTCCGTGGAGGAGATCCTTCGCAAGAGGAAGTAGGTGGCGGAGCCGAGCGCCAGGTAGACCACGACCAGGGTGGCGTAGCCGACCGGAATTCCACCCGCGCCCGTTACCGCGTCCTCGGTGCGCATGAACCCGTAGACGATCCACGGCTGGCGCCCGACCTCGGTGGTGATCCAGCCGGCGATCAGTGCCACCACGGAGAGCGGCCCCGCCGCAACGACGGCGCGCAGGAACCACCTGGACCCCGGCAGCCCGCCCGTGCGCCAGCGCGCCCACAGAAACCACGCGCTGAGGGCCGCGAGGAATGTGCCGATCGAGACCATCACCTGGAAGGAGTTGCGGACGACCCCCACCGGCGGGCGGTCCTCCTCCGGGACCGCATCGAGCCCGCGCACCTCGGCGTTGGGGTTGTGGAACGCGAGGATCGAGAGCATCTTCGGGATCTTGATACCGCCGTGAACCTCGCCGTTGAAGTACAGGCCTCCGACGGTGAGCCCAGCACCCTCGGTCGTTTCGCCGAGGCCCTCGAGCGCGGCAAGCTTGGTGGGCTGCTTCTCGGCGATCGTCCGCGCCGCCCAGTCCCCCACAACTATCTGCGCCGGCGCCGCGAGCGCAACGAACGCGAGCGGCACCACGAGACCCGCGCGATAATAGGTGCCGCGCTTGCCCTTGAGCGCGGCGACTGCGTAGACGCCCGCCACCAGGAAGCCGCAGACGAGGAACCCGGCCAGGTACATGTGGACGATCTCGTGCCAGAGGTTGTCGTTGAAGAGAGCGGCAAGGGGCCTGACATTCGCTACCTGACCGTTCACGTAGTCGAAGCCCTCGGGGTTGTTCATCCAGCCGTTGACCGAGATCACGAACGTCGACCCGGCGATGCCCGCTACTGCGATCGGGATCCCCGACAGGAAGTGCGCGCGGTCCGATAGGCGATCCCAGCCATAGACGTAGATCGCGATGAAGATCGCCTCGACGAAGAAGGAGACGCCCTCCAGTGCGAAGGCGACACCGAACACCTCACCCCACTGGTCCATGAACCGAGGCCACAGGAGCCCGAGCTCGAAGGAGAGGATGGTGCCGGTCACCACGCCGATCGCGAACAGGATCAGCATTACCTTCGACCAGCGCTTGGCTAGCGCCTTGTAGGCGGGGTCGCCGGTTCTGAGCCAGAGGCCCTCGACGAACAACACCATCGCCGGGAAGGCGATCCCGAAGCAGACGAGGGGGATATGGACGCCGAGGGAGAGCGCCTGCATCTGGCGCGCCTCGAGCAAGTACTCCTGCATGTCGTTCTCATTGTCGCGGGTTCGCCCGCCCGCGTGTGTGACGGCGGGAAGATCCGTGGAACGCTCGTAAGATCGACCGATGCCCGGCTTGGACGAGATCCGCTTCGACGAGCACGGCCTGGTGCCGTGCATCGCGCAGGATTCACGCACCGGCGAGGTCCTGACGCTGGCGTACATGAATGCCGAGGCGCTCGGGCTCACGCTCGAGACGCGCCAGGTTCATTTCTGGAGCCGCTCGCGCGGTGAGCTTTGGAGGAAGGGGGAGACCTCTGGCAACACCCTGGCCGTCGACCAGCTCCGCTACGACTGCGACGAGGACGCGATCGTCGCCCTGGTGACGCCGGCAGGCCCCGCGTGTCATACCGGCGAGCGGTCGTGCTTTTACCGGGATCTCGAGACGGGCAAACCGCCCGACCCCGCGCTCCACGAGACACTCGTAGCGCTCGAGCGCGTGCTTGCGCCAGCGCCAGGCCGAGCGGCCCGACGGCTCCTACACCGTCGAGCTTCTGGACAATCCGGGTCTGATCGGCGAGAAGGTGACCGAGGAGGCCGAGGAGGTCACCCGGGCCGCGCGTGAGGAAACGGACGAGCGAGTGGCAGAGGAGGCGGCCGACGTCATCTACCACCTGTCGGTGCTCCTTCGCTCGCGCGATGTGGCCCTGGCAGAGGTCCTGGAGGTGCTTGATGGCCGCCGAGGCTGACCCAACCAGGGTTGAGCCCATCGTCGAGCGGATGATCGACGACTGCGAGACGCCCGTCTCGGCTTTCCTCAAGCTTCGCGCGGCGTTTGACGGTCCGGCATTTCTCCTGGAGTCGGCCGAGCACGGGCGCCTTGGCCGCTACTCCTACCTGGGGTTCCTGCCGGCCAAGACACTGCGCTGGAGTCTGGGAGACGAAGGCGATCCGTATCAGCTCGCCCACGACCTCGTGAGCGATACCGCGGTCGAGCCCTTCGACGAGGCGCATCCATTCAACGGCGGCGCCGTGGGCATCTTCGGATACGACCTGGTGCGCACCGTTGAGCAGCTCGGCGAGCCGAACCCGGACACGCTCGGCCTGCCGGACCTTGCCCTGATGGTCTGCGGCGTGATGCTCGCGTTCGACCACCAGCAGCACGAGCTGGCGATCGTGGCGTTCCCGCTCGGGGATGCGGACCCTCGCGATTCGATCGCGCGGGTAAAGGAGGCGTTGAGGCACCCGGTGCCGCAGCAGGCCAACTCCGGGCGCGACAGAGAGAAGGCAGCAGCCGTCGATTTCCAGTCCAACCTCTCCCGCGAGCAGTTCGAGGCAAACGTGGCCCGGATCGTCGAGTACGTCCACGCCGGGGACGCCTTTCAGGTCGTGCCGTCGCAGCGCTTCTCAACTCCCGTGCCGGTCGAGGCCTTCTCGATCTACCGTGGCCTTCGAACCGTCAACCCCTCGCCGTACATGTATTTCCTCGACTTCGGTGACTTCCAGATCGCCGGTGCATCGCCTGAGCCCCTCATCAAGGTGACTGGACGCCGGGTCGAGACGAGGCCCATCGCCGGCACCTACCCGCGTGGATCAGACGAAGAAGAGGACCGGCGAAACGCCGAGGAGCTGCTCGCCGACCCGAAGGAGCGCGCCGAGCACGTGATGCTCGTGGACCTCGGCCGCAATGACCTCGGGCGCGTTTGCGAGTACGGCACCGTGGAGGTCGAAGAGCTGATGGTCGTCGAGACCTACTCGCACGTTCTCCACATCGTCAGCCGGGTCGCCGGCAATCTGCGCGACGACGTAGGCGCGATGGACGCGCTTCGCGCTTGCCTTCCCGCGGGCACGCTCTCCGGCGCGCCAAAGGTGCGCGCCATGCAGATCATCGACGAGCTCGAGCCGCACAAGCGCTGCTCGTACGGCGGCGCGATCGGCTATCTCGGGTTCAACGGCGACCTCGACACCGCGATCCACATCCGCACGGTCGTCGTCAAGGATGGGGTCGCGCACGTACAGGCAGGGGGCGGAACGGTGGCCGACGCCCAGCCGGACTTCGAGTACCGGGAGTCCATCAACAAGGCAAAGGCTGTATTCAGGGCAGTCGAGCTGGCGGTAAGCCAGCCGGAGTGGAAATAGCAACCAATGAATGTTCTCGTCATCGATAACTACGACTCCTTCACGTACAACCTCGTGCAGTACCTGGGCGAGCTCGGTGCCGAGCTCGACGTGGTCAGAAACGACAAGGCGACGACGGCCGAGCTCCTCGAACGCAAGCCTGGCCGGCTCGTGATCTCGCCCGGCCCGTGCACTCCTGCCGAGGCTGGCATCTCGGTGGAGGCGTCTCGTTCGTTTCCCGAGGCCGGGATACCCACGCTTGGCGTTTGTCTAGGGCATCAGGCGATGGTCGAAGCGTTCGGGGGATCGCGTGATCCAGGGCGATCCGGTCCACGGCAAGGATGCCGAGGTCGAGCACGACGGCCGCACGATCTTCGCCGGGGTGGCAAGCCCGATGGCAGCGGGCCGCTACCACTCGCTGATCGCCGATTCTGATCTCCCAGACGACTTCGAGGTCAGCGCAACGTACGGCGACGTCGTCATGGCCGTGCGCCACCGCGAGCTCCCGGCCGAGGGAGTTCAGTTTCACCCTGAGTCGATCCTGACTCCTGACGGCAAGCGCCTCCTCCAGAATTTCCTCGCGTCAGAGGCGGCCGCCTGATGCCCAACGAGGTCGTCACCCGCGCGATCGACTCAGTGTGCTCGGGGACCCATCTCACGGCGGATCACGCGTCTGCCGTCCTCGACGAGATCATGGAGGGGCGTGCCGGCGAGGTGCAGATCGCCGCGTTCCTCGTTGGCCTCCGCGCCAAGGGCGAGACCGTTGCCGAGCTGACGGGCCTGGCCCGCACAATGCGCCGCCTCGCGGCCTCCGTCGATGCGTCCCAGGACAACCTCGTGGATACGGCCGGGACCGGGGGAGGGCCATCCACCTTCAACATCTCGACGGCTGCGGCGCTTGTTGCCGCCGGCGCGGGTTGCCCGGTCGCCAAGCACGGAAATCGCTCGAACACGAGCCGGTCCGGATCCGCCGACCTGCTCGAGGCGCTTGGCGTGAACATCGAACTCGAGCCCGGCGAGGTCGCCCGCTCGATCGCTGAAGTTGGCTTTGGCTTCATGTTCGCGCCGAAGCATCACGCGGCGATGAAGCACGTAGTGCCGGTTCGAAGGGAGCTTGCGGTCCGGACGATCTTCAACTTTCTCGGCCCGCTCACCAACCCCGCCGGCGCCACCCGGCAGCTCCTCGGCGTTTCCGACCGCCGCTACCAGGAGACGATCGCCGAGGCACTCATTGGCCTGGGTTGCGAGCGCGCTCTGGTGGTGTCCGCCGAGGACGGGCTCGACGAGATTTCGATCGACGGCGCGACGCGGGTGATCGAGGTGAAGGACGGAAAGACCGAGGAGTGGTTCGTAGCGCCGGCGGACATGGGCCTCTCCGAGGCGCCGCTCGAGTCGATTGCCGGCGGATCGCCGCAGGAGAACGCGGCGGTCGTCGAAGCCGTCTTCGATGGCAAGGAGACGGGTCCAGCGCGCGACGTGATCCTTCTGAACGCCGGAGCCGCCATCCTGGCCGGTGGAGCGGCCACCGATCTTGGCGACGGCGTCGACCGCGCGCGGGAAGCGATCGACCGCGGAGCCGCCAAAGGCATCCTGGACGCTCTCCGATCGGTAGCCTCACCAGGCGAATGAGCAGGCTCGACGAGCTGGTCGAAGCCGCCAAGCGGACCGTGCGCGAGCGCAGTCAGGCGGTGTCACTGGAGGACTTGCGTGCGCGCCTGGAGGCGCGCGCCGAGGATCGCCCCTTCAAGGAAGCCCTTGTGCGGCCCGGGGTGTCGATCATCTCCGAGTTCAAGCGTCGCTCCCCCAGCGCCGGAGAGATCCGTACGGGAGCGGATGTTGCCGAGATGGTCGGCTCTTACGAGCGCGGCGGCGCCGCCGCGCTTTCGGTCCTCACCGAGGACGGTGGCTTCGGCGGCTCACTCGACGATCTGCTCGCGGCCCGTGCGGGATCCGGCCTGCCGATTCTGCGCAAGGACTTCGTGGTCGATGCGTATCAGCTCGTCGAGGCGGCGGTCTACGGTGCCGACGCCGTGCTCCTGATCGTTGCCGCGCTCGACCCCAACAGGCTCGCCTCGCTCTACGACGAGGCGCAGTCGCTGGACCTCGACACCCTTGTCGAGGTCCACGACGAACAGGATCTCGAGGTCGCGCTCGAGCTTGATGTCGACGTGATCGGCATCAACAACCGCAACCTGCGCGACTTCACGGTCGATATTGCGGTCACCGAGGAGCTGATCACGGACGTACCGGCCGGAAAGACCGTCGTGGCCGAGTCGGGCTACTCGAGCCGCGACCAGATCGATGAGCTTGAGCGGATCGGCGTCGACGCGGTCCTGATCGGCGAGGCTCTCATGCGAGCCGAGGATCCCGAGCAGGCGGTCCGAGACCTCTGCGGCGACGACATGCTCACGCGTGAGCATGAGATCCAGTGATCCTTTGAAGGGCATTCTTAAAGAACCTGAAGGTTCGCGTTAGAGAGCGTTGACCGGCGCGCCTGATCCTTGGTGCCATGTCAAGGATCAAGAGTGTTTCGAGTAGGCCGTTCTTCTCCGCCCTTCTAGGAGGGATTGTTGTCGGACTGTTCGGCTGGGTCGCGATCGCCGCTGGCTGGGTCGACGCCGGCAACGGAGACGGCGCGGCAACGCAGGCTCCACTCGCGGCACAGCCCGTCGCCGACGGCGGCGGTGGTGGAAACGCCCTGACCGTCAACCAGATCTACGACAAGGCCTCCGCAGGCGTCGCCTACATCGAGGCCACCGGAAGCCAGCCGCAGCTTCAGAGCCCCTTTGGGGGCCAGGCACCGAGCCAAACGGCGACCGGCTCGGGATTCGTGATCGACGGCGGCGGTGACATCGTCACCAACGCACACGTCGTTGCGGGCGCTGACGCCATCAGCGTGACGCTCGGGGACGACCAACAGACTTATGACGCGAAGCTCGTCGGCTCCGACACGTCCGACGACGTCGCCGTGATCAAGATCGATCCGGGCGATACCCAGCTCGAGCCACTCACCCTTGGCAGCTCAAACGGTGTCGAGGTTGGCGATCCGGTTGTTGCGATCGGCAACCCGTTCGGCCTCGATCGCACGGTCACGGCCGGCATCGTTTCGGCGCTCCAGCGCCAGATCTCGGCTCCCGACGGATTCACGATCTCCGACGTGATCCAGACGGACGCACCGATCAACCCCGGGAACTCCGGTGGCCCGCTTCTCGATTCGAACGGCGAGGTGATCGGCATCAACTCACAGATCGAGTCGGGCGGGAGCTCGGAGGGCAACGTGGGAATCGGGTTCGCGGTTCCGATCGACACGGCATCCGAAGTAGCCCAGACCCTGATCTCCGATGGTGAGGTCGAGCACGCGTACCTCGGCATCGAGGGCGCCGACCTCGATCCGGCGGTTGCCGACGCGCTCAACATCCATGCGCAAGGTGGAGCGCTCGTGCAGCGAGTCGTGTCCGGCTCGCCGGCCGACAAGGCCGGGATCGAGGCCGGGGACGCGACCGTTTCTGTCGGCGGCCAGCAGGTCCGCGCGGGCGGTGACCTCATCACCGAGGTCGATGGCGAGACTGTCCAGGGCATGGACAACGTGATCGCCGCCGTCAACGAGCACAAGCCTGGCGACGACGTCGAGCTCACCCTTTTGAACGGCAGCGACAGCCGCACCGTGACCGTCACCCTGGGCACCCGCCCGAACAATGCAAACCCATGATTCGTCGTTCGAGGGTGCGGCTGGCATCCTTGAGCGACGATGCGGGTCAAGTTCTGTGGCATAACGCGATACGACGACGCCGAGCACGCGACCCGGTTGGGCGCGTGGGCGATCGGGCTGAACCACTGGGAGGGAAGTCCTCGCCGGTGTGACCACGACGTCGCGGCCGAGATCGGCGCAGGCCTGCGCCGGAAGGTCGAGATCGTCGGGGTGTTCGTGAACCAGACGCTCGACGTGATCGCTCGCGCGGTCGACAACGAGCATCTCTCGATGGTCCAGCTCCATGGCGACGAGGGCATCGCCTTCTGCTCCGAGGTAACCCGGCGCACCGGTTGTCCCGTCATCAAGGCGATCCGGGTCCGGAGCGCTGCCGACCTCGATACGGCGCGTACCTATCGCGCCGTCAGGTTCCATCTTCTCGACGCGCATCGCGAGGGCGTGCCGGGGGGTACCGGTCAGACGGTCGACTGGGAGCTGCTTCGCTCCCGGCGCTCGAAGGTGCCGCTGATCCTCGCGGGCGGCCTGAACGCCGAGAACGTAGGCGAGGCAATCGACGTAGCGCGGCCGGGCGCGGTCGATGTGGCCAGCGGCATCGAGTCGGCCCCTGGAATCAAGGACCACGAGCTGATGACGGCGTTCGCCGCCGCGGCAGAGGAGGCGGGCGGCCCAACCGGCTCGGCCCCACTCCACGAGCCCGAAAGCTTTGTCGAATCGATGCAGAAGGATCTCGACCGGCGCCAGGCCGAGGCGGAGGCCCTTGAAGAAAAGAGCAGCGCGCACGTTGATTCCGAGGTATCCAGGTGAGCCAGCTGGAAGCACGCTTCGGCGACTACGGCGGGCGATTCGTGCCCGAGGTTCTGATGGAGGCTCTCGACGAGCTCGCCGCCGCGTGGGTCGAAGCCCGCGACGACGCCGAGTTCACGACCGAGCTGACGCGACTGCTCAAGGACTTCGTGGGGCGCCCGACGCCGCTCTACCGCGCCGACCGCCTCTCCGAGCGAGTGGGCCGCCGCGTCTATCTCAAGCGCGAGGACCTCACAAACACGGGCGCCCACAAGATCAACAACGCGATCGGGCAGGCACTTCTCGCAAAGCGGATGGGGAAGCCGCGAGTCATCGCCGAGACGGGGGCGGGCCAGCACGGCGTCGCCACGGCTGTTGCCTGCGCCCTACTCGACCTCGAATGCGTCGTCTACATGGGCACCGAGGACATGCGTCGTCAGGCGCCCAACGTCGAGCGCATGAGACTGCTGGGCGCCACGGTCGAGCCCGTGGAGGCCGGGCTTCGCACGCTCAAGGAAGCGGTCAGCGCTGCGATCCGCGACTGGGTGACGAATGTCAGGACCACGCATTACATCCTTGGCACGGCGGCCGGCCCCGCGCCTTACCCGGCGCTGGTCCGAGATCTCCAGCGCGTGATCGGCGACGAGGCGCGCCTGCAGGTGCTGGAGGTCGAGGACATCCCGCCGACCCGCGTGATTGCCTGCGTTGGTGGTGGCTCGAACGCAATCGGGACCTTCACGGCCTTCCTCGACGATCCGGGAGTGGAGTTGATCGGCGTCGAGGCCGGGGGGGAAGGGATCGAGTCCGGCAGGCACGGCGCCTCTCTGAGCGCCGGCACAACTGGGGTTCTTCACGGGGCCCTGTCGGCCGTGCTCGCCGACGACGAGGGTCAGATCCTGGAAGCGCACTCGATCTCGGCCGGGCTCGACTACCCCGGCGTCGGTCCCCAGCACGCCCACCTCCGCGACACCGGCCGCGCCCGCTATGTCTCCGTCACGGATACCGAGGCGGTGCTTGCCTTCCGTGAGGTCGCGCGCCTCGAGGGGTTGATCCCGGCACTCGAGTCGAGCCACGCATTCGCCTGGCTTCTCAAGGGCGAGAACCAGCCCGACGGCGGCTACGACCTTCTGACGTTGAGCGGTCGCGGCGACAAGGATTTGGCCGAGGCCACGGAGCGGCTCAAAGAGCTCGACGGGGAATGACCGGCGAAGAGCGGATCGCGGCTGCGTTCGAAGCCGCGCGATCGGAAGGCCACGCGGCGCTCATGCCCTATCTGATGGGCGGCTTTCCGGACGCTGAGACCTCCGCGGCGGTCATCACCGCTTATGCCGATACGGGTGCGGACCTGATCGAGCTGGGCGTTCCGTTCTCCGACCCCCTTGCCGATGGGCCGGTGATTCACGCCGCCGCGACGAAGGCACTCGCGTCAGGCACCACGCTCGCCTCCGTGCTCGAGCTCGGGTACACGGTGGCCGACCGTGTTCCGGTTGTTCCGATGGTGTACGCGAACATGGTGCTCGCGCTTGGCCCCGAGCGCTACGCGGATGCCCTCGCCGTGGCCGGCATGGCGGGAACCATCGTTCCCGACCTGCCACCCGAAGAGGCTGGCGATGTACGTGCGGCCCTCTCGGCGCGCGGCTTGGCGCTCGTTCCACTGATTGCGCCGACAACCCCGGCAGCTCGCCGGGCCGAGGTATGCCACAGCGCAACCGGGTTCCTCTACGTGGTCTCCGACACCAGGACCACAGGCGAACGCGATCGAATGCCCGAGGAGCTGGGTGATCTCGTACGAGCCGTGCAAGCCGACGCGACCGTGCCTGCGGCCGTGGGATTCGGCATCGGCACGCCCGCCCAGGCGGCGGAAGTGGGTGCCATCGCGGACGGCGTGATCGTCGGCTCGCGTCTCGTCCGCGAGGTCGCCGAGGCCGGGGGCGCCGAGGCCGCCGCGGAGGCGGTAGGAGAGTTCATCTCAGAAGCCAAAAACGCCATGTCGTCCGGTAGGCTGCCCGCCACATGAGGCTGATGGTTTTCAACGTCGTGGCGATCATGCTCGCCGTCATCGCCTACGCGTTCAGCGCAGGCGGATCGATCGCCGCCATCGTCTATCTCTTCGTGATGCTGAACGGCGTGCTCGATCGCTGGGCGCAGCCCATGATCGAAGCTCTGAAGCGCTAGCCCATCGACCCGGACCTGACGCTCTAGCATCGGCCGGGTGAAGCTCGGAGTACTCACAGGCGGTGGCGACTGCCCGGGTCTGAACGCCGTGATCCGCGCCGTGGTGCGCAAGGGTGTGGGCGAATACGGCCACGAGTTCCTGGGCTACCGGGACGGCTGGCGCGGGCCGCTCGAGGGCGATTCGCGCCCACTCGAGGTTGCCGACGTGCGGGGCATCCTGCCGCGCGGCGGCACGATCCTCGGCTCGTCGCGCACAAACCCCGTTCGCGAAGAGGGCGGGATCGAACGCGTCCGGGAAAACCTGAAGCGCGACGGAGTCGACGGCCTGATCGCGATCGGTGGCGAAGACACCCTCGGCGTCGCGACCCGCCTCCACCAGGAGGGGATCAACGTCGTCGGGGTGCCCAAGACGATCGACAACGACCTGGGTGCGACCGATTACACCTTTGGCTTCGACACCGCGGTCAACATCGCGATGGGGTCGATCGATCGCCTTCATACGACCGCCGAGAGCCACAAGCGCACGCTCATCGTCGAGGTGATGGGCCGCCACGCCGGTTGGATCGCCTTTCACGCAGGGGTCTCCGGTGGCGCCAACGTGATCCTGATCCCCGAGGTTCCCTTTTCGATCGAGCAGGTTTGCGAGCACATCCAGCACCGCTTCGAGAGCCAGTACGCGCCGATCGTCGTCGTTTCAGAGGGCGCCCTGCCCGAAGGCGGCATGCCCGCGACGGACGAGGCGGCGGTTGATGCCTTCGGCCACGCGCGGCTCGGCGGCATCGGGCAGTGGCTCGAGGGCGAGATCTCGCAGCGCACGGGCCACGAGGCGCGTGCGACCGTGCTCGGCCACGTCCAGCGCGGCGGCACGCCAACCGCGTTCGACCGGGTCCTGGCAACGCGCTTCGGTCTTCACGCCATTGACGCCGCGCACGAAGGCGCGTGGGGCAAGATGACGGCGCTTCGGGCCACCGACATCGTCCTCGTCGATATCGCCGACGCGACCAAGGAGCTGAAGCTCGTCCCGCCGGAGCTCTATGGCGAGGCCGAGGTCTTCTTCGGCTAGATGAAGAAGTTTGGGGCGCTCGCCCTAGGCATCGCGTTTCTTGCGTCCGGCTGCGGCAGCCAGCCCGCCGAGGGCGACCCGCAGCTCACGATTTACGTGAGCGCTCCGCTCACCGGTCCCGCGCGCGCCGACGGGCAGGACGTTGCCGACGGCGCGAAGCTCGCACTAAAAGACGCCGGGGGCGAGGCTGGGGGTGTCGCGATCGAGGCGCAGTACCTGGACATCGCGGGGCGAAACGAGAGCCGCTCCGACCCGGCTTCAGCGGGGCGCAACGCCCGCACCGCGACCCAGGACTCGACCACGGTCGCCTATATCGGAGAGGTCGACTCGGCGGCAAGCCGAACGTCGATCCCGATCACGAATTCCGCGGGCATCCTCCAGGTGGCGCCGGGAAGCGGAGCCACCGACCTCGTGGTCACCGCGACCTTCGACGACTCCGTTCCGGAGGAGATTCAGGGCACCGGCGTCAGGACATTCGCCCGAGTTCTCCCATCGGACGAGGACGTGATGGACAGGTTCGGCAAGGGGCTGATCTCGGGTCCCGCAGAGCCCGATGAGTTGCCGCCGGCAGCCCGCGAGGTCCTGGCTCGCTTCAGCGACGAGTTCGGCCGCGACCCAGGCCCGTGGGCGGCTTACGGATACGAGGCCATGGCCTCGACCTTGGCGGCGATCGACCGCGCGACCGATCCACTCGACCGCACCGCGGTGATCAACGCCTACTTCGACGGCAGCGAGCGCGACTCGCTGCTCGGCAGCTACTCGATCACCGAAGAGGGTGAGACGACCTTGGATGGGCCGTTGGCGCCCTATGAGATCACCGCGGATGGCCGCGTGGTCTCGGCAGCCCGCTAGCGCCGCCAAGGGAGGACGCCCGCCGCGCAATCCATCTTGCGCGAGCGCTCGAACCTCACCGGCGCAGCGATCTGAGCCCTATCGTCGCTCTGGCTGCCGGCTCTCGGCGGCGCGATGCTGCACGTCTTCAATCATCCACACTCGTCTCGCCGCCGTCTTGTCACGGCCATCTCGGTGTGCGCGGTGATCGTGCCGCTCGCCCTCGTCGACGGCCAGGAGAGCAACGCCCAGACTCAGCTCGACACGGTCGGGCTCGAACAGGAGCAACATCCGCGACGCGCTCGCCGACGAGAACGCGGCCGTCGACGCGGCCCTGGCGAGGGCCGGCGAGTTGCGCTCCCGCGAGCTCGAGGTGAACGCAGAGCTATCCGAGAAGGAGGCCGAGCTCGCGTCCGCGCGCGAACGTGCTGTCCGAGCAACGCGCGGCGCTGGCCGCGACGAAGCGGCGCCTGCGCGCGGCCTCCGGGGACCTGAAGAGCCTCCTTGTTTACATCTACAAGAACGGCGAGATCGACGAGGTCAAGCTGCTCCTCAACGCGGACGGCATGGACGATCTGGCTACGCGGGCGGACCTCCTCGGGCGGGTCAACGACTTCGAGGCCACCACCGTCGATGCGCGTCGAGCGCCTTCGCACGCAGATCGCCGAGAAGGTCGGCTCAACCGAGGACACCGTGGCGAGGATCGACGCCGCCCGCGACGCCATCGCGGCTCGCGAGCAGCAGTTGGCATCCGCGCGCGCAGAGGCCGAGCAACGCGAGGCGGAGCTGCGATCCCTTCGGGATGATCGCCGCGACGCCCTCGCCGCCCTGATCGGCAAGGAGAAGCACCTGGTGGATGTCCTCTCAGAGCCGGCCGGAGCCGACTGGAAGATACGCAATCGGTTGCGCCCCCCAGCGGCTCGAGGGCGACTTTGAACCCCGACGGCACCGCAAACGCTCCGGCCAATGCGCCGGCAGCCGTAAAGGCAGCAATTGCCGCGGGCAACCAGATCACGAACACCCCTACATCTGGGGCGGCGGCCATGGCTCGTTCGAATCTAGCGGGTACGACTGCTCCGGCTCGGTCAGCTACGTCCTTCACGGCGGAGGATTCCTCGACTCGCCGCTCGACTCGACGGGATTGATGACGTGGGGCGACTCCGGTCCCGGCAACTGGATCACCGTCTACGCGAACTCGGGGCACACCTTCATGACGGTCGCGGGTCTCAGGTTCGACACCTCCGGTGCGCCCCCGCGCTGGCAAACGGCACCGCGCAGCTCAGCCGGCTACGTGATCAGGCATCCGGCCGGGTACTAGGCGGACCCTCGCCGAGCCTCGACGCCTACTTGCCGAGCAGGTCGCGGAGCGCCGGCTCGAGGTCCGGGTAGCGAAAGACGAAGCCCTTGTCGAGTGGGCGCCGCGGGACGACCCGCAGGCTCGCGGTGACGAAGTCAGCGACCTCGCGGCCTCGCAGGGCTGCGACAGCCGCCTTCGGGGCCGGGAAGATCGCCGGGCGCTTCAACACCTTGCCGAGCGTCTTCGAGAATTCCCGGTTGGTGACGGGGTTGGGCGCCGCGGAGTTGACGGGTCCCGCGATCCGCTCGTCGTCGAGCGCCCAGAGGAACAGCGCGACCTCGTCGTCGATGTGAATCCACGGCATGAACTGCTTGCCGCCGGCAAGGGGCCCTCCGGCGCCGAGCTTGAAGATTGGGAGAAGCTGGTCGAGGAGGCCGGAGTCCGGGTCGAGGACGAGACCTGTCCGGACAGTGACCACGCGGATCCCGCCCCTGGAGGCTTCGTTCGCCTTCGCTTCCCAGTCGACGACCACCTGCGCGAGAAAGTCGTCACCGGCAGGGTGGTCCTCATCGAGGATGGCGTCGCCGCGGTCGAGTCCGTAGATGCCGACCGCTGCGCCGGAGACGAGCGTCGCGGGCTTGGGCTCGGCGGCGAGCATCCCGTCGATCAGGTTCTTGGTCGAGCGGATGCGGCTCTCGCGGATGCGCTTCTTGACCTCGTCGTTCCAGCGCTGATTGATCTCTTCGCCGACGAGGTTCACGACGGCGTCGACCCCGTCAAACGCAACGGCGGGCGGTCGCTCGGACGTCGAGTCCCAGGCGTGCCAGGTCACCGTCGGATTCGTTCCGCGCGCCTTTTCAGGGTTGCGGCTCAGCCCCACAACCTCGTCGCCGCGCGCCAGGAGCGCGTCGCATACCGCGGAACCGATGGCGCCTGTGGCGCCTGTAACCAGAACTCGCATCGAAGGGACTCGTACGTCCTATGCCCTCATTCGAGGGTCGAGAACGTCCCGGTCTCCTCTGAGACCCGCGCGATGCCCTCGCGCCGCGCTTCCTCGACGACCGCCTTGGCGACGGCCGGGGCCACATCGCGGTCGAACACAGAGGGGATGATGTAGTCCTCGGCCAGGTCTTCGTCGGCGACGACCTCGGCAATTCCCTTGGCGGCCGCGAGCTTCATGGGCTCCGTGATGCGCGAGGCGCCGGCATCGAGAGCTCCACGAAAGACGCCGGGGAAGCAGAGGACATTGTTGATCTGGTTCGGGTAGTCGGAGCGTCCCGTGGCCATGATGCGCACGTACTGCTCTGCCTCTTCAGGCATGACCTCGGGCGTGGGGTTCGACATCGCGAACACGATCGGGTCGGCCGCCATCTTTCCCAGCGACTCGGCGTGAAGAATCCCCGGACCTGACAGGCCGACGAAGACGTCGCAGCCGTCAATCACCTCGTTCGGACCCCCGGCGAGCTTGTCGGGGTTCGAGTTCTCGGCGTACCAACGCTTGATGTCGGAGATGGAGCCGGACTGGTAGTCCTCGCGCTCGGTCGACAGTGCGCCCTGCCGGTCGCAGCCGATCACGTGCTCGACGCCCGAGCTCAGCATCATCTTGGTCACGGCAACGCCCGCAGCGCCGAGGCCAACTACGAGGACCCGCAGGCTCTCGATGGGCTTGCCGACGATCTTGAGAGCGTTGAAGAGCGCCGCCATCGTTACCACTGCCGTTCCGTGCTGGTCATCATGGAAGACCGGGATGTCGAGCGTCTCCTTAAGCGTTTCCTCGATGTAGAAGCAGCGGGGCGCCGAGATGTCCTCGAGGTTGATGCCTCCGAAGGTCGGCGCCATGAGCTGGACCACCTCGATGATCCGGTCCGGATCCTTGGTGTCGAGGCAGATCGGAAAGGCGTCAACGCCCGCGAACTCCTTGAAGAGCATCGCCTTGCCCTCCATCACCGGCATTGCCGCCTCGGGGCCGATATCGCCAAGGCCGAGCACCGCCGACCCATCGGAGACGACGGCGACGGTGTTCTTCTTGATCGTGAAGTCGAATGCCTTCTGGCGATCCGCCGCGATCTCCTGGCAGACGCGGGCCACGCCGGGCGTGTAGGCCATCGAGAGGTCGTCGCGAGTCTTCAGTGGGTACTTGTTGGCCTGCTCGATCTTGCCGCCGCGGTGCATCGCCATCGTCCGGTCGACGTAGTCGAGGACGCGGGCGCCGCGGGTTGAGCCGATCGCGCGGAGGATGACCTCCCAGTGCTCCTGGTTGCGCGCGTCGATGGTGAACTCGCGAACCCGCTTGCCTTCGGCTCCGGCGCCGGGCACGAGGTCGACGGACTGCAGGGCGCCGCCGGTCTCGGCAATCGAGGCGGTGAGCTTGCCCAGGGGCTCCTGCCGCGCGTCAAGCTCGACGCGAACGGTTACGGAGAACTGCGCAGAGACGGACGAGGAGGCCATGGGACGGCGAAATATATGGTGGTGCGCATGGCCGAGCCCGAAGGCATCGTCCTCTACGACGAGGACTGCGGCTTCTGCAAGTGGAGCCTCGACAAGATCCTGGCTTGGGATCGCTATCGCCGCCTGCGGCCGGTGGCAATCCAAAGCGACGAAGGTCGGCGGCTATTGGAGGGCATGCCGGAAGAGCGAAGGCTCGGGTCCTGGCATTTCGTGGACGGGTCCGGAACGCTTCGCTCGGCCGGGGCCGCCGCACCTCCGCTCTTGGACCTTATGCCCGGAGGAAAGCCCCTCGCGGGCGTCGGGCGCACATTCCCTCGAGCGACCGAGCGCGTCTATCACGCGGTCGCCGGCAACCGCGACCGCCTGGCGCGCCTTCTGGGGATCGATGCGAGCTGTCAGGTGCGCCGCTCCTAAGATCAGCTTCGTGGCCCCCGACGCAGCCCAGAAGGTCCCCGGCGAGCTCTTCCTGATCGACGGCAACTCGCTCGCCTACCGAGCGTTCTTCGCCCTTCCCGAGTCGATCGCCACCGCCGACGGGCGGCCCACGAACGCCATCTACGGCTTTGCTTCGATGATGGCCAAGCTCCTGATCGACCACGCGCCCGGCACCGTCATCGTCGCCTGGGACAGGGGATGGTCGGGGAGGGAGAAGCAGTACCCGGAATACAAAGCCGGCCGGAAGTCGCGGCCCGACCTTCTCAAGGAGCAGTGGCCGGCCCTCGCCCCGATGGCCGAGGCATTCGGCTTCACGAACGTGAGCGTCGAGGGCTTTGAGGCGGACGACGTGATCGCGACGCTCGCAACCAGTGCCAAGGCCGCCGGCCGTCCGGTGATGATCGTCTCGGGCGACCGCGACGTTTATCAGCTCGTCGGCGACGGCACGCGGGTGATGACGACCTCGCGCGGGGTTACGGACACGAAGATCTACGACGCCGACGGAGTGGTGGAGCGCTATGGCGTGGCCCCGGAGCTGGTGCCCGACCTCATCGGCCTCAAGGGCGACACCTCGGACAACATCCCCGGCGTTCCCGGGATCGGCGACAAGACAGCGGCGCAGCTCCTCCAGCAGTTCGGCTCGCTCGAGAAGGTGCTCTCCTCGGTCGACGAGATCTCCGGTGCGAAGCGCAAGGAGAACTTGACGAATCACGCCGATGACGCGCGGGTCTCAAAGGAGCTCGCGACGATGAAGCTGGACGTCGACGTCCCGCCCGGCCTCACCGAAGAGGTGGGCGCCGGTCCCGACCTCTCGAGGCTTCGCGACTTTGCGGCCGAGTTCGAGCTCCGGCAGATCATCCAGCGCCTCGAGGAGGAGTACACGGGGTCGGTGCCGAGCAGGTCCGTGGACGAGACGATCGAGGTTGAAGCCGCAGAGGGCACCCCCGCCGACCTCGCCGACGGACCTGTCGCAATGGCCGTCGACGCTGGCCGGTTTGCAGCGACGGACGGCCAGAAGATGGTCACGGGCGACGCGGCCGACCTCGCTGCGCTTGCCGGGGACCTCGATGGTCACGGACTCGTCGCGCACGACGCCAAGTCGCTCGGCGGTGGGCGCCATGGATTGCTCGCGAGCGTGGGCATCGGCGGAGTAGAGCTTGATCACGACACGATGATCGGTGCCTACCTCGTCGATCCTGCGCGACGTACGTACGTGCTCGAGGAGCTTGCGGCCGACGCGGGGGTGGCCGTGCGCGCAGGCGCGGCCGAGTCCGAGCCGACGGCCGAGGACGGCCAGCTTGCGCTTGGCGAAGAGCCAGAGGCACCTGGGGACCCGGCGGTCGATGCCAGGCTCGCCTGGGAGCTCGCCCAACTCCAACGAGCTCAGATCCAGGAGTTCGGGCTCGAGCGCGTCATGCACGAGGTCGAGCTTCCACTCGTGGAGATCCTGGTCGCGATGGAGAAGGAGGGCCTGAAGCTCGACACGGAGCGCCTCGCGGCGATCGGGGAGGGGATGGAGGCTCGCATCGACGAGCTCGAGAAGGAGATCTTCGAGGCTGCCGGGCGCGAGTTCACCATCGGCTCGCCCTCCCAGCTCGGCGAGGTCCTGTTCGTGGAGCTCGGGCTGACGCGAAAGCGCCGCGGGAAAACCGGCTACTCGACTGACGCTCGCGTGCTCTCGCAGATTCGCGACGAGAACCCGATCATCCCGGCGGTCGAGCAGTGGCGCGAGCTCACGAAGCTCAAGAACACGTACCTTGATTCGCTTCCCGAGCTGATCGACCCTGCGACTGGCCGGATCCACACCACCTTCAACCAGGTGACGGCGGCAACTGGGCGCCTTTCGTCGACCAATCCGAACCTTCAGAACATTCCCATTCGCTCCGACGTCGGTAGGCCTGTCCGCGGGTGCTTCATCGCTGACGAGGGCAACCTTCTGCTCTCGTGCGACTACAACCAGGTCGAGCTGCGTGTGCTCGCCCACGTCGCTGACGAGGACGTCCTGCGCGAGATCTTTCTCTCCGGCGAGGACGTGCACTCCGCCACCGCTGCGGGGATCGTCGGCGCCGACCCCGACGCGATCACCCCGGCCGAGCGCTCGAAGGCGAAGATGGTGAACTACGGCATCGCCTACGGCCTGACGGACTATGGCCTGGCCGATCGCCTCGGGATTTCGCGCATGGAAGCCGGCGAGTACATCGAGCGCTACTTCGAGCGCTTCCCCGCAATCCGCACCTTCATCGACGAGACGATCCTCAAGGCGCAGGACGAGGGCTTCGTCAAGACGCTGATGGGCCGCCGCCGCCGGATTCCCGAGCTGCGCTCGAGTCAGCGCCAGCGGCGCTCGCTGGGCGAGCGGCTAGCTGTCAACACGGTGATTCAGGGCACCGCCGCCGACATCATCAAGGTCGCGATGGTGAATTGCCATCGAGCGCTCGCGGACGCGAAGCTTGAGACACGCCTCATCCTCCAGATTCACGACGAGCTCCTGTTCGAGGGCCCGGAGGCCGAGATCGAGAAGGCTGAGGAGATCGTCGTGCGCGAGATGAAGGGCGCCTTCGAGCTCGACCCGCCACTCGAGGTCAACTCCGGCTCGGGGCCGGATTGGCTTTCGGTCAAGTAAGGCTCCATAGGATCAATCGGATGGATCGCGGCGTTGCTGTAGGCCTCATGGCCCTCACGGGAGGACTGATCGCGATGCAGCCTGCGGTGAACTCAGGCCTCGGAAAGAGCACGGGCAACATCGCGGCGGCGCTTGTTTCGTTTGCGATCGGCACCCTGCTCCTCGCGGCGATCGTCGCGGTCGCGGGCCAGGCAGGCGGGGTGAGCGAGGCGACGTCGGTGCCCTGGTATTACCTCCTCGGCGGCGTCCTCGGCGCTGCGTATGTATTCACCGCTCTCGTCACGGTTTCGACGATCGGTGCCGGGGGAGTTGCAGCGGCAACGATCACCGGCCAGCTCACAGCGTCCGTCTTCCTCGACAAGGTCGGCTTCCTCGGACTTGAGGAGACACCGATCACGACGGAACGCATCATCGGCATCGCGCTGCTCCTGGCCGGAACGTTCCTGATCGTCCGCTGAGCCCGCAGGAAGCTACGCCGGGGCGGGCACGGAGCTTGGCTCGCCAAGCCTGGCGTGCCTTTCGGCGAAGCTTGGGTGCGCGATCCGGAGGTAGTGGTTGAACGACCAGTCGACGAAGCGCTTGCGGCCCGCCGCAGCCACAAGGCTCTGCTGCGCCCGCGCGGGGAACTTCGGCACGGCGCGTTGCGCACGGAGCATCCAGTTGAACTTCCACTCGTGGGAGTCGTTGAAGGCGGCGTAGTTGCGCATCGCATCTTCGCGGGTCTTTCGCTGCTCGACGACGCCTCGGAGGTCCTCGCCCAGTGCAATCGCGAAATAGAAGGCCGTGCGGATCCCCTCGGCCGTGAGCGGGAGGCAATGCCCCGCGGAGTCGCCGCAGAAGAAGATGCCGCCCTCGGTTGCCGGGCGAAGCTTGTGCGGGATCCAGTTGCCCTGGTAGCGGACGGCGTCTCGCTCCAGGTCCTTGGCGAGCAGGATCGTCGTGTCCTTGACGTGGAAGCCCGGGTCGAAGGAGCCCACGCCCACACGCGTCTCTTCGCCGGCCGGAAACGACCAGCCGTACCCCGCGGGGACGTACCGGCGGTCGATCCAGATCTCGAGATCGTCGCCCGACCCCGGCGGATGCACTTCGAGGCCGCGCGAGAGGGGAGCGTCCGGGGGTTGGTAGGCATTCCCGGCGAGAACGCGCTTCCACCCGAGGGCGTCGACCACGAGCGGCGCCGAAACGTCACCGCGGTCTGTCTCAATCGTGACCGTTCCATCCTTGGCCACCGTGTGGCCTTCAACCTTTGCTGTTTCGAACTCGGCATCGCAACCGGAGTGGAGGATTTCGCACAGAGTCCGGTAGTCGAACGTCGTAAAGCTCCATGGCAGCTCGTAGCGCGAGGTGCCATGGGGCGTATGCACGACCAGCGACCCGAATTCCTGCCTGGCGGACGCCTCCAGGCCCATCGCGCGCAGCCATGCGGTGGGCACTCCGCACGCCGAAGTCTGGCGCTCGCCGACGTCGTAGCGGTCGAGCAGAAGCACCCGCGCGCCAGAGCCTGAGAGCTGGCGTGCGACCGTGAGGCCTGCGAAGCTGGCCCCGCAGATGACGACGTCGTAGTCGCCGGAAAGCGGAGTCCTTTCTGCGCCGCGCTTGGTCGAGCGGGTGGGCACGGCACGGTTGACTTATCTCGAACGGAATTTTCCCCTCGGGTCGCCTTGCTAACCTCCGCAGCCGTGTCCACGCCTGAAACTGTGATCGACCCTGCCTCCGAGGTCCCGGCCTCCAACGGCTCCTCCGACTTCATGATTGAGGTCGACGGAAAGCTCGTTCCCAACTACGCGGCGACGATCAAGCCCTTCGAGGAGGGCGATGTCGTCAACGGTGAGGTCGTGCGGATCGACAAGGACGAGGTCCTGGTCGATATCGGCTACAAGTCCGAAGGGGTAATTCCGGCGCACGAGCTTTCGATCCGCCGCTCCGTGGATCCCTCCGAAGAGGTCGAGCTCGGCGAACAGGTGGATGCCCTGGTCCTCACCAAGGAGGACCAGGAAGGCCGGCTGATCCTTTCCAAGAAGCGCGCGCGCTTCGAGAAGGCCTGGCGAAAGATCGAGGCCGCATCCGAGACCGGCGAGCCGGTTGAGGGGTCGGTCATCGAAGTCGTCAAGGGCGGTCTGATCCTCGACCTCGGCGTGCGCGGCTTCCTGCCCGCTTCGCTCGTCGACATCCGCCGTGTCCACAACCTTGACGAGTTCAAGGGCCAGACGCTCGAGTGCAAGGTCATCGAGCTCAACCGCTCGCGCAACAACGTCGTACTTTCGCGCCGCGCGGTCCTCGAGGAGGAGCGCAAGGAAGTCCGCGAGCAGATCCTCGAGCGCCTCCAGCCCGGTCAGATCGTCGAGGGCAAGATCTCGAACATCGTCGACTTCGGCGCCTTCGTCGACCTCGAGGGCATCGACGGCCTCATTCACATCTCCGAGCTCTCCTGGAGCCACGTCAACCATCCTTCCGAGGTTCTTGAGATCGGGCAGACGGTCCGCGTCAAGGTTCTCGACATCGACCGCGACCGACAGCGCATCTCGCTTGGCCTCAAGCAGACGCAGGAGGACCCTTGGCAGAAGGTGCTCAACGAGTACCGCCAGGGCGACGTGCTCGAGGGCAAGGTCACCAAGGTCGTCGCGTTCGGCGCCTTCATCGAGATCGTGCCCGGCGTCGAAGGCCTTGTTCACATCTCCGAGCTCGCCGAGCACCACGTCGAAACCCCCGGCGAGGTCGTCACCCCCGGCGAGGAGAAGTGGGTTCGCATCCTTGAGATCGACGAGGAGCGCCGTCGCATCTCGCTCTCGATCAAGCGTGCCGAAACGAAGAACAACGCTTTCTCCGATCTGATCCCCGACGAGCTCAAGCAACAGGTCCAGGACGCACACGACTCCAACGCCGCTGCCGCGGAGGCCGCTGCCGCAGGCCCCACGGAGGCCGCAGCGGAATCCGCCGATGGGGCGCCCGCCTCGACCGAGGTCCCCGAGCTGGGGCTCTCCGAAGACGTCTTTTCGAGCGCTCCAGCGGAGCCCGCTCCCGAAGAGGACGCCGCCGCCCCGCCTGCCGAAGACGACGGCTGATCGGGGCGCCACCTCGATGGCGCCTGACCAACCGAGCTTCATCGGCCTGACCGGGGCCATCGGTTCCGGCAAATCCGCCGTGCTTGCCGCGCTAGCGCGGCTCGGTGCCGCCACGCTCTCCGCGGACGAGGTCGCGCACGATGCCCTGGGCGCCCCCGAGATCGCGGCAAAGCTCGTCGATCGCTGGGGTCCCGAGGTCGCGCCAGTTGGCGCCGTGGACCGTGCAAAGGTGGGGGAGATCGTGTTTGCCGACCGCGGCGAGTTGCAGTGGCTGGAGTCCGTCACCCACCCTGAGGTCGGCCGGCGCGTGTACGAATGGCGACTGAGGCTGGATCCGGCTACGCAGCTGGGTGTAGTCGAGGTGCCGCTTCTGTTCGAAGCGGGGATGGAGACCTTCTTCGATGGCGTTCTGGCCGTGGTCGCAGGCGACGAGCGCCGGGATGGGTGGCTGAAGGCGCGTGGGGATGCTGGAGTCGAGGGCCGTACGGACCGCCAGCTGACGGAGGCGGAAAAGGCCGAGCGTGCGGACTGGGTGGTCCTCAACGATGGGACGCTGGCGGAGCTTGCCGGTCGAATGGAGGAACTCTGGCCTGAGCTCGTGGCCGCCGGCAGGGCGGAATGACGAGCCGGCCACGAAAGCGTGCCCCCGCCAAGCGGCGGAAGACCCGCCGGAAGCGAAAGCCCCAGCGAAGCCCAGGAAGGCTTTTGCTTGCGGCGCTGCTCTTCGTCGGCCTCATCGCGTTCGGGATCTCGCGGATCGACTTCGGGGACACGATCAAGGAGGCGACGCTCCCGCTTCGCCATGACGACATCATCCGCCAGCAGGCCGAGCGGTTCGATCTCGACGCGGCCTTGATCGCGGCGGTGATCGATCAGGAGTCAGGGTTCGTCGACCAAACGTCGAGCGCCGGCGCTCGAGGCTTGATGCAGATCACCCCAGAGACCGCGGACACGATCGAAACGCTCTCAGGAGGGGAGACCTTCATCTACGAGGATCTGGCGAACCCGGATCTCAATATCCGCTACGGCACCTTCTACCTCGATCACCTCCTTGACCGGTTCGGCGGAAACGAGGTGGCGGCGCTCGCCGCCTACAACGGCGGGCCGGAGAATGCCGAGTCGTGGGGCGGGTCCGATATGGAATTCGACGACATCGCGTTCTCTGAGACCCGCGCATATGTTCGGTCGGTACTTCAGAAGCAGCGGCTCTATGCCGACAACTATGCAGAAGAGCTGGGTTTGGATTGAAGAGCGCCGTCATTCGCGGGCAGACGGCTGGTCGTCCCCTTACCCAGAATGTGGTACAACCTCCCCGGGCTAGGGTAATGGGCGACTGGAACAGGCGGAACAGCAGCGGAGTTTTCGTGGCCGGAGTTCTGGCCATCGTCGCCTTCATGGCGCTGCTCGCGATGCTCGCCATGCCTCATGGGGCCGATGCCGCGACCAAGCGCGGCGTCATCTCTGCCTGTTCCAAGGCAGCGGCTCCAAAGATCTACAAGACGAGACTCGTGAAGTCGTCGCGCCGCTGCAAGGCTCCGCGCGACCTGACCTTCACATGGAAGAGCGCGCGCCGGGGTGACATAACGGCGTGCGTCAAGCGTCGAGCCCCGGGCAAGGGCCGCACCAAGCTTTCAAAGCGCATCCACAAGGGCAAGCCGTGCAACACGCGACTTTTCCGGATCGTTCGCTGGAAGAGCGATCCGACCGGCTCGGTCATCGGGTGCGTCCGGAACGCCAAGCCTCGCCGGAACAAGCTTCGCGTCGTACCGCTCGAATCCGACTGCACCGCCAAGGAGCGCATCGTCCGCTGGAGGCCGACTCGTTCCGGCGGAGGCGGCAATAACGGGCCGACGGGTCCGACCGGACCGCAGGGTCCCGGCGGGGCTACGGGCGCGACCGGCCCAGCCGGTCCCGCTGGGCCGACCGGCGTCCAGGGTGCGACCGGAGCAACCGGTGCACAGGGGCCGGCAGGGCCGCTCGGCGCAACCGGACCGCAGGGGATCCAAGGAATCCAGGGCGTTCGCGGGGCGACCGGCGCCCAGGGTGGCTCGGGTGTCCGCGGCGCGACCGGGGCGCAGGGGATTCAGGGTGTTCAAGGCGTTGCCGGCACTACCGGGGCCACCGGTGCCGATGGAGCAACCGGGGCCCAGGGAGTCACGGGAGCTCGCGGGGCGACGGGCGCTCGGGGAACCCAAGGAATTCGTGGCGCAACAGGTGATCGCGGCGCGACGGGCGCGCAAGGGATTCAAGGTACTCAGGGTGCCCGCGGCGCGACGGGCGCCCAGGGCCCCGCCGGCCCGCGCGGAGCGACGGGCGCTCAGGGCATTCAAGGCATCCAGGGAGTTGCGGGCGCGACCGGCGCGACCGGCGCTGATGGAGTAACTGGCGTCCAGGGCGCGACGGGCGCCAACGGGGCTACGGGTGCGCAA
Source organism: uncultured bacterium (assembly GCA_963695215.1). Lineage (GTDB taxonomy): Bacteria > Actinomycetota > Thermoleophilia > Solirubrobacterales > 70-9 > JALZKA01. Next base: position 149,422 of record OY968768.1, read on the forward strand.
GGAATCCGAGGCGTTCGAGGTGCGACGGGTGATCGCGGCGCGACCGGAGCACAAGGGATTCAAGGGACCCAGGGCGCTCGAGGTGCCACCGGGGCCCAAGGCCCGGCGGGCCCCCAGGGCGCGACAGGTGTTCAGGGAATTCAAGGCATTCAAGGTGTGCGAGGCGCCACGGGCGCGACCGGCACTGACGGAGCGACCGGCGCCCAGGGCGCTACCGGAGCGCGCGGTGGAACCGGCGCCCAGGGCACACAGGGCGTTCGCGGTGCGACCGGTGATCGCGGCGCGACCGGCACTCAGGGAATTCAGGGCATCCAGGGCATCAGGGGCATTACGGGTGCGCAAGGCCCGGCCGGGCCGCGCGGCGCAACCGGAGCCCAGGGTGTTCAGGGAGTTCAAGGCATCGCAGGCGCGACGGGTGCTACCGGCGCGGATGGTGCAACCGGCTCGCAGGGGGCAACGGGCCTTCGCGGGGCAACCGGCGCTCAAGGTTCGGCCGGGGTGCGGGGGGCAACGGGCGTAAGCGGCACCACCGGAGCTACGGGAGTCCAGGGCGCTCGCGGCGCGACCGGCGCCCAGGGCCCCGCCGGCCCGCGCGGAGCGACGGGCGCCCAAGGGGTCCAAGGCATTCAAGGAGTCGCAGGAGCGACCGGCACAACCGGAGCCGTTGGCGCGACCGGCGCCAAGGGTGCGACGGGTTCTCAGGGTGCGACCGGAGCACAGGGCACCCAAGGGGTTCGCGGCGCAACCGGCGACCGAGGATCGACGGGCGTCCAAGGCACTCAGGGCGCTCGAGGCGCTACCGGGGCCCGAGGTCCTGTCGGCCCACGTGGCGCGACCGGTGTGCAGGGCATTCAGGGTGAACGCGGCGCAACAGGGGCTACCGGCGCAGCGGGATCGCGAGGCGCGACCGGCCCGCAAGGCGTACAAGGCATTCAGGGTGAACGCGGCGCAACAGGCGGTAGCGGCACGACGGGAACCAACGGCACGCGAGGCGCCACCGGAGCTCAGGGCATCCAGGGCATCCAGGGCGAGCGTGGCGCGACCGGAGCCGGAGGCCCCGCCGGCCCGCGCGGCGCGACGGGCGCACAGGGCATCCAGGGCGTGGCGGGTGCGACCGGCGCAACCGGAGCGGTCGGTGCAACCGGCGCGCGGGGCGTGACCGGCGCGCAGGGCATCCAGGGCGTGGGCGGCGCAACAGGTAACCGAGGCGCCACCGGCTCGCAGGGCATCCAAGGAGTCCAGGGCGCTCGAGGCGCGACAGGCGCCCAGGGCCCCGCCGGCCCGCGCGGAGCGACGGGCGCCCAAGGGGTCCAAGGCATTCAAGGGGTCGCAGGAGCGACAGGCGCCACCGGAGCCGTTGGTACGACGGGTTCGCAGGGTGCGACCGGCGCTCAGGGCATCCAGGGCGTCCGCGGCGCGACCGGAAATCGTGGTGCCACCGGCGCACAAGGAATTCAGGGCACCCAAGGGCTGCGGGGCGCAACCGGCGTCCAAGGACCGGCCGGCCCGCGCGGCGCGACGGGCGCCCAGGGCGTTCAGGGAATTCAGGGCGCCGCGGGGGCAACCGGCGCCACCGGCGCGCAGGGCATTCAGGGTGTCCGAGGTGCGACCGGCGCGCGCGGCGCCACCGGCGCGCAGGGCATGCAAGGCGTACGAGGAGCAACCGGCGCTCGCGGCGCGACCGGTACGCAAGGCATTCAAGGAATTCAGGGCGCTCGCGGAGCCACCGGGGATCAAGGCCCCGCGGGGCCCCGGGGGTCCACCGGCGCTCAGGGCATCCAAGGCATCCAGGGTGTGCGAGGTGCAACCGGCGCGCAGGGCATCCAAGGCGTGCGAGGCGCAACGGGTAACCGAGGCGCGACGGGAGGCCAAGGCATCCAGGGTGATCGCGGCGCGACGGGTGATCGCGGCGCAACTGGCGCTCAGGGACTTCAGGGAATTCAGGGTGCCCGCGGCGCAACGGGCGCCCAGGGCCCTGCGGGCCCACGCGGCGCAACCGGAGCGCAAGGTACGCAGGGGATCCAGGGAGTGCGTGGCGCGTCGGGAGCAACCGGAGCCCAGGGGACCCAGGGTGTTCGCGGTGCGACGGGCGTGCGAGGAGCTACGGGGGCGCAAGGGATCCAGGGCGCCAGGGGAGCAACGGGCACCGGAGGCGCCACCGGCTCGCAGGGAATTCAAGGAGTCCAGGGCGCTCGAGGCGCGACAGGCGCCCAGGGCCCCGCCGGCCCGCGCGGAGCGACGGGCCCACAGGGAATCCAGGGCATTCAGGGTGTTCGAGGTGCAACCGGCGCAACTGGCGCGCAAGGGACGCAAGGGATTCGCGGCGCGACAGGCGTCCAAGGCATCCAGGGTGTGCGCGGCGCAACCGGCGCCCAAGGCCCGGCCGGCCCGCGCGGCGCGACCGGCGCCCAAGGGGTCCAAGGCATTCAAGGCATCAGGGGCGCAACCGGCGCCCAGGGTGTTCGCGGCGCAACCGGCGCCCAGGGTGTTCGCGGAGCCACCGGCGTCCAGGGAATCCAAGGCACGCAGGGCGTTCGGGGGGCGACCGGCACCCGCGGTGCAACCGGTACTCGTGGTGCCACCGGCACGCGGGGTGCTACTGGCCTGCGAGGTGCGACAGGGACTCAGGGAGCCCAAGGCCCGGCTGGTCCGCGGGGCGCGACTGGAACGCAAGGAACCCGCGGGGCGACCGGAGCTCAGGGCGCCCAAGGAACCCAGGGCGTACGCGGTGCGACAGGCGCGCAGGGAATCCAGGGGACGCAGGGCGTCCGCGGAGCAACGGGACTTCGAGGGGCAACCGGCGCAGCCGGGGCTCAGGGTCCCGCTGGTCCTCGAGGGCCAACCGGCGCGCAGGGCGCTCGCGGTGCAACAGGAGTGCAGGGCGCACAGGGCAGCCAGGGCGCGGCGGGAACGCAAGGCGTTCGCGGCGCAACCGGACCGGCCGGAGCACGCGGCGCGACCGGGCCCGCCGGTGTCCAAGGCGTTCGAGGCGCGACCGGTGTCCGCGGAGCGACCGGTGTCCGCGGCGCAGTCAGCAACATCATCGTGAGAACAGCGTCAGGTACAGGTGCGGCATCTGTTCAGTGCCTGAGTGGAGAGCGGGCGATCGGGGGTGGCGGCAACGTCACCGGCGGCAACCAGATCCAAGGCAACGATCTCAAGGCCGTCGGACCGGCCAACGCCTCTGGAAACTTCCTCACGAACGGTCAAAGCAACCCAACTGGCTGGCGCGGGGAGACCGACAGCGGCACGGTCGAAGTCTTCGTCCTCTGCTCCACCTGATGCCCTTGACGCGGGCCACGTAGGAATACGGCACGAGCTGTAGAAGGAGGCCTTCGTGAGCGAACCACCGACGTTGACCTGGCGCGATTCCCCTGCTGCACGCTTCGGCGTCGTCATCCTGGCGGCCGTCGTTGCGGCGTTGCTCGTCTACTTCTTCCTCATCAAGGACGACGATGACGGCGGATCGGGCGACCAGGTTGCCGGAGCCGATCTGAGCGCGGGCGCAGGCCCGGTCGAAGTCGGTGAAGCTGATCTTCAAAAGCTTGGCGGCAAGATCGACACGCCCGTTTTTTGGGCAGGCGATCAAGGACAGGCCGCGCTCGAGCTCACCCGCACGACAGATGATCGGGTCTTCATCCGCTATCTCGACAAGGAGGGGCAGATCGGCAGCGAGGAGCCTGACTTCCTCACGGTCGGCACGTATCCGCTCAAGAACGCCTACGACCTGCTTCAAAAGTCCGCGAGTGAGTCCGGTGCCGTCGTGGAAGACGCGCCAAACGAAGGCCTCGTCGTCACGAGTGAGGACGCGCCGACGAGCGTCTACATCGCCTACCCGGATGAGGATTTCCAGATCGAGGTCTATGACCCGGACCCCGATCATGCGCTCGATCTCGCCGCCTCCGGGCAGGTCGAGCCTGTCGACTAGACCGCGCCGAAGGGCGCCATGGACCTGATCGTCAGCTGGGTCGTCTTTCCGGCGATCCTCGCAGCAACCTTTACGGGTTGCGGCCTTCTCGTCGAGCAGGCAGTCGGCGCACGGCTCCGCGGCGCGCTCCTCGCTGCGTGCGGTCTCGCACTCGTCATAGTCGTCGGGCAGTTCTGCACCCTCGGGGATGCGACGGCCGAGCTCACCGTTCCCGTGGTGGTTGCCGCCGCTGTCGCGGGATGGGGGCTTGCCTTTGTCGCTCGCCGCACCATCAGCCTCTCGCCCTGGCTGCTCGCGGCCCTTCTCGCTGTCTTCGCTGTCTACGCGGCGCCGATCGTGCTCTCCGGGGAGACGACGCTGGCTGGGTTCATCAAGCTCGACGACACCGCGACGTGGCTCACGTTCACCGATCGGATCATGGATCATGGGCGCGATCTCTCCGGCCTCGATCCATCGACTTACCGCCAGACGCTCCTCTTCAACATCGGCGATGGATACCCCATTGGGGCCTTTGTCCCGTTCGGCACCGGCGTCGAGCTCTCGGGTGTTGACGCAAGTGAACTGATCCAGCCGTACATGGCATTCACGGCTCTTCTGATCACCCTGGCCGCCTGGGAGCTCTTACGCCCGCTTGTGACATGTCAGCCGGCACGCGCGGGCGCCGTCGCCATCGCATCTCAACCCGCCCTGCTCTACGGGTACTTCCTCTGGGGCGGGATCAAGGAGATCAGCGCCGCCGCGTTGATCGCGACCGCGGCTGGGCTCGCATCCGCGGTCGTCGACGACCCGGGCCGGCCGCGGCGCCTCCTTCCGCTCGTCATCGTCTCGGCAGCGCTCGTGGGAATCCTCAGCCCTGGCGGGTTGATCTGGCTCTTGCCGATCCTCATCGGCGCCGCGGTGATGCTGGTCCAGACGATTCCGCCGCGCGCAGTGGCCCTGCGCGCTTTCGCGTTCGGGGTTGCCCTCGCCCTGCTCGCCCTCCCCGTGGTGATTCCGGGCGGGGTTAAGCCTCCGACCTCGTCGTCGCTTTCCGACGCAGACGCTCAGGGAAATCTCATTCGGCCGCTCGGCCTCACACAGATCGCGGGAATCTGGCCCATGAGCGACTTCCGTCTCCCGTCGTCGCACGGGCTCGTCACCGGCGGCGGGACGGCGCTGGTGTTCATCCTTGCCGCCGGCGGGGTGATCGTCGCCTGGCGTCGACGGGCGCTCGGGATACTCGCCTTGGCGCTCGGCGGAACGGTCGGATGCGTAACGCTCATCCTGATCGGCTCGCCCTGGGTCGAGGGCAAGGCGATGGCGACGGCGTCCCCCTTCGCGCTCGTCCTTGCGATGGCCGGGGCTGCTGCAGTTTCGTTCTGGCTGGATTCCGCTGCTGCGGCGATTGCCTTGGCGGCGCTGATCGGCGCAGGTGTCGTGTGGTCGAACGCACTGGAATATGGAGGAGTAAGCCTGGCGCCGCATGATCAGTTCAAGGAGCTCGAGGAGATCGCGGATGTGATTGGTGACGCCGGTCCGACCCTCATGACTGAATACTCGCCGTACGGTGCACGCCACTTCCTGCGCGATGCGTCGCCCGAGTCCGTGTCCGAGCTTCGCTATCGCTCGATTCCCCTTGCCAACGGCAAGGAGGTCGACAAGGGCTTTTCCGCCGACACGGACGAGTTGGACCCCAGCGCACTTTCGATCTACCGGACGCTCGTGCTTCGCCGCTCACCGACGGCCAGCCGCCCGCCTGGCGCCTACGACCTGATCTGGGACGGGCGCTTCTATGACGCATGGCAACGCGCCGAGGGTCAGGTTGCCCTCCCGGAACGGATGCCGCTGGGAGCGCGATACGACCCTGTTGCCATTCCCGATTGCGATGCGGTTGAGGAGATGGCAGCACGCGCGCCCAACGGATTGGTCGCAGCGACAGGCGTGAGTCCAGTCGTCATCCCGCTGTCCGCGACTCGCTATCCGCGCACATGGCGAAACCCCGGTGTGCCGTCCGTTCCGATCCCAAGCGGCGCGGGCTCGATTGTCGCGAAGTTCAGGATCGCCCGCCCGGATCGCTACGAGGTCTGGCTCGGCGAATCGGTCCGCCCCGAGGTGGACGCTTTCGTCGACGGCGAGGAGGTCGGAAGCGTCAGACATGAGCTGAACAACTACGGACAGTACGTCGCGTTTGGGACAGCGACCCTCGACCCCGGTCCGCACACGGTCGAGCTTCGGTTCCACGGGCCGGACCTTCATCCGGGGAGCGGCGGGTTGGCCGATCCGGTTGGCCCGCTGGTCTTGAGCGGCACCGAGGCGAACGAGTCACGACTTGTACGGGTGAGCGCGGAGGACGCAAGGGACCTCTGCGGGCGAGAGTGGGACTGGATCGAGGCGGGCTAGTCCTGCGTGGCCTGCCAGGCCCACCAGACGAAGAAGACCTGGATCGGCAACCGGATCCAGAGCGCCCAGCGCGGGATCCTCTTCGTGTCTAGGCCGCGGACCTGTTCGGGACTGACCGCCATGTGGACGTTGGCTGGGAAGACAGCGACGAGAAGGGCGATAAGCCACCAGCCGCCGAGCTTGCGCGTCGCCGGCGGGATCACCATGAGGCCGCCCGCGATCTCGCCCCACCCGGACCAAAAGACAGCGGCTTTCGGGCTGATCGGTACGTAGCCGGGAACCGTTGCCTCGTAGGTCTTGGGGATCACAAAGTGCATGATTCCGGCGAAGTTGAAGAAGGCCGCGAGGGCGCGCTGAGAGGTGGTCATCGCTGGCGACGCTACCCGACTGGCCGGGCCAGCGATCTGGCAAGCGCCTCGACGGGCGCCAGCGCCAGCGTCGTGCGATCGCCGATTCCCTCGATGACGGCCCAGCCGTCCTCGAGCTCCCATACTCGGCTCCCCACCGCGGTTCCGCCGAGCGCCCGCTCGACGTAGCCCTCGAGCGCCTTCCGGAGTTCCGCTGCCTCGTCCGCGTCGTCGCCGCGCCACTCGATCGCCAGGGCGTGGTCGGAGCGACATTCATCTGCGCACTCGGCCGGGGCGCCCTTGGGGCTGAAGAGCCGGTACCGGTCGCCACCCCATCCGGCGGCACCGGCATCGGCACCCACGTCGGTTGCGTACTGACGCAAGATTTCCCTTGTCATGAACTCGCCGACCGTGCCGGAATCGATCTCGGTCCAACCGGGGCCGGCGTCGGGCGGGCCCGCCACGGGTAGCGGGCCTTCGTCGTCCAGGTACTTCTCCGGGTGGAGTATCTGCTCGGTCGTCTCGGGCAGCCGCCGTTCGTATGCGAAGTCCACAAGGTCCCATCTGCCCTCGGCAGAGCGCAGGAGCTCCTCGATGAAACGCTGGCCGTCGAAGTAGCTGAACATGACCTGAGCGAGGGCGATATGCGGAAGGTCTGCGGAGCTGTCCTCGATCCCGGTTGACTCGTCGAGCAGGTCGATGCTCGACAGGTGCTCGCGCGCGTACTCCGTCATGAGCGCGGTCGCGCTCCCCTCGACGAATGCGGTGTGGGCGAGGGCCTTGTCGTCCGAGCGTCCGCCTGAGTTCGGCAGGCCGAAAGCCTGATCCTCGAGCGCGTGATCGAGCTCGTGCGAGAGCACGAATTCGGTGAGCGCCGGGCCGGCGGGAACAGCGTCGCCAAGGAGGAAGAGTTCCTTCTTGCGGCGGGTCGTAGTAACGCAGCGGCGTCCGCCGTGACGTCCGTGGCCGTGTCGGCAAGGCTCGTCCCCGGGCTCGAGTAGGCCCAGGAGCTTCAGCTCGGCGTCGCCGGCCGTCAGGGCCTCTGGCGACCTTGGGCTTTGCCGACCTCCCTGGTCGGCGAGTTCCCGGAGCACAGCCGACGTCGGTGACCTGCGGTTCGGGGATCTTGTCGAATTCGAGGCCACGGATCTCTCCGACGCGCCGTGCGACGTCGGGCGTGCGCTCCAGGCCGAGCTGCAACAGCTCGTCGGAGTCGAGGACGACCGAGGGCTCCGGCGCAGCTGTTGATGCCTCGATCTCGACGGCTGCGATCGTCGTCCGACGTGAGCGCGACGGCGAAGATGACAGCGATCGTCGCTGCGAGCAGCGCGACCGTTCCCGCCAGGCCCTGGTGCGCGGTCGAACACCTGGACCATCAAAGCAACCCGGCGCCTGAGTGCGTCCCTATCCTCGATGGATGCCCAAGTTCAAGCTGAACCCCGCCTACACGCCCACGGCGGATCAGCCGAAGGCGATCGAGGGGCTGGCCGAGGGCCTCGGACTGGGGGAGAAGTACATGACGCTGCTCGGCGCGACCGGCACCGGCAAGACGTTCACGATGGCCGCGACGATCGAGCGCGTTCAGCGGCCCGGCGCTCGTGATCGCCCACAACAAGACGCTTGCGGCGCAGCTCTGCAACGAGTTCCGGGAGTTCTTCCCCGAGAACGCGGTCGAGTACTTCGTCTCCTACTACGACTACTACCAGCCCGAGGCCTACGTGCCCGCGCAGGACCTCTACATCGAGAAGGACTCGTCGATCAACGACGAGATCGACCGCCTCAGGCACGCGGCTACGGCTGCGCTCCTTGCGAGGCGCGACGTGGTGATCGTCGCCTCGGTCTCGTGCATCTACGGCATCGGCTCGCCCGCGCTCTACTCGAAGCAGATGGAGCTCTTCAAGGTGGGGGAGTCGATCGAGCGCGACGAGCTCTTCAAGAAGCTCATGCGCATGCAGTACAACCGCAACGAGACCGCGCTCACCCGCGGAACGTTCCGCGCCAAGGGCGAGATGATGGAGATCTTCCCCGCCTACGCGGAGTCCGCCTACCGCCTGCAACCTGTTCGGCGACGAGATCGAGTCGATTCACCACTTCGACCCCCTGACCGGCGAGATCCTCGACGACATCGACCACGTCGCGGTCTGGCCTGCCAGCCACTACGTGACCGAGGACGAAACGATGGAGCGGGGGCTGATCGAGATCAAGCGCGAGCTGCAAGAGCGCCTGGAATGGTTCAACGAGCGCGGCAAGCTCCTCGAGGCTCACCGCCTCCAGCAGCGCACCGAGTACGACATCGAGATGATGAAGGAGCTCGGCTTCACCTCGGGAATCGAGAACTACTCGCGGATCTTTGACGGCCGCGAGCCCGGCTCGCCGCCGCACACGCTCATGGACTACTTCCCGGACGATTTCGTCTGCTTCGTCGACGAGTCGCATCAGACGATCCCGCAGATCTCTGGCATGGCGGCGGGAGACGGCTCTCGCAAGCGAACCCTCGTCGACCACGGATTTCGCCTGCCGTCGGCAATCGACAACCGCCCGCTCCGCTTCGACGAGTACATGAAGCGGATCAACCAGCTCGTGATGGTGTCGGCGACGCCAGGCGAGTTCGAGCAATCCGAAGCCTCGCGCGTCGTCGAGCAGATCGTTCGCCCAACCGGCATCGTCGATCCATACGTCGACGTGCGCGAGACCAAGAACCAGATCGACGATCTGATGAACGAGGTCCGAAAGACGGTCGACAAGAAGGAGCGCGCGCTGGTGACGACCCTCACCAAGAAGATGGCCGAGGACCTCACCGGCTATCTCCTCGAGCACGGCTTCAAGGTCCGCTACCTCCACTCGGAGGTCGACACGCTCGAACGGATCCAGATCATTCGCGACCTGCGGCTCGGCGAGTACGACGTCCTCGTGGGCGTCAACCTCCTGCGCGAGGGCCTCGATCTGCCCGAGGTGTCACTCGTCGCGATCCTCGACGCCGACAAGGAGGGCTTCCTCCGCGGCGAGACCTCGCTTGATCCAGACGATCGGCCGCGCCGCTCGGAACAACGAGGGCCGCGTGGTCATGTACGCCGACAGCGAGACTCAGGCGATGCGCCTTGCGCTCGCCGAGACCGACCGCCGCCGCGAGATCCAGCTCGCCTACAACAAGGAGCACGGGATCACGCCGGAGACGGTCAAAAAGGGCATCTCCGACATCTCCGAGTTCCTTTCCATGGAGTCGAAGACGTCGCCGAAGCGCCGGCGCCGAGTGCGCGTGGGCGAAGACGAGATCACCAGCCCGGAAGATCTCGCCAAGCTCATCGTCGAGCTCGAGGAGGAGATGATCGTCGCGGCTGACGAACTCCGCTTCGAGGAGGCTGCGCGGATCCGCGACGAGCTCAAGGAGCTGCGGCGCGACCTGGAGTCGCTTCGGGCTTGATGAAGCGCTTTCTCATCTTCCGCGCTTAGTGTGTCGCCAGGGTGATCTGGCGAACGATGACAAGCGGCACATGAGAATCCGGCTCGACAGGCTCGTCAACGCCAGGGCCCTGGTCGTAATGCTTACGGCCGCGTGGTTCTTGTTGACCGCGACAGATGGGCTATGCGTACGTGAAATTCGAAAGCGTGCCTCGGCCGACGGCACCCGCGTCTTCTTTTATTCCAACGAGCCGCTGGTCGCCGCCGACACCGATAACCAGGTCGACATCTACGAGCGCTCAGGGGGAAAAACAATGCTGGTCTCGCAGGGCGAGAGCAATGGCAACGGGTCATTCGACTCCGACTTCGACGGCGCCTCGGCCGACGGCACCCGCGTCTTCTTTTCAACCGGCGAGCAGCTGGTCGCAGCCGACACCGACGACAATACGACATCTACGAGCGCTCAGGGGGAAAAACGACACTGGTCTCGAAGGGCGAGATCAACGGCAACAAGGGTTCATATCCGTTTCGAAGGCGCCTCGGCCGACGGCACCCGCGTCTTCTTTTCCACTGATGAGCAGCTCGTCGCCGCCGACACGGACAATGTTCGGATATCTACGAGCGCTCGGGGGAAGCGACAACACTGGTCTCGCAGGGCGAGATCAACGGAGACGGGTGGTCTCCTCCGACTTCGACGGCGCCTCGGCCGACGGCACCCGGGTCTTTTTTTCGACCAACGAGCCACTCGTCGCATCCGATACCGACGCACGTCGAGACATCTACCGGCGCTCCGCGGGTACAACTACGCTCGTCTCGCAGGGCGAAAGCAGTGACAACGGAGGGTACGAAGCCTTCGACGGCGCCTCGGCCGACGGCACCCGCGTCTTCTTTTCTACCGACGAGCAGCTAGTCGCCGCAGACACCGACGACAGCTCGGACATCTACGAGCGCTCGAGGGAAAGACTATCACTTGTGTCGATGGGCGAGATCAACGGCGACGGAGCGTTCGGCTTGTGCTTCGACGGCGCCTCAGCCGACGGCACCCGCGTCTTCTTTGCGACCGCAGAACGCTACGTGCCCGCCGATACCGACGCGTACTCTCAAGACATCTACGAGCGCTCGGGGGGAACGACAACATTGATCTCAAGGGGCGAGATCAACGGCAACGGAGCCTCGTCCTCCGACTTCAAAGGCGCCTCGGCCGACGGCACCCGCGTCTTCTTTTCGACCGAGGAGCGTCTGGTCGCCGCCGACGACACCGACGCATCGTTCGGACGTCTACCAGCGCTCGGAGGGAAAAACTATCCTCGTCTCACAGGGCGAGATCAATGGCAAACGGAGACTTCTCCTCAAGGATTCAAAGGCGCCTCAGCCGACGGCACCCACGTCTTCTTTTCCACCAACGAGCCGCTCGTCGCCGCCGACACCGACGCAGCCTCGGACATCTACCAGCGCTCGATGGGAAAAACTTCACTTGTCTCAAAGGGCAAGATCAACGGCAACAGGGGCTTCTACTCCGGTTTCGAAGGCGCCTCGGCCGACGGCACCCGCGTCTTCTTCTCCACCGAGGAGCGGCTGACGCGCTCAGATCAGGACGGAGGTGACTACGGACATCTACGAGCGCTCGATGGGCGAAACGACGCTGGTCTCGGCCCCGCAAGCTCCGCAGACCAGCCTCGACGAAGGCCCCAGTGGCCCCACCAACGAGGCGACGCCCACCTTCAGGTTCAGCTCGGACACCGCAGGCGTGCGCTTTGAGTGCAGCATCGACGGCGCTGATTTCGATGTTTGCTCGGGGCCTGGCAAGACACACATCCCCGACGCGCTTGGCGACGGCAAGCACACCTTCATGGTACGCGCGGTCACCGCCGGCGGCATTGCAGACCAGACACCGGCCACCGCCCGGTTCAGGGTCGACACCGTCCCGCCCGAGACGACGATCACCAGCGGCCCGAGTGAGAGGACCAGGGACCGCACCCCCGCTTTCGGCTTTGACGCCTCGCCACCCGGCAAAAGATTCGAGTGCAAGGTCGACACCGAGGACTTCGCAGGCTGCACCTCACCATTTAAAACCGCGAGGCTTTCGCTCGGTCTACACGTATTCAAGGTGCGAGCGATCGACGCTGCCGGCAACATCGAGGTATCACCGGCGGTGCGGGCCTTCAGGGTCAAAAGGGAGCGACGGTAGCCCGGCACGCGTATAGGCTCGCGGCCCCCTTGTCAGCACTTTCGGACCTCTCGGCGGCATTACCGGCCGAGTCGGGCGGTCCCGATGCGCACCGGGTTGCCGCGGCCGCGCGGATTCTCGTCGAGGGGATGCCTCGAGGCCAACGCGTCGCCGTCGGCGTTGGCCTGGGGGCCATCGAGGCGGCGTCGATCGCTTCGTCGGGACGAACTCTCGGCCGACGCGGCAGCCCTTCGAGGGCCCGGTTTCTGGAGCGACTGGCAAAAAGCAATCCAGCTGCACGCGCATCCGTCGACGGGCTCAAGACCCTTGTGCTGATGGCGGCAGGTGGGATGGAATTCGCGGGCGAGATCCGTACCACGGCATCTCGGCACCCCGTTTCGAAGGCCGATCCACCCCTACGACTTCGCCGCGCCGAAGACATCGGCTCGGGCGAGTCGTTCGACGCGATCGTGGTCGGATCGGGCGCCGGAGGAGCGTTCGCAGCCCTCGAGCTAGTCGGGGCTGGTCACCGCGTGCTCATCGTCGAAGAGGGCGAGCACTGGAGCTCCGGTCGAATCCGCGCGACCAGTTCGCTGGAGCGGTTCGCATCCCTATATCGCGACGCGGGCTCGACGATCGCGCTCGGCTCGCCGCCGATCGCGTTACCAACCGGGCGCGCGGTCGGCGGCACGACCGTGGTCAACTCGGGCACCTGTTACAGACCGCCCGCGAAGGTCGTCCAGATTTGGCGGAGCGCAGGGCTAAACCTGGCCGGTGAGGGTTTCGAGGAGCGGGTCGGAGCGGTGGAGGAGATGATCGGTGTCGGTCCGGTGCCTGCGAGGTCATGGGCCGAAACGGTGAGCTGGCGTTGCCGGGGCCGCGGCGCTCGGGTGGTCGGCGGGACCACTTCGCCGCAATGCTCCAGGATGCCGGGGTGCGTGCCAGTGCGCGATTGGCTGCCCCAACAACGCCAAGGCGGGTGTGCACATGAACGCTCTGCCCGCGGCCTGTGACCTCGGGGCGGCAATCGTTTCGCGCTTCGTGTCACAAGAGTGATGGTCGATCGCGGCGCGACGCAGGGCGTCTCGGCTACCAGCGCCGACGGCAGCCGGGTGGAGCTGCGGGCTCCGCGGGTGGTCGTGTCGGCGGGAGCGCTGGAGACGCCCGCGCTTCTTCGGCGAAGCGGCCTCGCCCGCCACCCGCGGGTCGGCCGGGGCCTGTCGATTCACCCGGCGATCGGTGCATCCGCGCGATTCGCCGAGCCGGTGGTTGCCTGGCACGGCGTGCTTCAAAGCGCCGGCGTCGAGGAGCTTCACGCTGAGCGCGGCATCCTGATCGAGGCAACGTCGACGCCGCCGGGCATGGGCTCCATGCTCACGCCCGGGTTTGGCGCCGACTTGGTCGAGCGGATCGCCGGCGCTGACCACAACGCGAACCTCGGCGCGATGATCGCGGACGCACCGTCGGGCCGGGTGGTCGGCTCGAGGCGCCCTGTTCCGGTTTACCGCCTCGCACGCCACGACGGGGGGCGATTGATCGAGGCACTCGACGCGATGGCCCGCATCATGCTCGCGGCGGGCGCCGAGGAGGTTGAGATCGGAGGTCGGGCACGCCGCCGTGTCGAGCGCTGCGGAGATTGAAGCGGCGCTCGTGCCGATTCGGCCGTCGAAGCTGCACCTTGCCGCGTTTCACCCGACCGGCACCGTGGCGGCCGGGGGAGACTCCGCCCGTCATCCGGTCGGTCCCGACGGAGCCTTGCGGGGTGTGCGCGGCGTTTGGGTCGCAGACGGCTCGATCCTGCCCGGGTGCCCGGGCGTGAACCCGCAGATCTCGATCATGGCTCTGGGTGGCGCAGCCGGTGCAGCCGTCGCGGTAACTTCATGAGCATGGATGCAGCAAAGCTCTTGGAAGACGTGACGGGCCGGGTGCGCGCTGCGCTCGACGAGGCCGAGGAAAAAGCGCGCGAGATCGTCTCGGGCGCTGAGAAGGACGCCACCTCGATTCGCGGAGAAGGCCGAGGCCGAGGCGACGAAGATCCGCGAGCGCGCCGAGACGGAGGCGCAGGAGCGTCTGACGCAGGTTCGCGAGGCCCTGTCGAGCGTCGAGGGAGCATCGGCGGCAGTCCGTCGTCGGAGATCGGCCCGGGGCCGGTCGAGGTGCCGGAGCCGATGCCGCCCACGGAGCCGGAGCCCATGCCCCCGGCCGAGCCCGAGCCGACGCCGCCCGCGGAGCCGGAGCCGTTGCCGCCCGAGCCCGAGATCGAGCCGCCGGCGCCGGCCCAGCCGGACCGCGAGTCGCCGCGACTGTCGCGAACGGTTCGTCCAGCGGAGCGCTCGCACGACGCCACGGCTGCCCGGATCGTCGCGATGAAGATGGCTCTCGACGGCGCATCGCGCGACGAGATCCCGGCGCATCTCGACGAGAACTACGAAATCGACGGCACGGACAAGCTGCTCGACGACGTGATGGCGCGCGCCAAGCGCTGAAAGCCGCGCCCCTCCTTGGGCGAGGGAACATCCGTTCGTGTCTCTAGACTGAGACGTCGATGGCCCGGTCGGAGAAAATCGTCATCTCGGGGGCCAGGGCGCACAACCTGAAGGGCTGTCGATCTCGAGCTTCCTCGCGACGCTCTGATCGTGATCACGGGCCTTTCGGGGTCCGGCAAGTCCAGCCTGGCCTTCGACACCCTCTACGCCGAGGGTCAGCGCCGCTACGTCGAGTCGCTCTCGTCGTATGCGCGCCAGTTCCTGGGCCTGATGGAGAAGCCGGACGTCGACTCGATCGAGGGGCTGTCGCCCGCGATCTCGATCGACCAGAAGACGACCTCGCGCAACCCTCGCTCCACGGTCGGCACGGTCACCGAGATCTACGACTACCTGCGGCTCCTCTGGGCGCGCATCGGCAAGCCCCACTGCTTCAACTGCGGCGAGCCGATCCAGGGGCAGTCGCTCGAGCAGATCACCGACCGCGTGCTCTCGATCGAGGAGCGGCAAGCGCTTCATGGTGATGGCGCCCGTCGTGCGTGGGCGCAAGGGCGAGTACGGGAAGATGCTCGCCGAGATGCGCGCGCAGGGCTACGCGCGGGCGATGATCGACGGCGAGCTCCGCCGGCTCGACGAGGAGATCGACCTCGACAAGAAGTTCAAGCACGACATCTCGATCGTCGTCGACCGCCTGGTGATGAAGGAGGGCATCCGCAAGCGCCTGTCCGAGTCGATCGAGGCGGCCGCGCAGCTCGCCGACGGCCTGATCGAGATCACGGACCCGGACACGGGCGAGAGCCAGGTCTATTCCGAGCGCTTCGCCTGCCTCAACTGCGGCGCGTCGATGCCGGAGATCGAGCCGCGGATCTTCTCGTTCAACTCTCCGCACGGCGCCTGCGAGCGCTGCCACGGCCTCGGCTTCCAGCGCGTGATCGATCCCGAGCTGATCGTGCCCGACCCAACGCTCTCGATCGTCGGAGGGCGCCCTGGACCCGTGGACCAAGGCCGCCTCGATGTACCACCGGCGCCTGCTCGAGGCGGTCGCCGAGTCGTCGGGCATCGACACGAAGGTGCCCTGGCGCGAGCTCGATCAGAGCGAGCGCGACCTGCTTGCTCGACGGCACCGGCTCCGAGAAGCACACGATCTCCTACAAGAACCGCTTCGGGCGACGCCGCACCTACAACGTGCGCTTCCCGGGCATGCTCGACTCGCTCGAGAAGCGCTACGAGAACACCGACTCCGAGCAACACGCGCGACCGCGTCGAAGAGCTCATGGCCATGCAGCCGTGCCCGGCGTGCAAAGGCGCGCGTCTGCGGCCCGAGTCGCTCGCGGTCACGGTCGGCGGGCTCAACGTCTCCGAGTTCACGGCCAAGTCGGCGAAGTCGGCGCTCGAGTGGGTCGCCGGGCTGGAGCTGAACGAGACCGAGCGCGCGATCGCTCACCTCGTGCTGCGCGAAGTCGAGGAGCGCCTGCGCTTCCTCGACAGCGTCGGCATCGGCTACCTCTCGCTCGAGCGCGCGGCCTCGACGCTCTCGGGCGGCGAGGCGCAGCGCATCCGTCTCGCTACGCAGATCGGCTCCAGCCTGGTCGGTGTCATGTACATCCTCGACGAGCCGTCGATCGGCCTTCACCAGCGCGACAACGAGAAGCTGATCGGCACGCTCGAGCGGCTTCGGGACATCGGCAACACCGTGATGGTGGTCGAGCACGACGAAGGCACGATGAACGCCGCCGACCATCTGGTCGACCTCGGCCCCGGCGCCGGCGAGCACGGGGGCGAGATCGTCGCCGAGGGAACTCCCGCGCAGGTCAAGAAGGTCGCGCGAGTCGCTCACGGGCCAGTACCTGTCGGGCAAGCGCTCGATTCCACTCCCGGAGAAGCGTCGCAAGCCGACGGGCGAGCTCCAGGTCAGGAACGCGCGCGAGCACAACCTGAAGGGCGTCGATGCGACATTCCCGCTCGGCACGCTCACCTGCGTCACCGGGGTTTCGGGCTCGGGCAAGTCGACCCTCGTCAACGAGATCCTCTACCGCTCGGCTGCCAACCGCCTGCACCGCGCCCGCCAGCGCCCGGGTGCTCACGACGGCGTCGACGGCATCGAGCAGATCGACAAGATCATCAACATCGACCAGTCGCCGATCGGTCGCACGCCGCGCTCCAACCCGGCGACCTACACGGGTCTCTTCGACGTCATCCGTGACATCTATTCGAAGACCAAGGAGGCAAGGGCCCGCGGCTACAAGCCAGGCCGGTTCTCGTTCAACGTCAAGGGCGGGCGCTGCGAGGTCTGCCGGGGTGACGGCCAGATCAAGATCGAGATGCACTTCCTGCCGGACGTCTACGTCCCGTGCGAGCAGTGCCACGGGCGCCGCTACAACCGCGAAACGCTCGAGGTGCGCTTCAAGGGCAAGTCGATCGCGGACGTGCTCGACATGCCGGTCGGCGAGGCTCTCGAGTTCTTCGACGCGATCCCGAAGCTCAAGCGCCGCCTCCAGACGCTCCACGACGTGGGGCTCGACTACATCCGCCTCGGCCAGCCGGCCACGACGCTCTCGGGTGGCGAGGCTCAGCGCATCAAGCTCGCGACCGAGCTCTCGAAGATCGCCACGGGTCAGACCCTGTACATCCTCGACGAGCCGACCACAGGCCTTCACTTCGCTGACGTCGAGCGCCTGCTCGAGGTCTTGAGCCGTCTGGTCGACCAGGGCAACACGGTGCTCGTGATCGAGCACAACCTGGACGTGATCAAGTCGGCCGACCAGCTCGTCGACCTCGGCCCCGAGGGTGGAGACGCCGGTGGTGAGATCATTGCCACGGGCACGCCCGAGCAGGTCGCGGGCGTTCCCGGTTCGCACACGGGCCGGTTCCTGGCCGAGCTTGTCGAGCCTGAGGCCCCAACGGTCCGGAAGACCAAGAGCACGCGCAAGCGCGAAACCGTCGCGGCCTGAAGAACGAGAAAGGGCCCCGCTTTCGCGAGGCCCTTCCCGACAAACGAATTCGACCGGTTATCAGTCGACGGAGAGCTGGTTCACCTGCCTCGGCGAGGGCGTGCGCTGCTTGACCTCGTCGAAGTCGTAGAACTTGCCCGGCGTAGCGCCCTTTTCGCCGAAACCGAAGCCGGCGTTCTGGAGCTGCTGAGCGGCGACGTTGATGTCAGTGAAGCCGGCGGTGCCCTTGTTCGGCGAGCCCTTCGCCTGCTCGACGTCATCGAACTTCATGAACGCTCGGTCGTTTCCGAGCTTGCCCAGGGACTGGCGGGCGAGCGCGCGGTGGACCGCTTCGACGCCCATGAACTCGGCCGTGTAGCGGGCGGTGGTGCCGTCACCGGCGTCGCCGAACACGGTGGTCGCGATCAGGTAGGCGTTGATGAAGATCTGGTCGCCGACCTCGAGGGTCTCGAGCAGATTCGTCGTGATTCTTGAACACGGCGTTCGGAACCCAGATCATCTTCGAGGCCGGGACGCCGCCGAGGCTGTCGAGGACGTTGAAGTGGATGAGCTCCTCATACGCCGCAGCCTTGACGTTGCCCTTCGTGGTCTTGTCGAGGTTGACCTTCTCGACACCGACCGTGTTGACGATGGTCGCCAGAACCTCTGCGGTCGCCGCGATGTTGAGGATCGTCTGGGGGTCGTTCGGGTTGGTCCCGCGGCGCTTCGTCGTTGCGGCGGGCGCAATCCCGGGCACCGATGCCGCGGCGAGCCCGCCAAGGCCAAGTGCGGCTGCGCCGACCAGTTGGCGGCGGGTGTGGGCACTGTCTCCTGAGTACTCGCGGTCGACAGCCTCGTATGCGAGGTTGAGCGGATCCGTCTTTGGAGTCCTAGGCATGCGTGAGCATCTCCTCGTTCGTGATTTGGCGACGGTTGCCGTCCCCCCTCCCGAGGAAGTTCCCGCCACCTCGTACACAGGGATTCGCAACGAATGGCCGCTTGGATCACTCCGGTCTGGGAGGCTTTGACAATGCCGAGCAATGAGCAGTGGAAGGTGTGGCGCCAAAAGCGCGCGTGGTACGAGCGGAACGCTTCTCGCAAGCGCCGTCGCGCGCTGGACGCTCACGCTGCCGAGGGCGGGTTCTACGTGCGCCACCCACTGGAGGGCGAGCTGCTGGACGGGCTCGATCAGGGCCGGGTCAGCGTGGGGGAGGGCACGCCTGTTCGAGCCGGGGTGCTGGGTCACCATGGGTTCCGAAGGCTGAGATCCGGATCGGCGAGGGTTGCTTTCTCAACCAGCGGGTGATGCTTGCCGCGGTCGAGCGGATCGAGATCGGCGACCACACGATGTTCGCCAACGGGTGCTTCGTCGGCGATGGCGACCACCGCTACGACGACCCCAGCGTGCCGATCACCTGGCAGGGCTTCATGCCGCGGGGTCCGGTCAAAATCGGGTCGAACTGCTGGTTCGGAGTCAACTGCGTCGTCACGGGCGGCGTAGAGATCGGCGACAGGGCCGTGATCGGCGCGAACTCGGTGGTGACCCAGAGCATCCCGGCGGGTGTGATCGCAGCGGGCGCGCCGGCAAAAATCATCCGCGAGATCGAATTTCGCTAGGGGTCAGGCACCTCACAATTCGCTAACACTTCGTTAGATTGGCGTGAGCATGTGCTTGGGGAAGTTCACGGCGCTCGTCGCCCTTGTCGCGCTTTTGCTCGGGCTTTCGGCCTGCGGCAGCGGTGACGAAAGCCCCCAGACCACGGCTCCGGCCGTCACCGGCGCCGGCGAGACCGACGCCGAGAAGGCACCTGGCATCGATTCGCCCGAGAACGAACCGTCGACTGATCCCGTCGATGACGAGACGGCGATCGCGAAGACGCTCCAGAAGGTCCTGTCAGGCGATCAGGCGGCATGCGGTGAATTGGTGACGGAACGCTTCCTCCGACGCTCGTTCGGCGACCAGTCGGGCTGCGAGGCCGCTCAGAAGTCCACGCCGCCTGCCAAGAACGCCGGTGTCAGCCAGGTCGTGATCGAGCCGGATTCCGTGGCGCAGGCGCTCGCAAAGCCTGAAGGGGGCATCTACGACGGCCAGCGCCTCCGCGCAGAGCTGGTGCTCGACGACGGCACCTGGAAGCTCGACACCCTGCGCTCGAACGTCCCGGTCGGGCCCTAGCGTCGAAATGGCAGGAGCCGGGCACGTAGCCCGGCTCCCAGTACGAGTAGTGGTCTTGCGCTAGACGCCGCGAGGATGCGTGCCGTCGGTGAGATGGAACGACTCCATCAGCCTGGGCACCATCACTAGGGCGGAGAGCCCGATGAGGACGTAGACGACGTTGATGAGCGTCCCGGTCCCGAAGATTTCGGAGAGGACGTTCGTGTCGCCGTCGGTGATCCCGATCACGCCCCAATTGAGCGCGCCGAGGAACATCATCGCCATCGCGAACGGTTCGAAACGCTTGAACATCTCCATGCGATACCTCGCTTCGTAGGTCCCGCCATCCATGTGCGGAACAGCACGAGAAATACCCCAGCTCACGAATTTCGTTACGCCCGCCGAAGAGCTCACGCTCGCGCCCTCCAGTCGGGCGCCGCAGCGAACTTGCGCTCCTACGGGCCCCAGTCCCAGTCCGAGTGGCTGAAGGTTCCGCTGTCTTCGCTGGCGTGCTTCGCCCAGATACGCGCGGAACTCGGAGAGCTCCGACGGGTCGATCGCATAGATGTGCTCCGGGCCCGGGGAAGGCGCCAGAGCGCACCTCGGCCGCGTAGTCGCTGACGCCCCGGATCATCTCGTCGCGCACGTTCGCGTAGCGCTTCACGAACTTCGCGGCGTGGCCGCCGAAGATGCCGAGCAGGTCGTGGAACACCAGCACCTGGCCGTCGGTGTCGTGGCCGGCTCCGATGCCGATGACCGGGATCTCCATGCGGCCCATGATCGCTTCGGTGAATGCGGCGGGAACGGCCTCGAAGACGATCGCGAAGCAGCCAGCCTCCTGAAGCGCCAGCGCCTCGTCGGCGATCTGCGCAGCGCGCTCCGCGGTCTTGCCCTGGGCCTTGTAGCCGCCGAGCTGCGGTCGCCGTCTGCGGCGTCAGGCCGACGTGGCCCATCACCGGGATGCCGGCGGACACGATCGCGCTGCGCGCGGTCGACCGAAGAGCCGCCGCGCTCGAGCTTGACCGCGTCGCAGCCCGCCTCCTTGACGAACCGCAGGGCGTTCTCGACGGCCTGGTCGTCCGAGCGCTCGTACGAGCCGAACGGCATGTCGCCGACGAGGAAGCGGCGTGCGCAAGTCCCCTGCGCACGGCCGCGGCCAGCATCAGCATCTCGTCCATGCCGACGGGCACCGTCGAGTCGTAGCCGAGCACGGTCATCGCGGCTGAGTCGCCGACGAGCACCATGTCGACGCCGGCCTCCTCGACAACCTGGGCGGACGGGTGGTCGTACGCGGTGACCATCACGATGGGCTCGCCCGCCTCCTTCATCTCGCGAAGCTGCGGGAGCGTGACCGGCTGGCGCTCGCTCTGCGGCCGGGCTCTCTCCTGCGGCCGCGTGCTCATGAGCGAGGCTCGATTCGCTGGCGAGCGGCGAGTCCAGCAGGACCTCGGGGTGAGAGTCGACCCGGGCGATCTCGTTGCGCTCGTCGACGTGGACGGCGATCGGCGAGTAGGCCTCGAGGTCCTTCTCGTCGTAGGCGCCGAACGAAGCGACGATGATCGTGTGGCCCTCGCGCGTGAGGTGCGCGGCGGCGCCGTTCACCTGCATCGCACGCGAGCCCGGCTCGCCCTCGATCACGTAGGTGACGAAGCGCGAGGCGTTGGTGACGTCCCAGACGTGGACCTGCTCGTTCGGGATCAGGTCCGCGGCGGCGCATCAGCTCGGGATCGATCGTGATCGAGCCGACGTAGTCCACGTCGCATCCCGTCACCGTCGCCCGGTGGATCTTCGACTTCAGCATCTGCCTTTGCATGGCGTCTCTCCTTGTACTACGCTCGTCGATCGGCCGGAGAACTGTCGGGGGAGTCGATCGACGCACGTTGTCGATCAGGCGGGCCCTGCCGACCCGCGCGGCGACGGCCACGAGCACGGGCCGTCCGTTGAAGCTCTGGGCTGGCGCGAGGTCGTCCGCGTAGCGGGCCTCGAGGTATTCGGGCTCGATGCCGGCGTCGCGCTAGCACGGCTCGCGCGGCAGCTCGAGCGCGCCGTCGACGCCCTCGCTTCGCGCATCGCTCACGGCTTCTGAGCGCGCGGTTGAGAGCCGTTGCGCGCTCCCGCTCCGGGGCGTCGAGGTAGGCGTTACGCGAGCTCATGGCGAGGCCGTCCGGCTCGCGGACCGTCGGCATCACGACGACCTCGGCTCGCGAAGTCGAGGTCGCGGACCATCCGCTTGATCACGAGCGCCTGCTGGGCGTCCTTCTGGCCGAAGAAGACGAGGTCCGGGCGAGGCCATGTTGAGAAGCTTCGCGACGACGGTCGTGACGCCGCGGAAGTGCTCGGCGCCGCGGCGATCCGGGTCGCCGCAAAGGACGTCGGTCAGCCCCTCGACCGCCACGTGGGTCGAGAAGCCGTGGCGGGTAGACCTCCGTCACGCTCGGGCGCAAAGACGAGGTCCGCGCCGGCGTCGCCGGCAACGAGCTCGACGTCGCGCGCCTCGTCGCGCGGATACGCGTCAAGGTCCTCGCCCTCGCCGAACTGCGTCGGGTTCACGAACAGGCTCATCACGACGAAGCTCGAGCGCTCGCGTGCGCCCTCGATCAGGCTCGGCGTGGCCGGCGTGGAGGTAGCCCATCGTGGGCACCAGGCCGACGGGCTGGCCATCACGGCGCGCCGGCTCCAGCGCTTCGCGCAGCTCAGCGACCGTGCGGACCACTCGCGACCGGCTCACGACTGGCCCCCAAGCGACCGGGTCCGCTCGGCCAGCGCCTCGTAGAGGGGCCGTAGCTCCGGCGCGCTGCTCGGCGAGCGCCTCGAGATGTCGAGCCACGGTCTCCTCATCGCCCCGGGCGATCGGCCCGGTCAGGGCCTCGCGCCGGCATCCGCCCAGTTGGCGGCTGTGCGAAGGACGAGCGGAGCCAGGACCTCGCGCGGGTTCTCGACGCCGGCCGCCGCAAGCAACTCCGCGGCCGATTCCTCGAGCGCGATCAGGAAGTTCGACGCCATCGACGCAGCTGCGTGATAAGCCGCGCGCCCGTCCTCGGGAAGCTCGAAAGGGAGCATGCCGAGGCGCTCGGCGAGCGACCGGGCGACCTGGAGCGCCGCCGGCGTCGGAGCCCGAGATGGCGCAGGGCGCGCCCGCCAGATCGGTGCCGGGGCCGGGGATCGTCTGCAGTGGGTGGATCGAGAAGACCGGGCATCCGGCGTCGCGGGCCGGCATCAAGCGCGTCGAGCCCGGTGGCTCCGCTGACGTGGCCGACGCGCGTGCCAGGCACGAGTGGCTGGCACCGAGCGCGCGCAGGTTGCGCGCGATCGCGTCGTCTGGCACACAGAGGAGCACCGGTCCGTCACCGGAAGGGATGGTGTCGTGGCCCACGAGCGCGACCTCGAGCCCCGCGGCCCGTGCCGCTGCTGCGATCGAGCTGCCCGCCCGGCCCGTGCCGAGGATCGCCAGCGCGCCCGGCGAGAGCGGGCGGAGGTGCGGTGGGTGTCGTGGGTCGATCCCGTTCCAGTTCTCGCATCGAGAATCCAGACGGCTCTGGTTGCTGCTTAGTCCGTGGTGGGCGGTAAAGGCCCGGTTGTCCACGCCCGAAAGCGGGTCGCGGCATCACCAATTATGCCCGATCGGCCCGCCGGTTTCAGCAGGTACGCCGAACAGGCTCGTCTGGGGACTACGATCGGCTCTGGCATGCCGATGTACGAGTTCGACTGCAACGCGTGCGGCGAGCGCTTCGAAGACCTCGTCGCGGCCGGAACCACCTCGGCCGAATGCCGCATTTGCGGCTCGAATGACACCGCGCGGGTCCTCTCGGTGCCAGGCGCGCCCTGGAAGCTCGTGAAGACGGTCGGGTCGGCGCGAAAGCAGGAGATGGCCAACGCAAAGCTCCACACGGAGACGAAGGCACGCTTCAAGGAGTCGAGGCAGAAGGCCCGAGAGGCCAAGAAGAAGCAGGGGTCGAGTTAGGCGTGAGCGACGCCGAGTCCCGGCGTGAAGAGCTTGTCGAGCTCTACCGGGAGGTCTCGAACTGCGCGCTCTGCCCACTCGCGGAGACGCGTACGAAGACGGTGTTCGGCGCCGGCAACGCGAACGCCGACCTGATGTTCGTCGGCGAGGCGCCGGGGGCCGAGGAGGATCGCCAGGGCCTTCCATTCGTGGGACGCGCCGGTCAGCTCCTGAGCGAACTGCTGGGAGAGATCGGCATGACCCGTGAGGACGTGTTCATCGCCAACGTCCTCAAGTCACGGCCCCCAGGCAATCGCGATCCCATGCCAAATGAGATCGAGGCCTGTCAGCCGTATCTGTGGAAGCAGGTCGCCCTGATCCAGCCCCGGGTGATCGCGAGCCTCGGCAACTTCGCGACGAAGCTCCTCAGCGGAAGCCAGACGGGAATCACCAGGGTGCGTGGGACGCCGCAAGTTCACGAGCTCGGCGGGCGAACCGTGTTTCTCTTTCCGCTCCTCCACCCGGCCGCGGCGCTGCGGGCCACGGCGATGAAGGAAACGCTCCGCGAGGACTTCGCAAAGCTCCCGGCGCTCCTCCACGAGACCCTGCCGGAGCCCGAGCGCTCTGAGCCGACGGTGCCCGACCCCGCCGACCAGCTCGACTTCTTCGGGTGAGCGAGATTCGCACGCGGTCCGCCGCCGAGACGGAAGGCGTGGGCGCCGAGCTAGCTGCCCGGCTCAGCCCGGGAGATGTCGTGCTCGTCAGCGGCGAGCTGGGCGCCGGCAAGACGACCCTCGTCCGAGGCGCCTGCCGGGCGCTCGGAATCGAGGAGCCGGTCGTATCTCCCACCTTCACGATCGGCCGCCGCTACTCGGGAGCGTCCGGCGTTTTCGTCTCCCACCTCGACCTCTACCGGCTCGAGGGGCTGGAGGGCGAAGATCCCGGCCTCCTCGACGATTATCTGACGCCCGACGCAATCGCGTTCGTCGAGTGGCCCGGCGTCGGCGCCGGTGACCTTCCGGCCCCTGCGGCGGAGGTGCGAATCAGCCATGCGGGTGGGGACGACCGCTCGATCGCAATCGACTTCGCGCTCGATCAGTAATCCGAAGCGCTCGAGCCGTCCTCGGCCTCTTCGCGGGCCTGGTCGAGAGCGTGCTCGATGTTCTTCTCGGTCTGCTCTGTCTTCTTCTTGGCTTTTTCGAGCGCGCCCTTGGAGTCATTCTTCGCATCTACAACCGCCTGGTTGACATCGTTTTGGATGTCGTTGGCAGTGTCCTGGACCCGTTCGCCCGGATCGTCGCTGCCACACCCGGGCGCAGCCATGGCGATCGCGGCCGCAAACGCGGCGATGCGACGTCGGTGCGGTGATCGCAGGCCCGTTGATCGTACGCTCACAGCGTGAAATCCGTACTCGGCTTTGACACCTCGACGGCGACCCTCTCGGTCGCTGCGCTCGGCGACGAGGGAGTAATCGCGGAGGTGGAAATCGGCCCAGAAGAATCCTCGGGGCGCCCGCGGCATTCCCAAGAGCTGCTGGCTGCTGTGGAGTCGGTGGTGTCGGATGTGGGTGGCTGGAGCGAGATTGGCCGAATCGGCGTCGGTGTCGGGCCCGGAACTTTCACTGGGCTTCGTATCGGCATCGCCACAGCGCGCGCTTTAGCGCAGGCTCGGAGTCTGCCGCTTGCAGGCGTCTCGTCGCTGCGAGCGCTCGCCGCCGGCTCGAACCAGGCAACGCCGGTGCTTGCCGTGCTCGACGCCAAGCGCAGCGAGGCATTCGCCGCCCTTTACGGAGCGGGCGGTGAGGTCGTATGGGAGCCGTGGGTCGGCACTCCCGAAGCACTTGCCGAACGGGTACGGGAGTTGGCTGAATCTCCGCTTGCCGCGGGCGATGGCTCGGTACGATTCCGGGCAGAGCTCGAGGCTGCCGGAGCGACGGTTCCGCCCGATGGGGACGCCGTCCACTGGCTGCATGCACGGCACATCTGCGAGCTCGCCGCCGAGGCGGATGCCGGCCCGTTCGACAGCGATTGTACCGACCTACCTGAGACGACCAGACGCGGAACTTTGGCGTGAGCGCGATCGAGGACACAAGAGCGATCCCTGAGGGGACAGGCCCGGTTGCCATCCGCAGCCTGGCGTACGCCGACCTGCCCGGCGTCCTCTCGATCGAGCGCCGCGCATTCGTCACCCCTTGGTCGATGGCGATGTTCGTGCTCGAGCTCTCGAAGCCGTCGGGCATCTGCCTGGCGGCCCAGGACGAGACCGGCCTGCGCGGATATCTCGTGTGCTCGCACTACGCGGACATGTGGCATCTCATGAACGTCGCAGTCGACCCGGACCGGCGCAGAGAGCGAATCGCCACAACCCTCATCAATCACCTCCTCACGCAGACCGGCACGACCCGGGTGATGCTGGAGGTGAGAGGCTCCAACACCGGAGCGATCGCGATGTACCGGCGCTTCGGCTTCGAGGCCGTGGGTCACCGTCGCCGCTACTACCAGGACAACGGCGAGGATGCCCTGGTTATGGAAAAGACACGCTTGATTCTCGCGGTCGAGACCAGTTGCGACGACACGTGCGCAGCGGTAGTTCACGAAGGAGAGATCCTCGCCAATGTCATCTCTTCTCAGGCTGCAAGCCACGCGGCGTTCGGCGGCGTGGTGCCTGAAGTGGCGTCGAGACATCACCTCGAGCTGATCAACCCCGTGGTCGATGCGGCGCTGGCCGAGGCCGGCGTTGGCCTGGACGATCTCGACGCAATCGCCGTAACCCGCGGCCCAGGCCTGATCGGCGCGCTCCTCGTGGGCATCAACTCGGCGAAGGCGCTCGCAGCCGCACGCGGCCTGCCCATGATCGAGGTGAATCACCTCCATGGGCACGTTGCGGCCAACTTCCTGGAGCCCGAGCCGCTCGACCCGCCGTTCCTGTGCCTGATCGCCAGCGGCGGCCACACCCTGCTCGCCGCCGTGACGAGCCGGGACCGGTTCGAGATCCTGGGCCAGACGCTCGACGACGCGGCTGGAGAAGCCCTCGACAAGGCCGCCCGCGTGCTGGGGCTCGGCTATCCGGGCGGGCCGGAGATCCAGCGGGTCTCCGCCGAGGGCGATCCCGAGGCGTTCGACTTCCCGGTCGCGATGGCGCGCGACCCTCGACTCGACTTCAGCTTCTCCGGTCTCAAGACGTCGCTGGTCTACGCGGCGCGCGAGCTGGGCGAGGACGGGATCGCGGCGCGGAGGGCTGACCTCGCCGCAAGCTTTCAGGCGGCTGTGGTCGGGCAGCTCACTGCGAAGCTCGAGCGTGCGCTCGACGCCGGCGACTGGCCGGCTGTAGCCCTCGGCGGCGGCGTTGCCGCCAACACGCTCCTTCGCGGGCGGGTTGGTGAGATCTGCGAGCGGCGCGCGCTGCGCCTGAAGCTGGTTCCGATCGAGCTGTGCACCGACAACGCTGCGATGATCGGAGCTGCGGCGGAGCACCTCGTCCAGGCGCCGCATCCCGAATATCTCGGCTGGGACGCACGAGTGTGAGGCGCCTCGTTTTCTACGGGCGCGAAGACTGTCACCTGTGCGAGGAGGCCCGGCAGCTGGTCGCGCCCCTCGTGGCGGAAGCGGGCGACGTACAGGTGGAAGAGGTGGACATCGACTCGGACGACGACCTTCTGCGGCGGTATCTCGAGCGCATTCCGGTGCTCGAGTTGGACGGGCGAGTCATCGGAGAGCTCATTCCAGACCCGGAAGAGCTCAGGGCAAGCCTGCTAAATACTTCGACTTGATGAGCGTCGATGCCTTCCAAGACGCGGACGCACCGCAGGACGGAACCGGCGCCGACTCCGAGCGCCTCTCGCTGGGGGTCGCTGCCCGACTCTCGCGCTACCTCCAGGTTCTCATCCAGGCGCGCAAGATGGGCAAAGAGACGATCTCGTCTCAGGAGCTCGCCGAGTACACGCACATCAACTCGACCCAGATCCGCCGCGATCTCTCGGGCTTCGGCAAGTTCGGAAAGCGGGGCGTCGGCTACCGCGTCGAGTCGCTGATCTCCGAAATTCGCAAGATCCTTCACACGTCGGGCCAGCACAACATCGCCCTGTTCGGCGCGGGAAATCTGGGCCAGGCGATCGCCGGATCCGACATCTTCGCCGACCATGGCTTCCAGATCGTCGCGGTCTTCGACGTCGACTCCGAGCGAGTGGGCTCAGACATCGAGGGCACGCCGGTCCTGGACTTCGCCGAGCTCGACCGGGTCGTCTCCGAGCAGGATGTGGTCGTCGGCGTCCTGGCCGTGCCGAACGATGCCGCGCAGGAAGTCGCAGACAAGCTCGTCTCTTCCGGCGTCAAGATCATCTTCAACTACTCGGAGCAACTGCTCCAGGTGCCGCCCGAGGTCACGGTCCACACCTCGAGCCCCGCCGTCGACCTCCTCTACGCGCTCTACTTCTACCTCGCCTGAGGCTGCCGTGGGCGAGGATTCTGGCCTCGATCTAGAGCGGGCACGGGCGGTCTTCGAAGACTCTCAGGACTTCACCGTAGGCCTGGAGGAGGAGTTCGCGATCGTCGATCCGGACTCGCTCGAGCTCGCTCACGAGTTCGTTGCCCTTTACGAGGCCTGCCAGGAGGACGAGCTCCTCGCGGTGTCGGCGGCCGGGGAGCTGATCGACACCGAGATCGAGATCCGCTCCGGCAAGGGGGAGGACTTTGCCGGAGCTGCCGAGATGCAGCGCGAGCACCGGGAGCGGTTGTTCACGGTGGCCGGGCGCATGGGCCTCGGCCTGGCCTCCTGGGGCGCTCATCCCTGGGCCAGCTACCTCGACCAGCAGATCATCGACACCGAGCACTACAACCGCCTCCGCGCGGAGCTTCAGTGGGTCGCCCAGCGCAACAACACGTGGTCGAACCACGTCCACGTGGGGGTGCAGGGAGCCGATCGGGCGATCGCGGTCTGCGACCACCTTCGCGAGCTTTTGCCGCCGCTCCTGGCACTGTCGGCCAACTCGCCCTTTCTCGACGGCCATCCCACGGGCCTTCATTCGATCCGAACGCAGCTCTTCACGCGCACGTTCCCCCGCTGCGGGGTCCACGATCCGTTCGGCTCGTGGGACGACTACGCCGGGTTCATCGGCAAGCTCGAGGAGACCGGCGCGATCGTCGAGGCGACCCAGCTGTGGTGGAGCGTGCGGCCGCATCACCGATTCGGCACCGTAGAGCTTCGGATCTGCGATGCGCAGACGAGCGGAGACGAGTCCTTCGCTCTCGCGTCGCTGATCGCGGCGTGCATCGGCCAGGCGGCGATCGATTACGACGACGGGGTCATGCCGGAGCCGTTGCCGGGGCGTGAGATCGAGGAGAACTTCTGGCGCGCGATCCGATTCGGGCTCGAGGGGCAGATGATCGACTGGCGCGGTTCGGGCGGGCTCATTCCTGCGCGGGAAGCCGTGGAGCGCCTCGCCGAGTGGAGCGCTCCGGCTGCCGAGCGCATGCGCGCCGACGTCTCTCTGCCAGAGCAGAACGGCGCGGCGAGGTCGATGGCGGCCCTCGACGACGGCCTGGTGATCGGAGATATCTACCGCGACGCCGTCGCGGAGACCAAACGCACCTACGCGCCTCTGCTCGCGACGGGCGCCCGCTAGGTTCCAGGCCATGGAAGGCACCCCGCAGCAACCGTCTGAAGAGGAGCTTCGCGCCCAGATCGAGGAGCAGCTCAGGCAGGTCCGCGTCGAGGATCTCCTGGTCGAGAGCGCGGCTTCGATCGTCAACCTGACCGTTCGCAGGATCGCGAAGCCCGACGAGCAGGATCTCGAGCAGGCCCGAATCGGCATCGAGGCCGTGAGGGCGCTCGTGGAGCTCGTCGAGGGAGAGGTCGCAGGGCAGATCCGCTCGGCGCTCTCCGAGCTCCAGCTCCTTTACGCCAAGGCCAGCCGAGGCGAGCCGCTCGACGGCCCCGCGGATGAGGGCGAAGCGCCCGCCCCGGCGCCCGAGCAGCCGGCGGAGCCCCCGCGCTCGCAGGAGCCGCCGCCAAAGCTCTGGACTCCGGGCCGCGACTGAACAAACAGCCGTACCCGGCGTCGGGCGGACTCCCGATAGCTAAACTGGCCGCGCTTTTCCGGCCGTCCGCGTGCGGGCGGCCTTGTCTTGTAACTCCCGCTTTTTGAACAACTAGAACCGGAGGACTCGTTCCCTTGACCGACTTCCTGACCGATTACGGCGTCGTTTTCGCACTCGTGTGCGCTGGCGCCGCTGTCCTTTACGGCGCAATCATCACGCAGCGTCTTCTCGCTCTCTCGCCCGGCAACGAACGGATGCAGGAGATCTCGGGCGCCGTCCAGGAGGGGGCGAAGGCCTACCTCAACCGCCAGTACGCGATCATCGCTGTGGTTGCGGTGCCGCTCCTGATCATCCTTGTCGTGATCCAGAGCGCCACGGTCGCGATTGGCTTCGCGATCGGCGGTGCACTGTCCGGCGCGGCCGGCTTCATCGGCATGAACCTGTCGGTGCGTGCGAACGCCCGTGTGGCCGAGGCCGCTCGCGGCGGTGTGCCACCGGCGCTAGACGTCGCCTTCAAGGGCGGTTCGGTCACCGGCATGCTCGTTGTCGGCCTGGCGCTCCTCGGCGTCGCCGGCTACTACGGGATCCTCGTCCTGTCCGGCGAGTCCGACAAGGACGCGGTTGACGCTCTCATCGGCCTCGGCTTCGGCGGTTCGCTGATCTCCGTGTTCGCCCGGCTCGGCGGCGGAATCTTCACCAAGGCCGCTGACGTCGGAGCCGACCTCGTCGGCAAGGTCGAGGCCGGGATCCCCGAGGACGACCCTCGTAACCCGGCAGTGATCGCCGACAACGTCGGTGACAACGTCGGTGACTGCGCCGGCATGGCAGCGGACCTCTTCGAGACGTACGCGGTCACCTCGGTCGCCGTCATGTTGCTGGGCGTTCTGAGCTTCAACTCCGACTTCGCCCGCGAGGTTGCGGTCTACCCGCTCGTCCTGGGCGGCGTCGCAATCCTCGCCTCGATCGTTGGCGCTCTGATCGTTCGGACCAAGACCGACAAGGTCGAAGGCGCTCTCTATCGCGGCGTGATTCTCTCGGGCGTCATCTCCGCGGTCGCGTTCTACCCGATCACCTCGTGGCTGATGGACGAGCCGCTTCGGCTCGGATTCGCCACCGCCGGCGCCGACACGGTCAGCGTCACCGAACTCTGGTTCTGCGCGACTGATCGGAATCGTCGTCACGGGCCTCCTGTTCGTGATCACGGACTACTACACGTCCACCCGCTTCCGTCCCGTTCGCACCATCGCGAAGGCGTCGGAAACCGGGCACGCCACGAACATCATCCAAGGCCTCGCACAGGGCTTTCAGGGCTCGGTGCTCCCGGCTTTGGTACTCGTCCTCGCCATCTTCGGCGCGAACGAGCTCGCCGGCATCTACGGCATCGCGATCGCCGTTATGGCGCAGCTCTCGCTGACCGGACTGATCGTCGCGCTCGACGCGTTCGGCCCGATCACGGACAACGCGGGCGGCATCGCCGAAATGGCTGAGCTGCCCGAGGAAGTCCGCAATGTGACCGACCCGCTCGACGCCGTCGGTAACACCACGAAGGCCGTCACCAAGGGCTACGCCATCGGCTCGGCAGTGCTTGCGGCGCTCGTGCTGTTCGCCGCCTTCAAGCAGGAGGCGCTCGCCGAGGGCGGCATCGACGTCCTCAGCTTCGATCTCGCCGATCCGCCCGTGCTGATCGGTCTCCTGATCGGCGGCATGATGGTCTACCTGTTTGCCGCGCTCGCGATCGAAGCTGTCGGGCGCGCCGGCGGCGAGGTCGTCGAGCAGGTCCGCAAGCAGTTCCGCGAGAAGCCCGGAATCATGGACGGCACCGAGACGCCCGACTACGGCGACACGGTTTCGATCGTCACCGCTGCCGCGCAGCGCGAGATGATCCTGCCCTCGCTGATTCCGATCCTCGTTCCCGTCATCGTCGGCATCATCAGCGTGAAGGCGCTCGGTGGCCTCCTGATCGGAGTCATCATCGTCGGCCTCTTCCAGGCGCTCGCGATGACCGTGGGTGGCGGTGCGTGGGACAACGCGAAGAAGCTGATCGAGGACGGTGCCCACGGCGGCAAGGGCTCCGAAGCCCATGCGGCGTCGGTCACCGGCGACACGGTCGGCGATCCCTACAAGGACACCGCCGGCCCGGCCATCAACCCGATGATCAAGGTCGCGAACATCGTCGCGATCCTGATCCTCCCGATCGTCCACTTCTAGGGCAAGAAGAACAAGCGTCTACGGCAGACGGCCGCCCCAGGGGCGGCCGTCGCCGCACGGGGCCCCCACCGCCGCACGGGGGCCTCGGCGCGCCCCACCGCCGAGGTCGTGATCGACTTGCGTAGTGCAAGCCACGCCCTTCCTCGTTCTGGCGGTCAGCTTGGAGGAGCTCTGCACTTGCGTAGTGCAAGTCCAGCTCGACCTCGGCGGTGGGCGCAGCGGGGGTGCGGTGGGGTCCCGGCTCTCCGTGGGGCTCGCCTCGTAGGCTCTCGCGCGTGAGTGAGCCTCTGCTACTCAACGTCGCCGATTACGAGCGCCTCGCTTCCGAGCGGATCCACGCGGGTCCACTCGGCTATTTCTCGGGTGGAGCCGGAGACGAGCGCACGCTCAGGCGCAACGTTGAGGCCTACGCCGAGTGGGAGCTGATGCCTCGCGTCCTCGTCGACGTCTCGGCTGTCGACTCCAGCGTCACGCTCTTCGGCGACACGATCTCGATGCCCCTGATGGTCGCGCCGGTGGCCTTCCAGCGCCTCGTCCACGAGCACGGAGAGGAGGCGATGGCCCGTGGCGCCGGCGCTGCCGACACGGCGATGTGCCTGTCGACGATCGCGACGGCTACCCCGGCGACCGTGGCCGCCGCCGCGCCGGACACCACAAAGTGGTTTCAGCTCTACTGCTTCCGCGACCGTGCCGTAACCGAGGCGCTCCTGGCCGAGGCGGTGCAGTCGGGCTACAAGGCGATCGCACTCACCGTGGACGCGCCGTTCGCCGGCTACCGCGAGCGCGACTTCCGCACCGGTTTCACGGTCGACGTCGACGCGCCGAGCGTGCAGGCCGCGATCGGCTCGGACAGGCCGGTGACCGTAAAGGAGGTCTTTGACCTTGTGGACGCCTCGCTCGACTGGGACTCGCTCGCCTCGCTCTGCGCAGGGTGTGAGCTGCCGATCATCCTCAAGGGCATCATGCACCCCGCCGATGCTGAGCTGGCGATCGAGGCCGGCGCCGCCGGCGTGGTGGTCTCGAATCACGGCGGCCGGCAGCTCGACGGCGTGCCGGCGACGATCGATGCCCTACCTCAGGTTGCTGAAGCGGTCGCGAGCCGCATCCCCGTGCTCGTCGACGGCGGGATCCGGCGAGGGACCGATGTTCTCGTTGCGCTTGCGCTTGGGGCGGATGCCGTACTGGCGGGCAGGCCCGCGCTCTGGGGCCTCGCGGTCGGTGGCGAGGACGGCGCTTGCGATGTGCTCGAGATCCTCAAGAGGGAAATCCGCCTCGGGCTGGCACTTCTGGGCTGCCGCACTCCTGCGGACGTAACGCGCTCACACGTTCAGCGCGCGCTCCGCCACGCCTGAAGATTCTGCTTATCGCGTGGACATCAAGAGGCGTACTTCCAAACGTCCAGCCACCGGCGAACCCCGGCGTGGCCCCAATAGACGGCACCTCCAATCGCAGCGAAGGTGGAGTGAGATTCGATCTTGGGATGGGCGAAGGCGACAATCGTGTCGAGATCGCGCGTGTTGAACGCCGCGACGATCTTGCGCATCGTTTCCACGTTCTCCTCCGACGCCGCCCGCGCAGTATCTCGCAAAAGCCCCCGACGTCCACTGCAGTTAGACGCCCTCAGGCGGCCCGCCGAAACCGATCTCGTTTCCGTCGGCATCGCGAATCGTGACCTTCCGAACGCCGTTCGCGTAGGTTTCGCGGTTCGCCGGCTCGATGCCACGCTTCGCGATCTCGTCGATGACCGCGTCGATCTCCTCCGTGAAAACCGTCATGACGGAGCGGCCCGCCCGCTCGGTGTCCTCGTTCACGTAGACGAACGCGTGCTCTTCGAGCTGCCAGACCGACTCGGTGTCGTGCGGATCTAAGCTCGGCGGCTTGCCGAAGAGTCGCTCGTACCAGGCACGGGCGGCGACGATGTCGGACACAAGGAGTCCTGCGAAGACATCGGCCATCGATCTGGCACGATGTCACACATGAGCGACTGGCGAGAGGAGCGGATCGACCAAGTCCGCGCCCTGATGAAGGAAGCCGTTCCGGCAGCGACCGAGGAAGCGAAGTGGAAGAAGCCGTCGAATCCCGACGGCGTCCCAACCTGGTCGAGCGACGGCATCATCTGCACGGGCGAGACCTACAAGGACTACGTGAAGCTCACCTTCGCGCAGGGCGCTTCACTTGATGACCCCAAGGGCCTCTTCAACTCGAGCCTCGAGGGCAAGACAAGGCGCGCGATCGACATCCGCGAGGACCACGAGATCGACCATGACGCGCTGAAGAACCTGTTTGCAGAAGCAGCCGCGTTCAACGCGGCGAGGTAGGCCAACTCGCCCAACGGGTCGCTTTCGATGATCTCGAAGCGGTGGATGTCGGAATCCCCGACAACGCCAAGATACGAGCGCCTGGGACACGGTCTGCCTCCCTCGCCCGCGCGGTTGTCCCAGGGTTAGGCTGGTGGCATGAACGGAGGGGTTGAGGCAGTCAAATTCGCCCGGGGCTGGGACGAAGTCGTGGGTGCTTGGGGTCGCCACGACGACGCTGCCACCTTGCTCGCCCTACAGCGTTGGATCAAGGCCTGGGACGAGTGTTTCTGGCTAGGTGAGTTCTCGGCCTTCCCCGCGGCCTATCACGAGGATGTAGTAATTCAAAATCAGACTCGCTTACGTGGGCTGAGCATCTTTCGAGGTGGCGAGGGAATCGATGCCTTCCGGCGACTGCGTGAGGAATCGGCGGACGTTCTTTCTTGGTTCCGCTTTCAGATCGAGACCATCGAGCGAGCCGGCGACCGGGTGGCGGCGCTCGGCACAATGCGTACTCGCGGGCGGTTGAGCGATATCGGGTTCCGGCTGCCGTTCGCGACCATTTGGACCATCGCTGACGGAAAGATCACCCAAGCTGAAGGCTTCACCAGTCGACGCGCCGCCGTTCGCGCCTTGCGCGGACGCTAATTCACGCGGACGCCTCAAGTATTTCGATTCTGTATCCATCGGGATCACGCACGAAGCAAAGGCGCGAGCCGCCCTCGCGTACCTGGTACGGGGGCTTCTCCGGCTCGATGTCAATCGACGCGAGCTTCTCGAGCGTCCCGTCCAGGTCCGACGCGGTGATCGCGATGTGGCCGTAGCCGGTGCCGAGGTCGTATGAATCGACGCCGGGGTTGAAGGTGAGCTCGAGGCGAGCGCCGTCGTTCGGCAGGCCCATGAAGACGTTGACGGCGCCGTCGGGGAGGTCCATGCGGTGAAGCTCGGAGAAGCCCAGCTTCTCGTAGAAGTCGACGGACTTGTCGATGTCGGTGATCCGGTAACAGGTGTGGATGAGTTCAGAAGCCATATCTCGACCATACCGCGCGTAGAATCGGTCCCGAATTGCGTTAGGCACATAGATGGCTGAGCGCATCCCGCGGGAGGCAGCGCTCCGGAGGGTTCACGGCACTGGCGCGCTGTTCGCCGCCGCGTACGGAAACGTCGGCTCGTCCATCTACTACGCGCTGGGCCTGGTCGCCCTCTACGCGCTCGGCCTTACGCCGGTGACGTTCATGATCGCCGGCTTGATCTTCGCCTTCACCGCTGCGAGCTATGTCGAGGCGACGGTCCTCTATCCGGAGGCGGGCGGCTCGTCCAGCTTCGCGCGCCACGCCTTCAACGAGATGGCCAGCTTCCTTGCCGCCTGGGCGCAGATGCTCACCTACATCGTCACGGTCGCGATCTCGGCGTTCTTCGTCCCTCATTACCTCGCCGTCTTCTGGGAGCCGTTGGGGGAGGGGCCGGGAGACGTGATCTTCGGCGCGGGCCTGATCGCGGCGCTCGCCCTTCTCAACATCAAGGGCACCGAGGAGTCCGCGCAAGCTCAACCTGGTCCTCGCCATCGCCGACCTCGCGACGCAGATCATCCTGGTGGGCATCGGCCTGGTGCTGGTCTTCGACGCCGATCTCCTCGTCAACCAGGTCGACTTCGGCACAGCGCCAACCGCGGGCAACTTCGCGCTCGGCATCGCCGTGGGGATGGTCGCCTACACGGGCATCGAGACGATCTCGAACATGGCGGAGGAGGCGAAGAACGCGCACCGCACCATTCCTCTCGGCACGGGGTACGTGGTGGCCGCCGTGGTCGGCCTCTATGCACTTCTGCCCGCGATCGCGCTGTCGGCGATGCCGGTGGTTGAGGACGCGAGCGGGAACTTCACGACGGCGCTCGGCACGACGTATGCCGACGACCCGGTCCTTGGCATCGTCGAGAACCTTGGGCTGAGCACGGGCCTCACCGACGGTCTGCGCGTCTACGTCGGGATTCTTGCGGCGGTAATCCTCCTGATCGCCACCAATGCCGCGCTGATCGGCCTTTCACGGCTCACGTTCTCGATGGGCCAGTACCGCCAGCTTCCCGAGGCGCTCAGGCAGATCCATCCGAAGTTCAAAACGCCGTACGTGGCGCTGATCGTCTTCTCAGGGGTCGCGATTCTGGTGATGGCGCCGGGGCAGACGTCGTTCCTGGGCACGATTTACGCGTTCGGCGCAACGCTCTCGTTCAGCGTCGCGCACATCTCCGTGATCCGCCTCAGAAAGCTCAGACCGGTCGAGGGCAGGCCCAGGGCAAGAGACGGTTCGCGCCTTTGGATCTCGCCGTTGAACGTGAACATCCGCGGGGTGAAGGTGCCCATTCTGGCCGTGCTCGGTGGAATCGGGACGTTCGGCGCCTTCGTTGTCGCTATGGCCCTCGATCCGGTTGTGCTCGCCACGGGCGGCGGCTGGATGATCGTCGGCACGGCCGGATACGTCCTCTACCGGCGCAACCAGGGGCTGCCGTTGACGAAGACGGTGAAGGTGAAGCACCTGGAGCCGCTGGGGGTGGAGGAGCCTGAGTATCGCTCGATCGTCGTCGCGTTCGATGAGGATCCGTTCGACGAGGAAATGGTGGCCACGGCTAAGGCGCTAGCCGCCAAGCGGCGCCGTGCGATCCACGTCGTCTCGTTGATCACCGTGCCGACCCACCTGCCGCTCGACGCGGAGCTCGACGCGGAAGAGGGTGCGGCGCAAGGCAAGATCGAGCGGGCGAAGCTCATCTGCGGCCAGCGGGTCACGGGCTCCGTGATCAGGGTGCGTCCGGGCCAGGCCGGCGCGGCGATCGTGAAGGCGGCTCGCGAGCTTGGCGCGGCCGCCATCGTGATGCAGCTTCGCTACCGCGCGGGCGTGCCGGTCTATTCGAAGACGCTCCAGGCCGTGATGGCCAAGCGCCCGTGCCGCGTGCTCGTTACGGCAAGCCCCGAGGAGGCGCGGGCCGCGGTCATAACACCTACGCTGGCCTAGGATCGCGCCATGGCCCCTCCACGCCCAGATGAGGTCTACCGTGGCGCCACGCGCGTGTTCGCAGTGGTGATTTTGATCTTTGGGGTCTTCATCGTCGCGCTCACGTTGACTCGGGGCGGCAACCTCGCGGCAAACGGATTCTGGATCGGCCTGATCTTCACCGGCCTGGGGGCGGGGCGGTTGTACCTGTCGTTCCGCGAATGAGCGCCGTCCCACCCAAGGGCGACGAGCACCGCCACCGCCGGGCGCCGGGCGGCCCGATGATCTTCGCTGTCGCCTACTCGGCCGTCGGCTTCTCGCTCTATTTCTCGCTTGGCGTTGTCGCCGACTACGGCCTTGGGCTGACGCCGTTCCTCTTCCTGGGCGCCGGGCTGATGTTCGTGCTCGCGACGCTGAGTTTTGCCGAGGGCGGGTCGATGTTCGTCGAGCGGGGAGGCTCGTCCAACATCGCGCGCTACGCGTTCAACGAGTTCGTGAGCTTCGTCGCGGGCTGGGCGCTTCTGATCGACTTCATCGTCGTCGTTGCGCTCGCCGCGGTGTCCGCGCCGCACTACCTCTCGCCGATCTGGAGCGGCTTTGCCGACGGTAAGGGCGAGGTCCTGACGGCCATCGCAATCGTGCTTGGCGCGGCGCTTATCAACGTCATGGGCTGGTGGGGATTCAAGCGCCGCCGCCTGCTCGTCGCGCTGGCGCTCGGCGACGTCGCTTGTGCAGGTCCTCCTCATCGTCGTCGGTATCGCGGTTGCGTTCGACCCCGCAGCGCTGACGAACAATCTCGATCTCTTTTCGACGCCGAGCGGGGAGGACGCGATCTACGCGTTCGTGATCGCGACTGTCGCATTCGCTGGGATCGAGGCGGCGTCTGACCTGGCTCCGGATCTCGACTGGAACACGCCGAGTCTCCGGAAGGCGGTGACGGCGGGCGCGGCACTTCTACCGGTTGTGTACGCGGGGGTCGCGGCCGTCGCCCTCATGACGGTGCCGGTGATGATGACTCCGTCGGGGCCCGAGTCCGAGCTTGGCGGCAAATACATCGAGGAGCCGATCCTGGGCGTGGCGAAGAGCTTCGACCCGGCATGGGTTTCGGACATCATGCAGGTGGCGGTCGTTGCGGTTGCGCCCGTGGTGCTGATCTGGGCTGCATCGACGGCGATGCTTGGTCTGTCGCGCCACGTCTACGTCCTGGCGACCAACCGCCAGATCCCGAGTTGGCTGGGCAAGCTGACGCCGCGGCGCACGCCGTACGTGGCGATCTTCGGCGCGACAGTGATCGCGATCGGCCTGGTGATCCCGGGCAACGTGGCGGTCTTGGCCGGTATCTACGCGTTTGGTGCGACGCTCGCGATCGTCATCGCGCACGCGTCGATTCTGCGCCTCCGTGTCAAGAGGCCGGATGCTGCGCGGCCGTTCCGCGTTCCGTTCGACGTCAACGTGCGCGGTAACGCGCTGCCGCTGCCGGCCCTCGTCGGGTTCTTCGTGACGGGCCTTGCCTGGCTCAGCGTGATCATCTACCACGACGAGGCGCGCTGGGTTGGCGGAGGCTGGATGCTGTTCGGCCTGGTGGGCTACGTGATCTACCGCAAGGGGTTCGAGAAGACGAGCCTCACGAAGAGGGTCGAGGTTCCCGCTGCTGCGCTCGAGAAGCAGGAGGTCGATGTCGAGTACGACGACATCCTGGTTCCCATCTTCGGCACCGAACTCGACGACGACATCGTTGGAACTGCGGGCCGGCTTGCGGACCCGGCGGACAAGCCGATGCAGCGGCCGCCTCGCCTGCGGATCGTCTTTGTGATCGACCTGCCGCTCAGCTTGCCGCTGACATCACCGCCGCCGCGAGAGCGCATCGAGGCGGCGAACGCGGCGCTCGAGAGGGCGCGCCTGGTCGCCGAGGAGTACGACACGGTCGATGTTCAGGAGGCGGTGGTGCGGGCGCGCAACGTGGGGGCAGGCATCGTCCAGGCGGCGCGGGAGATGGAGGCGGAGATGATCGTGATGGGTGCGGAGCCACCGACGAAGATCAGGGGCGGTGCTGTTTTCGGAGGCATTGCGGGTCATCGGCCGGTCGAGATCGGACCGGTCACGGAGTACGTGTTGTCGAAGGCTCCGTGCAGGGTGTTGGTGACCGCGCCGGTGGGCGACGTGAAGCGGCCCGAGCGGTTCGTGGGCGAACTCGAACCTCTTCAATAGAGTCTCGCCCGATGTTCATTCTCATCGTCGGATGTGGTCGCGTCGGTGCGTCTTTGGCGCGCACGATGCTAAGTGACGGGCATGAGGTGTCCTGCCTCGACGAGGATCCCGAGGCGCACGCGCGCCTGGAGATCAAGCTCGACAGGGCGTGGGAGGACATGGGCGGCCAGTTCACGGTCGGAACGGCTCTCGAGGTCGAAGCGCTACTCGCTGCGGGGATAGAGAAGGCGGATGTGTTCGTCGCCTCCACCGACGGCGACAACACGAACATCATCATCGCCCAGCTCGCAAAGCGCAGGTTTCAGGTGCCGACGGTGATCGCGCGGATCCTGGATCCGCTGCGGGCCGAGTGGTACGAGCGCCAGGGCGTGCACACGATCTGCCCAACCCGCGTCGCGATCGAGATGCTCGAGGACGAGGTTCGCGACGCGGCCAAGCGCGCCGCAGGGACCGCTCCCAAGGTTGGCGCCGCCGACCACGAGGACGACGAGGTCTAAGCGTGGACGCCAAGGCGAAGAAGATGTACGTGATCGTCGTCGGCGCCGGGAAGGTGGGCTGGAACATCGCGCGTGAGCTCCTCGAGAAGGGCCACGAGGTAACGCTCATCGAGGACAACCGCGACCGTTACCAGACAGTCGAGCAAGAGCTCGAGCACAACATCCAATATGGAGACGCTTCCGAGCTTTGGGTTCTCGAGCGCGCCGGAGTCCAGCGTGCCGACATGGTGATCGCCGTGACCGGCGACGACGAGGACAACATGCTGATCTGCCAGGTGGCGAAGGAGAAGTACCTCGTCGACCGGATCATCGCGCGCGTCAACAACCCGCGGAATCTGGAGCACTTCGAGCTTCTGGGAATTCGCCCTGTCGTGTCCGCGACGGACCTGATCATCCGCCTGATCGAGCACGAGGTGCCCGAGTACGGTCTGGTTCACCTGCTTGATCTGCCCGAGCAGCACCTCGAGATCATCGAGCTGCTTCTACCCGAGGGCTCGCAGGCGACCGGCCAGCGCGTGGGCGATCTCCAGCTGCCCGAGGACACGTTGCTGATCTCGGTTCTGCGCGGCAGTGAGGGCCTGATCCCCAACGCCGACACCGTCCTCGAACCGGGCGACGAGATCCTTGCGGTCCTCGATCCGAAGATCGAAGACGACGTGACGGCCTTCTTCGGAACGGCCAAGTCCGACAACTAATGAGAGAGGTCGACTTCCTCCTCGTGGGGGGCGGGATGGCTTCTGCGTATTGCGCGTCCGAGCTGCGCCGGCAGGGAGCCGACGGTTCGGTGCTCCTGGTGGGGCGGGAGAGCGACCCGCCGTACGAGCGCCCGCCGCTCTCGAAGGAATACCTGCGCGGAGACGCCGAGAGGGCCGACGCGGTGGTCAACGGTGCCGACTGGTACGCCGAGAACGATGTCGAGCTCCTGAGCGGAAAGAGCGTGATGTCGCTCGATCCGGCGGAGCGGGTGGCGAAGATCCAGGGTGGGGAGGAGGTGCGTTTTTCAAAGGCGCTCCTTGCCACCGGCGCGATGGTCAACATCGTGCGCGTCGAGGGTGCTGAGCTCGAGGGGATCCACTACCTCCGCGCCTTCGGCAACTCGGACTCGATCCGCGACGAGGCTGGCAAGGCCGAGAAGGCCGTGCTGATCGGCGGGAGCTACATCGGCTGCGAGGTCGCCGCTTCGCTCACGGAGATGGGCGTCAAGTGCACGATCGTGATGCAGGAGGACGTGACGCTTTCGAACGGCTTCGGAGAAGAGGCGGGACGGTTTTTCCAGGACATTCTCGAGTCGAAGGGCGTCGAGGTTGTCGGCGGTACGGGCCTTGGCTCGTTCTCGGGCGACGAGCGCGTCGGCGCGGTGGTGACCGAGGACGGGCGCGAGATCGAGTGCGACTTCGTGGTCATGGGCACCGGCGTCCGGCCCGATGTGATGCTGGCGCAACGCGGCGGCCTCGAGGTTGACAACGGCGTCGCGTGCGACGCCAAGCTCGAGACGTCGGTTGAAGGCATTTTCGCCGCGGGCGATTGCTGCTCTTACGAAGTCGGAGGTGCACGGCCGGCGCCTGCGCGTGGAGCACTGGGATGTTGCTCTCCAGCAGGGCCGGCATGCGGCGCTCGGGATGCTGGGCGGCACGAACCTCTACACGGCGATCCCGTACTTCTTCAGCGACCTGTCCGACTGGGCCGGGCTCGAGTACGTGGGCCCGGCAAGGGATTGGGACGAGGTCGTGATCCGCGGGTCGATGGACGACGGCGAGTTTTCGGCCTGGTACCTGAAGGACGGCTCGGTCGCAGGCGCCCTCGCGGTCGGCCGCTCGGAGGATCTGATCCACGCCCGCAGGCTGATCGAATCGGGCGCGCGACGTGTCGTCGGCAAAGGGGCGAATTGGGCGACGCCGATTCGGAGCTTGAGAGCGTGGGTGCCTAGCAACGTTCAGGTTCGGTCCTAGCTATCGTTGGGTGTCGCACATTGGGGATTGGTGTAACCAGGCAGCACGCGAGCTTCTGGTGTTCGAAGTTGGGGTTCAAATCCCTGATCCCCAGTTTCATGAGCGCTCCGCCACAGCGGAGCGCTCATTCGTTCCGTCCGGATCAGATACGAACATGTGTTCGTGAGCGACCGAAGGAAATACGGGCCGCATGCACCTCCGGGCATCACGAGGAATCGCGTCGGAGCGCTGCGGGAGCGTGGCCTTTCTTATTCGGAGATCGCTCGAGAGCTCGGCCTGAAGAAGAGCACCGTCGCGTACCACTCGCGGCGGTTGGGTGAGCCGGCTAACGACGCCTTCGCGAAGCGCTACAACTGGGTCGAGATCCGAGCGGCTTACGACTCGGGTCTGACGGTCAGAGAATGCGCAGAGAAGTTCGGCTTCTCTCTCGCTTCTTGGAACGAGGCGGTGAAGCGAGGTGATGTTGCTGCCCGCCCGCGTTGCACGGAGTTCGGCAAGCTGTTCTCGAAGGGCGAGTCGCGCGGGGGACGAGGTTCTCGCAAGAAGCGCCTCATTGACGAAGGCATCAAGGAAGAGCGTTGTGAGCGTTGCGGCATCACTCACTGGCTTGACGAGAAGCTCAGCATCCACCTGCACCACAAGAACGGCGACGGTACGGACAACCGGATCGAGAACCTCGAGCTGCTCTGCCCGAACTGCCACTCGCTCACTGATACGTACGGCGGTCGCAACGGTCACAGGCGCCGCAAGGGGCCGCTCACCTTGTTCTAAGCGTCACAAACATGTCCGGTGCGCGCAGGAGAATCCGGGTATACGCGGAATTGACGCGTTACGGTGGATTGGCCAGATGGCTGAAATGGACATCTACATGCGCCGGCGCCTTGTGGCGCTGGGTGGCCTTGTTGCCTTCTTCATCTTCTTCGTCCTGCTCGTAAAGAGCTGC
Source organism: uncultured bacterium (assembly GCA_963695215.1). GTDB lineage: Bacteria > Actinomycetota > Thermoleophilia > Solirubrobacterales > 70-9 > JALZKA01. Next base: position 192,266 of record OY968768.1, read on the forward strand.
GGAGGGGAAGACGAGCCCACGGCTGCCGCGCCACGTTCGAGCGGGCGCAACCGGTGGAACCGGCGCGACGGCGCTCAGCGAGGACGACTACATCGCGCGCGCCGACGAGATCTGTGCGCCCGCCAACAACTCCGGTCGCCGGCCTCGATCCAGCCGACACGCACCGGCGAGCCAACAGCTCGAGTACGCGATCACCACGCGACGAGCTCGACCAGCTCGCCTCGCTCGAGCTTGCAGAACGTCTTCGAACCATCGACCGGTTCCTCGGCGACCTCGGCAAGGTTGTGACAGCCCTCAAGGGGAAGGCCGATGCCGTCAAGGCCGGGGGAGACACTGCGACGGCCCAGGCCGCGATCGATACGGCGGAGGTCGACGGCGCGCGCCTCAGGTGAGCGTGCCGGCTTCAAGGAGTGCGGCCAGTTCCTGGACGCGGGTGAGACGCCCACGGGCGGGACGGGCAACGGAGCGGCCACGGGCGGAGTCGACACCGGCACCGGCACCCTCGATCCGACCGCACCCACAACTCCCACCACGCCGACGACCCCGGCTCCCACCACGCCTACGACTCCGACGACCCCCGACAACGGCGGCGGAGACACCGGCGGAGGCGGAATCACTCCCTAGCGGCTAGGCGGCGACCTCGGCCCAGGCACCGTAAAGGCGCGCGTAGGCGCCGCCGGCCGCGATCAAGCTCGTCGTGCGTTCCGGCTTCGACGATTCGCCCCGTTCTCGAGCACGACGATCTTCCCGGCGCGCCTGATCGTCGAGAGCCGGTGCGCGATCACGATCGCCGTGCGGCCATGCAGCAGGCGTTCGAGCGCCGTCTCGATCGTTCGCTCTGTTCTCACGTCAACGTTCGACGTCGCCTCGTCGAGAATCAGAATGCGCGGCTCGGCGAGCAGCGCCCGCGCGAACGAGATGAGTTGGCGCTGGCCAGCCGAGAGCTGCACGCCGCGTTCGCCGATCTCCGTATCGATCCCCTCCGGCAGCCGTTCGACGAACGGCTGCGCACCTACCGCGCGAACCGCCGCCTGCGATGTCTGTCCGGCGGAGCGTCCGGCCGGCCGAAGGCGACGTTCTCGCGGATCGTGCCCGAGAAGAGGAACCCCTCCTGCGGCACGATTCCGAGCCTGCTGCGAAGCGCCGACGAGTCCAGGTCGCGCAGGTCGTGCCCGTCGACGAGAACGCGCCCCTTCTGCGGGTCGTAGAAGCGAGCGACCAGCTTCGCCAGCGTCGACTTGCCCGCGCCGGTCTCGCCGACGAGCGCCACGGTCTGGCCGGCGGGAATGTGCAGATCGATTCCCCGCATCGCCCATTCGTCGTCCTCGCGCCCACCTCGCGCGCATCGCCGCCGCCCGCGTACGAGAACCAGACGTCGTCGAGCTCGATCTCGCCCCTGATCTCACCCGGGATCGATCGCGTCCGGCTTGTCGACCATGTCCGGGCGCGTGTCGAGCAGGTCGAAGATCTTGTCGAGCGCCGCCATTCCCTGCTGGTAGGTCGTGTAGAGCTGGGAGATCTGCTGGATCGGGTCGAAGAACTGGTTGAGGTAGCCGATGAACGCGACGACCACGCCCGTCTCGACGTCGCCCTCGATCGCCCGATAGCCGCCGTAGAGGAGGATCGCCGCCGTCCCGATCGCCGACAGGAGCTCGACCGCCGGGAAGTAGGACGCGTTGAGGTAGACCGTCCGCATGTTCGCGTCGCGGTTCTCCTCGTTCAGCTCGGTCATCCGGTCGATGTGGCGCTTCTCCTGGCCGAAGCTCCGCACGACCCGCATGCCCGAGAGCGACTCCTGGAGGTACGCCGTGATGTTCGCGATCTTCTCCCGCGTCAGCCGGTAGGCGTCCGCGGAGATGATCCGGAAGATCACGCTCGCGATGAACAGGAGCGGGAAGGTCAGGAACACGACCAGCGCCAGCGGCACGTCGAGCAGCAGCAGGATCACGACGACGCCAACGAGCGTCAGCGTCGACTGGAAGAGCGTCACGATCCCGTCGGTGACGAGCGAGTCGAGCGCCTGCACGTCGTTCGTGAGGCGCGAGATCAGGACGCCCGGCCTTGCGCCGCGTGAAGAAGCCGATCGACATCGACTGGAGGTGCTGATAGATCCGCGTCCGCAGGTCCTGGAGCGCGCGCTGTCCGACCCATCCGACCAGATACGTCTGCGCGTAGCTCGGCGCCCCAGGAGAGGGTCGCTGAGACCAGGAAGACGAGGACGATCATGGTCAAGCGCCTGCTCGTCGCCCGCGTTGATCCCGTCGTCGATCGCGTGGCCGGCCAGGTAAGGGGGCGCGAGGCCCGCGGCCGTCGCGACGATCAGCGCGCCCAACATCAACCAGCACCTGCTTGCGGTAGGGCCGCAGCAGGCCGAGCATCCAGCGCACCTTGCGCCCGCGCTGATCCTCGCCGCGGATCACGCGCCACAGGTCGCGGAACATGGCGACCGTGCCCGAGATCCGCCCGTCCTCGGTCTGGGCGCCTCGACGGGGCGCTTCGGCGCGCCATTCGCGAATCGCTCACAGCCGCGCCACCTCCTCGCGCTCCTCGAGATCGCGCTGGAGGAACACCTGGTCCTCGCATCCGTGCTCGGCGATCTCGCGGTAGAGGTCGCACCGCTCGAGCAGCTCGTCGTGCGTCCCGCGGTCGACGACCCGCCCGTCGTCCATCACCACGATCTCGTCGGCGAGGGAGATGGTGGAGAGGCGGTGAGCGACGACGAACGTGGTCCTGCCGCCATCACCTCTGCCAGCCCGCGCTTGATCTCCGCCTCGGTGCGCGCGTCCACCGAAGACGTCGCGTCGTCGAGGATCAGGATGCGCGGGTCGGCCAGGATCGCTCGTGCGATCGCCACGCGCTGGCGCTGACCGCCGGAGAGCGTCAGGCCGCGGTCGCCGACGACCGTCTCGTATCCGTCCGGCAGACGCTCGATGAAGCCGTGGGCCTGGGCGAGGCGCGCCGCCTGTCTCGATTTCCTCGCTGCGTCGCCTCGGGCTGCGCGTAGGCGATGTTCTCGGCGACCGAGGCCGAGAACAGGAAGCTCTCGTCCGCGACGAACGCGACCGAACGCCGCACCGATGCCACTTCGACCTCGCGCAGATCCGCGCCGTCGATCGACACCGACGCCGCTCGTGGGGTCATACAGCCGCGCGAGGAGTGCGACCAGGCTGGTCTTGCCGGAGCCGGTCGGGCCGACGAGCGCGACGGTTGTGCCGGCCTCCACGGCGATCGTCACGCCGGTCAGCGCCGGCTTCGTTTCTGAATCCGCGTCGTAGCGAAGCGTCACGTCGTGCAACTCGACCTGCCCGCGACCGTTCGGAAGCGGCGGGGCGCCCGGCGCGGCTCTCGATCTTTGGCTCGCGATCGAGGATCTCGAACATCCGGTTGCCCGAGGCGGCGGCGCGCTGCGCCATCCCGAGCGACACACCGAGCATGCGCATCGGTCCCGTCAGCATGATCACGTACGTGTAGAAGGCGGTGAACTCGCCCAGCGACAGATCGCCAGCGATCACCTGGCGCCCGCCGACGAACAGAACCACCGCGAGGCCGATCGACGGCAGGAAGCCCATCAGCGGCGTGTAGAAGGCGCGCAAGCCGCGTCGAGTAGACGTTCTGGTCGAAGACGCGGGCGACCGAGCGCTGGAAGCGGTGCAGCATGTGCTCCTCGCGCGCGAACGCCTTGACCACGCGGATGCCGGAGACGCTCTCCTCGGCCTCGGCCGTCAGCTCGGCCAGGCGCTGCTGCACCTCCTGAAGCGCCGGTCGCGAAAGGCGGCTGTATCGCGCGGCCGTCGCAACCACGATCGGCACCGGAACGAGCGCGAGAGCGGCTAGGAGCGGGTTGATCGCGAACATCACAATGCTCGCCAGCACGATCGTCAGCCCGTTCTGCGTCAGGAATATCAGCCCGTAGCCGAGAAAGAAGCGGATCGACTGGAGGTCCACGGTCGCGCGCGACATCAGCTGGCCCGTCTGCTGGCCGTCGAAGAAGCCCAGCTCGAGGCGCTGAAGCTGCGAGTACATCCGCTCGCGAAGGTCAAACTCGACCGCGACGGAAACCTTCCCGGCGACCAGTCGCCGCACCACGGTCAGCCCCAGTCGCAGCACGCCGGCTCCGAGGATTGCGAGCGCGAGGGGCAAGAGCGCCGCCTTGTCTGGATCGTCGCCGTTGAAAGCGTTGACAGCGTCGCCGATGAGCAGTGGGATCAGCACCGTGACGCCCATCGCGAGCCACGCGAACACCAGGGAACCCCAGCATCCGAGCGCCTGTAGGGCCTCAGGAATCCGAAAAGGCGGCGGAGCGAAGACATCCACTCTGACTATACGAAGTGAAGTATTGACCTCAGCGGGCGAATTCGGAGCGATAATCCTCCCGATGCCACCGCCCGCCGGCCTCTGCGACACCTGCCTCCACCAGCGCCTCATCCGCAACACCCGAGGCTCGGCATTCTCGATGTGCGGCCGCTCCGAAGGACGACTCGGCATATCCGCGTTATCCACGCCTGCCGGTGTTCAAGTGCCCGGGCTACGACCTGCGCCCGGACGACTCCGAAGCGCCCGAGGGCCCGCGCTAGGCCTCCGGCGCGTGCTGATCCGCGGCGCTCAAGGCGCCGAGGCTTGCGACGAAAACCAGGCCAATCGCGATCACCTCGTGGCGCTCCAGGCCCTGGGCGAGGCCGACAAAGCCGATCAAGGCCGCGACCGCTGGCTCCAGGCTCATCAGGACGCCGAAGGTCGACTGGGGGATACGCCGCAGGGCCTCGAGCTCGAAGCGAGTAGGGGATCGCCGAGCTCAGCACGGCGACGCCGAGGCCGACCAGAAGCAGCCCGGGTCGAGCGAGATCGCTGCCGCCGTCGATCAACCCAACCGGGAGCGTGACCACGGCCGCAATCGCCATCGCGATCGCCAGCCCGCCACCGCCTGGGAGGGCCCGTCCCACGCGTGCGGTCACGACGATGTAGAGGCCCCAGCAGAGGCCGGCGAAGAGCGCGAACGCGCAGCCCAGCGTGTCGAGGTCAGAGCCTGGAAGGGGGGAGAGAAGCAGCAAGGCCAGAGGCAGCGAGGGCGACCCACAGTACGTCGAGACGGCGCCGCGAGCCCAAGATCGCCACGGTCAGCGGCCCGATGAACTCGAGCGTCACAGCGATTCCAAGCGGAATGCGGTCGAGCGCTTCGTAGAAGGTCAGGTTCATCAGTCCGAGGATCACGCCAAGTGCCACTACGTCCCGCGCGCCGTCCTCGAGCCGGATCGCAGGCCGCCAGAGCGCCAGCAGGATCGCCGCGGCGAACCCGATGCGAATGAAAACGGCACCGCCAGGCCCGACCTCGTCGAAGAGCGTCGTCGCGAACGCCGCGCCAACCTGAACCGAGACGATCCCGCCGATCACGAGAGCGGTGGCGGTCCCGCGCGAGCCGGTCACGTGCGGCTACTTCGCTGACGCGCGCGCTGGTACTTCGCCGTCGCGATGAAGAAGAAGACGACCGTGATCGCGATCGTCCACAGGAACGCGACCCATACGTCCGAGTTTGCGCCGGAGCTCCCTGCCACAGGTGGCGCATCGCGTCCGCCGCCGTGGTGAAGGGGTTGGCCTTCGGCGAACGCCTCGAGCGCTGCGGGCATCGACTCGACCGGCACGAACGCCGACGAGATGAAGGTCAGCGGGAAGATGAACATGAAGCCAAACGCGTTGGCGGCCTCGGGCGTCGACGAGATCATCCCGATGTAGGCGAAGACCCACGGAGAACGCGTAGCCGAGCATCAGCATCAGGAGCACGCCGAGAAGGACGTTCGCCGATCGGCGCGTTGAATCCGAAGCCGACGATCAGGCCGACGATCACGAGGATCGTCATCGAAAGCAGGTTTGTCGCGATGTCGGCGAGCGTCCGGCCCGCGAGCACGGCCGAGCGCGCCATCGGCAGCGAGCGGAAGCGGTCGAACAGGCCCGGTTTGCAGGTCGGCGGAGAGCCCGAGCGCCGTGGCGAAGCCGCCGAAGGCGATGTTCTGGACCACGATGCCAGGGATCAGGAAGTCCGCGTAGCCGTCGAACACCGGCGGCACGGCGATCGCGCCGCCGAACACGTAGACGAACAGCAGCACGAACATGATCGGCTGGATCGTGAACGCGGTCAGAATGTCCGGCTGGCGGACGATCCGGATCAGGTTGCGCTTGGCGAGAACGAGCGTGTCGGAAAGCGCAGTCGGTCACTGCTGTTCCTCCTGTTCTCGCCTTGGCCCTCGTGCTCCGCCGCATGGCCGGTCAGCGAGATGAAGACGTCGTCAAGCGTCGGTCGGCGCACTGCGATGTCGTCGACGTCGACGCCGGCGTGATCCAGGCGGCGCACGATCTCGGCGATCGAGGAGCGCTGCCGGTCGAGCGGCACGCTCACCCTGCCGTCCTCGCGGCGCAGCTTCTTCGCCGGCCGCTTCGGCCAGCGTCGACGCGGCGAGGTCGGCCTGCGTCGCGTCGCCGAGCGTCACCTCGATCCGCTCGCCGCCCACCGCGTCCTTGAGCTCGTCCGATGTGCCCTCGGCGATCACCCGCCCGTGATCGAGCACCGCGATCCGGTCGGCAAGCCGGTCGGCCTCGTCGAGGTACTGAGTCGTGAGAAGAACGGTGGTGCCCTCGCTGACCATCGCCTCGATCGTCTCCCAGAGCGCCAGGCGGCTGCGCGGGTCGAGGCCCGGTGGTCGGCTCGTCGAGGAAGATCACCGGCGGGTTCGCAACGAGCGCGGCGGCGAGGTCGAGGCGGCGTCGCATGCCCCCCGAGTACGTCTTGGTCAACCGGTCGCCGGCCTCATCCAGCTCGAAACGCTCGAGCAATTCGCGCGAGCGCTCCTTCGACGGTTCCTTGCCGAGGTGGTATAGCCGCCCGACCATCTCCAGGTTCTCGAAGCCGGTCAGGTTCTCATCGACCGCCACGTTTTGCCCCGCGAGGCCAATCTGCGCACGCAACTCCGCCGCCTGCTCAACCACGTCGAGGCCCATGACACTCGCCCTGCCCGCCGTGGGAGGGAGGAGCGTGGTGAGGATGCGCACAGCCGTCGTCTTGCCGGCACCGTTCGGGCCGAGTAGCCCGAGCACGGTCCCGCGCTCGACCTTGAGATCGATCCCGCGGAGCGCCTCGACGTCTTTGTATGCCTTTGTGAGGCCGTGAGCCTCGACCGCAAGCTCGTTTGACATGAGCAACCGAAGTTAGCCACCGGCCAGGTCGCCGTCCCTACGATCCCCGGCATCTCCGTTCCCATCTTTTGCATAAACCTGCCTGACAGCACCATTCGCCGCGAGCGCATGGAGCGCCGGTTCGACGAGCGCGGCATCTCCGGCGCAGTCCGCTTTATCGAGGCTGTCGACGCCCGCGTGGAGGGGCCACCAACTGACGCCTCGCGCTACGCGGCGGGCCAGGGGTGCACGGCGAGCCACCTCAAGGCGATGCAGGCCATCCTCGACGACCCGGACGGTGCAAAGCTGGGTGGCATCGTCTTCGAGGACGACGTGCTCCTTCACGAAGACTTCGCAAATGACGTCGAGGAGTGTCTCGCAAACCTCCCGACGGGCGTGCCGGTTTGCCTCCTCGGGTATCTCCTCGCGGCAGGGTTCCCGGACCTCATATGGGCCGGTCGCGACCCGTCGAAGCGAAATCTGTGCCGGTCCGTGCCCGGCTATCTCTGGGGCATGCACGCCTACTGGGTGTCGCCCGACCATGCCCGGGACGCTCTGGATCTCTACGGCGGCCTGGACGTCCCCGATCTGCCGACGATGTCGGAGACGCTGACTGACGTACCCGGGGCGTTCTGCGCTTGGCCGGCGCTTGCGCTCCAGGACATGCTCGACTCCGAGTTCCGTGGCATGGAGGAGACGGAGCGCACCCACATTCCCGGACAGACGCGCTGGCGGCTGGAGAGCTACCACTCCGAGGCGGAGCCGCCCATCCGCCTCAAGACCTACACCGAGCCGACGATCGGTCTCTGCATGATCGTGAAGGATGAGGCCGAGGTGATCGAGCGCTGCCTCGATTCGGTCGAAGGCCTGATCGACACCTGGACGATCTGCGACACCGGCTCCACCGACGGCACGCAGGCCATCGTCGAGAAGCGGCTCGCGGGTACTCCGGGAACGCTGCACGAGACCCAGTGGCGCGACTTCGGGCACAACCGCTCGGAGCTTCTCCGCCTCGCGAAGGGCACGGCCGACTACCTCCTTCTCGTCGACGCCGACATGACCGTCGACTGGCGCGGGCCGCTGCCTGAGCTTCACGACGACGCGTATCTCCTTCGCCACGACGGCGACCTCGGCTACTGGATCCCGCGGCTCGTGCGAGGGGATCGCGACTGGCACTTCGAGGGGGCTACGCACGAATACCTCGCCTGCGAGGGCGACCACTCCGAAGAGCAGCTTCGCGCGCTGCTGATTGAGCACCACGCCGACGGCGGCACCCGCGACGAGAAGTTCGAGCGCGACCGCCGCCTCCTCGAGGCTGAGCTCGAACGCGACCCGGGCAACGATCGGGCAACGTTTTACCTCGCACAGACCTACCGCGACATGGGAGAGACCGAGAAGGCGATCGAACTCTACCGCCGGCGGGTGGAGATCGGCGGCTGGCCCGAGGAGGTCTTCTACGCGGCTCTCCAGGTTGCAGACCTCACCGCTCGCGAAGACCCGCGCGCCGCCATTCCGCTCTACCTCGAAGCCCACGAGCTGAGGCCGCAACGCGCCGAGGCGATTCACCAGGCCGCCTACGCGTGCCGGCGGCTCGGATGGCATCACACCGCATACGCGCTCGCCAAGCGCGCCCACGAGATTCCTGAGCCGGACGACGTTCTCTTCGTCGCGCGCGACACCTACCGCTGGGGCGCTCTCTTCGAGTTCGCGCTCGCTGCACACGAGATCGAGCAGCACGACGAGGCGCTCGGCCTCTACGAACGGCTCCTCGACGGTCGCGATCTTCCGAAGGGAATCGAGGTGTCCGTGCAGGAGAACAGCCGCCGGATCGCCAACATTCAGGGCGGCAAGGTGCCGGATCGACCGGCGCGCAGAGCCCTTGCTGTCCAACCTTGCGCCAAGCACGCAGATCGCCGAGGTGAAGCTTACGGTCGAACCCGCGTGGCCCCAGTTCAACCCCTCGATCGCCGCCGACGGCGACGGCTTCCGCATGATCGTGCGCACGTCGAACTACAAGCTCCGCGGCGGCTACTACACGCACCTCGACGAGACCGGCGAGATCCGGACGATCAACTACATGACCCGCCTCGATGGTGATCTACGGCTGCTGGATGTCGAGCCGATACACGGGCGCGTCGGCGAGGACCTCGAACGCTTCGACTTTCCGGTCCGCGGCCTCGAGGACTGCCGACTGTTCGAGCACGACGGGCGGTGGTATGCGAACGCGACGTCTCGCGAACTGGACCCCGAGGGCGTTTGCCGTCAGGTGTTGCTGGGCCTCGATGACGCCGAGATCCGCTCCGCGAGGGTCATGCCCGGGCCAAGAGCCGACCGCCACGAGAAGAACTGGATGCCCTACACCGACAGCGAGGACCTCCTCTTCGTATACACGTCGTCGCCGACCGTGATCACCCGCGTGGACCCGGCCTCCGGGCTGCCGGAGCCCGCGTTCGAGCACGACGGCCCCGAGGCCGCCCGCGACTTTCGGGGTGGGTCCCAGGGGGTGCGGGTCGCGGACGGTGCTCTATTCGTGATCCACGAGGCCTTCGACCACGGAGGCCCCAGGCGCTACATGCACCGGTTCATCCTGTTTGACGACCGGTGGCAGCTGACGGCAGCAACAGGCCGCTTTCATTTCACCGACAACGACGTCGAGATCTGCACCGGCATGGCCAAGCGCGGAGATCAGCTCATTCTGTCGTTCGGCATCGGCGACTTCGCGGCCGCGCTCGCCGTGTGCGGGGAGGCCGAGATCATTGCCAGGCTCAAGCCCATCGACGAGGCTATGTCCGAACGTTCGATCCGGTAGGTTTTCGGCCATGGCAGATCAGCAGGGATTCAACCGTCGCAAGTTCATCGCGTCCGGCGTCGCCCTCGGGGGATCAGTCCTTTGGAATCCGAGCTTTGCGCTCGGCGGCGCCGGCAGCATCGCCGCCCGCATCAAGGCGCTTCGCAAAGAGGTCGCCGCGGACAACATCCGCGACCTTCGTTTGCGGAAGTCGATGCTCTCGAAGCTCGACCGCGCTCTCGAAGCGATTCAGAACGGCGACGAGGCGGGCTGCTGCGCCCTGCTCAAGAAGTTCATCCAGGTCACGAATCAGAATTCGCCGACCGACGACAACGGCCTGACAGTCAAGGAAGAAACCGCCTACAAGCAGACGGCGCGCGACATCCGCAACGACCTCGGCTGCGACGCCGGGCCGACTGGCCCCACCGGGCCGACCGGCCCCACGGGTCCGACCGGTTCGACTGGGCCTACTGGCGCCACAGGTTCCACCGGTGCGACAGGTGCCACGGGGCCGACGGGCGCTACGGGCGCCACCGGGCCGACGGGCGCCACCGGGTTGACCGGGCCGACCGGTGCAACGGGTGCGACGGGCGCCACTGGGCCGATTGATCTACTCGCCGCGCTCCGCTAGCACCAGGCGCCAGTACAAGCTGCGGGCCTGCCGGATCTCTACGTCTCGCCGATCTTTGCCAGCCGCTTTTCGGCCTGGGCGATCGAGGTCGTCGCATTGTCGAATCCTTGCCACGGGTCGGTTGCCCGCGAGAGGCGCCGGAACGCGTTCCTGACGGTCCACCGGTCGGGTCGGAGCTTCGAGTCACTCAGGTCGGCCAGCGAGACGGGCATCGCAACTGGCGCCCCCGGCCGCGGGCGGATCGCGAAGGGTGGCACCACAGTCTGCGCGTAGCCATGGCGCGCGACGTCCACCAGGATCTTGTCGTCGCGCTTCTCCTTGCGAAATTGCGTGGTGAGCGTCTCGGGGTGACGCGCCTCGGCGAGCTTCGCGACCCCGCGCGTGAAGTCCTTGACCCGTTCGATCTCACGGTCGCGGCGGATCGGCACCCAGAGGTGGATCCCGCGCGAGCCGGTGACCATTGGGAAGACAGGCAGGCCCAGCTCGTCGAGTAGAGCGGCGATTTCACGCGCGGCGCGCCGGACCGCTGCGAAGTCGTCCTTCGACGGATCGAGGTCGAAGACGAGCCGGTCGGGGTATCGCGGCTTGTCGGCACGGCTGAGCCAGACGTGCGGAGTGATCGTGCCGTGGTTGGCGAGGTACGTCAAGGAAGCGGCGTCGTTCACCACTGCGTGGGAGACCGTGCCGCCTGACTTCTTCATCTTTGCCCGCGCGATCCAATCCGGGAAGTAGTCCGGCGCGTCCTTGTGGAAGAAGCCCTGGCCGCCGATGCCCTCCGGGAAGCGTTGCATGCTCACCGGCCGCCCGCGCAGGTGCGGCACCATCAGCGGCGCGACACGCTCGTAGTAAGTCGCGACCTCACCCTTCGTGATCCCGTCGTCGGGGAAGAGGACTCGCTCGGGATGCGTGATGCGGACCTTGATCACCTGCAACACATTGTGAAGCGTGTCGCGGCCTACGCGCGAGCCTCGCTTCCACCGGCGCTCGCCTGGGTTGTGCTCTAACCGAGCCGCGTGCGAAGCGCCTCGCCCAACTCGCCCTCGAACGCCTCGAAGAGCGCGTCGGGGTCTGGGCCGGCGGGAAGCAGAGCGAGGCGCTCGAAGCCGGCGTCGACGAATTCACCGAAGACCTCGGTATGGCGCTCGACGCCGGGGCCACAGGCAAACGACTCGCGAACCGTGTCCTTCGTGACGTGCTCGGCCGCAGCTTCGAAGTTGATCGGGTTCGGCAACTCCGACATCACCTTCCAGCCGAGCGCGCCAAAGCGAAAGACCTCGTGCGCATGGTCGACGGCAGCGTCCTCTGAATCGGCCCAGGCGGTTGGGACCTCGCAGTATTTGGGACCAGAGCCGCCGGCACCTTCGTAGGCGTCGACCAGATCGGGGTCGGGGTCGACGCCGAAGAGCCCGTCGCCGAGCTCCGCGGCAAGCTTCGACGCCCGGGCGCCTCCGCTTGCGACGATGATCTCCGGCAAGTCGTCGGGCAGGTCGAACACCTGGGCGTCGGAGACGGTGTAGTACTTCCCCTCGTGAGATTGGTAGCCGCCTTCCCAGAGGAGGCGAATCACCTCGAGCGCTTCGCGCAGCATCTCCTGGCGGACATCGACCGAGGGCCAGCCGGCGCCCGTGACGTGCTCGTTCAGGCGCTCGCCTGAGCCCACGCCGAAGAAGAAGCGGCCGTCGGCAAGGATCTGTGTGGTCGCAGCGGCCTGGGCGATGATCGCCGGGTGGTAGCGGACGGTGGGGCAGGTGACGCCGGTGCCGAGCTCGATCCGTTCGGTTTCCGAGGCGATCGCCGCGAGCATCGACCAGACGAACGGCGAGTGCCCGTGGTTATAGAGCCAGGGGTGGTAATGGTCCGACATCTCGACGAAGTCGAAGCCCGCCTCTTCTGCCCTCTTTGCCTGGCGCACGAGCTCCTTCGGCTCATACGCCTCCGCCATCAGCTTGAAACCGATCTGCTTGCTCATGACGGGCGAGCTACCCGATGAGCCAGCGGCTACTCAGGCCGCCACCCCTCGGACTCGTCATGGCGCGGGCACAGCACTGGCGGTCACGAGCGAGGTCGCCTAGCCCTTCCCCGCGGCTAGGGTGTTCACGTGACTGTCTTGACGAACAAGCCACCGATCGTCTCACCAGAGGAGTGGGCGAAGGCGCGCGACGAGCTTCTCGTCAAGGAGAAGGAGCACACCCGCGCCCGCGACGCGCTCGCGGCCCAGCGCCGGCGCATGCCTTGGCAGGCGGTCGAGAGGGAGTACCGCTTCGAGGGCCCCGACGGCGAGCTCACCTTCGCCGACCTCTTCCAGGGCAAGCGCCAGCTCATCGTCTACCGCGCCTTCTACGGGCCCGATGTGACCACGACCGCAAAGGGAACCTCATATCCCGAGCGTGCGTGCATCGGATGTTCGATGGTCGCCGACCAGGTTTCGAACCCGGCGCACCTGGGCGGGCGGGATACGGCGCTCGCCTTCGTGTCTCGCGCTCCCCAGGAGGAGATTCAGGGGCTGAAGGCGCGCCACGGCTGGGATTTCATCCCCTGGTACTCGCTCACCGACGAATGGGACAAGGACTTCGGCGTCGACCTGTGGCACGGCCACAACGCGTTCATCCGCGAGGACGGTCAGATCTATCGCACCTACTTTGTCGATGCCCGCGGCGACGAGGCGCTCGGCAGCACATGGAGCTACCTCGACCTCACCGCGCTCGGGCGCCAGGAGGAGTGGGAGGACTCGCCGGACGGCTATCCGCAGGACCGTACCGGCAGCTGGCTCGAGTACCACGACGCCTACTAGCGTCGGACGGCAAGGGCTGCGAGGCCTGCATCCTCGCCGGCTTCGACCCAGACACGCTCGAGCGAACGCACGAGATCGAGCTCGATCAGGGCGCCGCCTCGGTCGCTGTCGGCAACGGAACCGTCTGGGTCAGCGACGCGAAGCACGACACGGTCTTGAGAATCGACCCCACGACCGACGAGGTGGTCGGCGAGACCGATGTCGGCGGCCTCCCTCGCTACCTGGTTGTCGACAAGAACGGGGTCTGGGTCTACAACCAGCTCGAGGGCAACGTGACGCAGCTTGACCCGGACGACGGCGAGCCGATCAGGACGATCGAGACCGACATGGCCGGCGCCGGCGGTTCGATCACGGTTGGCGACGGATCGGTCTGGGTTCGTGGCACGCTGACCCTTCTGAAGCAGATCGATTCCGAAACCGGCGAGATCGTCGCTCAGTATGGGCCCGACTCGGGGAGCGGGGATGCTCTCGTCAGGGACGGCGTGCTCTGGGTTTCGGCATTCAAACCCGGGCACGGAACCGGCCCGGGCTCAGGGCTGGTCTACCGGCTGCCCCTTTCGAAGGTCGAGTAGAAAACTACGACGCGATGTATGAGGTGGTCGGCTCGCCGCTGGGGTCCGGCTTCAGTTCGAACCGGTCGCGGAATATTCTCGCGCCCAGCGCACGATCCGCGATGAATCGGAAATGACTTCGCCGTCGTCCAAGACGAGGATCGGAACTTCGTCCGTGCCGCTGAGCCGTTTTACCTCGGCTCGATCTTCCTTGCGCTTCGCCCAGGTCCATGGCATGAGCCGGTACCCGCCGACTACCTTCAGTTCGTAGTCGTGACCCGCCTTGTCGAGCGCGTTCACCGCGCGCCCGCACGGATGCCCGAGGCTTCCGGCAGATCCCTTCTGTCCACATGTGTAGAGAATCACGGGCACCAGCGTATTCAGGACGGGTCTCGTGCATCTCGTCCATCGGCCACCCTGAGCGGGCTAGGGTGCTGGTCGGACTCGCCGTCTACTCCGACAGCCCGGCGGCTTCGAGCGCGTTCTTTCGCTCCCAGAAACATTGCATCCTCATGATCTCGCCGTCGCGAATCGTGAAGATCGAGCCGCATGGCTGGTCAATCGCGATCCCGTCGCGCCCTTTGAAGTGCTCAATGGTGAGTGCGAGGACACGCTCCCCGTCCAGTGCTCGCATCTGCTCAATCTCAGACTGGTGCTCCTCCCACGCCTCGTCGAACTGGTTGAACATTTCTACGGCCGCATCTCGACCCTGTGCCACCCGAGGGGCAGGCTGCTCTGGTGGCTCTTCGAAGACGAACCCGGGGGCGAGAAAACGAATCGAGTCCTCGCCGCCGAAGCCACCTTCGTTGAAGGCCCGGTACGCAGCGCGAACAATCTCCACGTTCTCCTGAGACATCGCCTGTTCGCTCGTCACGATCGTGGGTGAACCATCTGGCGAATCATTCGCGGCACTATCTCACGAAAGTCGGTTCCGACCGCCAAGAGCCGACGTCGAGCAGGGCAAACGAGTGCCGGAGGAGGGACTTGAACCCCCGACACGCGGATTATGATCTTGCTCCTGCGGTTGCGGCTGGTTGCGGCTGGTAGACGATAGGCGCACGGGCCGTGCGCTTCCACGCCTGAAGCTCACCCTACGAGTTGCGGCTAGATGTGGATGGCGTGTTGCCCTCCTGTTGCCCACCGTGTTCCGGCGCGTGGAGTGTCCCTTGAAGCGCGGTGTCGCCCTACCTCATAAGCTCGTCCTGTGAGTCGCATGTGGCATCTTCGCGCCGCGATCATGACGGTGGTTGGAGCTCTCGTCCTCCATCAGGCCCGCTACCTGCTCGCACCGCCGGGGCACCTTCACTCGGGCACCCATGCTTACTTCGCATGGGCCATCCCATTGGTCGGGGTCCTCCTGGTGGCCGTCCTTCTTGAGCTCGGCGTGAGGCTGGCAAGGAGAGCTGACAAGGAGATCGTCGCTCCGATGCCCCCGGTTCCAATCTTGTCGGCGTTCTTCGCTTTTGCCTTGCTGACCGTGTTTGGCACTCAGGAGGCCCTCGAAGCCCGCTTGGTTGATGGAGCTTTCCCATCTCAGATTCCCCTGGTCACGGACGGTGCGTGGGTATCGCTGCCCCTGGCAATCGTCCTCGGCTGGGCCATCGCCCTGCTTCTGCGAGGCATGGCGAAAGTTGTGGCGATGGTGATGCGCCGGACGCCCACCTACCCAGCTTCGTTCGGGGCCGTAGCGCGTCTTCTCACAAGGTTCACATCCACCGGGCTGTCCGGCATCGGTCGGCGGCTCGCGCCTCGCGGCCCGCCTCTCCCGGCTCGATAGACGACCGCCCCCGATGGGGCGGCTTTCTTCGCGGGCCTCAAGGGAGGCTCGCGTAACGACGCACATCTGCGTCTAGCCAAAGGAGAAACACATGAAGCGCATGATCATCGGGGCTGCTCTCGCAGCCCTAGCGGTGCCCGCAGCCGCGCAAGCCCACGTCACCCTGCAACCCGAACAGGTTGCGGCGGGAGGGTTTGAGCGCCTGGATGTTCGCGTTCCGAATGAGAGCGAGAACGCGAACACGACCAAGGTAGAGGTCCAAATCCCGGATGGTTTCATCTTCCTCAGCACCGAGCCGGTTACTGGCTGGACAAGCGAAGTGAAGATGGAAAAACTCGATAAGCCAGTCGAGGCTTTCGGCGAGGAATACACCGAGCAGGTGGACACCGTTACCTTCGAGGCAGACGGCCCGGGACTAGCTCCCGGCGAGTTCCAGGACTTCGGGTTGTCGGTCGGGCTGCCGGACGCGGCAGGAGAGACGCTGACCTTCCCGTCCCTCCAAACGTATAGCGACGGCGAGGTCGTGAGATGGGTTGGCCCCGAGGACGCCGAGGAGCCAGCACCGACTGTGGAATTGCTTCAGGCCGAGGTCGAAGGCGGCTCGGACTCCGCAGCCGCGGCCAGCAGCGATGACGCAGATGAGGCTGACGACGATGAGGACGAGACAGACACTCTCTCGATCGTTGCGCTGGTCGTAGGGGGCTTGGGCTTGCTCGCTGGTGGAGCCGCCCTGGTCTCGACTAGGAGGTCTCGCAGGGCGTGATCGGTCGGTCCGAGAAGGATCATCGACAGCGGCGGCGGGCGTGGTCCCGCCGCCGGTTGTCGGTCTACCTCCTTCTCTCGGGACTCTTGGGGTTACTGGCCCTACCAGGTCGGGCTCCAGCCCACGCCGTCCTGACCCACTCGGCTCCTCACGCGAGCTCGACGGTGGACACTTCGCCTCCCGCTGTCCAGTTCGACTTCAACGAACCTGTCGAGACGCAATCTGGAGCGATCCGCCTTTTCGACGAGGACGGGACCGAACTCCAGATCGGGGAGCCTTATGCCCCCGGCGGTGAGTCCGCAAGCGTTGCTGCGGACATCTCAGAGGAACTGGACAAAGGGGTCTACACGGCGACCTATCGGGTGATCTCAGCCGATGGGCACCCGGTCTCGGGCGGCTTCTCGTTCGGCATCGGGGTCCCGGTCAGGACCGAGGGCAGAACGGCTCCTGCCGTTGCGGACCTGCTCGACCGCTCCGAGGAAGATCAACCCGCACTAGAGACCGTCTTCGGCGCGGTGCGGGGCCTCCACTACCTCGCTCTCCTCCTTGTCATCGGGTCGGTCTTCTTTCGCCTTCTCGTGTTTCGTGGCGAGCGCAGCTGGCCCACCCAGGTGCTCTTCTGGGCGTCGCTGCTTGGGCTCGGAGCGTCAGCTGCGGGCCTTCTTCTTCAGAGCGATCTGGTCAGCGGTGTCGGGCTCGGGTCCACTTTCGATTCGTCGGTGATCAGCAGCTTGTTCGACACCAAGGTCGGCGACGTGTGGGGGGTCCGGGTGGGATTGTGGCTCGCTTTGATGCTGCTGTTCTCGTGGCGCGGCCTTCCTTCGCCCTTACGCGCCCTCTTGATTGGCGCACTCACGGTGGGGCTGGTGGCCACCCTGCCTTCTGGAGGGCACGCGACAACTCATTCGCCGGAAGGTGTGCTCATCACGGCGGACGTGATCCATGTCGTCGCCGCCGGTGCGTGGCTTGGAGCTTTGATCCTCCTCCTCGCCGTCTACTGGCCGCGATCATCGGACGAGAACGGAGAAGGCGCAGGCATCGCTGCCACCCGTCGATTCTCTCGCTTGGCGCTTCCGGCGGTCCTGATACTCCTGAGCGCCGGTCTCCTCCAGAGCTGGTTCTACCTCGACAAGTCGATCGCTGAGCTCTTCTCGAGCGCCTACGGGTTCTTGCTCCTAGCCAAGTTGGGGTTGCTGGGGGGAATCATTGCTCTCGGGGCAACCAATCGGAACCGACTAGCTGACGCCGCAGGGTCATCCGCATCCTCGCTCAAAAAGGTCATGCGAGCAGAGGTAGTTCTCGCGGTCCTCGTACTCGGAGTGACTGCGGCCCTCGTAAGGAGTTCACCGCCTGCCTCCGCCGGAGGACCCGAGACGCGCCAACTCGACATCGGCGACATCCGAATCGAGATGATCATCGAGCCGGCAACAACCGGGCCGAACGACTACCACTTCTATCTCTTCGACCGAGAGACGGGGGCGCAGGTCCGTCGCGTGAAGGAGATGACGTTGCGGTTGACGCAACCCGAAGAGGACATCGGACCGATCACGACCGAGGTGCCGTACAAGAGTCCCGCTCACTATGAACTCCTGGGTCCTGCCTTGAGTGTCCCTGGAACTTGGGAAGTGGCGCTCGACATCCGACTCTCGCGCTTCGAGGCTCAGACAGCTCGGACCCAGATCGAGGTTCGGACGCCGTAGTCGTGTCCGTGGGCGACGTTGAGCTGGATCGTTCCGGGCTAGGACCGATTCTCGGCTTCCAGGCGCACAGGGATCAGGTCGTCACGAGTAGCCGAGCGGCGTCCCTGCGGCTGAGGCGAATACCGGATCGGTGTCACCCCTGAACCTGGTGCGCGTTCGCCATTCGACGAGCACCCTTGCCACATCCGGTGAGAGTGGAATCTGTCGGTAGGCGTTGGGCGACTTGAGGTTCTTTCGCTTGCCTTCGTACACCTGCTCTGCGATCACGCCGTGTGGATCGTCTCCCAGGTGGACGCTGGACCAGCGCAACCCGAGGTGCTCTCCCACCCGCAGTCCCGTATGAGCCAACAGGATGAAGAAGACCGTCCATTCACTTGGCAGCGCCCGCATGAACCGATCGAGCGCGGCCGTGAAAGGGCGGCGCTAGGGCTTATTGATGCCATGCCGGAGGAGGGACTTGAACCCCCGACACGCGGATTATGATTCCGCTGCTCTAACCAGCTGAGCTACTCCGGCGGGGACGGGGAATCGTAGCCGCCGCGTGGAGTTCGAAGCGCGTTCGCAAATGCTCAGTCTCGCTGGTTCATGTTCCACTCGATCCAGCCTGTGCCGCTGCGTTCGGCGTCGTCGCTGACCCTAGCCATCGCTCACACGAAGTGGCTGACGCGTCCGGCGTCTGCGGCCAGGCGAAAGGGGGCCGTAAGCGAGCGACTCGTCGTCGAGCGCCAGGGTCGCGGCGGCTATCTCGAGACGGTCGGCACCGACCAGCCCTCGTCGCGGACGGCGTGGTCGCTGTGGGCCTCGGCTATCTCGATCACGTCGCCGTCCGATTGGACGTATCCGATCCCGTGGCCCACGAGTCCCGGCGTGGTCACGAGGTGGGAGTGGGTGTCGTCTTCGAGGTGGAATGCGCTCCACATCCAGTCGGCGGCCCACCAGTCGCAGGCGCCCCAAGAGTCGTCGCGTTGGCCGGGCCCCGCGAACCGCACGCGGTGGTTCTGGCTCATCTGCCCGGTGCCGATCGCCTCCGACGAGCGAGCTCCAAAGCGTCGCGCCCAATAGCGGACGACAGCCAAGCGCCTGTGATCTCTTCGGGCGCGCGAATCAGCATCGTGCCGTCAGCGTCTCAGCTTCGGTTCATTGGTGCGTCGGCTTCGCTCATCCCGCCCCGCGAAGCCCGGCCTCCTCGAGGCACCGCTCACGCTCCGCGAAGAACGACACTGCGGCGACACGGCCGCTTTGGATCCTCCAGATTGCGCTTGAGTTGAGTACGACCTCGTTGCCTCCGTGCTTCGTGCCCGCGACATCCTGGCCGAGCCAGACAACGCGCCCATCATTTAGGTCGATGATCTCCTCCTCCTGAACCCGGTAGGTGCTCCACGGTTCGAGCCATTCCTTCCAGATCGCAAGGAGCCCCTCGAAGCCCGAGTGTTTCATCTCAATCACGCTCACCAGCGAGCAAGCAAACTCTGGCTGGAAGAAATGGCGCACCGCGTCTTCAAGCGGCTGTGCCAGCTCTTCGGTCCGAACGATCTGCGCCCAGTCGATGCTGGGGTCCGGGACGAGGGTCCGAACGACCTCGACATCAGCCGCGGACACGAAGGCTACGCCGGAGTGGCCGCCAAGGCGTCGTCCGCGACGACTGCGCCCGACTCGGCGATCCTTACGAGCGACTCCGGTGGCTCGAAGCGCTCGCCGTAGGTCGCGGCCAACTCGCGGGCCCGCTCGACGAACCCGGCCGGGCCGCCCTCGTAGCCGTTGATGTACTGGACGACGCCGCCGGTCCACGCCGGGAAGCCGATGCCCATGATCGAGCCGATGTTCGCGTCCGCGGTCGTCTCGATCACGCCCTCGTCGAGGCACTTGATCGTCTCGAGCGACTCGGCGAACATCATGCGCTCCTTCATGTCCTCGAAGGGCATGTCGCGGTTGTCGCCGCCGAACGCGTCCTTGATCCCGGACCAAAGGCCGCCGCGCTTGTTGTCTGAGTCGTAGTCGTAAAAGCCGGCGCCGGCGAGGCGACCACCGCGGTCGAACTCATCGAGCATCCGGTCGACGACCGTCTCAGACGGGTGGACTACCCACTCCTGGCCCTCTTCCTCGATTGCCGCCTTGGTGGCGCCGCGGATCTTTCGCATGAGGTTCAGGTTCAGCTCGTCGGAGAGCTGGAGGACGGGCGCCGGGTAGCCGGCCTGGGAGGACGCCTGCTCGAGTGACGGGGCGGGAACGCCCTCGTTTAGCATCGCGAGGCCCTCGTTGATGAACGTCCCGATCACGCGGCTCGTGAAGAACCCGCGCGAGTCGTTGACGACGATCGGCGTCTTTTTGATCTGCTTTGCGAGATCGAGCGAGCGGTAGAGGATCTCGTCCGAGGTCTCCTCGCCCTTGATGATCTCGAGGAGCGGCATCTTGTCCACCGGGCTGAAGAAGTGGAGCCCGATGAAGTCCGCCGGCCTCGATACGCCCTCGGCGAGGGCGGTGATCGGCAGGGTGGAGGTGTTCGACCCGAGGAGCGCGTCGTCGAGGAGGTGCGGCTCGATCTCGGCGAAGACCTCGGCTTTGACCTTCGGGTCCTCGAACACGGCCTCGATCACGGCGTCGGCGCCGTCGGCCGCGGCCGGATCGGTCGTCGGCGTGATGCGCGCGAGAAGGGCGTCGCCCTTCTCCTGAGTCGTCTTCCCGCGCTTGACGCCCTTGGCGACGAGCTTCTCCGAGTAGGCCTTGCCCTTCTCGGCAGCGGCCTGGTCGACGTCCTTGAGGACGACCTCGATGCCCGCCTTCGCGCACACGTACGCGATCGCAGCGCCCATCATCCCGGCGCCAAGAACCACGACCTTCTTCGCCTGGTACGGCTCGATGTCCGAGGGACGGTTGCGGTCGCCGTTGACCTTCTGGAGGTCGAAGAAGAACGCTTGGATCATGTTCTTCGCCACCTGGTTGACCGCGAGGTCGGTGAAGTAGCGGCCTTCGATCTCGATCGCCGAGTCGAAGTCGACCTGCGCGCCCTCGACCGCTGCGGCCATGATGTGGTGCGGAGCCGGGTAGTTCGCGCCCTTCAGCTGCTTGCGAAGGTTTGCCGGAAACGCCGGCAGGTTCTGCGCGAGCGCCGGGGTTGCGGGCGTGCCACCCGGGATCTTGTAGCCCTTGACGTCCCATGGCTGCTGCGCCTCGGGGTTCGCCTCGATCCACTTCTTGGCGGCGGGAATGAGATCTTCCTCTGAGTCGACGAGCTCGTTCACGAGGCCCATCTCAAGCGCCTTGTCGGGCTGATAGCGCTTGCCCTCCATGAGGAGCTTCATCAGCGCGTCGACGATTCCAAAGAGGCGGACCGAGCGCACCACGCCGCCGCCTCCCGGCAGCAGGCCGAGCTGAACCTCGGGAAAGCCGAGCTGCACCTTCGCCGCCGGATCTGACACCGCGATCCGATAATGCGTGGCGAGCGCGATCTCAAGGCCGCCGCCCAGCGCGGCGCCGTTGATCGCAGCGACCACGGGCACGCCGAGCGTCTCGAGCCGGCGGAGCTGGCGCTTGATCGTGCGCACTCCCTCAGCCATCTGCGGCGCGTCCTCGGGCTTTGCCGCGAGGAGGTCGTTGAGGTCGCCGCCTGCGAAAAACGTGGGCTTGCCCGAGGTGAGGATGACGCCCTTTATGTCGTCCTTCTCAGCCTCGAGGCGCTCGACGGTTGCTTCCATCGAGCGGCCGTAGGCCTCGTTCATCGTGTTGGCGCCCTGGTTGGGGTCGTCCATCGTGAGGGCGACAATCCCGTCGTCGCCCTTCTCCCACTGGATCGTGGTGCTCTCGCTCATCGGGTTCCTCTCAGTCTTCGAAGTGTTGGCGGTATGGCCGGGCGCTACGAGACGCGCTCGACAACCGTGGCGATGCCCATGCCGCCGCCGACGCAGAGCGTGCAGAGGCCGTAGCGGCCACCGGTGCGCTCGAGCTCGTCGAGGATCGTGCCCAGGATCATCGCGCCAGTCGCGCCGAGCGGATGCCCCATCGCGATCGCGCCGCCGTTCACGTTGACCTTCTCCATGTCGAGGCCCATGTCCTTGACGAACCGGAGCACGACCGCAGCGAACGCCTCGTTGATCTCAACCAGGTCGAGATCGTCGACCGTGAGGCCTGCCTTCTCGAGCGCCTTCTTCGACGCCGGGGCCGGGCCGGTCAGCATGATCGTCGGGTCGGCTCCGGAAAGCGCGGTGGAGAGGATCCGCCCGCGCGCCTTGAGGCCGAGCTCGTCGCCCGTGCGCTCGTTGCCGATCGCGACGAGCGCCGCGCCGTCGACGATGCCCGACGAGTTGCCCGGCGTGTGGACGTGGTTGATCTTCTCGACCCAGTGGTACTTCTGGAGCGCCACAGCGTCGAAGCCACCCATCTCGCCCATGACCTCGAACGAGGGCTTCAGGTTCCCGAGAGTCTCGACCGTGGTGCCGGGTCGGATGAACTCGTCCTTTTCGAGCACGACCTGGTCGTTGATGTCGGTGACCGGGACGACGGAGCCGTCGAACTTGCCGGCTTCCTGAGCGGCCGAGGCGCGCTCCTGCGAGCGGACCGCGTAGGCGTCGACGTCCTCTCGGGAGAACTCCTCGACGGTCGCGATCAGGTCGGCGGAGACGCCCTGCGGGACGAAGGAGGTGTCATAAGCGGTCTCGGGGTCCATTGCCCAGGCGCCGCCGTCAGTGCCCATCGGCACGCGGCTCATCGACTCGACACCGCCCGCGAACACGAGGTCCTCCCAGCCGGAGGCGACCTTCTGCGCGGCGACGTTCACGGCCTCGAGGCCCGAGGCGCAAAAGCGATTGAGCTGGACGCCCGCGACGGTGTCGGGCAGGCCGGCCTTGATCGCCGCGGTCTTCGCGATATCGGCGCCCTGGTCGCCAACCGGGGTGACGCAACCGAGGACGACGTCGTCGACGCGATTGGGATCGAGCTTCACGTGGCGGCCGAGCATCTCGTGCATAAGGCCGACAACGAGGTCGACGGGCTTCGTGGTGTGGAGCGAGCCGTTCGACTTGCCCTTGCCTCGGGGCGTGCGGATGGCGTCGAAGATCAGAGCGTCGGTACCGGGCATGTGTGGCGAGTTCCTTTGCTTTCGCGGAGTGGGTCGCGGGATTCTAGAACAAACCGGGCGCGTGTTCTGTTTGTGCACTGGCCAAGGCCGGCTAGACCACGGAGACTTCCTCCCCTTGGCCAAAGAGCACTTCGGGCGCCCCTGGGCCACCTCGAGGGCAGCCCGGGGCGCCTTCCTATCCGCTTTTCGCCCTAGAACAGGATCTGGGTCTTGTCCGAGCCACATTCGTCGGTCTTCAAAACCCGGACATAGAGGTCGCCCTGACCATCCGACTCCCGGAGGGCCACGCCGAATGCGCCGCGGTTGGAAGTCGTGTCCGTGTCTAGGACTTTGCCGTTGTTCTTGAAGTAGAGCTCGACCGTCCGGTTCTTCTCACACTTCTTCGTCGAATCGACCGTGCCGGCGATGACGTACTTGTCGCCGGAAACGTTGCCGGCGACAACCTGGATCGTCGACGGAGCCCGGTCGCCTGCATGGGCGAGGGAGGGTGCCGCAAGAGCGATCGTTGCGACGGCGGCGGCGAGAAGAGGCTTGTGCATGGAGTTCCTTTCGATGGTTGAGATCGAAACCATACGCTTGACGCATGACTGATCTCGAACGAGCGGTGGGAGCCGTAATCGACGAATGCATGAAGGTCCGCGAGGGAGAGCAGGTCCTCGTCGTGGGAAACCCGGCGACGCTCGGCCTTGCGGAGCGCCTTCGCGGCGCCGCCGGCCGGGCCGGCGCGGACGCGATGCTGGCCATGATGGCCGAGCGCGCCACGAACGGCACCGAGCCACCCGCTGCGATCGCGGCAGCGATGAAGGCTTCCGATGTCGTCTTGATCCCAACGATGCAGTCGCTCTCACATACCGCGGCTCGCCGCGAGGCTTGTGATGCCGGAGCGAGGATCGCAACCCTTCCGCACGTCGACGAGGACACCCTCGGCCGGGTCATGCTGGCCGACATCCCAGAGTTGAAGCGCCGGGGCGAGGCCGTGGCGAAGATCCTCACCGACGCCGACGAAGTCCGCATCACCTGTCCGAACGGGACCGACCTCCGCATGAGCCTCACTGGGCGCGAGGCGATCTCAGACGACGGCGACCTCTCCGCGGACGGCGCCTTCGGAAATCTGCCGTGCGGCGAAGGGTTCATCTCGCCGCTCCACACCGAGGGCGACGGAACGCTCGTCGTCGACGGGACGATGGGCACCCTGGGCAAGGCGCCAGAGCCGTGCCGGATGACGATTGAAGGCGGCTCTTTGGTCGAGGCCACCGGAGACTTGGGCGCTCGCTTCCTCGAGCTCCTGCGCGGGGCGGGGGAGGGCGGCACCTACCTCGCCGAGCTGGGAATCGGCACCAACGAGTGCGCGAAGCTCACCGGCAACCTGATCGAGGACGAGAAGATCCTCGGCACCTGCCACGTGGCGTTCGGGGCTTCAGCAGGGATCGGCGGCGAGATCCAGGTCCCGATCCACGAGGACGTGGTGGTCATGAAGCCGACGGTGAAGGCCGGTGGCGTGACGCTGATCGCCGACGGCGTCCTTCAGGTCTAGGCGGGAGCTGCCGCGCGCGTCTCCGCGCTCGCCGCCTTTTCGATCTCGCTCAGCATCTTGTTGAACGAGCGCTCGAGTGCGATGCGAAGAACGGCGGCAATCGCTCCACCCAGAACCGGCGTGGTGCCTGAGAACGTCGAGCGCCACGTGACAGCCGTGCCTTCCGGAACGGAGCTCATGGTGATCGAGCCGCCGTCGTGGTGGAGCGGCAGGTTGGTTTCGAGGATCAGGTAGTCCATGCGCGTCGGGCGCTCGAAAGCGGTGATCTCCTCGTTGAACCAGATCAGGCCGGCGCGCAGATTGCGAACGGCGCCGAGCCCGTTGGACTCGGAGTTGCCCTGGCGGCTCATCTCGGCGCTCGTGATGCTGCCAAAGCGCGTGTAATTCGGGTGATCGGAGATCAGCTCGAACACGGCGTCTATGGGAGCGGCGAGCGTTCTGTGGATGTCAATCTTTGGCACGCGGTAAGCCTCTCATACGCTGCGTTGTATGGACTCCACGCAGGTCCTCGCCGTGCCCAACGTCTCCGAGGGATCGGACCTCGAGCGGATCGCAGCCCTGCGGCAGGCGTTCGCCTCGGGCGCGGACGTGCTCGACGAGCACTCCGACTCGATCCATAACCGGACGGTCTTCACGCTGGCGCCGGTTGGCGGCTCTGCCATCGCTTCGCTCGCGGCGGGCGCCGAGGCCGCGCTCAGGGCGATCGACATGGCCTCGCACTCGGGCGAGCATCCGCGCATCGGCGCGCTCGACGTCGCGCCGGTCGTATATCTCGGCGCGGAGGCTCGCGAGTCGGCCCGGGATCAGGCGCTGGAGGTCGCCGAGAGGGTGGCGGATCTCGGGGTGCCGGTGTTCCTCTACGGCGAGCTGGCATCGACGCCGGAGCGTTGCGAGCGCTCGTACTTCCGAAGCGGCGGGCTTGACGCGCTGCGGCTTCGGATGGCTTCAGGCGAGCTTGCGCCCGACGTCGGACCGGCCGAGCCGCACCCGACCGCAGGCGCAACGCTTGTGACCGCGCGGCCGCCTCTTGCCGCGTTCAACATCGAGTTCACCGGCTTGACGTTGACCCAGGCGCGCGAGGTTGCCTCCGCCCTTCGCGAGAGCGGGGGAGGGCGCTCCGGCGTGCGGGCGATCGCCCTGCCGTTCGGCGACGACAACACGACTCAGATTTCCACCAACGTCCACGACCCGGTCGCGATCCCGCTCTCCGAGGTGCTGGCGCGGGCTCGCGAGCTGGCAAAGCCGCACGCAGGCCGCGCTGTCTCGGCGGAGATCGTGGGGCTCGTGCCGAAGGGTGCCTTGGCAGGCTGGCCCGAGGAGATGCCCATCCCGGGGTTCGATCGCTCGCGCGGTGTGATCGAAGCGCGACTCAAAGAATCCCCGCAGCGATAGATTTATTTCCGTGGCGCAGACGAAGAAGAAGCGCAGGCGAAAGCACCGCGGAACTCAGGGCGGCTCGGTCACCAAGGTCTCCAACCGGCGGCCGCGCACTCGGGAGGAAGCTCAGGCCCAGGCGCGCAAGAACGCCGAGGCCCGCCGGGGTGCCGCAC
This sequence comes from uncultured bacterium, assembly GCA_963695215.1. GTDB lineage: Bacteria > Actinomycetota > Thermoleophilia > Solirubrobacterales > 70-9 > JALZKA01. Next base: position 218,583 of record OY968768.1, read on the forward strand.
CCACGTGGAGCAGCGCCTTCAAGCGCGCGCTCATCATGGTCGGAATTTTGTTCTTCCTCATGGTCGTCGTCGTCAAGCAGCCGGTTGGCGCGTCGGCCTTCCTCTGCGTCTTCATGGCCGGCGTCTACACACCCGCGGGCTACTACCTCGAGCGCTTTCTCTACCGCCGCCGCGTCGCCAAAGAGGTGGCCGAGCGCAAGGCTCGCCGCGAGCAGGGCCGGCGCTCGCCCCGCCGCTGACGCAAGGGGCTCATCCTTCGCCGTCGTTTTCGGGTGAATCACCGAGGATCGATCCCTCCGAGCTGGGCGGTTCATAGTCGCAGCGACTCGCGTCCGGGCACAGGTTGCTGATGACCACGCGGGATGCCTGGGCTTCACCCGAGAACGGTTCGACAGAGATCAGGTCGACCGATCGCAACGAGGGACTGTTCGTCTCGAAGTGAAGCTCGGCGAACCCGATGGCGGCCCGCCCCGCGTCGAACGCGCCGCCGGCGCCGATCGTGCCCCCGTCAACCACGATGATGCTGCCGTGGCGGCTGACCCGCTGCATGTGGTCGTGCCCGGTGAGGATCGTTAGCTCGCGTTCAGGATCGGCCTCCCGTATCCGGTCGGCGACCGCGCTCGCCACCGCGCTCTGGTGGATCACCGCGACGGCAGGGTCCGGCGTGAGGGCTTCGAGCTTTGCGGCTGTGTTCTCGACGGCGTCGTCGAACGCGGTACCCGGATCATCGAAGTCGTCGAAGGTAACCGGGCGGTTGGCCGGATCTCCGCTGCCCTGGTACTCGAGCGGATCGGGGAATCCGGCGATAGTGAGGCCGTCGACCTCGGTCACGGCAGGCGTCTGCGCTTGGCCGTCGCCCAGAACCTCGACCCCGGAGCTGGTGAGCTTTTCCATCAGGCGAGAGGAATCGTGGTTGCCGGAGGTCGCAATCACTTGGCTGCCGAGGGCGGCGACCCGTGGAGAGATCGCTTCCGCCTCCGATTCTCCGCCCCTTTGCCCGAAGTCGCCCGCGAGCACGAGCGGATCGTCAGCGATGTATTCGGAGAGCGGCTTGACGACGAACGCGTTGGCGTGGAGGTCTGAGCCCAGGTAGATGTCCCGAGATGGTGAGGTGGGGGCCGGACCACCCGCGAGAACTGTCGTGATGCTTCTCAGGATCGACGAGAACGTTGATCCGTATGGGCTCCCGACGCGCTCATCCTCCGCGATCGCGAGGACGCGTGCCAGCTCGTCGCCGTTCGCGAAGTACGTCGGGCGCTCGAACGCCTTGGCGTCGAATGAGGTGCGGGCTGCAACGAGGCTCGCGCCCGTCAGCAAGACGGTGAGGCCACCGCCGACAGCCATGAGCAGCCAGCGCGGGTGGAGTGTGCGCCCGATTGCGGTCGCGATACCCAGCGCTATGAGCGCGCCACCGACGCCCCAGCCGAATGTGGTCAGCACGGCGGAGCGCGCGCCATCGCGCAGATCGCTCTCGGTCGATTCCAGAGTCGGCAGGTCGCCGTTGGCCGCATCCTCGAGCGTCGAGCGCTCGAGTGATCGCAGCTCAGCTTTCAGCTCGAAGGGAGCGTCGAAGGCGTCGGCCCTCAGTCCGTAGTCGGCGACCGGCACGAGAGCGGTTACATCGCCGTGGGACGAGGGTGAGACGGCGAACGCCACGCGTCCAATCGACGTATCGATCTCGGAACTCGGGGCGGTGCGAGCGCCGACGACGAAGCCGGCCGCAGCGATAACGACGGCCGCCAGGGAGGCGGCTGCGTAACTGGCCATTCGCGAGATCCGAGGCGGCGTGCTCACCCGTGGAGAGTAGGCGGCCTGAGCGCGTCTGACTAACCTCGGACGGGTGGACATCCGGATGCTCACGGTCGGCCAGGTCGCTGAGAACACGTACATTTTCCGCCGCGACGACTCAGACACGGCGCTGATCATCGACCCCGGCGAGGAGGCCGAACGCATCCTCGCCACGATCGAGCAGCTCGGCATCTCGAAGGTCGAGGCGATCCTCCTCACGCATACGCATTTCGACCACGTGGGCGCCGTTGCGCCGGTCGCGAAGGCCACGGGCGCTCCCGTCTACTGCCCAGAGCTCGAGGTCCCGGTGCTCCAGGACATCATGGCCTTCGTCCCGTGGCCGGGCTTCGGCCCGTACGAGAGCTGGGATCCCGAGGAGACGGTGAAGGGCGGCGAGGAGCTGAAGCTGGCCGGATTTGAGATCGACGTCCTCTTCACGCCAGGCCACTCGCCAGGACACGTGACCTATTCGATCGCCGACGAGCGCGTCCTGTTCTCGGGCGACGTCCTCTTCCAGGGCTCCGTGGGCCGGGTCGACCTCCCCGGTGGCGACTGGCCGACGCTTCTGGCCTCGATTACCGGCCTGGTCGAGACCTTCCCGGACGAGACCGGCGTCTACCCAGGCCACATGGGCATCACGACGCTCGGCGCCGAGCGCGCCACGAACCCGTTCCTGGCCGAGCTCGCCGGCCCCGCGTAGCGCTTCCGTCACACCCCGGCACACCGCACGACCCACCCGCGCGCATTTCGCTGCGAGCGTGCCTGGGATGCCCCGCTCGTCACCCTCAGCATGCGCTCAGCGCACACAGATGGCGACCAAGAGGGCGATGGCCTTGGCCGGGCGCCAGGGCGGGCGGGTGACACGGGCACAGCTTCTGCGGTGCGGGTTGTCTGAGGACCAGGTGGGTCGCCTGCTGCGTAGCGGCTGGCTCTTTTGGATCTGCGATGGCGTCTATGCCCTGGGCCATCGAGCCGAGACGCTCGAGACGCCGCTGATCGAGGCGCTTCTTCGTGCCGGGTCAGGCGCAGCCCTGAGCCATGTGACGGCCGCTTGGTGGTGGGGCTTGTTGAGATTTCCAGGCAAGCTGATCCATGTCAGCGCGCCGGGGCGTAGGCGCTCCGGCAACGGAGTACAGATCCACCACCGAGAGAGGTCGAGCGCGCCTGGCACCGGGGGCTTCCGGTGACGCCCGTAGCTCGACGCCCTCCTGGGCGCCTCTGCGATTGGTGTCGTTCCAGGGCATGAGACGCGCAGTGGCCGTTGCCGACCGCGAAGGTCTCATGTCACTCACGGAAATCGACGCGCTGGGTAACTCAGGACGCCGCGGATCGGCCATGGTGCGGAAAGCGTCTCGGATCCACATGCCAGAGCTCGCAAAGACGAAGAGCCCGCTCGAAGACCGATTTCTCTTCTTCTGCGAAGCCATGGATTTGAGCTTCCGAGGCCGAATTACGTGATCGCCGGATACGAGGTGGACGCCGTGTGGCCCGAGCTCAAGCTGGCCGTGGAGCTCGACGGCAGAGAGGAACACGGAAGCCCGCGGCCGTGGACCGTGGATCGCCGCCGCGAACTCGCGGTCCGAGGCGCTGGCTTTCGAGCTCTTGCGCTACGGCTCCGAGCAACTGAACCACCAGGCGACGCCACGGCTCGCGGACCTGCGCGACGCGATGCGGCGCAGCGGGGCATGACCCTCAGGGTGCGTTGAGCGCAAATGCTGCGGGCAACCGCCAATATATCGTCCGGCCGCCCCGGTGCTCGTTAGGCTCGGCGCTTAGTGGCCCGTAAGCATTCAGCTCCCCGTGGGACCTTTGATGTCCTGCCTGCCGAATCGGCTGCTCGCACCGCGCTTTATCGCTCGGCTGCCCGTGCGTTCGAGCTTGCGGGCTACGGGAAGATCGAGACTCCTGCGTTCGAGGAGACCGAGCTCTTCGTGCGGGGCGTGGGGGAGTCCACGGACATCGTCCAGAAGGAGATGTTCACCTTCTCAGATCAGGGCGGGCGAAGCCTCACCCTTCGACCCGAGGCGACCGCAGCGATCTGCCGCGCGTACGTCGAGCACGGCATGCACAAGCTTCCGCAGCCCGTGAAGCTCTGGGCCTGGGGGCCGTTCTTTCGCCACGAGCGCCCGCAGGCCGGCCGCTTTCGCCAGTTCAACCAGTTCGACGCCGAGGTGATCGGCACCGACGACCCGATCGCAGACGCCGAGTCGATCATGCTGCTCGACTCGATCCTGCGCGAGGCGGGCGTACCCGGCGTCGAGCTGCGGCTTGGATCGCTCGGAACGCTCGAGACCCGCGAGGCCTATCGCGGCGAGCTCGTCGCCTACCTGCGCTCGAACGAATCCGAACTTTCCGAGGAGGTGCGCTCGCGGATCGACCAGAACCCCCTTCGCGCGTTTGACGCCGACCACGAGGGCACGCGCGCCGTCATGGCCGATGCGCCTCGGATGCTCGACCGGCTGTCCGAGGAAGACGCTCAGCACTTCGAGGCCGTGAAGCGCCTGCTCGACCAGGCGGGCGTGGCATACGTCCTCGACTCGACGCTCGTGCGCGGCCTCGACTACTACACGCGCACCGTCTTCGAGTTCACCTCAGATCAGCTCGGCGCGCAGTCGGCCATCGGCGGCGGCGGGCGCTACGACGGCCTCGTCGCCGAGCTCGGCGGCCCTGAGACGCCCGCGATCGGCTGGGCGGCCGGGGTGGAGCGCATCCTCCTGGCGCTCGGCGAGCAGGATCCAGGCCCGGTGCTGGACATCTTTGTCGCAGCAGCCGACGGCCAGCGCGAGCGCGCGCTGGCGGCGGTGCGCGAACTTCGCGGCGCAGGCATCCGCGCCGATCTCGACCTTGCGGGCCGCTCGATGAAGGGCCAGATGAAACAGGCCGGACGCACCGGCGCGGACGCGACGCTCATCCTGGGCGAGGGCGGAGCCGCCAAGCTGAGGGACATGGACACGGGAGACGAGCGAGAGGACGAGTTGGACGCATTACTGACCGAGCTACGGAGCGACGCCGGATGAGCGAGATGCCCAGCCCTCGCCCGAACGGCTACCGCGACGCCTGGTGCGGCGAGATCCTGGCCGAGAAGGTCGACTCCGACTGCCCGAGTTGCCGGCTGGGTTCACCGCCGCCGCGATCACGGCGGACTGGTCTTCATCGACCTGCGCGACCGCACCGGGCTCGTGCAGCTCGTCTTTGACCCCGACGACGCGGGTGAAGCGTTCGCGCTCGGCCACAAGCTGCGCGCCGAGGATGTCATCTCTGTCGCGGGCAAGGTGGAGCGCCGCGACGCGGCTGTGGTCAACGCCGAGATGGCGACCGGGGAGTTCGAGGTCCGGGTCACCTCGGCTGATCTTCTTGCCGACGCCGACACGCCGCCCTTCGAGATCGAGAGCTTCTCCGGCGAGGTGGGCGAGGAGATGCGCCTTCGCCACCGCTATCTCGACCTGCGCCGCGAGCCGCTCCAGCGTGCGATCAAAACCCGGGCCACCATCGCCCGCGCGATGCGAGAGTTCCTCGACGGGCAGGGATTCCTGGAGATCGAGACGCCGGTTCTCACCCGCTCGACGCCCGAGGGCGCCCGCGACTTCCTCGTGCCCGCCCGTCGCGAGGCCGGCAGCTTCTACGCGCTGCCGCAGTCGCCCCAGCTCTTCAAGCAGCTTCTGATGGTCGGAGGCTTCGAGCGCTACTACCAAATCGCCCGCTGCTTCCGCGACGAAGACCAGCGCGCCGACCGCCAGCCGGACTTCACCCAGCTCGACGTCGAGATGTCGTTCGTGGACGTCGAGGACGTCCTCGACGTGAACGAGCGCCTCATCGCTCACGTGCTCCAGCGCGCGGGGGCGGCAAAGATCGAGTTGCCGATCCAGCGCCTCGGCTATGACGACGCCATCGCCCGGTACGGCACGGATCGTCCCGACCTGCGCTTTGGCCTCGAGCTCAAGGACCTCTCAGGTGCACTCGCGAACACCGAGTTCAAGGTCTTCCAGGGCGCCCTCGGCTCGGGTGGCGTGATCAAGGGCCTGAACGCCGGCAAGCGCGAGGTACCGCGCTCGCAGCTGGACGGCCTGATCGAGCGCGCGCAGGAGCTGGGCGCGAAGGGGCTCGTGTGGGCGTTCCGCGAGGGCGACGGCTGGCGCTCGCCGACGGCGAAATTCCTCTCGGCCAAGGAGCTTTCGGCGCTCAACATCGAGCTCGACGCCGAGGAAGGCGACCTGCTCCTGATCGTCGCCGACTCGACCAAGACCGCGAATACCGTGCTGGGCCAACTTCGGCTCGACCTTGCCGAGCGCTTCGAGCTGGTCGACCCGGACAGCCACGCGTTCTGCTGGATCGTCGACTGGCCGCTCTTTGAGTGGAACGAGGACGGCGAGCGCTGGGATCCGCTCCACCATCCGTTCACGGCACCCGACGGCGACCTCGACCCCGCCGACCCCGGCAAGGCGAGGGCAAAGGCCTACGACATCGTCTGGAACGGCCAGGAGCTGGGCGGTGGGTCGATCCGTATCTCAGACCCCGCAACGCAGCAAAAGGCGTTCGAGGCCATCGGAATCGACGAGGCCGAAGCCGAGTCGCGCTTTGGCTTCCTCCTCCAGGCTCTCCGCTACGGCGCGCCGCCCCACGGCGGCATCGCCTACGGGCTCGACCGCTTTGTCCAGCGCGTCGTAGACGCCGATTCGATCCGCGACGTAATCGCGTTCCCCAAGGCCGCATCGGGGATGGACCCCCTCACGGGGGCCCCCGCGCCGGTCGATCCGGCGCAGCTCAGAGACCTGGGGCTGCAGGTCAAGAAGTAGGGGCTCGAGGACACGGGAAAACACGCCCGTCCAGGCGACGGCCGAATTTCGTACTCAAGGCTTTGGGCCGCACGGCCGAATCAAGGGCTGACCGCTAACGTTCTTGAAAGGCCCTGGCTTGTTCGCTAGCCACCCACATCGTGAACCAATACATACGCCTTGGGAGCTGATCTCGGGTACGGACTGTGTTCCGGATCTGGTAGGCACCCACCTGTTTAAGCAGGTTCGCAGGCAGGGTGGTAACGGCAAGGTGGGGCCTTCTGGTTTTTCTGAAGGATCGGCCTGATGCGCAAGGCGCTGAATGAGAACCCGGTCGTCCAGATCGCACTGCTCGGTGTGCTGGGGCTCCTCGTCGCTGTGGTCTTCATGACACGCATGGGCGGCGGTAGCGCGGAGCCTGAGGCGACAACGTCAACTCCCACCACACCCGGCACCCCCGAGGCCGCCGCGGCCACCCCCGTCGCGCCGGGCCCTGCGACTTCCGTCGCACCCGCCTCTGCGACCCCTGCTCCGCAGGCGACCCGGCTCGCCGTCCCCGGTGACACTCCCTTCGAGGCCGGCAAGGGCCTGCCCGCCCCCCTTGTCGACGCCTTCAAGAGCGGCGACGTGGTCGTGCTGCTCGTCGTCCAGGAAAAGGGCATCGAGGACAAGCGCCTCGAGCGGGAGGTGAACGCTCTACGCAGCCACGACAACACCAGCGTCTTCGTTACCGATGCCAAGAATGTCGGGAAGTACTCGCGCATCGCGCAGGGCGTAAAGCTCGACCGCGTTCCCGCCATCATCGCCCTCAAGCCCGTCGATCCCAAGGCGAAGGGCGGAGATCTTCCCCTCCCGGAGGCTTCGATCACCTATGGCTACATGGGACCGGGTGGCGTCGAGCAGGTGCTCGGCGACGCACGCTACGACGGCAAGGTCTCGGGTTACGACCCAGGTTGATCCTCACGGGGCTACCTTGTCTCCGTGAGCAACGTCGAGATTTTCGAGGCCTACGCGCGTGACGCGACCCGTCGCGGGCCTGCGCCCGCCGGTGCCCACTCGGGCAGTGCCGGCGGCTCGATCTGTGGCGACGTGGTCCGAGTTTCTCTCGCTGTCTCGGAAGGCACGGTTGCCGCTGCGACGTTCGAGGCCGAGGGCTGTTCCGCGCTTTCCGCCTGCGCTGCGGCAACGTGCGAGGCCGTCGAGGGCGAGAGCGTCCTCGACGCGGCCAGGTGGGGAGCGGGAGCCGTGGCCGACGCGGTCGGCGGCCTTGGACCGCAGGGCCGCCACGCCGCGGAGCTCGTTGGCGACGCGCTCGGAAGGGCGCTGGCCGCGCTTGCATCGTCGGGCGCCCCAATCGCACCTTCGCCCTCGGGCGAGCGCGTGCTCGTCGCCATCAGCGGCGGTGTCGACTCAGCGGTAGCCGCACTACTCGAACGCGAGCGTGGGGCGGACGTGGTGGCGGTGACGCTCAAGCTGTGGGCCGACGAGCGCACGGACGGAACCCAGGCGTGCTGCTCGCCCGAGGCGGTGCGCGGCGCTCGCGCGCTCAGCCATTCGCTCGGCATCCCGCACTTCACCCTGGATCTCGAGACGGCGTTTCGCCGCGAGGTCGTGAGCGCGTTCGTGGGCGGATACACGGCGGGCGAGACGCCCAATCCGTGCGTGATCTGCAACGGGGATCTGCGAATCGACGCGATGGTCGAGTTGGCCGACCGCATGGGCGCTCGGAGCCTTGCGACGGGCCACTACGCGCGAGTGGTCGACGACGGCGCGGGGCCGCTCCTGGGCGCTGCCGCCGACGAAGCCAAGGATCAGACCTACATGCTTTCCGGCCTTCGGCCCGGGACGCTGGGTCGGATGCGCTTCCCGCTGAGCGGCCTCACCAAGCCGGAAGTGCGCGAGAGGGCGGCGGCCGCAGGCCTTGCGGTCGCCTCGAAGCGCGAGAGCCAGGACCTCTGTTTTCTCGCGGGAGAGGGCAAGCGCTCCTTCCTCGAGCGCCACGCTGGACTAGGCGACCGGCCCGGCGAATTGGTTGCCACCGACGGCACCGTCCTCGGCGAGCACCCCGGCCATCACAACTTCACGGTCGGCCAGCGCCGCGGTGTCGGCGTTGCCGCGGGCGAGCCGCGCTACGTGCTCGCCACTGACGCTGAGCGCAATCGCGTGACGGTCGGAACGCGCCAGGACCTGGCGACGACAATGGTGAGGGTCAGGAACGCCCGCCTTCATCGCGAGTCCGCCCGTGCGGACCGGGTGCGCCTGCGCTACCACTCGCGCGCAATCGAGTGCCGGGTGACGCCCGCGGACGCCGGCGAGCACGCCGAGTTGGAGCTTGAGTTGGCGGAGCCCGCGTACGGGGTGGCGCCGGGGCAGACGGCCTGCCTCCTCGACGGCGACCTCGTGGTCGGCCGCGCAACCATCGCCCGCTGAGAGGCGCGGGCGTCAGCCGCTCGGATACCTAGACTCAGCCGCTCGCAATGAAGGCAAGCGAGATCCGCGAGACATACCAGTCGTACTTCGAGAGCCAGGACCACCGGCGCATGCCCTCCGCGTCGCTCGTGCCGGCGCCCGACGACACGTCGACCCTTCTGAACGTCGCCGGGATGCAGCCATTCAAGCCGTTCTTTCTTGGGCGCGAAGAGCCGCCGCACAACCGCCTCACCTCGTGCCAGCGCTGCTTTCGCACTCCAGACATCGAGGAGGTCGGGAACACCAAGCGCCACCTCACCTACTTCGAGATGCTCGGCAACTTCAGCTTCGGCGACTACTTCAAGCGTGATGCGACCCGCTTCGGCTGGGAGCTCTCGACCGAGGGCTTCGGCTTCGAGCCTGAGCTGATCTGGGTCACGGTCTTCGGCGGCGACGACGAGCTGGGACTCGGCCCCGACGAGGAGGCGGTCGAGTTGTGGCGCGAGCTCGGAGTGCCCGAGGAGCGCATCGTCTACCTGCCTCGCTCTGAGAACTTCTGGCAGGCCGGCGCGACCGGCCCATGCGGCCCGTGCTCGGAGATGTACATCGATCGCGGTCCCGACTACGGCGACGACACCGTCCGCCCCGGCGACGACACCGAGCGCTACCTCGAGTACTGGAACCTCGTCTTCATGGCGAACGAGCTCCACGGCGACGGGTCGATCACCGAGCTTCCGAGTCAGAACATCGACACCGGACTCGGTCTCGAGCGGATGGCGATGATCAAGCAGGGCAAGGACTCGGTGTTCGAGACCGATCTCTTCCGGCCGCTGATCGACCTCGCCGAGGAGCTCTCCGGCCGCTCGTACGAGGCCGACTCAAAGACGACGCGGGCGATGCGCATCCTCGCCGACCACTCTCGCGGCATGGTCAACCTCCTCGCCGACGGCGTCGTCCCCTCCAACGAGGACCGCGGCTACGTGCTCCGGCGAGTCATGCGCCGCGCGATTCAGCAGGGCGGGGCGATCGGCCTCGACGCGCCATACCTCGGCAAGTTCGCCGAGCGCGCAATGGACATGCTCGGCGAGGTCGTGCCCCAGCTCGAAACCGAGCGCGAGACGGTCATGCGCTGGGTTACCGCGGAAGAGGAGGGCTTCGCCCGCACCCTTCACCGCGGCTCCGAGCTCCTGGATCGGGTCATCGCGGAGGCGAAGGATGCTGGCGCGAGCGAGGTGTCCGCCGAAGACGCGTTTCAGCTTCACGACACGTTCGGCTTTCCATTCGAGGTCACGCGCGAGCTGCTCTCCGAGGAGGACCTGGACGTGTCCCAGGAGGGCTTTGAGACCCTGATGGCCCAGCAGCGCGACCGCGCTCGCCAGAGCGTCCGGGGCGACGGGGGCGGCGCCGACCGCGAGAGCGCAATTGAGTTCGCGCGTTCGGGGCCGCACACCGACTTCGTCGGTTACGAGCGGCTGAGCGCCGAGACCAGCGTCGCCGCCGCCGACGGCGCGCTCGTGAAGCTCGAGGAGAGCCCGTTCTATCCCGAGGGTGGTGGCCAGGTCTCCGACTCGGGGGTGCTGGCGTGGGAGGGAGGCGAGGTCCCCGTCGCTGGAGTTATCCGGGCAGGCGACGACCAGGCGCTGCGGCTCGCCGACGCCGGGCTGGAACCCGGCGTGCGTGTCGAGGCGCGCGTCGACCACGACACGCGCCACCGCACGATGCGAAACCACACCGCCACGCACCTTCTGCATGCCGCTCTTCGCGAGCGCCTGGGCACCCACGTGCGCCAGGCCGGCTCGGCCGTCCAGCCCGACAAGCTGCGCTTCGACTTCACCCACGGCGCCCCGATGAGCCCTGACGAGGTCCGCGACGTCGAGGACGCCGTGAACGACTGGATCAAGGCCAGCCGGCCCGTCCGCGCGATGGAGATGGAGCGCACCGAGGCAGAGGCCCTGGGCGCCATGGCCCTGTTCGGCGAGAAGTACGGCGACTGGGTACGGATGATCGAGATCGACGGCGTCTCGCGTGAGCTCTGCGGCGGCACCCACGTCGCGTCGAGCGCCGAGTGCGGCATCTTCGCCATCATCCAGGAGACGTCGAGCGCCGCCAACGTGCGGCGGATCGAAGCGTTGACGGGTCCCGCGGCGATCGACTGGTTCCGCGACCGAAGCACGGCTCTCGACCGCACGGGTCAGATCCTGGGCGGCGGGCAGGATCCTGTTGCCGCGGCCGAGAAGGCGGCCGGTCGCCTGGCGGAACTCGAGCGCTCCGCGGCCGAGGCCGGCCGCGCTGCCGCCGGGCAGGAAGCCGAGGAGCTGGCCGCCGCGGCCGAGGACGCCGGCGGTGTCAAGCTCGTCGCAGCGAAGAGCGGACTGGCGGGACAGAAGGAGCTGATGGACCTGGCCTCGCGGGTTCGCGACAAGCTTGGAGACGCGGTGGTAGTGCTCGGCGGAGCGGCCGGCGGCAAGGTTGCCCTGGTCGCGGTGGCGAGCGCCGAGGCCGTCTCGCGCGGCGTCTCCGCGTCGGGGATCGTTCGTGACGTCGCGCCGATCATCGGCGGTGGGGAGGGGGCCGCGAGGAAGCAGCCCAAGCCGGAGGAAGCGACGCATCCCGACTCGACGAGGCGCTCGAGGCCGCTCTCGCCGCGGTTCGCTCCGCGCTCGGCGTCTGACCCGCGACGGTTATGCGCATCCTTGCCCTCGACCACGGTGAAGCGCGCGTGGGCGCCGCGATCTGCGATCCGACGGAGACGATCGCCAGTCCGCTCGGCGTCGTCGGGCCGGACCCGGAAGAGGTTGGGCCGCTCGTCGCCGAGCACGAGCCGGAAATGGTCGTGGTCGGCCTGCCGGTGACCCTCGCGGGCGAGGAGGGTGCGCAGGCCAAGGCTGCCATCGCCTACTCCGATGCGCTGCGAAAGTCCCTGCGGGTGCCGGTTGAGACCTACGACGAGCGCCTCACATCGCGGCTCGCGGACTCGAGCGCCCGTGCCGGGGCGGGCGCTCCGCAGGATGCGCTGGCTGCTGCTCATCTGCTTGAGTCGTACCTGCAGAGCCGGGCGGGACCGGCAACTCTCACGGAACCAGAGGCATGAGTTCGGACTGGCAAGACCCATTCGCCGACGACGAGGCCGCACGCGAGCGCGCCGCAAGACGCGCCGAGCGCGAACAGCGCCGGCGTGAGTCAGAGGCTCGCGAGAGCCTCGGCGAGCGAGTGCGCGAAGAGCTCGACCGGCCGACGGCGACTCCTCCGGAATCCCCGCCCGCGGAGCCACCTGCGGCTCCGGTTGAGCCCACCGGGCTGCCCCCTGACGAACCGAGGGCAGCCGATCCCGCGCCCACCGCTCCTCAGCCTGCCCTCGACGCGCCGGCGCCCGTGCCGCCCGCAGAACCACCGCCGCCAGAAACCGGCGTATATGACGTCGCGGCGCCCCCGCCTCCGCCCCGGCTCTCATCGCGCGGCACGGTCGCGCGCCGCCGATCGGCCGCGCTGATCGGAGTGGGTGTTCTGATCGCCGCGATCGCCGGCGGCGGCGCTTACCTCAGCCACCGAAACAACAACGCCGCGCCCGCCGCAGAGCCCAGCAAAGCTCGTAAGACGGTCGAAGTCGTGGTGCCGGAGGGATACGACCGCACGCAGATCGCCGACGTCGCGAAGAAGGCGGGTCTCGAGGGCGACTACGAGGAGGCGACGGCGTCGGCAAAGGGTTACGACCTCGGAGACCTGGGAGTCGACGACAGCGACAGCCTGGAGGGCCTTCTGTTTCCGGCGACCTACGAGGTCTATAAGGGCGCGAAGGTCAAGACCCTGGTGAAGAAGCAGATCGACGCCTTCAAGCAGAACGCCGCAGGCCTCGACTTCTCCACGGCCAAGGACCTCGGCTTTTCCCCGTACGACGTGGTGATCATCGCGTCCATGATCGAGCGCGAGATCGCCGTTCCCGACGAGCGCAAGCTGGCCGCGTCGGTCATCTACAACCGGCTCAAGGATGGGACGCCGCTCGGGATCGACGCCACGATCAGGTTCGAGGACCACAACTATTCCGGTCAGCTCCTCGAGTCGCGCCTGAACGAGGACACGCCCTACAACACACGGATCAACTCGGGGCTGCCACCGGGGCCAATCGGAAATCCGGGCCTGGCCTCGCTCGAAGCGGCGGCGAGCCCAGCGGACACGGACTTCTTCTACTTCGTGGTCAAGCCCGGGTCGTGCAACGAGCACACGTTCGTCGAGACCCAGGAGGAGTTCGATGCGGCCGAGGCCGAGTATCAAGCGGCGTTGCAGGCCGAGGGCGGGTCGCCGACCGAGTGCTGAGCGGATGTAGCCTCGGCTGATGCCGCGGCTTGCCGTTCTCGGACAACCCATCTCGCATTCGCGCTCGCCCGCGATGCACACCGCTGCGCTCGCGGAGATGGGCCTGGCCGAAGACTGGAGCTACGAGGCGATCGAGGTCTCGCCCGAGGGCTTTGAGGAGTTGGTGCTTTCCATGCCGGCCAGCGGCTTCGCCGGTGTGAATGTGACCGTTCCGCACAAGCTCGCCGCGCTCGCGGTCGCCACGTCGCCTAGCGACGCCGCTCGCGCAACGGGGGCGGCGAACACACTGAGCTTCGCCGACGACGCGATCGAAGCCGAGAACACTGATGTCTCCGGCATCATCGAGGCGCTTCCGCATCCGCCTGCAGGCATGACTGCCCTCGTCTTGGGAGCGGGAGGATCTGCAAGGGCCGCGATCTGGGCGCTCAAGGAGGCCGGCGCTGAGGTGAACGTGTGGAACCGAACCGCGTCCAAGGCGGCAGATCTGGCCCGCGAGTTCGAAATCGGCTTGGAAACCACGGGAATTCAGCTCCTCGTAAACGCGACGACCGTTGGCATGAATACTTCGGATCAGGGTCAGCACCTACGCGAACGCGGGGGATCGAACCTCAAGAACCTTCCGATCTCAACCGATGGTCTGAAGGCAGAGGTGGTGGTTGATTTGGCCTACGGACCAACTGAGACGGACTTGATTGTGGCCGCACGGGCGGCAGGCGCCTCCACGGTCGATGGCCTTGAGGTGCTCGTGCGCCAAGGCGCTGCCTCGCTTCGCCTGTGGACCGGCGTCGATCCGCCCGTCCAAACGATGCGCGATGCGGCCAGGGGCAGCCGATGACCGAACGACCCGACTACCTGCGCCCGGTTCCCGAGAACTCAGGCTCCAACGCGCTCGCATCCCAGCCTGTCGCGCCGCATGCCGTGCCGGCCCCCTCCGGGATCCCGGGGCTGACCCCACCACTTGGCAAGGCGCATTCGGGGATGTTCATCACCGACGTGCTCGTCGAGCTCGGCTTCGTCGATCCCGAGCGGGCGCGCCTTGCCGTCGATGAGGCGAAGGGATCGGGTATTACGCCCGAGGCCGTGCTCCTCAAGCAAGGTGTCATCGACTCGAACAAGCTCTCGCGCGCCGTGGCCGAGCGCTACAGCCTCGACCACCTGGACCTCAACCTCTACAAGGTCGACATGGGAGCGTCGAACCTGATCTCGCCCGCCGCCGCTCGCCGCTATCACGCCGTGCCCGTCGGCTTCATGCCCGACGACACCCTGCTCCTCGCCATGTCGGACCCCTCCGACGTCATCGCGATCGACGACGTGCAGATGATCACCGGCTCGCTCTGCCGGGTCGCGGTTGCCGCCGAGGAGGACATCGAGGCTCTGATCCGCCGCATCAACACCCTCGACTCAGCCGTGAGCGAGGCTGTCGAGGAAGAGGACGAAGAGACGGGCGGCGACGCGATCACCGACCTTCGCGAATCGGCCGACGACGCGCCGGTGATCAAGCTCGTGTATTCGATCCTCGGCCAGGCGACCAACGATGGCGCTTCCGACGTTCACTTCGAGCCCGGTGAGGGTGAGATGCGGGTTCGCTTCCGCGTCGACGGTGTCCTGGTCGAGGCCGCGCGAGTGCCTCGGCGCATGGTCTCGGGCGTGATCTCGCGCATCAAGATCATGAGCGACATGGACATCGCCGAAAAGCGGGTGCCGCAGGACGGTCGAGTTTCGTTGAACGTCGAGAACCGAAAGGTCGACCTCCGCATCACGACCCTGCCTACCTCCAAGGGCGAGGGCTGCGTCATCCGCATCCTCGACACCGATCAGGCCATGCGCACGCTCGACGACCTCGGGATGGATGGCGACGGCCGCCGGCGCTACGAAGCGGCGTACCGAAAGCCGTACGGCGCGATCCTCGTCACGGGACCGACCGGCTCGGGTAAGTCCACCTCGCTCTACGCAACTCTCAACGAGATCAACTCGGTCGAGCGCAAGATCATCACCATCGAGGACCCGGTCGAGTATCGCCTCGAGGGCGTGAACCAGATGGGCGTGAACCGGCGTGCCGGCCTCGACGTTCGCGGCCGGGCTGCGCTCGATGCTTCGTGCGGATCCCGACGTAATCATGGTCGGTGAGATCCGCGACGGCGAGACGGCTCGAATCGCGATCGAGTCCGCGCTCACAGGGCACCTCGTTCTCACCACGCTTCACACGAACGACGCCCCCGGCGCGATCGTGCGCCTGCAGAAGATGGGCATCGAGACCTTCCTCACCGCATCCGCAGTTGAGTGTGTGATCGCTCAGCGCCTCGCTCGCAAGCTGTGCGATCAGTGCAAGCGCCAGGCGACGATGCCTGCCCAGGCGCTGATCAGCGCCGGGTACGACGTCGACGGAGACCTGCCGGTCTACGAGGCCGTCGGTTGCGCCCGTTGCGGTGGCTCCGGCTATCGGGGCAGGATCGGCCTGTACTCGGTGATGGTGATGACCGAGCGCTTGAAAGAGATGACCGTTGCCGGAGTCAGCGAGGCCGAGCTGACAGAGGTCGCGCGCCAGGAGGGGATGCTCACCCTCCGGGAGGACGGCCTGCGCAAGGTCAACGCCGGCGTTACGTCGATCGAAGAGGTCGCGCGCGTCGCCACGTAGGCATGCGTCCGAGGCTCAAGCCCCGGCACGCGATAAGCCGAAAGGGAAGTTGATGAGTCTCGACTTCGCAGCCGTACTAACCCGAATGGTGGAGGTCCGAGCCTCCGACGTACATCTCTCGCCTGGCTTCGCGCCGGCAGTGCGTGTCCGCGGACGGATCGAGCCGATCGACGACTACCCCGCGCTCACGCCTCAGGACACGCGCGAGATCGTCTATTCGATCCTCAACGATTCGCAGCGCAAGATGTTCGAGAACAACATGCAGCTGGACTTCGCCTACGCGATCCCTGGCGTCGCCCGTTTTCGCGTGAACTGCTTCTTCCAGCGAGGCGCCATCTCCGCTGCGTTCCGCCACATCCCCGAAGAGATCCAGTCGCTCGAGTCGCTCGGGCTCCCTCAGATTCTCGAGGACTTCTGCCGCAAGCCGCGCGGATTCGTACTCGTTACGGGGCCGACCGGTTCGGGCAAGTCCACGTCGCTCGCCTCGATGATCGATCTCATCAACTCCGAGCGCGAGGAGCACATCCTCACGATCGAGGACCCGATCGAGTTTCTTCACGGCCACAAGAAGTGCATCGTGAACCAGCGCGAGGTGGGTTCAGACGCAACCGACTTCACATCGGCGCTCAAGTCGGCGCTTCGCGAGGACCCCGACGTGATCCTCGTCGGCGAAATGCGCGACCTCGAGACGATCTCGACTGCGCTGACCGCGGCTGAGACCGGCCACCTCGTTTTCGCGACGCTTCACACCCAGTCGACCGCGCAGACCGTCGACCGCATCATCGACGTCTTCCCGCCACACCAGCAGCAGCAGGTGCGGATGCAGCTCTCGATTGCCCTCCAGGGCATCGTTACGCAGCAACTCTTGCCGACCTCCGACGGCTCAGGCCGCGTGTGCGCGACCGAGGTCCTCGTGCCTACCCCGGCCGTCCGCAACCTCATCCGCGAGGGCAAGACTCATCAGATCTATTCCGCGATTCAGACCTCCGGATCGGTCGGGATGCAGACCATGGACTCTCACCTCGCCCAGCTCGTGCGCATGGGCAAGATCACTCCCGGGCTCGCGCAACAGCGCGCGTCGGTCCCCGAAGAGCTCAAGCGCCTCCTTGGCCCGATGCCCGGCGCCGTTTCTCAGCCCCAGCATGCGGTTCAGCATCAGTCGCCGCCGCCTCCCACCGTTCCGGCGGGGGTCTAGGAGAGGGCGATGGCCAGCTTCGTCTTCAGAGCCGTGGACCTGGCGGGCGTGCCGTCCCGTGGCGAGGTCGAGGCTTCGACCAAGGCCGCCGTCACCGAGCAGCTCCGCCAGCGCGGCCTGATCGTCCTCGACGTCGCCGAGACGCGCGAGGCGTTCAAGCTCGAATCGATCTTCCAGCGCTTTAAGAGCGTCAAGGCTCGGCCCCTCGCAATTTTCTCACGCCAGTTCGCGACGCTGATCGCGTCCGGCATGCCGATGCTCCGGTCCCTCTACACGCTCGAGGACCAGACCGACGACGAGATGCTGAAGCGCTCGATCGTCGGCGTTCGTCAAGACGTTGAGGCGGGCAGCTCGGTCGCGCAGGCCATGGAGGCGCAGCCCGGCGTCTTCGACCCGCTCTATCGTTCGATGGTGCAGGCGGGCGAGGGCTCGGGTCGCCTCGAGGAGGCGCTCGACAGGGTTGCGACCCAGCTTGAGCGCCTCGACGCGCTCAAGCGCCAGGTCCGCTCAGCGATGATGTACCCGGTCGCCGTGTTCGTGATCGCGATCCTCGTGATGGCAGCGGTTTGTGCGTTCGTCGTCCCGGTGTTCATCAACATCTTCATCGAGATCTCCGAGGAGACCCCGGGGGTGAGCGCTGAGCTTCCTCTGCCGACGCAGATCACGGTTGCGATGTCTAACTTCATCACCGGCAAGTGGTACATCCTGATCGCGGCGATCATTGGAATCGGCTATGCCTTCAACCGCTGGAAGTCGACCGATCGCGGCCGCCTTCAGTGGCACCGGATGATGCTTCGCTTTCCGGCGCACATCGGCGACATCGTCCACAAGGTGGCGCTCGCCCGCTGGTCGCGGACCTTCGCCGGCACGATCGCCTCAGGCGTGCCGATGCTCCAGGCGATCAAGATCTCCGGTCAAACCGCGGGCAACGCGGTGGTGGAGGAGGCCATGGACGATGTCTACGCCTCGGTCCGAAGCGGTGGCTCCATCGCGAAGCCCCTGCAGGACAACGACGCCTTCCCGGCGATGGTGTCCCACATGGTCGCCGTCGGCGAGGACTCGGGGCAGCTCGAGACGATGCTCGAGAAGATCGCGGACTTCTACGAGACCGAGGTCGATGCCAAGGTAAAGGCGCTCACCTCGCTGATCGAGCCGATGATGATCATGCTGGTCGGCGGCGGAGTCGGGTTCATCGTGATCTCGATGTACCTCCCGATCTTCCAGCTCTACGACAACATCCGGTAACAAACCGCGCAACAAACGCCCCGAAGGGTCAGACCCCACTCATGAAAGGGGTCAGACCCCTCTCATCTTCCCGCCGCGCGCTCCCAAGTCGACGAAGCAGACCCGAACGATCCAGCCAGTCGGGCACCGGCAGGCCTACTGTCGCGCGGTAGCTGCTCCACGGCCACTCCTCGGGGAGCTGGCATAAGCCGGCTTTCACAGGGTTGTCCGCGACGTATTGAAACGTCGCCGCGAATTGCTGATCGTCCTTGATCAGCTTCGAGCCAAATCGACCCTGGAATACGTGTCCAGATCTCGCGTGTCGCCCGTTGAGTGCCATTGCATAGCCGGAGTGGAGGCGTTGCATCCCGGCGCTGAGATTTGCCTCCGGGGTCTCGATGACCAGATGAACATGATTACCCATGAGGCAGTAGGCAAGACAGCTCCATCTCGCCAGTCGGACGGTCTGTCCTAGCCTGCGCAGATACACAAAGCGATCGGTGTCATCTAAGAACAGGCTTGATTGCGCGATCCCCCTGGCGTAAACGTGGTAGATCCCGCCCTCAACGTTCTCGCGTGGTGGTCGTGGCACACGTGGTTCAACCCCGGCGCGCCACGCGATGCCCCCGTGCGATTGGGTCAGACCCTTTTCATGAGAGGGGTCTGACCCCCTTGGGGTGGCTTACGATCGGCCGATGGAGCGTGTGCTTGTCGGGTGTTCGGGCTGGGTCTACAAGGACTGGCGTGGCTCGTTTTATCCCGAGAAGCTTCCGCAGCGCGAGTGGCTTCGCCATTACGCGGAGCGGTTCAGAACCGTTGAGGTGAACAACACCTTCTACCGGCTGCCATCGGAGGCTGCCGTGAAGGGCTGGATCGATGAGACGCCCGACGATTTCGCCTTCACGATTAAGGGCAGCCGCTACACCACGCACATCAAGCGGCTTATCAGCCCCGAGAAGTACACGGTCAAGTTCTTCGAAGCGATCAAGCCGATCGCGGACGCGGGAAAGCTCGCCGCCGTCCTCTGGCAGTTTCCGAAGAACTTCAAGGCCGACCCCGACCGTCTCGCGAACATGCTGGAGGTCACGGCGAAGGCCGGCGGCCGCCACTGCTTCGAGTTCCGAAACGCCACGTGGTTCGACGAGCGGACCTACTCGATGCTTCGCGAGCACGACGCGGCGCTGGTGATCGGCGATGACCCCGAGTTCGACTTCCGCACAAACGAGATCACGGCGGGGTGGACCTACGTGCGGTTTCATCGAAGCTCGCACGCGTCCAGCGGGAAATATCAGCCCCGCGAGATCGACTCGTGGCGCCGGCGCATCGCCGCGTGGCGAGCGAAGACCGAGGTCCTTGCGTACTTCAACAATGACTGGGAGGGATACGCGACCGAGAACGCGGAGAAGCTGCAAGCCTCGTTTCAGGCTCCATAACCAGGTTCGGAAACAAGAGGAGAAGGTCGCGCCCGGGGGAATCCGCTCATCCTCACCGTATGGCTGACGGCGATTCAGCAGAGAACCGAGGGGAATCGGACACATGACCACACACTCTCTCGTCGAGGGCGATTGCCGCGAACTTCGCTTCGTCGAGAACGCTTCCGTCAATTTGATCATCACTCACCCGCCGGGCTTTCGCTGTTGCGAGCCGGGTTCGGTTCCGGGGCAGCTCTCGGCCATCGCCGACTACGACCGCTACCTCGCGGAGCTTGATTCCGTCTGGGCCGAATGCGAGCGGGTTTTGGCGCCGGGCGGCTATCTGGCGTGCGTCGCGAGCCCGGTAGCGCCTCGTGAGGGCGACCTGCCCGTCAGCGCCGATATCCACCATCGCGCCCGAGCCTTTGGATTCGAGGCGAAGACCTCGATCAGGTGGCTTCAGGCCGACGCGGTCGAGCCCGACGACGCGGACTTCATCGGACAACCCAACCAGCCATGCCGAGAACCACTCTTCCACTCACAGGACCTCCTGATCCTCGCCAAGCACGGCAGGCGAATCGTCGCGGGCGACGTCGAGGCCAGATCACGCATGTCGGCCGCCTACTACGCGACCTGCTCGTCACCCGTCTGGCTCATCCCGGCGGATCCGGATCCGGCCCATCCGCAGAGCTTTCCGATCGAGATGGCCGCTCGGCTGATCAGGATGTTCTCCTACGCGGGCGACACCGTCCTGGATCCGTTCGTGGGATCTGGGACGACGAACCTCGCCGCCATGGCGCACGGTCGTAGCTCGATCGGTGTCGAGATCGAGCCGGCGCACTTCCACAGCCTCAATGCGCGGGTGGGCGCCGCCAGCGCCGCAAGGCTCGAGAGCAGCGAGATCGTGATCAAGCGCCTCGACGAGGCTCCGCAAGCCACAGCCACAGCCGCAGCGTTTGTGAGTCGTCCCGCGGGGGAATCCGGCGCAAACATGGAAGAACCCGAAAAACAAGACGACAGGGCGACGGACTCGCCGGCTGATAACTCAGACAGCGAGCCCACGCCGGGCGAGGATCCGGGGCCGATGGGCAATCCCGCCGAGGACGAAGAGGCGCTTCGCCACGAGCAGGAAGACGCCTCGGAGGGGGACGGCTGAGCAGCATCGGCGGGCGCTCCACCGGGCGTCAGCCATGAGTCGCACGCGGCGCTCGGATCCCTCCGGGCCTGGCTACACGCGCGTTCGTCGCGGAAAGGGGTTCTCGTACCGCGACGAGGGCGGCGACACGATCGCCGACGAGGCCACCCTGGAACGCATCAAGGCGCTTGTGATCCCACCCGCCTGGAAGGGTGTCTGGATCTGCGCCGACGAGCGTGGGCATATCCAGGCCGTGGGTACCGACGCCGCCGGGAGGCGGCAGTATCTCTACCACGACGACTGGCGAGCCGAGCGCGACCGGGCCAAGTTCAAGCGACTGCCCGAGTTTGCCGCCGCGCTCGGGCCCGCCCGGAAGGCACTCGAGGCCGACCTGAAGCTGAAAGGGCTGACGCGCGAGCGGGTAATGGCGTGCGCAGTCCGGCTTCTCGACATCGGAATGTTCCGGGTCGGGGGCGAGGACTATGCGGAGGAGAACGAGTCCTACGGCCTGGCGACGCTCCAGAAACGCCATGTACGCGTGCGCAAGGGTGCGATCGAATTCGACTACGTCGCCAAGGGCGGGATCGATCGCATCCAGACGGTCGAGGACAAGCTTGTCGTGCCCACGGTCGTCTCACTGAAACGGCGGCGTGGGAAGCCGACCGACGAGCTCCTCGCCTACCGCGAGGGTCGCGGCGGCTGGAGCGACGTCACGTCGGCGGAGATCAACCAGTGGCTGAAGGACCTGCTCGGCGAGGAGTTCTCGGCAAAGGACTTCCGCACCTGGAACGGGACCGTGCTCGCGGCTGCGCGGCTTGCGGAGCGCCACGATGCCAAGGACCGCCAAAAAGCGGTGACCGCCGCGATCGAGGAGGTATCGATGATTCTGGGCAACACCCCGGCCGTCTGTCGCGCCTCGTATGTGGACCCGAGGGTGATCACGAAGTTCGAGCGCGGAGTCACGATCCACAAGGAGCTCGAGCGACTTGCCGCCAAGGGGTCTGGGAAGGACTTCGCCGACCGCACGGGCATCGAACGCGCCGTGGTGAAGCTGATCTCATAGCTAGCGGCGCGGCGCCGCCGACGCGGGGGAGACCTTGATCATCGCCACCGGCTTTTGGTCTCCCAGGTAAGTGACCGTGAACGACCCTTCGTCGGGCAGGAGGACGTCGAAGTCGGCGGGCGCCTCCGGGTCAACGTCCTCAGTCACTCCAATCCCATTGACTGTGAGCGTGCCCGCTCGGTCGGCGGTCACTCGAAGCTGGAGCTGGTCGCCAGCCCTGACCTTCACAACCTGCGGGTTGCCAGTTGACGCCGCAACCCTGCGACGTACGAGCTGACCGAGCTGGCTGGACGGTTCGGGCACGACCCCAGGTCCGGTTGTGGTCGTCGAACCCGTCGTCGTCGACGCCGGCGAGATCGGTGCGCGATTGCGCTCTACGGGGGCCAACGCCGCTGCCAGCGACGACAAGAAGAGCAGGACCAGGAGGATTGCGATCAGTCGTCTAGACGCCAAACCTGATCAACCTTTTCCAATCTGTCCGGCGTCGCCTAGGGGCTGTCACCCAGGCTGGACGGATGTACACCCCACCAGAATTAAAGGACCAGAACCCATGTCCCGATAGGTGGGTTGATGAAAGCCAGTGCCTCGGTGCTAAAGGCAAACCCGTCGCGAGGCGGGGACGCAAAATCACGGGTCTTCCTTTGTGGAGATGGCCGGGTTACCACCGGGTCCTGTGAGACTTCCGATGGCCATGCGGCGTTCGGGGCTCTGGCGCAAACAATGGTTCCCAAGGAGGGTAACTAATGGTCCAGAAGCTCCGTGAACGGAGTAACGGGAGAGTCGGGTTTCACGCTCGTCGAGCTCCTCGTCGTCATGCTGATCCTCGGCCTCCTGGCCGCGATCGCGATCCCGTCCTTCTTCAACCAGAGGGACAAGGCCAAGGACGCAGACGCGAAGGCGTCGGTTCGTACGGCACAGACCGCGATGGAGACGTACGCGACCGACAACAACGGCTCGTACGCCGGCGTTGCGGCTGACGGCGCCGACCTCGTGACCATTGAGGGCACGCTGGCTGACGCCCCGGGTGACATCGCCGTCACTTCCGACGCCACCACGTACAGCATCACGGTTGACTCGGAGGTGGCTGGCCAGTCGTTCACCATCTCGCGTGCCTCGAACGGCACCACTTCGCTCACCTGCACCGAGGGTGGCACGGGTGGCTGTCCTGAGGGCGGGCACTGGGACTAAATCCCTAACTCGGCCACCGACCTCGCAAGGTCGGAGCAGCAGACACGAAGGGCGGCCCCCGAGGGGCCGCCCTTCGTCGTTTGTGCTCGAATCGCGCAGCTCGGTCTGCTTCAGTTCTGTCCAGAGATGCCGATGGAGGTAACACATGCGAGCGCGTCTCGATGAGACAAGCGTGGCTTCACGCTCGTCGAGCTCCTCGTCGTCATGCTGATCCTCGGCCTCCTGGCCGCGATCGCTCTTCCCCTGTTCTTCAACCAGCGCGTAAAGGCGATGGACGCACAGGCGAAGGCCGACGTGCGAACGGCGCAGACAGCGATGGAGACGTACTTCACGGACCACGACGGCTCCTACCGGGATGCCGGCGTCGACGACCTCGTGGCAATCGAAGCGACTCTTACCGATGCCGCGATCACGAGCGTGTCGGCAGACAAGAGCACGTACTCGATCACCGTGCAGTCCATAGGCGGAAACCCTTTCCACACGTTCACGATCACGCGTACGGGCGATGGCCGTGTCGAGTACTCGTGCACCGAACACGGTGATGGCGGTTGCCCCAGCACCGGCCATTGGGCCGACGCCTGAGCGGCGCCCGGTCAGCGGTCACGAACCAAGCTCCACCTGCCGATAGTGGACCGAGGTTGCTTACGTGAGCTTTTTCCGACGCAGGATCATTCCCGACGAGCGTGGCTTCGCCCTGATCGAGGTCGTGGTCAGCGCGATGATCGTCTTGATCATGGCCGGGGGCACCCTTGTGGCGATTCAGTCGTCGCAAAAGACGTCTGCGGAGGAGCGACACCGAGCAACGGCGCAGGGTCTCGCTCAGGAGGATCAGGCTCGGATGCGGGCGCTTCGCATCTCCGACCTTTCCAACCTTGCACAGACGCGAGCAGTGACTGCCGACGACGGCAGGTACACGGTGCAGTCAAAGGGTGAGTTCGTGACCGACTCCACTGGAACGGCGTCGTGTGAGCAGGGGAGCGCGTCGCCTGACTACATCCGCATCTCGTCGAAGGTGACGTGGCCGAGCATGGGTCGCCGGCCGCCGATCCTGCTCCAGAGCATCGTCGCGCCCCCGAACGGCTCGATCTCGCGATACGAAGGGGGCTCTCGCGATCGCCGTCAAGGGGGGCCAGGGGCAGCCCATTCCGAACATAGCTCTCAGCGGGAGCGGAGCGGGCACGTTCAACGGCGTCACAAGCGAGAACGGTTGCGTGATTTTCGGCAACCTTCCGGCCGGGAACTACACACTCAAGACGACGGCACCCGGCATGGTCGACAAGGACGGCAAGGCGGCTGCACCAACTGCCACCAGCGTCGTTGCTCTCTCGACGAACACGCTTGCCCTCCAGTACGACGTCCGGGAGCGCTTGATCTTTCGTTCACCACCCGGCGCGGTAGCGGGGCGCTGATGCCATCCTCGGCGAAGTCGATCGTGGTGTTCAACACAGGCATGACCACCGCAGCCGTGTTCTCCGCGGCGTCGCGCCAGGCCACGGTAAGCGCCTCGCCGCTCTTTCCCTTCGGCTCTCCTGACACCGCGTATGCGGGCGCATGCACCGCCAACAACCCGAATCCGAGCGGATCTCCGACGGGCGCCGGCAGGCCGGCGACTGCCGCCGTTCAGATCGTCGCCGGCCAGTCCGTGCCGGCAACGGTTCAGCTCCCTGCCCTGAATCTCACCGTCTATAGCGGCTCGGGTGCGTCAAGCCCGGGGGCGGTGGTGCCAAATGCGAATGTGGTGCTGACGGACGCAAGCTGCAAAGCCGCCGGTGTCAACGTCGTGCACCGGCTCTCTACGAACTCGAGTGGCCAACTTGCCGACCCCGGCCTGCCGTGGAGTGCGTACGACGTCTGTGTCAGCAGCGGGACCAAAGCTTCTACGACCACAAATGTCAGCGTCAAGAACCTGACCAGCGGAACCACGATGAACGTCTACATGGGCGCGGCGCCGACCGCGAGTTGCCCATGAAAGACGAGCGCGGATACTCGTTGGTCGAGCTGTTGGTAGCCGCGGGTTCAGGCATCGTCGTCCTCCTGGCCCTGTTCGCGATGCTCGACCTGTCGATCAAGAACAGCGCCCAGGTGACCGAGCGGGTCGACGCGAACCAACGCGCCAAGCCGGTGCTCCAAAGCTTGATGGACGATCTTCACTCCGCCTGCACCGGTCCGGGCATCGCTCCCGTCCTCGCCGGGAGCACAGGCTCCCAGCTCAGCTTCCAAATGCAGACCGGCAGCGCCGTTTCGCCGACCCCATCGAAACACGTCGTCACTCTTGCGAATGGAAAGCTCACGCAGCAGACTTTCACCGCCACCTCTGGCTCGAATCCCACCTGGGTGTATTCCAATTCCCCGGCGACGACCAGGCAGCTACTCACGGAAGTGACGCCTCCGTCTGCGGCTCAAGGCGCGACGTTCGCCTACTACGCAGCGAACGCGGGGGTGATATCGACCTCACCGCTCCCCACCCCTTTGAGCGCCGCTGACGCCTTGCGCGCAGTCGAGGTGAAGGTGACCCTTCAGGTTGCCCCCAGCTCAACGACAACGAGTGACCCAAACTCATCCGTCGTTTTGAGCGATGCGGCGATATTCCGCTTCTCGCCGTTCTCCGAAGACCCCACGAAGGTGAATGGTCCATGCATGTGATTCGCAGGTTCATGGCGCGGGCGCGGGGCGAAGACGGCTTCACGATGGCGGCCACCATCCTCGGGGGCGCCGTCATGGGGCTCGTCGTGGTGGTCGCTGCCACGGCCGCCAAGGGTGATCTGAATATCACCAGGCACGATCAGGCTCACAAGGAGGCCTACGAGGCCGCCCGCGCGGGGATCGCGGACTATGCGTTTCACCTCAACCGGGACACGAACTACTGGACCAACTGCACGAACGTGCCGTCGCCGAACGCCGTGAACCAGGTGGGCACGACCGCCAAGCGGCGGCCGGTCTCCGGTACGACGGGCGCGGAATACGCGATCGAGTTGATCCCGCGCACAGGCCGCTCGACGTGCAATACGGCCAATCCTGTCGACTCGATGCTCGAACAGGGAACGGCTTCCGGTGTGACCGGCTCGTTCCGGATTCGCTCGACGGGCTACAGCCAGAACTCGGAGGTCTCGCTGGTCGCAACATTCAAGCGAGCGAGCTTCCTCGACTTTCTCTACTTCACGCAGCTCGAGACCTCGGACCCCGTCACTTATGGGGACCCAGCCACGATCAATGGCGCGTACCAGCAATGCACGAAGACGATCGCGAATGGCCGCTACGACCAGAACATTCCGGGCTCGAACCCACCGCAGGCGTGCACGTTCATCTACTTCGTGGGCGGCGAGACGGTAAGCGGACCGCTCCATACCAACGACGCATTCCTGGTGTGCAACGGCCAGCCCGTGTTCGGCCGCTCGCCTGCGGACGCCATCGAGGTTTCATCGGCGCCGCCCGGCTGGTATGGCTGCTCGGGGAGCTCGCCGAACTTCGTCGGCACCTTTGTGACCAATGCTGCTGTTCTCACCCCACCGCCGACCAATACGCAGCTGAAGACGATCGCCGGCGCCTGCTATCGCTATACGGGCCAGACCAAGATCGTCCTGAACGGCAACAACTTCACCGTCAACGGTGGGGCGTCCCAGGCGATTCCGGCAAACGGGGTCATCTATGTCGCGAATGGGCAGTGCTCCTCGGCCTACTCGCCCTTTACCGCCACCTATCCGAACTCCTCCACATGCGGGAACGTGTATGTGCACGGGGACTACTCGGGCAAGCTCACAATCGCAGCCGAGAACGATGTAATCATCGACGGCAATCTGCGGCGCCAGGGCGACGGCCTCCTGGGGTTGGTTGCGAACAACTTCGTGCGGGTTCAGCATCAGTTCGCGACCCAGACTTCTCAGAGCGCGTGCGGCACCGGATCCAATGGCACCTCCTTCAACAATCTTCAGATGGATGCCGCGATTCTCGCAATCCAACACTCGTTCATCGTCGACCATTACAACTGCGGTAACCCGCTCGGAAACCTCACGGTCAACGGCGCCATCGCGCAGAAGTTCCGTGGCGTCGTCGGAACGTTCAATCCGTCGACAGGTGCCGCCGCCACGGGATATCGCAAGCAGTACATCTACGACGACCGCCTGAAGTACATCTCGCCTCCACATTTCCTCGATCCGGTCGAGTCGGCGTGGCGGGTTCAGCGCGAAACGGTCGATTGATCGTGGCGGGGGAGGGGTTCCTGGACCTCGCGTCGAAGGGCACTGCGTGGCAATTACCGCTGTAGCTCTGTTCGTCCTCGGGGCAATCCTCGGCAGCTTCGCGACCGCCCTGGCGCATCGCATGCCGCGCGGCGAAAACTGGGTGTCCGAGCGTTCTCGCTGTCCGAGCTGCTGCGAGACGATCGGCTCGCGGGACAACATCCCGATCGCGTCGTGGATGATCCTCCGCGGCAAGTGCCGCAACTGCGGCGAGCCGATTTCGCCTCGTTACGTGCTCGCCGAGCTGACGCTCGCCGCGCTGTTCGCCGCGACCTATCTCATCGTTGGGGATGACGAGATCGGCGAGCTCATCCTGGGCCTGGTCCTCTGCTTTGTCCTTGTCGTGGTCACCCTTACTGATCTCGACCTGCGAATCATCCCCAACAAGGTCGTTCTCCCCGGAGCGATTGTGGCGGTGGTGGTTGCGGCTATCACGGTGCCCGAGACGCTCGATACCCGCCTCATCTCTGCTGCCATCGGCGGCGGGCTCCTCTTCCTGCTCGTCCTCGCCTACCCGCGCGGCATGGGCATGGGTGACGCCAAGCTCGTGGGAATGATGGGCCTCTATATCGGCCGCGCGCTTGCGCCGGCGACCCTGATCGGCTTTGCCCTGGGGGCGCTGGTGGGCGTTGCCATGATCGCCCGTCAGGGCGCTGCCGCCCGCAAGTCGGCGATCCCTTTCGGCCCTTTTCTGGCCGTCGGCGGCATCATCGGCCTCTGGTTTGGCGACGACATCGTCCAGTGGTACCTGGACGAGTTCTTCCCAGCCAACAATTAGTTTCGCCTGACGCTTAAGTAATCGCGGCGACTGACCGATTGTCTGGACCAGGGGATTACCCCTGGCTATGGCACTCACGCTCACCAACTCCAAGACGAAGAACATCGTCGGCCTCGATATCGAGACCGGCTCGATCGCCGCGACCGAGATTCGCGTGAACGGATCGGTCGACGTTGTCGGCGGTGGCGTCGTGCCGCTTCAGTCCGGGATCTTCCGCGAGGGCGAGGTTGCGGACGCTGAGGCGCTCGGCGGAGCCATCAAGGAGCTCTTCGCACAGAACAAGCTTGGTAGGGACGTCCGTGTCGGCATTGCGAACCAGCGAGTCGCCGTCCGCTCGATGCGCCTGCCGGCCATCGACAATCGTGACGAGCTCGAGACCGCCATCCGCTTTCAGGCTCAGGATCACATTCCGATGCCGCTCGACCAGTCGGTCCTCGACTGGCAGGTCGTGGGCCACACGACCGACGAAAACGGCGAGCGCAAGGTCGACGTTGTCGCCGTGGCGGCTCGGCGCGACATGATCAGCCAGGTCCTCGACGCACTTTCGATCGCCGGGGTTCGCCCGATCGGCATCGACCATTCGGCATTCGGGATGATCCGTGCCCTGGCGCGGGAAGTCGGTTCCCCCGTCGGGCCCGGCCAGTTCGTCAACGCTCCCGCGTACGAGGAGCGCGTCGCGGCACACGCCACCGGAGCGGCCGCCGTGCCGGTCGCAGAAGCCCACGTGCCCGCCAAGCTCTTTTGCAACCTCGGCGACGTAACCAACCTCGCGGTCGCTCGCGGCTCGTCCTGCCTGTTCACGCGCATCGCGTCCTTCGGCGTCGAGGGCATCGCCCAGAAGCTTGCGGAGCGCCGGCGCCTCACGGTTGAGCACTCTCGCCAGTGGCTGACCCACGTGGGACTCGAGCAGCCGGTCGAGGCCATCGAAGGCGACCCGGAGCACGTCAGCGCTGCCCGCGAATGCCTCGCCGACGGCGCGGCCCGCCTCGCCGACGAGCTGCGTGTATCGATGGACTACTACGCGGCTCAGGAAGGCGCCGTGGCTATCGAAGGTGTTGTCGTCTGCGGACCCGGTACCCGGATCCCTGGGATGGTCGAGCGCCTCCAGCGTTCACTCGGCCATTCCTTCAGCGTCGCCAGGCCCCGCGCGCTCGGCCACCTCGACGATGCTTCCGCTGTTCGTCAGACACTCTCGTACGGATTGGCGCTGGAGGAGTAGCGCATGCGCCCCGTCAACCTGATTCCGCCCGAGGATCGCCGCGGCGATCGTGCCCCGCTTCGCAGCGGGCCGCTCTCCTACGTCGTCATCGGCGCGCTCGCTGTCGTGTTGCTGGCGGTGACGTTGCTTGTGACGACTTCCAACGGCATCTCAGACAAGCAGGCGCAGGTTGCGCAGCTGGAGGCCGAGCGCGACGCCGCCACGGCGCAAGCGACGAAGCTGACCGCGTACTCGGAGTTCGCATCGCTCCGGCAAGTTCGTGAAGGCACTCTCGCAAGCCTCGCTCAGAGTCGCTTCGACTGGGAGCGTGTGATGCGCGAACTCGCGCTCGTGATTCCCGAAGACGTGACGCTCACCAACCTGAACGGTTCCGCCACGGGAACCGCTGAGGGCAGCACATCGACGACTGAGATCGCAGCGCCAAATCTCAGCGTCACCGGTTGCGCCGCTGACCATGACGCGGTGGCTCGCTTCGTCGCGGCCCTGGAGGACATCGATGGTGTCACCCGGGTGGGGCTTACTCGAGACGAGACTCCCGATCAAGCGGTGACCGAGAGCGCGAGCGTCGGTGACACCTCGTTGTGTGGCGGTGTCAACACCTTCGACGTCTCCGTCGCATTCGACGGGGCGGTTGTAAGCGCTGAGGCGGCAGCGGCCGCAACTCCGCCCGCAACAGCTCCCGCAGCGCCTATACCCACGTCGACAGAGGTCGATCCTGGGACCGCGGCCGCTGAGACTTCGCGCCAAGAGCAGACCGACAAGGCAAAGAAGGCCGCGAACCTCGTGCCAGGGGTGGCGACTCCATGAAGTCCTCTGACCGAGCAATCCTGATCGGCCTCGTCGTGATCGGCGTCTTCGGAGCCTTCTGGTTCCTTGCGCTCTCGCCAAAGAAGGAGAAGGCATCCGAGTTGGACGCGCAGATCTCCTCGCTCCAGGGTGAGGTGTCGGCTCAGCAGGCGCTGGTAAGCGAAGGCCAGCAGGCCCAAGCCGACTACCAGCGCAACTACAGCGCCCTCGTGGTCCTGGGCAAGGCCGCCCCGGCCGACGGCGACACTCCATCCCTCCTCGAGCAACTGATCCACGTGAACGCGAAGGCCAAGACGACCTTCAACCGGCTTGCGCTTGGTACCGCGCCGGAGGAGGCGGCTGCACCACCCGCGCCGACGACACCGGCTCCGTCGACCACGCCCGCGCCAACAGGCTCAACGGCCACCCCCGCTTCGACAACCGTCGCGACACCCACCGAAGCCGACGCCTCGACGCTGCCGATCGGCGCGACGGTGGGCTCGGCCGGCCTCGGGGTTCTCCCATACGACATGGAGTTCTCCGGAGACTTCTTTCAAATCGCCGACCTGTTCAAGGGCATCGACGATCTGGTCTCGTCGAAGTCGGCGAGCGTGGAGGTCGGAGGCCGCCTGGTGACGATCAGCGGGTTCAAGATGACGAAGGAAGACGCCGACAGCCCGCTCAAGGTCGAACTCTCGCTGGCCACCTACACGTTGCCTGATTCACAGGGTCTGACTGCGGGCGCAACCTCGACGATGCCTCCTGAGAGCGTTCCCGCCGCGACATCAACCCCAGTCTCGACCACGCCATGAAGCTCGAAATGCCAAGGCGCAAGCCGAAGGGCTCCACGGGAAAGAACGCTGGCATCCAGCTACCTGATTTTCTCAGTGACCTCTTCAAGGACATGCGGGACCGCCGTCTCATCGTCCCGGCGATCGCGCTGCTCGTCGCCATCGTGGCCGTGCCGATCATGCTCAAGTCCTCGCCCGAGCCTGCTCCGCCCGTCGCACCCGTTGCAGTTGATCCGGATGAGGCTGCGCTGGAGCCGGCTGTCGTAGTCACGCAAGAGGTGGGGGTCCGCGACTTCCACGACCGGCTCGATGCGCTGCACCAGAAGAACCCGTTTGGCAACAAGTTCGCGCCCAAGGAGCCGAAGACTTCGACAGGCGACAACGCCTCGGGCACCGGCAGCACTACGCCCCCCACGAACGTCGGCGCGAGCGCAAGCACCGGCGTCGGTACCACGACCCCGACTACGCCCAGCACTCCCGCCTCGCCGCAGCCCGCGGGAAGCTTCGTGATCGTTCCCCGTGTCGACGTCCAGGTCGGGGTCGTCGGTAAGGACAAGCATGACCTCAAGGACGTCCATTCGGGCACTCTCCTCCCGGACAAGGACGCGCCGGTACTGATGTATCTGGACAACGCCGATGATTCCTCGGCCGCCCGCTTCCTGGTCTCCCGCGACGTCACCAAGGTGAACGGCGAGGGCGAATGCAAGCCGCGGCGCACCGATTGTCAATTCCTGACACTCGCGGACGGCGATACCGAGTACCTGCGCTACGGCAAGGACGGCAAGCGCTACTCGATCCGGGTAACCGACATCCATTTCGTTCGCATCCCGGAATCAGAGTTCGGGGCCGAGTAGTCCCAAGAGTCCCGACGCGGACGCCCGGCGGGCAGTCCTGCCAATACGCTCTGCCGTGTGGGTGACTTCCGCTTTACGACTGCGGGCGAGTCGCACGGGCCAGGGCTCGTGGCGATCGTCGAAGGCCTGCCCGCAGGGCTCGAGCTGAGCCGCGAGAACCTCGATTCGGACATGGCGCGCCGGCAGCTCGGACATGGGCGGGGTGGCCGCATGAAGATCGAGAAGGACTCCGTGGAAATCCGCTCGGGTATTCGCCACGGCAAGACACTGGGCGGCCCGGTAGCCGTCCTCGTCGCCAACCGCGATTACCCGAACTGGGAGGAGCGGATGAATCCGTGGCCGGTCGACGCGGAGATCGAGGAATCTCATCTGCCGCGGCCTGGCCACGCCGATCTCGCCGGCCTGCAGAAGTTTGGGTTCACCGATGTCCGCAACGTCCTCGAGCGCGCGAGCGCTCGAGAAACCGCGGCCCGCGTGGCGGCCGGGGCGCTTGCAAAAGAGTTCCTGCGCGCCCTCGGCGTTGAGATCCGCAGCCACGTGCTCCAGATCGCCTCGGTTGTGGCGGAGTCCGAGCGCGAGCTCGAGCTGACCGATTTCGACGAGGTCGACCAGTCGCCCGTTCGCGTTCTCGACAAGGGCATCGAGGCCGCGATGATCGAAGAGATCAATGTCTTGCGAAAGCAGAACGAAAGTCTCGGAGGCGTCTTCGAAGTCCGGGCGTTCGGGCTCACGCCGGGCCTTGGCTCGCATGTGAGCTGGGAGGAGCGGCTCGACTCGCGCCTCGCCCAGGCCGTGGTGTCGATCCAGGCGGTGAAGGGCGTTGCCGTCGGCGAAGCGTGGGACGTCGCCGGGCTTCCCGGGTCCGAATCCCACGACGAGATCTTCTATTCAGAGGAGCGAGGCTGGTACCGCGAGACGAATCGCGCGGGTGGCGTCGAGGGCGGAATGACGAACGGCGAGACCCTCGTGGTCAAGGGCGCCATCAAGCCGATCTCGACGCTGACGAAGCCGCTGCGCTCCGTCGACACCCAGACCAAGGAGCCTGCACAGGCAATGCGCGAGCGCACCGACTCGACGGTCGTTCCAGCGGCGGGCGTGGTTGGCGAGGCGATGGTGGCCCTGGTCCTGGCACGCGCCTACCGCGACAAGTTCGGGGGCGACCACATCGCCGATGTCCTCGCCGCCCTCCGGGCGTACGAGGAGCGCATCGGATGGCGGCGCTGAGCGGAGAGGGGCCGCAGCCCGCGATCGCGTTCGTCGGCTTCATGGGGGCCGGCAAGACGAGGGCCGCCAAGGGCGCGGCAGCGATCCTCGGCGAGACGGCAACGGACGTCGACGCGGAGGTCGAGCGCGAGCTCGGCAAGCCCGTCGCGGAGGTCTTCGCATCCGAGGGCGAGGCCAGGTTCCGCGAAATCGAGGAGCGGCTCACGCTCGAGGCTCTCGCAGGCGGGGGGCTCGTGGCGCTGGGCGGCGGAGCCGTCGAGTCCGAGCGAGTGCGAGCCGCGCTGGCCGACGCCTTCTGTGTGTGGTGCAACATCACCGAGGAGGGAGCCTGGACGCGATGCGAAGGCACCGAACGTCCGCTTGCGCAGGATCGCGAGTCGTTCCGGACTCGCTACGAAAGCCGGCAGCCTCTATACGAGGAGGTTGCTCGGGCGACGATTGGCGACGGCGGTGAGCGTGCAGGCAGACTGGCCGCGCGCTGGCTGCGAGGCGCCGCATCGCTCGACGATGCGCGGCTGGCCTGGGCTGCGTCCGCGTCAGGCGAGTACCCCGCCATCGTCGGCGAAGGCGCCCTCGGCCTGCTGGGCAGAAATTACGGCACGAATGGAGCTTCGGCCGGTGGCCCTAATCGCTGGTTCGCGGTTGCCGACCCTGAGGCTCTGCGTCACCAGGGGTCGAGGCTGCCCACGGTTGAGACGACCATCGAGGCCGGCGGATCCGAGGCGCTGAAAACGCTGTCGGAGGCAGAGGGTGTCCTGCGGAGGCTCGCGGTCGCGGGCGCCCGGCGAGATGATGGCGTGCTTGCGTTCGGCGGCGGCGTGGTCGGAGACCTCGCGGGATTTTGCGCGGCCACCTACCAGCGGGGCATCCCGGTGGTGCAGGCCCCGACGACCCTGGTCGCCCAGGTCGATTCCGCCTACGGCGGCAAGACCGGTGTCGACCTGCCGGAGGCAAAGAACTACGCGGGCGCCTACCACATGCCCCATGCCGTCCTGGCAGAGCCGGGCGCGCTCGCGAGCCTTCCCACCGAGGAGCTCGCCGCTGGGTTCGCCGAGGTTGTCAAAACGGCGCTCATCGCCGGAGGCTCTCTATGGGAACGCGTGCGGGCCATGGAAAAGGTCGACGCCGAAACGCTGGCCCGCGTGGTCTTTGACTGCGCGCGCACCAAGATCGCGGTGGTCGCCGAGGACGAGCGCGACTCCGGGCGCCGGCAGGTTTTGAACCTCGGCCACACCGTGGGTCACGCCGTCGAGGCCGCGACTGGATACGGCCGCTATCGCCATGGTGAGGCGGTGGCGCTCGGCATGCTGGCTGCGCTGAGGCTCTCGGGCGCCACTGATCTGCGAGCCGAGGTGAGCGACATCCTCGCTCGGTCAGGACTGCCCACCGAAATCGATGACGAACTCGATGTCGACGCCGTGATGGCCGCGATCGAACGGGACAAGAAGGCCAATGCCGACGGCGTCCCATTCGTCCTCCTCGAGCGGCCGGGGGAGCCGACCACGGGCTCGAGGCTCGACACGGCTATGGTGCGCCAAGCCGTGGAGGAGCTGCTCTGAACCCCACTACCCGCAACCGTGTCGAGGTGATGCACGGCGCCAACCTCGACATGCTCTCAAACCGCGATCCGGAGCATTACGGGCGGTTCAATCTCTCCGAGCTCGAGCAGCAGATCACCCGCTGGGCGGGGGAGATCGGCCTCGATGCCCGCTTTTTTCAGACGAACCACGAGGGCGACTTCATCGAGCACCTGCATCGTGTTCCGGAGACCGCCGACGCCGTGATCGTCAACGCGGGCTCATGGACGCACTACAGCTGGGCGATCCGAGACGCGCTCGAGCTGGCCGGGGTACCGGCGGTCGAGGTTCACATCTCAGACGTGATGGCACGCGAGGAGTGGCGGCATTTCTCGGTCTTCGACGGGCTTGTGCTTGAAGCAATCTCCGGCAAGGGGATGGATGGCTACAACGAGGCACTGGGCCTGATCGCCAGGGAGCTGGGCGCATGAGTGGCTCGCGAGGCGATCGCCTCGTGCGGCTGGTTGCCGAGGCGGACCTCGATGCCCTGGTCATCGGCGACCTCGTGAGGCCCGGCGATTCAGGACCTGACGCGATGGCCAATGTCACTTGGCTGACAGGCTTTACGGGCTCGAGTGCGATGGCGATCGTGGGCGCCGAGAGCCGCGAATTCCTCACCGACTTTCGCTACACCGAGCGCGCGGCCGACGAGGTCGATGGCGAATTCGACCGCATCACGCTCGAGGGGCGCCTCGTCGCAGAGCTCGCAAAGCGCCTCAGCGGGCGGATCGGATTCGACGAGGACTGGACGAGCGTCAGCTCGCTTCGAAAGCTCCAGGAGGCGATGCCCGACTCGGTCGAGCTCGTGCCCGCCAATGGCTTCGTCGAGAAGCTTCGCCGCACGAAGGACGCCCGTGAGATCGAGGCGATCGCCGAGGCCTCGCGCCTTGCCGACGAGGTCCTCGAATGGGTTGCAGAGCGCGGCTTCGCAGGGCGGATCGAGCGTGAGGTGGCGCGCGACATCGCCGCGAAGATCCGCGAGCTTGGCGCGGAGCCCTCCTTCGACGCTATCGTCGCGGCAGGGCCCAATGGCGCGCTTCCTCATGCGGAGCCTTCCTCGCGCGAGATCGGAGAGGGCGAGTTGGTCGTCGTCGACATGGGCGCCAAGGTCGATGGCTACTGCTCCGACGGCACCCGGACATACGCGACCGGACAGCTTGAGCCGGAGGCCGAAGAGGTGTATGAGCTTGTCCGGCTATCGCAGGAGAAGAGCCTCGAGGCGATCCGCGCCGGCGTGGGAGGAGCTGAGGCCGACAAGGTCTCTCGCGACCCGATTGAGGAAGCGGGCCACGGCGATCATTACGGCCATGGGCTCGGGCACGGCGTCGGGCTCGAGGTGCACGAGTCTCCGAGGCTTGGAAAGACGTCCGAGGACGTGCTTCAGGTGGGCGACGTGGTGTCGGTGGAGCCTGGCGTGTACCTGCCGGGCAGGTTCGGTGTGCGGATCGAAGACCTCGTCGTGGTCGGCGAAAATGGGTTTCGCAGCCTGAGCTCGACCGCAAAAGCGCTCAGAATCACCGGCTAACGCCGGGATGGCGCCTGTATCAGGCGTCGAGGCCCCCAGTCCGCGCTCAAGCGCGCTGGACAAAAAGCCGATGAATATGCGGAATGAATCGGCTTTTGCGGGCCGCTCGCACTTCGATTGGGAACCG
Source organism: uncultured bacterium (assembly GCA_963695215.1). Classification (GTDB taxonomy): domain Bacteria; phylum Actinomycetota; class Thermoleophilia; order Solirubrobacterales; family 70-9; genus JALZKA01. The sequence goes on from OY968768.1 coordinate 254,831, forward strand.
GGTGCGCGACGAGCGCGGCTTTACGTTCCCAGAGCTGACAGTGGCGATACTCGTCACAGGAATCATCGTGTCCGCAGGCTTCACCTTTGTTGTGATCAGCGTTCACCAGTGGGGCAACCAGCAGGGGCGCGTGACAGCGACGGACAAGGCCCGTAACGCGCTCAACTCGATGACCTCGGAGCTCCGCGACGCGACCTCCGTGAAGCTCGTCAACGCGCGCACGGTCGACGCTTCCGTCTGGAACGCGAACGGCACGGTGACAAGCGTCCGGTACGCGTGCGGGGCCGCCCCAGCCGGTGGCCAACGTTGCACCAGGACGGTTGTCGCAACCGGCGCTTCGCAGACGATCGTCGATGACCTGACGAACGCGAACAACTTCGCGAAGATCTCCGGCAGCGACTTGGCCGGCACGACGTCGCGGAACGGCGCGCTCCAAATCGACTTCGAGATTCAAGTCAAGGACAACACGAACGCAAGCGACCCTGCAAACCCGGTGAGCCTGGTTGCAACCGTCAAGCCGAGAAACTGCGTCGCCACCGCAGCGACGGGGGTGCTCAACCCGACATGCTGACGAAGGCCGCGAAATCACAAGCGGGCTTCACGCTCGTCGAAGCACTGGTTGCGGGCCTGATCCTGGTGATCGGGATTCTCGGTGGGGTAAGCGTCTTCGACTCGTCCCGCCGTGAGTCGAACACCGGCGAGCGACTCAATGTCGCCCAGGCGAAGGCCGAGGCCGAGCTGGAGCGTATGCGAGACGTTCCGTACGCACAGCTCGCGACGAACTCGGGCGAGAGCTGGATCTCCTCAGGCCAAGGGGGGGATCCCGCGGCAAGGGTCGTTTCTGGAACGACGCCGACTTTCAAGACGACGGACAGCACTGCGGAAAGGCTGGTCAGGACCAGCACGAACGGCATCAAGCCGTACTCACCGCCGGCCACCGTGACTTTCGGTGGAGCCGACTACACGATGTCCGTCTATCGCTTCGTGACTTGGCGCGACGTCGAGTGCCGGGTCCTGGACCTCACGCCGCTGAAGTCTCGCTACAACGGCCTCATCAACGCGTTGATCACGCAGACGACGAACGGAACGAGCTATGCGACCACGCTGGTCAACACCCTTGTCGGCTCGCTGCTTTCGCTCCCGCTGATCAACGGGACGGTCGGTGGGACCCTCAAGCCTGCGTTGCAGACAGCTCAGACGAATCTGACGAGCCTTCAGTCCAAGCTCAATTCCCTGTTCACCGCCGTCAACAATTGAACGAGATCGACCCATGCGACATGAATCTGACGACGCTGAGCCAGATCGACAGCACTCTCGGGGTCTTGAAGCCGGCACTCACGACGCTTGACGGCGCTCTGCTCAACGCGAAAAACGCCACGGCTTGCGTCGTGGTCATGGGTGCTCGAACGCCCACCAAGACCGCCTATAACGCCGCGATCACCCAGATCAATGCCTTCTCGACTCAGAACTATCCGCGCAGATGTGATCGGGCTCGATCAGCTCGCTGGGTCAGCTGAGCTCACAGAACCACCCGTACAACACGAAGCGGATCACGGTCGCGATCGTGCTCGACCAGTCGACGGCTCGGGACCATTCAAGCCCGTGTGGGCGACTCCGTTGTCTCTGATCCGAACGCGGCGCTTTTGACCGGATGATGCGGCGACTGAAATCGGAGGGCGGATACGCGGTTCCGGCCGTTCTCGCGATCCTCGTGATCGTGCTCGGCTTTGGCGCGACCACGGTCATCATCGCCACTCACAACGTAGACCGGTCCGAGCGCGACCTACGCTCTGCGCCGGGCGCTTCAGGCTGCGGACGCAGGCCTTGACGCGGCGTCTTACCGGATGAACAAGATGCTGCTCGCATCGAAGGTGGACAGCCTGCTTTCGACGTCGACCGTGAACGCCCTGATCGCAGAGGTGGGATGCCTGCAGGTCGGAGCAGGCGACACCCTGGCCGTTTCGCTCACCTCCAGCGCTTCCTGCGGCGCGAGCTCCTCGGAGACGGTCAACACCCTCGGCGGCACGGCCACGGTCAAGTACTTCATCAAGCTTCGGGCGAACGTCGTCAGCGCCGGCCACAGCGTGCTCGAGCGCCAGATCATCGCCGTCGGCGAGGTCCGGGGGAGTGGTCCAGCGCGTATCGGGCTCTATCAGGTTCGACCTCCAGGCCCCCACGACGTCGACGACCAAGCGCGTCTACTACACGGAGTGCACGGCCAAAGATCCCGCGCCGGGCACCGACCCCGCCGCCGGCTGCCCTGCGATCTGAGCGGCGCCCGGCGAACCTAAAGAGGGTCAGACCCTTTGCGCCGCGATAGCCTGCCTTTGTGGCGACTCTCATTCGTACGTGTCCGTTTTGCGAGGCGACCTGCGGGCTTCAGACTCGAGATCTCCGACGACGGAGAGATCGAGTCGATTCGAGGGGACGAAGAAGATGTTCTTTCCAAGGGGTTCATCTGCCCCAAGGCCTTCGGGCTGAAGGAGCTTCGCGAGGACCCGGACCGGCTGCGCGCGCCGCTCGTTCGCAAGGACGGAGAGCTTCAGGAAGTGACCTGGGAAGAGGCGTTCGCCGCCGTCGAGGAAGGCCTGGCACCGATCCTCGCCGAGCACGGTCGTGACGCTGTTGCCGTCTACGCGGGCAACCCGAACGCTCACAATCTCTCGGCGATGGTCTACATCCAGGTGCTCCTGAGGGCGCTCGGGTCGAAGAACGTCCTACTCGGCGTCCTCGGTCGACCAGATGCCGAAGCACTTCTCGGCCGGGCACATGTTCGGCCACTGGTCATCGATTCCGATCCCGGACGTGGACAGGACTTCGCACCTGATGATCTGGGGCGCGAACCCCCTCGTCTCGAACGGCAGCCTCCTGACCGCTCCGGACATGCGCGGCCGCATCCGCCGGATCCGCGAGCGGGGCGGCAAGGTCGTCGTCATCGATCCCCGGCGGACCCGCACGGCCGAGCATGCGGACGAGCACCACTTCATTCGCCCGGGGACGGACGCACTCGCGCTCTTCGCGATGGTCAACGTTATGTTCGCCGAAGGCCTCGCCTCGCCCGGCATGCCGGCGAATTCTGTCGAGGGGCTGGACGAGGTGGAGCGACTGGCCGCGCCGTTCAGCCCGGAGCGGGTCGAGGATGCGTGCGGCATTCCGGCTGACGAATTGCGCAGGATGACTCGCGAGCTCGCAGCGGCGGAGACGCGCCGCCGTTTACGGACGGATCGGGACCACGGTGCAGGAGTTCGGAACGCTGTCGAGCTGGCTCGTGGACGTCCTCAACATCCTCTCCGGCAGCTTCGACAAGCCGGGCGGCGCCGTATTCACCAAGGCTGCTGCGGCGCAGCGCAACTCCGTTGGCACACCCGGCAAGGGCCGTGGCGTCATGAGCGCGAGGTGGGGGAGCAGAGTGCGAGGCCTGCCCGAGGTGCTCGGCGAGCTGCCGGTGTCCGCTCTCGCCGAGGAGATCGACACGCCTGGTGCCGGCCAGGTCCGCGCACTGATCACGATTGCGGGCAACCCCTGGTCTCCACGCCGAACGCCGGGCGACTGGACGCCGCGGTCGCAGGCCTCGACTTCATGGTTTCTGTCGACATCTACCGCAACGAGACGACACGCCACGCGGACGTCGTGCTGCCGTCGCCGGATCCGCTGGCGCGCTCGCACTACGACCTCGCGCTCTACCAATTCGCAGCCAGGAACGTGGCGAACTACTCGCCGGCCGTGATGCCGCGAGACGACGGCCTGATCGAGGAGTCCGAGATCTTCCTGAGGCTCACGGGAATCGTCACGGGCCAGGGCGCAGGGTGCGACGTCACGGCGGTCGACGACGCCGTGACAGGCGCTCTCGTCGCCCGCGAGGTTGGCACGCCAGACAGCGCGATCGAGGGTCGTGATCCGGCGGAAATCCTCGCGGCGCTCGAGCCACGGCGCGGCGCCGACCGCGTCCTCGATCTGATGCTCCGCACCGGCGCGTACGGCGACGGCTTCGGCTCAGACCCGGATGGGCTCACGCTCGACCGCCTCGAAGCGGAACCCCACGGCGTGGATCTTGGACCGCACGATCCGCGGCTTCCCGATGTACTGCGCACGCGCTCCGGGCGGATCGAACTGGCGCCCGAGGCGATCGTCATCGACGTGCCCCGACTCGCTGAGCGGCTCGACGAGGGCGCGTGGAACGGCTCGGGCCCAGAGTTGGTGTTAATCGGGCGGCGCCAGCTTCGCTCCAACAACTCCTGGATGCACAACCTGAACGCCCTCGTCAAGGGCAAGGACCGCTGTACGGCGCTCGTCAACCCGCTCGACGCCGAGCGGCTCGGGATCGGCGAGGGCGACAGCGCACGGCTGCGTACCGCCGCTGGCGAGATCGAGGTGCCGATCGAGATCTCGGACGAGATGATGCCCGGCGTTGTGAGCGTCCCCCACGGCTGGGGGCACGATGTCGATGGCGTCCGGATGGCCACCGCATCAGCGCACCCCGGCGTGAACTCGAACATCCTCGCCGACGAGACCGGCGTCGACGGCCCAAGCGGCAACGCCGTCCTCAACGGCATTCCGGTCCAGCTCGAGCGCGTTCGCGAGCCCGCGGCCGTCTAGCGCACCGGACGCGTACCGGACCTAGACTCGGCCTATGAGCGTGCTGCAAAGAGGTGTTCTAAGTGTTGCGAGTGCTGTGTTCCTCGCCGCGGCTGCTCCAGCAGGCGCTGCCGTTCCGGCCGCCTGCCCCGGCCCCGCCGATCCCGCACTCGGGCCGGTCACGACCTTCACCGGCACGTTCGACGCGAGCATGGAGAACAGCTACGTGCAGATCCCATTCCAGGTGCCGGCGGGTTCCACCGGCATCCGGGTGCGCTACTGCTTCGACCAGCCGGACGTGAGCCTGCCCCAGGGGTTCAACAACAACACGCTCGACCTAGGAATCTACGAGCCGCTTCACGCCGGGCACACGGTGCTCGGGCCGGACGAGCTCCGCGGCTGGTCTGGCGGCGCCATCCGTGACGCAACGGTGGCTGTGAACGGCTTCTCCAGCGAGGCGACATATTCCGCCGATCGCAAAGGGTATGTCTCAGGCCGAACCACGCGCGCCTACGAGCCGGGCCCGATCCCCGGCGGCGAATGGGTGGCCGAACTTGGCCTGGCGGCGATCGCGACAACCGCGGAGGGCAATCTCGACCACGCAGTGGCTTGGCGGGTGGACGTGCAGACGACGGTAAGCGCTTCGTTTGCCGACAACCCGTACTCGCCGGTTCCGTATGACTCCGCGCCGGTGCGCGGCGAGGCCGGCTGGTACGCGGGCGACTTTCACGTGCACGGCGAGCACGAGCCGGGCAACACGCTGATGCGCGAGGCATTCGATTACGCGTTCAAACCGGCCGCCGACGGAGGCGCCGGACTCGACTTCGTCCAGTTGGTCGATCACAACAACACCGTCTCCTACGGCGAGATCGGCAAGCTCCAGCCGGAATACCCGGGCAATCTGATCTCTCGCGGCACCGAAATCACCACATACAGGGGCCACCTCCATTCGCTGGGAGCCGAGGCGCAGGTGGACTACCGCACGGCGCCGATCTACCGGCGCGAGCCAAACGGCACCCTCTCGCTGGTGCGTGGGGCAAGGCCGCCATCGGAGATCTTCGACCAGATCCACGCGGCCGGTGGCTACACGCAAATAAACCATCCGACGATCTTTCCCTCGCAGATCCCGCTTCTCTCGGCGTTCTGCCGCGGCTGCCCCTGGGACTACACCGCCGAGGAAACCGACTACTCGAAGGTCGACGCGATCGAGGTGCAGACCGGGCCGCCTGGGCTCGACCAGCCTCCCCGGCCGGGTCCGAACCCGTTCACTCCGCTTGCGATCCAGTTCTGGGATCGAGCGATCGACGACGGCGGCGCGAACTCCAACCACATCGCCGCAACGGGGTCAAGCGACTCGCATCAGGCTGGCAACCAGGGTGGCGACGTCGACTCGATCCTCGCCTCTCCGATCGGCGAGGGAACCACGATTGTCTATGCGGACAACCTCTCCGAGGACGCGATCCAGGAGGGCGTGGAGGCAGGGCACACCTACGTCAAGCCGTTCGGCCGGATCGGGCCGGATCTCCGCCTCGAGGCCACCGAGTCCGGATCGGCCGATCCGCCGGCGATCATCGGTGACACCCTCGAGTCGGCGACCGGCTTCTCGGCGATGCTGCACGCGCGGATTCTCGGGCTGAATGATTCGCGAGCGGTCCGGCCGGGTCTCCTCTATGTCGTGGTCTACCGCGACACGCTTCCGATCCTCGTCTTGCCGATCCCGCCGGCCGGCGACGAGTTCTCGTTCGACATCCCCACGCTGGGCTACGCGCGCTATCGCCTCCAGGTCCAGCGCGAGGGCTCGATCGAAGCGGTGTCAAGCCCGATCTACATCGAGCCCGAGTCCGGCGATCCGGACCCGCCCGATCCGCCAACCGATTGCCGTGATGCGCCGCCATTTCGCCTCGGTAACGGAGACGAGCGCTTCGACGGCACGCCGGCGGCCGATCGAGTTGCGGGAAGGCGCGGCGCCGATCGCATCCGGGGCCGAGACGGCGACGATTGCCTCTCCGGGGGTCGTGGGCGTGACCGCATCCGCGGCGACGCGGGCGAGGACCGGATCACCGGCGGGCCGGGGTCGGACCGCCTGAACGCCAGAGACGGCGAGGCTGACATCGTGCGCTGCGGTGAAGGGCGGCACGATCGGGCAACAATCGACGACTTCGACGTGACGCGTAAGTGTGAGCTCGTAGCAACTACGTGACGATGGTGCCAGGCACCGTGCCCCGTGCCTGGCACCCGCTAGCGGGTCAGGTCGAGATCCGAGTCGAGCGACTCGGCGACGGCGACGAGTAGCGCCACCGCACCCTCGACGTCGTCGAGGTCAACCATCTCGACCGGCGAGTGCATGTAGCGAAGCGGGATCGAAACGAGGCCGGCCGGCACGCCGGAGCGTGAGAGCTGAATCGCATCGGCGTCGGTGCCGGTGCGGTTGCCGGAGCCGGACAGGGTGTGCGGGATGTCGTTCGCTCTAGCAGTCTCGGCGAGGAGCTCGAAGACCTTTGGCGACAGCGTCGAGCCGCGAGTGATCACGGGCCCTGTGCCGAAATGGTGGCTGCCCTCCTGGTTTTCGTCGATGCCGGGAGCGTCGGTGGCGTGCGTGACGTCAACAGCGACGGCAAGCGTGGGGCGAAGCTCGAAAGCCGCGGTCCTCGCTCCGTAGAGGCCGATTTCTTCCTGGGCGTTGGCGACGGCTGCAACACGGCATTTGATCTTGCCGTTCTCGGCGCAGCGGCGGGCGACCTCGAGCGCGACGTACGAGCCGAGGCGGTTGTCCATAGAGCGAGAGACGAGCCTTGAGCCCTGGACTCGCATCGGCTCAGTGGCGATCACGGCGGGGTCGCCAATCCGCACGAGCTCGCGTGCGGCGTCGCCATCCGCGGCGCCGATGTCGATGTGGAGGCCTCTTGATCTCGACGACCTTCTTGCGCTGGTCGTCCTCGAGAAGGTGGATGGGCTTGCGGCCCGCGACGCCGTGAACGGGCCCGGCTTTCGTCGACGATCTCGACCCGCTGGCCGACGAGGATCTGCGGATCCCAGCCGCCGATCGTGCCGAACCAGATGAACCCCTTGTCGTCGATGTGCGTGACGACAAGGCCGATCTCATCCATGTGGCCTGCGATCGCGAATAGGGGTTCGGCGTCCGCGTCGCCCACGATTGCGATCGAGGAGCCGAGGCCGTCGGTGCGAACCTCAGCGAAGTCTTCGGCCGCCTTGCGCCAAACGGCGCTTGCAGGCTCCTCATATCCGGAGGGAGCAGGGACACGGAGCAGGTCGTCAAGAAGCTGTGGGGTATCGGTCATAGGCCCTCAGTAAAGCGTTTCGCGGCGCTCAGGCGCGGTAAGGGGGTGGACGAACAATCGAAGAAGGGAACCGAGATGAGCGAAACGGAAGGCACCCACGGGGACGAGGCGTACGTAGCCGACCAGGAGGCAGAGGCTGCACGCGAAGCGTCTGAGATCGGTGGCGATGGTGGCGACTACGGCGTCGACGAGTCGGAGCGCGCGCTCGCCGAAGCCGGGCAGGGCGAGTCGGAGGGCTTTGAGCTGGCAGAGGAAGAGCTGGTCGAGAACGCTTCGCACGAGTCGGACTCGAATCCGGACCCGTCCCACCAGGCCGGCGAGGAAGAGGCGTCCGATCCGACCGCACAGGCGCACGGCGAGGCGGATTCAGAAGAGCAGCCGGACCTCTAGCTCAGCAGGGAGCTCTTCGCGAATTCGGCCGCGGCGCCGCTGAAGGCGTTGTGGTGGCGAAGCATCGCGTGCCTGCCGCCAGCAACCTCCACGTATGAAACTTCCGCCCGCGATGCGAGGCGGCGCGCGAGTTCGGCAGAACGCGCCGGGCTCGCAATCCGGTCGGCGGTCCCATGGACGATGAGGATGCGCCTTCCGGCAAGGTCACCGGGCGGTAGGTCGGTGGGGTAAACCCAGGGCGCGAGCGCCACCGCGCTGTGCACCATCGGGTGGATCGAAGCAAGGATGGCGGCGCGGCCTCCCAGCGAGTGACCGACCAGACACGCCGGCAGACTGCCCACGCGCTCGCGAATTTCTGCCAGAGCCCATTCCACGTCGTGTACAGGCGTGTGTTTGGCGTCCCAGCCGCGGCGGGAGTTGAGCAGGCGAATCACCGCGAGCTCCCCGCGCCCGGCCCGCGCAATGCGGCGGGCAATCGGAATCATCCTGAGAACGGAGAGCTGGGCTGGACTCACCATTCTCTCGCCGCGGCTGGCGCCGCCGTGGAGAACGAGAACCACCCCGCGCGCCGACTCTGGCACTCGGACGTCGATCAGCCGGGGCGCGACTTCCATGCTGCGTTCGCCTCGTTAGCCGGTGACCAGATCGTGGACGAAGCCGAGCTTCTTCGTGACCGGCTCGGAAAGGACGAACGGGTATAGGTCGTCGCGCCCCATGCTGCGGTTGACTGCGTTGAGCGCATATGTGAGGGGAAGCCACGCTTCCAGGACGTCGTCGAACGATGCGGACTGTGGGTCGACTCGGCCTTCGCCTTCGACCCGAAGGCGGTACGCGGACGCGGTCTGAAGCGTGTCGCGGATGTGGAGGTAGTGGGCGAACGTCTCGGCCCAGTCCTCGGAGGGGTGCATCGTCGCGTAGGCGCTCACGAACTGTTCGCTCCATGCTGGCGGCGGGCCTTCCTCGTAATGGCGGTCGAGCGCCGCCTGGTAGTCCTCGCGCTCGTCGCCGAAGATCGCCCGCGCTTCTTCGAGCTGTGGGCTTGGCTCGGCCAGGACCGTCCAGTAGTAGTGCCCGACCTCATGGCGGAGGTGACCAAGCATCGTCCGGTACGGCTCGCTCAGTTGGAGGCGGCGCGCTTCGCGGCGGGCGTCGTCGGATTCTGTGAGGTCGATGGTGATGACGCCGTCGGCGTGTCCCGTCATGACCGGACCGTTGCGGTTCGACAGGAGGTCGAACGCAAGTCCGTAGTCGCCCCATGCGGTGGCCTTCGCCTGGATCGGAAGGCCGAGCTCGCCGAGCTCGAAGACAAGCCGCCGCTTCGCGGCCTCGGCGGTGCGGAACTCATCGAGGCCCACGAGGTCGTCGTCGCTCGGGCGGGTCCTCGTGAGCACGCAGGAGAAACAGAGGTCGCCGTCAGCCTCGACGAGCCCGTTGCATGCCGCGATCTTGGTGTTCGCGCAGCGCGTCAAAAACGGCGAGCTCTCGTCGGCGTGGAGCGGGCGAAGCCTGCCGCCGGCCGGCTCCAGCGTCAAGAGCTCGCGATCGTTCCAGCGAAACCCCAGGCGCGCCTCGCAATGGAGGCACGCCGTGTTCTCGAAGAACACAAGCTGACCGCAGTTTCCACAGGTGAACGAGCGCACGGTCGGTCAGCTGGTGTCCGCGGTGAGGTCGTGGCGGATCTTGTCGCGGTGCTCGGCAAAGCGAATGGCCTCGTATGCGATGAGGAGGCAGGAGACCAGGGTGACGATCGCAAGGGTCACCAGCGCGTCGATCTCGGTGGCGATCGGGATCAGCCCGAGCAACGCGATGCCGACGAACAGGCGACGGCGGTTGACCGAGTGGATATTGCGAAAGCGGAAGGCGACGTGGGCAAGGAGATACATGCTGAAGCCCCCAATCAGAGCAGCAGCCGGTGGAGCCTCGAGTGGTTCGCCGATGTGCCCGATCGTCTTCTTGAGGCCCAGCGCAACGAGGACGATCCCCGCGACCATCGGGAAGTGGAGGTACGAGTAAGAGTCGCGGGCAGTTTCGTTGAGCGTGCGCCTGTCGGTGATCTGCGCGAGGCGCCGAGTCGCAACGAGGGCGACGACGTCGAAGTAGGCCCACCACATCATCGCCGCCAGCGCGATGCCGAGAACGGCTGCGGTGACGACTCCGGCCGTGACTCCTCCGGTCACCCCGGCGCCGATCGCGACGATCGACTCGCCCAGCGCGATCAGAACGATCAGGCCGTGGCGCTCGGCGAAGTGCTCTGGGACCAGCTTCCAGCCCTCGGACCCGAAGAAGTAGGGGCCGCTGATGTCAAGCACGATTGCCAGGGCCCAGACACCACCCTGCGCAGCACCGTCGAGCGCGGACGCGAACACGAGCAGGCCCACGCCGATCCCCGACGAGACAGCGAGGCCGGCAACTGACCTGCGGAGGCCGGGATCGTCGCGGCTGGAGATCCAGAACAGCGCGATCTGCGCCGCCCGCACGAAGCCGTAGGCGACGGCGAATGTGAGCGCCGAGGTCGCCGAACGCATCTGGAACGCAGATCGAGGCGACGAGGAGCGCGGCCATGGCGGCAAAGATCACGATCCTCACGGCTCCCTCCTCTGGGTTCACCACGCTCGTCAGCCATGCGTATCCGACCCATGCCCACCAGAGAACGGCGAGTACCAGCAGGCCCCTCGCGATTCCCTCCCACGACGGGTCGTTCGCCATAAGCTGCGTGCACTGGGTGATTGCGAGGACGAAAACGAGGTCGAAGAAGAGCTCGAGGGGCGTTACCGTCTCGGCGTCGCGCATGGTCGGGTTCACACGCGGGGCGTGGGTGGCGCGGCGGAGCGAGGGCACGCTCCAATCGTGGCAGGGGGCGCGCTAGTGGAGCGCGTTGGCGGCGAGGAAGCTCTTGCGAACGACGCCGTTGCGGATCCGCTGCGGGTGGTCGCCCACCTCGATGTGCTTGATCTCCTTGCCCTTCCTATAGGAGATGACCGACATCGAGTCGGTACCGCTCCAGGAGACGTAACAGTTCTTGCCGTTGGCGCTCGTCGTCGACCAGTAGGGCTTGGTCCCGTACTTCAAGAGCTTGGGGTCGAGCGAGTCCTTCCGGCGGGCCTGCTTGGCGCGGATGACCGTCGCGTAGTCGGACATCGTGCCGGCGATGCAGAGGCGCTTGTCGTTGCCCGACAGAGCGATTCCGTGGTGGGCCGAGTCGAGCAGGTACTGCTCACGCGGCACGTTCGGCACCAGGTTGGGAAGGCGCATGACGTTCAGCACCTTCTCTTTGCGGATGTTGTAGGTCACGACTCCGTGGAAGAACGAGACCTGAAGGTAGGCCTTGCGCTCGTTCTTCGAAATCGCCATCGGGCGGACCGCTGACGACATGTTCGGATAGCCGGCTTCTTCGAGCTTGTCGCCCATGTCGACGCGGGAGATGATCTCCTGCGTTTTCGCGTTCACAACCTGGAAGTAGCGATCGCCCTTGTTGGTGTTCGTGTCCATCGCCGCGTCGTCGCCGGGGGTGTAGACGAGGCCGATCGAGGCGTGGTAGATCCGCTTGCCGTCGGCCGAGTAGTTGTTCTCGTGCGGAGAGTCGCCGGATTCGAACGTGCCCTCTTCGATACCCGTTTTGGTGTTGAGCAGGTGGACGACGTTTGCGGTGGATGCCGAGACGGCGACCTGCTTGCCGTTTGGAGAAAGAGCCATGTGGTCGGAGCGCTGCCCGTCGACCTGGAAGCGCCACGCAATATCGCCCGTGTCCGGGCCGGTGAGGTGGATCGCGACCACGTCGCGGAAGCTCGGGCGCGACACCACGAGGAGCTTGCCGTCAGGCGTCGAGTAAAGGTCATCGACGAGCTGATCGTTGCCCTCGCCAATCAGCTCACGGATCGCGACGAAGTACCCGAGGTCGACCGGGTTCGAGCAGATCTCGGCGATGCGCTCCTCGTAGTCGGGAACGATGTTGAGCCGAGCCACCCGTTTGAAGCGGTGAGGCCCGTTCGTCGCGATGACATCAGCGGTCCCGTCCCAGTTGTTGCCGGTGAAGAAGACCTTTTGCTTCGGGTCCCCAGGCCCTGTCTCGGACCCGACGGGGTCGGGCGCCGGTACGTTGGGAATGGTGAGGCAGGGAACGACGAGCCCGGCGGACGCCTTGTCGACGGTCGAATCACCCCGGGCTGCGAGGAGCCCGAGGGCGACCACCACCGCCAACGCGGCGAAGCCAAACTGCCGGCGAACCGCCGGCGAAAGCCTCGAAACTGCCTCCCTCATGCGGATCAAGCGTACCGCCTGGGCCAGCTGCGAGCGCTCACGCCAAGCCCGCGCCGACGCTACCGTCCCGCTCGCGGGCCATGGTGCGCTAGCGCCGCCCGCGCTACCCTCGGCGCCCCGTGATCTCGACGAATCAGTTCAAGAACGGTGCCCATATCGAGGTGGATGGCCAGATCTACCGGATCATGGACTTCCAGCATGTGAAGCCGGGCAAGGGCGGCGCGTTCGTTCGCACGAAGCTCCGCCGCGCCTCCGATGGTGGCGTAGTCGACAAGACTTTCCGCGCCGGCGAGAAGTTTCGCCCCGTGCGCACCGAGACGCGGCGCATGCAGTTTCTCTACGACTCGGGCGAGATGGCTGTCTTCATGGATATCGAGAACTACGAGCAGACCGAGATTCCGCGAGATGCCGCAGGCGATGACATGAAGTGGGTCCGGCCAAACGACACGGTCGAGGTCCTCTACGTCGACGAGAAGCCGACCGGAGTCCAGGTCGCCAGCGCCGTCGACCTCGCCGTCGCCAGGACTGACCCGGGCCTCAAGGGCGACACGGCCTCGGGCGGCGGCTCAAAGCCCGCGACGCTCGAGACCGGCGTCGAGATCCAGGTGCCGCTCTTCATCGACGAGGGCGAAGTTGTCCGCGTCGATACGCGCTCGGGCGAGTACGTCTCCCGCGCCTAGCGTCGCGCCGCTCCGCAGCGTACGCTTGAGCGGTGCGCCGATCAGATCAACGCCGCGACGCCGTCTTCGCGCTCTACCAGCGCGACGTGACCGATCGTTCCCTCGGCGAGCCTGCTCGATAAGGCGAAGCCGTTCACGCGCGAGCTGGCGGAAGGCGCTGTCGACTCCCGGATCGAGGCTCTCGACGACGAGATCGCGGAGCCTTTCGCAGCGGTTGGACCATTGACCGCATCGCGCCGCTCGATCGCTCGATCCTGCGCGTCGCGGCCTGTACGAGCTCCATCACTCTGAGCTGGTTCCGGCTGAGGTTGCGATCGACGAGGCGGTGGCCTGGCGCAGGAGTTCTGCGGCGCCGACGCCCCGGGTTTCGTCAACGGCATCCTCGGCGCGGCGGCGCAAGCCAGGCGGGGGTCGGCGGATGAGCGACCTGGCGAACACGACCGCAGCGGCTCAACGAGATCGCCGTCGGAGCTGGGAAGCGATGAACTGTCCGACGAGCGCGCCGAAGAGCTGGCGCGCGAAGCGGCAGACCTCGTGGGCGAAGCTGCCAACGACATCGAGCGAGCCCTGCGCGAAGCAGCCTCCGACCAGGACTGAGCATGGGTGCCTATCCCGACGGGCTGCGCCAGCTCGTTGACGAGTATCTGGAGGGACTGACGTTCGGCGACGCAGCCGCTACCGCCGGACTCGAGAGCCGCGATGCGCTATTCGCTGCTTGCCGGCGGCAAGCGCGTCCGGCCTGTGCTTTGCCTCGCGACCGCACGTTCCGCCGGAGCTCGAGCCCAGCCAACGTGCTGCCGGCAGCCGCCGCGATCGAGCTGATCCACACCTATTCGCTGATCCACGACGACCTTCCGGCGATGGACGACGACGATCTGCGGCGCGGCAGGCCGACATCGCACGTCAAGTACGGCGAGGACGTTGCGATCCTGGCGGGCGACGGCCTCTTTGCCGAGGCGATCAACCTCTTCTTGTCCGAGCAGGAGGGCGAGCCGCAGCGACGTGGTCGACGCGCTTCGATGTCTCGCCGTCGCAACCGGCGTGGGCGGCATGGTCGGCGGCCAGTACATCGACGTCACGCAGGGAGAGGATGTCGACGCCGACGGGCTGCGGGTGCTCCACGGCACTCAAGACGGGCCGGCTGATCGCGCGCAAGCGTCCTCGTGCCGCTTCATCCTCGCGGGCACGTCCGAGGCTGCCACAATTCCGTATCGACGTTATGCAGAGGAACTCGGCGTCCTCTTCCAGATCGTCGACGACATTCTCGACGTGACCGGCTCGGACGCCGAACTCGGAAAGCCACATGGATCTGACGAGCGACACGGAAAGCTCACCTACGTATCCCTCTTCGGGCTCGAGCGAGCGCGAGAGCTCGCGGCGGAGTCTCACCGGAAGCCACGATGCCGCTCTCGGCGAGATCGACGGCGACACCAGCTGACCTCGAGCTGATCACCGACTTCATCCACACCCGCCAGACATGAGCCGACCGCCCAGACACCAAGCAAACACGCCTCCTCGATGCGATCGACGGGCCCGCCGACCTCTCGCGCCTCGGCGACGAGCTAGCTCACGCAGGTCGCCCAGGAGGTCCGCGAGGAGATCATCGACACGATCGGCGAGATCGGCGGCCACTTCGGCGCCAACCTCGGCACGTGCGAGCTGGCGACAGTGCTTCACGCCCTGTGCGACTCGCCGACGCGACAAGATTCTCTGGGACGTCGGCCACCAGGCCTACCCGCACAAGATCCTCACCGGCCGGCGCGACCGCCTGCCCGACGATCCGCCAGTACGACGGTCTCGCGCCCGTTCTGCTCGATCCCCGAGTCCGAGCACGACATCATGGGCGCGGGCCATGCCTCGACCTCGATCGGCTATGCGGTCGGCCTGAAAGAGGCGATGCGCAAGGGCATCGGCGAGGACGGCAAGGTCGTCGCGGTCATCGGCGACGGCGCGCTGACCGGGGGCGTTGCCTTCGAGGCGCTTCACAACGCGGGCGGCCTTCAGACACCGATCGTGATCGTCCTGAACGACAACGGCATGTCGATCTCGCCAAACGTCGGCGCGCTCTCGCGCTACTTCAACTCGATCCGCCTGAACCGCCGCCTCTACCACGCTCGCGCAGGACGTGGAATCGCGCCTCACCCGCCTACCGTGGGGGCTCGGCCAGCGCATCGAGCGCCTTGGCCCCGAGATCAAGGCCGCCCTCAAGGCGTACTGGGCGCCGGGGCTCCTTTTCGAGGAGCTCGACCTCGCCTACGTGGGCGTCGTCGACGGCCACGATGTCCCCGCGCTCCGCCGTGCGCTCTCGGAAGCGCTCGACGCCGACCGTCCCGTCGTCGTCCACGTCCAGACCGTCAAGGGCAAGGGTTTCGCGCCGGCCGAGGATGGCGGGCTCGAGGGGATGGAGCAGTGGCACGCCGCAAAGCCCGGCTCGATCGTCGACGGCAAGCCTGCGCCGAAGAAGCGCGAAGACGCCGCTTGGCCGCCCGCCGATGGAGGACGGCAAGGAAGCGCCGCAGGAGACCGAGGACGCGCCGCCCGCGCCCGTCACTGCCGCCCGCAGTACACGCAGGTCTTCGCCGACGCGCTCGTCGCCGAGGCACAGCGCGACCAGACGCGTCATCGGCATCACTGCCGCGATGGCGGGAGGCACTGGGCTTCAAAAGCTTGCCGACGAGCTGCCCGATCAGTACTACGACGTCGGTATCGCCGAGCAGGACGCCGTGCTCCTGGCCTCGGGCATGGCTCTCCAGGGCGCTAAGCCGGTATGCGCGATCTACTCGACCTTCCTTCAGCGCGCCTACGATCAGATCGTCCACGACGTCTGCCTCCAGGAGCTGGATGTGACGTTCGCGATGGATCGCGCCGGACTCGTCGGCGACGACGGCCCGACACACCACGGCGCCTTCGACATCTCCTACTTCCGCTGCCTGCCGAACGTCGTGGTGATGGCGCCCGCGCGACGAGTCGCAACTCGTCCACATGCTTCGCACATGTCTCGACCATGAGGGTCCCGCGGCGGTCCGGTACCCGCGTGGCTCTGCGATCGGCGTGCCGCTTCCCGACGCGGGCGAGGCGATTCCGATCGGCACGGGGGAGACCCTCCGCCGCGGCGAGCGCGTCGCGCTCCTCGGTTACGGCTTCGGCGTGAAGATCGCGCTCGACGCCGCGAACGAGCTTGCCGAGCACGGGATCAGCGCCACCGTCGCCGACGCGCGCTTCGCCAAGCCGCTCGACACGGAGCTCGTGCAACCAGCTCGCGGCGGACCACGAACTCCTCGTGACCATCGAGGACAACGTCGTCGCCGGACGGCTTCGGTTCAGGGTGCTCGAGCACCTCGAGGACTCGCACGGTGCCGGCGAGGAGCGCGCCCGGGTGATCCGGGTCGGCCTGCCGGACCGCTACGTCACGCACGGCAAGCCGGCGCTTCTCCACGAGGAGGTCGGGCTCACCGGCGAGGCGGTATGCGAGCGCGTGCTGAGCGCGCTCGGCGCTCGCGACGAAGCGTCCCGGTAGGCGACGGTCTCCTCTTACGGTCGTGACCTCGCCTGCGGGATGGGTGGAGACGGCATGCTCTTCGGCGGAGAAGCGGACGTCCTCGTCGGTGGCAGCGGAGATGACAGTCTTGAGGGGTGAACGGGAACGACCGACTTGTTCCGGGGCTCGGCGAGAACACCGTCAGCTGTGGCCCCGGGGCACGAAGCCGTGAGGTCGAGAGCGGCGGCTACCAACACGATCGCCAAGGACTGCGAGCGGGTTCTATAGGCGGCGAGCGCGATCTCCGATGGCGCCGGTCTAGGGAGTAGGGCGGGCCAAAAGCAACGACCCCGCCGAAGCGGGGCCGTTACTGGGTACAGGGAGGAGAGATATGTGTTTTTGGAGGTAGGTCGGCGGTACTCAGGCTCCGCGGGGTGAGCTGAACCGCGTTGAAGCGGTCAGCGCTACCAATGCGACGCCTATGCCGACCAAAAAGATCGATGCGTCCCCAGGCGCCGGTGACTGATGCCGATCGCGACGCCGCCAGCCATGGCGAAGTCGCGAGCGCATAGTCGAAGCCCGCGTGGGTGGAGAGCGGGACGGAGCGCTGCGGGCCTGGAATCTGGAGTCGCGAGACCCAGGAGGAGCGCGCCGGTGATGACGCAGATGATCGAGTCGCAGCCTCGCCGAATCCGAAGAAGGAATGGGGCGGCCATGATCGCGGGAGCGGCGAAGGTTTCGAGGCCTGCGTGGATCCAGAGGGGAATGCTGCGGAAGGTGGTCATCTCGCCGGCCACGATACGAACGTATGTGCGATGCATGTGTGAGGCCCGGTCACACTGACGAGACGACCATTGACTTCGTTCCGACCGGTACTTTCTCCGCGGTGGCCACGAAGCGCGCCGACATCGTGATCGCCGAGCGTGGCCTCGACCCGCTCGCGCGCCCGCGCGGCCGAGGCGATTCGTGCCGGCAGGGTCCTGATCGGCACCGGAGGCATGCGCGTTGCCAAGCCCAGTGAGCTGATCGAGCCCGAGGCAGAGCTGACCGTGACCGAGGGGCGCACCTTCGTCTCGCGCGGCGGGATCAAGCTCGCGAACGCCCTCGACACGCTCGGGCTCGACGTCACCGGGCTCAGCTGTCTCGACGCCGGGGCATCGACCGGTGGCTTTACGGACTGCCTGCTCAAGCGCGGCGCTGAGCGCGTGATCGCCCTCGACGTCTCCCATGGGCAGCTCGACTGGACCCTTCGCAACGACGACCGCGTCCACGTCATGGAGCGCGTCAATGCGCGCGAGCTCGGGCCGGGCCAGCTTCCGTACACGCCTGCATCTCGCGACGATCGACGTCTCGTTCATCTCGCTCGTCAAGGTGATGCCCGCGGTGGCCGGCACGCTGAGCGCGGATGGCACGTCCTGCTCGCGATGGTCAAGCCGCAGTTCGAACTTGGGCGGGCGCGCGTGAAGGCTGGAGTCGTGCGGGACGCTGCCGACCGGCGCGAGGCGCTCATGATGGTCGCGACCGCCGCAGCCGAGCTGGGTCTGGCCATCCAGGGCTTTGCCTCTTCGGAGCTGCCCGGCCCGAAGGGCAACCGCGAGACCTTTCTCCGCGCGACGCGAAGCGGATCCGGGCTCGACGCATCGGGCATCGCTGCCGCCGCCAAGGGGATCGAGCCATGACCGGCCGCGCTCCGGGCCCCGATCGCGTTGAGACGGTCGCGCTGCTCACGCATACCCAGCCTGAGCAGACGAGCGAGGCGGTCGCGATGGCCGTAGAGCTCGCGGGCGCGGTGGGCGTCAGGCTCATCGCCAGTCAGGCTGAGCGCGTCAAACACGGTCAGGCGGCTGGTGGTATCGGTTCTCTCGAGGAGCTGGGCGGGGATCCCGACGCCTGCATCGTTCTCGGCGGCGACGGAACCATCCTCAAGGCGCTTCGCCACTACGCCCGAACCGAGGTCCCGGTCTTCGGCATGAACTACGGCACCGTCGGATTCCTCGCCGCCGCTGACCCGGAGCACGCCCGTGACGGCCTGGAGCGGGCGTTCGCCGGTGACTTCGAGGTCATGTCGCTGCCGGCGCTCCAGGTTGACGATGGCCCGCTCGCGCTCAACGACGTTTCTTTCCACCGCCGACCTCACGGGCGAGTCGCAGAGCTCACATTCAGCCTCGGTGGGCAGGAGGTCGGACATGTTCGCTGCGATGGCCTCGTGGCCGCAACCCCTGCCGGGTCGACCGGCTACAACCTCGCAAACAACGGGCCGATCCTGGCCTGGGGCGTGGAGGGGTACGTCGTCAGCTTCATCGCGCCCCACACGCTCACAGCCGACCGCTCGTAGCCGCTCCCGGCGACGTCATGAAGCTCCACAACGCCGCGGGCCGCGAGCCCGTCGACCTCGTGATCGACGGCGAGCACGTCGCCGAGCTGGCTTCTGGCGACGAGGTCGAGATCAGCTTCCGAAACAACGTGGGACGGCTCGCCCAGATGCCCGGGGGCAACTTCTATCGCCGCATCGGCGAGAAGTTCGGCCGCCTCGCCCGCTGAGGCGCGCTGAGGGACTGTGCCCAGGCGTTGGCATCGTCCCCGTGCGGGGCGAATCCGTCGGGCCTGACCGCTATTCCTTGAGCGGATGCTCCTCGAGCTCAGAATCGAGAACCTGCTCTTGATCGAGCGGGCGGAGCTCCGGCTGGGTCCGGGCCTGAACGCGATCACGGGCGAGACCGGCGCGGGCAAGACCGTGCTCGCGCACTCGCTGGATCTTCTGATGGGAGGCCGGGCCCGCGCGCAGGTCGTGAGGCCTGGTGCAGCGGAGGCATACGTCGAGGGCGTCTTCGAGATTCCGGCCGGCCTTCTTCGACGACCCTGAGCTGGCGGAGTTGGCCGAGCGCCTGCCCGAGGACACCTCGGAGCTTGTGATTGCGCGCCGCGTCTCGACGTCAGGCCGCACCAGCGCCTATGTGCAGAGCCGCTCGGCGAACGTCTCAGACCTCAAGCTGCTCGGCGCCCGCCTCCTCGCCTTCTACGGCCAGCACGAGCACCGTCGCCTGACGCTGTCGTCCGCCCAGCTGGACGTGCTCGACGGCTTTGCCGGCGCGGAGCACCTCGCCCTTCGCGAGAGCTACCGCGCAGCACACCGGGCGGTACGCGACGCCGAGCGCGAGCTCGCCGACCTCCACGAGCGTGAAGGCACGCGCGAGCGCGACCTGGACCTGATGCGCTTCGAGCTCGACGAGATCGAAGCGGCGGGCCCCGACCCCGACGAGCTCGGCGAGCTGGCCACTGAGCGGGAGCGCCTCCGGCACGCCGAGGGCCTGCGCGAGGCCGCCGCGGCCGGCCTCGCGGCGATCTCCGGCGACGATGACGAAGGCATGGGCGCAGCCGGTGCGCTTGCGGGTGCCGAGGGCGCCATCGGTAACGCGGCCGGTGTCGACCCGGCGCTCGATGCGTTGGGCGAGCGGGTAGGCGCGGCAGCCCTGGAGCTGTCGGACATCGCCAGCGAGCTTCGCTCTTACGCGGAGGGCATCGATGCTGAGCCCGGCCGCCTCGAAGCGGTGGAGGAGCGTCTCGCCGCGATCGACCGCCTTCAGCGAAAGCACGGCGGCTCAGTCGAGGCGGTCCTGGCTCACGCCGATCGTTGCCGCGAGGAGATCGACCGGCTGACGCGCGCCGAGGAGCTTGAGGGCGAGCTCGGCCGCCAGGTCGAGGAGGCGAAGGCTGAACGCGCAGGCCTGGCCGCAAAGCTCACACGGTCGCGTGAGCAAGCGGCGCCACGGCTCGAGTCCGCTGTCGCCGAGGCGCTCGCAGGGCTCTCGATGGACGGCGCCCGCCTCGAGGTGTCGCTCGACGCTTCGGCGGACGGCGACGGCTTCACGGCAAGCGGCGCCGAGTCGGTTGAGCTCAAGGTCGCCACCAACCCGGGTATGCCGGTATCGCCGCTTAAAGACGCAGCGTCAGGCGGCGAGCTTTCGCGAATCATGCTCGCCCTGTCCGGCCTTTCGGGCGGTGGCGGCGGCTCGACCATGGTCTTCGACGAGATCGACGCCGGTGTTGGCGGCACGACGGCGCGCGCTGTCGGCGAGCGGTTGCGCGCGCTCTCCGAGGACGCCCAGGTGCTCTGCATTACGCACCTCCCGCAGGTCGCGTCGCTGGCCTCTGCCCACTTCCGGATCTCGAAACGTGTCGAGGAGGGCGTCACCACAGCATCGGTCGAGGCGGTCGCCGGCGACGACCTGGTGGGCGAAATCGTCCGCATGCTCGGGTCTGACGAGGGGGACAAGGCAGCGACTGATCATGCGCGGGAGCTTCTGGCCGCCTGACTCCCAGGTCCGCCGCTCACTCCGCAGCCGCGAGCGGGCTCGCGCATAATCGGAAGGCAGGGATGGCCCGGTTGACGCTAAGAACCCGCGCTCGCGCGCTGTTGCGCGGTGAGCCTGCGAGCGAGCTTCCGCTTGCACCGCTAACCGGCAGGGCTCGACTTGGGCGAAAGACCAAGGAGCTGGTCAAGCGCCTGCGCCCTGAAGACATCGCGGTGATCGCGCACGAGAACCTCGACCGCATCGCCGCGGAGGATCTGGTCGCCACCGGGGTCAGGGCGGTCGTGAACACGTCCGCCTCGTCAACCGACCGCTACCCGAACTCCGGTCCGCTGGAGCTCGTCCGCGCCGGTGTACGCCTGATCGACGTTCCGGAATCGAATCTGTTCGACGAGTTGAAGGACGGCGAGGAGCTGAAGCTCGTGGGCGGCGAGGTGAGGCGCGGCGACGAGGTCATCGCCCGCGGCTCCGTGCTTCGCCTGGCCGAGCTGGAGGCGCGCCACGCACGGCAGCGCGAGCGCATCGATGAGGCCATCCGGGACTTCGCGCAGAACACGGCTGAGCACGTGGCCGAGGAAGGTGAGCTCCTGGCCGGCGAGATCGACCTGCCCAGGACGCGAACGAGCTTCTTCGGCCGCCACGTCCTGATCGTCGTGAGGGGCACCACGCACCGCTCCGATCTGCGGACGCTTCGCGCCTACATTCACGACATGAGGCCGATCCTCGTGGGAGTCGACGGGGGAGCGGACGCGATCCTCGACGAGGGCCTCCAGCCAGACGTGATCCTCGGCGATATGGACTCGGCGACCGACGCGGCCCTTCAGTGCGGAGCGGAGATCATCGTCCACGCTTACCGAGACGGCCGTGCGCCCGGTTCCGAGCGCCTGGACGCGATCGGCGTCGAGCACCTCGTTGCGCCCGCGATCGGCACCAGCCAAGACGTGGCGATGCTCCTCGCCTACGAGAACGGCGCCGAGCTGATCGTCTCCGTGGGCGCTCACTTCAACCTGCTCGAATTCCTCGACAAGAACCGTGCCGGGATGTCCTCGACGTTCCTCACTCGCCTTCGGATCGGCGAGATCCTGATCGACGCCAAGGGCGTCAGCCAGCTCTACAACCCGGGCGTTTCCAACGGGTTGATGGTCGTGTTCTTCACGGTTGCCATGATCCTGACGGTCATCGTGGTGTTGATCTCAGCGCCGCTTCGGGAGCTTGCCGACCTGATCTGGCTCAAGATCCAGGTGCTGTTCGGCCTTTAGAACCATGGGTTACTCGTCTCGCTACCACGCAGCCTCGCTCGCAGCGGTCTTTGTCGCCCTGGCGGTAGGCATCCTGATCGGCGCAGCGCTCGGCAGCGATGTCATCTCGGGCACCGCGGAAAAGCTGAAGAACGATCTGGCGCAGGACCTCGACCGGGCGCAGGCTGAGAACTCCGACCTGAAAGACGAGAACGAGGCACTGCGCTCGTTCGACCAGCAGGTCTATCCGGCGATCGTTGGCAATCGCCTCAACTCCCGGTCGATCGCCCTGATCACCCTCGGGGACGTCGAAACGGGCACACTGGAAGACGACGTCTCCGAAGCACTCGACGGCTCGGGCGCAGATCTCGGCGAGGTCGCGAGCGTTCGCGAGCCCCCGGATACCGATGCGCTGATCGACGACTTCCTGTCGGACTCGGCTCGCTTTCAGACCACCGATGACGCGCTCCGTGACGCGGCGACGGTCGCGGGACGAGCGCTGGTCGGCCGCGGTCCCGAACTCAACGTCGGCCGTAATGCTCTTCTCAGCGGATTCTCGGGCAACCCGCAGGGCATCACCGGCGTCGTGATCGTCCGCCAGGCCCCGGTGGGCCTCTCGCCGCGCGAGATGAGCGACATCAAGACTCTGGAGGAGGGGCTGATCGAGGGCATGAAGCGCTCAGGGGCCCGCGTTGTTGGCGGCGAGCGCGAAGACGCCCAATCGTCGTCGGTCGAGTTCTTCACTCAACAACAGCTGCCGACCGTGGACAACGTCGAGCAGTTCCCGGGGCGAGTGGCATTGGTGCTCGCGCTCGCGGGAGCCGATGGCAACTTTGGCGTCAAGGAAACCGCCGACGGCTTATTGCCCGACCTTGTCGACGGCGCCCAGGGGCATGGCGGAGGCTGATGCTCTCAGGCCTGGTGCTCTCGGTTGTCGTCGCGGCCGTCCTGGCGGGGCCTTGGATCGCGGACATGGCGCATTCCGGGCTCGTCCGCAAGAATTTTCGCGATACCGACGTCGCCTTTCCTGCCGGGGCCGTCCTCATCTCCTGTTCGCTCTTGGCGCTCGCCCCGCTGGCCGTCCTCGACGATCGAGCAGACCTGAACGTGCTCGATCCCGAGATGAGGCGCTGGGCCGTCTATGTGATCGGCGTCGCGATGCTCGGCCTCCTCGACGATGCGCTGGGGCGTGGAGCTGCCGCCGACACCGCGCGCGGGTGGAGGGGGCATGCGAAATCCGTCATGGG
Organism: uncultured bacterium; assembly: GCA_963695215.1. Taxonomy (GTDB): domain Bacteria; phylum Actinomycetota; class Thermoleophilia; order Solirubrobacterales; family 70-9; genus JALZKA01. The sequence continues at coordinate 278,305 of OY968768.1, forward strand.
TGGAGGCTTTTCGACCGGAGCGATCAAGGCTGTGGGCGCGCTTGCGCTTGCGGCGTACGCAACCTCGGGGCTGGGGCGCGAGGGTCTCGACTACGTCGCCGACCTCCTGCTCTTGCTGCTTGCGACGAACTTCTTCAACCTCCTCGACCTCCGGCCGGGCCGGGCGGAGAAGGTCTTTGTGGCGCTCCTGGCCGGCCTTTGCATAGGCGCCTGGACTCTCGATCCCGTTGAACTGACCGGGGTATTCGTTGGCCCCGTCCTGGTCGTCGCGTGGTTCACGCTGCGCGAACGGGCAATGCTGGGCGATACGGGCTCGAACCTGATCGGCGCCCTTGCGGGGGTTGCGATGATCGAGACGCTGGGCGACATCGGACGCCTGATCGCCCTCGGGCTTGTCGCGGCCCTAACCGTATACGGCGAATTCCGCTCGATTTCGGCAACCATCCAAGCCGTGGGGCCGCTGAGGTGGCTCGATGAGTTGGGTAGACCGCAAACTCCGGAAACCTAAGTGTTTCTTCCGCCCCTCGGACGTCTACACTCGCCCGCGTCCTTGATTTTCCTCCGTTCCCAGACCAAGTGAAGCCGGGCGAGACGCGCTTCATCTTCGTCACCGGCGGAGTCGTCTCCTCGCTGGGGAAGGGCATCGCGGCCGCTTCGATCGGCCGCCTGCTCGTGTCACGCGGCTTCCGCGTCGCCCTTCAGAAGTTCGATCCGTACATCAACGTCGACCCGGGAACGATGAGCCCGTTCCAGCACGGCGAGGTGTTCGTGACCGAGGATGGGGCTGAGACCGACCTCGACCTCGGCCACTACGAGCGCTTCACCGACGAGAACACCTCCCGCGCTTCGAACGTCACCGCAGGCGCCGTCTACAACTCGGTCATCCGCCGCGAGCGCCGCGGCGACTACCTCGGCGCGACCGTCCAGGTGATCCCGCACGTCACGGACGAGATCAAGCAGAAGATCCGTGTCGTCGCCGAGTCGCAGTCGGTCGACTTCGTCCTCACCGAGATCGGCGGCACGGTCGGCGACATCGAGTCGCTGCCATTCCTCGAGGCGATCCGCCAGCTCTACTCGGAGCTCGGGCCGAAGCGGTGCATGTTCATGCACCTGACGCTCGTGCCCTGGATCGGCCACGCGGGCGAGCTGAAGACCAAGCCCACACAGCACTCGGTCAACGAGCTGCGCCGCATCGGCATCCAGCCGCACGCGATCGTCTGCCGCTCGGAGAAGGGCCTCGACCGCGACATCCGCAAGAAGATCGCGCTCTTCGGCTCGGTTCACGAGGACGCGGTGCTCTCGGCGCGCGACGTCGACAACATCTACAAGGTGCCTCTCGTCCTACGGGCTGAGGGCGCCGACGATCTGGTCCTCGACCACTTCGGAATGGAAGCGCCCGCTCGCCGAGCTCGCCGAGTGGGAGGCGCTCGTCCGCAAGGCCGATGCCCGCGAGGGCACGGTGAAGATCGCCCTCGTCGGCAAGTACACCTCGCTCGAGGACGCCTACAAGTCGGTGGTCGAGGCGCTCGACCACGGGGGTATCGCAGCACGGCGTGAACGTCGAGGTCAAGTTCGTGAGCTCGGAGGAGCTCGAAGACGCAAATCTCGCCGAATGGGCCGACGGCATCCTGATTCCCGGAGGTTTCGGAGAGCGCGGGGTGGAGGGCAAGATTCGCGCCACCCAGATCGCGCGGGAGAACGAAATTCCGTTGCTTGGGATCTGCCTTGGCATGCAGGTCGCGGTCGCCGAGTTCGCGCGAAACGTTTGCGGCATGGACGGCGCCAACTCCACCGAGTTCGACCCGGAGACGCCATTCCCCGTCGTCGACCTGCTGCCAGAGCAGAAGGAAGTCTCTGACATGGGAGGCACGATGCGCCTTGGCGCCGATCCGGTGAAGCTCCACGAGGGCACGAAGGCGCGCGAGATCTTCGACGGCGAGGCCGTCATCTACAAGCGCCACCGCCACCGCTATGAGGTGAACAACCAGCTTCGGCGCCGCATGGAGGACGAGGGCCTCGTCGCAAGCGGCACCTCCCCCGACGATCGCCTCGTCGAGATCGTCGAGCTGCCCGACCACCCATTCTTCATCGCCTCGCAATTCCACCCCGAGTTCAACTCGCGGCCCACCCGGCCAGAGCCGCTCTTCCGCGACTTCGTGGGGGCCGCCACTGTCCGCGCCGCGGCCACGGGTGACGGTCCTGCGACGGAGGAAACGGCGGTCGAGGAAACCTCGGCCGACGACATCCGCGTCCACCGCGAAGCCTGACATAGCCTACGCCTCGTGAGTGAGGCAGAGTCTGCGTTGGTCAGGGACGTTTTCGACCGCTGGAATCGCGGCGAGCGCGAGTTCGACGAGTCGACGCTTGATCCGGATTTCGAGGTTCGCTCGACCCTGACCGGACGCACATACGCGGGCCGCGAGGGCATACGCGAGTGGACGACCGAGATCGACGAGCAGTTCGCCGCCTGGAAGCTCGTGATCGAAGAGATCGAAGGTGTGGGGACGGGCACGCTGGCCGTGTCTGGGGAGATTCAAATGACAGGCCGCGAGAGTCAGGTTCGGTTCGATCAACCGGCCAGCTGGCTCGTCGAGCTTCGAGAGGCGCGCGTGTTGCGGATCTCACCGCTGATTGGCCGGAATACGGCAGCCCAGCGCGCCAGGGAGAGCGCCGGTGGCTGAGCGCATCAACGAGACCTTCACCCGCCTCTGCGAGATTCCGTCCGAGACCGCGGACGAGCGCGAGGTCGCCGACTGGATCGCCGCTGAGCTCCGCGGGTTAGGCCTGGAGGTCGAAGAAGACGATTCACAGGAGCGAGCCGACGCGGGCGCCGGAAACCTCATCTGCCGCATCCCGGGTACGCACGGACGGCATGGATCTCGCTGTTCGCCCACATGGACACCGTGCCGCACTCAGAGCCGATCAAGGTTGAGCTCGTGGACGGTGTGTTTCGAAGCGCGGGCGACACGATCCTCGGCGCCGACAACAAGGCCGCGGTCGTCGTCCTGATGGAGCTGGCGGCCCGCGCGGTCGAAAGGCCGTACGAGGCTGGGCTGGAGCTCGTTTTCACCGTGGCTGAGGAGGAGGGGCTCCGTGGCGCACGCGAACTTGATGTCTCAACCCTTGTCTCGCCGTTCGGCTTCGTCTTCGATCACGCGACCTCGATCGGCGAGGTGATCGTGGCGGCGCCCACGTACAACCGGGTCATCGCCGACTTCGAGGGGATCGAGGCGCACTCGGGCATCAGGCCCGAGGCGGGGCGCAGCGCGATCGAGGCTGCGGCGGCAGCCATCGGGCGGATGGAGCTTGGACGCCTTGACGAGGAGACGACGGCGAACGTTGGAGTGATCGAGGGCGGCTCGGCCTCGAATGTGGTGGCTGGCCGGTGCCGGCTCGTGTGCGAGGCCCGGAGCCTCGACGAGGAGAAGGTCGCGAGGGCGACGCAGGCGATCGTGGACGCGTGTGCGTGGGCTGCCACCGAGGGCGGCTGTGACGTGGACGTCGACGTGATCGAGGTCTTCCGCCGCTATCGCATCCCGCCGAAGTCGCCAGTCGCTCGTGGTTGCGCGATCGGCGCTCGCGGCGTGCGGTCATACGGTGAGCGAGGTGGCGACGGGCGGTGGCAGTGACGCGAACGCGCTGATTCTCCAGGGCTACGAAGCGCTGCTCCTCGCGAACGGGACCGAGGCCAACCACACGTCGAACGAGAGCGTGGCCGCCGCCCGGCTGACCGAGATGGTCGACGTCTGCGAGGAGCTCGCGGCGGGCGCTGCCCGGCGCGCGAGCGCAGAGCCAGACAGTTGATGCTGAAGCTGCGCCGCGGGGTGGTTGTCTGCTCTGACCCGCTGACTGTTGAGATCGATGGTGAGCGGCGCCGCGCTTGGGCCGACCCTTCGCTCGTGGGCGACGTGCGAGAAGGCGACGAGGTGGTCGTGAACGTAGAGGCTGTCGACCTCGGGCTCGGGTCGGGCGGCTTCGACGTAGTGCACGTGAATCTGACCCGGGGGCTCGAAGGCAGGGGTGCTGAGGGCGTGCACGTGATGAAGCTCAACTACTCGTCGCTTCAGCACCCGGTCGATCCGCTGGAGCCTGAGTTGGATGGCGATACGGCGCCACCCCGGCCGATGCCTGTTGCCGTGGTCCACCTCCACGGCCAGCTCGCTCCGGCGCTCTGGGCGGCGGCGGAGCGCTCGCCCGGCCTGCGCGTTGGCTATATCCAGTCCGGAGGGGGCGCATTGCCGGGCTCACTCTCGCGGGACGTCGGAGATCTGCGCGTGCGCGGGTTGCTCGGAGGGCACGTGACCGCGGGGCCGGCCTACGGAGGCGAGAGTGACGCGATCTCGGTGATCGGGGCCCTCGACGCAGCGGCGCGAACCCTGGGGTGGGACGCCTGCGTTGTCGGACCCGGCCCGGGGATCCTTGGCTCGGCAAGCCGGCTTGGGAACGGCGGCATGGCTGCGCTCGACAGCGCGCATTGCGCGCTTGCGCTCGGTCTGCCGACGCTCTTGGTGCCGCGCATGTCGAGCGGCGATCCACGGCCGCGCCACCGGGGCCTGTCTCACCACACGCGAACCGTCCTGGAGTTGCTCTTGGGGCCGGTACGCGTTCCGGTTCCCGAGCTTTCGGCGGCAGGCTGGCCGCTTGCCGAGGAGGGGTCTCCCACGCCTGATGCGGCGCTGGCCGAGCTGATCGAGGTGACGAAGGACAACCACGACCTTGCGGTTGAGGCTGTGGACCTCGATGGGTACGCAGCGAGCGGCCTGCCGCAGACGACGATGGGACGCTCGCTCTCAGAGGATCCACTGTTCTTCGCTGCTGCCTTGGCGGGAGGAGCGGCGCTTGCCGGCGCCACGGCGGGTTAGGAGCAAGGGATGGAGAAGATTTCTTCGGAGACCGTGTACGAAGGCAAGCTCTCGACCGTGCGGAAGGAGACCTTCCGCCATTCGGATGGCGAGGTTGAGCGCGAGGTGGTGGACCACCCGGGTGCGGTGGGGATCGTTGCCCACGACGACGAGGTCGTGTACCTGGTACGCCAGCCGCGCGAGGCCGTCGAGGATCCCGCCCTCCTGGAGATCCCGGCCGGAAAGCTCGATGTCGACGGCGAGTCCCGTCTCGATTGCGCGAAGCGCGAGCTCGACGAGGAGGTGGGCGTGAGAGCCTCGGAATGGCAGGAGGTGAAGCGGGTCTGGACGAGCCCCGGCTTTACGAACGAGGAGTTCACTCTCTTCCATGCCACTGGCCTCGAGGAGGTCGAAGGACCACGAGGGTCTCGAGGGAGAGCGGATCGAGATCGTGAAGTGGCCGCTTGCGGATCTCGACGGCGCGATCGAGGCGTCGGCCGACGCGACTTCGGTGCTCGGCCTGATGTGGCTACGCGCCAACCTCGGGGTCGGGAACCACGCAGAGAGCTAGTACGCACGAAGCGCTGCACCGGAAGGGGCGCCCGCCCCCGGGTGGAATCGAGCGGCATGGCTGTTGCGGTCAAGCCCACAAGTTCGCGAAAGGTCGAGGCACGCTTCGAGGCGCTGGTGCTCGATTTCCTTGCCTACCTCGAGTTCGAGCGGGGCCTTGCACGCAACACGCTTGACGCCTACAGGACGGATCTCCTTCAGTTCGGGATCTTCCTGGCGGACCGGGATCGCGGTGCGACTGAGGTTGAGCGCGCCGACGTCGCCGAATTTCTCTCCGATCTCGCCGTCGGGCGCACGCCGGTGGGAGACGACCCGGGTCGCCCGCCGTGCTCCCCCGCGACGATCAGCCGCAAGACGGCCTGCCTGCGCTCGTTCTATCGCCACCTTCGCCGCGAAGAGTTGATCAACGCCGATCCCACGGCCACCCTCGATCCGCCCTCCAAGAGCCGGAAGCTCCCGAACGTTCTCAGTCACGGGGAGGTCACCAAGCTTCTCGACAGCGCGAAGGGTGCGGATGCGATCGACCTGCGAGACCGTGCGCTGCTCGAGCTCATGTATGGCTGTGGACTGCGCGCGTCTGAGGCGGTTGGACTCGAGCTGGTCGACATCGACTTGAAGCGAGGGTTCGTGCGCCCGCACGGCAAGGGCTCGAAGGAGCGCATGGTTCCGCTAGGGAGCGCTGCCGCGGCTGCGGTCGGCCGGTATCTGCGCGATGGACGTCCCGCTCTTGTGGGTGGCAGCCCGGAACGGCGGTTGTTCGTGAACTTCAGAGGCGGAGCGCTGACGCGCCAGGGTCTCTACAAGATCATCCAGCGCCACGCGAAGGCCGCGGGGCTCGAAGGGAAGATGAGCCCGCACACGCTCAGGCACACCTTCGCGACGCATCTTCTCTCCGGCGGCTGCGACCTGCGCTCGGTTCAGGAGATGCTCGGCCACGCCGACGTCGCCACGACGCAGCTCTACACGCACCTCTCGACGGACCGGATCCGAGAGGTGTACTTCAGCGCTCACCCCCGAGCGAAGTAGCCGCTCTTAAGCTTGGGCTGTGCCCGAGCTGCCCGAAGTCGAGACGATTCGCCGCCAGCTCGAACCTGCGGTCGTGGGGCGGAAGATCGTGTCTGCGCAGGTACTCGACGAGCGCTGGACACGGCCCGAAGCGCCCGGCCGGATCGAGGAGGCCGTGCGAGGCCGGGTGATCGAGGACGTGGGGCGGCGGGGCAAGTACCTGATCCTTTCGCTGGAGGGCGATCGGCACCTGGTGATGCATCTGCGGATGACCGGCAACCTGCTCCTGGTTCCCGCCGATCTGCCGGAGGGTGAGAAGCCGCCGCGCTTCGGCGCTCCGCGCCTTTACGAGTCGGAGCCGGACGCTCGCTTCCTGCGGGCGGTGATGGAGCTGGATGACGGTTCTGCGCTGTGGTTCACGGACGCGAGGCGGTTCGGCCATGGGGTTGTGCTCGACGGGGTGGAGAAGGACGCCTACCTGGCTGCGAGGCTGGGTGTGGAGCCGCTTTCCGGTGAGCTCACGGCTTTGCATCTCGCGCAGGTCGCGGCAGGGCGGCAGGCGCCGCTCAAGTCGTTTCTGCTCGACCAGAAGGGCATTGCGGGCATCGGCAATATCTACGCGGACGAGGCGCTTCACCGCGCGTCGCTTCACCCGCTCTCGCCCGCCGGTTCGATGCGGCTGGAGCACTGCGAGGCGCTCGTGGAGGGGATCGTCGACGCTCTGGAATTGGGGCTTGCGAACGGTGGATCGTCGATCGACGACTACAGGGACTCTCGAGGGGAGAAGGGTTCGATGCAGGAGGAGTTCCTCGTGCACACGCGAGAGGGCCAGGAGTGCCCGCGCTGCGGTGGGATCATCAAGCGCATCGTGGTCGGTGGCCGCTCGACCTACTTTTGCCCGCAGTGCCAGACGCGCCTTCGCAAGCGCCGGAAGAAGGTGAAGCAATGAGTGGGGTGAGTGAGCCGCCGGCGGGCTTTCGGATCGGCCATTGGACGGATGAGGTGGGGCGGACGGGTTGCACCGTCGTGATCGCCCCCGACGGTACGCGCGGAGGTGTGGACGTGCGAGGCGGTGGGCCTGGGACGCGCGAGACGGATGTCGCCGGGCCGTTCGCGGGGACGGACCGGGTGACGGCGGTGATGTTCGCCGGCGGGAGCGCCTACGGCCTGGCGGCGGCCGATGGCGCGATGCGCTGGCTGGAGGAGCATGGCCTTGGCTATCCGACGCCTGCGGCGCTTGTTCCGATCGTGCCCGCGGCTATCGCCTACGACCTGGCGGAGGGCGACGCGGCCGCGCGGCCGACGGCGGATTCGGGCTATGCGGCTTGCGAAGCGGCGCGCGAGGGTGTGCCGGAGCGCGGGCGGGTTGGTGCCGGCACGGGCACGGCGGCGGGCAAGATGCTGGGCCGGGGTGCTGCGACGCCGTCGGGCGTTGGATATGCGGTCGAGGCCGGTGGCTTCGGGTTGAAGGTTGCGGCGCTTGCGGTCGCCAACCCGTTCGGCGATGTGCTGGCTGCGGATGGCAGCGTGCTCGCGGGGGCTCGGGGCGAGGGTGCGCCGCGGACGGCGGATTTCATCGCCGCGCTGACCGGGCGCCCACGCCTGAGGAGCTGGAGGCGAGGAATACGACGCTGGTGTGCGTGATGACCGACGCGGCTCTCGACAAGGCGGCGTGCGGGAGGGTGGCGCGCTCGGCGAGCGCCGGGATCGCGCGGGCGGTGGAGCCGGTGTTCACCGACGTGGATGGCGACGTGGCGTTCTGCCTTGCCGCGGGCGAGGGCGAGAGCGCGGGGCGGTTCGAGATCCTCCAGCTCGAGACGCTGGCGGCGCGCGTCACAGCCGAGGCGATCCGAGACGCAGTCACGAGCGCCGCCTGACGCAGCCGATGCGGCTTTCCCGCGCCAGAGGTGGCTGATCCGCATCGGAAGCCGGGCCGCGCCAACCCGATGCGGCTTTCCCGCGCCAGAGGTGGCCGATCCGCATCGCAACTTGACGCGGCGGCGTCCGGTGCGGGCGGGACCATGGGGGCATGCCCGGGTCGTTCAAGACGGAGGCCGTTGTGCTGCGCTCGATTCGCTACGGAGAGGCGGACCGGGTGCTCCACCTCTACACGGCTGCGCGGGGGCGGATCGGTGCGATCGCGAAGGGGTCGCGGAAGCCGCGCTCGCGCTTTGGCGGGCGGCTGGAGCCGTTCTTCCGGCTCGACATGGTGCTTCACGAGGGGCGGGGCGACCTGGCGACGGTCACGGGCGTGCACACGGTCGATGGCTATCCCGAGTCTGCGCTCGTCCGGCCCGGCGCTTGCCGCGGCGGCGCGGGGATGCGACGCGGTGCTTCGGCTGCTCGACTCCTCGGAGGCGAATCCGGCGGCTTACAACCTGCTTTGCCGGTATCTGGCGCTGCTCGACGGCCAGGAGACGGCGGCGAGGGGATGCGGCGCGCGACTCCGATGGCGCCGCGGGCCTGGCGACGGCGCTTGCGTTCCGGCTCAAGCTGGCGCTCGTCGGCGGGCTTTGCTCCCGAGTTGACGGCGTTGCGCTCGCTGCGGCGAGGCGGATGGGCTGACGCGCGTTCTCGGGCGCCGCGGGCGGCGTCGTGTGTGGCGCGTGCGAGCGCGACGGCTTTGAGATCTCGGCGGAGGCTCACCGGTTCATGCTCGACGCGCTGGGCAGGCCGCTCGCGCAGGCGCCGATGGCGACGAATGGGACGCTTCGCATGGCCGAGCGGGCGATTACGACGACGCTCGAGCATCACGCTCACGTGCAGCTTGCGCGCGCGCTGCATAACGAGGCGTAGCAGTCATCCTTCGTCGTCGTGAGCGAGGACGAGACAGAGGAGAGGGGCGGCAGGAAGGAGCCGTTCAACCTGCTGGAGGCGATGGGCGGCGGCCACGGCATCGCGGACTCGTCGCTGCCCGGCCTGGCGTTCGTGGTCGCGTACACGGCGAGCGGGCAGGACCTTGGCGACGGCGGTCTGGTCGGCGGTCGGGGTGGGCGCGCTGCTCTTCCTGGCGCGGCTGGTGCGCCGGGAGACGATCCAGTTTGCGGTCGCGGGGTTGATCGGCGTTGCGATCGCCGCGTTCATCGCAAAGCAGACTGGGAAGGCGGAGAACTTCTTCCTGCCCGGGCCTGCTGCTGAACCTCGCGTACGCGCTTGCCTACTTCGATCTCGATCGCCGTTCGATGGCCGTTGATCGGCGTGTTCGTGGGCCCGCTCGTGGGTGAGGGCATGGAGTGGCGGAAGGACCCGAAGCTGGTCAGCGCTCTACACGCGGGCTAGCATGGATCTGGGTTGGGTTGTTCGTCGTCCGCCTCGCGGTTCAGTTGCCGCTCTACCTCGCTGAGGAGCTCGTGGCGCTGGGGGTTGCGAAGACGGCGATGGGTTTTCCCGTTTTTGCGCTTGCCATCTGGCTTTCGTATCTCGTCATGCGCAAAGAGATCGATTTGCGGCGCATATCCTGAGAAGGGATGACTCGAGGAGTCTTTCGCGGAACGGGCGAGTCGCTGGGAGGCGGAGTTCCTGTGGGAGAAGGGCGACGCGCTCGTATCCGGCTGCGCCGTAAGGCCGAGGAGCCACCGAGCGACGTGCGCACGCCGTTTCAGCGCGATCGCGACCGGATCGTGCACTCGAAGGCGTTTCGCCGCCTCAAGCACAAGACGCAGGTGTTCATCGCCCCGGAGGGCGACCACTACCGGACGCGGCTGACCCACACGCTCGAGACAGGCTGCATCGCGCGCACGGTCTCGCGGGCGCTGGGGCTGAACGAGGATCTGACGGAGGCGATCGGCCTGGGCCACGACCTGGGGCATCCGCCGTTCGGTCACATCGGCGAGGAGGCGCTCGACGGGCGCTGCAGGAGCGCGCCGGGCGGCGCTTTCGCCACAACGAGCACTCGCTGCGGCTGGTGGAGGTGCTGGAGCGTGACGGGCGAGGGGCTCAACCTGACCGACGAGGTGCGCGACGGCATCCTCAACCACACGGGCTCGAGCAAGCCGGCGACGCTCGAGGGGCGGGTCGTGCGGCTGGTGGACCGGGTCGCCTACATCAACCACGACATCGACGACGCGATGCGCGCGGGGATCATCACGACGGACGATCTGCCGGCGGAGGAGATCGCGTTGCTGGGCCCGACCGGCGCGGCTCGGATCGACACGCTGGTGCGTGACATCGTCGATGCGCACGCGGGAGAACGGGCGATATCGCGCAGTCGGACGAGATCGGCGGCGCGATGCTTCGCCTTCGCAAGTTCATGTTCCAGCGCGTTTACCTGGGCCCGGAGGCGCGCTCTGAGCACGAGCGGGTGCAGCGGACGCTGCAGGGCGCTGTTCGAGCACTACCTGGAGCATCCGGATGCGGTCCCCGCGAGGCTGGCGGACGGCGACGAGGTGCAGCGGGTGACGGACTACATCGCGGGGATGACCGACCGGTTCTGCATCGCGGCGTTCCGGCGGCTCGCGCTGCCGGAGGAGTCACGGCTCTAGGTTCAGGGCGGTATGGCGCGGTTCTCCTCAGAGTCGATCGAGCGGGTGCGCGACGCGGTGGACATCGCGGAGGTTCTCGCGCCGTACACGGAGCTGCGCCGGGCGGGGCAGCGGATGCAGGGGCTGTGCCCGTTCCACGACGAGCGTACGCCGTCGTTCTCGGTGAATCCGCCAGGACAAGCTCTATTACTGCTTCGGCTGTGGGGAGGAGGGCGACGTGTTCACGTTCCTCCAGGAGAAGGAGGGGCTTGTCGTTCGCCGAGTGCGGTGGAGACGCTGGCCGACCGCTTCGGGGTGGAGGTCGAGCGCGAGCAGGAGGATCCGCGGGTGGAGGAGGCGCGAAAGCGGCGGGCGCGGCTTGGCGAGCTGCTCGACCGGACGGCGGAGTACTACGTCGAAGTATCTGTGGGAGTCGGACGAGGCGGCGAAGGCGCGGGAGTATCTGCTCGGGCGTGGGCTGAGCGAGGAGAGCTTGCGGGAGTTCGAGCGTTGGGTTTGCGCCGAACAAGTGGGACACGGTTGTGGTGCGCGGCCAGCAGGGCTGGGTTCACGCTGGCGGAGCTGATGGCCGCTGGGTTGGTCAAGAAGGGGCAGAAGGGCGGCTATCTCGACCACTTCCGGGCGCGGATCATGTTCCCGATCCGCGACGGGCGGGGACGGATGCAGGGCTTCGGTGGGCGGGCGACGCGCGAGGAGCAGCGGGCGAAGTACGTGAACTCGCCGGAGGGCGAGCTGTTTCACAAGAGCCGGCACGCTCTACGGGATCGATCGGGCGCGGGCGGCGATCGCGAAGAAGGGGCGGGCGGTGGTGGTCGAGGGGTATACGGACGTGATTGCCGCGCACCAGGCGGGAGTTGAGGAGACGGTGGCGGTGATGGGTACGGCGATCACGCCCGATCAGGTGAAGCTGCTGGCCGCGCATACGGATGAGGTGGTGCTGGCGCTCGACGCCGACAGGGCGGGGCGTGAGGCGATGCTGCGCGCGCAGCGCGTGGCGACGGGCAAGCGGGTGCGTCTGCGGGTGGCGGCGATGCCCGAGGGAGAGGATCCCGGCGGACATGCTGGGGGGAGAAGGCCCGGGCTCGACGGCCGCGGAGAGGTTCGAGGGGCTGGTCGACGACGCCGTGGACCTGCCGGCGTTCCACGTGGGCACGTTGCTCGACGATGCCGATCTTGACGACGCCCGACGGGCGCGACCGGGCGCTGGACGAGGTGGTGCCGGTGCTGAAGGCGATGGCGGACTCGATAACGCGCGACGAGCTGATGCGCGAGGTGGGGGAGAGGCTCGGCGCCGACCCTGGCTTGGTGGCGCGCCGGCTGGCGGCGGCGCCGCGGCTGCCGGTTCTGCCGACCCCGGTGCGGCGGAGGAGCCAGAGCCGGCAGAGGAGTCGCCGTTTGCGCCCGCCGAGGGAGCGTCTGCTTCGCGCAGGGCGTCTGAACGTGCAGGAGCGGCGGGAGCGCGGGTTGCTTCGCGATGTGCATCGCGGCGCCTGCGTATCGGGCGCGAGTATCGTCGAGAAGTTGAAGCACGAGCATCTGTCGACGCCCGCGATGGGCCGGGTGCGCGACTGGCTGGCCGAGCATCTCGACGATCCGGTCAAGGGCCTGCCGCGACGACGACGATGAGCTCGCGCGACGTGGTGACGGCTCTGGTCGCGCAAGCGCGCCGGACGAGCCGGCGAGCCCGGAGGCGATGGAGCTGAGCTTCCTCCAGCTCGAGAAGGCGGCGATCGAGCGACGGATTGCGGAGGCTGCGGCAGCGGGGGCGACCGAGGCGAGCGTCGAGCTCCAAAAGCGCCGAGCGGAGCTCGCGGAGCAGATCGCGCATCACCAGAGCACGTGCCGAAGACGACCGCCGCGGGGCTAACCGGCACGCTAAACGAACACACGTTCGCGTTTTCCGTCCGACCCAGCTGGAGAAATTCAGGCCATGGATCGGGACCCGCTTGGAGCGCTATCTGGCCGAAGGACTCTCGCTCGGAAGCATCGGAGCTACTGGAAAATTGCGATCCGTCGACGGTCAGCTACTGGGTGCGGAAGTACGGTTCAGAGCCGAACGGTCAGGCGCAAGCACTGCCGCGCAGAGGCATCGATCGACGAAGAGGCACTCGCAGGTCCTGTCGGCGAGGGCCTGACGATCGCGCAGATCGCGGCGAGGATCGGCCGGAGCTCGGCCGGCGTCAGGTATTGGCTCAAGAAGTACGGCCTGACAGACGACGAGCCGGCGTGGACCGAAGCCGATCGTGCCGCTGAACCTCGTCGAGAAGCCCGGCAGCGGGCGATCGGAGCCTCGAGGCGGACTGTCCAGACGCATGGACCGACCGAGTTCGTCATTCAGGGGAGCGGGCAGGTCGTATGCCGGAAGTGCCGTATGGCGAGCGTCAGTGCTGCGCCGGCGCGCAAGAACAAAGAAGAGCTCGCCACCGAAGCGGGTGGAAAGTGCGTGCGGTGCGGCTATGACACGCTTCCTCGGCGCCCTGCAGTTCCACCATCTCGATCCAGGTGAGAAGCGAGTTTGGCCTCGCTCAGAATCGGATCGACGATCAGTCTTGATGCGCTCCGCGACGAGGCCAAGAAGTGCGTGCTTGCTCTGTGCGAATTGCCACGCGGAGGTCGAGCACGGAGTGGCGGCGATCTGCCGCTACAGTTCGAGTGAGGATCCGAATCCGCGTTGTGAATCGGTGACCATGAGATCCGGGGTAGCTCAATGGCAGAGCGTTCGCCTGTTAAGCGAAGGGTTGTCGGTTCGAGTCCGACCCCCGGAGTTTCACGTCGTCGGAGCCGGTGACAGCCCCTGCGAAGGCCTTCGACCAACTCAGCGCCCTCGCGCCGCGCCGTCGTGCTCGCCGCCCACGTTGGCGATCTCGCGGCTCGCACGCCGAACGACTCCGGATCGCCGAGCATCCGCCGACACGGCCACGCGCAGCGACCCGCGCCCGAGCAGCCGCCACGGCAGCGCCAGCCCGACGCCCGCCCAGCCGACACGCGCGCCGTTCTCCGCCATGTCGCCGACCGCCGGGCAGCACAGCACGGGCACGCCGGCGCCCAGCGCCCGCGCCACCGTGCCATGGCCGCCGTGGCAAACCACCAGGTCGGCCTCCGCCATCACCTGCGAGTAGCTCAGCCAGCCGTACAGCCGCGCGTTCGCCGGCACCTCGATCCCCTCGCGTCGGCATATGGCCGTTCGTCGTAGCGACCACCCGCACCGGCTCGTCGGCAAGCGCCTCCAGCGCCACCCGCACCAGCCGGCAGTCCGGATCCTGCGCGGTGGACGCCGCGACCAGCACCAGCGGCGCATCGCCCTCCGGCAGCTCCACGTCCTCGATACGCCGTCTCGAACTCCATCGGCCCCGTCACGTGCACATGCGCCGGCCAGCGCCGCGGATACTCGAGCTGCGGGAACGTCGCGACCATCGCCAGCTCGCTGGCTCGTCCCGCCGTGAAACCGATCGGTCGGCGCCAGCCCCGCCTTCTCCCGCTCGCCGTTCAGCTCACCGCCGGCCCTGCCGCAGCCCCGCCTCCAGCACCGGCACCGGCAGCCGTCCACAGCCACCGTGCCGAGCGGCGTCCGCGGCAACCGCGCGCCGCCGAAGGCAAAGAACGGCAGCCCCGCCTCATGCTCGGGATAGACGTGCGGGATCAGCGTCGCCCACGGCAGCCCCCGCCTTCTCCGCGGCCAGCGCGGGCGCCAGCGTGAGGATGTCGTTCACCACCACATCGGGCCGCAGCTCCTCGAGCAGCGGCGCACAGCGCAACCGCCGCGTCGCCCGCCGCCGGCCCGTCGCCCGCGCTGGGCGCGAACACCCGGTACTCCTCGGCGGCGTGGAACTCGATGCCCACCTCGTCGAGCACGTCCCGCCACTTCTCCCACGTCTCGAACACCACCCGATGTCCCCGCTCATGAAGCGCCGCCCAGCGCGATGCCGGGAAACGTATGCCCGGGGTCGCCAAACGCGGCGATCAGCAACGCGCAGTTCGCGTCCGCGCTCACCCGCACGCCTCGCGGCCTGCAAAATCTCTCCCCGAGCGGGCCCGCGAGCGCGCCAATCGAAGCGCCCGATCGGCGCTATCCTATGGCCGTGAGAAGCCGCCGCGAACGCCCCACCTACCGACCTGCGCCTGGCCGTCGAAGCGCCTGCCCACGCACACCAAGGAGGCGATGCTTCGCGGCATCGAGACGAACCGGATCATCGTCGGCGCCTACGTCGACTCCGACTCCGGCGGCATCTGCCCGATGCTCGCCGCGCACCGAAACGGCGGCCGCACCTCCGTCGCCACCTTCGCCCGCGCCTGGGACGCCTACACCTGCGCCAAGCGCCCCCGCCGCGCCACCCGCCGCGAAGTCCGCACGCTCCGCTCCCTCCTCGAGTGGTCGCCTCGGCGTCGACGCCGACCTCGTCCACCGGCTCGCTCGCCGAGGCTGCCGCGCAGATCCGCGCCGAGCGCGAGCAGTTCCGCTGCGCCGACCGCCGGCCGTCAACGCCAACCAGGCCGACACCGGCGAGCGCCACCGCGGCCGCGAGCTCCGGCTCCGCCCGCGACTGGGCGTGGATGCGCCCGACCCGCCGGCTCGACGAATACAAGGACCTCCTCGCCGCGGCCGAGGAACAGCTCTCCGAGCAGCGCGCCGCGGAGCTCCTCGGCGAGCGCGAGCCGACGCCACTGGCCTAGGTGCGACGAGCGCCGGGCCGTCGCCCGGGCGCAGGAACACGATCTCCGGCACGAGGCACGCGCGCGACGTCTGCAGCAGAAAGCGCACCGACTCGGCGATGTCCTCGGGGCGGATCATCGCGTCCGCCTCCACCTGGCCCTTGACGAACTCCGTCATCGGCGTATCGACGAACGCCGGGCACAGCGCCGTCACCTGAATCCCGGCGTCCCCGAGCTCCTACTGCGTCGCCTGGCTGAAGCCGATCACGCCCGCCTTCGTCGCCGAATAGATCGAGAGCCATCCCTGGCCCGTCTTGCCGGCGATCGAAGCCGTGTTGACGATCAGCGCCTTCCCGTGCTCGCCGCCCGCCTCGCGCAGCATCGGCAGGCTCTCGCGCGTCGAGATCACGATCGCGCGCAGATTGAGATCGAGCTGCATGTCGATCTTCTTCGTCGGATACGCCCTCGATCGCCCCGCCGATGCCCAACGCCCGCGTTGTTGACGAGCACGTCCATCCGCCCGCATCTGCTCCTTGTGCTCGGCCACGGCGCGCACCACATCCTCTTCCTCGGTCATCTGCGCGGCGACCGCAGTGCACGTCAATGCCCGCCGAGCGCAAGCTCGTCCGCCGCCGCCTCGAGCTTGTCCGGCCGCCGGGCCGAGATCGTCACCCCGTAGCCGTCCTCGCCGAGCGCTCGGGCAATCGCCAGCCCGATCCCGCTCGACCCACCCGTCACCAGCGCCGCACGATCCGCCACTCGGCTCCTCCTAGCTCCAGGCCGCGCTCATCGCAGCCGCGAGCGGACCCTACCGGGCGGTCAAATTGGCACGAAGCTTGACATCCAGCCGCTCGCGGTGGGAGGGTGCTTCGAGGCATGGAGGTCTTCGCGAGCAGCTGGAGGGCAGGCGGGCGTCGGGGCGCCGTTGCGTTCGCGTGCATCACGATCTGCGCAGCCTGTGTTGCACCGGCGGCAGCTTCGTCTCCCGCCCATTCACCGCGAACGCTAACCCCCCGTCTTCGCAAGCTCGCGCACGACGGCCTCGCACGCGCTCCGGTCAGCAGGCAGGCCTCAGAGATGGAGCTTCCGCCTCAGGGCCCCGGCAGCATCGTCCGCCACGGTCGGCGCGTCGTCGTCGACACCCTGATTCGTCGGCGCACGCGGCCGCGGCTGCCGGCAATCCGCGCCAGCGGAGCCCGAATCCTTGACGTGACTCCAAGCCTCCGCACGATCACGGTTGCAGCTTTGCCAGAGCAGTTGGCCGCACTCGCGGAGGTAGGCGGGGTGCAGACGGTCATGGAGGACTTGGAGCCAGGCGTCTCCTTTGCCGGCGCCGCGCGACGGGGCGTCTCCTGCCAGGGGAGCATCGTGTCTGAGGGCGACTCGATCCTCAGGGCGGACGATGCCAGGAACGCGGCGTCGGTCGACGGGACGGGCGTGACGGTAGGCGTCGTCTCTGACTCGTACGACCACGCCACGGCCGACACCGATGCAGCCGCCGACATGGCGACCCACGACCTCCCCGGCGCCGGGGATCCCTGTGGCCACACAGCACCCGTGACCACAATCGACGACTCGGCAGTGGCGGGCGCAACCGACGAAGGCCGAGCGATGCTTCAGATCGTTCACGACCTTGCTCCCGGTGCCCAGCTCGACTTCGCGACCGGGTATCCGACCTTCCAGGCCTTCGCAGCGAACATCCAGGCTCTCGCTGCGGCGGGCGCCGACGTGATCGTCGATGACCTCTACTACTTCAACGAGCCGATGTTCCAGGATGGCCCGGTCGCGGCTGCGGCCAACGCGGCAGCGGCGGCGGGCGTAACCTACGTTTCGGCCGCCGGTAACGAGAACGTCTCCTCAAACGGGTCAAGTTACAGCTCGTTCGAGGCGACGGCCTTCCGCGACTCCGGGTCCTGCCCGGCAGGTGTACCCGCCTCGGCGCAACACTGCATGGACTTCGACGAGTCGGAAGAGAACACCGACAACGCTTCGCAGTACTTCGTCTTGCGCGACGCGACCCTTGTGATCGACCTTCAATGGGCGCAGCCATGGTTCGGCGTAAGCACCGACCTGAACGCCTACGTTGTAAACGACCAGGGTGACCTTCTCGCGAGCGCGGAGGATGTGAACGTGCACGGCAAGGCCGGCTCGACCGAAAAGCCGTTCGAGTTCCTCACCTGGCACAACGACACGGGGACCACGGCACACGTGCAGATCGCAATCGATCGCTGCAGCACCACCTGTCGCGCGAGCGGAGGCGATTCAGCCAGTCCGCGCCTAAAGACGCAGCTCCTCTTCCACGATGGCGCCCGGCCGGAGGAGTATGCGTTCTCGTTCGGGGACGACATATTCGGCCCCTCGATTTTCGGTCACGGAGGAACAAGCGGCGTGATCTCAGTTGCGGCCAAGAACGCGCGGGCCGCTTCCACGAGCGTCGAGCCCTACTCCTCACACGGGCCCGTGACCCTCTACTTCGGCCCTGTCAACGGTACGACGGCGGCCGCACCACTCGGTTCCCCCCAGGTGCTCGCAAAGCCAGACATCACGGCATCGGACTGCGTCAGCAACACGTTCTTCGGGGCCCCGTCAACCATTTTCGGCGACGACCACGCCTTCTGCGGCACCTCGGCCGCGGCTCCACACGACGCCGCCATCGCTGCGCTTCAGCTCGACGCGGACCCATCGCTCACCCCACCTCAGATCGTGGCGGCGCAGATTGCCGGAGCAGAGCCATTTGGCCCTGCCGACGAGTCGGGGGCAGGGCTCTTGAATGCCCGCGCATCAATCCTCCCGGACGACCCTCCGGGGCCGCCAGTCACGTCCATCGACAGCCATCCGAAGGCGAAGACCACTCAGAAGAAGGCGACGTTCGCCTTCTCGACCACGGTCTCAGCGACCTTCCAATGCCAGGTCGATCAGAAGGGTTACAACACTTGCGTTTCCCCCAGCACCTACTCGGTCAAACCTGGCAAGCACAAGTTCGAAGTGCGAGCGACCGACGATCTCTCGCAAACCGGCGATCCCGCGAGCTTCAGTTGGACCGTCAAGAGGAAGCACCGCCACTGAGCGCGCTCTTAGGTGCGCATTTAGCCCGTCCTTCTACGATCGCGAGAATGAGGCGACGTCTCAGTGGGACATTCGGGTGCGCCATCGCCCTTGCCGCCCTCACCTGGGCCTCCGGGTGCGGCAGCGATTCCGCGGGTGGAGAGGACCCCATCCCGGCGCCATCGGCATCCGAATTCCCCGACCCAGGCGGCAAGGACATCGACTCCTTCATCGCCGACGTGGGGGAGACCAACGAGGTCGTCGCCGCCCAGTCCGAAGGCGTCTTCGTGCCCGGACAGACCCGGTTTGGCTTCGCCCTCTTCGACGTGGCAGGGCCGCAGATCGACGACGCGGACGTCGCCGTCTACGTCCAAAACGGCCCCAGTGGGAAGCTCGAAGGCCCGTTCACCGCCCGGAACGAGAGCCTCTCCGTCCAATCCGCCTACAGGTCTCAGCTCGCCGCCGACTCGGACGCCTCCAGCGTCTACGTCGCCGATGTCCCCCTCGAGAAGGGCAAGTATCGCGCGGCGGCGGTCATCCGCGGCGCAGACGGCAACTTCTCCGCCACCAACTTCCAGTCAGGCTTCCCAGTCACCGATCAGCCGAGCATCCCAGCGGTCGGCGACCCCGCCCCCGACATCCACACGCTCACCCTCGACGACGTCTCCGACCCCGCCGAGATCGACACCCGCGTCCCGCCCTCGACCATGCACACCGACGACCTCGCCGACGACCTCGGCAAGAAGCCCATCGTCCTTCTCTTCGCGACGCCGGCGCTCTGCATGAGCCGCGTCTGCGGCCCCGTCGTCGACGTCGCCGAACAGGTGCAGGCCGAGTACGGCAACGACGTGGCCTTCATCCATCAGGAGATCTACGTCGACAACAAGTTCGACCCCAAGAACCCGCAACTCCGCCCACAGGTCCAGGCTTACGGGCTCTTCACCGAGCCATGGCTCTTTGTCATCGACTCCGACGGAAGGATCGCCACCCGCATCGAGGGCGCCTTCAGCGTGAACGAGCTCGACGACGCCGTCAAGGACGTCCTGGAGTAACCCCGAGCTAAGGATTGGAGCCTCATCCGTCGAATAAGGGCGTGAGGTGCCGGACCTAGATATGGGCCGACGGAGTTCCCCGACGAGACGCGCTGGATCCTTACCGTCTTCGCCCTCAGTGTCACCGGGATCATCGCGCTTCGCCTGACGGACGACGCCAAACGAGAGGCTGCTCTCCTCCGACTCTCTCACCTGCATCAGCGCTCCAGCCGCGATGCGAGGACGGTGAGCACCGGCGACCGCTCGCTCTCGCCGTTCTAGCCGCCCCGCCCAGCGCTAGTCTCGCGACGCGGGCCGGTAGCTCAGCTGGTTAGAGCAGCGGACTCATAATCCGTCGGTCGGTGGTTCGAGTCCACCCCGGCCCATCCGAATAGATCCCCACCGTCAAGCCGTTTCGCCACTGGTCCGCAATCCTTGAGGCTGCGCTTGATGCCTCCGGTGTGGAGCCCATCGGGTTCTTAGAAGCCAGCCCCGGTCACAGTTCCAGTTACCGGCGGGCGCGAGGCGGTGCTTCTCGCCCAGGAGTTGGAGCGGGACGTACGAGGTGCGTCAGTCCGCCGGGGATACCTCGATCCACACGGCCCGTGCAATCGCACAGGCCATTCCGTCTCGGGTAAACAGCGCGCTGGCCGTGTTCAGCTTCCGCCCGTCCCTGGAGACGATCCATGCCTGCACGACGTGCGGATCTCCCGCCGTGACTGGCTGCATAATGTCGGCCGCCAAGCGGCCGAGCAGGAGCAAGCCCACTCCGTCCAGGAGGTTGGTGACGATGCCGCTCGGGCAGTCCAGGGCACCCCACACGAACTCGTCACGCACGTGCCCCGACTCGTCGGCGAGCGAGAGGTCCGGTGTCCAGGGTGCCGCATAGAGCGGTCGGCCTTCAACCGGCCCTGGGAAGATGCAGAGGCCGTCGCCCTGCTCCCGTTCTGGCCCGCAGACGAAGCAAGTCGGGTAGGGGTGCTTGTCGCGCCACGGATAACGCTCGGAGGCGCTTTGCGCCTCCGCCGATGACACCGGAGCGGGCAACTTCAGGTCCACACTCGCCGGCTGCGCCTCTGCCACGACCGTCTCCCCATCCAGCAGCGACACCCGCTCATCCGCACGATTCACAGTCAGTCCCCGCCCGAGCGGTGGCGGGACGCGCAACGTCACTTCAGCTGGACCCTCGATCCACCGGGCTGCCATCCCACAGGCGTAGCCACCGTTGGCGCTTTCGGGAGGCCCATGGAACCGCTCCTCGATGACGACGGTCTCAGACACAAGGCCATGCTCCCACGGCGAACGCCGCCCCGTCAAACCGAGGCGACCGCGGGCACTTTCCGCCATGCAAAGCAGGTTGTCCGGCGGACGCCGGCATTGCCAGTCGTGACAACGCGGGCGGCGTTCTGGTTCGAGTCCACCCCGGCCCATACAGCGCTCAGGCGCCTCTCGGCATTCGCGAAGTGCCTGTTCGCCGCTAATGGCCGCGGGCTAGCAGTCGATATCAAGGGTGTGAGCGACGTGCCTTCAACGACGCCGCCAGCCGGCTGGTACCCCGATCCCGCCGAGACTTCCGTCATCCGCTGGTGGGACGGCAACCAGTGGACCAGCCACCTCCAGCCTGCGCCGCACACGGCGGAGGAGTCATCGAGGCCGGACTGGCTCACGAATCGGGGCGCCGTGACGGCGGTGATCGCGTTCATGCTCGTCGCGAGCGTCATCTTCACGTTCGTCGGTGTCGGGGGCGGCGATGAAGACACGTCTCCAGGCACAGTGGGCGTGGTCGCCGTCAATGGCGCCGATGCTGCGGCTCAGGCGCGCCTTGCGCAAACCGCGATCGAGACCTACTCGACAGAGCACAACGGCCAGTACGCCGGCGCCGATCTGCCCGCCCTCCAGGCAATCGATGCGAGACTCTCCGGAGCGGTCAGCCTGGAAACCCAGACCACCGGCTACGCCATCACAGCCGCAGCCACGTCGGGAGCGTCCTTCACCGTCACGCGCAACCCCTCCGGGCCACTGGCCTACTCGTGCGTTCCCGCCGGTGCTGACGGCTGCCCGGCCTCAGGCGACTGGTCCGCCGGCCTTTCTACGGGGTGAGCTTTAGCCTGACGAGAGCCTCACCGGGTATATGTTCCCGGATGCGGTTCGTCCCCCTCGGCCTGAGTGTCCTCGGCTTCGCCCTCAGTGTTGTCCTGGCATCAGCCAACGGCTCGGTGCTTTGGATCGTCTTCGCCGTCCTCCTCGGCGCGTTGTCGGCTGTCGGCCTCCACGACGTCATCCAGCGAAGACACTCGATTCTTCGCAACTACCCGTTGCTCGGGCATATGCGCTTCGCGTTCGAAGCGGTTCGGCCTGAGATCCAGCAGTACTTCATCGAGCGCAACACGGACGGCAGGCCTTTCGACCGCGACACGCGCGCCTCGATCTACCAGCGTGCCAAGGGCGAGAAGGACGAGCAGGGGTACGGCTCGGAACGCGACTTCACGGCGCTCGGCTACGAGTGGCTTCTTCATTCGACCACGCCGGTTGACCCGCCGAACGAGCCACCCCGGGTGGCTGTGGGTGGGCCCGACTGCACGAAGCCCTACGACATGGCCCTCCTCAACGTCTCCGCGATGAGCTTTGGCGCGCTGTCGGGGAACGCCCTGCGCGCCCTGAATGGCGGGGCCGCAAGGGGAGGCTTCGCCCACGACACCGGCGAGGGCGGTCTCACCGACTACCACCTCGAGAACGGGGGAGATCTCATCTGGGAACTCGGGTCGGGTTACTTCGGAGCCCGCACCGACGACGGGGACTTCAATCCGGACGCGTTCCGAGACAAGGCATCGCACCCGAATATCAAGTGCGTCTCGCTCAAACTGAGCCAAGGCGCCAAACCGGGCATAGGTGGACAACTCCCCGGTAAGAAGGTCACCGCCGAGATCGCGAAGGCGCGAAACGTCGAACCGGGGGTCCTTTGCCTCAGCCCTGCCGCACACCGGGTGTTCTCGACGCCGCGAGAGCTTGTCCGCTTCATCGCGCGGATGCGCGAACTCGCCGGCGGCAAGCCGACCGGATTCAAGCTCTGCATCGGTCCTCGCCACGAGCTTCTCGCGATCTGCAAGGCAATGATCGACGAGGAGACAACGCCCGACTTCATCGTCGTTGACGGCGCCGAGGGCGGAACGGGTGCCGCGCCTATGGAGTACGCCGACAACGTGGGTACCCCGCTGACTGAAGGCCTGATGCTTTTGCACAACGCCCTTGTGGGAAGCGGTCTTCGCGACCGGATCCGGATCGGTGCGAGTGGCAAGGTCGCGACAGGCACCGACATCGTCAAGCGGATCGCGCAGGGCGCCGACTACACCAATTCCGCCCGCGCGATGATGATGGCCGTCGGCTGCATCCAGTCGCAGGAGTGCCACCTCGACACCTGTCCCGTAGGCGTTGCGACCCAGGATCCGAAACGGACTCGTGCCCTCGACGTTCCCGACAAGACCGAGCGGGTACACCGCTACCAAGCCGCAGCCGTCGACGAAGCAATGCGAATCGTGGGATCCATGGGACTGCACCATCCAACTGAGCTGACCCCGCACCACATCGTCCGCCGTGTCGACGAGCAACGCACACGCACCTACGCCGAGCTCTACAGCTGGCTCGAGCCCGGCGAGCTCATAAGCGAGCCGCCCAAGGAGTGGGCGGCCGATTGGGGTACGGCGAACGCGGACACGTTCGCACCACGATGACAACCGTGGCGGAATCCATCGTTGCGGCTTTGCAAGGGCACGGCGTCAAGCAGGTTTGGGGCGTCGTTGGCGACGCGCTCAACCCGGTCACCGATGCCATCCGCCGCCAAGAGGGGATTGAGTGGATGAGCGTTCGCCACGAGGAGGTCGCGGCGTTCGCCGCGTCAGCACAGGCGCAACTCACGGGTGAGCTTGGCGTCTGCATGGGCACCGTCGGCCCGGGATCGATCCACCTCCTGAACGGCCTCTACGACGCGAAGAAGTCCCACGCCCCCGTCCTCGCAGTCTGCGGTCAGGTTCCTCTGGCCGAGATGGGCACCGAGTACTTCCAGGAGGTCGACAACGACGCGGTCTTCGACGACGTTTCGCTTTTCAACCACACAGTTACGAGCCCCGATCAGATGCCCGTCAGCCTCGAGCGGGCCGTGGATACGGCGCTGACCCGCCGCGGCGTGTCGGTGCTGACCCTGCCGGGCGACATCGGCTCGATGAAGCTTCCCCGGGATGCAGCACCTGCCCGGTTCGTTGACGCACCAAGCCGAATCGCACCGGATCCTGCCGCTCTCAGCTCAGCCGCCGAGCAGATCAACGCCGCTGGTTCGGTCACGCTCCTCGTCGGAATCGGGGCCCGGGACGCGCAGAGCGAGGTTCTAGCCCTGGCCGAAAAGCTCTCAGCACCGATGGTCCTGACAATCAAGGCGAAGGACTCCTTCGACGGCAATCCGTTCCAGGTTGGCCAGACAGGCCTGCTTGGCAACCCCGCTGCCCGCCACGCGCTCGAGGGAAGCGACCTTCTCCTGATGATCGGCACGGACTTTCCCTACGCCGACTGGTATCCCGAGGGTAAGACTGTCATCCAGATCGACCGCCAGGGCGATCACATCGGCCGCCGCACCTCAGTGGACCTTGGAGTCGTCGGAGACGCAGCGCTCACCGTGCGCACGCTGATCGAGCACATCGACGAGAAGGAGGACGCGTCGAATCTGGAGAGCTCGCGCAAGCGCTACACGTCGTGGAGGGCAGACCAACTGAAGCTGGCGGACCCCGACTACGATCACGAGGGGATAGTCGGCCGCGTCCGCTCGAAGTTCGACAACCCCGAAAAGCGCATTCGGCCCGAGGCCGTTGCGGCCCTGCTCGACCAGCACGCCGCCAACGACGCAATTTTCACCTCCGACACAGGCATGTCCACTGTGTGGCTTGCTCGCTTCGTCGACATGCGGGACTCTCGCCGGCTCATAGGCTCGTTCAACCTGGGCTCGATGGCGAACGCGATGCCGCAGGCGCTCGGTGCTCAGGCGCTCGACAAGACACGGCAGGTCGTCGCCTTCTGCGGTGACGGCGGTCTTACGATGCTCATGGGCGACCTGATCACCGCGGTGGCCCACGAGCTTCCGGTGCGCATCATCGTCTTCAACAACGGCGCGCTCGGCATGGTGAAGCTCGAGCAGGAGCAGGGCGGTCTGCCCACGTTCGGCACCGAGCTGGCCAATCCGGACTTCGCGGCGGTCGCCCGAGCGGTCGGCCTCCACGGCATCCGGGTCGAGGACCCCGACGACCTCGAAGCGGCGGTACTCGACACGCTTGCGCATCCAGGTCCCGTATTGCTCGACGCCGTGACCAATCCGGATGAGATCTCGCTGCCACCGAAGATCAAGGTGAGCGATGGCTGGGGCTTTGCCATCGCAAAGATGACCGAGGAGATCGAGAGCCGACGCGCCTGAACAGAGTCTCTGCTGATCAGACCGCGGCGCCAAGCCGCTCGACCGCAGAGCCGTCGGCCCCCGAGTCCGGTTTGGCGAGCGGCAGGGTGATGACGAACGCTGCGATTGCGCACAGGGCAACGGAAGCTCCCGCCGCGATATCCGCGTAGTAGCTGACGTAGATTCCGGCGACACCCGCCGCAGCAGCGACGACCGCGGATAGGACGATGGCGGGAACGAGCCGAGACGCGAGCCGAAGCGCGGTCGCCGCCGGCGCGATCACGATCGCAACGACCAGCAGGTTCCCAAGCGCTTGGACGCCGATGAGCGTTGTGACGACGAGAAGCCCGAGGAGGAGGGTGGAGGCACCCTCGGCCCGAACCCCGAAGCTGGCGGCGCTCTGCGGGTCGAACGCCGACAGGACCAGCGCGCGATGGCTAGCCGTGAGAACCGCGAGAGCTACGATCGCGAGCAGGCCCGTCGCGAGCAGATCGCTACCGGAAACCGAGAGCGGGTCGCCGAAGAGGATCTCACCTAGCCTCAGCGGGGTGGCGGGGGAGAGGGCCATGAGGCTCCCGAGCGCAAACAGGGCCGTCACGACGACACCGACCGCAACATCGACCCCGATCGCCTCCTGCTTCGACACAACGGAGATGGCCGCGACCGCCATGGCAAGTCCGGCGGCCGCGCCCAACCCGAGCGGTAGGCCGATCAAGGCCGCGGCGACCAACCCGGGCAACATCGCGTGCGCGACCGACTCGGCCGCATAGCTCTGCTGATAGAGGACGACCCACACACCCAGCGGACCACACACACACCCCAGGATCAAGAGTTCCACCAGCGCGCGCTGCGTGAGCCCGTTCGTCAACGGCTCGAGGAGGGCGGAGGCCACTTCAGTGGTGGTGATGGTGGACGAGGACTGCGCGGCGATCATCTTCGAGCACGACGATCTCGCCGCCGTACGTCTCTTCGAGGACCTTTGAGTTGAGCCTCTCGGGAGGCCCGTAGAACACCTGGCGCCCGTGCACGCACAGCACACGTTTGAAGCGGCGAGCCGTGTTCACGTCGTGCATGGAGACGACGATCGCACGCCCATCAGCGGCCAGTTCGTCGAGCAGGTCGAGGATGCGCTCGCTCGACGGCCGATCGACTCCGCTCAGCGGTTCGTCCATGAGGATCACGTCAGCCTCCTGAGCGAGAGCGCGCGCAATCAGGACGCGCTGACGCTGGCCGCCCGAGAGCTCGCCAAACATCGACCGAGCGTGCTCGAGCATCCCGACTCGCTCCAGCGTCTGCTCAGCAACCTGCCGCTGTGCGGGGCCAATCCGCTGATGCCACGAGGTGCTGGCATAGGTGCCCATCAGCGCGACGTCAAGTGCGTTGACCGGGAAATCAAGGCGCGAACGCATGCTCTGCGGAACGTAGGCGGCCGGCGCGATTCGCACGTCCCCGGAGCGGTAGGGGATCTCACCGAGGAGCGCGCGCAGGGCGGTTGTTTTGCCGCCTCCGTTGGGGCCGAGGAGGGCGATTGTGTCGCCTGCATGGACCGCGAAGTCGAGATCGCAAATCGCAGCACGGCCCGGCACGTATCCGGCCTCGACGCCGGATGCCCTGATGAGCGCGCGCGAGCTCAAACGCCTGCGCCCACGGCCTGCCCCCTGCGGGTGGCCATTGTCTTTGCGGCAAGTCCGGCCGCGAACACCACGCCGCCCAGGACGGCGATGGTGGCGCCGGGCGGCGCGTCCAGCTCGAACGCGACCGCGAGCCCCGCGAGCCCCTCGACCAGCGCAAGCGCCCCAGCACCGACTTCGAGTGCCAGGACGCTGGTTACGAAAAGGCGAGCGGTGGCCGCCGGAATCACCAGCAGGCCGCTAACCAAAAGCGCCCCGACGGCGTCGAGCGACGTGACGACCGACAGCGCGATAACCGTGACCAGAGCCCAGTCGGCAAGCGCGACCGGCAGCCGGAGCGAGGAGCGCGCGAAGCCGTCGAACCCGGACGCGATCCAGGTGCGTCTGAAGAGCGCGGCCCCAGCGAGGACGACGAGAAGCACGACCGTGGTCGTGGCCAACTCATCACCGCTGATCCCAAGCAACGAGCCGAACAGAAGCCGGTCGACACCCGACCCGGATTCAAAAACGTCGCTCGCAAGGACGATGCCGATGGCGAGGCAGGCAACAAGGAGGAGCGCCGTTGCGGAGTCGTAGGCGAGCCTTCCCAGCCTCGCCAGGCGCTCGATTGCGATCGAAAAGAGCGCCGCCACGGCGAGTGCAGCGGCAACGGGCGGCACCCCGATCGGCCCCGCCAACACGAGGCCAGGAAAGGAGGCCGCACCTACGCCATGGGTGTAGAACGACAGGCGTCGCAGGACGATCTGCGCTCCGATCAACCCGGCGATCGGAGCGATCAGAACGATCTCCAGCGCGGCGCGCTGCATGAAGGGGAGGTCGAAAGGTTCAGGCACGGCTCCACCGGATTCGAGGGAGAGCAAGATGATACTGAGACTCGTTTAGAATAAGAGCCGATGATGTCGAAGAAAGGGTCAACTCCAAGCCCTCCCGCCGGCGAGTGGACCGAGCACGCAGAACGTGCGCTCCAGCGAGCCGGCCATCGCGCAAGCACTCCGCGCTCGGCTGTCCTCGAGACGATCGGCAAGCAGCGCTGCGTCCTCAGCGCCGCGGACATCGCTCACGAGCTCCGCACGGCCGAGCGACGCGTGGGCGTTGCGACCGTCTATCGGACCCTCGAGCTGCTCGAGGAGCTGAAACTTGTGCAGCGGCTCGACGTTGGGGGTACCTCCGCTCGGTTCGAGCCCGCTCTTCCCGATGGCGAGCATCATCACCACCATCTCGTCTGTCACGACTGTGGACGTGTCACCCCGTTCGAGGACGAGGCTCTCGAACGTGCGATTCACCGGCTCGGCGACAAGCTCGACCATGAGGTTGACCATCACGACGTCATCTTGCGGGGGAGCTGTCCGGATTGTGCGCGGTCTCGATCGAGCAGGTCGCGCGCCCACCGGTAAGCCCTTCGACGACCACTCGAGTGTTGGACGCGAGTGCATCGAGGTAGG
The DNA here is from genome assembly GCA_963695215.1 of uncultured bacterium. Taxonomy (GTDB): domain Bacteria; phylum Actinomycetota; class Thermoleophilia; order Solirubrobacterales; family 70-9; genus JALZKA01. Next base: position 306,432 of record OY968768.1, read on the forward strand.
TCGCGCCGTCTGAGTCGGCCGGGCCAAGCGAATCCGCCCACAGCTGGCCGCCGACTTCCGCACCCGCGTCATCCGCGATCGCCTCCTCCAGCTGGCGGCTGACGCCGGCCTCGGGAAAGACGGTGGCGACGCCCTCTGTTCGAATCAGATCGGTCAGGTCAGCCGCCTCGCCCGCCGATGCCTGCGCTTGCGTCGAAAGCGCGGGGATTGCGGCGCCGATCACCTCGATCCCGTAGCGGTTCGCGTAATACCCGAGCGCGTCGTGGCTCGTGACGAGCTTCCGGCGGTCCGCCGGCACCGAGGAGATGCAGGCTTCGATCTCACCGTCGACGTCCTCGATCTCATGGAGGTAGTCCGCAGCGCTTGCCGTATAGATCGCGACGCCATCCGGGTCAGTTGCGATCAGCCGGTCGCGTATCGCCGCAACCGCAAGCTCGGCGTCTCGGGGGTCCTGCCACCAGTGGGGATCGACGTCGCCGTCCGGGCCTTCAATCGTCTCGACCGAATCGATGAGCGAGGTCACTTCAGCGTCTGTTCCCGACGCGTCGATGATCTCGTCGACCCACTCGTCGACGTCTCCACCGGAGCGAATGATCACGTCTGCATCCGCGATCGCCTCCGCGTCGCTTGGTCGCGGCTCGTACTCATGCGGGTCGGAGTTGGGCGACAGAACCTGCGTTACCGCCGCGCGGCCGCCGGCGGCGTTCCGGGCCAGATCCGCTACCTGAGTCGTGGTCGCGACAACGCTGACCCCGGCGCCGTCGCTGATCTCCCTTTCACGGCATTCGGCAACAGTTGCCACAAGCCCAACGATAAGGAGACTGAGAATCGTTCGCATTAACTTTACGAATTTACCAGCGTTGGCGGTATTCTTGATGTCAGCCCGCTGGGATTTGCCGCTCCTTCTTCCCGCCGAGTTTCATCCATGAAGGAGCGAGAATCGAGTCGGAATGCCCGATCAGTCGGAAGTAAGCGCGCCTCAGGACCTGTCCGCCACCATCGACTCGTCTCTCTGTTCGATCTGGAGCAGGCACACCGGATCGCGTCCCTCTGGGAGCAGCGTCGAGCTGTCCGAAGGTGTCGTGCGCTGGACGATCCCAGGCTCGCCCACCGGCGTTCTGAAGAAGGCAATCGCGGAGCACAACGAGCAGCAAGAGGGTCCGGTGCGCACACTCGCGTCGTTCGAGCGCGAGACCTCCGCCGCCGTTTCAAAGGCGATGCACCGCAAGGTCACCGCGCGCTTCGACCAGAAGCGCAAAGACGACACCACCACCCAGGTGTTCATCCTCGAGGTCTTCCCGACCAAGTTCTGAACCTCGAGGGTTTGCGGGGAGGGCCGGAGACCTATCCGGTGCCGTTGACTCGCGTCATGCGTACGGCGACATCAAGTTCGTCTGCGGCCGGCCCGCGGTAGACGCCGCGGATGGGGGGGACGTCCTGGTAGTTGCGCCCGTGGCCGATTTTGACGTGGGTCTCCCCGGCGAAGCCACGGTTTGTCGGGTCGAAGCCGACCCAGCGGGGCTCGCCCGTCTCCGGGGGAAGTAACGCCTCGAGCCACGCATGCGTTTGCACCTCCGCGGAGTTGCGACCGCCCTCTTCCGGTTCCACGAACAGATAGCCGGATACGTAGCGCGCGCCAACGCCCTGGCGGCGAAGGAGGATCAGGCCAAGGTGAACGAAATCCTGACACACCCCGCCGCCGCCCTCCAGAAGCTCGGCGACGGTTGAGTCGACGTAGGTCGACTCCGGGTCGTACTCGAAGCGATCCGGGATGATCTCGGAGGTGTGGAGCGCAGTCTCGAGCGGCGACCCCACGTGAACGTCGGCGATCAGGGCAGCGATCGGCTCGTCCGGAGGCATCCGCTCGGGATCGTCGAGCAGGAACTCGCTGGCCATCCGGCGGTAGTGGTCGTCCTGGGTCTTCTCCCAGCCGCCGGTTGGTGGCGGTTGCGCCTCGTCCGTGACGACGCTGGCCTCGGCGATCATCGTGAGCTTGTCGTGTGGATCTGCGACCTCGAACTCGAAGACGTCGGTGCCGAAGTAGTCGCGGCGCTCTGAAACCCTCGCTTCGGGCTCGACCTTCAGCGCGAATGACTCCACCGTCTGAAGCGGAGTGACCGCCGGCTTGACTCGCAGCGTGTTGAGCGAATCGACGATCGGCTCCGGGTAGCGGTACTCGGCCTCGTAGCGGATCTCGAACCTCATGCCGAGATCACCTGGCGATGTGGCGCCTCACCCGTGAAGTAGCGGCGCTCGACCTCGGAGTCGACGATCTCGAGCTCCTCCTGGATGTGCTCGAGGAGCGCTTGCATCGAGCGGCCGCCGCGGATTCCCTCACCGCTCGCGTCCAGCCCGCGGTGAAACTCGAGCTCGGCGCGCAGGCGAGCGAGGCGCAGTACCGGAGCTGTGCCACGGCCGTCGCCACCTCCGATGTCGTCAAGGGCCTGGCCAAGAGCCTCGATCGATGCGGAGACGGAGTGCGGGTAGTTGGGCTCAAAGGCGAGAAAGTGCCCTACGGCCTCGGCGCTCACAGGCGCCGCAACGGAGCGCCGATACGCCTCGAGACCACCCACGGCTTGGAGTAGGGCAAGTGCCCGATCGCCTCCGTCGCTGGGATCACCGTCGCCTTCGGTGGCAAGCGCGACGCGGAGCATGCGAACGATCATCTCGGCCGACTCGGAGTGCCGGCCCGCCGAGAGGAACGAGTAGGAGGCATCCCGCAGCATCGTCTCATCAGCAAGGCCCCACCACAGAGCGCACCGCTCCCTGACGAACGAGTACACGGAGTAGGGCCCCGTCCTCAGCGCGGCGCCGAGGTCGGAGTCGTTGAGCTCCAGAAAAAGCGTGTTGAGCGCCTCCCACATCTCGGTGGAGACCACATCGCGAACCGTTCGAGCGCCCTCGCGCGCGCGGTCGACGCACGCGGTGACCGACGCGGGGCTGTCGGGGTCGAGCGTGAGGGCCCGGACCGCGTCGGACGCCGGAACCGGACCAGCGGTATCGGATTCGGCACCCATCACGGCCATCACCGCCTCCCACGTGAGCGGCTGGCGCGAGGACGCGCCCTGAGCCTGCACGCTTGCCTGGAAGACGCCGTCGAGCATCCGCGCGGTGAACTCGGCCCGCGCGACGTAGCGGCCGATCCAATAGACCTGGTAGGCGATGCGGGCTAGCACTGTTGCTGTTGCTGTTGCTGGCTGGTCCAGGCGCCGGTGCCGAGCGCGGGCATTACTGGGAGCTCGGACGCAGCCGGAAGCGCTTCCATCGTGCGTGTCACCTCTCCGGGCTCAGGCCTGAGGACCCACGTGTCCTTGGAGCCACCTCCCCGTGACGAGTTCACGATCATCGACCCCTCGCGGAGTGCCACTCGTGTCAGGCCGCCGGGGACGATTCTCACATCTGAGCCGTAGACCGCAAACGGGCGCAGGTCGACGTGGCGGGCCACGAGCGAGCCGTCCGAGGCCACGGTGGGAGCGGTGGAGAGGTTCACGACTTCCTGGGCGATCCACCTCGCAGGGTCGGCCAACGCCAGCTCGCGCTGCCTGGCGATCTCCTCGTCAGATGCTGCGGGCCCGATAAAAACGCCCTTGCCTCCCGACTCGTTGGTGGGCTTGAAGACGAGGCTGTCGATTCGCGAGAGGGCTTCGTCCAGCTCCTCTTCGTTTCTCAAGAGGTACGTGTCGACGTTCTGGAGGACGGGCTCTTCGCCGTGATAGAAGCGGATCATGTCCGGGACGTAGCGGTAAACCGCCTTGTCGTCGGCGACGCCGGTGCCGATCGCGTTCGCGATCGCAACAGAGCCCGCACGGATGGCTCGTGTGAGGCCCGGAACGCCGAGGAGCGAGTCGGCGCGGAACTCGAGCGGGTCGATGAAGTCATCGTCGAGGCGACGGTAGATCGAGTCGACCCTGGTCAGGCCTTGCGTGGTTCTCATGTAACAGACGTCGTCGCGAACCAGGAGGTCCCCGGCCTCGACGAGCTCGACGCCCATCTGCCTCGCGAGGAACGAGTGCTCGAAGTACGCGGAGTTGGCGGGTCCGGGCGTCCACACCACGACGGTCGCCTCGTCGCCGAGCGCAGGCGCGACGTCGAGCAGGGCGTCGCGGAGCAGGGAGGGGTACCCGTCGACCGGCTCCACGCGGTAGCCCGCGAAGAGCTCCGGCGCCAGGCGTGTCATCGCCAGGCGGTTCTCGAGCACGTACGAGATCCCGGAGGGGGTCCGGACGTTGTCTTCGAGGACTCGCCAGTCGCCGTCGGAGCCACGCACGAGGTCGCAGCCGGCGACGGTGCACCAGATGCCACCCGGGGGGCGGACGCCGTGGATCGCGCGCTTGAACGACGAGTTGCCGAAGACCAGCTCCCACGGAACGATCCCCTCGCGCAGGATCTCCTGGCGGCCGTAGACGTCGCCGATGAATGCGTTGAGGGCCTTGATCCGCTGCTTCAGGCCAAGCTCGATGACCTCCCATTCCGCCGCGGGAACGATCCGCGGCACGAGATCGAGCGGAAAGGGTCGATCGCGCGCCTGGCCGTCGGGGCTGGTTATCTCGAAGGTGATGCCGCGCTGGGTGAATGCCCGGTCGCGCCGGTGGCCGAGGTCGATCAGCGACATGCGGCCCATCTCGTCGAGGCTGGAAACCAGGCGCACGGCGTGATCTCGCGGCGCACCGTCGTCATCGAACAATTCGTCAGCGAATCCCTCGCGCGCTTCGTAGCCGCTCGACACTCCGGCGAGCGTACGGGCGAAATCGGCGTCGCGGGTATCCGAGCGAGCGGCTTCCATGATCTCAAGCCAGGCTAGGGCTCCCATGCGAGTCCCTCATTCGACGGCTGGATAAACCGGGGGGCCGAGCGCACGCCAGGCGGGCAGGTGCCTCTTGCCCGACCTACCGGCCGCGGCGCATGTCTCGCCGGCGTCGTCCCGCCTTCGAGCGGCCTCGATCGGCAATTCGCGCGGGTCGAGATTCGAACGCGCTGACCTTGTTGAGCTGGCGCAGCTCGAGCATCGGGCCGTCCTCCACGCAGACGCGGTGCCAATGCTGGTGTTGCGTGCCGCCGACCCTGAAGACGGTCTGGACGATCACGTGCTCCATTCCGATCTCGACGGCCTTGCCGCAGCCAGGACACCGGTAGAGCTTCTGGGAGATCGAACGGATGAGCCAGGTCTCGTTGCCCTCGGGGTCGAGGCCGCGGAGGCTGGTGCGGGTGTCGGGCAATCCTTCGAAGTCGTACATGGGAATGGGGAGGCTTTTAGGCTGACAGCATTAGTCTGAGCGCGTGGAGGAGCGGCTGAACACCAATCGGACAGCGATCATCGCGGGGATTATCGGCGCGATCGCGGTCCTTGTGGCGCTCGCGGCGCTGCTCAACCTCGGGCCGTTCACCGACGAAGACCTGAGCGCTGCCGAGTTTCTCGCCCGCGGCGACGAGATCTGCACCCAGGCCCATGACGACTTCCTGAACCTTCAGAGCTCGACGCCGCGCACCCCGCAAGACGCCGAGACGCTTACCCAGAGCCTGATCAACGTCGCCGAGGACGAGCGCGAGAGCATCAGGGACCTGGATCCGCCCGCGAGCCTTACGGACATGGTGGACACGTATCTCGCGGTTCGCGAAAAGGGGATCGACATCATGCGCCAGGGTCTCGATGCTGCGCGAGACGAAGACCCAGGCGGCTACGAGGTCGCGCAGGCAAAGCTGGCGGGAAATCAGGAGGAGCGCCAGAAGGTTGCCGAGGACTTGGGTTTCAAAAAGTGTTCTCAGCCGCTGGTGGGCGACGACGAGCTTGCACGCCAGGCGGTGGAGCCGGATACCCAAGGTCCGAATGCCCCGGCGACGGTGAACAACCCGTCCACGGGTACGCCCTAGGGCCTAGCGCCGCGAGGCCATCCAGGCAAATCCCCGCGGCCATCGCAGCGTTCGCGACTCCGGCGAGCTTCAGGCCCTCGGCAGCACCAGGCCGGCTGACGGCGGAAGAGCGCGACCAGACGGCGTCCGTGAAGAGCTCGGTTCCGCGAAGCCAGGCGAGCGCCCACCAGTCGTTCGGGCTCGTCGCGCTTGTCGAGCGACTAGGTGGGCCGCGGCGAAGGTCAGCCAGATCGGCCCGCAGCGCCGAAACAGGTGCTCGGCGTCCTCGGAGGGGGAGTCGTGGCCGAGCACGGCGAGCGTCGCCTTCGGTGCCAGGAGCGCGCCGGTGCCAAGCGCCAGATCGAAGGCGATCATGTTGCGGTTGAGGTCGCGCAGGACGTCTTCGAGATTCACGCGCGGCGATCCAACCACAGAACCCTTCGCGGCGTCGCCGGCGCGCAATCGTTCAATCCGCCGGAAGGGAAAGCGTGCGTAGGGGCGAATCAACCCGCCGTGAGCAAGACCGCGACGAAGACGCGCCCGGCTTCCGGCGCCACCGAGCACCGCATCCCGCGGCAACGGGACGGCGACCAAGAAGCAAGTCCAAGAAGGAGGCGAAGACACTCTCGGCGTTCATCACCGAGCGCTTCGACGAGTTCTCTCGCTCGCAGAAGGATGTGGCCCGCTACATCGTCGACCACCTCGACGAGGCCGCCTTCCAGACGGCAGAGGAGCTCGCCCGCCGCGCGTCGACTTCTTCATCGACGGTCGTCCGCTTCTCGCAGGCGCTCGGCTTCGAGGGCTACCCCGAGCTTCAGCAGGCGGCGATCGAGGAGTACCGGACTCGCCCTGGCGAGGTCGGTACCGCCGAAAAGAGCTCGCTCTTCGACTTCGATCACTCCGAGTTCGAGGCGTCGCTGGCCGCCGACCACGGCGATCTCGAGGACACGGTCCGCAACCTGACCGCCGAGCAGATCGAGGAGTGCGTTGCAGCGCTCGCACGGCGCAACCGCGTGATGATCGTCGGCATGGACCAGCTGGCGTTCTTCGCGAGCTACCTGCGCCACCTTCTTGCGCTGCTCGACATCCGTGCCGAGGTCGTCGCCAGCCCGCGCCAGGACTCGATCACTCGCCTGTCGCGCCTGGAGGAAGGCGCACTCGTGATCGCCTTCTCCGCCGGTCGCGCGCATCCCATCGTCGTCCGCGCGATGAAGCTTGCCAAGCACCGGCAGGCCACCACGCTCGCGATCACCGACGCGACGCTGTCCGAGGTCGGCGAGCACTCCGACCTCACCCTCTACTTCTCCTCGAACAGCCCGTCCTTCATCCAGTCCAACACCTCGCTCCTGGCGCTGGTCCAGGCGCTCGCCTACGGGGTCTATTCCCGCGACAAGGGCGCCTACAAGGACCGCATCCGCGCTTTCAAGCTGAAGTAGGCGTTGACGCGCAGGACTCGACCCGCGGACGCGAGTTGCTCGCCCCTGGTCGACCTCGAGCGAGCGCTCCGCGAAGCCGAGCGCAAGCGGCGCTACGAAACCCGCCCGCGTACCCAGCCGGGCTCCTGGGCCACCGCCGAGCGCGAAGCGGCACTGAAGCGCGCCGCATAGCCCCGCCCGTCGGGGCACTCGTCGTTTTCACGCCCCTATGGGGGACTCAAAACGACGACTGCGCAGGGGCGATGGCGAGAAGTACGTGCGGGCGCTCGTACACGTCGTCGCTCGATACCCGAATGACTTGCCAGCCATCTGCGCGCCACAGCGCGTCCCTGTGTGCATCGGCGCCGCGGTCAAGGTGAAATGGGCGCCCGTCGATCTCGATGATGAGTTTGTGCTCCGGCCAGACGAGGTCCGCTTCGAATCCGGCGACGACCACGTTCAGGCGCGGCATGGGAGCACCGGCATTCCGAAGCACCTCCAGCGCTCGAATCTCGGCCCCGCTCCGTGCCCGTTCTATGGGGAGACCCGAATATCGGCACATTGCCCGCGCCAGCCGTGGAACACCCCGTCGGTGATGAACTCGGCCGAGATAGTCGCCAAGCTCTTCCATGGTCGTCCGCTCGAGTCGGATCGACTCGCGGAGAGCGCGACCTAGGGCGGCGTCGCCTGAAAATCGCGCAAGGTCGAGCAGCAATCGCGGCACGGTGACGATAGGAAGCCCCTGGTGGATAGTTGTCTCACCTTCCAAGGTGGTGCTGCGGTAAACGAGAATTCCGTCGTGTCGCTTGGGACCGCCGTTTCCTGGTCGCACAACCGTCTCGTACGGCAGACGGAGCTCGAGCACGCCCCACGCGCACGCGGCGGTTAGGCGACTCAGGTAGGTCCTGGGAGCGGTGAGCGTGACACCCATCCAGATTGAGAGGTCGTCGTCGGAAGCGGGGGGCAGCGCGTAAACGCCGTCGTGCACGAGAACCAGGCGCCCCTTCGCCAAGCGATGGCTTATTGCCTTTGTGCTGTATCCGAGAGTCCGCAGCTGGCGATGAGCAACGCGATTTCGCTGCGCCGCAGCGAGCTCGTAGAGCGGTTCGTCGTTCACACACCCCTATAGGGGTCTCAAAACGACGGTTCGCCCCCTTGGCTAGGGCAATTCGCAAGCGTTGGCCTCTTCGTAGACGGCGGCTTCCGTATCCTCGGTGGTGATGAGTGAACGCGCCACATTCCGCGTCAAGCGTGGTCTTGCCGAGATGCTCAAGGGCGGCGTGATCATGGACGTGGTCAACGCTGACGAGGCTCGTATCGCCGAGGAAGCCGGAGCCGTCGCCGTCATGGCGCTCGAGCGCGTGCCCGCCGACATCCGTCGTGACGGTGGCGTCGCCCGCATGAGCGATCCCGCGATGATCAAGGGCATCCAGGCCGCCGTGAGCATCCCCGTGATGGCCAAGGCGCGTATCGGCCACTTCGCCGAAGCTCAGGTACTCGAAGCGCTCGAGGTCGACTACATCGACGAGTCTGAGGTCCTGACGCCCGCGGACGAAGCGAACCACATCGACAAGCAGGCTTTCGACATCCCGTTCGTCTGCGGCGCGACCAACCTTGGCGAGGCGCTCCGCCGCATCGCCGAAGGCGCGGCGATGATTCGCTCCAAGGGCGAAGCCGGCACGGGCAACATCGTCGAAGCCGTGCGTCACCTCCGTGACATCACCACCGGCATCAAGCGCCTCCACTCGATGAACCGCGCCGAGCTCTCGGCTGCGGCCAAGGACCTTCAGGCTCCTCTCCACGTCGTCGAAATGGTCGCTGAAGAAGGCGGGTTGCCCGTTCCGCTCTTTTGCGCCGGTGGCATCGCCACCCCGGCCGACGCTTCGCTCACCATGCAGCTCGGCGCTCAGGGCAACTTCGTCGGTTCCGGAATCTTCAAGTCTTCCGACCCCGAGCGCCGCGCTCGCGCCATCGTCGAGGCAACCACCCACGCGGCCGACCCAGCGCGCGTCGCAGCCGCGTCGATGGACCTCGGCGAGCCGATGCGCGGAGACGACATCGCAACGCTCGAAGCCCAGGGCGAGCTTCTCCAGCACCGCGGAGCCTGACGCGTTGAGCTCGCGCCCGCTCGTGCCGCCGCAGGGCGAGTCGAGTGGCATCCGGATCGGCGTGCTGGCCAGCCAGGGCGACTTCGCAGCACACGTGCGGATGCTGGCCGAGCTTGGCGCCGATGCAACCGAGGTACGCACGCCGGAGGCGATCGCAGAACTCGACGCGCTGGTCATTCCTGGCGGCGAGTCGACGACCATCGCGAAGGCGATCGCACGCGACGGGCTGGAGGAGGCGATCCGCGCGCATCACTCGGCAGGGCGCCCGATTCTCGGCACGTGCGCGGGGATGATCCTTTGCTCGAACAACCACCTGGGCTTGATCGATGCGACCTGCCGGCGCAACGCATTCGGCCGCCAGCTGGCGAGCTTCGAGGCGGATCTCGAGATCGACGGCCTCGGGCCGGAGACGGTCAGGGCCGTATTCATCCGGGCGCCGTGGGTCGAGGAGCACGGGCGCGACGTCGAGATCCTCGCGCAGGTCGATGAGCATCCGGTCGTGATCAGGCAGGGTCCTGTGCTCGCCTGCGCGTTCCATCCCGAGCTCACCGACGACTCGCGCCTGCACGCGTTTCTCATGGCTATGGTGGCGTCCGGCGATAGAGAGGAGGCAGGGCAGTGACCGATCCGCGCGTCGCGAATCTCGCAAAGATCCTGGTCGGGTACTCGACGAAGGTGGGGGAGGGCGACACCTGCCTGATCGAAGGTCCGACGGCGGCAGAGCCCCTCATCGCTGCGGTCTACGACGAGGTGATGAAGGCGGGAGGTCAGCCGGTCCTCTCCATGGCCTTCGACGCTCAGCCCGAGAGCTTCTTCACCCACGCCTCGGACGCCCAGCTCGAGTGGATCTCGCCCGTATCTCGCTGGGCCGCCGAAGAGGCCGACTGCCGCATCGTGATCGGCGCCGACACGAACACCCGCGCCCTCTCGAGCATCGCGCCAGACCGGCAGACGAAGCGCCAAGCCGCCACCCGGGAGCTGATCGAGCAGGTAATGCAGCGCTCGGCCGACGGCAACCACCGCTGGGTCTACACGATCTTTCCCACCAACGCCTACGCCTCAGACGCGGAGATGAGCCTCACGCAGTTCGAGGACTTCTACTTCGGTGCCTGTCTCGCCGATTCCGACGATCCGCTCGCAGCCTGGGAGGAGGCATCACGCGACACGCGGCGTCTCGCCGAACACGTCACGGGCCACTCGGAGGTTCACATCACCGGCCCTGGGACCGACATCACCCTGGGCGTCGAAGGCCGCACTTTCATCCCATGCTTCGGCGATCGGAACATGCCCGACGGCGAATTTTTCACCGGGCCGATCGAGGACTCGGTGGAGGGCGAGGTTTCGTTCCACCTGCCCGCGATGGTCGCGGGCCGCGAGGTCTCAGGCGTCCGGTTTCGCTTCGAGAGCGGCAAGATCGTCGACGCCTCGGCAGAGCGCGGCGAGGAGTTCCTGATCCAGCTGATCGACACGGACGAGGGCTCACGGCGCCTTGGCGAGCTCGGCATCGGCACGAATTATCGAATCGACCGTGGTACTCGTGACGTGCTGCTCGACGAGAAGATCGGCGGGACGGTTCACATGGCCGTCGGCGCCAGCTATCCGGAGTCGGGGGGTGTGAACGAGACAGCCGTGCACACGGACCTCGTCTGCGACCTGCGAAGGGCGGTCGGATCGAGGTCGACGGCGAGCTCCTGCAGGAAGACGGCGTCTTCAGGGTGTGAGCAGCGTTAGGTACCTGGTACCTGCCGGCAAAGCGAATCGCGGTGGGCCCCCAAGCCCATCCGCGACCGCTCTTTGGCATCCCCGATCCAAATCCCTGCTCTTCAAGTGACCGAACACACATGCGAAATGGAAGTTGCGCTCCGTTCGTAGAATCGTTCTTCGATGGCTGGACATTCCAAATGGGCCTCGATCAAGCACAAGAAGGCAGCGACCGACGCCAAGCGCGGACAGCTCTTCACAAAGCTTGCCCGCGCGATCACCGTGGCGGCCCGCGAGGGCGGGGGCGACCCGGCCGGAAATCACACGCTGGCAGCCGCGATCGAGAAGGCCAAGAGCTACTCGATGCCCAAGGACAACATCCAGCGTGCGATCGACAAAGGCACGGGCGACGGTGACACGGGCACGATCGAGCGCGTGCTGTACGAGGGCTACGGACCCGCCGGCACGGCTCTGCTCGTCGAAGCGCTCACAGACAACCGCAACCGCACGGGCTCGGAGATCCGCAACGCGTTCGACCGCCACGGGGGAAATCTTGGTGAACCAGGGTCAGTCGCCTGGCAGTTCGAAAAGAAGGGCGTGGTGCTCGTCGACGGGAGCCGTTACGGCGAGGACGACCTGATCGGAGCGATCGACGCCGGTGCGGACGACGTTGTCGTCGACGATGACGTATTGAAGGTCACCTGCGACCCGGCGAGCCTCACCGCGGTAAGGGAGGCACTCGGCCAGTCCGACGTCGAGATCGAGTCGGCCGAGCTCACGATGGAGGCTCAGAATCTCGTCGAGGTGAGGGATTCAGGCGAAGCGCGAACCCTCATCCGCCTGATCGACGCGCTGGACGATCACGACGACGTCGATGAAGTCCACGCAAATTTCGACATCTCGGGTGAACTCCTGGACGAGGTCGAAGCCGCCGCCTAGGCAGGACCCATTGCCCAACGTGGACCACTTAGTGAGTGGTGTCGCCGAAAGTTGGGTGGTCGTCACTCATGACAATTCTCGCCGGCGCGGCGATAGTCGCTGTGCAATCGCGAAACGAAGCGGCGTGGCCGCACTGGGAGAGTGAACGAAATGCAGAACGGGACAGGAATCAGGGTCAAGGGGATCATCGGGGCTGCAGTGGTGGCCATCGCGGTCACCGCTTCGGTTGGTACCGCCACGGCAGGGACGCCCAAGGTGGGTGCCAAGACCACGCTGAAGGAAGTGGGCACCACATTCCGCGGCAAGGTGACGTCGGACGTGCGCACGTGTGAGCGCAAGCGCACGGTTTACGTCTACCGGGCACAAGACGGCGACGACAAGCTGATCGGGATCGACGTCACGGACTCAAACGGCAAGTATCTCGTCGACTTCAACCTGGTGGTCATCAACACCAAGCACTACGCGGTCGCGGTTCCGAAACCGACCAAGAAGGCCGACTGCACCGAGTCGACCTCGAAGGCGCTCTTCCCCGAGGGCTGAAAGAGAGCGAGTGGCAAGGGAGCCGATCATGCTCACGCAAGCACCGAAACAGGGCGGCACGTCCGCCGAGAGGGGTAACACCATGAAGACGAAGACCAGGATGATCGTGTCGGCGGCGGTGGCCACCATCGCCCTCGCCGGAATGGGACAGAACGCAATCGCCGGCGGCGGTGACATCAATTCCAAGGTGAACGCCAAGTTCAACTTCAAGGGATTTGACTTCGTGGGCCACGTCAAGTCCCAGAACGCCTGCGAGAAGCACCGTCAGGTGCAGGTGTTCGAGAAGATGCCGGGCAAGGACGACCTGGTCAGCTCCGACAAGACCGACTCCGGCGGCAAGTTCAGGGCCAGCGCAGGCGGGTCGGTCAACGGCGGCTCGCAGCACTACGCGGTCGCGCTCGAAAAGGATCTCGGCAACGGAAAGACCTGCGTCAAGGCAAAGTCCGACACGTTTATCCCGGACGACAACCTCTGACAGCGCTCTGGCCCGGGGAGGCATCCGCCCCTCGGGCCAGAATCCCTACCTATGGTGGTAGTCATGGGTATCGATCCCGGGCTCGCGAACACGGGCTTCGGGATCGTTCGGGTTGCGGGCTCAAATATGAGCGCGGTCGATGGCGGCGTAATCGAGACCCCGTCGTCGCTTCCTCCTGAGACCCGCCTGGGGCGCATCCACGCCGCGCTTCGCGAGCTGATCGCCTGGCACGAACCGGCCGCCGTCGCGCTCGAGGACCTCTACTTCGGAAAGAACGTGCGCTCTGCGCTCGCCGTGGGTCAGGCTCGCGGTGTCGCGCTCCTCGCGGCCTCGGAGCGGGGCCTCAGTTGCTTCGACTACACGCCCCAAGCGGTGAAGATGGCCGTCTGCGGGTCGGGCGGGGCAGCGAAGGATCAGGTTCAGCAGATGGTTGGCGTGCTCCTCGGCCTGCCCTCGCCACCGGCTTCCGACCACGCCGCCGACGCCCTGGCCGTCGCGATCTGTCACGCGGGTCACCTCGGTCGCGAGGCGGCAGTTGCGAAAGCGACAGCACCCCAGGGGGTCTACGCGTGATCGCCTCGGTACGCGGCGAGGTACTGGTGCGTCGCCCCGATCACGTCGTGGTCGACACGGGAGGCGTCGGCTACCGGCTCACGGTGTCAGCCGAGACGCTCAAGGCGGTTCCCGCACATGGCAAGGAGGCAACGCTTCACGCGCACCTGGTCGTGCGTGACGATTCGATGCAGCTCTTCGGCTTCGCGAGTGAGGAAGAGCGCGATCTCTTTCTCCACCTCATCTCGGTCTCCGGCGTCGGGCCCAAGGTCGCGATCGCGATTCTCTCGGGCGGCTCGCCGCGAGAACTACTCAAGGCGATCGCCCTGGGCGACCACAAGCGCTTCCAGGCGGTCAATGGCGTCGGCAAGCGCACGGCAGAGCGCGTCATCGTCGAACTTCGCGAAAAGGTGGCGGGCGAGCTGGAAGCCGCGGCGCCCGAGGCGACCATGCCCGGCGGCAATGAGGAGCCACGCCTGCTCGCGCGCGACGGCCTTGTCGGCCTTGGCTACACGCTGATGGAAGCCGAGCGCCTGCTGGATGGCGCCGAAGGCGAGGCGCCCGAAGAATTGATCTCGATCGCGCTCAGGCGCGCCGCCGACGCGTCGAGCTCCAGGAGCGGCTGATGGACAGAGACCGCAACCCGGACATCGTCTCCGATCCCTCCATCGACGCCGCGGCTGAGGTGCGCGTCCGTCGCCTCGCTCCCGAGGAGCCGATGGCAGAGGCGCGCGTCAGCGAAGGCGACGAAGAGCTCGACCGCTCACTCCGGCCGCCGAGCCTCAAGGACTTCGTGGCCCAGGAACAGGTCACCGATCAGCTCGAGGTCTTCATCCAGGCCGCCAAGGGTCGAAACGAAGCCCTCGATCACGTGCTGCTGTCGGGGCCACCGGGGCTCGGCAAGACGACGCTTGCGCACATCATCGCCGCGGAACTCGGCTCGGGCTTCGTCCACACCGCGGCGCCGGCGCTCGAGCGCAAGGCGGACATCGCCGCATTCCTCACCTCGCTCGAGCCCGGGGCCGTCTTCTTCATCGACGAGATTCACCGCCTGAACGCGGCGATCGAGGAGACGCTCTATCCGGCGATGGAAGACCGCCAGCTTCCGGTCGTGCTCGGCCAGGGCGCGGGTGCGCGGACCGTGACGCTCGACTTGCCGCCATTCACCCTCGTGGGTGCGACCACGAGGGCAGGCTTGCTCTCGAAGCCGCTTCACGACCGCTTTGGCGTGTCCCACCGACTCGAGCACTACGACGCCGACGACCTTGCGGTCATCGTTCGCCGCTCGGCAGGGATTCTCGGCGTCGAGATCGAGCCCGGCGGTGAGGCAGCCATCGCCTCCCGTTCGCGCGGCACTCCTCGTGTGGCCAACCGTCTCCTTCGCAGGGTGCGCGACTTCGCACAGGTCAAGGGCACCGGCGTGGTCACGGCCGAGATGGCGTCGGAGGCGCTCGCACTGCTTGACGTGGACGAGGCCGGCCTCGACCGGCACGACCGCGTGATCCTCGAAACGATCGCGGTGAAGTTCACCGGCGGACCCGTCGGGCTCACCACGCTCGCGGACGCAATCGACGAGGAGCCGGACACGATCGAGGGCGTCTACGAGCCGTACCTGATCCAGCAAGGTCTGATCAAACGCACGCCCCGCGGGCGCGTCCTCACCGAGCGCGGCTACGAGCACATGGACCTGCCGGTGCCAGAAGGCGCCGCGACGCTGTTCTGACCATCAAGGCAAGCGTCCCGGACCGGTCGGTTTTTGACGTACTCTCGGACGTTCGGCTTGCTGGGATTGCGGCGAGGCGATCGTCTTCTGCCGCTACGCTTTCCGCGTGCCGTTCTTCATCTGTCCCAACTGTGGAAACCGGGAGCTCTCCAGCTCGCGGACCGCTGGTTTCTCCAGCCGGCCGAAGAGCTGCGCCAAGTGCGGGGCGGGCTTCATCTTCGAGCTTCTCGACGACTATTACCCGGCGCCTGACGCTGCCTTCTTCACCTGTGACAAGGACGGCAAGGTCCTCGACGTCGGCCGTGGCGGTTTCGAGCTGACCGGTTTGAAGGACGAGGACGTCATCGGCCGTCCGGTGCGCGATGTTCTTGGCCTCGAGTGGGTCGCCGCTGAGGTCGCCGCACCGCCCTCGGGTGAGAACGGCGAGAGCGATCCGATCGGGACGACTCTCGAGTGGGGTGTGCGTTCACTCGGTAAGCGGGTGCATGTGAACGCCGAAGGAGATCTTCCGGCCGAGGCCGTCGCGGACGTTTTCCCCGCGTACGACGATGATGGCGGCCTCCTGCTGGTCCTGACGCCTGAGTAGGGTGCCCGTCATGCGATCCCGCCAGTCCAACCCCACAGGGGTCGCCTGACAGTGGGCTCGCGCCGCCGCAACTTCATCGTCCTCGGGCTCGTCGTGGTCCTGGTCGCGCTCTCCGCGTGGGTTGTCGCGACCAAGGACACGAAGCAGGGCATCGACCTTGCCGGCGGCACCGAGCTCGTCTACGAGGGGCGGCCGACGGGGGCAAACACCACCGTCGACAAGGAGGACATCGACCGGGCAATCGACATCATCCGCCAGCGGATCGATGCCCTGGGTGTCTCCGAGCCCGAGATCTCGAGCATCGGCGAGACCCAGCTTTCGATCAGCCTGCCTGCCGTTCAGAACGCCCAGGACGCGATCGACCAGGTCGGGCAGACATCCCAGCTCGCCTTCTACGACTTCGAACCGAACGTCATCCCGCCGGACCCCAAGGTCGCGGACCCCAAGGAGCGGCCGTACAACCGGCTCTACGACGCCGTTATCCGCTCCCAGGACGAAGAGCCCGAGTGCTTCGAGAAGGACGGAAAGCCTCTCTGCACCCACACCGGGCCTCTCTACTACCTCTTCGACTCAGGCACGCTCGAGCCACTCGCCGGGCCGGTGGAGGTCAAGTCCGACCTCTTCTTGAAGTTCAACGGCAAACAGCCTCCCAACTCGCTCATCGAGGAGGTCCCCGAGGGATACGTCGTCCTTCGCGCCGAAGAGCCGCAGGACCTGCCCGATACGGCGATCGACGAATCGACAACCGGCGTCCAGGGCTACTTCCTGCTCAAGGATCGCCCGGAGTTGACCGGCGACGACATCCGCAACCCGGAGCAGAACTTCGACTCGTTCTCGAACACGCCGAACGTCACGTTCGAGTTCACTGACGAGGGACGAAAGGCATTTCAGGAAGTCACCCAGCGGATCGCCCAGCGCGGCCAGGAGCGTGCCGGGATCCAGGGCGCCTCCGGCCTCAGCGCCGATCAGGCCGCATCGCTCTCGGACTCGTTCGCCGTCGTTCTCGACGGCGAGATCGTCTCACGCCCGATCATCAACTTCGTCGAGAACCCGAGCCGGGATCGACGGCAGAACGGGCGCTCAGATCTCGGGCAACTTCACGATCACCGAAGCCCAGGATCTCGCCGAGTTCCTGCGCATCGGCGCACTGCCGATCAAGCTCAGCCTGATCAGCCAGTCGACCGTCTCGGCGACGCTTGGGCAGGAAGCGCTCGACGGCGCCATCCTCGCCGGCCTCGCCGGCCTCGGACTGGTCGTCCTCTTCCTGCTCGCCTATTACCGCTTCCTCGGCGTTGTCGCGGCCGTCGGCCTGGCCGTCTACGCCCTCTTCTACCTGGCGATGATCAAGGCGATCCCGATCACAGTGACCCTGCCGGGCATCGCAGGTCTCGATGCTCACGATCGGAGTCGCGGCCGACTCGAACATCGTCATCTTCGAGCGAATAAAGGAAGAGCTCCGCTTAGGGCGATCCACGCTCTCAGCGATCGCTCAGGGCTACCGCAAGGGCATCGCGACGATCATCGACGCGAACGTCATCACGCTGCTCACCGCGTTCATCCTGTTCGTTCTGGCGAGCGCGGGCGTCAAGGGCTTCGCGTTCACGCTCGGTATCGGCACCATCGTCTCGTTCTTCACGGCCGTCCTCTTCACGCAGGCGATTCCTGGCTGTCCTCGGCCGCTCGCGCTTCCTTCGCTCCGCCGGCTTCCTGGGCGCAGGTGAGCGCACATTCGAGTGGAACTTCGACTTCACCGGCCTGTCGAAGTACTTCTTCTCGTCCTCTGGATTGATCCTCGCGATCGGCTCGCTCGCGTTTGCGACCCAGCAACTGAACCTCGGTATCGATTTCGAGTCCGGCACGCGCATCAAGGCGGCGCTGGCCGAGCCCGCCAGCTCGGATGACGTCCGGGCCGCCCTCTCGGATGCCGGTGTCGACGGCGCCGACGGAGCCGAGATCCAGTCGGTCACCGATGACACCTTCGGCTCCAACGTGATCCAGATTCAGGCAAAGATCCCACCTGATCAGGCGCCCGACGGTGCAGGCGGCCCTTGATTCGACCTTCGGCCTCGAGGGCGGCGACCAGGGCTTCCAGAACCAATCCGTCGGGCCTACCTTCGGCGAGCAGGTTGCGGGCAACGCGATCCGCGCGCTGATCCTGTCTCTCTTCATCATCGCGATCTACATGGCGATGCGGTTCGAGGCCAAGTACGCGGTGCCCGTCCTCATCGCTCTCGTCCACGACATCCTCATCACCGGCGGCATCTATGCCCTGACCGATCAGGAGGTTTCGAGCGCTACCGTCGCCGCTTTCCTGACGATTCTCGGATACTCGATGTACGACACGATCATCGTGTTCGACCGCATGCGAGAAAACGTGCCGCGCATGCCGCGAGCCGCCTTCTCCCAGATCGTCAACCGCTCGATGTCAGAGGTCCTGACGCGATCGCTGATCACTGGTCTTTCGACCGTCTTCCTCATCGGCATGATCCTGGTCTTCGGCGACGAAACTCTGCGCGGCTTCGCCTTCGCGATGATGGTCGGCATCGCCTCAGGTACGTATTCGTCGATCTTCATCGCGGCGCCCGTCCTGACCGAGTGGAAGGAGCGCGAGCCCCAGTACCGAGCTCGCCGCCACCAGATCCAGGAGACGATGGGCTACGTGCCGGTCTTCCCCGAGGACAACACGGTCGCCCGCGTCGAGGGACACGGCAAGGACACCGAAGCCGAGGAGACACGAAGCTGATCCCGGGCGGGCCTGCCGTCGCAGACGGAGATACCCGCGGACGCATCAGACGCGGCCGTGCCCACGGGTGCGCCCGAGACGATGCCGCTGGCCGAGGGTGGCCCCGACGAGTCCTCCGCTGTCACCGGGCCCCCGATGCGCCCGAGACGGACGGTCCGGGAGCAACGGGCGCTGACGGTGGACCGGTCGACCGCGAGGTCGCATCCGCGAGGCACGCCGCGCCGAGCGGGAGCGGCGCCGACAAGCGCCAGAACGCCGCCGAAAGCACGGGAGGAAGCGGTAGATGGCAGTTCTCGTCTGGTTCACGGTCGGCGTCGCGCTCTGGCACTTCACGGTCTTCCTGCCCGACAAGCTTCTGGGGCGGCATCGTCGGCGCGCTGCTCGGAGCGGTGGCGGGCGCGATGATCTCCGGCGCGATCGCGCAGATCGTCATCCGGCGAGAGCGTCGGCGAGACGGACCTCGCGACCGTCCTCTACGCCGTGCCCGGAACGCTCATCGGCGCCGGCATCCTTTACGCGATCGGCGCCAAGAACGACCGCGAAGCCGGAATCGAGCGCACGCGCCCCTAGTTCGGACTCGTGGGGCGGTTCCGTCCTGGCTCGTTCCTAGCCTGGGTTGGTGGAAGGCTTCGCGGAAGGACAGAAACAGTTTCGGCTGGCGCCGTATTCGTACGACGAGGCGGCTGAGATCGCTAGTGCGCTCGAGCTTCCCCACGCGGTCGCTGCCGCGCTCGTGCGCCGGGGACATCGCACCGTCTCGGACGCTCGTGACGTTTCTCGCCGCCGACATGCGCCACGTGCCCGCGGAGTTCCACGGCATCGATGCCGCCGTCGGACTGATCCAGGCGGCGATCGACTCCGGCAAGCTGATCACCGTCCACGGCGACTACGACGTCGACGGGGTGACCTCCACCGCGATCCTGGTCTCGGTCCTACGCGAGCTCGGCGCGGATTGCGACTGGCTGATCCCCGGACGGGTCGATGACGGCTACGGGCTGACCGCCGCGACAGTCGAGAAGCTGCTTGCCCGGGGAACAGGCCTTCTCGTCACGGCCGACTGTGGCATCACGTCGGTTGACGAGGTCGCCGCGGCGAAGGCGGCAGGTATCGAGGTCGTGGTGACCGATCACCACCAGCCCGCCGACGAGCTTCCTGACTGCCCGATCGTTCACCCGGTCGTCTCGGGCTATCCGTGCCGAGCACCTCTGTGCCGCAGGGGTCGCTCACAAGGTGGCCGCCGCGCTCACAACGGTATGGACGTGCCGAGCAGCGACCTCGATCTGGTCGCGCTCGCGACCATCGCCGACATGGTCTCGCTGACGGGCGAGAACCGCTCGCTCGTACGCCGCGGCCTGGAGCTGGCCCGCCGGTCGCCCCGGCTGGGTCTTCGCGAGCTGATGGAGGTCGCGCACAGTCGCGCCCGAGCGGTCGAACGAAACCGACTGCAGCTTCCGGCTGTCGCCGCGCATCAACGCTGCCGGTCGCCTCTACCGTGCCGATGCTGCCGTCGAGCTCCTCCTGACCGACGATGAGCGCCGGGCCGGGGAGATCGCCAGTCGAGCTCGACCGGGCCAACTCGACCGGCGCGAGACCGAGCGGGAGGTGCTTGCCGAAGCCAACCGCCTGTCCTCGCCGAGCTGGAGGCCGAGTGCGGGCCGGCTGCGGCGATCGTCGTTGTGGGGTGAGGGCTGGCATCCAGGCGTGGTGGGCATCTGCGCTTCGCGTATGGCCGAGCGCCACCTGCGGCCAGCGATCCTGATCGCCCTCGACGCTGAGGGGCGGGGCAAGGGCTCGGGCCGAAGCGTCCCCGGCTTTGACCTTCTGGCGGCGCTTCGCGCGTGCGGCGAGCTCTCGCTCGCTTCGGCGGGCACCGTGCCGCGGCCGGGCTGGAGATCGAGGCCGAGAGCCTGGAGGGTTTCCGCGAGCGCTTCTCGCGCAGTGCGCCGCGGAGGCTCTGGCCGCGGAGCCCGTCGCAAGCGTCGAAGAGGTCGACGCGGTCGTCGGCACCGAAGCGCTCGGCCACGAGCTGGCGACTCAGATCGCGCGCCTCGGCCCGTTCGGCATGGGCAACCCGGAGGTCCGTCTCGTCGTGCCCGGCGCCCGCGTCGACGACGTCAGGCCGATGGGCGAGGAGGAGCGTCACGCCCGCTTCACGCTTCGGGGCGGGCCTGGAGATCGGCGGCGTTGCGTTCGGCGTCGGCAGCACGCTTGAAGCGCGCTGCGCACGGCCCGGCGGACGCAAGCGTTCAGCCTCGAGCTGAACGAATGGAACGGCGCAATCGAGCCGCGGGCGGTGCTCGGCGCTCTCTACGACCCGGTCCCGCCGGCCCGGGGACACGTGGGATGCGTGAGGAGGCGAGTTCGCGCGGCGCCTTGCCGCCGCGCTCGAGGCCCACCACGTTTACCCGGCCAGCTGGTGCCAGGCGAGCGAGCGCGGATGTGGTGGACAAGCGTCGCGTCGGGCACTGGCTCGTGACATCGCCGAGCTTGCCTCGAGCGGCGAGCCGGTGCTCGTCGTTTGCGCGAGACGCTCTACTGGCGGCGTGGGCATCGCCGAGAGCGCGGTGCACCCGGGCCGTTACGGTCGGGGCAAGGGGGTCATCGTTGCCTCGCGGGGGTCCGATCGCACACAGGGCTGAGCGAGGCTCTGGCCGTGACCCGCAGCGGTCGGGGCGGCATCGGCTCCAGACTGGGGCGCGCTCAGCCTGGAGCCAGGCCTCGCCGGCGCGTTCAGGCACGTCGTCGTCGCGGACCCGGCTCCCAACCCAGGCTGCAGGACCTCGGGTCGCGCCAGGACGGCGGATACTGCACTGATACTCGCTTCCAAGCGCGAGCTCTCGCTTGGGGCAGTCGCAACTCTGCTCTCCCGGGCCGGAAGGCCCTGGCCGAGGTATACCGCGCGCTGCGCGCGGCCAGCGTCGCCGCTCTCGGGAGAAGAGCTCCGAGTGGCGTTCGTGCGGCGCGGCGGCGGCGGGCTGTCGCCCGAAGCCTGTGGGCTCTCCCTGCGTGTTCTCGCCGAGATCGGCGTCGTGCGGGTCGCTCCGAACGGCTCTGCGAGTGCCGTTGAGGCCGTATCCTCGGTCAGGGGCGAGCTCTCGATCGTCGATGAGCTTTCGCTCTCATCGAAAAGGCCCATGAGGAGTGCGTCCGATTCCTGAGCCAGCCGAAGACACCGAGCTCAAGCCCGCTCGCAAGCGGCGGCGTAGAGCAGGCCGCCTCCGGGGAGGAGCCGCGTCGGTCACACGCGCGTGGGCGCTTCCACGCAACGGCGCTCGACCGCGCCAGCTGCCTGACGACGAGTACACGAAGGCCCTGACCGACGAGGAGCGCGCGCTCCTGGGCGATCTCTTCGCGGTCGTCGAGGAGTACTCGGATGACGGCACCGAGCCGCTCGAGCGCCAGGCCGTGGAGCACGCCTTCGCATTCGCCTGCGAGCGCCACGCAGATCAGCGGCGCCGCTCAGGCGAGGACTTCATCACGCACCCGGTGGAGGTCGCGAAGATCTGCGCCGGCCTGCGACTCGACACCGAAACTCTGTGCGCGGCGCTGCTTCACGACACGGTCGAGGACACCTCGGCGAGCCTCGACGAGGTGCGCGAGCTGTTCGGCGACGCGATCGCCGGGCTGGTCGACGGCGTCACGAAGCTGACCGGAATCACCTTCCAGAGCCGCGACGAGAACCAGGCAGAGAACTACCGCAAGATGATGGTCGCGATGGCCACGGACGTCCGGGTCATCCTGATCAAGCTCGCCGACCGCCTCCACAACATGCGAACGCTCTCGGCGATGCCGAAGCAAAAGCAGCTCGAGAAGGCACGCGAGACGCTTGAGATCTACGCGCCGCTCGCGCACCGGCTCGGAATTCACGCGATCAAGTGGGAACTCGAGGACCTCGCCTTCCAGCGCCTCCACCCGCGCAAGTACGAGGAGATCAAGAAGCTCGTCGCCCAGCAGCGCAACGAGCGCGAGGCCTACGTCGATGCAGCCGGAGCATTTCCTTCCGCAGGAACTGGCCGACGTCGGGATCGAATGCCGAGATCTCAGGCCGCGCCAAGCACTTCTATTCGATCTATTCGAAGATGACGAAGAAGGGCCGCGAGTTCAACGAGATCTACGACCTCACGGCCATGCGCGTGATCGTTGGCTCGGTCAAGGACTGCTACGGCGCGATCGGCATCACTCACTCGATCTGGAAGCCGCTGCCCGGGCGCTTCAAGGACTTCATCGCGACGCCGAAGCTGAACCTCTACCAGGCCCTCCACACGACCGTGATCGGGCCAGAGGGCAGGCCGCTCGAGATCCAGATCCGCACACCGGACATGCACCGCATCGCCGAGTACGGCATCGCCGGCCACGTCCTCTACAAGGAGTCCCCGAACGGGCACGAGCGCGAAGAGGGCGAAGGATCCCGCCGACGACGCGCGCGAGAAGATGACCTGGCTCCGCCAGCTCCTCGAGGAGGAAGGAGAGCAGGAGTCCGCCGAGTTCCTCGAGTCGCTCAAGGTCGACCTTTTCGAGGACGAGGTCTTCGTGTTCACGCCGAAGGGCGAGGTGAAGAACCTCTCCGCCGGCTCGACGCCGCTCGACTTCGCCTACGCCGTCCACACGGACGTCGGCCATCGCTGCGTCGGCGCCAAGGTGAACGGCAAGATCGTCCCGCTCCACTACCAGCTGAAGTCGGGCGACATCGTCGAGGTCCTGACCTCGAAGCAGGATCGCGGCCCCTCGCGCGACTGGCTCTCGCGTCGTTCGCACCAGCCGCGCCCGCAACAAGATCAGGGCTGCGCTCACCCGCGAGAGGCGCGAGGACGCCGAGCGCGCGGGCCGCGAGGAGCTTCAGACCGCACTTCGAAAGCAGGGACTGCCGCCGCAGCGCATCGCCGGATCGCCGCTTCTCGCAGACGTGATCCGCGAGACGGGCTTTCGCAAGGGCGATGACTTCTACGTCGCGCTCGGCGGCGGCAAGATCTCTGCGAAGACGATCGTCAACAAGGTCATGCAGCGCCTCAAGGGCGGCGAGGCCGTCGCGGGGGACGAGACCGAGTCACGCCTGGCGAGCGTTCTGGAGGGTCGCGACGAGCGCCAGCGGCGTACGCAGGAGGCCTCCAACTACGGCATCGTCGTCCAGGGCATCGACGACGTCATGGTGCGGCTCGCCAAGTGCTGCCGCCCCGTCCCGGGTGACCCGATTGTCGGCTACGTGTCGCTCGGCCGCGGGATCACGATCCATCGCGAGGACTGCAAGAACGTCAAGGCGCTGAAGAAGGCGCCGGAGCGCTTCACCGATGTCTCCTGGGACGGTGACAACGCAGCCTCGTATCGCGTGGAGCTCGAGATCGATGCCTGGGACCGCTCGCGTCTGCTCGAGGATCTGTCGCGAAGCTTCTCGGAGACCGGCGTCAACATCATCGAGGCGCGCTGCTCGACCAAGCACCCGATGGTGAAGAATCGCTTCGTCGTCGAGGTCGGCGACTCCGAACAGCTCCGCCAGTGCGTATCGCAGCCTGCGCCACGTCGAAGGCGTCTTCGACGCGTACCGGGTCACGCCGAGCGCGTTAGGTGCCGCGCCCGAGCGTCAGCGTGGTCGTCCCTTCGCGGGGGGACGGCGGAGGATGCCGGAGCGACTGATCGGCTCCCTCGGCGCGCTTCGGTTGGCGCCAGGCGACGAGATCATCGTCGCCGACAACTCCGATCCGCCCGCATTCTCTCGGCGCGGACGCGTGCGTGTTGTGCGGGCAACGAAGGAAAAGTCGTCCTACCACGCGCGAAACGCCGGGGCTGCCGCGCAAGGCCGCGCGGCGAATGGTTGCTCTTTACGGATGCCGACTGCGTGCCCAGCCCGGACCTCACCAGATGCGTACCTGAAAGATTCGGAGCCACGGATCCGGGAGAGACGTTGGCGCCCTTGCGGGGTCCGTGCTCACGGACCAGGACCAGCGGCACTTTCTCGCTCGCTACGCAAGCGACCGCGGATTCCTCGACCAGGAAGCCGGCCTCCACACCGCGGACGACGCGGCCGCCACCGCGAACCTGATGGTCCGGCGCGCGGCGTTCGACGAAGTCGGAGGGTTCGCCGAGGGAATCCGGTCCGGCGGTGACGTCGACTTCTGTCGCCGGCTGGTGGCTGCCGGCTGGACGATCGAGCGTCGGCCTGACGCGGGGGTCCGTCACCTTCATCGCGAGTCGCTCGGTGACCTCCTCGGCTCGATCGCCCGGTACGGTGCGGGCGCCAAATGGCTCAATGAGCGCTACCCCGGCACCGCCCCGCAGTGGCCCCTGGTTCCGGGACTCATCAGCTGCGGCGGTGACATCGCGGGCAACCTCGTGCGCCTTCGCTTCGAGGAGGCGGCATTCCGGGGCGTCGACGCCCTGGGCATGTTCGCCCACGCAATCGGCTATCGGCGCTCGAACGCGCCGTGACCCGCGACGCGCCGGCACACGCGTCCTTTTCACTCCCCTATAGGGGGCTCATAACGACGAGTGCTCGGCTGGGGGTGTATTGAGCTCCGTGCGGATGCGCGCTGCGACCTCCGCGGCCTGCTCGTCGGACTCGTACTTCGTGCGCGGCCAGAAGAACCCGCGCAGGCCGTCCTTCTTGACCCGCGGGACGACGTGGATAGTGGAGGTGGGGCACCGACTGGGAGACGATGTTGTTCATCGCCACGAATGAACCCTGGGCGCCCATCGCGTCCCGCACCCCGATCGAGAGCCGCTGCGCAAGCGTGAAGAGCGGCGCGACCAGATCGTCAGGGAGGTCACCGAGTGTCTCGTGGTGGTCACGCGGCATCAGAAGCGTGTGTCCGTGAAAGAGCGGGCGGGTGTCCAGAAACGCCACGCACGTTTCGTCCTCGCACACGAAGTGCGCGGGTTCGCCGCCTGCGGCGATTCGGCAGAAGAGGCAGGCCGTCAGGCAACGATCGTGAGCGCGCCGGGGTCGACGCCGAGCTCGAGCGAGGTGTGGTCGCCGATGTAGTCGCCGTCGACCTGGACCGGGAACGGACAGCGGCTCGCCCGAGGCGTCGGTCGACAGCGAATCGACGCGCGCTTCTCTGAGGTTCGCGAAGTGGTCGATCTGTTTATGGTCGACCGCGCTGAAGCGGGACGAATCGGCCAGGCAGCGGGCCATGACGGTAGGCATGTCACGCAGCGCGGCGCGCTTCAGCATCGCCACGGAGATGGTGCCGTCTGTAGAACTCGATGTCCTCGCACACCCGCACCGGCCGTGTGGCCGAAGTACGTGAAGGGGTCCGAGTTCTGGGCGACGGTCGTGATGCCCTCAACCTCGCCCTGCTCGGAGCGAAGCCGCAGGCGAGCCGGGTTGGTCATCAGGTAGTGGCGGTTGAAGCCCGTGACGGCCGCCCACGTGTAGTACCACTCGCCGAACCTCGACTTGAGGCGGGGGTGGGCGTCGACGCGCTTCACGACCATCGCGTCCAGCCCGGCGCCGCAGGCGAAGACGAAGTGTCGACCGCTCGCGAGCCCCAAGTCGATCTTGCGTGGCTTGAAGTCGTCGGCGAGGCCCAGGAGGTGCTCGGTCGCGTCGACGACGTCGGCCGGGATCCCGAGGATCCGGCATACGACGTTGGTGGCGCCGCCCGGAAGGACGCTGACGGGAACGTCGGTGCCGGCGAGACCGTGGGCCACCTCGTTGAGCGTGCCGTCTCCACCGAATGCCACAACCAGGTCGTAGCCGCCGCTGACCGCCTCGCGGCCGATCTCGGTTGCGTGGTTCTGCGCCTCGGTCGTGACGGCCTCGACCTCGTAGCGACCCTGAAGCGCGTAGACGACGAGGTTCTTCAGGCGGTCGGAGACCGTCGTCGCGTACGGGTTGACGATGATGAGCATGCGCTTCTTCTGCGCGCGCTTCGGCGCTCCGTTCGCCTTGGCACTTTCGGCTGGTGCTGTCGTCGCTGTCATCAAGCCCATCCTGACCGATTGCGCCTCATGCGGCTTCATAGCGGATGACGGGGCCGTCTTCGACCTCTCGCACGAGGCCTTCGTTCACCAGCAGGTCGATGTGTCCGATCACCTCGGAAAGGGTGAGGAACGCTTGCGTCACGGCGACGTTTCCCCAGAGCTCCTGCGCGATCTCATGGCCAGTGCGCGCCCTCTCGGAGATCAACTTCCAGATCTTCTCCTTGCGCCGATCCGTCATGCGCATGCGCTCGTCGATCAGCGCAACGTGATCGGTGATCGGCTCACCGTGACCCGGCAGGACGATCTCCGCGGGCATCTCGCGAGTCTTGGCGAGGCGACTCGCGGTAGGTGACGAGGGCTTGCGTTCGCTCGCTGGAGCCGTCGAGCGGCCGGCCGATGAGCGGGTTGGATGAGATGTGTGCGATGAGGTGGTCGGCCGCGATCAGGATCTTCCGCTCCTCGTCCCAAAAGACGGTGTCCGACGGGCTGTGGCCGGGGCGGTGGAAGGCCTGAAGCTTTCGGTTGGCGAACTCGAGCGTCTCCTCGTCGGCGATCGGGCGGGTGACGGTTGCCTGGGCGCCCCAGGCCCGAAAGCTTCGCGACACGCTCTGGAGGGCAACCACCACGTTCTCTGGGATCCCGCTCTTCAGCATCAGATCAGCGGAGAAGCGGTCGTCGAGCTCGGCGTCTTCGGAGAAGTTGGCGAGCCGGCGCACTGCCTTGTCGAGCGCAGCCACCTCGGCGCCCGAGTGCTCGACCACGATCTCCACCAAGCCAAGGTGATCGATGTGCTGGTGCGTGAGGATCACCAGCTCGATGTCGTCGATCGAGTGGCCGAGCTCTCGAAGCTGGTTCTGAAGCTCGTCGAGTGCCTTTCCCGAGTTGGGCCCGGTGTCGACGAGGGTGAGCGGATCGTCCTCGATCAGGTAACAGTTGACGCGCCCGACGGCAAAGGGCGTGGGGATCCGAAGACGGCGGATCCCCGCGTCGGCCGCGCGTTCGAGAGCTTCTTCAGGCGTCATCGGGGCATCTTGGCAACCTGGCCGAGGTTGTGGCGATGAACGTCCTCGTAGGGGCCGAAGGGGGAGAGGCCCGCCTGATCCACCCAATCTTCCAGGAACTCCTCCACGCTCTGACCGCGAAGACGCGGCTCGTCACGTGCTCGCTCGAGCTTTTCCGTGTACGCGCGCGTCGCAGGGAGGATTGCCGGCGAAAAGCCGCCCTTCTCAATCCTCTCAGGATCGGCATGCGCCGGCAGGATGGTCTCCGGCCCGAGAGCCTCGAGGCGCGCAAGGTCCCTTCGGTGCGTCGCGAGCGACTCCGGCTCGTCGACGAACGTGACGGGATCCTCGACCGTGTCACCCGCCAGGAGCGTCCGCGAGCCGGGAAGCCACAGCACGGTTGCATCCTCGGAGTGGATGTTCACTTGGATGGCCTCCACCGCGATGTCGCCAACCTTCAGGTCGAGCCGATCGTCGAATGTGAGCGTGGGGAGGATGAG
The DNA here is from genome assembly GCA_963695215.1 of uncultured bacterium. Lineage (GTDB taxonomy): Bacteria > Actinomycetota > Thermoleophilia > Solirubrobacterales > 70-9 > JALZKA01. The sequence goes on from OY968768.1 coordinate 334,479, forward strand.
CGGATCGATGGGCGGCGCCCCCCAAAGCGAGCCGTCCTCGATCGCTTCTCGATGGCGCATCAGTTGCTTCGTTGTCCTGGCTGAAGAGACGACCTCTGAGTCCGCGAATGCGGCGGTACCTCCGATGTGGTCGAGATGCCAGTGGCTGAGAACGACTGTGAAGCGCTCGGCGCCGCGGGACTCGAGCTCTCGCCTGATCGCGCGACCCCGGTCCAAGGAGAGGTGGGTGTCGAACACGATCGCCTCGCCGTCGCTGACGACGGCGTAGGAGGCGGTGCCCAGGATCAGATCGCTCTCGACCCAGTCCGCGTCGGAGATCGAAGCCGACTCGTCGTGGCGCCCGTCGAAGAAGGCCACCAGCCCCGGCGCGGGCTCGAGCACTCGCACTCGGCGCCCTCAGGCCCTGATCTGAGCGAGCACCTCGTCGCGCCGGCGCTCCATGTCTTCGCGCGACACGAGCGACTCGAGGTTGAGCCGCAGAAGTGGCTCGGTGTTGGATGGCCGCACGTTGAAGTGCCAGTCCTCGTAGTCGATGGAGACGCCGTCGAGCCAGGTGACCTCAGCCTCGGGATGGGCCGCGGCAATCTCCTTCATCTTTGCCTCGGGGCCGGGGACCTCGGAGTTGATCTCGCCCGAGATGAAGTAGCTGGCGCGAAGCTCGCCGACAAGCTCGGAGAGCGGCTTGCCTTCGACAGAGAGCAGCTCCAAGACGAGCAGCGCCGGGACGGTTCCCGAGTCAGCCGACCAGAAGTTGCGGAAGTAGTAGTGCCCGGATACCTCGCCGCCGAACGTGCCGCCGTACTCGCGCATGGCGGACTTGAAGAAGGCGTGACCAACCCGGTTGATCTGTGGCGTTCCGCCGTGCTCTGAGACGGTGTCGGGGACTGCGCGAGATGCCCGAACGTCGTAGAGGATCGTCGCGCCGGGCTCCGCGCGCAGAACCTGCTTTGCCAGGAGCGCCGTGAGAAAATCACCGTCAACGAACTCGCCCCGGTCGTCGATGAAGAAGCAGCGATCGGCATCGCCGTCCCAGGCGATGCCGAGACTGGCGCCCTCGTCGCGCACCTTGTCGATCACGAACTGGCGGTTCTCGGGCAGGAGGGGATTCGGCTCATGATCGGGAAAGTTGCCGTCGGGCGTCCAGTAGGTCTTGACGAGGTCCAGGCCGAGTCCATCGAGGACAGGCCCGGCCATCGGTCCCGCCATGCCGTTGCCTCCGTCGACAACAACCCTCATCGGCTTGACACGCGACGGGTCGATGAAGCTGAGCGCGTGTTGCTGGAACCCCTCGTAGACGTCCACGTCCTCCTTGGTGCCTCCGCCGGGAGCCTCGGGCAGGCCGGCCTCGATCGAGCGGCGGATGTCCTGGATGCCGGCATCGCCCGAAAGCGCGAGGGCGCCTTCGCGGACGAGCTTCACGCCGGTATAGGCCTTGGGGTTGTGAGAGGCGGTCACCATCGCTCCACCGTCGAGCTCCTGCGATCCGACCAGGAAATAGAGCATCTCCGTGCCGACCAGGCCAGCGTCGAGAACGGCGCAGCCCTCATCGACAAGACCGTCTGCCAGGCGCCCTGCCATCTCGGGAGCTTGGAGGCGCATGTCGCGCCCGACGCCCACCCGCAACTCGGACGTCGTTTTCTCGCGCAGCGCTGCGAGGACTCGCGCAAATCCGCGTCCCACCAGGTAGGCGGTGTCGCCGTCCATATCCGTGCCGTAGAGGCCACGGATGTCGTAGGCCTTGAAGATCTCCGGCTTAGGTGAATTCACCGCGAAGTGCCTCGTAGGTCTGCTCGAGCGTCTGGGGCATGACCCGCGTGTCCGCCAGCACCGGCATGAAGTTGGTGTCGCCACCCCAGCGCGGAACGACGTGCATGTGGATGTGGTGTTCAACCCCGGCGCCCGCGACCCGGCCCTGATTGAAGCCGACGTTGAAGCCATGGGGCTCGTACTTGGACTGAAGAACCGAGATGCCGCGCTGTGCCAGGGCCATCATCTCCGCGGTGGTCTCCGGCGCGATGTCCTGAATCGCACCGACGTGCTCGTACGGCGCGACCATGAGATGCCCGTTCGTGTACGGGTAGAGGTTGAGGATCACGAAGGCACGCTCGCCGCGATGGACGATCAGGTTCGCCTCGTCATCCCCTTCAGCGGGCTTCGCGCAGAAGATGCACTCGTCGGCCGAGTCTTTCGACGCGTCCTTCACGTACTCGAGGCGCCAGGGGGCCCATATGCGTTCCGACACACGGCCGCATCCTACGAGGCGATGCCTAGAGCCAGCCGCGGCGCTTGAAGAACGCCAGCATCCCGAACAGGATCACGACCATGGCTCCGACGACGATGTAGAAGTCGCTGGAGTCACCTTCGCCAGGAACGCCGACGTTCATGCCCCATACAGAGGCGATGAGCGTGAGCGGCAGGACGATGACGCTGATCGAGGTGAGCACGCGCAGGATCTCGTTGACGCGATGGGAGATCACCGACTCGTTGGTGTCCTCGAGCGCCTCGACGACTTCCTTGTAGTTCTCGAGCATGTCCCAGATGCGCTCGTGGGCGTCGCCGATGTCGTCGAAGTAGATCTCGAGCTCCTCGCCCTCTGGCGGCGCGAGAAAGCGCTGCTTGGAGTTCTCGAGGTCACGCAGCACGGCGCGCTGTGGGCGGATCACCTTGCGGAAGTTGATGATCTCCTGTTTCACGTTCGAGATGTCGCGCACGACATCCTCGGCTGCCCCCTCGAAGATCTCGTCTTCGACAGCGTCGAGTTTGTTGCCGATCTTTCGCAGCATCGGAAAGCAGTAGTCGAAGGAGTCGTCGACGATCCTGTAGAGGAGGAAGCCCGAGCCCTTTGAAAAGAGCTGCTCGCGAAGCTCCTCCCTTTGGCGGCAGCGCTCGAACAGGTACTCAATCGGCTGCAGGGAGGTGTTCTGGATCGTGACCATGTAGTCGCGGCCGACGAAAAGGTCCAGCTCGCCCGCGTTCAACCGGCCGACGGCGCGATCGAACACCGGAAAGTGGAGAACGATGAAGAGGTAGTCGGGGTACTCGTCAATCTTCGGGCGCTGGTTGCGCGAGAGGACGTCCTCGAGGTCCAGCGGGTGAAAGTCGAAGTGCTCCTCCAGCCAGCCGATCTCGAGCTGCCCGGGACGCTCGATGTTCACCCAGCGAAAACCGCCCCCGTCGTCGACGACCTCGACGCGGGGCGTACGCTCGGGCTGCTCAGCCGCAGGGGCGAGCGTGCCGCGGAGAGGGCGACGCAGTCTGGGCTTCGGGAGGCTCGGCATCAGCCGGCTCGGGTGTCGCGTCGCGGGGCATGGTCAGAGAAGGGTACCCCGGTTGGACGCAGCCCGAATCGTTGGTACGATCCCTTGCACATAACCGCTGCATCCAGAGGGGTGGAGGGACTGGCCCTATGAAACCCCGGCAACCACGGCGGATCGTCTTGATCCAAAGCAGGTGCCAATTCCAGCAGGCAACGAGCCTGGTAGATGTGAACGGAGCTCCAGATTGGGCCTCTGTCACAGCAGAGGTTTTCGTTTTGAAAACGACCAACCGAACTGGAGGACATTCGACACATGGCACCCACCTCGCTCAAGTGCAAGGAGTGCAAGGCTGACTACCCGCTCGAGGCGCGCTATTTCTGCGAGTCGTGCTTCGGCCCGCTCGAGGTCGCCTACGACTTCTCCGGCGCCGTGGCTTCCGAGCTCAAGCGAAAGATCCAGGCCGGCTCGGCTGGGATCTGGCGCTACGCGGACTTTCTGCCGTTTACGGATCGCCCCCGTGATCCACTCGAGCCCGGGCTGACGCCGCTCATCAAGGCAGACCGCCTGGCGGAGAAGCTGGGCCTGGGCGAGCTGTGGGTCAAGAACGATGCGGCCAACCCCACGCACTCGTTCAAGGACCGCGTGGTGGCGGTTGCCGTCGCCAAGGCGCAGGAGCTGGGCTTTCACACGGTTGCCTGCGCTTCGACCGGCAACCTCGCCAACGCCGTCGCAGCCCATGCCGCGGCAGCCGGGCTCGACTCCTACGTCTTCGTGCCGTCGAACCTCGAGGAGCAGAAGCTCCTGGCCACGGGCGTCTACGGAACGAATCTCGTGGGTGTTCGCGGCAACTATGACGACGTCAACCGCCTTTGCACCGAGCTTTGCGAGGAGCGCCCATGGGCGTTCGTGAACGTGAATCTCCGCCCGTACTACGCCGAGGGCTCGAAGACGCTTGCCTACGAGACGGTTGAGCAGCTCGGCTGGACCCTGCCGGATCGCGTGGTCGCACCGATCGCCTCGGGCTCGCTCTTCACGAAGATCGGCCGTGGGTTTCAGGAATGGATCGACCTCGGGCTCGTGTCCGGTGAGCTGCCGGCGTTCAACGGCGCGCAGGCCAGCGGCTGCTCGCCGGTCGCGACCGCATGGTCCGAGGGCTGGGATGTCTGCAAGCCGCAGAAGCCCGACACCATCGCCAAGTCGCTGGCGATCGGCAATCCGGCTGACGGCCCCTACGCGCTTGAGCTCGCGAAGCAGACCGCGGGTGGCATCGACCAGGTGACGGACGACGAGATCCGCGCCGGCATCCGGCTTCTCGCCGAAACGACCGGAATCTTCACGGAGACCGCGGGCGGGGTGACCATCGCAACACTTGCGAAGCTGGCCGAGCAGGGCGAGATCTCGCGCGACGAGCGCGTTGTTGCCTACATCACCGGCGAGGGGCTGAAGACTCTCGACGCCGTGCGCGAGGGCCACCACATGTACGAGATCGACCCGAAGATCGAGTCGCTCGACGCCGAGCTGGCGACGGCCTCGGCCTAGGCGCTAGATTTCGCCACGATGGCCGTCACAGTCAAAATCCCGAGTCAGCTTCGCCCCGCCACCGGCGGCGAGGGAGAGGTCGAGGTTGAAGGCGGAACCGTCGGCGAGGCTCTCGATGCCGTTTTCACCGAACATGACGGCCTTCGTGAGCGCATCACCGAGGACGGCACTCTCCGCCGGTTCGTGAACGTGTACGTCTCCGGGGAGGACATTCGCTTCCAGGACGGGCTTGAGACCGAGCTCACCGACGGTGACGAAGTCACCATCCTTCCGGCTGTAGCCGGTGGCCGCTAGCTCTAGAGCGGCGGCCGAGATACCCGTCGCGATTCTCTGTGGCGGCCGAGGGACCAGGCTGCAGGAGCAAACGCACGCGATCCCGAAGGCGCTGGTCGAGATCGGTGGCAAGCCGATTGTCTGGCACGTGATCCGGATATACGCCGCGCAGGGCTTCCGGCGGTTCGTTCTGCTCACCGGCTATCTGGGCGACCAGATCCAGGACTTCGTTTCGGGCGCCGAATGGGACGACGGAGTCCAGGTGGAGTGTCACGACACCGGGCAGGACACGCCGACCGGTGGGCGTGTCGCACGCGCCGCGGAGGCTCTGGACAATGGCACCTTCTGTCTGACCTACGCAGATGGCGTTGCCGATATCGACCTCGACGCCCTCCTTGCTTTCCATGCCGAGAAACAAGCGACCGCGACCATGACCGTCGTTCGCCCGTACAGCCAGTGGGGAATCGCGGTTATCGACGACGACGAGCGCATTGAGGGCTTTCGCGAGAAGCCGCGGCTCGACTACTGGATCAACGGCGGCTTCTTCTGCCTCGAGCCGGGCTTTCTCGGTTGGGTGGACGAGTCATCGGTGCTGGAGCGAGAGCCGCTGGAGCGTGCCGCTTCGGCGGGGCAGCTCGCTGCCTACCGGCACGACGGATTCTGGGACTGCATGGACACCTACAAGGATGCGGTGATCCTCAACGACCTCTGGGCCGGCGGGGACGCGCCGTGGGCGGTCTGGGATCGGTCGGAGGCGAAAGCGCCGTGACCGTTTCTCTTGTCACGGGTGCGCGCGGCTTCGTGGGCGGCTGGCTCGCCAAGGCGCTCCTTGAGCGCGGCGACCGTGTCGTCTCGTTCGACAAGCGACGCCTGACTGAGAAGCCGTCCGCCGTTGGCATGCTCGGCATCGAGGACGATCTGGTCCAGGTCGAGGGCGACCTTTGCGACGCGGCCGAGCTCGAGCGGGTGTTGACCGACAACTCCATCGACTCTGTCTTTCACCTCGCCGCGGAAACGATCGTTTCGACGGTTCAGGCCTCGCCGGTCGACGGCTTCCGCTCGAACGTGCAGGGCACCTGGACGCTCCTTCAGGCATGTCTCGACCACGGTGTCGAGCGCGTCGTCTTCGCTTCCTCCGACAAGGCCTACGGCGCGCACGAGACGCTTCCCTATCGCGAGGACTTCCCGCTGCAGCCGACCGCGCCATATGAGGCGTCGAAGGCTGCAGCCGACCTGATCGCGCGCTCGTACTGGCATTCGTACGGGCTACCGGTTGCCGTCACCCGCTTCGCGAACATCTACGGAGGCGGTGACCTCAACTTCTCCCGCTTGATCCCGGAAGCGGTCAGCGCCGCTCTCGACGGCCGGTCGCCCGTGCTTCGCTCGGACGGCTCGCCTGAGCGCGACTTCCTCTACGTCGAGGACGCAGCGTCTGCCTACCTCGCGATCGCTGACGGACTTGAGCGCAGCGACGTTCGGGGCGAGGCGTTCAACGCCGGTGGGGGCCGGTCGTATCCGGTGCTCCAGGTGATCGAGCTGATCGCCCGCCTGTCCGGCAGCGGGGTCGAGCCTGACGTTCGCGGCACGGGGAACCCTGAAGGCGAGATCGATCGCCAGTACGTCGACCCGACGAAACTGCGCGAGACCCTGGGCTGGGAACCGAAGGTGGGCTTGGAAGAGGGCCTGGAGCGAACCCTGGACTGGTACCGCGAGCACCCGGAAAGCTGGGCCCCAGCGCCGGCCTGATCGCCCCGACCGCCGAGGTCGAGGTTGACTTGCGTAGTGCAAGTTGAGCCCGACCTCGATGGTGAGGGGGTTGGGACCTAGCCCGCGCTGAGTTCTCGCTCGCGCTCGGCCAGGTCGCCCGAGCCCGATGCCCGCGCCACTTCGCGCAACGCGTCGTTCACCAGCTCCGGGCTTTCCAGCGGCGTGGTGTGGCCGGAGGCCGGTGAGACCCTGAGGCCGAGCGAGTGGGGAAGGTTCGCGTCGATCCGCTCGGCGTGAGCGACTGGAGTCAGGCGGTCCTTCTCGCCCCCGACGTTGATGGCGGGCACGTCCAAGGCGTCCAGTTTGTCGAGAAGGTGCATCCTCGACATCGCGATCGCGCAGCCTGCTCGCGCGCGTGGGCGCGCAGTCCAGAACCATGCGAAACACCAGCTCGACATCTTCGTCCTGGGCGCCTGGAGCAAGCGCGACGTAGGCGACGACCGCGCGCGCAATTGGTGCGGGCACAGCCCGCATCGGAGCCGGGGGAGGCGAGGATCGCGTCGGCAAGCTTTCCCTGTGCGGTGGCGAAAGGGCCGGGGAGTTGACGCACAACTGCGGACTCCGTGTTCAGGTCTTCGAGGCCGGTGGAGATGAAGGCCGCGCCGCGAATGAGCTCGCCTGCGTGGCCGCGGTGCGCGTCGCCCCATGCTGCGATTGTCATCGCGCCCATCGAGTGGCCCGCGAGGATCGGCAGGTCCCCCTCGTGGCAGACCGCTTCGAGTACGAATCAAGGTCAGCGGCGAGAGCCTCGAGCGAGTAGTCCCCGTCGCGTGCCGCATCTGAGAAGCCGTGGCCCCGGTGGTCGTAGACGACGATTCGAAACTCGCCGGCGAGCGCGTCGATCTGCCGGTGCCAGAGCTCAGATGTCTCGACCCAACCGTGGATGAGGACAAGCGTGGGCGCGTCGTCAGGGCCGTGCACCCGCACGTGCCGGAAACCTCCGTCGGCGCCGTCGAACGGTGACGGGCCGGCCGCCCTCCGAGGCGGCGCGCCTGTCACTGCTTGCCGTGTCCGCACGCTTGACGCGTAGGTACGCGCTGGCGCCTGCGACACCCGCGAGGCCGGCAGCGAGCAGCGCCTCGTTTCTCGAGGGCTTTCTCATTCGCCGGATGAACCATCCCGCTTGCGTTCGACGATCCGCATCGCAATGACCGTACCGACGACCAGGAACGCGGGCATCACGAACGGCACAGCGGCGATGAAATGACCGGCATGGGCGATCAGGAGCGCTGCGGCAATCATGCCGGCACCTCGGTGCGATCGAATTGCGGCTCTGGCGCTCGGACGGAGCGGCCGCGGCCGCGGCTGTCGGTGCCTCAACCGAGACCGCGAGGCGGTGGAGAGCCCAGGCAATCATCACGAGCAGCGCCAGAGCGATGCTGCGACCACGAGGTAGGCGAACGAGGGTGAGCCAGCCGGGGACGCCGCCCTTCTGCTCGCGCTGAAGCACCTCGTGGTCGGCGACGAATTCGCGTTCGAAGCTCTGCGATCGCCGGAACTCCCTCGACCGGGATCGCCGGAGTCGTCGGGCAGGTAGATCGGCATCGAGTTGAGCGTGTTGCCGCTCGAGTAGCGCACCATCGTCTTCCAGTTGCCGCCGACTGGCACCGGCTCCGCGGTCGTGTAGACGCCAGGCTTGCCCGCGACCGGCTCGAGCGGCTCGACGACCAGGCCGCCGCCCTGCCAGGCGGTGACGTTCATGAACTCGGCGCTCGTCGGCGGCGTCGCTGGGCGTCATTCGAACGGTCGGAATGACTTGGCCCTGACCCGCGTGAGCAAGCGTGACGTTGGCGCTGACGCCCTCGGCGGCGGGCTTTGAGAGCGAGAATCCGACGATCGCGGCGACGATCGCAGCTGCCCGCGATCGCGCCGTTGCGCGTCGTGTGCAGGCGGGGCAACTCGTCTGAGGCCAGTCGCTCGCCGACCCAGACCGCCGAGCAAGCGAGCCGCCCATCGCCGCGAGAAATCCGAGGACGGCGCCCTCGGGAAGGAGGTCGCCGGTCCACGGAATCGGCATCCAGACGTTCGACCAGGCCCACTCGGCCGCGAGCCCGACGTGCCGATGGCCGAGCCCGCTGACGAGGCGCGAGCGTCAACGGGCGGGCGCGGGGGAGTGCGAGAAACACCGCTTCGACCAACGAGCGCCTCGACGATGAAGAGGGAGAAATGCGGCGTCGTCTCGCCGAAGACGTCGGCCGACGATCAGCGCCACGACGCCGCGGACGAGGAGGAAGAAGGCGACGGCGCCGATCGCCGCGCCGCGACCGAGCCACAGACGGGTCGCGATCAGGGCGACGCTCGCGGCGAGCATCACGAGGATCGGGTCCGAAGACCATGCGGAACTGCGGCACGCCGAAGTCGAACTCGACGGGGAAGACCATGAGGCCGATCAAAAGGCCGCCGGCGAGTGCGACGCGCCGCGGTCCACAGGACCCAGGCATAGGCGCCGCGGCCGTTGACCGCGCTTGGCGCGACCCGCCTCGACCATCAGGATCGCGATCCCGATCGAGCGTCATCGACGGCGCCGCCGATGAGCATGAGGTGCGTCGGGCCCCAGAGGGTGACGTCCTGGCCGAAGATGCGATGCCAGACGTCGTCGAGCGGAAAGCCGATCAGGGCGAACATGCCGCACGCGGTCACGACGACACCGCCGAGCGGCGCGTACCAGTCGCCGACGATGCGAATAGCGCTCCGCGATGGCTTTTCGAGCGGGAGGACGCAGGCGAAGAAGCCTGCGGTGAAGATGCCGAAGAGCCCGCCGAGGATCAGATAGTGGGAGGGGTTGGCGAGGGGTCCCTCGTCGCGGCCTGTGTCGATGTGGATCGATACGTCCCAGAGGAAGCCGAGGAACGCGAGGAGCAGCGCACCTGCGGCGACTGCAGAGGGGAGGGCCGCCCAGCCGGGGAGGCCGCTTGTCTTCTCCGAGAAGCGCGGCCAGGCGACCGAGCTAGGGCACCTTGCCGGAGCGGTGGCCGAGTCCGAGGTAGAGGAGGGCGCCGGTCAGGATCATTGCTGCGGCCGTGGCGATGATCACCTGGTCGATCGCTGCGCCGCCTGCGGGTGGTGCGGCTTCCCCATCAGACGTTTCCTTCCGTAGCGGTGCGGGACACTCCAACGCTCTTAAACGGGTGCCCGATGATTGTTACATCAAACCATGTCACGTGGATGCATGACGCATCAACGGGTGGTAGCGTTGACCGCGATGGCGAGGGAGACACTGCGGGTGGTTCAACCCGGCGAGGAGCCGGATCCAGGAGAGAACGAGCTCACGGTCGAGCAGCTTGCGGCCGAGAGCGGAATGACCGTGCGGAACATCCGCGCACATCAGGCGCGCGGGCTCCTGCCGCCCCCGGAAGTGCGCCAGCGGGTCGGCTACTACGGGCCTGGCCACGTCACCCGGCTCAAGCTGATCGCCCAGCTCCAGGCCGACGGCTTCAATCTCAAGGGGATCGAGCGCCTGCTCGAGGGTGCGAGCGGCGAAGCCTCGCAATCGATCATGAACTTCAGGCGAGCGGTCACCGAGCCGTTCGAGACCGAGCGCCCACAGATTTACACGCTGTCGGAGTTGCGCGAGAACGTTCGGCGAAAGCGCGACGCCCACGCTCCTCAAGCGTGCCGATGAAGCTCGACCTGGTCTCCCCAGTTGGCCCGGCAAGCTTCGAGGTCGCAAGCCCCCGGCTGCTCGAGATCGCCGCTGAGGTGCTCGAACGAGGCGTATCCGCCGATGCGATGCTCGACGTCGTAGAGGTCATGAAGCGCTCGAGCGGCTACGTGGCCGAGGCGTTCGCCCAGCTCTTCGTCACCGGGATTTGGAAGCCGTTCGAGGAGAGGGGTCGCCCGGAGGAGGAATGGGGCGAGGTCGTCGAGTCAATTCAGCGCCTTCGCCCGATCGCGTCCGAAGCACTCGTTGCCGTGTTTCGAGACGACGATGACCAAGGAGGTCGAGGACGATTTCGGCCGGGAGCTCGAGCGCATGTCAGGGCGCGAGCCATCGAAGCGGAGGCGCCGGCGATGAAGATCGCCGGTATCGACCTCTCGCCGGTTACGGACGGGCTCGGGTCGATCTCCGAGTCGATCCGCGTCATCCGCGACTCGGTGTCCCTTCTTCCCGAGGTCGTCAAGAACCTCGAGGAGATCCAGAAAGGCGTTCGCTACATGGCGGATGAGGTCCACAAGATGCGCGTCGGCGTCGACGGCCTTGGCGGCGAAGTGCACGCGATGCGGCTCGCGGTCGAGCCGCTGGTCGAGCATCTCGACAAGGTCTCGGCGAACGTAGAAGCCTTGGAGCCGCGGCTCGAGGATCTGAACCTGGCGATTCACCCGTTCCGGCGCGCGACGAGCAAGGTCTCACGGCGCCGGCTTGCCAATGGACAGACCGCCGAAGAGGCAGCCGTTGATGATCTTGTTCAGACGGAGCTCGGCGAGAACGTGTCGCAGGACGACGGGGTCGCCGGACTCGTAGCCGGTGTCGAACCACTTCCGGCGCTGGTCAGATGTGCCGTGGGTGAATGAGTCGGGGTTGACCGATTGGCCGGCCTGCTCCTGGAGCCGGTCGTCGCCGATTGCCTCGGCGGTCGTCGAAGGCCTCGTCGAGGTCGCCTGCTTCGAGGTCGCCCTCCTGGAAAGACGGTCGCAGCCCAGACCCCGGCATAGCAGTCGGCCTGGAGCTCGGTTCGCACCGATAGCTCGTTTTCGTCGTCCGGGTTGTCCTGCGTGAGCTGAGCGACGCGGTCGTTGGTCCCGAGGAGGTTCTGGACGTGATGGCCCATCTCGTGCGCGATCACGTACGCCCAAGCGAAGTCGCCGCCGCCGCCGAGCTGGCGCTGCATGTCCTCGTAAAAGGTCTGGTCGAGGTAGACGCGGGAGTCCGCGGGGCAGTAGAAGGGCCCGACGGCGGAGCGTCGCGTTGCCGCAGCCGTCGGTTGAGACCGCGTCGGAGTAGAGGACGAGCGTCGCTTCCTCGTAGGTGTCTCCCGACTTTGCGAACGAGGACTTCCACGTCTTCTGGGCGTCGGCAAAGACGTACTTGGAGAACTCGGTCAGGTCCGCGCTGGGGGTCCTCATCGGGCGGGAGGGGTTGCGGGTTGTCGGCGCCGGGGGGAGTTGCTCCAGAGCCGAGGACCTGGCCGACGTCGAAGCCTGCCGACGGAGCCGCCGCCGAAGATCTGGATGCCCACGAGAACGAGAACGATGATGAGGCCGGTGCCTCCGCCGAGCTGGCTGATCAAGCCACCGGGGATCGGCAGGCCGCTGAGACCGCCGCCGCTGGATCCACCGCTGGGCTGGTCGGCGCCGCGGATGTCGATGACGTTGCGGTTCCCGCGCTTGGTCGGCTTCCACTTCACAGGGCGGCAGCCTAGCCCGGGGCGTCCGTTGCAGGTCACGTAAGCGCGGTCAAGCTGGCGAGGAGGGGTGCACGCCGGCGCGAACGGGTTCCGATGGGAACCTTTAAGAGGAGAACGGCAGGGGCCGGCATGGCCATGTTTCTGTTCGGGATCGCGGCCGCACCCGCACCCGCGCAAGCCTCGTATCCGCACGTCGTCACACCGGGCGAGACCCTTTCGGGGATTGCCGCGTCAAACGGTGTCTCGACGGATTCCATCGCGGCGTTCAATGGAATCTCGGCCGACACGATGGTGATCGAGGGTCAGACGATCAGCGTGCCGGATGTCGGCGAGGGCGGCGTCGCCAGCTCGAACACGACGTCGACACCAGCCGCGGCGACCGGAGGCCACACCGTGCTCGCGGGCGAGTCGCTCTCGTCCGTAGCTGCCGCGAACGGCTTGGACGTGTCGACTCTCGCGTCTGCGAACGGGTTGTCGATTGACGCGTACCTGGTCGAGGGCCAGTCGCTCACGATTCCGGCCACGCCCGCGGGCGTGCCGGCGGGCTTGGGCTCGATCCCGTCTCCCGGCGGACCACTCGCGCTCGATCCTGGGGCCGCGGACTCCTGGAACGCGATGCGCGACGACTCCATCGCCAACTACGGGGTGGACCTGTATCCGAACGGTCCTTCTTCGGCATATCGGACGACCGCGCAGCAGCAGGAACTCTACGACGCGTATCTGGCGGGAACGGGCGCTCCGGCCAACCCGCCGGGAACGAGCTCGCACGAACTGGGAATCGCCGTCGATCTCGCGGACCCGAGCATGCGAAGCGTGGTCGACCAGATCGGCGCCTACTACGGCTGGGCAGGAACGATCCCAGCGGAGTGGTGGCACGTGGCGTACGGCGGCGGCTAAGACGCGAGGCGCTGCGCCGAGTGTCGTCTCGAGGTACCAGTGGGATCTTCAAACGACTCTCGGCGAAAAGCGCGCCCGGCAGGATTCGAACCTGCGGCCTCCCGCTCCGGAGGCGGGCGCTCTATCCACTGAGCTACGGGCGCTTGGTTCGCACGAGTCTAGACCCGCCTTGGCGCAGGTACGGTTGCCCCGATGGATCTCGATGTCGTCTTCTATGGCACCGGCGGCTCCGTGCCCTCGGCGCGGCGCGCGACCGCGTGCACGCTCGTTCGCGCGGGTGGAGAGCGGCTGCTCTTCGACTGCGGCGAGGGCGCCCAGCGCCAGATGCAGCGCTCGACCGGGCTCGTCCAGGTCGACGAGATCTTCCTCACGCACTTCCACGCCGACCACTACCTCGGCATTCCGGGTCTCCTCAAGACGTACGACCTGAACGACCGCGAGACCGAGCTTCGGATCTATGGGCCGCGCGGCCTCGAGGATCTCTTCTCGGCGCTACGGCGCATCATGGGCAGGGTCCGCTACCCGCTGGAGCTGGTTGAGCTCGAGCCCGGCGACTTCGTCGGCCACGACACCTACGAGATCCGCTCGTTCCCCGTCGACCACCGGGTCGAAGCGCTCGGCTACGCGTTCATCGAGGACGACCGGCCGGGCCGATTCGATCCCGCGGAGGCGGGGCGCCTTGGAGTGTCTCCCGGCCCCGACTTCGCGAAGCTCCAGGCGGGAGAGACGGTCAACGGCGTTGCGCCGGAACAGGTGATGGGCGAGGACCGGAGCGGGCGGACGCTGGTGATCGCCGGCGACACGGCGCCGTGCGACGCGACGCGCGAGGCGGCGCAGGGAGCCGAGCTCCTGGTCCACGAGGCGAGCTTTGCCGACGACGAGATCGAGCGAGCAGATGAAACCAGGCATTCAACGGCCCGGCAGGCCGCCTGTCTCGCCCGCGAAGCCGAGGTGAAGATGCTCGCGCTGGTCCACATCTCTTCGCGCTACCACGTGGGCGCGGTGCTCGACGAGGCGCGCGAGGAATTTCCCGCCGCCATCGCTCCGCGCGACTTCGACGTGATCGAGATTCCGTTCCCCGAGCGGGGTGAGCCCCGGCTCATCGAGCGCGGGGCCAAGCCACCGCGCGAAACGGCCTAGCCCAGCGGCGCTGCGAGGTCCGCGATCGCCTGAGCGACTTCGCTTGGGTGGTCCTCCTGAAGGAAGTGCTTCGCGGGCAGGAGGATCGCGTCGTCGAGGCCGAGCATCTCCTTTGCCGCACTCAGCCGGTCGAGGCCGAGCGCCGGATCCTTCTCGCCCCACACGGCTCGTACCGGGAAGGGCGGTCAGCCAGGCCTTCGCGGAAGAACTGCTCCTTCTCGCGCCCGAGCTCGAAGCCGCGCATGATCTCGAGGAACGCTCGCCCGCGGTCGTGGAGGCGCAGTAGCGCGATGTGCGCGTAGACCTGCGAGCGAGGCACGCGCGAGCGCTCGGCAATGCCCTGCGAATAGAAGATCTCGGAGAAGAGAAGTCGTGGGCTGAGCCGCAGCCACACCTCGCCAAGGCCCTGAACCGCAAACGGCGCCATCGGCCACGGCCGCTTGAAGCCGTCGACGTCAAGGACGGTGTTCAGCACCGTCACCGAGAGCACCCGGTCAGGATTGTGGATGGCCCACTCGAACCCGATGGGCCCGCCGATGTCGTGGACGACGAGGTGAACCCGGTCGAGTTCGAGCGCGTCGATCGCTTCGCCCGTCCATCGCGCAAGGCCCGACCACGAGTAGTCGAACGGGCGCCGGCCGGTCGGCAAGGCCCGTTGCCCGGGAAGTCGAAGGCCGTGCCGCGCAACCCCTGGTCGGCTAGAACCGGCAGCACCTTCCGGTAGAGAAACGACGAGGTCGGAACGCCATGGAGCAGCACGACTTCTGCGCCCTCGCCCTGCTGCCGCGCAAACGAGCGCACGCCGCCGGCCTCGAACCGGAATGCCGGCGGCGCTGTGGCGCGCGATCGCGTCGTTCACGTCGCGGTCGATCTCGCGCAGGCGGCTCGGGTCGCGAACTGGGCGTCCGGCGGGCATCTGCATCCTGGCGGGAGGCACGAGATCGATCATTGCGCACGCGCGAGGCCGGCTGCGGAGGCGCCACCGCCGCCCGCCGGAGCCCTTGCTACTCTCGATCACGTCGGTTCCTTTAACCAGGTCCTGAGAGACCAAGAAGGGGCGCGTGAGAACGAACCGGAAAAGGTCGTACTCGACCGTGATGATTTGCGCCGCACGCTGGTGCGGATTGCGCACGAGATCGTCGAGAAGAACGCCTCCGAGGCACTCGCGATCGTCGGCATCCACACTCGCGGAGCGATCGTCGCCCGCCGCCTTCACGCCCTCGTCGGCGAGCTCACGGGTGACACGGTCCCGCTCGGCGACATCGACATCTCCTTCTACCGCGACGACATCGAGGCCCGCGCGCCCGTCGACGCGCCTGTCGTCCACGCCTCGCACCTCGACTTCGACCTCGAGAGGCCGCACGGTCGTCCTCGTCGACGATGTCCTCTTCACCGGCCGCACGGTCCGCGCCGCGATCGACGCCCTCTTCGACTACGGCCGCCCCGAGCGCGTCCAGCTCGCCGTCCTCGCCGATCGCGGCCACCGCGAGCTTCCCTTCCGGCGCCGACTACGTCGGCAAGAACCTGCCGACCTCACGCGACGAGCGCGTCTTCGTGAGGCTCGAGGAGCACGACGAGGTGGACGAGGTCGCGATCGGCTCCGGCACCGCCGGTCGGCCGCGGCAGCGGAAAGGAGGACACATGAGGCACCTGCTCTCGATCGACGACCTCGATCGCGCCGATGTCGAGCGCATCATGGACCGCGCCGACTCCTTCGCCGAGGTCGGCCGCCGCGACATCAAGAAGGTGCCGACGCTTCGCGGCCGCACGATCGTCTCGCTCTTCTACGAGTCCTCGACGCGCACGAGCGCCTCATTCGAGCTCGCCGCCAAGCGCCTCTCGGCCGACCTCGTCTCGATCAAGGCAGCGGGCTCGTCGGTCGACAAGGGCGAGTCGCTCAAGGACACCATCGCGACGCTCTCCTCCTTCGAGCCCGAGGCGATCATCATCCGCGCCCCTCACGCCGGCGCCGCAAAGCTCGTCACCGGCTGGACCGACGCCGCGGTCGTCAACGCCGGTGACGGCAAGCACGAGCACCCGAGCCAGGCTCTCCTCGACGTCTACACGCTGCGCAGTCGTCTCGACTCGCTCGAAGGCAAGAAGATCTGGATCGTCGGCGACGTCCTTCACAGCCGGGTCGCACGTTCCTCCGCGATGGCCTTCCGGCTCATGGGCGCCGAAGTCACCCTCTGCGGGCCGCCGACGCTCATCCCGCGCGATGCGGCCGAGGCCCTCGGCTGCGAGGTCACCTACGACATCGACGGTCTCGGCGAAGCCGACGTCGTCTACGCGCTGCGGATGCAGAAGCGAGCGCATGGCCGAGAGCTTCATCCCCTCGATCCGCGAGTACGCGATCGCGCTACCAGGTGAACGGCCGCCGCCTCGGGCCGCGCCAGCTCCTGATGCACCCCGGGCCCGGTCAACCGCGGCGTCGAGCTCTCGGGCGAGGTGCTCGACGGTCCCAACTCGCTGGTCAACGAGCAGGTCAAGAACGGCCTCTTCGTCCGCATGGCGATCCTTTACGAGCTGCTCGCCGGGCGGCGACCGCGCCGCGGTCCGGCCGCGCGGCACCGGACGCCGAGCTACCGCGCCGACGCCGATCGGGGAGCCCGCGTGAGCCGCGCTCGATCTCGAGCCTCGACTGGCGCGGAGCGAACGCCGCGAGCCGAATCGGTCGTCCTCGCCGGACGCGCGCGTGCTCGACCCGCGCGCGGGGATCGACGCCGCGCACGACGTCGTCATCCGCGACGGCAAGATCGCCGAGCTCGCCGCGACCGGCTCGGCGCGACGTCGACGGCGCCGAGGTCATCGACGCCGGACGGCCTCCTCGCGGTCCCCGCCTTCTTCGACCCGCACGTCCACCTCCGCACCCCAGGCCGCGAGGACAAGGAGGACATCGAGACGGGCAGCCGCGCCGCCGCCGCAGGCGGCTACTGCGGGATCATCGGGATGGCGAACACCGATCCCGCCGGTCGACACCCCCGCCGCGATCGAGTCACTTCGCGAACGAGCGCAGGCCGACGCCTCGGTCCCGGTCGGTTTCGTCGCCACGGTCACCCGGGGCATGCGCGGCGAGGAGCTCACCGACATGGCCGAGCTCCGCGACGCCGGCGCGGTCGGTTTCTCAGACGACGGCCTGCCGATCCGCAGCGCTCGCGTCATGCGCCGCGCTCTCCAGTACCAGGCTCTCGCGGGCCTCCAGATCGCCCTTCACGAGGAGGACCCCGAGCTCTCGGGCAAGGGAGTCATGCACGAGGGAGAGGTCTCCGCCGTGCTGGGAATGGCCGGCGTCCCGTCGGTCTCCGAGTCGACGATGATCGCCCGCGACTGCGCCCTCGCCGCGTACGAGGACGCTCGCATCCACGTCCAGCACCTCTCGGCGCGCGAGTCGATCGAGGTCGTCGAGGCCGCCAAGGCGCGGGCGTCCAGATCACCTGCGAAGCCACGCCGCACCACCTGACGCTCACGGACGAGGCCGTCCGCACACTCGACTCGCGCTTCAAGATGAATCCGCCGCTTCGCTCCGAGGACGACCGCCAGGCGCTGATCGAAGCGGTCCGCTCTGGGCTCGTCGACTGCATCGCCACCGACCACGCCCCGCACACCCTCGAGGACAAGGAGGTTCCGTTCGAGGAGGCAGCGATGGGGGTGACCGGCCTCGAGACGGCCTTCGCCGTGCTCTACACCGACCTGATGGTCCCAGGGATCCTCGACCTCGGGCACGGTCGTCGACAAGCTCTCCGCGGGCGCCGCCGCATTCGGCTTCGAGCTGCCAAGCCTCGCGCCCGACTCCGAGGCGAACGTCGCCCTCTGGACCTCGACGCCGAATGGGAGGCGGGCGCCGACGGATGGGAGAGCCGCTCGGTCAACTCCTGCTTCGCGGGCCGGAGGCTCAAGGGCCGCTCGCAGATGACGATCGTCGCCGGCCAAGTCGCGTTCCGCCAGCGCAGCTTCGCCATGGGGGTCGCGTGAGCGAGAAAACGGGATACGTCATGCTCGAAGACGGCACGAGCTTCGGGGGCGAGATGTGCGGGGCCGAGTCCAGCGCGGTCGGAGAGGTTGTCTTCAATACGTCGATGACCGGTTACCAGGAGGCCGTGACCGACCCGTCCTATGCGGGCCAGCTCATCACCTTCACCTATCCGATGATCGGCAACTACGGCGTCGCCGAGCAGGCGATGGAATCCGACCGGATCCATGCTCGCGCCGCGATCATGCGCGACGCCCGCAACTCCGAGGATGCGGCAACGGCTGAACGGGGCTGGCTCGACTGGCTCCGCGACTGCGGCATCCCCGCGATCACCGGAGTCGACACCCGCTCGCTCGTCCGCCACATTCGCGACGCCGGCGCGATGCGAGGGGGCGTCTTCCCGGCAAGCGTGAGCGAGGCCGAGGCGCGCGAGCTGATCGCCGCCGAGCCTCAGATGGCCGGCGCCAACTTCGCCAGCTCGGTTACGCCCTCCGGGCCCGTCGAGATTGCTGGCGATGGGCCGCACGTGGTTGCACTCGACACCGGGATCAAGCTCAGCATCGTTCGTCAGTTCAGAGAGCGAGGAGCAAGGGTCACGCTTCTCCCCTGCACAACCGGACCAGAAGAGGTCATGGCGCGCAATCCAGATCTCGTCTTCCTCGCCAACGGACCGGGCGATCCAGCCGCGGTCGAGAACGTTGTGGAAACGATTCGCGAGATCGTCGGCAGGAAGCCCGTAGTCGGCATCTGTCTCGGCCACCAGCTTCTGTGCCGAGCCGTGGGCCTCGAGACCTTCAAACTCCCGTTCGGGCACCGGGGCGCCAACCATCCAGTCAAGGAGCTGGCCACGGGGCGGATCGAGATCACCTCGCAGAACCACGGCTTCGCCGTCGGTCTTCCGGACGGCGGGCAGCGCATCGAGACCGACGAACCGGTGCGCTGGAACACGGACTTCGGCGCGGCCGAGCTCTCGCACCTGAACCTCTACGACCGCACGGTCGAAGGCCTGGTGCTCAAAGAGGTGAAGGCCCGAACGGTCCAGTACCACCCGGAGGCCGGCCCCGGCCCGCACGACGCCCGGCACCTCTTCGACGAGTTCCTGGAGCTGGCAGCGTGAAGTGGCCCCCGCCCGAAAGCCCAGTCGAGGGCTCCATCGTCCGCCTCGAGCCCGCGAGCGAGAAGCACCGCGAGCGGCTCCGCGCTGCCGCGGCGGACGCGGACATCTGGACGTGGATGAACCGCGAGATTCCCGCCAGCGACGAGGCGTTCGACAAGTGGTTCGACGCTCGTCGCATGAGCGCCGAGCACGGCGACGAGTGGTGCTTCGTCACCCATACCGTCGGGGGCGAGGTGATCGGCAGCTCCTCGTATCTCCACGTGCGCCCGGAGCACGACGGCCTCGAGATCGGCTGGACCTGGCTCGTCCCCTCCGCATGGCGGACGGGCGCCAACGTGGAAGCGAAGCTCCTGATGCTCGGGCTCGCGTTCGACGAGCTCGGCTGCATCCGCGTCGAGTTCAAGACCGACGCTCGAAATGAGCGCTCCCGTGCCGCGCTCGAGGCCCTCCCCGCGAAATTCGAGGGCATCCTTCGCAAGCACATGCTGATGGCGGGGATCGGCATTCGCGACTCCGCCTACTTCTCGATCACCGACGAGGAGTGGCCCGAGGTTCGTGCGAACCTGGCGCGCCGGCTGGTCAAGGCGGTCGCGGCGTGATGACAACCTCCCCCGTTGATCTCGTAACCGAGCTGCACCACGCGGTAGTGGCGCAAGGCTGGAAGGTGACCATCGAGCGATATGACGAGTGGTTCGCGTCCGACTTCGAGTGGTACCCGGTCCTGCTCGCCTCTCTCGACGGCAGAGCGTTTCGCGGCAAGGAGGGCTGGGAGCAGTACTGGCGAGAGTTTTCCGAAGCATTCGCAAATGTCCAGTTCGTCGGAGGTGGCACCGAGGCGATCGACGACCGGCGCGTCATGGCAACCGGAGAGGTACACGGGACCGGTTCAGCCAGCGGTGCGCCGATCGATCGTGAGGTCGCCTACGTCTTCGAGGTCGAGAACGGCCTGATTATCCAGGGGCGAAGCTTCTTTTCGCCCGCCGACGCAAGGGAGTTTCTCGCCAATGCCTAAGCGCACCGACATCGAAAAAATTCTCCTCATCGGGTCCGGCCCGATCGTGATCGGCCAGGCCGCGGAGTTCGACTACTCGGGCGTCCAGGCGTGCAAGGTGCTCCTGGAGGAGGGGTACGAGGTCGTGCTCGTGAACTCGAACCCAGCGACGATCATGACCGACCCCGAGTTCGCCGACCGCACCTACGTCGAGCCGCTCACTCCGGAGTCCGTCGCGCGGATCATCGAGCGCGAGCTGCCCGATGCCCTGCTGCCGACGCTCGGCGGGCAGACGGCTCTCAACCTCGCCAAGTCACTTCACGACGACGGCACGCTCGAGCGCTATGGAGTGGAGTTGATCGGCGCCGACTACGACGCGATCCACCGCGCCGAGGACCGACTCGCGTTCCGCGACACGATGGAAGGCGCCGGCCTACGCGTTCCGTGGTCGACGATCGTCTCCAAGGTCGCCGATGTGGAGGCGGGCCTCGCCGACGGCTCGATCTCGCTTCCGGCGATCGTGCGTCCGGCGTTCACGCTCGGCGGCCAGGGCGGGGGAGTGGGATCCACCGAAACCGAGCTTCTCGGCGTCGTCTCCGAAGGCCTCGCGGCCAGCCCAATCAACCAGGTTCTCGTCGAGGAATCCGTTCTTGGCTGGGGTGAGTTCGAGCTCGAGGTGATGCGCGACCGTAACGACAACGTCGTGATCATCTGTTCGATCGAGAACGTCGACCCGATGGGCGTCCACACCGGCGACTCGGTCACGGTTGCGCCGGCGCAGACGCTGACCGACCCGCTCTACCAGGAGCTCCGAAACCAGGCCATCAAGGTCATCCGCGCGGTCGGCGTCGAGACCGGCGGGTCGAACGTGCAGTTCGCGGTGAACCCCGAAACCGGGGAGATCGTGATCATCGAGATGAACCCGCGCGTATCCCGATCCTCCGCACTGGCCTCGAAGGCGACCGGCTTCCCGATCGCGAAGATCGCGGCCAAGCTGGCGGTTGGCTACACGCTCGAGGAGATCCCGAACGACATCACCAGGGCCACGCCCGCCTCGTTCGAGCCCACGATCGATTACGTCGTCACGAAGATCCCACGCTTCGCCTTCGAGAAGTTCCCTGGCGCCAACTCGGAGCTCACGACCCACATGAAGTCAGTTGGCGAGGCCATGGCGATCGGCCGGACCTTCAAGGAGTCGTTCGCGAAGGCGATGCGCTCGCGTGAGCTCGACGAGCCGGCGCAGATCCCCGATGACACCGAGGAGCTACTGGCGCGCCTCGCGGTGCCGAGCGCCGACCGCTTCGACCTGGTCGAAGAGGCGTTCAAGCGCGGGGTTGACGTCGAGACGCTCAACTCGCGCACCCACATCGACTTCTGGTTCCTGCGCGAGTTGGAGTCGCTCGCGCGTGACGGCGACGGCACCGAGGGCCTCGACCGCACGTACAAGTCGGTCGACACCTGTGCCGCCGAGTTCGAGGCGCGCACGCCTTACTTCTATTCGTCGCACGAGCGACAACCACCACCAGCTACCTCCTCGGCTTCGCCTCCGGGGGTGCCGGGTCCGTTCGCCCTCGGCGAGGTTCGCCGTGGCGACCGTGCCTCGGTCGTGATCCTCGGCTCCGGCCCCAACCGGATCGGCCAGGGCATCGAGTTCGATTACTGCTGCGTCCACGCCGCGATGACGGTTCGCGAGTCCGGCCGGGATGCGGTGATGATCAACTGCAATCCGGAGACGGTCTCGACCGACTACGACACCTCCGACCGCCTCTACTTCGAGCCTCTGACCGTCGAGGACGTGCTCGCCGTGATCGAGGTCGAGCAGCCCGAAGGCGTGATCGTCCAGTTCGGTGGGCAGACCCCGCTGCGTTTGGCGCGCGCGCTCGAGGAGGCCGGGGTCAAGCTGCTCGGCACACCCGTCGATGCGATCGACCTCGCGGAGGACCGTGGCCGCTTCGGAGCTCTCCTGCGCCGCCTCGAGATCGCGCACCCGAGCTACGGCACCGCGTTCTCGGCCGAGGAGGCCGAGGTCGTGGCCGAAGACGTGGGTTTTCCGCTCCTCGTACGTCCCTCGTACGTCCTCGGGGGCAGAGCGATGGAGATCTGTTATTCCTCAGAGGGCTTGTCGGCTTACCTCGAGGCAAACGTCAAGGCCGACCAGAAGCACCCGCTCCTTCTCGACCGCTTCCTGGAGGACGCAATCGAGGTCGATGTCGACGCCCTGTGCGACGGCACCGAGGTCTCGGTCGCCGGAATCATGCAGCACGTCGAGGAGGCGGGCGTCCACTCGGGCGACTCGGCTTGCGTCCTGCCGCCGATGTCGCTCGGCGAGGAGATGCTCGCGCAGATCCGCGAGACCACAACCCGCATCGCCCTCGAGCTCGGCGTCGTGGGCCTGATCAACATCCAGTACGCGGTCGCCCGCGGCGAGCTCTACGTGATCGAGGCCAACCCCCGCGCCTCGCGGACGATCCCGTTCGTCTCCAAGGCGATCGGTGCCCCGCTCGCGAAGATCGCCTGCCGCCTCATGCTGGGCGAAACGATCGCCGAGCAGGACATCCCCGGGCTCCCGACCGACCACGTCTCGGTCAAGGAGGCTGTGCTGCCATTCGCGCGCTTCGCCGGCGCTGATGCCGTGCTGGGCCCGGAGATGAAGTCCACGGGTGAGGTCATGGGCGTCGCTCGCGACTTCCCGACAGCCTTCGCCAAAGCCCAGGCGGCCGCCGGCATGTCGCTGCCGCTGGAGGGCACGGTCTTCATCACCGTCACCGACGACGACAAGGCGGCAGCAACGCAGCTCGCCGCGCGCTTCCACGACCTCGGCTTCGAGATCATCGCCACTCGCGGCACCGCGCAGGCGATCTCGCGCATGGGCATTCCGGTGCGCGCGATCAACAAGATCGCGGAGGGGTCTCCGCACGTTGTCGACTTCATCCGCGACGAGAACGTCGACCTCGTGATCAACACGCCAACCGGTTCCGGCGCTCGCTCCGACGGCTACGAGATCCGCAACGCCGCTGTTCGCCATGGGGTCCCTTGCATTACAACGATGACGGGCGCCTCTGCCGTGACTCGCGCGATTCATGCGGTCCGCACACGAGGCGCGGAGCCCCGCAGCCTGCAAGAGCTCCACGGGATCCAGGGCGGGACAAGGGTCGGAACGTGACCGACCGGGTCGTCGCTCCGTTTGGGGCGCGCGACTGCAAGGTTGTCGCGCGGCGGGAGACCGGCGGCTACGTCGTCTTCACCGCTCTCGACACGGATGGCCCCAAGCCGGCAGCGGGCCAGTTCTACATGCTCTCTGCGGAGGGCTGGGGGACGCTGGCGGGACGGCCATTTCTGCCGCGCGCCTTCTCGGTCGCTGCGGCCGAAGCATCGGGCGACGGCGTTCGCCTCGAGTTCCTGTTGGAGGCGGTCGGACCGGGCACGTCGGTCCTCGCCGCCCTGGAGCCGGGGGACAGCCTGACGCTTACCGGGCCGCTGGGCCGGCCCTTCTCCGAGCCCGGTGAGGTCAATCCGGGTGCCCCTGGGGCCATCCTCGTCGGCGGTGGTATCGGTATCGCCCCCATCGCGATCCTGCGCCGCCATTTCCAGAGCCGTGGCGTTCCGGTCCGCACGCTGCTCGGCTTTCGCGACGAGACCCACTCGGGAGGTCTCGAGCTGTTCGGCACCTGCCAGGAGGTTGGGATCGCATCGGAGGACGGCCACAGGGGCCATCGCGGCTACGTCACCGACATCCTCCAGGTGGCTCTGAAGGGCGACGATGCCGCCGGGGCGGCGGTTTACGCCTGCGGCCCCCCGGCGATGCTCGAGGCTGTGCGCCAGATCTGTTCCGATCGTGGCGCGAAGGCGGAGCTTGCGATGGAGTCGCCCATGGCGTGCGGCTATGGCGCCTGCTTCGGCTGTGCCGTTCCCCTGGCGAGCGGCGGCTTCATGCGCCTTTGCGTCGACGGGCCGGTGGTGCGCGCCGACGAGATCGAGACGGCTCTTGTAACCGGAGCGGGTCACCGATGACCTATGCGATCGGAAGCCTCGAACTGGAGCACCCGGTCCTCAACGGCTCCGGCACATTCGATGCGATCGCAGCCAAGCGAGCGTTCGGCCAGTCGCTGATCGAGAGCTTTCCGTTCTCAGCCTTCGTGTCGAAGACGATCACGCCGGATCCTCGCGCGGGCAATCCGCCGCCGCGCCTCTACGAGACGCCGAGCGGAATGATCAACTCGATCGGCCTTCCCAACAAGGGCCTTGAAGGGTTTCTCGAGCAGCGATCTGCCACGAGCTGGCCGAGCTGCCGGTGCCGCTGATCGTCTCCGTGATGGCCACTGACCGCGAGGGCTTCGAGGGCCTGGTGGACGGCGTCGGCGTGCGCGACGAGGTCGCCGCCATGGAGCTGAACATGTCGTGCCCGAACGTGAAGTCCGGGCTGATCGTCGGCGAGCAGCCGAGCGAGACGCCTCGCGCTGGTCGACGGCGCTTCGTGATCGCACCGACAAGCCCATCGTCGTGAAGCTGACGCCGAATACGGCGGACCCGGCGGCCGTCGCTGTCGCGGCTGAGGAGGGGGGAGCCGACGGCGTTTCCCTGATCAACACTCTGAGGGCGACGGCCTCGCACCGGGTTCGCGCGAGCCATGGCTCGGCGCCGGAAGCGGCGGACTCTCCGGTCCTGCGGTCCGGGCATGTCGCGCTCGAGCAAGTCCGGCGCGTCGCCGCCGCAGTGTCGATTGCGGTGATCGGGATGGGAGGGATCGAAACGGTTGAGGACGCGGCCGCGTTCATGGCATGTGGTGCAGATCTCGTTGCGGTCGGGACCGCAAATTTTCGTGATCCCGGTGCTGCCGGGAGGCGTTCGGGACGGTCTCGAAATCGGCCTCCGCGGACGTGTCCGACCCTTCACCTCAACTAGAGGTCGAATTGAATTTGGCCCGATCGGGCCGATTCGTGATGACGCCTGCGCCTGTAGCCGCGCTATAGTCGCCGCCTCGCATGGCCGCCACCTCGTCCGAGACAGCTCGCTGGAGTCCCAGAGAGGACGCACGACCAGCGGATGAAGGCTCTCAGGCGGGCGAACGACATTCGTACCAGGCGCGCTCAGCTCAAGCGCGATCTGAAGGCGGGCAAGGTCAAGGTGGAAAGCCTCTTGCTGGTCCCGCCGGAATGGGTGATGTCGGCCAAGGTCTTCGACATGATTCTCGCCGTCCCGAAGTACGGGCGCGTGAAGGCAAACAAGATCCTTACCCAGTGCCGGATATCGCCGTCGAAGACGATCGGTGGACTCTCCGAGCGCCAGCGCGCCGAGCTGGTGCAGATGCTCCGCCGGTAGTCCCTCGTTCGGGGGGCATGCGTCCGACCCGCGGGGTTTGATCTGGGCGTGGCTCCTCGCGTCTTTGTCATCACAGGACCCTCCGGGGTCGGGAAGGGCACCCTCATCCGCGACCTCCGAAACCGTGTGCGATGGGCTCGAGCTCTCCGTGTCGGCGACCACCCGCGACCCGCGACAGGGAGAGGAGCACGCGGTCGACTACCACTTCCTCTCGACGGAGGAATTCGCCGAGCGTGCAGAGGCCGGGGACTTCCTCGAGCACGCCACCTTCTCGGGCAACCGCTACGGAACGCTGCGCTCCGAGATCGAGCGGACGCTCGAAGCCGGGAACTCGGTCGTGTTGGAGATCGAGGTGCAGGGCGCGCGGCAGGTCCGGGCCGCGATGGGCGACGAGGCGGTTCTGATCTTCATCGCGCCGCCCGATCCCGAGGTGCTCCGCGAACGCCTGTCGGGCCGCGGCACCGACTCGGGCGAGGCAATCGAGCGGCGGCTCGAGACGGCCAAAGCAAGAGCTCGAGGCCCAAGCAGGAGTTCAAGCACGTCGTCGTCAACGAAGACCTCGCCCGGGCCGCGGACGAGCTGGAGGAGATCGTGCGGGCGGAGTTGGCCGAATAGGAGGCCCTCAGACGCCGGGTATCCTGCCGTCCAATGGTCAAGCCAAGAGTCGACAACCTTCTCGAGCGAACTGATTCGCATTACGCCGCCGTGCTTGTTGCCGCCAAGCGTGCGCGTCAGCTCAACAGCTACTACCGCGCACTCGGTGAGGGCAGCTACGAGGAGTACACGCCACCGATGGTCGAGACCCGTTCGGGCAACTACCTGACGATCGCTCTCGAAGAGCTCGCTCAGGGCAAGATCAATTACGAGTACAAGGCTTGACGCTCGCCTAGCCGCGTCGCGGGCTAGGCACAATCCGTCTATGGCGCGGATCCTTCTCGGCGTAACGGGCGGGATCGCCGCCTACCGCGCCCTTGAGCTCGCGCGTCTCGCCGACCAGGGCGGGCACGCAGTTCGCGTCGTGATGACGCCGTCGGCGACGCGGTTCGTCGGCGCGGCTTCGTTCGAGGGCATCGTCGGCGCACCCGTTCTGATCGAGGAGTGGGAGCGCGACCCGATGCGCGGGGCCTAGCCGGGCGAGGACCTCCCCGCTCACGACCCGATCGGCCATCTCGCGCTTGGCGGAGCGCTGCGACGCGTTTCTTGTCGCGCCCGCGTCGGCGAACACGATCTCGCAAGCTCGCTTCCGGCAACGCCGACTCGATGCTCACCACGTCGTTTCTCGCCTGCAAGTCGCCCCGCCTCGTCGCCCCCGCGATGAACGACAAGATGTATCGCGACGGAGCGACCCAGCGAAATCTGGACCTGCTGCGAGAGCGTGGAGTGATCGTGATCGAACCCGACGAGGGCCCGCTCGCATCCAGGGCGAATACGGGACCGGTCGGCTGCCTCAGCCCGAGGTGCTGCTGGATCGCGTCGAGGCCGAGCTGCCCGGGCCTGCCGGAGCCATGGGACGGACTGCGCGTCCTGGTCACTGCCGGCGGCACCCGCGAGCCCATCGACTCCGTGCGCTTCATCGGCAACCGCTCGAGCGGCCGGATGGGCGTAGCGCTTGCCGAGGCTGCGGCGCGGATCGCGGAGCGGACGTCACGCTGGTCGCGGCCAACGTGAGCGTGCCGGTGTCGTCGCACGTGACCGTCGTGGCGGTCGAGACGGCTGCCGAGTTGGCCGCAGGCGACCGGCGAGCGCTTCAGCGATTCGCGACGTGGTTCTCATGGCCGCCGCAGTCGCAGACTTCCGGCCGCCGAGGCCGGCTGCCGGAAAGCTCGCCCGCGAGGGAAGTGGCGGCATGGACGCTCGAGCTGGAGGAAACGCAGGACGTGATCGGGTCGCTTGCCGCCGCGCGCCGCGACCGAGCCAGACGCTCATCGGGTTTGCCGCAGAGCACGGCGCTGAGGCGATCTCGCGGGCGCGGGAAAAGCTTGACCGCAAGGGCCTCGACGCGATCGTCTTCAACGACATCTCGCGCCCGGAGATCGGATTCGACTCCGACCGCAACGAGGTCACGATCGTCGTCGCGTGATGGCGAGCTCCAGGTGCCGATCGCCGGCAAGGCCGAGATCGCAGCCGCCGTGCTGGACGAGGTGGCACAGGCTCAGGGGTGGGCGTAAAATCGAGGCATGACCGAGAGCACTTACACCCTCTATCGCAAGGGGATGGAGCTGCTCGAGGACGGAAGCTACGGCGAGGCAACCGTGCCGCTGGCGGAGGCCGCGCAGCGCGAGCCGGAGAAGACATCCGTCCGTGAGGCGCTCGGCCGCGCCTACTTTCGCAACAACCAGTTCTGCGGAGGCCGCGGCTGAGTTCGAGGCCGTCGTCGAGTCCGCTCCCGTCAACGACTACGCGCACTTCTGCCTCGGCCGGGCGCTGACGATGACCGGCGACAACGAGCGCGCCCGCCACCACCTGGCGCTGGCCTCGAACCTGCAGCCCCAGCGCCGCGACTACCGCATCTATCGCGACCGCGCCCGCCGCGGCCGCCTGTGAAGGCGCTCGTCCAGCGCGTTGCTCGGGCGTCCGTGTACGGTCGACGACGTGGAGGTGGTCATCGATCGGCCCTGGGTTGCTCGTCTTTCTGGGCGTCGCCGACGGTGATGGACCGGAGCAGGCCGACGGGCTGGCCGACAAGGTGCAGCCGCTTCGGATCTTCGCGGACGCCGATGGCCGGATGAACGAACCGCTCGGCGAGCGCGAGGTTCTTTGCGTCAGCCAGTTCACCCTGCTGCGCCGACACCCGAAGGGGAAATCGCCCCAGCTACACGGGCGCCGCGAGGCCGGAGGTGGCCGAGCCCATCTACGAGCGGTTCCGCGAGCGCCTCGGCGCGAAGGGCGGAGTGTTCGGCGCGCACATGGCCGTAGAGCTCGTCAATGACGGCCCGGTGACGCTTCTCCTGGAGGCCTGAACAGCGCTGCAAACTCCGGCTTGGCCCTCGCCTGAGCGCGGCTATACTCGTCCGACCTCTTACGCGTACCCGAACCCTGTCGAGGTGGGCCCGGGCCCACTATTTTTTTGGCCTGAAACCGGGTCGCGGAGAGGCCGAAAACGAACGAGAGAGAGGACCAAATTGGCTACGCGCGACCAACTGCAAGAGACGATCGAGGATCGCATCCGGGCGTTCAACCCCGACGTCGAGCTGGTCGCGCTCGAGCGGCCTTCCGCCGGCACCATTCGCCTCTTCATCGACCGTCCCGGCGGCGTTGATCTTGCTCTCTGCGAGGACGTAACGCGCGAGCTTCGCGATCCTCTTCGAGCAGTACTCGCTCGAGGTGTCATCACCCGGCATCGAGCGGCCGCTCACGAAGCCTGAGCACTTCCGCCGCTTTCTCGGCCGGCGCGGTCCGGGTCAAGACCCGCGACGCGATCGACGGTCAGCGCAACTTCACAGGGCACGCTGGCGGATGCGGATGACGAAGAGGTCATCGTCGCGGCAGTCGAGGAGCGTGACCCGTGCGGATCCCGTTCGACTGGATCAAGCGTCGAACTTAATTGCAGACTTCGAATTTTGGAGGTGAATCGTGAGCCGCGAGCTCGTAGACGCGATCAGGGAGCTGGGAGCCGAGAAGGGCATCGACTCCGAGACGCTGATGACTGCGCTCGAGGACGCATTGCTCTCCGCCTACCGAAAGAGCCCCGGCTCCGCGCGCTACGCGCGGGTCGACCTGGACCGCGACACGGCGGACTTCCGCGTCTTCGAGCTGATCCTGCCGCCCGAGCTGGAGGAGAAGCTCCTGGCCGAGGCCGTCGAGGAGCAGGAGCCCACGATCGACCCCGAGACGGGCGAGATGCGCGAGCCCGAAGAGCCCGAGCTTGACCCGGCGGTCATCGCTCCGTACGAGGACCAGATCAAGACTCGCGACGTCACGCCCTGACGACTTCGGCCGCATTGCCGCCCAGACCGCCAAGCAGGTCATCCTCCAGCGCGTTCGCGAGGCCGAGCGCCAGATGATGTTCGACGAGTACCAGGATCGCGTCGGCGAGCTGGTCACCGGGATCATCCAGCAGTCGGACAACCGCTACACGCTGGTCCAGCTTCGCGAGCGCGTCGAGGCGCTGCTGCCTCGCTCCGAGCAGGTCTGGAACGAGCGCTACGACCACGGCATGCGCGTCAAGGCGGTCATCACCGACGTCTCGGCCGAGGGCAAGGGCCCGTCGATCGTCGTTTCGCGCCGCAGCCCCGAGCTGATCAAGGAGCTGTTCGAGCTCGAGGTGCCCGAGATCGCCGACGACCTCGTCGAGATCGTTGGTGTCGCGCGCGAGCCGGGATTCCGCTCGAAGATCGCGGTCATCTCCCACGCCGACGGTGTGGACCCGGTGGGCGCCTGCGTCGGGCCTCGAGGCTCGCGTGTCCGCATGGTCGTCTCCGAACTCCGCGGCGAGAAGATCGACATCATCCCCCATAACGACGAGCCCGCCCGGTTCGTCGCCAAGGCACTTTCGCCGGCGCGCGTTCGCGAGGTCATCGTCGACGACGAGACCAAGGAGGCAACCGTCATCGTCCCCGACGACCAGCTCTCGCTGGCGATCGGCCGCGAAGGACAGAACGCCCGCCTCGCCGCCAAGCTGACCGGCTGGAAGGTGGACATCAAGTCCGAGACGGACTTCTCTCACGAGGATGCCGGTGATATCGAGGGCGAAGGTGAGGTCGACGACGGCCGGTGCGCCGCCGTTCTCTCAGCCGGCCGCCGTTGCCCGAACGCCTCGCTTGACGGTTCGCGCTTCTGCGGCCTTCCCAAGCACCAGGCGCTCACGAGGTTCGGAACCAACCAGGTCACGGTTCTCGAGCCGCTGTCAGACGAAGAGGTCGCCGTGCTCGCCGACCCCGACGCTGCCGACGCGCAGGTGTCCGAGCTCGTCGCAAAGGCGGAGGCGGCCTTTGTCGAGGAAGGCGAAGCGGACGGCGCCGAAGCGCGCGAGGACGAAGCCGCCCCGGCGGACGAGCCACCGGCGGACGAGGTCGAGCCGCCTGCGGAGGACGCTCAGATCGCTGAAGCCCCGGGAAGCGAGGAGGCTGTCGAGGAAGCCGCTGCCGAAGAAGAGCGTGCTGCCGACGAGGCGCCCGAGGTCACCGAGGAGCCTGCCGCTGCCGACGAAGAGCCGGAGATCGCAGAGGCAGTCGGCACAGGGGAAGCCGTTGAGGAGGCTGTCGAAGTTCCGAGCGCGGGATCTGACCCCGATATCGAAGTCAGCGACGAATCTGCCCCCGGCGAGGGATCTGACCCCTCAGGCACCACCGACGCCTGATGGCCAAGAAGCGAGTCCACGAGATCGCCAAGGAGCGCGATCTCACGTCGAAGGAGATACTCGCGAAGCTTCAGGCTGCCGGTATCGAGGTGAAGGTCGCAGCGTCGAGCGTCGACGAAGACGTCGCGGCAAGAGTTCTGGATGGCGGCGCGCCCGCTCTGCCAGCCGAAGAGCCTGCGTCGCCGAAAGCACCCGCGGCTGCGCCACCCCCGCCTGCCGCGCCTGCGGCTGAGAAGCCTCCTGCCGAGAAGGCCGCGCCCGCGCAGCCGGCGGGCGACAAGCCCGTGAGGCCGGTTCGGCCCGTCGGCGATACCGCCGGCGCGAGCGGTGGAGCAGCCGCCGACAAGCGCCGCCGCGTCGTCATCGATTCGCAGGCTTCCCGTCGCGACTCCATGGGTCCGCCGCCTCCGCAGCGCCCGCCGCGCCGTCGCGGTGGCCGCCGTCGCCGCCCGCTGCTCGAAGAGCCGCCCGTTTCGACGCCGACCGGTCGAGATCGAGGAGCTCGTCGATCAAGATCCCGTCTGGCGCCACCGTCAAGGAAGTCGCCGAGACGCTCGGGCTCTCCAGCGCCGAAGTCATCAAGACGCTGATGCAGCTCGGCGAGATGGCGACGCTTACGCAGACGCTGCCCGACGAGACCGTGAAAGTCGTCGCTGAGGCGCTCGACCGCAAGGTCGAAATCGTGAGCGCGGCCGAGGAAGAGGCCGAGGAGATCGTCTTCGACGGACATCGGACGAGGATCTCCAGGACCGGCCCGCCTGTCGTGACGATCATGGGCCACGTCGACCACGGCAAGACCTCGCTTCTGGACGCGATCCGCCAGACCGAAGTGGTCGCCGGAGAGGCCGGAGGCATCACCCAGCACATCGGCGCCTACCAGGTGCACTCGGGCGACAAGACGATCAGCTTCATCGACACGCCGGGCCACGCCGCGTTCACCGCGATGCGCGCCCGCGGCGCCGACGTCACCGACATCGTCGTCGTGGTCGTCGCGGCAGACGACGGCGTCATGCCACAGACGGTCGAGGCGATCGATCACGCCCGCGCCGCGGACGTGCCGATCATCGTCGCGGTCAACAAGATCGACCTCGAAGGAGCGAACGTCGACAAGGTCAAGGGCGAGCTCGCGAACCAGGGCCTCCAGCCGGAGGACTGGGGTGGCGACACGATCTTCAACAACGTCTCGGCGAAGACGAAGACCGGTCTCGACGAGCTGCTCGAGAGCATTCTGCTGGTCGCTGAGGTCGAAGAGCTTCGAGCGAATCCCGACGCCGATGCATCGGGATCCGGTGATCGAGTCGCATCTCGATCCGGGCCGCGGTCCGGTCGTCACGATCCTGTCCAGCGCGGGACGCTCAAGATCGGCGACTCCGTCGTCGCCGGCCCGCAGTGGGGCAAGGTTCGCGCGATGCATGAGCCACACGGGCGACCGCGTCCAGACCGCAGGCCCGGGTGACCCAGTCGAGGTGCTTGGGCTTCGACGGCGTCTGTGAGGCGGGCGAGAGGGTGGAGGTCGTCGAGAACGATCGCCGCGCCCGCCAGCTTGCCGGTGAGCGCGCACATCGCCTGAAGACCGAGGCCATCGCCCGCCGCGGCACCCGCAAGCTCACGCTCGACGAGGTCTTCGCGAAGGCTCAGGAAGGCGTCATCAAGGAGCTGAACATCGTGCTCAAGGCGGACGTGTCGGGCTCGCTCGAAGCGCTCCGGGATGAGCTCGCGAAGGTTCCGCAGGAGCAGGTGCGGATCAACATCATCCGCGCTGCCGCGGGTGGCATCAACGAGTCCGACGTGATGCTCGCCGCGGCCTCTGACGCGATCATCATCGGCTTCAACGTCCGGCCGCTGGCCGATGCGCGGCGCGCCGCCGAGTCGGAAGGCGTCGAGATCCGCACCTACTCGGTCATCTACAAGGTCACCGAGGAGCTCCGCGCGGCGATGGAGGGCATGCTCGATTCCGTCGAGGTCGAGGAGATCCTGGGCCAGGCAGAGATCAAGGAGACCTTCCGCGCCTCGAAGGTCGGCATGATCGCCGGTTGCGAAGTCACGGACGGCAAGGTCACCCGCGATGGCGACGTACGGCTGATTCGTGATGGCACAGTCGCCTGGACCGGGAAGATCGGCTCGCTCCGCCGCTTCCAGGACAACGTCCAGGAGGTCGAGGAGGGCCAGGAGTGCGGCATCGTGCTCGCAGGACTTCGCCGACGTGAAGGTCGGCGACATCCTCGAGGTGTTCAGGACCAAGCAGGTCGAGCAGACCCTCGACGAGTAGCGCCGCCCGCCGAGCTGCCCTCTATATGCTGGCTGCCCATGGCCACTGACCGCATGAGGCGTGTCAACGGGGTCATCCGAGAGGTGCTCGGTGACTCGATCTCGACTGAGCTCGAGGATCCAAGGATCGGCTTCGTGACCGTTACCGCCGTAGAGACCAGCCCGGACCTGCGCTCCGCGAGAGTTTTCGTCTCCGTGCTCGGTGACGAGGATGAAAAGGACTCGAGCCTCGCAGCGCTTCGGTCGGCTCATGGCGTCCTCCAATCCGCCATCGCACAGTCAGACGCACATGAAGCGCACGCCCACGCTCACCTTCCACTACGACGACACGCCGGAGCGGAGCGAGCGGGTCCAGAGGCTTCTCGGCGAATGAGCGCCTCGCCCGACCCAGGCGAGCGCCTCGACTCGAAGAGGTTGCGAGCGCGATCGGCGAGCGGGACCGTTTTCTCCTGACAACGCACGAGGGCCCGGACGGCGACGCGCTGGGCTCGCTTCTCGCAACCCATCGCGTTCTTACTCAACTTGGGAAGGACGCCGTGATGTTCCTGGACGCGAAGGAGTTTCCGCTTCCGCTCGAGTACCGCTTCCTTCCGCTCACAGATGTATTTCACGAAGCGCCGGCGGACGTCGACGGACCGCACCCTCCTGTTCCTCGACTGCGGCAACATCGACCGGATGCCCGTGGACTTCCTCCAGCGCGAGGGCACCGACATCATCAACATCGACCATCACCACGACAACACGATGTTCGGCGGTGTCAACCACGTCGATACGAAGGCTTCGAGCACAGCCGAGATCGTCTGGCGCCTCGCCAAGCGCGTGGGTGCCGAGCTGACCCAGGAGATCGCGACGGCGCTCTACGTCGGGCTCATCACCGATACCGGCAAGTTCATGTACGAGAACACGGATCCGGATTCACATCGCATGGCGGCAGAGCTGATCGAGGCGGGCGTGAACGTCGACGAGATCTACCGCCGGCTCTACGAGCGGGTGCCGATCGAGAAAGCCAAGCTCGTCGCGCGCGCGATCGAGAACATCGATCGCTACGACTCAAATCGGCTGGCCCTCACCTACGTCTCGAGGGCGGACTACGACGCCACAGGCGCCTCGGAGCTCCTAACGGAGGGGATCATCGATCACGTCCGAGCGCTCGACGGCACCGTGGTAGCAGGCGTGATTCGCGACAAGCCCGACGGCGGCCGCGTCGCCCGGAAGGTGAGCCTCCGTGCCTCGGACGGCGCGGTCGATGTCTCCGCGATCGCGCGCGAGCAGGGCGGGGGAGGGCACAGCCGCGCCGCGGGCTTCGGGACCGACATGCCCTACGCGGACATCGTCGAGTTCGTGCGGGCTGAAGTCGCCAAGCAGCTTGGCTGAGATCCGGCCTGGTCGACAAGCCGCCGGGCCCCACCTCGCACGACATAGTCGCGAGGGTCAGGCGCGAAACGGGAGTCAAGCGCGTGGGTCACGCGGGCACGCTGGATCCATTCGCAACCGGCCTGCTCATCGTGCTCGTCGAGCGCGAGGCGACGCGCGAGCAGGACAGGTTCATGGCTCAGCCGAAGAGCTATCGAGTCGTTGCGCGGTTTGGCGCGACGTCCACCACCGGTGACCGGGACGGCGAGATCACGGAAACAGGAGAGGTCCCGCAGGGCGATCTCGAACTGCCAATGGGCGAGCTGAGCCAGAGGCCTCCCGTGTACTCGGCGATCAAGGTGGGAGGCGAGCGCGCTTACAAGCGGGCGCGTAGGGGAGAGGCTTTCGAGATGCCCCCTCGCCTCGTCACCGTTCATCGGTTTGAGGAGATCGCGCGTGACGGCGCTCTCCGCACGTTCGAGATTGATTGCTCGTCCGGCACCTATGTCCGGAGCCTGGTTGCCGATCTGGGGGACGCATACTGCGAGGAGCTCCGCAGAACGGCGATCGGACCGTTCGAAGTACCGGATTCCGGCGACATTTCACTGCCGCTCGAAGAAGCTCTCGGGCGCCTCGGGGGCGAGGCTGGCAGAGTTAGCGGCTGATGGCCATGGTCGTGTCAGATCTCCGGGAAGCACAGCCTCGACCTAGGCGGGTTGCGATTGGGACGTTCGACGGCGTGCACGTCGGTCACCGGAAGGTCATCAAAGGCGAGGACACCGTGCTCACTTTCGAGCCCCATCCGGTGAAGGTCATCCACCCCGAAGCGGCTCCAAAGCTGATCATGGGGTTTGCGGCAAAGCGGGACGTTATCGCCGGGCTGGGCGTGGAGGAACTCGTGGTTATCGAGTTCGACAAGGCCTTCTCCCAGATCACCGCCGAGGAGTTCATCGACGAGATCCTTGTAAGGACCCTCGAGGCCACACACGTCTCGGTCGGTGAGAACTTCCGGTTCGGAGCCAAGGCGAAGGGTGACCACCGCATGCTCGCGGAGCGCTCGGAGTTCGAGACGCGGGTCGTTCCGCTGGTCGAGGCGGATGGTGAGACCATTTCGTCCACGCGCATCCGGGCTTTGGTGAACGCGGGCGATGTCGAGGGCGCTATGCATTGCCTGGGCGCACCTTTCCTCCTCGAGGGCGAGGTCGTGCCGGGCGACAAACGGGGCCGGGAGCTCGGTTTCCCGACGGCGAACATCGTTCCCGATGAGGACCTCGTCTATCCCGGCCACGGCGTCTACGCCGGTTTCGCCGACGGCCATCCGGCCGCGATCCATATCGGAGTCAGGCCGATGTTCGAAACGGGCCGCGGCGTTCTCATCGAGCCGCACCTTCTCGATTTCGACGGCGACCTCTACGGCAAGACGCTTCGGATCGCCTTCATCGCACGTCTGCGCGGCGAGAAGCGCTTTCCCTCGGTGGAGGAGCTCGTGGCGCAAATGCACCGGGACGTCGAGGAGACGCGGGAGCTGTGTGCTTCCTTCACAGGCCCGGGCGCCCGCTAACCTCTGCCGCCGCTAATGAGCCTCACGCAGGAAAAGAAGCAGGAGCTGGTCGGCAAGTTCGGCCGCTCCAACAACGACACCGGATCAGTTGAGGTCCAGGTCGCCCTGCTCACCGAGCGGGTCAACCAGCTCACCGAGCACCTGCGCGAGCACAAAAAGGACCATCACTCGCGCCGCGGGCTACTGATGCTCGTCGGCCAGCGTCGCCGCCTTCTGCGCTACCTGGAGCGGTCGGATCTCGACCGTTATCGCCAGGTCGTCTCGGACCTCGGCCTGCGCCGCTAGGCGCTCCGAATCGCCGAGTCTCGCCTCGGCCGGCGGTGACAGATCACCCCGTCCTGGCTCTGAACACATCCTGGGCTCCACGGGCTGGTCTGTAACCTCTGACGCGATCCAAGATCCAAGCTATACGGCAGCCATATGGGCAGCCGAAAGGAAAACACGAATACATGAGCATGTTTGACGTAAGTCGCGTCTCGGTGCAGATCGGCGAAAGCGAGATCTCCTTCGAGACCGGAAAACTGGCCCGACAGGCCTCGGGATCAGTCGTGGTGCAGCTCCGGGGACACGATGGTCCTCGCAACCGCGACGATCGGAAACCTTCGCGATGTGGACTTTCTCCCGCTGACCGTCGATGTCGAGGAGCGCCACTACGCCGTGGGCAAGATCCCCGGCTCGTTCTTCCGTCGTGAGGCTCGCGCGGGCGAGAAGGCAACCCTCACCGCTCGCATGATCGACCGGCCGATTCGCCCGCTCTTCCCCAAGGGCTGGCACTTCGAGACTCAGCTGGTCTGCCAGACGATGTCGGCCGAGCACGAGCACCCCTACGACATCCTCGCGATGAACGGCGCCTCCGCCGCGATCGCGGTGTCGGACATCCCGCTCGACAAGCACGTCGGCGCGGTCCGGATCGGCAAGCTCGACGGCGACTTCGTCGTCAACCCGTCCGAGGAGACGTGGGACGACCTCGACATGGACCTGATCGTCTGCGGCACCGACGAGGCCATCCTGATGGTCGAGTGCGGCGCCAACTTCGTCACCGAGGCCGAGGTGCTGGACGCGCTCGATATCGCCCACGGTGAGATCAAGAAGATCACGCGGCGCGCTGGCAGAGCTGGCTGAGAAGGCCGGCAAGACCAAGCGCGAGCTCGAGGTTCCCGAGACCAACGAGAGCCTGATCGAGGAGATCCGCTCGCAGTTCGGCTCGAAGCTCGACGAGGCCACGCAGGTCCCGGAGAAGCTCGCCCGCCAGGACGCCATCAAGGCTGTCGCAGGAAGAGGCCATCGAGGCTCTCGCGCCCGCCGGCGACGACGGTGAGTCCGACTCCGAGCGCCACGCTGAGGTCGCAACGGCCTTCGGCAAGCTCGAGAAGGACGTGATCCGCAAGCGGATCGCGGTCGACAAGAAGCGCCCCGACGGTCGCGCCCAGGACGAGATTCGCCCGATCGAGACCGAGGTGGATATCGCTCCGCGGGTCCACGGCTCGGCGCTGTTCACACGCGGCGAGACCCAGATCCTCTCCAACGTCGCTCTGGGCACGACCCGGATGGACATGAAGGTCGACAACCTCGGCCTCCAGGAGAAGAAGACGTTCTACCACCACTACAACTTCCCGCCGTTCTCGGTGGGCGAGGCCGGCTTCATGCGCGGCCCGAAGCGCCGCGACATCGGTCACGGCGCGCTCGCTGAGCGGGCGCTCCTCCCGACGATCCCGTCGGAAGAGGACTTCCCGTACGTGACGCGAGTCGTCTCGGAGACGCTCGAGTCGAACGGCTCGTCGTCGATGGGTTCGGTCTGCGCCTCGTCGATGGCCCTTCAGGCCGCCGGTGTTCCCGTCTCGAACCCGGTCGCCGGAGTCGCCATGGGGCTGATCAAG
This sequence comes from uncultured bacterium, assembly GCA_963695215.1. Lineage (GTDB taxonomy): Bacteria > Actinomycetota > Thermoleophilia > Solirubrobacterales > 70-9 > JALZKA01. Next base: position 372,452 of record OY968768.1, read on the forward strand.
GAGGGTGACGACTACGTCGTGCTCACCGACATCGCCGGCGTCGAGGATCACCTCGGCGACATGGACTTCAAGGTCGCTGGGTCCGAGGAAGGCATCACGGCTCTCCAGATGGACATCAAGATCACCGGCGTCACCTTCGACATCCTGCGCGACGCGCTCGAGCAGGCGCGTCAGGGCCGGCTGTTCATCCTGGACAAGATGGCTGCGGCAATCGACGGGCCGCGCGAGAAGATGTCCGAGTTCGCGCCGCGCATCGAGACGATCCAGATCGACACGGAGAAGATCGGTGCTGTGATCGGCAAGGGCGGCGAGACGATTCGTGGCATGCAGGAGGAGTTCGAGGCCGAGATCGACATCGACGACGATGGCTCGATCCGCGTCTACGCTCCAACCGGCGCACAGGTCGACGGCTGCATCGCGCGCATCGAAGCGATGACCCGCGACGCCAAGATCGGCGACACGTTCAAGGGCAAGGTCGTGAAGACGACCACCTTCGGCGCCTTCGTCGAGCTGGTCAAGGGCACCGACGGCCTGCTTCACATCTCGAACGTGAAGCCCGGCGAGCGCGTCGAGACGGTCGAGGACGTCCTTTCCCAGGGCGACGAGATCGACGTCACCGTGGTCGAGGTCGACCGCGAGCGTGGCCGGATCGGTCTGCGGCTCTCCGAGGATCCCTCGGTGGCCGGAAAGTCGCCGGAGGAGCTGGCAACCATCAGCGCCGGTAGTGGCGGTGGCGGTGGAGGCCGCGGCGGTCGTGACGGTGGTCGTGACGCGGGGCCGTGGCGGCCGCGATCGCGGCGCGTGACCGTGGCGGTCGCGGAGGCCGGGAGCGCCTCTAAGGCTCTCGCCAGTGCCCTCGCTACCGGAGAACGTCCAGCTAACAACGCTTTCGAGTGGCGTACGGGTCGTGACCGAGGAAGTTCCCTCGGTCCGATCCGTCGCCCTCGGGCTTTGGGTCAGGACCGGTTCTCGTGACGAGAGCTCGGGCCAGGAAGGCCTTTCGCACTTCCTCGAGCACCTTCTCTTCAAGGGCACGAGCGCTTCTCGGCGATCGAGATCTCCGAGACGCTTCGACGGCATGGGTGCCGCGGCGAACGCCGCGACCTCGAAGGAGTCCACTCACGTCCACGCCCGCTTCCTGGACGAGCACACCGAGGACGCCTTCGACCTGATCGCCGAGATGATGCTCGGCCCGACGTTCCCGGACATCGACTCCGAGCGCCAGGTCGTGCTCGAGGAGATCGCGATGTACGAGGACGAGCCCTCGGACCGCGTCCACGACTTTCTGGCCGAGGCCGATGTACGGCGACCATCCGCTCGGCCGCCGAGTGCTGGGCGAGGCGACGGTGATCGCCGACACGCCGGTGCCGAAGATCGCCGAATATCACCGGGGCCGCTACGTGGCGGACAGCCTCGTGGTCGGCGCGGCCGGGCATCTCGAGCACGAAGAGATCGTTGCGCTCGCGGAGCGGTATCGTCGACGCCCCCGAGGGCGCGGTGCCCGAGCCGAACGGCGGACGCGCCGAACCGCGAGCCGCGCCTCCGCTTCAACCGCAAGGACACCGAGCAGTACCACATCTGTTTCGGCGCGCCTGGCATCTCGCGCGGCGACGATCGCCGCTTCGCCCTCGCCGTCATCGACTCCGCCTTCGGCGGTTCGGTCTCGTCCCGTCTTTTCCGCGAGGTGCGCGAGAAGCGTGGCCTTGCCTACGCCGTCGGCTCCTACGCCGAGCAGTATCTCGACCGCGGGTCCGTTGCCATGTACGTCGGTACCCGCGAGGACAACGTCGCTGAGGCCTGCGAGATCATCGGCCGCGAGCTGAGCGACGCTTCGCGACGATGGCATCTCAGGCGACGAGCTTGAGCGCGCCAAGGAGCACGTAAAGGGCCGCATGGTCCTGGGCATGGAGTCCACGGCGGCTCGCATGGCCCGGGTTGCGCGGTCGACGCTCTTCGACCTCCCGATTCTCTCCCTCGACGAGATGCTCGCCGAGGTGGATGCGGTGAGCGCTGACGACGTCGGAGCCTGGCGTCCGAGCTCTACGACCCGGCGAATTCAGCGCAGCCTGCATCGGCAAGGACGAGGAGTGTTTTACGCGCGCCGCCGGGGCCGTGAGCGAACAACTCGCATCGTGACGATGGCGGTTCAAGACCCACGGGTCGATGAGCTGATCGGCTTGCTTCGCTCCGGAGAGACCCGGGAGGACATAATTTCCAACTTTTCCCTCCGGGTGACGGGCTGCCGTGACGGTCGCGCTCTTCAACGCGGGTGACCACGACTTGATACCAGCCGTGTTTCCGGCTGACCACGTTCACGACATGCGGCCCACCCACATCCCAGGCATGAGCCTCTACGAAGGACGTGAGGGCTATCGGAAGTTCATCGGTGAGTGGGTCGAGGCTTTCCCTGGCGCCGTGGTCGAATACGAGCACGTCTACGAAACTGCGCCCTCCGGCGAGGCGCTGTTCATCCTCGCCCGTCAGGAGATGCGGGGGGATCGAGCGACATACCGCTCTCATTTCGCTACGCCGTGGTGGCCGAGTACTCCGGCAAGCGCCACGAGTCGATCTTCGGATCCGACATCGACGAAATGAGACATCTCTTTGTCTCCCGGTACGGCCAGGAACCCGGGCCGTGAGCGATTCGATCAGGGTCGGCGTCACCGGCGCGGCAGGCCGGATGGGGGCGACCACGTGCGAGGCGGTCGAGGCTGCGGACGACCTCGAACTCACCGCGCGGATCGATCCCGAGCTGGGGGTGGAGCTTCAGACGCCTCGAGCGACGTCGACGTCGTCGTGGACTTCACCACGCCCGACACCGCGCCGGGGAACATCGGGCGTGCGTAGCCGCGGGCGTTCACATCGTGGTTGGTACCTCGGGCTTCGACGCACGATGCCGCGAGAAGGGCGGCCGAGGCCGGGGGAACGGCCAAGGTCCTGGTCGTTCCGAACTTCGCCATCGGCGCCGTTCTCATGATGCGTTTCGCCGCCGACGCCGCGAAGCACATGCCCGAGGTGGAGATCATCGAGCTTCATCACGACGGCAAGCTGGACGCTCCGTCGGGAACCGCCAGCGCGCACCCGCGACCTGATCGCGGAAGCCGGAGGAAATGTTCACGAGCCGATCCACTCGGTGCGTCTGCCCGGGTTCGTCGCGCACCAGGAAGTCATTCTCGGTGGCCAGGGGCAGACGCTTTCGATCCGCCACGACTCGATCGACCGCACCTCATTCATGCCGGGCGTGCTCCTCGCCGTTCGCGGCGTGGCAGCGCTTCCAGACCCCTACACCGATTGGCCTGGAGGCTCTCCTTGACTGACCTTTCGCGCATGGATGCAACCGCACAGGCCGAACTCGTCAGTTCGGGCGAAGCCAGCCCGCTCGGAGCTGGTAGACGCCGCGATCGAGCGAATCGAGCGGATGAATCCGGAGATAAACGCGGTCATCCATGAGCTCTTCGAGGAGGGGAGAGAGGCGGCTCGCGGGCCGCTTCCCGACGGCCCCTTCAAGGGCGTTCCGTTCGTGCTCAAGGATCTCGGGTGCAGCATTTGCTGGGCAGCCGCTCCACATGGGCATGCAGGTGCTGAAGGACGCGGACTTCAGGGCGCCCATGGACACGTACCTCGCGCAGCGTTTCCGCGAGGCCGGGCCTCATCACGATCGCGAAGACCAACACTCCGGAGGTCGGAATCCTGCCGACCACCGAGCCAGACGCCTACGGAGCTACGCGCAACCCGTGGAACACAGAGCACAGTGCGGGAGGCTCGAGCGGCGGCTCGGGCGCCGCAGTCGCGTCCGGAATGGTCCCGATGGCGCACGCGAACGACGGCGGCGGATCAATTCGCATCCCCGCCGCGCAGAACGGGCTGGTTGGCCTCAAGCCCACACGCCAGCGCATCTCCGAGGGCCCGCTCATCGGCGACAACCTCTCGGGTCTGACAGCGGAGCTCGTCGTTTCGAGGTCGGTTCGCGATACGGCGGCAATTCTCGAGGCCGTCCACGGCCCGGCTCCCGGCGACCCCTACGCGTGCCCGCCACCTTCTCGCCCGTTCACGGATGAACTTGATGCCGACCCGAAGGGCCTTGCGCATCGGGTTCTACGACCACGCCCGCGATCGACCTGGAGGTCGACCCGGCGTGCGCTGCCGCGGTCGACAAGACCGCAAAGCTCCTGGAGTCGCTGGGTCACGAGGTTGTCCCAGAGCTCCCCGACAGACGCCGCCGCGGCGATGGGCGGCGCGATCGATATCGAGGACACGTTTCTGACGCGGTGGGCTGCGGGGCAGGCGTCGATCCTCGACACCCTCTCGATGGCGCTCGGTCGCGAGATCGGACAGGGCGACGTGGAGCCTCTCACCTGGGCGCTTGCCGAGATCGGGCGGGAGCGCAGCGCCGGGCGCTACCTCATGGACGTGGGTATCCACGCCGGTCTTACCAGGATGATCGCCGGCTGGTACGAGTCGGGCTTCGACCTGCTGCTGACGCCGACGACCGCCCGTCCGGCTCAGCCACTTGGCACGTGGGACGATTCAGGCGCTGATCCGATGGACGCATTCCACAATGCAACGCCTGAGGGGGCTTTCACGGCAATCTTCAACGTCACCGGTCAGCCCGCGATCTCGCTGCCACTGGGCGACGCGGATGGCATCCCGGTGGGAGCGCAGCTGGTTGCAGCCTACGGCCGGGAGGACCTCCTGATCCAGGTCGCCGCCCAGATCGAGCGCGCAGAGCCCTGGGCCGATCGCTTCGCTCCGACCTTCGCCGGGTAGCTTCCTTGCCATGACCCCCTTCCGAGGTGTTTTGACGGCGATGGTGACGCCATTCGAGGACGATGAGTCGCTCGATGTCGAGGGCGCTCGCCGGCTTGCCTCGTACCTCGTCGAGAACGGCTCGCACGGTGTCGTCGTCGCCGGCACGACGGGCGAGTCGGCGACGCTTTCAGATGACGAGGTGATTGAGCTTCTCGAGGCTGTGCTCGCCGAGATCGGCCCCGATGAGACCGTGATCTGCGGTACCGGGTCGAATGACACGCGCCGCGCTGCCGAGCTGACCCGTCGCGCGTCCGAGGCGGGCGCCGACGGCGTCCTGGTCGTATCGCCCTACTACAACAAGCCGAACGAAGACGGTCTGCGCGCGCACTTTTCCAAGGTCTCCGAGGCGGCGGGAGAGACGCCCGTTGCGGTCTACAACATCCCTTCGCGCTCCGTGATCAACATGCCGCCGACGTTCCTTGCCGAGCTCGCGGCAAGCCACGTCAATATCTCTGGGCTTAAGCAGGCCAACAACGGGGACATGGGACCAATCGAAGGATTCGCCGTACTGGCCGGAAACGACGACATCTTCGCCCGCTGCATGCGGGAGGGCGGCACCGGCGGCATCCTGGTCGCCTCGCACGTCGTCGGTCCCGAGATGCGTGAGATTTTTGACGCGGCAGATGTTGGCGACCACGACCGGGCTCTCGAGTTGGAGTCCGAGCTCTCGAGCGTCTACGCGGCGCTCTCGGTCGCTCCGCCAGCCAGCACGGTCAAGGCCGCGCTCTCGATGCGCGGAGTGATCGGCGAGACGCAGCGGCTGCCGATGGTCCCCGTCACCGGCGAAGCGCGAGCAGCGGTCGCCGAGGTTGCCGGCTGATGGCTGCAGGCGTGCGCATCATCCCGCTAGGCGGGCTCGGCGAAATCGGCAAGAACATGACCGCTATCGAGTGCGAGGGCCGGATCGTCATCGTCGACGCCGGAGTGATGTTCCCGACCGCGGAGATGCTGGGCATCGACCTCGTCCTGCCGGACTTCACCTGCCTTCGCGAGCGCAAGGACGACATCGATGCGCTCATCCTCACCCACGGCCACGAGGACCATGTGGGAGCTGTTCCATACGTCCTGCGAGAACTTGGCATCCCGCCCGCGATTTACGGCGGGCCGCTCACCCTAGGCCTCGTTCGCTCGAAGCTGGAGGAGCGAAAGATCAAGAACGCGCCCCTGAACGTGCTCGAGCCCGGCGATCGTGCGACCGCGGGCCCATTCGAGATCGAGACGATCCACATGTCGCACTCGATCCCGGATGCGAGAGCCGTTGCGCTTCACACGAAGCTCGGCACCGTCCTCATCACAGGCGACTACCGCTTCGATCAGACACCGGTCGACGGCCGTCCGGCCGACATCGCGCGCCTTGCCGAGCTTGGCTCTGACGGCGTGCTCTGCCTCTGCGGCGACTCCACCAACGCCGACCGCCCCGGAGTTGGCGCTTCGGAGCGCACCGTGGGCCCCGCTCTTCGTGAGGTCTTCGAGCGCTGCGAGGGGCGGATCATCGTCACCTGCTTCGCATCGAACGTGCATCGCGTTCAGCAGGTGATCGACGCTGCGGTCGAGCTCGATCGCAAGGTGTCCCTCGTCGGACGATCGATGAGGAAGAACTTCAACATCGCTTCCAACCTTGGCATGGCGAATGCTCCCGACGGCATCTTCATCAATCCGAAGGAGATCGAGAACTACCCCGACGAGAAGGTCATCGCCATCTGCACGGGTAGTCAGGGGGAGCCCCTGTCGGCGCTTCGCCGCATGGCCTTCAACGACCATCGTGACGTCGAGCTCCACTCGGGCGACACCATCATCTTCTCAGCCACAGCGGTGCCCGGCAACGAGCGAGCCGTGAACGAGACCATCGACCGGATCTATGAGATCGGCGCAACCGTCATTACCGCTGCCGATGCGCCGATCCACGTCTCCGGCCACGGGTCGCGCGAGGAGCTGAAGCTCATGCTCAACCTCACCAGGCCGAAGTACGTGTTCCCGTTCCATGGCGACCACAAGAGGATCCGCCTCCACGCCGAGCTTGCCGAGTCGGTCGGCGTGCCGCCGGAAAACATCTTCAAGGGCCGCAACGGGCTGGCGCTCGACATCGACGAGTCGGGCGCGCGCTTCGGCGAGGACTTCAAGTCCGGAGTGATCTTCGTCGACGGCGTTGACATCGGCGATCCCGACGACGTGGCGCTGAGAGATCGCCGCACGCTCTCCGGCGACGGCGTCCTGATCGTGGTCGCAACCCTCTCGGGCGACGACGGCTCCGCCGCCGCAGATCCGGAGATCATCTTCCGGGGCGTCCCGTTCATCGAGGGCAACGAGGCCGTCAAGCTGATCGACGAGCTGCGCGACATCGTCGCCGACGTCCTGGCCGACGCGCGCGCCGACAAGATCACCGATCCGGTCGTCATTCAGGAGGACATCCACGACGACGTCGCCGAGATGATCTACAAGCGCCTCAAGCGCCGGCCGATGATCCTGCCGGTTGTAGTCGAAGTCTGAGCGCCGGGATATAAAAGTGGCCCGCCGGCTTCAGGGAGGGGGGAAGCCGACGGGCCTGGGGTTCTTGGCCTAAAGCCAAGATCTCACTGGGATTTGGAGTCCGGTACCCAGTGAGTGGGTGTCTCGTCCAGAGCGGACTCTAAGTCCGGCCTGTAAACGAATACTAAAGAATCCTTGAAAGTTTGCTAGGACGTTCAACGGTCGTATCCAGGGCCGGGACAACGACCTCGAAAGCAGCCCCGCCGTGGTTCGATTCGCGAGCTTCAACGGTGCCGCCGTGCGCCGTCGCAACCGCCTTGACGATCGAAAGGCCGAGGCCGGTGCCGGAGTCGGCCTTGATGTCTGCGGGGCCGTCTCCTCGGACAAACCGGGCAAAGACCTGGTCGTCCAAGCCCGGGGAAGGCCAGGGCCGTTGTCGGCCACCACGAGGACGGCGTCGTCTTTGCGCCTCTCGACGGTTACGGTGATCGTCGAGCCGTCCGGGGTATGGCGGGCGCCGTTGTCGATCAGGTTGACGGCCAGGCGATGAAGCTCGTCGGGGTTGCCCTCGACGGAGGTGTGCTCAGCGACGACCTCGATCGTGTGACTCGGGGCAACCGGGCGAACCTCTGCGGCGGCAGCCTCGGCGATCTCGCCAAGATCGCATGCGCGGCGCGCGGACTCGCGGCCTGCGTCGGCCCGCGCGAGGATCAGGAGATCGGCTACGAGGCGGCGCATACGGTGTGACGAGCGGAGGGCCGACTCAACGATCTCGGTCTCTTCCTCGTCGGACGCCGGGGTCGACTCGAGCCGGTGCTGAAGTAGCTCCAGGTTCGCGAGAATGCTGGTGAGCGGGGTGCGGAGCTCGTGCGAGGCGTCGGCGACGAACTCGCGCTGCGCGTGAACCATCTGCTGCGCTTCGTTTCGCGCGGCATCGAGTTCTCGAAGCATGTCGTCGAGCGTGGTGGCCAGCTCGGCGATCTCGTCGTCAGCCTGGGGCTTCGGCATCGTGCGAGCTGGGTCACGGGTGGATGCGATCTCGCGAGCGGTGGACGTGAGCGCAGCGATCGGGTCGCATCGCGCGTCCCGCCACCGCTCGGCCCGCAAGCGTCGCGAGGATCGCGCCGCCGGCCACTCCGATAGCCAGGAAGAACCACAGGCGCGAGATGGTCGCGTCGAGGTCGGAGTGCTCGCGGCCGACCTGAACGTAGGTGGGGCCTGCACCCAGGAGCGTCGTTGCGACTTGCTGCGTGGCGACATCGATGTCGCCGAAGCGGACGATCTGCGTCGGGTCAGGTGGCGGGAGCTGAGTGTTGTCGAGGCTCTTCGTCGTCCCCGTGGGGAGAGTCACCCGGACGGCCTCGTCGCCGATCGCCATGCCCTGAATCGGGAGGATCTGCGCATCCCCGGTGATCGGATCGAGCGAGACCGTGAAGGCGAGCTGATTTGCCCTGGCCTGAAGATCGTTGTGGAAGTCGTTTTCGAGTCGCTCCTGGGCGAGCCTGCCGACGACTGCGGCGAACATGAGCAGGATGACGAATGTGAGGCCCGCGGAAACGCCTGCGAGCCGCCACCTGACCGGCCAGCGAGATGGCCTCGGGATCAGGGCCTACTCCTCGCGGCTGGCGCGCATGACGTAGCCGGCGCCGCGCTTGGTGTGGAGGAGGCGCGGCTCGTCTCCCTCCTCGAGCTTGCGGCGGAGGTTGGAGATGAAGACGTCGATCGTGTTCGTCATCGCGAGCGGGTCGTAACCCCAGACCTCCTCGAGCAGTCGCTCGCGCGAAACGACCAGGCGCTCGTTGCGAAGGAGAAACTCGAGCAGCTCGAACTCGCGGGCCGTCAACTCGATCTCGCGCTCGCCCCGGTGAACCTCGCGGGTTGCGGGGTTGAGGCGAAGGTCGGCCAGTACCAGCGTCGCCGAGCCTCGAGGCGGGCGGCGTCGCATCAGGGCGCGCATGCGAGCGAGCAACTCCTGGCGCTCGAAGGGCTTGACGAGATAGTCGTCGGCGCCGGTGTCCAGACCTTCGACGCGATCCTCCAGCTCCGATCGCGCCGTTAGCACGAGGATCGGCACATCGTCATCGGCGCGAAGTCGGCGCAAGACCTCAACTCCGTCGATCTTCGGCAGACCGAGGTCGAGGATCACCAGATCGGGGACGAACTCAGAAGCGGCGCTGAGTGCCTCCTCGCCGTCGCCCGCGGTGCGCACCTCGTGGCCTTCCTGGCGAAGCGTCCGGCGCAGAACGTCGGCGATCTCCGAGTCGTCCTCGACAACGAGGATGCGGCCGGTCGCTGTGTCTGACTCGAGCATCTGCGCAGAGGGTACGCGCGAAAAAGGCCCGCAAGCCGGATATTTAGCGAGGTATTAGGCAATCGGGCGCGCAGGGACGGCGCCTCAGGCGTCGAACCCATCTGCGATGGCCAGAGCCGCAGCTAAGACCCGTGCGCCCAAAAGTGCCTGCCAAGCGGCGTGCACCCGTCAAGCGCCAGCCCGACGCGCGTCAGCGTGCACGCGACGCCTTCGAGGGACTGGAGCAGCGTCATTTCGATCTGATCGGCCTCCTTATGGTCGCCGTCGGCGTCTACTGCTCGTTCGTCCTGTACCTGGAATGGGACGGAGGCCGGGTTGGCGGCTGGCTCGAGAATGCACTCGAATACACGGTTGGCCAGGTCGCGTACGTCGTCCCGCTGATGATGTTCGGCCTCGGGCTCGCCCTCATCGCTCGGCCGATGATCCAGGCTCCGCGCGCACTGAACGTCGGCGCCGTCCTGGTCGTGCTCTCGCTCCTTCTCGCCTTTGCGGCCGGGACTCTCGGCCTCGGCCCCGACCATCCGGCCCGGCACGGGTACTTCGAGCCAGACTTCTTCCGCGCCCATGGCGGTGCGCTCGGCGAGTCTCTCTATTGGGCGTCGACCACTCTCTTCCAGCGCCTCGGGGCTCAAATTCTCGCGGTGCTACTGCTTCTCTCCGGGCTCCTGCTCCTGACCGGCATGACGATCGCAAACCTCGTCCAGAACGCGGGCGGGGCCGCTCGCCGCGCACACGACTCGACCCGAGAGATGGCGCGTACCGTTCGCCAACAGCACGCGCCGGGGGTGGAGCCGGCTGGCTGGGGGGACCCCGATGACGACTTCGACATCCAGGTCACGCGGGCGAACGAGACCGAGGTTCTCGACCACACTTCGACTTGGGATCTCAACGACGAGGCAGACGAGCCCGAGCCCGTTGCCGACGTGAAGCCAGCTGCCGATTCGTCCGAGGGCGCCTTCTCCTACGACGAGGCCCACGACTCGGACTCTGAGGACGAACCGATCGCTGTGCTTGGCGATCCCGACGAGGCCGCGGTCGAGGAGCCGATCGAGCTGACTCCAATGGGTAACAAGCGCACCGAGCTGGGCATCACGGTTTCCGACGAAGCCGACTACATCGCGCCGAACCCCAAGGCGCTCGAGAAGGGCAAGGGCGACCCAGGCCCGGATCCGAAGGACCGCGAGGCTACGGCCAAGTCACTCCTCGAGTCGCTCAAGCACTTCGGCGTCGAGGCACGGATGCTAGGGATGGTCTCAGGCCCGCACGTCAGCCGCTACGAGTTCCAGCTTGCGCCCGGCACGAAGGTCTCGAAGGTCGCGGGCCTGAAAGACGACCTCGCATATGCGCTCGCCTCGACCGACATTCGCATCCTGGCGCCAATCCCGGGCAAAAAGGCCGTCGGGGTCGAGGTCCCGAATCGCAAGCGCCGGATCGTGCGCCTCGGCGACATCTACGAAGGACGGCCCAAGGGATCCTCGCCGCTCGTCGCATGGCTGGGCAAGGACGTCTCCGGGCATGCCTGCTGGACCGACATCGCACTCATGCCGCACATCCTCGTCGCCGGCACGACCGGCTCCGGTAAGTCGGGCTGCATCAACGCGATCCTCTCCTCGATTCTGCTTCACGCCTCCCCGAACGAGGTCCGGCTGGTGCTCGTCGACCCCAAGCGCGTCGAGCTCAACCACTACGAGACCCTGCCGCACCTTTTGACGCCGGTCGTCACGAACCCGAAGCTGGCCTCCAACGTCCTGTCGAATCTGATCGGTGAGATGGAGAGCCGCTACCAGGTGATGGGCGAGGCCCGAGCGCGAAACCTGGCGGAGCTCAACAAGGCGCGGCGAAAGACCGGCGACGCCCCGCTGCCGCACATACTGTGCGTCATCGACGAGCTGGCCGACCTGATGATGGTCGCGCCCGCCGAGGTCGAGGACTCGATCATCCGCCTCGCTCAGAAGTCACGCGCGGTCGGCATCCACCTGGTTCTGGCGACTCAGCGGCCGTCGACAGACGTCATCACCGGAACGATCAAGGTGAACATTCCAGCCCGGATCGCCTTTGCCGTCGCGTCGCAGGTCGATTCGCGCGTCATCCTCGACCAGGGTGGCGCCGAGACCCTCCTGGGGCAGGGCGACATGCTCTTCCGGCCGATCGGCACGTCCAAGCTTCAGCGCATCCAGGGCGCCTTCCTCGGTGAAGACGAGATCGCGAGGATCACGAACCACTGGGCCAAGCAAGGCGAGCCGGACTTCGACCCCACGCTGCTTGCCGACAAGGTCGAGGATCAGGGCGTGGAGCCCGGCGGTGGTGAGTACGCCGACCAGGATGACCTACTCGAAGATGCGGCGCGCATCGTGATCGAGTCGGAGACCGCTTCCGTCTCGATGATCCAGCGCCGGCTCCGGGTTGGTTACACCCGCGCGGGGCGCCTCATCGACATGCTCGAGCGCCGCGGAATCATCTCCGGCTACGAGGGCTCAAAGCCACGCGACGTGCTTGTCTCGATGTCGGAGCTGCCGCGGATACTCGGCGGTGGCAGGCCCGCGGGCGGGCCATCTGACACCGAGACCGAGCTCGAGCCCGTCGAGGGCTAACCCGGCCACTTGGCGCACGCCGCCAAGAGGTGTACTCTCGCGCCAACGCCCTCAGGGGGGACTCGAGAGCAATGGAGGCTCGCAAGGTGATTTCGCGGAGCAGGGGATTCGTAGCTGGGATCTCGGTGGTAGTCGGAGCGATCGTGGCGCTGATGCCTGCCCATGGCCAGGCGCTTGGGCCCATCTACAGCCCGGGTGACCTTGTGGTAGCCGATTCGCTCAACTTCCGGGTGGTGAAGGTCGACCCCACGTCCGGCGCTGTCACGCCCCTTTCGTCGGGCGGCAGCTTCGTCTTACCGACCGGTCTTACCTTCGACAGGAACGGCGACATCCTGGTCGTGGATCGCGACGCGTTCGATGAGAACGGCGGGGTCATCCGGATCGACCACGTCACAGGCATCCAGACCGTGGTTTCCAACAACACGATCTCCGGTGCGGCGGGGGGGAAGAAGGCCTTCGGCGACCCGATCGCGCTCGACCGTAAGGGAAACAATGTCTATGTCGTCGACTACGGCCGCAAGCCGTCGGACCTCATCAAGGTCAATCTCGACACGGGCAAGGAGACGGTTGTCAGCGAGGGGAAGAACATCGGCGATCCCCTTGGGATCGACACCAGCCTGTCGCATGCGCTGATCGCTGACGCCGGCTCGAAGAAGAGCGACCTGCGACTGAGCGGCGGCATCATCGACGTGAACCTGAAGACGGGGAAGCAGACGGTCGTGGCGACCAAGGGCGACCTCGAGGACGCGGAGGACATCGTTGTCGAGAACAAGCACAGCGCGCTGGTGCTCGACAGCGGAGCGTTTGATCTCACCGGAGCGCTCTTCCGGATGGACCTCGATAACGGCAAGACGAAGGTCATCTTCAAGAATGATGCATACGCCGGGCTGGCGCAGCTCGACAAGAACACGGCCTATGTGACCCGTGCCGGCTTCAACTCGGGCGGGGTCAACACCGTGAACCTGAAGACCGGCGCCCGGACTCCGCTCACCACCAGCCTCAACAACCCGCTCGGAATCGAGGTCGCTCCGTAGCTCCGTAGAGTGGGCGCCGTGAGCGAAGCGTCCTCGAAACCCGTCCGCGCCGGGATCGTCGTCACCGGCACCGAGGTGATTACGGGGACGATCCAGGACAAGAACGGGCCGTGGATCTCCACCGAGCTTGCCGGCCTCGGGGTGGAGGTCTCGCACATCTCGATCGTCGGTGACAGGCCGTCCGATCTCGAGGCCGCGCTGCGATTCATGGGCGACGACGGCATGGACATCGTCGTCACCTCGGGAGGCCTTGGGCCGACCGCCGACGACCTGACCGCCGAGGTTGTCGGCACATTCTCCGGGCGAAGGATGGTGCTCGACGAGGGGATGGAGGAGAAGATCGCGAAGATCCTGGCCGGCTTTGCGAAGCGCCTCAACTTCGACATGGAAGCCGTGCGGGCCGCGAACCGAAAGCAGGCGGTGATCCCCGAGGGCTCGACGACGATCGATCCCGCTGGAACTGCGCCCGGCCTGGTCGTACCCGTGGACGACGGACCCGTGGTCATCGTCATGCCCGGGCCTCCGCGTGAGCTACACGCAATGTGGCCCGAGGCCCTGAAGACGGACCTCGTAAAGGAGGTCGTGGATCGCGCTGAGCCGTACGCAGGCGTCATGCTCCGCCTGTTCGGCGTCCCGGAGTCCGAGATCGCGAAGAGCCTGCGGGAGATCGAGGAGGGCGGGGTCGCGCTCGACCAGCTCGAGATCACGACCTGCCTTCGCAAGGGGGAGCTCGAGATCGAGGTGCGCCACCGCCCCGGCGCCGAGAGCGAGATGGCCGCGCTGGTCGAGGCGATCGACGATCGCCATGGGCGCTTTCTGTTCAGCCGTGACGGGTCGACGATCGACGAGCAGATCGCCGAGCTTCTCGCCGGGCACCGCATCGGGCTCGGGGAATCGTGCACAGGTGGCCTCCTTGCCGCGCGTCTTACCGAGCGGCCGGGTTCGTCCGCCTACGTGGCGGGAGGGGCCGTCACCTACTCGGACGAGTCGAAGACGGAGCTTCTGGGTGTCCCGGCTGAGATGATCGCCGAGCACGGCGCCGTGTCGCCGGAGGTCGCCGAGGCGATGGCCGACGGCTCGCTTGCAGCGCTTCGAGGCCGATCTGGGCGTCGGCATCACGGGTATCGCCGGGCCCGGCGGTGGAACCGACGAGAAGCCCGTCGGCTACGTGTGCGTGTGCGTGAAGACCGCCGACGGCCAGGTGATCGCCCGCGATCCGGTCATGCCGGGAAACCGTGCGGACATCCGCGAGCGATCCGCACTTTTGGCTCTGCATCTGCTGCGCCGCCTCCTGCGGGGCGAAGACTTCCCGATCTGAGCCGTGCCGGGAGTCGAGCCGTACGAGATCGCGGTCCCGGAGGACACCCTCGCCGACCTGCGCGAGCGGCTTGCGCGAACGCGCTGGCCCGAAGCCGCGGATGTCGGCTGGGACTACGGAATGGATCAGGGTTTTCTTCGGCGCTTGTGCGATCACTGGGGCTCCGATTACGACTGGCGGGCGACCGAAGAGCGCCTCAACATGGCGTCGCATTTCAAGTGGGACGGCATTCATTTCGTCCACGAGGGCGCGGGTGGAAAGGGCGTCCCGATCGTCCTCATCCACGGCTGGCCAGGTTCCGTCCTCGAGTTTCAGGGCCTTCTGAGACGTCTGCTTGAGGCTGGGCACGAGGTCGTGGTGCCTTCGTTGCCGGGATACGGCTTCTCCGACGAGCCTGCGCAGGCACTCACAGGCTCGGGGGTTGCGGCGCGCCTTCGCGCGGTGGTTGAAGACGCGCTTGGCTGGGACCGCTACGTCGTTCAGGGTGGTGACTGGGGAACGCTGATCGCCGCGCGAATGGCGTACGACTCACCGGACCGGGTGGCCGGCCTCCACATCAACTCGCCGTCGGTCCTGCCGTTCCCGGCCGAGCTGGCGGATCTGACGGACGCCGAGCAGGCCTGGCTTGCCGACGCTGCGAGATGGCGCACGCGCGGCGCTCACTACATGCTCACCCAGGGACAGGTGCCGGACACGCTTTCACCGGCACTGAACGACTCGCCGGCGGGCCTCGCGGCGTGGCTCGCCTCAAAATATCGCGACTGGTCTGACTGTGGCGGCGATGTCGAGACTCGCTTCGCGCTTGATGACCTCTGTGACTTCCTCACGCTCTACTGGGCGACGGGCACGATCTCCACCTCGATCCGCCTGTATGCCGCCGAGGCGCGCGGCCGCTGGAAGCTGGAGCCCGGCGACCGCATCCCCGTGCCGGCGGCAGTCGCGGATTTCCCCGCCGAGATCCTTCACCCACCCCGCGAATGGGCAGAGCGCACCCTTGGCGACCTGCGCTCATGGAACGAGTACGAGCGTGGTGGTCACTTCGCCGCCTGGGAGGAGCCAGACCTCCTCTGTGCGGACCTTCTCGCGTTCGTCGAATCTCTTTAGACGAGAGAGGGCGCCCCGTCCGGGACGCCCGCAGTCTCGCCGGTGTGGTTCCGGTTCGCCCAGTCGTATCTAGGCGAGACGCACGTTGATAGCGCGCGGCCCCTTCGGGCTCGACTCGGTCTCGAAGGTGACCTGATCACCCTCCTTGACCGAGGAACCGGCGTCGACGCCGGTCTGATGCACGAAGAGGTCCTTGTCACCGTCGTCGGGGGCGATGAAGCCGTATCCCTTTTCGGTGTTGAACCACTTGACTGTTCCGGTGGCCATCTACTCTCCTGTCCTGGCTCTGAACTGACACGCGTACGCTGCCGAGGGCTCGAATGGCCGCCGTCCAGCGGGCAGGCGGGAAAGTACCACCCGATGCTCTGGCATGAAGCGCCCGCGCAAGGCGCCTGCCCGCCGAGGTCGAGATTCACTTGCGCTACGCAAGTGAAGGGCTTCTTCGATTGCCAGGATCGAACGAGGGAGCGCCTGACCCTCACTATGCAAGCGCTGCACGACCTCGGCGGCTCGACGAGGCTCTAGAGGCGGAGCGCGCTCGCTCGTGGCGC
This sequence comes from uncultured bacterium, assembly GCA_963695215.1. GTDB lineage: Bacteria > Actinomycetota > Thermoleophilia > Solirubrobacterales > 70-9 > JALZKA01. Next base: position 388,636 of record OY968768.1, read on the forward strand.
CGCTGCGGAGAATGAGAGACGTGCGCGGTCTGGTGCGCGATCGTCGCACCTCGGTGCACTTTCGTGCTTCGCGGCGCTCTAGCGTTCCGTTCGATGAGTTCGCATGACACGGCTTCGCATGACACGGCTCGCCTGTTCGTCGCCCTCGACATCCCCGACTCGGTTCGGGGCGAGATCGAAACCTGGCAAGCATGCGAGCTGACCGACCCCGCGCTACGGCCGGTAGTGGCAGCGAACCTCCACCTGACGCTCTGCTTCATCGGCCCGGTCCACATCGGGCAGATCCCCGAGATCGCGGCAACCGTTCTCAACCTTGCCGCACGGCCCGTGCCGGCGCGGTTCACCGGGCTCGCGTCAAAGCCCGCGTGGCGTCCGGGAGTGATCGCCCTGGAGGTCGCCTCTCCCGCCGCCGTTGAGCTTCAGGCATCCCTGGCGGCAGAGCTGGGGTCCGACGGCGTCTTCAAGCCCGAGAGCCGTCCCTTCTGGCCGCATCTGACCGTTGCCCGGGTCCGGAACGAGCGCGGCAAGCGTCGTCCCCAGCGCGTGGGATCGTTGCCCGATGACTTGCCGGCTGCCCTGTTACACCCGTGGAATGCCGTCCGATTGGCGCTTTACCGTTCGAACATACGGTCGTGTGGCGCCCACTACGAGTCCCTGGCCGAATTGAACTTGCCGCCTACGGCGTGATGCCGGGCGAACGAAGAGGTGAATAGCTAGATATGGCAGACACAAAGGCAGAACAGAAGGCAGCCGACAAGCAGGCCAAGGCCCGAGTCGCGGCTCTTGAAGCCGCCATGACCCAGATCGACAAGGACTTCGGGGCCGGCACGCTGATGCGCTTGACCGGTAACGACGCGCTCAAGGTCGACGCGATCCCCACGGGGGCGCTCTCGCTCGACCTCGCGCTCGGCGTGGGCGGCGTTCCGCGCGGCCGGGTGATCGAGATCTTCGGCCCGGAATCGTCGGGTAAGACCACGCTCGTCTACCACATCATGGCCGAGGCTCAGGCACGCGGCGGCGTCTGCGCGTTCATCGACGCCGAGCACGCCCTCGACCCCAAGTACGCCCGCAAGATCGGCGTCAACACGGACGAGCTTTTGATCTCGCAGCCCGACTACGGCGAGCAGGCGCTCGAGATCGTCGACGTCCTGGTGCGCTCCGGAGCGGTCGACGTCGTCGCCGTCGACTCCGTCGCAGCGCTCACGCCGCGGGTCGAGCTCGAGGGCCAGATGGGCGACCAGTCGGTCGGCCTCCAGGCGCGCATGATGTCGCAGGCCATGCGCAAGCTCGCCGGCAACCTCAACCGAGCCAACACCGTCTGCCTGTTCACCAACCAGATCCGCGAGAAGATCGGCGTGACCTTCGGCTCGCCCGAGACCCAGCCAGGAGGCCGCGCGCTCAAGTTCTACTCGTCGCAGCGGCTCGACATCCGCCGCATCGAGACCCTCAAGGAGGGCACCGAGGCGGTCGGCAACCGGGTCCGGATCAAGGTCGTGAAGAACAAGGTCGCGCCGCCGTTCCGCCAGGCCGAGTTCGACATCGAGTACGGCGTTGGCATCTCGCACGAGGGCTGCCTGCTCGACCTTGCGCTGGAGCACGACCTCATCCAGAAGTCGGGATCCTTCTTCTCCTACGGCGAGCTTCGGCTGGGCCAGGGGCGAAACAACACGAAGGGGTACCTCTCGGAGAACCCGGAGCTCGCACAGGAGATCGAGACGAAGATCTTCGAGATCCTTGGGGTCGACCGCAAGCCGCGTCCAATTGCGGCGGTGCCGGACGCGCCCGAGGACGTGCCTGCGGCGCCGATCGCAGATACGGATGAAGGCGAGCCCGAGCGTCAAGCGGCCTAGCGGCGCGGGCTAGGCGACGCTGGGAGGCCGCATGCCTCGGCGTGAGCGAAGCGCATTCGAACTGGCGGTCAAGGCGATCTCGCGCCGCGAGCGCACGGTCGCCGAGGTTCGTGCGTGGCTCGCCGCCCGTGACGTCGAGGAGGCTGAGGCCGAGGAGGCAATCGAGCGGCTGATCGAGATGGAGCAGCTCGACGACGAGCGCTACGCACGCCTTTTCACCGAGGACAAGCGCGAGCTCTTCGGCTGGGGGCCCGACCGCATCAGGGACGGGTTGATCGAGCGCGGGGTCGCTCGCTCGATAGCCGAAGGGGCCGTCGCGGGGGAGAGCAGGGACGATCTCGCGGAGCGCGCGGCCAACCTTCTCTCGCGACGAAGCGGTGACCTCGGCGATGATTCGGGACGCGGCAAGGCGCTGGCGTTCCTGGCCCGGCGTGGCTATGAGCTCGAGGTCGCATACGAAGCCGTGCGCATAGCGGAGCGCAGAGCCGCCTGAAGGGGGTTGCCACGAGCACGGCGCGGGTTTACGATCGGTAGAGAATTGAAGCGGCACGGGCACCTTCCGTTCCGTCGCGTACCGATTACGAACCACGACTCTGAACGAAACTTGAACCTGATTCTTGACCCCGACAGCGCGCCGAGAGGGCGGAGTGCCAGCGGCTAACCGCCGCTTGTTCCAGAGCCACGCTCGGCAGTAAATACCTGCAAACGGGCGGTTTCGCAGTCGGTTGCGAGCGGATGCGGTGGGTGACGCCGACGGCGCTCACAACAACTCATGCACCGATGAATCTGACTGACAAACACGCTCGCCGCGGCCCACAGCCTGCGGGAGTGGAGGTGAAACCAAAATGGGAACACGCGCTACACGTTTCGGGTGGCGCCGCGACGAGGAGGGAGAGGAGGGCGTTGTGGACGGCGCCACTCCAGCCTCTCGTAGGCCGGCGGACATCAGCCCCACCGACGAGCTTCAGGGAAGGCGAGCCGAACTGGCGAGGATGGAGGAGCTTGCATTGCGCGAAACGGAATCCATCGCGCTCCGCCAGGCCGATCTCGACCGGCGCATTCAGGCGCTCGAAGACCGCGAGCGGAACCTCGTGCAGCAGTCGGAGGAGCTGAAGCAGGCAAAGCGGGTCCAAAGGCTCGAGCTGGAGCGAATTTCAGGCCTCAGCGCCTCGCAGGCAAAGCACATGCTCCTGGCCGATGTCGAGCAGGAAGCTCGTCACCAAGCCGCGCTCAAAATCCGTCAGATCGAGGAGGAGGCTCAGCGCGAAGGGGAGCGGCGGGCTCGAAACATCCTCGCGGTGGCAACGCAGCGCCTGGCCGCGAAGCACTCGAGCGAAGCGACGACCAGGCTGATCGAGCTTCCCTCGGACGAGATGAAGGGCAGGATCATCGGCCGTGAGGGAAGGAACATCCGGGCCTTGGAAAAGGTGACTGGAGTCGACGTGATCATCGACGAGACACCCTCCGCTGTCGTCCTCTCGAGCTTCGACGGAGTGCGGCGGGAGGTTGCACGGATGACGCTCGAGCGGTTGATTGCCGACGGGCGAATCCACCCGGCCCTGATCGAAGAGACCTACGAGCAGGCCAAGAATGACCTCGAAGAGCGAGTCCTTGAGGAGGGGGAGCGTGCGGCGCTCGAAGCTCACGTACACGGGCTCGACCCCGAATTGACGAAGCTCATGGGACAGCTGCGCTTCCGGACCTCGTACGGGCAGAACGTGCTCGACCACCTGGTCGAGTGCGCGAATCTCGCGGGCGTCCTGGCCGATGAGCTGGGTGCCTCGGCAGAGACGGCCCGCCGAGCTGCCTTCCTCCACGACATCGGGAAGGCCGTAACTCACGAGGTAGAAGGTCCGCACGCGGCGATCGGCGGGCGCATCGCGCGCCGCCATGGGGAGTCCGAGGCGGTCGCGCACGCGATGGAGGCTCACCACAACGAGGTGCAGGTGAAGACAGTCGAGGCGGTGATCGTGCAGGCTGCCGACGCGGTATCGGGCGCCAGGCCCGGCGCCAGGGGCGACTCCCTGGAGCAGTACGTCGGGCGAATGAAGGACCTGGAAGAGATCGCCGCGCGCCATCACGGCGTCGAACGCGTCTTCGCGATGCGAGCCGGTCGTGAGATCCGGGTCGTGGTCGACCCGGGCCTTGTCGATGACGACGCCGCCGCCGTTATCTCCCAGGAGATCGCCACGGCGATCGAGAAGGAAGCCGCCCATCCGGGCCGGATCAAGATCACCGTGATCAGGGAGAGCCGTGCGACGGCCTACGCCGACTGATTCACTCGCCGCCGCACGGGCGTGTGGCTCCGGCAGGCCCGATAGGATCGCGCCCGCATGAACGACCTCTTCTACTTCCTCGGCGGGATCCTCGCCGTCCTGGCGCTCGTCGTCTCGTTCATCGGCATCCGCTCGGAGAACTTCCCCAGCTCCAGGGGTGCCCTTCTGGGAGGCCTGGGCGCCTTCGCGGCTCTCGTAGTGGCCTCGTGCGCCTTCGCTGTCGCGCTATCGGCTGACGAGCACGACAAGCACGCCACCGAGTACGCGGAGTACCGGGCCGAGCAGGACCAGCAGGAGGCTGACGCCGCTTCGACGAGCAACGATCCCAACTCTTCGGCAGCCGACCCTTCGGAGAGTCAGACGCCTGTTGACGTCGAGCCCAACGCAGCCGACGCGATCGACCTGGCGGCGGCCGCCGATTCCTCTCTCGCATTCGATCAGGACAAGCTCGAAGCCAAGGCCGGAGCGGTTTCAATCGACCTCACCAACCCTTCGCCGCTGCCACACAACGTGGCGATCGAGGTTGACGGTGAGACCGTCGCCCAGAGCCCGACAGTGGTGGATGGCGCAGACGCCGTTGCATCGGCCGACCTCGATCCCGGCGAATACACGTTCTACTGCTCGATTCCCGGTCACCGCGAAGGTGGCATGGAAGGCACCCTCACCGTCAAGTAGCGGTCTTCGCGGGGGTACCCTGAACCCGTGCCGAGCTACCACGTAACCACCTTCGGGTGTCAGATGAACGTGCACGACTCCGAGCGCATGCGCGGGATGCTCGAGTCGCTTGGGTACGCGGAAGCGCCCGACCGCGAAGACGCGGACCTGATCCTCTTCAACACCTGCTCGATTCGCGAGTCCGCCGACTCGCGGTTCATCGCTCACCTCGGCCAGGCAAAGCGGCTGAAGTCTGAGGACCCAAGCCGGATTGTGGGCGTCGGCGGGTGCTGGGCCCAGTCGGTCAAGGAAGAGGTGTTCGAGCGCTTTCCGTTCGTCGACGTCGCTTTCGGGCCTGGTCAGATCCATCGCCTTGCCGAGTTCCTGACCACGGACTCGATCGGCGCGCAGGGGTTTTTCGAGTTCGAGGGCTTCGCCGGGCACCTGCCGATGAAGCGCGAGCGCGAGTTCCAGGCGTGGCTTCAGATCTCCCAGGGATGTAACTGCGTCTGTTCGTACTGCATCGTTCCGTCGACCAGGGGACGAGAGGTCTCACGCCCAGCGCCCGAGCTGCTCGCAGAGGTGGAGCGCCTGGCCGGCGACGGAGTACGCGAGGTGACGCTCCTGGGGCAGAACGTGAACGCTTACGGGCGCGACCTCCAAGGAGACGAGCGGATGTCCTTCGCGGAGCTTCTTCGAGCGGTCGACTCAGTCGGCGGAATCGATCGCATCCGTTACACGAGCCCGCACCCAAAGGACATGCGCGAGGACGTGATCCTCGCCCACGCCGAATGCGAGTCGCTCTGCGAGCACATCCACCTGCCGCTTCAGTCCGGATCGACCCGCATCCTCAAGGCGATGCGCCGCACCTACACGCGCGAGCGTTATCTGGACCGCGTCGCGCAGATCCGCGAGCACGTTCCCGACTGCGCGCTCACCACGGACATCATCGTCGGCTTTCCCGGCGAGACCGACGAGGACTTCGAGCAAACCCTCGACGTGGTCGACCAGGTGGCGTACGACGGAGCCTTCACCTTCGTGTTCTCGCCGCGCCGGGGCACCGAGGCCGCCATCCTGCCCGATCAGGTGCCGCACCCTGTAAAGCAGGAGCGCATGGCCCGCCTCGTCGAATTGGTCCAGGCGCGCGCGAAGTCACAGGCCCAGCGTTTCGTCGGCCGGACGGTCGACGTGCTCGTCGAGGGACCGAGTCGCACCGATCCCACACGACTGCGTGGCCGAAGCCGCCACAACAAGGCAGTCAACTTCGAGGGAACGGGCGAGCCGGGCGACCTCGTCGAGGTCGAGATCGCGAAGGCGACGTCGCAGACGCTGCTCGGCCACGAGCGTCTCCTCAGCCGCGTCGGCTGAGCCTTGGACGTAGTCGCGATCTTCGGCCCGACGGCCGCGGGGAAGACCGGCGTCGCGATTGAGCTCGCGAAGCTGCTCCGCGAGCGAGGAGAAGACCCCGTTGCCGTCGGCTGCGACTCGATCCAGGTGTACCGAGGCCTCGAGGTGTTGAGCGGCGCGCCCAGCGCCGCCGAGCAGGAGGCGCTCGAACACCGTCTCGTGGGCATCGCGGACGTCAGCGATGAATTCTCGGCCGGGATATTCGCGAAGCTCGCCCACGCCGAGATCGACACCCTGATTGAGGTCGGCCGACGGCCAATCGTGGTCGGCGGCACGGGCCTCTACCTGAGGGCCGCGCTGGCCGAGCTCGATATGCGCCCGCCGGTGCCCGCCGAGGTCCGAGAGGACGTGGAGGCCGACCTGGCGGGACGGGGAGCCCAGGCGCTTCACGGCGAGCTTGCTGACGAGATCAGATCCGGTGTTCACCCGAACGACCGAAAGCGCATTGCGCGCCTCACGGAGCTCGCGCGCCTCGGAATCACTCCGCACAACTCGAGCGAGGGCCTGTGGACCGAGAAGCTGCGTCGTCCAGCTCTCCTCGTGGGTCTCACGCTCGAGCGTGAAGAGCTCCGCTCGCGAATCGACGCGCGGGTGGATGCGATGGTCGCGGCCGGCGCGGCTGAGGAAGCTAAGCGAGCCGACTCGGCCGGAGCGTCGCGCACGGCTCGGGCAGCCATCGGCTTCAACGAGCTGCTGGACGGGGACATCGAGCGCATGAAGGGAGCTCAGCGCGCGTTCGCGCGCCGCCAGCTCACGTGGATGCGCCGGATGCCGGGGGTGACGACGATCGACCGGGCGGGCCGCGATGATGCGGATGTGGCATCCGAAATCCTGAAAGCTCTGGGTCGATGAAGTTCGAGAAGTGGCAAGCGCTCGGCAACGACTACGTGATCGTCGAGGCGGCAGCCCTGCCGTTCGAGCTCACGGATGCGAAGGTTCGCCGCATCTGCGATCCGCATTTCGGCGTGGGCTCCGACGGCGTCCTGCTGCTCACGCCCGTCCCGGAGCCCGAGTATGTCGCCGAGCTCAGAATCTTCAACCCGGACGGCTCCGAGGCTGAGCTGTCGGGCAACGGAGCGCGCGAGGCCGTGCTCTACCTTCGCGCCGCCGGCTGGACGCGACCAGGACGAGTTCTCCGTGATCACGAAGGCCGGCCCGGTTACACCCACCATCACCGGGCCGGGGGAGGTCTCGATGGCGATCGGCCAGGCTCGGGACGAGGGGAAGGGACGCTCGAGTCCGGCGGGCGAGAGTGGAGCTACCGAGCCGTCAACGTCGGCAACCCCCAATGCGTAGTGGCCGCAGGCGACGTGGTCGAGGATCTGGATCTGGGGGGGATCGGCCCCGGCATCGAGGGCAACACGGAGCTCTTTCCCGAATCGCACGAACGTCTCGTTCACGCGAGTCGAAGGCTCGACGGTCCGCGCGCGCATCTTCGAGCGCGGGGTGGGGGAGACACTCTCGTCCGGCACCGGTGCCTCGGGTGCAGCGCTGGCCGCGTTCCTCGACGGAGCGCCGTCGCCCGACTCACCGTAAGGCTCGACGGTGGCGAGCTGACCGTGGAGATCACGGACGATCTCGACATCACCCTGATCGGCACAGCGGAGCCGATCCTGCGCGGCGAGCTCTCGCAAGAGCTGGTGCGAGCTCTCGAATCGCTCTGATATCGGCGAGAGCCACTCCCGCCGCCGAGGTCGGGCTGGGCTTGCATAGTGCAAGTGAAGGACTCCCCCGGTGGACCCCTGTAATCGAGGAATGCCTCGACTTGTGTATTGCAAGGGAATTCCGACCTCGATGGTCACGTGCTTGCGTGACTAGGCGTGGCGTCCCGCTAGCCTGACGCGCCCAGTGGCCCGCACAGATCCATCCCAGCGCCTCGAGGCGATTCCGCCCTACATGTTCGCCGAGCTCGAGCGCAAGGTCGCCGACAAGAAGGCCGCGGGCATCGACGTCATCTCTCTCGGGATCGGGGACCCGGACACGCCCACCTATCCGCACATTGTCGAGGCGATGCAGGCGGCGGTCGCCGACCCGGGAACCCATCAGTACCCGTCGAACCGCGGGCGCCCTGAGTTCCGCGAGGCGCTCGCTCGCTTCTACGGCAGGCGCTTCGGCGTCGAGATCGATCCCGGGACCGAGGTGATCCCTGCGATCGGGGCGAAGGAGTGCATCTACAACCTCTGCTTCGCCTTCATCGACCCGGGCGACATCGCGCTCGCGTCCGATCCCGGCTACCCCGTCTACACGGGTGGCCCGATCCTGGCCGGAGCAGAGGCGGTGGTGCTTCCGCTGGTGCCGGAGTTGGGTTTCGTACCCGACCTCGACGCGATCGACCCGATGGCGCTGTCGAAGGCGCGACTGATGTTTTTGAACTACCCGAACAACCCGACGGGCGCGGTGGCCCCTGAAGGGTTCTTCGAGCGAGTGGTCGAGCTTGCGCAAGCAGCACGAGTTCCTCGTCGTTCACGACAACGCCTATTCGGAGACCACCTACGACGGATACGTCGCGCCCAGCTTCCTCGCGACGCCGGGCGCCAAGGACGTCGGAGTCGAGGTCTTCTCGCTCTCCAAGGGCTTCAACATGACCGGCTGGCGATGTGCGGCGATCCTGGGTAACCCAGATGCCATCTCGACCTACTGGCGCCTCAAGACCAACGTTGACTCGGGGCTCTTCGAGGCGGTGCAGCTCGCCGGTGCCGCGGCGCTCGACGCACCGGCGGACTCGATCGACGCGATGAACGAGATCTATGCCAGGCGCCGCGATCTGGTCGTCTCGGCTCTCCGGGAGATCGGCGTGGAGGTCGACTCGCCGAAGGGCACGATCTACGTCTGGGCGCCGGTTCCCGAGGGCCACACCTCCACCTCATTCGCCGAGCTGGCGCTCGAGGAGGCGGCGGTCATCATCTCGCCGGGCTCGATGTACGGCCCGTCGGGCGAGGGGTTCTTCCGCATCTCGCTCACCACGCCCGACGAGCGCATCACCGAGGCCGTCGAGCGCATGCGCGAGCACCTGGCCGCGTAGGCGCACCGGCCGCTTCATGGAAAGCGCCTAAGTGAGCGAATCTTCGACCCGCCCGAATACAAGCCTCTGCATGCGCGCAAGTGAGGACGGCGCACCGGGCCAGAGCTCTTGCAGTATCTCTGGCGTGGCTCCCCTTAGGACGATTCGCAAGACGAGAGCCGCGAGGATCGCGTCATCGAGCAGGCCAACGACTGGGATGAAGTCTGGAACAAGATCGATCGGAAAAACCAAGTAGCCGATCAACGCGAGGATGGTCGCTCTTCTCCAACCAGAGATCCGCGAGTCGGCAAGCAGACGCCGGAGGAGGATGATGCAGTCAGGGACAAACCCGGCAACTGCCCTCGCATCGGTGCGGCGACCGGCAACGATCAACGCGAAGATGAACACGAAATACACAACGAGCGCGGTGCCAACTCCGAGGAGTGCCCACCCCGTGCTGCTCATCTAAGTCGCGCCAAGTCCAGCTCCGGGGGGCCTGTTGCACCAATTGCCGGCGGGGTACTGGTCTTCGGTGACCCGATCGGAGCCGATGCCCTCGGCATCATCGCCCGCGCCGCCGCCTTCTGCGCGGTCATCGCAGCCGCAGCTCTCCTGCCGGCGCCGCGCACCTCCGAGCCGGTTCTCGCCTAGAGCTTGCCCTCGGCTTCGAGCATCTCGCGCAGGCCACGTTCCAACGGCCGCGGCTCGTAGCCGAGCTTTGCCTCCGCCTTGTCGGAGGACGCCCAAAACGTCACGCCGTCGGAGGTGGAGATGAGTTCGCGCAGGTTGGGAGGCTGTCCCATCAGCTTTCCGACCACAGGCCCTGCCGGAGCCATCGCCTTGATCAGGCCGGTCGGCAGGTTGCCGCGGGGCGGCCGCTTCCCCGCGACCTTGGCAGTCGTATTGATGAGCTCGCGCATCGTCGTGATCTCTCCGCCCAGGACATAGGCCTCGCCAACCTCGCCCTTGTCGAGCGCAAGGAGCACTCCGGTCGCAACGTCCTCGACGTGGACCATGTTCATCCCGGTATCGCCGAACGGCACCAGCGGCAGGCGGCCGGCTACGAAGTCGGAGATCTGCTTGCCGAGAGCCGAGTGGTCCTTCGGCCCGTACACGCCGCCAGGCTGGACCATCACGCACGGCAGCCCTTCCGCGATGAGCCGCTTTGCGACCTGGTGGGCCTCGTATTTCGTCTCCTCGTAATACGAGGTGAAGCTCTGGCCCGGGTGGTCGTAGGTCTCGTCGACAATCTCGCCGTTCGTGTTGCCGAACGCGGCGATCGTGGAGATGTAGACGACCTTTCCGAGCTTGGCGTCGAGGGCGGCTCCCAGCACGTTCTCAGTTCCCACCACGTTCGCGAGGCGCATCGGCTCGCGCTTGGATTTCGGGATGCCGACCTCGTAGATCGCGGCGCCGTGAATTGCCGCATCGCAGCCGGACATCGACGCGGCGATGCGCGCGCGATCGGAGACATCGCCCTCAATGACCACGGCGCCCAGTGCGGCAATGTCCGTCGCCTTCTCGGGCGATCTCACCATCGCGACGACCTCGTCGCCGCGCTCGAGCAGCATGCGGACCACGTGACCGCCGATGAATCCGGTTCCCCCGGTGACAAAGACCTTCATGCGCTGAGCCTATAGTCCGAGAGCGGGACTGACGATGGGAAGGTGATGAGAAAGCTCAGCCTGGCAGCCTCGGTCTGCGCGTTCGCGTGCGTCGTGTCGATCGCTTCCGCCGGAGGGCCCGATCAGGCTCGCCGTGCTGCACCCGAGTCGTTCGCGTTCGGGATCGGCAACGGGATGATCAGCGGGCACGCGCAGCGATGTGGCCGACCGGCTTGGGGACTACGACCTCGTGGTCGTCGACGGCGAGGAGGCGAGCGCCGCAAAGGTCGCCGCGCTTCAGGCCGAGGGCGCAACCGTGCTCGCCTACCTGAGCGTCGGCACGATCGAGAAGTGGCGAGGCTGGTACGACGACGTCAAGAAGTACCGGCTCGCGGCCTGGCAGGACTGGAAGGACGAGTGGTTCGCCGACGTCTCCAAGGAGGGGCTCCGAGACAAGCTGGCCCAGGAGATCGCGCCGGACATGCTCGACAAGGGGTTCGACGGCCTCTTTCTCGACAACGTCGACATGATCGAGACCGAAGAAGCACAAGAAGCAGCGCGGCGGGAATGCGCGAGCTGGTCGCAGACCTCGGGGCGCTCGTTCACGCAGACGGCGGCGTCTCCTCTTCGCTCAGAACGGCTACTGGGGCCTCGAGAAGTTCGGCATCCTCGAGCGACGGCCAGCTCGACGGCTGGAATCGCGAGGACGTCACCTGGACCTACGACTTCGACAAGCGCAAGTACGTCCACAACTCGGATCGCAACGCGAACGAGGCCCTCGGACGAGCTCGGACAGGATGCGCGACGACGGCCTGACTTCACCACGGCGACCGAATTACACGAAGCCAAGTCCACCGGCTCCGCGGTCGACGAGTCGTCGACGACGCATGCTCGGTTGGGGCGCTGCCGTTCGTCGGCGACATCGGCCTGACCGCCAAGCGGCTTCCCGACTCGCCGTACGTGTGCCCATAGGCCTCCGCGGAGCAGGCCTACAATCGGCCGGGTGGAGTCAAACCGGTCAAACGAGCGCGAACGGGACAGGCCTGCGAAACCCACGGGCGCGCCAGCGTGCGCTCGCGATCGGCGCCCTGCCACAGACGCCCGCTGAGGGCGACGACCCCTCGCCGAGCTCAAGGAGCTTCTTCGCACCGCCGGCGTTGCGACAACCGGCGAGGTTGTGCAGGTGCGCGCGAAGCCGGATCCGGACCGCTACCTGGGCCGCGGCAAGCTGACCGAGGTAAAGCACGCGATCAAGGCCAGCGGGCGCGAACCTTGTCGCATGCGACGACGAGCTGGCGCCCTCGCCAGGAGCGAAACCTGGAAGCCGCGCTCGACGTGCCCGTGATCGACCGCACCGCGGTGATCCTCGACATCTTCGCCGACCACGCGCATTCGGCCGAGGGCAAGCTCCAGGTCGAGCTCGCTCAGCTCGAGTACAACCTCGCCCGCATGCGGGGGCTGTGGACCCACCTCGAGCGCCTCGGCGCAGGCCGCATGGACGGCGGCATCGGCACCAGAGGACCGGGCGAGTCCCAGATCGAGACCGACCGCCGGCTCGCCCGAGATCGCATCACCGCGCTGCGGCGCAAGGCTGCGGCAGGTCGAGAAGGGCAGGGAGACGATGCGCGCCCGGCGAGAGGCTTCGGCCGTTCCCGCGGTCGCGCTGGCCGGGTACACGAACGCGGGCAAGTCCACGCTCCTGAACGCGCTGACGGGAGCGGGTGTGAGCGTGGGCTCGCGCCTCTTCCACACGCTCGACCCGACGACACGCTCCTACGAGCACGACGGGCGCCGGTACCTCGTGACCGACACGGTTGGCTTCATCCGCAAGCTGCCCCATCAGCTCGTCGAGGCGTTCAAGGCAACGCTCGAGGAAACGCGCCTGTCCGACCTGATCCTCCACGTAGTCGACGCATCCGAGGACGCGGAGCACCGCGCCGGCTCGATCGCCGCGGTGAATGCGGTGCTCGACGAGATGGACGCGGGGGACATGCCGCGGCTCTCCTGGTCTACAACAAGATCGACCTCCTGAGCGACGAGGAGCGAGCGCCAGGTCCTGGTCGGGCCGACGCGACGCGATCGGCGTTTCGGCGGAAACGGGCGAGGGGCTTGACGAGTTGCGCGACCGGGTCGCCGTCGAGTTCGAGCGGACGCTAGAGCCAATCGAGCTGCTCATGCCCGTACAGCGAAGGCGCGCGCCTCGCCGAGCTCTACGAGCTGGCAGGAGATCTGGAGCGCGAGGAGCGCGAGGACGGGGTTCTGGTTCAACGCCAAGGTTCCGAAGGCGCTCTCGCACCGGTTCGAACAGTTCTCCGTGAACGGGCGCGGCGCTGTGAGCGGCGAGCTCCGCGTGCGAAAGCTCGCGGCAACCTCCAAGCTGCCGACGCGCGCGACCGCCGGTGACGCGGGGCTTGACCTCTACGCGTCCGAGGCCGCACGCCTCGAGCCGGGCAGCCGCGAAAGCGTCGGCACCGGCATCGCGATCGAGATACCCGAGGGCCACGCGGGCCTCGTCCTGCCGCGCTCGGGCTGGGCGGCGAAGCACGGGATCTCACTCGTCAACGCACCCGGCCTGATCGACGCGGGGTACCGAGGCGAGGTGAGAGTCCTGCTGCTCAATACGGACCGTGACGAGCCGTTCGAGATCTCCGAGGGCGACCGCATCGCACAGCTCCTGGTGGTGCCGTTCGCGTCTCTGGCGCCCCTGGAGGCCGAAGCGCTGGCGGAGTCCGAGCGGGGCGAGGGCGGCTTCGGCTCGACGGGAAGCTAACGCCGAGCGCCCACAAATGCCGGCTCTATGCAACTTTCTGGGCGCTCGCGCCGTCTGCGGCGGCCAGGAGGCCTGCAAGTCCCCGCTTCAGTTCCCCCGCTTCGGGCCACGCGAAGCCCAGGCGGAAGGCTCGACGGTCCTGGTCGAACCAGTGGCCGGGGCCGACGTACGTGCCGTGGTCGTCGAGGAGTGACTTGTAGAACGCGTCGATGTCGACCTCGACGTCTTCGCGGAAGCGCGGCATGCCGACCACGCCCGCCTGTGGCTCGACCCATTCGAAGATCTCCTGGCCGGCGATCCACTCGCGCACGATCCCCAGGTGCTGCTCGATCTTCGTGCGAATGGCCGGAAGGAGCCGCGGCCTCGCCTGAGCAACCCGCGCCGCCATCTCCTCGTCGATCGCAGAGCCGCAGATCAGGATCTGTTCCTTGGCGGCGAGGAGGGTTTCGGACAGCTCGGCGTCCCGGGAGATCACCCACCCGATTCGGAGCCCCGGCAGCCCGTATGTCTTCGAGAGAGATGACACGCTGATCGCGCGATCAGAGAGTGAGGCGGCGAGAGGGAGGGGTTCCCCGTACGCGAGCTCGCGGTACGTCTCGTCAACCAGAAGACGGGCCGTCGGGTGAGCCTCGACTATCTCGACCGCTCTGCGAAGGCCGGCTTCGTCGATCATTGCCCCGGTGGGATTGTGCGGGTAGGTGAGGCTCACGAGCCAGGTTTCGGGCGTCAGCGCGGCCTCGATCCGCTCCGGGTCGAGCGTCCATCCGTCTTCGAAGCGGAGGTCCAGGGTCGAGATGTCAGCTCCGAGTGAGCGCGGGGTTTCAAGATTCGTCGCGTAGTTCGGAGCGGCGATCACGGCGTGGCCGCCGTTCCCAAGGAGGCAGGTCGAGACCATGAAGAGCGCTGCGGCGGCACCCGCCGTGACGATGACGTCGTCGGGCATCACGCCGTTGCCATCGGCCGCAAGGATCTCGCGGAGTTGAGGGCTGCCGCGGTGGTCGCCGTACTGAAGCAGGAGGTCGCCGACGCTGCCGTCGATCCCGAAATCGGCGAGGCGCATATCCGCGCATGAGCTCTCCGAAAGGTTGTTCGCAATCGCCGAGTACCCGAGCTCCTCGGGCGACTCAATCTCGATCGGCATTCGGCGGTAACGCATCGGCGAGTAACAATGGCAGCAATGGTTCCAGTGCGCGAAGCCGATAAATCCGACTGGAAAGCGATCTGGCCGATCTACCGGCAGGTGGTCGAAGCGGGCGACACGTACGCGATCGACCCGTCCACGACAGAGGAAGAGGCCAGGCGCGAATGGATGCTCGAGCCTCCGGCGCTGGTGCTCGTCGCCGAGACCGATGACGACATCGCCGGGACGGCGAACGCTTACGCGAACAGGCCTGGTCCGGGCGCGCATGTCGCCAGTGCGAGCTTCATGGTCGACCGCCGCTATCGCGGCGAGGGGGTAGGGCGCGCGCTGGCGGAACGGGTGATCGTGTGGGCTCGCTCAGAGGGGTTCAAGGCGATCCAGTTCAACTGTGTCGTCGAGACCAACCAGGCCGCGGTGACGCTCTGGCGCGCGATGGGCTTCTCGATCATCGGCACCGTTCCCGAAGCGTTCGCGCATCCGGATGAAGGCCTGGTTGGCCTTCACCTGATGCACCGGAAGCTCTAGCCGCGCATCGCGGCGGCCCGGGCGCTCCGGTGTCCGGCCGCCTCGAAGGCGTCGTCGAGCGGCTCGAGCTCTGGCTCGACGCCTTCGAGCCGGCCAATCGCGAGCTGGATCAGACGGTCGGCAAGCCAGGCGTTCTTCGGCAGAAGCGGGCCGTGGAGATAGGTGCCGATCAGGTTGTCGCTGCGCACGCCCTCGAAGCCGCTCTTGCCGTCGTTTCCGTGCCCCTTGATGACGCGGCCGAGCGGGGTCGCGCACTCGCCCAGGTAAGTGCGGCCGCCGTGGTTCTCGAATCCCGCGAGCATCCTGCGGGCCGGTGCCGAGGTCCACCTCGATCGCGACGTTTCCGATCAGGCGCGGGCCCGTCCTCGCGAACGGTCTCGAGGTCGGCGAGCCCCAGCCCGGCAATGCGCTCGTCGCCCAGCTGGTAGCGAGTGGCCGAGAAGCTGATAGCCGCCGCAGACGGCGAGGAGGACTGCGCCGTCGCCGACCGCCGCCGCCAGGCCCTCGCGCTTGGTCGCGACCATGTCGGCGGCGACGAGCTGCTGGTCGCGGTCCTGGCCACCGCCGATGTAGATGAGGTCGTGGGCGGACGGCGTCGACACGGATCGCCGGGCCCGGCGCTCGCGTGTTCGAAACCGATGCCGCGCCACTCGCAACGGCGCTGCAAGAAGAGGATGTTGCCGCGGTCGGCGTAGATGTTCATCTGGTCCGGATAGAGCGTGAGGAGCCGCAGCGTGCTCATGGCGACCGCCTCCAGGAGACAACGGTAGACCCCACATGGCGGTCGGTGGCGGCGATCTCGCGACGGCCTGCCGGCGCGGAGCCCGGCATCGGCGGCCTCCGCTTCGAGCGAAGTCGGGGTCGATGACCGCCAGGCGAAGCTCCGCAGCGCTCGTCGGCCAGGTCGCCGTCGGGGGCCACCATCTGGCGGAGACGGCTGAGCACGACGACGCTCCGCCTCATCTCGAATCTCTACCGGCAGGCTCGAGTAGACCCAGCCGTCGATCTCCGCCACGTCGGGGAGCGGCTGGCCAGGTCGAAGCCCGCCGTGCCCGGCAGTCCCAGGTCGCCTTCGACGATTGCGAGCGCGATCAGGCCGCGCGGGGCGAGAGTGGCTCCGCATGCGCTGCGAGCGCCGCGATGCCGCTCGTCGGCTGTCGGCCAGAAGCTGGATCGTCTGCATCGGGACGATGACCAGTGCGAACTCGCCCTCGACGTCGAGCGTCGCGCACATCGCCGACCTCGGCACGCAGCTTCGAGCACGAGCGCTCGCGGCGCGCTCGCGCAGCGCCGCGACGAACGCCGGCTCGATGTCGACGCCCAGGACGTGATGGCCGCGTCGCGCGCAAGGTCGAGGGTCACGCGCCCGGTGCCGCAGCCGACTTCCAGCACCGGGCCGCCCGCCGCGCGGCGCAAGCTCGCGCCAGAGGCCGAGGTCGGCGTCGTACGCGCCGTTCTCGACGTCGTGCCAGATGACGGCTTCGTCTCGCGTCGCCAGTTCATTCCCAGTACGCCTTCGCGAGGCCGCGGTCGGCCAGGATCGTCCTCAGCTCGAGAAGGGCGGTGTAGGTGGGGAGGGCGAAGAGGCGCTCGGGCGTCCTGGCGCACGGCGTCGTCGAGCGAAGAGGCGATGTCTTCGTGGACGTCGATAGTCGCGGGATCGACACCGGCGTACTTCAGACGCACCGCCATCTCGGGCGCGCGCGTTCCCGCGCAGGTCACGCGCGCGACCGCGCCGGCGAGGAGCTCGAAGTCGGCATCCCAGACCCAGGAGACGTCGCGGCCGTCAGCGATCCCGTCGTTGAGGGCGATCCAGAGGTGAATGCCCTTCCGTCCGCCGTAGTGCTCGTCTCTCGAGGCCCAGGGTGCGGATCACCTCGTTCGCGCCCGCCGGGTTCTTGATCAGGAGGATGGAGACCGGCTTGCCCGGCGACCTCGAGCGGTCTCGACCCGGCCGAAGGCCGCCTCGGTGCGCTCCAGGCCCGCGACGGCCTGCGTCGGGGTCGACGCCCATGCCGCAGCGCTGCCGAGAGCGCCGCGAGCGCGTTGTAGACGTTGTAGAGACCGGGGAGGGGCAGTTCGCAGCTCGAGGTCGCCGTCGGGGGTCGAGACCTCGACCGCGAGCCGCGCATCCCGTCCAGCTCGATCTTCGTGGCGGCGATGTCGGGCGCCGGCCGGTCGGCTCCGCAGTTGGGGCAGCGGTAGTGGCCGAGGTGGCCGACGAACGCGCGGTCGTACACGTACGGCGCACCGCAGCGGCGGCAGTGCTTCGCGTCGTGGGCGTGCTGGAGCCCCGGCAGGGCCTGCGAGTCGTCCTCGATGCCGAAGTAGGTGACCTCGGCGCGTCCGGTCGAGATCGCGCGTCGCGGCCCAGGTCGGCGATCAGCGGGTCGTCGGCGTTCAGCACGAGGCCCGTGTGGCCGGCCGCCTCGCGGCTCGGCGACCATCTCGGCCCACTCGTCGGCGAGGTGCTCGAGCTCGCCATAGCGGTCGAGCTGGTCGCGGAAGAGGTTGGAGAGGACGATCAGGCCGGGGTCGAGCGCGTCGACCATGCGCGGAAGCCAGGCCTCGTCGACCTCGAAGAGGCCCTTCGGTCCCGTTCTGCTCGAGGAGCGCCGTGGCGACGCCCCAGCTCATGTTGGAGCCCGCCCGGTTGTGGACCGGGTCGCGCCCGGCGACGCGCAGCGCCGAGGCGAGCATGCCGGCGGTCGTCGTCTTGCCGTTCGTGGCGCTGATGACCGTCGAGCCGGCGGTGAGGCGCGGCCCGAGGCGCTCGATCGCGTCGGGGGCGATGCGGAGCAGCATGCGGCCGGGGAGCGTCGTGCCGCCGCCGCGGCCGGAGCGCCGCGACAGGCGTGCCGGCGGCGCGGGCGAGCGCCGACCTTCGCGCGGAAGCCGGGACTCCGTGGCGGATGCGACGTCAGCGGCGCCGCGCCGGCGGCACGATCACCCGCAGCGCGCTGCGGGAGGATCCGGAAGGTGGCCGGGAGGTCGGCCACGGGGTCGCCGTCCGCGTAGACGGCGAACGGGCGGTCGGCCTCGATCGTCACTTCCGGCAGCGCGCGCCAGCTGACACCTCGCGGCTCGTCGACGTGCTCGCCCTTGAAGACGTCTGGGAGCCCGCGGAGGAAGCGCAGCTTCGAGACGTTCGCCGATCGCGACGACGTCGAGGAGCCCGTCGTCGAGCTCCGCGTCGGGCGCGATGAACATGCCGCCGCCGTAGGCCTTGCTGTTCGCCGGCGGCGACCGTGTAGCCGGTGACCTCGTCGCGTCTCGCCGTCGATGGTGAGGGTGAAGGTCGGCGGGCTTCCAGGCGGCCAGCGCGCGAAGCGCGGCGTAGGCGTAGACGAGCGTGCCCCTTGACGCGCTTCGCCTCGTTCGCGATGCGGTTGGCGTCCGAGTCGAAGCCGCAGCTGGCGATGCAGAGGAAGCGGGCGCCGTTCGCCTCGCCGACGTCGAACGTCGCGGGTCGCGCCCGCGGCGATGAGTCCCGCGGCCTCCTCGACGTCGTCCGGGATGCCGACGACGCGGGCGAAGTCGTTGCCGCGGCCGCCCGGGATGATTCCCATCGTCGCGCCGGTGCCTGCAAGCTCGCCGCCGACCTGGCCGATCAGCCCGTCGCCGCTCATCACGATCACCGTCTGGCCACGCTCTGCGGCCCGGCGGGCCTCGTCTCGGCCGTGCGCGATGTTCTGCGTCAGGACGAGGCTGATCTCGACGCCGCCGTCGGCAAGGGCAGCCTGCGCCTGGCCGAGGAGCTTCTTGGCGCGCCCGCCGCCCGCCGAGGGATTGACGAGGAGGAGGTGAGTCGGCTCTCTTGCCACGCGGGGGAATCTAGAGGCGCCTGAGGCGCTCAGGAGTGGGCTCGGCCGACCCAGTACATCCCGGCGCCGGCTTCGCCCGCGCACGTGCTCGGCGATCCCGTACCTTCGCGAACCCGCGCGCGAGGACGGCATGCGGCGTGTAGAAGGGCGTCTGCCTCGCCCCAGCTCGGCGACCACGACGACGTATCCGCCGGGCCGCAGGACGCGCGCGATCTCGCCGAAGAAGGGCGGCACGTTCACCTGGGTGACGAGATCGAACGAGTCGTCGGGCCAGGGGAGATGCGGCGGCGTCAGCGACCTTGAACGCGATGCGGCCATCGGGGTCCAGGCCGACCTTGCCTTTGCGCCTCGGCGATCATCTCCTCGGAGATGTCGATCCCGCGGACGCTCGCCCGCGGGAACTCGCGGGCGACACAACAGCGCCGCCTCGCCGGTGCCGGTGCCGAGGTCGAGGACTCGCTCGGGCGCCGGCGTGACGTGGAGGAGCGCGGCCGCGAGCGACGGTCAGGTGCGCGGCGTGCCCGCGCCGGTCCGCTCGTCCCAGCCGGCGGCCAGGCCGTCGAAGTAACCGCCGCATCGGGTCGCTTGAGAACCGGCCACAGCCACGGAGCGCGAGCGACGGCGTCGTTCAGAGCGCGGCCGACGACTTGAGATCCGAGTGCGGCAGCGCTTTAGATCATCGCAAGGCTTTCGCTCGCGTCATACGCCTTCCGAGCGCGATAGCCTGGAGCCGTGCTTAAGCGCCGATCGCGCTGCTGCTGCGTTGCCCTCGGGCTAGTGCTATCTGCCTGCGGGGGCGGCGACGAATCGAGCGACTCCAGGACTCATCGCTTCTGGCCGACCCGCCCTGCGACGTCGGTCGAGGCGCCCGCGCCGCAGACCGTTGACCTCGATCCGCCGCCCGCCAAGGCCACGGCTGGCGATCTGACCGCGGTGGTCGACACGATCGTGCGGCACGTTCGAGATCGCACTGGACACCAAGAACAACCCGAAGACCGCCGCGTCGTTCGAATACCTGGCAAAGAACGGCGTCTTCGACGGCACCCCGTTCCACCGAATCGTTCCCGGATTCGTGATCCAGGCGGGCGACCCCGAGCGGAACCGGCTCGGGTCCTGGTCCCGGCTACTCGGTCGACGAGCCTCCTCCGGCCAACCAGCAGTACCTCGAGGGCACAGTCGCGATGGCGAAGACGGAAGCTGAGCCGCCAGGCCGCTCGGGCAGCCAGTTCTTCATCGTGACCGGCGCCGATGCCGGCCTGCCCCCGGACTACGCCGTGGCCGGTGAGGTCACCTCAGGCATGAACGTCGCCAAGACGATCGAGGGATACGGCGATCCCGCATCCGGATCGACCGGCACACCACTCGGCACCGTCGTCATCAACTCGGTGACGATCGAGCGGGGCTAGGTTCGTGGCCGAGGAGGTGCGCCCCATCGAGGTGCGCGCCCCGGGCGGAAACGTGCTCAGGGGCGAGGCAGCCGGATCCGGCCCGGTCGTGCTTCAGGCGCATGGGATCACGGCGGCTCGCGGATACGTGACCCACGGCTCGCACATCCTGGAGCGTCGGGGGCTCACATCGGCGATGTACGACGCACGCGGTCATGGCACGTCCGATCCAGCTCCGGCCGGCGAGGGCTACTCCTACGCCGAGCTCGCAGGCGACATGGCTGCCGTTGCAGCAGAACTGGGTGGGGGAGGCCGCATCGTCATCGCGGGGCACTCGATGGGCGCTCACACCGCAACGGCGTTGGCACTGGCTGAACCGGAACGGGTGGCCGGCCTGGTCGCTGTCGGCCCGGCTTCGCTCGGCACGCCGCCGGCTGCTGAGACGATCGCCTACTGGGATCGCCTGGCTGACGGACTGGAAGAAGGCGGGGTGGAGGGATTCGTGGAGGCCTACGACGACGGTAGCCACCGGCCCGAGTGGCGAGATGTCGTGCTCCGGCTTGCGCGCAAGCGACTGGCGCTCCATGAGCATCCGGAGGCGGTCGCCGCCGCCCTGCGCGATACAACGGCGTCGCTTCCCTTTGAGGAACTCGAGACCCTCGAGAGCCTGAACGTGCCAACCCTCGTAGTCGCCAGCCACGACGAGGCCGACCCGGGCCACCCGTGGGAAGTCGCGGTCGAATGGACGGAGCGCATTCCCGGCGCGCGGATGATCAGTGAGGACGAGGGCGAGTCACCGCTGGCGTGGCAGGGCGGCAAGCTATCTCGCGAGATCGCGGCCTTCTGCGAAGAGCCCGCGGTCGCGGAGCGCCTCGCCGCGATCTGAGGTCATCCGCGCCCGAGGGGTGGTCGCAAGCGACCTCAGTTCGCTCGTCTGGCTTTGATCGCGGCGCGGTCGGCCTTGCGATAGACCAAGCGCAGTCCCGACCACGTCTCGTCCACTGCGCAGACTTTGTTGTCGACCAACCCCAGCGGCAGCGCCACCTCGCGCACGGTGTCCTCGGTGATGTCGGTCTCGACGCCGGAGGACTTCTTTGGCCAGGAGATCCAAAGGCCGCCGTCGACGTCGAGCGCCTCCATCAGCGCCGGCAGGCGCCTCTCGAACTCCGAGCGCTTCTTGAAGAAGGCGATCACCACGTTGAGGTTGCCGCCCGTGGGGCTGTTTCGGGGAGCGCTCGCTCGCGTCGTTGCGTGAACCGCGGGTGGCAAGAAGCCAAGGGTGTCGCGGAAGCTTTCCGGCTCGCGAACGATGGCGACGCGGTGGCCCTCCTTGATCCCGAGCTTTTTGACCAGAGGGGTGCCGGAGTAGCCCGAGGTGGGTGGGGCAGTGACCGAGTTATGTGAACCTGGACGAGACAGTTCGGGCAATCCTAGGCGCTCGCTATCGTCCCGAGCCGTGCCCGATTCACAGCTGAGAGCCCTGGGCGACCTCGCCGGACGCTACGCCGACGAAGCTCTCCACGGATGGCTCGCGAGGCCGCAACTTGCACTGGAGGCGAGTACATGACCGACGTTGATTACGGAATCGCGGTCCACTACACGACCGTCGCCAAGGGAACCCCGGTCTACGACAAGGATGAGACCCAGGTCGGGAAGATCCTGGAGGTCCTCGACAACCATCGGGAGAACATCCTCGATGGGTTCGTGTTCGAGGACTCCGATGGCACCACGCGATTTGTCGACGCTCCGGAGGTCGCGCGTACCTTCGAGCGGGGCGTAATGCTCACCATCGACAGCCAAGCCGTTTCACAGCTCGGGCCGCCCGAGAAAGTCGGCGTGGGTGACGTCGTGAAGAACTCGAAGCTCGGCCGGATGTTCGGCCGCTGAGGGCAATTGCGCACACCGCGCAGGCGAGCGCGGAACCGCCGGCCATCAGGGCCGTCTGGCGAACGCCCTTTTCCGGCAGGTGGTCGCGAAGGGCAAGGGTGGAGGCCAAGTCGGCGACGTCCGAGACGGCGTGAGCGGCCATCCAGCCGCTACCGCCGCCTTCGCGGATCGCGATAATCGCGCCAGCTCCCATGGCGAGGTCGCGTGCCGCCACCGATCGGGATAGGACCTCCGTCGGCTTCTCGGCCGCGACTCCGCCGAGCCAGGCGGAGTTGATTCGCGCCGGGTCGGCGATCCAGGCGAGGCTGAACAGGACTCGTGAGGCCGCAACGGCCTGGGCGAAGACGCGCATGAGCGTCCGCTACCCGCGGTCATGCGTCGTACTCGGCCAACAGCTTGTGCGGAGCGCGTAGGGTGAATCCATGGCCCTTGACGAGGAATTTGCCGACCGGGTGCGGGCGATCGTGGCGCTCAGGGACGGAGTGACCGAACGCAGGATGTTCGGCGGCATCGGCTTCATGGTCGGTGGGAATATGGCGTGCGGCGTAACGAGCACAGGTGAGCTCATGGTCCGGATCGACCCCGAGGACAACGAACAAGCCCTCGCAGAGCCGCACGTCCGCGAGTTCGAGATGTCCGGCAAGAGGATGGGCGGCTGGCTCATCGTCGAGAACGAGGGCACCGCTTCTGAGAAGGACCTGGCGGGCTGGGTGGATGCCGGCGCCGACCACGCTGCCTCGCTCCCGCCCAAGTAATGCTCGATAATGGTGGTTATGGAAACCTGGCCACGAAATCGGGCGGGGTCAGGAAATGGCTCTTTCAAGCGCCTCATGCGCCCCATCGGTGACGGGCGCGCCATGAAGCGGCACGATTGCGGTGATTTCGGCCTCCAAAAGCGGCTTCAGCGCCGTTTTCACTGCCTCGACGGTGTTTCCCTTGAGCCAGGCCTCGGGACACACACGAAGCGCCTCTGAGCGCTCTTCGCATGCCCGTGCGTGGTGGCGTGATCCAGGTTGTCATAACGCGCGAGGGCCTCGCCCGCATCGCGGCCAAGCCACGAGGCAGGCCACCTCCTCCGGTCAGTTGAGGCTTGGATCCTCGGGCATGCGGGAGACGAGCTTGTAACTGCCCCCCTTTCGGTCCAGGACATCGCTCCAGAGCGATTCGGGGTCGTCGGGGAAGAGCTCCGCCGGTAGCGGCGGCTCGACGATCCACGATTCGATTCCCAGCTCGCTCTCCAGCTGGCCGGGCCCCCAGCCGGAGTAACCGGCGTAGAACCGGCCCCTGCGCACGGCATCGTCGAGCTGATCGAAGTCGGTCTCGGCGGAGGCAAGCCCGACATCTGACACGACGAGCCACGCGGCGGCCTGCGGGTTGTTGAACTCGGCGAGCAGCACCACCGCCTGCGGCTGGACCGGGCCGCCGATGAAGAGCGGATCATCGCTGGCGATGCTGGACAGGGACGGGATCAGGTCGCGAGCAGGCGCATCGGCGGGTTGGTTGAGAACGATGCCCATCGCACCCTCCTCTGAGTGCTCGGTCATGAGAACGACAGACCGGGCGAAGTTCGGATCGGTGAGTGCTGGAGATGCAACCAGGAGCTTGCCGCGCAGAGAATCTTCCATGCCCCAGTCAACTTCCCAGGAATCGCAGGCCGCAATCCAGACGCTAGGTAATCTCGATTCGTGGTTTCCGACGTCACCGAGGCGGATTTCGAGGCGAAAGTCATCGAACGCTCGCACGACGTGCCCGTGGTCGTGGACTTCTGGGCCGAGTGGTGCGGACCGTGCCGCGCGCTTGGGCCTGCCATCGAGGCCGAGGTAGCGAAGCGCGAAGGGGCAGGTCGAACTTGCGAAGGTGGACTGCGACGCCAACCCGCGGCTCCAGCAGGCGTTTCGGCGTGCGCGGGATCCCTGACGTCAAGGCATTCAAGCGACGGCAAGGTCGTGTCCCAGTTCACCGGCGCCATCCCGCCCGCACAGATCTCGGCGTTTCTCGACAAGCTCGTGCCCTCCGAGGCCGACGTGCTCGCCGCGAGCGGTGACGAAGAGTCGCTGCGAGCCGCGCTCGAGGCCGATCCGCGCCATGCCAAAGCGACCGTTGCGCTCGCCCGCATCGTCCTCGCGCGCGGCGACTACGACGAGGCTCGCGCGCTGCTGGAAAACCAGGCCGGCTCCGATTTCACTGCCCGCGGCCTGCTCGCTCGCATAGATCTCGAGGAACTCGATGCCGCGGGGCAGAACGGCGAGGGCGCGACCCCTTCGCAGACGGCAATCGCCGCCTGGAACGAGGGGGACAATCGAAGAGGCCCTGGAGCTCTTCCAGCGGATCGTCGAGACCGAGGGCGACCCGGAGCGGCGCGATCTCGTGCGCCGGATCATGGTTGCGATCTTCACTGAGCTTGGCGATGACCCGCTCGCTTCGGAGTACCGCCGCAAGCTTGCCGCCGCGCTCAACTAGAAATGAACGATCCCATCTCAGGCGCGGATGTGCCCGTCGCCTTCATCGCGGGGCTCGTATCGTTCCTCTCCCCCTGCGTCCTTCCGCTCGTGCCCGGCTACCTCTCGGTGGTGACGGGCGTCCGTCCCGGGCGAGATCGACGACGCGAACTGGCGGCAGGTCCTGGTCCCGAGCCTGCTCTTCATCGCCTCGTTCTCGACGATCTTCATCCTCCTCGGCCTGGGCGCATCGCAGATCGGGTCCTCGCTTCGTGAGAACCAGCAGACGCTGACCGATATCGGCGCCGTGCTCTTGATCGTGATGGGTGCCCTTTTCATTGGCGCGATGTTCGTCGATCGACTGAATCGCGAATGGCGGGTGGATTCGTTGATGGCGCGCGCGGGAAGGGCGGACCGATCGTGGCCGGGGCGGCCTTCTCGATCGCCTGGACGCCGTGCATGGGTCCTGCGTTGGGCGGGATCCTCTCCCTTGCGGGGATCAGTGGAGAGGCGCTCCACGGCGCCTTCCTCCTGGCCGTTTACTCGGCAGGTCTTGCGATCCCGTTCCTCGCCACGGCACTCGCCTTCTCGCGGGCGACGACCGCGTTCGACGCGGTCAAGGGCCACTACCGGGCGATCACAACGGCGGGTGGGGCGATCCTGATCGCGATGGGCGTCCTGATTTTGAGCGGAGGCTTCACCGAACTCAACACGTGGGCTCAGCGGGTCACCTCAGACCTGGGCCTGAACCTCTAGCCACTGCGCCCGGGAGCCCTAGACCGGGAAGGCCCGGTCCGGATCGGGCCTCTCCGCCGGTGCCCCAACCTCGATTGGCTCGCCGATCGCTTCCACTTCCTCGATCTCGTCGAGCTCGAGTCCTCGCCCGAACAGACGATGCGGAAGCGACCGGTCGCGAGCTCAGCGTCGCCCACGAGCGGCAGGCCACGGATCGTGTCCCAGCCGAGGCGTTCGATCTCGAACGGGTTCATGCGCACCTCGGACGCCGGAAACGGGCAGTTCGAGTTGTGCTGGTCGATCGCCTTGGAGATCGCCTCGAGATTCTTGGCCTCGGAGCCCACGCGCTCAATGTTAGTACCTGAAGCCGTGGGTCCGGCCAGTGGGCCGTCGCTATCGAGAGCTGAGAACGCGCCCAGTGCTCGGAAAGCCCGAGGTCGTTCTTGGTCGCCTGCGTGAGATCGAACTCGCGGTTGCCCGAGTACGGGCCGCGGTCGATCACGCGAACATTCACCGACTTGCCGCCGTAGCGGAGCGTCAGCTTCGTGCCGCACGGCAGCGACTTGTTCGCGACGCCGCGCGTGGACGGCGTGAGCGTCTGCCCGCACGCCGTGCGATTGCCGAAGAAGCCGGGGCCGTACCAGGACGCCTCTGCGTACCGGTACGCGGTGATCTTGCCGCCGGAGTCCTTCGAGCCGGTGGCGTCCTTGTTGCCCTTCGCATGGGCCTTCACCTCGTAGTTGCCGGCTGACCGGAGCCTTCCAATCGACTTCGAATCGCCCCTTCTTGTCGGCATGGGCGCGTTTGGACTGACCGCCGACCTCAACGATCACGTCACGCTGACCGGCGGGCTGCACCTTGCCGCGGATCTTGACCTTGTCGCCGGCGACGACATCACGCTTCGCAGGACGCACGTTGGTCACCGAACGGACCCGGATCTTCTCAGCGCCGGTGCGGGTGTCGCCGGTCGCCGGTGCCGCGAGCATGTCCTCGGCCGGCGCGGCGAGCTGGGCTCGCCAATCGCCTGTGTGCCGCGGCTTCACCCGGGCCTTCCAGCGGCCCCGCCCGTTCGTGTGGGCGGTGTCAACCCGGTGGTAGCCGCGCTCCCCCGCTTCGCGCCGAAGGATCGCGACCTCAGCGTCGGCCGAACCGGGGAACTGCCCGCGCAGGCTCGTGTGATCGCCGAAGCGAACCGAGCCTTTCGCGGAGACCGTTGCCTTCTTCGCGGTTTCAGGCGCGGCTCCAGCCGGGCCACTCCCATGGTCGTTGCTGCTGTTGCCGGCAGGAGTGCGAGCGCGAACGCACGCCTCCGCCGGATGCGTCGTGTACGCATCGAGAGACTCACTGTCCTTTCAATCCCGCCCGGGACACCTGGACCACACGCGCGGAGCCTCTTGGAGCGAGTCCCCGGTCAGGCGGCGGTCAGCCACGGCGGTTGGATTGCTTTGTTCGCCAGCGAGGCTAGAGGCGAACATGTGTTCTATGAGTGACTCCGGTCACAGGCTTAACACAACGGCAACGAACCGCCCAGGCTCCCGAGTCTGGAAAGATCCGAGCATGGCTTCTGGCGACCGGCTGACCGGGCTCGACTCGTCTTTTCTCCATCTCGAGCGTGGGCCTGCTCACATGCACGTGGCCTCGACGACCGTTTTCGAGGGCCCTGCGCCCGACCATCGAGGAGTTTTCCGACCACATCGGGTCGCGCCTTCACCTGGTCCCCCGCTTCCGCCAGAGGCTGAAGTTCGTTCCCTACGGCCAGGGCCGGCCGATCTGGATCGACGATCCGCAGTTCAACATCGGCTACCACGTCCGCCATACCGCGCTGCCGGAGCCCGGCACCGAGCAGCAGCTCCGAACCTTCGCCGCCCGTGTCTTTTCTCAGCGCCTCGATCGCTCGAAGCCGATGTGGGAGATGTGGCTCGTGGACGGCCTGGACGGCGGCCGCTTTTCGCGATCGTGACGAAGACCCACCACTGCCTGATGGACGGCGTCTCCGGCGTCGACATAACCACGGTGCTCTTCGACGCCAAGCCGGACGCCACAGGCCCACCCCCTGGCGATCCGTGGGCTGCGGGGCCTGAGCCCAGCGACGCACAGATGCTGGGTCGCGCTCTGGTCGAGCGCGCGGTCGTGCCGGCCGAGGCGGTGCGCGGCGCGCGCGCCCTGTTCAGACGGCCGCGGCAGGTCGCCGGCTCGATGGCGTAGCGCTGCAGTCGATCGGAGCGCGCTCGCCGTGCGGGCATGGCGGCTCCTGACTCGCCCTTCAACGTCGAGATCAGCCCCTACCGCCGATTCGCGTGGGTCGCAAGGTGACCTGACCGAGTTCAAGCGAATCAAGAACATGGTCGGCGGCACCGTCAACGATGTCGTCATCGCGGCCGTCTCGGGGCGCTCGGGCGATTCCTGCGGGCTCGGGGCATGCGACGAGGGCCTCGAGCTGAAGGCGATGGTCCCGATCAGCGTGCGGCACGCCGACCAGCACGGTGACCTCGGGAACAAGGTCAGTCGCGATGTACGCGACGCTTCCCGGTTGGTATCGAGGACCCGGCCGAGCGCCTCAACGCTGTATCGGCCCGATGGGCGACCTCAAGGAGTCCAAGCAGGCCGTCGGCGCGACGCTCCTGACCGAGCTCGCGGACTTCGCCCCGCCAACGATCCTCGGCCAAGCCGGACGCCTTCAGTCGCGCCAGCGCTTTTTCAACATGGTCGTCACAAACGTTCCTGGTCCTCAGTTCCCGCTTTACCTGATGGGTCGCGAGCTCCAGGCGATGTATCCGATGGTTCCGCTCGCCAAGAATCAGGCCGTCTGCTTCGGGATCATGAGCTACAACGGCCAGGTCAACTTCGGCCTCATCGGCGACTACGAGGCGATGCCCGACCTCGACTCCCTCGCCCACGACCTTGCCGAATCGCTAGCCGAGCTCAAGGCCGCCTCGCTCGCAGAAGAGGCAAAGCGAAGGGCAAGAGCGTCGAAGCCCGCGCGCCAGGCCAAGAACGCGAGTGAGCCTGGAGCTTCGAGAGGCTGAGCTCGGCGACGCCGAGGCGATCGCCGCAATCCACGACGAGGGCGTTGTGGCAGGCAACGCGACGTTTCGAAGCAGAGCCGCGGCCGCGCTGAGAGGTCAAGCGGGATGCTCGCGGCAAGGACCGCCCATTCGGTCGTCGTCGAGCGCGACGGAAGGTGTCGGCTGGGCGATCAGCCGGGCCCTACGAGGAGTCAACCGCTTCTACTCGGGCGTTCGCGAGGCCGCGGTCTATGTCGCGCGAGACGCGCGCGGCCAGGGCGTGGGCGCGCTCTTGCTGACGGAAGTTGCCGCGCGGGCCGACGGAGCGGACTGTTCAAGCTCGATCGCGAAGATGTTCGACGACCAACGAGGCGAGCCTCGCTCTTTTTCGCGAGCGCCGGCTACGACGAGGTCGGCATTCACCGTCCGCCACGGGCGCCTGGACGGTCAGTGGAGAGACGTGGTCGTGCTGGAAAAGCTGCTGGGCGACGCCTCGGGCTAAAGCCCGAGGTCGCGCAGGAACTTCGGCTTGTAGCTGCCGAGCGTTACGAACTCGGCGCGCTTGATCCCAGGGTCCTCGTCGGCTTCGTGCGCCGCACGCTCCCGCTCTTCTACAGCGACCGCTTCCTCGGAGTCGGGCAGAGGCTCGGACGCGTCCTTCCAGTCCTGGGCCACCGGGTGCCAGCGTGTCGAGCGGATGTCGGCCTCCAGGCTCTCCTTCGCGATCAGGTCGCGGACGACACGCTCGGCCTCCTCGCAGGTCGCGGCAGAGCCGGCGTAGAGGAAGAGGTGCTGGCCGTCGCGCGTGACGATCACGCGACCCCCGAGACGCGCGCGCGCCTCATCGTCGAGATCAAGCGAGCGGATGCGCTCACCGAGGTCGAGGCCGTGGTCGTGGGAGCCTAGGTTCACCTCGACACGAAACTCGTCTCCCGAAACAGTGCTGTCTTCACTCATCATCTCAGCGCACCTTTAGCTTGAAGTTCTGGGCGTTCTTGTCCGCATTCGTAGCGACTGCGGTGATCCGGTCGTAAAGCTGAGCGTCGGGCAACACGGCTGTCGTCTTCCTGGCGCCAGGATCCACAAGGCCCTGGGTGACGGTTGCCTCCCCGGTGAACCGCGCTCCGGTTCTGCCGACCAGAGCGATGGCCCAATCGACGTTCTTCGGGCCGCTCGCCTTCAGGCGAAGCGTGTCGGCGCTCTTCGGATCGACGCCGAAGAGTGCGTACGAGGTGTTGTCAAGGGTCTGCTTCGTCGACTTCTTCCCGAGCTTCATCTTCCCGGCGCGCTTGACGTCGGGAAGCTCGTTCCCGTTGTCGACGACATCTTCGTGATTCGGAAGGTCGCCGAGGCCGGTGTTCCACTCCGCGGACGCCGCGGTGAAATCGAAGAACTCGCTGGCGAAGCCATCCCCGCCCTCTTCCTTGATCGCGGCGTCGTAGGCACCGACGGCGTAGTCCTTGGGACTTGTGTCACGCGACAACTGCCACGCCTTCAGCACCACGTCTGGGCCGTATGAGCCATAGCCGTGCTCGATCCAGTGGTTCCAGATCGCGGTGCCGTACATACGAAGTCCGCCGGCGGAGCTCGCCGAAGTGAGCGGGCCGGTCGAGGTCGTGGCCCAAGTGCCCATGTAGCTGCGAACCCAGTCGTCGTCCAGCGGGAAGACCTTGTCCTCGGCCCAGGTTGCCGTGGACTCGAACATCCAGGTGTCCTCGTTGGAGTCGAGGTTGAACTGAAGGACGTGGTTGTACTCGTGAGCCGTGGTGACCCGCAGGCCGAGAAGGCCACCCGACAGCCCGAACTCCGAGTAGTCGTTGTCGAGTACCAGGTACGCGGCGCACTTGAAGGGAGCTCCGTTGCACTCGCTGGAGTTGTCCTGCGGGTTGGCGTAGCCGAAGACGCATGGACCGGATCCGCCGCTGGAGCAGAGGTCGCCGATGTAGACATCGAAGCGATCGGCGTCGGAGCTCCCACTGGGCTCTCCTCCGGTGCCATCGCCCTTCGGCTCCGGCCATCCGAGGTCGTCGTTCTCGACGTCGATGGATTCGCTCGACCGCGTGGACCGTGGCGTCGATGTAGTCCGGCGTCCCGTTCATCGGGCTCGTGTCGGCGAGCGACGGTTCGTCGCAGCCTTCATCGCCGACGTTGCAGTCGTCGTAGACCGGATAGTGGACGACGAACCGCGGGGTCTCCACGGTCTCCTCGGTGAAGTGGTCCGGGCGCGGCCACGAGCCGCCATAGGGATCCTGGTTGCCGTTGCCGTCGGGTGGCCGCGAGAGAATTGCGCGGGCCTTCCGAGCGTCAGCTCCGTCCAGCTTGGGAAGGGCGAGCGCGAGGTCGCGAAGCTCGGTCGTGGGATCGCGGCGGACGACGCCGTCCGGCTGCGTGATGTCCAGAAGCTGCTGCTTTGCCTGGGACTTGGTGAATGGCGCCGAAGCGGATGCCTGGCCGCCGGTTGCGAGCGCGAAAACGCATGCGAGCATCACGGTAAGACCGGTCTTCAAATGCGTTCTGGGCATCACTTCTCCTGGCTGCCTCGTTCTCCCTGGGCCCGCGTCTGCCACGCCAAGATACATACTCCCCTGGTGATTCCGGACGGCCTCAAGCTCGCGCTCGCCCAGATCAACCCCACCGTCGGTGCGGTTGCCGACAACGCTGCGCTGATCTCGGAGCGAATCGAGCGCGCGCGCTCAGAAGGCGTGGATCTGCGTCGTATTCCCCGAGCTGTGCCTGTCGGGATACCCGGCCGAGGATCTCTACCTCAAACGGCACTTCCTCACCGCGTGCGCGGATGCGCTCAACCGCCTCGCGTCGGAGGCGACGGGCGTCGCCGCGCTCGTCGGCTTTCCCGAGGCACGCCTGGCAACCGCTTCCCCCGAGGGCTCGGACGCACCGCGGCCGCGGCTGGCCCACAACTCCCTCGCCCTCCTCAAGGACGGCGATATCGCCGCCGTCTATCGCAAGCACAGGCTTCCGAACTACGCGGTTTTCGACGAGCGCCGCTACTTCGAGCCCGGCGACGACCCCCTTGTCGTGGAAGTTGCCGGGGCGCAGGTCGGGCTCACTATCTGCGAGGACACTTGGGAGCCAGGCCCGCCCGCCAGCACGGAGGCCGCCGCGGGCGCCGACCTGATCGTCAACGCGTCCGGCTCTCCGTACCTCCGAGGCAAGCGCGCCGAGCGCGAAGAGATGTTCTCGAGGAGAGCCGTCGAATGCGGCGTGCCGATCGCCTTCTGCAACCTCGTGGGAGGCCAGGACGAGCTGGTCTTCGACGGCTCGAGCTTCGTCCTGGACGCCGACGGCAAGGTGCTGGGCCGGGCGAATCAGTTCGACGAAGACTTCCTCGTGGTCGAGTTCGGCGGCGAGCAAACCAGGACCGAGGAGCCACTCTCAGACCTCGACGAGGTCTATGGAGCCCTCGTGACCGGCCTTCGCGACTACGTTCGAAAGAACGGGTTCGAACACGTGCTCGTCGCGATGTCGGGCGGGATCGACTCGGCGCTCGTCGGGTTGGTTGCGGCCGACGCACTTGGCGGCGACAGGCTCACCTGCGTCGTCATGCCGTCACCCCACTCCAGCACTGAGACCCAGGCGGATGCCCGCGCGATCGCGGGCAACCTCGGCGCGGAGCTGCTCGAGATTCCGATCGAAGGGGCGATGGGCGTGTACGCGGACGCGCTCGACGACACGCTGGCGGGCACGGGTGGGCTCGCGGGCATCACCGCCGAGAACCTTCAGGCGCGGATCAGGGGCAACCTGGTGATGGCGCTTTCGAACACCCACGGCTGGCTCGTCCTGACCACGGGCAACAAGAGCGAGATGTCGGTTGGCTACGCGACGCTCTACGGGGACATGGCGGGCGGCTTCGCCGTGATCAAGGACGTGCCGAAGACGCTCGTGTACGAACTGGTCCGCCATCGCAACGCTCGGGCGCCCGAGCCACTCATCCCCCCTGCCGTGATCGACCGCCCGCCGTCGGCGGAACTGCGGCCCGATCAGCGCGATGAGGACTCGCTGCCCCCGTACGAGGTACTCGACCGGATTCTCGACTCCTACATCGTCCAAGACCGCTCGCGCGACGAGATCGTGGCAGCGGGTGACGATGCGGCGGTGGTCGACGACGTGGTCCGCCTGGTCGACCTCGCCGAGTACAAGCGCCGCCAGGCGCCGCCGGGCATCAGGATCACCGCGAAGGCGTTCGGCCGCGACCGCCGCCTGCCGATCACAAACCGCTTCGGCGGCTAAGGAGCCTCGCGCACCGCGACCGCCATGCGCACAATCGCGCACAGGCGGCCCTCGTCGTCGGTGAAGTCGACGTCCCAGACCCAGACGGTCCGTCCACCTCGGCGCCGGGTGGCCTCGGCGTGGATCGTGCCCTCCGTGACTGGTCGCAAAAACGTCGCGTTGTTCGATTGACCCATCGCGACCTTGCCATCCGAGGCAACGCCGAGCGCGGTGGCCGCCGAGCAGATGCTCTCCGCGATTGCCGAATAGACGCCACCGTGCACCAGGCCGTGGGGCTGTTGTACGGCCCGCGTGACCGCGAAGGTCGCAGACACGCTCTCGGGCGTGGTTTCTCCATAGACGAGGCCGAACGCCTCACCAGGCCCGTCGCGCCCTGCCATCGAGATCTCGCTCACGCGTTCGAGAGTATCCATGCGTGTGCAGGCGAACCTGCGCGGCCCGCGAGCGCGAATCCTTAGGCTTCCACTGATGCCGATGTCTGCCGACCAGGCTGCCGTGCTCGAAATGCTCCTCACCGGAGGGCAGAGCTACGACGACCTCGACGACCTCTTTGCCTTGGAGGAAGGCGACGCTCGAGAGCGCGCGCGCGCCGCGCTGGAGGAACTCGGAGGCGCGGATCCGGATCGCAAGGTCGGGCTCACCGACTTTCTCCTTGGCCAGGCTGACCCGATTGGCCGGGCTGACGCCGTGCGCCACCTGCGCCAGGACGACGCGGACGCCGCCCTTGCGAGCGGCATCGTCTCAGAGCTCGAAGACCACTTCCCCGACGCCGAGCTGCCCAAGATCCCTCGGAAGACAGGCGGCGGGCGCTTCGGCGGCCGGTCAGCCTCCACGCCTGCTCAGCCGGCGGGCGAGCAAAAGCCGGCTAAGAGCTCCAGCTTCGACCCCCGCCAGACTCGCACGATGGCCCTGCTCGGCGGCGGCGCGCTCATCCTTCTGATCGTCGTCCTGGCGATCGCCGGCGTGTTCTCGGGCGGCGGAGACGAGTCGGTTGCGCCGACGGGTACAGACGCGGCGGCGACTCCCAATCCGGACGACGGCTCCAGCCCGCTGCCGGGGCAAGAGGTCGTTCGCGTGCCGCTGGCACCGCCTGGAGGAAACGGCGACGCCGGGGGCGCCGCGGTGGTCGGCGTGACGGACTCCAGTCAGCCCTATCTCGATCTCGTCATCTCGAATCTGCAACCGCCGCCCAACGGGCTCGCCTACATCGCGTGGTTCATGTTCGACAGGGACACCGGCTACCCGCTGACCCAACCGATCGTGCCGGGCGACGGCAATTCCTTCCAGGACCGGATCGCGATTCCCGCGGCCGTATCAGGGGCGATCGCGCGCGCAACGTCGATCGAGATCTCGCTCTCCGACCCCCAGGACATCATCAAGCAGGTCCAGGATGCGGTGGATCAGAACACGATCGCCATTGAGCGGCCCGGGAAGACGATCCTCAAGGGCACGGTGCCGCAGCCGGGTAGCGCAGGCACGGATCAACCGGCGCCGGGCGAGAGTCAGGGCGGCGGCTAAGCCGCCGGGATCAGCTTGCCGGGATTCATGATCCCGGCCGGGTCCAGCCTTTCCTTCATCGCGCGCAGGAGCTCGACACCGACCTCACCCACCTCGGCGCGCATGTAGGGAGCGTGGTCGCGCCCGACGGCGTGGTGATGGGTGATCGTGCCGCCTGTGGCGACGATGGCCTCACAGGCGGCCGTCTTGACCGCGTGCCAGTGTTCGATCTCGCCGCCGGCGTCGACCGGTGAAATGAATGTGTAATAGAGAGAAGCGCCGTCGCGGTAGGCGTGCGAGAGGTGGCACATCACGATTCCCGGGGTTCCTCTCGCCTCAAGAGCGCCACGCAGTGCGCTCCGCGCCGCGTCATAGAGCTCCTGGTAGCGCGACCATGTGTGGGAGGTTTCGAGGGTCTCGACGAAGTAGCCAAGACTCATCAGCTCGTCGCGAAGGTATGGGCCTTCGAAGCGCCCGTGACTCCACGCCTTGCCGGGTGCCGATCCCAGCGACACCGCGCCGCCCGAGCGCAAGATCCGCCTCGAGAGGGAACGCCTGCGCTCGACGTCCTCGGGCTCGCCCTCCCAGCCGCAGATCAGCATGCAGCCACCCGTCTTTCCCCGCATGCGCAGATAGCCGTCGAATGCCGAGCGCTGAAGGCCTTCCATGCCCGACATCGCAAGCGAGATGCGGGTCTCTTCGGGATCAGAGAGGCGCGTCACGTCCGGAAGGCGGTCAACCTGGGCCAGGGAACGGACGACTTCGGCCCCTGATTCGAAGTCGGCGGCGATCCAGCCTTCGTAGCGCGTCACCGGTGGCTTCGGCCGTACGCGCACCGTGACGTCGGTGATCACGCCCAGGGTGCCCTCGGACCCCACCACGAGCTCGCGCAGCGCGGGCCCTGCAGCCGTGTGCGGGGTCTGGAGGGTGCGAACGGGCCCTTCGGGGGAAACCATCTCCACGGCGCTCACCAGCTCGTCGAAGCGCCCATAGCCCGCCGAGGCCTGCCCCGCTGAACGGGTTGCGGCGAAGCCCCCGATCGAGGCGAACTCGAAGGACTGCGGGAAGTGGCCGAGGGTCATCCCGTTTTGGCCCAGCGCAGCTTCAGCTTCTGGGCCGCGCAATCCCGGCCCAAGCCGTGCGGTCAGCGAGGTCGCATCGACCGTGCAGTGGCGAAGGCGCGACAGGTCGAGCGTGATCACGGCGCAGTGCTCGGCCGGGAAAGGGTCGACTCCCCCCACGACGCTCGTGCCCCCTCCAAACGGGACGACGGCAACACCCGCGGCAGCGCATGCGGCCAGGATCGCTGTGACCTCCGCTTCGCTCGCGGGCAGAAGGACCGCGTCGGGAGCCGCCTCGAGCTCGCCCGACCGGGCGCGGACGAGGTCCGGGTAGCTCTTGCCGCCGGCGCGCAGCAGACGGTCATAGTCGCTCGTGAGCACGCTTCCGGGCGCAAGCCTCGAGGTGATCGAGGCCGGGACCTCTCGCGGCTCCGGCAACTTCAAGCTCTCGAGCGGCGGGACCTCGCTGAGACGCGCCGGTCCCAAATCCGAGCTCAGCATGCCCTTCGCCGCCTCGCCGAGCTCATTGCGCTTCTCGGGCTCGCCCCACCCCCACCACTTCATCTCGGTCAAGACGCGCCCTCACCGACGAGGGCGAGCACGATGCCGTCGAGCGCCTCGTCGAGGCGCCTGCGAGCCGCACCGCGAAGCATGGTGGACCCCAGGCGGGAGAGCCCCTTCAACGACTCGTCGCTGGTGAGCCTCACGCCGGTTGAGTCGCCGTCCCGCTTCATCTCGATCGACATCACGGACTCGCGAAGGATCCGCTCGAACGCGGTTCCTGCGATGTCCTGCGACCACGAGTAGCGCTGTTCCTCGGTCGAGGCGACGCAGCGGAAGTCGGCGCGGACCCCGTTTCCGCGCTCGGTCTCGAGGACTGCGGTCCAGCGTGAGCGGTTGCCCCGGCCGGTGACGTCCTCGACGCGGATCACCTTCGGCCACCAACGCGGAAGGTTGTGCGGGTCGGAGACGAGGCCCCAGACACGATCTGGCGACGCTGTGATGGTTCGGGAGCGAGAGACCTTCGGCATCGCCTTGCGCGAGGCGCCCGCGGGCGCGGGACGCGCTCTACTCCTCGTCGCCCTTGAGGCGGCGCAGGTCTCGGACCAAGAGGAGCTGCTTCAGGTGCCCGCAGACGGCGGCGAGGTTCTCGAGATTTTCGACCGCTTCGCGGCGCCGCGCGGGGCTCCTGGAGCGAAGGGACGCGCCCAGGAGCTGCTCAAGGAGCGCTGCCTCGCGGTCGGCGGAGGTGCGAAAGACGCGAAGGTTCCGGCCCGCGACGCCGTGCTGCGCCAGCTCTGCTGCCGCGCGCACGATCTCCAGATCTGTTTCGTCGAAGCTTGCGCGGCCGTCCCGGCGATCAGGCTGAACGACGCCGAACTCGCCAAGCTCGCGCAGGAATTCCGTGGTCACGCCGGCCTGCTCGGCCAGCTCCTCGGCCCCCATGGACTGGACCTGGGAGTCGACCGTGAGCGCGCGCCGCTTCTGCCCGACGTCGGCCGCGGGACGGCGCTCGGCGTCGAACGTGCCGGTGGCAAGCTCCTGGCGGATCACCCGCAGGGGTAGGAACTCATCGCGCTGCATGCGAAGGATCGCCTGAAGTCGTTCGACGTCCGCCTGGCTGTAGAGGCGATAGCCGCCGGGCGTACGGCGCGGCGCGAGAAGCTTCTGGTCTTCGAGGTAGCGGATCTTGGAGATCGAGATGTCGTCGAACTCCTGCGAGAGGATCTTGGCCACGGCGCCGATCGTGAGCGCCTTGCGCGGGCGCGAGCCGCTGTCACGGTCGCGACGGGCGCTCTCGGCCATCTCGCTCGTATGCGCTGTGGGCAGAGCGGACATGTCAGCGCTCCAGGTACGAAAGCTTGTACTTGCCGATCTGGATCTCATCGCCGTCGGCAAGCCGATGAGACTCGATGCGCCCGCGGTTCACGTAGGTGCCGTTGAGCGAGCCGAGATCGTCGATGTAGAAGCCGTCCTGGCGGCGGACGAGCAGCGCGTGGTTTCGCGAGACGGTGACGTCGTCGAGGAATACCGCGGCGTCGGGCGTGCGCCCAATCGACATGCGGTCGCCTTCGATCGGGAAGCTCTCCCCCGCCCTGCCGCCACCCGAGCGGATGACGAGTGCGGCGCCCGCGTCCTCGACCTCCTCCTCGATGTCCACCGGCGTGTACTCGCCGGTCTCGTCGACCTTGTAGGTCATGGTCGTGGGCTCCTCGGAGCCCTCGGGCCTACCTAGGTACGCACCGCACTTCTGGCAGTAGTTCGCGCCCTCCGGGTTGACAAACCCGCACTCGGGGCAGTGAACCGCCATCAGCTCGAGGGATCCTCGCTCGCCTCGGGAGACGGGACTTTGCCAAGCAGGATGTCGGTCAGTTGCTGAACGTCGGCGCCGGACAGCAAGTGCTGGCCGCCCTCTCGCTTCGACTTGAGGCGGTTGACGAGTTCCGCCCGCAGGATGTCGATCTGACCATGAAGGACGCGCCGCCTGTAGGAGACGTCTCGCTCTTCGTCAGTGAGCCGTTGGATCGTGTCCTTCAGCTCCTGGTCGTCCATTGCGCCGATGTCGGGAAACTCGTGATCGAAGGTCATCGCAGGCGAGTATACGCCGGATGAGCCAACGTCAAGTTGAGCTTGAGCGTTCGGGAAAAATGTGTCAAGGGCGGGGCCGACTTGGACGAGGCGCTGGCTGTGGCGCGGACGTTGCTTTCGCCGGGGCGCCGGCGTGTCCTGGCCTGCCTCGAAGGGCACCCAGGGGGTGAAGCGAGGCGCGACATGTGAGATCGGGGTTTGCCCCTCTATGGGGGTCAAACTCCGG
Source organism: uncultured bacterium (assembly GCA_963695215.1). Lineage (GTDB taxonomy): Bacteria > Actinomycetota > Thermoleophilia > Solirubrobacterales > 70-9 > JALZKA01. Next base: position 426,759 of record OY968768.1, read on the forward strand.
TTTCGATGGCGATTCAAACCGGCGTTACATGTGAGCCCGGACTTTGGGTTGCATGTCAACCACAACTCCGGTCTCACCTGTGACTTGCCTTCTGCTCTCGCAGATGGCGCCGGGATGCCCTCGTGTACATGATCGTCGCGGCGATCCCCAGGCCGACGCCGATGATGAACATGGCGATGGTGATCCAGGTGTCGAAGACGAGCGTCCAGAACAGTCCTCCGAAGGTGAAAAGCGTCGCAAGCCGCCCGATCCAGCTGATCTCGAGGTCCGCGCCGCTCCTGAGCGCGAGCCGAGCGAGAACCAGCGTTGCCAGCTCGCGAACCGCGAGTGCCACAAGTGCCCACCTCGGAAGCAGGTCGAACTTCCAGTTGACGGCAACGCCGGCAAGAGCGGACACCCGGTCGACCACCGGGTCGAGCAGGGCTCCCATCCGCGAGTACTGGCCTGTGGCGCGCGCCAGGAAGCCGTCGAGCAGGTCGCCAAGGGTGATGAAGAGGTAGAGAAGGGTGGCGCCGGTGACGCGGCCGTCTTCCGATCCAAGCGCCCAGATCAGAAAGACCGGGATCGCCGCCAGGCGCAGATAGCCGATGATGTTGGGCAGGGTCCATGGACGCAGTGGAGCTCCCGCCCGCGTTTCCTCGGGAGCCGGCCCGGAGCGATCGAGGCCGACGAGGCGCCTGCGGCTGAGCCGCTCGCGCACCGTGGTCCGCTCGGGCGGCATCGTCTCTAGGAGCCGGCCTCGACCAGGGCGACGGCCTGTGCGGCGACTCCCGCGACGTCGAACCGGTGGTCCTCCCCCGTGGCGCGCACCTGCGCCTCGACCTTGCCATCGGCGAGGGTCCGCTTGCCCACGACGATGCGGAGCGGACATCCGATCAGCTCAGCGTCGGTGAGCTTCTCTCCCGGGCCGGCCTCGCGGTCGTCGTAGAGCACGTCGAGGCCGGCAGCGGTCAGCTCGTCGTAGATGCGGTCGGCGGCAGCGATGGTTTCCTCTCCCGCCTTGCCGAGGCTCACGAGCTCGACGTGCCAGGGTGCGAGGGACCGGGGCCAGACGATGCCCTTGTCGTCTGCGTTCTGCTCGATCGCTGCGGCGACGATTCGCGCCGGGCCGATGCCGTAGCTGCCCATGACGATCGGGTGCTCCTTGCCGTCCTCGTCGAGGTATGTGGCGCCGAGCGCCTTCGAGTAGCGCGTGCCCAGCTTGAAGATGTTTCCGATCTCGATGGCCGGTTCGATGCGGATCTCGTCGCCTCTGTCGGTCGTATCCCCCGCCTCGACGGAACGCACATCCATTTCCTCGAACGTGAAGTCCTGGCCGGGCGCGAACTCCGATCAGGTGGTGCGTCGGCGCGGTTGGCGCCGCACACGTAGCCATCGCCCTGGATGGCCGCATCCTTGATCACGGGGACGTCGCGCGCCAACGGGCCCGATGAAGCCGGCGGGGCCGATCTGCTCAGCCGATTTCCTCGGGCGTCGCCTGGCGAAATCCCTCGCCGAGGGCGTTACCGAGCTTGATCTCGTTCAGGCGGTGATCGCCGCGCACGAGGACGAGCAGCATCCCGCGCCCCTCCGCGACGACGGGCACGGCCTTCATCAGGGCCCCTGCCGGCACTCCCAGTGCCGAAGACACGTCGGCGACGGTCGTCAGGTTGGGAGTCGGGACTTCGCGCGGCTCGTCGAGGGCGGGCGGCAGCTCCACCGGTTGCGGGTTGGCGCTCGCCACCTCGACATTCGCCGCGTAGCCGGCCGCGAGGGCAACGTCGTTCTCGCCCGCTGCGCACGGGGCCATGTATTCGTGGGCGCCGCTTCCGCCCATCATCCCGACATCGGATTCGACCTCGTAGAAGTCGAGGCCGGCGCGCTCGAAGATGCGCTTGTAGGCGACGCGGTTGCGCTCGTAGATCTCGGACAGCCCCGCCTCGTCGCGGTCGAACGAGTAGGCGTCCTTCATCACGAATTCGCGAGTTCTCAAGCACGCCGGCGCGCGGGCGCGGCTCGTCGCGCTCCTTGACCTGGAAGTGGTAGAGAAAGAGCGGTAGGTCTCGGTAGGAGCGCACGTCGCGGGAGACGTGATAGGTGATGCCCTCCTCGTGCGTCATCGCAAGCACGTGCGGTGAGCCTTTGCGGTCGTCGAGCTTCATCAGCTCGTCGATGCCGTAGCGGCCCGTCTTCTCCCAGAGCGCCGCGGGCTGAAGGACGGGAATCAGCATCTCCTGCCCCCCGATCGCGTTCATCTCCTCGCGGATGATCTCCTGCGCCTTTTGGACGACGCGCATGCCGGCCGGAAGCCACGTCCAGAGCCCGGCACCGAGCTGGCGCACGAGCCCGGCGCGAACCATCAGGCGATGAGACGTCGACTCGGCGTCCGCGGGATCGTCGCGAAGGGTGGGCAGGAAGTATCCGGAGAGGCGAGTCATCGCGCGGCCGAGACTATCGGCGCCGCTGCGCGCCGCGACGCTCAGGCGCGCGTGAAGCGGCGGCCCGCCGTGGGCGAGGCCTCTTCGGAGAGGCGCTCGCGCTCTTCGGGCGGCGCTGTGATGTCGTCGGCGATGCGTGCGGCCTCGGCCTCCATCGCGGCGATCTTCTCGGGCGTGAGGTCGCCGGCGTTCTCCTCTTCGATCTTGCGAAGCCATTCCGCGCCTTCCTTGACCTCGGCCTCGTCCGAGAGGACCTCTCCCCCGCGCTCGACGGACTTGTCGATCTCCTGGAAGAGCCGGTCGACCAGCTCCTCCTGGGGAACCTTCTTGAGCGGCTCGCCGTGGGCGAAGATGAGGCCCTCGTTCTTGGCGCCGGTAATGCCGAAGTCCGCGTGTGAAGCCTCGCCGATCCCGTTGACGGCGCAGCCCAGGACGGCGACCTCGATCGGGTCATCGTAAGCGCGCAGGCGATCCTCGATCTCCGTGACGACCGTGTCCATGTCGAACTGGAGGCGGCCGCAGGTCGGGACACGCGATCAACTCGGGGCCGTGCTCGCGCAGCTTGAGCGCCTTGAGGATCTCCCAGGCGACCTTCACCTCTTCCTCGGCGTGGAAGGTTGAGAGCGAGATGCGGATCGTGTCGCCGATGCCGTCAGCCAGGAGCGTCCCGAGGCCGACCGCCGACTTCAGCGAACCGGACCACTTCGTGCCCGCTTCGGTGATGCCGAGGTGAAGCGGGTAGTCGATCTTCTGCGAGAGAAGGCGGTTGGCGGCGATCGTGTTGGGCACGTTCGTCGACTTGATCGACACCTTGAAGTCCTCGTAGTCGAGCGACTCCATCAGCTCGACGAACTCCACGGCCGCGGCGACGAGCGCATCGACCGGCTTTTCGCGCTCGAGCTCGTGGAGGTGCTTCGGCAGGGAGCCCGAGTTGACGCCGATGCGCATCGGCACGCCTGCAGCCGTCGCATGCTGGGCGACCTCGGCGACCTTCTCGCGGCCGCCGATGTTGCCGGGATTGAGGCGGATGCAGTGAGCGCCCGCGTCGATTGCCTTGAGCGCGAGGGTGTGGTTGAAATGGATGTCGGCGATGATCGGAATCGGCGACTCCTTCACGATCGTCCGCAGTGCGTCGGCGTCCTTCTCGCGCGGGACGGCGACCCGCACGATGTCGGCTCCAGCCTCGGCGACCTTCAAGATCTGCTCCATGGTGGCCTCGAGGTTGGCCGTCTCGGTCTTCGTCATCGTCTGGACGGCAACGGGTGCGCCGCCGCCGACGAGGACGCCGCCCACGTTCACTTGGCGCTTTGAAGCCACATGCACATTGTGACAGCGCGAGACCAGATTTCCCGCATGCGCGACGCCTGTTGGGAGCGAGCGTGGCTTTGGCGATACCGGCCTGACCGGGGCGTCAGGACGGCTCTCGGCCGGCCCACGCCTCCAGGATCCAGCCCAGGTGATACGGACGGTCCGTCGGGTTCAGCTCCAGCGGACCCCGCGCACGCGCGAGCGCTGGAGCACGCAGTGACGCCGTCGCCGTGTTCGCGAAAAGGATGGCCCGGTCGAATCCTCGCCTGCGCCTGATCGAGCGGTAGAGGATTCCGGCCTCGTGGTCGAGCATGGGCTGCGTGAGATCGTTGTTGCCGAAGATCCAGCCCAGCCCACGAACCGCAGCGTCGCGGTAGCGAGTATCGCCCGTCACCTCTGAGAGCTCGAGCAGCGCCATCGGAGCCATCGCGTCCTGGTGAACCGAATAGACCTCGTAGGGCTCAACCACCGTTCCGCGCTCCGCGTCGAAGATCCACGCCCAGCCTCCGTCAGGGCGCTGGAGCTCCAGCAGGCGACCGGCGACCCTTCGTGCCGTCGCCAGAACCGCGTCTCCCCCATGACCCGCTCTCACCGCGATGGCGAGGGCCAGGACTCCATAGATCTGAGTCGCGAAGTTCGGAAAGCGCGCACGCCGGCCGGAATCACGATGGCGAAAGAGACGGCCCGGCGCCGCAGCCCTCCGCATCTGCCTGGCGAGTGCGCGGTCCAAGAGCTCCTGGGCACCAGCCTCCGCGGCCGCGATTACCACCCAGCTGAGCTCGAGACCTTCCAGGTCCGGGATGTCCGCGCCCAGGCGCTTGTGAAGGCGATACGCGATCGCGTCGATCGAGCTGCCTCCAGCCCTGGAGTCGGCCCACATGAGGAGCGCCAGGTCGCCCGCTGTCATCTCGGGCGAGTCGATGTTGTCGACCGCCTGGTCGCGCAGCTCGGCGGGATTAATGGGCACGTCTAGCCCGGCGCGCTGGGCACGTTGGAGCCCAAGCAGGCAGATCAGCGTGTAACGAAGGGAGCGACCCGACGGCTTCAGCCCCGGAGCCTCGACCTCGTAACAGAAGACGCCGTCCTCCAGGCGCATCGAAGGCAGCTTCTCGAGCGCGAACTTTTCGAGTTCGCGAACCCGCTCCCCCGGTCCCGCGTCAGGCACTGACCCGGTCCTGCGGTGGGATGGTGGGCGGCTCGTCGGACACCTTCACGTCGTAGATCGTGATCCCTTGCTCAACGAGCCGCTCGAAGACGCCGAAGAGCACCGACAGGCGGATCGCCAGGATCTCTCCGTGGCCAAGCTTCACGGAGCGGCCGCCGGCTTCGAGGATCGCATCGCGGTAGATGCCCTGGAGGCGCGGGTTCGAGTCGATGCGTCCCGGGTGGAGCGCCGGGTTGTGGACGAGCGTGTTCACGGTGAGCTCATGGCCCTCTCGATCGACGCACCTCGCATCGAATCGCCGGTCGGCGAAAACGTCGAGGGGAAAGGGCGGGACCCTGGTGCACTCGAACGAGTGGTACATCGTGATCGCGCCCGTCCCGCAGCCGAAGAAGAGCTGAAGCGCATCGAGCTCGACGATCTTCGGGAACGGTGTCCCCTGGCCGAAGGGCGTCGCCGCGGCTTCGTGGCCGGCGACGATCTCCTCTGCTCCTGCTCCCCTCACCGCGGTCGAGTGGGTTGGATGGACGCTCCGAAGGACGCCATCGCTCTTGCGAAACGCCTCAGAGATCGATCCCATGCGCGAGGGCGTGGACCGCACGTCGAAGATCGGGTCAGCCGACAGGTGGTCGATCGCAGGCCCGGTGAGCGAGTAGGCAGGCATGCCGACGAGGCCGTTCTCCCCCACCACATCGTCGATTCCGGCAAGCACGGTCGCCGGTCCCCCCTCGAAGGCGCCGAAACTTGACATTGCAGCCTGCATGAAGCACGAGTCGCCGGTCTCGAGGCCGCACTCCCGCAGCGCGTTTGCGACGTCGGAGGTGCTCAGGCTCGTCGGGATCAGCCGCTCGCGAATGCGGTATCGGGCGCTGCGATAGCGCCTGCGCCCGGTGCGCAGGGTCTCGCGCACGGGCCGCGGCATGCTGCGCGCGATCTTCCTCGCCCTCTCTCCGGCGCCGGCCATCGCCGGCGAGCCTACCCCTCAGCCTGCGAGATCAGCTGTATAGCTCGTCGATGTCGTCCGAGTACTTCTCTGCGATCGGCTTGCGCTTCAGCTTCATCGTCGGCGTCAGTTCGTCGCCACCGGGCATCCACTCGGTCGGAAGCACCTTGAACTTCTTGATCTGCTCGACACGGGACATCTTCGCGTTCGCCTCGTCGACGCCCTCCTGGATCGCTGCGAGCACGTCTTCGTTCTCGGCCAGCGACTCGGGCGACGCGTCTTCGATGCCGTGCTTCTTGGCGAACGACGGGGCGAAGTCTGAATCGAGCACGATCAACGCCGTGTTGTAGGGCTTTGCGTCGCCGATCGCAGCAGCCTGTCCGATCAGCGGACTCGCGGCCTTGAGCTTCGATTCGATGTTCGCGGGAGACATGTTCTTGCCGGCCGCGTTGATGATGAGCTCCTTTTTGCGGTCGACGATCTTGAGGTAGCCATCGTCGTCAAGCTCGCCGATGTCTCCGGTGAGAAGCCAGTCGCCGTCGAACGCTTCGGCGGTCTTCTCGGGCAGGTTGCGGTATCCCGGCATGACGAGGGGGCCCTTCACCATCACCTCACCGTCGTCGGCCAGCTTGATCTCGACGCCTGCCACGGGCGGTCCGACCGTTCCGAGCTTGACCCTCTCGGGCGGATTGACCGTGGCAGCGCCGCATGTCTCGGACATGCCCCACAGCTCGCCGATCGGAATCCCGATCGCGTGGAAGAACTCGAGGACCTCGACGGGAGTCGGTGCGGCACCGACGTTGACCGAGAGGGCCTCATCCAGGCCCAGCGCCACTCGCAGGTGCTTGAACATGGCCTCGTCGGCCTTGGCGACCCCGGCGGCGAGTTCCTCCGGCACCTCCTCTCCGGCTTGCTCGAGCTTGACCTTCTTGATCGCGGCTTCGAGCCCCGCTCTCGCCTGCTCGCCTTCTTCGCCGGGAATCGCGTCGAGCTTTGCCTCGAGGCCAGCCTTGAGCTTCTCCCAGATGCGAGGCACGGCGAAGAAGAACGTCGGGTTGACCTGCGGCAGCGCCTCGACGACCTTTCGCGGGTCCGCGCAGATGGTCGCGGAGGCGCCCTTCATCATCGGCAGGTAGTAGTTGGCGCCGCGCTCGGCGATGTGCGCGGCGGGAAGCCAGGAGATGACCTTCGATCCGCGGTCGGGAAAGTCGATCATGTCGTCCAGCCCGGCGACGAGGGTCATCAGGTTTCGCTGTGTGAGCTGGACGCCCTTCGGCGGACCGGTGGTCCCCGACGTGTAGATGAGGGTGAGGAGGTCGTCCGGGCCGACGTCGTTCGCACTCGAGACCGCGTCGAAGTCGGGATCGAGGCCTTCGAGGTCCTCCAGGGTGTGGGTGCCGCCGTCGCCGTCGATGACCACGACGTGCTCCAGCTTCGGAAGGTCTCCCTTTGCCTTGTTGAAGACATCGAGAAACTCGGACTCGATGATCATCACGGTCGCCTCGGCGTCTGAGCAGACGTACTGGATCTGTTCGGGCGAGGACGTCTGATAGATCGAAAAGGGGACGGCGCCGAGGTACGCCGCGCCGAGATCGATCGGGATGAACTCCCAGCGATTGTTCAGCATGATCGCGACGGTGTCGCCCTTCTTGATGCCGAGGCCGGCGAGGCCGCCCGCGACCCTGTGAGCCATCTCACGGGTCTCCGAGAAGGTGAGGGTCCTGTCGCGCGAGGGGTCGATGACGGCGTCGTCGTCGGGAATCCGCTCGACGGAGGCCTCGAAGCTGAGCGCCAGGTTCGGGTGGTGCATCTCCTTGGGCGGCCCACCGCTCGCCTCACGCACTCCGGCCGATGCGACCTCCATCAAACTGCTCCTCCTCCTGGAATACCTGACGACACCTGCTCCTCCCGGCCTCGTGGCCAGGGGGTGAAAGCTACCGCAGGTGCTGGGCTTTAGCGAACGCCAAAGCCGTCGCCCGTGATCCGCCCGATGTCATTCGACAGGCCGATCGCGAACAGGGCAAGTACCAGCAGGAATCCGACGACGCTGGCGCGTTCCATGATGCTGAATGAAACGGGTCGACCCCGGATCTTCTCCACGAGCGACCAGAAGATGTGCCCGCCGTCGAGCGGCAGGAACGGGAAGAGATTGATGATCGCGAGCGACAGGGAGATCACCGCCAGGAGGGTGAGCGCACGGCGGGCATCGAATTCGATGGCCTGGCGCGTGACCTCATATGAGCCGACCACGGAAGAGATCTGCTCGCGCTGCTCGGCGTCGAAGATGCGGCCGATCACGCCAACCGTGCCGCTGGTGACGTCCCACATGAAGTCCGTCGTGACGTCGATGGCCTGCCCTGGTGACACATCCGCCGGCTCGGTGCCGGGGATATAGCCAAGGAGGGGTCGCTCGTCGTCGGCGCTGTAGACGGGCGAGACGCTGCGCGTGATCTCGCGGCCGTTCCGGTTGATCGTGAGTACGGCCGGCGTCTCCGCGGTGCAACCATCGGTCGTGTCGCCGTTGGCGCAGGTGTGGGTTCCAATCTGTTCGCGAAGGGCGGTGAAGTCGCCCTTCGTGCCATCGACCGCCACGATCGTGTCGCCCGGCTCCAGAACCTTGGTGACCGCTCCGTCCTTTGCGACCTTGTCGACTGTGGTCGAGGGCTGTTCGGAGATCGTCATGGCCAGTACGAACAGCACGGCAAAGGCGATAAGCACGTTCACGAAGGGGCCCGCGGCGATCACGACGATGCGCTTCCAGACGGGGGCCGAGTAGTACGTGCGGTGAGCGTCCTCGGGCGGAACCTCCTCGTCCGGGTTCATCCCGCTGATCTTCACGAAGCCACCGAGCGGAATGGCCCCGATTCCGTACTCGGTTTCACCGCGCGTGAACGACACCAGCTTGGGCGGGAAGAACAAGAAGAAGCGCTCCACCTTCATGCCCACCGCCTTCGCCGCAAGGAAGTGGCCAGCCTCGTGAAGAACGACGAGCAAGGCAAAGCCGGCGAATGCGAGGAACCAACTCACGAAGCGGCGTCGCCGACTGCTGAAGCCGCGCGTTCGCGAGCCTCCGCGTCGGCAGCGTAGAGATTCTCGAAGTGCGTAGGCAGGACCGCAGGCATCTCTTCAAGGGTACGGGCGACGATCTGTGGAATGGCCGAAAACGGGATTCGTCCGCCGAGAAAGGCCTCCACGGCGATCTCGTCGGCCGCGTTCAGGACGCAGGGCGCCGTGCCTCCGGCCTCCCCCGCCTCCCGAGCCAGTCGCAGACACGGAAAGCGATCGAGGTCAGGCTCTTCGAACGTCAGGCTGCCGAGCTGGGCCAGGTCCAGCGTGGGCATCGGCACGTCGGCGCGATCAGGGTGGTGGAGCGCATATGAAATCGGCACGCGCATGTCGGGGTAGCCCAGGTGGGCCATCGTCGCCCCGTCGTTCAGGTGGATGAGTGAATGGATGATCGACTGCGGGTGGACAACCACGTCGATCGACGAGTAGGCCACACCGAAGAGAAGATGGGCCTCGATCAGTTCGAGGCCCTTGTTGAAGAGCGTTGCGGAATCGATCGTGATGCGCCCGCCCATGTCCCAGGTCGGATGCGCAAGCGCCTCGTCGATCGTGACCCCGCTCAGGTCGTCGCGCTCGCGGAACGGACCGCCGGAGGCGGTGAGAACCAGGCGCTCGACGGTGCCGGGTGTCTTTTCGGCGTTGATGAGCTGGAAGAGCGCCGAGTGCTCGGAATCGACCGGGATCAGCTTTGACTGTGTGGCTTCCGCGAGGGCCATAACCAGCTCGCCGCCTACGACGAGGCTCTCCTTGTTCGCAAGGGCCAGGTCGATGCCCTCGCTGAGCGCGACGATCGTCGGCCCGAGGCCTGCCGAGCCAGTGATCGCGTTGAGGACAAGGTCGGCGCCCGAGGTTGCCACGAGCTCGCGAACACCCTCTTCTCCAGCGAGGACGCCGCCGTTCTCGCCCCGGGCCACCGCGGCAGCACCGGGGTCGGCGATCGCAATGCGGTCTGCCCCGTGCTTGCGCGCCTGTTCGAGGGCCTTCTCCCAGCTCGAGTTGGCCGAGATGCCAACGAGCTCGAGCTCGTCACCCGCTAGCTGAATCACCTCCAGGGCCTGCTCGCCGATCGAGCCCGTGGAGCCGAGCACGACGACGCGCTTCACGCTGGCGAGGGTACGGGGTGTGGAGTCGCGCTCAGTAGAGGAACGCCACGGACAGGTAGTAGCCCGCGACGATCGTGAAGAGCACGGCGTCGAGGCGGTCGAGGAGGCCGCCGTGCGGACCAACCGCAGTTCCGGAGTCCTTGACCCCCAGGTCGCGCTTCACCATCGACTCGAAAAGGTCTCCGATCGGCGAGACCAGGGCGATGATTGCGCCGATTGCGAGCGCGTCCGTGCCCGGCAGCCAGTCCTGGTAGAGCCCGGCGAACCAGAAGGCGGCGGTGCCTCCCGCGATGCCGAAGACGAGGCCCTCGACGGTCTTCTTCGGCGAGATCGACCTCCGCGAGGCGATGACGCCCGAAGGCCCGGCCGCCGGCGTATGCGGCGGTGTCGGCGACGATCGTCGCGACCAGGACGTCGATGAGAAGAGCCGCGCCGTGGTCGGGCAGCTCCCGAAGGAGCACAGCGTGGGCGAACGGCAGACCGATCCATACGATGCCGAGGACGGTCACAGCCACGCCGCCCGTCACGCCGTAGATCGGGCCGCGCAGAACGACGAAGACGAACAGGACCGGAAACATCGCCATCAGCGCCAGGACCATCTGGAACTGGTCGCCGAAGTAGGCGGCGGCGATCATCCCAGCCGGTCGCGAGCATCGCGACGAGCGGGAACGGGCGTGCGGCCTTCGCCATCCCGAAGAGCTCGCCGATGCAGATTGCGGCGATCACGAAGATGACGCCGGCGAAGATGCCGCCGCCCGCAGACGATGATCGTGATCGCGAACGCCGCCCACGGGATCGCCCAGAGGAGCCGCGCCATCGGTTCCTGCCGTCGGCGACAGCCTCGGGGCCGCGGCGGCGTGGCGCTCTGAGCTGCTCGGGCGGTCGCGACGACGGATCAGGCCTTGGCGCGCGCCGCCTGCGGGTGCGGTCGGGCGTGCTCATCCGGCGCGAACCTATCGCGCAGAGGGTGCTTTGAGGGGTCAGACCCCGGTCAGCGCGCTCCAAACCGCCTCCCGCGGCTCTCGAACTCATCCAGGGACTCCTCGAAGGCCTCGCGGGTGAAGTCCGGCCAGAGCTCGTCGCGGAAGATGAACTCCGAGTACGCGCACTGCCACAGGAGGTAGTTGGAGATGCGCTGCTCGCCGCTCGTGCGGATCAGAAGGTCCGGGTCGTGCATGTCGGGCGCGTAGAGGTGGGCGCGGAACTCCTCCTCGGTCGCGGCCGCGAAAGCTCCGAGCGGCGTCGACGATCTCGGCCCGGCCGCCGTAGTTGAACGCGACGAACAGCGTGATGCGCTCGTTGTCCTTGGTGGTCGCGCTCGGCCCAGTCCATCAGCTCCGACCAGCTCGGCCGGAGACGCCATCGCGCCGGCCGATGAAGCGCATCCGCACTCCCTCTGCGTCGAGCTCCGGCGTCTCGGAGCGGATCCGCTCGCCGAACATCGCCATCAGGCCCGGTGACCTCCTCGGGCGAGCGCTGCCAGTTCTCGGTCGAGAACGAGAAGACCGTCAGCTCTTCAACGCCCAGGCGCGCGGCGTCGCGAAGGCGCTCCTTGACGACGTCCGCGCCGGCGCGGTGCCCTTCGATGGTCGGCAGGCCTTCGCGCTCTGCCCAGCGGCCGTTGCCGTCGGTGATGATCGCGACGTAGCGCGGGACCGCGCCGCTCACACCTCGAGGATCTCTTCTTCCTTGGCCTTGAGCGCGCCGTCGATGTCCTTGATCGCTTCGTCGGTGAGACGCTGAAGCTCGGACTCGGCGCGGCGCTCGTCGTCCTCGCCGATGTCGCCGTCCTTCTTCAAGCTCGCGGAGATCGTGCATGACGTCGCGGCGGACGTTGCGGATGGAGACCTTGCCGCCCTCGCCGACTCCGTGGACGACCTTCACCATCTCGCGGCGGCGCTCCTCGGTGAGGTCCGGGATCTGGAGGCGGATCACGTTGCCGTCGTTGGACGGCGTGAGGCCCAGGTCGGACTCCTGGATCGCCTTCTCGATCAGGCCGATCGAGTTCTTGTCGAAGGGCGTGAGCGTGAGCAGGCGCGCGTCGGAGGCGGCGACGTTCGCGAGCTGCTTCAGCGGAGTCGTCGGCGCCGTAGTAGTCGACGACGACCCGGTCGAGCAGGTGTGGGCTCGCGCGGCCCGTCCTGACGGTCGCAAGCTCGTTGCGGCAGGACTCGACGGACTTGTTCATCCGCTCCTCGGCTTCGTCGAGGAGAACGTCGCCATTGCTTCGTCGGCCATGGCGTAGCCATTGCCGAACGCAACGCACATGCTGGTATCGCTGATTCGCGTCCTTTCTGGCCGACGATCGTCCCGACGCGCTCGCCGTGCACGATCCGCTCGATGTTCCGCTCGTCGGCGAGGTTGAAGACGTGGATCGGAAGGTCGTTGTCCATGCAGAGGGAGAGCGCCGTCGAGTCCATGACGCCAAGGCCCTGCTCGATCGCCTGCATGTGCGTGATCTCGGGCAGGAACGTCGCGTCCGGGTTCTCGGTGGGGTCGGAGTCGTAGACGCCCTCCACCCCGTTCTTGGCCATCAGGATCGCGTCGGCGTGGATCTCGAGCGCGCGCGGAGCGCCGCGGCCGTGTCGGTGGTGAAGAACGGGTTGCCGGTGCCGGCGGCGAAGATGACGATCCGGCCCTTCTCGAGGTGGCGCATCGCGCGGCGGCGGATGTAGGGCTCGGCCACCTCGGTGACCTCGATCGCCGACATGACGCGCGTGTAGGCGCCCTGCTCTCTCGAGCGCGTCCTGGAGCGTCAGGGCGTTCAGGACGGTGGCGAGCATGCCCATGTAGTCGGCGGTCGCGCGGTCCATTCCGGCGGCGGCGCCCGAGAGGCCGCGGTAGATGTTGCCGGCGCCGACGACGACGCGCAACCTCCACCCCGCTCTTGGCGACGTCGCGCACCTGGTGCGCGATTCCTGCAACGCGCTCGGGGTCGGTCCCGTACTCCAGCGAGCCCATCAGGGCCTCGCCGGAGAGCTTCAGAAGGATCCGCTTGAAGACAGGGTCGGCCACGCGGGCGCAGGTATCGAGCGGCTCGACCCTGGCTCGCGCATCGCGCCTACGGTCGCCCTCTCTGCGCCGACCTGAAAGCGGGCGAACCGGGCGATCCGGATGTTCTCGCCGGTCTTCGCGGCGAGCTCCTCGCGGAGCTTCTCGATCGTCTTGCCCTCGTAGCGGTCGCGCGCGGATGTGCTCCTGCTCGAGCAGGGCGACTTCCTTCGACCACTTGCCGAGCTGGCCGTCGACGATCTTCTCGATGATGTTGCTCGGGCTTGCCCTCCTCGGCGGCCTTCGCGTGGAAGACGCGGCGCTCGGCCTCGCGAGCCTCCTCGGAGATCTCGTCGGCCGAGACGTACTGGGGCACGGACGGGAGCCCCGCGATGTGCAGAGCCACCTCGCGCGCGAACTCCTGGAAGTCGTCGTTCTTGGCGACGAAGTCCGTCTCGCACTGGACCTCGACGAGCACGCCGACGCTTGCCGCTGGCGTGGATGTAGGAGGCAACGGTGCCTTCGGAGGTCGAGCGCCCGCTGCGCTTGGCGGCAGAAGCCTGACCCTTGACGCGAAGGATCTCGACGGCCTTGTCCATGTCGCCGCCCGCCTCACTCAGGGCCGCCTTGCAGTCCATCATCGCCGCGCCGGTGCGCTCGCGGAGCGCCTTGACGTCGGCTGCGGAGATCTTGGTGTCGCTCACTGGCTTCCCTCCTGCGGGGCCGCGGGTGTCTGCGGGCTGAGGCTGCTGTTGCCTGCTGACCGGCAGCCTCCCGCTGGGCCTTGGCGGCCTTCGAAGCGGCCATCTCGGCCTCCTGAGCCTCGCGGCGAGCGGCATCCTCGGCCTCTCGCGCGGCCCTCTCCTCGGCTTCGCGCTGACGCTTTGCCTCTTCGTCGGCGCGGCGCTTCTGCTCCGCGTCGCGGAAGTTGCCGGCCGCCTGCTCGACGGCTTCGCCGATCGTGCCGATCACGAGCGAGCACGAGCGGATCGCGTCGTCGTTGCCGGGAACTGGGAAGTCGACCGGCACAGGGTCGACGTTCGAGTCCACAAGCCCGATGATCGGCAGCCGCAGGCGCTTGGCCTCGGCCACGGCGATCGCCTCGGTCTTCAGGTCGATGACGAAGACCGCGTCAGGCAGCTTTTTCATGTCACGGACGCCGCCGAGGTTGTACTCGAGCTTTGTGAGCTCCTTCTCGCGCGCCATGCGCTCCTTGGTCGGCAGGAGCCCGAGCTGACCGCCGTCCGCGAGCGTGCGGAGGTCGTGCAGGCGGTCGATCCGCTGCGACATCGTGTGGAAGTTGGTGAGGAGGCCGCCCAGCCAGCGCTGGTTGACGTAAGGCATGCCGGAGCGGTCAGCCCACTCCTTGACCGAGTCGCGTGCCTGCTTCTTCGTTCCGACGAAGAGCACGCTGCCGCCCTTGCCTGCGATCTCGCCGGCGAAGCGGCGCGCCTCGGCGAGGAGGTGCTCGGTCTGCAAGAGGTCGATGATGTGGATGCCGTCGTGCTCCCCGTGGATGAACGGGCGCATACGCGGATTCCAGCGGCGCGTCTGGTGGCCGAAATGCAGTCCGGCCTGGAGCAGCTCACGGATTCCTGGTTCTGACACTTGGATGTTCCCTTCGAGTTGGCTACTGGACACCCGCGGCGCAGCTGGGACCCGGTCTTCGGAGGAGCGGTGCCTCCGGGCCGGGCAGGGCCCATCTCGCGTTGGTCCACGGGGTAGGGGTTGGTGGACGGGAGTGAGGTTAGCCAGGCGGAGCGTGCTTGCGTGAGCCTGGCACGAGCCGCGATCCACGCATGAGGCGGCTCAAGCCGCCTGGCACAGCCCGCTCTATCGCTCCACACCTGCCGCCCGAGCCGTCTCCAGCGCCTCAGCCAGGTCCGGGGGCAGCGCCGATTCGAACTCCAGCCGCTCGCCCGTCGCCGGATGCGCGAATCCCAGCCGCGCCGAGTGCAGGAACTGCCGCTCGAGCCCGAACTCCCGCCTGCCTCCGTACCGGCCATCGGCCACCAGGGGCAATCCGATCGCGGCGAAGTGGGCGCGGATCTGGTGCGTGCGGCCAGTTTCGAGCGTGGCCTCGACAAGGGTCACGCCGCGGAGCCTTTCGACCACCTCGAAGTGCGTCCGGGCGTCGCGCGCTCCGCGGCCACCCACCGCTCGCTTCTCGGGTGCCTTGAAGTCACGGCCCAGCGGCGCATCGATCGTGCCCGAGCGCGACCGCGGCGTGCCGTTGCAGGAGCGCCAGGTAGGTCGCGATCAACCCTCCGCTCCTTGATCGCGAGTGAGAGCGCGCGGTGTGCCTCGTCGGTTCGCGCCACGATCATCAGGCCAGAGGTGTCCTTGTCGAGCCGGTGGACGATCCCGGGCCGCTCAGGGTCGTCGCCTCCGCCGAGTAGCTCGCCCAGGACGTCGACCAGGGTCTCGCCGCGATGTCCGGGCGCGGCGTGGACGACGAGACCGGCGGGCTTGTCGACCACCGCAAGGTGATCGTCGCGATGAACGATCACGGCTTTTCTGGCTCGTCCGGCGCTAGCGCCAGTAGCGCGAGTGTCACGGCACCCAGGGTGATCGCGACGTCGGCGAGGTTGAACGTCGGCCATGCGGGGAGGTCGATGAAGTCGACGACGCTGTCTCGCGCCAGGCGATCGATGAGGTTGCCCAGCGCACCTCCTGCAAGCAGGCCGACCGCGAACCAGGCGTTCGGGGTCGAGGTGTTACGCGCAAACCAGCCAAGGACGAGGACGAGCGCGACCACCGTCACGAGGATCACCCCGGCGCGGCTCCCGCCCCCGAGGAAACCGAATGCGACACCCTCGTTCTTCACGTGTACGAGATCGAGGAACGGGAGCACCATCTTCTGCTCCCCCACGTCGATCGAGTTCACGACCCAGGCCTTCGTCAGCTGATCCAGTCCGATCACGAAGAGAGCAACCATCGCCACCCGGCGCCATGGCCCTCCCGTCATGGCGAAGTCACCCTGCGATCGCGTTGACGATGATCGCCCGGGCGATCACAAGCACGATGAAGGCGAGAATCGGGCTCAGGTCCATGCCCATGCCGCCTGCTCTGAGCGGCGGGACGAGTCCGCGGAAGACGTTCAGGTACGGGTCGACGGTCTCCTCGAGGAACCCGATGACCGCTCGTAGGGGCGTCCAGTAAGGAATCGGGCGGAACTGCTGAATCCACCCAACCACGATCCGGGTGATGATCATGATCAGGTAGACGCTGAACAGGGCGTCTACGTAGTTGGCGACGTCAACCCTGTCGATGGCTGCTTCGAGACCGATCATCGAAATCTCGCGAGGGAAGCCTCGACGGCGTTCGCAATCGCTTCGGTGAAGCCGCCCTCTTCAAGAGCCTTCAGTCCGGCCTCGGTTGCGCCGCCCGGGGGTGCGACGGCGTTGCGTATCGCCTCGGGGTCACGCTCGCGAAGAAGCTCCGCGGTCCCCTCGAGCGTCCCCGCAACGAGCTCCAGCGATAGCGCCGGTTCAAGGCCGTCCTGGGCACCGGCATTGGCGAGAGCCTCGGCGAACAGCGCAACGTACGCGGGCGCAGCACGACATCACCGCCATCGCGGCTTCCATTGTCTCCTCTGGCATCTCGACCGGGGTGCCGACCAGCGGCAGAAGGTCCGCCAGTGCCCGGCGCCCTCTTGAGCGGGCGCGTGGACCATCACGTCCCCTGCCGACCTCGGCGGGCTGATTCGGCATCACCCGCAGCACCGGGACGCCAGGAAACGCCTCGTTCAAGCCGCTCGAGCGGCGTCGCGGCCATGACCGACAGGATCGGGGGCGCCTTGCCCGCCTAGCTCCCGGCCACGCCGTCGAGGCCGGCGGGCTTGACCGCGAGCAGCAAGGCATCGGAGTCCGCGACCAGCGACGGCCAGGTCGCGCCGTGTCTCCCCGCCCACCTCGTCGGCAAGGCTTCCGGGCCCGATCGGCGTCGAGGTCGCAGAACAGCATCTCGGCGGTCGCCTGGCCGAGCGCGCCCAGCCGCGCGCCATGGCGGCAGCCATGTTTCCCGCGCCGACGAACCCGAGCTTCATGCCCGGAAATCTAGCGACGGCGCCAGTTGGCGCTAGGACTGGTTGAAGAAGGCCTTCTCGACGAGCTGAGCGGTCTGCTCGGCCGAGACCTCGACGTTGCGAGGCGTGAGCATGAAGGTCTTCTCGGCGACCTTCTGCATGCCGCCGTCGAGGGCGTAGGTAAGTCCGGACGCGAAGTCGATCAGCCGCTTGGCGAGCTCGGCGTCGGTCGTCTGGAGGTTGAGGATCACCGGTGTGTCCTGCTTGAAGCGGTCCGCCACCTCCTGCGCGTCGTTGAAGCTGGTCGGGTTCACGAGGTGGACGCGAACGTCGGCACCGCCGCCACCGTTGTCGACGGGGCGCAGGACGTCCGCGGCCACGAGCGGGGGCGTCCGGTCGGAGAAGATGTCGTCGATCTCGTCCTGGCCGCGGCGGCGGTCACCCAGGCGGGAAACGGTGGCCCGCGGCGCAGGCGACGAGTCGTAGGTCGTCGTGGCCGCCCCGTGCGTGCCGGTCTCCGGCTCGTACAGATCCGGCTCGTGGTAGTCCGTGTCCTCGGCGAGGCCGAAGTAGACGAGCGCGCGGTGCCATGTGTCTCTAAGTGCCATTACGTCGCCCCTGTTCGCTTCAGCTGGGGCAATTCCTCTACCCGATTATGTGCACGTTCAAGGCCGCAGAAGAGCGGAACCGAGCCGGATGATGGTCGCGCCCTCCTCCACCGCGACCCTCCAGTCCTGGCTCGTACCCATGGATAGCTCGGGTAGCCCGTGCTCGCCCGCGAGCTCTGCGAGCGCCGCGAAGTGCGGTCGCGAGGCCTCCGGATCTTCGGCAAACGGCGGCATCGTCATCAGCCCGGAGACCTCAACCTCGCTCGCCTCGATGAAGGCCGCGATCTCACCCGGGGCAATGCCCTCCTTGGAATCCTCGCCCGCGACGTTCACCTCGAGCAGGATGCGGGTGCCCGGTTCGCCGCGCTTGTTGATCTGTGCGAGCGCCGACTCGGACGCGACCGAGTGAATCAGCGTGACGAGGGGAAGAACGTCTTTGACCTTGCGGCTCTGAAGCCCGCCGATGAAGTGCCACTCGAACAGCTCTCCGAACGCCGTGCTTTCGCTCCAGGTCGTCGAGACGGTTCTCGCCCACAAGCTCAACGCCCGCCTCGGCAAGCGCCCGCAGCTCGTCGTCGGGCACGTACTTGGTGGCGACCAGAATCGCGTACCTCATCCCCGGCGCTCTCCCGAACCTCATCGAGGCGCGCACGAACCGAATCTGCGTCGATGTCGGTGATCAGCTCGGGCATGCCCACACCATCCCCGCCTGGCGCCCGGTGGCGCCGCCGTCGCGGCGGTGGGAGAAGAAGAGCTCGCTCCTCGCAGCTCGTGCAGAGCTCCGCAGCGCTCGATCTCCTCCACGCCGGCCTCGCGCAGGAGCCGGTCAGGCGACAGCGGGCAGATCCAGCATGCGGCCATTCGGCGACGTCGTGTCCCAGGTGGGAGAACTCGGCGAGCACCTCGTCGCCGACCTCGAAGCAGCAGCGCCCGATGCCCGGGCCGATGGCCGCCGCGGTCGCGCGACACTTCGCGCACGCCTGCGCTCGACGATCCCGGCCGCGAGGCCGCGCCAGCCGCAGTGGATCATCGCGACGCCGCTCGGGCCCCGCGAGGGCGACCGGGCAGGCAGTCGGCTACGTAGACGAGCGGGAACGAGGCCTTCGGCCGACGTGGCCCAGCCGTCGACAGAGGCCGGGTTTGCATCCGATCCACGAAGCCATGGCGAGCGGATCGAGCGCATCGTCCTGGCGGCGCACCTCGGCGCCGTGGACCTGGCGCCCGGAAAGGATGGACTCAGGCTCGAACGAGATCGCAGCCAGGACGGCCTTGCGGTTGCCGTGGACCGATCGCCGGGTCGTCCTCGGTCAAGAGGCCGAGGTTGAGAGACGCGAAATTTCCCTGACTGTGACCGCCGCCTCGGGTCGTGAAGGCTGCCTTTGCACCCGGCAGCTCGGCCTCGAGCCAGCGGATGCCACTTTCGTCTCTCCACTCCATCGACCGAAGGCTACGCAGCAGCCTGAAGGGCAACGCGGAGCTCTTCTTCGCGTCCCGTCGCCTCGCCGTCGAGAGTGGCCGCAAGGGCCGCGGCAAGCCCCCGGCCGACTGCGGGCCCTTCTGGGACACCGGCCGACATCAGGTCTTCGCCATCGATCTCGAGCTGCACCTTCCGCCACTCGTGCACCCAGTCGTCGAGCCAATCGGCGCCCGCCCAGCGGGCAGCCAGAAGCTCGACCGGCAGGCGTCCTTTGACGAGCGCCACGCCATCCGAAGGGCGGGCCGGATGCGAGGCCGACAGGCGAACGGCAGCCATCTCGAGTCGCTCGTTCGGCAGCGCGCGCCTCGAGCGCCGCGTCTTCACGCGAGACGAGTTCGGCCCAGTCCGGATCGTCGAGGAGCTCGAGCGCGACCTCGAGGCGCCCAGACGCCGCGCTGTCGACTCCCGCGAGGCCCCACAGGTTCAGCAGTCGCAGCGCGCCGGGCCCGCTCGGCATCCGCGACGGTCTTTCGGATCTCGGTCTCAACCCGGTCTGGCGAGACAGTTGCCAGATCCGCATTTCCGAGCAGCTCCGCGGTGCGCGCTTCCAGCTGCAGCCCGAGCCGCGCCGCGTAGCGAGCGGCGCGAAGCGCGCGCGTCGGATCATCCACGAAGGAGCCGTCGTGGAGCACGCGCAGCACCCTGGCGCGGAGATCGTCGACACCGCCGTGGGGATCGACAAGGTCGCCCGCGCCGCCAAGCGGGGCCGCCATCGTGTTGACGGTGAAGTCCCGGCGCGCCAGATCTTCGCCTAGGCCGGCCGGCTCGACCTGCGGCAGGGCGCCGGGCCGAGCGTACGTCTCGCGGCGGGCTCCCGCGATGTCGATCCGCATGCCGTCGACCAAGACCGAAGCCGTGCCGAACCACTCGTTCGACGCCTCCGGCTCGCCAAGGAGCGCGGCGGTCTCCGGCGCATTCCCCTCGACCACCAGGTCGATGTCGAGAACTGGCCGGTCGAGCAGTAGGTCGCGGATGACGCCGCCAACCAGCCAAACCGGCACTCCTTCGAGCTTTTCGCGCAGGACGCCGACGGCTGGAAGCGTGTCAAGCGCAGCAGCCAGGCTGCCGGGGTCGATGGGTGTTTCGGAAGTGCTCAAGTTTGTCCGGGTTGCCCGTTCCTTACCATCCCAGCCTCGCCCGTGGGACGAATCAAAGCGATCTGGAGCTCTTGGAGCACGCGCCGCCGTGCGTTGACGGTCGGCATCACCCTGCTGGTCGCGGTTGGCGCTGGCATCTTTGCGTACGCCAAGCTGAAGCGCCCGCCGGACGTTTCGAACCCCGACGTGGACTTCGTCGAAGCGGAGCAGCCCCCGAAGCGAAACACGGAACCGAAGGACCGCACCTCGGACTGGCCGACATACGGGTACACCGACGAGCGGACCCGCTACTTCCCCTCTCACACGGTCCGCCCGCCGTTCGGCTCGTCGGACTGGTCGATCCAGTTCGGCAAGCTGCTCGAGTTCTCCCCGATCATCGTCGACGATCGCATCTACGTGATGGACATCGATGCGACCTTCTACGCAGTCGATGCCGAGAAGGGCAAGATCGTCTGGAAGACGGACATCGGCGGCCTCAATGCGACTTCGCCCGCCTACGCGCAGGGCAAGCTCTACGCCACCAACCTCGAGCCAGGGCAAGCCGTCGCTCTCCGGGCCAAAGACGGCAAGGTCCTGTGGAAGCACCCGCTGCCGGGCCGCAGTGAATCCTCGCCCCTCGTCTACCGTGACAAGCTCGTGATCTTCGGTTGCGAGTGCGGCACCGTATTCGCGCTCCACACCGATGACGGCTCGGTCGCGTGGCAGGTCGGGACGAGCGGCGCGATCAAGGGTGCTCTCGCATTCCACAACGGCAACGTCTTCGGTGGCAACTACGCCGGCGAGGCGTTCTCGATCGACGCCGACACCGGGCATGAGGAGTGGCGCACCTCAACCAGCGGCGGCAGCTTTGGCCGGGGCGGAGGCATCTACTCGACGCCCGCGGTCGCCTACGGCCGCGTTTACTTCGGCTCGATCGACTCCCGTGTGTACAGCCTGGACGAGGACACCGGCGCGATCGCGTGGTCCCATTCCACCGGCGCCGAGGTGTACTCGGGCCCTGCGGTCGCAGACGCACCCGGGGCGCCACCCACCGTCTACATCGGGTCAGCCGACGACAACGTGTACGCGCTCGATGCGAAGACCGGTGCCGTGCGCTGGCAGCAGAACGTCGGCGGTGACGTGACCGGAGCCGGCACCGTGATCGGAAACGTCTTCTACGTGTCGGTGATCGGCAAGGATCGCGGAACCGTAGGCTTCGATGTCGCGGACGGCAAGAAGGTCTACGAGCACGAACTCGGCGAGTACAACCCGGCGATCACCGACGGCGAGCGCCTGTATCTCACCGGCTACTCGGAGCTGCGTGCGTTCCCGCCGAAGTCGCTTCTCAAGCGGCGCCACAAACAACACGAGCGCGAGAAGAAGGCTCAGAAGGCTGCGAAGCAGGCGAAGGCCGCAGGCGCCTGCCGAGGAGACCGAAGCGCCCTGAGGTCAGAGCGGTGGTGGCTCTGCACCGGTATGCCTGCGTCGTGCGCAGGAACCGCTTGGCCTCGCCCACCGTGTGCTGGCCGTAATGGAAGATCGATGCGCAGAGGACCGCGTCGGCGTGACCTTCGGCGATCCCTCGGCCAGGTGCCGTAGCTCGCCCGCTCCGCCTGAAGCGATGACCGGCACCGAAACCGCATCGGCGACCGCCGCGGGTCAGCTCGAGCTCGTAGCCGTCGATCGTGCCGTCGCGATCCATGCAAGTCAGAAGGATCTCCCCCGCCCCGCGCTCCGACGGCCTCGCGCGCCCAGCGACACTGCGTCGCGGCCCTCGACCCGCTTGCGGCCGCCTTGCACGATAGACATCCCACCCGGCGACTCCGCGCGCTTTGCGTCGATCGCGATCACGACGCACTGCGCGCCGAACACATCGGCGAGCTCGGTCAGAAGCTCGGGCCGGTCGAGGGCGGAGGAGTTGACCGAGACCTTGTCAGCGCCGGCGTCGAGCACCGCCTGCGCGTCGGCGACCGAGCGGATGCCGCCGCCGATCGTGAACGGGATGAAGACGTTGTCGGCGGTGCGTCGCGCCAGCTCGACGATCGTGTCGCGCTTCTCATGCGAGGCGGTGATGTCGAGAAAGACCAGCTCGTCCGCGCCCTCGGCGTCGTAGCGCTCGGCGAGTTCGACCGGGTCGCCCGCGTCACGGATGTCGACGAAGTTCGTTCCCTTGACGACCCGGCCCGCATCGACATCGAGGCAGGGGATGACCCTGCGAAGCGCGCTCACGCTGAACCGGTGAAGCCCTTGCGGACGAGGTTCTTGAGGCGGTCGGTCTCGCGGTCCGACAGGTTCGCGCGCCTTCCCTTGGACTTGCGCATGATGTCGCCAAGCTCCGAGCGCTCACCGGCCGAGAGGTTGCCCCAGAACTGCTGCCCCTTCGTGTAGAGCCAGGTCGCGGCCTTGTAGAGCACCATCCACGGCACGGCACGCGCGCGAGTTGCAATTACGGCCCAGGGCGGCATGCGATCGAAGATACCCAGAAGGCCGCGAGTCAGACGAGGGCTTCGAGCGCGTCCGCGACGTCGAAGCGGCCCTCGTACAGGGCCCGGCCGACGATCACGCCGCCGAGCGCGGGAGGTGAGCCGCGGCCAGCGTCTCGCAGGTCATCAAGGGAGCCCGACGCCGCCCGAGTAGATGAGCTCGGCGTCGAGGTCGCCCGCGATCTCCGCGAGCTGCTGAGAGCGGCGGGCCCTCCATCGTGCCGTCCACCTCGATCGGCGTCCAAACCATCCGGCTGACGCCCCGCTCGGCGAGCGAGTGGATGAGGGCTGGCGCCCGCTCGTCGGAGGTCTCGGTCCAGCCCTCGGTCGCGGCCATGCCGCCGCGGGCGTCGACG
Source organism: uncultured bacterium (assembly GCA_963695215.1). Taxonomy (GTDB): domain Bacteria; phylum Actinomycetota; class Thermoleophilia; order Solirubrobacterales; family 70-9; genus JALZKA01. The sequence goes on from OY968768.1 coordinate 449,776, forward strand.
CCCGACGACGATGCTCTGGCCGTGCTCGTCGAGCATGCCGGTCGAGGAACTCGGGGTCACGCAGGGCCGCGGTTCCGATGACCACGCGCTCCGACGCCAGCCTCGAGGGCGCCCTGGCGACGGCGTCGTCGTCGCGCAGGCCACCGCCGAACTGCACCCGCGCATCGCGTTTCGGAGGCGATCCGGCGAACGTGCTCGAGGTTCGCCGACTGCCCGGTACGTGCGCCGTCGAGGTCGACGATGTGGAGCCACTCGGCGCCCTGGTCGGCCCAGCGCGCGGCGGCGTCGAGCGGATCGGCGTCGTACGCGGTCTCGCGCTCGTAGTCGCCCTGCATCAGCCGCACGGCGTGGCCGCCGCGAATGTCGATTGCCGGGTAAAGGATCAAGCTGGTACCGGCGCGCAGATCGACGCGAAGTTCTCGAGCAGCCGCAGGCCCGGCGGCAGCTCGACTTCTCGGGGTGGAACTGGACGCCGAAGACGTTGCCGCGCTCGACCGCGCAGGCGAAGCGCTCGCCGTAAGTCGGCGGTGCCCAGGGTGTCGGCCTCGTCCCGCGCGGGAGACGAATGTGTGGACGAAGTAGAAGGGCTCCTCGGTCGTCGAGGCCGTCGGTCAGCGCGGACTCGCGAGTCCAGGAGACCGGCGCCCAGCCGATGTGCGGAACCTTGCCTCCGCGGGCATCGAGTCGAAGTGACATCGCCATCAGCAAGACCGAGGCCCTCTGCGCCACCGAGCTCGACGACGAACCGAAGATCAGCTGCATGCCGAGGCAGATGCCGAGGAGCGGGACACCCGCCGACGCGCTCATGGATGACGGTCGTCGAATACCGCGGATCGCGGATACGCGCCATCGCCTCAGGAAAGGCGCCGACTCCCGGCAGGACGACGCCATCCGCGTCACGGCCACGACCGCGGGCTCGCCGGTGCGAACCGCGTCGGCTCCAACCCTTTCGAGCGCCTTCTCGACCGAGCGCAGGTTGCCCATGCCGTAGTCGCAGATCGCGATCAAGACGTGAGGGTGCCCTTGGTAGAGGGGAACCCTGTCTCGTCCGGGTCGATCGACACCGCGACTCGCAAGCGCTCGGGCGAAAGCCTTGAAGCAGGCCTCGATCATGTGGTGGGCGTTCGATCCGTAGGCGACGCCGACGTGAAGCGTCATCCGCGACGTTGTTCGCGACGGCGCGGAAGAACTCTTCGGCAAGCTCGGTGTCGAATCCCGCGATGTTGCCAATCGGCAGGTCGGCTTCGAACACGAGCAGGGGACGACCCGAGATGTCGATCGCGCAGAGGCCGAGCGACTCGTCCATCGGGATCTGCGCGTGGCCGTAGCGGCGGATGCCGGAACGGTCGCCGAGCGCCTCGTCGAGAGCCTGGCCGAGCGCGATGCCGACGTCCTCGACGGTGTGGTGCGCGCCCGTCTCGAGATCGCCCGTGTGCCTCGACCTTAAGCCCGAGCTTCCCGTGGCGCCCAAGGAGGTCAAGCATGTGGTCGAGGAAGCCGACGCCGGTCTAAGCCGCGACGTCTCCACCGTCGAGATCGAGCTCGAGCGTGACGTCGGTTTCGCCCGTCTTTCGATCGATTGTGCCCTGCGTCGCCATCTGAGCCTCAATTTACCTGCAAATCGAGTGTTTTTGCATCGATTCGCGCCAATGCCGACTCTCCGTGCACGGGCAGTCCTTCGGCTTTCGCGATCTCAGCCACCGCTCCTGCGAGCTGAGTCGGCGGCCGACTCCGAGACGTCGACAACCGAAGTCCTGCGCATGAAGGCTCGGACGCCGAGCGGTCCGCCAAACCGCGCGGCGCCCCCCGTGGGCAGAACGTGGTTGGAGCCCGCGACGTAATCGCCGAACGCGGTGGCCCCCGCGTCACCGACGAAGACGCAGCCCGAAACGCGCTCGGCCGCGGCGTCTCCTGCGCCCGTCGAAGCGAAGCTCCAGATGCTCGGGGGCGAACGCATCGTCAGCAGCAAGGCGTCGTCTAGCGAGGCCGGCGGCGACGAGGGCGCATCGGCGCATCGGCGACGCTCGGGCGCTGCGACGCAAGCTCGCCCAGCTCGGATTCGAGAGCGTCCAGAACGGCTGCGTCGTGCGAGAGCACGATCACCGGGCTGTCGGCGCCGTGCTCGGCCTGCGCAAGCGCGTCGAGAGCGATCTCGCGCACGTCCGCGTGTCCGTCAGCGATCACGACGAGCTCCGACGGGCCTGCAAGACCGTCGATTCCGACCTCGCCGTAGAGCTGGCGCTTGGCCTCGGTCACCCAGGCGTTGCCAGGCCCCGCGATCACGTCGACTGGCGCGATGGACTCGGTGCCGATAGCCAGCGCCGCGATCGCCTGCGCTCCGCCGATCGTGAGCACCTCGTCGGCTTCGCGCAAGGCGGGCGGCGGCAAGAACCGCCGGAGGCAGGTGGCCGTCTGGCGCGGGCGGTGAGGCGAGCACGACCCTGGCGGCCCCCGCGACACGCGCCGGGATGGCGGTCATCAGGACGGAGGACGGATACGCGGCGCGGCCGCCGGGTGCGTACACCCCTGCACTGGCGACTGGGCTCTCGGCAATCGTCACGGTCTGACCTTGCTCGAGCTCGACCCTCACCGGTGGACGCCTCAACTCAGCCTCGGCAACGGCGCGAATGTTCGCCGCGGCGAGCTCCAGGGCGTAGACGAGGTTGGGGTCGACGGCGCTGACGGCGGCTTCCACCTCGGCGCGCGAGATCCGCAGCGTCTCGGGCATGTGGCTGACGCCGTCGAGCTCGGCCGTCAATTCAGCGAGGGCAGCGTCGCCGCCTTCGCGGACCCTGGCGATGATCTCCGCCACTCGCTCGGCGAGCTCCGCAGGCGGCTCCGCGGTCGCGCGAAGCCGCTTTGCGAACGAGACCGGGTCGGTGTCGTCCCAGGCGAGACGGCCGATCCTCACGGCGATACCTCTGCCCTGAGCTTTGCCACCAAGTCGTCGATCTCCCGGGCCCGGAGCTTGTGGGCGACGCGATTGGCGATGAGTCGTGCCGTCGAAGCCGCGATCTCGTCGCGGATCACAAGGCCGTTGTCCTTGAGCGTGCGGCCCGTGTCGACGAGGTCGACGATCGCGTCCGCAAGGCCCGAGACAGGCGCCAGCTCGACGGAGCCCTTGACCTCGATCACCTCGGCGATCCGGCCGTTCTCCTCGAAGTAGCGCTGCGCGATCCGCGGATATTTGGTCGCGATCCGCAGCGCGCCCAGGCGTCGCTCCTGCTCGGGGAGGCGGTCCTCCCCATCGGGTCCGGCCAGAACCATGCGGCAACCGCCATAGCCGAGGTCGAGCAGCTCGTAGAAGACGCGGTCCGACTGCTCCATGAGGACGTCCTTGCCCGTGATGCCGACGTCGGCCGCGCCGGCCTCGACGTACGTGGGCACGTCCGACGGGCGCATCGTGACGATCACGAGGTCCGGCATCTCGAAGATGAGCGAGCGCGAATCGCTTCGCACCGACGCTGTGTCAACGCCGATGCGGTCGAGGACGTCGAGCGTCGTCTCGAACAGGGCTCCACGCGGCAGCGCGAGCCGGAGCGGGCCCTGCGGCAGCGCGGCAGTGGGCCTGGCGACTCCACTCATGTGGTGTCCCTGCGCGTTGCCGAACGGCAACGCGAGAAGCAGGTGCCGTTCATGTGTTGGTGTCTCCTTCTGAGATCCGCTCTTCCTCGGCCTGCGCGATGTGGAGGCGCTCGAGGAAGAGGGCGAAGCCGACTGCGGGGAGCGGCCTGCCGAAACGCCCCATCAGCTCGTCGTAGCGGCCGCCGCCGCCGAGCACGTGGCCGAGGGCGGGGTCGTAGACCTCGAGGATCGCGCCGGTGTAATAGCCCAGGTCGCGAAGTAGGCCCAGGTCGAGCGAGACTCGGTCGGCGATCCCGCGATCGGCGATGGCCTCGTACGTATCCATGACGCGCTCGACCGCTTTTGCGACGGCTTCCCCGCCCAGAGCCTTCGCCTCGTCGAGAACCTCAGGGCCTCCCCGCAGAATGCGGCACGCGCCGAAGCAGCTCGCGCTCTGAGTCCGACGAGGTCGCAGCGCGTCGAGCTCCATCTCGAGCCCGACGAGGTCGCGGGCTGCCAGGAGCGCGAGAATCATGGAGTGCTCGCTCTTCGGGCACCACGCCGACCTCGGCGAGAAGCTGGCCGTACAGGGCGGCGTCGCCGAGGCCGATGACCGCGCGGCCGAGGCCGGCAGCGTCGAGGGCGGCAGCTCAGAACCTCGACGACCTCAGCGGTGCCATCGGGCGCGGGCGAGCCGACCAGCTCGACGCCGGCCTGGAAGAACTCGCCGGTCTGGCCGCGCTGCGGGCGGACCGAGCGGTAGGCGCGAGCGTTGTAGAAGAAGCGGAGCGGCGGCTCGGCCGTTGCGTAGCGGTTCGCCACCACGCGCGCGATCGGCAGCGTCGAGTCGGCGCGCATCGCCAGCACGCGCTCCCTGCTCGTCGAAGAACCGGTGCGCGGCAGCGAGTCCGCGTGGTGTCGCCGCTGCGCGAGCACCTCGTCGAACTCGACCGTTGGGGTCGCGACCTCGCCGTAGCCGAAGCTCTCGAACACGCTCAGCGAGACGGCGCTGCAGCGCTCGCAGCTCGCGCATCTCGTCGGGCAGGATGTCCCGGCTCCCGGGAGGGATCGGGTGGGTCATCGGAATGTCCCCTCCGGGTTGCTACGCCGGAACGCGGTCGACCGCGACGCGCTCGATCGTCGCGCCGAGGCCGCGCAGGCGCTCGTCGATCGCCTCGTATCCGCGGTCGATCTGGACGATGTTCCCGATCTCCGATTGTCCCCTCGGCGGCAAGCGCTGCGATGAGGATCGCCATGCCTGCGCGGATGTCGGGGCTCTCGACTCGCTCACCGTGAAGCCGGCTCGGACCGCTGACGATCGCCCTGTGGGGATCGCACAGCGTGATCCGAGCGCCCATTGCGACGAGCTTGTCCACGAAGAACAAGCGGTTCTCGAACATCTTCTCGAAGATCGAGGACCGTGCCAGCGGCCTGGGTGGCGAGCGCCAGGGCGATCGACGTGAGGTCGGCCGGGAAACGCGGGCCACGGGCCGTCCTCGATCTTTGGGATCGCGTCGCCCAGGTCGTCCTGAACCTTCAGTCTTCTGCCCGGGCGGCACCAGGAGATCCGGGCCGTCGACCTCGCAGTCTCAGGCCGAGCCGGCCGAAAGCGCGGCGGATCATGTGGAGGTCCTCGACGCCCGCGTCACGGATGCGGAGGTCGCCCCCGGTCGCCGCGGCGAGCGCCATGAAGCTTCCAACCTCGATGTGGTCCGGGCAGATGCGGTGCTCGGCGCCGCCGAGCTTGTCGCGGCCGTGGACGGTCATCACGTTCGAGCCGATGCCGTCGATCCTGGCGCCCATCTTCACGAGAAGGCGCGCCAGGTCCTGAACGTGCGGCTCGGAGGCGGCGTTCTGAAGCGTGGTCGGGCCGGGCGTGAGCGCCGCGGCCATCGAGCGCGTTCTCGGTTCCCATCACGGAGGGTTCGTCCATGAACACCGCGCAGGGCTTGAGGCCGCCGTTGGGGGACGGTGATGCTCGATCATTCGCGAGCCGGCGACCTCGGCACCCATGTCGATGAACGCGTCGAGGTGCGGGTCGAGGCGCCGGCGGCCGATGAAGTCGCCGCCGGGCGGCGGCATGTTCGCCTCGCCGAAGCGAGCCAGGAGCGGGCCGGCAAGCAGGAACGAGGCGCGGATCCGCGCGGACAGGGCCTCGTCGGGCGATGGTCTCGGTCACGCCCGTCGGCCTGGAGGCGAAGCTCGTGATCCCCGCCCCACTCAGCGCGGACTCCCAGGCCCTCCAGGATCGCGATCTGGGCCTCCGTGTCGCGGATTCGCGGCACGTTCGAGAGCACGAGCTCCTCCTCGGTCAGCAGGCACGCCGCGAGGATCGGCAGGGCGGCGTTCTTGTTGCCCGCGGCGGTGATCTCCCCCGTGAGGGGCTCGCCGCCTTCGATCACGAATTTCTCCGCCATGTCCGGGGCTAGGGTAGTCGAGGAATGAGCGCCACTCCAACACGCGACGAGGCCTGGGACCTCGTCTGCGAGTGGGTTTCCTCGGACTCGCTGCGCAAGCACATGCTGGGCGTGGAGGCCGCGATGGTCGCCTATGCCGACAAGTACGGCGGAGGACCAGGAGAAATGGGCGCGTAACGGGACTGGTCCACGACCTCGACTACGAGCGGTTCCCCGACCTCGACGACACCGAGAACGGCCATCCCCGCACGGCCTTGCGCCTGTTCGAGGAGATGGGCTGGCCGCAGGACATCATCGACGCCGTCGCCGGGCCACGCGACCTTCCTCGAGGTGCCCGCGCGAGACGCACATGGCCAAGACGCTCTTCGCCGTCGACGAGCTGTCGGGCTTCATCGCCGCCTGCGCCTACGTCCGCCCAACCGGGATCGAGGGCATGAAGCCCAAGTCGGTGAAGAAGAAGCTGAAGCAGCCGTCGTTCGCCGCTGGCGTCAATCGCGACGAGGTGCGCCAGGGCGCCGACGAGCTCGGCGTGGACTTCGACGAGCACGTCCAGTTCGTGATCGACGCGATGGCGGCGCGCTCGGACGAGCTGGGCCTCGGGCCGCGCGAGACGAGCGAGGAGTAGCTGCGTGAAGCGGCCGGTGGAAGTCACGCTGGGCGTTCTCGCGTTCCGTGCTCGCCGTGCTGCTGGCCGTGAACGCGGTCACGACGTCGAGCCAGACGAAGGAGGCCGAGTCAACGGTCGAGGGCGGCCAGATCCTGGCGCTCTCGTCGGGCGACGTCCAGGTGACCGACTCGGGCGAAGCCGACGGGCAGCCGATCGTCCTCCTCCACGGCTACGCGGCTCGCTTCACTGGTTCGACGCGATCGAGCCGCTCCTGGCAGAGGACCACCGGGTGATCCGCATCGACCTCCTGGGTTTCGGCGGCTCGGAGAAGCCCGAATCCGGTTACTCGATACCCGAGCAGGCCTCGACCGTCGCCGAGGCGCTCAACCAGCTGGACGTCGCAGGGCGCGATGGTCGCCGGCAACTCGATGGGCGGGAGCAGTCGCGGCGTCGCTGGCCGAGCAGGCGAGCCAGCTCGTGGACCGGGCGGTGCTGATCGACATGGCTCCCAACACGTCGAGACTTCGGCGACGGGCTCCCCTTCCTCGCCAAGCTCGGCTATACGTGCCCGTCATCGGACAGGCGAGGTGGCGCCTCGCTCCTGACTTCGCGGTTCGCGACCAGTCTAAGGAGGCGTTCGCGCCCGGCTTCGACATGGCTGAGGGCTTCGACAACGAGGACCAGCCCGTGGACGACTTCCGCGCGATGACCTACACGTCCTACGACAGCGGCCCACGCCGAGACAGACGACTTCACGACGGAGAGCTGCCGCTGGACGAGCGCTTCAAGCAGACGCCGGTGCCGCTGATGGTGATCTTCGGCGCCGAGGACCAGATCTTCGACGCCGAGGCTCCGATCGAGGGCTACGCAGGACGTCCCCGGCGTCAAGACGCGAGCTGATCGAGGGCGCCGGCCACGCCCCGCAGGTCGAGAAGCCCGAAGAGGTGGCGGAGCTGATCGACGGCTTCGCCGTCGGATCCCGAAGTCCCGAAGAAGAGCGGTCAGAGGCCGCAAGCCGGAGAAGACGACGGGGGCTGACGCCTAACGAAAAGGAGCGAAGGACGAGCAATCCTGGGTGAGCCCAAAGAGGACATGAGCCCGTCCAATCCAGCCACTGGCCCGCGATCGGTGCGAGAGACTCAGCAAGCCGCTATGGCGAGGGCGAGGCATCTGTCCTCGCCGTTGACGGCGTCTCGCCTCGAGTTCCCCCGCGGGCAGCTGACGTCGATCGTCGGGCCGTCGGGCTCGGGCAAGTCGACGCTTGATGCACGTCCTGGCCGGCCTCGACCGGCCGACCGGCGGCAAGGCCTGGGTGGAGGCACGGAGATCACGGACGCTCAAGGACACGAAGCTGACCGAGCTTCGCCGCGACAAGCTCGGCTTCATCTTCCAGTTCTTCAACCTGATCCCGGTCCTCTACGGCCGAGGAGAACGTGACCCTGCCGATGCGGATCGCGGGCCGGAGACGCCGATCCGGAATGGCTGGCAGCTGCTCAGACCGTCGGCATCGCCGACCGGCGCAGGCACCGCCCCGCGGAGCTCTCCGGCGGCCAGCAGCAGCGCGTCGCCGTTGCCCGGGCGCTGATCTCAAAGCCCGCGGTTGTCTTCGCGGACGAGCCGACGGGCAACCTCGACTCGTCCTCGTCCGCCCAGGTGCTCGAGCTGCTTCGCCGCTCGGTCGACGAGCTGGGGCGGACCGTCGTGATCGTCACGCACGATCCACGCGTTGCGTCCTACGCGGACCGGGTGGTGCTCCTCGTCGACGGCAAGGTCGCTCGACCGACACGACCGGTCACCGGCGAGGACCAGGTCCTCGAGCTGATGCGCTCGGTCTAGGCGCCCGTGTTCGGCCTCGCCGATACGCAATCTCTTCGCCCGCAAGTTCCGCGCCGTCTCGACGGCCTTGTCCGTGTTTTTCGGCGTCGCGATGGTCGTCCGGCACGCTGCTCATCAACGAGTCGGTCAACCGGTCGTTCGACAACCTGTTCGGCGAGGTCAACGCGGGCGTCGATGTGACCGTCCGCGACGCGGAGGCGGTCGAGGATCCGTTTGAGCAGGGGCCGCAGCCGGGATTCGAAGCGCGGCCCTGGAGCCGGTCCAGAGCGTCGATGGCGTGGACGTCGGCCGAAGGGGTCATCGCCGACACGCGCATCTCGATTCTCGGGACGACGGCGAGCGCATCGGGCCTCCCGGGGCGGCCCTCCCCACATTGCGCTCTCGACGGCGAGGACGACGCAGTTCAACGCGCTGACGATCGTCGACGGGCGGAGCCGGACGCTCGGACGAGGTCGCGATCGACAAGGACTCCGCCGAGGACTGAGGACTTCGAGATCGGCGACACGATCACCGATCACCGGCGCCGCGGGCGCCCGCGACTAACGCTGGTCGGCATCGACGCAGTTCGGCTCCGGCGACACGTCGCTTGGCGCGAGCCTCGCTCAGTTCACGCTGGCGGAGGCGCAGCGGCTGACCGGCAAGGAGGGCCGCTTCGACGAGATCGACGTCGCTGCGGCAGGAAGGAACAACGCCGGAGGAGCTCGCCGCCGGATCGAGGCAGGCGGTCGGCCCGAGGTTCGACGTGCAGCACGGGCTACGGAGACGGCTGACGGAGGACTGCGGGCGACATCACCGAGGGCTTCGGCTTCCTCACGACAGCGCTCCTCGTCTTCGCCGGGATCTCGGTCTTCGTCGGCGGCTTCCTGATCTTCAACACCTTCTCGATCACCGTCGTCCAGCGGACACGCGAGTTCGCGATGCTGCGAACCCTCGGCGCGTCGTCGCGGCAGGTGCTGGGTGCGGTGATCGCGGAGGCGACGCGTGATCGGGCTGCTCGCGTCGGCGCTCGGGATCGCCGGCGGCTACGGCTTCGTCCAGATCGTCAAGCTGATGTTCGAGGCGAGCGGCTTCGAGCTGCCGGTGACCGGCCTCAAGCTGACGACTCAATCCGTCGTCATTCCCGTTCTGGTCGGCATGGGCGCCACGTTGGTCTCGGCGCTCATCCCCGCCGTGAGGGCGACGCGGGTCGCTCCACTCGAAGCGCTGCGCGAGACCGGCGGGGCGACCGAGATCGCGGAGCGCTCCTCGCGGATCCGAACCATCATCGCCGCCGTCCTGCTCATCCTGGCGCTGGCGCTTCTGGGACTCGGCCTCTTCGTTGCCGACGAGGAAGGCGCCGCGCTCTCGCAGATGGGCGGTGGTCTCGTCCTCTTGTTCATCGCGCTCGCGATGCTCGGTGGGCGGTTCGTCCCACCCCTCGTGGGGGCCATCGGCTATCCGATCGAGAAGCTCCGTGGAGTCACCGGTCGCCTTGCCCGGGAGAACGCCAAGCGCGAGCCGCAGCGCACGGCTACGACCGCTGCCGCTCTGATGATCGGCGTCGCGTTGATCGTGTTCGTCGGCGTCTTCTCCTCCTCGGTGAAAGCGTCCCTCGGCAACGCGATCGATGAGCAGCTCGCCGGCGACCTCGCGATCCTGAACAAGGACGGCTTCTCCCCTATCCCGTCGCGGATCTCCGAGGAGGTCGTGGAGATCGACGGGATCGGCGTGGTCGCGCCGACCGCGAACCTGACTGCCCGCGTCGTCGAGGTGGACGACGACGAGTTCGTCAGCGGCCTGGAGCCCGAGCCTGCGTCACAGGTGTTCAACCTCGACTGGACCGAGGGCGACGACGAGACGCTTGCCGAACTTGCAATCCGGCGAGGCGATCGCCGAAGCGGGCTGGGCCGAGGACGAATGGAGCCTCCGTCGGGGACACGCTGACGCTCGTCGGGCCGGATGGCGGGCGAGTCTGCAGTCGAGATCGTCGGCCTCGTCGAACGACGACGCCGGACTCATCGTCGAGTCGCTCGCCATCACGCGGGAAAGCATGCGCGACGACCTGGGAGCCGACTTCGACGCGACCATCCTCATGGACTACGCCGAGGGGGCGGATCCTGACGCGACCCGCGAGAGCGTAGACGCGTTCCTCGAGGACCGCTTCCCGGACACCGAGACTCGCGATCAGGCTGAGATCAAGAAGGACCAGGAGTCCCAGCTCGACCAGCTCGTAGAGCTGATCTACGTCCTGCTGGGTCTGTCGGTGATCATCTCGATCTTCGGCGTCGTCAACACCCTTGCGCTCACCATCCTCGAGCGCACGCGGGAACTCGGGATGCTGCGCGCCATCGGCACCTCGCGCAGCCAGGTGCGGCGGATCGTCCGCTACGAGTCGGTGATCAACGCCCTGCTGGGCACGATTGTCGGCGCCGTCGTCGGCCTTGGTCTGGCGGTCGCGGCGAGTGCAGGCGCTGAACGACGAGGGCCTGGAGCTGTCGATCCCGATCTCGCTGCCGTTCATCGTGCTGATCGCGGCCCTCATCCTGGGCGTGCTCGCCGCGATTCGTCCAGCGCGCCGCGCGTCGCGGCTCGACGTCATCGAAGCGCTTCAGTACGAGTAGCGCGCGCTCAGCCGCCGTGGGCGCGGAGCTGGTACGTGCCCTCGGTGGTCGCGACGACCTCGCCCGACTCGTCGGTCAGAGTCTGTCTCGAAGATGAACTCGGCCTTGCCGTCGGCGGCCGCCTTCTCGCTCAGCTCGGAGACAAGCTCGTCAGACATCGACGCCTCGGCGTAGACGGCGCCCGTAGCGGGCCTGCGGAAGTTGATCGAGAGGCCCTTGACAACGGGGTAGAACTTCGTCATGTCGAAGGTGGAGAGCGCGATCGCGCCGCCCAGGAGCTCGGCTGCGGTGAACAGCACGCCCGCGTACATCGTGCCGATGTGGTTCCCGTTGCCCTCGAATCGGCGTCTTCGACTTGACGTAGCCGGGCCGCAGCTCGACCACCTCGATTCCCATATAGGCGGCACGCGGGATCATCTGCGCGAGGACGTGTGTTGAAAAGCTCGGGCGTGGCTCGGGTGGCATCTCGGTGCTCACGATCGCGAACCCTATCTCGCACGCGGTGACGGAGCCCTGCGAGGATGGTGGCATGGAATCAGAGCTCGACCTCGAGGAGATCGCAATGCGTCTGCGCGCGAAGCTGGCCGAGATTGCCCCGCAGATCGACGAGCTCACCAGGCCGCCGGAGGCAGGCGCGGCAATTGGATTCGGCAAGCGCGTGGGCGACGGAACGACCCAGGCGATTGGCCGTTTCAACGACGTGGGCATAGCCAACGAACTTCAAACGATCAAGGAGCGCACCGAGCGAGCGCTCGCCAAGCTGGAAGACGGCACGTACGGCGCCTGCGACAGCTGCGGCAAGCCGATTGCGCCGGGCCGCCTCCACGCCGCGCCCGAGAGCGCGCTCTGCATCGAGTGCGCCCGCGACCAGCGCTGAGCCTCGATCCATCGGGCTCGCTCGAGCGTTGCGCGTGAGAGACTCCTCTTCATGACGACTACCGAGACCAGCGTCGCGAACGCACTCATGGACGCGATCGCTGCCGAGGACATCACCCGAGCGGTGGCGCTGCTCCATCCCGAGATCGACTTCCGTGCGATGACGCCCAACCGCGTATGGGAAGCCGAGGGCCGGGACGGCGTCGAGGCGGTCCTGAGGGAGTGGTTCGAGAACCCGGATGAGGACATCAGTGGAATCGAGACCACGCAACCAGTGGCGATCGGGGGGACCATGCGGGTGGGCTGGCTCGTTCGCATCAGCGACGGCGGCGGCCCGAACGTCTTCGAGCAACAGGCCTACGTCCGGGAGCGATGATGGGCGCATCGGCTGGCTCAGGATCATCTGCAGCGGGTGGATCCCGCTGAGCGACTCATCCGCCTGACTCTTCGGACCGCTACGGCGCCCAGCGGCCGCCCGACTTGGCCCACTCCACCATGTGGTCGGCTGAGCAGAAGCCGTCGGCTATGCGGTGCTCGCCGCGGTGACGCACCAGCAGCACGTGCGCCTCGCTCAGCTCCTCCTCGCACGCTGAGCAGTGCTTGGGACTGTCCGTCCCCTCCGGCTCGGTGAGATCTCCCGGGTCCCACCGGGCGCCACGAATGCCCCACGGCACGGCGTGCTCGAGGCGACAGAACACTGCTCGCCTCTCCCCCGCCGGCTCGTAGGCGCGGAAGCCGTCCGACGCCTCGACTTCGGCGCCGCACCACGTGCATGTCTCAGGCGCCGTTGATTGGGTAGCGTCGCGATTCATGGAGGCGATCCAGATTGTTGCGCTCGATGGGGACGAAACGGGCCAAGAGCTCCTGGAGCAGTCATTGCGCCTGCTCGATTCGGACCTCCTCGGGATTCCCGTTGAGGTTGAGCGCTACGACCTCTCGCTCGGCAGCCGCCGCGAGACGGGAAACGAGGTCGTCTCCGAGGCGGCCAAGCGTATGGTCGAAACCGGCTTTGGCCTAAAGGCGGCGACAATCACCCCGGAGGGCGCAGACGACGTCGGCAGCCCGAACCGCATCCTTCGCGAAGAGATCGACGGCAAGGTCATCGTGCGCACGGGCCGCCGGATTCCCGGCGTCACGCCCATCGCGGGCGTTCATCACCCCATCTCCGTCTGCCGTATGGCGGTGGGCGATGCCTATGGAGCCAAGCAATGGCGCGAGGAGGACGGCTCGGACGAGATTGCCCTCCGAACCGAGAGGATCCAGCGCTCCGACTGCGAGGCGGTCGCCGAATACGCGTTTCGCGAAGCGGAACGCCTCGGCGGCCGGGTTTACGGCGGCCCGAAGTGGACCGTGAGCCCGGTCTACGAGGGCATGCTGAAAGAGGAGATGGACGCGGCGGCAGAGCGCCATCCCGACACGGGTTACCAGCCCGTCCTGATCGACGCGACGCTCGCCGGCCTCATTACGGGCGCCGCCGACGAGCCGCTGGTAATTCCCTGCCTCAACCGCGATGGCGACCTCCTGTCCGACCTCGTGCTTCCGATGTTCGGCTCGATCGCGGGAGCGGAGTCCATTCTCCTCGCGCTCGACGGTGATCTCAAGCCCTCGGTGGCCATGGCCGAAGCGCCACACGGCACCGCTCCGGCCCTGCTGGGGAAGGACGTGGCGAACCCGATGGCGATGATCCTCGCGATCGCCGCCCTCCTTCACCACGCCGGCGCCGAGGAGCAATCGCGCGCGGTCTACGAAGGCGTGCGGAAACCGTCGCTGCCGGCACCCGAACCTCCGACTTCGGCGGCCACGCCGGCACCACCGAGTTCACGGACGCCGTGATCGAAGCGGTGCGGCGCAAGCTCGAGGCGCCGTCCTGCCTCGGTAAGGCATAGGATCGCGAGCGGATGGAGGCTGGAGCGACTAACGCGGACATGGATGACGCGGAGAGGACCTGAGCGGCTCGCACCGGGATGGACAACGGCAACCCCGCATAGGTCGCGCTCGCCATCGTCCTTGTCATCGTGGCGATCCTGTCGGTCATCGGCGAGGGCTTCGAGGACGTTGCCCAGCGCACGGTGTTCGGACTCGTCACGGGCTCATACATCGCCCTGGGCGCCGATCGGACTCACTCTCGTCTACGGGATCCTGAAGCTCGACAACTTCGCCCACGGCGACTTCCTGACGTTCGGCGCCTACATCGCGCTCTATCTCAACGTCACGCTGGACACTGCCCCTCGTCGTGGGGATCCTCGGGGCGATGGCTGCGACGGCGGTTCTCGGGCTCTTCTTCGAGCTCACCATGTGGGGTCCGATGCGCGCGAAGGGAGCGGGCTTTCTCCAACTCGTCCTGATGTCGATCGGGCTTGCACTCGTTCTGCGCTCCGGCATTCAGTTCGTCGCCGGAAGCGAGGTCCGGGTGCTCGACGTCGACCGCTCGGCGGCGCGGGACCTCAATCTCCTGGTCACGACGGTTCGCATCCGCGACACTCAGCTCCTCGCGCTCGTGGTGGGCGTTGCGGTTCTTGTCGCGACCGGGTTGATGCTCCAGTTCACGCTTCTCGGGAAGAAGATGCGTGCGCTGTCCGACTCGCTCGACCTCGCAGAGACCACCGGCATCAACACCGAGCGGATCGTTCTGATCACCTGGGTCTTCGCCGGTGCGCTCGCCGGCCTTGCCGGCGTACTGCTGGCCTCGATCTCCAACGTAAAGCCGGAGCTCGGCTTCGAGCTTCTGCTTCCGATCTTCGCGGCGGTCGTCCTCGGCGGCATCGGCAACCCGTTCGGGGCGCTCGCGGCGGGATTGACCCTGGGCGTACTCATCGAGTGGTCCACGCTCCCGATTCCGCCCAACTGGAAGTATGCGGTCGGGTTCGTCGTCTTGATCCTGGCCCTGATCCTGCGCCCACAGGGCGTGTTCGGAAAGGCGAGGACGGTCTAAATGATCCAGACACTGCCAACGGCGGTCGCGTGGGATCAGCTTTTCTCCCTCGACTTCGCGATCGGCGTGCTCGCGATTTCGGGCATCTATGCCGTCCTTGCGCTCGGCCTTCAGATCAACGTCGGCTACACGGGCATCGACAACTTTGGGCAGGCCGGGTTTGCGGCCATCGGCGGTTACTCGATGGCAGTGCTCGTAACGGGTGGTCCTGAGGGCGACGGCTTCATGAGCTTTTGGCTCGCCCTCCCGTGCGCGATCGCGATCACGATGGCCTTTGGCGTCCTCGTCGGCCTCGCATCGCTGCGGCTGCGCGCCGACTACTTCGCGATCGCCACCATCGCTGCCGCCGAGGCCGTGCGGCTGTTCGCGCAGAACGCTGGCTCGATCACCGGCGGCAACCAGCCGCTCCTCGGCTACGACGACTCGTTCCGCGACGTCTCAGATGCGATCGAGAGCTTTCTGGAGAACGATCTCGGCTGGACCGACGTGCCTCTTTTCACCGGCCTCGTGGTCGTGACGTGGGGCATCGTGATCATCTCTGCATTTGTCCTCAACCGGATGCAGAGGACACCGTGGGGGCGCGTCCTGAGGGCCGTGCGAGAGGACGAGGATGCCGCACGCGCCCTTGGCAAGAACACCTTCTCGTACAAGCTCCAGTCGCTCGCCGTCTCGGCCTTCTTCGGCGCGATCGGCGGCTTCCTCCTCGCCCTCTACTTCTCGTCTCTCAACCCGAACATCTTCGAGCCCCTGATCACCTTCCTCGCGTACGCGGTGCTGATCCTGGGCGGGCTCGCGAGCTATTGGGGGGTTGCCGCGGGCGCGATCGTCCTGTGGACGCTCATCGAGTCGACTCGATATCTCGACCTGCATATCAGCGCCGCTCAGGAGGCGGCCCTCCGGTTCATGATCGTCGGCCTCGTACTGATCCTGCTCATGGCGTTCCGCCCGCAGGGACTCTTCGGCAAGCGCGAGGAGATGGTTCTCGGTGACTGAGACCGCCGCGACCGAAGCCCCTGCCTCAAAGCCGGCCGCGGACAAGGGCCCAATCCTGGAGGTCAACGGCATCGTGCAGACGTTCGGCGGCATCCGCGCCGTCAACGGTGCAACGTTTGACGTCGAAAGGGGCTCGATCACCGCCCTGATCGGCCCAAACGGAGCCGGCAAGACCACGTGCTTCAACGTCGTCACCGGCTTCTATCGCGGCAACCGCGGCTCCGTTCGGTTCCAGGGTGAGGAGATCTTCCGCGAGCCGGCGCATCGCATCGCGCGCCGCGGGATGGTCCGGACCTTCCAGATCACGAAGGCCCTCTCGCGCATGCCAGTGATCGACAACATGCTCCTGGCGGGAGCCGACCAGCCTGGCGAGAAGCTCTTCAACAACCTGATTCGCCGCAGCGCCTCACGCACTCGCGAGAAGGAGATCCAGAAGCAGGCCGAGGAGATCCTCGACGGCTTCAACCTGAGAAAGCTCCAGGACGAGTACGCGGGCACACTCTCGGGCGGCCAGCGCAAGCTGCTCGAACTTGCACGCTCGCTGATGACCCGCCCGCGTCTTTTGCTGCTCGACGAGCCGATGGCGGGCATCAACCCCACGCTGGGCCGCCGCCTTCTCGAGCACATGGAGCGCCTGCGCTCCGAGGACGGCGTCTCGTTTCTCTTCGTCGAGCACGACATGGAAGTGGTCATGAACCACTCGGACGGGTGATCGTCATGGCCGAGGGACGGGTGATCGCCGAAGGGCCGCCCGCTGAGATCCGCTCGAACCAGAAGGTCATCGACGCGTACCTGGGCGGCGGCGCAGGCGCCAAGGAGAGCGCGCGAGCCAACCGCTGATGGAGGCGACCGCGAGCACCCGTCAAGGCGGCATCTAAACCGCTTCTCAACGCCTCCAGCGTGATCGCCGGCTACATGCCCGAGGTCGACATCCTGAACGGCGTCTACGCTCGAGGTTCACGACGGCGAGATCGTCACTCTCGTCGGCCCCAACGGCGCCGGCAAGTCGACTCTCATCAAGACCGTCTTCGGCCTGCTCGAGCCACGACAGGGGAGCGTGACCTTCGCGGCGAGGAGATCGGCGGCCTCAAGCCCCACGAGATCACGCGGCGAGGGCTGAGCTACGTGCCGCAGCTCGACAACGTCTTCCCCAGTCTGACGGTCCAGGAGAACCTGGAGCTGGGCGCGCATCGCCGGCGGCGAGGGCACGGTCGAGGAGCGCATGGACCGCATGTACGCGCTCTTCCCGCGGCTCGGGGAGCGGCGCAAGCAGGCTGCAGGCACGATGTCCGGCGGCGAGCGCCAGATGGTCGCGATGGCGAAGGCGCTGATGCCAGAGCCTCCGTGCTTCTCCTGGACGAGCCGTCGGCCGGCCTTGCCCCCGCTTTCGTCGACGCCATCTTCGAGAAGATCGCCGAGGTCAACGCAGGAGGGCGTGACGATCCTGATGGTCGAGCAGAACGCACGCGCGCGCTCGCCATGTCCGATCGCGGCTACGTCCTCGACCTGGGCAAGGAGCGCTTCGAACGGCCCCGGCAAGGAGCTCATCGCCGATCCAAAGGTCGCCGAGCTCTACCTGGGCGGTGGCTCGCGCGTGGACGACACCAAGGACGCGTCGGCAGTCGTCGGCGACGCCGGGCTTTAGGCCTTTCAGTCCCAGAGAACGAAAACGGCCGGAGCCCAAAGGCCCCGGCCGCTTCCTCGCGGCTATGCCGCTAATGGGTACTCGTGACTACTCGCCGACCTTCGGCGCAACAGGCACTTCGCCCACGACCTGCGGCAGACCCTTCGAGTCGAACTCGTAGGTGTCGTACACACCGGCCGTCGCATCGCCCGTGTCATCCATCTCGATGGGACCGGACGCGCCTTCGTAGTCGATGTCCTCGCCATTTTGCAGCGCCTCGATGGCACCGGCGAGATCCTCGAACGTGTACTGGTCACCGGGCGCGGCGCTTACGTCGCGGACGGTGGATGCGATGTCGGCGCCATCCGTAGAGCCGGCAGCGACTGCTGCCAGGTAGCAGAGGACAACGGCGTCGAAGTTCTGAGCATCGAACGTCTGTCGATCGACGTCAGTGGGATCAAACGCCTTGTACGCCGTATCGAACGCCTTGGGTGCTTCGCCCTCGTCAGGCGAACCCGGGGCGGTGCCCCTGATGCCTTCAACAGCGTCGATACCCGCGTTCTCGCCGAGCGAGCCGGAGATGAGTCCGTCGGTGACGAACGTCTTCGACGGATCGAAGTCCCCGGTGGCAACCAGCGCCGGTCCAACCTTGGCGTAGGTCTCGGGGAAGTCGATGATCACGACCGCATCGGGATTGTTGGCCACGATGTCCTCGGCCTCCGAGTCATACGTAGCCGCTTCCGGCTCGTAGATCGTCTTGGAGCCGATCTCGCCACCCTTGGCCTCCCAGGCCGCGGTGAACGTGTCGGACAGACCGGTGCCATATGGGTCGTTGCGAGCGCCGATGTTGACGACATTGCCCTCGGCTCCGCCGAGCTCCTGCTCGATGAAGTCGGCAAGGGTCGGGCCCTG
Organism: uncultured bacterium; assembly: GCA_963695215.1. GTDB lineage: Bacteria > Actinomycetota > Thermoleophilia > Solirubrobacterales > 70-9 > JALZKA01. The sequence continues at coordinate 468,137 of OY968768.1, forward strand.
GAACGAATCCGGCGGCGCGGTCCTGTTGAGGAAGCCGTCGTCGTCGAGATCGGTGATCTCATCGCTGGTGGACGCCGGCGAGATCATCGTGATCTCACTGCGGGTTGCCACGGACTTGGCGACGGGAATCGTCACGCTGGACGCCCACGAGCCTGCGATGCAGGTCGCGCCAGCCTGGTCGAGCTTCTGCGCGCCCGAGATGCCGCCCTCTTCCGTCGTCTGATCGTCCTCGGTCTCAAGCGTGACCGTGTGGTCCGCTCCAACCTCGTCGATCGCGCTGTTGATCTCCGAGACCGCAAGCTGTGCGGCCTTGTCGCCGGGCTCTCCGAAGTCGGAAAGGTCACCGGTCAGTGGTACGAGATCGCCGATGGTGAGATCGAGTGAGACCTTGCCTCCCTCGACGCTGCCGCCCCCGCTGTCGCTTCCCTCGTCGTCCCCACACGCTGCGAGTCCGAGCGAGAAGGCACCAACGGCAAGGGCGGTCGAAACCAACCTAAGCCTATGCATCAATTCTCCTCTGGTTTGAGACACACGGGTTTCTCTTTCCCGTACACATTGTCTATCAAAGCCTTGAAGCTCTAGGCCAGCACGGTCAGGTCGTCTGGACCGGCGCATCCTGCGCCTGAGGGTCTCCCGGCTCCACGACACGGATCCACTCGACGATCAATCCGTCCTCGATTTTGAAGCTCGTCATGGCCGTGTCGCCGTCCCCGGGGCACTCGGCGACGCCGGGCCGGGTGTCGAGCCGGAAGGTCGCAGTGATGAGGTCGCCGTCTGCTTCGGTCGATTCGAGTTCGGCGCCGCAGGGAAGCGATTCGTTGAAGAGAACCGCGTCGTCTCGTGCCTCGATCTTGATCGCGACACCGTTCTCGGCCACGCTCGGAAGGGCGAAGAACTCCGCGGCGGCCTTCGTATCACCCTCTGTCAGGGCTTCAGACCAGTCACGGATCACCTGAACGTCGTCTTGGTCGCCTTCGGTCGTGGCCGTGCTGATGGTGGCGTCGGACGTGTTGTTGTTGTCGTCCCCGCAAGCCGAGAGCGCCAGGGTCAGGGCGATCAGGAAAAGGGTCGCTGGGCGCCGCGGGTTCATCTGAGGAGTATGGCGGGCGCTCGATGCAGGTCTTGACGCCTGTGCGAACATGTGTTCGTATGATTGCTTGTGCCCTTGTCCCCCGCTTTCAGCTCGTCGCGGCGCTGGCGGGACGGCGCGAGATGATGGCTCGGCCGGTGGCGATCTCGCCCGAGCCAGGAGGCGTCCAGGTGATCGGCGATGCGTCGGGGGCGGCAGAGGCGTTTGGCGTCACGGCCGGGATGCGACTTGGCGAAGCGCTGGGACGTTGCCCTGAACTCGTCTTGATCCCGGCTGACCCGCAGCGCGCCGAGGAGACGTGGGAGACATCGCTCGCGACCCTGGAGGGGATCGGCGCGGCTGTGGAGTCGCGACGGCCGGGCGAGGCGTTCTTCGCCCTCGAGGGGCTGCGTGCTCTGTGGGGGCGCCCGGAGCGAGCGCTTGAGCGGGCGCGGAAGCTGCTTGGCCGCGGCGTGCGGTTGGGTGCGGGCCCAACCCGCCTCTGCGCGCTGAACGCGGCGCTTCGCTCCCGGCCACGGCGCTCGAGGGTGGTGACGATGATCTCCGAGCGCGAAGCTTGCAGCTATCTCGCCTCGCTCGAAATCAATGCCCTGCGCGACCGGGTTGGCGACGAGTGGACCGGCGTGAACCTGGTCGACACACTCGAGCGATTGGGGGTGCGGACGCTTGGCGATCTGGCCGATCTGCCCGACTCCGCAGTGGCGGACCGCTTCGGCGAGCCGGGCCTGGTTGCGCTTCGGATGGCGCGAGGGGTCGAGGCGCCGCTTCTCCCCCGCTCCCCGCGCGAGGAACTACGTGAGGAGATCGAGCTCCACGAGGCCGCCACTGCGGGTCAGCTCGATCGCGCGCTCGAGCTGCTCCTCGATCGCCTCCTGACGAACCCGCTGCGGTGCGGGCGAAGCTTCAGGCGCCTGCGCATCGAGGCTCGGCTCGCGGGCGGCGGCGGCTGGCGGATCGACGCGCCAACCCGGCAGGCAACCGCCAACCGCGAGCGCCTCCTCCTCGTCCTGAGGCCAAAGCTGGATGCTCTCCCCGCGCCGGCGGTCCGGTTGGCTCTGCGGGGCCTCGAGCTGGGCGAGGCCCCCCCGCACCAGGCGTCGCTGACCGCGGATGAGGCCGAGGCGCGCCGCGGGCGGGTGGACGAGGCGGTGCGCCATGCGCGTGCCGCTGCGGGCCGGGGCGCCGTGCTGCGAGTGCTCGACGTCGATCCGGGTGCAGATGTTCCCGAGCGCTGGGCAACGCTCACCCCCTTCCCGGAGGACCGGTGAGCGTCCTTCTCTACCAGCCGAGGCCGGTGGCGGTGCGCGCGGACGAGCGCGGGCGACCACTCGAAGTGGCGGGCGTGAAGGTCGAAGCGGTGCGCGAGGAGTGGCTGGTCGAGGACGGGTGGTGGACGCCGCAGCCGGTGCGCCGCCACTACTTCGAGCTCGCGCTCACCGACGGGCGTTGCGAGGTGGTCTTCACCGCCGGCAAGAGCTGGTTCTCGCAACGGGCGTGACACACCTACCGGCACATGCTGCTTTCGGGGCAAAGCCCCTCATGGGATGACTTACGTCGAGCTCCATTGCCACTCTGGTTTCTCGTTCCTCGACGGGGCGTCCTCGCCGGACGAGCTGGCCGCGGCCGCGGCCGCGCAGGGCCACGAGGCGCTCGCGATCACCGACCACGACGGTGTCTGGGGAGCGATGGAGTTCGCCGTCGCATGCGAGCCGCTGGGCGTCAGGCCGATCGTGGGCACGGAGCTCACAGTCCACCTGCGCCACGGGGGAGGTAGTGGTTGCGCTTTTCCGCGCTCAGCGGCAAAAACAGCAACCACTGCGAACCCGAAGGGGCGGGAATTTCACCTCACGCTGCTGGTTGAGTCGGCGGTTGGGTGGCGCAACCTGTGCCTCCTCCTCACCGAGGCGTTCGCCCACACGCGCGAGGGCACTGGCCGCCGGGATGCCCTCCCCCCTTCGCTCGCCCTGGAATCGCTCGAGCAGCGGGCCGAAGGGCTCGTGTGCCTCTCGGGATGCGTACGAGACGGCGCCCTTGCCGGCATCCATACTCGAGCGGGCGGCAATCCGACGGGGGCCGACGCTGCGGAAGCGAGGGCGCTTGGCGAACGTCTGACGCGGGCGTTCGGCCCTGAGCGCTTCCGCGTCGAACTCCAGCGCCCACTCTGGCGCCACGACCTGGCGCGCAACCGCTGGCTGGCGGGGCTCGCCGAGCGGCTTGGAGTTCCGTGCGTCGCCACGGGCAACGTGCATATCCACAACCCAAAGCGAGCGGCGCTTCAGGATGCGCTCACGGCGATCCGGCTGGGCGGCTCACTTGACGAAACGAGTGCGCAGAGGCGGGGCAACTGGCGCTCGGCGCTGGCGCCGGCTGAGGAGATGGCCCGGCGCTTTGCTGAGCATCCAGACGCGGTTGAGGAATCCGGCCGCCTAGCGGAACGCCTGCAATTCGACCTGAAGCGCGACCACGGCTACCGCTATCCAGGCGCTGAGGACGAGACGGCGGATCGCGAGCTGGCGGAGCTGTGCGAGGCGCGCTTCGAGGACCGCTACGCAGGCATGCCCGAGCGCAAGGAGGCCCGTGGGCGCCTCGACGAGGAGCTCCGCGTGATCCGCAAGCTGCGCCTGTCGGGCTTCTTTCGCCTTCACGCCGATCTCTTGGAGCTGGCACGCGAGGTCGCAAGAGAAGTCCGGGGCCCGGATTCGGCCCGTGGCGTGCTGCCGCCGGGCCGCGGTCGCGGCTCCAGCGTGAGTTCGGTGGTCTGCTATCTCACCGGGCTCTCGCACGTGGACCCGGTCAGGGCGGGTCTCTTTCTGGGGCGCTTTCTCAACGAGGAACTGTCAGACGTGCCTGACATCGACCTCGACTTCCCGCGCGACGTGCGCGAGACGCTGATCCCCCGCATTCACGAGCGCTACGGGCACGACCACTCGGCGCTGGTGGCGGCGTTTCCGACCTTCCGAGTGCGCGGCGCGATCCGCGAGCTGGGGAAGGCGCTCGGGCTGCCGCCAACCGAGATCGAGCGGGTGGCGCGCTCGGCCGATGCGTGGGCGGGCGAGAACTTCGAGGCAGACGTGGAGGTCGCTGTCGGCGGCAGGCGTGCTGACACCACGCGCTGGAAGGCGCTCGTCCGGCTCGTTCGCCAGGCGTGGGGCCTGCCTCGCCACGCCTCCCAGCACTCAGGCGGCATGGTCCTCGCAACCAAGCCGCTGAACGAGCTCTGCCCGATCGTTCCCGCGGCGATGGAGGGCCGCCAGACGGTGCAATGGGACAAGGACTCGTGCGCCGACGCCGGCTTTCTCAAGATCGATCTCCTCGGGCTCGGGATGCTCTCAGCGGTCGAGCGATGCGTCGACGAGGTGGCACGCACGCGGTCAGAGCGCCTCGACCTCTCGCGGATCCGCCTCGACGACCCGGAGGTCTACGACGCGATCCGCAAGGCCGAGACCACCGGCGTCTTTCAGATCGAGAGCCGAGCGCAGATGCAGATGCTGCCGCGGAGCCTCCCCGAGAGCCTCGACGACCTCACCGTGCAGGTGGCGCTGGTGCGCCCCGGGCCGATCCAGGGCGGTGCCGTGCACCCATATCTTGATCGCAAGGCGCGCCTGCGAGAGGACCCGGACTACAGGATTCCCTACGAGCATCCCTCGCTCGAGCCGATCCTCCACGACACGCTGGGCGCCATCGTCTTCCAGGACCAGGTGATTCAGGTGGCGATGGCGCTGGCCGGCTTCTCCGCGGGCGAAGCGGAGGGCCTGCGGCGCGCAATGAGCCGCAAGCGCTCCGACGAGGCGATGGCCGCGCACCAGGTGAGGTTCGTGGAAGGCGCTGTGGCGCAGGGTGTGTCGCGGGAGGTCGCAGAAAGGGTGTTCGAGCAGGTGCGCGGGTTCTCGGGCTTCGGCTTCCCCAAGTCGCATGCGGCCGCATTTGGCCTTCTCGCGTATCAGTCGGCGTGGCTTCGGGTCCACCGTGGGCCGGAGTTCCTGTGCGCGCTCTTAAACGAGCAGCCGATGGGCTTCTATCCGCCCGATGCGCTGGTGCACGAGGCACAGCGGCGCGGGATCGAACTCCAAAAGCCGGATGTGAACGCGAGCGGGGTCGATTGCGCGGTTGGCGAGGACCTGGTGGTCAGGATCGGCCTCGGATACGTGAACGGCCTGCGCGCCGGCGACGCCGAGGCGATCGTGGCCGAGCGAAAGCGCTCGGGTAGCTACGGGAGCCTGGCGGAGCTCGCGTCGCGCTCGGGGGTGCGAGACGACGCCCTTGCCCGCCTGGCGTGGGCAGGCGCGTGCGAGTCGATCGAGCCAGATCCAGAAGGCGCCCGCAACGAGGCGAGGAGGATCGCACTGTGGAGGCTGGGCGTGGCCCAGGGCGCCGGGCCGCATGGGCAGCTCTCCCTCCCACTCCCACTACCGGATGCGCCGCAACTCGAAGAGCTGGACGAATGGGAGCTCGCCGTGGCCGACTACGCCTCAACCGGGATGACCCTCGGATCTCACCCGCTGGCACTGATCCGCGGGGAGCTCGAGGGCTTTGCCACCAGCGCAGACCTGATCGTTCTGCCCGATCGCCGTGACGTCGAAATCGCCGGAATCGTGGTGGCGCGCCAGCGCCCGGGAACGGCGAAGGGCGTGGTCTTCATGCTGCTCGAGGACGAGACCGGGGTGGCGAACATCATCGTTCCGCCACCCGTCTACAAGGCCTGCCGTCTTGCCGTGCGCACGGCCTCGTACGCAAAGGTCACCGGCCGGCTCGAGCGGCGTGGAAGGGTGATCAACGTGCTCGCCTCACACGTGGAGCCCCTCTCGACTCCCGATCTACCGGAGGCCGAGGTGCGCACGATCGAGCCGGATCCCCAGCGAGAGACCGGACGACCGGCGCCAGTGCCGCGAGGTGGCACGCGTGGCGGCAGCTGGCGCCCTCGCGGCCGTCGCGCCCGCACCGCAGAGCTTTGGAGGCCGACGCTAGCACCGCTTGATTAAGCGGTATCCATAGATTCATGCAAACGATCTTGCACATACTTGGATCCGTCCGGGGTAAAGCTCAATATGACGAACCCATGTTCGATTCAAGAGAAAACCTCAGGACACGCCTGATGGACGCCATTGACTTCGTCGTCGACATCGCCACCCTTGGCGAGTACGGACTCGAGCCGCTCGAAGCGGCGGAAACGCCCTGCACCGGCAGGCGCTGCGAGCAGGACGGCCGCACAGCCGCCTGGGAGGCGCTCGCCACGCCGCGCCGCGGAAGTCGCTGCGGCACGGAGCGCGAGAGCGCGCCCCGTGCCATCAGGACTCGCGCGTAGAGCCCTAGCGCCGGTGACGGCGCTCGCCGCCGCCCCTGTGCGCGGCGGGCGCCGGCGCATTGGAGCCGACGATTCGCTCGTATGCAAAGAGCAGAATCATCGCTCCGATGATCGCGCCGACAACGCCGCCGAGATCAAAGGCGTCGTCGTCGCCGATGCCCAGAGCCTTGGTGAAGATCAGGTAACCAACGAAGGACCCGGCGAGGCCGAGAACGATCGTGGGGACCAAACCCATGCTTTGCTTCCCGGGGAGCAGCGCTCGGGCAAGGAAGCCCGCGATGATCCCGAGGACTATTGCACCGATGATCGCTGAAATATCCATGCGGCAGTTCTACCCGGCGGCGGGTCAGCTAACCCTGGCCACAGAGCCGTTAGGGGCCGAAACGACAACAGCCGCCCCGGAGGGCGGCTGTTGTCTAAGAACCGGCGGCGACCTACTCTCCCAGGCCCGCGAGGGCCAAGTACCATCGGC
>OY968768.1:480000-2592372 GCA_963695215.1 uncultured bacterium
ACTGAGGATTTATCCGCAGGGCAACCCGGTCCAGTCATTTGAGTCGTCATACATCTCGCGTCACCTATACACAGTGGTGACACGTATGACGGGGTTTTCTGATTCAGTCTGGCCCTCTGCATGGTGCAAGGACCGGTCGAACCTGGACACGACGGGATTTGGGATCCCGTCGCGCGCTGCTCAGTTTTCAAACACCGCTCGCCGGGACGCGCAGGGACTCTGCAGGACACGGCGGACCGCCCGAAAGCGGCTGCGGAGTATAGCGCTGAGCGTGCGAGTCGCCAAGGGGCGCTTCCCGTGGCTAGGCCAGGCGTGCGAAGCGCCGCTTGCCGACCTGTAAAACACGCCCTCGAGCTCGGCTGCCGGCACGTCGAGCGCCGTCGGGTCCAGGGTATCGCCGTCGACCTTCACGCCGCCCTGCTTGATCAGGCGCCTCGCCTCGCTCGACGACATGCCGAATGCGCTCGCCGATGAGGGCGGGCAGGTGGACACTCTCCCGCCATCACGGCGCATCTCGGCGATGTCGTCGGGCACCTCGCCGCGCTTGTGAACCGCGTCGAAGCGCTCCTCGGCCGCGTGTCGCGGCGTCTTCTCCGTGGAACCGGGCGACCAGGCTCTCTGCCGAGCGCCCGCTTGGCTTCGTTGGGATGAGCCGTGCTGGGCGAGGCTTCGCCAAGCAGCAGCAGGTACTAGTCGGCCATGAGGCCGTCGGGGATGCTCATCAGCTTGCCGAACATCTCACCCGGCTCATCCGTGACGCCCACGTAGTTGCCGTAGCTCTTCGACATCTTGCGCGACCCGTCCGTTCCGACCAGGAGCGGCATGGTGAGTATCGACTGCGGCGGCTGGCCATATGCCTCCTGAACCGCCCGTCCGAACAGCAGGTTGAACGTCTGATCCGAGCCGCCCATCTCGACATCTGCCTCGACCGCAACCGAGTCATAGCCCTGAAGCACCGGATAGAGCAGCTCCAGGGCCGAAATCGCCTGCTCTGCCGCCATGCGCTTTTGGAAGTCGTCGCGCTCGAGCAGGCGGGCGACCGTGAACCGGCGCACGAGATCGAAGAGCTCGGCGCTTGGCATGTCGAGCCATTCGGAGTTGTGCCGGACCTCGGTGCGGTCGCGTTCGAGGACCTTGAATGCCTGCTCCTGATAGGTCAGCGCATTGCGCTCGATCTCCTCGGCGCTCAGAACCGGCCGGAGATTGCTTCTGCCGCTCGGGTCACCCACCCGGGCCGTGTAGTCACCGACGATGAGCACGACGGTGTGGCCCAGGTCCTGGAACGTCGCGCAGCTTCTGAAGGACCACGCAGTGCCCGAGGTGGATGTCCGGGGATGTCGGGTCCATGCCGAACTTCACGCGCAGGGGGCGGTCGCCCGCGAGCTGTTCGGCCAGGCGGCCGCTGGGCAGCGCATCGACCGCGCCAGCAAGCACCCGCTCGATCGTTTCCTGGGCTTCAGACCCCACTTTGGACATCGATCGCAATGCTAGAGTCACGGTCAGTCGGTGGGGTCTCGCAGCGGGCCGGAGCACTACAACTATGGGCTTCAACGACAGACGCAAGGAGCGCCTTGCAGAGAGGCGCGAGCGCCGCGCGACGCGCGGCAAAACGGCCCTCGAGAGGGCCGAACAGCGCGAACGCGAACGCGACGGGGAAAACGGCGACGGCGCCACAAACGAGAATGGGAACGGCGACGGAGGCCAGGTCGCAGCCCTTCCGGTCGCCTCCAGCCGCGAAAGCGCGGATGGCAACGACGGCAAGGGCGGAAGGCGTCGCTTCCTGGCGCTTGCCGGCGGGCGCGGCGGCGGCGATCCTGACGCGCCGGCCAAGCCCAAGCTGAAGAAGCTTCGCGCAGCGCTTGTGGTCATGGGGCTCGCACTTCTCGCGCTCGTCTCATGGGTCTTCGGGATCATGACGGCGGTCGCCGGAGATCTCCCCGAGCTGGAGAACCGCGCCCAGTTCGAACGAGCGGAGAACTCGGTGATCGTCGACCGCAACGGCACCCGGCTCGCCACCCTCACCAACAACGAGGGCCGCATCCTCGTCTCCTCCGACGAGATCGCGCCGGTGATGAAGGAAGCCGTCGTCGCGATCGAGGACCAGCGGTTCTACGAGCACCGTGGCGTCGACTTCCAGGGCATTGCCCGTGCCCTCTACCAGGACGTCCTGGCCGGTTCGGCCGAGCAGGGCGCTTCCACGATCACGCAGCAGTTCGTCAAGAACGCTCTCGCGGCGCAGGACGACCGGACGATCCTGCAGAAGCTCCGCGAAGCGGCCCTCGCCTACCAGCTCGAGCGCCATTGGTCGAAGGACAAGATCCTCACCGAGTACCTGAACTCGATCTACTTCGGAGAGGGCGCGTACGGGATCGAGGCCGCGGCCCACACGTACTTCGGAGCCGCGCATCCGGGCTGTGGTGAGGAGGGCCAGCCGTCACTGCGCCTCAGAGCTCCTTCCCTACGAAGCGGCCATGCTCGCGGGGATCATCGCCTCGCCGTCCGCCTACTCGCCGCGGGACCAACCGGAAGCGGCGAGAACTCGGCGCGACCAGGTTCTTCAGAACATGGCCGATCAGGGCTACATCACGTCCGAGGAGCTGACGGATTACGAGACTCGGCTCCCCCCCGCCGGTTCGCAGATCCAGCCGCCGGCCGACAATTCAGAAGAGCCTTACTTCACCTCCTGGCTCCGCCAGCAGCTCGTCGACCGCTACGGCGCCGGCGAGGCGTTCGGCGGCGGCCTTACCGTGCAATCCACGCTCGATCTGGACCTCCAGCAGCAGGTGGAGGACATTGCGCTCAACCGAGCAGGATCGGCGTAGGCCTCGACTCCTCGATCGTCGTTCTCGACAACGAGACCTCGGGCGTGCTGGCGATGGTCGGCGGCAACGACTTCGAAAAGCAGCCGTTCAACCTCGCCACGAACGGCTTGCGCCAGCCCGGCTCGTCGTTCAAGCCGTTTACGCTTGTCACCGCGCTCGAGCAGGGCCATTCCACCGACGAGGTCTTCAACTCGGCGCAAGTGAACATCCCGTTCAAGGTCAAGGCGCCGAAGAAGAACGGCAAGGGCTTCAGGATTGTTCAGGACCTCTTCCGGGTCAACAACTACGGCGACAACTACCTCGGCCCCGTCTCGCTCTTCACCGGCACGACCTTCTCCGACAACTCCGTCTATTCCCAGCTCGGAACCCAGGTCGGCGTCGACAAGGTTGCGGAGACCGCGGGCAGGCTCGGAATCCAGCACCGATCTCTCCGATCCGGTCAACCGCTATTCGATCAACGGTGGCCACTATGAGCCGTACAACCCGGCTCTGATCCTTGGCGGCCTCAACCAGGGCGTGACCACGCTGGAGATGGCTCACGCATACAACACGATCGAAGAGGACGGCGACCGGGTCAGCGGGACGATGGCCGCCTCGAAGGACGGCCCGGTGGCGATCGAGAAGGTGCTGGACGGGCCGGTGGGCGACGAGAACTCCAGCCCGGTCGAGGACAAGACTGGCGCCTCCGGCGTCAACGAGTCGACTCGCGACCAGGTGATCTCGCCCGAGACCGCGGACACCGCCGTGACCACCCTGACGAGCGTCGTCACCTCCGGCACGGGCAAGCGAGCCCAGACCGGCGAGCCGACGTGGGGCAAAACCGGAACCACCGACGACAACGGCGACGCCTGGTTCTGCGGCGCTACACCGGACATCACCACCTGCGTGTGGGTCGGCCATGCCGAGTCGCGAAAGCCGATGCTGACTGAGTTCGGCGGCGCGCCAGTGGACGGCGGCACGATCCCCGCGCTGATCTTTGCCGACGTCGTGAACGCCTACCTGTCAGTGGACGCACAGGAGAATCCTGCGGAGCCGGACACAACCACGGCCGCTCCTCCCCCAGAGACGCCGGTGGCTCCGGAGCCGACCACGCCGGTCGAGCCTCAGGTAACCGAGCCTGCGGCTCCCGAAGAGCAGCCGACAGAGCCGGCGCCGGACCCCGGCGCCGGAGCCGGCGGGATCTCCGGCAAGCACAAGAACAAGAACTAGTCCGGGATCGGCCGCGACAGGAAGCGGCTACCCACGGCGCAGAAGCGCCACGGCAACTCCGATCGCACGTGTGATCCCGATGCGCGGCGCGACGCCCACAACCTCAGCCTTCCAATCGGCGCCGCGCGCCCTGAACTCGAAGGGCGGCTCGGTGAGCGCTCGGCGGTTCAGCTCGAGCCCGATGCCCAGCGCCTGCGTCAGCTTGCCCGGCCCCGAGCACAGTTGCCGCTCGCTTTCGAGGCCGCGCCGCCGCCTCATCTCGTCGAGACCCCACACGGGCTCGAGAGCACGGATCAGGACCGCGGCCGCCTCGCCCTCCGGCTCTGCGACCGCGTTCAGGAGGCTGTGGACGCCGTAGGAGAGGTAGACGTATGCATGCCCGGGCGGGCCGTACAGGGGCGCCGTTCGCTCGGTCAGGCCAACGTACGCATGACAGGCCGCCTCGGAGACGTGGTAGGCCTCGGTCTCGGTGATGACACCGCCGACGCCATTCGACCATGAGCGTGCAGCCGACCAGGTCCCGAGCCACCTCGACGACGGGCCGGTCGTAGAAAGCGACGCCCAGCTCCGTCGCCTGGCATCGGCGCTCACTCGGGCGCGGGGTCCGCGAGTACCACGCGCGCCGCCTCGAGCTGCTCGGCGATCCGCGCCGATGCGGTGCCGCCGGCCGAGATCTTCGATTCGAGCCAGCGGTCGCCTGCGAAGGACCTCGTAGTACTCGTCGTCGAGAAGCTCGGACTCGCGCAGCGATCTCGTCCGCCGTCAGCTCGCAGAGGGCGCGACCGCTTCCCACGAGCCTTACGGACGAGGCTGCCGATCACGCCATGCGCCTCGCGGAACGGCATCCCCCTGCGGACGAGGAGGTCGGCGACGTCGGTTGCGGCCAGGATCTCGTCGGCGGCCGCCGCGGCCAGCCGCTCGCGGTTGAACGTCATGCCCGCCGAGCATCCGCTCCGCCGCCTCGAGGCATGTTTCGATCGTGTCCACCGCGTCGAACAGCGCCTCCTTGTCCTCCTGGAGGTCCTTCGCGTAGGCGAGCGGCAGCGCGTGGAGCACGCCGACCAGGGTCGAGAACGAGGCCGTTACTCGGGGCGCCTTGCCCCGCAGGAGCTCGGCCGCGTCGGGGTTCTTCTTCTGCGGCATGATCGAAGAGCCGGATGCGAAGTCATCGGCCGGCTCGCAAAAGCCGAACTCCTGGCTCGACCAGATGACGATCTCCGAGCCAAGGCGCGACAGGTGGGCCGCGCAGATCGCCGCGGCCGACAGGTAGTCGAGCGCGAAGTCGCGGTTGGATACAGCGTCGATCGAGTTGGGCGACGGGCGCTCGAAGCCAAGCTCCTCGGCGGTCCCGGCGCGGTCGAGCTCCCAGTTGAGGCCCGCGAGCGCGCCCGAGCCGAGCGGCATCAGCCATCGTCGAGTTGCGTGCGAAATCGAAGCGGATGCGCGTCGCGCTCGAGCATCCAGAAATAGGCGAGGAGGTGGTGCGACAGGTAGACCGGCTGGGCGCGCTGGAGGTGCGTGTAGCCCGGCATCGGCCAGTCGACGTGGCGCTCGGCGGCGGCGAGGAGCGTCGCCATGAGCCGGCGGGTCAGCGCGACGGCGCGCTCGGCGCTCTCCCGGGACGAACAGCGCGAGATCCGTTGCGACCTGGTCGTTACGCGAGCGGCCGGTGTGGAGCTTGCCCCGACCGGGCCGGCGATCGCCGTCAGGCGCCGCTCGATGGCCATGTGGATGTCTTCGTCGTCATCCGTGAACTCGAAGACGGCCGCCTCTAGCTCGGAAGCCACCTGCGCAAGTCCTGAGCGAAGCGCTTCGAGCTCGTCGTCGTCGAGGACTCCGGCGCGGTGCAAGGGCGTTGGCGTGGGCGACGAGACCGCTGACGTCCTGCGGCCAAAGACGCTGGTCGAACCAGACCGACGTGTTGATCCGCTTGAACAGTGGATCCTGGGGGGTGTCGAAGCGCCCCATGGCCCTACCGGAAGATCCGCGGCAGGGTTGTGGGTCGCTGAACCATCGCCTTTGCCAGCAGCTTGCCGACACCGGGATAAAAGCCGGAGCGCGGAGCCTTGGAAAAGATGTCGCGCACATCGGCGCGGCTCAGCCCCGACCGGATCAGGCCGCCGCTGACTTCGATCCGATCGGCGAGCCGCAGAAGCTCCACCTCGGACCCGAGCTCCCACTGAGGGGTCAGTGCATGGTGGTGGGCACAGGTGTCGTCGGCGAGGCGCGCACGAAGCTCATCCCAGCCGGCTTCGCCCGCGATCTTTCGCATCAGCTCGCCGCCCTCCTTGGTGTAGACGCCGCCGTCGGAGACAGACTCGTACAGGCCGATGTCGTGGAGAAACGCCGCGCACAGAAGCACCTCGCGATCGAAATCGGCGTTGTTTTGCGAAGCGAGCTGCTCGGCGAGCAGGAAGCAGCGTGCGCAGTGGCGCTCCATGGGTCCGTCAGTCTCGGCGCTGGCATCTCGGAGGGCCTGGAGGCAGGTCTTCTCGGTCGCAGTCTCCACCAGCGTCTCGGCTAGAGGCGCCATCAGCTCCACGCCCTCGCGCCGGTGGCTTCGGCAACGGCCTCGGCAACAATTTCGACCTGGTCATCGCTCATAGCGGGGAAGAATGGCAGCGCGAGCGAGCGTTCAGCCACTTCCTCGGCCACCGGGAACTCGCCGCCCTCAAAGCCAAAGCGCTCGCGGTAGTGGGGCATGAGGTGGATGCACGGCAGGTACGCCTTGGAGGCGATGCCCCGCTGGGCCAGGTCGGCGATGACAGCTTCGCGGTCGACGTTCTTGGGAAGGCGCACCGTGTAGACGAACCAGCTGCGACGCTCAGAGCCGCGATCGGCGCACGGCAGGACGAGCCCGTCGGGATCTCCATCCCCCGCGGCCGCGCCCCCGAACTGGCCCAGGCGTTCGCCGTAGGCGGCGGCGACCCTGGCGCGCCGGGCCAGGAGGTCGTCGGCCCTTTCGACTTGAGCGATGCCGAGGCCGGCCTGGACCTCCGTCATGCGGTAATTGAAGCCGAGCCGGTCGTGGTCGAGCCAGTCCATGTCGATCGCCCGGCCCTGATTACGCAGGCTGCGCAGGACAGCCGCCTCGTCGGGGGAGCGCGGGATGATCATGCCGCCCTCCCCCGTCGTCAGCTGCTTGTTCGCGTAAAAGGCGAATGTCGCCAGATGGCCTCGGGCGCCTAGCGTGACTCCGTCTGCATCAACGGCTCCCGGCGCCTCGCAGGCATCCTCGAGAACGCCGAGGCCCTTCGCTTCCGCGAGGGCGCACAGATCAGGCAACGCGGCTGGGTAGCCGAAGATGTCGACTGGGAGGATCCCGGCTGTACTTCCCCCCGCCGCGGCTTCGGCAGCCGCCGGATCGATATTGAGCGTGACCGCGTCGATGTCGCAGAAGACCGGAGTCGCCCTCTCGTACAGAAGGCAGTTGGCCGAGGCCACGAACGAGAACGGCGCCGTCAGAACCTCGTCGCCTTCACCCCACCCGAGTGCTCGGACGCCCAGGTGGAGAGCAGCAGTGCCGGAAGAGACGGCAACCGCATCGTCAACCCCCACCCACGTCGCGAACTCTTGCTCGAACCGTTCCTGGACCGGTCCCAGGGAGAGCCGGCCCGAGCGCAGCACCTCGAGCACGAGCTCTTCCTCGCGCGCCCCGATCTCGGGCTTGGCGAGTGGGATCTGCTCAGCCATTGCGGGCTGCGGTGGCCGCCGGCTGGAACGCGTATTCGAGCGAGTCGACGAGCGCCTCCCACGAAGCCTCGATGATGTTCTCGGACACGCCGATCGTGCCCCAGGAGTGCTGGCCGTCGGAGCTGTCGAGGAGGACGCGTGTTATCGCCCCCGTGCCGTCGTGTGAGTCGAGGATGCGCACCTTGTAATCGGTCAGCTCGATGTCGGCGAGGTGCGGGTGGAGGTCGGTGATCGCCAGGCGAAGTGCCTTGTCGAGCGCGTTCACGGGACCGTTGCCTTCCGCTGTGCGCACGTGGCGGTGGCCCTCGACCCAGATCTTGATCGTCGCCTCCGTCTCGACCTGACCATCGGCACGCTTCTCGGTGATCACGCGAAAGCTCTCCAGGCGAAAGAGCGAGGAGTACTGGCCGGCCTCACGGCGGAGCAGGAGCTCGAAGGACGCGTCGGCGGCTTCGTACTGGTAGCCGCGATGCTCACGCTCCTTCACCCGGTCGAGCGCGCGCTTCGCGGCGTCGGCGTCGAGGTCGATGCCCGCCGCCTCTGCCTCGGAGAGGACCGACCCCTTGCCCGACAGCTCGGAGATGAGGATGTCCCGCCCGTTGCCGACGAGGCCCGGGTCGAGGTGCTCGAATGTGCGCGCGTCGGCTTGGATGCCGGCGACGTGCATCCCGCCCTTGTGGGCGAATGCGTTGCGCCCGACGTAGGCCTGATCGGGGTCGGAGCTCACGTTCAGGAGCTCGTCGACGAAGTGGGACGTCTCAGTTAGGAGCCGAAGGCGCTCGGGTCCGACGACCTCGTAGCCGAGCTTCAGCTCGAGCGCCGGCAGGATCGAGACCAGGTTGGCGTTGCCGCACCGCTCGCCGTGGCCGTTCATCGTGCCCTGAACCATCCGGGCGCCAGCATCGACGGCGGCGAGCGAGTTGGCGACTCCGCACTCGGCGTCGTTGTGAGTGTGGATCCCAACCTGGACCGCCGGATGGGTGGCCGAGAGCTCGGTCACAACCGAGGCGGTTGCGCTCGCGATCTCATGCGGCAGGCTGGCGCCATTCGTGTCGCAGAGCGTCACGTTCTCGGCGCCCGACGTCACCGCTGCGCGGAGGCACTCGAACGCATAGCTCGAGTCGTCTCGCCAAGCGTCGAAGAAGTGCTCTGCGTCGTAGACGACGCGCTTTTGCTCGGCGCGGCAGAAGTTGACCGAGTCCATGATCATCGCCAGGTTCTCCTCGCGAGAGACCTTGGTGACCTTCTCGAGGTGGAGGCCCCACGTCTTGCCGACGAGCGTCACGACGGGCGCGAACGACCCGACGAGGGTGCGGAGTGCGTCGTCCTCGGCCGCTGCGATCCCCCGGCGACGGGTCATGCCGAAAGCGCAGATGTGCGCATTTTCGAGATCGACGGCGGAGAGCAACTCGAACAGTTCCTCTTCCTTCGGGTTCGAAGAGGGAAAGCCGGCCTCGATGAAGTGGACCCCGAGACGGTCGAGGGCCTTGACGACGCGGACCTTTTCGGCCGCGGACAGGGACATCCCCTGGCCTTGCATGCCGTCACGGAGAGTGGTGTCGTAGAGCTGGACGGTGGTCACGATGGTTACGCCTTTCAGAAGGTACGGAGAAGATCGAACTGCAAGCGCGGGCGAGCCCACGCGGCCACGGCGCTTAGGCCGCGGCGCGGCTAATTCGGTCGATCTTTCCGGTACGAAGGCTCATCAGCTCTGAGTGGCCACCTTACTCGGTGTTTCGACCAGATCCAGCCATTCGCCGTATTCCTGAGCGCGCCCGTGCAGGGCGTCTTCGAACTTCGCCTGGATGACCTTCGTGATCTCCCCGGGTCCGCCCAGGTCGTGATCGTCGATCTCTCGCACGGGCACCAGCTCGGCCGCGGTGCCGCACAGGAACATCTCTTCGGCGAGGTAGAGCTCCGAGCGCGAGATCTCGCGCTCGACCACCGTGTAGCCGAGGTCGCTTGCGATCTGCATGATGGAGCGGCGGCTGATGCCATCCAGGATCGACGCTGTGTGCGGAGGCGTCACGAGCTGCCCGTCGCGGACGATGAAGATGTTCTCGCCGCTGCCCTCGCAGACGTGACCCTGCTCATCGAGGAGGATGGCCTCGTCGTAGCCGGCGTTGTGGGACTCGGTCTTGGCGAGGATCGAGTTCAGGTACTGGCCCGACGCCTTGGCATGCGGGATCAGGCCCGCGGGCGAGATGCGCCGCCACGAAGAGACCTTGGCGCGGATTCCGTTCTGCTTGCCCTCGTCGCCGAGGTAGGCGCCCCAGGGCCAGACGGCGATCGTCATGTCGATCGGCGAGTCCTTGGCGAACAGGCCCATCTCCCCGTAGCCGCGGAACGCGAGCGGGCGGATGTAACAAGAGTTGAGACCGTTGCGCCGGATCAGCTCGTGCGTCGCGTCGCGGATCTCGTCCACCGAGTACTCGAGCGGCAGGTAGTAGAGCCGAGCGGACGCGGACAGGCGCTCGAGGTGCTCGCGATGGCGGAACACCGCCGGGCCCTTGTCTGTCTCGTAGCAGCGGATGCCCTCGAAGACCCCAGTGCCGTAATGCAGGGCGTGGCTCAGGACGTGGACCTTGGCGTCTTCCCACGCGACGAATTCGCCGTTCATCCAGATCCACTCAGACTGCTCCACGGTTCTCCTCGGTCGTTAACGGGGCCGAGGAATTATGCCGGACCTCTCAATCCGTGGCTAGGGACCAAGAAAAGCGCCTAGATCGCCTCGAGCACCGCCGAGGTCATCTCCGCGGTCCCCACCACGCCCTCGGCCTCCGCGCCACCCGCGAGATCCGCGGTCCGCAAGCCGCTCTCAAGCGCCGAGTCCACGGCGGCTTCGACTCGCGCGGCCTCGTCGCTCATCCCAATCCCGTCGCGGAGCAACATCGCGACCGACAGGAAGGTCGCCAGTGGGTTCGCGGTACCCGTGCCGGCGATGTCCGGCGCGGAGCCATGTACCGGTTCGAAGACCCCGGGACCACCTTTGCCGGTCGGGCCGTCGCCGAGGCTCGCCGACGGCAGCATGCCGAGCGAGCCGGTGAGCATCGCGGCCTCGTCGCTCAGGATGTCGCCGAACATGTTCTCGGTGACGATCACGTCGAAGCGGGACGGGCCCGAGACGAGCTGCATCGCGGCGTTGTCGACCAGCATGTGGTCGAGAGCGATGTCGGGGTAGTCGGTGTGGACGTCGGTGACGACTTCGCGCCAGAGGCGTGAGGTCTCGAGAACGTTGGCCTTGTCGACCGAGGTGACGTGGCCGTCGCGCTTACCGGCCGCCTCGAACGCAAGGCGTGTGATCCGCTCGATCTCGCTCCTCGAGTAGACGCACGTGTCGAGGGCATGGTCGCGCTCGCGCTTCTTCTCGCCGAAGTAGATGCCGCCAGTGAGCTCTCGCACGACGAGGATGTCCGTGCCCTGGATGACCTCGGGCCGCAGAGGGCTGGCGTCGACCAACGCTGGACTGGGGCGAACGGGCCTCAGGTTGGCGAAAAGACCGAGGCCCTTGCGCAGGCCCAGGAGCCCCTGCTCGGGCCGTGGCTTGTCGGGGTCGGTCGTGTCCCACTTCGGACCGCCCACGGCGCCGAGGAGCACCGCATCCGCTTTGCGGCATTCCTCCAGCACCGGGTCCGTCAGTGCGATCCCGTGCGCGTCGATGGACGCCCCCCCGATCAGATGCTCCTCATAGGTGAACTCACCAACACTGTCCAGAACCTGAACAGCAGCCGCGACGATCTCGGGCCCGATCCCATCGCCGGGCAGGAGGGCGATGTGGTTGGTGGCTCCGTCAGCAGTTGCCATGCTTGAAAAGCTCTCCGCCGAAGGTGTCGAGGCCGCTTTGGCCAGCGAAGCCGAGGTGTCCGAGTCCGAAGTTGTCCTCGATCGTGCGGAGCGTCGAGTAGTGGTTGTAGGGCGTGGAGATGACGCGGCCCGGCTTCACGCAGGGCGAGAGCGCGACCATGCCGATCCGCCCGCCTCCGGGGCCGACGATCGGCCCGCCCGGGTTTGGCGTATTGGGTCCTGGCTGCTCGTTGCAGCAGGCGGTCGCGTCGGCATCGCCTCCGGGCTCCGCCTCCGCCTCGTCGAACGTCAGGAGAAGCAACCCGTGGTCCTTGAAGCCCTTGGAGCGGGTGATCTTCGGGACTCGGTGCTTCAGAAAGCGGTCGATCTGGACGAGGCCGCCGGGCTTGCCATCGACGCATGGGGCGTCGTGCCCGTCGTGGCAGAGGTCGGGCGTGATGAACGAGAACGCGGGCGTCGTGCGCTTGTGCCTGAGATCACCCCGAAGCTTCGTGAAGTCCACGACGTGGTGATCGCAAGACTTCTGGCGGTCGATGATCGAGTGGAAATACATGAACGGGTTGTGGCGCGTCGCGTATTGATCACCCACCTCGGCTGACTGTGTGTCGTCGTGCGCACCGATGGCGGGATGGCGGCACGATTCGCCCATGTCCTGCATGTAGCCGCGCCAGCTGAGCCCCTCGTCCGAGAGCTGGTCGGCGATCGTCTTTACGGGCGTGGGGTAAACGCACCCCTGCCCGAGGTACTGTCCGTCGGTCACGGGAAGCGCCGGCACGAACTCGGAGAAAAACTGGCAGTCAGCCTGGGTTTCGATGTTCGGCGCCTGACCCGAGATCAGCGAGATGTAGTTGTCGAGGCTGAGGTGCCCGGTGGCGTAGTAGTTCTCGAGCGTCACGCCCTTCTTTGGCAGCGTCCTGGCGAAATATGGCGCGTCGCCGCCAGGGTCAAAAGTCTCCTCGTAGTTCTTGTTTTCGAACACGACGACGAAGACGTGCTTGATCGGCGCCTTCGAGGCGTGCGCGACCGGCGCCGGCGCGAGCGCGACGAAAAATGCGACAAGAATCGATGCCGCGCGCTTCAAGCCCGTGCCGAGATGTTCAAGCGGACGTAGTTCACAACCAATGGCCTCGGCGCCGAGCCTATTACGGCGTCGACGAATTCCTCGTGGAGCTCGTCAGGCAGCCGGTCGAGGTGCCAGGGCAGGATCACGGTCGCCAGGTACCCAATTGGGTCCGGCGGAGTCACAGGCCAGGGCTGCGTCCACACGCGGATGTCGGAGAAGCCGGCGCGTTCGAGACGGAGCTCCGTGTCGCCGATCGAGGCGTAATTCCACGCTCGGCGCTCCGTTCGCAGGTACGGCGCGAACCGCTCGTCGCCAGAAAGCGACTCCAGCGCCCGCTCGATCTCGGCGATGTTGTCCTGCCCACCGCACTGAGCTTCGAGCTGCGCTCCTCGATCCATCACCCTGTGGAGCGAGCGAAAGAGCCCGTCGTGGTCGCTGATCCAGTGAAAGACCGCGCTCGAGTAGACGGCGTCGACCTTCGCCCCGCCAAGGTCGAAGTCCGTGAGATCGACCTGGCGCAGATCCGCATCGTCACCCAGCCACTCGTGCGCCTTCGTAAGCATGTCGGCGGATGCGTCGACTCCGATGACGCGGCCGTCGGGAACGCGCTCGGCGAGACGGCGGGTCAGTCGGCCGGTGCCGCAGCCGGCGTCGAGGATAGTCTCGTCGCCCCGGAGAACGAGGCGGCCGAGGACCTCGTCGGCCCACTGCTCGTGCGGGGCGGCCTGGTGGTCGTACTCCTCGGCCTTCCACTCGACAGGCCGAAGGCCTTCAGAACTCATGGCGTCGTCCCAGCCGCCGATTCCTCGGTGCTCGATGCCGTGAGGTGGTCGCCCTCGATCGTCATCTCACAGCGCCGTCGTGACCGGGGCGCGGTCGGCCTTGCCAGCGGCCTCGAACTCGTCGATCGCGCTCTCGTTCTGAAGCGTCACGCCGATGTCATCGAGGCCGTTCAGCAGGCGATGCCCGATCTCGTCCTCGATCGCGAACGTGAATGTGCCGCGCATCGCAGGTGACCGGTCGTGCCTCGAGGTCGACCGTTGCCGAGCCGGAGTCCGCGACCGCCTTGCACTCCTCGGCGGTGAGCACAACCGGCAAGCAGGCCGATCTTCGTGCAGTTCGAGAAGAAGATGTCGGCGAACGACGGCGCGATGATCGCCTTGAAGCCGAAGTCCTCGAGCGCCCACGGCGCGTGCTCGCGCGACGAGCCGCAGCCGAAGTTCTTGCCGGCCACGAGGATCGGGTTCGGTTCGAGCTCGATCTCGCCGTCGCGCAGCCAGTCGTAGAAGAGGAACTCGCCGAAGCCGGTGCGCTCCACCCTTTTCAGGAACTGCTTGGGGATGATCTGGTCGGTGTCGACGTCCGCCCGGTCGAGGACGGAGACGGCGCCTTCGATCGTGTTCACAGGGTCCATAGTTCAGCTCCAATCGCGGATGTCGACGAAATGGCCTTCGATCGCGGCCGCGGCCGCCATCTTCGGGCTCACGAGGTGGGTGCGGCCGCCTTTGCCCTGGCGGCCCTCGAAGTTGCGGTTCGAGGTGGACGCGCAGCGCTCGCCCGGGCTCAGGATGTCCGGGTTCATCCCCAGGCACATCGAGCAGCCCGCCGAGCGCCAGTCGAAGCCGGCGGCGCGGAAGACCTCGTCGAGGCCCTCGGCCTCGGCCTGCTGCTTCACCTGCACCGAGCCGGGCACGACCATCGCTTCGAGCGACGAGGCGACCTTTCGGCCCTCCACCATCGACGCTGCTTCTCGCAGGTCGCCGATCCGCGAGTTCGTGCACGACCCGATGAAGATGCGCTCCAGCGGGATGTCCTGCATGGGGGTGCCGGGCTTGAGCGCCATGTACTGAAGCGCGCGCTCCTCGACTTCGTCGGTCGGCTCGGGCACTTGAGTCCGTGACCTGGACGACCTGGCCGGGATTCGTGCCCCACGTGACCATCGGCGAGATCTCGGCGGCGTTCACCTCGACCTCGGTGTCGAAGGACGGCACCTTCCTCCGTCGGAAGGGCCCGCCATGCGTCGACCGCGGCGTCGAAGTCCTGCGGGCGCAGCCGGGCGGCCCTCGATCCACTCGAAAGTCGTCTCGTCCGGGGCGATCATTCCCGCGCGGCCGCCGCCCTCGATCGTCATGTTGCAGATCGTCATCCGGTTCTCCATCGAGAGCCCCGCCATCGTCTCGCCCGCGTACTCGACCGCGTGGCCGACCATGCCGCCCGTGCCGAGCTTGCCGATCGTCGCGAGGATGAGGTCCTTGGCGAAACGCCGTGGCCCAGCTCGCCCGAGTAGGAGATGCGCATCGTCTTCGGGCGCTTTTGCATCAGCGTCTGCGTCGCGAGGACGTGCTCGACCTCCGAGGTGCCGATGCCGAAAGCAAGCGCGCCGAATGCGCCGTGGGTTGACGTGTGCGAGTCGCCGCAGACGATCGTCATGCCCGGCTGCGTCACGCCCAGCTCGGGCCCGATCACGTGGACGATGCCTTGCCGCTCGGAGCCGAGCGAGTAGATCGGAACGCCGAACTCCTCGCAGTTCGCTTCGAGCGTCTCAACCTGCGCTCTAGAGAGCTCGTCGGCGATCATCTGGGCGGTCGGAGTGCCGTCGGTCGGCACGTTGTGGTCGGCGGTCGCCAGGGTGCGGTCGGGGCGGCGCACCCTCCGGCCCGCCAGCCGGAGGCCGTCGAACGCCTGCGGCGAGGTCACCTCATGGACGAGGTGGAGGTCGATGTAGATCGGCCCTCGCCGAGACCGCGTGGTTCTCCCAGATCTTCTCGAACATCGTCTTCGGCATTCGCTTGGTTCCTTTCTAAGAGCGCCGCAGTCCAGCGGCGACGACGGCGACGAACTCACACGGAGCGTCGCCTCGGTTTTCGAAGTGGTGTGGAAGGTCGGCGTCGAAGGTGACGCTGTCGCCCTTGGAGAGCTCGTGGGTGTCGCCATCGGCGACGAGGGTCAGCGCACCCTCGATGACCAGGGCCGTCTCGCGTGCGCCGGCCTCGTGCATGGGCGGATCGCCAGGCCCGCCGGTGGCTGCTCCCGGCGAAAGCGTGTGGCGCGAGACGTCGGCCCGCTGTCCGGGCAGCGGCGGCGTGAGTTCCTCGACCTGGTGACCGTCGCGCGAGCGCGAGCGCCCCGAGCCCGCGGGCACGACCACGACGTGCTCTCCCTCATCGAGACGCAGAAGCTGGGAGAGCGTCAGCTCCAGGCCGGAGGCGATGCGCCCTGCAACCGTCAGCGAGGGCGAGGTTTCACCCCGTTCGACCTGCGAGAGCATCGGCGCCGAGACGCCCGAGCGCTCCGCGAGGTCGCGGAGCGACAGGCCCATGGAATCGCGGAGGGCGCGCACGCGCTTGCCGGCTGCTCCGTTCTCCGTAGCCACCGCGTCCATCGGCTGTACGTTATCACGTACGCCTGTCTGCCCCTTTCTAAATGGGGTCTGACCCTCTTTAGGTTGGCGCCCCGATCAGGTGACGATGCGGATGATTGCGGCAAGTCTTTCCGGGTCCTCGAGCTGCGGGTAGTGCCCAAGGCCGGGGAGCTCGTGCACGGTGACGGAGGGCCGAAGCGCCTTGACGGCTTCGAGGACCGCGACGGTCGCCACTGGATCCTCCATCCCCCATGCCAGCTCGAGATTTCCCGGCCAGTTCGCGATGGCGCCGTGCCAGCGCTCGGCGAGCTCAGTGCGCTGTCGGACGTACGTGATCGCGCGGTGGAGATTCCGATGGCCACTTCGTTCGGACATCAGTGCCCACTGGTAGCGGGCCTCGTCGTCGCTCATCGGGTGGCTCTCCGAGAACGTGGCTCCGAGACCGCGCTTGAGGCTGAGCCGGTTCGAGAGCCCAGCGAGAATGAAGCCGGCCGGCCCCAGGAGCGCCTTCTGCTCCCAGGTGAGCGATGCGGCGTCGATCACCATCGAGCCGTTGAAGAGGAGCACCGCGTCAAGGCCGAACGAGAGGCTTCCGTCGATGTCTCGCGCCATCAGTTCGTTCGCGACCGAGGTGCCCATGTCGTGGGCCACAACCGCCGTGTGGCCCGTGCCCCGCTCCGCGAGCACAGCCTCAACCATGTCCGCCTGGCGACGCAGGTCGTTCTCGACCCGCGGCTTCGCAGAGAGTCCAAAGCCAAGGAAGTCGGGAGCAAGCCACGAACGCCCGTCCAACCGATCAACCATTCCGCGCCAATCAAACGACGACGAGGGAAAGCCGTGGAGAAGCAGCAGCGGGTCGCCATCTCCAAAACCCGACGCAACGAAAATGTCTTCGCCCTCGAACTGCGTGATCTCGCCGCGGTCGCGCCAAGCGGCGACCGCGGGCGGCAGCGTCATCTGGCTAGTGCGTCGTGCTGGGCCGCACGAGGATCTCGTTGATCGAGGCGTGCTTCGGCTGCGAGAGCGCGTAGACGATCGCGTTCGCGATGTCCGCCGCCTCCAGCACCTTGCCGGCCTCCTCCTTCATCTTCTCCATCCGCTCGATCACCATCGGGTTGGTGTTGTGGCCCTGGAGCTCGGTCTCGACGAACCCGGGCTCGACGCACGTGACCCGCACGCCGATGTGGGAACCCTCCTGGCGAAGGGATTCCGAAAAACCCACGACCCCCCACTTGGTCATGTTGTAGACGCCGGATCCGAGGGCGGCCGTGCGCCCAGCAACGGATGAGACATTGACAATGTCCCCTCCCCCACCGTCGCGGATGATCGGCAGCGCGTAGTGCGTGCAGTAAAGAAGGCCGAGGAGATTGACGTCGATCATCGTGCGCCACTCGTCGGGATCGGCGCCCTGGAGCGGACCGAGGAGCATCACACCCGCGTTGTTGACCAGGCCGTCGAGGCCGCCCATGGCTTCGTTCGCGCCCTCCACGAGCGCCTTCGCGGAGTTCTCGTCCGCGATGTCGGCCTCGATCGCGTGCGCCGAGTCGCCCAGCTTCGACGCAAGCTTGTCGAGGCGGTCCTTCCGCCGCGCGCCGAGGGCCACCGAGCCGCCTGCGGCGACGATCGCCTCCGCGGTCGCTTCGCCGATGCCCGACGAAGCGCCTGTGATGAGGACCTTGCGTCCTTCGAGAGATGTCATGCGCCGGACTCTACGGGCCGGGTGTCGCAGGAAGCCTTGCGGCGTCTTCCGTGAGGCCCTCGGCCTCGCGGACCGCGGCTCCGTCGAGCGCATTCGACAGCGCGCGTACGTAGGCGCGCGCCGACGCTTCGAGGATGTCCGTGGCAACGCCCTGGCCGGAAGCCAGGCGCCCATGAGCTTTGAGCATCACGGTGACCTCGCCGAGCGCGTCCTCGCCCTCGGTTACGGCGGACACCGTGAAGCTGCGGAGCTCGCACTCAGTCGGGATCGCGGCGCGGATCGCGCCGAAGATCGCGTCGATCGGGCCGTCGCCGCTCGACTCACCGATGGACTCCTCGCCCGAGGGCATTCGCACGGCAACGCGTGCAACCGGCTCCTTGCGCGAGCCGGCCTCCACCTCGAACCAGCCGAGACCATAGGAGTCCGTCCGCTCGCGCATCTCGTCGGAGACGATCGCCTCGAGGTCGAGCGCGGTGACCTGCTTCTTCTTGTCCGCGATCTCCTTGAAGCGCTTGAACGCCTGGTTCAGCGCGCCACCGTCGACCTTGAAGCCCAGTTGCTCCAGAGCGTCTTTCAGCGCGTGGCGGCCGGAGTGCTTGCCGAGCACGATCGAGTTCGACTCGAGGCCGACGGAGACGGGGTCCATGATCTCGTAGGTGGTGCGCTCCTTGAGGACGCCGTCCTGATGGATCCCGGACTCGTGCGCGAACGCGTTCCGCCCCACGATCGCCTTGTTCGGCTGAACCGCGTATCCGGTCAGGCGCGAGACCATGCGGCTGGTCCGAGCCAGCTCGCGGGTGTCCAGGCCGGTCGCGAGCCCGTGCTCGTCCGTGCGCGTCTCGATCAGCATCACGATCTCCTCCAGCGAGCAGTTGCCCGCGCGCTCGCCCAGGCCGTTCACCGCACATTCGACCTGGCGGGCGCCCGCAAGGACGCCGGCGTAGGAGTTGGCCACGGCCAGCCCCAGGTCGTCATGACAGTGGACCGACAGCTCGACGTCAGCGAGGCTCGGGATCAGTTCGTAGAGGCGGCGGAGGTATGCCGTGTACTCCTCCGGCGTCGTGTAGCCAACGGTGTCCGGGATGTTGATCACGGTCGCGCCCTCTTCCACCGCGATCGCGCAGACCTCAGCGGTGTATTCGAGATCGGCGCGGGTCGCGTCCATCGGCGAGAACTCGACATCGGCGCAGTAGGACTTGGCGAGTGCGACGGCGGCTCGCGCCTGGCCCTTGACGTCCTCGCGAGTGGACTGGAGCTGGTGCTCGATGTGGATGTCGGACGTCGAGACGAACGTGTGGATGCGCGGGCGCTCGGAATCCTTGATCGCGTTCCACGCCGCGTCGATGTCCGCCTTGTGAGTGCGGGCCAGGCCGCAGATCACGGGGCCATGGACGCCGCGAGCGATCGCCTCGACCGCTTCGAAGTCACCTGGCGACGTGATCGGGAAACCTGCTTCGATGACGTCGACGCCGAGCCGCGAGAGCTGCTGCGCGATCTCCAGCTTCTCCTGCGTGTTCAGCGAGATGCCGGGTGACTGCTCGCCGTCGCGCAGGGTCGTGTCGAAGATGTGGACCCGGTTGTCGGTTGAGGCCTGAGGGCGCCATGAGATTCTCCTTCTGCTTACGAACCGATTTACCTTGCTAGCTCGCGGCTATCGCGCCGCCCGGCGATTAGCTCCCCCAGCGGGGGAGGAGAAGGAGAAGCGCCAGGTTGTCGAGCGAGAAGCTCATCGGTAGGCGGAGAGTAGCAATCACGCGAGGCGCGTCAAGGCACCAGAACGACCTTGCCGATGTTCTTTCCCTCGCCGATGATAGCGATGCGCGTCCGCCGCCTGGTCGAACGTAAATGTCTCTGCCACGACCGGCTTATAGGCACCGGAGACAAGGCCGGCTTCGAGAGGCTCGAGCGCACGGCCGAGCCCTTCACGGTCCCACCAGCTCAGCATGTTGAGGCCGAAGACGCCCTTGTTCTCGTTCATCATCGAAAGGCTCTTCCACCAAGGCATCGTCGAGAGAGGCATCCTGGCAAGCCCCTTGAGGACCGCGGGCAGGTCGCGCTTGTCGCCCGTCTGCACCTCGGAGAGGCCGAACATGATCAGGCGACCACCCTGGCGCAGGACCTTGTAGGAACGCTTGAAGCTCGAAGGCCCGACGGCGTCCATAACCACGTCTACGCCCTCGTCGTTCGTGATCCGCATGACCTCATCGGCGAAGTCGACGGACCGGTAATCGATTGGGTGGTCGACGCCCTGGGCGCGGATCGCGTCATGTTTGGAGGCGGAAGCCGTGCCGAAGATCTCCGCGCCGATGTCCTTCGCGATCTGCGTGGCCGCGATTCCAACGCCGCCCGCGGCAGCATGAATAAGCGCGCGGTCATGCTCGCGAAGACCGCCCATCAGCACAAAGCCTGCGTAAGCGGTGGCGTAGTTGACGGGGATGGCAGCGCCCTGCTCGAAGCTGAGATCGTCGGAAAGCCTCAGCACCTGCCCGTCGACATCCACGCTGACCAGCTCTGCGTATCCGCCGAACCTGGTGCCGGCGATGACGCGGTCGCCAACCGCGAAGCCCTCGACGCCATCGCCCACGCTCTCGATCTCGCCTGCGATCTCGTAGCCGACAACCGAGGGTGGCTTCGGAGCGTCGGGGTAGACGCCCGATCGAGCCATGAGGTCGGCGAAGTTGATACCCGCTGCCTTCGTCGCAACTCGTATCTGTCCCGGCCCGACGGGCGGATCGGGACGTTCCTCGACCCGAAGCACGTCGGGCCCCCCATGCTTCGTGATCACGATGGCGCGCACGTTCGGACCCTACCCGGCTACCTAGAGGTCGATGGCGTGGCCGTCCGAGAAGCCATCAATCTCGAGGATGTGGTCGATCGTCTCCTGGGCAACCGGCGCGTCTGTGGTCAGGACCATCACTGCCTGGCCATCCTGCGACTCGGCTCCGACGGCTGCCGAGATGATGTTCACACCCTCCTCGCCGAAGCATGTGCCGACGCGGCCGATCATGCCGGGCTGGTCCGTGTAGCGGAAGACCGCGAGGTGGTCGGCGAGCGGGATGTAGAAGCCCTCGCCCCAGACCCCGACCAGGTAGGGGTCGTTACGCGGACCGACCCCGGTACCCGAGACCTCGACCTCGTCAGCTCCGGAGCCCGCGCGGACAGTGATCAGCTCGGTGAAGTCGCCGCTGGTCGCGTCCGTCAGCTCGGTCAACTCGATGCCGCGCTCCTCGGCGAGTGCTGAGGCATTCACGAGGTTCACCTGCTCCTCGGTGTGGCCGCGCAGCACGCCGGCCAGGACCGAAATGCCGAGTACGCGGGTGTCGTGCTCGGTGATCCGGCCACGGAACTCGGCCTGGACGCGGTCAACGCCGCCACTCGAAAGACCTTGTGCGAGGGTGCCGAGCCGCCGCGTAAGACCTACGAATGGAGCCACGGCCTCCGGTAGCGGCGCCCCGAGGTTGACGGCATTCGTGACGACCCCGCCGTCCAGAGCTGCCTTGACCTGCTTGGCGGTATCGGTGCCGGCGCGGTCCTGGGCTTCAGCGGTCGAAGCGCCGAGGTGCGGCGTGACGACGACATCGTCGCGGCCGAACAGCGCGTGCTCGGTCATCGGCTCCTCGGGGAAGACGTCGAGCGCTGCGCCTGCAACCTTGCCGGAGTCGAGCGCCGCACCAAGGGCCTCGAGGTCGATCAGCTCGCCGCGCGCGCAGTTCACGATCCGCACGCCGTCCTTCATCTGGGTGAGGGCTGTGGCGTCGATCCAGTTGACCGTTTCGGGCGTCTTTGGAAGATGGATGGTGATGAAGTCAGCGCGCTCGTAAAGCTCCTCCGTGGTCTCGACGCCTTCGACGCCGAGGTCGCGGAAGCGCTCGGCGGAGACGAACTTGTCGAAGCCGAGGACCTCCATGTCGAACGACTGGGCGCGTCTCGCGACGAGCTGGCCGATCCGGCCAAAACCGATGATGCCGAGGGCCTTGCCGTAGAGCTCGTTGCCGCCGTAGCGCGAGCGCGCCCACTCGCCGGCGACCAGGGCGCCGTGGGCCTGAGGGATGTTGCGGGCGAGCGCAAGGGCGAGCGCGACCGTGTGCTCGGCAGCCGCGACCGAGTTCGACTCGGGTGCGTTGACGACGAGGATCCCACGCTTGGTCGCCTCCGCCAGGTCGACGTTGTCGACGCCGGTGCCGGCACGGCCCACAACCTTGAGGTTGTTCGCCTTGGCGATCAGGTCGCCCGTGACCTTTGTCGCTGAGCGGACGATCAGCGCGTCGAATTCCCCGATCCGCGCCTCCAGGGTCTCTTGATCCCAGTCGAGGCCGAGCTCGACGTCGAAGTCCTCGCGGAGCAGGTCCACGCCCGACTCGGCGATCTTTTCCTTGACGAGGACCCTCACTGGCGAACGTCGCCGTTCTCGATCACCCAGTCGATGCAGGCGGTGAGCGCCTCGACGTCTGACGTGGGAATCGCGGGGAACATCCCGATCCGAAGCTGGTTGCGGCCGAGCTTTCGATACGGCTCGGTGTCGACGATGCCATTCGCGCGCAGGGTCGCCGCGATCACGGTGGCGTCAACGCCGTCGGCGAAGTCGATGGTCCCCACCACGAGCGAGCGCTTCGCCGGGTCGGCGACAAAGGGCGAGGCGAAGTCGGATGCGTCAGCCCAGCCGTAGAGATGGCTGGAGGATGCGGTGGTCCGCTCGACGCACCAGTCGAGGCCGCCCTGTTCGAGCATCCACTCGACCTGGTCGGCGAGGAGCAGCTGTGTGGCCACGGCGAGCGTGTTGTAGGTCTGGTCCTTGCGCGAGTTGTCGAGGGCCGTCGAGAGCGAGAGGAACTCGGGCTGCCAGCGACCATGGATGCCATCGAGCTCGCCGATGCGTTCGATGGCTGTGGGACTCAGGGCGGCGAGCCAGAGTCCCCCCTCGGAAGCGAGGCCCTTCTGGGGGGCGAAGTAATAGACGTCGCACTCGGCCAGGTCGACTGGGAGGCCGGCCGCGCCGGAGGTGGCATCGATCATCACCAGCGCGTCGCCGGCGTCGGCGGGTCGCGAGACGGGCACCATGACGCCCGTAGAGGTCTCGTTGTGGGCCCAGGCAATCACATCAGCGGCCTCATCCCCCCTTGGCTTTGGTGCGTCGCCCGGGTCGGACTCGACCACGATCGGGTCGCCGAGAAACGGTGCGCCCGCTGTGACCTTCGCGAACTTGGACGAAAACTCGCCATACGTGAGATGCAGTGACCGGTCACGGACGAGACACGCGGCCGCGGCGTCCCAGAACGCGGTCGTACCGCCGTTGCCGAGGGCGATTTCGTAGCCGTCGGGAAGCGAGAAGAACTCCGCGAGACCGGTTCGGACCCTGCCGACCACGTCTTTTACGCCACGTTGGCGGTGCGACGTGCCCATCACATCCGAGCGTTCGGCCAGCGCCTGAAGCGCCTCGGGGCGAACGCGCGAGGGACCGCAGCCAAAGCGGCCGTCCTGCGGCTTCAGCTCGTCCGGGATGCGTGTGGCGGTAGCGGCTTCCATTCGTGCGGACGGCGGAGGGTATTAGGGTCTCCGGCGATGTCTGAGCGAATGGAGAAAACACGTGGAAACCGGTGACGGCTGGGCAGTGGCGACCCTTGACGAGCTCGGCGACGGGCCTGGCTTCAAGAAGATCCGGCGCGAGCTGGACGTAAAGGAATTCGGCGTGAACGCGATCGCGATGCCGGAAGGGATGTCCTCGGGCTTTCATTTCCACGACAAGCAGGAAGAGCTCTACTTCGTCCACTCGGGCGAAATCGAGATCGAGTTTGGGGACGGCTCGAAGCACCGGCTCGGGGCCGGGGGCATGGCTCGCGTCGATGCGGCGACACATCGCAAGGTCGAAAACGTCGGCTCGGGCGAGGCGACCTATGTAATCGTCGGCGCCAAGGGGGGTTACGTGGGCCGCGACGGCCAGGTGCCCGAGGGCGACTCACGGATGCGGACCACGGATCCTGCCGAGGGCTGACGTCGACGGTTCTCACTTGCAGCTCTCGGCAAGTCCCGGGATGATGCACGCTTGCGCTCAGGGGACAAAGGCGGACTTACACGCCGGGGGCTGATCGGCGGCGCCGCTGCAAGCGGTGCCGGCGTCGTCGCCGCGCAGCTCCCGGATCTCGCCGAAGCGGCGCCACGGAAGGTCGACGTGATCGTCGTCGGCGCGGGCCTCGCGGGACTCACCGCGGCCGACGCACTGCGCCAAGCGGGTCGTTCGTTCGTCGTCCTAGAGGCTCGGAACCGCGTAGGAGGTCGCACGCTCAATCATTCGATCGGCCATGGCGACGTCGTCGAGGTTGGTGGCCAATGGGTCGGCCCCACACAGGACCGCGCCCTCGGCCTGATCGACGATCTTGGCCTCGAGACATTTCCCACCTACGTGACGGGTTCAAGCGTCTACTACCGCGGCGCCAACCCCGGACCCCTTCAAAAGCAGACCTATACCGGCACGATCCCGCCCGCCAACCCTGTCTCGCTCGTCGAACTCCAGACGATCATCACCCTGCTGGATCAGATGGCGGGGCAGATCGACCCCGCTGCGCCATGGAGCGCAGTCAATGCCGCCGAGTGGGACGGCCAGACGTTCGAGACGTGGAAGCTCGCGCATGCCCAGACGGACGAGGCGCGCGATCTGGTGGACCTGGCGATCGCCTCGATCTTCGCTGCCGAGCCGCGCGACCTGTCCCTCCTGCACGTCCTCTTCTACATCCGCGCCGCGGGCTCGTTCAACCACTTGATCGACACCGCGGGTGGCGCGCAGGACAGCCGAGTAGTTGGCGGGTCGCAGCAGATCTCGATCAAGCTCGCGAAGCGACTCGGCAAGAGCGTCGTGCTGCGAAGCCCCGTGCGCTCGATCCATTACGGCAAGGAGGGCGTTCGGATCAAGTCGGCCCGGCGCGAGTACGTCGCGAAGCGGGCCATCGTCGCCATCCCTCCCACCCTCGCCTCGCGCATCCGCTACTCGCCGAAGCTGCCGCCGCTTCGCGATCAGTTGACCCAGCGGGTTCCGATGGGGACGGTCTTCAAGTGCATGGCGGTATACGACACACCTTTCTGGCGCGACTCCTCGCTCAACGGAATGGCGACCAGCGACACGGGGCCGGTGAAGCTCACCTTCGACAACTCTCCACCGGGCGACGACGGCCCCGGCGTGCTCCTCGGCTTCATCGAGGGCCAGGAGGCGCGCGAGGCCGAGCTCGTTTCCAAGGCCGAACGCAAGGAAGGCGTGATCGCATCGTTCGAGCGGTACTTCGGTTCGAAAGCACGGACAGGCGTCAAGAAGTACGTCGAGAAGAGCTGGGCCGAGGAGATTTGGTCGCGCGGCTGTTACGTCGGCTACTACCCGACCGGCGTCCTCACGGGATACCGGGACGCCATGCGCGCGCCGGTCGGCCGCCTGCATTGGGCCGGCACCGAGACCGCGACGGTGTGGAACGGCTACATGGACGGTGCTATCGAGTCTGGCCGGCGAGCGGCCGAGGAAACGCTCGCCGAGCTTTGAGGCGGTTCGCCTCGTTCAGTTTCGCGGCGGCGTGGCTCGCGCTCGCGGCCGGTCCGCCGGCAGATGCCGCGCCGTACATCCAGGCACACCGTGGCGGGACCGTGACGCGAGGCGTCCCGACATATCCCGAGAACACGATGCCTGCGTTTCGCCACGCGGCTGAGAAGGGCTTCGTCCTCGAGCTCGACGTGAAGATCACCTCCGACGGCGTTCCGGTCGTCTTCCACGACCCCGATCTGGAACGCGCCACCGACTGCACGGGGCTCCTTCATTCGAAGACCCTCGCCCAGTTGCAGAACTGCCACGTGGACATCCTCGGGACCGAGGCCCAATCCACTCCGCTCGACCCTGGAGATTCCCGCGCGGCGCCAATCCCAACGCTCGACCAGCTTCTTTCGTTTCTGGCGCGCTCGGGCGCACACGCATCGATCGAGATCAAGAACGTCCCGACCGACGCCGACTTCGACCCGACCAACGCGTTCGCACAGACCGTCGTGGGTGCGGTAGCCGCGAGCGACGTTCCGCGCTCGAACCTGATCCTCCAGAGCTTCTGGCCGCCGAACCTGACGGTGGCCGAGTCTGCGCTGCCGGACGTCGACACCGCACTCCTGAGCCTGACGCCCACAAATGACGGAGCGGCGGCGGTTGCCGCCGCCAGCGGCTTCGAGTGGGTTTCCGGCCAGTACCCCGTCTCGGACGGTTCCATCGGGTCGGCCCACGCACTCGGCCTGAGGGTCGTGCCCTACACCCTCGACGACGATGACGACGTGCGGGCCGCAACCGAGTCGGGAGTCGATGCGCTGATCACGAATGATCCGCTCAACGCCCGTCGCGTCGTCCGGCAAGTCGAAGGACCGAGGCCGAAGATCCCGCCGCCTCCCTCCCGCTCCGCCTGCGCGGCCACGAAGGCGCCGACCCATCTGACGCCGCTCGTCTCGAGGGCGCCCGATCCGAATGCGCCGCGCGTGTTCGCCATGCAGTACCGCCAGGACCTTACGAACGTCGAGAGCTACGACGCGTTTCGCACGAAGATCGAGTGCATGATTCGCCAGTACGTAACGCCGCGCCTCGCCAGGGGGCGCCCGAACGTGGTGGCGTTCAACGAAGACGTCGGACTGGCAACGATCGCGACGGGCTCACGGGGCGCGCAAGCGCGAGCGATCTTCGCCAATCCGGACTCGGCGCCCTCGTGTGAGCCCCAAGGGGTGCCCTGTGGCGCTCTCGGAGCCCTGGGAACGATCACCACGCAGTACGCCCCGGAAGCGGCGGGCTACGCCACGCGCTTCCCCGGCTCGGGGCCGGTCGAGACCGCGTTTTTGGCGCCCACGGACACGTTTGCCCGTGGTTGGATGCAGGTCTTCTCCGACATGGCGCGGCGCTACGGCGTCTACATGATCGGCTCGAACACGCAGGCTCCTTTTCGCGAGTCGCGCGACCCGACCGAGGTCAGTCTTTTCGCAGACCCGGATCTGCCCAAACCCGATTCGGTCTTCGTCGCCACGGAGGGCAACGCCTACAACTCGGCGTTCGTGTGGGCGCCGCGAGACGTTCGCAGAGAGGGGCCACGGCCGCTTCGAAACGTGGTGGCCGAGAACCGCAAGGTGCCGCTGACGGAGCTCGAGGAGCAGCTCGAGATCTCGAACGGCCCCGCGACGGGCCCCGATGCGGTTCAGAACCTTCAGCCGGTCCACCTGCCGCGAACGAAGGCGAGGCTGGGAATCGCCACGAGCCTCCCAGCGTTCGAGTTCGGCAACGGCATCGACGAGCCGCCGCCCGCAGGCGATCCGTGCGCGGACGTGAGCCTCACGTACATGCGTTGCCTGAACGAGCTTGGCGCCAACGTCGTGATTCAGGACGAGGCGAACCC
Source organism: uncultured bacterium (assembly GCA_963695215.1). Classification (GTDB taxonomy): domain Bacteria; phylum Actinomycetota; class Thermoleophilia; order Solirubrobacterales; family 70-9; genus JALZKA01. The sequence continues at coordinate 507,038 of OY968768.1, forward strand.
GGGACGGTGGGCGGCGAGCTACGCGGGCGGCTGGCAGCCGCTGGAGTGGATGAGCTCGTCCTGGCGCCACATCTCCGACCCCACTGTGTCCTTCGACTACAACGTGACGCCGTTCATGACCGGCAACCTCGCGGACATCGTGTTCGACGGCCAGACGTCCGTAGCCCAGCGCGGCAAGGCTCGCGGCGGCGGCTGCAACTACATCGGCAACCGGCGCTTCCGCGCTGCTCCGCCCGAATCAGACCCTGGGCGCTACCGCCGATACTCGGGTCGAAAGCGCCAGTTCCTTGCTATCGCGCCCTGGGTGAAACGCCGTGGTTCACGCGACAAGCTGCGCGTCGCGGCAGCCAAGCTCGCGCCCGGCTCAGGCGACGATCTCGAAAACGACTACGCCGAAACCGCAGTGATCGCGGATCTGCCGTTCCCTGTCCAGCAGAACCGGCGGAGCTGCGTGCGGCAGCGCTAAAGCTCGCCCTGGTCGATCCAGGGCATCATGCCGCGGAGGTCAGCGCCGACCGTTTCGATCTTGGCGTCCTTTGCCTCTGAGCGCATGCGGTCGAAGTTCTCGCCGCCCGCGCGGTTCTCGGCGATCCACTCCTTGGCGAACTCGCCTGACTGGATCTCCTTGAGGATCTGGCGCATGGCCTCACGCGTCTCTTCGGTGATCACCCGGGGGCCGCGGGTCATGTCGCCGTACTCGGCCGTGTTCGAGATCGAGTAACGCATGCCTTGAAGGCCCTTCTCGTACATGAGGTCGACGATGAGCTTCAGCTCGTGGAGGCACTCGAAATAGGCGAGACGCGGGTCGTAGCCGGCGTCGACGAGGGTCTCGAAGCCCGCCTGAACCAGCTCGGTGGCGCCGCCGCAAAGCACGGCCTGCTCGCCGAAGAGGTCGGTCTCGCATTCGTCCTTGAAGGTCGTCTCGATGATCCCCGCGCGACCGCCGCCGACGCCCGAGGCGTAGGCAAGGACCTGATCCCTCGCGGTGCCGGACTCGTCGGCGTGGATCGCCATCAGGCACGGCACGCCTCTCCCCTCCTCGTACTGGCGGCGGACGAGGTGACCAGGCCCCTTGGGGGCGACCATTCCAACGTCCACTCCGGGTGGCGGTTGGATCTGGTCGAAGTTGATCGCGAAACCGTGGGCGAACATGAGGAGGTTGCCCTCGGCAATGCCGTCCTTGATGTCGGATTCCCAGATGTCGGCCTGGCGCTCGTCGGGCAGCAGGATCATCACGACGTCACCCGCGGATGCCGCGTCGGCGACGTCGAGTACCTCGAGGCCGGCGGCTTCGGCCTTGGCGCGCGAGGATGAGTCGGGGCGAAGGCCGACGACGACCTTGTGGCCGGATTCCTTCAGGTTCAGCGCGTGAGCGTGGCCCTGGGAGCCGAAGCCGAGAATGGCGATCGTCTTGCCTTCGAGGGCTTCGGGGCTTGCATCGGCGTCGTAGAAGATTCCGTCGTTGGGCATGGCGCGGCAGGTTACTGTCCAGAGAGTGCCGCTCATCGACCTCACCGCCCCGATCAAGCCGAGCCCGCCAGAGCTGCTCGAGGCTCTGCGGGTAGACATCGACTTCGAGGACCACGCCGCCGGCGCTGCGCAGATCCAGGCGCTGTTCGGGGTCGCTCCCGAGCTGCTTCGCGACGGCGAGGGCTGGGCCAACGAGACGATCACGCGGATGGGCACGCATTCCTCGACCCACATAGATGCACCCTGGCACTACAACTCGAAGGTCGATGGGACTCCGGCGAAGAGAATCCACGAGCTGCCGCTGGAGTGGTTCTTCTCGGACGGCGTGGTGCTCGACATGACGGCGAAGAGGGACGGCGAGGCGGTGGACGCGGCCGACGTCGAAGCTGAGCTCGAGCGGATCGGCCACGAGCTGAAGCCGCTCGACATCGTGCTGGTCCGCACCGGGCGCGACGAGTTCTACGAGGAGCTCGACTACATCGCTCGCGGCCCGGGAGTGACGGCCGACGCGACGCGATGGCTGCACGAACGCGGCGTGCGGGTGATGGGCATCGACGCCTGGGGCTGGGACCGCCCGCTCCACCTCCAGGCTGCCGAGGCGAATGAGCGCGGCGAGCGCGGGATCTTCTGGGAAGCGCACCAGGCCGACCTCGAGTACTCGCAAATCGAGCGGCTCGTCAACCTGGGCGCGCTGCCGCAGACGGGTTTCAAAATGGCGTGCTTTCCGCTTCGCATCGAGGGCGCGAGCGGCGCACCGGCCCGCGTCGTGGGGATCGTGCCGTGATCAAGTCGCCTCCGCACGACCCTTGGGGCCGCGATCTCGCGGGCGAGCTTCACGTGCTCGACTTCGAGAGCGAGGTCCTGAAGGGCAACCCGCTCGGCGATCCTTCATCGCGGCCGCTCTACGTGTACACGCCGCCGGGGTGGCCGGGCGATGGCCCCTACCCGGCGGTCTGGGCAATCCAGGGAATGACGGGTCAGATCGACATGTGGCGAAACCGAACGGCCTATCAATCGACCTTCATCGAAGACGTGGACCGGCTGATCGTCGCAGGCGAGTGCCCGCCGGTGGTCATGCCGATGCCTGACTGCTGGACGGCTTACGGCGGCTCTCAGTTCCTCGACTCCGCGGGAACCGGCAGCTACATGACCTACCTCTGCGACGAGGTCGTGCCGTTCGTCGACGACCGCTTTTCGACCATCGCTTCGGCGGGCGGCCGTGCAGTTCAGGGCAAGTCCTCGGGCGGCTACGGGGCGCTCGTGCTCGGCATGCTCCGGCCCGACCTGTGGGGCGGCATCGGCGACGTTTCGGGCGACGCCGGGTTCGAGCACTGCTACATCTCGGACTTCGCGCCGGCTTGGACGACCCTGCGCGAGCACGGCTCGGTCGAGGCGTTCTGGACGTGGATGCTCGAGCAGCCGAAGCTGTCGGAGAGCTCGTTCCCGCTGGTCAACATGCTCGCGATGGCGGCTTGCTATTCGCCGGATGAAAACGGCGAGCCCGAGCTCCCGTTTTCGATGGAGGACGGCGCGGTCCGCTGGGACGTCTGGAAGCGTTGGCTTAAGGTCGATCCGGTCCGCATGCTCCCCGACCATCTCGACGACCTGCGGGGCATGCGCGCGATCTCACTCGAGTGCGGCCTACAGGACGAATTCAACCTCCAGGTGGGTACGACGATGCTCCACACACAGTTGGAGGAGGCCCGCATCGACCACCGCTTCGAGCTCTTCGAGGGCGCCCACGGCGGAATCAACTACCGCTACGCCCCGCTGGTCGCGTGGCTGGCGGAGCGTCTGGGCTAACGCAGATCGGCTCGCTTGAGCTTGCCGCTCGCCGTTCGCGGCAGCCCACTCGCCCATTCGAAGCGTTTTGGCACCTCGTGGCCTTCGAGCCGCTCGCGGCACCACGCGCGAAGCTCGTCCGCGCTCAGGTTGATCGCATCACCCGCGACGACGACCGCCGTCACGGCTTCCTGCCACTCGGGGTCGGGCCGCCCGATCACCGCAGCGTCCGAAACGCCGGGGTGTTCACGAAGTATGTCCTCGACCCTCTGCGGCATCACGTTCTCACCGCCCGTGATGATCACGTCGCTCTCGCGGCCGGTGATCACAAGCCTCCCCTCCGTGTCGAAATGCCCGAGGTCGCCCGTGGCGAGCCAGCCGTCGTCACCCACCGACGCCGGTGCCACGACCGGGCCGCGGACCTGGGCCTCGCCTCCCTCGATGCGGATCTCCGAGCCCAAAAGCGGCACCCCGTCGAGAGCGATCTGCGAACACGTCTCGGTCATGCCGTAGGACTCGATGACGGTCGCCCCCTTCGCGCTCGCTTCCTCGACGACCTCGGCTGGCACTGGACCACCCCCGGCGATGATTGCCCGCGGCGCCGAAAGATCGACGCCGGCGTCGAGCAGCCGGACGATCTGCGTTGGCACGAGCGAGACGAGCGAGACCTCATCCTCGGCGAGCGATGCAGCGACGGCGTCAATCTCGAAGCGGTCATGGAGGACCACGCCGGTGCCGTAGATCGTCGACCGCGTGAGGATCGAGAGCCCGGCCACGTGATGAAGCGGAAGGCAGCAGAGCCAGCGATCCGCAGGATCGATGCCCAGCGCGAACGCAGAGCCGACGGCGCTGGCAAAGAAGTTGCCACGAGTGAGATCAACGGCACGGGGCTCCCCGGTGGTTCCCGAGGTATGAAGGCGCGCCAAGACGGCCAGGTCACCGCCAGCCGTCGTGGAGGTATCGCTACGGCGACCACTCTCCGACGGTTGCGCGGAGGAAGGCCTGGGCTCAACCGCGGCGGCCAGGGACCACGCGGCGTGAAGCTCCACAACGAGCGCGGCACTTGGCCTCGCCTCGAGGGCGATTACGTCCCCCTCCTTGGTGCCTCGCTCGCGCAACTCGCTCGAGCGCGTGGCGACCTCGCTCCCGAGCTCCCCATAGGAAAGGTCCCCCTCGCTCGTTCGCAGCGCCAGGCGCTCCGGCAGCGCTGCGGCCCGGTGGGCCAGCCAATCGTCGCTTCTTTCGTGCATGCCCCGCCATAATTGCCGACGTGCCGATTCGCCACAGAGACGCCCCGCCCGAGGAAACCCTCTATGCGCCGATCGAGTGGGCCTCGGCCCACGAATACGGCGACCTCCTTTTTGAGAAGGCCGACGGGATCGCGAAGATCTCGATCAACCGCCCGGAGGTGCGCAATGCTTTCCGCCCGCAGACGCTTGCCGAGCTGCGCGACGCCTTCAACCGCGCCCGCGACGACTCCGAGGTGGGCTCGATCATCTTCACCGGCGCGGGGGAAGACGCGTTCTGTTCGGGCGGCGATCAACGCATCCGCGGCGATGACGGCTACATCGGGGATGACGAGGTGGCCCAGAGGGGCATCGGCCGCCTGGATGTGGGCGACCTCCATGTGCAGATCCGGCGCCTGCCCAAGCCGGTGGTCGCGATGGTTGCCGGCTACGCGGTCGGCGGCGGGCACATCCTTCACCTCGTCTGCGACATGACCGTCGCGGCCGATAACGCGCGCTTCGGCCAGACGGGTCCTCGCGTTGGAAGCTTCGACGGGGGGTTCGGCGCCTCGCTGCTTGCCAACAACATCGGCGTCAAGAAGGCGAAGGAGATCTGGTTCCTCTGTCGCCTCTACGAGGCAGACGAGGCGCTGGACATGGGCCTCGTGAACGCGGTGGTGCCACTGGGCGAGCTCGAAAAGGAGACCGTCGCGTGGTGCCGCGAGATGAACGCGCTCTCCCCCCTCGCGCTTCGACTCCTCAAGTCGAGCTTCAACGCCACCGAGGACGGCGTCACCGGAATCCAGCAGCTCTCGCACGACGCCACCCTCCTCTTCTACATGTCCGAGGAGGGCCAGGAGGGCCGCAACTCCTTTCAGGAGGGCCGCTCGCCGGACTTCTCGAAGTACCCGCGCCGGCCATAGCCGTGTCGCCGCTTCGCATCTGGGCGATGGCCGCACGGCCTCGGACCTTGCCCGCGGCCATCGCGCCCGTTCTGGTGGGAACCGCTGCAGCCGGCTACGCCGTCGGCGACGTCGAAGTCCTGCCGTTCCTTGCCGCGCTCCTCGGCTCAATCCTGATCCAGATCGGCACCAACCTCGCGAACGACTACAGCGATGCCAAGCGAGGCGCCGACACCGCCGACCGGCTCGGGCCTGTGAGAGTCACGTCCGCGGGCTTGATCGCGCCGAAGCGCGTCCTTCATGCAACCTGGATCGCGTTCGGACTCGCATCGCTCACCGGCATCTACCTCGCGGCCGTCGCAGGCCCCGAGATCATCGCCGTCGGAATCGTCTCGATCGCCGCCGGCGTCCTCTACACGGGTGGCCCGAGGCCGTATGGCTACGCGGGCATGGGCGAGCTCTTCGTCTTCCTTTTCTTCGGACTGGTGGCCGTCAATGGCTCGTACTACGTCCAGATCGAGCAGATCGACACCCTGCCCGTTCTCCTCAGCGTGTCCGTGGGCTTTCTTTCGACCGCGATCCTGGTGGTGAACAACATCCGCGACCTCGACACCGACGCGCGGGCCGGGAAGCGGACCCTCGCGGTGAGGCTGGGGCGTGAGCGGACCCGGACGCTCTACGTCACCCTCCTCGCCGGCGCATACACCCTCGTGCCGATCGCGATCATCGCCGGTGATGGCCCCTGCCTCACGCTGATCTCGTTTGCCTCGGCACCCCTCGCGCTCAAGCCGCTCTCCGCGGTGCGCACCCGAACGGACGGGCCGGCTCTCAACGGCGCCCTCGCTGGCACGGGCGCGCTCCTCGGCGTGTTCAGCCTGCTCCTCGCAGCAGGCCTGGCGCTCGCCTGAGCCATGCGCATCGAGCGGGTCGAGACGATGGCGTACGCGCTGCCCTTCTCGCAGCCTTACGAGACCGCCCGCGGATCGATAACCCGAGCGCGGAGATGGTCCTGGTGCGCGTGCGGACCGACGCGGGCTTCGATGGGCTTGGCGAGGCCGTGCCCTCTCGCTCCGAGGCGACAAGCCGCTGCGGGAGATCGAGCGCTCGATCGCCGACGCAGCGCAACCGGCTCGCGGGGTTGGACCTGGCGCCCGCCACGGACGACCCGCTGCCGTTCGCGATCGCGATGTTGATCGAGCTGAGGACGCCCAGGCGCCTTGGAGGAGCAGCGCTGGCGGCGCTCGAATGCGCGCTCTTCGACGTCGTTGCCAAGGCTGCGGGCATACCGATGTGGAAGCTCCTGGGAGCTCTGAAAGCCGAGCCGGTCACCTGCAACGCAACGCTTACCGCGGGCGACCCCGACCACGTCGCGAAGCAAGCCAAAGACTGGGCCGCCGCCGGCTTCGAGACCTTCAAGGTGAAGCTGGGCGCTGGGTACGACGACGCCGAGACGGTTTCCGCGGTACGCGAAACGGTTGGTGCGGGGGCGCGGATCCGAGTGGACTCCAACGAGGCATGGACGGCTCGAGAGGCGACTGAGGTCCTGCGTTTGGTGGAGCCGCACGACATCGAGCTAGCCGAGCAGCCGGTGAGCGGCCTGCGCGGCATGGCTCGGGTGGCTCAGGACGTCGAGATCCCGCTTGCAGCCGACGAGTCGGTCAGCTCTGAAGCTGACGCTCACCGCGCGGTACAGCGCCGCTCCTGTGCCTACGCAACCGCCAAGCTCTCGAAGGTCGGCGGGATCGGTGCGGCCCGCCAGATCTCGCGCGTCCTCCCCACCTACCTCTCGAGCGCCCTTGACGGGCCTGTGGGGATCGCCGCGGCGGCGCACACGGCGCAGATCGTTCGCGCCGACGGCAACGATCCTGGGCTCGCCCACGGGCTGGCGACCCAGCGCCTGTTCAGCGCCTCGGTGGCATCGCGCGAGTGCGAGCTCGACGGCGACCAGCTCCACTTGCCGGATGGGCCCGGCCTTGGGGTTGACCTCGATGACGAGGCCCTGGCGCGCCTCGCGCTCGGCGCGGGGTAGCGTCCTCCCCGTGGACCAGGCGAATCGGAACACCGCGCTCGCATCGGCTCTGGTCGAAGAGCTGGCCCGCAGCGGAGTCGAACGGGCTGTCATCTGTCCCGGATCGCGCTCGACCCCGATCGCGCTCGCACTCCTGCGTGAGCCGGGCATCGCGACCACGAGCATCGTCGACGAGCGCTCCGCAGGATTCTTCGTTCTCGGTGCAGCGCTTGAAAGCCGAATGCCCGTCGCGATCGCGTGCACGTCGGGCACTGCAGCCGCCAACCTCCACCCCGCCGTCGCCGAAGCGTCTGAGGCTTCTGTGCCGCTCATCGTGCTCACCAGCGACCGGCCCCCCGAGCTGCGCGGCGTGGGCGCCGGCCAGACGATCGACCAGGTCAAGGTCTACGGCTCAGCGGTCAGATGGTTCTGCGAGGTGGGAACCCATGACGCGGACGACGCGGGCCTCATCCACATGCGCTCGACCGCGTGCCACGCGGTGGCATCCGCTGCTGGGGACGTTCGCCCCGGCCCAGTCCACCTGAACCTGTCGTGGCGCGACCCGCTGGGACCCGAGCCGCGCGAGGGCGACGTGATCGCCACCTCGCCCCTTGCCCTGGAAGGGCGCGGCGATCTGCCGCTGAGCGCAGTCCACAGCCCATCCGCCGGACTCTCCGAGGCAGAGCTCGACGCCGTCGCCGCCGATCTCGCGGAAACCGAACGTGGATTGATCGTCTGCGGGCGGCAGACGAACACCGAGCTCGGGCCTGCGATCGCCGAGCTTGCCGGGTCCACTGGATTTCCCGTCCTCGCCGAGCCGACCTCGCAGCTTCGCTTCGGGCCTCATGATCGCTCGCAGGTCGTCTGGCCCTACGACGCGATCGCACGCTCACAGCCCGCTGGGCTCGCTCCGGATCTGGTCGTTCGCTTCGGCGACATGCCGACTTCGAAAGCGCTTCGCACCTGGCTGGTGAGCCTCGACGGGTGCGCGCAGCTCGTCGTCGACCCCCATGCGACGTGGAACGAACCCACTCGCACGGCTGGCCTCAGCCTGCGCTCCGACCCCACCGTTCTCGCCAACGCTCTCGCGGCCCGCATCGAGGGGCCCAAGAGCGGCCAGTTCCTCGAAGCGTGGCGGAGCGCAGCCACCGCCGCAGCGGAGGCGATCGCAACCGGCGTCCCGCAGCTGACGGGGCTTGGGACGATGACCGAGCCAGGGGTTCACATGGCGCTCGCGGAAGCGTTCTCCTCGCGGCGACCTGGTTTTCGTCGCCTCGTCGATGCCAATTCGCGACGCCGAGTCGTTCATGGCGGGGACCGGCGAGGCCGTCCGGTTCCTGTCCAACCGCGGCGCCAACGGAATCGATGGCACCGTCTCCTCCGCCGTTGGCGCAGCAATCGCAGCGAAGCGCCCAGCGTGGGTCGTGTTGGGCGACCTCGCCCTTCACCACGATTCGAACGGCCTCGCACTGCTTCGCCACGCGACAGAACCCATCCGCATCGTCTGTCTCAACAACGACGGCGGCGGGATCTTCGAGTTCCTCCCGCAGGCAGGCCAGGTTTCGCGCGACGAGTTCGAGGCAATTTTCGGCACGCCAGTGGGCTTTGACCTCGGGAAGCTCGCGGCCGTCCACGGACTTGGATACCGAAGGGTCGAGTCCCTCCACGAGCTCACGAGCCCGCCCCCGGGGCATGCCTTGATCGAGGTTGGGGTCGATCGCTCCACAAGCGTGGCCCTTCATGCCGGGCTCATGGAGCGCGCCGGCGAAGCCGTTCGCGACGCGCTTTCCTCAGGCGCTCAGTAGCGGCTTCGCCCAGACCCCGATCTTCGCGACCGCCTCGTCGGACTCGCGCATCATCCCCGCGTGGAGCTGAAAGTCGTGCCACATGCCGTCGAATGTCTGGAGCTCGGATGGCGTTCCGGCCGCCTGCATGCGCGCGGCGAGCTCGGTGCCCTCGCTGAGGAGCAACTCGTGCGTTCCCGCCTGAATCAGGGTTGGCGGAAGGCCGGCGAGATCTGCATTGATCGGCGACACGCGCGGGTCGGCCAGATCGATGCCCCCTGCGTACGCCGGACCGTTTCGCGAGAGCGAGCCGTTTCGAAGCAGCGCGTCCTTTCGGTCATTCGTTCTGCGCGACTCTCCCGAGCCGGTCAGATCGACGAGAGGCGAGATGAGAAGCAGCCCCGGCGGCTGTTCTGGCTCGCCGGCATCACGCAGGGCGATCGCCGCCGAGAGCGCGAGCCCGCCGCCCGCCGAATCGCCGGCCAGTAGCGGAGCCTGGCCACCCGAGGCAACAGCCCGATAGGCAGTCAGTGCGTCCTCGAGAGCAGCGGGGTACGGATTCTCCGGCGCCAACCGATAGTCGACGCTGAACACTCCACAGTCCATCGCAAGAGCGAGGTGGCACGTCAGCGCCCGGTGCGTCCTCGCAGACCCGAAGCAGTACGCACCACCGTGGAGATAAACGAGCCGCGGCCCCTCCGTGTGGCCGCTCGGCTGGGTCGCAATCCCTTTGACGCCACCCCAATCGGCGTCGCTCGCCTCAACTCCGTCAGGATCGGGCGTGAGCCTCGCGAGCGCAGCGCCGTACGCACGCCCGAGGCGGCGCGGCATCCCGAGCGTCCTGCTCACGAGCGCACGGTCGACGGCCCGGATGATCTGCGTGGACGATGGGCCCACGGGAGGTCAGCCGGACACGAGGGGAAGCATCGCCCCGAGCTTCAGTTCGGTCTCTGCGAGCTCGGCTTCTGGATCGGAGTCGGCGACGATGCCGGCGCCCGCAAAGAGGTGCGCGGTGCGGTCGCGCAAAAGAGCGGAGCGCAGCGCGACGCAGAACTCGCCGTCTTCCACCGCGTCCATCCAGCCCACCGGCCCCGCGTACCACCCACGGTCCATCCCCTCCAGCTCGGCGATCGCCTCTACGGCGTCGGCTCCGGGTTCCCCTCCAACCGCAGGTGTCGGATGAAGCATTCCTGCCAGCTCGACCGCCGAACGCGGATCCGCGAGCTGCGCGTGGATGGGCGTAGCCAGGTGCTGGATATTCGCAACCTTGATGAGCTCGGGCTCACGGCCCGCCTCCACCCACACCGAGTGGGGCCTGAGCGCCCGCGAAATGCGCCGCACGACGATCTCGTGCTCCACCCGGTTCTTCTCGGAGCGGCGAAGCTGCTCGCCGAGGTGGTCGTCAACCGCTGGGTCCGCGCTACGGCGGGTCGAGCCCGCCAGCGCAACCGTCTGCGCACCCGCCCCGCGACGTCGCACCAGAAGCTCCGGGCTGGCGCCGATGAACGCGGCCTCGGGCGTGCCCGACGCAGAAGCAGTAGCACGAGGGAAAGAGCTCGCGCAGGGCGCCGAAGAGGGCCGCCGGGTCATGCGCCCGCGGCGCGTCGGCGCTGACCTCGCGCGCCAGAACCACCTTCGTCGAGCTCGCCACCGGTATGCGGCCCACAGCGGTTGCCACGGCGCGCTCATATGCGGAAGGCTCCTGCGGCGCTTGCGACCCGTACGCGTCCTGCCGCCGCGGGGTCGAGCATGGGCAGCGCGGCCTCGGAGAGGGCCGACAGACGCCCGCTGATCGGCCGCAAGGCGCTCGGCGGCATCGTCGCCGGGGCGAAGCACGACAGAAGCCGTGAGCGAAGGTACGGTCGCTCTCGCGCAGGAGGGAGAGCTCCGGCAAGACCATCAGCGCCGGGGGGAGCGACGACCAGTGCGCCTCGGCGCCGCCGCCCTCGGCGAACGCAAAGCCGCCGGTCCAGACGGGCCCGGCGCCCGCGGGCAGCCCAGCGGCTCGTCGCTCAGACGATCGCGAAGAATCGCCGCGGAGTCGGCAGCAGCGTCCTCGAAGCGACGCGGGCCCCTGCGAGACGACCTCGCGCGGCCGTGCCCGAGCCCAGCGAGCGCAAAGCCGCGGTCGGGCTCCTCCCAGGCAAACCAGCGATCCGAGGCGAGCCGCGAAGCGGCGACCGCGGCGACGGGGTCGGCGAGCTCGACGGCGACCGTGCGCTCGACGAGCCGCCGCGAGCTGCCGTCCCAGCGACGCGCGAGCTCGTCGAGCTCTCTCGAGTGTCGCCTGGAGGTACATATGGGACCTCGAAGCGACTTCGGCGTGGTCCTAGGCGTCGGGGCGCGACTTGGTGATCGCGACCTCGCCGGTGCGGGCCATCTCGATCAGGCCGTGCGGGCGCACCATGCGCTCGAACGAGTCGATCTTGTCCTGCGAGCCGGTGACCTCGATCGTGAGCGTGCGGCGCGAGACGTCGACGATCTTGGCGTCGAAGATCTCGGCGAACTGCATGATCTCGCCGCGGTTCTCGACCGCCGCGTTGACGCGGAAGAGCGCCATCTCGCGAGCCACGGTGCCGTCGGGCTCCATGTCGCGGATCTTGATCACGTTGACGAGCTTGTGAAGCTGCTTCGTGACCTGGTCGATCGGGTGGACCGCGCCGTCGAGCGTGAGCGTCACGCGCGAGACGTCCGGGATCCTCCGTGGGGCCGACCGCGAGCGTGTCGATGTTGAAGCCGCGGCGGCTGAACAGGCCTGCGATCCGGGCGAGGACGCCCGGCTTGTTCTCGACCATGAGGCTGAGGATGTGCTTGCGGCCGGTCAGGGCGTTGCCAACCTGAAGGTCCTCGAGCTTGACCAGATCGGGTGTTCCCGGCTCGCCCATCAGCCCTTACCCCACCATGTCCCGCGCGGCAGCGCCGGCCGGGATCATCGGGTAACAGTTCTCGTCCTTCGTGACGTGGACGTCGAGGAGCACGGGGCCCTCGGTCTCGAGCGCCGATCTTCATCGCGTCGCGCAGGTCGCCCTTGTCGTCGCAGCGCATGCCGGTCCAGCCGAACGCCTCGGCGAGCTTCGACCAGTCGGGGCTCGGGCCCATCTCGACCGAGCTGTAGCGCTTGTCCCAGAAGAGCTCCTGCCACTGGCGCACCATGCCGAAGTGGCCGTTGTTCATCAGGAACATCTTCACCGGGATGTCGTGGCGCGCGGCGGTGGCCATCTCCTGGCAGGTCATGATCAGCGAGCCGTCGCCGGTGAGACCGACGACCGTCTCGTCGGGGCAGGCGACCTTGGCGCCGATCGCCGAGGGAAGGCCGAAGCCCATCGTGCCCAGGCCGCCGGAGTTCAGCCACCGGCGGGGCTTTGCGAAGTGGTAGTACTGCGCCGCCCACATCTGGTGCTGGCCGACGTCTGAGGTGATGATCGCGTCGCCCGCGGTCGCCTCGTACATGGCCTCGACCATGAACTGCGGCTTGATTTCCGAGTCCGAGGAGTCCTCGTAGCGAAGCGGGTGCTCCGACTGCCAGTCACGGATCCGCTTCCACCAATCGTCGAGCCGGGCCGAGTCGGGCTTCAGCGCCCGGTACTCGCGGGTCAGCTTCGTGAGCACGTCCTTGGCGTCGCCGACGATCGGGATGTGGGCCGGGCACGTTCTTGCCGATCTCGGCCGGGTCGACGTCGATGTGGACGAACTTGGCGCGCGGCGCGAACTCGGAGAGCTTGCCGGTGATGCGGTCGTCGAAGCGGGCGCCGACGCAGACGATCAGGTCGGCCTCGTCCATCGCGTAGTTGGCGGTGCGGGTGCCGTGCATGCCGAGCATCCCGAGCCACTGCTCGTGCGGGCGCCGGGAAGGCGCCGAGGCCCATCACGGTGAGGGTCACCGGGAGCTCGTCGGAGCGGCAGAACTCGCGGAACTCCTCCGAGGCGTTGGCGTTGATGATCCCGCCGCCGCCGTAGATCACGGGGCGCTTCGAGTTGGCGAGCGCCTTGGCGGCGATGCGGATCTGCTTGATGTTGCCCTCGGTCGAGCGGCTTGTAGCCGGGAAGCTCGGGCGAGCCGACAGCGCGGCGTGTAGTCGATGTCGGCGCGGATCAGGTCCTGCGGGATGTCGACGAGCACCGGACCCGGGCGGCCGGTGGAGGCGATGTGAAAGGCCTTGTGGATGTAGTCGGGGATCTGGCGCGGGTCGGTGACCAGCAGCGAGTGCTTGACGACCGGCAGCGTGATGCCGATGACGTCGGCCTCCTGGAAGCCGTCGGTGCCGATCAGATCGGTGCGCACCTGGCCGGTGATGAAGACGGTGGGAACCGAGTCCATCATCGCGTCGGCGATCGGCGTTACGAGGTTGGTCGCACCGGGGCCCGAGGTGGCGATCGCCACGCCGACCTTGCCGGAAGCCTTGGCGTAGCCCTCGGCCATGTGGCCGGCGCCCTGCTCGTGGCGAGCCTGGATGTGGGTCGAAGTTCGCGTCGTAGATCGCGTCGTAAGGCGGCAGGTTGGCGCCGCCGGGGATGCCGAAGACGTGTTCGACCCCCTCGTTCAAGAGTGCTTCGCAAAGAGCGTCCGCCGCGCGCATTGATCCGATGGTAGCTGGGCCGAGCTCGCAGGCGTCAGGTTGTGCTTGAAAGCGTCAGCACGAGACGTTGCCACGCGAGTCTCTCGACCTGGCCGCCTCGCCGGCCGTGTCGAGGCCATGCGTGAGAGCGTGCATGCAGGATGCCGTCGATCCGCGGCGACCATGACGCGGCGCGTCTCTCCGTCGCGTTCGGCCGCACCGGCGGTGTTCGAGCGCCGACCTCGGCGAGCCGGGTGAACGTCGCGCTTCCAGCGCTCGACGGGCTCGCGCAGGGCCGGGCGCCGAGCGGCCTCCAGGTATACCTCGAACTGGGCGCAGTGCCATGCGGCGCTCGTCTTCGTCGCCCTCGACGTGAGGACGTCGGCGAGCGCGACGGCCAGAGCCTCGGGCGACATGATCGTCTCGCCGAGTGCATCAGCGCGCTGCTGGAGACAGCTCGATCTCGTGGTCCACGAGCCGCTCAAGGGCCTCGGAGATCAGCTCGTCCTTGGAGTCGAAGTAGTAGGTGGTCGCGGCAAGCGGCACGTCCGCCTCGCGCGCGACGCGCGCGGTGCGTGACGGCGCGCGAGCCCGTCGCGCGTCGCAGGAGCGCTGACGGTGGCGTCGAGGATCAGCGTCGCGGCGCTCGGCGCCGTGCTCGGACCGCGATGGCCGTCTGCGGTCGGCGCTCATGCGCTCGGCCTCCGCCACCGGCTCGGCTCGTCGAGCACCTCGCCCGGCTTCCACTGCGTCGTCGGCAGGATCGCCGCGTCGATCACGCGGTCGCTGTGGCGCTCGATGATCCCGAGCATCGAGCGCACGAGCTCCTCGCCGAGAGGTGCGGCTCGAGGCCGAGGTCGTGAAGCTTCGTGTTGGTGGCGTTGTAGTAGTGCTCTTCGGCCTCGACCCGCGGGTTCGGGTACTTCTTGATCTCGACGTCGATGCCGACGCTGGCCGGCGCTCGCGCGCACGAGCTCGGCCAGCTCGGCGACCGAGAACTGCTCGGTGAACTGGTTGAAGACCCGGAACTCGCCCAGGTCGGCCGGGTTGGCGACCGCCAGCTCGACGCACTGGAGCGTGTCGCGGATGTTGAGGAAGCCGCGGGTCTGCCCGCCCTCGCCGTAGACGGTGAGCGGGTGGCCGATCACGGCCTGGACGCAGAAGCGGTTGAGCACCGTGCCGAAGTACTCGTCGTAGTCGAAGCGGGTGACCAGCCGCTCGTCGCCCGCCGACTCGTCGGTCTCGATCCCGTAGACGACGCCCTGGTTGAGGTCGGTCGCGCGCAGGCCCCAGATCCGGCAGGCGAAGTGGATGTTGTGCGAGTCGTGGACCTTCGAGAGGTGGTAGAGCGAGCCGGGGAGCTTCGGGAACGGAAGCGTGTCCTTGCGGCCGTTGTGCTCGATCTCGATGTAGCCCTCCTCGATGTCGATGTTGGGCGTGCCGTACTCGCCCATCGTCCCGAGCTTCACGAGATGGCAGTCCGGGACCTGGTCGCGGATCGCGAACAGCAGGTTGAGCGTGCCGATCACGTTCGTGTACTGCGTCTCGACCGCCGTCTCGCGCGACTTCATCGAATACGGCGCCGAGGGCTGCTCGCGCGTAATGGACGATCGCCTCGGGCAGCGTCGTCGGCGATCACGTGGTCGACGAACGCGGCGTCCTCCATCGAGCCGACGAACGAGCGGATCTCGTTGCCCGAGACCTCTCTGCCAGGCGGCGATGCGCTCGTCGAGGCTCGCGATCGGGGTCAGCGAGTCGGTCGAGTTCTCGGTGTGCCAGCGGCGGCGGGCGAAGTTGTCGACGATCGAGACGTCGTGGCCCCGCGCCGAGAACCGCATCGCGGTGGGCCAGCCCGAGGTACCCGTCGCCGCCCAGGATCAGGATGCGCATCGCGGGAACGGTAGCGGACCAGGGTCGACGCGCGTGCGGCTCTATCCTGCTGCGCCCGTGAAGCACTGTGCCATCGCCGCACTCTTCCCGCACGAGCTGACCGCGCTGCGCGCCGGCGGCCTCGTGCTGGCGCTCGCTGATCGGCGCGTTCGCGATCTGGCGCCGGCGCTCGCTTCGCAACGGCGACGTCCTGATCCTGCTCGGCACTCGCGCTCGGGCTCGCGCTCGTCGCCGGCACGGAGATCCTCGACGCGATCCTCTCGGCCTTCTCGTTCGAGCGCGAGAACGGCACCCGGATCGTCGGCGTCGCCGTCTTCGCGATCCTGATCCTGTTCGTGCTCACGGTGCGGGCGCTGGCGCAGGGCGCGCGCGTACCCGCGAGCTGCCGGCGGTGCTCGAGGGCCTCGCCTGGGAGCGCTTCCGCCGCGACGGCCACCCGGAGCGCTTCGCGCGGCAAGGTCGCGATCCTGATCCCCGCCTACAACGAGGCCGACAACATCGGCGACGTGCTCGACGAAGCTCCCGACCGAGGTCTGCGGCCAGCCGACCGCGGTGCTCGTCGTCGACGACGGCTCGCGCGACGGCACCGGCGACGTCGGCCGAGGCCGCACGGCGCCATCGTCGCCCGCCACGTGATCAACCGCGGCGGCGGCGCGGCGCTGCGGACCGGCTACCGGCTGCTCTCCGACTCCGGCGCCGAGATCGTCGTCACGATCGACGCCGACGGCCAGCACCTGCCCGAGGAGATGCCGCGGCTGGTCGAGCCGGTGCTCTCGGGCGAGGTCGACATGGCGCACGGCTCGCGCGTGCTCGGCGAGGCCGAGCCGAACACGCGGGCGCGCGAGCTCGGCATCGTCTTCTTCAACCGCCTCGTCTCGTTCATCACGCGCACCAAGGTCACCGACTGCTCGAACGGCTACCGGGCCGTGCGCGCCTCCGTGCTGCCGCAGCTCGTGCTGCGCCAGGAGCAGTTCCACACCTCCGAGTTCATGATCGAGGCGATCAAGCGCGGCATCCCGGCGAAGGAGGTGCCGGTGACGGTCGTCGCCCGCCTGCACGGGCACTCGAAGAAGCCCGCCGTGATGCGTTACGGCGCCGGCTTCGCGAACGCGATCGTCAGGACCTGGCTGCGCTAGACCGCACCTCGCTGCCTGACGCCCCTCGCGCACCGCGCGCGGGTGGCGCACCTCGGCGGGGTCCGGCAGGTACAGGTCCTCGCCGCAGCGGCGGCAGACCTGCACGTAGAGCTTCTGGATGTTGCCGCAGCGCGGGCACTGACGCTCGGGCTCGTCGACCTCTGACCGATAGAAGATCACCGCGACAGATCCCGATCCCCGGCAGGCATCGTTCCGACCAGCGAACCAGATGAAGAACGAGCTGCCCTTGGCCCGCCCGATCATGGCCGTGGCGATCCCGAACGAGACGAACACGATGAGCGGGCGGCACCCGAGTATGGCGCCGGCTGAGCGCCTATTCGAGCGGGCGGTGCGTGCCGCCGCGCTCGTACACCTCGTCGGTGAGCGGGCGCGGATGGCCGATCGAGCCGACCTCGGCGACGTCGCGGGCGAACGGCAGGCCGATCGGTCCAGTCGGCGACCGCGCGGATCTTGCGCGCCACCCCGGGGATCTGGCTCATGTGGTAGCTGCGCGCCAGCCACCAGGCCGGGAATCCGCGGAAGCGCTGCTTGCCGAGCTGGCCGACCGCCTTGTAGCGGCCGAGGTTCACGAACGCCGCCTTCGCGTGGTAGTCGAAGCGCCGCGGGCCGGTCGCAACGCCAAGCTCGCGGCGATGTTGTGGGCGACCGCCTGGCCCTGGCGCACGGCGTGCTGGGCGGTCGGCGGGCACGGGCCTGCCGCGGTTCTTGTTCGGGGTCGGGCACGGCGGCGCAGTCGCCGATCGCCCAGACGCCGTCGAGCCCGTGGACGCGCATGTAGTCGTCGACGTCGACCTTGCCCGTGTCGTCGAGCGGCAGGCTGAGCGAGCGCAGGCTCGGATGCGGCGCGACGCCGGCGGTCCAGACGATCGTCTGCGGTCGGGATCTCCTCGCCGGTCGACAGGCGGCAGCCGTCGGCGCGAGCCTCCTCGATGCGGGTTCCCAGCCGGACGTCGATGCCGCGGCCGCGAAGCTCGCGCACCGCGTAGTCGGCGAGGCCCCTGTCGACCTCCGGCAGGACGCGGTCCATCGCCTCGACGAGGATCCAGCGCATGCCCGTGAGCCGGGCCCGCGGATAGCGGTCGATCGCGTCGGCGGCGAAGTCCTGGAGCTCGGCGAGGGCCTCGAGGCCCGAGTAGCCGCCGCCGACGAAGACGTAGGTGAGGAGCTCCTCGCGCCGCGCCGGGTCCTCGGTCGCGTTCGCGCGCTCAAGCGTCTCGATCACGTGGTTGCGCAGCCAGATCGCGTCGGCCAGGCTCTTGAAGCCGATCGCGTGCTGGTCGAGGCCCGGCACCGGCAGCGAGCGTGAGACCGAGCCGACGGCGACCAGGAACTGGTCGTAGCGGATCGTCTCGTCCTCGCCCTCGTGCGTGCGCGAGCTCGACGGTCCGGGCCTCGGGGTCGTGCCCGTGACCGCGCCCAGCCGCAGGTAGGTCCGCTTCAGGATGTCGCGCAGCGGCGTGACGACGTGGCGTGGCTCGAGCATGCCGGCCGCGGCTTCCGGCAGGAACGGCGTGTAGAGCATGAAGTTGACGTCGTTGACCAGGATCAGCCGCGCCGACTGCTTCGGCAGCAGCTTCTCGAGCTCGCGGGCGGCCGATGCTCCGGCGAAGCCACCTCCGGCGATGACGACGTTCCAGGCCATTCACCTATTATGGCACACTTTGTAACAGTTTGTTACAAAGTGTCAGACCGCACATCGCCAGACGTCGCCTTAGGAGCCGGCCTTCTCCCGGATCAGGCGCGTCACTTCCTTGCCGTCCGCGCGGCCCTTGGTCTCCCGCATCACGAAGCCCACGATCGGGCCGATGGCCTGCATCGCGCCGTCGCGGACCTTGGCCGCTTCGGCGGGGTGGGCCTCGAGCGCCCGGTCAACGATTGCCTCCAGCTCGCCGGAGTCCTTGATTGCGCCGAGGCCTTCGGCGTCGACGATTTCCGCGGGGTCTCCCCCGTCCACGAGCAGCTTCGCGAGCACATCGCGGGCGGCCTGGAACGTCACCTTGCCCTCCTCGACCATCGCCACGAGGGCGGCCAGCGCCGGCGCCGGAGCTTCGCGTGCCGTGGCCTCGCCAGTCACCCAGTTGGCGAGCGCCGGCGCGCTTGCCTTCCCGGCGCTCACAGCGCTTTCGAAGAAGGCGCCGAGCTCCTCGTCGCGGGCGAGCTGGCGTCGCCTGCGCGTCCGGAAGGCCGAGCTCTGACGATGTAGCGAGCCTCGCGGTCGGCGGGCAGCTCGGGCAGGGCTTCGCGCGCCGCAGCAAGCATCTCCTCTGTCGGGGCGAGCGGCACCAGGTCGGGCTCTGGGAAGTAGCGGTAGTCGTGGGCCTCCTCCTTGGAGCGGAGCGAGGTGATCGAGCCGGAGCGCGGGTCGAAGTGGAGGGTCTCCTGCGTCACCGGCTCGCCGGCCTTGACGAGTTCGAGTTGGCGCTGGAGCTCGGCGTCGATGCCACGCTCGATGAACCGGAATGAGTTCATGTTCTTGAGCTCGGTCTTGGTGCCCAGCTCCTCCGAGCCGACCGGCCGAATGGAGACATTGGCGTCACAGCGCAGGCTGCCCTCTTCCATGTTCACGTCGGACGCACCGATCGCCTTGATCGTCGCGCGAAGGAGTTGCAGCCACTCGCGCGCCTCGGCGCCGCTCCGCACGTCCGGCTCGGTGACGATCTCAACCAGCGGCGTGCCGCCCCGGTTGAAGTCGACGAGCGAGGCGCCTCCGCCGGAGCCGTGGATGCGACCGGAATCCGAAACGTGGACGAGCTTGGCGGCGTCCTCCTCGAGGTGCACCCGGTGGATCCTGATGTCGCCAAGGCGCCCGTTCACGCAGAGCGGGATGTCGTACTGGGAGATCTGGTAGGCCTTCGGGTTGTCGGGATAGAAGTAGTTCTTCCGGTGGAAGATCGAGCGCGGAGCGATCTCGCAGTCGAGCGCCAGGCCGATCTGGATTCCGTAGAGAATGGCCTGCTCGTTGACGACCGGAAGGCTCCCCGGGTGCGCGAGGCAGACCTCGCAGGTGTGGACGTTCGGGTCGTCGCCGAACGAGAGCTCGCAGCCGCAGAACATCTTGGTCCGCGTCCGCAGCTGGACGTGGATCTCAAGCCCGATGACCGCTTCGTATCCCTCGAGGTCGGCCATCACCCGAGCCTCGGGATAGAGCCGATCGCGTGCTCGAGTGCCAGGGATGCGCCGAGAAGCTTCGACTCGGAGAACGCCGGACCGGCGATCTGGAACCCGACCGGCAGCCCCGAGTCCGCGCCGAGCCCGGCCGGGATCGATATCGCCGGGATGCCCGCGAGGGACATCGGCACCGTGAAGTAGTCGGAGAGGTACATGGCGAGCGGGTCCTGGGTGCGCGCCCCCCGCTCGAAGGCAACGGTTGGCGACGTAGGTGTGACAACGAAGTCACAAGCCGCGAACGCCTCCCTGAAGTCGTCGGCGATCTTCGTGCGGACGCGCTGAGCCTGGCCGTAGTACGCGTCGTAGTAGCCGGACGACAGGGCATAGGTGCCGAGCATGATCCGGCGCTTGACCTCGGGCCCAAAGCCCTCCGAGCGCGTGCGCTCGTACATCTTGCCCAGGGCTTTATCGCCGTCCACGCGCATTCCGTAGCGGACCCCGTCGAACCTCGCCAGGTTCGCCGATGCTTCTGCCGGAGCGATGACGTAGTAAGCCGAGAGACCGTGCCCGGCGTTCGGCAACGACACCTCCACGATCTCCCCGCCCTGGGCTTCGATCAGGTCGAGCGTCGAGCGGAACAGCGCCGCGACGTCGGGCTCGACCCCTTCGGTTTCGTGCGAGAAGTCTGACGCAACGCCGAAGCGGATGCCCTTCAGATCCTGCTCGCGTGGGATCTCCACGCCTCCAGGGATGCCGATCGAAGTCGAGTCGCGCGGTCGTTGCCCTCCATCGCCTTCAGGAGGAGGGCCGCGTCGGTCACGTCGCGCGTGAGCGGGCCGCACTGATCGAGCGAAGAGGCGAAGGCGATCATCCCGTAGCGCGAGATCGCACCGTAGGTGGGTTTGAGACCGACGATCCCGCAGAGCGCGGCGGGCTGGCGAATCGAGCCGCCGGTGTCGGTCCCGATCGCACACGGCGCGAGGCCGCCGGCGACCGCTGCGGCCGAGCCGCCGGACTGCCGCCGGGAACCCGGGCGTGGTCCCATGGGTTGAGTACGTCCCCATATGCGGAGTTCTCGTTTGAAGAGCCCATCGCGAACTCATCCATGTTCGTCTTGCCTGGCACCGTGGCCCCGGCGGCCTCGAGCCGCGCGACGGCGGTAGCCGTATACGGCGGCCGGTAGCCCTCCAGGATCTTGGAGCCTGCCGTAGTTGGCATGCCCTCGGTGCAAAAGATGTCTTTGATGGCCACGGGCAGGCCGGAGAGCGGGCCGCTGCCTGGCGAGGGGTCCTCGTTGCGGCGCCACAGATACGCGTTGAGCTCGTCGCTCACGCCGTCGAACGCCGTCGCGTACTCGGCAGGCGCAACCTCGCCTGAAGCCACCCGTTCCAGGGCTCCGGCAGCGGTGAGGGAGCGGATATCCGCGTCGCTCACGAAGCGCCTGGCGAAGGCACGCGAAAGGCGCCATCAAAGGGGTCGGGAGCCGCTTCGAGGACGCGATCGCGGGCGAGGCTGGGGCGCGGCTCGTCGGCGCGCAGCACGTTCTCGAGTGCGATCACGTGAGTGGTGGGCTCAACGCCCGAGAGATCGAGCTCTGAGATCCGGTCGACGTGCTCGAGAATGCCCGAGAGTTCGGCGGCGATCGTTTCGACCTCGTCGTCTGAGAGCTCAAGGCGGGCGAGCTTTGCGACGTGCAGTACCTGCTCCCGGTCGATCACGGCGCTGATACTAGAAAGGGGAACGAAAACGGCCGCCCGGAGGCGGCCGTTTTACATCCTTGGTGCGGGCCGTCAGGCAGCTGGGCCTGCGGGGGGCGGGGTGCCACCCGAGCTCGGGGGAGGCGAACCGCCGCCGCCCTGGAACCGGTCGGCCTGGTCGGAGAAGGACGTTCCCTCTTCCTGCATGGCCGTCCAGCCGCCATAGGCAACCCCGGCCGATGCGATGAGGCCGAGGAACACACCGATGCCGCGACCCACGTCGATCAGGTCACCCGCGCCGCCGTCGGGCGGGCTGATGATCCTGAACAGCACCAGGAGGACGGACAGGCCACCGA
Source organism: uncultured bacterium (assembly GCA_963695215.1). Lineage (GTDB taxonomy): Bacteria > Actinomycetota > Thermoleophilia > Solirubrobacterales > 70-9 > JALZKA01. Next base: position 528,974 of record OY968768.1, read on the forward strand.
GGCCCGCCGCCAGAGCGCTGAGTGCGATCGGCATGTTGACCTGCGACTGCGTGGCGCTCATGGCTGCCAAGCCGATGCCTGCCAGTGCCGCGAGGAAGAGGATGAAGCGAATCAGCTCCATCGTGTCCCAAGCGTTTCCGCCGACGGACGCTCCCAGCCCGATATCGACTGTGAACCAGTCAAAAATGAACATGATGAGCAACAGGGCAATTCCTGAAGCTCCGGCGATCTTCTCGCCTGTACGAAGGTTGTTTACGTCCATAATCCCTCCGGAGAGTGGTTAGGCCATTTGGCCGAGCGCCACACTACACCTCACGCTCGGCGGATCCCCGCAGGTCAGGCTGCCGGAGGCTGAGCCGGCGGCGCGGGAGGCGCGCTTGCAGCCGGCGCTGACGTGCCGGTTGTGTTCATCATCGCGTAGCCGCCGTACGCCATTGCGGCCGATGAGATCAATCCAACGAAGAGACCGATCCCGCGACCAGCCTCGACGTCAACGTCCACTCCGTCTGGGATGGCGTTGCCGAGATTGCCCAGAAAATCCGGGACAGCGATCAGGCGGAACAGGACCAGGATGAACGCCAGAGCCCCCGCCGCCGCGGCAATGAGGCCGGCGTTGCCGGATTTGTCGTTACCGGCCGCTCGCATTGCCACGGCGGCAAGTGCCGCGAGCGCGGCGATGACCAGCAGGATGTCGATGATCGAGAACGCCTGGAAAGCGTTGCCGGTGTTGTCGACGTCGCCAGGGATGTCGTCGGCGGAGATCGTCTGAGATTGACCCGCGGCTGAGACCGTGACCTCGTCGATGGAGTACCAGCCCAAGACGAGCATTGCCAATACGAGGACGATGGCACCGATGCCAGCGATCCGCCCCCCTGCGTCTACATCTCCTGCTTGCACGTCTCCCTCTCTGTTGCGGACCGGACCCAACGACCCTACCGCGGGCTCAGGAAGCTCGTCGGGCGCTCGCAGCGGTGAGGGTGTTCCGAAGGAGCAGTGCGATCGTCATCGGCCCGACACCGCCTGGGACCGGCGTGATTGCGCCGGCGCGCCTGGTTGCTGCCTCGAATTCGACATCGCCCACGAGGCCGACTCGGTGCGGTTGATGCCCACGTCGATGACCGTCGCTCCCGGCTTCACCCAGGCGCCCTTGATCATCCGGGCGAACCGACGGCGGCGATCAGGATGTCGCGCGCCGCGCATACCTCGGCCAGGTCACGCGTACGCGAGTGACAAACCGTCACGGTTGCGCTCGCGTTTGTGAGCAGCGCCGCCATGGGCCTGCCGACGAGGATCGACCGGCCCACAACGACCGCGTCCGCGCCCGAGACTTCGGTTCCGCAGACCCGAGGAGCTCCATGACGCCCTGGGGCGTACACGACACCAAGCCGGGACGGCCCTGGGCCAGAAGGCCTGCGCTGGTTGCCGTGAGGCCGTCGACGTCCTTGGCGGGTTGATCGTGGCGATGACCGCGTCCTGATCGAGCCCGTCGGGAAGTGGCATCTGGACGAGGATCCCGTCGACGTCGTCGTCGGCGTTGAGGTCGCGATCAGGCGAGGAGGTCGGTCTGCGACATGTCGGCTCCAAGCCGTGGTGGATCGAGCGGATTCCCGCCTCCTCACACGCCTTGATCTTGTTGCCGACGTAGACGTGCGAGGCGGGTCGTCGCCCACCAGGACCGTGGCGAGGCCGGGAACAGAGCCGTGCTCCTCTCGAAGGCGTCGACGCTGTCGGCCGGACCTGGGCACGGACGCGGGCCGCGACCGCTTTGCCGTCGATGATGCGCGCGCCCAATGAAGAGGCCTTCTTGAGCGGCGCGTAGTCGGCCATCAGCTTGCGCTCCCCGCCTTCGGACGCGAAGCGGACGACGACGACTGAGCCCGGCTCGACGGATGTCACGACGCCTTCGCCGAAGCTTGCGTGGATGACGTCGTCGCCGATCCTGAACTCGACCTCCGGCGATTGCGGCTGTGCCTGCGCTCAGGCGCGTGAAGCCGCTGTCGAACCCGGCGAAGCCGAGGACCGTGGAAGCCTGGAGCCGCCGGCCGCCATCTGCCCTGCCAGCCGGTCTGGATGGCCATCGCCTTGTAGTCGGTCAGCTCGCGAGGGCACCTCGCGCAGGAACCGGGACGGCAGGTTCCAGCCGGACGAGCCGTGGATCGGCTCCGGCGGCGGGCACAGGTCATGTAGAGGCGGCTGCTTCGCGCGCGTGACCCCACGTAGGCGAGCCTGCGTTCCTCCTCGAGGTTGCCCTCCTCGACCGAGCGCGCGTGCGGGAAGACGCCCTCCTCGCAGCCGATGATGAAGGCCGCGTCGTACTCGAGACCCTTCGCGTTGTGGAGGCTCATCAGGGTGATCAGGCTCTCCGTGTCGCGGATGGCGTCCTGCTCGGTGAAGAGGCGGATCTGGGCAAGGAATTCCTCGAGCGGCGTGTCTTCCCGGTCCTCTCCCTCGACCTTTCTGTTGACGTCGAATTCGGCGGCGACACCGACAAGCTCCTGAAGGTTCTCCATCCGCCCTCGGCCTCGAGCGTGCGCTCCGCCTCCAGCGAGTCGAAGTAGCCGGAGTCGTGAAGGACGGACTCCAGGAGCTCGGCGACCGAGTCACCCTCGGCACGCTCGCGAAGCCCGGCCATGATCGCGGCGAAGCGGGTGACGGCCTTGACCGCGGCTGAGCCCAGCCCGGGACTGCCTCGGGGCGTGACATGACATCCCAGACATCCTCGCCCGTCGTGTTCGCGTGGGAGAGGATCCGGCCCTCGGTCTGACTGGCCGATCCCGCGGCGCGGCGAGTTGATGACGCGGGTGAAGGAGATCGCGTCCGCCGGGTTCGCGAGCAGGGACAGGTAGGCGATCGCGTCCTTAACCTCTGCGCGCTCGTAGAACTTCGTGCCGCCGATCACCTGGTACGGGACCTCGTAGCGGACGAGCGTGTCTTCCAGCACGCGGCTCTGCGCGTTCATCCGGTAGAAGACCGCGATGTCGTCGCGCCCGAGTAGTCCTCGTCGGAGACGAGCCTCTCGATCTCCCCGCGACGTAACGAGCCTCCGCGTGCTCGTCGTCGAGCTCGGCGACCACAACGGGCTCGCCCTGCCGGCGTCCGTCCAGAGGCTCTTCGGCTTCTGTTCGGTGTTGTTCGCGATCACCGCATTGGCGGCGTCGAGGATCGTCCCGGTCGAGCGGTAGTTCTGCTCGAGCTTCACGACCTCCGCGCCTTCGAAGTCATGCTCGAACTCGAGGATGTTGCGAACGTCGGCGGAGCGGAAGAGTAGATCGAGTTGTGGGTGACGAGGCCATTGGCGACGAAGTTGTGGGTCTCCGCGACGTCGATGTCGTGGACTGTGGTGCCGAGGGTCACGCGCTCGGTTTGCTCATGGGGTCGACTCTCGTCGAGGAGGGTCATGCCGGGCTCATCGCTGCCGGATGAGGTCGTAGCGCGCCGGCTGCGACATCCGCGGGTTGCGGTGGGCTTGATGCGCATGGCGCGGGCACCCAAGGGGTAAATCCGAGGTTCGATTTGAGGCGGGAGCGGCTGTCCGCGGATCTTTTGGAGCGCTCACGGCGCTATAGGCCCGCAAATGCTGCAAACGGTTGGCATCGAGCGCACGACAGGTGGTTGTGGTCGCAGGTTGAGACCAGCTCTCTGCCTGCGGCGGTGGTGAGCCGGATGCCCTGCGATCTGCGGGAACGATGCGTGCTCCTCCACGAGGGCTGGCCCAAACGGCCCTCCCGTCGCCATCGAGAGAACTGCGTCGCCAGGCAACGCGCTCGATCGCGCAGCTCGCTTCCGTCGCACCATCGTCGACCAGCGTCCCGGCAACGAGGCACTGCGCGTCGTCGCCCACGACCGTCAGGTTTGGCTGCTCTCGCCGGCAAGGAGCTGGAGCATGCGGTACTGGGCGCGGTTCGTGTCCTGGTACTCGTCGACGAGGATCCAGCGGAAAGTGCGCTGGTAGCGCTCGCGGATATCGGTGAAGAGCTCGAAGAGGTTGACGGTGCGCACGAGGAGGTCGTCGAAATCCATCGCCGCTCGCCTCGACCATGCGGCGCTCGTACAGCGAGTAGACCTCGGCGACGACCTGCTCGAAGTAGGTCGCCTGGTGCTCGGCGTAGTCGGTCGAGTCCTCGAGGCGGTTCTTGGCGCCCGAGATCGCGCCCTGGATCGAGCGCGGCGTGAAGCGCTTGGGGTCGACATCGTTCTCCTCCATGCAGCGCTTGACCATGCGAAGCGAGTCGGCCTGGTCGTAGATCGTGAACGAGCGCTTGTAGCCAAGCCGCTCGGCGTTGGCGCGCAAGCAGCCGGGCGCACGAGGAGTGGAACGTCATCACCCACATGAGGCGAGAGACGCCGCCGACGAGCTCCTCGACGCGATTGCGCATCTCCTGCGCGGCCTTGTTCGTGAACGTGATCGCGAGGATCTCGGACGGATGCGCCTGGCCCGTGGCCACGAGATACGCGATTCGCCGCGTCAGGACCCGGGTCTTGCCTGACCCGGCGCCGGCAATGACGAGAAGGGGGCCCTCCCCGTACTCGACCGCGCGGCGCTGCGGCGGGTTCAGTCCCTCGATCAGGCGCTCGATTGCGTCTGCGCCCGGGCTGATCGGGGCGAGACTCCGGCGTCTCCCATACCTCGTCACGGGCGTGCAGTCTCCACCCGATCGAATATAGACGCCGCGCCCGGCGCCCGCTTGGCTTCAGCCGCCGGCGCTTGACGGGCCCTGGCGTGGCTTCAGCTCGCGAATCTCTGCCTCAGCGGCGCGCGCCGTCGATCTCCGCAAGCCTGCTTTCGGCTGGCGCGAGGCGCTCGGAGAGGCTCTTGATGGCGTCCGCGATCGGGTCGGGCAGGTGTAGCCAGTCAGCGTCCGGGCCTTCAGGGCGCTTCGGCCCTCGACACGAACAGGGTGACCCGGGGTTGCCGACGACGGTCGAGTTCGCGCGGCACGTCCTGGATCACGACCGTGTTGGCGCCGACCTTGGCGCCATGGCCGATGTCGATCGGGCCAAGGAGCTTTGCGCCCGAGCCGATCGTGACGTCGTCGCCCACCGTGGGATGGCGCTTGCCGCGCGCGAAGCCCGTGCCGCCGAGCGTCACGCCCTGGTAGAGCGTCACCCGGTCGCCGATCTCGGCCGTCTCGCCGATGACGACGCCCGCGCCGTGGTCGATGAAGAACTCGGAGCCGATTCGCGCCGCCGGGTGGATCTCGACGCCCGTTACGGCCCGGCTCGAGAACGCGATCGCCCGAGGGCGCGAGCGGAACCTCGGCCTCGTAGAGCGCGTGCGCAACGCGATGGGCCAGCAGCGCCTGGACTCCGGCCCAAGTCGTGAGGATCTCGACGCTGCCGACGCTGCGCGCCGCCGGATCGCGGTCTCGTGCCGAAGCGACGTCGCGCTGATCTCGGAGGCGACGCGGCGGAGGCTCCCAGGCCGAACATCGGCGTCCGAAGGCTACGGCAAGGTTAGAGCTACTTCGATCGATGAGCGATGACAGAGGGCGGACATAGAGCCGGATCCTGTGTTCGGCGCGAGCAGGGAGATGGAGCGGCTCCTGAGCGACGTCCTTGGGCAATATGCCAGGCACCGCCATCACGGTTTTCGACCGCGGCTTCGCGTGCTGATGATGTCGGGGACGGCCCCGGAGCTCATGGGCATCGACCCGGCAACCGCAACAGGGCGCCCGGTGTCCGAGCTGATGTCGCCCTCCGAGTACGTCCGGATCGAGCCCCACTACCGCGCGACCCTTGCGGGCGAGTCCCGGATCGACGAGCAGACCATGCTCGGCACCGAGGGTGTCTGGTGGATCCGGACCGCGCCGCTTGCCACTCCCTCGGGCAAGGTCTACGCAGGCCTGGCGGTTGCGACGGACGTCACCGACCGCCGCGTCGAGGAGCTGCGGCGCCTTCGGATCGACGCACAGCTCGAGCGCGCACGGCGCCTCGAGGCCGTCGGCAAGATCGCGGGCGGGGTCGCGCACGACTTCAACAACCTCCTCGCCGTCGTCATGAACTACGCCGATTTCATCGCCGATGCGCTACCGGGCGACTCAGAGCTGCACGAGGACCTCGCCGAGATCCGGCGGGCAGCCGAGCGCGGCGCGTCGCTGACGCGACAGCTTCTGATCTTCAGCCGCCGAGAGGTCGCAAATCCCGAGCCGCATCGATCTCAACGAGGTGCTACAGAATCTCGAGAAGCTTCTCCGGCGCACCCTTGGCGAGGACATCGAATCTGACGATCGTCAGGGAGCAGAACCTCTATCCGGTCGAGGCGGACGCAGGCGCAGGTGGAGCAGGCTCTCGTCGGGATGGCGATGAATTCGCGCGAGGCGATGCCCAACGGAGGATCACTCACGATCCAGACGAGAACTGTCGAGATCTGGATGAGGACTACGACGAAGCCAATCCCCAGGCCAGGCTCGGCCAGCACGTACGATCTGATGTCGCGGATACGGGCGTAGGCATTTCGCCCGAGCTGATGGAGCGCATCTTCGAGCCGTTCTTCACGACGAAGGCGCAGGAGCACGCCGGCACGGGCCTCGGCCTCGCCGCGGTGCACGGGGTGATGGCCAACGCGTCAGGCCACATCGCCGTCTAGTCCGAGCCCGGCCTTGGCGCGGTCGTTCCAGCTTCATTTCCGCCGCGGCCCCGAGGGACGGCGGCCGCGCCCGGCAAGGGTCGATGGTCCGCGCGCGCGCTCTCCGTCCCGCCGGGCACGCGCGTCCTGCTTGCAGAGGACGACGCCGACGTGCGCAAGCGTCGCGACCCGCGTCCTGGAGCGACCGGCTTTCAGGTCGTCGCGTGCGAAGACGGCCAGGAGGCGATCGAGGTGCTCGAGGCCGGGTGAACGGTTCGCCCTCCTGCTCACAGACGTCGTCATGCCCCGCGCATCGGGCCGCGAGCTGGCCCACCGAGCCGAGGAGATCGATGCGTGGATGCCGGTTCTCTACATGTCGGGCTACACGGAGGACATCATCTCCTCCCACGACGTCGCTACGAAGGCGATATGCATCTCCTTCAGCAAGCCGTTTACATCGACCGACCTCCTGGGCGGAGGGTCACTCGGGCAATGGGTGTGGCCGCCGGGATCCTGATCCGGAAAATCGAGCCAGACCCCACCTCGCTTTCGATCTCGAGCCGCCACCGTGAAGCTCCACGAGTTCATTGGTGATCGCGACTCCAAGGCCAGTGCCCATGCGATCACCGCTGTCGACGCTCGGAAGAATCGCTCGCCGAGGCGTCCTGATTTCGTCGGGCGGGGACCCGACGCCCTTGTCGACCACCTCGATCCAAAGGTCTTCGAATCGGCTTGCTTCGCGCGGAGGAGTACGGCGCTGCCCAGCGGGCGAGTACTTGATCGCGTTGGAGACCAGGTTGCTGATCGCCTGATCGAGGCGCTCGCGATCGAGCGACCCACCGACATGGACGGCGCGGCCTCAACGACGAGCGTGATCTGGCGGTCACGCGCCAGCTGCGACAGGTCCTACTGAGGTCATCCAGCACCTCGCGAACGCCGAGCTCGGCGGGCCGTAACTGAAGCTGCCCGCCTCCACGCGCGAGAGCAGCAGGAGGTCGGCGATCAGAAGCTCCAGCCGTACCGTATTTCGCAGCGCCACCGAGGCGAGCTCGCGCTGATGCGGTCGAGCGCTCCTGCCTCACCTTCGATGAGGGCCTCGACGTACCCCTTGACGGACGTGAGAGGCGTTCTCAGCTCGTGCGAGACGCGGGTGACCAGCCGGTCACGGGCGTTGCTCATCTCGTGGAGGCGCCTGCCGTTTCTGCCTCGAGCGCCTCTTGGGCGATGGGTGCCGCAGACCAGGTCCATCAGGCCCGCCTCGGAGCGGCTGACCGCGAGTCTCAGCCAGACCATCGTGATCAGCGTCGCGACCGAGGCCGAGGCAGCATGATCACAAAGGCGACCTGTCGGCCGGTGACCGGGCCGTCGTAGATGAGCGGAGCGCGGCCACGACGAGGATCCATGCGATCAGGCCCCGTCGCACCCGCGGGACGGTGCGGGGCAATGCTGGACGCGATAAGCGGCAGGACAGCAGCGGATACGGCGAGTCGAAGCCGCCGGTGAGCCAGGTCAAGCATCCCGATGCCACCTGGCCGCAACGATATTCGAGGCCGCGCCAACCCGGCTGCAGAGAAGATCGCGAGCGGATGAAGTGGACGCCGATGGCGACCACGAGTCAACGCTCCGCAAAGGCCAGGATCCAGCCCCACTTCCCCGATTGGGCCCGTCGGTTCGACGAGCCAGACAGGATCGGCGCCGTGAGAAGCGGCAGGAGGATCGCCTGAAGTCCGGCGACCTGGCGGTGCGCTCGACCGAGACCCCGATGTGTGGCCGGACTCTTGCTGGGCCGGGGCGCGGTTCGACGAGCATCGCGCCCAGCTCGCGCATGAGGGGGCCGATGCCCTCGCCTGGTCCGCTTCCGTGCTCGCTCGATGACACTGCCACCTTCGATCATTCCCACTGTGCGCCGGCAAGGCCTCGGGCGCCGCATAGGATCGGCAACGTTCTGAGCCCACCGGCGCAACCCGGTTTAAACGAATGGATCGGCAAACCGCCACACCAAACTACAGTGCTCGTTGCCGACGACGATGCGGACATACTGCGGCTGATTACCCAGCGCCTGACCCACCGCGGCTATCGGGTCGATCACCGCCGCAAACGGCGACGAGCCCTGGCGCTCGTCATTCGGCGAACTGCCCGACGCCGCGATCCTCGACGGGATCATGCCCGGCATCGAGGGCCACGAGATCTGCGCCAAGATGCGCGCGGACGGCCGGACCGCCGCGATCCCGGTCGTGCTTTTCACGGCCAAGGCCGCGGACGCGGACCACCGGTGAGGCCACTGACGCGGGCGTCGACGCCTACATCGTCAAGCCGTTCCGAATCGAGCAGCTCGACGACAGCTCAGGGAGCTTCTGGTTAAGGCACGGGAGCGGCGCCGGTAGGCGACTCGGGCGCAGCGACCACGCGCCCCTCCCCTTCACCCAGCATCGTGAGACTTGTCAGGGGGGCTCGACGTACTGCTTGTCGGCGACCAGCGTCCGAGCGTCTCGAGCAGGATCGCGAGTCGAGCGACAGAGAGTGGTGCTTGACGTAGTAGAGGTCGTTGCAGAGCTTGAACGTCGGTTCCTTCGAGGGAGCCCGCATAGCCGACCCGCACCTGCGCCCAGCCGGTGATCCCGGGCTTGACCACGTGGCGCTGGGTGTAGAACGGAATTTGCTTGAGAGAGTTCCTCGACGTATGAACTTTGCTCCGGCCGGGGCCCCACGAGGCTCATGTCGCCCTGATGACGTTCCAGAGCTGCGGCGCTTCGTCCAGATGACTTTGCGAAGAAAGCGCCCAATGCTGGTGACGCGGATGTCGTCCGCTTCAGCCCAAACCGCTGCCCGCCCGGGCTCGTCGTTCATCGTCCGCAGTTTGTTGATCAGAAAAGCCTTCCCGCCCTGGCCAATCCGCTCTTGGCGAAAGAGCGCGGGCCCTCCGTCTCGCTTGATCGCCAGTGAGATGACGCCCACGACTGGTGCGAGGAGAAGGCGGCAGGAACGGCGATCAGCAGATCGACGCCCCGTTTGAGCGCACGCGTCAGCGGCTTGTAGTGGGATCCGGCAAGCCGCGTGAACCACGCGTAGTCGATCTCGGCGAGCGGCACGGAGCCGAAGCGGTGCTCGTGAAACTCGTGGAGCTCCATCACCTGGACCGGACGGGCGACGACCTCTGCGAACAGCCTGCGGTCGACCTCGCCCGGTCGAACTCCCGCGTCACGACGAGGGCCTCGATGTCTCGGTCGTCGATCGCATGACCGATGTGCGAGAGCGCGCAGAGATAGGGAGCGTCAGCGCCGAGGGGTCGAAGTCCCAGTCGTCTGGGACGATCGTCGCTGCAACCTCGAAGCCGCGCGATTGCTCGCGGTCGAGCTCCTCGCGCAGGCGAAGTGCTGACTGGGGCGAGCCGATGACGCCGATCCGGATCCGAGTGGATGGCGAGAAGATACGGCTCGCGATGATCTGCGCCGCCCATGCGGCGACAGCTGCAAGGGCGAGCGGCAGGAAGAGGGACGATTCGCCCAAGTGCGACCACAGGGCGGCGATCGGAAATCGCCGTACCCAGCGCCGCCAGAATCCGTAGCCAAGAAGGCCCGCCATCGGCAGAGAGCCAGCGCCATCGCGCCGCGCGGGCGCTGTACCAGCCGGCGACGAGATAGCGCCCAGGACCACTGCGCCCGTGGAGTTGTCCCCGACTTCGATCGCGCCCGCGACGAGTCCGGCGGCAAAGGCTCCGCAAAGCTGCGGCAAAAGAGCGGCCATGCGCCTCAACCCCGCCTGGACGCCTCCGATACCGAACTCGTTACTCATCTTTATCCCTTATCGGATTCTAGGTGCGATTTCAGCTAAGGCGTTCGGCCTTATCCCTTCAGGTTGAGGCCGTGACGGATCACGCCCACAGGGGAGAAATAACGGCGCTTGTCGCCGACGACGACGATCAGAACGCGCGATTGCTGGTTCGGATCCTCGAACGGGTGGCTACGGCACGATCGAATGCACGACTCAATCGTCCAAGAACGTGGTCGCGATGTGCAGAGGATCACGCCCGATCTGCTGCTCCTGGACGTCTCGATGCCGCCCCCAACGGATTCGAGATCCTGGAGGAGCTGGCCGGGATCGATGACACAATCGCCGTGGTGGTGATGTTGACCGGCCACGAGCATCCGTCGATCGAGGGCAGAGCGCGCTGCAGCTTGGTGCTGCTGACGTCGTCGGTAAGACGATCCTCGATGAACGACCTCCTGAACGGCTGGACGCGTGCTTGCCGAGCGCAGGCCGTATGCACCGGCGAAGACGTCGGTACCGCTCAGGTCCGGCGAAGAACGGCAGCGACATGTATCGCTCGCCGCCGTCACAGGCGATCGTGACGATTCGCTTGCCTTTCATCTCCGGCCTCGCCGCCACATCGAGCGGCGCCGCAATCGCGGCACCGGCTGAGATGCCGACCAGGAGGCCTTCGCGGGCGGCGACGTCTCGAGCCATCTCGAGGCGCATTCTCGTCGGAGACCGGGATCGTCTCGTCGATGACGGAGCGTCAAGGACGTCGGGAACAAATCCGGCACCTATGCCCTGGATCTTGTGGGGCCCGGCGCGCCTCCGCTCAGGACGGGGGATCCGCGCGGCTCGACGGCGAAGCAGCTGGAATCCCGGACGGCGGTCCTTCAGTACCTGCCCAACGCCGGTGATCGTGCCGCCCGTTCCGACGCCGCAGACGAGTGCATCGATCTCGCCGCCGGTGTCCCGCCAGATCTCTTCGGCCGTGGTCCGCCGGTGCACATCGGGGTTCGCGGGGTTCGAAAACTGCTGTGGCATGAATCCTCCGCGCTCGGCTCGGCGATCTTCTGCGCGAGCTCGATCGCCTCCCCCATTCCTCCCATCGAGGGCGTCTCATGAACCTCGGCGCCGTAGGCCCGCAGGAGCTTGCCACGCTCGCGGCTCATCCCTCGGGCAGGGTGAGGACAAGCTCGTAGCCGCGCGCGGCACACACCATCGCCAGCGCGATGCCGGTGTTGCCGCTGGTAGGCTCGACGATGACGCCTTTCCCGGCTGGATGCGACCCTCTCGCTCAGCGGCGTCCAGCATCGCCACGCCGATGCGGTCCTTGACCGAGCCGCCCGGGTTCATGTACTCGAGCTTGGCCAGCACCTCACCGCGCTCGGCAGCGCCGACCCGGGCGAGCCTCGCCATCGGCGTGTCACCGATCGTCTGCGAGACCTCGGTTACGGGCGGCCGCGGAGTCACAGCTTGAACGAAGGGGTCATTCGGAACATCGAAGACGCGTTCGCCGGGTAGCGATGTGGCAGGCCGGATCAGAGCCGATCCTCGGGCTCTGCCCCTTCACCTCGATCTCGGCCGGCGCCTGAGACGGGATCTCGATAGTCAGCCACATGCGCGCGGCCAGCGTACACGCGCTGCCAGCGCTTCTTTACAGCTGCGCGGCGGTTCCAGCACACCGCGCGCACCACCGGTGCGCATGCAGCCCTCATGGTCCAACGGGTGAGCCGCTCACATGCAAAGAGCTCCGGTAACCGGAGCGATATGCCGGCGAGCAGCGCTCGCTCCGTCATGCCGGTGAGGTCAGATGTAGTACATGCCCGCGCCGGCCTCCGAGGCTTCGCGGCTTGCGATATCGGCGATCGTGGTTGAGCGGAATACTTCGCGTAGCGCGCCCACGCCCTCGGCCCAGATGCCACCAGCCTCGCGCGCTTCTTCCCCCACTCTTCCGTCGAGCACCTGAACGACCTCGAGCACCGTTATGTCCGCTGCGGGCCGAGCGAGCGAATAGCCGCCCTTGACGCCTCGCTGGCTGGTGAGAAGGCCACCGCGCCTGAGGGTGGAGAAAAGCTGCTCCAAAAACTGGACCGGCATTCCGCGCCGCTCGGCAATCTGCGCGATCGGAACCGGGCCTGCGTCTCCGGTCCGCGCAAGCTCCGCCATCGCTACGACTGCGTACCTGGACTTGGATGTGACGGAAATCATCGTGACTGGTTGTACACGAAAAGAGCGCTAGTAGCGGGCGGCCAACTTTGACCGGGCTCCGCGCGGGATACCATGCGTTCACCGGCCGGGTGAGGCCGGTGACGTATTGGGGGCCGCATCCCCCAGCCGGAGAAGGGGAAGTGCGAAGTTGAGCGATGATCGTCGATGCTTGGTGGTGGATGGCCATGCCGTCGTGCGCCGAGGCGTGCGCGGAATCCTCGAAGACGCCTATGACGTCGAGGAGGCCTCGAATTGGCGCGAGGCGCTGGAGGCGCTGACCTCCACGGGGAGCTTCGATGTCGCGATCGTCGAGCTCGACGGCCGCAGAGCGCCGGGCGGTGGCCCCGGGGGAGCCTCTGTCATCAAGGCCCTGCACAAGGCTATGCCCGGCACGGGAATCGTTGCCCTGGCCCAGCGAGCCGAACGGCACGCCGCGAACGAGGCGATCGACGCAGGCGCCTCCGCCTACGTCGCCAAGAGTTCTACATCCGAGGCTTTCCTGTCGGCCGTGAAGGCTGCCGCAGACGCAACCCAGTTCGTCGACCCCGCCGCTCGCGCAGGAGCATCGGGCGGCACGCTCACCCGGCGCCAGCGCCAGATCCTTCAGCTTCTTGCAGACGGCAATTCGACAACTGACATCGCACACAGTCTTCACGTCAGCACGGAGACCGTGCGAACGCACACGAAGGCGACCCTGGCTCGGCTGGATGCTCGCGACCGGGCCCACGCCGTTGCGATCGCGCTACGCGGCGGGCTGATCGACTGACGTCTAGATCCAGCCGCGGTCTCTCGCGATGAGGACCGCCTGGGCGCGGTCAACCGCGCCGATCTTTTTGTAAACGTTGTGAAGGTGGGTGCGGATGGTCGAGACGGAGAGTGAGAGCTCCTGCGCGATCTGCTTGTAGACCTTGCCGGAAGCGAGGCCTCGGAGGGCGTCGACCTCACGAGCTGACAGCGGACAGGGCTCAGCCGCGCGCTTTCGCGACTCCCCGGAGTGCGGGTATTCGAACAAAAGCTCTCGCAAGCCGCTCTCATCGATGCCGACCCGCGCGGCCGAGCTGCGAATCGCCGAAGGAGACACCTTGTTGCCAGCCGCATGGTGGACGACCAGATCGGCGAGCTGCACAGCGGCCGTCAGGCCATCGACGTCCGCAGAGTGATGGCGTTCAACCGCCGAGGCAATGCGGGTTGGCAGCCCCCAGCGGCGAACGAGCACTGCTCCGACGAGCGCGTGGTCCACGCCGAGCTCGCGGCGCTCACGCTTGATGCGCTCCTCCGGGCCCTCCTCGGGCTCTGGCCCCATGCCGAACTCGGCGCCGTAAAGGTCACCCAGGACGAGCCTGCCCACGTCGTGAAGCAGGGCTGCGACCGCGAGCTCGTCTCGATTTTCGATCCGCGCGACCTCGGCGATTCGGTCAGCGGCAGAGCGGGTTGAAGCGGCATGGCGGCGGAACCGCTCAAAACGCTCCGAGCCGGAGCCCGCGGGCCCAAGAAGGTCGTAGGTCTCCATCCGCGCGGCGATCGCCAGCACTCGCGTGGTGCTCAACGACTCGATTGCCTCTGGCACTCCACCGGTCCGTCCGCGAGGGCCGTTGCCGTTGTTGGCCGCCTGCATGACGGCGATTGCGAGCGCCGCGTCAGACTCGATGACATCCGCCATTTGAGCGATGGAAGTGGAGGTGGCCTCAGCGAGCGTGACCAGCCGCTCTCGGGCTTCCGCAAGGGCGGGAAGGCTCGAGATCTGGTCGAAGACCGCAGCCAGGCGGCGGCCGCCGGCGCCCATCGGACGAGCGGACGCGGCCGCTGCGGAGGCGGGCGTTGCGATTGTCGCGGTGTCGCTCATACGTGTTCCATCGGAGATGTGTCCAGGCAGCCTTAAAGGACTCAAGCCCGTTATCGGCAGAAACGGCCAAACGACTTAGCCCACGAGGGCCGCTTGAATCCGAGCAAGCGAATCGGCGCGACCGAGCAATTCAAGCGAGTCGAAGATCCCGGGTGAGATTGTCGTGCCCGTAATGGCCACGCGAATCGGCTGGTACATGGCTCCAGCCTTGATACCAAGCCTCTCCACGACCGGATCGAGCGCCAGTTCGAGGTCCGCCGCACGCCACTCCTCAACCCGAGAAAGAGCGTCGAGTGCGGCTTGCAGAGCGGGCTGTGACTTCTCGCCGAGGAATTTTCGCCGCGCCTTTTCGTCGTCGACAGGTTCATGGAAGGCAAACCGGATCAGCGGCCACACCTCGCCCAGCGTCTGAGCTTTGTCCTGCGCAACGCGGCAGGCGTCGCGGAATCGCGCCGGGTCGCCCGGGGGCTCCTCCCCCGCTCGCTCCAGGTGGCCCGCAACGGCTTCCGTGTACTCATCGAGGTCCATCTCGCGCATGAAGCGGCCGTTGAGCCAACGCAACTTGCGCTCGTCGAAGATCGCGGATGCGCGCCCGACATGCGTGACGTCGAAGCGCCGGACGAGCTCTTCGGTGGACATGATCGTCGTGTCGTCGTCCGTGCCCCAGCCGAGGAGCGCCAGATAGTTGCGCACGGCCGCCGGAACGAAGCCGCCATCTCTCAACTCCTGAACGGACGCCGCGCCGTGGCGCTTCGAAAGCTTCTTCCCGTCGGGGCCATGGAGTAGCGGCAGGTGCACGTAGCGGGGAGCGTCCTGACCAAGGGCGTCCAGCACGAGGACCTGCTTCGGCGTATTCGAGAGGTGGTCGTCGCCACGGATGACGTCCGTGATTCCCATCTCGGCGTCGTCGACGGCGACGGCGAGGTTGTAGAGAGGCGTTCCGTCACCCCGTGCGATCACGAAGTCGTCCTGCGACGCGTTCGGGAACGAGACGTCGCCTCGTAACAGGTCGTGGACGACGGTGCTTCCTTCGTCGGGAACGCGAAGGCGGGTTGCCGCGCCGGCAGCGTCGCTCGCGGTCCCGCGATAGCCCCGATTTCCGTTCGCGCCCTTCCAGGCCTTGACGTCCTCGCCGGTGGCCTGGTCGCGGTAGGCGTGGCCGGATGCGATCAGCTTCTCCACGGCGTCGGCGTGGCGGTCCCGCCGCTCGTACTGGGACACCGGTTCGCCCTCCCACTCAAGCTCGAGCCAGCGCAGCGCATCGATGATCTGATCGACGTTGTCAGGCGTGGAGCGCTCCCGGTCCGTGTCCTCGATCCGTAGCACCATCGAACCGTCCCAGCCTTCGGCGGCAAGCCAGTTGTAGAGCGCGGTACGGGCGCCGCCAATATGGAGCGCGCCAGTCGGCGAAGGCGCGAAGCGGACTCGGCGCTCTTGGTTAGGTTCGTTCGCTATGGACATCGGAGCGCACGTATCAATAGCGGGCGGGCTGCCGAACGCGATCGAGCGAGGCGTCGAGCTCGAGTGTGACGCGATTCAGATCTTTCACCAGAGTTCGCGGATGTGGCGCCCGACGAATCACACCGACGAGGCGGTTGCCGAGTTCCGCGAGGCGATGGACGAGTCGAGAATCGAGTCGGTGATGATCCACGCCGTCTACCTCATCAACTGCGCCTCGCTGGAACGAGAGATCCGCGACAAGTCGCTCGCCGCCCTGAAGAATGCGCTGACGTTGGGTGACCGAATTGGAGCAGTCGGCGTGGTGCTTCACCCCGGCTCGCTGAAGGGGCGAGATTACGAGAAATGCATGAGCGCGGTCGGTGGAGCGATCAAGGAGGCTCTCGCCGACACCGACTCGTGCCCCCTCCTGCTCGAGAATACAGCGGGCGCCAACGGCACGCTGGGACGAGACTTCTCCGAACTGGCCCGCCTGGTCGAGCTGGGCGGCGGACACCAGCGGATCGGCCTTTGCCTCGACTGTTGCCACATGCTCGCGTCAGGCTTCGAGGTGCGGGAGCGAAAGACCCTGGCTGGCATCGTCGACGAGCTGGACTCGAAGATCGGCCTCGAGAGGCTTCAGGCGCTTCACGTGAATGACTCGAAGATGCCGCTCGGCTCGAACCGCGACAGGCACGAGAGCCTCGGCAACGGAGAGCTGGGCGACCGAGGCCTACGGGTCTTTCTCTCGGAGCCTCGATTCGATGGTCTTCCGGCAGTGCTGGAGACGCCTGGCCCAAACCGCACGGGGCCAGACGTTGAGGAGATCAGAAAGGCCAAGCGCCTGCGCACGGAGGGCGCTCGGAACCGGCGGCGGGCGAAGACTTGATGCTTCTGGAAATGGGAAGAGCGCGCCGGCGTCATGCCGGCGCGCTCACCCCGAGATCCAAGGAAGCCGAACTGGTACGTGCTTACTGCAGGTCGCGAGGCTCCCGTGAGACGGCTCGCTGGAGGGCGAGGCCGAGTCCGGTGACGGCCAGAGCGACCGCGAGCATCGCAATCACGTCGAATCCGGTGAAGGGCAGCGGACCGACGGAGTTGTCGAGTCCTCCGGAGTCACGGTGGAAGCTGGTGTCCGGCGGGTCGTACTGGTCCGCGGTCGGTCCTGCGGAGAACGAGCCGCTTCCCTGCGCGATCGCCGCAGACGGCACAATGCCAAGGCTGAGCGTCATAGCGACGATGATTCCGGCCGTCTTGGCCTTGAAGTTTTTAGTCATGTGTTGCACGGCTTCCTCTTTCCCGAAAATGGATCTCATGGAGGGCAAGGTAGGACCGCGGCGTGAGAGAATCGTGAGCGGCACATGAGAGTTCGTCTCATGTTTGAGCCCTCCGTCTCATGGCAGTCTCATCGCATTCTCATGATTCGCAGGCATGGTCCGTGCATGCATGCCACGCGCGAAAGGGGGGCTCGCGGATGAACACCCGTTACAGAACGGTCACCCTCCAGGCGATTGGCGTAGCCGTGCTCGCCGCAGTCATTTTCGTCGCGTTCCTGCGCCCATCAGAACCCAGCGACCTTTCAGGCATCGAAGCACGAGGCGGACACAAGCCTCCGACAGCGAGCACATCGCAGCACGCCGATAAGAGGCGGCACCGCCACAGCGGCCGCGAGCGGCCAAAACACTCCTCGGGTCGCCAGGGACACAACAGCGGCATGGGGCCAAGCGGCGCCGGCTCCACCGGAAACGCCTCCGGGACGGACTCGGTGGGGGGTGGCGAGAGCACCCCCGCTGGCTCCCAGTACGGTGACGTCGTTACCCGCCTTCTCAAAGAGGTCGGAACACCGGCCGCGCTGGCGAAGTTCGGCCGCGCGCCCTGACCAGTGGCAGATCGTGACCGGCACTTCGGTGATCACCGAGGTGCGCGCCGCGGCGGCGGTATCTTGAGGCGTGCCTATGGCGCCCGCTCCTGAGGAAAGCGCCACCACCGCGTACCCAGAGGCGGGGGCGGGCCAGAGTCCGCGCGCTCCGAAGAAGCCCGGAGGCTCGGGTGGCGACCACGTGCGACAGCCCCTGCTCGGTGACGTACGCACAAGGGTGCTCATCTCGTTCTTCGTTCTCTTGGTGGTCTCTACAGCCGTCTCCCTCCTCGTTTTGAGACAGGTGCTGCTCTCCCGGATCGGCGACGACGTGCGAGAAACCCTGACGACGCAGGTTGACTCGCTGCGAGATCTCACCGTCACAGGCGTCGACCCCGAGACGAGACAAGCTTTCAACGGGAACCTGGATGCGATCTTCTCTGCATTCCTCGAGCGCGAGCGTGCCCCCGACGGTGGTTTTCTCGCCACATTCATCGACGGCCGGCTCACAAAGTCCCAGCCTCGCGGAGACCTTCCATCGGGCGTCGACGCGTTCGCGGACATCACTGAACCGAAGAGTGGCCAGCTCACGACGTCCGATGGCCAGCTTGAGTATGTAGCCGTTCCCGTCGAGAACGGCAGCGGTAGCACGGGCGTGCTGGTGGCCGCAGAGCCGCTCAACAACGAACGCGACCAGGTCGAGGGCGCGGTCCAGCTGGCGGTCGCCGTCAGCGTTGTCGTGACACTTCTCGCGTCCCTGTTCATCTGGCTCGCGGCCGGTCGCGCGGTTCAGCCGCTACGCGCCCTCGCGCGCACGACGAGGACGATCACGGACACCGACCTCTCGGATCGTGTGCACGCAAGCGGCAGCGACGAGATCGCAGAGCTGGGACGCACCTTCAACGGCATGCTGGATCGGCTGCAATCCGCGTTCGCAGATCAAAAGGAATTCCTGGCAGACGTCGGCCACGAGCTGCGCACGCCCATCACCGTGATCCGGGGCCATCTCGAGACGCTCGGCGACGACCCCGCGGAGCGTGCGGAGGCAACTGCGGTCATAAACGACGAGCTCGAGCGCATGAGTCGTCTTGTGGATGACCTCCTGCTTCTCGCCCGTGCCGACCGCCCCGACTTCCTGCGTCCGGAGCCGCTCGACCTCGACCTTCTCACGCATGAGCTGTTCGCGAAGGCAAGGACGCTTGGTGTACGCAGGTGGCTGATTGACCGCGCGGACGTCGCTCTCATCCAGGCTGACCCCCACCGGCTTACGTCTGCCGTGATGAATTTGGCTCAAAACGCCGTGCGACACACCCGAGGTCACGATGCAATCGCAGTTGGCAGCGCGGTCGATGGACCACTCGTGCGAATCTGGATTCGTGACGAAGGCCAAGGGATCGATCCAGACGAACAGGAACGGATCTTCGAGCGGTTTGCCGGAAGCAGGTCTGGTCAGTCGTCGGGCCACGGCGCCGGCTTGGGGCTCGCGATCGTGAAAGCCATCGCCGAGGCCCACGGAGGCTGGGTCGAGCTGGAGTCAGCGCTCGGGCACGGGTCAACCTTCACCCTGGTCATCCCCGCCGAGCCTGACCTCGGTGGCGAGGAAGAGCAGTGACAAGAGTCCTGATCGCCGAGGACGAACCGCGCCTGGCCGCCTTCCTCGAGAAGGGGTTGCGCGCCGGCGGCTTCTCGACCACCGTCGTCGCGGACGGGATCGGCGCCAGCGCAATGGCTAAGGATGCGGACTTCGACCTCCTCATCCTCGACCTGGGCCTGCCGGGCCGCGACGGCCTCGACGTCCTGCGCGACCTCCGCGCGGGCGGCAACAAGCTGCCGGTGATCATCCTCACCGCACGCGACGACACGTCCGATCGCGTCGCGGGGCTAGAGGCCGGAGCCGACGACTACATCGGCAAGCCCTTTCACTTCGAAGAACTCGTGGCTCGCGTCCGCGCCAGGTTGCGCGACGACTCCGGATCGCCCGAGGAGCGCCACCAGATCACCGAGGGTGGCATCACCCTGGATCTACGCACGCGTTGGGTGAGCTCGGGTTCGACAACCGTCGAGCTGAGCGCTCGCGAGTTTGAGCTCCTGCGAACCTTTCTTGAGCACCCGAACCAGGTCTTGAGCCGCGAACAGCTCCTCGCTCACGTCTGGGGCTACGACTACGACCCCGGATCGAATGTGGTCGACGTCTACGTGGGCTACCTGCGCAAGAAGCTGGGCTCGGACGGGTTCGAAACCGTGCGCGGGGTCGGCTACCGCTACCGCGCCTAGTCGGCGCTCACGCATTGACGCTTTCGTGACGCGAGCTCCCTCGAATGGCACCCAGGGGAGGGGGATCGATTGGTGCTTTCGGCTTGCTGAGCAAGCTCAATCCACCACCGGATCCAAAGTCCCCTCCCTAGTTGCCTTTCGAGGCAGATCGCATCACGACCCGGGCCCGGCGTGAGCCATGCCTCTTTAAAGCGCGTTTCGCAGATCGAAGGCCCGGAGGCCTTCGGGGCCTGCGTCCGAGGCGTCGAAGAACTTGCGGTTCACGCAGGCGAACTCTTCGCCCGAGCCCTGGAAAGACGGCTCGACCGAGAAGTGGCACTGCGGCATTGGCTGACCGGAGACCTTGAGGCCACCGAAGCCGCCCGCGTTCTCGGCCAAGTCGAACATCTCGACATCGATCTCCGCTCGAAAGACCTTGCGCACGCAGCCCATGTACGTGTTGCCCGTCAGGCGGTCTTCGTACGAGTAGAGGTAGCGGCAGCGCGTCTCCAAGCAGCCGCGAGGTTCGACGACCTTGTCGCAGAACGTTCCGCACTTCCGGCACTCGCCATGCCTGATGCCGCCTTCGCGTTCAACCGTTGCCACGGCTGAATACTAAGCGGCCAGAGCGGTTGGACCGAGCAAAGTGTCGAGCTCGGCGCGAAGGCCGTGGTTTGGGTCCACTTTGTACCCGTCGCCGAAGCGAAGGCGCCGCGTGCCTTCGCGCGTCGACATTTCGAGCGTTACCTCGGTGCCCCCCGGATAGGTCTCGAAGAGTCCCTTGAGCTCCTCGATCAGCTCGGCCTTGAACCGGCCTGCGTCAATCTTGAGGATGATCGCCTCGGGAACGGCACGCTTCCGCGCCCTCGCGACCTCCGCGGCGTCCGGCTCGAAGATCTCGGCGTCCTGGACGCGGAGCGACCACTGGCCACGTTCCTTGTGATCGAGCCGGCCACGAACAACCACAACGCGATCGAGCTCGATGGCCTGAGCCTGCTCGCCCGCGGCATCGGGAATGAACAGCTCGACCTGCCCCTCGAGATCGTCGATCTTCGCGAACATCACATAGTTGCCGGATCGGGTGCGGACCTTCTTGGCCTCCGCGACGATCCCGCCGACCGTGAGCCAAGCGCCATCCTGCTTGCGCTCGAGCTCCGGTAGCGAGCAGTCAACCCTTTCCTGGAGCGCTTCGCGGACCTCCTTGAGAGGGTGCGAGGACAGGAAGGTGCCGAGCGTCTCCTTCTCGAGCGCCAGGAGTTCGCGCTGGCCGTATTCCTCGCCGGGCACTGGCGGGCGCTGCGACGCGAAGGCTCCCGCCAGCGGATCGTTGGCTGCCTCTTCCCCCAGGTCGAAGATCGAACCCTGGCCGCGGAGCGCGTCGTCTTGCGCCTTCTGCCCAGAGGCCTGCGCCTGCGGAAGCACCTCCAGCATCCCGCGCCGGGTCGCACCGGTCGAGTCGAGGGCACCGCACTTGACGAGGCACTCGATGGCCCGCTTGTTCACCGTACGGGCGTCCACCCGGTCGCAGAAGTCCCAGATGGACTCGAAGGGTCCACCCCGCTCGCGCGAGGCCATGATCACGTCGACGGCCTGGTGACCCACGTTCTTGACCGCGTCGAGCCCGAACCGGATCGAGTTGCCGGCGACGATGAAGCTGTGCTCGGAGGAGTTGACGTCAGGCGGCAGTACCTCGATGCCCATCTCGCCGCAGCGGTTGACGAAGAACGGAACCTTGTCCTTGGTGGACATGACCGAGGAGATCACGGCCGCCATGTATTCCGCCGGGTAGTTGGCCTTGAGATAGGCCGTCCGGTAGGAGATCAGCGCGTAACAGGCGGCATGGCTCTTGTTGAAGCTGTAGTCGGCCGCCGCTGTCATCAGGCCCCACAGGTCGTCGGCGACTCGGCGCTGCGTGCCCGAGGCTGCGCAGCCGTCGATGAACTTGTCCTTCATCGTGGCCATCAGGTCGCGCTTCTTCTTGCCGATTGCCTTGCGCAGATCGTCTGCTTCGGCCGGTGAGAACCCGCCGAGCTGCTTTGAGATCTCCATGAGTTGCTCCTGATAGATGCAGCAGCCGTAGGTCTCCTCGGTGATCGGGCGCAGGCGGTCGTCCTGGAAGCGCACCGAAGCCGGGTTGCGCTTTCCACGCGCGTAGTCGGGGATGAAGCGCATCGCTCCGGGGCGATAAAGGGCACCGATGGCGACGATGTCGTTGAACTCGGTCGGCCGGATCTGCTTGAGCGCCTCGCGCATGCCCTCCGACTCGAGCTGGAACACGCCCACCGAGTCGCCGCGGGCGAGCATCTCGTACGTCTTCGAGTCGTTGAGCGGGATCTCAGTCATGTCGACCTGGATCCCGCGCGAGCGCTCGATGATGTCCACCGCGTCCTCGATCACGTCGAGGTTTCGAAGGCCGAGGAAGTCCATCTTGAGGAGGCCGATCTCCTCGATCGGGCCCATGGAGTACTGGGTCACGATCTTGTACTGGCGCTCTGGCTTTCCTCCGTTGCCGTTCACGGCAATCGCCCCCCGGTCCTCCGCGAGCTGGAGCGGAACGACCTCCTGGAGCGGCCTGTCGGCGATCACCACGGCTGCCGCGTGGATCGAGTTGTTGCGCACGACCCCTTCAAGACCCTGAGCAACGTCGACGATCCGCTTGGCATCCGGATTGGCGTCGATCTCACGGCGAAGGTCCTGGTTGGGCTTGAGGCATTCCTCGAAGCTCGGGCTGCGGCCCATGATCGGCTCGGGGATGAGCTTGGCCAGACGGTCGCCGGTTCCGTAGTCGAAGCCGAGCACACGCGCGGCGTCGCGCGTCGCCGCCCGCGGCGCCATCTTGCCGAAGGTGATGATCTGGGCCACCGATTCCCGCCCGTACTTCTCCTGGACGTAACGGATCACGCGCTCCCGGCCGCGGACCGAGAAATCGATGTCGATGTCCGGCATCGATTTACGCGCCGGGTTGAGAAAGCGCTCGAAGAGGAGGTCGTTTGCGATCGGATCGAGGTCCGTGATGTTGAGGCAGTACGCGACGATCGAGCCGGCCGCCGAGCCGCGGCCCGGACCAACCGCCACACCGTTCTCCTTCGAATACGAAACAAAGTCCCAGACAATCAGGAAGTAGGACTCGAACCCCATGTCCGAGATCACGCCAAGCTCGAACTCGAGCCTCTCCACCGCCTCGGCGGGTGCCGGGTCGCCGTACCGGCGGCGCAGCCCTTCGTAGGCGAGGCGGCGCAGCATGGCGCCGGGCTCCTCGCCGTCTGGCGTGGGAAAGCGCGGGAGCAGGAGGTTGCCGAGCTCGATCTCCGTATGGCAGCGCTCGGCGATCTCAAGCGTCATGGGCACAGCCTCCGGCCATGGCTCGAAGTCCTTAGCCATCTCCTCGGGACTCTTCAAATAGAACTCGTTGGTGTCGAAGCTCATCTTCGGCTGGGCGAGCGTTGACTTCGTCTGTACGCAGAGGAGCGCCGCGTGGTGGTGGTAATCGTCCCTCGTCAGGTAGTGGACGTCGCCGGTGCCGACCAAGGGCCGGCCGACCTCCTTCGCGAGCCTTACGATGCCTTCGTTGGCCTTGTTTTGATCCGGGATGCCGTTGACCTGGATCTCCATGTACACGTTGTCGCGCCCCATCGTCTCAAGCAGGTCGTCGAGGTGGGCGCGCGCGTCCGCGGGGCGCTCTTCGATGATGCGGCGGCAAAGGCGGGACTGAAGGCACCCCGAGAGCGCGATGAGACCCTCGGAGTAGCGCTCGAGCATGCCCATGTCGATGTTGGCCTTCCCCCGACCGAAGCCCTCGAGGAAGCCCGCCGAGCTGAGCTGCACGAGATTGCGGAAGCCCTCGTCGGAGCGCGCCATCAGGGTCAGGTGGTTGCGCTCGCTGCGCCGATCGGATGCGGTGTGGTCATCGACGAGGTAGGCCTCCATGCCAATTATCGGTTTGATCCCCGCCTGCTTACACGCCTTGTAGTGGTCGACTGCGCCGTTCATGACTCCGTGGTCCGTGAGCCCCAGCGCCGGCATGCCTAGATCGGCGGCACGCTGAGCCATCGGATACGTCATGCCCTTCGAGGTCTTTCGCTCGATCTGGCAATGCCCGTCGAGCAGCGAGTACTCGCTGTGGACGTGGAGATGTGCAACCGATCCGCTCACCTGCCGGAGTTTGCCAGCGGGTCCAGATGCCAACGGGCAACTTCCCGCAACTTACGAAGAACCAAATCGCCCGGATCGGGGCGACGATTGCGGTAATGAGCCCGTCAGCGGTGATCCACGAAATCCATCAGGCGGCGCTCGGCGATCGAGATCTGCTCGGCGGCTGCTGCCTCCATCGTCAGGGCCTTTCGCATCCTGGCCTCGAGCTCGACCGCATTCCGCGCCATCTCCGCGGATCGGATCGCCTGGCGCTCTGCTGTTCCCGCCCTCGCTTCAAGCTCTGCGATGCGGTTCCGTGACTCCTCGATAGAGGCGACCGTCTCCTCGACCCTCCTCAGAGCCTCGCCGAGGCGCTCGCCTGCCGCTCCCTCGGCCGCGTCGATCTGAGCCGCGGCGCGCGCAAGCCGCGTCTCGGCCGCGGTGACGCTCGCAGCGGCAGATTCTGCCTGCGCTACCACCGTTTCGCCGGCGTCGGTCGCGAACGCGTCGATGCGTGTGCGGGCATCGACGAGAGCCGCCTCGACGTCGTCGGCGATGCTTTCGCGCTCCTTGCGGGCCGCTTCCGCGTGCGACGCGGACTCCGCCACCTTTTCATCGGCTGCGGCGATCGTCCCCGCGATGGCTTTCGAGGAACGCTCCAGGCGTCCGTCAAGTTCGCCGATCAGGCTCTGCGCCCGGACCTCCAGCTTTTCGAGCGCCTGCGTGATGCGACGTGAGGTCTCGGCACGAGCGAGCTTGAGCTCCTGGCGGCGCTGCTTTCGCTCCAGGCCCGCCGAGATCCGCGCGATTCCCTCGCGCGCCTCGGCGGCCTCCGCGCGGAAGCTCTCGGCCTCGGCACCGAGGCGGGCGTCACCTTCCGCCCGCACCCTGGCGAGGGCCTCGTCGAGGAGCGCCCTGGCGTTCTCCTCGTTGCGGGCCTCGAGATCCTGCCGCGCCCGGTATGCCTCATCCCGCGAGGCGCGCTCAGCTTCCTCGATCCGTGCGACCAGAATCGGCTCAAGCTCCGAGTGAAGACGCCGAACCTCTGACTCGGCGACCTTCGAGGCCGTCTCCTCCGCCGATACGCGGCCCTGCCGGGCGAGATCCGAGGCGCGGGCCGCGAGCGAGGCGGAGTGCTCGGCGAGGCGAGAGGCGGAACTGGCGGCAACCTTGCGCTCGACCTCGTCCGTGCCCTTTTTCAGACCCTCCTGCATCTCTGCGTTGAGCCGGTCGCTCGCAGCCGCAATTGTTTCGAGGACCTTCTTGTCGATGGCGGTGCCGAGCTCTGCGCGGTGTTCCTCGTTTCGCATGGACAACAGCTCTCGCGCCTCCCCAAGCCCGGCTGCGATTCGCGCGGACATCCGCTCCTCGAGCGCTCGCGACGCCGCCTCGGCGTGAGCCGTGAGTTCGTCGCGGGCCTTCGAAGTCGTGGTGGCATGCGACTCGCGGAGCTCGTCGAGAGCGCTGATGCGCGCGATCTCGTTCTTGGCCCGAAGAGCGTCGACCGCTTCTGTCGTGCGTGCCGAGAATTCCGCTGCCGCCGCTTCCGTGACGCGTTCGTGGACCGTCTTCGTCGCATCTGCCACCCCCGCGGAAACCTCGTCCTTCGCCGCTGCAAGCTCGGATTCGATCCGCGCCTGGAGCTCCGCCGACGTCCTGACGCGCGTCTCGTCGGCACGGGCTGAAAGCGAGTTCTCCGCGTCAGCGAGGCGGCCTTCAACCTCATTGGAGAGCTTGTCGGTTGCTTTGGACTGGCGGCGCTTGACTTCCTTCGAGAGCTCCGTGCGAGCGGCCTCGAGCGCTCGCTGGAGGTCCAGGGCGTTTCGCTCCGCAAGCTCGTGCCGCACCTCGCTCATCCGGGCGCTGAGGACGTCCCGGGCCTCTGCCCTGGTCGCGTCGGACACCTCCGTCCGGGCTCTCTCCTGCCATTCGCCCAGCGTGGCCTGAATCTCGCTCCTGAGCTGCGCCGTGGCGCGGCCCGTTGCGGCGGCGCTGCGCTCCGCAAGCGATCCGTCGGCCGTCGTGAGGCGCTCGTCGATCTGAGCCGCAAGGCGCTCCTCAAGCGAAGCTGCACTCGATTCGCCTGCCGCGGCAAGCTCGCGCCTGAGCATTTCGGCGGCGCTCCCGATGCCGCTCGCCAGCGCGTCCTCGTTGGCCGCGTACATGCGCTCTTCCGCGATCCCGAGACGCGCCTCCACCTCGGCGCGAGCGGCCTCGGTGGCGCGCGCAACGGTTGACTCCGAGGCTGTCGAGGCGCTCTCCGTCAATTCGGCGCGATGCGCATCGGCCTCCGCGCGCAGCGCGGTGGTGAGCTCTTGCGTTGCGCTCGCGAGTGATTCGGAGTGAACCGACCGGAGCCGCTCCTCCGCTGCCGCGAGCCTCGCCTCCACCTCCGCTCTCGCCGCCTCGCGCGCCTGCTCGGCAGCCTCCTCAGCCTGCTCGGCAGACGCCGTAGCGAGAGCTTCCCGGTGTGTCCTTACGTCTTCTTCAACCTCGCCCCGCAGCTCAATCTTGGCGCCCGTGAGCGCTGCCACGTGCGCCTGCGCGAGGCGCTCCTCAGCTGCGGTGAGCCGCTCTTGGGCCTCCGCCCGAGCCGCTGCGCGCGCCGCGTCGACGGCTCTGTCCGCGGCACGGCCGGCCGCGAGCTCCAGCTCGGCGCGGTGGGCTTGGGCATCTGCCTGAATCGTTGCTGACAAATCGTTGGTCGACTCGGCCAGGGTCGTTTGATGTTCCGTGCGCCACTCGCGTGCGGCTCGCTCGTGCGCCGCGGTCAAACGCGCCTCCGCCGCATGTGCCAATTCGGAGGCACGCGCGGCACTGGCCTCCCGAAGCTCGGTCCCCAGCGATCCCACCTCCTCGGCGGCCCGGCGAGAGACTTCGGCTGTGAGCACGGTCTCAATCTCGGATCGATGACGTTCCGCGTCTGCCGCAAGGCTGACCCCCAGGGACTCCTCCGCGCCTTTCCTCGCCTCCGTCACGAGGCGCTCGATCCGGCCAGACAGCTCAGCGTGGGCACGCTCGAAACTTGCGGCCAGCTGCGCTTTGGCGAGGCCGTCCCGCTGTGCGCCCTCTGCCGCGACTGAATCAGCCGCAAGCCTCACCTCTTCGGCAATGGTCTGTCTGAGCGCGTCCACGGCTCGTGCGGATTCAGCTCTGGCGCCCTCCTCGAGGCGCGACTCGATGGACCCGACATGGATCTCGAATCGCCGGACCATCTCGTCCTTTGCCGCCGCTGACTTCGCCCGCAGGCCGGCTTCGGTTTCTTCGAGAGCGTTTACGACCCTGCCCTCAGCCGCCAGTAGCTCGCTTCGCACCAACGCTTCCAGCTCGAGCCGGCGTTCATCGTTCATCGTCCGCGCCTTGGCCTCGAGCTCCTCCGCCAAGCCGCGCACCCTGCGGTCGAACTCCGCCGCAACCTGATCGAGGCGCTCCCGGTAGCGACGTTCCAGCCCCACCTCGGCCGCCACCGCTCGAGCCTCCAGCGTTGCGGACTGCTCGTTCAGCGCCGTCACCGCCTGCGTCCTCACATCATCTGCGATCTCCTCGGCGTGCTTCGTGGCGGCGAGCGTCGCATCACGCGTGGCCACTGCCCGTACCTCGTCGAGGGCCTCTTCGAGGCGCTGGTGCGTGCTCGCCTGCAGTTGCTCCAGCGCGGTTGAATGCGCCTCGAGCTGCTGGCTCTCGGCCTCCTCAACAACTCGTTCGAGACGGTGGGCAATGGACTCACGCAAGCCTGCGAACCGGCCCGAGGATGGGTCCTCCCGTTCAGGTGGGTCTTCGCCCAGGGGTGGCCGATCGTCGCTGGAGGCCAAGGCAACGCGAATCTAACGAAGGCATCGGCCGGTCAAACAAGACTTTGCTGGGCACCTTCTTTCGATGCCGCCTGCGGCAGTGGGCCGGGCCTGACCGGCGTGTACCTTGCGGCCATGGAGGCCGAAGCAGCATCCGGCCCCGCCGATCGCCGGGGAGATGCCCGCGGATCTCGGGCGGGATTGGCGGACCTTGCCGCCATTTTCGCGCTGTGCCTGCTCGGGGGCACCTGGACGTGGTGGGCCGTCAAGGAGGGGGCCTACTTTGGATCCGTCCTTTACCCGGGCCTCTTCCTGCTCTCGATCGGAACGGTCGTTCTCGTCACAACCGCGCCGTGGCGGGCGAGCCTCGCGTTGTCGGGCCCGGCCCGGCTCGCGCTCTGGTCGCTGGTTGGACTCGCCGGCTGGAGTCTCGCGTCCGCGCTCTGGTCGCCGACACCGGACGTCGCGGTCGCCGACGCGCAGCGGATGGTGGGCTACGCGCTCGCGTTCGGCCTCGGCATCTGGGCCTGCACGCTCCTCGGAAGGCGCATGGAGTTGTCGGTGCTTCCGGTCGTGGGCGCGGCTGCGATCGCCGGCCTGGTCACGATCATCGGCCTCTCGAAGGGCGCGGATCCGGCGACCTACCTGAACATCGGGGGAACCGTTGAGTACCCGCTGGGCTATCGCAACGCGGTGGCCGCCTTTTTCCTCATCGCGTTCTGGCCGTCGATCTGCCTGGCGGCATCGGAGCGGATCGCATTGCCGCTTCGCGCCGGCGCTTTCATCACCGCAACCGCTTGCATCGACATCGCGATCCTGTGCCAGAGCCGGGGAGCGATCATCGCTGTCGCCGCTGGAATCGCGGCCTACCTCGCGATGTCTCAGCGCCGCTACGTTGCGCTGGCCTGGCTGGGCCTCGCGGTCCTTCCCGCGATCCCGGCCTTCGCGAGGGCCAACAGCCTGTTCACGGCGGCTGGCGACGCCGCGACGAGGGGCGACACCCCGCTCGCCGGGACGCTTGACGAGATGAACGCCGCCGGCTCCTGGGCGCTCGTAAGCCTGGTGGCTTCGGCTGCGATCTTCTTCCTCGCTCGTGCCCTCGCAAATCGAGCCCCGAAGCCCTCCCGGGGAACGGTCGTCAGCCTGCGGATCGTCATCGCCGCGGCGATTGGCGTCGCAGTCATCGCCGTCACCGCCAGCGGCTGGGTGGGCGAGAAGATCGACCAGTGCAAGGCGGGAGAGGCCGACCTCTCTCAAAGCGGCAGCCGCTTCACGTTCGACGCCGGCTCCAATCGCTGCAAGGAGGTCTGGCCGTCAGCGGTGCGAGCTGTCAAGGAGGACCCGATCTTCGGTCTCGGAGGCGGCGGCTTCCAGTTCTGGTTCAACAAGGACCGCGAGGATCCAAGTCAGCTCGCCAGGGACGCGCACTCCGTGGAGCTGGAGATGCTCTCGGAGCTGGGAGTGGTCGGCCTCGCCCTGTTTGGCGCAGTCGTCGTCGGCGCCTTCGCGGGCGCGATGCGCTCGAGAAGGCTCGGGCCTGCATCGGCGCAGCTTTCCTGCGCGGCCGTTGCCGCCGGCTCGTACTGGCTCGTCCACTCCTCAGTTGACTGGTTCTGGCCCTACCCGGCGGTCACCGCGCCGATCCTCGCCCTGCTTGGATCGGCGGCGGCCCCTGCGCTCCTCATGCCCGAGCGACGGCGAGCTCCAACCGGGCGAACCGGCCTGCTCGTCGCAGTCGTCTTTTTCGCCGTGACGGTTGTCCCGCCGTTCCTCTCCGAGCGCCTGACCGAGCAGGCGACGGAGTCGTTCCGGGTCAATACCGAGGGTGCCTACGACGACCTGCGGCTCGCGCGTGACCTCAACCCGCTCTCAGACCAACCGGCTCTGGCCGAAGGCGTGATCGCGGAGGCCCTCGACGATCGCGAGCGCGCAATCGATGCTTTCCGCGACGCCGTGCGAAAGCGGCCCCAGGAGTACACGGGTCACGTCTTCCTCGCGCTGCTCTATGCCGAGACGGACCCAGAGCTCGCACGTTCCGAATTGACGCTGGCCTCAGAACTCAACCCGCTCACACCGCGGATCGACCAGATCCGCGCGCGCATCGAGAAGGCGGAGCGGAGAGGGGCTTCTAGTCGATCTCGATCAGACCGCTGACAAGCGCGAGCGCAACGGCCTGCGCGCGCGTGCGAGCGCCGAGCTTCGCCTTGGCGTTCCGGACGTGGGTCTGAACCGTTGCAGGCGAGAGGCCGAGTGCTTCGGCGATCTGAGCGTCGGTCGACCCACGTGCCAGCAGCGCGAGCACCTCGCGCTCGCGCCCGGAGGGGCGACGTGCCCGTCCTTCGCCACTCGGACGGCGGTTCCACGTGGTCGACTCGGACCCGTCCTCGATCCGTGGCAAAACCAGAAGGTGACCCTCGGGCAGTCGCAGGCTGTCGACCGCGCGGCCGACGATCTGCGATCTGGTGAGACCGAGCAACTGCGTCGCGGACTCGTTGACCTCGACGCAGCGCTGCATTGCGTCCACGATCAGGACGGGCGAGTCCTGACGCGTTCCAGATTTGGTTGCGACGCTGGAGGCGTCGCCCTCCTCCGCGGGGAAGCGCTTGCTCACGCCCCGCCTTCCGCCCGCGAGAGGCGCCTCAGGCCGATGCCTGCACCAAGCAGACCTGCTGCGGCAGCGGCCGCGAGACCCACGTCGTAACCGGTGAAGGGCAGGCCTCCGCCGGAGGATCCGGAGTCATGGGTGAAGGACGGTGGGCAGTACTGGTCGGTTGCGGGGCTCGGCGTCGCGCAATCGGTTGCGCTGGCGACCGGAGCACCGATGGAGAGCGCGACCGTGACGGCGGCAACCGCCAGAACCGAGCGCCTTGACTTCGATGAGTGGATTGTTTGCGTGTTCACGTATTTCAACCTTCCCTGTCCCAAACTTTCAGGGGTTGGAGGATCGGACCGATGGGGATGGTGCCTTGCCAGCCAACCATCGAGACCACCAACCGGTCCAATTCTCCCCACTCGGAGTGACATGCATTACCGCAAATCGGTTAGTGGTAGTCTCGCCGAGGGGGTTCCGGACCGCATAGCGATGCGGCAACGGAACCGTTGAACATGTCCGATATCGATTCGACAGGCGCTACTCCGCTCCGCGCTTCCGCAGCGTCTCCCAGGCCGCTCAGCGCACGGGAGCGAGAGGTGCTGGGTCACCTGGCCGAAGGGCTCAGCGGCGCAGCGATTGCCGAGCGCCTGGTGCTGTCGCCCGAGACCGTGCGCACCCATGTTCGTAACGCGATGGAGAAGCTCGGCGCCTCAACGCGCTCGCAGGCGGTGGCCCTCGCCCTGGAGACCGGAGAGATCGGTGACTCGGCGAGCTCGCAAGCCACACGGCCGCGAACCCAGGGCGGGACAGCGGCCGCATCCGCGGCCGCGTCAGGCCCGATCCTCACCGCGCTACTCGCAGGCGTCGTGTCGCTGGCCGACGTCGAGTCCGGCGCGATCTACTTCGCCGAGGACGGCGGAATGCTCTTACGGGTTGGTGCCCACGCGACCAGCGGCAACGGCCCCAGCGCCGCGCCGGTCCCCGAGCTCACGCTGGGCGATCCCGGCATCGGCCGCGTGGCGCTCGAGCGACGTGCCCGCCTCGTCGCGTCGTCTTCGGATTCAGGTCCCCTTCTGGGCGCACCGATGTCGGCCGGAGGCAAGCTGATCGGCGTACTGACCCTCGGCGTGCGCCAGTCCCGGCCGACGAGTCGCCGGGAACTGCTTCTCATCGAGGCGTTCGCAAACCGCATCGCCGAGATCGTGACCTCCGGTTCCGATCCCGCGGCTCTCCGCATGGCGCTGCAACGCTTCCGAGCCTCCTGGACCGAGGCGATCGAGGTCTAGGCCCCCGCGGGTTTCCCGCTTCGCTTCATGCGGCGCGGTCGAATCGCGGCGCGCTTGGGCGGGCAATAAAGGGGCCAAACCCGCAGGACCCCCTTGGTGCGATCCGGCGGCAGACCGCGTCACCCGGGCAGCCGGCGATAGCCACGGAAGGGCCGGCGATAGCCCGCTAGATCTCGTCGGTGGCCGTGAGGCCGTCGTCGCGGGTTTCGACGAGCACGGCCACGCTGCCGATGTCACAGAGCTCGAGAACCTTGCGAACGCCGGAGCCCTTGGGCACGACGACGCTGAAGATCTGCCTGCGCGCGGACAGGCGACGGGCGAGTTCGAACAGAAGCTCGACGCCGGTCGAGTCGATGTATGTGGTCGCGGTCAGGTCCATGATCAGCGAGCGGGCCGTGGACGGCACCCGCTCAGCGACCGCACGCCTCAGCTCGGCGGCGTTGGAGCCGTCGATATCGCCCGCCACCTCCGCGACGATTGCGTCGGGGCGGATCTCCTGAAAGCCAACTTCGGCGAGGCGGTCTCGCATCAGACGTGGATCCCGTGCATTCGGCGGCGCATCCTGACAGTCGTACCAGCGATACCGCGATCGATCTCGAGCGAGTCCGTGAGCTGCTCGATCAGGGCCAGCCCACGGCCGCCTGAACCGCCGCGAGGAGGCCGCCACGCTCCGAAGTCGCCGACCTCGATCAGGAGCTCATCGCCCTCGCGAACGGCGCGGACCGCGAAGTGGGCGTCGCCCGGTGGGTACGCGTGGGCGATCGCGTTGGCGCAGGCCTCACCGCAGGCCACCTGGAGTTCGTAGGCCTCGGCGTCGCCGACGCCGGTCGCGCGAAGCCAGCGGCCAAGCCCTCGCCTCACGTCGACGAGCGAAGTTGGCTCGGCGGGCACCACGAGGTCGAGCGTCAACGGCGGCGCATCGAGCTTGGCGATGAGCAGCGCGACATCGTCATGCGCGAGGCCGTCACGCAGTAGCCGGTCGAGCAGCGTCCTGCAGGCTTCGTCAGGCTCGTCGGGAAGGGTCATGCCAAGGTCCGACAGCACGGCCATTCCGACGTCAAGCGGCTGATCGGGCCGCTCGACGATCCCGTCCGTGTAGAGGATGAGCGTCGACCCGGCGGGCATCGCCATCACCGTTTCGTCATAACTCGGAAAGAGCGAGGCGCCGAGCGGATTGCCGGCCGGCCCTTCGGCGAACGTCGCGTTGCCATCCGGATCGACGATCAGCGGAGGCGGGTGCGCGGCCGACGCGAGCCGGACGGTTTCCGCATCCGGATCGACGATCGCGAGAAGCAAAGTGGCCGTGCCGCGGCTCTCGAGCTCCTGGACGAAGCCGTTCATTCGCTCGAGAATGAGCGACGGCCTCAGGCCCTCGAGCGCGTAGGCACGAACCGCGCTCTGAAGGTGAGCCATGCGAGCGGCAGCCTCGATTCCTCGGCCGACGACGTCGCCGATCACCAGCGCCACCCTGCCGTCACGCAAGGGAATGGCGTCGTACCAGTCGCCACCGATCCGGGCCTCGCCCGAACCGGGGAGATAGCGAGCGGCCAGACGCAGGCCAGGCACGTCGGGCAGGCGCTCACGAAGAAGACTGCGCTGAAGGGTTTCAGCGGTGGAGCGCTCGACCTCGACCTCTTCGGCAGCGCGCCGCAGGCCTTCGAGAGCCGC
Source organism: uncultured bacterium (assembly GCA_963695215.1). Taxonomy (GTDB): domain Bacteria; phylum Actinomycetota; class Thermoleophilia; order Solirubrobacterales; family 70-9; genus JALZKA01. The sequence goes on from OY968768.1 coordinate 562,360, forward strand.
CCCGAGGATCGCGTCGCCCCCCGGATCGCCGCTTCCACCCCCGGGCAGCCCCTGGCCTTCGTCTTCTCTCCAGCCTCTGTCTGCCACGTCTCATGGATTCTAGGTATTCGCGCGAGTGTCCACGCCGATCCGGCCGACGCTTGAATTAGCGTTCCCACTAATGAAGGAACGGCACCTGCTTCTCGCGTTGCCGTTCGGCAACACGCGCACACATCCGGAACGGCACCTGCTTCTCGCGTTGCCGTTCGGCTGCACATGACACACTCCGCAGAGATCGCGCGGTCGCCGGCAGCCTGGGAGCGCCTCGCAAAGAACTGGCTCGTCGAGGTCATCGAGCGCAGCCCCCTTTCCGAGGTCGAGAACCTGCCGCTTGGCTGGATCTCCCAGGAAGCGGCCCCGCTGATCGCAGAGATTCTCGGCCAGCTCACCGATCCCGGCGCGGCACGCGAACTCAGGCTGTCCCCCGCCGCTCTCGAACGCGCGGCTTCGCTCGCGGCTGAACGCGGCCCCGAGGCTGCCGTTCGCAGGCTCCCGCGCGAATTCGCCGCCCTACAGGCGCTCCTGATCGAAGCTCTCGATCGTGAGCTTCCCGAGCGCGACCGCCGCGAATTCACTCGTGCCACCGTGCGCCTGGCCGAGGTTTTCGGCGCGGTCCAGGCAGCCGCGATGGAGTCGCTGGTGGTGGAGCGAAGCGCCGGAGCAGCATCCGACCCTCAGACGGGCCTGCCAGGCCCCGCAGAGCTTCACGAGTGGCTCAGGATGCTTCTCGCGGAGGCACGCCTGAGCGGGACGCCCTCCGCCATCGTCCACTTCGAGGTCGAGGGAGCCGAGCGGATATCGAAGGGTTACGGCGAGGACGCAGCCGCGCGGATGGTCGGAGCGGTCGCCGGCATCATCGGCGGTCAACTCTCGGAGCGGGAGCGCGCGTTCCGGATAGGCCTCGGGCAGCTCGTGGCCGTCGTTCCGGGCCGGGATGCAAACGAGGTCATCGAACTCGCCGTCCGCGTGGCGGACGTCATCGAGCGCTCGCAAGCGGACACCGGACCGCGAGTGGAGGTCGCAGCCGGGATCGCGTCGGCTCCGCGCAACGGCTCAAGCCCAGACGAGCTCCTGGAATCCGCAGAAGAGGCTGCCTGGAGCGCGCGCGCGGCAGGCGAAGGCGTGGCTTTGGCGCCTGCGGCGACACTGCAAGATCCCTGACATTCGGCGACAGCGAGCGTTCAGGACTTGCGTTAAGCGCTGGAAAGCGCGAAAAACCTGTTGTGAGCGGAATCAGGACCAGCGCTGCAGCCGAGATGCTCGGTGTGAGCCCGTCGACCCTGCGCACCTGGGAACGCCGACTTGGCTACCCGCAGCCGCGGCGGACCGCCGGTAACCATCGCCATTACGAGCTTCGTGAGATCGAGGACCTGCGCGATGCCCTGCGCGAAACCAACAACATCTCTTCGGCGATCGAAGTCGCGCGCAGACGTGGCCGGGGGCCGTCGACGCCCGCCCGCCTTCTCTCCGCCTTCGACCGCTTCGACGAAACCACCGCCGACCGCGAACTCGAAGAGAGTCTCGCGGTGCGGACGCTCGAGCGAACCCTCGAGGAGGTGTTGCTTCCCGCACTGGACTCGGCCGCATCCCGCTCCAACGGCGAGGCCGAACTCGAGTATGCGTGCCGCTGGGCCACCGGGTGGCTCCACGGGGCGCGGCGGCTGGCCCCTCCGGCGAGCCGCCCGCAGGGCGTGCTGATACTCGATTCGGGTCCTTCGCTCGGCCTCGAAGGGGTTCAGGCGCAGGCCCTGGAGCTCTGCCTGAGGCGCACCGGGCTCCGCGTCCTGCTCTTGTCGGCAGACCTGGCCGATCGTCGCTACAACACCGCCCTGCGCGCGCTCGATCCCGTCGCGGTAGTGGTCTGTGGTGCGGAGCCGCGCCTCGACGTGCTCGGCGAGCCCCTCCGGCGAGCGATGCGTGCGTCGGGAGCAAAGGCATTCGCGTACCGCGGCGCGCGCCTCGTCGGTGGTCGCGAGGGAATGCCGCAACTCGGCTCGCGACCGAGCGAGGCCACCGCTCGCCTGCTCGCCGCCCTCGGTCTGAACTAGACGCAAGGCGCCATTCACCCTGCGGGTAGTGCGCAGGTTTGGCGGGTGAAACCTGCGCATCCCTTGCGGCTTTGCGCTCGACCCGTTGCCTAACCGGCCATTCCGCGCCGAAGGTGGTTCAGACACGTTCAAGTTTGGGTCGCTTTCCGAAAGGACTGGGACCCGTCACCGGAGGTCTAAGAGATGGAAATCACGGCAAGGCTCCTCAACGTCGGCCAAGCGGCCGAGTACGTCGGGGTCAGCGCAGCGTCGCTTCGGAAATGGTCCAACGAGGGCCTCGTCACCGTTTACCGCACGCCCGGGGGGCAGCGCCGGTACTCGCGCGACGATCTCGACCACTTCATGAGCTCGATGCGCGAGACATCGCCGTCGGACCACGCCGTTCCCAGGCTTGGCCGAGGCTCGTTTACCGCGATCCGCGGCTAGCGAACCCGCAACCGGAGCGACCGAGCCGAACCTCAAATGCTGGATCGACCCTCCCGATCGGTGATCGCGGCCGAATGGCTGCTGCTTGCCGCTGCGATGACGGGTGGCGTGCTCCTCGCGGGCGACGCCCATTGGGACCTGCCGCTCTTCGGACTCCTTCTCGTCACCTCGGTCGCCAGCGACATCCGCGCCGTCGAGATCACGGCGCACAGGGTCAAGGCGTCAGGCAGCTTTCTCGCGATCGTCTCGGCCGTCGTTCTTCTCGGCGCTACTCCCGGAGCGCTGATCGCGGTCGTGACCATCGTCGCGAGCTGGGCCGAGTCCCGATACCGGCCGTCGGACCTGCTGGTGAACGTTGCCGTTTACGCGGTTTTCCCGATTGCGACAGGCGCCGCCTTCCACGCGGCGGTCGACGGTCTCGCTATCGGAATGAGCGACACGGGCTTCTACCTCCTCGTTTTCGCCCTCTTCGTGGTCGCCCTCGCGATGGACTTCTTCGCAATCGCGGTATACACGGCCTACGTCGAGGGCTCGAGCCTCATCACGCGCGTCAAGCGGTCGTTCATTCCGATCATTCCTTCCGAGCTTGCCGCCGCGATGCTCACGCTCGGCATCACCTTCGCCTACGCGCAGCTAGGGCTGCCCGCGGTCGCGCTCTTCGCCATCGTCCTTCTCGTCTTCCAGTACCTCGTCGGCGAGCTGCTGCTCTCCCAGGACCGCGCGGACGAGCTCGAGTTGCGAGCAAAGCAGCTTGCGGGCTTTCAGGTCGCGCTCCTCGGAGCCCTGCTGCGAACCCTCGACCTCCGCGACCGCATGACCGCGCGCCACAGCGCCGCGGTCGCCCGCTACTCGCGTGAGCTCGCAGACCGGGCAGGCCTGTCGGAGGACGATCAGGAGCTGGCCCACACGGCTGGGCTCCTCCACGACATCGGCAAGTTCGTCCTTCCCGATCAGGTCCTGAAAACGCGGGGGCGCCTCCTCCCGGAGGATTGGGACCAGATCAAGCGCCACCCCTACGAGGGCGCCCGGATCGTCTCCCAGATCGACGGTTACCGCCCCGTCGGCGACATCATCATGGCTCACCACGAGCGGATCGACGGCCTGGGATACCCGCGCGGCCTGGCCGGCGACCAGATCCCGAGGATCGCCCGCATCATCGCCGTTGCCGACACCTACGATGCGATGACCGCACGAGATTCCTACGGAACCCCCAAGAGCTCGTTCGAGGCGATCGCAGAGCTACGACGGGTGTCAGGGACACAGCTCGACGGCGAACTCGTCGAGCTCTTCATCGAGATGCTCGCCGACAAAGACCTCGCCTACCGCCACGGCGAGGATGCGGACTTCGAGGCGGAGCTTGCGCTCGACAAGCGGATCCACGACTACGTGGGTCGCCAGACCGCAGCCCGCTGAAGCCTGGCCTTTCAAACCGGCTCCTGAACGACGACAAACCCCGGCAGGGGCGAGCGGCCCAACGTCGAAGGAAGTCCTCGAGTACCGCGTTGGCACGGCCTCGATAGGCAGAGACCTAGACGGCATCTGCATGTCGTGTTGCCCTTCGGCAACGCGTTAGATCAATTAGCCGCGACGTACGCCCATGGCGATCACCCCGTTTGACAATTGCTCCGGCGGACCTGGCCCGCCCTGGATTCCTGGCTTGGAAGGTTTGCACAACTTGCGCAAACTTGCAACAACTTGCATGAAACCTTGAGAACCTGTCCAGACTCATGAGCACCCCTTCCACCCCTTCACCCGCCCGACTGGCGCCTTTTCGCCTCCCCGGCTTCGGACGCCTCGCGGGTGCCTACCTCGTCAACGAGCTCGGGAATTGGCTTGGAGAGATCGCCATGGCGATCGTCGTCTTCGAGCTCACAGGCAGCGCGATCGCCACGGCCGGGCTGTTCGTCGCGATGCAGTTCGTGCCAGCCGTCACCACCCCGCTTCTCGTCGCACGGGTCGACGGCATCTCCTCACGGCAAGCGCTCACTTCGCTTTACCTCCTCGAGGCCGTGGCGTTCTGCGTCCTCGCCGCCCTGGCGACCGAGGACACGTTCGTTCTCGCGGCGGTGCTCGTTCTCGCCGCGATCGACGGCACAATCGCGACCACCGCCCGTGCGCGGACCCGGGCGGCGACCGGGTCGATCCTCGAGCGGGCGGGCCTCCTTCGCGAGGGGAACGGCATCCTCAACATCGGCTTCACCGCCGGCGCGGCCGCAGGCCCGGCGATTGCCGGAGTCGTCGTTGCAACGGCCGGAGCGCAGGCGGCCCTTTTGGCTGACGCCGCCTCGTTCGTGGCGGTTGCGCTTCTTCTGGCGACCGCGCGCGGGCTTCCGGGCGTGGCGGACGTGGGCGAGACGGACTGGCGCGCACGGATGCGGGCGGGGTTCGCGTATGTGCGAGAGCGGCCTGTCCTTCGCCGACTGCTCGCAGCGGAGGCGGTCGCGTTCGTGTTCTTCGCACTGGTTCTGCCGATCGAGGTCGCCTTCGCCAAGGAGACACTCGACGCCGGAGACGTCGGCTATGGGCTCCTCTTGGGCGCCTGGGGCGCCGGGATGATCGTCGGCAGCTTTCTCTTCTCTTGGCTTCGCACCGCACCTCTCGTGGCGCTCCTCGTTTGCGGGACCGCGGCGATCGGGGTGGGTTACCTCGGCACCGCCCTGTCCCCCACGCTCGCCATCGCATGCGGAGCGTCAGTTGTGGGCGGCACGGGCAACGGGGTGCAGTGGGTCGCTGTCGTGACCGCCATCCAGGAGTTCACTGCCGCGGGCTACCAAGCCCGCGTAATCGGACTCCTGGAGTCGCTGGCGAGCGGGCTTTCGGGCGCCGGCTTTGTCCTCGGCGGAGTAATCGCGGCGCTGCTCTCACCGCGCGCCAGCTTCGCTGTGGCCGGTGGAGGAGTCCTCCTCGTCCTCGCCGCTGCCGCATTCGTGCTCAGGAGCGCGCGCTGGGAAACCCGTGAGGAGGTGCCGGGCACTCCCTCGGCCGTCTCGGTTCCGGGTATCACCGAGGCATGAAGCAGGACCCCTGTGCCACCGATCGCAAGGGGACGCTCGCGTTCCAGGACTAGGCAGCGCACTCCCAGGCCGAAGGCCCGGAGTCAGCCCAGATCATCGCGGCGATGCGGTCCTGCTCGGCGGGGGGCGCCTCGTTCGGCAGGCCCTTGCCGCCGTAGAGGCGCCAGGTCGAAGGAAGGATCTGGTAGGCGCCGCCGGCTCCACTCGACGGGTTGAGCGCCTGATAGTTGCCCCCCGACTCGCACATGACGATGGCTTCCGGGATCGCCCAGTCGCCGAAGTTGTTCCAGCTCTCGACTTCCGCTGCGGCGTCATCGGCCGGTTCTCGTTCGAGCTTTTGCACCCGCTGGGCCCAGTCGTCGACATGACCCTGGAGTTGTTCTACGGTCGCAGCCTGCGCTGCCTTGGCGTCCGCGGCCGCCGCGGCGCGCGCCTCGGCTTCCGCTCGAACAGCGGCCATCTCATCGCGCGCCGCGGCGACATCAGCGTTCAGATCGTCTGAGCGCTCCTTCGCCTGCTCGACCTCCGTGACCTGACCGGCGACGTCGCTGCGCAGGGCGCGAACCCGTTCCGCAAGCGCGCGATCGGCGCTCTCGATGCGTCCGAGAAGTTCTGCGCGACTCGTCAGGTCGTCGTAGCCGTCTGCGTCGAGCAGGACATCGATCTCATTCACCTCGCCCTGCGTGTAGATGTCAACGAGGCGATCGGCGAGCACCTGCTGCGCGCGGTCGAGCCGCTCGCGCGCGGCGGTGAGCTGATCCTCCGCATCCGCAAGCTTGTCGGCGAGCCTCTCTGAGCGCTCCTGCCCCCGCTCGAGAACCGCTGTCAACTCCGACTCGCGCCCTGCGGCACCCGACGCCGCCTGCTTGGCCTGAGCAAGCGCGACCACGCTCTGCTCGATCTGATCGTTGAGTGAAGCCGATTTTTCCTTCGCGGCGGCGATCTTGTCGTTCAGGCCATCGGCCGACTGCGCACTCGCGCGGGCGAGTGGGAGCGCCAGCGCGATTCCGCAAACAAGGACCAACACGGCGCGTGCGGCAAGCCCCGGGCTGCGCCAAGGCGTGGGCGTGGTGTCGGATGAGATGTCTGAGCGTCTGGCGATCACGTCGTCTTGCGCGGCCGCGGCGGAAGAGCAATCCGGACCGGCGAGGCGCGATGCGCGATGCTAGCGGATCGTTAAGGACTGCTAATCATTTGCTTAGGGTGGCTACATAATCCGGGCAGGATCTTGCAGCCCCTGTCACCCGTCCGAGAGTTCAGCCCTCCGGCGGATCCCTGCGGCTCAGCAGATAGCCCGCTGCGCCCGCGACGAGCAGCGTCGCGATCCCAGCGATCTGGATCTGACGCCCGAACCGCCACCAGGCGAGGCGGACGACGAGTCGGCCGATTGCTTCGTAGACGAAGGACATATCTCAGCTCTCTTTCTGTTTCCCATCTTGCCGCTCGCCAATCCGGTGGGCCATGCGACTTTGCAAGGTGTGCAGCTCGATGAAGCCCGGGCTCGCGGCCTGCGAGAAGGCGCCGCCAGACTCGCCGAAGCTGGCGAGCGACTCGTCATAGAGCGCGTAGGGCGACATCCGGGAGACCACGCGGACCGAACCCTTGTAGAGCTCGACCGTGATCTCACCAGTGACGCGCCTGTTCGCAGACTCCATGTACGCGTCGAGGTCGTATCGCAGGGGGTCGAGCCACAGCCCTGCGTAGACGAGATATGCCCACTTGCGATCGAGCACGTGCTTGTGCTCGTTTTGGTGGATCGTCGAGACAAGCTTTTCCAGGTCCTGATGAGCGGTGAGGAGAATCGTCGCGGCCGGCACCTCGTAGAGGTCGCGGACCTTGAGACCGACAATGCGGTCCTCGATGTGGTCGACGATGCCAACGCCGTGGCGACAGCCAATCTCGGCTGCGCGCTCGATCAGGTCGACCGGCTCGAGGCGGTCGCCATCGAGCGACACCGGGACTCCCGCCTCGAAGCCGACCACGAGCCTCTGCGGCTCGTCCGGAGCGTCCTGCGGGCGCGTGACGAGCTGGAACACCTCGTCGTCGGGAGGCGTGTCGAGCGTTTCGATCTCGCGGCCCTCGGATGAACGGCCCCAGAGGTTGTCGTCGATCGAGTACGGCGGACCCTCGTTCGACCCCTTGATCGGGATCTTGTGCTCGTTCGCGTAGGCGATCTCCTCCTCGCGGCCCATGGCCCATTCGCGGACCGGCGCCAGCACCTTGATCTCGGGCGCCAGGGCGGCGATCGTGCCGTCGATCCGCACCTGGTCGTTTCCCTTGCCGGTACAGCCGTGGGCGATTGTGTCGCAACCGGTTGCGCGCGCGTGCTCGACTGCGAGCTTTGCAATCAGGGGCCGGGCGAGGGCCGTGAAGAGCGGATAGCCGCCGCCGTAGAGCGCGTTTGCCTTGATCGCCGGCAACACGTAGTCACTCACGAACACCTCGCGAGCGTCGGCACGAATGGCGTCGATGGCGCCGAGGTCCCTTGCCTTGCCAACCACCACCTCCCAGTCCTCGCCGGGCTGTCCGAGGTCGACGGTGAGCGTCACGATCTCCGCTCCGTAGCGCGCCTGGATCCAGTGCAGCATCACCGAGGTGTCGAGACCGCCCGAGTACAGGAGGAGGACCCGGCCAACCTGGGCAGGGTCCGCCTGGTAGGAGGCGATCCTGGGCGCGGAATTCTGCTGAGGTGAATCGTCAGTCATCGCGGTGCGAGAGTATTACGGGCGATGAACCGTTTTCTCCGCGTCCTCTCCACCACCCTCGTCACCGCAGGGCTCGTTGTGATGCTCGACGTGGTGCTCACGCTCGTGTGGAAGGAGCCACTCTCCAGCGCGTACGGAACGATCCAGCAGAACAAGGCCGAGGACCAGCTCGCCGACCTCGAGCAGAGCTTCCCCGGTCCCGAGGACCTGGACCTGGCCGACAGCGCGAAGAGCATCGAGGAACGGGTCGGCATTCTCGCCGACAGGTTCGCCGAGGTCGCGGTTGGCCGGACCGGTGAGGGAATCGGGCGGATCAAGATCCCGAAGATCGATCTCGACATCGTTGTCGTCGAAGGCACCGACACCGCCTCACTGCAGAAGGGGCCGGGCCACTACACCCGCTCCGACGATGAGGAAACCCGCAAGGCAGGAGACGGATCAGCGTTTCCGGGCCAGGGCAAGACGGTTGGAATCGCCGGGCACCGCACCACCTACCTCGCGCCGTTCCGCAGGATCAACGAGCTCAAACCCGGCGACGAGATCACGCTCGAGATGCCGTACGCAACCTTCAGCTACGAGGTCGAGAAGACACAGATCGTCGATCCGTCGCAGATCGAGGTCGTGGAAAACGTCGGCTACGACCGTCTGGTCCTCAGTGCCTGCAACCCGCTCTACAGTGCGGCGCAGCGAATCATTGCCTTCGCCAAGCTGAAGGACATCAGCCTCTTCGCGTCCGGCGAGCGGATCTGGCAAGACCCGTAGGGCTAATCCTGCCCGAGGATGTCCTCGGCAACAGACGCTGGGTCGTCCAGCCCGAACTCGCTGGCCAGAGTGGCTTCGATCTCGTCCCTCGATTGCCCGGCGACCGCCATCTGGGTGGCGCGCAGAAACGCCTCCTGCGGAGGTGACTTCGTACTCTCTCCGCTCTTCGAGGCCGAGCCCGGATAAGCGACCGGTGCGCTGCCGGTTCGCTCGCGTTGGTCCGGTGACCCCGCGTTTCCCTCGGAAGCTGTGGCAGGGCTGCTCGAAGCCACGTCTGGTTTCTTGGGCAAAGCACCAGGCTGCGGCGAAGCGGTACGTGCCGGCGCCGGCACCTCGTCTCGGAGCTCACTCAAACGAGTCTCGACCGCGTCAATCTCGTCCAGGAGGGCGCCGGCTTCTCGGCTGAGTGCCTCCACTCGAGCCGCCACTGGAGCCATCGCCTGTCGCAGTTCTCCTACGTGCTGGCTGAGAATCCGCTGAGACTCGCGATTCGCATCAGCCCTGGCATTGACCCTGATCTCGGTTGCAGCGGACTCGGCTTCGTCGATGATCGCCTGAATCTGATCGGAAATGTCGGAGATCGACTCCTTGAAGCGGGAATCGGGACTGTCGGGCGGCGGAGTCATGAAGCTACGGGGCCATTCGCTGCAAACACCGACGCGATGATCGGATCGGTGTCAGCGACAGCGTACTTTGAGCGAAGCTGGGCGTCGATTTCCTCGCGAGAGGAGCCCGCGATAGCCATCTGAGTTGCCAAAAGCCGCAGGCTTCCGTCGTCCTGGGCGTGGCTCTGCTCAGCAGGATCCGCGGTTGCGATTACCGAGCCGGCCGCGGCGGGCTCGGAATCGGAGTCCTGACGGCCTGCGGTTGGCTGAGAGCCCTTTGAGGCCTGTGAGTCTTCTGCTTCCTCCAGCGCGAGCACTTCGATTCGCCCGCCGGCCTTCTCGAGGATCGAGGACAGCTTCCGGGCGTCGTTGCGCAGCTCCGCGGCGCGGCGGGCCAGCGACTCCGCGAGATCCGCAGCAAGTTCTTGGGCCTGGCTCGAGGCGCCGCTTTCAGCCGTCAGCGTCTTGCGCCTGCCAAGCGACGCGATCTCTGTCGCAGCATGTTCCGATGCCCGCACAACCTGGTCGATCTCACGGGCCGCCCCGGCAAGCAGCTCGACGACGGGGTGCCCTGACTGGATACGGGGAACCGGCGAAGCCTGCGCTATGCGCCCCTGCGTTACGCGCCCTCGTCCCCAGCGGCTCATACCAACACGGTAACGGAATGCCTGCATCATGAGACCGTATTTCAGCGCGCCGCACCCGTTTCCTTGTGCGCCAGCCGATACGGGATGCAAACGGTCATACGCCGCCGGCTCTGGATGGGGGCCTCGCCCCCCACGTAAATTACGATCTGGTTGTGAACCGAGGCGCTTACCCCGGAGTCGGGCTACTGCTGTGGCGATCGCAAGCGCTCTGGGTGCTCGTGGTCGGCCTCGGCGTCTTCGTCGGGGCGGAGGTCGTCGTCACGGTGTTGTCCGCGAGCCCACCTCCCGGAGCTTCGATGCTCCTGGTGGGCGGCTGCGGAGTGCTCGGTCTGCTCACCATGGCCGTGGCCCGCTACGACTGGATGGTGGGCCTTGCTTTTGTGCTTTCAGGGGTCGTCATCGGCGTGCCTACCCCGTCCGACCTGATCCTGTTCGTCGTGATGGCGGCGGCGTTCGCGACCGGCCGGTTCCAGCCCCGGGTTCCAATCGTGGTCGGGGTAAGTCTCGGCCTGTTCGTCGCCACGAACATGCTCGCAACCGCGGCGGCCGACGACATGCAAACCGCAGCCAACTATCTGCTCATCGTGATCCTTCTCGCGACCATGGCGGTCTGGGTCTCCGGTTACATCGACACGAACAGACGGGCGCGGATCCTGGTCGGCGCCTATTTGACCGCGGCCCTCATCGCGGCAGTGATCGGTTCGGTCGCGCTTCTCTTCCCGGTTCCTGGAAGGGAGATCTTCCTCTACGGCCTCGACGAGACGAGCGGGCTGGCGCAGGAGGGGTTGCGGGCGCGCGCCCTCTTTGACGATCCCAACGTTTTTGGGCCTTTCCTGATGCCGATCGCGATAATCCTGCTCGAGGATCTGCTCAATCCACGCCTGTTCAGGTTTGGGCGGGGTCTCAAGGGAGGAATGCTCGCCGTCTTGCTGGCGGGCATCGTCTTCTCGGCGTCCCGCGGCGCCTGGATCGGCACGATCGTTTCACTGCTCGTGTTCACGACAGTGATCGCCGCTCGCCGAAATGGAAGCCGCCGGGTCATCCCGCTGCTCGGCGGGGTTGCTGCCGCAGCAATGCTCGTCGGGACATTCGTGACGCTGGCCGGCACTCAGAGCGATCTCAGCGACCGAGCGAAGGCTCAGTCATACGACGTCTCTCGCTTCAGCGCGCAGAAGCAGGGTCTCGAGCTCGCTTACGAGCATCCGCTCGGGATCGGGCCCGGGCAGTTCGAGGCGAAAGCTTCATATGGCGGCCAGCCCATCGCGGCCCACAGCCTCTTCATTCGCGCTTTCGCCGAGGAAGGGCTTCCAGGGTTGGTCGCGCTGCTCGCCATCTGCCTTTCAACCCTCGCCTACGGCCTGCGATCTGCGATCCGTGGCCTGAATCTGCACGGAATCGGCTCAGCGTCGCTCCTGGCCGCGTGGAGCGGCATTCTCGTCCACAGTTACTTTGTCGACAGCCTGCAATGGCGCCACGCCTGGCTGGTTGCGGCGCTCATCTGGGCAACCGCGATCGCTGGAACGCGCGGCGGCTCCGCCAGCAGCGGACACCTTGCTCGATCCTGAGGATCCACCCCTACGGGTCCTGTCCGTCATCGCCCGGTTGAGTGTCGGAGGGGCTTCGATGCAGGCCGCTCTGATTGCCGGAGGACTGGACCCGGTCCGATTCGAGTCGCTTCTCGCATGTGGCGAGGTTCCCGATGGAGAGGCTTCGATGCTCCCCATGCTCGAGGAGTACGATCCGACGATCGTTCCGGTTCCGGGACTTGGACGGCGGATCAGCCCACGCGACGACCTCAGAGCGATCTGGCACCTCACCAGGCTGATGCGCAGGTTCCGCCCCCACGTTGTGCACACCCACACGGCCAAGGCGGGGTTCGCAGGTCGGCTTGCGGCGCTTACGATCCGCCCTCGGCCCGCGGTCGTGCATACATTCCACGGGCACGTTCTCGACGGATACTTCGGTCGCGCAGTCACGGCCGTCTACCGGATGATCGAGCGGTTGATGGCGCTGATCACGGACGTCCTGGTCGTCCCCAGTCAAGCCACGATGGACGACCTAGTCCGTCTACGCATCGCCCGCCCGGCGAAATTCCGGGTGGTGCCGCTGGGGCTGGACCTTGAGCGCATCGCTGCTAGCGGCGGTGCCATCGCAGACGCCGCGAAGACCTCGCTCACCAGGTCCGGGGCGAACGTCCTGTGCTTGTTCGTTGGGCGCCTGGTGCAGATAAAGCGAGTTGACGTGCTCCTCCACGCGGTTGCGATCTGCGTTCGAAATGGTGATCCGATCCATTTGATCATCGCCGGAGATGGTGAGCTCAGACCGGAGTTGGAGCAGCTCGCGCAGGACCTTGGCATCGAGCGGGATGTGGCGTTCCTCGGCACCCGGGAGGACGTGGCCGTCCTCGCCGCCGCCGCCGACGTTGCCGTTCTCTCGTCCGACAACGAGGGCACTCCCGTTGCGCTGATCGAGGCTTCCGCGGCTGGTACGCCGTCGGTCGCAACCGACGTGGGCGGAGTGCGCGACGTGGTCTCGCATGAGAGCGGGATCGTCGTCCCTGCCGGCGACCCGGAAAGCCTGGCTCAGGGGATCTCAGCGCTCGTGCGAGATACCGAGATGCGACAAGCCATGGGCGAGGGCGCTCAAAAGCATGTCACCGCGCGCTTCAGTCGAGACCGCCTGCTGCGCGACACGGCCGCCATCTATCAGGAATTGGCCGTGTCGCGCGCAGGTTTCCGCTAGCGGAAAGCCGCCGTGGACCGCTCGAAGGCCGAGTAGGCGGGCTTCGGCGAGCCGTCGTAGCGCATGAGCCCGAAGTTTGCGACCGTATCGCTGTCGTCAGAGCTCGTATCCATCAGCTTGAAATAGATCGCGACGTCGACGTAGTCCCAGCCGGCGATCTCGTCGAGTGCCTCGCCGATGTAGTTCGCCTGTGTCTGCTCGCTAACGCCGTTCAGCCAGTTCGCCGAGCCACGGACCGACGTCGTGCTCCAGCCGAATTCGGTCAGCCACAGCGGCTTCGGATCGTTGTGCTTGAGCATGAACCGGTGGATCGCCGGAACTCCTCGGGCAAAGCTTCCTCGGAGAATGCCACTCTCGTCGCTCGGGGCCCGATCGTCGCTATAGGGGTGGAACGAGTAGGCGTCGAAGTATCCCTTGATGCCGGCCCTGTAAAGACGCCGGGTGAATCCGAGGTCGGCCCACATGAGCGCGCCGGCGACGACGGTTGCCGAGGCATCGGTTGCCTTGACGGCCCTGTACGCGACCTTCGTAAGCCGGGTGTAGGAGTGCACGGTCCGCTTTGCGCGGTAAGAGGCCCTGCCGTTCGGCTCAGACCAGATCTCCCAGCCGTCGACGCGCGAGCCGTAGCGCTCGACCATCGTCGCAAGCGCGTTGGCGTAGTCAGACGCGTGAGACGGCGTGTAGAGGGCGACGTTTCGCTCCCACCAGGCACCCGAGCAACCCTGCTTCAGGGACGCGGGAGCCGAGGATGCCCAGCAAGGGGACTGCCAGAAGGTCACCAGGACCTTGATGCCGCGCTCATTGGCGGCGTCGATCGCCGTGTCGAGCCGGCCAAGCGCCCAGTTCGACCATTCGTCCGGTCCGTCGGGCTGCAGCGAAGCCCAGCCAACGTCCAAGCGGATGATCTCGGCGCCCGATTCCTTGACGGCGTCGAGCTGCCGATTGACTTCCGCCTCGTCCACACCACCCCAGAGAAGGTGCGTCTGAACGCCGATATCCTGCGTGGAATCAGCTTGGGAGGCGGGCGCAAAGGCGCAGAACCCGAGGAAGACTGCGGTCAGGCAGAGCATGACGCTCCTGATCTTTGCAACCCGATGACATGTGTTGTTTGATAGATGGAGTCTCATACAATCCGGTCATCGACGGTGTGCATGGACCCGGGAGGCATCGCCTCGTTCCTCCGTCAGGCGTCCAACCCCCTTCCTCCAACAGACGTCCAGAGTTCCGGTCGCAGGCGACGCAGGGCAGGTCCTGAGAGATGGCTCGGATCCTGCAAGCCGTCGAGCAACCCGGAGGTGGAACCGCCGAGCACGTTCTGCGGCTGACTGCCGGGCTTCGCGACTGTGGCCACCATGTCGAGGTGGCGGGCGCGGCGGAGAACCAGATCTACGAGGCTCTCGGCGCCGCCGGCGTCACGGTGCACCGCCTTCCCTTCGTCGGCAATCTCGTGGCACCGCTGACCGACGCACGCGCCCTGATCGAGCTGATCGCACTCCTTCGGCGCGGCGGCTTTGAGGTGGCCCACGCGCATGGAGCCAAGGCGGGGGCGCTCCTGCGCCTCGCGGGGCGCTTCGCTCGGGTCCCGGTCGTTTACTCGCCGCATCAGTTCGCCTTCGTGGCAAACGAGTTTCGGCCCCTCAGGTTCCCACGCTTCCGGCGCCTCCTTACGGTGTGGATCGAGCGCCTGCTCGGCCCGCTCGGGTCACGGCTGATCTGCGTCTCGGAGTTCGAGCTGGAGGCCGCTCGCCGCGAACGCATCGGCCCCAAAGACGGACGGCGGCTTGTCTATCACGGTGTCGAGGTGGATCAATCGGCCTCCGCTGATGCCGAGATGCTCGAATGGCGGGGCGACGGCGTCCTTGTGGGGGCCGTCTCAGCGCTGCGGACCGAAAAGGGGCTCGAGTACCTCGTCCGAGCGGCGTCCGACCCGCGATTCGGCTCGGGAGACGTCCGCTTCGCAATTGTTGGAAACGGCCCCGAGCGCGAGACACTTGCCGCGATGATCGAGCGCGAGGGCCTTCAGGGCCGAGTCCGCCTGTTCCCGTTCTCCGGGGCGGTCGAACCGCACCTCAAGGCACTGGATGTCTTCACCCTTCCCTCACATCTCTTCGAGGTGCTCTCGATCGGCACCGTGGAGGCGATGGCCTGCTCGCTTCCAGTCGTAGCTTCGGCTGTCGGAGGCGTGCCCGAAGTCGTTGCCGACGGCGAAAGTGGCTACTTGGTTCCTCCAGCCGACCCGGGTGCCATGGCCTCGGCTATCGCGCGCCTCACGTCGGATCCGGCGCTCCGCACCGGGTTCGGTGAGCGTGCACGTCAAATCGCCGGTTCGAAATTCCAGCTCGGGCGCATGATCGAAGAGATCGAGTCCATCTACGCGGAGCTCTGGTGACCGCACTCGAGTCGGTGCCTGGCACCGGCCTCTCGACCGCGCTGATCGACAACCCCAGCGACCTTGAGCCGTTCGTGAAGGCTTGGGATGCGCTCAGCGTAGGTGCTCGCCGCCCGTACTGCGCGCCCGCTTGGCAGCTCGGCTGGTGGCACCATGTGGCCTCCCAGGGGGCGGAGCTGCGGGTGGTCGTGGTCACGGCCCAAGACGGCCAGCTGATCGGCATCGCCCCTTTCTATGTCGAAGCGGACGCATGGGGTCTGCGCCGCTACCGGCTCCTCGCCTCTTCTCTGTCACCGAGAGTGACGCCGCTCGCAACGCCTGGCGACGAGGAGCGAGTGGCGGCCGAGATCGCAAAAGCTCTTGACACCGCATCGCCGCGGGCCGATGCGGTCGTGCTCGAGGTCATCGAAGAATTCAGCCGTTGGCCCGGGTTGCTCTCGGAAGCCTGGCCTGGAAAGCGTCGCCCCCTCATCATCCCCGGAACCAGGAACGTCGCTCCGACGATGTCGGTCCCTGGCGGCGATGTCGAAGCGTGGCTCGCGTCCAAGAGCTCGAGCTTTCGCAAGGCGATGCGCCGGAGCCGCCGGAACCTCGAGCGGATGGGAGCCACCTTCGCGCTCGCACAGGAACCTGACCTGGAGCGGGCAATTGGTGCGCTCGCGCGCCTTCACAATCTCAGGATGGGACCTAAGGGAGATTCGACGGCGATCGTTCCCGGCGCGGTCGACATGCTCGCCGCCAGCGGCCAGGCGCTGCTTTCTTCGGATCGGTTTCGGCTCTGGACGATCGCCACGGGCGGCCGGGTGATCAGCGCGCACCTGTTCCTCGAGGCGGGCGGCGAAGTCGCCTACTGGCTGGGCGGAATCGACGACGAATTCGCGGAGTCTCAGCCTGGGCTACAGGCGATCGTTGCGGCGATTGGCGATGCGATCGAGCACGGGAATTCGCGGCTCGACCTCGGCGCTGGCGATCAGGCGTACAAGTATCGCTTTGCTGATGGAGAGGACCGCCTCGTCTCGACGACGCTCGTACCCAGGGGCGCGGGCTACGGGCCGGCGCGACTTCGCCGGTTGCCTTCCGACCTGCGCCGGTTTGCCTCTCAGATGAGGCGTAGGGCGCGAAGGACGGTTCCCGCCCGCTCTGACTCGCCGAAGACCGACGCGACCGCCACGCGGATGTCCCCGGGGTAGAGGAAGCGCTCTGCACCGGCGGCAAGACCGGCGTATGCGACGAGCGCGATCACGAGGACCCCAACGCTCGCCCCCAAAAGAAGCGTCACGCCAACCATTCCGGCCAAGCCGACGGTTGCCCCCGACGCGATTCTCAAGATTGATGGTGGAGCACCGGTGACCTTGATTGCGTAGTACATGCTCACCAGCGCAAGGGTGCCCTGGGAGATCGCCGTCGCTGCTGCAGCTCCCTCGAAGGAAAACGGCGGCACGAGGATCAGGTTCAGGATGACGTTCTGGACGGCGACCGATGCAACCGCCCACGCGAGCACTCCCTGGCGATCCTGCGTGATCAGAAGTGAACCCGCCAAGTATCCGATGCCGTAGAGGAAGGTGGCCCCTCCCAGCCAGCGCACTGCGGCCGCGGACTGCGCATAGTCGGCGCCATAGATCAGGTCGACCAGCGGCGATGCGAAGAGGACGAAACTGGCCCCGATCGGGACCAGCGCGAGAGAGAGCAGCTTCAGACCGAGCTCCAAAACCTGGGTGGACGACGGTGACGTGTCCGGGCCGATCCGGGAGAGCAGCGGATAGAGAGCGCCGACGAAGAAGAAGCTTATGAACAACGTGCTGTCGAGCAGGCGATACGCCGCTCCGTAAAGGCCGACCGCATCGTTGTCTTTCAGGAACGAGAGCAGGGTTGAGTCGACTCGGTACAAAATCGTGCCGAAGATGACTCCAAGCCCGATCGGAACCGACGCGGAAACCAGGGCCCGCATCCGGCCTTGGGACAGGCCGAGCTCCTTGGGCCTCATGCCGCGACGCCCAAGGGCGATGCCCCAGTAAATCAGCGCGATCAAGCTCCCCAGGAGGTAGAGCGCTGCCACCTCAACCAGCTCGGCGCCGAGGGCCATGGCGGTAATCGCAAGGGCGGCGGTCGAAAACCTTTGCACGATCCCGCTGATCGCGATCGGCGCCATGTCCTCCAATCCCTGCAGAGCCGCGCCGATACTCCTGCCGATGAGTTCGATCAGTGTTGCCACGGCGATGATCGCGACCGTGGCGACCACGGCCCCCCGGTAGTCACCGATCAAGGCGATTGCCGTTGCGCCGGCTACCGCGGCCGCGCCAAAGCCGAGCTTGGCGACGATCGCGTTCCAAAGCATCGGATGGAACTCGTCTTGATTTCTGGCTACCTCGCGGGTCAGCAGCGAGTCGAGGCCAAACCCCGCGATGGTGACGAGCACAACCGCCAGCGACACGGCGAAGCTGAAGTCACCGAACTCGCTGTTTCCGAGATAGCGCGCCAGCGCCACATAGAACGCCAGCGACGCGATCTTCGCGATCACGTCTCCCGCTACGAGGATGCCCGTGTTGCGGGCGATCGTGCGGCCCGAGCTCACCGAATCTCAGCCCTTTGAGCGCAGCGAGTAGATCTTGCTCTTGAGCGCTTTTTCCCAGCGGGTGCGCCGGCGCGCGCCGAAAACCACCGGATAGGCCAGTCGAGAGAACGGCCCCAGGGACGACTTCCTTCGCAGCTCACCAAGTGACGAGAAAACCACGGGATGTCGCTCACGCAGATTCCGGTAGAGCTCTTTGTGATGGTCGCGAGATGTGCTGAGCATGGAGTCTTCCCTGAGCAAGCGCCGGTAGGTCACGAAGCCAGCGCCCGCGTGGACCCCCGGATATCCCGATTCGGCGAGGGTCAGCCACAGATGCCAGTCCTCATAGCCCGGCCAGCGGCCGATGTCCTCCCAGCCGCCCACCTCTTCGAGAACATCGCGGCGAAAAAGCGCCGTGACCGGGAACTCGTTGCGGAAGGCGAGGCGGTAGGGGTCGAGGCGCTCCGGGACCCGGCAAAGACGATCGTGATGGCCGAACTCGAGATAGTCGCCGAAGCACGCGCCGGCACCGGGGGCCGACTCGAGCTTGGACGCCATGTGCGCGAGGGCCCCCGGAGCGGCGAGATCATCCGCGTCGAGGGGAAACACATAGGGAGCGCGGAGTTCTCAAGGCCGGTGTTGCGGGCGGCTGCCAGCCCCTGGTTGACCTCGTGGTGGACGACCCTCGCATCGGACTCGAGTTGGCCGAGAAGTTCGATCGTCGCAGGGTCTGTGGAGCAATCGTTGACGATCACCGTCTCGATACCGGTTTCGCCGCGCAGCGATTCCACGGCCGAGACGAGGTAGTGGCCGTCGTTGTGGCACGGAATGATCACGGCTACTCCGGGCCCTGTGTGGTCTTGGCTGTGCGAAGCGGTCATCGCTGACGGGGAAGCCTGGCAGAAGGGTGGACGTCGTCATCGGATCCCGGGCGCAGGCCCCAGCGAACCGCCCGGCCCACGCGCCCAACAACTGAGTGGTGAATTGCCGTCCAGAGCGAGCGTGACTTGAGCGCGAACGCAACACGGCCATCAAGCGACGTGACGCTCTCGCGCTGAAGCGCATAGGGGTCCCAGCTGCCGCGGAAGACGCAGGTGACTGCGCTCGTGTAACCCGCGCGGTGAGCCGCCTCGGGGCACTCAGCGGAGTACCCGCACAAGGGATAGGCAAAGCTCGAGACGGGCCTGTCGATCAGGGCCTCGATCGCTGCCTTCGAAGACTTCATTTCACGGAGGGCCGTCTCAGCGTCAGCGTCGTGCAGCGGGGTGTGGTGGTTCGTGTGGGAGCCGATCTCGACGCGGCCGCAACCGGCGAGGCCCGTCAACTCGTCAGCGGTCATGAAGCGTACGTTTGCCGACGGGGCGAAGTCCGGATGTCGAGCGCCGAGCAGCCCGGGGCAGACGTAGACCGTGGCCTGGGCGTCGAACTCATCCAGCAGTTCCGGAAGGTGTTCCGCGTTGTCAGCAGTGCCGTCGTCGAACGTGAGCGCGCAGATCCCCTTGGGCGGCTCCCCATCGCGAATGCGCCCGGCGAACTCAGCGACAGTGAGGAACTCGTAATTTCGCCTGGCCAGCGATTCGATCTGTCGCCGGAAGCGCGCGACGGGAACCGCGAGGTTGTGTGGATCCTCCTCCCTGCTGAGCGTGAGCAGGGAGTGGTAATGGAGGATCACGGGCATGCCGGGGGCCCGGCGGCTGAGGGCGCTCATGATTCGATCTTCGGCGACCTGACTGACAGGCATGAGCGGGCGCGCCGCATTGGGCGATTGGTTGCGCGCCTCAGCCCAACCCGATTCGCGACCCGATGGACGGGCATCATGCGTCTCACGTCTGAAGGCGGACCGGTTCCGGTCGGCGGTACGTTCGTAGCCGGGTACTCGCAGCAGTCAAACTAGGAAACGATGGCAATCGACACCACGGGAATTCAGGGTTCGGGGCGCGGCGACGCGTTCGACGACGAGCAGATCAATCTCCGTCGTTACATCGCGGCCATCGGGCGAAGCCGTGTCCTCATCGTCGCCATCGTCGTCCTTTTCACCGGACTCGTCCTGTTTCTCTCCCTCGCGCTGCCGAAGAGCTACAAGGCGACAAGCCAGATTTCGCTCAACAGCAGCGGGGGCGTCCTGGCCCCTGCCGACGCTCAGTCTCAGCAGCGCCAGCTGGCAACCATCGAGAGTCTGCTTTCGAGTGAAGAGGTCCTGGGGAAGGCTGCGAGCACCCTGCCCGGCGTCGATCTGGGTGTCTTGCGCCCGAAGATCGAATCGACCGTCGACAGCGCTGCGAACATCATCTACGTCTCGGCGACGGATGGGGACCCGGACAGCGCCGCGGCATACGCGAACGCGACGGCACGCGCCCTCTTGAGCGTGCGTCAGGAGGCCGAGAGCGCTCAGTACGCCGCAGCCAAGGAGAACCTTCAGCGGGAGGTCAGCAGCCTGCGCACCACCGGCTCGATCGAAGACCAGGCTCAGCTCGAAGCGCTGCGACGCGAGATCGGAACCCTCAGCCTGCAGGAGGAACTGGCGGGGTCGGAGCTCCAGCTCGCCAGTGCCGCGGAGGTGCCAACCGCCCCGAACAGCCCGAGGCCCTTCCGGAACGTGATTCTCGCCTTCTTCGTCTCGCTGTTCATCGGCGTATTGATCGCGCTCGTCAGAGACCAGCTCCGTCCGAAGGTCGCGGGACCTCGAGAGCTCAGCCGGCTCAGCAACATGCCGCTTCTCGGCGGCGTCCCTTACGTACGGGGGCTGCCAACCCTTCGCGGGTGGCTTGGCAAACGCGCGCAGGCCCTGAGCGCGGCGGAATTTGAGGCCTATCAAGCCCTGCGCACCTCGTTCACGGTGGCGCTACCGCCAGACCGGCAGCACGTGGTCCTGGTGGCAAGTGCGGTCCACGGCGAGGGCAAGACCACCGCATCGGCTCGGCTCGGCCGAGCGCTCGCACACGAGGGGCACAAGACCCTTTTGATCGGAGCCGACCTGCGTTTCCCACCCTGCAGGGTTTCTTCGGCCTCCCCATCGGGCTCGGGCTGGCCAACATCCTCGAGCTCGCGGACCGCAACGACGGTCATTTGAACGACCTGGTCCTCGAGGCGACAGTGCACAGTGCCGAGTCGCAATCGAATGGCTCGCTCCCCGGCAACCTGGACATCCTCACCTCCGGACAATCTGCGCTCGAACCCGCGAAGCTCTTTGCCACCGACAACCTGCGCCCGTTCTTCGACCAGCTGCGCCGCACGGATTACAAGTACATCCTCATCGACAGCGCCCCACTTCTCGGCATCGCGGACTCTCAGGCTCTGATGCGTTTCGTCGACAAGATTCTCATGGTCGCGAGGCTGGATCGGCTTACAACCGAGAACGTGATCGAATCCGAAGAGCTGCTTTCGCGGCTTGCGGCTGACCCGGTTGGCGTAATAGTGGTCGGCGCGAGCGCCCAGGTCTCCCCGTACTACCTCGGCCAACGCGGTCAGCTTCTGGGTGTCGGCCCCTGAGGGGCTTCCGTTGGCGGGACGCCTCCTCAAGGTTGCCGACCTTCATCCCGGCGACAAGGTCAAGTGGCGCCAGCTGGCGCGCGTCGCAAGCGAGCCAAACCCGTTCTACGAGCCTGAGCTGGTCATCCCCGCCTTCACCCACCTCGGCGATGACGACCTGCAACTTCTGGTGCTCGACGGGCCGGACGGCTGGGACGCCTGCCTCCCGATCGTCAGACGACCGTGGCGGCAACGCGTTCCAGCCTGGATCGCGTGGAACGGACCGCAAACCTTCCTATGCACACCGCTTGTCCGGGTGGGTGCCCCCCACACGGCCGTTCGCGACATGCTCGACGGACTCGTGCCGCACATGAAGCGGCACCTGGTCATGCTCGAGCGCGTGGGCGCCGACGGCGACATCGGCGCAACGCTCGAAGCCGGCAACCTCAACACCAGGTGGCGGAGCATCACCGGGGTCAAGGTGCAGCGAGCGCTGCTCAAACGGCGCGAGGATGGCGACTACTTCGCGCATCTCAAGAGCCACCATCTGCGTGAATCCAACCGACAGCGGCGACGGCTGGAGGAGGCTACCGGTGGTCCCGTACAGGTCTCGGACCGAGCCGGCGACGAAACTGCGGTCGAAGACTTCCTCCAACTCGAGATGGACAGCTGGAAGGGCAAGGCCGGCACTGCACTCGGTTCCACGCCCGGCGAGGCCCAGTTCTTTCGCGATGTGTGCTCAGCCCTGGCAGGCGACGGGCGGCTTCAGCTGCTTGAGCTGCGGTCCGGAGGCTCGATCGTGGCCATGAAGTGCAACTTTCTCGCCGGCGATGGCGCGTTTGCGTTCAAGATCGCGAGGGCCCAGAGGTTCGCGAAGTTCTCGCCAGGGATCATGCTCGAGATCGAGAACGTGCGGAGGTTTCACGACTCCTCCCTGAGGTGGATGGATTCCTGTGCCGATCCCGACAACGAGATGATCAACCGGCTCTGGCCCGAGCGACGAACCCTGATCACCACCGGGTTCGCCTCTCGCGGTATTTCGTCGCTGCTCGTGAGGGGAGCGTTTGCCGCCGGCATAAGAATCCGAAAGAGGAGACGACCCGAATGGCTCAGCACCTGAAACTCACTCAAAGCCTCTCCGAGAGCTTCGGACGCGCGCCCGTGGCTGTCGACCACTCGATTCGCGAGCACGACCTGCTCACGGTGGAATCGCTGGCAAGGCTCGCCGAGACGCTCCCCGCAGGCAACGTCGAGCACAACGAGGGTGACCTCAGCATCGTCTCCGGTAGCGATGTCGCCCGATCGGCAATGCCCGTGGGCGAGATTGCCCGCACGATCGAGAGCAACGGTCAGTGGATGGTCCTGAAGTGGATCGAGACCGTCGGCGAGTACAAGGCCATGCTCGACGAGCTGCTTGACGAGGTCGAGGAAGCCATTCCAGCCGAGAACGGGCCGATGCTCCAGCGTGAGGGATTCATATTCCTGTCGGCCCCGGGGTCGGTGACACCCGCGCACACAGATCCTGAGCACAACATTCTGCTCCAGATCCGTGGGCGAAAGGAGATGAATGTCGGAGACTTCCCGGACGAGAAGACACGACAGATTCGCCTCGAGGACGACGCGATGGGTGCTCACCGAAACCTCGACTGGCAGCCGATCGAACCGCAGCTGTTCGACCTGGGGCCTGGAGATGCCGTGTATGTGCCCCCACACGCGCCCCACTGGGTGAAGAACGGTGCGGAGCCCTCGATCTCCCTGTCGATCACGTTCCGGACTCCGGCGACCATTCAGGCGGCCAGGGTGAGCTCGATCAACGCTCGTCTTCGCCGCGTCGGGCTCTCGCCCAGACCGCCGGGCAAGCGACCGGCGGTCGATGCTGTCAAGGCATCCCTATCCGGACGCCTTTCGCGCATCCGCCGCTGATCCGCGCTCGGCACGACTACCGGCGGCACCTCTGCCCCGCAACAACGCTCCCATCGCCGCGAGGTCGCGCGGTGCGACACGCCGCTCGACAACGAGGAAGGTGGCCGCGTAGAGCACGCCGCCAATCACAAGCGCCATGGCGGGTGTGCCGCTGAAAAGAACGAGCGCGAGTGACATAACCCCGCCCGCGATGAGCGCCGACCCGAAGGTTCCGGGCAGTGACGGCCTACCGACCTCCGCGATCGCCAGCGGCATCAGCATCGCGGCCAGGGTGATCTCAGTGATCAGCATCGCGATGGCGGCACCCGTCTCCTCGTACGGCGGAATCAGCGCCAGGTTCGCGACGATGTTGACCGCGAACCCAACCGCGAAGCGGCGAAGGAGGATCCGGGGGTCGAGCCTCGATGCGATGAGAGAGCCGCTCAGCATGACCATCCCGAGGAGGACAACGGCGGGAGCCAGTGTCCTGAGCGCTTGTTCGCCCCCATCGAATCCCGAACCGAAAAACAGCTCGAGGAGCTCCCCGGGCAGGACGACCATAACCAGCGTGCACGGCAACAGGAGGGCGAACGAAAGCTTGATTGCGCGACCGAACGCTGCACCCACAGTCGGGTCGCTGTGATCGTCCAGGTACGTGAACATGGCCGAGACCGCGCCGAGGAGTGAGACCGATATGAACACGGTCGACTCGAACAGCCGGTAGGCGCCACCGTAGATGCCGACTACGGCGTTGGTCGTCAGAAGCGAGAGCAGAATTGTGTCGACCCGAGCGATGCCCGCCGACAGGTACTCCTGGGCCGCGAACGGAACGCTGCCCTTCTTGAGTCGCTGCCTGGGCTCGCGGGGAAACATGACCTGAGGGCGCGCGACGCGCGCCGAAAGCAGTCCGTAGGCAAAGCCGCTGCCCAAGAGCGCCGCAACCGCATAGGCAAGCGCGACGCCGACCACGCCCCATCCGGCTATCAGGGCGCCGACGCCGAGCAGGCCAGACCCAATGCGCTGAGCGAGCAGCGTGGCCGCGACAAGGTCGCCACGCTCGAACGCAGTGAAGACTCCGAAGGTCGTCCATCGCACCGACTCAGCGAGATAGGTGACCGTCGTCGCTGCGACAACGACGGCCGTCGTCCCGTTGTATCCCAAGGCGAACAGCAGACCGAATGACGCCGGCACAACAACGATGGCGCGAACCGACTTCATTCTCAGGACGTTGAAAAAGCCACGGTCTATCCACGTCCGATCGCGAACGATGAGGCGCTGGAGATGCCTGTCGAAACCCATATCCACGGGCAGCGAGGCAACTTCGGCCCACGCGAGGCCAAATATGAGGATTCCCAGTGCGCCCGCGCCATCGGCCCTCGCCAGGGCGGCGAGGACGCCAAGCGTCAAAACCTTTCCCGTCAGCTCGGCCGCAGCCCTCAGGCCGGTGTTGCGTACCACCCGGGCCACCGCCGCCTGCGCACCGCGATGCGCTCGGTCGGGCGCGGGCTGCTCGGGCCGCTCGGTCACCGGCGTTTCGCCGCGCGCCTTGGCCCCGAAGCAGACGACGCCCTGCGCCACACCTTGAGGAGTGACTGGTCAAGGCGTGTGAGCGGGGGCAGGAGCGCAGCACCGCGCGTCTTGGCCGGTACCACGAGACGCTCCAGACGACGGCGATCAGGCCAGATGCGCTCGACCAGCTCGGAGCCGGGAAGCGAGCAGGAATCCATCGTTTGGAGCTGATCGTCTTCATGGAACGCCTCGATCGAGGCGACCTCAAGCTGGGCGCCGGGGGAAAACGACGCGTAGTCCTCGTCATAAGCGGTCTTGAACGCGTACAGGTCGGGGCCGTCCATGAGGTTGCACTGCATCGCGACCGCCTTCTGGCCGGCACTGAGGGTGAGAAGCTGGAGCATCTCGCGGTCAGCCATGGCCTCGCACATCTCGGTGAAGAACGCTCGGTCCTGCGGGGTGCTCGCGAGCGCGGTGGCCCTTTTGCCCTTCCAGCCCTTCGATTCCAAATCCAGGAACTGAACGACGGCGTCCGGATCGCCCGCACGGTCTTCGACGGTTAGCTCACCGGCGGCCTTGGTGAGCGCCCGCGCGCTCGCGCGAAGCTTCTTGCGGCTGCGGCCGCTCAGGGACTCGCTCAGATAGGTTGGCTCCGGCCGGCGCCGGACGGCCGCACGCTCGTACTCCGTCAGCACCAGCGGTTCGAGCCCGTGTCGATCGAATGCGCCGTCGAGAGCATCCCGAGTCGGGCCCGCAGAGTCAATCGGGTCCAGAACGAGGGCCTTGGTCCCGGTCGAGGTGACGGCAGCACCGACAAGAGCGTCGCTCGCAGCCTCTGCTCGGTCGGCATCGATCAGCGGGGTGGCCAGATACGAATAGGCCGGGAGCCACGGAGCCATACAGGTGTACGGCAGGCGGCGCAAGTAGCGCGCTCGCCGAAAAGGGAGCAACCCGATCCACACGGGTCCGTCTGAGACGACGAGCAACTCGACATCATCGTCACGCTCGTGCGCCGCAGCCATGACGAACTCGCGCCGCAGAAATGGATTGGGCTCCAGCGAATGGTCCCCCAAGCGGTCCCACGCCCGTCGCTCCTCGAGGTCAAGGCGCAGGGGGTCCAAGACCTGCGCTTGAATCGCAGCCGACATTGACGCGGCCAGTCTATGGAGAGCCGAGGACTGAGCTCCCGCCGGACCAATAGCATCGTCCGCTCGTATGGCTCGGGGCACATCATCCGTTCCCGCCGTCCTGGTGGGCGGCGAACACATCGCGCTCGCGGTCGCCCGCAGCCTTGCCTCGCGGGGAGTCACCGTGTACGCCCTGGGGCATCACGATGACCCGCTGCGAAGCTCCCGCCACTGCGATCACTTCGAAGAGGTCGGCTCGGGGCTCGAGCTCCAGACGGCATCTCTCGAATGGCTCGAGAACGGCGGGCCTCGCGAGGGGGTTCTCATTCCCTGCGACGACGAGCCGCTCGAGATGGTGGCCAGAAATCGACAGCGTCTTGTCGCCTGGGGTTACCGGCCACTCAGCTTCGACGACGATGTCGTGCTTTCGATGCTGGACAAGGAGCGCACCTACGACCTGGCTTCAGAGCTCGAGGTTGCAGCCCCCAGGACCAGGCGGGTGCGAACGGCGAGCGATGCCCGGCGCGCGGCCGCCGAGATCGGCTTCCCGTGCGCGCTCAAGCCTCTCGTGAGTCATGAGTGGGCACGTCAGTTTCCGCTTCACACGAAAGCCCTGATGGCGACGACGAGCGACGAGCTGGAAGAGATCTGTGCGCAATGGGGGTCGCTGACCACAGACGTGATGATGACCGAGTTCGTGCCGGGCGGAGACGACCGCTGCTGGGCGTATATCGCGCACCTCGATGCCGATGGCGTCGCACGGGCCGAAGCGACCAAGCAACGCGTCCGGCAGTATCTCCCCGGGTTTGGGTCAAGCACATACACGGTGATGAGGTGGGACAAGGAGGTGGCCGCGGCAGGACTTGCGTTCTTGCGCGGCGTCGGCGCCAGAGGGCCGGTCTACGTTGAGTTCAAACGAGATCCCCGTGACGAGAAATTGAAGTTGATCGAATGCAATCACCGGTTCACGGGGCCCACGGAGCTCTTGCGGCGCGGAGGCGTCGACCTTCCCTTCGTTACCTACAGCCATGAGGCCGGTCTTGGCGCGCCGCCTTCGGGCTCCCGGCTCGAGGATGTGGCTCTGTGGTCACCGTGGCTGGACTTTCGAGCATTCCTCGCCTATCGCTCGCAAGGCGAAGTGAGCGTTGGCGGCTGGTTGCGAAGCCTCAAAAGGAAGAAGTTTTTGCCGATCGCGACCCTTGACGACCCAAAGCCGACAATGGTGCGAGCCCGTCGCCGCGTGGTAGCGACGATCGCCCGCCGACTGGGATGGCGATCGTGAAGCCGAGCACGTCACAAAGGTGGGCTCCATGAAGGTGCTGGTGGCGAGCGACCTGGACGGCAGCTCGCTGTCACGACTCGAGCGAGACCATTCGGTGATCACGGCAATCGGCGCCAGCGAGTCTGAGCTCGCCGGTCTTGCCGGCGATCGCGAGGTGATCGTGTTCCGGAGCGGCGTCGAGATTTCGTCTCGTGTGATCGGAGCGGCCCCGGACCTGAAGCTTCTGCTTCGCGCCGGCTCTGGACTTGACAACCTCGCTTTGGAGACCGCCCGCGAGCGCGATATCCGGGTTTTCCGGATCCCAGGCCCTGGGGCTCGAGCAGTGGCCGAGCTGACGTTCGGGCTGATGCTGAGCCTCGCACGACCAATCGGGCGCGCGGACGCGTTGATACGGCAGGGCCACTGGCCCAAGCGCGATCTCTCTGGGGGTCTGCTGGTCGGAAAGACCCTCGGCGTGCTCGGCGCGGGCAACATCGGTACTCAGGTCGGCGAGTTGGGCGTCGCCTGGGGGATGAACGTCATCGCATGCGTCGAGGCGTGGACCCCGGCGCGAGCTGCCGAACTCGCATCGATGTCGATCGAGCTCACCGAAATGGATCGCGTGCTGCGCGAATCCGACTTCCTGGCCATCCACGCCAACCTCCAGGCCTCCACCAGGCACCTCGTAGCCGAGGCCGAGCTTGCCCAGATGAAGCCGGATGCGTTTCTCGTCAACATGGCTCGCGGGGGCATCCTCGACGAGGCAGCCCTCGGCGTCGCGCTCGAAACCGGAAGGATCGCTGGCGCCGCGCTCGACGTCCACGAAGCGGAGGGCGAGGGCACGGTCCCCCCTCTCAGCGCGCTGCCCAACGTGATCTTGACGCCGCACATCGGCGCAATGGCACGAGAGGCCCAGGCGATGATCGGCGAGCGGGTCATCGATCTCCTCGGCGCTTTCGCCGCCGGGCGCGTCGATGACGCAGCCAGGCCCGACGAGGTCGTGTGATGGCCGATGGCTGTCAAGATGCCGGGATGCGACTTGAACACCGGCTGGGAGATCGTCTTGCACGACGCTAAGAGAACGAAGCTACGGGAAGGCCTGCGCCGCGATTCCGGGCCGCTCGTCGCAATCGGTGCGCACAACGCGATGAGCGCACGGATGGCGGAGAACCATGGTTTCGATGCCATCTGGGTCAGCGGCTTCGGCGTCTCGACGATGGAGCACGCGATTCCTGACCTCAACCTCGTCACGATGACCGAAGCCCTCGAGGCAGCCCGGCGGATCAACTCCGCCACAGGCTTGCCGGTCATAGCCGATTGCGACAACGGTTTCGGTAGCGCCGGGAACCTGGTCAGAACGGTCAGAGAGTACGAGCGCGCCGGCATCGCGGGCGTGTGCGTGGAAGACAATCTGTTTCCCAAGCGAAACAGTCTCTACCAGGGCAAGACCGTGCGCGATCTGATCGAGGTCAGCGAGCAGGCACGCCGTATCGCACTTGCGAAACAGGCTCAAGACGACAGC
Organism: uncultured bacterium; assembly: GCA_963695215.1. Lineage (GTDB taxonomy): Bacteria > Actinomycetota > Thermoleophilia > Solirubrobacterales > 70-9 > JALZKA01. Next base: position 591,077 of record OY968768.1, read on the forward strand.
GACTTCCTGTTTATCGCACGGGTCGAGGCGCTCATCGCAGGGCATGGCGTCGAGGCGGCGCTCGAGCGGTCTCGTGCATACGTCGAAGCGGGCGCCGACGCGCTCTTGGTCCACTCGAGGGACAAGACATTGGAGGAGATCGACGCCTTTCTCGACGCCTGGGACGGTCCCGCAGATGTTCCCCTTGTGGCCGTTCCCACGCTGTTCCCGGACTTCACGACAGAGGAGCTCGGGGCGAAGGGCTTCCGGCTCGTGATCTTCGCCAACCAGCTGATGCGAGCCGCCGTGCGCGCGATGGACGAGACCCTTTCGTTGCTGCGAAGCGAGTCCAAGGCCGCGGCCGTGGACGGCTCGATCATGCCGGTCAACGACATCTTCGCCCTGGTCGACACCGAGGCGGCAATCGCGATCGAAGATCCGCCGCCAGCCTCGGACTGAGGCAAAGCTAGGGGGCTACTCCCCCACCGTTGTCAGGGGTCTCCTCGGTGACCGTCGTGGTCTCCGTCACCGTGCTCGTCGTCGGTTCGGTTACCGTCGAGGTGGCCGTCGACGTCTCGGTCGAAACAGTGGTGGTGGTGGAAGTTCTCGGGCTCTTCTCGCGCTTCGCATTGCCGTCATCCCCGGCCACGGCCGCTAGGGCCACGCCGAGGCCGATCACGAGCGCGATCAGCACCCCGAGTGCGATCTTTGTGCCGCTCGACATGGGCGGCTCCTCCCGGTAGGCGGGGAGCGGGTCCTGCGGGGGTGGCTGGCCGTAGGGGTCCGGGTCGCGCGGCATGTGGCGGGTTGGATCGTCGCTCATAGGCCGAGTCTATGCGCGGCGGCGGCGACGATCCTGAGCGCCAGGTCCACGTCGGCTTCACGAATCACGAGCGGGGGTAGGAAGCGCAGCATGCCAGGGCCGGGACAATTCAGGACAAGGCCCTCGTCGAGGCAGCTGTCGCGCACCTCGAGCGCGTCGAACCCGCCGGCGAGCGTGATGCCGACCATCAGACCTCGGCCTCGCACGTCTCCCACGCCGTCGATCGCCGCTAACCCTTCCATGAGCTGAGCACCGAGGTCGCGCGCGCCCGCAAGGAGCTCCATGTCATCGATCACGTCCAGCGCCGCCAATGCTGCGGATGCTGCCACCGGGCCGCCGCCGAATGTCGTGCCATGGTCGCCGGGTTGGAGCGTGTCGGCGAGCTCCGGCGATGGTGACAACTGCGCCGACCGGTAGGCCACCGCCAAGAGCCTTGGCCGCGGTCATGAGGTCGGGCGTCACCGGAAGCTGTTCGTAGGCCCATAGGCTGCCGGTCCTCCCCATCCCGGCCTGGACCTCGTCGAAGACAAGGAGCGCCCCGGTGCGATCGCACGCTTCCCGCGCCGCGGCGAGTACGTCGTCGGCGATCGGGAAGATCCCGGCCTCGCCCTGGATCGGCTCGATCATCACCGCCGCCGTGTCCTCGCCAACCACCGCGTCGAGTGCGCCCGCATCGTCGCGCGGGACGGCGACGAAGCCCCGCGGCAGCGGCCCGAAGGTGGCGTCGTCGGCGAGCTTCGGAGTCGCCGCCAGCGCGCCGAGCGTCCGGCCGTGGAAGCCGCCGTCGAGCGAGACGATCTCAGGCGTCTCGATGCCGCGGCGGTGGGCGTGCTTTCGCGAAAGCTTGATCGCGCACTCCGCAGCTTCCGCGCCCGAGTTGCACAGGAAGACCTTGCCGCCCAGCGACGACTCGGAGATCCGCTCGGCGAGGCGCAGGGCGGGCTCGGAGTAGAAGAGGTTCGAGGAGCCGTTGAACGCCGCCGCCTGCTTCGAGATCGCTTCGACGATCCGCGGGATGGCAGTGGCCGGCATTGTGAACGGAGAGCCCTGAGAAGAAGTCGAGGTACTCCTTGCCGTTCGAGTCCCACAGTCGGGCGCCCTCGCCGCGGACGAACTCGACGCCTGCCCGCAGGTAGGTGGACATCGCGTAGCGGCCCTCGAGCGCTTTCAGGTCCTCGATGTGGTCGCTCACTTTTTGTACCTCGTCACCCGTATCGCCGCCACGATCGAGCACGGTGAGGCGGTCGCTCGAGTCGTGTGTCGACACCCGCTTCGGGGTGTTCAGCATCGTGAGATTCACGTAGAGCGGCGCCGCGTGGCCGCGGTTGTCGGTCGGGTTCTTGACGAGCTTCGCGACGCCAACCCGGTACCAGGTACACGGGTTGCGGGGGCGCACGCAGTTGAAGCCATTGTTCTCTGAGATCTCGCCTCCCCCGGCTGCCGCCTTCCTCGCGATCGGGCCTGGCTCCACGGCGGTCGGGCTGTCGGCGAGGACGAGTTGCGAGCTCACGCGCGCGTTGTACGGAAGGCCGCGAACGTCCACTGTCGCGTGGGCGTCGACGGAGATCCCGTCGCCCGCGTGAAGCCCGTCGAGGCGCTTCGAATAGATGACTCGGAAGCGGTTGTCGAGCGGTGAGCGCGAGAGCCGGCGGTCGGTGGTGACGCTCGCGCTGGGCACCGGCTGATCGCCAGGACGGAAGACGAGCGCGTTGATCCTGCCGCGATCCTGACTCACCCGTCCACTCGGAGGCGTGCCGCCGATCGGCAGCACATCGCCGTCCTCCGCCTGGGGGTTGTGCGCCGACAGCACCAGGTTGACCCGGCAGTCCGCCGGAGCGCACGGCAGATTGCCGCCCGTAACGCGCATCCCGCCGTCGCGGAAGACGACGACGCAGTGATGCTCGCGATCCGGCGTACCGTTGAGGCACACGTGGCGCTCGACCTTCGAGATCTGCACCACGCCCGGGCCGCCGACCGCCCGCGCGCCCCGTGCAAGCACCAGCCGTGCGTCCAGCGTGGGCGTATACCGGTAGGGCTCGCCGATGCATCGTGGCTCGCGAAACAGGCAGTCGTTTGTGACCTGGACCTCGGCGGTGACGGCGAGCCTGTCGCCGGCCTCGAGATCGGGCAGGTGCTTTGCGTCCATCGACATCACGACCTCGCCCTCGTCGCGGTGTTTCGTGATCGGAATCGTCTTGCGCGTTTCTGAGCTCTTGCCGCTGGTCGCGATGATCACCTTGGGTCCACCCGCCGCCGCCGCCAAGCCCAGCGAGATGGCGCACGCGATCGCGAGCGCCACGGTGGCGACGATCGCCCTCACGGGATGATCTTGGTGCCGACGCCGGCGTCGGTGAAGAGCTCGAGCAGGATCGAGTGCGGCTGGCGCCCGTCGACGATCTGAGCCGAGCCAACCCCGCCCCTGATCGCCTCGATGCACGCAGAGAGTTTGGGGCGCATGCCGCCCTGGATGGTCGCCAAGCACCCTCTCCACCTCGTCGACCCGCGCCTGTGAGATCAGCGTGGAGTGATCAGCCGGGTCCTCCAGCCATCCCTCGACGTCGGTCAGGAACATCACCTTGTGGGCGCGCAGCGCGGCAGCGACCTTGCCGGCCGCGGCGTCGGCGTTGACGTTGTACGAATTGCCGCGGGCATCGGCCGCCGCCGACGCGACGACCGGGATGTAGTCGGCAGCGATGTGGTTGATCACGTCGACGTCGACGCGCTCGACCTCTCCGACGTTTCCTACCTCGTCGGCGTTCGCGACGGGCCGGACAGCGAACATCGACCCGTCTTCGCCCGACAGACCCACCGCCGGCTGGCCGTGGCGGTTGATGCGTTTGACGATGTCCGAATTGACCTTTCCGAGCAGCACCATCTTTGCCACCTCGACCGTCTCGGGGTCGGAGACGCGAAGGCCCTCGTGGAAACGGACCTCCATGCCGAGCCGCTCCATGTAGTGCGTGATGTCAGGCCCGCCGCCGTGGACGACGACCGGGTTCATGCCCACGTACTTGAGAAGAACGATGTCCTTGGCGAAGGCGTCCATCAGCGGCTCGTCCGACATCGCCGCGCCGCCATACTTGATGACCACCGTTCGCCCGTGGAATTCCTTGATGTACGGCAGCGCCTCCATCAGCGTCTCGACGCTGACGTGACCCTCCTCGGTCCTTCGCTCGGGCGTCATGTCGTGTACTCCGCGTTGATCCGGATGTACTCGTGGGAGAGATCTGAGAAGTACACGTGAGCCACGGCATCGCCTCGGCCGAGCGCGATTCCGATCTCGGCCTCCGTGGTTTCCGCGCCGAGCTCCTCGAAGTCGATCGAGTGCGGGCCGGGCTCGTCCATGGTCTCGCCCGCGAGCGCCATGCCCGCGGCCTGCGCAATCCGGCCCCAGTTGGCATCGCGGCCGGTGAGCGCTGTCTTCACGAGGGGCGAGTTCGCTATTGCGCGTGCCACCCGCTCAGCCTCGTCGCCGTCACGGGCGCCCGTCACCTCTACCCGGCCGATGCGCTCAGCTCCCTCGCCGTCGGCGACCACCTCGAGCGCCAGGCCCAGGAGAATCGAGTCGAGGAGCCCCTCCGGCATCGGCTTGCCGGAGGCTCCGGTGGCCTGCAACACGACGGTGTCGTTGGTCGACATCTGGCCGTCCACGGTGATCCGCTCGAAGGAGCAGGCAACGGCCTGCCTGAGCGCTGCGCCGGGATCGTCGATGACGGCATCGGTCTGCACGAAGCAGAGCATGGTGGCGAAGCCGGGCTCGATCATCCCCGCGCCCTTGGCCTGGGCGGAGATCGTCACGCCGCCATGTTTAGCCGTGACGTGCTTGGGCCCCTTGTCGGTGGTCATGATCGCCTCGGTGAACGCATCGCCGCCCGTCGCGGAAAGCTCGGCGGCCGCGGCCTCGATCCCATCTAGCACCTTGCCGATCTCGAGGGGCACCCCGATCACTCCAGTCTCCGCAACCGCAACCGATCTGGGGTCGACCCCGAGTGCTCCGGCGGCGGCTGACTGCATCGAGAGCGCGTCTCGGTAGCCCGCCTCGCCCGTGGCGGCGTTTGCGTTACCCGAGTTGACGACGATGCCACGGATCGCATGCGCGTTCAGGTCGTCGCGGCAGACGCGGATCGGCGCTGCGGCGGCGGCGTTCCTGGTGAGGAGGATCGCCGAGGAAACCGTTGCCTCATCGCAGGTCAGGACCGCCACATCCGTCTCGCCTCCGCCCTTGAGGCCGCAGTGGGCGGCCCCCGCCCGGAACCCCGGTGCGAGGTCGGCGGGGTCGCCTTCTGAGACACCTTCTGGAAGCGTCGCCCAGCGCGAGTTGAAGGCGCTCATCCCAGGCCCTCCGGCTCGTCCAGGCCGAGCATCAGGTTCAGGTTCTGGACGGCCTGCCCGGCGGCGCCCTTCCAGAGGTTGTCGATCGCGGAGAAGACAATGGCCCGCTCGCCGCCCCACTCGAGCCGGGGGTGGACGCGGCAGTAGTTCGTCTCGCGCACGTCGGCCACACCGGGCGGCTCTGAGACGACCTCGACGAACCGCTCCGAGCCGTAGAGATCCTCGTAAAGGCCGCGGAGCTCCCCGGCGTCGATCGGCCTCGCGAGGTCGACGTAGCAGCTGGCGAGGAGGCCCTGGTCGAGTGGAAGAAGGTGGGGCACGAAGGTCAGCCCACCCGTGGCGCCCATCTCGTTCAGCTCCTGCTCAATCTCTGGTAGGTGGCGGTGACCATCTACTCCGTAGGGCTTGAAGTTCTCGTCGATGATCGAGAAGTGGAGCGCCTCTCCCCCGCCTCGGCCGGCGCCGGACACCCCCGACTTTGCGTCGATGACGACGTTCTTGACGATTCCGGCGCGAGCCAGCGGTGCCAGCGCCAAGAGGCTGGCAGTCGGGTAGCACCCGGGGTTTGCGACCACGCCGGCCTCCTTGACAGCCGCGCGGTTGAGCTCCGTGAGGCCGTAGGCGGCCCCATCGAGGAGGTGGGGAGCGCCGTGGTCGCCGTACCACTCGGCGTAGGTCTGAAGGTCGCGGATGCGAAAGTCGGCCGACAGGTCGACGACGGGAATTTCGCGCTCTCTCAACGCGGCAACGACCGGTGCGGCGGCTCCGTGCGGGTAGGCGACGATCGCCGCGTCGTATCCGCCGAGCGACTCCGGATCGAGCTCTGACAGCTCAAGCGGCACCCGGTGGCGTGGATAGATCGCGTCGAGGCGCTCGCCGATCTCCGAGCGCGAGGTGACGGCGCCCAGCTCCAGTGACGGATGCCGGTGGACGATGCGGGCAGCGAGCGCTCCCGCAAAGCCGCTGCCTCCCGCAACAAGGACCTTTGGCTTGGCGCTAGGCACGAAGCGACCCCCCGATCGCCTCCAGGGAGCCACTGATCGCGTTGCGGTGTTCTGTGACCTCCTCATCGGTGAGGGTGCGGTCTGGAGCACGGAACTCGAGCCTCAGCGCAAGGCTCTTGCGGCCCTCGCCCACCTGCTCGCCGCGGTACTGATCGAAGATGTCCGCGCGCTGGAGGAGCTTGCCACCGGCGTCGAGGACCGCGTTGCGAACGGTCGCCGCCGGGACGTCGTCGGGGACGACCACCGCGATGTCCTGAAGCAGCGCCGGGTGGGTCATCACGTCCTCGTAGACCTCGTCGCCGGTGCTTGCGGACGCGAAGAGGGGCGCGAGGTCGAGCTCGAAAGCGGCTGCCGCCAGAGAGTCCCACGCGCCCGCAATCGCGGGGTGAAGCTCTCCCAGCCAACCCGCTCGAACGCCGGCGAACGACACGGCGGCCGCGCGCGCCGGGTGCAGGAACGGCTCCGTCGCGCGAGCAAACTCGGCACTCGCCCCCACCCCGCTCGCGAGCACCTCGATCACGCCCTTGAGCGTGAAGAAGTCGCCGGGCTGATCCTCGCCGCGCCAGGCGGGCTGACCCAGCGGCCCAACCGCCAGAGCAGCCAATCGTGAGCGGCTCGCGATCTGGCGCTGGCAGATCGCCGGGATAGGCGCCTGAGGTCGTGCCGCCTTCTGTTGGCGCTGCCTCCGACAGATAGGTCGCGGCCGAGCTCGAAGAGGCCTGCGCGCTCGGCGCCGTGCGCGAGGTTTCGCCGAGCGCCGTCGAGAAGGCCTCCCAGGAGCGTCGTGCGCATCTCCGAGAGCTCCTCGGAAAGCGGGTTGGCAACGCGGATCGCCCTGCGCCGGGGATCATCGGCGGAAATCCTGAGCTGGTCGAGCACCGCAGGCGATACAAGGCCCCATGAGATCGCCTGGTCGAAACCGAGGTCTCGCATCACGTCTTCGAGTGCGCCTGCGCAGAGCCTGGTCGCGGCTCAGCCCACCCTGCTCGCCGTGCGCGGGCAGCGTGCGCGGAAGCTGGTCGAGCCCGTGGAGCCGGGCAACCTCCTCGATCAGGTCGATCTCGCGGGTTACGTCGTAGTGGCGCTCCGGCGTGATCTCGGCGGTGAGGTTGTCTCCGTCGCGCGTGACGCCAAAGCCCAGGCGGGTCAGGTTCTCTTCGGCCTCGGCGGTCTCGATCGGCACGCCCAAGATCGATTGGGTGCGGCTGGCGCGCAGGGCGATCACATGGGGTGCGGGAGGCTCAACCGCCTCGTCGATCGTGCCTGGCACGAGGCTCGCGCCCGAGAGCTCGCAGATCAGCTTCGAGGCCACGATCTGGCCTCGCATCGCGACCTCGGGATGAAGCTGCTTCTCGAACCGGGCGGAGGCTTCGGAGCGCAGGCCGAGCGCGTTCGAGGTGCGCAGGATGTTGACCCCGTTCCAGGTCGCCGCCTCGAGCAGAACCCGGGTCGTGGAATCGGAGACCTCGGAGTCAAGGCCGCCCATCACACCCGCGATACCTCCCGCGGGCTTGTCGCGATCGGTGATCAGGACCATCTCGGAGTCCAGGACGCGTTCGTTGCCGTCGAGCGTCGTGATCTTCTCCCCGTCGTTCGCCGCGCGCACGATCAGAATCCCGCCGGCAACCTGGTCGAGGTCGTAGGAGTGGAGCGGCTGCCCCGTCAGAAGCATCACGTAGTTCGTGATGTCGACGATGTTCGAGATCGAGCGCTGGCCAGCGGCCTTGAGGCGCGCCCGGAGCCACAGGGGCGACGGAGCCATCTGGACGCCGTCGAAGACGCGGGCCGTAAAGCGCGGGCAGAGGTCCGGCACCTCGACCTTGACCGTGGCGAGGTCGGCGACAGAGCCGGCGCCGCTCGGCTTCAAGTCGGTCTCCCAGGGCGGCGCGGCAAGCGGCGCTCCGGTCAGCGCGTGGACCTCGCGGGCGACACCGTAGATGCCGAGGCAGTCCGAACGGTTCGGGTTGAGATCGAGCTCCAGAACCTGCTCGGCGACCGGATATACCTCCGCGAGCGGGGTACCTGGTACCAAATCCGCGGCGCCGGAGCCAGCGCCTCCCTCGGTACCAGGTACCTGTGGCGCCTCGGCGTCGAGGACCATGATCCCGTCGTGGTCGTCGCCGAGTTCGAGTTCGTCCTCGGCGAGGATCATCCCGAGCGACTCGATGCCCCTTAGCTTGGCCTTGCCGAGCTTGTCGCCGCCAGGCATCCGCGCGCCGGGAAGCGCGACCGCGACGGTCTGGCCCGCGGCGACGTTGGGCGCCCCGCAGACGATGGTGCGCTCGCCCTCGCCGTCGTCGACCACGCAGACTCGCAGCCGGTCGGCGTTCGGGTGCTGCTCGGCCGACAGCACCTTGCCGACGATGAAGCCGTCAGCGCTTGGCGGCCCGACGGTCGTGACGCGCTCGACCTCGACGGCGCGCATCGACATGAGCTTGGCAAGCTCTTCCGCCGGAATGCCGGGGTCGCAGTAGTCGCGCAGCCACGAGTAAGGGACCTTCACGAGAACTGCCCCAGGAAGCGCGCGTCGTTCTCGTAGAACATCCGCAGGTCGGGGATGCCGTGCTTCAGGAAGGCGATTCGCTCGATGCCCATCCCGAAGGCGAAGCCCTGGACCTTCTCTGGGTCGTAGCCGTGCTCGGCGACGAAGCCGAACACGTTGGGGTCGACCATGCCGGCGCCGAGGATCTCGATCCACCCCGTGCCCTTGCACACGGGGTCGCGCTCGCCTGACGGCAGCGTGCCCGATCCCCTCGCAGCGAAAGCAGGACACGTCGACCTGAACGCTCGGCTCGGTGAAGGGGAAGAAGTCGGGCTTGAGGCGCGTTTCGCGCTCCTCGCCGAAGAGCGCGCGGGCGACCTCCTGAAGCGTGCCGGCCAGGTCCGCCAGCGTGATGTCCTCGGCGACGGCGAGACCCTCGACCTGGGAGAACATCGGCAGGTGCGTGGCGTCCATCGTGTCGCGGCGGTAGACGGTGCCTGGCACGATCACGAATAGCGGCGGCTCGTGCGTCTCCATCGCGCGCACCTGGTTGGGTGAGGTGTGGGTGCGAAGGAGTACGTCGCGAGGGCCGGGCGGCAGCCCATCCCGCGAGACCACGCCGTCGGGCAGTGATTCGGGATCGACGTAGAACGTGTCCTGGACCATGCGCGCCGGGTGGCCTGGCGGGTGGTTGAGCGCGGTGAAGTTGTAGAAGTCGTGCTCGATCTCAGGGCCGTCCATGACGCGGTAGCCCAGGCCGATGAAGATGTCCTCGATCTCGCGGCGCGTGCGCGTGATCGGGTGGAGATGACCCGTCCGCACGGGCGGGCGTGCCGGGGAGTGTCACGTCGATCGCATCGGCGGCGAGCTTCGTTTCGAGCTCGCCGGATTCGAGCGCCGCCTCGCGCGCCTCGAGCGCGGTTTCAAGCGCCTTCCTTGCTCGATTGGCCCCCGCTCCGACCGGTCCTTTTTCCTCTGCCGGCAGGTCGCCGATGCCGCGAAGGATGCCCGTCAGCTCCGACTTTCGGCCCAGGTAGCGGACGCGAAGCGCTTCGAGGGCGACGGCGTCCGGCGCCGACGCGATCGCGCCCTCGCCCGCGGCCTTCAGCTCTTCGATGCGATCAAGCGTGCTCATGGTGAATCTCCGGCGAGCGACCCTATCCGGCTCGAGTGCGATTGCCGCCGTCGCTGCAACGCCCAGGGACTCCACGGCGTCCTCGCGCACGGGGATGTTCCACGTGGCATCGCACGCTTCGACCACTTCGGCGGGGAGGCCCTCACGCTCGGCTCCGAGCGCGATCGTGGCTGCGCCGAGCGCGGGCTCGGTGTCGACGCCGCCGTGGGCGACGAGGGCGAGGCGGGGTTGGGGCGTATCGGCGATTTCGCCGTGCACGACCGAGACCGTGAAGATCGCACCCATGCGAGGCACGCACAGCCTTGGGCGAGTAAGGGTCGGCGCAGCCAGGCCCGAGCGCGAGCGAGGCGAGCGACAGGGCCCCAGTGGTGCGAACGATGCTCCCAACGTTCCCGGGATCCGCAACGCCATGGAGATAAACGCACCGCACCGCAGGCACTCGTCGTTTTGGTGCCCCTATAGGGGGCTCATAACGACGAGTGTCCGGGATGGGCCATACCGCGATCACGCGCGTGCCCGAGCCCAGCGCTGAGACCGCGTCGAGGAGTTCCGCGGCGACTTCGTCGCCTCCCAGGTCGGCGCCTGCGCGCGTCAGAAGAGTCGAGGGTTCGTGCCCGGCTGCGCGACCTGCTTGCAGCAGGTCTTCGCCCTCGGTTGCGAACAGGCCCTCGCGCTCGCGGTGCTTTCGCTCGGCGAGCTTTCGCACCAGCTTCAGCTTCTCATTGTCTTTGCTCGTGATCGTCATTCGTTCTTCCAACAAAAAGGGCGCCTCTTGGGCGCCCGGTGAAGGTAATCGGCGGTTAGGGATTGCCTAGGCCGCCGCGGCCTCCCGGGCTAGATCGGCAAATCGGCGGAACGCCTCGGGGTCCGAGACTGCGATGTCCGCGAGCATCTTGCGGTTGACCTCGACCTCGGCAAGCTTGAGGCCGTGCATCAGCTCCGAATAGCTCATGCCCTCCTGGCGGGCAGCGGCGTTGATGCGCACGATCCAAAGGCGCCTGAAGTCGCGCTTGCGCCTGCGGCGATCGCGAAAGGCGTAATTGCCCGAGCGCATGACCTGCTCGTTTGCGAAGCGGTAGCTCGAGTGCTTGCGGCCGTAATATCCCTTGGCCTGGTCGAGAACCTTCTTCTTGCGCTTCTTGCGAGCGACGGAGTTCGTTGCGCGAGCCATGGTTCTACTTCCTCTTCACGAGGAGGCGATTTACGCGCTCCTTGTCAGCGGGAGCGACGTCTGTCGGCTTGGCCATGCGGCGCTTCCGCTTCGGCGACTTCTTCTCGAGAATGTGGCTCGAGTACGCGCGACGGCCGCGGAGCTTGCCCGTGGCAGTCTTGCGAAAGCGCTTCTTGGCGCCGGAGTGTGACTTCATCTTGGGCATCGAGACGCACTATTGAAGCAGAACGCGAACGGCCGGCCCTGAGGCCGGCCGTTCGAGAATTGCGTTCGCTCTCCGTCTAGCCGCCGAGGCTCGACGGGATGCGCGGGGCCGGAGCCCCGAACCCCTTGCTCGAGAGCACGGTCGACGCGAATCCGCTGCACTCATACCTGTCGTCGGAATTGCTGGGATCCTCGGCGACGCCGTCACCGTCATCGAACCACTGCCCCGATGAGACGAACCCTCCGAATCCGCCTCCAGCCGCAGCCAGCTTGGCCCTGAACGTGGTGTCGAACGGCTTTTCCTTGGGATCCGGGTTAACTCGTACCTTGGTCCGGTATCCAATCCCACCGGAAGCCGGCGCACAATTAGCGCCGCCGTAGTTGGCGACATCGGCGTCCTTGACCATCCTCACCTTTGGCCCGACAACCTCCTTGGGGTCGTAGGTGAATCCCTTGAGGCCTACGCCGTCGCCTTCGCCATTGAGGATGACGTAGAAATAGGTGCCGGCGGCGCCCCTCTTCGCGCGTGTCGACGTCTGGGGCAAGCTCTTGAGATCGACGATGCCCTTGACCGTCTCCCCCTTCTTCGGCCCGTCGTTCGTCCAATGAAAACCGGTCTGAGCGACGCAGCCGCCGAGACCGAGGCCAACGGCTACTGAACTCGCCGCCAGCAGGATCCTCTTCTTCAAGGTATGTCTCCCTGTTGGTTGATTACTCGACTCTCGCGAGCGTGGACCGCCCGCAAAGCGCGCTACCCCAGACGCGCAACCGGAATCGTATGAGATCGAGGCGTCGGAAATCAAGCATCGCCGAACGGCAACACGGCGACGTTGAGCTGGGTGAAGCCCGCGCTCGTCGGCGCGGGTCAGTGAGTCGCCGCTTCGCTCTCGGTCGGCGTTTCGCCTGCCGGCTCGCCCTCAGCAGGCGCCTCACCGGCCCGCTCGTCGGCAGGTGAGGGTTCGGCCGCGGCCTCGTTCGCTGACGCGTCCGCATCGGGTGCTTCGGCGGCGGACCCAGCTTCGGCAGGCTCCTCAACCGCGGGCTGCTCACCCGTCTTGACCTTGCGCTCGCGCAGCGCTTCCTTGGACGGAGCAACCAGCATGTGCATGTTGCGCCCTTCCTGAAGCGGGTTCTGCTCGATCACTCCAAGCCCGTCCAGATCCTCAAACAGCCGCTTCAGCAGATTGCGGCCTCGGTCGGGGTGAGCCTGTTCGCGGCCGCGGAACATGATCGTGACCTTGACCTTGTCTCCCTGCTTGAGGAAGCGCTCGACGTGCCCCTTCTTGGTCATGTAGTCGTGGTCTGCAATCTTCGGACGGAGCTTGATCTCACGCACGTTGATCTGCTGCTGGTGCTTGCGGGCCTGCTTGGCCTTCTGCTCCTGCTCGTACTTGTACTTCGAGTAGTCGAGGAGGCGAGCGACGGGCGGACGGGAGTCAGGGGCGACCTCCACCAGGTCCAGGTCCCGATCCTGCGCCATCTTCAGCGCTTCCTTGGTGTCGATGACACCGATCTGCTTCCCGTCCTCGTCAACCAGGCGAACTTCGCGAACGCCGATGCGCTCGTTGATCCGAGTCTGATCGCGCTCGGGCAGCCGGCGGTCGAAACGACGCGGAACCGGCACTAGGTGAAGAGCATGAAGCTTGACTGCATGAAGGGTCGAGGCACGGGCGCGGGCTAGCTGTGGCGCTGCGTGGCTTGGGTGCTCTTCATCTGCGCTGAGTATAGAGCGGGGTCGCTCATGTGACCAGCCGTCCGGCCAGCGGCATCTGCGCTCATCGCTCCGAGGTCGCCGTCCGCGTGAGAGCGGACCGACAGCTCGCCGGATTCGGCCTCGCGGTCGCCGAAGATGACCATGTATGGGAGCTTCGCGAGCTCGGCGTCGCGGATCTTTCGCCCAACCGACTCGGTGCGGTCGTCGAGCTTGGCGCGAACGCCCTGCGCGATCAGCTCAGCGACGACCTTCTCGGCGCTGCTCGTTGTGGCGGTCGGCGACCGGGAGCACAGCCCACCTGAATCGGTGCGAGCCAGTCGGGAAACCGGCCGGCGTAGTGCTCGATCAGGATGCCCGCGAAGCGCTCGAGGGAGCCAAGTAGCGCGCGGTGGATCATCACGGGCCGGTGCTCGGCGTTGTCCTCGCCCCAGTACGTGAGCTCGAAGCGCTCGGGCATCTGGAAGTCGAGCTGACAGGTGCCGAGCTGCCATGAGCGGCCGAGCGCATCGGTGACGTGGAAGTCGATCTTCGGGCCGTAGAACGAGCCGTCGCCCGGATTGAGGACGTACTCGCGCCCCTGTCCCTCGAGCGCCTCGGTGAGCGCCGCCTCGGCGGCCTCCCAGTCCTCGTCCGAGCCGATCGACTTCTCGGGGCGGGTCGAGAGCTCGACGCGCACGTCCTCGAAGCCGAATCGGCGTAGAGCTCATCGATCGCCTCGCAGATCGAGTCGACCTCGGCGCGGACCTGGTCGAGCGTGCAGTAGACGTGGCGCGTCGTCCTGGGTGAAGGCGCGGACGCGCAGGAGGCCGTGGAGAACGCCCTCGCGCTCGTGGCGTGAGACGTGGCCGTACTCGGCCAGCCGCAGCGGCAGATCGCGGTACGAGCGGCGGTCGGCGCCGAAGACGAGGCAGGCACCGGGGCAGTTCATCGGCTTCAGAGCGAACTGGCGGTCGTCGACGTCGGAGAAGTACATGTTCTCGCGGTAGTTGTCGTAGTGGCCGGAGCGGTGCCAAAGCTCGACGTCCATGATGTGTGGCGTCTTGATCTCGTCGTAGCCGCGCTTTCGAGCTGCGCGTCCACCTCGCGCTGGATCAGGCGCAGGAGCACCGTTCCCTGGGGTAGCCAGAAGGGCATGCCGGGCGACTCCTCGCGCAGCATGAAGAGGCCCAGCTCGCGGCCCAGCCGGCGGTGGTCGCGCTCGCGCGCCTCGTCGAGGAGGCGCTCGTGCTCTTCGAGGTCGGCCTGCTTGAAGAAGGCCGTGCCGTAGATGCGGCTCAGCATCTGGCGCGTTCTCGTCGCCGCGCCAGTAGGCGCCGGCAACCGAAGTCAGCTTGAACGCCTTGATGCGCTTGGTCGTGGGGCCGTGCGGGCCCGAGGCAGAGGTCCGTGAACGGTCCGTTCTTGTAGAGCGAAACCGGTCTCGACGCCCTGGTTGGCGACGAGGTCTTCGATCAGCTCGACCTTGTAGGGCTGATCCTCGGCGCGAAAGCGCTCCAGCGCTTCGTCGGGGGTTACGTCCGTCGCGCTCGAACTCCTCGTCGGCGGCGATGTGCCGGGCCATCGCCTCCTCGATCTTCGGCAGGTCCTCGACCGACGGCCGGTAGTCGTCCGGGAACTCGAAGTCGTAGTAGAAGCCGTTGTCGATCGCGGGGCCGATCGAGACCTTCGTCCCCGGCCACAGGTCGACGACCGCTGTTGCCAGCACGTGCGCGGCGTCGTGGCGGATAAGCGCCAGCGCCTCGGGGTCGCGGTCGGTGAGGATCGAGATCTCGGCGCCGTCGGGGAGCGGCGCCGGACAGGTCGCGCAGCTCACCGTCGACGCTTGATCGCCAGGGCCGCCTTGGCGAGCCCAGGGCCGATCGCCGCAGCGGCGTCTGCGCCCGTCGCTCCGTCCGGCGAGTTCGAGCGGGGTCCCGTCGGGAAGCTTCACGGTGAGAGCAGCCATCGCGCTGATGCTAGTCGCGCCCAACCGCAAGAACTCCCTAGTTCGCGGATGCAGATCCGCATCAGGTGGTGCCATTCGGTCGGCTCGGCTCGGTCTCCATCGGCGATGAACGGGCAGTCCGGCTCTTCGCCTGCGAGTTTGGCGTCGTAGAGCGTGTATAGCCGCCGATGGCGTCGCGATCGACCTCGTCGAGGCGACCGACCACGGGCAGCGGGCTCTCGAGCTCGCCGATGACCACCACGGTGCCGAAACGCCGTCCGACACTGTCTGCGCGTACACCTCCTCTCTCGCGACGGCGCAGACGTCCCGGCCGCGGAGCTCCCAGCGACGAGGTCGAAGCCGTTTTGGTCGATCAGGTCGTCGTCGATCACGACGAGCATCGGCTCGTTGCCCGGCTTGGGCGCTGAAGTCCTGAAGCGCCGGCGTCCAACGCGACGGCCCGACGGGACCGTTTGCGAGCGCCAGCGCGCTGGAGCCGGCCGCGCCCGCGATGAACAAGAGTGTGAGCGCGGGCCCGGCGAGCGTCCGAGCCGAAGCCGTTCGAAGCGTTGGGAGCGGTGGCAGGGTCTCAGAACCCAGCGCGGACCGCGACCAGCGCGGCGAGTGGCGCGACGACCGTCAGCGCCTTCGCTTCCTGATACGGCGTGCCGCTCACCAGCGCGTACGCGTAGAGAACTCCGCCGGCCACCACCGCCGCGGCGAGCGCCGTCTCACCCGCGCGGACATCCCTGACCAAGCCCACGATGAGCGCAGCCAGCGCCACCACGCCCACCCAGGTAGAACGCGAGGGTCGGCGCAAAACCGGCGCCGGGGTCGAGCCGGAAGTCGCCCGAAGGCCAGATCCCCAGAGCCTCGATCGGGGAGATCGGATTGAAGAGGTTGCCGAGTCCGGCGCCATCGGGGTTGAAGGTCTCGAAGCTCCGAAGTCGAGCATCCGCGGAATCTCAGGCGCCGCAGCAAGCGCTACCGCCAGCGACGCGACCAGGGCCGGCACCAGCGCCCACCGACGACATAGGCGCATCTTGAGCGCGAAGACCTCCGAAAGCGCCCACAGCCCAAGGGCTCCTGCCATCCAAGTCAGGCCGGGAAAGCTGTACGCATAAAGCGAGCCGATCGCGAGCGCGGCGAGCGGCACCGCCTGGAGGCGCCCCCAGCGATCCTCCGGCTGAGAGCCACCCAACTCCCCCGCGGTGAGCTCGGCCAGGCCGACCGCGAACGCGAGGACGAAGAGAGCCTGCATCGTCTCTTTGAACGCGCCCTGGATCAGATACGAGGCGGCGAGATAGGCGATGCCGACCAGAAGTGCGGCTGCGACCCGTCGGTTCTTTCCGAGGCCCTTGAGGAGTGCGAGCGGAGCGACTGACCGCCGCCACGGCAACCGCAAGCATGAGCCCGTCGAAAGCCGTGAACGAGGCTGGGTCCGAGCTTGGAGACCGAAGCGACCAGCGCGTGCGGGCCAAGCGGGTAGCCCTCGCTCACGAGTCGCTCCGTCCCTCCGCCGATGATGCGATCTGCCGCGAGCAGATGTTGCGACATGTCCGGGTTGAGCGAGGTCCCGAGGATCCCGAACCGCATCTCGACTATGAACGGAACCGACCCGAGGACCACGGCTCCAGCGATCGTCCCTGCTCTGCCCACCACTGCGCCGCGCGCCGGCTCGAGGCGCAAGAGGGTCCCTGCGGTGACGGTCAGGGCCACGCAAGCCCCCAGTCCCGCCCACGCCGACGATGCGAGGTGGGCGGCGCCCCAGGCAACGGCGCAAAGGAGCGCGAGACCAACTGCGGGCGCCAAGGACGAACGCTCCCTGCTTCCACACGCGGAGAACGTCGCCTGTCCGACGACGAAGGACGCCCCCAGGATCAGCGCCAGCGAAACGTAGGTGCCGAGCATCGGGCGGCGAGCCTACAGCCGTCGAGCACTGGGCCCGGCCCCTGGCGCGACGGCGGGACGATCTCCTGCTCTTAGGTAAGCAGGATGACCAGGATGATGATCAGGATCAGCGTTCCGATTCCGATGTACATGTTCTCTCCTTCCTCGAACTTCGCAACCCAGTACCCAACGACGCGGATTCCATGCCTTCACAACTCTCGCTCGTAGACATACATGATGGGCCCATCCGGCTTTCCCTCACGGTTCGTGAACCCTTCGCTCTCGTACAAGCCGCGCGCAGCGTGATCGTCGTCGGAGGTGCCGAGGAACAGATAGGTAGCCCCTCGATCGCGAGAGTCGTCGATCACCGCTCTGAGAAGAGCGCGCCCGATGCCCTGCCCGCGGAGATCGGGCACGACGTAGAGCTCCGCGAGGTAGCCCTCGAGTCCAACCGTCACGAGCGAAGTCCAGTGGCGCACGATCGCGAACCCGTCGGGGTCCTCTCCAGCAAGAAACGCCGTGATCTCGCCGGATTCGAGCGCCGCTCCGATTCGCTCTGTGAGGACCTCGACGCCGGGCGTCACATCGTCGAACTCGGTGTTGAAGGCGTGGAGGAGGTGCGAAACGGCGGCTGAGTCCGAGGGCGTGGCGCGACGAACCGGGGACACGAATGGGCACTACTGGGCTCGAACCAGTGACCTCCGCCTTGTCGAGGCGGCGCTCTCCCAACTGAGCTAAGCGCCCGGGATTCGGAATCTAGCAGCGGGAAGTGCTGGCCACGCGCTAGCTTGCGACCCGTGATTGCACTCGTGACAGGAGCATCCAGCGGCATCGGCGAGGCGACGGCCAAGCGGATCGCTCGCGAGCCGGGAGCGAGGGTGATCCTGGTCGCTCGCAGGCAGGATCGCCTCGAAGCGCTGGCCGCCGAGATCGGTGGTGCCGATGTGATCGCCTGCGATCTCACCGACGAGTCCGCGCCGTCCATGGTCGCCGAGCGTGTCGAATGCGAGCATGGACGTCTCGACCTCCTCGTCAACAACGCGGGCGCCGCCTGGCGCGGCGAGTTCGGCGACACGGGCTGGGAGAACCTCGACCGCCACATGAAACTGAACTTCGAGGCGGTGGCAAGCCTCACCGAGGCCCTCCTCCCCGTCCTCCGGCGCTCGGCGCCGAGCTCGATCGTGAACGTCGCCAGCACTGCGGGCCGCGTCGCCCGCGGCAACTCGGGCGCCTACTCCGCTTCGAAGTTCGCGCTCGCGGGCTGGACCGACGCCCTCCACCTCGAGGAGCTCAAGCACGGCGTGCATGTGGGCATGGTCCTCCCCGGCTTCGTCACCACTGAGGGATTTCCGCAGAGGGAGCTGAACGACAAGGCGATGACGCGCTGGATCGTCTCGACCCCCGATAGGGTTGCCGCCGCGATCATGGACGCGGGCCCGGGCGGCAAGGCGGAGCGCTATGTGCCGAGGGCCTACGGGGTCGCAGCGGCGCTACGCGTCGTGGCGCCGGGTCTCGTGCGCCGAAGCCTCTCACGCGGGGGCAGGACTTTCACTCCCTCGACGAACTCCGACGACTGAACGTCAGGAGGCGGGGTCGACCGCGCGCTTCGCGGCCTTGGCGTTGCCCTTTTCGAGCGCCTGCTTCACCTTGTCCGGGTAGCGGAAGATCTGGTCTAGCGTTGCGTTCGGCACCTCGAAGCCCAGACTGTCCAGGTATCCCGACGTTTCCATCTGCGCAAGGTCGTGCGGCTTCGGCCGCTCGGATGCACCCTGCGCCGAGCACGCTGACGTCTGCGATTCCAGAAAGTCGTACATCGGGAGATCGGGCGGCTCGGTGTCCGGATGCTTGAAGTTGAAGCTGCGACCGATGTTCGACGCGTAGGCATGTCGCGTCGTGAGATAGCCAAGGCCGAACTTGTACGAGATCAGCTTCAGGATCGACTCATGCGTCACCTGCTGGTGCGAGACCCTGCCGCCTCGCGTGAAGGGCGAGACCGCGACGCCGGGGATCCGGAAGCCGGTAAAGCCCCAGTCGTTTTGGAGATCTGCCATGTTGCGGCGATCGTCGGGAACGAACGGTGGCGACACGTGGTCGAAGAAGCCGCCCCACTCGTCGTAGTTGATGAACATCGCCCCGCGCGCGTATTGCGGCGACGCTGTGAAGGCGTTCGTGATGTCGGACATGAAAGCCTGACCCAGACGAATGTCCCCGTGGGGGTGCTCGTCGGCGGAGAGACCGTCGCCGCCGCCACCATCGCGAAACGGCGGGTCGACGAAGCAAATCTGCGGCAGGTTGCCGGTCATCGCGTCCACGTAGAACTCCGATACGGGCCGGATCCAGTTGAGCGCCCGGGAGCCGTAGAGAGCGGCAAACGGCAGGTCGGAGTTGTAGTACCTGAACGTGACGCCTTTGGAGATCGCTCGGTCGGCGATCGTCTCCCACTCGAAGCCGAGCGGGGTGTCCGTCTGGGGCGGCAGCAGGTTCGACTTCTGGCCGCCGTTCTGGGCACCCCACTGGTAGTGGCGGTTCGGGTAGGTGCCGGCCATGATCGAGCAGTGCCAGCGGTCATAAAGCTGGTACGCCTCGGCGGCGGCGGGCAGAAACGGCACGTCCTCTTCGAGGTAGTAGCCGATCGCGAACTCATCCGAGGACGTCAGGTCCTCGTTGCCGGTGACGAAGCGGTCGTTCTTGCCGCCGTTCCACTGATATTTACCGCCGGTCCACCCGTGATCGGGGTCGGGGTGCTCGCAGCCCTGGAAGTCCGGGGTCAGCCGGTAGGTCGGAATCTGGTTGCCCTCCGCGTCCGGGTAGGTCAGCCCTTCGTTCTTTGCGTCGGCGTTCGGGTGCCAGCCGAAGTAGTGGTCGAACGAGCGGTTCTCCATCATCAGGACGACGAAGGTGTCAATCGGCAGGTTCTGCGGGCTCGGCAGCCTTCGGTGTTGCGTTCGCCGCGCAGCCTCGGCG
This sequence comes from uncultured bacterium, assembly GCA_963695215.1. GTDB lineage: Bacteria > Actinomycetota > Thermoleophilia > Solirubrobacterales > 70-9 > JALZKA01. Next base: position 610,699 of record OY968768.1, read on the forward strand.
ATGAGCTGCTCCGAGGGGAGCGCACTTGCGAGCGCCGCACCGCCCGCTACGGCGGCCGTGCGTGCGAGAAACTCCCGGCGCCGGAGGGTCGCCTCCGGGCTCGTGGCCATCGCGCGCTCCAGCGCATCGTCGTCCGCAAATTCGCCGCGGTCGAATGACCGCGAATGATCGGTCGGTCGCCGGATCACTTTTTAGGCACCTCCACGTGCTCGCAATCGAATAGGCCTTCCTCGCTCTCGTCGGCCAGCACGGTGTCGTCGCCCTTCCCACAATCGACTGAATCACCGGTGCCGTCGCGGACGTGGATCTCGTCATCGCCCTTGCCGGCCTTGATCTCGTCGAACTTTTCGCCGCCCTTGATGAAATCGTTGCCGCCGCCTCCGAGGATCAGGTCGCCGCCGCCGCTACCCCGAAGGATGTCGTCACCGCGCTTGCCGATCAGCTTGTCGCCCTTGTTCGTCCCCACAGCTTGTCGTCGTGGTTCGTCCCTTCGAGCACCTTGGCGAACGCAGGCGCCGCGACAACAAGGGCTGCCGCCAGCAGCATCCCTGCCGCCCAAATACCGATCCGCCTCCTCACGCCACCTGTTTTACACCCAATCGAGGTACGGATGCGCCAATTCGGCTACTTCGGAGCCCGTCACCGTCACCGTCAGGCCGGTCACCGCGACGACCTCCGTGCGCTCGCCTGGCTCGAACGTGGCGCCATCCGCGGTCGCTTGCCACACCTCACCGCGCACCCTGACCAGGCCGTGCGGGTCGCACCTCTCGATCACCACCGCGCGCTCGCCGATCATCCCCTCCACTCCTCCGCGAACGCGGTAGCGCCCGAGAAACCTGATCCACAGGTAGACCTCGCCGACCTCGACCACCGCGGCCACACAGACCCCGATCACGTTCCAGGGCCCTGGAAGGACGAAGAGCCCGATGATCGCGGCCGTCAACAGCATCGCCGCAACCTATCTTTGCGGCGTGCGCGTAGGGCTTGCCACATGCCGAGAGATGCCGGACGAGTTCACGGACGACCGGGCCGTCGTTCGCGAACTCGAAGACCCTCGGTGCCCATGTGACCTACGAGCCATGGGACGCTGACCTCGACTGGGCGAGCTTCGACGTGGTCGCGGTCCGCTCTCCATGGGACTACAGCCGGCGCCGCATGAATTCCTCGAGTGGGCCGAGCGCGCTGGAGGGAACCTCCACAACTCGGCAGCGGTGCTTCGGTGGAACTCGGACAAGCGATACGTGGGAGACCTCTCAGCGGCCGGGATCAGCGCGATCGAGACCGTGTTCGTCGAACCCGGCGCCGCATGGCTGGGCGACGACCGGGAGGTGGTCGTAAAGCCCACGGTGTCTGCCGGCGGCAGGGACACCGGCCGGTTTCGGCCCGAAGTTCACGACCGAGCGGCTGCCCTCATCGACACGATCCATGCCTCCGGCAAGACGGCGATGGTCCAGCCCTTTCAGGCCTCGGTCGATGACGCCGGCGAGACCGCCCTCGTCTTCATCGACGGCAGGTTCAGCCACCCACTGCGAAAGCGCGCTGTGCTTCGGCCCGACGAGGTTGCACCGATCCGCCCCGGAGGCATCATGGTCGCCGAGGCGATGTACGACCCCGAGCTGGTCCTCGCCGGGTCGTTCGAAGCGGACGAGATGGCGCTGGCGGAAAGCGTGGTCGCACATCTCACCGAGCGGTTCGGCGAGGTTCCGCTCTACGCCCGCGTCGACATGCTCCGTGGCGAAGATGGAGCACCCGTGGTCCTCGAGCTGGAGGCAATCGAGCCGAATCTGTATTTCAGCCAGGAGCCCCGGGGCGCCCGAAAGCTCGCCGAGGCGATCGTGGCGCGCGCCTGATGGAGCTTCGCCTCTACCAGGATTCAGACCTCGACTTCACCCGCCGGCTCGAGATGGACCCCGAGGTGATGGAGCACCTCGGCGGACCACAGGACGAAGAGGCGATCCTCAAGGCGCATCGCCGCCGCAGCAACCCGGTTCCGGGCGGCGATTGGTGGTTCGTGATCGAGGTCGACGGTGAGGATGCGGGAACGATCGGCGTCTGGCCGCACGAAAGCGACGAGACCGCTGGTCACGAGGTCGGCTGGATGGTCGCAACCGGGTTCCAGGGCTGTGGAGTCGCAACGAAAGCGCTGGCGGCCCTTCTCGACCGGATCCGAGCCGACGAGCGATTTGGAACGGTCCACGCCTTCCCGGGAGCCGACAACGAACCGTCCAACGCGCTGTGCCGGCGAGCTGGTTTCCAGCTTCTAGGCGTGGAGACGAGCACCTACCGCGGCAAGCCGTTCACGTGCAACCACTGGGTACTGGACGCCTGAGTTACGGCCGGTTACCGAGGGCAACGACTCCATCCGGCGCTCCCGTCTCCAGCTTGTCCGCTGCGTAGGTCAGGGCGTCGCGGAGAATCTCGGTGATTTCCTCGAATAGGGCGACGTCTGCGACAAGCGGCGGTGCGATCTGCACGATGGGCTCCGAACGGTCGTCGAGGCGGCAAATCATCCCGCGCTCGAAAAGTCGGTCCGAGAGGATGTCTTTCAAGAGCCAGTTGGCCTCTGCCTCCGAGAGCGGCTCGCGCGAGTCCTGGTCCTTGACCACCTCGATCGCGTAGAAGTGCCCCATGCCGCGGACATCACCGACGATCGGGATGTCTCGTAAATCATTCAACAATTGACGCGCCTTGGGTTCGTTGGCGCGGACGTTGTCGAGAATCCCCTCCCGCTCGTAAATTTCAAGCGCTCCAAGCGCAATCGCGGAACCAACGGGGTGGCCACCGAAGGTGATCCCATGCAGGTAGTCGGCCTTGCCCGTGAGGAACGGCTCGGCGACCTTGTCGGAGATGAGAACCCCGCCCATTGCGGCGTAGGCACCCGTTAAGCCCTTGGCGAACGTAATGAGATCCGGCTGGTAATCGAGCGCCTCGGCGCCGAACCAGTAACCGAGACGTCCAAACGCGCAGATGACCTCGTCGGAGACGAGCAGGATCCCGTAGCGATCGCACAACTCACGCAAGCCCTGCCAATAGCCGGGGGGCGGAACTATCGAGCCACCCGCATTCTGAACCGGCTCCATGATGATCATCGCAATTGTCTCGGGACGCTCGAACTCGATCGCCTCTTCGATCTCGGCCAGGAGGGCCTTCGTGAAGGCGTCCTCGTCACCGCCCGCGGGATGCCTGTACGCGTTGGTCGACGACACGTGTGTCGTCGGAACCGGCAGCGGCTCGAACGCAGTGCGGCAAATCGGGATGCCCGTAAACGACAGGGCACCGAGTGAAACGCCGTGGTACGCATCGCGCCGGGCGATTGCCTTGCGCCGAGCAGGCTCGCCGTTCGCCTGATGCCATTGGATGGCCATCTTGTAGGCGGATTCGACGGATTCCGCTCCACCCGACGTGAAGAACGAGCGCTCGAAGCCCTCTGGCGCGAGCTCGGCGAGTTTCGCCGATAGTTCGATCGCAGCCGGGTGCGCAACGGTCCAGTTCGACGTATAGGCGAGAGTCGCCATTTGCGCCGCTGCTCGCGCGCCCAGCTCCTCGCCGTGAGAGTGCCCGAGGTTCAGGCAGTACAGACCTGAAAGGCCGTCGATATAGCGGTTCCCCTGATCGTCATACACATGGCAACCCTCGCCGCGGACGAGGACCGGGATGTCCTCCGGAGCCGCGCTCATATCCGAGAAATGCAGCATCAGATGCTGCTTTGCGAGCTCCTGAAGTTTCGTCACAACCCGAGCGTAGCTGCCGTCAGCCGTCCGCCGAACTCGCCGCAAGCCCGGCGCGACGCAGGAAGTTGACCTGATCCGCACCGATCTCGCTCGACCATGGGTCGACGAACGGGTCGAAGTGGTCGGCGTCGTAGCTGTGGAGCTCGCCCCGTGGAGCCCGGGTCGCAAGCTTCTCCACCGCGGCGTTGTCCACCGTGATGTCGCGCTCGCCGAAACCCACCCAGAGCGGGCAATGGATCTGCCCGGCCTTCTTGAACTGCCGCAGTCGCGCGACGCCCAGGAACACCCCCGGTGAGATCTCATTGCGCCAGGGCGAATCCGGAGCCACGGCGCGCGCGAACCCATCGGCCTCCCCCTCGAACGTCATCGCGCCAAGCTCTCCCGGCTCGCCGGTGACGGGGATCGTCACGTGGCGCCCCGCCGCGTCCATGACGGCCCGGGGCAGGATGCGGGCGCTGTCTCGCGGCTTCGTTGCGAGTACGCGCGCCAGCCCGTTGACAAGCGGGCAGAGAATCAGCGCGGCCGTCGCTCCAACCCCTTCGGCGAGAAGCGTCGTCACGTGCCCGCCCGAGAACGAATAGCCCCAAAGGACGAGGCGCTCGGAGTCGATGCCGTCGAGGCCTCTGGCGAACTTGATCGCGTTTCGCCAATCCTCGAGCTGGTCGGCCACACGGAAGCGCTGCCTCGGCTCGCCGTCGGAGTCACCCAGATAGCGATGGTCGAAGACCAGCGCGTTCAGCCCGGCGGCAGCGAAACGCTCAGCGTAGGGCTCCAGGCCGTCATGCCGGGTAAGGCTGAACCCGTGCGCCATCACCACGATGGGCGCGGGTCCGTCGCCCTCGGCCCGGTAGAGCCAGGCGGCACACGAGGCGCCGCCGGAGACGAAGTCGAGGTCGGCCCGCTCCCCCGTCACGGGATCAGTCGCGCGGCTTGTAGCGGCTGTGGAGCATCAGGTCGTTGCCGTCGGGATCATTGAAGGACGCCATGTGGCAGACCCCGGTGTCGAATGTGTCCGCAAGGAACTCGACGCCCTTGGCCTCGAACTCCGAGCGCGCAGCTTCGATGTCGTCCACGTGAAAGGCGATGTGTCCGTTCTTCTGGGGCGCCCAGGAGCCACCCATCTTCTCGGGCTCCCAGATGCCAAAGCAGGTCTCTCCTGCCCAGAATTCGTAATTGCTCGTGTCGTCCTGGCGCAACCCGAGCGTGTCTACGTAGAAGGCTCGGGTGCGGTCGGAGTCAGTGGAGGGAATCGCGACGAAATCGATGCTGTTGATCATGGATCCACCATAGACCCAGACCTCGAGCGGTGCTAGCTCGCGAGCTTGAAGTGCCCGGTGTTCTCTTCGTCGTCACGGGTCTTTTCGATACGGCCCGTCTTCTTCGCCTCGTTGAAGCCTGACTTGGAGTCCGACTTCTCGACTCCCAAGCTGTCTGCGATGTCGCCTCGTGTGAACTCGTCCTGTCCGAGGTCGCGTGCTGCCTGAACTACCTCATCCGCTGTTGGCGATTGAGCCATCTTTGGGATCCTTCCAGTTGATCGTGAACCACTAATCATGGCAGCGGGCCTGCGAATGCCGCTTCGAAAAGCGCCAAAGCCGTAGGCTCATCGACGGATGTCTCCTGAGACAAGCACGAAACAGGCGGCGATGATCCGTGCCTGAAGTAGCGGACGCCCTCAGTCTCGTAACGGATCCCGCCAACGTATCCCCGATGCCCGTAGTGGGCTCAGAGGAGCGGTTTGCCGTCAACTCCAAGCGAGTGATCAAGGCGCTCCGCGAACGAGGGGCAGGCAAGGCCGAAGCAAGAGAACTATCCCTGAAAGCGCTCGAAGAGGCCGGCGGTGGAGCCGAGGTGAGAGCGGTCCGCGGCGCCCAAGTCGCCGGTGGACGCGGTGACTCGAACGCCGAGGACTGGTGGGTACCGAAAGCAGCCGTTCGCTTTTAGCGTTTCGACGCGCTCGGCCCTCGCGGCGTAGCCGAATAGTCGCTTTTACGTAGCCACCCGACGCGTTTTGACGTTGCTGGCGCGGGTATTCGCGCACCCCCGAACGGAGGAGCGAAATGAGCGAACACACCGAGGAAGACGGCCCAACTGCCGATGGCCGTGAAGAGGCCGAAGACGTAGTCGAGGAGCTCAAAGAGCAAGAGGACGAGCTCGAAGGCTCCGACGAAGACACCGACGAGTAGTCGTGCGAAAGCGAGGTGCCTTTAGGGGGTAATGGTTGCCCCCTAGGGGCGACTCGCCTTCCGGGCCGCGCGTCGCGTGGAGCAGTACCCAGTAGAGGCGCCTGCCGGAATCGAACCGGCGTAAACGGCTTTGCAGGCCGCTGCGTAACCACTCCGCCAAGGCGCCGAGGCGGGGCAAGGGTATCGCCGGCTTGGTGTCCGGGCGCGACTGCTTCAGGGCGCGCATATCGCGCCGGCCGGGCATCTTGCGTACGGTGGCGCGGTGGTGACTTTCGTCGAGAGGCTCCCGGAAGGTGAGGAGACCGGCGATCCCGTCGTGCTCATTCACGGCTTCCCCGAGTCCTCGCGGATGTGGGCGCATCTCATGGAGCGCCTCGCCGCTGCCGGCCGGCGGAGCATCGCGCCCGACCTCTACTGCCTGGGGGAATCCGACGACCCGGGCCCGGCGACGTTCGAGCGCAACCTGGACGCACTTGGCGAGCTGATCGACGACCTCGGCCTCGAGCGCGTGGCGGTCGTCGTCCACGACTGGGGTGGGTTCATCGGCCTGGCGTGGGCATGCGATCACCCGGATCGCGTCTCCGCCCTCGTGATCTCAAACAGCGGCTTCTTCGCCGACGGCAAATGGCACGGCATGGCCAAGGCGATCCGCTCCGAACAGGGCGAAGAGATCATGGCGGCCATCGACCGCGACGGCTTCGCGGGGCTTCTTCGCTCAGACGGCGCGTTCACCGACGAGGACATCGAGGCCTACTGGCACCCGTTCGCCAAAGGCCGGGGGCGTGAGGCAACCGTCGAGTTCTATCGCTCGATGGACTTCGAAAAGCTGGCTCCGTACCGGGGCAAGCTGGCCGAGCTTGGCGTGCCCACGCTTCTCATCTGGGGTGAAGATGACGCGTATGCGCCGGTCGCTGGAGCACACCGCTTTGAGCGCGAGATCCCCGGCGCTCGGCTCGTAGCAATCGCGGGCGCCGGGCATTTCGTCTTCGACGAGGAGCCCGAGCTGACCACCCGCGAAGTCGTGGCCTTTCTGTCGTGACCGAAGCCGAAGCCGTCAGGACATCGCGTCCGCGGTTTCGAGGTCGAACTCGCCGTAGTCAGAGCCAAGACCCTGCGCGACGAGCCCCGCGGCAGCGCAACCGAGCACGGCGGCGGACCGCCGGTCGCGCCCGAGATCGAGGCCGCGGATCAACCCCGCGGAGAAGGAATCCCCACAGCCGGTGGTATCGACCACATTGACCGCAAACGCCGGCACGCGTTCGGTTGAGTCGGCATCGACGATGATCGCGCCATCGGCTCCGCAGGTGGCTACAACGCAACCAACGCCTCGCTCCACGAGCTGCTTCGCGCCAGCCTCCAGGTCATCCGAGCCCGTCAGGCCGAGGACCTGCTCGTCATTTGGAAGGAGGTAGTCGAGGTGCTCGAGCGCGGGACCGATCCAGTCGGCGATCTGCCCGGCCTGGTCCCCAGGCGCCAGGATGTCGGCTGAGGTGACGACGCCGTTCTCCTGAGCGAACGACAGGATCTTCGCCGCCGCCTCGCCGCCCATGAACTCGGGGCCTCCCATGTGGAGATAGCCCGCGTTCGCCAGCACATCCCAGTCGACATCGTCGGGGCCGAAGGTTCCGTTGGCGCCGACGACGTGAAACGCCGGGCGCGATCCGTCGGGGCGGATCGGCAGCACGCTGGCGGAGGTCTGGACCTCGGTCTTGCGTACGAGCTGAGACGTCTCGACTCCGAACTTCGCGAGCAGACCCACGAGCATCTCCCCCACCGCGTCCTCGCCGATCGCCCCCGCGCTGCGCACGTCGGCGCCAAGCTTGGCGAGGGTCACGGCAGCGCCTCCGGCGGATCCGGCAGCCGTGATCCGGATCTCCTCCACGAGCGCTCCACCCTGGCCTTCGGGAATCTCGGTCACCGGGCGAACGAGGGTGTCGAGGACGTGGACCCCCATCGCGATCACCGGCTTGCTCACGAGTTTCCCTCCGCCGGCTTCGTGGATCCGTACCCACGCTCGATCGCTGCGGCGACCACCGCGCTTCGCTCCTCCTCGTCGAGCACACGCGGCTCTCCGACCTGCCGAGCGTGCCAGAAGACGCCGCACGCCCATTCGAGAAGCAGCGACAGCTCCGTCGCCTGCTCCACGTCGCCTGCGTAGGTCACCGACCCATGATTGGCCATGAGCGCCGCGGTCCGGCCCTTCAGTGATTCCACGACCACCTCGGCCAACTCGGGGGTCCCGAACGTCCTGTAGGGCGCGACGGGCACGGTCCCTCCCAAGAGCAGCATCCCGTAGTGGACACAGGGCACCTCGTCGACGACGCAGGAGAGAGCCGTCGCCATCGGCGAATGGGTGTGGACGACCGCCCCTGCTTGACAGCGCTCGTAAATGCCGAGATGAAGATCGCGTTCCGAGGTCGCCTCGAGCGGTCCCGCCAGGTGACCTCCATCCAGTCCGATCACCGCGATATCGGAGGCCTCGACATCTGCCAGGACCGCGCCGGTAGGCGTGATCGCAACGCTGTCACCCAGGCGCTGAGAGACATTTCCAGAGCTGCCGATAACCAGACCTTCGGCGGCGAGACGCCGAGCCGCGGCGGCGACGCGACCGCACACGTCCGCTAGCGCGTCGCCTTTCCCTGTTGAAGTCGCATCCACCAAGCTGCGAAGCTAACCGAACCAGGACGCTAGGGGATCAACGGCGAGGAGGATGCTTTGACGGACGAAGGGACGAAGCAGGAAGATGAGCACCGCATCAGCCGGAGGCGGCTCGTTGGCGGTGCCGCGGTGGGCGCGGCGGGACTCGCGGTTGGCGTCGATCCTACGGCGGCAAAGATCAGCCATCGCAAGGCCAGCGCAGATGTCGTTGTCGTCGGCGCGGGCCTCGCCGGCCTCACCGCCGCGCTCGCCTTCAAGCAGGCTGGCAAATCAGTCGTCGTGCTGGAGGCCAGAAACCGAGTCGGCGGACGCGTCTGGAACCACAAGATCGGGCACGGCGTCGTCTCCGAGCGCGGCGGGACTTTCATCGGGCCGACGCAGGACCGCCTTCAGGCGATGGCGGAGCGCTTCAACGTCGGCACCTTCCCGACCTACTCGCAGGGCGACAACGTCTACGTGAACTCTTCCGGTGCGAGGTCGACCTATTCCGACACCGGCCCCACCGGCACTGCTCCTCCGGACCCCCTGCATCCTTCCGGACCTGACGCTGGTCGTCACGCAACTCGACCAGATGGCGACCGAGATCGACGTCGAGGCGCCTTACAACGCACCGCAGGCTCGCGGAGCGCGACCAGCAGACCTTCCAAGTCCTGGATCAACGACAACGCACATAGTCAGCAGTTCAAGGACATCGTTCCCGATTGCGACGCGTCCGATCTTCGGCGCGGAGCCGGGTGAGCTCTCGCTGCTCTACGTCCTCTTCTATATCGCCGCCTCCGGCAACGAGCAGAATGTCGGCACGTTCGAGCGGAACTTCAACACGCCGCGATGGCGCGCAGGAGAACCGCTTCGTCGGCGGCTCGCAGGTGATCCCGAACCGGATGGCGAAGGCGCTCGGGGGCCGGGTTATCAAGAAGGCTCCGGTCACGAAGATCAAGCAGATCAGAAGTCAGGCGTGGTCGTTCACGCAAAGGGCACGACCGTCAAGGCAAAGCACGCGGTTGTCGCGATCCCACCGTCTCTCGCAGGCAGGATCGACTACAGCCCAATTCTCCCCGCCGAGCGCGACCAGCTGACGCAGCGGATCTCGCAGGGCACGTTGATGAAGGCGGCCTGCGTCTACAAGAAGCCGTTCTGGCGAGATCACGGCCTGAACGGCAGCGTCGTCTCGCTCGAGGGTCCGCTCCAGGTTGCCTACGACGCCTCGCCGCCCGACGGGTCTGTCGGGATCATCTTCGGCTTCATCGGCGGTGATCTCGCGCGAAGCTTCAGAGGGATGTCGCCGGACGCGCGAAAGAGCGCCGTGCTCGGGAATCTGACGAAGTACTTCGGCGCCGAGGCCGCCAACCCGAAGGAGTACTTCGAGTCGGATTGGACCAGCGAGGAGTGGACGCGTGGCTGCCCGGTCGGCTTCACGTCACCGGGCGCCCTTTATGCCCTCGGCAAGCATCTACGCGAGCCAGTGGGCCGAATCCACTGGGCCGGCACCGAAACATCGGGATATTGGGTCGGATACATGGACGGCGCGGTGCGCTCGGGCGAGCGCGTAGCCGCAGAGGTCCTGGCTGAGCTCTGATCGACCCGGCACGTCCCATCAACCCAGGCCTGAGGGCGTTTGGCGAGTCGCGCCCGGGGCAGTTGTCGCGCGTATGAGCGCCACTGACCGAACGGACCTGGCGGGGATCGGAAACACGCCGCTCGTCGAGCTCGAGCGGTTCTCCGAGCGCTCGGATATCCGCGCTTTCGCAAAGCTCGAATCCCACAACCCGGGCGGCAGCAGCAAGGCTCGCTCTGCCGAGCGGATGATCGCCGACGCGGTTGCGGCGGGACTTGCGAGCAGCGGCACGACGGTCATCGAGTCGACGTCGGGCAACCTTGGACTTGGCCTCGCCCTCGTATGCAGGGCCCGCGGCATGGGATTGATCTGCGTCGTCGACTCGCGAACCGACGAGGCGAAGATCCGCCAGATGGAATCGCTCGGGGCCGAGGTCCGGGTGGTCACCGAGCCCGATCCGCGGACCGGCGATCTCCTGGCCGCGCGTCTCGAGCTCGTCGACCGCCTGGTGCGGGACACCCCCAACTCTTATCGGCCCGACCAGTACGCGAACGAGTCGAGCGTGGCTGCCCATTTCGGGACCATGGCCGAGATCGACGAGGCGCTCGATGGCGAGATCGACTGGCTGTTCGTCGCGACGAGTACAACGGGAACGCTTCGCGGCTGCTGCGACTACCTGGTCGAAAACGAACGGGAAACCCGAGTCGTTGCAGTGGACGCTGTTGGCAGCGTGCTCTTCGGTGGCGAGCGAGGCCGCCGGTTGCTGCCGGGCTTCGGGGCGGGCGTCGAAACAGAACTCTCCAGGCGAGCGTGGTTCGACACTCTCGTGCGGGTCACCGAGCTCGACTGCGTCGTTGGCTGTCGTCGCCTCCTCGCCAGCGACGAAGTCTTCGCCGGAGCGTCGTCCGGGGGGGTCGCGATGGCACTTGAGTCGATCGCGCCCCTCATGGAACCTGGAGCACGATGCGCGATGATCTTCGCCGATGGCGGCGAGGGCTACGCCGCGACGGTTTACGACGACGATTGGGTCCGCTTGAACCTCCTGGTGGAGCCCTGGGAGCTCGCTCGCCTGAGCGGCACGGGAAGAGCCTCAGCGCAGGCGGCTTGAGCGCTCCGGGGGCGGCCCGACCGCTGCGAGTTGGGATCGTCGGACTCGGGCCGAAGGGCCTTTTTGCCCTTGAACGGCTGGTCGAGCGCGCGCACGCCCTGCCGCCCGGCACGATCAGCGCCGGAATTCACGAGCCGCACCCGGTGCCGGGCGCGGGACCTGTTTACGAGCCATCCCAACCGCCGTATCTGCGGATGAACTTCTCGGCCGACAAGATCGACATGTGGCCGCGTGAATCGGGCCTCGGCCCCTCGTTCTCCGAATGGAGCCAGGGGCAGCCTGAGGTGAGCGACGACCCCTACCCGCCCAGGGGCGACGTGGGGCGCTACTTGGCCGCCGGGTTTGACCGCGTGGTCGAGCGCGCGACGGGTCGCGTCGAGATCGAACTCCATCGCGAGAGGGTCGAGAGCCTGAACCGCTCCGATAGTTGGGACATCGGCGCCGGCGATCATGTGTACTCCTACGACGAGGTACTTCTGGCGACAGGGCACGCAAGCGATTGGGAAGGGACTCTGAGCGCTCCGGCAGGCGATCAGGGGACCGTGATTCCGAGGGTGTTCCCGGTCGACGAGTACCTCTCCGAAGAGCGCGTGAAGGCTGGCTCGACGGTCGCCATTCGCGGGTTCGCGTTGTCGATGATCGACGCCGCTCTGGCGCTCACGGAGGGACGGGGCGGCAAGTTCGTCGAAGGACGAAAGCCCTACCTACTCGAATACCAGCCGGCCGGTCGCGAGCCCTCGCGGATTCTCCCGTGGTCTCGAACCGGGCATCCGATGCTCGCCAAGCCAGACCCGGCGCTCACGAGTTTGCCCGCGGATCTCGAAGCGGCGACTGCGACCGCCAGCGCACGACTCGCAGCTCAAGGTGAGCCAACCGCTCGTGCCACGGCCGATGCGGTTACCGACGCCGCCGTCGCCCTTGGCGGATTCGCCGCAGACGACCTTCGTGATCGCCTTCGAGCGACGCTCAAGGGAACGACCCTACCCTCACCGGACAGCGCCGCCGAAGCGCTCGAGCGGTCGATCGCTCTCGCATCGGGAGCCGGGCAGCCCGGTGCGGACTGGGCTCTGGGTCATGCGTGGCGTGCCCTCTACCCGACGATCGTCGAACGCCTTGGCGGTTCAAGCCTCGACGATTCCGAGTGGCCGGCTTTTCGGTTCCTCGCCACCGAGATGGAGCGCGTCGCGTTTGGGCCTCCCCCGGTCAACGCCGCGAAGCTTCTCGCCTTGATCGAGGCAGGGATCGTCGACCTGAGCCGCGTTCGCGGCGGCGCCGGGATCAAGGCTGATTTCACGGTTGACGCCGTGATTCCGGCGCCGGGAATCATCAACGTGGGGCACGCGCCTCTCAACCAGCTCATCCATGATGGACTGTTGCGCGTGGCTCCAAACCGTCGCGGCGTCGAACTCACCCCGGACGTCACCTGCGTTGGCTCGTCGGGCGAACCGAGCACGGGCCTTGGTGCCGTCGGGCGACCGACGGAGGACTGGGTGATTGGCAACGACACTCTGAACCGTGAGCTTCACCCGCACCCGGACCTATGGGCGAAGCGGGTCGTGGCGCGCGCGAGCGGATGACCGGGTTGCGGGAATCGTGTGCCGGGGTTCCTCCCCTCCCCGGGCTGCTGGAGCCCTGGCAGATCGAGCTTGCTGGAAACGCCGACAAGCTCGCCGCGCTCGTCGCAGAGCACGGCTCGCCCGTGAATCTGATCAACCCAAAGGCAATGGACCGAAACGCGAGGGAGCTTTCCGAGGCCGCTGACGCGAGAGACGTTCCGCTCCACATCTTCTTCGCCCGGAAGGCAAACAAAGCCCTCAGCTTCGTCGACCGAGCCGCTGCTCTCGGCTTGGGGGTAGACGTTGCGAGCGAACGTGAGCTTTCACAGGTGCTCGAACGCGACGTGGAGCCCGGCGCGGTGATCGTGACCGCCGCAGTAAAGCCGCGAGCGTTGCTTGAGCTCTGCGTTCGCGAAGGCGTGCTCGTAGCCATCGACAACCTCGACGAGCTCGCGCTTCATGAAAGTGTCGCCTCGGGTCTTGACGCGCCGGCGCCGATCGCGGTGCGCCTCGCCCCCGAAGGACTCGCCAAGCCAACCAGGTTCGGCATGCCGAGCGCTGAAATCCTCGACGCTCTCGCGGCCAGGACTGGCGCAGCGCGGCTGGAGGGCATTCACTTCCACCTCGACGGCTACGACCCCGCAGAACGCACGATGGCAATCAGCGAAGCGGTGCGCCTGGTCGACGCCCTTCGCGAGCTTGGCCACGAGCCACGATGGATCGATATCGGGGGTGGAATTCCGATGAGCTACCTCGAGTCACAGGCCGACTGGCAGCACTTCTGGACGGGCCCGCAGACCTACGACGACCACGAGATTCGCCACGTCTATCCCTACTGGCAGCGACCCGTTCGCGGGGACTGGCTCGCGCAAGTTCTCGACGCGCCTGCGGGACGAACGACTGTCGCCGGCGAGCTTCGCGAGCGCGGTCTCGAGCTCCGCTGCGAGCCCGGGCGCTCGCTCCTCGACGGCTGCGGCATGACGGTCGCGCGAGTCGAGTTCCGAAAGAGGCGAGCCGATGGGACCTTCGTTGCGGGGCTCGCGATGAACCGCACGCAGATGCGCTCGACGTCGGATGACTTCCTGGTCGATCCCCTGCTGGTGCGCCCCAGCGACGCGGGCGAGCCGAGCGGGCCGACCGATGGGTTCCTGGTTGGCGCCTATTGCATCGAACGGGAGCTGATCAGCTGGCGGCACTTCGATTTCCCTCACGGCGTCGCCGTCGGGGATCTCGTTGCCTTCCCGAACACAGCCGGCTACCTGATGCACATCCTTGAGAGCGCCTCACACCAGATCCCGCTGGCGAAGAACCTCGTGGTGCGCGATTACGGCGTGGAATTGGACCCAATCGATGCGTAGGGCGGGCGATCGAGGTCCCAGGGGGACCTTCACCGCCGATGGCGCCCACCGCGTTTCGCCTTAACCGGCACCACGGACCTAAAAGCGGCTGATGGGATTCGAACCCACGACCTTCTGCATGGCAAGCAGACGCTCTAGCCAACTGAGCTACAGCCGCGCGAGCGGACGAGTCTACCGTTAGGGCCGCGCCCGCCACGGGCGTTCAACATCGATGGGAGGCCCCATGAACTACGAGACGCTCCGCTACGAGATCGACGAGCACGTTGTCACCCTCACCTACGACCGGCCGGATCAGCACAACGCGGTGAACAGAGTGATGAACCGCGAACTCCATCACGCCTGGCAGCGGTTTCGCGATGACGACGACGCTTTCGTGCTCGTCATCACAGGTGCCGGAGAAACTACGTTCTGCGCGGGCTGGGACCTGCAGGACGCTGCCGACCTGACCGAGGTCGGGGATTACGACGCGTTTCGCCAGAATCTCTACAACTCACCCGGCGAATGCGGCTACACCAGAAAGGTGGACATCTTCAAGCCAGTCATCGCGGCGGTGAACGGCTACGCGTTCGCTGCGGGGCTGGAGACCGCGCTGTTGGCGGACATACGGATCGCCTCCGAGAACGCCGAATTCGGAGCGCTCGAGCGGCGCTGGAACATCGTGGGTGGCGACGGCATGACCGTTCGCCTTCCCCTGGTCGTCGGCTTCGCCAAGGCGATGGAGCTGGTCATAACTGGGCGCCGGATCAGCGCCCAGGAGGCCTTGGACATTGGACTCGTGACTGAAGTCGTCCCCGCCGGCGACGCACTGAGGCGTGCCCAGGCTTTGGCCCGCGAGATCGTCGCACTGCCCCAGGGCGCGATCAGAAGCGACAAGGAGAGCATCCTGCGTGGCATCGGCAGAACGCTGGAGGAGCGACTGCGCATCGAGGCCGAACAGACGATCTCAATGTTCATGCGCCGCGACTCTCACGCGATCGGCGCAGCGGCGTTCAAGGCTGGAAACCTACAAGCCCGAGTGGCCGAACCACGGACTCTAAAAGGAGCGGGTCACGCCGCAGCGTCAAGCGCCTGATTGACGAGCGCATCTGCGCCCGCGTTCTGCTCGCGGCGCACGTGGCGGAACGACCAGGTGCCGACCTCGGCCAGGGCGGACCGGGCCTGAGCATGGAGGGGCTTCAGGCCGGCGTCTTTTACCCGGTACTGGCCTCCGATCTGCTTGACGACGAGCTCGGAGTCGCCGTAGATTTCAAGCTCCGTCGCGCCGTTTTCCCTCGCGAGCTCGATCCCACGCAGCAGGGCTTTGTACTCAGCGACGTTGTTGGTCGCGGCGCCGATCGTCTCCGCCGCCTCGGCCACATCCTCGCCGTCCGTGGTCGTGACGACGACACCGATCGCAGCAGGCCCGGGGTTGCCGCGGGCGCCGCCGTCAACATGGACGACGAGCCTCAATGTGAGCGTCTCGTTAGGTACCTGGTACCAAGCGGCACGGGGCCACCTTACTTACGCGACCGCAGCCTCAGCCTGGCTCGCAGCCACGATCTTCTGCGCGATATGGCCAGGAACTTCCTCATAGCGGACAAACGCAATCTCGTATTCCCCGCGACCGCCCGTAATCGCCCGCAGGTCGGGCGCATAATCGAGCACCTCGGCCATCGGAACCTCGGCCTTGATCTCGGTTGCCGACCCCTTGGGCTCCATGCCGAGCGGCCGGCCGCGACGAGAGTTGAGATCGCCGATGACATCGCCGACGGAGTCCTCAGGCGTCGAGATCGTCATCTCGACGATCGGCTCGAGCAGGTAGGCATCCGCCTTTCCCACGGCCTCCTGGAACGCCATCGAACCTGCGATCTTGAACGCCATCTCCGAAGAGTCGACCGTGTGGTATTGCCCGTCGAAGAGCCTTACGCGCACATCCTTCACGGGATAGCCCGCCAGAACGCCCTTGGCCATCTGCTCCCGGATCCCCTTCTCGACGGCAGGGATGAACCCGCCGGGAATCGAGCCTCCCTTGATCGCGTTCACGAACTCGAGACCGGTGCCGGGCTCTCCCGGCTCGATCTCGATATGGCAGTCTCCGAACTGTCCACGCCCGCCTGTCTGCTTCTTGTAACGGCCGTGGGCCTTCGCGGCCTTTCGGATTGTCTCCAGATACGGCACCTGCGGCGGGTGAAGCTCGATCTCAGCGCCAAACCGCCGCTTCATGCGCTCGACGATCACCTCGACGTGCACCTGCGTGAGCCCGGCGATGATCTGCTCGCCGGTCTGGGAATCGCGGTGGACGTCGAGCGTCGGGTCCTCCTCCTCCAAGCGGTGAATCGCGGTCGCCGCCTTCTCCTCGTCCCCCTTTGACTTCGGCTCGTACGCGAATGCCATGACCGGCGATGGAAGATCGAGCGGCGGGAAGTGGATGTCTGTAGGCCTCTCGGCGAGAACATCGCCGGCGCGAGTCTCCTTGAGTTTTGCGACGGCACCGATGTCACCCGGGCCGAGCTCGTCGATCGGGTCCATGTCCTTGCCCCACGGCGAGGCGAGCTGACCGATGCGCTCCTTCGTGCCGCGGGTGGCGTTGATCAGGTGCGAATCGGAGCGAAGCACCCCCGATTCGACGCGGAGGAGGTTGATGCGGCCCGTGTAGGGGTCGGCGGTCGTCTTGAACACGTAGCGCCAGCGTCTCGGCGTCCTCTTCCGGAGCTATGTCTGCTTTCTCGTCGCCCGCCGCCAGCGCGTGGATGGCGCCCCGCATGGCGGGAGACGGAAGGTCCTCGAGGAGCGCCTCCAGCAGGCGGTCGGAGCCGAGGTTCTTGGTCGCCACCCCGCACGTGACCGGGAACAGGTGGCCGTCGGTCACGCCCTTCTTGAGCGCTGTGACGATCTCTTCGTGAGAGATTTCCTCGCCCTCGAGATAACGCTCCATGAGCTCGTCCGAGTTCTCGGCGACCTCGTCCATCAGCTTCTCGCGATACTCCTCGGCACGGGCCGCGAGGTCCTCGGGGATCTCGGTCTCGCGTGAATTGCCTCGGCCGTCGCCCTCGTAGACGTACGCCTTCATGTCGATGAGGTCAACGACACCGCGGACGTCCTGCTCCGTGCCGATCGGGATCTCGGTTGCGACCACGTGCGGCCCGAACGCGCTCTTCAGCGAATCGAGCGCGCGATAGAAATCGGCGCGCTCGCGGTCCAGCATGTTCACGAAGACGAGGCGCGAGAGGCCCTCGGCCGCTGCTCGCTTCCAGAGGCGCTCGGTGTGGACCTCAACGCCGGAGACACCGTTCACGACAACGACCGCAGAGTCGACGACACGGAGGGTCGCAAGCGCGTCGGCGACGAAGCTGGGGTCGCCGGGCGTGTCGATCAGGTTGATCTTGCGGTCGTGGAAGTCGATGGAGGCGACGGCGGCGTCAATCGACATCTGACGCTCCTGCTCGTCCTGCTCGTGGTCACAGACCGTCGTTCCCTCGGTGACGGAGCCGAGCCGGTTGATCTTCCCGGCTTCGAAGAGGATCGCCTCGGCAAGGCTCGTCTTGCCGCTGCCGCGGTGCCCGATCAGGGCGACGTTGCGGATCCGGTCGGGAGCACGATGGCCCATCGACTCCGGAATCTAATACACGGTGCCGCCTGTGTGTGTAGCTCTAGAGCGGTGCTGCCTGGAAGCGGCGAGCGAAGCGCGAGGACGGCCTTCGTGTGGAGCTGCGACACGCGCGACTCGGTGACGCCGAGGACCTCGCCGATCTCGCGAAGGGTGAGATTCTCGTAGTAGTAGAGGGCGATGACGAGGCGCTCGCGCTCCGGCAGCGACTCGATCGCATCGGCGAGGCGGTCCTTGAGCTCGGCCGTATTCGCCTCCGCCTCGGGGTCCAGAGCGTTCGGGTCTTGAATCGTGTCGAGTACCGAGATCTGCCCGCCGCCGCCTTCGGGATCGGCAAAGGTCCACAAGGTCGTCGAGGGCGAGGACGGAGGAGTTGGCGATCTCGAGCAGAACGTCGCGGAACTCGTCCACGGTCATCTCGAGCTTGACCGCCATCTCCTCGTCGGTTGGCGCGCGGCCGAGCGAGCCCTCGAGCGCAGCGTGTGCGCGCTCTACGTCGCGGGCGCGGGAGCGAACGCTTCGCGGAACCCAATCAAGCGAGCGCAACTCGTCGATGATCGCGCCCTTGATGCGAGCGACTGCGAAAGTTTCGAACTTGATCTCGCGCTCGAGGTCGAAGCGCTCGATCGCGCCGATCAGGCCGAGCAGGCCGTAGGAAACGAGATCGGCCTCCTCGACGTGCGACGGAAGCCCGGAGGCCATGCGGCCCGCGATGAACTTGACCAGGGGCGAATACGCGACGACGAGCCGTTCCCGTGCCCGCTCGTCACCATCGATCTTGTAGCTCCGCCACAACTCGCGGAGCTCGACTGCCTTGACGTTGATCTCCATAAATGCGCCTCTTGGCCGTAAAGCTACGCGTTCACGCCCGGGGATGGGCTCGCTGGTACGCCTGTCGCAACGTCGCTGGCTCCACGCGGGTGTAGACCTGGGTGGTCGAGACCGTGGAGTGGCCCAGCAACTCCTGTATCGATCGCAGATCCGCGCCGCCCTCCAGGAGATGCGTGGCGAAGGAGTGCCGCAGCGAGTGCGGCGACACACGGCCGTGCTTGGAAAGCTCGCGAACCCAGCGCTGAAGCCGCCTGCGAACGTCGGAGGTCGATAGCCGCCGGCCGTTTCGCGAGAGGAACAGCGCGTCAACGTCGGCCCGCGTCGAGATCGCGTGGCGGGCAGACTCGAGATACCGCCTGATCGCCTTCTGCGCCGGCTCGCCGATCGGGACAAGTCTCGTCTTTGAACCTTTTCCCGTCACGCGGAGCTGTTCGGACTCGAAGTCGATCGACTGGATGTCCAGGTTCACGATCTCTTCCGCGCGCAGGCCGCACGAATACGCGAGCTCGAACATCGCCCGGTCACGGGTCTCGAGAGGCGTCCTGACCGGGATGCGGTCGAGCAGCTCGGCCACGTCTTCGCGGCCGAGTGTCCGCGGCAGGCGCTGCTCCTTCTTCGGGGTCGGCAGGAGCTCTGCCGGATTTGACTCCGTTGCGCCTGAGTCGACGAGAAATGTGTGGAACGTGCGAACGGCGGCCAGCTTGCGCCCGATGGTCGACTTGGCGAGCCCCCGGCCGGACAACTGCGCGGCAAAGCCGCGAAGGTCGCGATAGCGGAGCTCGCCCGGCTCAGCGTCGCGGCCGCTCGCCCACTCTGAGAGCTCTCGCAGGTCTGAGGCGTACGCGCGCTTTGTCGAAGGCGACGCGCCGCGGCGGTCCTGCTCACGTGCGAAAGCGAGTAGGGCGGCCTCCCAGCGGGGGCTGACGATCGCAGGCTGACTACCCGCTGCCGTGGTTCCCTCCACGCCCGTACTCGCGTTCGCATCATGCATCAGGACCACAGTGTTCCGGCCCAGCCTGGCTTTACCTACCGCCGCAACAGATCTGCCGCCGACTCGCTACGGTGGCCGCCGTGACGTTCACGCACAGAAACCTCAGGGGGGATTTGAAAGACGTCGCGTCGAACTTTGACGGCCCCCCGGATCTGGAGTTTCGCCTGGCGACTGACGCGCTCGAGCTTGAGCAATCCGGCTTGAGCTTCCAGAGCGTGCCGCCCGGCTATCGATTCCCATACGGCCACACCCACTCCAAGCAGGAAGAGGTGTACGTCGTCGTTGGCGGGAGCGGGCGAATGAAGCTCGACGACGAGATCGTCGAGCTCGAGAAATGGGACGCGGTACGCGTCGCGTCCGGCACCTGGCGCGGATATGAGGCCGGGCCGGCCGGCCTGGAGATCCTCGTCATCGGAGCGCCCAGCCTCGGCGATGCCCGGCGCGAAGACGTCGAGGGTCGGCGCGACTGGTGGACCGACTAGCGACTAACCGATGTAGATGGGCGTGCCAACCGGGACATGCGGATAAAGGTCGATCACGTCGTCGACCGACATGCGCACGCAGCCGTGTGACGCCGCGCTGCCGAGCGAGGCGGTGTCGTCGGTGCCATGGATTCCGGCGCCGTCGTAGATGCCCATCCAGCGCGCCTTGAGCGGGTTTTCGGGCGAACCGCCCGGGACCACCTTGCCGGCGAGCTTGCCGGCCCAGTCTGAGTCCGGGACGGTCCAGACCGGATCGACCGCCTTGTTTTGGATCGAGTACTCGCCCGTCGGCGTGTCAAAGCCCTGGGCGCCGATGGCGACGGTGTAGGTCTTTGCCAGCTTGAGATTCTCCCAGAGCTTCAGCTGGAAGGTCGATCGGTCCACGGTGAGGTAAACCGGGTACTGGTCGGCAAGGTCCTTCGTCGTCACCTCGGGTTCGACGGTGTCGACGGTGGCCTTGACTTTTCGGCCCGACGGGCTGTCGACGGCGGCCAGGACATTGTCTCGAAGCTCGTCCTCGCGAAGCGTGGTGCCTGCCTGGCCCCGAACGGGATCGATCGAAGACGGCGAGGGCTCGACGGAAGCGTTGACGGGGTCCTGATTGACGTCTGCCTTCACCTGATCGACGAACTTGGAGATCTCTGCCTCGTCGTAGGAGACGTGCGGCTTGATGGCCTCGTCGACGTCGCCGCCTGTCGCGTAGCGCCAGATGCGGCTTGGCAAGCCACCCTCCTGGCTCGCGTCGAGCGCTTCCTTGACGCTCCCGGCTACGTCGGCGTGGACGTCGAGCCGGTCGGAGCTCAGGATGTATTTGGTTCCCTCATAGGTCACGACAACGCGCTTGTCGAGCGGATCGACCAGCGAAGCGGATACCGCCTGCTCGGCCTCCGACTCAGTCATTCCGCCGACGTCGACGCCGCCGATCGTGATTCCGTCGGCGATCTTGCCGGAGTGCGACGAATCGACCGCGTACGCGGCAACGGCACCGCCGAGGAGCAGCACGATGCCAAGAACGATCGCTATGTAGACCTTGCGTCCCACCGACTTCAAAAAGTGTAGGGAGGCTTCTCCGAGCCGTGCGCACCTCCTCCCGGGCCCGCAAAGCGGCATTCATCCGGCCTCTTGGATCAGATGCCCAGAAGCTCGCTGTCGGCTTCGACACCGGAGGCGCCCTGAGAGCGCTCGCGGCTCACATGAGGGCTCCAGCGGAGGAAGTCCTCGACGCCGCGCTCATATGTGTAGCCCTCGTCAACGCCGCGCATGACCGGGTTGAGCCGAAGGTGCTGGGCGAGCTTTGACACCGCCTCGCGCGAGGTGTGTCCGTACTCGAACCCCGTGGCCTTGAGGCGACGGTTGTCGAGGCCGCGGCCGAAGCGCATCAGGTTGAGCATCTCGCTCGGCACCTTGAAGCCGAGGCTTCTGAGCGGGCCGGCGACCAGCCCGGTCCCCCAGGGCGGCAGAATCGGAGCCGCGCGCTTGCCGAGGGCTGAGATCGCTTCGGTGAGCGCAAGCACTCCGTCGCCTGCCACGTTGAAGACGCCTGGCGTCGAGTTGAAGACGCAGTGCTCGAGCGCGTGCACCACGTCGTCCTCATGAACGAACTGAATCCGCGGGTCGAAACCGAGGACCATCGGCACGGCCGGCAGGGCGAACATGCGCGTGAACGCCGTATCGACGTCGGGGCCCAGGACGTTGGCGCAGCGAAGGATTGACACCTCGACCTCCGGGCGCTTCTCGGCGAACTCGGCAACCGCCGTTTCGGCCTCGACGATGTCACGCTCGAGCGGTGTGCGCGGCGGATGCGGGCGAAGCATGTGCTCACGAAAGAACGCCGGGTCGTCCTGCTCCGAGCCGTAGTAGTAGGCGGAGCTCTTGAAGATGAACTGCTTGACCGGTGAATCGTCGCCCGAGCAGGCGGTGAGGATGTTCATCGTGCCCATCACGTTGTTCTCGTGGGCCTCACGGGGCGCCGCTGACACCGAGTTCACGGTGAGCCGGGTATCGATCACAGTGTCGATCTCTGCGGCGCGGACGATGCGCGCGAGGAGCGAGTGTGAGTTTGCGACCCTCACGTACTCCGTGCGCTCCAGCTCAAGGCGAGGCTCGTGCGAGTCGACGCCGATGATCGCCTCGACCTCCTCGAAGCCCTCGAGGGCCTGCGCGAGGCGCCCGCCCCAGTAAGTCGAGAGGCCGGTTACGAGCACCCGGGTCATCCGAACCAAACGCTCTTTCTCTTGCCGACCATGTCGTGGAGGTTCTCCTGAATCCGGGCGCGAACTTCCTGGGCGACCGTCTGGACCAGCGCCTTGTCCTGGGCGGCCTCCTTGCCTCCGAGCTCGGCCATGTCGATGGGCTCCAGGAAGCGGATCTTGAACTTGGCCGGGAGGTAGCCCATCATCCCCAGCGGGCCGAGCCACGGGAACGTGGGCGTGATCGGGAAGTAGATGAGGCCGGTCAGCTTCTGAAGCAGCGGCACCTGCGCAAAGGCCGGCGCTGCCTCTTCCGCGCCAACAACGCAAAGCGGCACGATCTTGGCCTCGGCCCGCATCGCGGCCTCGACGAAGCCGCCGCGGCCGAAACGCCTCAGGCGGTAGCGATCCTTGTAGAGCTTTTCGGTGCCCTTGCGGCCCTCCGGGAAGACGAGCACCAGCTGCTTCTCGTCGTAGAGGAGGCGGTGGACGTTCGCGGGGTGCGCCGCGACCCCGCCGATCTTCGGGATCAGCATCGAAAAGCCGGGATACCCCTTGAAGAAGTGCTCTACGGTCAGATAGAGATCGCGGGGCCGCGGATGCTCCTCGCGAATCGCCTTCGCGATCATCGCGGCGTCGGGTGGAAGCGCACCGGCGTGGTTGGAGACCAGGAGAGCGCCGCCGTCCGAGGGCACGTTCTCGACGCCCTCCACCTCCACCCGGAACCAGTAGCGGTAGAAGAACTCATAAAGGGTCTGGTCCATGAAGCCCTCGACGCGTTCGGAGCGGCCCCAGTCGTTGATCCTGCGGTCGGGCTCGATCGCCGGCATGAGGTGCGTGTTGCGCTCGACGGGCAGGTTGTCGTCCTCGGTCGTTGCGAGGTCGACGAGTGGGCTGCGGCCGCGCGCCACGCTCAGCCCGTGATCGCGCCGGCAGAGGCGCTGGAGACGGTTGCGGCGTACTTGGCCATGACCCCGCTCTTGAAGATCGGCTCCGGAACCTCGTATGCGGCCACGCGCTCTGCGATCTCCTCGTCGGAGAGATCCACGTCGATGGTCCTGGCCTCGATATCGATCGTGATCTCGTCGCCCTCGCGGATCGCGGCGATCGGCCCGCCCTTTACGGCCTCGGGCGCCACGTGGCCGATCATCAGACCCCTGGTCGCTCCGGAGAAGCGGCCGTCGGTGATCATCGCGACATCGTTGCCATGGCCGGCGCCCACGATTGCTGCGGTGACGGCGAGCATCTCGCGCATGCCGGGACCGCCGGTTGGCCCCTCGTTTCGGATCACGACGATGTCGCCGGGCTTGATGCGGTCCTCCTTGACGGCCGCGAAGGCGTCCTCTTCGCGCTCGAAAACCCGCGCGGGCCCGGTCTGACCCATGCGCTCGGTGCCCGCCACCTTCACGACTGCGCCCTCGGGAGCGAGGTTGCCCCGGAGGATCGCGAGGCCACCCTGGGCCTTGAGCGGCTCGTCGACCGGCAGCACGACTTCCTGCTCCGGCGTCTCCACGGCGGCATCGGCCTCTTCGCCGATCGTCCTGCCGCTCACCGTGAGCTGGTCGCGATGGAGAAGTCCCGCTTCCGAGAGCCGCGACAGGATGAGGGGCACGCCGCCTGCCGCGAAGAGATCCGTCGCCACGAAGCGTCCGCCGGGCTTCAGGTCTGCGATAAAGCGGCGTGCGGCGCGAAATCCGCTCGAAGTCGTCCATCGTCGAGCTCGACTCCGGCCTCGCGGGCCACGGCGAGAAGGTGGAGCACAGCGTTGGTTGAGCCGCCTGACGCGCAGACACATGCGATCGCGTTCTCAAGCGATTCGCGGGTGATGATCTGACTCGGCTTGAGATCGGCCGCGAGAACGTCCATCACGAGCTCGCCGATCTTCTCGGCGACGGTGCTCTTCGACTCCTCCTCGGCCGGCACCATCGCCGACCCGCTCGGAGAGATGCCGAGCGCCTCGAAGGCGCAGGCCATGGTGTTTGCGGTGAACTGAGCTCCGCAAGCTCCGGCGCCGGGGCTTGCAACGTTCTCCAGCTCGGTCAGCTCCTCGTCGGTCATCGTGCCCGCGTTGTGGGCTCCGATCGCCTCGAACACGTCGAGGATCGTCACGTCTCGGCCCTTGTAGCGCCCGGGGGCGATCGAGCCGCCGTAGAGCATGACCGAGGGGATGTCGAGGCGCGCGAGCGCCATGACGCAGCCCGGGATGGTCTTGTCGCAGGCGGAAACGGCGACGATCGCGTCGAACTGGTAGCCGCGAGCGGTCAGCTCGATCGAGTCGGCGATCACCTCGCGGCTGACGAGCGAGCTCTTCATGCCCGCGGTCCCCATCGTGATGCCGTCGGAGATCGCGATCGTGTTGAACTCCATCGGCGTGCCGCCGGCGGCACGGACGCCGTCCTTGATGTGCGGCGAGGCCCCGCAGGTGGAAGTTGCAGGGCATCGCCTCGATCCAAGTGTTTGCGATGCCGACCGTCGGGCGCTTGAGCGCGTCGTCGTCGAACCCGATGCCCTTCATATACGCGCGCGCAGCAGCGCGATCGGGGCCATCGAAGACGGCTGACGGAGCGGGGGCGCGGGAGGACCGCGCGTGTGGAAGGTGTCGTCCGGGGTCATGAGCCGGGAAGTCTAGGCGGGTCGATCTCGCGCCTTCTCACCCTGAGCACGTCCACCGGGCCTGGTCCCGCGCCGATCTCGCGAAGGCCATGGCCAACAGCCTCCGCTGCGATCTCGCGCGCCCAGCGCCCCGCCTCGTCGAATTCCATGCCGCGGGCGAGTAGGGCCGCCAGCGCCGACGAGTGCGTGCATCCCGAGCCATGGGCAGCTCCGTCCTCGAACCGCGGACCCTCGATCTCCAGGTGGCCGTTGCCGTCGACCAGCACATCGGCACCCTTCTCGGTGTGCCCGCCGGTGACGATGACCGCGCCGGGTCCCAGCGCCAGGATTGCCTCGCCGAGCTCGCGCTGCGTCCCACCCTCCCTGCGTCCCGCCAGCTCCCGAGCCTCGGGAAGGTTTGGCGTCACCACCGTAACCAGCGGCAGTAGCGCGCTCGATCAGCGCGGCCTTCGCGTCCGGCGCGAGCAGGGCCGCGCCGCTCTCGGCAACCATCACCGGGTCGAGACACGGATCGGTACGTCCCGACGAGGCCGAGCGACTCGATCACGGCGTCGATCGTTGCCTCGTCGCCCAGCATGCCGATCTTGACGGCGTCGATGCCGATGTCGGATCCGACCGCGCGGACCTGCGCGACGATCATCTCCGGCGGCGTCGGCACGACCACTTCGACGCCGACGGTGTTCTGCGCGGTCAGGGCGGTGATCGCCGTCGTGCCGTGAACCCCGCAGCGAGCGAACGCCTTGAGGTCGGCCTGGATTCCGGCTCCGCCGCCTGAGTCCGAGCCGGCGATCGAGATCACGGTCGGGACGCGGGGCTCGGGGCATCGCGACCTCAGACTAACGGCGGGCTCAGTGCGGTTCTCGAGTAGCGCCCGACGGCGTCAGCTCGCGACATAGCCCATCAGCTCAAGCCGTGCCAGCGCCACCGCAGCGGCATTGCCGCGGCGCCGATCTCCGACCGCCACGGCGTCGCAGGTTCGGCGCCTCCCTCGACTGCCAGCAGCGCCGTCGGCAGTTCCGCCTCGAGCGCCGGGCCGAATCCGCGTACTTGGGTACATCCCACTCCCAGACACCTCGTCGAGCAGGTCCTGCGCGTCGCGCACGATCCGGCCACCCTCGCGAGAGGAGCTGGTTTGGCAGCTCCGAGAGCGACGAGTTGACCGGACCCGGGCACCGATCAGCACCTCGCGACCCAGATCCATCGCCTGTCGACCGTGTGTTGGGTGCCCGAGCGATGCGCGCCCTCGACGATCACGACGGTGCCGGCGAGCGCGGCCATGATCCGGTTGCGGGCAGGAAAGTGGCCGGGCTATGATGCTCGGTCCCGGGTCGCCGCTCGGAGATGATCGTGCCGCCTGAGGCGATGATGCGCCGATAGAGCGGCTCTTTGGAGGCCGGATAGGTGACGTCGGCTGGGCCTCCGAGGACGGCGAGGGTCGGGCCGTTCGCGTCGAGCGCTCCTTCGTGTGCCGCCGAGTCGCAGCCGAGCGCCATGCCGCTGACGACGAGGAGCCCTGCGGCCGCGGCCCCGAACCCGAGCCCGCGCGCGACTCCCCTGCCGTACGCCCGCGATCGTCGCGATCCGACCATGGTGACCGTGCGGTCGGGGTCGACGTCGGCAAGCACGCCCGGATCGCCCAAGCCGAAGATCTCTTCAGGCGCGAGATCGCCGAGATCGGTCAGGCAATCCGGATAGCCCACCTCCCCAGCGCGCACGCGCCAGCACTGCGCGGCCGCCACGCTCAATCCTCTCCCCTTCGCCGAAACGCGAGGGCCCCGTGAATGTCCTTCGCTTTGACCTCGTCGCGCCCGGCAAGGTCTGCGAGGGTGCGAGCCACGCGAAGAACGCGGTCGTGTCCGCGTCCGCTCAGGCCGAGCGTCTGGTGTCCGGCGATCAGCTCCGAGCGCGCCTCCTCGCCAAGCGGCACGTGCTTGCGGAGGACAGAGGGGCCGAGCTCCGCATTGGCGCATCCCTGCCGCATGAGCGCCGCGTTCCGCGCAGCAGCCACTCGCTCGCGAACGACGGCCGACGTCTCCCCTGCCTCGCCCGTGAGCGTCTTGGCCTCGGGCTGCTCGATCGACAGCGAGATGTCGATGCGGTCGGCGAGCGCGCCCGAGATCCGGTTGCGATAGCGGCGCGCATGCCCCGGCGAGCACTGGCACTTCGGTGACGATTCGCCATGGCCACAAGGACATGGGTTCGAGGCGGCGACGAGGACAAAGCGACTTGGCAGGCGCACCGAGTGGCGGACGCGAGTGATCGTTACCTCACCGTCCTCGAGCGGCTGGCGAAGCGCTTCAAGCGAGACACGCGAGAACTCGCCAAGTTCGTCGAGGAATAGAACACCACGATGGGCCAGCGTCACCTCGCCAGGACGAGGAGGCGTGCCACCCCCGACGAGTCCCGCCGGCGAGATCGTGTGGTGGGGAGCCCGGAAGGGCCGTAGCGGTGCCGAGCCCCGCCCGTCGGCGTTCCGCCGGCCACTCGCGCTGGCGATCCTCAGGACTTCCATCGCCTCGGAGTCGTCAAGCGGGGGCATGATCGTGGGGAGGCGGCGCGCGGCAAGGCTCTTTCCGGCCCCTGGCGGACCGAGGATCAGCATCCCGTGGCCGCCGGCAGCGGCCGTCTCGAGCGCCTTGCGAAGAGTCGGCTGGCCGCGGAGGTCCGCTAGGTCGATGCCGGGGTAGGCGGCGGCCTCGACGGGCGCCTCGTAGTCCTGCGAATGCGTCGGCTCCCCGGTGGTGCCCAGCAGCTCGAGGTCGCGTAGGCAGCGGATGGGCACCACCTGGATCGACCTTGCGCCGAGGCGCGCGGGCATCGCAGCTTCGGCCGCGCTGGCCTCGGCAACAACGATCCGCAGGAGCCCGAGCTCCCCGGCCCTCTCGGCCATCGCGATTGCACCAGGGACGGGCCGGACCGTGCCATCGAGCGCAAGCTCCGCGGCCATCGCAACTCCATCGAGGGCGCCAGGCGGAATCTCCTCGTGAGCCTGAAGAAGAGCAGCGGCGATCGCGAGGTCGAACCCAGGCCCAGCTTTGCGAAGGTCCGCCGGCGCGAGGCTCGCCGTGATCCGAGTCTTCGGAAAGCTGAACTCCGAGTTGACGATGGCGGCGCGCACCCGCTCCCGCGACTCGCGGACGGCGGTATCGGGTAGGCCCACCAAGGAAAACGCGGGCAGGCCGTCCCCAACGTGGACCTCAACGGTCACATCGAAGGCCTCGACCCCCAAGAGGGTGAACGTCTGCACTCTCGCGATCATGAGCCGCGACGCTAAGCGGCCTGATCGCGCGGGTGGCGCATGAGCTGTGACGGATTTGCCCCAATCCGCGCACCACAAGCGCGTCCGGCCTTCTTACGGTTCGTTCATGACCGAAGCGAGGCAAGAACTGGGGCGCCGCGGCGAGGCGATCGTTGCCCGCGAGCTCGAGCACCGTGGTTGGCGCATCGTCGCCTGCAACGCCCGCGTCAAGGGCATCCGCGGCGAGCTCGACGTGATCGCGATCGACGCGGGCAGCCTCGTGGTGGTCGAGGTCAAGACGGGCCGCGCAGGCGCGAGGACAGGGCCGGTTTCGATGCTCGAGATGGTCGGCCCGCAAAAGCAGCGCCAGCTACGGAAGCTCGCGACCGCGTGGCTCCACGCGAACCGCGCGAAGCTCCCACCGCTGAGGGGCCTGCGAATCGACGTGGTGGGCCTACGCCTCAACGCTTCGGGCGAAATCACCGAGTGGGATCACGTCGAGGCAGCCTGCTGACCCGCCGAGTGTCGTCTGAAGGTCCCATCGGTACCTCGAAACGACTCTCGGCGAGGAGTGAGCCGTCCTAGAGCGCGAGCTGCGTGTAGGCGATCGAGGCGAATGAGCGCCGGTGGAGATCCGTGGGCCCGTTCGCGATGATCGCCTCGCGGTGCTCGGGGGTCGAGTAGCCCGCGTTGATCGCAAAGCCAAAGCCGGGATAGCTCTCATCGCAGCCGACCATGTAGCGGTCGCGCGTCACCTTGGCGATCACCGAAGCCGCGGCGATTGCGGCGGAACGAGCGTCGCCGTCGATGACCTGGCGGTGCTCGACCCTGCAATGCGGCAGCCGAAAGCCGTCAACGAGGCAGACGCCCTCGGGATGCGCAACCCGCTCGAGGCTGCGCGCCAGGGCTTGGCAGTTGGTGACGTGGAGTCCGCGGCCGTCGATGCCCGCCACGCACCGGATGGTCACCGACACACGGGCAGCGGCGCGGATCACGGCCGGGTAGAGCTCCTCGCGCTCCTCCGGCGAGCGCTTCTTCGAATCGTCGAGCTCGCCCAGCGCGCGGCGGTCGCGCATCGAGAGCGAGCCGTAGTCGATCAGGACGGCTGCTGCGACGAGCGGCCCGGCCAGGGATCCGCGCCCGGCCTCGTCGCACCCCGCCACGTAGCGGACGTCCAACTCGCGGTCGAACTTGAAGAGGCGCGCGGCCTTGCGCTGCCGGCGCTTTCGCGCCTTGGTGGGCTTAGAAGAGGCCGATTTCCTTGGGAGGCCAGTAGGTGAAGAAGGCCTTGCCGATGATCCAGTCCTTGGGGACGGGTCCCCAGAATCGGCTGTCGTCGGAAGATCCACGGTTGTCGCCCATCATGAAGTACTCGTCGGGCGGGATCGTGATGGGTTCCGGCAAATTACAGGCCTGAGCTGCGCCGCATCGGCGGATGAAGTCCTCCTGGGCGATCTCACCGTTCACGACCGGGTGGCCATCCTTGATGTAGACCTCGTCGCCCGGCCCGGCGACGACGCGCTTGATGAAGTTCTGCTCAGAAGGAGTGTCGGTGCCCTCCGGGCAAGCCTGGCCTGCTTCCTTTTGTACCCCACAGCTCGTGCCACCATCGTCGGCGCCATCGGGCGGATGGAACACGATGATGTCGCCGACCGAGGGATCGCCGCCGATCGAATAGCTCATGCGGTTGACGAGAACTCGCTGGCCCGGGACGAGCGTGGGCTCCATCGACTCCGAAGGGATCTGGAAGGGCTTTACGACGAGTGCCTGGATGCCGAGCGCAAGGCCGATAGCCATTGCGACGATCACTACGAGCTCGAGTACGGCTCCGAGCGGGCTATCCGGCTTCGGGATCAGGCTTTCTGTCTCCGTCCGGGTGTCGGCTAGGCGTTTCCTCGTCGGACGGGAGACGCTCGACGCTCACCGCTGCGACCGAGGCGGTCAGACGCCTCCTCTTCGGCCTCGAGCCTTGACTTCGGCTACCGCCTCGGCTTCTGTTCGGCCTCGGCTCGGCTTAGCTTCCGCTGCTCCGCTCGCGACCCTCGGTAGTCGGCGGGGACTACCGCCGCTCCCTCGGTGATCTGCTCCTCCTCGGGCGCGACGTACTCAACCGGTGCCGCGTCCTCCGGCGGCTCCTCGTACTCGACCTTGGGCTCGGTCTCGGCGACTGAGACCTCGTCGAGCGTCGTGTCCTCCACCACGACCTGCTCTTCTGGCATCAGCGCATCCTCGACCTCTCCACCCCACGCGCGCTCGGCGACGCGAGCACGCTTGCCGACGCGGCCTCGCAGGTAGTAGAGCTTGGCCCGGCGAACATCGCCGCGAGCCATGACCTCGAGCTGGTCGATCTTCGGCGAGTGGAGCGGAAACATTCGCTCGACACCGACGCCGAATGACTGCTTGCGGACGGTAAAGGTCTCGCGGGCGCCGGATCCCTGGCGGCCGATCACGATTCCCTCGAAGACCTGGGTACGCCGGCGGGTTCCCTCGATTACCTGGAAATGGACGCGAACACGATCACCCGGGTCGAACCGGGGAACTCGGCGCAGCTGTCGCCGCTCGATGCTTTCGATGATCGTGCTCATGTGCAAGGGAGTCGGGCCGGGGAGAAGTCGTTAGCGGGAATCTCGGCCGCGCGGGCCGCGAATGGTAGCGATCACGACTTTTCGCCAAACGCCACTCGCGGACCTTGGCGTGGTCCCCGGAGAGAAGGATCTCCGGCACGCCCCAGCCACGGTATTCAGCGGGCCTCGTGTAGTGCGGATACTCGGGCGCGCCATCTAGAGCAGGTGAAAACGATTCCTCGATCGCACTGTCCTCATGGCCAAGCGCCCCGGGCAACTTGCGCGTCGTCGCATCGGCCACCACCATCGCCGCCAACTCGCCCCCGGCGAGGACATAGGGGCCGATCGATACGACGTCGGTCGCGAGGTGATCGTGCACGCGCTCGTCGAAGCCCTCGTAGCGCCCACAGAGGAGAGCGATGTGTTCTTCCTCGAGCGAGTTCCGCTGCCAGGGCGTCATCGAACTGGCGGCCGGTGGGCGCGAGAGCGAGGATCCGCCTCGGCCGCTCGTCCGGGTAGGCCGTGGCAAGCGCCGCATCCACGACATCGACTCTCAGCACCATCCCTGCACCACCGCCGTACGGCGAGTCGTCGACCTGGCCGCCGGTCAGCGGCGTGGACTCGCGCCAGTGGAAGGTGTTGAGTTCAGTCCCGCTCTCGAGCACATTCGCCATATGGCGCTGCGAGCGAAACCACTCGAACCACTCGGGGAAAAGGGTGAACACATCCATGCGCATGGGTCGCCGACCTTATCCGGGCTGGTCGTGAGTTCTCGCTACTTGGGCGGCCTTCGGACGGCACTCGAACGCGCACCCAAGGGGGTCGGTCCAAACAGGGGCGGCTAATCCTCGACGATGTCGACGCTGATCCGACGCTCTTCGCGAGCCCCGGCAGCACGTGCGATTGTGCGGATCGACTTCGCGACCCGGCCCTCGCGGCCGATGACGCGGCCGAGGTCGTCGTCGGCGACCTTCACCTCGAGGATCAGCTCTTCGCCCTCGTCGAACTCCTCGACCTCGACGGAGTCGGGCTCCTCGACGATGGCGCGAACGAGATACTCGACTAGTTCGGCTGCCGGTGAGGCCATGGCGGGAGCTCGTGGCTTTAGGAGCCGGAGACGCCGATGCCCTTGGTGCGCAGAAGGCGGGCGACCGTTGGGCTGGGCTGCGCGCCGTGGTCGATCCAGTGCTGAGCGCGCTCCTCGTCGAGCACGATGGTCGACGGCTCGGTCTGAGGGTTGTAATGGCCGATCGTTTCGATCGTTCGCCCATCGCGGGGCGAGCGCTTGTCGGCAACGACAACACGCCAGATCGCGTTCTTTCGCGAGCCCACTCGTCGAAGTCTGATTCTCACGGCCATAAGCGACGGTGGAGGTTAGCGTGGTCGCTACCGCATCCCCTTCATCAACTGCTGCATATCCGGCATGCGGCCCTTCGACAGCGCGGCCATCATCTTCTTCATCTGGCCGAACTGCTTGACGAGCTGGTTCACGGCCTGAACCGTCGTGCCTGAGCCCCTCGCGATCCGCTTGCGCCTCGAACCGTCGATCAGGTCGGGGTTGGCTCGCTCGGCCGCGGTCATCGAGAGGATGATCGCCTCCACGCGATCCAGCTCGCGCTCGTCCATGTCGGCCTGGCGCATCTGCTTCATCGCCTTGCCCATGCCAGGCATCATCCCCAGCACGTTCGTGAGCGGGCCCATCTTTCGCACCTGCCGCATTTGAACCAGGAAGTCCTCGAGGGTGAACTGCTGTTTGCGGATCTTTCGTTCGAGCTCAGCCGCCGAGTCGGCGTCGTGGACCGCCTCGGCCTTCTCGATGAGCGACATGACGTCTCCCATGCCGAGGATGCGCGTGGCCATCCGGTCGGGGTGAAAGCGCTCGAGCTGCTCGATCCGCTCCCCCACCGACGCGTACATGATCGGCTTTCCGGTCACAGCCTTGACCGAGAGGGCAGCACCGCCGCGGGCGTCGCCGTCCAGCTTGGTTATGACGACGCCGTCGAACTCGGTCCGCTCGCCGAAAGCCTCCGCGACGTTCACCGCGTCCTGACCGGTCATCGCGTCCACGACCAGGAGCACGTTGTGCGGCTTCACTCGTTTGCGAACGGCGACCAGCTCGTCCATCAGGTCCTCATCGACGTGAAGGCGGCCGGCGGTGTCGACGATCAGGACGTCGCGCCCTTCCTTTTTGGACTCGTTGAGCGCCCACTCGGCGATGTCCACCGGGCTTCGTTCGGTGCCCTGCTCGTAGACGTGCGCGTTGGCGCGCCCTCCCATCGTCACGAGCTGCTCGACCGCCGCAGGGCGCTGGGTGTCGCACGCGGCCATTGCAACGTTCTTGCCCTGCTCGCCGAGGAGGCGAGCCAGCTTGGCGCAGGCCGTGGTCTTGCCCGAGCCCTGAAGGCCCGTCATGAGGATCACGGTGGGGCCGCTGGAGGCAAATGCAAGGTCCCTGCTCGCGCCGCCCATCAGGCTCGCCAGCTCCTCGTTCACGATCTTCACGACCTGCTGGCCGGGATCGAGGGCGTCGAGGACGTCCGCGGTCAGGCAGCGCTCCTTGACCGTCGCCGTGAACTGCTTGACGACCTTGAAGTTGACGTCCGCCTCGAGCAGGGCGAGCCGGATCTCCCGCATCGCCTTGTCGACATCGGCCTCGGTCAGCTTGCCGCGGCCGCGAACGTCGGACAGGGTGGCTTGGAGGCGGTCGCCGAGCGCTTCGAACACGCGTTCAGCTTACGCCCCTCAGCCTCAACCGCCCCCGGGCGAAACTCCCTTCGAGATGCCCGTCTTGCACCTGTTGGTGCCTTGAATCCGAGCCTTCCAAGGGAAAACCGTCTGATGCGGGTTTTCGATCTCGAGCGAGTAGGTCCCATCCGCAGCAAGCTCAGAGGTGTCGAACGGGGACCCGTTTGCGATGAGCTCGATGACGCGCCCCTCCTTGGCACACGCCTTCCTGCCCGACCTGACCTTGCCCTCGAACACGTCGTCGTTCGGCGTCGAGTTGTCCTGGGCGACCTTGATCGAAACCTTGACCTCGGCTTTCTTGCTCTTCTCCGCAACCGCGGATCCTGGTACCAGCGCCGCTGCGGCGATCGCCGCACACAGACCGGCTTTCAGCGCGTTCTTCATGGTCTCTCTCCCTTGGTCCCGGAGTTGATCGTCAGCCGCTCGATCGCGGCCGCCAGAGCCAGCCAGCCAACAAACGCCTCTCCCGACCCGTGCTCGCTCACGATGCGTCCCCTGATGGGTTCGACACCCGGCTCAAGCTGAAGCTGAAGCCACAGGCGGTCCTGGCTCTGATCGTGTGCATCACTCATGAGCCAATCCTCAGTGAGATCGGAACCATGCGCATGAGTGGTCGCCACTCATCTTTCTAGGGCGCTCAGGCTTCAGCGCCGGAAAGCGCATCGGCAAGCGCAGAGCGCGACCCGATGTCCAACTTCCGGTAGACACGGCTGAGGTGATTCTCGACGGTGCGGGTCGAGAGAAAGAGCGTCTCGGCGATCTCCCTGTTGGCGAGGCCTTCGGCTGCCATCTCGGCGACGCGACGTTCAGCCGCGGTCAGCGAGTCCGCACCGGAGAATTGCAGGCGTCTCGGCTTGGCTCCCGCGACGAGGAGCTCCTCGTGGGCAACGGCGGCTATCCGTGCCGCGCCGGCCCGCTGAGCCAGGTCCAGGCCTGCGGTCAGGTGCTCGCGCGCCTCCCGGCGCTCGCCCGCTCGCCGGAGCGCCGAACCGAGGTCGACGAGGGCAAGCATGTGCTCACGGGCACTGGGAGTCGGCTGGAGAACCGCGACCGCCTCACGCAGCTCTTCGATCCCGTCCGCGCCCCTTGCAAGCCCTCCAGCCCTCAGAGCCTGGCCCATCGCCGTCGGGGTGCCCCACCGCTTCGCGAATTCCATCTCCTCCGCCGCAAAGGCCAGGGCCTCGTCCTTCTTCCCTTCCTTGAGAGCCGCCTCGACAGCAAGTGGTCGCCAGGGCACAGCGGAGTTCAGGATCCCGAGCCGCAGATTTCTTCGATCGAGCTCAGCGAGATCGGCAAGGGCATCGCGAGGGCGCCCCTGCGCTAGGCGCAGGCTTCCGCGCGCGAAGAACGCCATGTTCACGTGCATCAATTCAGGCAGAGAGTCGGCGTCACCAAAGCGGCCGATCTCGGTCTCTCCGGCGTCGAGGTCGCCGCTGTCCACCAGGGCAAGCGTCAGACAGGCGACGATCAGGGGCAGAGTGAACGCGGGCACGAGGCCCAGCTCGAGAGCACTTCTTGCCTGGGCTTCGGCTCCCGGCATGTCACCGCGGCGCCAGGCCAGGACCGAAGACATCGCGCAAACCGAGCCGAAGGCAAAGGCTGAGCCGCCGCGCCGCGCTTGATCCGAGGCTTGCTCCAGGTGCGTCGCCGCCGACTCGTGACGATCGGCAACCATCAGCACCAGGAGCGCAACGTGGAAGGCGACCGAGTCGGCCCCCTCGGAAGCCAGAAGGCGACCCCCCTTCAGCGCAGCCTCAGCAAGGTCGGCGGCCTCCTCTGCCGACCGGTCGAGCGAGCGGTATGTCGCCATCACTCCGAGCTCGAGCAGGGTGCCGATGTCGCCTCCCGCCGGATGCGCCTGCCGCTCCTCGATTCGCTCGATTGCACGGTCGCGCGTGTCAGGGTGGAGGAGCCCGAAGGCCGCATGCTCGGCTCGCAGCCTCGCAGCGGCGTCGCCCGCACCGGTGCCCGCAGCCTCGATCTGGCTTTCGAGTACGGAGAACGCAGCGGGCACGTCACCCGTCGACGCGATCGCTCGGGCGAGCGCGATTGCCCGGGTTGATCGCTCGGACGGGCTCCACGCGCCGTTGAGGCCGGCCTGGAAATCCTGGATAAGGGCGGCTGGGTCACGTCCCGCCAGCCAGCCGGCCACGCCCAGCTCGTAGCGAAGGCTTGCCTGGACGTCCGCACCCGGCGGCTCAGCGAGTGCCCGCAGGAGATACGTCACAGCTGCCTC
Organism: uncultured bacterium; assembly: GCA_963695215.1. Taxonomy (GTDB): domain Bacteria; phylum Actinomycetota; class Thermoleophilia; order Solirubrobacterales; family 70-9; genus JALZKA01. Next base: position 646,326 of record OY968768.1, read on the forward strand.
CGGAGCGCCTCCCGCAACGGCCGCAGTTGCAGCCTCACGAAGCACCGAGACCGTCTCGCGCAAGCCCGCCCGCGGGGAGTCGAGCAGGTGGTGAGCCACCTCGTCGGCCTTCGCGCCCTCGTCGCGCAGAAGCGCTGCGGCGCTCGCGTGCAGCGCCTCGCGCCGAGCAAGTGGAAGCTCCGCTCGAACGGCCTCGCGAAGCAGCGGGTGGACAAATCGCAACGGGCGCTCCCGGGCGATGATGCCCGCGCGCTCGAGCGCCTCCAGCGGCCCGGCGACCGCATCGAGCTCCACACCGGCGAGCGCAGCCGCCAAGCGTGCCTCCACCTCCGAGCCAAGAACCGCTATTGCCGCGGCGACGTCGCCGCACGGCGCCGGCATCCGCCCGATTCGCATAAGCACCGAGTTCACGACGGCCGCCGGAACCAGGCCGCGAACGAGCGCTGCGTTCTCAGCCGTCGGTTCGACACCGTCGGCGCGGAGGCTGTTCGCAAGCTCGGACAGGAGGAACGGGTTGCCGCCGCTGGCCTCATGGCATGCATGGGCAAAGGTGATGTCTGACGATCCCCCGAGTGCCTGTGCGAGAAGCGCACGCGAGCCCTCCTCGCCCAGCGGCTCGGGCACGATTCGCTCCACGCCGCGGCCGCCGAGGATCGCTCCCATCGCCGCCGCGCGCTCCGGAGCGGCGGGCCGAGAGGCTACGACGAGAAGGACGGGAAGGTCGCCGAGCCTCGGCACCAAATAGGTCAGGAAGCGCAGGCTCGCGTCGTCGCACCAATGCGCGTCGTCGACGGCGATGGCCAGGGGGGCCTTCTCGGCAAGCTTGGCCACGAGCCAGTAGAGACCGTGGATGACCGTGAACGGCAGATCAACGCTCGGCGCCGCGTCCGCATCCACCGCGGAGGCGTCGGCTGCGATCCCAAGCGCGGGTGCCGCGTGGGCGGCCGCACCCTCAAGCAGGGCCGCACGCCTCTTCGCCGTCTCGCCGACCACCCTGCGCTCGAAGAGCTGCCGCGCGACGCCAAATGGAAAGTCAAGTTCGAACTCACCGCAACGCGCTCGCAGCGTCTCGACACCCTCCCCACCGAGGAGATCGCATGCGTGCTCGAGCAGAACCGTCTTGCCGATTCCCGGCGGGCCCTCGACTGCGACGGCGCCTCCAGCACCCTCGTTCAGCCGGTCAATTGCCTCTTCGAGGACGCGGATTTCATCCTCGCGCTCGAGAAGGGTGCCGGCGAGACCCCGATCCCCACTCGCCACGCGTTGGAGGCTACTCCCCGATCAGCGCTTCGCAGAACTCGCGTGCGTCGAACGGGCGCAGATCTTCGAGACCCTCGCCCACGCCGATCATCTTGACCGGAATGCCCAGCTCCGATGCGATCGCAAGCGCGATTCCGCCCTTCGCCGTTCCATCGAGCTTGGTCAGGACCACGCCTGTCACATCGGCGGACTCCGCGAACGCTCGCGCTTGGCGCAAACCGTTCTGACCGGTGGTCGCATCGATTACGATCAGCGTCTCGTGCGGAGCGCCCTCGAGGCGCTTCGCGGTGACGCGCTTCATCTTCGCGAGTTCCTCCATCAGGTTGCCGTGGGTCTGAAGCCGGCCGGCCGTATCGACCACGAGAACGTCAGCGCCACGGGCCTCCGCAGCGGAAACGGCATCGAACACGACCGCGCCAGGGTCACCGCCCGGCTGTCCCTTCACGATTTCAACTCCTGAGCGCTCGGCCCAAGTCTCGAGCTGCTCGATCGCGGCGGCTCGGTAGGTGTCGGCGGCGGCGACCATCGTGTTGAGGCCGAGCTCTGATGACAGAAGCCGTGAGAGCTTGCCGATCGTCGTGGTCTTGCCGGTCCCATTGACGCCGACAACCATGATCACCGTTGGCTTTGGCCTGAGGTCGATCTTGGCCGTCCCGCCGGGCGCCGCTACCACTGAGAGCAGCTCGACCAGGCGCGCGCGAGCCGCCTCGCCCTGACCGACGACGCCTGAGATCACCTCCGCTTCCAGCTTGCCCACTACGTCGGCGGTGACCGTGGCGCCGACGTCGGCCAGGATCAGCGCTTCTTCCAAGCGTTCGAAGGCTTCGGCGTCGAGCCGGTCGAAGAAGCTGGCCGAGACCTCTGCCGTCAGGGCCTCGCGGCTTCGCGAGAGGTTGTCGCGAAGCCGGCTGAAGAACCTGCCGCGCGGTCTCCCGCTCTCATCTGCCCTGCCGGAGCTGCCTGGCGGCGCTGCGTCGCGCAGCTCGAAGACGTCGGCCCACTCAGTCATAGCGCGAAGGCTAGGCGGCTTCGAGGGAGGTCTGCTCGCCGCTCTCGGGCATACGCCGTGAGACGACCTTGGTGATGCCGCCGCGCGCCATCGAGACGCCGTAGAGAACGTCGGCCGCGTCCATCGTGCGTTTCTGGTGGGTCACGACGATGAACTGCGCCCGGCCGGAGAAGCGCCGGACGAGCTGGAGGAAGCGATCTATGTTGGCGTCGTCGAGGGCGGCTTCGACCTCGTCCAGGATGTAGAAGGGCGACGGGCGCGCCATGAATACGGAGAAGACGAACGCGAGGGCGACCAGCGACTTCTCACCGCCGGAGAGAAGCTGAAGCTTGCGCATCGCCTTGCCTGCGGGTGTCACCTCGATCTCAACCCCGTGGCCGTCTGTGTCGGCCTCTGGTTCCAGCGCCTCCGACTCTCCGCCGCCCGAATCGTCACCCGCGGGCTCTTCGGCTCCACCAATGACGGGGCGGGGACCGCGCTCGGTAACCAATCGCAGGCGGCCGCGACCGCCGGGGAAGAGGTGCTCGATCAGCTCTTCGAAGTTCTTCTGCGCGGCCTCGAACGTTGCCTCGAAGTCCTCGGTGATCTTGCGGTCGGTGTCGCGGATCAGGCCTTGCAGCTCCTTCATCGCGTTCTCGAGATCGGTGCGCTGCTCCTCGAGCTCAGCGATGTAGGTCTGCGCTTCCTCGTACTCGCGCTCCGCGAGCGGGTTGACGGGGCCGAGCGCTTCTCGGCGCCTCGCCAGGCGCTCGAGCTTGGAGTCGATCTCCGAGCGCTCGGCGTCTTCAAGCGGCTTTGCGGCGGGCGCGATCTCACGGCCCAGCGCTTCGCCGATCCGCTTGAGCTCTCCGGCGGCCTCGTTGCTGCGGTCGCGCAGATGCGCCGCGCGCACCTCGGCTTGAGTGACTTCCTCGGCGGCCGAGCGCAGCCGAGCCTGGATCTCTGCATCCTGGCGCGAGCACTCGCGCAATGCTGTGGTGGCGTCGTCGGCTTCGGATTCGCCAAGCATCCGCTGCTCGAGAACGCTCGCGCGGCGGCTGGCCGCGTCGCGTACGGTGGCGGCCGACTCGCATAGCTCCTCGACCTCGCGTAGAAGGTCGCCTTCGACGGTGATCCTGCGCTCGAACGAGTCCTGGCGACGGCGGCCGAGAAGATCCTCGACCCGTCGCGCGGTTCGGGCTGCAAGCTCCAGCGAGTCGCGCGCGCGCCCGACTTCGGTCGCCTTTTCAGACTCCCTCTGCGACGCCTTGGCGCGATCGAGCGCTTCGACGGCCGCGCCGGTGGCGGTGGCCGCGCGATCCAGGCCGACGTCGACCGGGTCTCCCCCGGCCTTCTCGGCCTCCGCCGCCAGCTCGGCGGCAAGCTGGCCCAGCGCCGAACGGCGCCTGTCGAGCTCGTGGCGAAGGTGGTCGCGACGGGATGCAAGCGCGTCGGCGCGGGCCGAAAGCCTCTCCCCCGCCGCACGAAGGCTGGTGAGCCTTCCCCAGGCCTGAGTGCGCTCCCGGTCACGCTCCGCGAGTCGAGCCTCGATCTCGGTGCGCTTCGCCGTGACGACAGCGAGGTCGGCGTCGATTGCGTCGCGAGCAGTGCGCGCGTCGGCGGCACGACGCTCAGCGGCCTTCAGCTCTCCGGCGCCCGCTCCAGCCTCGGCGGAAAGGAGCCGGGCGCGCAGCTCGTTCGACTCGCGCTCAAGGCGAGAGTGGATGTCTGCCGCCTGTGCCTGTTGCTTCAGCGGGCGGAGACGGCGGCGCGCTTCGCGCTCTACGTCGAGGGCCCGGTCGAGGTTGTCCTGGGTTCGCTCCAGGCGAAGCTGGGCTCGCCTCCGGCGCTTTCGGTGCTTGCCGAGGCCCGCGGCCTCCTCGACGAGGATGCGACGATGACGAGGCTTAGAGACGACGATCTCCTCGACGCGTCCCTGGCTGATCACGGAATGCATCTCGCCGCCGAGGTTCATGTCCGAGAGAACCTCGATCACGTCGGCGAGACGGCAGCGTGCGCCATTCAGGCGGTACTCGCCCTCGCCGGAGCGGTCAAGGCGACGACGGATCGACACCTCGGAGAAGCCGAGCGGCTCGGCATCGCCTTCGTCGGTCGCGAGAACCACCTCGACGTCGGCGTAGCGGCTGGGCCCGACGCCCTCGCCACCGGTGTAGACCATGTCCTGCATCGACTGTCCGCGCACGCTCAGGGGGCTCTGCTCGCCGAGGGCCCAAAGCACGGCATCGGTCACGTTCGACTTGCCGCACCCGTTCGGGCCGACGATCACGCTTACGCCCGGAGAGAACTCCAGGTTCGTGCGCTCGGGGAACGACTTGAACCCCTTGATCGAAATTGAGCTGAGATGCATTGCGGGTGCCTAACGGAAGATTCACCTGTCGCCCGGACGGATCGGGCGAGGGTCAGGACTCGAGGCGTTCGAGGGCTTCAGCGGCGGCGGCCTGCTCAGCCGCCTTCTTCGAGCGGCCCTCGCCCTTGCCGACCACCGCGCCATCGACGCTCGCTGTGACCTCGAAGCAGCGGTCATGCGGCGGCCCCGACTCGCCCACCACCTCGTAGCGGACCTTCCCTCCGTCACGCGCGAGACGCTCCTGAAGAGCGGACTTGAAGTCGAGGAGAGTCTCCGAGGCAAGGTCGACCTGCTCGGCGAAGGCTGCAACCACCGCCGGGGCGGTCCGCTCGAACCCGTGATCGAGGTAGCACCCTCCGATCACCGATTCGCAAACAGAGGCGAGCGCTCGCTCGCTCGCGAAGAGTGAAGGCAGATCGATGCCTCCGTCAAGCACCTGGGGTTGAAAGCCGGCCATGAGATCCGGCAGGCCAAGCTCGTCCGCGATTTGCGCGCATGCACGTCCGCTGACCGCCTGCCCGTGAACCTTGGTGAGGCGGCCAATGTCCGAGCGCGGATAGCGGATGAAGAGGTGCTCCGCGATCGCCAGCCCGAGCACGCTGTCGCCGAGGAACGCGAGGCGCCCGTAGGAGTCCGCCCGGTGCTCCACCCAGGACGAGTGGGTGAGGGCGGTCTGCCTCAACTCCGGCGGGAGCTCGTCGATGAGAGCGCGTAGCGACGCCGGACCGGCGGGCAAACGCTCGCGGCCCTCGATCCCCCCGCGATCAACCGCGCGGAACCCTTTCTCCATCAGCTAGATCTGCGCTCCGTCCGCCCGCGACGCGACGAAATCGACCGCTTGACCCACGGTCACGATGCCCTCGGCTTCCTGCTCGGTCATCTTCACGCCGTACGTGTCCTCGAGCTCCATCACGAGCTCGTAGAGATCGAGCGAATCGGCTTCGAGGTCGTCCCGGAAGTGAGTCTCGTCGCTGATCGAGCCGGCGTCAACGCCCAACTCCGAGGCCAGATGCGACCGGACCTTCTCCATGACCTGTTCGCGATCGAGGCTCACGCAGGACTTCCTATCACTTGAGTGCCGCCCTGGTTGCACCGGCCGACTCCAAGAGGTCGCCCATTCGCTCGACGGCTCGGTCGCGTACGGCCCGGACTGCGAGGCGAATCGCGTTGGCCACGCCCTCCGGCCCCGAGCTTCCGTGTCCCACCACCGCGACTCCGCGCACCCCGAGGAGAATTGCTCCTCCGGTGCTGTCGGGGTCCATCTCCTGCCGCAGGTCCCCGAGGGCGGGGCGCAGGAGCAGGCCGCCAACTGCGGCGACAGGGTTTGAACGCGCCGCTGCTCCCACCGCCGCGCCCACGGTCTTGGCAGTTCCTTCGAGCGTCTTCAGGGTCACGTTGCCTGTGAAGCCGTCAGTGGCGATCACGTCGGCCTTTCCCGCGAAGAGATCGCGACCCTCCACGTTCCCTACGAAGTCGATCCCAGGCATCTCCGCGAGTTCACCGTGAGCGTCCACGACCACGGCCGTTCCCTTCTTCGACTCTTCGCCCACCGAGAGAAGCGCGACGCGCGGCGCCGCCACGCCGAGAACGGCGCGCGAGAACGCAGCGCCCATCACAGCCGATTGAACGAGGTCCTGGGCTCGCGCGTCGGTGTTTGCGCCCACGTCCAGAAACAGTGGCAAGGGCCCCTCGCCGCCCGGCTGCGGCAGCTGAACGGCAAGCGCCGGCCGGCGCACCCCGCTGAGCCGGCGCAGAGCAAAGAGCGCGGCCGTCATCGTCGCCCCGGTGGGCCCTGCGCTGACAAGCGCCTGCGAGGCACCGGAAGCGACGTCGGCAGCGGCCATCACAACCGAGGCCCGACTGTGCGAACGCACCGCGGCAACGGGATCGTCGTCGTTGGTGATGGCGTCCGTCGCCTCGAAGATCTCAGCCCCCGCGTCGGCAAGAGGGGCCAGCTCGCCCGCGTCGCCGAAGACCCGCAGGGTCACGCCTTCCGCGAGGACGCGCTTCGCGCCCTCGATGAGAACGCCGGCGCCCTTCTCGACCCCCCGGCCGTCGAGCGCAACTGTCGGGTTGGAAATTGCCTCCGCCGTCATGGCGGAGCTCGCTACTCGGCGGGGCCGCCGAGCTCCTCGCCGACGTCCGGGCGAATCACTTCTCGCCCGGCGTAGGTGCCACAGGTCGGGCAGACCCTGTGTGGCAGGCGCGGGCTGTGGCAGCGAGGGCAGCGGTTTGTGCGCGGCTTTGCCGCGGTGTGCGTGGCGCGCCGCTTGTCGCGGCGTGTGCGGGAAGTTCTCTTTTTCGGGACTGCCATGCGGCCGAGGATGGTAGCTAGTCGCTGAGCTCTCGAAGCTTTGCCCAGCGTGGGTCCGGTGCGCTCTCGTGCGCGTGCTCGGCCGGGTCGACACCGTTGAGCGGGATCCCGCATTCCGGGCAGAGACCCAGACAGTCCGGCCTACATTGGATTGTCTGCGGAAGCGCCAGAGCGATCGCGTCGTGCGCCCACGCCGAGATGTCGAGCTCCTCCTCGGTGACGTAGGGGCTGGCGAGCTCGTCGTCGCCCGTCCCCGGTTGGTCGACCTCGCGGGCTTCGACCTCAACGACGTGCTCGGCACGCTCGAGACAGCGCATGCAGGGGCCTCTGAGCGTTGCGGCGAGGGTGAGGTGCATCGCATGCCCTGACGCGGTGCGCGAGATCTCGAGGCGACCGTGCGCTGGTTCAGGACCGAACTCGTAGCGCTCGCCGCCAAGGTCGAGTGCCTCTGGAACCAGTTCGAGCTCCAGCCTTCGGCCCTCACCGGGCTTGAGCGCAAGGGTGTTGAGATCGATCGTGTTGAATGGCGCAGGCATGGGCGTCGAATACCTCGTTTGAATTTAGACATGAGCTCTCACTTTCACTTCGGACCAGAGGAGTACCTCGAGCGGATGCTCGTGGAGGTGCCGCTCTACGAGGAGCTTCAGCAGGCGGCACTCGACGCGGTTCCGTTCGCGCCGGCCCGGGTCCTCGAGCTGGGGTTCGGGACAGCAGAGACGACGCAACGCCTGCTCGACCGCTTTCCGGACACCCGCATCACCGGACTCGACTCGAGCTCCGAGATGGTCTTCAAGGCGCGCGAGCTGGGCTGGGACGATCTGCGGCTTGGCCGCGCCGAAGACCCGCTCCCCGACGGTCCGTGGGATCTCGTGATCGCCGTCCTCACCGTCGGGGACCTCGACGAGGACGGCGCCAAGGACCTCCTGCGCCGTGTTCGCGATCACTCCCGCGCCCTGGTAGTCGGCGATCGCTTCGAGCCCGGCGGAGCAGCGGAGCTCGCCGAGTGGGCCGGCGGCGAGGTCGTCTGGGAGGCCAAAGACCTGGCCGTGGTCCGGGCGGTCTACGAGTGAGCAAGGTTCTCTACGAGAAAGGCGACGACCGCATCGCCCGGATCACGATCAACCGGCCCGAGGCGCGAAACGCCATCGACCCGGACGTCCACCGGCTCCTGATCGAAACCTGGGATGACTTCGCGGCCGACGATTCGCTCGACGTTGCGATTGTCACGGGGGCGGGTGACGACGCCTTCTGCGCCGGCGCGGACCTCAAGACCTACATCCCGCCGCTGATCGAGGGCGCGACCCCCGCCCAGGTCCGCGAGATCGTGGAGGTCGGCCTCGGCGGTTTGACGCGGGGGCTTCATCGACTGCCGAAGCCGACGATCGCGGCGGTCAACGGCTGGGCGCTGGCGGGTGGGCTCGAAACGGCACTCGCTTGCGACATCCGCATTGCGTCCCATCGCGCTCAGTTCGGCTCGTTCGAGGCGCGGCGCGGCTATCACCACGGCGACGGTGGCCTGGTCCGACTCGTCAACACCTGCGGGGTCGGAGTCGCAATGCAGATGCTCCTCACCGCCGAGCCGATCGACGCCGAGCAGGCACTGCGCTGCAACCTCGTCGCGAAGGTCGTGCCGCACAACCAGCTCATGGCGGAGGCCGAGCTGGTTGCTCAGCAGATCCTCCGCAACTCGCAGCAGGCGGTGCGCTCGGCAAAGCAGACGATCCTCGACGTGATCGGCCAGCCGCTCGATCAGCAGCTTCGAGCTGAGGCGTGGAATGCCTACACGTCGTATGACGCGGAAGAGACGATGGGGCTCCTACGCCGGTTCTACGACAAGTCCGACTCCGGGCGGGCCGGCGAACACGAGACGGACCTCTAGAGCCCTTGAGGCGTCGCGCGCTCGTCACCGGCGCTGCGCGCGGCCTGGGTGCGGCCATCTGCGAGAGGCTGCGGGCCGACGGCTTCGAGGTGGTTGGCGCCGATCGCGACGAGGGGACCGATCTTCGATTCGACGTGGCTGCCGGCGAGTTGCCTGATCTCTCGGGCTTCGACGTCTGCGTCTCGAACGCCGCGATCACGGACACGATCGCTCCGGCGCACCGGATGACCGAGGACCAATGGAGACGGGATATGGACGTGAACCTGACCGGCGCCTGGAGAGTGGTCGCCGCCTGCCTGCCTGACATGCGCGCGCGCGGTTACGGTCGCATCGTCTTCGTCTCGAGCGCCGCGGCCGCGTCGGGTCTCCCGGGTCAGGCCGCCTACGCGGCGTCGAAGGCAGGCCTGCTGGGGCTTATGCGCACGATCGCGGCCGAGAACGTGAGCCGCGGGATCACGGCCAACGCCGTGCTGCCGGGGATGATCGGGACCGAGAAGGTGACCGCGATGCCGAAGGAGATCCTCGAGCGCCTCCGGGCCGAGGTGCCGGCCGGTCGCTTCGCGGAGCCGGCGGAGGTCGCGTCGACGATCGCCCACCTGTGCGCCGAGGAATCCGGCTACGTCACGGGCCAGGCGATCGGCATCGACGGCGGAGGCGCGCTCAACACCTTCTCGCTGACGCGCCGCGACCGCTGAGCGGGCACTCGTCGTTCTCGTACCCCTATAGGGGTGTCAAAACGACGACTGGCTATTCGGGGGCTGCGTAGCCGGGGCGGGCGATGTCGAGCTTGCGCTTCACGTGCCCGCGGAGCGCTTCGATCGCCTCGGGCAGCTCCTCGTCCAACGCTCCGCTCCGCAACTTCGCGGCAAGGTCCGCCGCCAGCGCCGAGGTCTCTCCCTCGTTGCGCGTCAAGCCCGCGAACGTCTCGCGATCCGCGCGGTCGGGCGTATCGCCTGCGCGAATCTCGCGCGCGATCACCGCGCAGAGGTTCGCCAGCACGAGAATCTGGAAGCGGCGCTCGCGCGGAACCCATTCACGCACCTCGCCGAAGAGCTGGGCGGCCATCGCGTCGAGGAGCTCGGGCGCTGTGGGGCGGTCCTGCATCAGCCGATCAGCTCCAGGAGATCCCATTCCGGCTCGCAGATCCGGCGGCCCAGCGAGGCGAGCTCGGCGGAGGGGCGTGCCCCTGTGAGGTGGTCGTGCGCCTGGCGGGCGCAGATGACGGCCCACTTGACGTTGCCCATGGCCTCCCACCAGCGGACGCGATCCGGGTCGGGCCTTGAGCCGCCGGCGGTTTCGTAGGCATCGAGAAGCTCATCGAGCTGCCCGCAGCCTGCGACCGGCTTATCGTCGTTGCCGAAGCGCCATGAGCGGATGCAGACCCAGCCGATGTCCTCCGCGGGATCGCCCGAGTGGCAGAGCTCCCAGTCGATGACCGCGGCGAGTCCTTCCGCGTCGACGATCAGATTCCCCAGGCGGAAGTCGCCGTGGACGAGGGACTCGCGCTCGGGAGGAGGCGGCGGGTTGAGGCGAAGCCAGCGCAGCCCCGCCTCGACCGCGGGGAGAGGCTCGCCGATCTCGTCGAGCTGGGACTCCCACAGCTCGCATGCGGCCGGCGCCGAATCGAGTTGAGAGGCCGGGACGCCGTCGACGACGTCGCCCGGCATCGAGTGGATGTGCGCGAGGGCCTCGCCCAGCTGGGACGCGAGCTTCGGGCGCGCTTCGGCGTATTCGTCGCGGCGGAGGATGCGCGGCGCGACCGATGTTCCATCCACCCAGTCCATCGCATAGCCCGGCGTCTTGAGACGCCCACCAGCCGGTTCGAGTCCGAACGGGCTTGGGACTTTCACGCCCGCGTCGCGGGCGGCAACCACGACGCGGTATTCGAGCTCAAGCGGGTTGAACGAGCTGCCGCCCGGTGGGTCACGGCGGACCGCCCAGCGGTTGCCCTCCTCGTTTTGGGCGGAGATCACCTGCCGGGAGGCGCCGCCGGGAAGGACGGTAAGCGAGAGTTCCCCCGGGTCAGCACCCTCGTTCTCGGCGATCAGTTCGCGGACGCCCGCCGCGAGCTCTGAGTCAGCTTCCGGCACCGCGCTCCAGGCCGTACCGCTGGAAGTGGCGATCGGGAATGTCGGCCGGGTCCTTGTACCAGTACCAAGTGCAGGGATCGTGGTCGAAATCCTTGGGCGGATCTGACGGGTAGACGGGGTGGCCGATCCAGCTTGATCGGAAGCGTCTCGTTCATGAAGGCGCAGTGGGTGCAGTAGAGCGGGAAGTCCTCACGGTCGTAGCTCCAATCATGCGCCTCGTCGGTCACACCGAAACCGTCCTCTCCGTAGCGACCGTTCCGCCACAGACGCTGGCCCGAACCGCAGGGGTTCATCGTGAAGGTGAGTTTCTCGTCGTCCTCGTCGATCACGAAAACGCCCGGCTTGGGGCCGACGCCGCTGGTCGAGTGCGCGCGCCACGTTGCGGCAAGCGCTTGGGCAACCATCTTGCGATCCATCTGGTCGATGGTCTCGACGGGCTTTCGCCAGCTGCGTCCGAGCGAGTCCTGCCACGCCTCTTCGACGCCGTCGTCACCGAGCTTGTCCTTGATGAACGAGATCAGACCGGCAACCCCGTCGACCAGAAGGTCATGCATGAACTGCGACTCGTGCTTCATCGCCTCACAAAGTTCCTTGGCCCGGTTGAGGTCCCCGGCGTCGATGGCTTCGACCGCGCGCTCCATCGTCGGGCGAGACATCTCCCCAAGTTCCTCGTCGGAAAACCACCGCTCGCTCACGCCAAACACCTCCATCTAGCTTGCGCACGCACCCTGCCACACATCTGGCGCAGTTGCCTCTTGAGCCGTAGCGCAATTCATTGACGAGTGAGACGCACGCAATCCGACAAAGGCGCCGGCGCTCCTGGACGCAGGGTTCGAGCGTCCCGAAGTCAACGTGCCGCTGTGGCTTGAGGGTCGCAAGATCGTGCCGGAGCGCCTTTAGCGACACGGTTGTCGGCACGCGCGCGCTAGCCGCGCCACATCCGACAAGTTGGCGCCCCCCGGCGGCGCGCTACTGGACGTCGAGGGGTTCGTCGTCGCGGCCCGCTAGGCGGTCGCGGCCTCGCTGGACTGCGGCGAGGAACTTCTGAAGGTTGACTTCGAGGGTCGAGAGGATCTCGTCGGCGTAGTCCTCGGCGCCCAGACGGATCTGGCGCTCGGTCTCGCGGGCGTCCTCGATGATCTCCTCGGCGGCGCGCTCGGCCTGCTTGTAGACCTCTTCGTCGGAGATCAGGCGGGCCTGCTGGTCGCGGGCCTCCTTGACGACGCGCTCAGCCTCGCGCTTGGCCTCGGCGAGCATCTCCTGGCGCTCCTTGACGATCCAGCGCGCCTGCTTGATCTCCTCGGGGATCGTGGCGCGCATCTGGTCGAGGAGGTCGTAGATCTCCTCGCGATCGACACGAACCTGATCCGTAAGCGGCACCGGCCGCGCGTTGTGGATCAGGTCGTCGAGCTTGTCAATTAGTACAAGGACGTCCATTTGCAGCGGGAAGCTTACGTGTCAAGGCTTGTCACGGGAGTGACGAGGCCCTTTTCTCGCATCGAGCTGCAAGCTCCTGCCCATTGCTAGCACGCTTCACTCGCTCGGTCGAGTGCCTCGGCCACTTCGAGCGGGCACGAGGTCCCTCACATCGCCTCCGAACGTGGCCATCTCCTTGACCCCGGTCGACGAGAGGAAGCTGAAGTCAGACGACGCGAAGATGTAGACGGACTCGATGTCCGGGGCGAGCTTCCGGTTGAGCTGATTCATCTCGAACTCGTACTCGAAGTCCGAGATCGCCCGCAGACCCTTGACGATCGCGGTGCCGTTGCATTCCGCGCACGAACTCGACGAGGAGGTTCGAGAAAATCTGCACCTCGACGTTCTCGATGCCGGCTTCCGCGATCGCCCGATCCAGAAACCCCTTGCGCTCCTCGGGGGTGAAAAGGCTCGCCGACTTGCGTATCGCCTGGCCGACGACCCCGACCACGACGCGGTCGAAAACGTTCGACGTGCGACGGATGATGTCGAGATGGCCGTTCGTAACCGGGTCGTAGCTGCCCGGGCAGACCGCAACTCTCTCCTTGCCCTCCGAGTTCAAGGCACCCTCCAGATCCTCAGCGACGCTTCGCCGTAGCGGCGGTCGGCAACGAGGTCGAATGGCAGGTCGACGGGTTCCCGCGCAGGGCTCTCGACCACAAGCCTTCCGTGGCTTGCGAGACGCTTCGGGACGAGCTTTTCGAGGGCCGGAGCAAGGGGGGCGGCGAGTCTATACGGCGGATCGCAGAGGATGAGGCCGAACTCTGAGTCCGTCTTTTCCAGGTAAGTCATGGCGTCCCGTCGCACGACCTCTGACCGCTCCCCGATGTCGAGGCTGCCGACGTTGGCCTCGGCGGGACCGGTGTCGACGTCCACGAGCGTGAGATGCCGGGCGCCGCGAGACAGCGCTTCGATCCCCAGCGCACCGGTCCCGCAGAAGAGGTCGAGCACCGCGAGGCCGGTGACATCGCCGAGGATCGAGTAGAGCGCTTCGCGCGCCCGATCGGACGTGGGACGAACGTCGTCGCCCTTCGGAGCGCAAAAGCCGTCGTCCGCCCAGCTCGCCCGCGACCACCCTCACGCGGAGATGCCCTGCTCGCGCTCGTCGCCGAAACGAAGGCGCGCTGCATCGAGCATCGGACCGAGGGCCGGGTCGTCGAGCGCTCCGTAGAGCCGGCCCAAGGCGATTACCTCACGGCGTGCCTCGACAAGAAGGGGCGCGTCGTCCGGCAGAACCGCCGCCTTGAAGCGGGGCAGTCCGCTCTGCAAGGTGCCGAGGATCTCACCCTCGCCCCGGAGCGTGAGATCGACCTCGGCGAGCTTGAAGCCGTCCCGCTCCGCCGTAATCGCCTCAAGGCGACGGCGTGCGGTATCCGACTGCGCTTCGCCGAAGAGGATGCAGAACGACTCGTGCTCACCTCTTCCGACCCGGCCTCGCAGCTGGTGGAGCTGCGAGAGGCCGTAACGCTCTGCGCCCTCGACCACCATCACGGTCGCGTTCGGCACGTCGATCCCAACCTCGATCACGCTCGTAGCCACCAAGACGTCAGCCTCACCGGCGGCAAAGCTTTCCATCGCCGCGGCCTTGTCGCGCGAGTGCATCTGCCCATGGAGCAGCGCGACCCGGAAGTCCTTGAGCTCGCCCTTCGCCAGGCGCTCGGCCTCTTCAGACGCTGCCTTCGCCTCCAGCTTCTCCGAGCCGTCGACCAGCGGACAGACGAAGAACGCCTGGCGTCCTTCCCGCAGGCGCTCGCGGACGAACTCGTAGGCGCCTTCCCGTCGCTCCTCACCAACCGCCCACGTCTTCACCGGCCGGCCTCCCGGCGGGCAGCTCCTTGAGCGTCGTCGCGTCGAGGTCCCCATAGGCGGTGAGCGAGAGCGTGCGCGGGATCGGCGTGGCGGTCATGTGGAGCACGTGCGGCGCGGCCCGGCGACCCTCGGGTACCCCGGCCCCTTCGCATCGAGCGCCGCCCGCTGGCGCACGCCAAAGCGGTGCTGTTCGTCGACGACACAGACGGCAAGCCGCGCGAACCGCACATCGGGCTCGATCAGCGCATGCGTGCCGACGACCAGTCGAGAGCTCGCCGGTCTCCAGGCGAGCGAGCGATTCGCGGCGCGCCGCAGCCTTCGTCGATCCCGTCAAAAGCGTGAATGGGATCGCCGCCGATGACAGCAAGCGATCCAGCGTCTGCGCGTGCTGCTCGGCGAGCGTCTCGGTAGGCGCCATCAGCGCCGCCTGGTGACCCGACTCGACCGCGCGCAGCATCGCGTAGAGGGCAACGACGGTCTTTCCCGAGCCAACCTCGCCCATCAGCAGCCGCTGCATCGGCCGCGCGGTAGCGAGGTTGTCGTCGATCTCGTCGAACGCAGCGCGCTGACCGTCCGTCGGCGCGAACGGCAACGACTTGATCCAGCTGCGCACCAGCTCGCCCGGCGGCTCGAGCGGAATGCCGGGCCGTCTTGTCCTCGCGCCCCCGCCTGCGAACCGCGAGCGCGACCTGATGGAGAAAGAGCTCCTCGAACGCCAGGCGGCGGCGCGCGACGTTCGCCGCCTCCGCGTTGTCGGGGAAGTGGACCGTCGCCAGGGCGTCGGCGCATCCGGACAACCCATGCTCGGCGCGCAGCTCGGCCGGCAGCGGTTCGATCGCGTCGCGGACATGCCCTGAGCTCGCCCAGATCCACTCGCGCAACCCGGTCCGCGCTCAGCCCATCCGTAACCGAATGCACGGGCACGAGCCCAACCGTGTGGATGCCCGCTGCTCGACCCGGCCCCGTCCTTCGCCGACGACCTCGTGCGCCGACACCTTGAAGCTCGAGCGGTCGAGCTTGCCGGAAAGAAGGAGCCGTGTTCCGGGGCGAAGGCGCTCGACGAGCCAGGCCTGGTTGAACCACAACGGCCTTCGTCGATGCCCGAATCGTCAGCAACAGTCGGCCTCGACGATCCGCAGGTTGCCGGCTGCCGGGTCGGGCGGACCCGCGCCTTTCGCACCTCGACGAGAATCGTCGCCTCCTCGCCGAGCCGCAGCTCGCCGATCTGCAGCAGGTTGGAGCGGTCGCGGTAGCCGTGCGGCAGGTGCCAGAGGAGATCGCCGATCGTCTCGAGGCCGATGCGGGCGGCCAGAGCCGAGAGCTTGGGTCCCGCGCCCTTCAGGCGTCGAACCGGAGCGTCCAAGCCTGCTTGGACGCGGCGCGAAGCGCAACTGGACGCACCGCGAGATCGCTCCGTTCCTGCGCGTCGCCGCTGCCGATCGCGCGCGGCGGATCAGCCTTGGTCGACGGCTGGGCGGCGGTCTGGGCGGACACGACGCTGAGGCTACGCTCAGCGAGAAGATGGAGTCTGTCTGGGAATACCCGAGACCTCCGCGTGTCGAGCCAAGCTCCCGGTCGGTCCGCATCGAACACGGCGGTGAGGTTGTCGCCGAGTCCGATAGGGCACTCCGTGTCCTCGAGACCGCGAGTCCGCCGACGATCTATCTGCCTGAGAGCGACGTACGGATGGATCTGCTCCGCGTCCGCGACGGCAAGCACACCTACTGCGAGTGGAAGGGGCAGGCGAGCTATCTCGACCTGGCCGTCGGCGACAAGATGGCGGAAGCCGCGGCGTACTTCTACCCCGACCCTCGCGAGGCGTTCGCCGAGCTGCGTCGATCACGTCTCCTTCTACGCCGGCCGCGTCGACGCCGCGTACCTCGGCGACGAACGCGTGCGCCCGCAGCCCGGCGCGTTCTATGCCGGCTGGGTCACCGACGACATCGAAGGCCCGTTCAAGGGCGAGCCGGGAACCGGCGGCTGGTAGGCTAGGCCGCGGCCGGCTCGCGTACCGGCTTGCGGTGCCGAGCGAACATCCGCTCGACCCAGTCCCAAGCGGCGTGCCGGCGCGAGCTCCTCGCGAAACTCCTCCGCGCTCTCCGGCGTCCGGCCGATTGCCTGCGGGCCTTCAGCGGGGAGCACAAGCGGATAGAAGAGCGACGCCGCCGTCAGGTCGGCAACGGTGAACGAATCGCCCACCAGATAATCGCCGCCGTCCAGCTCCTGCTCGATGCGATCGAGCGGCCGCAAGCACGTCGGCTCGCGCCTTCGCCTCCGCATCGCCTGACGGAGACCCGGAAGCGCAGCGTTCGCGAACGTCGACGCGAACGCGGCAACGCCCGGCGCGAACGGGCGCGATAGCCGCCTACGGGACCCGGCAGATCGTTCGCAGTCACCGACCGAGCAGCGCCCTGTCCTTGCGCATGTGGTGCCAGCCGAACAGCCGGGCCGAAACGCCGAGGTCCGGTCGTCGAAGTAGTCCTCGAGGTCAAGGGCATGGCGGCGGTCGATTGGGTTCTCCGGATAGAGCGGCGGCTCCGGGTACTTGCGCCTCCAGCGCACCGATGATCGCCGTGGAGTCGCCGATGCGCTCGCCGTCGAGCTGCAGCACGGAAACGTGTCGTCATCGAACCTCGGCTCCACCAGAGAGCGAACGCCATGTGTGCTCCCGGGGGAACCTCCTTGCGAACGTGCTCAACGCCCTTCCAGGCGAGCGCCCAGCGCACCTTCTCCGAGTAGTGCGAGATGCCGATGTGCCAGAGAACCGGCTCGTCCGCCATTTTCATTGTGACGCGATGAGCCAGTACCAATTCGGCTGCCCGCCGCGGTGGAGCTCGAACTCGACGCCGTCGGGCAGTTCCAGATCGAGGTCGTCGAGCGCAATCGGAGGCCGCTCACCTTCGACGATCGTCACGATCTCCGCGTCCGTCGGCCAACCGAGTCACGATCCCGGGCGAGCGTCGAGCCGGTGCCGCCCCATGCGATGACCTCGTCGCCCTCGAATCCAACGGTGTCGCCTCGGACAAACCGCCCTTCGACGTCGTCCTTGGCGGCCGGCGCGACGCCGCCGACACGGACGTAGCTGAGTGCGTCTTCGAGGCCGGGCGGCGTTGTCGGCAGCCGTGGCGCTCGGATCGTGCTCGACCAGAGCGGACAGCGCACCCTGCTGCGAGAGCGACGGCACAACCTCAACTTCCAACTCCGAGAGGCGCGCGGCCTCCTCCGCCGCCATCACGACGTTCTTCGAGTTCGGAAGCACGACCACCTCGTCGGTTCCGACGTCCTCGATGCCCTTGAGGATGTCGTTGGTCGAGGGGTTCATCGTCGGCCCGCCGTCGATCACATGGGCACCGAGCTCCTCGAACAGGCGCAGCATTCCCGACGCCCGACACCACCGCGACGACGCCGGTCCTGCGTGTCGCGAAGGCGAGCTTCGCGCTCGGCGATCTGCTCGCGCATGTCGGCGATGTCCTCGCGCTCGATCTACCCGAGGCCTTCGAAGATCGAGATTGCGCGGCTCCGGGTCGTCGGCGTGGACGTGGACCTTGAGCGTCGCCTCGTCACCCACCACGAGTACCGAATCGCCGATTTCCTCGAGCTGCGCAACTGTCCCGTTGTCGAGCAGCTCCTCGCCGGTGACGATGAAGTTGATGCAGTAGCGGTACTGAGATTCAGCGTGGTGGACGTCAGAGAGGCGGGCCGGCGCGAAGTGCTCGATCTCCGGCAGCTGCACCGACTCGCCGGCGAGCGCCGCCAGGGCACCCCGAACGATCACGACGAGCCCGAGCGCTCCGGCGTCGACAACCCCTGCCTCGGCGAGAACCTCAAGCTGCTCCGGAGTGTGCCGAAGCGCCTCCTCGCCGGCGAACAGAGCCGCGGCGAGCATCTCGCCAGCAGCGCGTTCTGTTCCTCGTCCGAGTCGCCTGCCGTGTCGAGGTGATGGCTGTTCCAGTTCGCGCGACGATCGCGCACAGCATCGGCCATCGCACGAGCCACCGTGAGCATCGTGCCCTCCTGCGGGATTGCGAACCGAGGCCCACGCTGCGTCGGCTCGCGTTCGCGAGTGCGGCCTCGATCAGCTCCGGGTCGATCGAGACGGCCGGGCGGCGTCGCGAGCTTCTCGGCGGCGCCTCGAACGATCTGGCTGAGGATCACCCCGGAGTTGCCGCGCGCACCCATGAGCGCAGCGCGTGCGACCGCCCGAACGATCTCGGGCCGCTTCGGATCGCCGTCCACCGCTTCGCGCTCGAGGCGGTCGAGCTCCTCGATCACGTGGCGGAGCGTAAGCGCCATGTTGTCTCCCGTGTCGCCATCGGCGACCGGAAACACGTTCAGGTCGTTGATCTCCTGGCGCCGTGCCTCGAGATGGGAGTACGCGACGGAGACGACAGACCGAAAGCGTTCAATCGAGGGATCGGCCATCGGCGGCGGAGCCAGCATAGTCCTCACCGAACCCGAACTTCAGAGCCAGACGTGGCGCAATCACGCAGTACACCCGTACTGGTTTCCGCGATCCCGAACGAGTGGCGCGGCGCACGGCGCCTCTCGGTTGGGCTCCCAGGGTTGAAGATCTGGAAGCCCTCCGCCTCCTCGTGGAGCGGCAAGTGCGAATGGCCGAAGACGACCGCGTCGCACCTGGGGAAGCGGCGGCGCATGCGCTCGAGTCTGCCCTTCGCCGGGCCCGCGTCGTGGATGACTCCGACTCGAGGCTCGTCCCATGCCGACTCGCCGACTCCGGCAGGCGCGAGCGCACCTCGGCCGAGTCGACGTTGCCGTGGACGGCGGTCACGGGCGGGCCGAGTGACTCGAACCAATCGAGCACCTCGACCGAGCTCAGGTCGCCGGCGTGGACGATCAGATCGGCCGCCTGCATGGCCGCGACGCACGCGTCGGGAACAGCCCGCTCGCCGCGGGGCATGTGCGTGTCTGAGATGAGGGCGATCCGCATTCGCGGACCGAAGCTAAGCGTGCTTCGTGACCTTGCCGGACTTCAGGCAGCGCGTGCAGACATAGGCGCGCTTGGGACGGCCGCCCTCGTCGATCCGCACCTTCTGGAGGTTCGGATCGAAGCGGCGCCGGGTGGCAACCATCGAGTGGCTCCGGTTGTTCCCGAACGAAGGACCCTTGCCGCAGCTGTGACAGACCTTGGCCATCGACACAAGCCTACAACGGCCCTACCCCAGGACCTTTTTCCTCAGGAGCGCCGAGCGCATGATCGCGTGGGCCGCGTGTCGGCCCTGGTCGCGCTTGTCGCCCCCGGCCCTGGCCTCAGCCTGCTCGGCGGTGTCGCACGTGATGACTCCGAACGCGCATGGGACGCCCGACGTGATCTGCACGTCCTGGATCCCGCGCGCAGCCTCCGTGCACACGTAGTCGTAGTGGTCCGTCTCACCGCGAATCACGACACCGAGGCACGCAACGCCCGCAAACCAGCCTGCGCCGGCGCACACCTTCGCCGCGAACGGCAGCTCGAACGCGCCAGGGACCTCGAAGGTCTGGACGGAAGCCCCGGTGACGCCGCCGTCGTCAAAGCCTTCGATCGCACCGGCGACGAGCCGGTCAGAGAGCTCGTCATAGAACGTCGCGACGCAGATCGCCCACTCCTTGCGGCCGAGAAAGTCCTCTTTCCTCGTCCGTGAAAGACATGGCGCCTGATTCTTCTTCGCTCAAACTTCCTCCTCGTCGCGGCGGTGCTCCTCTTCGATCATCTCGCTCATCGAGTGGGAGACCCTGGTGGTGCAGCACGTGGCCCATCTTGTCGCGCTTGGCGTCGAGGTAGGCCTGGTTGTGGGGGTTCGGCGTCGCCTGGATCGGAACCTGCTCGGTCACCGACAGGCCGTAGCCCTCGAGGCCGATGATCTTCTTCGGGTTGTTGGTGAGGATGCGGATCGAGGTGAGGCCGAGGTCGCCGAGGATCTGGGCGCCGATGCCGTAGTCGCGCAGGTCGGCGGGAAGGCCGAGCTTCAGGTTGGCGTCGACGGTGTCGAGGCCCTCCTCCTGGAGCTTGTAGGCGCGCAGCTTGTTCAGGAGGCCGATGCCGCGGCCCTCCTGGGACAGGTAGAGAAGCACGCCTCTCCCCTCCTCCTCGATCATCGCGAGCGCCGATGCGAGCTGGTCGCCGCAGTCGCAGCGAAGCGAGTGGAAGACGTCGCCGGTCAGGCACTCGGAGTGGACGCGGACGAGAACATCGTCCCTGCCGGAGACCTCGCCCTTGACCATCGCGACATGGTGCTTCTCGTCGAGCAGCGCGCGGTAGCCGACGGCAGTGAACTCGCCGAACGCGGTCGGGAGCTTGGTCGAGACGACACGCTCGACGAGGCGCTCCGTCTGCCGGCGATAAGAGATCAGGTCGGCGACCGTGACCATCTTGAGCCCGTGCTCCTCGCAGTACGGGATCAGGTCGGGAACCCGGGCCATCGTGCCGTCCTCGTTCATGATCTCGCAGATCACGCCGGACGGGATGAGGCCGGCAAGGCGCGCGAGGTCGACCGCAGCCTCCGTGTGGCCGGTGCGCTCGAGGGCTCCTCCCGGCTTTGACTTGAGCGGGAAGACATGGCCCGGCTGAACGAGATCCTCGGGCGTCGAATGCGGGTCGATCGCAACCTGAATGGTCCGCGCGCGGTCGTGAGCGGAGATGCCCGTCGTTACGCCCTCCGCGGCTTCGACGGAAACGGTGAAGGCGGTCTCGAGCGGCGCCTCGTTCTTGGCTGCCATCAGCTTGAGCCCAAGCTCATCGCAGCGCTGCGGAGTGAGCGCGAGGCAGATAAGCCCGCGCGCATGCTTTGCCATGAAGTTGATCTGCTCGGGCGTTGCAAACTGCGCCGCCAGAACGAGGTCGCCCTCGTTCTCGCGGTCCTCGCCGTCGCAAACCACGATCATCCGGCCACGGCGGATTTCCTCGATCGCTTCCTCGACGGTTGAGAAGACGCCGGTTGTCTGAGTGTCAGCCATCTTGATTCCCTTCCTGGTTGAAGCGTAGGAGACGTTCCACGTAGCGAGCGATCACGTCCATTTCGAGGTTCACCGCGCCACCCGGCGCCTGGTTGCCGAGAGTCGTTCGCTCGAGCGTCTCCGGGATCAGCGAAACCTCGAAGCCCTCGCCGGTCAGGCTTGCGACGGTCAGGCTCACGCCGTCGACCGTCACGGATCCGTGCTCGACGAGGTAGCGGCGAAACGCGGCGGGGACCTCCACGGCGATGCGACGTGCGAACCCATCGGGCGTGATCGGCGCGATCTCGCCCAGGCAGTCCACGTGGCCCTGGACGATGTGGCCGCCCATCGGGTCGCCCGCCCTAAGCGCAGGCTCGAGGTTCACCTGCTCGCCCGCCTCGAGCGTGCCGAGGCTTGTGAGCCCAAGGGTCTGGTTCATCACGTCGACATCGAAGCTCCTCGGGGCGCGCCCGGTCGCGGTCAGGCACACGCCGTTGACGGCGACCGAGTCGCCCTCGGCGAGTTCTCCGCCGAAGCCTGCGGCGAAGGTCGAGGCGGGCTCCCTCCGCTGGAGCGCTCGACCGCCTCGACCGTTCCGAGCTCCTTCACGATCCCCGTGAACACGTCACCACTCCTTCATGCGAGGCGATATCAGGAGGTCATCGCCTACGGCCGAATAGCTAACGTCGATTGCCCGCGCAGCGTCGGCGATCTTCGCCTTGCCCTTGCCGCCCGCGAGGGGCCTGGCAGTTTCGCCGCCGAGCAGAACAGGGGCGATGAAGAGCTCGAGCTGGTCGACCTCGCCGGCGTCGACGAAGGAGCCCGTGAGACCGGCGCCGCCCTCGACAAGGAGCGAGGTGATCCCGCGGCGGCCGAGCTCTTCCAGGGCGGCGGTGACGCGAGTAACCGGGTCGCCGTCGGCTACGAGAACGTCGACGCCCAGCCCGCCGAGCGGTGCCGTGTTCTCAGCCGGAGCGCCCGGGGCGACGACCAGCAGCACCGGGTGATCGGCTGCGGTCGCGGCCAGGTTTGAATCGACGGGCAGGCGAGCGGCCGAGTCGAAGACGACCCGCAGGGGCTGCCGGGCCGCAGGCGGGTCGATGTCGCGCGCCGTCAGCTGGGCGTCGTCCGCGATCGCCGTGCCCACCCCGATCGCGACCGCGTCGGTCTCGGCTCGCCAGCGGTGGACGAGCGCCCGGCTCTCCTCGCCTGAAATCCATTTCGAATCGCCGTCCGCAGTGGCCGTGCGGCCGTCGAGGGTCAGCGCGGCCTTCACCGTGACGAGGGGCAGCGTGGTCCGCGCGTGCTTTGCGGAAGGGCTGGATCAGGAGACGCGCAGCTGCGGCCTCGGCGCCGGTCGCAAGCTCGACATCGATGCCGTGCGTCGCGCAGGATGCCGGGGCCGCGGCCGTTCGCCTTCTCCGACGGATCGTCAGACAGGTAGACAACCCGTGTGACGCCGGCCTCGATCAGCGCTTCGGCACAAGGCGGCTGGCGGCCCTCGTGCGCGCACGGCTCAAGCGTCACGTACGCGGTCGCGCCCCTTGGCTCTGTCGCCGCGGTCGGCGCAGTCCGCAAGCGCCGCGCGCTCGGCGTGCAGGCCACCGAGCTCTGCGTGCCAGCCTTCGCCGATCACGCCGCCATCTCGCACGAGAACGCAGCCAACCAGGGGATTCGGAGAGACCTTTCCGCGTCCGCGCTCGGCCAGCTCCAGCGCTCGGGCCAGGTGCGTACGGTCCTGTGCGGTGACCGTGGCGGGCATCTGCGTAAATGGTACAACCGGATTGATTGACTAGTCAATCAGCGCGCTCCCTATACCGTCTCCGGATGAGCGAAGCGCAGCCCGCGGGCGCAGAAACGAGGCGCTTCGGGCGCACCGCAAGCCTCCTGTCGGCGGGCGTGGGCGCCGCCGGCGTCCTCACCTATCTCTTCTTCGCCCTCGCGTCGCACAACCTTGACTCGACCGAGTACGGCGAGATCGTCGTCCTGTGGTCGGCGGTGTTCGTGACGATCTCCGTCGCCTACCGCCCGGTTGAACAGCTTCTATCGCGGACGATCGCTCTGCGCCGGGCGCGCGGCGACGAGGTGGGCAGCGCGCTCCGGGTAGCCGCGATCATCCAGCTGGGGGTAGCCGTCACGCTCGGCGTCCTCTCCCTTCTCTTCCGCGACCAACTCCAGGACGGTCTCCTTTCGGGGTCCGAGAGCCTCTATTGGATTCTGCGTCGTTGCGATCGTCGCGTTTGGCGCCTCGTTCTATGCCCGCGGCTTTCTCGCAGGCAACCGGCGCTTCGGGTTGCTTGCTGGGCTTCTGCTCTGTGAGTCGGGTTCTCGCATGGCTTTCTCGCTCGCGGTGGCCTTCGGGATAGCCAACGGGCAGACCGCGATCGCACTCGGCGTGGCCGCAGCACCGATCGTGAGCCTTACCGTCGTGCCTCTGGCTTTCTTGAGCGGTGCCGTGGACCAGCCCGTCGACACCACGAGCGGCGGTGAGCGCGTCTCCGTGGTCACCGGTGGAAGCTTCGCGGCGGCCGTGCTGGTGGTGATGATGTCCGAGCAGGCGTTCCTGAACGCGGGGCCTCTCCTCGTCCGGGCGTTTGACGACGCCGCCGCCGCCGGATTCATCTTCAACGTGCTGATGGTTGCCCGTGCACCCGTTCTCGTCTTTCAGGGAGTGGCGACAAGCCTCCTACCCCATCTGACGCGGCTCGGTGCTCGCGGGGAGACCGGCGAGGACGCCATCAAGAACTCGATCAAGGTCACGATCACCGCGATCGCGGGATTCGCCGTCTTCGTTTGCGTCGTGGTCATCGGCGATCGGGCCGACGCTGATGGATATCGCCTTCGGGAGCAAATTCGACTACGACCGCGCGGGCCTTGTG
Source organism: uncultured bacterium (assembly GCA_963695215.1). GTDB lineage: Bacteria > Actinomycetota > Thermoleophilia > Solirubrobacterales > 70-9 > JALZKA01. Next base: position 670,319 of record OY968768.1, read on the forward strand.
ATCGTTGCGGCCGGCATGGGCTTCTACCTGGCAGCCACGACGCTGAGCCAGGCTGCCCTCGCCCGCGGTCTTTCGGCCCGCGCCGCACGCTGCTGGGCGTCCTCCGCGGTTTCGTTCCTCGTGTGGTGCCTCGTCCCCGTGATCGGAGACGAGCCGCGGCGGATCGAGGTCGGGTTTGCGCTTGGCGCTGTCTTGCTTGCGGCACAGCTCGCGGCGGTGTACCGGAGCGCTCCGGGCGAATCGATGGGGCCGGACTCCGCTGATGAGATCGAGGCGCGGCTCGCAGCGATGGAAGAAGGTTCGTGAACGATGTCCGACGCGCAGCTTCTGCTCGTCGCGGGTCTCCTGATGGCGGCAGGGCTGGGTGCCGCCAAGGTCGCCGACCGGGTCCGGGTGCCCGGCCTACTCCTCTTCCTGGGCCTCGGAATGCTGACCGGTTCCGAGGGGGTCATCGGCGTCGAGTTCTCCGACGCCGAGTTGACGCGAACGCTCGGGACAATCGGCCTTGTCCTGATCCTGTTCGAGGGTGGGCTAACCGCGGGCTGGAAGGAAATCCGCCCCGTCATCGGCACCGCTGTGTCGCTCGCCTTCATCGGCACGGTTGTCACCGCCGTTGTCGCCGGCCTCGCCGCGACCTGGCTGTTCGACCTCGACCTGCTCGGCGGTCTCATCATCGGCTCGGCGGTTGCTGCGAGCGACTCGGCAGCGATATTCGCGGTCCTTCGCGGGTCGAGCCTGCGCCGGCGCTTGGCACGAGCCCTCGAGGGTGAGTCGGGCCTGAACGACCCGATCGCAGTTCTGCTCGTGGTCGGGTTCATCGACTGGATTCAAGACCCGGGATATGGATTCCCCGAGATGGCCCTGGAACTGGCTATCAAGCTCTCCCTAGGTCTGCTCGTCGGAATCACTGTCGGCTTCGGCGCGCGCGCTTCGTTTCGCCGGCTCGATCTGCCGTCGCCCGGCCTCTACCCCGTCGCCTCGCTGGCGACGGCCGCAATGGCCTTCGGAATCGCCGAGATCGGTCACGGATCAGGGTTCCTCTCCGTCTACATCGCCGCGCTCGTGCTCGGCACGGGTCCTGTTCCCGCGCGAGGCTCCACGATCGCGTTTCACCAGGGCATGAGTTGGACGGCCCAGATCGCGCTGTTCTTCCTCCTGGGCCTGCTCGTCAATCCGAGCGGTCTGGGCGATATCGCCTTCGAGGGAATCGTGCTTTCCGGGGTCCTCATCTTCCTCGCGCGCCCACTCGCCGCCGTCGATTGCGACAGCGTTCGCGCCGTTCGACATGAAGGAGCGCCTGATGCTCGGGTGGGCCGGATTGCGAGGTGCGGTCCCCATCTGGCTGGCGACGTTTCCGGTGATCGCCGGGGTGCAATCCTCGGAGTTGATCTTCAACGCGATCTTTTTCGTCGTCGTGACGTCAACGCTGGTGCAGGGCGCGACCTTCAACCCACTCGCCGACAAGCTCGGCCTGACGACGAACGAGCCAGCCGTGCCGGCAACCGTGGTGGAGACGGCCACGTACGACGCCTCGGCGGCGACGCGTTCACGTACGTGGTCCGGCCCGGTGATGCGGCGGTCGGAGCGGTCGTGCGCGACCTCGGTTTGCCCCGCGAGGCTCTCGTGAACCTGATCGTCCGCAATGCGGCCGCCGTACCTCCACGAGGCTCGACGGAGATCGAGGTCGGTGATGAGCTTCACGTGCTCGCTCGACGCGAGGTGATGGAGTCGGTGGTCAACCTGACTGATCGCTGGCGAGCCGGTCCGCTGGGGGAGCCGCCGCCGCCGCCGCTCCCGCTCCGGGGTGCCCCGCAGGTCTTCACCGTCCGCCGCCGGACCGCCGCCGACGGCGACCCTGCCCACCCAAAGGCACTAGAGGGAGCGGAGATCGCCGCGCGGCTTCGCGTACGGCGCGACGAGACAGGCTCCCTGGTGGCGCTCACGGACGGGCGCTACGCAGTACTCGACAGCGCGTTGATCGCCGTGGGCGGCCGGGCGCGAATGGCCGAGTGGGTCGCACGGCGCGTCCGCCGCCCAGGCCTCGCGCCCGCCGAGCGCGCATGGTGGGAGGAGGTCGCAGGCGCGCTGAACACGCCCGCGCCACGCCTGGGCGGGCCGGAAGACTCGCAGCGGCCGCGGCCTGAGGCTGGGGACTGACGACAATCCCGCCGACGGAGCGCCACCGCCGCTACTCCGCGCCCGCTGCCTCCGCGATACGCCGATAGGCCGCCGCAGGGTCCACGTCGCCGAAGATCGCCGAGCCGGCCACAAGCAGGCCCGCGCCCGCTTCCACCACGCTAGGGGCGGTGCCGGCGTCAATCCCGCCGTCCACCTCGATCGGGCATTCCACGATGGATCGCAGCCGCTCGACCTTCGCGGGTGACGCCTCGATGAACTTCTGGCCTCCCCAGCCCGGGTTGACCTCATCGCGAGCGCGAGATCGCATTCCGACTCGTGAGGTCTGCGAAGACGTCTGCCGGGGTGCCGGGGTTGATTGCAAGACCAGCCAGGCACCCTGCCTCGCGGATCGCAGCGAGGGTGCGATGCGCGTGCGGGTCGGCCTCGTGGTGGATTGTGATGCAGTCAGCGCCCGCGGAGGCGAACGCGTCGATCTGGTCGCCCGGGCGCTCGATCATCAGGTGCACATCGAGAACGCCGCCAGCGCCATGCACCTGATCGGCGATGGAAGAGGCGATCAGCGGGCCGATCGTGATCGGCGGGACGAAGTGCCCGTCCATGACGTCGACGTGGATGACGCGTGCGCCCGCGTCCATCACGTCCGCTACCTGGACGCCGAGCATCGAAAAGTCGGCGGAGAGGATCGACGGAGCGATCCGGCAGGACGAGAACAGCTCTTTGGAGGCGTGGCTGTCATACGGGTTTCAGCATCGAATGGCGGCAATGCTGGCAGACCATGTCCTCGGAACGGCTGAGGCGCACGATCGTCTGATGCTCACCGCAGTTCTCGCACGCCGAAGTCAGCTCGTAGCGCTGCAGACAGAACACGCAGCGAAACCGCCCGGCAAGTTCGTCGGCCGCAAGCCACGGCTCGCCGCAGCTGGGGCAAGCCGCGCCGAGCTCCCGCTCCCCCTCAGCCATCGCGCTCCGCCTTGACGAGCTCGGCGATGAAGAAGCCATCCGTACCGTCGCGATCCGGGCGGAGTCTCCACGCGACCGCACCTCGCGATCCCCGGTGCGATGCAAGGGCGCCGGCGACAACCTGCTCGTTCTCGCGCCTCGAGATGGTGCACGTCGAGTACACAAGCGCGCCGCCGGGACGGAGAAGCTCGATCCCGGTATCGAGAATCTGCGTCTGCTGTGCGACAACCCGCATCGATCGTCGCCCGATCCTTACGCCAACGCGCGTCGGGGCGGGAGGCAAGCGTGCCGAGGTCGGAGCAGGGCGGGTCCACGAGTACGCGATCGTAGCCCTGCTCCGGGCCGGCGAACTTCTTTCGCGGTTCGCCGGTGCTGGTCGCGTCCGCAGCGATAACCCGCACGCTGCGGGCATCCGCGCGCCGCGCCACCCCCTCGATCTGACGGGCACGTCTCGGATCAAGCTCGACGGCAACCACCTCTCCCTCCTCACCGACCTGAGCGGCGATCGCGACCGTTTTTATGCCGGGCCCAGCGCACAGATCGAGGACCCGCTCCCCAGGCGACGCGCCGAGCACACCAACCACCGCTTGAGCACCCCTGCTCTGGGCGAACATCCAACCTCCCCGAAGAGCATCGATCGCCGCCTCGCCCAGCGGTCCGCCCCAGACGAGGGCCTCGGGTGGGTCGAGCGGTCCCACCTCGGCCGGAGGCGCGATTGGCTCACCAGCTGCCTCCAGATCAGCTCTCAGCGTGGCGGGGTCACCCTTGAGCGTGTTGACCCGCATCGCGGTTTCGGAAGGCTCGTTCATAGCGGCGAGGAGCGAGCGAGCGCTCTCGGCGCCCAGCTCGTCCCACCACAACTTCGCCAGCCACTCCGGCACTGAGTGGGCGATGGCGGCGTCAGCCGGCGACTCGTCGGTGAGGGACCTGAGGAGCTCCTCACGCTCGCCCACGGCGCGGCGCAATACCGCGTTGACCAGGCCACCGGCGCCAGCCGAGCGCCGCTCGCCTCGCATCCCGCCCTTGGCGAGCTCAACCGCCCCGTCGACTACGGCATGATCCGGCCGCATTCGAGAACAGGATCTCGAATAAGCCGAGTCGAAGCGCTGCGACGACTGGGGGGTCCAGGCTCGACACCTTTCGCCGCGCGAGCCGCGCCGCCAGGTGATCCGCGGTGCCACGACGCTGCACGGCTCCGTACGCGAGGCGCTGCGCCTGGGCCCGGTCCCTACCCGACAGCTCATGCCGCTCTGCTGCTGCGGGAAAAGCGCGATCGGCCCACGCATCGTGCTCGAAGACCCGCCTTAAAAGCTCGAACGCCGCACGCCGCGTAGGTGTCGCGGCCTGTGCGCGGTAGGCACTCACCCGGCAAGGCGCGGCGACGGGTTGCCGCGCAGGAAATCGGCCGCGGCCATCGCTCGCTTGCCGGCCGGCTTCACGCGGGTGATCCGAAGGTCGCCATCCACGGTGCCAAGACCAAGGGCGCCATCTTCGCCCACGAGCGCCCCGCTTTCGATCGTTCCTGATCCAGCGTCGGCCTCGACCACGCCCAGCCGGTCGCCTCCGTCCAGTTCCAGGAAAGTTCCCACGTGTGGGTTGAGCGCGCGGACGATGCGCTCCAGCTCAATCGCGGGCCGCGCCGGATCGAGCCTTCGCTCCTCGGCCTCGATCTTCTCGGCATACGTCGTCCCTGCGTCGTCCTGCTCGGAGAATTCGAGGCTTCCCCTCTCACGGTCTGCGAGCGCTTGCACTGCGAGCTCTCCGCCAAGGCCCGCCAACCGCGCGGAGAGCGAGCCGAAGTCATCGCGCTCTGCGATCGCAACACGATCGCAGAGCGCCACAGGCCCGGAGTCGAGACCCTCCGTCAAGCGCATGATCGCTACACCGGTCTCTGCGTCTCCAGCCATGATCGCGCGCTCGATGGGCGCCGCCCCGCGCCAGCGAGGAAGGAGCGACGGGTGCACGTTCAGCATCTCGATCTCGTCGAGCAGGGGTGGCTTGATCAGCTGACCGAAGGCGCAGACCATCGCGCAGTCGATATTCAACCCCGCGAACACCGCCCGGGACTCATCGCTGTTCACATTCGATGTCTGGTGAAGCTCAAGCCCCAGCTCGGCCGCAAGGTCGGCGACGGGAGGCGGCGAGAGCCTGCGACCTCTCCCCTGCTTGCGGTCCGGGGGCGTTACCACCAGGGCAGGCTTGAAGTCGCTGGCGGCGAGTCGCCGCAGAATCTGAGCGGCGAACTCGGAAGTGCCGAGGTAGGCGAGGCGCACGTATCAGTCGCGAGCAGGCTCGCGCTCGGCGCTTGCCTCCGCCTCGTCCTCGTCGGACTCGAACGGCGTGAAGCTCGTGCCCTCACGAAGGGCCCGCATCGCACCCTTTCGCTGATCGCGCTCAGTCCTGTCGAGGATCAGGACGCCATCGAGATGATCGATCTCGTGCTGAAGCACGCGCGCCTCGAGTCCCGACGCCTCGATCAGAACAGGCTCGCCGGAAATGTCAGCACCCGAGACACGTACGTGGAGCGGACGCTCGACATCGACGACAACACGAGGAAGGGAAAGGCAGCCTTCAGCCGCGGTCGCGAGCTCGCCGGAGCGCCACTCGAGCACCGGGTTGACGAGGGCAGTGGGCGTGGCATCGGGGCCGGCGGCGAATACGAGCATGCGACGTAGAACGCCAAGCTGCGTGGCAGCGAGCCCCACCCCCATCGCATCGCGCATGATCGCGAACATCCGCTGCGCGTCGGTTTCCAGAGCCGGCCCGAACTCCTGAATCGCGGACGCCTTCGAGCGCAGAACGGGGTCTCCGTAGGTGACGACTTCCGAGAGCGCCGCGTCGCGACGCCGGAGCTCTTCCTCAGTGGGCTCGTCGGGCGTGGTGTCGCCCTCGATCGGGCCTTCCACCGGCTCTTCGGGCGCGTGTTCTGCGTCTTCGCTCATGCCATTACGAGTCTAGACCGGCTCCGCTACTGAGGATCGACGTCCACCGAGAGCTGAACTGCGCGCAGCGCTTTCGCACCGATCGCGCCGTCAACCGCGTCGCGCACCGCGGCGACGGTCTTCTCCCGCTCGTGCGCCTTCACCAGCACCTGCCGTCGCTCGCGATCGCGGAGGCGAAATCGCGGCGCGGGGCCGAGCAGGGTTGCGTCCCTTCCCAGCAAAGGGCGAAGCCGAGCAGCCATCTGCTGCGCGGCGCCCTCGGCGGCGCGCGCCTCCTTGGCCGAGAGCTCGATGCGCACCAGGGTCGCGAAAGGCGGATACGAAAGCTCGCGCCTGCGCTCCAGCTCGCCCGCGAGGAACCCCGGGGCGTCATGCTGTGCCGCGCTCACGATCGCGTCTGCGCTCGGAGCCATCGTCTGCACGAGGACGCGTCCCCTCCCTCCCCGGCCGCTGCGCCCGGCGAGTTGAGAGACGAGCGCGAAGGTGCGCTCCTCGGCGCGAAAGTCCGGAAAGCGCAGGCTCGAGTCTGCGTCGACGACAACGCTCAGGACCACGTCGGGGAAGTCGTGGCCCTTGGCAACCATCTGAGTGCCGATGAGAACCCCCGAGTCCGCGCGGTCGAAGTCTCCGAGGATCCGTGCGTGCGCGCCCTTCTTCGAGGCGCTGTCGGAGTCGAGGCGAAAGACCGAGAGGGGCTGGACGAGCTCTGCGACCACTTCGGCCACGCGCTCGGATCCGGCGCCGTGACGAGCGATGGACGCCGAGCCGCATTCCGGACATTGCTCGGGGACCCGCTCGGTGTGGCCGCAGTGGTGACAGCGCATAGTGTCGCCGGCGCGGTGCAGGACAAGGGAGACGTCGCAGTTGGGGCAGCGCCACGAATGGCCGCAGACGCGACAGTCGAGAAACGGCGACCAACCCCGGCGGGGAACCATGACGATCGCCTTGCCTCCAGATCGCGAAAGCTCGGTGAGCGCCTCGCGGGTGGCTGCGTGGAACGGTCCCTCGCGGCCATCCCGATCGCGCATGTCGAGAACCTCGATCCCGGGCATCGGCGAGCCGTCGGCGCGCTCCGACAGGACGATCCTTTCGAGTCGCTCCCAGCTCTCGGGCCGGGGCGTGGCCGTTCCAGCCACCAACACGGCCTGTTCGGACTCAGCGCGCCGCCTCGCCACGTCGCGCGCGTCGTAGCGCGGGTCGGACTCCTGCTTGTACGAGGCGTCGTGCTCCTCGTCGACGACGAGCAGGCCCAGGCCGTCGACCGGCGCGAACACGGCCGAGCGCGGGCCGACGCACACTCGGGCCTCGCCTCGCCGCAGACGCATCCACTCATCCCGGCGCTCACCGGCACTGAGCGCCGAGTGGAGCACAGCGACGCGGTCGCCGAACCGGGCTTGGAAGCGAGAAACGGTTTGCGGCGTCAGGCCGATCTCTGGAACGAGCACGATCACGCCTCGCCCGCGCTCCATCGCGGCCTCCGTGGCCGTCAGGTAGACCTCGGTCTTGCCCGAACCGGTGACCCCGTGGAGCAGGAGCTCGCCGCCGTCGCCGTCAAGGCCTACCGTGATCCGCTCGAGCGCCAATGCCTGCGCGGAAGTGAGGGTTGGACGCTCACCGCGTGCTCCCACGGAAACCGACTCCGGACGGCGGGAGACCTCCTCCTCGGAGAGCTCAACAAGACCCCGTTTCGCCAGGCGGCGAAGTGAATCCCTGTCCTCGCCCGCCGGGACCGGGTTGTCTGCCCCGGCAAGGCGCTCCAGCGCCGCCCGCTGCTTCGGCCCCAGGCGCTCGTCGCCCGCGAGAGCTGCGCGGCCTTCAGGAGTGATTGCGGCGCGAAGCTCCGTGCGGGCGCCCACGTCCCGGGAGCGCCCGGTGCCCGGAGGCAAGACCAGCTCGAGCCCGCGGGCGCGGGTGGAGCAGTACTCGCGAGCCGCCCACAGGCCGAGGTCGACGAGCGACGGTTGAACGCCCTCGCCCAGTACCGCAATCGGCGCGGCAAGACGCTCCGGCGCCAGATCCGACGTCTCGGCCAGAGCGGTCACCACGCCGCGGAGGCGCTGGCGGCCGAACGGCACCAGCAGGACATCGCCGACGCCAACATGCTCGAATTCCCCGTGGAGGAGGTAGTCGAACGGGCCCCGGAGCGCGCGGGCGGTCGTAAGGGGCTCAACCTTGGCGATCACGCGGCAAGGCTAGACGCGTGGCCGGGGATGTAGTCTCCGGCCCGTGGCACCGAAGCTTGGACCTGGGGAGAGAGTGCTTTTCGAGGGTCACCCCTCGTGGCGCTCGATCATCGACTTCTACCTCAAGGGCATTGCCGCCACGGCGGTTGTGTGCTTCATCGTTGCTTTCGTGACCGGGCTGGGCGACGGCGGCCCGAACAAGGGCCTCGTCGCCCTCCTCGCGATTGCAGGCGTAGGCCTCACGATCCTCGTCGGCTTCGTCAAACGCGTCGCGACCAGCTACACGATCACCAACCGACGCCTCCACATCAAACGGGGGATCGTCTCGCGCACGATTCAGGAGACCCGCCTCGAGCGGGTTCAGAACGTGAACATCACACAGTCGATGATCCAGCGGCTGTTCCAGATCGGCAACGTCGACTTCGACACGGCGGCAGGCGACGACTACAACTTCGTCTTCTCCGGCGTCGCCGATCCATCCGAGGTCGTCGAAAAGGTCGACGAAGCAACTCGTGCGCTACAGGGCGACGGCCGCTCCGGCGGCCTGGGCGACGAAGAGCACGGCCGCCAACCCCCGGCGTCCTAGGCGACCGCTTCGGCTCCCGCGGCTTCGCGCAGCGCGTCTGCCTTGTCGGTCTTCTCCCAGGTGAAGTCCTCGCCCTCACGACCGAAGTGCCCGTAGGCCGCGGTCGGCTGGTAGATCGCGCGGTGGAGGCTGAGTGCCTCGCGAAACGCGCCGGGGCGCAGGTCGAAGTGCTCGTTCACCAGCTGAGCGAGGCGGCTGCGGGAGATGCGGCCCGTGCCGAAGTCCTCGACCATCACCGAAACCGGGTGCGCGACGCCGATCGCGTAGGCAACCTGGACCTCGCAGCGGTCGGCGAGCCCCGCAGCGACGATGTTCTTCGCCACGTAGCGCGCCGCGTAGGCAGCCGAACGGTCCACCTTCGAGGGATCCTTGCCCGAGAAGGCGCCGCCGCCGTGGCGAGCCATGCCGCCATAGGTGTCGACGATGATCTTGCGGCCGGTCAGGCCTGCGTCGCCGACTGGGCCTCCGATCACGAAGCGCCCCGTGGGATTGATGAGCAGGTTCTGCTTCGTATTCAGCTCGCCGGCGTCGTACAGCTCTGCGGGAAGCACCGGTTCAATCACGTTTGACCACAGGTCGGAGCGGATCTGGTCGAGCTCGACGCCATCCTCGTGCTGCGTCGAGATCAGAACCTTCTCGATCCCGACAGGGCGCCCGTCTTCGTAGCGGACGGTCACCTGGGTCTTGCCGTCTGGGCGCAGGTAGGAGATGTCGCCGTCCTTTCGCACCTGGGCAAGGCGGCGGGCGAGCTTGTGCGCGAGCGAGATCGGCATGGGCATGAGCTCAGGAGTCTCATCGGACGCGTAGCCGAACATCATTCCCTGGTCGCCGGCGCCGGCGACGTCGAGCGCGTCTTCGTCTTCAGCGTCGTCGCGCACCTCGAGGGCCTCGTCGACGCCCTGGGCGATATCGGGAGACTGCTTGTCGATGGCGTTGATGACCGCGCAGGAGTCCGCGGAGAAGCCGAGCTCGGCGTCCGTGTAGCCGATCTTCCGAATCGTCTCGCGGGCGATGTCCTGGATATCCACGTAGATCTCGGTCGAGATTTCGCCGGAAACCACCACGAGCCCCGTGTTGACGAGCGTCTCGCAAGCGACACGGCCGCCCGGGTCTTCGGCCAGCACGGCATCAAGCACGCCGTCGGAGATCTGGTCCGCGACCTTGTCGGGATGCCCCTCGGTGACCGACTCGGAGGTGAACAGAAACTCGTTGTCTTGAAGATTTGTGTCGCCCATGGACGGGCCAGAGTACCGCTACGGAGCCGCGATGCGAAGCAGGGAGTCGCTCGAAAGCGTGTCGCCGTCGGCGCTCACGGTGAGCCCGAACGTCTGCAAGCGCTTGAGCTCCTCGGCAAACGTCGCGAACGCGGCCTCTGACCCCGCACCCAGACGGCTGGCGGCACCCACGAGCCCCGAGAGGTCCAGATAGGCGATGAACGCGGGGTCCTCGGAGAGACCGTCGATGCCCCCCTCATAGGTGTCGGAGCCGGCCAAACCCTCATCGGCATCGCCGTCGAGACGTTCGAGCGGGGCAGTGTCGTCGGCGATCACCAGCTTCGAGTCGAAGATCGAATAGGCGAGGACGCTCACCGGCGAGCGTTGGAGGACCTGGCCGGTCACCGGCCCGAAGGTCTCCTCGGAGAACACCGCGTTCCCGAGCGTCGGGTCGACTGTCTTCGCGAGGGGCTTCTGAAGCCTCGCGAGCGCGTCGCGGGCCGCGTCCTCGTCGACGTCGCCCGCCAGGAACTCGACGTAGGGTGGGTCGGACTGCCCGGCAGTGGTCGCATCGGGGACGCCGGGGTCAAGCGGGATCCCCGGCTCCTGCTCCGAGTCCTCTCCTTGAGATGCTGTCTCCGGCTTCGGCCTGGGGGCGACCGCCAGCGCGCCCTCACCGCCGAGGGCGGGCAGGAGCTCCGACGTGATGTCCACCCCGGCTTCCTTGCGAAGTCGCTCGACGAGATCGGTCACACCCGTCGCGATGCCCGGGGCGCGAACGGTTGCCTGTTGAAGCAGCTTGCCGATCGTGTCCTGGGCGTTGCCGAGGCCCACGTAGGCGAGGGTGTCGGGCGCAAGCTCGGTCGGTAGCTCGGGATCGAACGGCTCGAAGGCCGCGAAAAAACCACCTGCCTCCTCACTCCGCTCGGGGTCGAGCAAGCTCCGCGTCGCGAACCTGAAGCCCGAGTCATCCGCCGAAAGCGAGACTGCCGCTCCCTCTGAGTCGCCCGAGTCCACCAGGGGCTCGAATGGGGCAAGCGGGCCGTCTGAAAGCGCAAGCAGGCTGTCGATTCCCTCCGCCGACAGGTAAGCGTCAGCGAAGCGATTGGCGGGCAGGGAGTCCAGGGCCTGACCGGCGCGATCATCGTCGGCGAGCGACTCCGCGCCGTCGATGCCCGCCGAGACGTCGATGATTGACCGTACGCCCTGCGGCGTGCCGATCACCAGGAATCCGCCGACGATCGCGGACGCGAGCCCTCGATCGTCCTCGCGAAGCTCAACCCCTTGGTAATCGGTCGGCTCTGGCGCTCCCGCCTCGATCGACGCCTCGTAGTCGCGCGCCCCCTGTTCGTCTGAGACCTCGAGCATCTGCACCTGCTGCGTGCCGGACTCGCCGGGAACCACGGCGACGGCGATCTCACCGCCAAACCAGGGCTGAATGGCCTCGCCGAAGTTCGGGTGGCGAGCCGGCCGCGCCCAGGAAGAGCGGCAGGAGGCGACCGAGGGCCTGGGCCGTAAGAAGCGGCGTCCGACTTGCCAGGCCTAAAGCCTGGTCGTACTGCTCCGAGTCCGGATTCAAGCTGACTCGTGCGTATGCGAGCGCGTTCGCCGGCACGAGCTCGATCGCGTTGTCCTCAGGCGCGCATTCGTCGCCACCCGGGGCTCCGCACGGAAGATTCGGTGCGATCACAAGCGCGACGATCGCGATCGCTGTCACCGCTGAAACACCGACGCCGATTCGGCGTCGGTTCTCGGGCGAAACCGAGACGAACAACCCGGAGAGCCGGGAACCGATCTCGCGAAACGGGCGTGCGAAGAGGAAGAGGAGGTCGCCGAGGAAGTAGCGAATGCTCTGGAAGCGCTGAGCGACGGCGGAGAGCACGCGGTCGATCACTCGGCCACCTCCGGCTCGGGAGCGGCCGGGGTTCCATGCGGGCCCCTGCGAGACGAAGTGGCCTTGGGCACGAAGTCGATTATCGAGTGGCACGCCCTCGAGCGCGTAGTGCTCACGCATCCTGATTCTCGAGGTGGTAGGCCCAATCCTGGGTGATGAGGCGCCGGTCGTTCACCTGGATTGCTATTCGCGGCGGCGACGTGCCCACCTGCGCCGCGTAGTAGAGGCGAAGCCGCTTGCCGCGCTTCGCGGGAGGCTGGCGACGCGTGACGACCTCGGCCACGAACCGGTTGAGCTTTGGCGTCGGGATTCGCTGTGCCCGGCGATCCGCCAGTTCAATCGCGGCGCCCAGAAGCTTCGTGACGTTCCGGCCGTTGAGCGCCGAGGTCGTGATCACCGGCGGCCGCTGGCGGACGCGGCGAGCGATGCGGGCCTTCGTGTCCTCCAGGTCCATGACGACCTCGTCCCACTTGTTGAGCGCGAAAATCGTCGCGCATCCCGTCTTCATCGCCAGGTCCGCAACGCGCAGGTCCTCGGAGGTCAGTCCTTCGGAGGCGTCGACCACGACGATCGCCACGTCAGCGCGCTCGGCCGCGCGCTCTGAGCGGATCTGGGCGTAGAACTCAACCGAGCCGCTGACCTTCGAGCGCCTTCGCAGTCCGGCGGTATCCACGAGAAGCACCGATCGCTCGCCCGCGACCAGCTCGGTGTCGATCGAATCGCGGGTGGTGCCTGCCATGTCGGAGACGATCACCCGGTTGGACCCGAGGAACCGGTTCACGAGCGACGACTTGCCGACGTTCGGCCTGCCGATCACAGCCAATCGCGGCCGGTCTTCCAACTCGTCCTCGTCTCGGATTCTTCTCCGGCAGTGCGGCGACGAGCCGGTCCAGAAGGTCGCCCGTCGAGCGGCCCTGGGCGGCCGAAACTCCGACGGGTTCGCCGAGCCCGAGCGAATAGAGATCGGCTACCAGCGGCTCCTCGGCCGAGCCGTCGACCTTGTTGGCCACCACCACCACGGGAACGTCGGAGCGCCGCAGGATCTCGGCGACCTCCGCGTCGCCCTGCCTCAACCCGGCCTTCGCGTCGAGCACCAGTGCCACGACGTCAGCGTCGGCAATCGCCGCCCGCGCCTGCTCCTGGATGGCTCGTGAGATCTGATCGCCCGCTTCGAAGTCGAGGCCCCCGGTGTCGATCAGGATGAAGTCGCGGCCGTTCCACTCGCACTCGAGCTCCTTGCGATCGCGAGTAACTCCGGCCTCCGGGTGCACTACCGCCTCCCGCCCACCGGCGAGGCGATTCACAAGCGTCGACTTGCCCACGTTTGGGAAGCCGACGACGGCAACGCGCGGAATTCGGCTCACGCCAGCCCTCGCTCTCGCGCCAGCCCGGCGATCTTCTCGACAACCTCATCGGGGCTCAGATCGGTCGTGTCGACCTCGACCGCGTCGTCAGCTGCCCGAAGCGCACCGTGCTCACGCTCGGTGTCGCGCCGGTCGCGGTCGTCCAGATCGGCCGTAACTTCGGCGATTGGACGACCGGACTCCGCGGCGCGGCGGCTGGCGCGCTCCTCGATGATCGGCTGTGAGGAAGACCTTCAGGGGTGAGTCCGGGCTGACAACCGTGCCGATGTCGCGCCCCTCTGCGACATACGAGCCGCCCGCGATCAACTCGCGCTGGCGCTCCACCATGGCGCTCCTCACGCCCGGGTGCACCGACACCCGGGACGCGAGCGCCGAGATCCTGGGCGCGCGGATCTCCGCCGAGACGTCCTCGCCGCCAAGTGACACAGTCTCGCCCTCGAACGAGATCTCGAGGCTGGACGCGACTTCGACGATTGCGTCGGCGTCGTCGGGGTCCGCCCCGTTGCGGCTCGCCGCGAGTGCGACGCATCGGTACATCGCCCCCGAGTCGAGGTACGTGATGCCAAGAGCCGCGGCGACGCCGCGGGCCACCGTTGACTTGCCGGCGCCGGCGGGGCCGTCGATTGCGATCACCATGAGCGATGTGAGGATAGATTCCCCGTCGTGAAGGCTTGGAACGTTGCGAGCATGGACGTGGAGCCGCGCCACCCGCGGGTCCTCGACTCCGCCGAGGAGGGACGCCTGATCGTCCTCGAGCTTCCGGCCGGCGAGGAGATGCAGGAGCACCGGGTTCACGAGCGGGCGTGGCTCTTTGTCGCATCGGGAGCTGTTGAGATCGATGATGCGGATGGCGAGACTGTAGGCGGCGGGCCCGGCCTTGTGGCCGAGTTCAAGCCAAACGAGACCCGCGCGATCCGCGCTACCGAGGACTCGCGGCTCCTTCTGCTGCTCTCGCCATGGCCCGGCAAGGGCCATCCGAGGGCCGGCGGCTAGACGAGCCGCGCGAGGTCGGCTTCGAAACGGGGGTAGCTGACCGCCGCTGCTTCCATCCCGTGTACGGTCACACCGTCGCGAGAAGCCAGGCCCGCGATCGCACCGATCATCGCCAGGCGATGGTCGCCGGACGACGACATCTCCCCCCCGCGCAGGCCCCCGGTGCAGCGTACGACGAATCCATCTTCGAGTTGCTCACCGCTGCCACCCAGGTCGTTGATCGCCGGAATCAGCGCGGCGATCCGATCGGACTCCTTGTGGCGGAGCTCCGCGGCGCCGCGCACCACCGTCTCGCCTTCCGCGAACGCGCCGAGCAAAGCGACCAGCGGGAGCTCATCGATCGCGAGCGGAACCTCGCCCGACCCAACTCGCGTCGCATTGAGAACCGAGTGCCGGACAGTGATCGACCCCCGTTGCTCGCCTCCGAGGGACGGCGCCTCTTCGACCTCAACCTGCGCGCCCATCCGCTTGAGAATTCCGAGCAGCCCAACCCGAGTCGGGTTGATTCCAACGCCGTCGAGCCTGATGTGGCTGCCGGGAACCAAAAGCGCGGCGGCAACGAAGAACGCGGCCGACGAGAAGTCACCGGGCACAGCGAAGCCGCATGGCTCCAGACGCTCCACCCGGTTGACGCTCACCCGTCTCCCGGGCAGCTTGCCGCCCAGCGTGAGGCCCGAGCCATGTTGCTCGGAGAGGACGTTCACCCCAGCGGCTCTCAGCATTCGCTCCGTGTGATCGCGAGAGGGATCCTCCTCGATGACAGTGGTCGTGCCATCGGCCTGGAGGCCGGCCAGAAGCAGGCATGACTTGACCTGAGCGCTTGCAACCGGCATCAGATATTTGATGCCCTCGAGCGGCGCGCCGGTGACCTCGAACGGAGGCAGGCGACCGTCCCGGCACTCGACCGAGGCTCCCATCCGCGCGAGCGGCTTCGCCACACGGTCCACCGGCCGCCTTGCGATCGAATCGTCCCCGGCAAGGCTCCAGGTGCCAGCCGGTTGCCCCGCGAGCCAGCCTGGCAAGAGGCGCATCAGCGTCCCCGCATTTCCAACGTCGATCGCGACCGGCTCGGGCCTGACGTCCCGCGAAGGGCCGTCCAGCCCGATCCCGTCGACGCCAACGTCGATAGAGCTGTTCTCGCCTTGCGTCACCTTCACGCCCGCGCCAAGGGTTCTGACCGCGCCGAGCGTCGAGCGCGTGTCGGCAGAGTCGAGAAAGCCGGCGATCTCTGACGGCCCATCGGCCATTGCGGCGAACAGGGCGGCCCGGTGCGAGATCGACTTGTCCGGCGGCGGAGTCAGCGAGCCGGAGAGCGGCCCGGAAGGTTCGAAGCTGGTGGTGCTCACGCGCTCGAGCCCGCGGCGCTCGCAGAATGCCCGAGGTCACGCATGACCTCAACCGCCCGGCGGGCGTCGTCTTCACCCGCCACCCAAAGCGAGATGGCGCCCGTGCGCATGTCGGCCGCAGGCGACAGCGCCATGTCCTCGATGTTCACGCCCTCCCTGCCGAGCGCCAGAGCGATCTCCGCGACAACGCCTGGCTTGTTCTCGACGGTGACTTGCAGCTCCTGGAGCGCGCCGCCTCCGGTTGTGGCGTCGAGAAGCCGCGAGCGGGCGTCTCGTGCACGCTGCTGCCATGCCTCCACGGCCGAAGCATCGCCCGAGCGGATCAGCTCAGCGGCCTCCTGGAGCTGGGCCACCGCGCGGTCGATCTCACCCGCTACCGCTTGCGAGTTGGAAGCGAAGATGTCTTTCCAGATCGATGGGTTGGCCCCCGCCACCCGCGTGGTGTCGCGGAAGCTGCGTCCCACCTCGGGAAGCCGCTCGCCTTCGTCTGAGATCGATGTCTCGGCCTGGGCCACCATCACGTTGGCGATCACGTGAGGAAGGTGGCTCACCGTGGCCATCAGGCGGTCGTGGAGGTCCGGATCGATGGCCTGCGGGCGAGCGCCCAGATCCGCCACGGCGCGCTGGAGCCGGTCGTACTGGACTCCTCCCGCCTGCTCGCCTGGGGTGAGATACCAGCGGGCTCCCTCGAAGAGCTCGGCCCTGGCGCTCTCCACCCCGGACGTCTCGGCGCCGGCGATCGGGTGACCGCCGATGAATCGCCCAGCGTCCGCGTGAGCCGCGATTCCCGCGACCAGTTCGGCCTTGGTCGAGCCCACATCAGAGACCACGGTGTCGTCGCCGCTCGCCTCGAGTGCCTCGCTCACGAGGCCGGGCAGATACCCCACCGGCGCCGCGCAGAAAACGATGTCGGAGCCCTCGACGGCCTGAGCCAAGGTGTCAGCACCGCTCGAGAGCGCGCCGAGCTCAACGGCTCTGGCGACAGCGTCGGCGGAGCGGTCGAAGCCGACGACTTCAGCGTCCAGGCGGCGCTGCGCGGCGAGCCCGATCGAGCCACCGATCAGGCCGACCCCACAGACGGCGATCCTCACGGGCTCTTGCGACGCGCGCGAACGGCCTCAGCGAACTCATCGAGAGCTCCAGCCGTCGACTCCCAGTCCATGCACGCGTCGGTGATCGACTGCCCGTACGTGAGCCCGCCCCGCCCAAGGTCCTGCCGCCCCTTCACAAGGAAGGACTCGAGCATCACGCCAACGATTGCCCGGTTGCCGGCGGAGACCTGACCAGCGATGTCTGCCGCAACTTCACGCTGGCGATCTGGGTCCTTGTCCGAGTTGTCATGTGAAGCGTCGATGATCACCCGCTCCGGAGCGCCGTTCTTTGCAAGTTGTCCCAGCGCCTCGGCGACTTCGGTCGCGCCGTAGTTGTAGGAGCCGCGGCCGCCACGCAGGATGATGTGGCCGTCGCGGTTGCCAGTGGTCCTGAGGATCGCTGGCGTGCCGTCCGGGTCGATGCCGGTGAAAGCATGTGATGCAGCCGCGGCGCGCACAGCGTCAACCGCCACCTGCACGTTGCCATCGGTCCCGTTCTTGAACCCAACCGGCATCGAAAGACCTGAGCCGAGCTGGCGGTGGATCTGGCTCTCCGTCGTGCGAGCGCCGATCGCGCCCCACGAGACGGTGTCCGAGATGTACTGCGGCGTGATGGGATCGAGGAACTCGCATCCCACAGGCAGTCCCAGGTCGAGCACCGTGAGAAGAAGGCCGCGAGCCATCCGAAGGCCTGTGTTCACGTCGCCCGAGTCGTCGAGGTGAGGGTCGTTGATCATCCCCTTCCAGCCCGTGGTCGTCCGCGGCTTCTCGAAGTAGACGCGCATCGCGACCAGCAGATCCTGGTTCAGGGCCTGCGCCTTTACCGCCAGGCGCCCGGCGTACTCGGCGGCAGCTTCGACGTCGTGAACGCTGCAGGGGCCGACCACGACGAGCAGGCGATCGTCCTCGAAGTCAAGGACGGCCGTGATCTCCTCGCGGCTCTGAATCACCAGTTCCGCCGCGTCGGGCGGCAGCGGCAACTCGGCCAGGAGCTCCTCCGGGCGGGCGAGTGACTCGATCCGGTCGATCCGCCGATCGCGAATCCGGTCACGTGCTGTGGATGATGGAGTGGTCATTCGGTTATTGGTCCGGCCCTAGATGGTGACCGAAACTGCCTTCCCGGCCAGTTCGGCCGCCCGGTTCACGCCTTCGGCGTAACCGGCGAACTCGTCGAGCGCCAGCGATTGCGGCCCGTCGCAGATCGCTGCGTCGGGTTCCGGGTGGACTTCGACGATCACCCCGTCGGCACCTGCCGCGGCGGCGGCTTGGGACATCGGCGCCACCCAGTCACGCCTCCCAGCCGCGTGCGAGGGGTCGACGATCACCGGCAGATCGGTCATCTCGCGCAGAGCGGGAATCGCGAGGAGATCAAGGGTGAAGCGGTACGCGGTTTCGAAGGTTCGGATTCCGCGTTCACAGAGGACCACGCTCGGATTACCCTCCTTGAGCACGTACTCCGAAGCCGAGACCAGCTCTTCCAGCGTCGCCGAGAGCCCACGTTTGAGCAGCACGGGTATCCCGCTTCGGCCCACTTCGGTGAGCAGCGTGTAGTTCTGCATGTTGCGCGCGCCGATCTGGATCATGTCGGCGACCTCGGCAACGTCGTCGAGATCACGGGCGTCCATGAGCTCGGTGACAATCGGCAGGCCCGTTACCTCCTTCGCCTCCTGAAGAAGGCGAAGGCCTTCCACACCCAGGCCCTGGAACGAGTGCGGCGAGGTGCGCGGCTTGTAGGCGCCGCCGCGCAGCATCGACGCGCCGCTCGCGGCTACCTCGCGGGCAACTTCGAGCAGCTGCTCGCGGCTCTCGACGGTGCACGGCCCGGCGATGATCCCGAAGCGACCGCCGCCAAGCGTGCCTCCCGAGATCTCTACGGTCCGGGTCGACCGGCCCGGTGCCTCCTCATTCAAATCGATCGTCATCTGTACTGGCGCCTTTCAAGTCCTGAAATTCTGAAGGTACGTGTCGAGTGCGGCACCCGGCTTGGAAGCGTCTCGTTTTGCGGTGGGTCTTGGGGACCCCGAGCCGGGCGCCTAGATAAATCGCCAGGTAAACCAGAAATACGGCTCGGCGCAGGCGGACGCACCCATGCGGGCGGTCGAGAGGGCGTGCGCGGAACCGAGGTTCATGCAAGTGTTTCTAGCAGGGCGCCGCGAAAAGGGCAAGGCGCGCTCCGCATACTTGACGCAACCACGTCGGCAAATCTGTGTTAGGGTCCCCTAACTCGATGCTCTCTCCGGCGATAAAGAGAACGATCTGGTGGCTGTCCGGTCTGGCCTTCGTGGCGGTCACCGTGGTGCTCATGGCCACCGCTGAGACCGGTCCGGTCGACCCTACAGAGGTGTCGAATCAAAGTCACGGGACGGTCGTCTTCAATTCCAGCATGATCGTGTTTCGCGAAGGGCTCGAGGCCGTGCTGATCTTCGCCGCCGTTTCGGCAAGCCTGGTGGGTGCGAACAAATCGAAGCGCAGGCCCATGGCCGTTGGCGTGGGGGTCGCCGCCCTCGCGACCGTGGCCACCTGGTTCATCGTCCAGGCCATTCTCGACGTGGCATCGCCACTCGGGCCAAAGCTTGAGGCGATCACCGGGTTCATCGCGATCGTCGTGCTGCTGGTCGTCCTCAACTGGTTCGTTCACAAGGTCTACTGGAGCGAGTGGATCGGCCGCCATCACCGGCGGCGGCGCGAGGTCTTGGGCAAGACGGGCGTTGCCGCAACGATCGGGCTCGTAGCGCTCGGCTTCACCAGCGTTTTCCGGGAGGGCTTCGAAGTCGTCCTGTTTCTCCAGAACCTCCAGCTTCAGCAAGGCACCGGAACGGTCCTCGAGGGCGTGGCGATCGGCATCGGCGCAACGGTGGCCGTCGGGATTTTCACTTTCTGGCTTCATCACCGTCTGCCTTACAAGCGCATGCTCGAACTCACAGGCGTGCTGGTGGCCTTCGTCCTGGTCGTCATGATCGGCGGCACCGCGCTGAGCTTTGCCGAGCTTGGCTGGATCCCACAGCACCCGACCCCGTTCGCGGTTCCCGAGTGGGTGGGCTCCTGGTTCGAGATCTACCCGTACTGGGAGACAATCGCAGCCCAGTTCCTTGCGGGCTTCGCGGTCATCGGCAGCTATTTCCTCGCCGAGCACCTCAAGTCTCGTCGCCCCGCCAAGCGCGGCGAGCAGCCCGCGGTCAAGGCAACGCGCGAGCCGGCGATCAGCGCCCCAGCGGGCCAGTTGCCAGCCTGAGCTTTCGCATTTAGACTTCCAATATGCGCACAGGGGTTCGGAGGGTTGTGGTGGCCGCAGCGATGACGTTTTCTGCGTTCTTCGCAGTGACGTCGCTCGCGGTGGGTGCGAAGCCCAACCTGAAGGTGACGGCGCTTGCCGATCCGCCACCCGCCGCCGCCGCCGGTGACCAGATCCCCGGCGAGGACACAACCGCCAACAAGGGGCGAAAGAAGGCAAAGGCTTCGGTCACGAAGTACTTCCTGTCCGTCGACGTGGCAAGGGACGGAGCCGATGTAACGCTTGACGGCGGCCACCGCGTCCCGAGGCTCAATAAGAAGAAATCGGATCACCAGACCAACAACTTCACGATTCCGGGCGAGACGGCTCCCGGCGCCTACTACCTCATCGCGTGCGCGGACGCGACCTCGCGGGTCACCGAGAAGAACGAGAATGACAACTGCCGGACCTCCGCGGATCAGATCGGTGTCACAGGAGTCGATCCGAGTGACACCGACGGCGACGGCGTCGCGAACACGATCGACAACTGTCCCGCGGTTTCGAACCTCGGCCAGGAGGACAGTGACGCCGACGGCAAGGGTGACGCGTGCGACGCGTGCCCCAACCAGGCAAACCCTGGGACCCAGCCCTGTTCCGTCACGATCTACGACGTCAACCTGGGAGTCGTCCCGGTCGGTACGCCGGTGAAGATCGACAACGTCCTCGTGACCGCGACAAAAACGGGCGCAACATCAAGAGTTTGGCTCTCGGTACCGACCTCGAGCCAGGACTTCCACATGAGTGACTACTCGGGACTGGAGGGATCGCGGCCGACCTCGCCCGGCGTCAGCGTCGGCGACCGGGTCGATATCACGGGCACAGTCGACGTCTTTCAGGGGCTTCCGCACCTCCAGGTTGGCTCTACGTCGGTGGACGCGACGGGCAACCCGCTGAACCCACCTGTCGCTAAGACCACCGCGGACCTCGCCACCCAGCCCACGGCGCTGAACGGGGTCGTCGTCAACGTTCAGAACGCCACGATCTCTTCGATCACGAGCGGTGACTGGCTGATCCAAAACGGCGTGCGCATCGACAACGAGATTGCGGCTCTACCGGCGGCCTCGCCAGGCCAAACCTTCACCTCGATCACCGGCGTCGCAAGGCTCGGAAGCGCAGCAACGGTCCTGCCGCGGTCCGGCTCCGACATCGTCAACTGATTCAGGCCAGCGCCTCGGCGAGCCCGTCGAGGAACCGCTGGTTCTGCTCGCGGACTCCGTATGAGACTCGGATGTGGCCGGAGCCGCCAAGAGGCGTTCCGGGCCTGACGACCACGCCTGCGTCGCCGAGCGTCGTGACAACCTCGCCCTCATCGGAGTCGCCGAGGTTGATCCAGGAGAAGTTGGCGTGCGAATCCGGAGTTTCAAGCCCGAGCTGGCGGACGCTCTCCTCGATGAAGACGCGCTCGGCGATCGTACGCTCGACGCGGGTGGCGACATCGTCCTGGTGGCGGATCGCTTCGGCGCCCGCGGCCTGCGCCAGGGCATTGACGCTGAACGGCTGGCGGACCGCATCGAACGCGGCGCGAAGCTTGGCTGAAGTCAGCGCGTAGCCGACGCGTAGTCCGGCGAGGCCGTAGCACTTGGAGAAAGTCCTCAGAACCACGAGGTTGGGGCTTCGGCGCCAGAGATCGATCGTGTCCTCCGGGTCGTCGTGGAGCTGATACTCGGCGTATGCCTCGTCGAGGATTACGGCGACATGGTCTGGCACGGCTTCGACGAACGCGGAGATCTGCGCCAGCGGGATGT
Organism: uncultured bacterium; assembly: GCA_963695215.1. GTDB lineage: Bacteria > Actinomycetota > Thermoleophilia > Solirubrobacterales > 70-9 > JALZKA01. Next base: position 692,047 of record OY968768.1, read on the forward strand.
GGGTTGAGGTCGGGTTGTTCGGGATTACAGACGACCACCAGCTGCGTCGCCGCGGTGATCTCGCCGAGCATGGCCTCGAGGTCGTGCTCTGCCCCGTCGCTGAGCGGCACGCGGATCTCGCGAGCGCCGGAGAGGGGCGCCATGTACGGGTACATCGAGAACGAAGGCCACGCGTAGACGATCTCGGCTCCCGGCTCGCACAGGGCGGCGGCGGCGGCCAGCAGTAGCTCGCAGCTTCCGTTCGAGACGGCGATCGAAGCGGGATCGGCATCGTGACGCTCGGCGATCCGACGGCGAAGGAGTGTCGCCCCAGGATCGGGATAGCGGTTCATCGCGCCGGCCGCGCGTTCGATCGCTTCGACGACGTCCGGGTGCGGGCCCCAGGGCGACTCATTCGAGGCCAGCTGCGCGATGTCCTCGGCCGCAATCGCCTCGGGCGCCTTCCCCGCGGGAACGCCGGCCTTGTAGCCGGGGATCTCCGCGAGCTTCTGGGCGAAGCGGATGGTCATTGCGCCGAGTGGAGGTCGACCCGCAGCTTCTGCGTCTCGCCCAGGTAGACGTGTTGAGGACTGTGTTCCGCAGGCGCGTAGTAGTGGGCGAGGAGCCGGATCACCCGCTCCATGGCGCCGGGTACGTCCATCTCGCGGTTGCAAAGGAGCGGGACGTCCTGAAACCCGATCTCGCGAGCTGCGACAGCGGGGAACTGAGCGTCGAGGTCGTCGGTGCAGGTGAAGATCAGCGAGACAAAGCTCGAAGGCTCGAGACCGTTGCGCTCGACCAGCTCTGCGACCAGCTCACGCGTGGCAGCCAGAATCGACCCCACCTCATTCGCGTCGGCTTGCGCCGCGCCCCGGACTGCCCACAACCGCTCATCCATTGCGACCCGAATCTACCCAGAGGGCCTCGATCTGGGCCGGGTTGAGCCTGCGAGCCTCGCCCTCGGCGAGACGCTCGAGTGAAAGGGAGCCGAAGCGGATGCGCTTGAGAGCGACGACTTCGTTGCCCACAGCCTCGGCCATCCGCCGGATCTGGCGGTTGCGTCCCTCCTTGACGGAGATGTCCACCCCGCGCTTGCCATGCCGCCTCACCCGAGCGGGCCGCGTGGGGCCGTCATCGAGCTGCACTCCCCTGCGAAGCCGGGCGAGCTGGGCCTCGGATGGCGCCTTGCGGAGCGTCGCTCGGTAGGTGCGCTCAACGCCGTAGCGGGGATGCGTGAGGCGGTTGGCGAGCTCCCCGTCGTTCGTGAGCAGGATCAGGCCCGTCGAGTCCGCGTCGAGCCGCCCCACGGGGTAGAGCCGCCGGCGCGAGGGCACGAGATCGGTGACCGCTCGGCGAGAGCCGGGCTCGCGCGCCGTCGAGACGACGTTCTCCGGCTTGTTGAGAACCCAGACCTCGCGCGGCTCGGGGCGCACCGGCTCGCCGTCAACCTCAACGTCGCTCTTCTCGTCAACATCGCGGGCCGGGTCGGTCACCGTCACCCCGGCGATGGTCACGGCGCCCGAGGCAATCAAAGCCTCGGAGCGGCGGCGTGACGCAACGCCGCAGTGGGCCAGGTACTTCGCGAGGCGCATGAACCCGACGGTAGCGCCAGCGCGGCCCGCTAGAACTCAGGGCAGATGGCCGGCATCCTTCTGATCACCGCGCTCCTCGTCGACCGATTCGTCCTCCTGGACGCATTCGAGTCCGGCAAGGGCTCGACGGGCGCCGCGTGGGCCTCGTGGCTGGGGGTGAACCTGGCGCCGGCGCTCGTCTGGCTCCTGCTGAACCGGCGCGACAGCGACACGACCAGAGGTCAGCTTCTCGCCGGAACGCTCGCCGTGGCCGCTGTCACCGCGATCCTCATCGTGCCCGTATTGATCTGGTACACGGCTGCCGACGGCAGCCTCGGCTGACTCAGCCCGCCTGGCCCACGCGCGCTTCGCCCGCTTTGTGGAGGCGCTCGCGAAGTTGGCCCTCGACCTCGGGCGACGGATCGAACTGAGCGGGATCGGGCAGATCGTCAAGGCCGGCCAGGCCGAAGACCCGCTCGAACAGCTCTGTCGTCTTGTAGATCGACGCGCCGAACCGGGAACGCCCGGACTCCTCGATCAATCCGCGCTCGGTGAGGGTGAGAATCGCGGACTCGCCGGACACGCCGCGGATGCGGCTGATCTCAGGGCGAGAGACCGGCTGGAGGTACGCGACGATCGCAAGCGTTTCGGCCTGCGCCTGCGTCAGCGGCGGCGTCTTCGGCTTGGAGAGGAGCTTTCGCGCGGCGTCGGCGGCGACCGGATCTGTGGCGAGAGTCCAACCGCCGGCAACGTTTCGAAGCACGAGGCCGCGGTTGCCTTCGGCGAACGAACCGCTGAGGCCGTCGAGCGCCCGCTCGACCTGCGCTTCGGTTGCGTCGGTGGCCTCGATGAGGTCGGGGACGGAAACGGGTTCGGGCGAGAGGAAGAGGAGCGCCTCGATCACTCGCTCCAGCTGCGGCGCCTCGGTCATGCGACTTCCTCCTGGTGTGTGGCTGAACCCGTTGCCCCCGGACGCGAAGCGGAGGAGGCGACGGCGGTTGGCTTGATCGTGATCGGGCCGAATACCTCCGACTGCTCCCACGTGGCCTCGCCGCGCTTGTGCATCTCGAGCAGGGCGAAGATCGTTACGGCCTGGGTGAGGCGCTCTTCGATTGCCGAACACCTCGTCGAAGTCGACAAGGACGCGCGCCTGCGAAGCAGGTCCCGAAGCACGCCCAGCCGCCGCTCGAGCGAGACGGTCGGGCGGATATGCGACGTGTCGGGCGCCTGGCGGCATCGCGCATGAGGTCGCCGATCGCCGCGGCGAGGCGGTCGCCCTCATAGACAGGGCGCGCGGCTTCGAGCGAGACGCGCCGGTACTCGGGCGGCAGCGGAGCGCGCCGGAACATGGTGGTCGCGGCCCGCCTCGAAGAGTGTCGTGGAGGTGCTCGCGGCGTCGTGGTAGCGCCGGTACTCGAGCATCCGCGCCAGCAGCTCCTCGGCGGCCTCCTCGGGCGCGGGCATCTCCTCGTCCGGCTCCTCCACGGGCAGCAGAAGCCGCGACTTCAGCTCGAGCAGTGCCGCGATGAGGACGAGGAACTCGGTCGCGGACTCGAGGTCGAGCTCGCCCTGCTCCTCGAGGTGCTCGACGTAGGCGACGACGACCTCGCCCAGCTCGACCTCGGCAAGGTTCACGCCCTCGCGCAGGACGACCGCCATCAGGAGGTCGAACGGGCCTGCGAAGACGTCGAGCTCGAGATCCAGGTCGGCTACCGGCACGGGGCGCAGCGTAGCCGGGGCAGCAGGACGGCCGGCAGCCGGGTCTAGGCTGCATGCGTGGCAGAGCGGCGACGAAGGAGGAGTCGTCCCGACCGCACGCGCTCGACATCTACGAGCGCGTCATCGAGGACACGGCCGGAGGAGCTCGAGCGTCCTGACTCCAGCCTCGTGTTCTCCGGCGCTCTTTGCGGGCTTCACGATCGGCCTCGCGCCGCTGGCCGTCGCGCTGGCGACCGTTGCACTCTGGCGAGGACGTAAAGTCCACCGCCTTCATCGCCTCGCTGCTCTACCCGATCGGCTACGTCGCGGTGATCGTCGGCCGCTCGCAGTTCTTCACCGAGAACACGCTCTACCCGGTGATGCTCACGCTCCGCCACTCGGAGTTCCTCAAGCCGCACGCGTGCGGCTGTGGGCGATCGTGCTACTCGACGAACCTCGCCGGCGCGTTCATCTTCGCCGCGCTCGCGGTCGCTCCGGGCGCGCTTGTCCGAGCCGGCGCAGGCTCAGCTGATCTCGTACGGCGTCGCGTACACCGAAGGGATCGTTCGCCGACACATTCTGGAGCGCCGTGGTCGACCGGCTTCTTGCTCGCGCTGGTCGCTTGGCTGGTCGAGGCGGTGGACACCGTGACCGCGCGCATCGCCGTGATCTGGTCCTCACCTTCCTCGTCTGGCTCGGCACTTTCGACCACTGCATCGCGCACGACGGTGACGGCTTCACGGCGCTCTTCGACGGGGCGCTGAGCCTCGGCGACGCTGCTCCTGGCTCGCGCCGGCGACTCTCGGGAACGTCGCGGGCGGCGTCGCTGATCGTCGCCGCGATCAACTACGGCCAGGTGCGCGAAGAGGACTAACGAGCTGCGGGTCCGAGCGCCCATGGCGTCGCGGACGTCGGCGACGATCGGGGCTGAGATCGCCCGCGCCTTCTCGGCGCCCGCCGCGAGGATCGCGCTCCAGCTCCGCCTCGTCGTGGCGGAGCTCCTCGTAGCGCTCGCGCACCGGCGTCAGATAGTCACGACCTCCTCGGCGACCGCCGCCTTGAAGTCGCCGTAGCCGGACCCCTCGAACTCGCGCCTCGACCGACTCCATCGAAGCGCCGCGGATTGCCGCCAGGATCTCGATGAGGTTGCCGATGCCTTCCTTGCCCTCGCCCCTGTGCACGCCCGAGCCGGAATCGGTCACCGCGCTCTTGAACTTCTTGGTGATCCGCGTCGGGCTCGTCGAGGACCAGCACGGTGCCCATCTCGGTGCCGCTCGTCGTCGACATCTTCGAGGTCGGGTTCCTGCAGGTCCATGATCCTGGCGCCCGACCTCGGGAATCCGCTGCTCGGGAACCTCCAGAAGGCCCTCGCCGAAGCGCTCGTTGAAGCGGCGCGCGATCTCGCGCATGAGCTCGACGTGCTGGCGCTGGTCGTCGCCCACGGGCACTTCGTGGGCCCGGTAGGCAAGGACGTCGGCTGCCATGCAGCACCGGATAGAGGAAGAGCCCGGCGGAGACCAGCTCGCGCTGCTTTGCCGGACTTCTCCTTGAACTGGTGCATCCGGTTCAGATCGCCGTGGGCGGTGACGGCCGAGAGCAGCCAGGTCAGCTCGGTGTGCTCGCGCACGTCGGACTGGCGAAAGAGGATGCACCGCTCAGGGTCGAGGCCCGCTGCAATGAGGATCGCGGTGGTGTCGTAGACCCGCTCGCGAAGCTCGGCCGGGTCGTAGGCAACCGAGAGCGCGTGCAGATCGACGATGCAGAAGATGCCCTCGCCGCGGTCCTGGCGCTCACGTACTGGGAGATCGCCCCGATGTAGTTGCCCAGGTGCTTGCGCCCGGTGGGCTGGATGCCGCTGAAGATGCGCACGGGGCAAATCTATTTCGGCTAGGCCCGATAATTGCCGTTGTGGCCGATACGCTTCCGCGCAACCTCCAGCCGATGCTCGCCACGCCCGCCGCGACGCCCGCCGAGCGGCGAGGACTGGGCGTTCGAGATCAAGTGGGACGGCGTGCGAGCGCTCGCGTTCCTGCGAAGGAGGGCTCGCTCCGCATCGCGTGCCGGCGAGGCGAGGACACGACGCCGCGCTACCCGGAGCTGGCCGCGCTCGCCGACGCACTCGACGGCCGGACGGCGATCCTCGACGGCGAGGTCGTGGCGTTCGACTCCAAGGGGCGGCCCAGCTTCCAGACGCTTCAGCGGCGGATGGGCCTGACGCGGCCGGAGACGATCAAGCGCCGCGCGGCCGAGAGTCCCCGTCACCTACGTCGCTTTCGACCTCCTTCACCTGGATGGACAGTCGCTTGTGACCCGGCCATACGAAGAGCGCCGCGAGCTTCTCGCCGGCCTCGAACTCGACGGCGATCACTGGCGGGCGCCCGCCCACCGCATCGGCGAGGGCGCGGCCTTCCTTGCGGCCGCGAGAAAACAGGGCCTGGAGGGGATCGTCTGCAAGCGGCTCGGCAAGCCCCTACCGCCCAGGCAGGCGAAGTCCCGACTGGCTCAAGATCCGCGCGCGCCTACGCCAGGAGCTCGTCGTCGGCGGCTACATGCCCGGCGAGGGCGGCCGGTCCGGCTCGGTCGGCTCGCTCCTGGTCGGCTACTGGGACCGCACGCCCGACGAGGCGGCTTCGACCGGCGGCTCGCAGCGACTCGTCTACGCCGGCGGCGTCGGCACCGGGTTCACTGACGAGATGCTCAAGCGCCTGCGGTCCCTGCTCGAACCGCTGCGACAGGAAGAGATGGCCTTCGAGCTGGGCGAGGACCCGCGCGAGAAGTACAAGGGCCGGGCGCGCCGGCGAGGCAGGGGCCCGGTCTGGGTCGAGCCGCTGCTGGTCTGCGAGGTCGAGTTCACCGAGTGGACCCACGAGGGAACCCTGCGCCAGCCGTCGTTCAAGGGCCTGCGCGACGACAAGATGCCGCGCGAGGTCGTGCGCGAGACATAACGCAGGAGCCGCTGCCGGATGCCGCAAGATCGCGTTCGTGCCAGGTGTCCGAGCGGATCAGGCGGGGTAACCTCGAAACACTCCACCTGATGGCACGCGCAATCTGGACAGGCTCAATCTCTTTCGGGCTCCTCAACGTGCCCGTGAAGCTCTATAGCGCCGTTTCGAAGAAGAACGTGTCGTTCCGCGAGCTCCGCGAGTCCGATTCGTCGCGCATCCGCCACAAGCGCGTCGCCGAGGCCGACGGCGAGGAAGTCTCCTACGACGACATCGTCAAGGGCTACGAGATCTCCCCCGAGCAGTACGTGATCATGACCAAGGCCGACTTCGAGGAGATCGACCCGAAGAAGACGCGCGCGATCGAGATCCAGGACTTCGTCGATCTCGATCAGATCGACCCCATCTACTTCGATCACCCCTACTACCTCGGCCCGGACAAGGGCGCCGAGCGCGCCTACGCCCTCCTCACCAAGGCGATGAACGACCAGGAGAAGGTCGCCGTCGCCCGGTTCGTCCTTCGCAACAAGGAGAACCTCGCCGCGATCCGCCCCATGGGCGACGTGCTGACGATGGCCACGATGCGCTTTGCCGACGAGGTCGTCGCGCCCGACGAGATCTCCGAGATCCTGGGCGAGGAGGCCGAAGCGCCGCGCAAGGCCGAGGTGGACATGGCAAAGCAGCTGATCGAGTCGCTCTCGAACGACTTCGACCCGACCTCTACAAGGACGAGTACCGCGAGGAGCTGCTTGCGCTGATCGAGCGCAAGGCCAAGGGCGAAGACGTCGTCGAGGTCGAGTCCGAGGCGCCGAAGCCGACCAAGGCGCCGGACCTGATGGCCGCGCTCGAGGAGAGCCTCGCTGCGGTCAGGTCCGAGCCGCTCGGCGACGGCGGGCGAGTCGACAAGAAGAAGGCGCCGGCCAAGAAGCCAAGTCGCCCGCCAAGAAGCCAAGTCCAAGGCGTCCAAGTAAGACCGTGCCTGACGCTCGCATCGAAGTCGAGGTAGACGGGCGGACACTCTCCTCTCGAACCTCGACAAGGTCATGTGGCCGAAGTCGAAGACCACCAAGGGCGAGGCGATCGACTACTACGCGCGCGTCGCCGAGACGCTCTGTGCCGCACCTCGACGGGCGGCCGCTGACCCGCGTCCGCTTCCCCGACGGCGTCGACGGCCAGCGCTTCTACGAGAAGCGCATCCCCAAGGGTGCGCCGGACTGGGTTCGCTCGGAGCCGGTGGGGATGGACACGCGTCGGCGAGATCGACTTCGTCGTCTGCGACGACAAGCCGACCGCTGGTGTGGCTCGCGCAGATGGGCGCGCTGGAGCTCCACCCGTCGCTCTCAAAGGTCGACGACGATGGAGTGCCCGACGGTCGCTCGCCTTCGACCTCGACCCGGGGCCGCCGGCCGCCATGCAGCGAGTGCTGCATGGTCGCACTGCGGGTGCGCGAGCTGTTCGAGCGGCGTCGGACTCGAGAGCTTCGCCAAGACGTCCGGCTCGAAGGGCCTCCAGGTCTACGTGCCGCTGAACGGCGACGGAGACGTACGAGCAAACGAAGCCGTTCGCCCACGCGGTCGCCCAGGCGCTCGAGAAGGCGGAGCCGGCGCTGGTCGTCTCGCGGATGACGAAGTCGCTGCGGATCGGGCAAGGTGCTCGTCGACTGGAGCCAGAACACGCGCTCGAAGACGACCGTCGCCGTCTATTCCCTTCGCGCTCGGGAGCGGCCCACGGTGTCGACGCCGGTGACCTGGGACGAGGTCGAGGCCGGCGCGAAGGGCGAGGACGAGCTCGTGTTCGAGACCGCCAGGACGTTCTGGAGCGGATCGAGGAGCACGGAGACCTCTTCGCCGGGGTACTTCAGCTTCGTCAGGATCTCCCCGATGGATAGGGCGATGAGACTCGACTCAGATCGGCGCTGCGGCGCGCCGAGCAGGTCGCGCGCTGAGCGTGTCGAGCGCAGCGGCGAGGCGCCGGACGCCCTCATCCATCTCATCGGGCTCGAGGTAGCAGTAGGAGAGCCGCAGGCAGAGGTCCTGGGTGCGCGCGATCGCTCATTGCGCCGCCGGGCGCATAGGCGACGCCCTGGCGCCAGGCTTCGTCGACCAGGTCGCGCTCGGAGACCGGGCTGTCGAGCGCCACCCAGATGTGGCCGCCGCCGAGCGGCTCGAGGTAGTGAGCAATGCCCCCGAGGTGGCGCTCGATCGACTCTCTCCATCGCCGCGCGGCCGCGCGCGGTAGTGGCTGCCGCGCGCGCTCGAGCTGCGCCGGGTATAGGCCGCTGCGCCAGGTATTCGGCGGCGACGAGCTGGCTGAGAACAGGGGTGTGGATGTCGTCCGAGCGCTTCTCGGCGATGATCCGGTCGAGCACCGGCCCCGAGGCGATGACCCAGCCGGCCCGCAGCCCTCCGCCCACCGTCTTCGAGAGTCGAGTCGGTGTAGATCGCGTGGGCCGGCGCGTCAGCGCGAAGCGACGGGCGCTCCTCCCCATCGATGCGAAGCTCGCCGTAGATGCCGTCCTCGACGATGAAGAAGCCGTGGCGGCGCACCAGCTCGAGCAGGCGCTCGCGCCGCTCGGGCGACAGGTCGCGGCCCGGTGGGATTGTGCAGGCGCGGCTGGATCGCGAGCGCCTTGATCTCGGTGCGAGCGAGCAGAGCCTCGAGCGCATCGACATCCAGCCCGTCGTCGTCGACCGGCACAGGCATCACCTTCGCCCCGGCGGCGCGGATCGCGCGGATGACGGACATGAATGACGGGTCCTCGCATGCGACGACATCGCCGGGCGTAAGGATCGCCCGCATCGCGAGCGACGAGCCCCTGCGTCGCGCCGCTCGTGATGACGATGTCCTCGGCGTCCTCGTCCTCACCACGAGCGGCCGACGAGCACGGCGACCTGCTCGGCCAGCTCGGCCGTGCCCCTGGACGTCCGAGTACTGAAGGGCACGCTCCGGCTGGTCGCGCATGACGCTCTCGGTGGCCGCGCGCATCTCGTCGATCGGGAAGATCCGCTCGGACGGGTAGCCGACCGAGAGCGGGATCAGACCCTCGACGTCGAACGTGGCTGTGCATCTCGGCAGGAACCGGTCGCCGTAGGTCTCCTCGAACTCGGGCAGGACGTAGCGCTGCCAGGCGATCGAGTCGCGCACCCGGTCGGAACCGGGGATGGCGGCGGCGGCCGCCCTGACGAACGTGCCGCTGCCGACCTTGGAGCTGACGAGGCCGCGCTCGGCGAGCTGGCGGTAAGCGCGGGCAGCGGTGAGGTGGTTGACGCCGGTCAGCTCGGCGAGCTGGCGGGTCGGCGGAAGCTTGGCTCCCGGACCGAGCTCGCCGCCGGTGATCGCCGCTTCGAAGATCTCGACGATCGGCTGCGGTGACGCCTGAGCGGTTGTCCCGGGCCTCGCCGTCGTCGGCGCGCTCACGTAGCTCAATCAATTGTCTCTTGTAGGACATTGTGCTACGCCATTGTGTGCGCTATCTTGGGCATTGTCAAGAGAACAAAGCTCAACCGAAGAGGTTTGAACCACACAATCGTAGGAGCAATCTATGTCGCACGTCACACACATTGATTCAGCCGAGATCGTCATCCGCGCCGCCCGCGCCGATGACACGCCCAAGGTCGCCCGCGTTGCCGGGCGCGATACCGGCGAGCTGCCCGACGGGCCGATGCTCGTCGCCGAGGTCGGACGGCGACGTGCGCGCGGCGATCTCCCTCGGCGACGGAACCGTCGTCGCCGATCCGTTCCACCGCACCGCGGAGCTCGTCGAGATGCTCAGGATCCGCTTGGGCGCCGTTCACAACGGCAGCCGCCTGCGTCCGCTGGCGTCCGGTAGGTCCCGCCGCGGTGCTCTCGCCCGCGTCGCCTAGTCCCAGAAGGGCAACGCCAGGGCACCTGTCGACTCAGATGCTTTGGCGGACCACGGGTTTCCGGCTTGCCGCCGCTTCGTCGAGGCGGCGGACCGGAGTGGTGAACGGCGCCTCGGTGAGGATCGCCGGGTCCTCTTCGGCCTCGCCCAGGATCGACTCGATCGCCTCGGCGAGGTCGTCAAGGGACTCTCTCGTCTCGGTCTCGGTGGGCTCGAACATCAGCGCCTCGTCGACCAGCAGCGGGAAGTAGATCGTCGGCGGGTGGAAGCCGTAGTCGAGTAGTCGCTTGGCGATATCGAGCGTCTTCACGTGGAGCTCGCGCTTCGCGGGGTCGCCGGTGAGGACGAACTCGTGCATGCAGTGCTCACCGAACGCGAGCGGAAGGTGCTTTCCCGCTCGCCCTGCCTTGAGCTTTGCCAAGAGGTAATTCGCGTTCAGGACGGCTGTCTCTGAAGCTTCACGCAGGCCGTCGCCGCCGAGCGAGCGTATGTACGCGTACGAGCGCACGAACACGCCGAAGTTGCCCTGGAAGCCGCGCATCCGGCCGATCGACTTGCCGTTTTCGAACTCGAGGTCGAAGCTGGGGCCGGCGCCGTTGCCGCTCTCGGTCCGGACGATGTGCGGCACCGGCAAAAATGGCGCGATGCGGTCGGAAACCGCGATCGGCCCGGCTCCAGGTCCCCCTCCCCCGTGCGGTTGTGAGAACGACTTGTGGAGGTTGAGATGGACGATGTCGAAACCCATGTCGCCGGGACGCGACCAGCCCATGACCGCGTTCATGTTTGCTCCGTCGTAATAGAGGGTGCCGCCCACGCCGTGGACGATCTCGGCGATCTCCTTGATGTTGCGATCGAAGATGCCGAGGGTGTTCGGGTTCGTGAGCATCAGGCAGGCGACCTGATCGTCGGCCTTGGCGCGGAGGTCGTCGACGTCGACGCCGCCGTCCGCCGTCGGTGGCAACCTTCACGACCTCGTATCCGGCCATCGTCACAGTCGCGGGATTGGTGCCGTGCGCCGTGTCGGGAGTCAGAACCTTCGTGCGCTCGTCTCCGCGGTCGGCGTGGTAGGCGCGCGTCAGCAGGAGGCCGGCGAGCTCGCCGTGGGAGCCGGCCGAAGGCTGAAGCGACACGTGGGGCAGGCCCGTGAGCTCTGAGAGCGAGCGCTCGAGGTTCCACATCAGCTCCAGGGCGCCCTGCGCGCGCTTGGGGTCCTGGGCCGGGTGCAGGCGAGCGTGGCCTGGCAGCGCCGCGACCTTCTCGTTCAGGCGCGGGTTGTGCTTCATCGTGCACGAGCCGAGCGGGTACGGCCCGGTGTCGAGATCGAAGTTGCGGCGCGAGATGCGGTTGTAGTGGCGGACGATCTCGGGCTCGGACACCTCGGGTAGCTCGGCCGGCTTGTCGCGCAGGAGGTTCTTCGGGATCAGCTCGGAGAGCGGCGTCTCCGGCAACGTCGCATTCGGGCACGACGGCGGCGCGGCGGCCCTCGACCGAGCGCTCGAAAATCGTGATCGCGCGTCGTCGCGCTGGAGCGGGGTCGGGACCTCGGCGGTGCGGCGGCGAATGAGCGTTGACTCATGCGCGGTACCTCGCAGTCGGGCTGACCGCGCGCTCGCGCACTCGCGGCGCCATCGAGCGCGCGGCGAGCCGGTCGATGTCGGCCTTCGATCGGCGCTCGGTGATCGCGACGAGGAGGCCGTTCTCGTACTCCGGATAGTCGCGGCCGAGCGGGTAGCCGGCGGCGATGCCGTCGGCGGCGCAGGCGTCGAGGACTCCTGCACTGGAGCGTCCAGCCGTGATCGCGAACTCGCGCGCGACTGGCGCGTCGTGGAGCAAGCTCGACGCCCTCGACGCCCGCAAGCGTCTGCCGCGCGTAAGCGGTGCGGCGGACCATCAGCTCGCCGAGCTCGACCAGGCCGCGCTTGCCCAGCCAGACAAGATGGAGAACGCCGCCAAGAGCGATCAGCGCCTGCGACGTGCAGATGTTGTGCGTGGCCTTCTCGCGGCGGATGTGCTGCTCGCGGGTCTGCAGGGCAAGGACGAAGCCGCGGCGGCCGTCGACGTCGTTGGTCTCGCCGGCGATGCGTCCCGGCATGCGGCGGATGTGCTCCTCCGTCGCGCAGAAGAAGCCGAACGACGGCCCGCCGTAATCGAGGCGACCGCCGAGCGGCTGACCTTCGCCGACCGCAACGTCGATGCCGCAGTCGCCGGGCGGGACGGAGGACACCGAGCGTCATCGGGTCGACCGAGGCGAACGCCATGGCGCCCGCATCATGCGCCGCGGAGGCAAGCGCATGGTCAGGTCTTCGATGCCGCCGAGGAAGTTCGGGTTCTGGACGAAGACGGCGGCGGTCTCATCGTCAAGCGCAGCGGCGAGCTCGGCGGCGTCGGTGAGGCCGTTCTCGAGGCCGACCTCGACCACCTCGGCGCCAAAGCCCGCGCGCGTAGGTGTCGAGCGTCAGGCGGCTGTGCGGGTGAAGCCCGCGCGAGACGACCAGCTTGCGCGCGGCCCTTCGTTGTGCCCAGGGCCAGATAAGCCGCCGATGCGACCGACGATGGCCCCTCGTACATCGACGCGTTCGAGACGGGCAGCGCCGTCAGCTCCGACATGCACGTCTGGAACTCGAACATCGCCTGGAGGCCGCCCTGCGAGACCTCAGGTTGGTACGGCGTATAGGGCGTAAGGAATTCGGAGCGCGAGAGGATCGCGTCGACGATTGCCGGGACGTAGTGGTCGTACATCCCCGCGCCCAGGAAGCAGACCTCGGAGTCGGCGTCGGCGTTCTTCGCCGCCAGCGTCCGCAGGTGCTCGAAGACATCCTGCTCGGACATCCCGTCGGGCAGATCGAGGTCCCTGCCCAGGCGAACTTCTGCGGGGATCTGCTCGAAGAAGCTCCTCGGCCGAATCAACGCCGATCTCGGCGAGCATCGCCGCCCGGTCGGATCGGTCGCTGAGGTGTAGCGGCTCACCCTCTGAGCTTAGAACCCGCCCCGGCGCGCTCGGGCACGAAATCTGCCTCCCAGCCGTGTTTCGCGTCGACCCAGCGGCTGTTTGGACGCGACCTGCGCGGCTTATGCGCGTTTGGGTCAGACCCCTCTCATGAGAGGGGTCTGACCCTCTAGAGGGAGTCCTTGTACGTGGCTGCGTCCATCAAGTCGTCGACTTCCGATGGGTCGGAGAGCTTCACCTTCGCGAGCCAGCCGTCCCCGTACGGGTCTTCGTTCAGCACCTCGGGGCTTTCCCCCGCACCGCCGTTGACCTCGACCACCTCGCCCGAAAGCGGCGCGTAGACATCGGACACCGCCTTGACCGACTCGACCTCGGCGTAGACGGCGTCCTTTTTAACCTCCGTGCCGACTTCCGGCGGCTCGAAGAAGACGACTTCGCCGAGCGAGTTCTGCGCGTACCAGGTAATCCCGAAGGTGGCGACGTCACCGTCGATTCGAGCCCAGTCGTGCTCGGGGTGGTACTTCAGATCCTCGGGATAGCTTTCCTCCGCGGCCATTCTTCTCCTTAAGCGCTCGGGTCGTACAGCGGGCGTGACTCTATGCGGGCGGCGCGGCGCTTGCCCCTGACATCGATCTCGAGTTGGGTGCCAGGCTCGGCCAGGTCGGCGCGAACGTAGGCCATGCCGATCCCGATACCGAGCGACGGCGAATGGGTCCCGGAGGTCACCACGCCTGACTCCTTCGCCTCCAGTGATCACTCCGTTGCCCTGGCGGGCGATGCCACGCTCGGGGATGACGAAGGGAGCAAGCTTCTCCGGCGTCCCGTCGGCTCGCGCTGCCGCGATCGCCTCCGAGCCGATGAAACCCGTCGCCTCCTTGCAGCACCAGCCGAGCCCGGCCTCGATCGGGTTGCGGTCCTCGGAGAGGTCGTTGCCGTAAAGGTGGAAGCAGACCTCCATGCGAAGTGTGTCGCGCGCTCCAAGGCCCGCGGGGGTAGCGCCCCCTGCCAGGAGCGCATCCCAGAGCGTCGCCGCGTTGCCGGGCGGGCACAGGATCTCGACGCCGTCCTCGCCCGGTGTAGCCCGTGCCGCACACGAGGCACTCAGCGCCGGCAACCTCGAAGCGTCGCGGTGCGAAAACGAGCCGGTAGCTCGCCCGAGGCGAGGCCGGAGACGATCCGCCACGCGCCTCGGGGCCTTGCACGGCGAGCATCGCCCAGTCGGCGAGCGTGTCCTCGACCTCGCAGTCGAAATCGGCCGCGTGTTCGGCGAACCAGGCGAAGTCACGCTCGTGGTTCGAGGCGTTGGTGACGGTCAGGAAGCGGTCGTCGGCAAGCCGGTAGGTGAAGAGGTCGTCCAGGACTCCGCCGTCCTCGCGGCAGAGGACCGAGTACTGCGCCCCGCCGACCTCGATCTTCGAAACGTCGTTCGAAAGCACGCGCTGAAGGAGCTCAGCTGCGCCGGGCCCCGAAGTCTCGACCTCGCCCATGTGCGAGACGTCGAAGACGCCGCAGCCGGTGCGAACAGCAAGGTGCTCGAGTGACCGACGCCCTCGTACTGCACCGGCATCTCCCAGCCGGCAAACGGGACCATGCGCGCGCCGGCGGCGACATGGGCGTCGAAGAGGGGCGTGCGGCGAAGGTCGCTCACACGGCCGAGGCTATCGACGAACAGATGCGCCGCGGACCCAAGCGCGCCGAAGGCGCGGAGGGACAGGATTCATCCTGTCCCTCGGTCTACAAACCGCCGGTGAGGCTCAGTCGCGCAGGAAGTCCGGGACGTCGATGTCGCCGTCGCCGACGGTGAGGTCGCGTCGCTCACGGTCGCCGAGCGCATTGACGGAACGGCGGACGCCCCGCTCGCGCACCCGGCGCGGCTCGCGAGCCCTGCGTCTCGAGACCCTCGAAGCCGGTGGCGATGACGGTCACGCGGACCTCGTCGCCCATGGACGGGATCGATGACGGTTCCGAAGATGACGTTGGCGCCGGAGTCGGCCTGCTCGACAGCGATGTTCGCCGCCTCGTTGACCTCGTGGAGGTTCAGCTCCTCGCCGCCGGTGATGTTGAGGAGCATTCCGGTTGCGCCCTGGATCGGCTGCTCCATGAGCGGTGAGGAGATTGCCTGGGTGGCGGCTTCGATCGCGCGGTTCTCGCCGGTCGAGGTGCCGATGCCCATCATCGCCGAGCCCGCGTTGGACATGATCGTTCGCACGTCGGCGAAGTCGAGGTTGATCTGGCCCGGGGTCGTGATCAGGTCGGTGATGCCCTGGACGCCCTGGCGGAGGATGTCGTCCGCCATGCGGAAGGCCTCCTGGACCGTGGTGCGGCGCTCAACGATCTCGAGCAGCTTCTGGTTCGGGACGATGATCAGCGTGTCGACGTTGGCGCGAAGCTGGTCGATGCCCTCCATCGCCTGCTGCATGCGCTTCTGGCCCTCGAACTCGAAAGGCTTGGTGACGACGCCGACGGTGAGCGCGCCGATCTCTTCCTTGGCGATCTCGGCGATCACGGGGGCGGAGCCGGTGCCGGTCCCGCCGCCCTCGCCCGCGGTGACGAAGACCATGTCAGCGCCCTTGAGCGCCTCCTTGACTTCGTCGCGCGACTCGGCCGCTGCGCCCGCGCCCACGTCGGGGTTGGCACCCGCGCCGAGGCCCTTGGTGAGGTTGTGGCCGATCGAAAGCTTGATGTCGGCGTCGCACGACTGCAGCGCCTGGACGTCGGTGTTGATGGCGATGAACTCGACGCCCTTGAGGCCTGCGTCGACCATGCGCGACACCGCGTTCGTGCCGCCGCCGCCGGCGCCCACGACCTTGATCACTGCGAGGTATGAGGACTCAACCATGTTCCGTGCTGTCTCCCGGTGCTCCAGATGGTTTCGTTGGTTGCTCAAATGTTCCGTCCGAGGCTGAACCAATACTAGAGCGTTTCGCATGGAGGATGCCTCGACTTGAAGGCGACGGTACGACATCGACCAATGCGTGTCAACGCGCGAAGGACGATTCGGCACGGAATCGTGCAAAGCGCCCAACCCTCTAGAAGGAGTCGAGGGTTGACGGTACTGCGGCCAACCCTCAAGCCCTTATCAAGAGTTGGGGTTGGATTGGAGTTTTGGCGTCCTAGCGGGGATATCCCGTCTCAACCGGCCTGAAGAGGCGGAGCCGCTCCGCCAATTGACGGTCTTTCCGGAACTCGGACGTCGAGGTGGGTCAAGGTCGTGACTTTGGGGTTGGCGAGGATCGTCGCAACGGCGTCCCACTTCTCGTGGTGCCTGATCCGCATCGCCGAAGATCACGGGGATCCCACCCTTGAGTGTCACCTCCACCCCGCTCTCACCGGAGGCCGTCAGCTTCTCGATCAGGGGCAGCAGCGGAGCAGGCGCGGCACCCGCGATCTGTTGCCACCTCCAGCGAGTCGCCGGTGACCTTGCCGGATGTGGGCAGCTCCGGACAGCGACGGTCGGAAGGCTTGACGTCGCTTGCGTCCACGCCCGGCAGGAGCGTTCCGTCGGCGGCCACGCCCACCGAGTTGCCTCCTTCGGTCGCGTTCATTACGGGCGGTCGCGAGACGACATGAATGGTGAGACCGTGAGGAAAGTCAGATTCGGCCTGGATGCTGATGACGGTTGAGTAGCGCGAGACCGCCGTCGCCAGTTCGCGCTCGTCGACGTTCAGCGTGGTCATCTTCTCGGCGGTTTGCGTGAGCGCCTTGGTGACGGCGGGGGCCTCGGGACCTTCGATGCCGTCGACGGTCACGTTCTCAACCGCGACGAACTTGGAGTCGCGAAACCAAAAGAAGTACGTGCCGGCAAGAACCCCTCCCAGGGCGAGGACAACGAAGGCGACGTTGATGGCGCTCGAAGCGGAGACGCGCGGCTTTGCCGGGGTCGGCTTGGCGCGCTTGCGGGCCGTCGGGCTTGGGCGCTTTGGCCTCGTCGTCTTCGGCTTCGGCTTGGCGGTTGTCGCCTTGCCCCTCGGGGCGGCCTTGTGGGCGCCGGCGCTTCGCTTTCGCTGAGGGGACTTGGCCGCGCGCTCACGCTCGGCCGAGCGACGGCGGCCTGCCGGAGTCGAAGCGCCAGAAGAGCCCATCAGGCACCCTTTCGCGGGCGGCCTTGGCTCTCCTTCCTAGCCCAGCCCCCAGTCGGAGGGCCACTCGGCCCGTCCGAGCACCTGGACCTCGGGCTCCAGGACGATGCCGTAGCGCTCGTGGACGAGCCTGCGGCCCTGCCGACATCAGCGCCAGGACGTCCGCCGTTGTCGCGGAGCCCATGTTCTCGACGAAGTTCGCGTGCTTCTCGGAAAAGCGGGCGCCCCCCACCGTCAGGCCGCTGGCGCCCACCGAGTCCAGGAGCCGACCGGCGCTGAGCCCCTCGGCCCTCGGATCGTCCGGGTTCTTGAACGTCGAACCAAACGTCTTGATGCCAGATGGCTGTGCCTCTCGGCGCCTGCCGCGCATCTCTGCGAGGGTCGCCTTGACCGAGTCGGGGTCTGCTTCAGCCAGCGCAAACGAGGCACGGGAGACAACCTCGCCAGGCCGAAGGTCCGACTTGCGATACCTGAAGCCAAGCTCGTGGGGAGTCCGGTGCTCTGCCCCGCCCGGCCCGCAGATCGAAACCCATTCGATGACCGACGCCAGCTCCCCGCCGTACGCGTTCGCGTTCATGCGCACGGCGCCCCCCACGGTGCCCGGGGATGTTGATCCCGAACTCGAGCCCGGTGAGACCCCAGCGTGCCGCCTTCGCCGCAGCCGACGGAAGGCGCACTCCGCCTCCGCAGAGAACGTGCGTGCCGTCCCGCTCGAGGGCCGTGAGCTCGCCGTCCAGCTTCAGCACCAGCCCGGGAACGCCTGAATCCGCGACGAGCAGGTTCGAGCCCGAGCCGACGACCTCTACCGGGTGGCCCTCTCGCGCTCGGCCCAGGCGAGCAGTTCGACCAGGTCGTCCTCCGTCTTTGGGCGTGCGAATAACTCGGCGTTGCCACCGGCGCGAACAGTGGTGAGTCGCTCGAGCGGGTAGTCGCGCTCCACATTCATCCGCCAACCAACTCCTCCGCGAGCTTGAAGATGTCCCCGGCGCCGATCGTGACCAGGAGATCGCCGTCGCGCAGACGGGGCGCGAGAACCCGGGCCGCCGTCTCGCAGTCCTCGAGCCACATCACGCGCTTGCCGGCGCCGCTGTCGGCCACGGCGCGCGCGACCGCCAGCCCGCTGACGCCCTCGAGAGGCCCGGCGGGCTCCTCTCGCGCCGCGTAAACGTCGAGCACGCCAATTCGTCCGCGTCGGCGAGCGCGGCCCCGAAGTCGCTCGCAAGAGCCTTGGTACGTGAGTAGAGGTGCGGCTGAAAGACCGCGATGAGGCGCTTCGGCTCGCAGCTCGCGAAGTGCCGCAAGCGTTGCCCTCACCTCTGTCGGATGGTGCGCGTAGTCGTCGTAGATCCGCGCGCCGGATCGCTCGCCCTTGAGCTCCTGACGCCGCAGCATCCCCGGGAAGCTCGCGAGAGCTTTCGCAGCGGCCTCGGCATCAGCTCCGGCAAGGTCAATCGCGGCCAGCGCGGCCCGCGCGTTCAGGACGTTGTGATGACCCGGCACGCTCAGGTCAACCTGCGACGGGCCGGGTGTGCCCGCATCGAATCGCTCGACGCGGGCCCCGCGAGCATTGGCCCCTCGGCCGATGGCGTCCAAGTCCTCGGCGGCTCCAAGCACCACCCCCGAGGCCGGCGCGGCGAACTCGTCCGAACGCCTCGAACAGCTCCGCCTTGGAGCCCCAGCGCGCGTGGTGGTCCAGCTCGACGTTGGTGACGACCGCGACGTTCGGGCGAAGCTCGAGAAAGCTCGCGTCCGATTCGTCGGCCTCGGCGACCACGATCTCCTCGAGTTCCGAGTCCTGCGTTCGCCGGCGCCGCCGTCGTCGCCGGCTCCCGGCAGCTCGCCACCGATGAAGAAGGTGGGGTCCGCGCCAATCGAACGAAGTGCGTGCACGACCATCCCGGTGGTGGTCGTTTTCCCGTGAGTGCCGGCGATGGCGATCAAGCGGCCGGAGCGGCAGAGCTCTGCAAGCAGGGCACCCCGATGGACCACGTCCTGCCCGCGTTCGCGGGCGACGCGAAGCTCGGGATTGTCGGCGGCGATGGCGGTCGAGACGACAACCTCCGCGTCGGCGGGCACCAGGCCGGCGTCGTGTCCCAAGACCGGCTCCAGCCCCGCCGCGCGGAGACGGTCCATGTAGCCGCTGTCGGCGCGGTCCGAGCCCGTGACCTCGCTCCAAGCCGATGCGCGACCAGCGCCAGCCCGCTCATGCCCGCGCCTCCGATCGCAATGAAGTGGATCTTTCTGCCCGCCCAGCTCTCGCTCATGTCGATCCACCGATCGTGGACAGAATCTCGCGAGCGACCCGTTCGGCAGCATCCGGCCTCGCAAGCAACGCCGAAGCGGCGCTCATTCGATCGAGCCGCTCGGCATCACCCAGGATCTCCGAGGTGAGCGAGCGAATGCGCTGGCCGTCGAGCTCAGAGTCCTCCACCACCACGGCAGCGCCGGCTTCGGCCATCCACTCGGCGTTCAGGTGCTGGTGGCGACCCGTGGCGTACGGGTAGGGGACGAGGATCGCCGGACGTCCCGCCGCCGCAAGCTCGAACACGGACGCACCGGAGCGCGCCAGCGCCAGATCAGACGCCGCAAGCGCGTCACCCAGGTCCGACAAATACTCGACCACCTGGTAGCGATCGCCGACGCCTCTCTCTTCCACGGCCGACCGAGACAAGCGGGTGATCGCGCGAGCCGGAGATATGGACGACCCTGAATCCGGGGTCGGGCTCGAGTAGGCCCTCGAGAGCCGCCCTGTTGATCGAAAGTGCGCCCTGGCTGCCTCCAAAGACCAGTAGACACGCTGTCGTCAGGGCCGAGGCCAAATCGCTCGCGCGCGGTCTCGCGCTGCGCCTCGACGACGGCCGCCGGGACCGGTCGACCGGTCACGAGGTAGCGATCGCCCTCGTGACCGGGGATCGGGAAGGCAAGGCAGACCCGCCTCGCGCGGCGGGCGAGCATGCGGTTGGCGAGGCCGAGGTGGCGGTCCGCCTCGGTGAGGACGAGCGGCAGGCCAAGGCGCGAGGCAGCAATCCCGCGGGGGCCGCGACGTAGCCACCGCCGCCGAGCACCGCGTGAGCGCCGCGCGCCGCGAGGATGCCTGCGAGCGGCGGGAACGGCACGCGCAGCGAGCGCCAGGGCGCCTGCGGCGCGCAGAGGGATTGGAACGATCGATACCGCGCACGCGTAGGTGGTCGATCTCGTACCCGGCCTCGGGAACAAGCGTTGCCTCGGCACGGTCAGCCGTGCCGATGAAGGTGACGAGAGCGCCGCTATCCCGTAGCGCGTCGGCGACTGCCAGCGCGGGAACTACGTGCCCGGCTGTTCCGCCTGCTGCTACTACGACTCTTGGTTGTGGTTGGTCTGTCCACCATTGACGACGCGCAGTCTCGCACCGGGCTTGCGCGCGATGTTCAGGAGCACGCCTACGGCGGCAAGCATCGTAAGAAGGCTCGAGTTCCCATAGGACACGAAAGGCAGCGGCACGCCGGTCAGCGGGGCCAGTCCGAGGACCGCGAAGAGGTTGATGACGCCTGGATGACGATCAGCGACGTGAGGCCTGCGGCCAGGAGCTTCGCGTACGGATCGCGCGCCTTTTTGCGCCGTCTGAAGGCCTGCGTAGCCGAAGAGGCCGAAGAGCCCCATGATCATCGTTAGGCCCATCAGCCCGAGTTCTTCGCCGATCACGGCGGCGATCATGTCCGTGTGAGCCTCGGGCAGGTAGAAAGCCTTCTGGAGGCTCTCGCCCAGGCCGACGCCGAAGAAACCCCCGCTGCCGAGAGCGATCTTCGCCTGCGTGGCCTGGAACCCGGCGCCCGACGGATCATGGCCTGGGTTGAGGAACCCGGTGAGCCGCTCCATCCGGTACGGCTCGATCAGGATCGCAAGCAGGATCACGCGCCGATTCGCCGCGCCGATCAGCGCCAGGTCGCGGATCTGGGCGCCCGCAGCGACGAGCATCGCGGCGGCGGCGAAGCAGGCGACCATGCGCGGTGCCCAGGTCGGGCTCGATCACGACGAGCAAGGAGACGGCCGACAGCCAGGAGGAACGGGCCCATGTCGCGCATCGAGCGGGTCATCTTGGGCCGGCTCGACAAGGAGCTGCGCGCCGTAAAGGACGAGGGCGACCTTCGCAAGCTCCGAGGGCTGGACCTGGAAGAGGCCGGCCCCGATCCATCGCTTGGCGCCGTTCACCTCCATCCCGACGCCGGGGAACATCACGGCGATCAGCAGGAAGATCGACAGCGCCATCAACGGCACCGTCAGCGGCCGAAGGACCTTGAGCCGCACCGACGGAGAGGAAGCGCAGCGCGAGCAGCCCGAAGATTCCGTAGAGGGCCGTGCGCTTGAGGTAAAAGGCGCCGTCACCCGTGTCTCCCAGCAGCGAGGTCGTCGAGCTGGCGCTGAACACCATCACCACTCCGAGCGCCAGCAGGCACAGCGTCGTGGTGAGAAGGAGCGAGTACTCGATCGGCACGCCTTGCTCTTCTTGACGGCTTTCCTCGCCGCAGGCTTTCGCTTCGGTGCCGGCTTCGGCTTGCGCGGTTGTCTTTCGGCTCGCTCACGATGCCCTTCCAGCTGGAGCACCATGTCGCGGAAGTGGTCGCCTCGCGCCTCGTAGTCGCGGTACGCGTCGAAGCTTGCGCAGGCCGGCGCCAGGAGGACCGTCGAGCCCGGCGTAGCGGCGGCGGCGGCTCGGCCAAGCGCCTCGGGCAGGTCGGAACAGCGATTGAGCGCGACGCCGGTGCCGGTGAGCGCCTGGGCGATCGGGTCAGCGGCCGGTCCGGTCAGGTACACGCCGTCGCAAACGGTCGCGACGGGCTCGGCGAGAAGATCGAAATCCCCGCCCTTCAGCGATCCGCCCATCAATCGCGTGGACACCGCCATCGAAGGATTCGAGAGCTGCGACCGCGGCAGCGACGTTCGTGGCCTTCGAGTCGTTGACGAACGCGACGTCGCCGATCACCGCCACCCGCTCCAAGCGATGGGGCACGCCGCCAAACGAGCGAATCCCCTCTTCGACCATCCCGGCGTCGAGGCCCATCGCAAGAGCGGCGGAAGCGGCGAACTTCGCATTCGCGAGGTTGTGGGCTCCTGCGATCCAATCGCCCGCGGGCTCGAAGGGCAGGCTCGCCCGCGATACGTCCACCTCGGACGCCTCACCGGGAAGTTCGAGCGCGGCCATCACCGGATCGGATCGGTCGACGATCGCCGTATCGCCGTTCTCCTGACAGGCGAAGATCCGGAGCTTCGAGGCCAGGTAGTGCTCGAAGGTGCCGTGACGGTCCAGATGGTCCGGCGTCGCGTTCAAGAGGACGGCGCAGTCCGGCGCAAACGCCGTGGCGTCCTCGAGCTGAAAGCTCGAGGCCTCGCAGATCACCGTCGCCGCGGGGTCAAGCTCGCCGACCATCGACGAGAGCGGGGTCCCCACGTTGCCGGCCACGGCCACCGGCTCTGACGCCGTCTGCCAGATGCGGCCGAGCACCTCGGCCACCGTCGTCTTGCCGTTCGTGCCGGTCACGGCAACGAAGGGGTTCTCCATGAGACGCCACGCGAGCTCGAGCTCGCCGATGACGGGAATGCCGAGCGTGAGCGCGCGGCGAACGGCCGCGGATTCGCGGGGTACGCCAGGGCTCTTGACGACGCAGCCTGCACCGTCAACGAATTCGTCCTGATCACCATTCAGGTGGACTTCGACGCCCAGCTCCCGCAACCTCTCCGCGCCATCGGGCTTGCCGGCGTCGATACCCGCAACCTTTTCCCCGCGAGATGCCAGAAGGCTGGCGGCCGCCTGGCCCGAGCGAGCCAGCCCAGCGACCACGTACGGCCCCGCGGGCAGGGGCGGACGTTTCCTCGTGGAGGCCATGCCGCCTGATTCGCCATAGGCTCCCGGAACCCCCCTTGTTCGAGGCATCCCACTCAGCAACCGTCAGCTCGAGCCCGGACGAGGTCTGGGCGCTCTGGGCCGAGGCCTCCAAGTGGCCGCAATGGAACGAGCAGCTCGAGTCAGCGGAGCTCCGCGGCGAGCTCGCCGTCGGAACCGAGGCGACCGTCAGGTTCAAGCGCGGCGGCAACATGCGCTTCGAGGTGGTCGAACTGAAACCAGGACGCCTGTTCGTGCACGAGGCGAAGCTTCCCGGGTGCCGCTTCGGCCACGAGCACAGGGTCGTCCGGGCGCCGGGCGGCTGCGAGGTGACCCATCGCCTCTACCTGCGGGGACCCACCTCAGCCGCCTTCGCGACCATGTTCGGACGCAAGAAGATGCGGAATTCCGTCGTCGCCTTCGCCGAGCGGGAGACGGAACTGGCCACGCGCACTCCGGTCGTCAAGGCGCCCAAGCGCCGGCGCGGGCGCTAGCCCAGCGAGTTCTGGAAGAGCGTGTAGCCGATCCCGGCGCACACGGCGGCCACGATCCAAAACCTCAGCATGATCTTCGTCTCAGACCACGCGAGGAGCTCGAAGTGATGGTGCACCGGAGCCATCAGGAAGACGCGGCGGCGGGTGAGCTTGAAGAAGATCACCTGGATCGCGACCGATAGCGCCTCGATCACGAAGATTCCCCCGAGGATGATCAGGAGGAGCTCCGTCTGCGACATCACCGCCAACGCTCCGATCGCGCCCCCAAGGCCGAGCGAGCCGGTATCGCCCATGAAGATCGACGCCGGGAACGCGTTGAACCAGAGGAAGCCAACCGAGGCGCCCACGAAGCACGCCGACAGGATCGCAAGCCCCTCCTGGCCCGACGTGACGGTGATCGCCGTGAACGCTAGGAAGACGATCGCGCACGATCCGGCCGCCAGACCATCGAGGCCGTCGGTGAGGTTGACCGCGTTCGACGAGCCCGCGATGACCAGGAAGACGAAGAAGACGTAGGCAACCGGGCCGACGTCGATCTCGCCGCCGAATAGCGCGGGAGCGGATGGTGGTCTCGAGTCCGACCTCCTGGGTGGCGACGTACCAGAGGCCGACCGCAATGAGGATCTGAGCGACGAGCTTGTAGCGGGCGGAAAGGCCCAGCGACCTGCGCTTCGAGACCTTGATCACATCGTCGGCGAAGCCAATCGCGGCGCAGCCAAGAGCGACGCCGAATACGGCCAGGCTCTCAGTATCGCGCTCGGAAAGCACGAGGTAGGGCACCGAGATGCCCAGGAAGATGATGAGCCCTCCCATCGTCGGCGTGCCTGCCTTGGCGTGATGCTCCTGCGGACCTTCCTCGCGGATCTGCTGGCCGAACTCCTTGACGCGCAGGTACGTCGATGAACTTGGGGCCGAGGAAGATCGTGATCATCATCGCCGCCCATGCCGGCGATGAGGACCTCGCCGCGGTCGATCAGGTCTGCCGACTCGAGGGCGGCCTCGATCATTCGCCGCGCACGCCGATCAGCTCGTCGGTGAAGTGCTCAAGGCCGACGGAGCGCGAGCCCTTGACAAGAAGCGCGTCGCCCTGCCGCGAGCAGGTCGTCGGCGATCGCGACCGCCGCCGACGGGTCGGGCGCCCACTCATCGGGCGCGTAGTCGCGAGCAAGGTCGCCGACGCCGATCACCGGCCCGATGCCAAGGCCGCGGGCGTGCGAACCGATATCGCGGTGGAAGGTCGCCGCATCCGGCCCCAGCTCGGCCATCCCGCCGAGGACCGCCAGGCGCCGGCCTCGGAACCGGGCATCTCCGCGAGGCTTGTCAGCGCGGCGCGCATCGAGATCGGGTTGGCGTTGTAGCAGTCGTTCACGAGCGTGATGCCGCCAGCGAGCTCGAGGTGCTCACCGCGCAGACGCGAGAAGGTTATGTCCGCCGTCCGACGTGCCATCGCGGCGGGTCGGCGCCCAGCGCAACGCCGATCGCAATGGCGGCCAGCGCGTTGGCGATGTTGTAGCGTCTCGGCGAAGGGCAAAACGAAGCGCTGCTCGCCCGCCGGCGTGCCGACCAGGACTTCCGCCGTTCGACCCGAGAGGAAGGTGCCGAGCGCGGATACGTCACCTCCGGGGCCGAACGTGAGCGTGTTCAGGGTGTCGCCAGGTGCGGCTCGAGAGCCTCGGCGTCGGCCGGCACGACGCTCGCCCCTCGGGCCCGAGGCCTTCCAGGATCTCCGCCTTCGCCTCGGCGATCGCCTCGAGGGTGCCGAGCAGCTCCAGGTGTACCGGGCCCACGTTGGTGATGACTGCCAACATCCGGCTCCGCGATCTCGCACAGCTCCGCGATCTGCCCGCAATCCCCGCATCGCCATCTCGAGAACCAGCACCTCGGTGCCCGGCTGAGGCGCGGCGAGGATCGCCAGCGGCAGGCCGATCTCGGTGTTGTAGTTCTCGGGGCTCGCATGAGTCCGGAACGGCAGGAGGGTGCGTCGTGATGTCCTTGACCGAGGTCTTGCCCGTCGAGCCGGTGATGCCGACGACCCGCGGGTCCAGCTCCCAGCGCCACTCGCGCGCCAGCGCCTGGAGGGCGGCAGAGCGGATCGGACGTGGAGTACACCCAGCCGAGGTGATCGTCTCTCGCGCGCGGCTCTGGCGTGCTGCGGCGGGCAAACCACGCCCCACGCACCGTCGGCCAGAGCGCTCCCGGCGCGAACTCTCCCCCGTCGGCGTGCTCGCCTGGGAGGCCGAAGAAGAGATCGCCCTGCGCGACGCCCTCCGAGTCCACGACTGCACGCTCGGGCCTGCCCGGCCGGCCTTCGCGAATGATGTCGAGGCCTGCGGCGTCAGCGATCCGGTCTGGCGGAAGGTCGATCAGTCGGCGTCCTGGCCGATCGCGCGCGAGCTCTTCGCGCGCGACCACACGGTCGTCGAACGGGATCTTCCGGCCTCCCTCGAACTCCTGGCCCTGCTCGTGACCCTTGCCCGCGATGACCACCGTGTCGCCCTCGGTGGCAAGCGCCGAGCGCCTGCCGGATCGCAACGCGGCGGTCGACCTCGGTGATCACGTCGTCGCGTGCTGTCATGCCCGGCTGAATCTCGGCGACGATCGCGGAGGGGTCCTCGGAGCGCGGGTTGTCCGAGGTGACGACGGGCACCTCAGCTAGGCGCGCAGCGATCTCGCCCATCAGCGGGCGCTTGTCGCGGTCACGGTCTCCGCCGCAGCCGAACACGCAGATCACACGGCCGGGAGCCGCGGTGAGCCTGCGCGCAGCCTCGAGGACGTTCTCGAGCGAGTCCGGGGTGTGCGCGTAGTCGACGAGGACCGCGAACGGCTGACCGGCCTCGATCGGCTCCATGCGCCCAGGGACGCGATCGGCGTCTTCGAGGGCGTGCGCGGCGTCCGGCGCTTCAGCGCCGAGCGCGACAGCGGCACCGACGGCGGCCAACGCGTTGGCGACGTTGAAATCGCCGGGCAGCGGCATCCCCACCGCAGCCTCGCCGAACGTCCCCTCGATCATGAAGCGCGAACCCGCTGAGTCGAACTCGACGCCGACCGCCCGCAGCACCGCCTCCTGGCCGGAGGCCGAGAAGGTGACGAGACCGTCTCCATACGTGATCGCGAGATCAGCCGCGAGCCTGACTCCGTATTCGTCGTCGATGTTCACAACCGCAACCGGGGGACGCGACGAACCCTCGAAAAGCATGCGCTTGGCCGCGAAGTAGTCCTCCATGTCCGAATGAAAATCGAGGTGGTCCTGCGTGAGATTGGTGAAAACGCCAACGCCGAACGTGATGCCGTCCGCTCGTCCAAGCCTGAGCGCGTGCGACGACACCTCCATCGCGCACGCATGATCGCCAGCCTCGAGCATCGAGCGGAAGGTGGCCTGCAGGTCAATCGCCTCGGGTGTCGTTCGCTCGACCTCGGCCTCGACCCCGCCGACGACGCTCTTCACGGTCCCAAGCAATCCCGTCTGCGTGCCGGTTCGCTCGAGGATGTGGCGGAGGAGAAACGCCGTGGTGGTCTTGCCGTTCGTGCCGGTGATCCCCGCGACCCTGAGCGTGGCCGTCGGGTCGCCATTGAAGTTGACCGCGGCGGGCGCCATCGCGGCCCGGGCATCGGCAACGATCGCCTCGGGAACTCCCAGATCGAGCGGACGCTCGACGACAAGAGCAGACGCGCCCGCCTCCACGGCCGCCGGGGCAAAGTCGTGGCCATCGGCAGTCGCGCCGGGAACGCAAAAGAACAGGGTTCCAGGCCCCGCCTTGCGGTTGTCATACGCCAGCGCGGATACGTCAGCTGCCGGATCACCGTCGATCCGGGCCTCGACGCCCCCAAGGACCTCACAGAGCTCCATCGCTCGCGATTCTATGAACGCCACCGGCCGCCCAGCCCAACGGTGAGATACGACCCGGGGACGGACGCGAGAAATCTCCATTTCAGAAGGCTCGGGCAGGGGCATGGATGCCCCGCCGTGCCCGAGGGCTGGACGCCCGGCCTGATGAGGGTGGACGTTTTCCGTGTTCGACGCCGGGCGCGGGTGCCCGCGACCCGTGCGCCAGGCCAGGCCTACTTCGAGTCGCGAGGCACGCCCATGTAAGGGAGCGCGAAGTTGGCGATCTCGCCGAAAGCGGGGGCTGCCACGTCTCCTCCGTAGTAGCTGCCGACGGTCGGCGTGTCGACCACGACCGCGACCAGGAGCTGCGGGTCCTCCGCCGGCGCGAAGCCCACGAACGAGCCGACGAACTGCGATTCGGAGTATTCGCCGTCGACCACCTTCTGAGCGGTCCCGGTCTTTCCGGCAAGGACGTAACCGGGCACCGACACGGCGGAGGCGGTCCCTCCGGCCTCGAGAACGCCTTCGAGCATTTTGCGGAGCTTCGCCGCGTTGTCCTCGGAGATGACCCTGTGGCCCTCGCCCGCCTCGACCGGCTGGCCGTTCTCGGACAGCACCAACTGCGGCGTGTGAAGAATCCCGCCGTCGGCGATCGCCGCGTACGCGTTCGCGATCTGAATCGGCGTAACCGACAAACCCTGGCCGATCGGCAGGTTGCCCATCGACGAGCCCGAGTACTCGTCGGGCGTGAGAACGATGCCCTGCTCCTCGCCGGGGAAGTCGATGCCGGTGGGAGTGCCGAAGCCGAACTTGCGGATCCAGGAGTCGAACGCGTCGTCACCGCGCTCGTCGTTCAACTCCAGGCCGATCGTGACCGCACCCACGTTGGAGGACTGAGCGAGGATCTGCCCGACGTCCAGGGTCGCGTATCCGCGGGGGTGGGACTCCTCAATCGTCCGGTCGGCGACGGTGATCGAGGGAGGCAGATTGAAGCTCGTGTGGGGCGTGACGACGCCTTCCTCCAGGGCACCGGCAACCGTGAACGCCTTGAACGTCGAGCCAGGCTCATAGGTGAAGCTCGTGGCCATGTTCTGGAGGTCCTCGGGTGCCGCGTTTTGAATGTTGTACGGATCGACCCGTGGCCAGTTGGCCATGGCGAGGATCTGAGACGTGTCGGGGTCCATGACAATCGCCGTCGCCCCGAGCGGCTTGGACGTCTCGCCGATCTCCTGGACAACCCGCTCCGTCGCCGCCTGAATCGACGCGTCGATCGTCAGCGTGAGATCCGAACCGGCGTTCGAGGGGTCGACCGTCGAGCGCTCCAGCTCGTCACCGAGTGCATCGTGCGTCACAACCCGCTCTCCGTCCGTGCCGCCCAGCACGCCCTCTTCAGCCGCCTCGAGCCCGGTGAGACCCTGGTTGTCGGTGCCGACCGTGCCGATCACCTGCGATGCGAGCTCACCCTCCGGGTAGATCCGGCGGCTGTCCGGCAGGAGGCCGATACCCGGGATCGAGAGCTTCTCGATCTGGTCCGCGGTCGGCAGGTCGACCTTGCGATCGAGATACTCAAAGCCCGAATTGTCCGAGAGAAGCCCAAGCAGCTTGCCCTCGTCCTCGTCGAGGATGGATGCCAGCTTGGCAGCGGTCTTGGGCGGGTTCTTCACCTGGTACGGGGTGGCATAGACGCTCGCGGCATCCTCGGAGAGCGCAAGCTCCCCGCCCGTCCGGTCGTAGATCGTTCCGCGTACCCCCGGGATCGTGACCGTCTCGGTCTGCTGGCTGTGCGCGTCAGCGCGGTACTCGCCGCCCTGGACGGCCTGAAGCCAAGCGGCGCGCATCAGCGCGACCACGAACAGCATCAGAAAACAAGCGAAGAGAAGGCCGAGGCGACGGTCGACCAGGCTCACGGGTGAAATCCCGCCGGCGTCGGCGGTGTCAGTCGTCGCGAGCGTCGTCGGATCCGTGATGGCCGTCTCTGTGACCGGCGCGGCGGCGGTGTCAACCGGCGCCGCCGTCCCGGGGTCGGTCGCGGAAAGCCCGGTTGCCGGGTCGATTACCGGAGTGGTCTCCGCTTCGAACGGAGCCACCGGTGAAGGCACAGCGTAGGTTGACCCGACGGTGATCTCTCCCTGGCGAAGGCGAGCCGCGGCTGCCTCGGCATCACCGGCGCCAGGCGTGAGCATCAGCGTTGCCGCGGCCTCGGGCATTACCAGCCCGATGCGGATCCGCGGCCGTTCTGAAGGCGCTCGTTCGAAAGGCCGTCGGCGATGTCTGCCCGGAGCGCGGAGTTCTCTTCACGGAGCTGGTCGGACAGACCGGCCGTCTTGGATGATGCGGCGTTGAAGCTGAGCGCCATGACGTTGAGGGCGACGATCCCGACGAGGAGCGAGCCGAGTACGCCGATCCAGAGCCTGCTCTTGGTGAGACCAAGCACCAGCGGCGAATCCGCGATACCGGAAACGGCACCCACGGCCACCGGCACGAAACCAGTGCGCGGCGCCGGCCTGGGCGCGCGGCGAGGCACCGGCGCGGGCGCGTACGGCGCGACGGGCAGGAGCGACGGTTCCGGCCGCGCGATCTACGTGCTGGAGCTGTCGCTGCTGCGGCCATCGCGGGCTAGTTCGCCCTCTCCCCCGCGCCTTCCTGCGCGGAATTTGCGGCTTCGAGCTTCAGCGCAACCCGTAAATGGGCCGAGCGCGAGCGCGGATTCGACTCGGCTTCGGCTTCGGAGGGAGCCACGGCTCGTCGCGTCAGAAGCCTTGCCTCGGGCTCATGACCGCACCGGCATATGGGGAGCTCCGGCGGGCAGATGCAGCCCCTCGCGAGGCCGGCGAGGAACCGCTTGACCCGGCGATCCTCAAGCGAGTGGAAGGAAATCCCGGCGAAGCGGCCGCCGACGCGCAGGGACTCCCACGCCGCGGGCAGTGCGCGGTCGATCGATTCTAGTTCGGAATTGACCGCGATTCGGAGGGCCTGAAAGGTGCGCTTTGCCGGGTGGCCCCGCCCGAACCGGTACGCGGGCGGGACAGCGTCGCGGATGGCGTCGACCAGCTCGGACGTGGTCTCGAAGGGACGGCGGGCGACGATCTCGCGCGCGATCGAGCGAGCGTGGCGCTCCTCGCCGTACTCGCGAAGGATTCCGGCGAGCCGGTCCTCAGGCCAGTCGTTCACGAGATCCTGGGCGGAAAGCGCGGACGCCGGGTCCATCCTCATGTCCAGGGGCGCATCGTAGGAGTAGGAGAAGCCGCGCTCCCAGGCGTCGAGCTGCATCGAGGAGACGCCGAAATCGAGGTAGACGACATCCGCCGTGAGCCCTTCGGCGACAAGCCGGGGCAGGACGTCGGCGTAGTCGCCGTGGACGAAAGTTGCCGGACAGGCAAGCTCGTCGCCGATCTCGTCGAACCTCTCGCGAGCTGCCGGATCTCGGTCGATGCACACGAGCGAGCCGGTCGGGCCAAGCCGGTCGGCAACGAGCCGCGCGTGGCCGCCGCCGCCGAAGGTGCAGTCGACGGCCAGCTCGCCGGGCTGCGGGTCGCAGAGCGCGACCAACTCGGATGCAAGAACTGGAACGTGCTCGATGGGCATATAGGTGAGTGCGTCCATCCCCGTCGCGGTCACGACCGCCCTGGCCAGTCGGCTTCAGCGAGCTCTTCTGCGACGGCAACGACCTCGGCCTCCATGGCGGCCGCCTGCTCGGCCCAGCGCTCAGGGCTCCACACCTCGAGATGCGTGTCGGCGCCGACGACCATGCAGGTGCCGGAGAGACCGGCGTGTTCGATCAGGTGTTTGGGGACGCGAACTCGGCCTGCGGAGTCGAGCTGCTCGTCCTGCGCCCCGGAGTGGATGTGACGGCGGATCATCCGCGCTTTACCGCTGAGCGGGTTGAGACCGCCCTCAACATCTGCGGCGTATGCGGCGAACCCGGCGGCGGGGTGAATCTCGACGCAGGAGTCCAGTGACTTCGAAAGGACGACGCCCTCCGCGAGCTGCGCGCGGAGCTTGGCTGGGATCGTCAGGCGATCCTTCGCGTCGAGACTGTGCTCATGCTGACCGCGGAACGCCAAGGGTCTCGTGCTCTTTCCTCGAAGTAAGTCGTGTGAAGTGGTGGCGGGTGAGGTGACTTGGGGCCGGAGAGGTGAGGTGGGAGGAACCTCATCCCCCCGGCCCTTTCATCAACTTGAAGCGCCACGGTAACCCACAACGCCCCACTTCGCAACACAACTACGGTCGGAGATTCGACTCGCTCCGTCGGACGGAATTGCTACCCGGTTTCCCGGGGAGGCTAAATACCGCTTGATAATGGGCTTTCTGACGAGTCGCCAGAAGGTCACGTGCAGTCTCCGAGACCCACCCGATCTGCAACCCCGGTTGCACGAGGAGGGCTGCGGAGGTGCCGCTCGGAGCGATACGCTGCCGCGCGCGATGAGCGAAGCCGCCCCACCTCCCCCTCCGTCCGCAGACGAAATGGCCGCTTCGTCCGAGCCGCCTCCGGGCGCCAACGAGCTAGCGTCGGCCGGTGTTCCCGAGGGCGGTCTGGTCGCGGGTGCCTCGCAGGCCGCGCCGCCGCCCCTTGACGCCAAGTCGACGCGCGGCAAGCGCTTCGGAGCGCTGATGAAGAACGTGTGGGCGCTCGGGATCACCTGGGTGATCGCCATCGCTGCCCTGATCGTGGTTGGCGGGCAGGTGGGCTTCGCCGCGGGCGCCGGAGCAGCGGGCGTCGTTCTCGTCCTGGCCCTGATCATCGTCTACCTCATCGCGTCCAATCAGGCCGCGAACGACTTCTTCGCTGCGTACGCGGAAGGGCGCGGCCTCACGCAGAGTCGGAGGCAAGGCAAGCCTGCCGCCTGTCACGCCACTCCTCCGCAAGGGTGACCGGCGCTATACCGACGAGCTCTTCAACGGCCTTTTGCCAGGCGGCCTTTCCGGGTCGCTCGCTCTCTACACATACGAGGACACCAGCACCGACTCCAGCGGAAATCGCGACACGACGTACTACCACTACACGGTCGCTGTCTCACAGCTCCCCGATACGGCCGCGTTCATATCGGAGCTGGCCATGCAGCGCCGCGCCGGCTTCCGTTTCCTCGACGGTGCCGAAGACGTCTTCCGCAGCCGCCAGCGTGTCGAGCTCGAGTCCGAGGCCGCTGACAAGAAGTTCGAGATCTTCATCGGGAAGAACGACGACATGATCAAGGCGCGGCGGATCTTCGCGCCCACTTTCATCGTCTGGCTCGGCGAGCAGGCCCACTCTGGCGTCGCCTTCGAGCTGGTAGCGGGAGCGCTGGTCGTGAATGTGAAGGGTCACAAGAAGACCGCGGCAGAGCTGGACTCGTTCTGCCAGGAGGCCGCCGTTATCGCGAGGCGCCTGGACGAGGAAGCGAAGGAATGAGGGCGCTCGCTGAGCGCGGGTCAGATCGCCGCAAACAGCGCGTCTGAGTTCGCCACCAGCGCCGCCGCAATCGCCAGAAGCGCTGAGGGCACAAGGACCATTGCCACCACGAGCTGGATCTTCGGTGCCGCTCTTGCCGCGCTCTCGGCGAGCCGCCGCTGCTCCTCTGCCCGCAGGGTTGCCGCCTGGGCATGAAGCTGCTCGGCCAGCGGAGATCCGTAGCGCCGCGAGCGTTCGATCGCCGCGCCGAACGAACCGAGCTCCGGCGCCGCGGTCCGCTGGCGGAGCCTGGCGAGCGCCTCGTTCTGCGGCATTCCGGCGTCGATCGACGCCACGGTGATCGCGAGCTCCTCCGAGAGTGGACCCACTGCGTTTGCTGCCACCTCGGCGAAGAGCGCAACCGGCGTTCGGCCAGCGGCGACTCCAACCGCAACGAGGTCGAGCGCGTCGGGCAGGGCGGCGACCATCCGCTTGCGGCGCCCCTGGGCTTGGCGCTCCACCCACGCATCGGGCGCGACGAACCCCGCTGCGGCAAACCCGCCGATCATCGCCAGGCCGATGCGTCCCGGCGTGCCTGGGAAGATCGCAAGGCCGGCGAGCAGGGCCGCCGCCACCAGTGAGCCGAGTTTGGCGCCGGCAAACGCGCGTGGGGTCACCCGCTCGGCGAGGCCGGCGC
This sequence comes from uncultured bacterium, assembly GCA_963695215.1. Lineage (GTDB taxonomy): Bacteria > Actinomycetota > Thermoleophilia > Solirubrobacterales > 70-9 > JALZKA01. Next base: position 725,367 of record OY968768.1, read on the forward strand.
GCTCCAGGCGCGGCCCGAGGGCAAATCGCATCGCGAGCCTGTCACGCACGTCGGCCTTACCTCCCGGACGCAGGACAATGCGGCCCGCTTCAGCGATGGCGCCCAACCCGACGACCTCCCATGCCGCGGCGAACACGAACAGGCCGGCCAGTCCCGCGAGCGACGGGCTCATGGTGTCCCGGCAACCCTGCTGAGGCGCGAGATCGCGACGAATCCGGCGGCCTGCATGGCAACGGCGGCCAGGAGAAGGGCGAGCGAGACGCCGTTGGCAAGCAGGCCCGCGACAAACCCGTGATCGAGCGCTTCGGCCAGAAGCGCCGCTCCCGCCGGCATCGCGGCGACCAGGACCCCCGTGAAGCGTGCCTGAGCAGTCGCCGAGCGAGCGTCCGCTTCTACCCTGGCGCGGCCCGCTGCCGCCTCCGCGTAGCGCCGCAGTAGGCGTACGAGATCCCCGCCCGCGATCCGTTGTGAGAGAAGCGCCGAACAGAACGAGTCCACACGCGACGACCGCATCCTGTCGCGAAACCCGGCGAGCGCCTGCTCCAGCGCGACACCCAGGTCGAGATCCGCCCGGAGCCTTGCCATCTCCGTGGCAGCGGCGCCCTCGAGCGACTCGGCCGAAGCATCGACCGCCGAGCGAACCGAACGGCCGGCGGCGAGCGCGTCTGCAATCGCGGTGGCGATCCGGGGCAGGGAACTCTCCACCTCGCGGCGATACCGCCTGGCTCGGGAGCTGACAGCCCAACCCGCGGCCGCTGGTCCCGCAGCAGCCAGCGGCGCCGCGGGAGCGGGGCCGAGTAGCCAGGCGGCCACGAACAGAAGCAGGGCGCCGGTGAGAAGTCCAAGACGACGCCGCTCCGCCGCGCTCGGCGCGTATCCCTCGGCGCCCGCGCGCCGTAGCGGCTCGACCACTCCGGCGAGCCAGGCCGCAACCGCCGGGGTGGCTCGGACCACCTCACGCGCAGCAACGGCCGCGAGGCCTCCGGCGAGCGCCGCAAGGAAGATCGCGGGGGTCATCCGCTCCAGACCTCGCTGACCACACCGTCCGTCGTAACCTCCGCGATCTCGCTCAGTCGCCTGCGTCCGCCGGACTCGCGGCGGAGGTGCGCGACTATGTCGACCCCGCGGGTCACCTGCTCTCTGACCGCGTCGTGCGGCAGTCCGACACCCGCCATCAGCGCAAGCGTTTCGAGCCTGCGAAGCGCATCGTCGGGTGAGTTCGCGTGAAGGGTCGACATCGCGCCGTCGTGTCCGGTGTTGAGCGCCGTCAGCAGGTCGAGCGCCTCCGGCCCTCGCACCTCACCGATGACGATCCGGTCAGGCCGCATCCGCAATGCGTTTCGCAACAGGTCCCGGATGGTGACCTCGCCCCTCCCCTCCACCGAAGCGGGCCGCGACTCGAGCCGCACCACATGAGGCTGGCGAAGGCGAAGCTCGGCCGCGTCTTCGATGGTGATCACTCGCTCGTCAGGCTCGATCCAGGCGGAGATCGCGTTGAGGAGGGTCGTCTTACCTGATCCTGTCCCTCCCGTCACGAGCACGGTCCGTCGCTCGGACACGGCCGCCTCCAGGATCTCCGCTGCCTGCGACGACACGGAACCGGACGCGATCAGGTCATCGGGCCCCGGGCGCTCGACTCCAAAGCGCCGAATCGAGATGGCCGGGCCGTCCACGGCAAGCGGCGGCACAACCACGTTCACCCGCGAGCCATCGGCGAGGCGCGCATCGGCCATCGGCGACAGCTCATCGACACGCCTGCCTGTCGGAGCGAGGATCCGCTCGATGGCCGCTCGGACCTCGTCGTCGGATCCGAAAGCAACCGGCGTCGCCTCGATACGCCCGCCTCGCTCCACATAGACGCTCCCGTGGCCGTTCACCATCACCTCCTCGACCGCGGGATCGGCCAGAAGGCCTTCGAGCGGCCCGAGGCCCACCGTCTCACGGGTGACCAACAGGACGAGCTCCGCCCGCCGTTCCGCCGGAAGCACGGCGGCGTCGCGCTCAACCAGCTCGGCGATGGCCGTCCCAACGTCACCTCCGAGATTGCCCGAGGCGGCCGCGGCCCGGCGCTCCGAAGCGAGTCTGTCACGAAGCTCGAGAACCAGCGCGTCGATATGGCGGCGTGCCGCATCCATCGCCCGGTCAAGCGCAGGCGTACTGCGATCTCGCCCCGTCAGTCCGCGGACACGCGTGGGGCCCGTGCCGGTGCGGCGCGCCGCGTGCGCCTTTTTGCCGGCGTGACCATCGCGGCGAGCCCTGGAGGGACCTTTCCGCCCGTCGAAAGCCAGGAGCCCACGAGAATGAGGAGCAGGCCGGCAACCGCAGCCGGACCGAGGCTCTCATCCAGGAGCGTGACGCCCAGGAGCACCGCCACAGCCGGGTTCACGTAGGTGATCACGCTCGCGCGCGTGGCCCCGACCTCGGCGATCAGGTTGAAGAAGACGATCAGAGCCAGCGCGGAGCAGAACGCACCAAGAACTGCGATGGAGGCCACGGCCCCACCCGAGAGATCAGCACCGGGGATCGAAGCGATCCCAGCGGGAGCAAGCATCACGGTCGAAATACCAAGGGCCGCCGCAACGGCGCCGACCGGGTTCACGTCCGAGAAATAGCGCTTGACGACGAAGACGCCGATCGCGTAACACGCCGTCGCCACCAGAATCGCGAGCGAGCCGAGGATCTCGCGGGGCCTCCCCGCCACGTCGATGCCGAGCAGCAGAACAACCCCTGCGATCCCGACGAGGAGCCCGCCGGCCCGCGCTCCGGTGACACGTTCGGTTGGATCGACCCGTAGCGCAACGATTGCGGTGAGGATCGGGAGGGACGCGATCAGGATCGCCGCGAGCGACGATGAGACTTCCTGCTGGCCAAGCGGGATCAGCCACCACGGCAGTCCGCACTCGACGATCGCGAACGCGACAAGCGGTTTCGTCTTCTCGCGAAGACCTTCCATGTAGCCGAGGCGCCAAGCGATCGGCACCAGAATCGCCGCGCCGATCGCGACTCGGCCCCAGCCGATCAAAAGCGGCGGCGCGCCCCCATCGCCCGCGACCTCGATGAAGAGGTACGGCACACCCCAAAGCACCGAGATGGCGATGAATGAGAAGAGTGCTTTACGCGACACGCACTCAAGGTAACGGGCGCGAAGCGCATATCGTGAGACCCGTGAGCGCAGCCGTTCTGATCTGCCGCAAGCTGCTGTCCGCAGGGCGCGACCCCCTCGTCGATCAGGGCTACGAGCTGCGCGAAGGCGGCCTGGACGCAACCGCCGAATTCATGCTTGAGCAGGCCCGCGGCTGCGCCGCGATCATCGCCGACCCAACCGTGCCCGTCGGCCACGAGTTGCTCGACGCCGCGGGGCCCGGGCTGAAGGTTGTCGCCAATTTCGCCGTTGGTTACGACAACATCGACCTCGAAGCGTGCCGTGAGCGCGACGTGATCGTCACCAATACGCCGGGCGTCCTGACGAACGCCACCGCAGAGCTCGCTCTCGGCCTGACCGTGGCGGCGGCCCGCAGGGCGAATGAGGCAGAGGCAGCCCTCCGCGCCGGTCAGTGGACCGGGTGGGATCCTGGCGCCATGCTGGGGCTCGAGTTGACCGGCGCGACGTTCGGCGTGGTCGGCCTCGGGCGAATCGGCCGCCGGTATGCCGAGCTTGTGAGGCCGCTCGCTGGTGAGGTTCTCTACACAGCGCGCTCTGCAAAGCCCGAGTCCGAAGCCGAACTGGGCGCCCGGCACGTGGAGCTTGATGAGCTGCTCAGGGCTGCCGATGTCGTGAGCCTCCACGCGCCCGGCGGTGCCGAGACGAAGCACATGATCGGCGCATCCGAGCTCGGCGCAATGAAGGAAACCGCGCTTCTCGTGAACACGGCCCGCGGGACCCTTATCGACTCAACGGCTCTCGCCAAGGCGCTCAGCTCCGGACAGATCGGTGCCGCGGGCCTCGACGTGTTCGAAAAGGAGCCGGGCGTCCCGCAGGAGCTGATCGAAGCTCCGCGTTGCGTCCTTCTCCCCCATATCGGCTCCGCGACCCATACTGCGCGCGACGGCATGGCATCGCTCGCCGCCCGTAACGCGATCGCGGTCCTCTCGGGTTCCGATCCGCTCAATCCGGTCACGTAGCCTGACCCTCACCTTGCCGACCGTCGAAGCTCTACAGGCAGACATCACGACGCTCGAGGTGGACGCCATCGCGAACGCCGCGAACACCGCGCTCGTTCACGGCGGCGGAGTCGCGGGGGCGATCGTTCGTGCCGGGGGGCGATCGATCCAGGATCAGTCCGACGCCCAGGCGCCGATCGAGCTGGGCGCCGCGGTCTCCACCGAAGCTGGCGATCTACCGTCGAAATGGGTTATCCATGCCGCAACGATGGAGCTCGGAGGGCCGACCTCCGCCGAGATCATCCGCGAGGCGACCGCATCTGCGCTCCGGGTGGCGGATGAACTGGGCTGCCACTCGCTCGCCCTCGTCGCGTTCGGCACAGGTGTAGGCGGCTTTCCACTCGAAGACGCGGCCCGCATCGAGGTCGAGGAAGTGAATCGCCATCTGGCGGACGGCAGCCAACTCGAGCGTGTCGTCTTCGCGCTCTCAGGGGACCGGGCACTGACGGCCTTCCAAGCCGCTCTCGCCGGCTGACCGCCGATGGACCTCGAGCTCTCGCTCACGCTCGTCCTTGCGGCGATGGTGGCACTGCTGGTCAGCGCCCAGCTCCTGCGTATCCCCTATCCGATCCTCCTGGCTGTCGGAGGCGCTGCGCTCGGTTTGATGCCGGGGGCGCCCCAGGTCGCTCTCGAGCCGGACCTCGTGCTGCTCATCCTCCTCCCGCCCCTCCTCTACGCGGCCGCGTTCTTCACCCCGCTCCGCGAGCTGCGGCGAAACGTGTGGCCGATATCGGTGCTTTCCGTGGGGCTCGTGCTGGCGACGATGGTGGGTGTCGCGCTCATCGCCCACGTCGTACTCGGATTCGCCTGGGAGCCCGCGTTCGTGCTCGGCGCGATCGTCTCGCCGACCGATCCCGTTGCGGCAACATCGATCGGCCGTCAGCTCGGGGTCCCGAGCCGGATCGTCTCGATCGTCGAGGGCGAGAGTCTCATCAACGACGGCACCGCGCTGGTCGCGTACAAGTTCGCGATCGCCGCCGTGGTCACCGGCAGCTTCAGCATGGTGGACGCGACCGGCGACTTCGTTGTGAATGCGGTCGGCGGAGTCGCGGTCGGAATCGGTGTCGGCGCGGTCATCGCGTGCGATCCGCCGCAGGCTCGAAAACCCGCCCGTCGAGATCACGATCGCGCTCATCACCTCCTACTTCGCCTACCTACCTGCCGAGGCAATCGGTGTCTCGGGCGTCCTGGCAGCCGTGACCGTAGGCGTCTACATGGGTCGTCTGACCTCTGAGCTCACGACTCCGACCACGCGCATCCAGGGAAACGGGGTCTGGGAGATCCTGGTGTTCCTCCTCAACTCTGCGCTCTTCGTCCTGGTGGGTCTGCAGCTGCCCCTCATCGTCGACGGCCTTCAGGAGGGCGATCTCGGCTCCCTGATCGCGGACGGCGCGCTCATTGCCGTGTCGGTGATGGCGATTCGCATGCTGTGGGTCTTCCCGTTCACCTATGTGCCGCGATTCCTTTTCCGCCGCTTCCGCGAGGACGACCCACTCCACCCCCGTGGCAAATCACCCTGCTCGTGGCATGGACCGGCATGCGCGGCGCGGTGACGCTTGCGGCAGCGCTCGCGGTCCCTCTGACGGTCGACGGAGGCGGGGCCTTTCCCGAGCGCGAAGAGATCATCTTTCTGGCCTTCTCGGTGATCATGGGAACGCTGCTGATCCAGGGGCTCACGTTGCCGCCGCTCATCCGCTTCCTCGGCGTGGACGACGCCGACCCACAGCTCGAGCGCGAGGAGAACAAGGCGCGGCTACACGTGGTCCAGACCGCGCTCGAACGGATCGAGGAGCTCGAGGTCGAGGAATGGGTCCACGAGGAGACCGCCGACCGGATGCGCCGCCTCTACGACTACCGGCATCGCCGCTTCAAGTCGCGCTTCGCCGATGACGGCGCCGAGTCCGACGGGATTGAGGAGCGTTCGGAGAACTACCAGCGGCTTGTGCGCGAAGTTCTGGACGCACAGCGCGCAAGGCTCATCGAGCTGCGAAATGAGGGGCGCATCAACGACGACGTGATGCGCCGGATCGAGCGCGAACTGGATCTCGAAGACTCGCGCCTGGAGATTTGACCGTCGGCGGTCAGGCCGCCAAGAGGCGCACCTGTGCGCCCTCGCTTTCCGCGCGGATGAGCTTCAGCGCTTGCGCTCTTGTCAAGGCCAGGGTTGCCTTCCAGCTTTCTTCGGCGCCCGGCTCGGGCTGAGCCTCGCGAAGGGTGAGGAGCGGCACGCCTCGTGCCGCGACGTAGGTGCGCGCCCGGCTCGGCCCGGGAGCTGAGTCTCCCGCCACGATCACGTCGACGCTGTCGCCGGGATCGGTGCGAGCCAACGCTAGCGCGCCCGCGCCGGTGACCGTGATCTCGACCGGGGTAGTTCCTTGCGGTGGCTGTCGTGGTCGCGCTGCCCGCGGAGCCCTGACGTCGAACGACGAGACGGTGACATAAGAACCCGCGGGAAGAGGCACTCCGAGCTTTCGCCCCAGCGCCTCCGCGGGGGTCGAGACGGCGTCCGGTGGGACGAACGATTGGGGAACCCGCCGCTCCTCAAGCCGCTTGACCTCGCCCTGACCGATCACGACGCCTCGCTCAAGCGTTTCCGAGGTCACCACGACGGCTGTAAGCGGCCCATAGCCCTCGTCCTGCGACCCTCCGCCGGAGCTCGAAACCGCAGCCGAGAGAAGCGCACACACGAGAGCGCCAACCGCGAACGCCGCCGCCCTTGCCCGGCTCTTCACCTGTGATGGGACGAGCCGGCGGACCGCGGACGTGACGGCGCCACGCGCAGAACGAGCGATGCGACCGTTCCCCCTCCCGCGCCACTGCGCACGCGCAGGTGCCCGCCGGTGCCGCGCGCAAGGGTTCGCGTGATCCGCAGCCCGTGACCACGCCGGGGATCCGCGTGGCTGCGAACGCGCTCGGATCTCGCGCCGCCGGCGTCTCGGACGATCAGGTCGATGCGATCCCGGTACCTCGCGCCCTCGATCGTTATCGGGCCTCCCCCGTGCTCGAGCGCGTTGGCGATCAGGTTGTCGAGCGCCTGGGATACACGCATGGGGTCGACGTCAGCCAGGACCTCGCCGCAGCGCCAGCGCACGCTGATGCGCCTTCCCACCGCGCCCGCCCGGACCCGCCAGCGCTCACACGCGGCGATCGCGAGCATCCGCGCCTCGACCGGGCGCCGGCAGAAATCGGCTGCCTCGCCGTTCACCTCGCGGTCCAGATCACGCAGAGCGGCAAGCGCCAGCTCCAGCGGCGAGGGCGCGTCGCTGGGCCGCTCCTTCGATTCGAGCGCCAGCGCCTGGAGCGGGCGGCGGAGCTCGTGAAGGCATTCGTTGAGTGAACGGCGCCGGCGAGCGTCGCGCACCCGCTCGCCCACCACGACCACGGCCATGGAAGCCGCGAGCGGCCATGCGGCAACAACGTTCTCAGCAGACACGAGGCCCGTCATGCCGACGGAAGGAGGCGGTAGCCGACCCCCCAGACGTTGACGACGAACCGAGATCCCTCCGGGTCGAGCTTCCGTCGCAGTCGGCTTGCGTGCGAGTCGAGCGTCCTGGTCCTGCCCATTGTCCGAAAGCCCCACACGTCGCGAAGGAGCTCCTGCTTCGTGAAGACATGGCTTGGATTCGACGCGAGCGCGAGCAGGAGCTCGTACTCCTTGTTCGCCAGGTCGATCTGCTGTCCGTCGACCGACACCCGCCGGCGAGAGGGATCGATGCTGAGATCGCCAACCCGGACCGGCCCGGATCGGCGATCCTGACGGCGGCGCATCACAGCCTGGATCCGGGCGAGGAGCTCCGGGAAATGGAAGGGCTTTGCCAGGTAGTCGTCGGCGCCGGCGACAAGACCGCGAACCCTGTCCACCTCTGTCGCTCGCCCGCTCAGCACGACGATCGGCAGGTCAGCGTCGTAGCGCCCGGTCGAGCCCTCGGTGCGGCGAATCTCTCGAAGCACGTCGAGACCTGAGGCGTCCGGCAGGCCCAGGTCCAGGATGAGCAGGTCCGGGCTGCGGTAGTGACACTGCCGAAGTGCGTCCGAAGCACTCGAGGCCGGGATCACCTCAAAGCGATCCGCGGTCAGGTGATCGCAGAGCAGCTCGAGCGTCGCTTCGTCGTCCTCGGCGACTATGACCACGCCGAGCGGCTCGATGGAAGGGAATGTCTGCGCTGGGGCGTCGATGAGATCGCTCATGACTGAGACAACCCCGCCGCAGCGAAGCGCGCCCCCGGCGCCTACGTGAATGGCCAGTTCGACGCTGGAAGTGCAAACCCTCTTTCAGGCTCGGAGGCGGAGAGCCCCGAGGGCGCCGGGTGCGACAAGATGCCGCGCACATGGAGAAGGCAACCCGCAGGGGGAACTACGAATCAGGATCGGACTACGTGCTCGAGTACGGAGAGCTCCGGTTCTCGTTCAACGAAGAGGACTTTGCGCAGCGCGTAGAGCAGGCCGCGGTGAAGCTCGACTTCGTCGATCACGGGCTTGCCTCCGATGAGCTCCACGATCTGCTCGAACTGGCTGTCAACGGCGAGATCCGCGAGCCCTACTCCACCCTCGGCGAGCACATCAACGAGAACTGGACTGAGCTCGTCGGGCCCTTCGAACCGCAGCCTCGTGCACTGGCTTCGCCGACTCGTCTTCCGCGGTGCCTGGCTCGACCAGCGCGTCAAGGAAGGCGAGCTCGACATCGTCTTCGACGAGACCAACCACACGTTCGGCTACGTCCAGCCCGAGCGTGACGCAGAGCCGATCGAGCTCTCCCGCGAGCCCTCCTGGGCCCGCCTCGCGTACCGGCGCTAGGGCCTAGCCCAGATGCTTCAGGACGTTCGCGTTCGAACTCGCGGACTCGAGGAGCTGGCGGCTGACGCCGGCAGCCTCGGCGCGACCAGCTCTGAGAGGTTCGAGCGCAGCTCGGCGGAGGCCGTCCATCTCGTCCGCGGAGAGGATCTTGTCCTCGCCGACGGCGCGGCATTCGCCGAAACCGAAGCGCCGGGGAGATGCCCTCGGCGGCGAGGCTCGCGTCGAGCGCGATCAGCGACGTCTCGGTGGTCTGCACCGCCTTTTCGGCCGAGGCCTCATCGTCCCTCTCACCCAGAGTCGTTGCGATGACGGTGAGCGAACCGGCGTCCTCCTCGTCCAGCTCGCGGCCGGAGCCGAACAGCTTCTTCACGTCGTCGACCCCGTCGGCAGCGACGGCCAGGCGGCTGAGCGAATCGCACAGAAGGACGGCGTCGGCGCCATCCTGAGCCTGCTTTCGAGCGCCCTCGACGCGCGGAGCGAGCAAGCTTGACCTGGTCTTTCGGCGGGTAGGTCGGCCGGCGCGAGCGCACAGGTCGGCACCCGGTGACGGCGTCCTTCCAGGCCGCCACTTCCTCAGGCCGCTCATCGATCAGGAGGATCGTGACCTCGAGCGCCCTCGACCGATGCCGAGCGCCTGCGCAAGCTCACGCAGAAGGGTCGTGCGACCCGAGCGGGGCGCGGCCTTGACGAGCACTCGCTGACCGAATGCAAGCGGCGCCAAGCAGGTCAGCGGCACGCACCAGCTCGCTCGCGTCTTCTGGAAGCTCGATCCGGCGTGTGGGCGGCACAGGCGTGAGCGAGTCGAACCGCGTCGGCTTTGGCAGCTCCCGCGCCGCCACCTCCTCCGCCGCCGCGCTTCTTCGCGGCGGGCGCAGCGACCGGCTCTTCGCCGTTCACCTGGAGCACGCGAACCAGCGCGCGGTGGCGCTCACCGCGGCGCGGCGCTCGCGCAGGCCCGGTCACCTCGTCGCCGTCCTTCATCTCGCAGCGCCGCACCTGGGAAGCCGAGACGTAGACGTCGTCGTCGGAACCCTCGACGGCAGGAAGCCGTGGCGCTGGCGAGTGATCTCGAGGATGCCGGTGATCTCCTCGGTCTCCTCGTCTGCGGGGTCGGCGCGTTCCTCGCGGCTCCCGGTCGAGCGACTCGCGATTGCGTCCGCCGCCGCTCCTCCGCGGCCGCCACGCCCGCGGCCGCCTCGGCGGCCTCGGCGACGGGGCGGCTTCGGCTCTGAGGGCGCCTCATCTCCGCGCTTCGTCGGCGTCGGAGCTCTGCGGCGTCGCCGATCGGCACCGTCACGATCTTGAGCTCGTCGGTCTCCGACTCTGGTCGACCTGCGGTGCCTTGCGGCGGGGCCACCGCGAGCGCTTCGTCCTCCCGCCGGCTCCATCTCGGCGATCAAGCTGCTCGCGGCCGAGCATGCGGTAGCCGTTGATCCCGGCCTCGGCGGCGCCTGCGCGTGCAGATCGGCGAGATGAAGTTCGTGTCAGGTCCTCAGTCTCAGCCACGAAGCGGCAATGTAACCGAGCGGAGTTATCTATGAGCGCTATAGCGCGAAACGGCGTGTGCCGGTAATATGTCTATCTATGAGCGCTTTGGCGCGAAACCGGCGTGTGCCGGGTTTCCGGGACGGCGCGCGCCTCGACAAGCGCCTTGAGCCACTCGCCGAACTCGGGGCGCGTCTCCCAGTCCTCCTTGAACTTCTCGGCGCCCCGGAAGTGGTCAGCGGGTGATCGAGCATCTGCCGGAGCACCTTGGACGGGACCGTCGCGATCTCGCATCCGAGCTTGGCCGAAGTGACCACATGCTCGGGGTGGCGGATTGACGCAGCGATGATCTGCGAGGTCACACCGCCGGCTCGGAAGCAGTCGACGATCTCCTTGACGACGGCGGTCGAGTCGACCGAGATGTCATCGAGGCGGCCCATGAAGCAAGAGACGTAGGTCGCGCCGGCGCCGGCCGCCAGCAGCGCCTGGTTCGGTGAGAAGACCAGCGTCATGTTCACCGGGATGCCGTCGGAAGTGAGCGCGTGCGTCGCCTCGAGGCCCTCCTTGCAGAACGGCACCTTCACCACGACGTGCTCGTGAAGCTCGGCGAGGGCGCGTCCCTCGGCGATCATCCCCGGCCGTCTTCGGAAACGACCTCGGCCGAGGTCGGCCCGTCCGCCAGGTCGCAGATGCGCTTGACGATGTCGCCCGGATCGCCGTCTTCCTTGGCGAGCAGGGAAGGGTTGGTCGTCGCGCCGGCGAGGATCCCCCACTTCGCGATCTCCTCGACCTCTGCGACCGATCCGGTGTCGATGAAGAGCCTCAAGTCTTCCTCCAAACAACGTCGACTTCCCAAGTTCCGTTCACCGATCGACGCCCTACGCCGATGCGGCGGGGTCCACGCCCTCGGCGGCAGCCTCGGTAACCCAGTCCTCCGCGGATTTTGCGACTTCGGCTTGCGACCAGCCCAGCTCCTCCCCGAGCGCCTCGGCGACTCGGCCGCACGGCCTGGGCGGTGCGGAGCTGGGGCGCGGCGAGGATGCCCGAGGCGAGTCCGGCGGAGCAGCACGTCCCCAACCGAGCGCGCTTGCTCGAAGCGTGCGGCGACCACGGCCTCGGCAAGGATGTCCGGCATGCCGTCGACGATCGGCTTGGCAAGGGACGTGTCCTCGACCGCGAGCTTCAGGACCTTGCGCCGAGAACTGCCCGTAGCGGAAGCGCAGGAGCGCCTCGAGACCGGAGTGGACCTCGACGCCGAGATCGTCCAGGGCCTCGAGATCCATGTCGTCGGCCGGCATGCCCAGCGGCAGATCGGCCGTGCGACATGGGGCCTGGCGCCCCTCCCGCTCGACCATGCGATCGACCACGTGCTTGGCCATGCGACGCCATGTGGTGAGCTTGCCGCCGGTGATCGTGAGCATTCCCGACGAGGTCTCGTAGAGCTCCGCCTTGCGCGAGATGTCGACGGACTTGCGCGGGTCGCCCGTTGAGATCAAGGGACGGACACCCGCGTACGCGCCGGTGATCCTGTCGCGCCCAATGTCTACGGAGAAGAAGGCGTTGACCGCGTCCAGGAGGTAGTCGATGTCGTCGCTGGACGGTTCGATGTGCGAGAGATCTCCCTCGTAGTCGCGATCAGTGGTGCCGATGAGCGTGCGGCCGTACCACGGGAGAGCGAAGATCGTGCGGTCCTCGCCCGCCGGAACGATGCAGGCCGCCGACCCGATCGGAAGGTCGTTCTGCGACACGGTGATGTGGGTGCCACGGCTCGGAGCGATGCGCGGCACCTCCGCCTCGTCGTGGATTTCGTCCGGACGGATGCGATCGGCCCACACGCCCGTGGCGTTGATGACATTCGCCGCCCTCACCTCGAATTCTTCGCCGGTGGCCCCCTCGCGGCACGCGACACCCGTGGCCTTCGCGCCATCCTCGAGGAGGCTCTTCACCTCGATGCCGTTCAGCGAAACCGCTCCGAAGCGCTCCGCCTCGCCGAGAATCGTGAGAACCAGGCGGGCGTCGTCGGTCTGGCAGTCATAGAAGAGGTACGCCTCGCGCGGATCGAGGGGCGCGAGCGCGGGAACGCGCTCCGCCGCCTCTTCGCCAGAGATCGTGCGGTGGCGATCAGGCGACCAGAGCGCGGGATCGGGCGCCTCTTCTGAGCCTTCGCCGCGAAGCGCGGTTTCGCGCTTTCGCTCCCGTCGCGAGGACCCCACGCGCGTCGTCGCCATGACGTCGTACATGTTGAGGCCGATTCCGATCAGGCGGTTCTTCTTGCCTTCGCCGAGGCTCGGCACGAGAAAGGGAGTCGGATACACCAGGTGCGGCGCCATCTTCACCATCAACTGGCGCTCGACCAGCGCTTCGCGAACAAGGCCGACGTCGAAGTTCTGCAGGTAACGAAGACCTCCGTGAACCATCTTCGACGAGCGGCTTGAGGTGCCCGAGGCCCAGTCGGCCTTTTCGATGATCGCGACCGAGTAACCGCGCGACGCGGCGTCGAAGGCAACGCCGGCCCCGGTCACGCCGCCACCGATCACGATGACGTCGAACTCCTCGTTCTTCAGGGCCTGGAGCGCGTCGGGTCTCGAGAGCATCCGCCGAACCGTATTCCTAGCCGAGGTACGACACGACGGCCATCGGGCCGGGCCGCTCGGGCGCGGGCTGCGGCCTGTACGCCTGATGCGTAGGGCGTGTGCAAATGGCTTTCTGGACGTCCACCCGAGTAAAGCTAGAGCGCCCGTCGATTCCACAGATAGCCACCGGCCAGGATGAGGGCGAGCGCGCCAAGGGCGATCCCGGCTTTCTCGCCACCCGAGAGCCCCTCATCCCGGGCCTCCTCGCTCGAGGCCGACTCGGCGACGACTGTGTCTTCAAGATCGACTGCGGGCTCAGTCTTCCCACCTGCCGTCCCATCCACCGAATCCCCGTCCGCCCTGTCGTGGCCGTCCTTCTTCTGCGTGGCTCCGCGCCCCCGCTTCGCGCTTTCCGGGCCGGCGCCGAGGTCCGAAGAGCTCGAGCTGGACCCGTCATCCGCGCCGCCGCCGGACTCGCCAGGCGCGCTTTTCGGCGCTCTCGGCACGGTGGCGATCGGAAAGGGCTCGCGAGCGATCGCAAGGAGGCTCTGGCTCGTCACCCAGATCGGTGTCTGGTCGGACGAAGACGAATACGAGTAGTGGCCGTCGCCCGACTGCCGCCGCCCGATGTAGCCGTTGCCTTTCGAGATCACGCCGCCCGGCCCGCCTGCGGCCACAAGGCCCTGAACGGCCCACGCGGTCGATTGCGAGTTTTCGACTCCCCCTGCGAGCGTCCAGCCGCCATCCCCCTTCTGCGACCCGGCGAGATAGCGGGCGCCGTCGGTGAGGGAGCTCGAGCTTCCGCCTGCCACGCCCAAAGCCTGCATTGCCGCACCGGTTGAGTCGGCCTCGCTGCCTCTGCCTGGCGCGAAGCCCCAGCCGCCGTTCGAGTTCTGCGCTCCGCGAAGCCAGCCGGCCGACTCTCCGACGTCACTCTGGCCTGCTGCTCGGAGCGCGAGGATCCCGAATGCGGTGATGTTCACCTGGCCCTCCCACGAGCCGTCGCCCTGGCGCTTCGCGCGCAGCTGAGCGACGAGGTCATGGCCCTCGAACGAGCGCGAGTCGATTCCCGCGGCTTCGAGGGCCAGGATGGTCCGCTCCAGATCGGTTGCCGAGGTGATCTTCGCGCGGCGCAGGAAGTCGATCGGCGACCTGCCGCCATTCGTCGCGTCGAGTGGGTTGACGCCCGCCGCTTCGAGGCCGAGGGCGGCCCACGTCGTCATCGCGGCAGACGACGGCTGGCCCGCGCTCGCCGCGAATCCGCCGTCCGGGTTCTGATTTCGGAGAAGGAACGAACGAGCGTCAGCGAAATCCGCGTGCGCTTCCTGCGGGCTTGCGAATGACGTCGCCAGAACGACCGCCCCCAGGAGCGCCGGGATTGCGCCGCCAGGGTGCCAGGTGAAGGTGAGTCGCTCCCGGTAGCGGGCGATCATGCGAACCAGGGCTGGGCCGGCCGCCAGCGCGATCGCAAAGTTGCCCAGGGCGTGGGCGAAGTTGAAGGGGACGCCGCGCGCGGACAGGGTGAGATAGCGATCGAGCGACTGCTCGCCTCCGTAGGTGACCATCACCGAAAGGTCCAAGAGCGCTCCGTACGCGAGACCCATACCCGCGCATGCCAGTGCCAGCGGCAGGCGTCCGAGCCGGCGCCCCGACGCAGCCGCCAGACCTGCGCCGACGAGACCGGCGAGGCCCCAGCCGGCCATCTGCCATGGGGTCCACGGTCCCTGTCCGAGCCAGATGTTCGAGATCGGAGCGGCGAGGGCACCCACCGCAAAGCCGGGAGCGCCGCCCAGGGCGTAGCCGGTGAGGAGTGCGATATCGGTGGTCGCGACGACGTTCGGGATGGGGGTGAAGACGAGTCGGCCTGCCACTGCCAGCGCGGTGAGCGCGGCGACGATGGCGACCACGCGCGAGCTTGGGCGCGAGCGCTCGTACCAGGCAAAGCCGGTCAGGATCACGGCAAGCAGCCCCAGCGTGACCGAGAGGCGCCAGTCCATCAGGCACCCACCCACTCACGCAGGATCTCGGCGCCCCGCTCGGGGGTGATCGGGCCGCCGGCGCCGAGGGCCCGTGCCACCTCAGTTGCGAAGTACCAGCCGCCCGAGAGGATCTCGGATGCCGAGCCGTCAGCCAGGATCTCCCCCTCGCCCATCAGCACCACTCGCTCCGCGAGCGTCGCCGCAAACTCGACATCGTGAGTGGCAACCAGGATCGCCGGGCCGCCAAGGGCCATCTCCTTCAGGTCTGCAGCCAGCTCGTGCTTTCGGGCCGTGTCCATGCCGCGGGTGGGCTCGTCGAGGCAGACGAGGCCCGGAAGCCCGCGCTCGGCTCGGCCCGCCATCGCGATCGCAAGCGCCAGACGCTGCCGCTCACCGCCGGAGAGGTCGCGCGGGTCCGCGTCCACAGCTGCGGACAGGCCCACCGCGGCGAGGGCCGCCTCGCCTTCCGCACCCGGCAGCTCGTCGCCGACCCGCTCGCGCACGAGCATGTCGCCTGGTGACTGCGGGACCATCGCCCACTCGCCCGCCGCAACCGCCCTGCCACGCCGAGGCTTCACGAGCCCGGCGACCGAGCGCAGGAGCGTTGACTTGCCGGCGCCGTTTCGGCCCATGAGCGCAACCACCTCCCCAGGGTCGATACGCAGAGAGGCATCCCGGATCACGTCTACCGGTCCCTCGCCGCGGTCGAGCTCTACCCACAGGCGCTTGATGTCGAGAGCCTCGCCCTTGCGCCGGGTGCGGTCCCCCAGGCTCGGCTGAACAGGCTTGTCGGCGTCGGCGCCAGACAGCGCCCCGAGGCGGGTTCGAGCCTCCTTCACGCTCACCGGAACCGGCCGCATGCCGGCTCCGTCGAAGAGCCGCGCCAGCGGGGTTGCGAGAGCCGAATCGGACTCGAGCGCCCAGCCCAGGTAGTCGCGCGGCCGGCCGTCGAATGCGATCCTCCCCTCCGCCATCGCCACGACCCGGTCCGCGGCCGGAAGGCAGCGCTCAAGGCGGTGTTCGGCAAGCACGATGGTGGTTCCCCACTCCTCGTTCAGGCGCCTGAGAAGACCGATCAACTCGTCGCCGGCGACGGGGTCCAGTTGCGAAGTCGGCTCATCCAGGAGGACCAGGCGCGGACGTCCGACGAGAGCGGATGCAAGCGCGACGCGTTGAAGCTCGCCGCCTGAGAGCGTCGAGGTCGAGCGATCGAGCAGGTGGCCGACACCCAGGGCCAGACTTGCCTCCTCGACAGCCCTGGCACGAGATGCCGCCGCTTCCCCGGCGATCTCCAGTGGCAGCTCGAGCTCGCCGCGGACAGTGGAGGCCACCACCTGGGTCTCGGGGTCCTGGGCAACCAGCCCAACGACCCCTCCGAGCTTGGCTGGGCCGTGGTCTCGCAGGTCCATGCCGCAGATCGACGCGTCTCCGGCCGCCTCGCCGCCGTGGAAGTGTGGGATCAAACCGCAGGCAACCCGCAGGAGCGACGACTTGCCGGCTGCCGAGCGACCTGCAAGAACGACGAAGTCGCCCTGCTCGACTTCGAGGTCGATGTCCCGGAGCGAAGGAGCCGCCGACCCCGGATAGCGATAGGAGAAACAGCTGAGGCGCAGCACGGGATCGCTCACCGGCGGACCCTCTCGGCAACGAAGGGAAGGCTTGCCACGATCGGCAGGCTCAGGGCGAGCGCGAGGGCACCGGCGCTCAACTCCATATCAATCTGCGGGTAGCTTTCGTAGGTAGCCGCCTGGCCGGCGATGACAAGCGTGGCCGCGACTGCGATGGCCGACGTTGCGAACCAAAAGAAGAAGTCGACGGGAGAGCGTGGAGCCCTGCGTGCCCTTCCGGGCGCCGTTCCCGTGTAGCCGTGGAGTTCGAGGGTCGCCGCCGCATCGGAGGCTCGCTCCAGCGAGCCGGCGACCAGGCGGCGAAGCATGGCCGGCCGGGAAACGGGCGCCGCGGCCGGACCGCGCAGTTCGCCGGCCTCTCGCAGGCGGGCGTGATCGGCTGCGGCCAGCGGTACCAGCCGCACCACTAGCGTCGCTGTGAGGGCCGAGCGTCGCGCCAGGGGCCGTACCAGCCGGAGCACGCGGTCGGGATCGATGGCGGCCGAGAAGACGGCGCCGGCGGCGATCACCGTCGCCACGCGGAGCGCGAGGATCCCGCCCTCGGCAATTGCCTCGGCGCTGATGTCGATCGTTCCCAGGATGGGCAGGTCCGGGCCTCGGACCAGGACCGTGTCGCCTCGCTGCGAAGCGATCGCATTCGTGACGATCATGAGGACGCCCAGCGAGGCGGCAAAGCGAAGCGAGACGGCCAGGGCTCTGCCCGCGCCCGCCGACGAGCCCACCACGACAACCGCAAGCGCGTCTGCGGCGAGCACCACGGGGTTGGAGAACACGCAGGCGATCGCGGCGAACACGAGGAGATAACAGCTCGCCGCCGGTACGCCGGCTCGCGACAGCGGATTGCGGCGCGGCACGTAGGTGAGCGCCGCGATCATGGCGCCTCGTCCCCCACTGGCAATGGAACGGATTTGCCGCCGGAGCTTGCAACCGCGTAGTTGTCCGTCAAGACTTCATCGCTGAGGAGACCGACGGCATCGACGACACCGTCAGGGCTCATGCCGGTAACGATCCATGTGGGCGGATCCTCGCCGTTGCGAGTGGCGGCAACCACGCCCTCGGCCGATCCCATGACTTCTCCGCGCTGGTCGAGCAGTGTCAGTTCGCCGCCGTCGAACCGCGCGAACACGCCACTCGTATCAGGAGCCCGCCCGAGGAGCTTGACGGCCGGTTCGTTTGAGACGGCGTTCCACTCCCCAACGATCAGCCTCAACGCATCCCCGTCGTCCTCCTCGCGGATGTCCATGACGGTTGAGCTGACTCCGGCGTCGGCCAGCGCGTCCTGTGCCGCATCACATGGCGGGAGCCTGCCCGCGCAGACGACCCGCACCGGGAGTCGATCCTTGCCGGCGGACGCCTGTAGGAACGGCTCCGGCCAGGACCCAACGACCGCCGGCACCCTCATGGCCTCGGTCCAGTCCCGATAGTCCCACCAGACCCTGTCTCCGCCCTTCACCGGCCGGTCCGCCGACCCGACCGGAGATTCGATTCCGTTCACGTAGAAGAACCAGTCAAGGCTGCGATCGCCTTCGAACGTTCCTTCGATCCCTTCGATCGACTGGACGAAGCCACCCCCGTAGCGCGTGGTTATGTCGGCCTCGCGGTCGAGCATTCGCAGAACGGTCTCGGACTCTGCCGGGTCCGCTTCCTCCGCGTCGAGAACGACCTCTGCGCCGTAGTCCCGGGTCACGGTGAGGGTGACATCGCCCTTCGAGGAGTCGCCCGGACCGAGCCCGCAACCCGTGCCGAGCGTCGCGGCCGCGAGGGCCACAAACGCCGGCACGAGTGTGCGGGCCGACTGCATGCCTACCCTCGCTTCACCTTTTCGCAGTCGTTCGCGATCTCGTCCGACTTCTGCGCCTTCCGGACCACGTCGTGACCCCTGCCGCACTCGATCGTGTCGGCGCCACGGGTGCCGACGATCTCGTCGTCACCTGGGCTGCCCGCGATCTCGATTCCGACGTGACGGGGACAAAGCGAAGCCATCGGCGCCGCGCACACGCTCGCAGCCGCGGCCGGGATGTCGTCGCTCTCACCCGTTGCGCCAAGCCTCGTCGTTCCCTCCGGTACCGAGACGTCCACGGTGCCATCGGGCCCCGTCGTGCCGCCAGAGCCGCCCGTAACCGTGACGCCCTCGGCGGGCTCCTTCGAGCCGTCCGAAAGGAAGCGGGTCACCTTGATGGTGAAATCCTGGCCGGCGGTGACGCGAGCAGGCGCCTTGACCACGAGCTCATGGGAAAGCCCGATTCGTCGCCGGTTGTCAGGTACCAGGTGTTGACGTCGCCGTTCTTGACGGGGATCAGGTCGGGGCCGGTCGATGCGCCGACGTAGTTCGACCGACGAGTACCAGTACGAGAACCCGTCGGTCTCGATGCCGCCGATATCGCAAACGCCAAAGCCGAACCCGTCGTCGACGAACGCGTCGGTGATCGAAAGGGGCTTGAGATCGTGGTCGCTCGACGAGGCGTCGATCAGCGCGCCCAGAAGCGTCGGACTGCGTCAGCTTGTACTTCTTGTTCGATGAGGGATTCGAAGGGCCGAAGCAGTCGGCTTCCTCCGATGCCTTGACCTTTACGTCATCCGTGTACTGGCGATGCTCGGCGAGCGTGTCGCCGGCGTTCGTGACAACGCGGACATCCGCGTACTTGGACCTGGCCTGTGCTGCGCCGGGCGCCAGGAGCAGGACCATCGTTGCAGAATTACGCCGATGACAGGCGCTGATGAGCTTTCTCATGAGATGAGCCACCCCTTTCCTCGGGGGTCGTTGGGTTGGCTAACGAGCGGCAGGTCTCCTGGCTTCCGGCCTACGCCTGTCGCGCCTTCCCGGTCGCCGTGTGTGGCTCCCAGTGGCTCGCATACTCTTGTTCCGATGCGGTGCGATGCGCTTCGCCGGTCACAGTGGCGGGACCGCGCCGGATTTTCACCGGACTTCCCTTGACCACACGGCCGTATGAACGCGCGGCGAGTCTAATGCGTTCCCATGCCAGCGCCTGCGAAGATGCCGCGCGATGGCCGACGAGAAGCTTCCGACAAGCCGCATCTCGCGGATGGCGAAGATCGGCCGCGCAACGGCGAACGTCGCTGTCCGGCAGGCCGGAACCAAGGCGGCGAACGTGATGCGCTCGCACGAGAGCTCCGACAAGGCGCTCGAGCGGCGCCAGATCGAGACCGCCGAGCAGATCGTGACCGTCCTCGGCGGCATGAAGGGCGCGGCGATGAAGGTCGGCCAGGTGCTCTCGTTCGTCGACCTCGGTCTCGTGCCCGAGGAGTACCAGGAGGAGTTCCAGGCAAAGCTCGCCGCGCTCCGCGACTCGGCGCCGACCGTCTCCTTCGAGCAGATGTCGAAGGTGATCGAGGAGGAGCTGGGCGCAGCCGCCCTCGAAGGCGTTCGCCGAGCTCGACCCGGCGCCGATCGCCGCGGCGTCGATCGGCCAGGTCTACCGCGGGCGCCTCCACGACGGGCGCGACGTCGCGATCAAGGTCCAGTACCCGGGCGTGAACGACGCGGTCCGCGCCGACATGCAGAACCTCGGGATGCTGATGCGGCTCGCCAAGCGCATCACGCCGCAGATGGACGTGAAGGCCGTCGCCGACGAGATCCGGGCGCGGATCATCGAGGAGCTCGACTACGAGCTGGAGGCGTCGAACCACCGCACGCTCGCCCGGCTCTACCGCGGCCATCCGTTCATCTACATCCCGCCGGTCGTGACCGAGATGTGCCGCGAGCGGGTGATCGTCACCGAGTTCGTCGAGGGCGACCGCTTCGAGCAGCTCACCTCCGGATCGCAGGAGGAGCGCGACCGGATCGGCGAGATCGTCTACCGCTTCTACTTCGGCTCGATGTACCGCCACCGCAAGCTTCTCGGGCGACCCCCACCCCGGCAACATGATCCGCATGGCCGACGGGAAGGTCGCCTTCATCGACTTCGGCCTGTTCAAGGAGCTCGGGCAGCGCGAGATGGAGGTCGAGCTGGCGACCGGCCGCGACGGTCTCGGAGCGACGACTGAGGCGAGCTTCACCGCCTCTGGTCGGAAAACGGCTTTCTGCCCCAGCCCGAGAAGGTCAGCCCGGACGACCTCATGGCCTACGCGCTGGACGCGATCTGGTGGTACGCGAACGACGAGGAGGCGCAGATCACCCGCGACGCCGTACAGCGCGTCGCGATTCAGGCGGGCGACCCGCGCTCGACCCACTTCCGCACGATGCGCCACCAGGACATGAATCCCGAGCACCTGATGGGGCGCCGGCTTGAGCTCCTGGTCCTCGCCGTCCTCGGCGAGCTGCGAGGCGAGCGCCAACTGGCACCGCATCGCCCGCGAGTGGATGTATGGAGACGAGCCGGTGACGGAGCTGGGCAAGCCAGGAGGCGGAGTTCCTGAAGAGCCGCGCGTGAGCCGGCTCGCGGCAGCCGCTCTCCTCCTCGCGGCTGGTGCACGATGGTGCTCGGCGTGAGCGCGATGGCCGGAGCCGCGCGCCTCGAGGCGAATGTGCAGCGAGATCGAGACGAGCGCGGTCGGCGGCGACCTCTACTTCGCGCTCGGCACCTGGGGGGTCATTCTCCTCATTGTCGGCGTGCTCTTGGCAGTGGGTGCCTGGTCCCTCGTCGCCGGCAAGCGGAGCGGCCGGATGACGGGCCTCATCGCCGCGTTCTTCGCCCTGGCGGCCGCGTTTTTCGGCCTACCCATCTTCCGCTGGCCCGCCGTGGTCGCAGTCATCGTCCTCCTGTCGGCCACATACGTGCTGGCTTATGGGTTGCGCGAGGGCGAGGGTGACACAAGGCGTTACATGTGAGACCGGGGTTCGGGTTGCATAGCACCCACAACTCCGGTTTCGATTCATATCTGGGGACGCTTGGGCAAGCGCTTCGCGGGCCTCGTGCGCCGAAGAAGCGCCACCCACAGCGCGAGTCGGTCCCTCAGCAGCCGGCTATTTGCACTTCTTGTGCGGCGTTGAGCGTGGCGGCACCTTGCACGGCAGGATCCGTGGGTAGTCGCCTGTGAACGGCTGCGGGTCGAGAGCGTCATCCGGCCCCGGATACGGGTTGAAGCAATACCCGGCGTTGGGCGGAGTGTTTTGGGTCGCCGGGTCGCAGTCCGCGGGAGTCGGGTTGTCCGAGAACTCGCCCGGCTCGAAGGAGAATCCCGAACGCAGGTACCTACCCACGCTGTCCTTGCCTGCTGCGTTCGCCGCCACCAGCGCGTAGAGGCCGGCAATCGCCCTGACGCGCGGAGTGAGGTAGTCGAGGGCGGGCACCAGGTTGCGGGTTGCGGGCGCGACCGCCTTCACCAGCGGCTGGAGGCGCACCAGGAGAACCCGAGGTCTCTCAGGACGGGAACTCGGCCGCCTCGCGGAGCGGCGTGAGCCCGTCGACGATCGCAGGAGAGCTGGTCGATCATGTGGCTGAGCGAGTACTGCCTCGTGTCGTCGAACGCGACCCGCAGGTCGGGCGCGAGATCGCGCAGGTCGGCTCACGAGTGGCGTCGCCTCCTCGATCAGTGGCTCGGCCTCGGCGAGCGAGGTACGCCCCGACTCGAGAAGGCCGGGCAACTCGGCGAGTGCCTGATCTACCGACTCGGTGTTCTGAGCAAGCGCATCGAGCGTCTGCGCGCCCGGACGAGACGATCGTGCGGACGCTGTCCTCACGGCTTCCGATCTCGGACAGAACGGTGCTTGCGTCGGACACGAGGCGCTGTCAACTCCTCCGCCTGGCCCTCGAAGCTGCAATGGTCAGGTCGTTCAGCTCCGTAGAGCGTCCGGGCGGTGCCACCCACCGTTCCGTTCAGGGCCGCGCCGTTGCCCTCCGGGCCGAGCCCTCGGCCGACCGTGCCGATCAGCGACTTGACGTGCGTCTCGGCCCTCCTCGTCCAGGAACGTCGAGTGCCTCGTCGAAGTCGACGCTGGGCTCGGTGTTGCGCCACCTCGTCGCCCGACTTCGAGCTCGCGGCGAAGCGTCCGAGCCGCGCGACAGCAGGTTCAGGTACGGGTCGCCGATAAGGCTTCGCTCGCCGATCTGCAGCACCGCGTCGTCGTGGATCTCGAAGTCGTCGTCGAGCGTGAATGTGACCACCGAGACCTGCTTCTCCGGATCCCAGGCGACGCCGTTGACGCGCCCGATCGAGATGCCCTTGTAGAGGACCGGCTGCTTGGTCGGAAGCTTCTTCGTCGACTCGAACTCGGCGGTCAGCTCGAACGAGTCGCGTGACGCAGCTCGGTGGGATCGGGCCCCTCGAATCTGTTGTTGAGGAAGAGGAAGGTGATCAGGGCCAGCGACCGCGAGCCCGATCGAGACGGCCATCCCAGTCTTCGGAATTCGATGGTCCATCTACTTCTCCTCCGCGAGAACGTCGTCGAGGACCGGCTCCTCGGGCAGGCCCGGCAGGCCGAAGCGGAGGAGGCACGGCGGCGGGGTTGCTGGGCGCATGTCTGCTCGAGCGACGGCCGCAAGCTCGTGTCCGAGCTTGGATGGCTTGCCGCGCTTGGACCGGGCGGCTGGCCGCGGCAAGCCGAAGCCCTCGGGGATGAGCTCGGCGTTGACGATCGCGAACTGCGAGAACGGGCCCGCGTTGCGGTTCATGCGAAGCGACGCCCGAGATGTTCTCCGCGAACTGGACGAGGCCGAAGCGGTACTCGAACAGCAGGTCGACGAGGTCGATGAGCTCGCGCAGCGCCGGCACCTGGTCGCTCCTGGACCCTGTCCGGGCAGGCCGCTGAAGGCCGATCGAGAAGAGCGCGCACGGGCTTTGCGCCGTCGTCGACGAGCCCGTCTGCGGTCGTCACGAGGTCGTCGAGCTTCGGGATGAGCTCGCGCAACTTCTGCGCGGCGGGACCGACCTGGTCCGCGACCGGAAGGAGGTCGTCGAGCGCGGGCACGAGCGAGGATCGCGAGCTCCGGGTCGATCCCAGCGCGCGTGTGGTCTCGGTGAGCGTCGGGCGCAAGCTCTCGCGTCGTCGCCGCCAACTCGTCCTCGCGAGCGGCTGTGACGGCGAGAGTGTCGGAACCCGCCTCGATCGCGTGGGCGAGCTGGGTGCCGCGCTGCCCGAGCGTGGTGAACGAGATCGTCCATGTTGTCGGTGAGCTTCACCAGGAGACGCCGGCGCTCGGCGAGAGCCTGCGCGACCGGGGTTGCCGTATCCGTGAGACGCCCAAGCTCGGCGAGGATCTGCCGCAGCTCCGGCTCGCGGCCCTTGAGCGCGGTCGATGCCTCGGAGATCAGGATCTGCGTCTGCGCCTGGGTGTCTGCGTTGAGGAGCCCTGTGAGGTCATCGATGCTCACCGAGGACCGCGTGTTTGCGGCATCGATCACCTCGCCGTCCGGGAGCGGGCCAGCGTCTGGGCTGCCGGGATCGACGTTCACGATCAGGGTCTGCAGGACGCTCGTCGGGCGAACGAACGCGGTCGCGTCCGCGAAGATCTTGCCCGCGCATGTCGGAGTCGAAACGAAGCGTGACGAGCGCCTGGCCGTTCGGCGCGACCTCCGCATCGATCACCTTGCCGCTGTTTACTCCCGCGATGCCCGCCGCCGGCTCCTTCACCGGGTTCAGGCCCTGGGCGTCGGCGAGCATCACCTGAACTTCGTAGGGGTCGTCCGAGAACGGCAGCTGCGTGTCCTTCTTCGTCAGCGTGTAGCCGATGAAGAGGACCGCGGCGGCGAGCTGAATCAGAAGAGCGGTGCGGGCAAACGGGATCCGGCCGACCTTGAGCTTGGGGTCGGCGAAGCGCCATGCCGAGCGGACGAACCGCGCCGGCAGGGTGGCGATGTTCCGCAGAGCGCTCACTCGCAATACCCCGCTGCCTCGAGCTCGCGCGCGGCGTGCGCCGAAACACTCGTCGACGTCCGAGCAGTCGACCGTCTGGTCCTCGGACTGAACCGAGCCCGCCGCGTCACGCGGCAGGACGACCCCATCGAATGCGTCGGGCGAGAAGTAGGTGCTGATCCGCAGCGCGTGCCCCGGGGACATCGGATTTTGGGCCTGGGTCTGGTAGCCCGAGAAGATCCCGTCGAAGCCGACGAACGCCGCCAAAAGCTGGCGGTATGCAGGAGCGCCGTGAACCGTCGTGGAGTTGATGACATCGAACGCCTCGCCGAAGCGCTTGAGAGGCGCCGGCAGGAGCTCGAACATCTGGAGCAGCCCGGACTTCGCCTTGCCCAGCCGCGTCGCGAGCTGCCTTGTGTCGCGGATGAGCGGAGTCGAGCGCCTCAAGACCGGAATCGCTCGCTCGAGCACGGGCACCGTGTCGCGGGCCGCCAGTGCGAGATTCGGTAGGGCGGGCGTGATCGCCACCGCGAGACGATCCAGCCGGTCGACCAGGTCGGTCGCGACCGGCGCGGTCTCGCGGAGCTCTCGTAGCGCGTCTGGAAGGACCGCGAGCGTCGCGTCGAGAGGCTGGGCCCCATCGACTGTGAGAGCCGCCGCGGTTGCTGTGGTCCGCTGCGCGAGAGGAACGAGGTCAGCCTCCTTTTCAGCCACCTCATCGACGGTTCGCGAAAGACCCTGGATCGTCCCTTCGAGCTCGGTGCGCGTGGTGCCCTGGGCTGCACGCGCGGCTGGAGCAAGCGCCCTGGTGAGGTCGGGCGCGCCCTTCAGGGTCCGCTGGAAGCCTTCGATCGCATCGCCCTTGAGAGTCTTCGAGCCCAACCTCGGCAAGGTCCTGAAGGCTGGAACGGATCTGGGGCCGGAGAACCCGGAGCGCCTCGTCGAGCGTCACGTAGTTGGTCGTCTGGGAGATCGGGATCGTCGTCGCCCTCTTCGAGCACCGGCGCGCTCGGGCTGCCCGGCGAGACGTCGACGAAGTTCGAGCCCTCGAAGAGGGTGTGCGGGCGCATGTCGACCCGCGCGTCCTCGTGGAGGACGTAGTCCTGGGAAAGGATCAGCTCGACGCGCACGTCGTCGCCCTCGCGCTCGACCTTCGCCGATCGTTCCCACCTTGACGCCCGCGATCCGCACGTCGCGATCGATCTGCCCCAGGCCCTGCGCCGTGTCGAACTCCGCCCAGTAGGACGTGCTTGTCGGCGAACGGATTCGGCTTCGTCACGCCGAGAACGATGACGAGAACGCCAACCACGATGGTGCGCGATGCCAGCGATGCGCCTTGCCGCGACCGAGGTCAGCATGAGTCCTTCTGCGCCTCGCCGGGATCGGGGATCGGGTTGATGCACGGGTGAGGCGTCAGCACCGGAACCACGCGGCCTGCCGGCGCTCCGCTCTGGAGGCCCTTGTCGAAGAGGTGGCTGGTCGCATCGGCGAGGCGCTTGCCTGCCTGCGAGATCTCCTGCTTGTACGGCTCGACGGTTGCCTTGAGGTTGGTCGAGGTCCTCGTTGAGCGGGCCGAGCGCCTGTCATCGTCGGGAACAGGCCGTAGATAACGGGGCGAGCGGCCTCGAGCGACGGGATCGACGACGGCCGTCAGCGCCACGATGTCTGTCGCGGAGCGTGTCACCCAGTCTCAAGGAGCTGCACGAGCGTCGGGCAGGCGGTCGCCAACGCTCTCGACGGCCGGCTTGAAGCTCGTTCGCGAGTCGTGCGGTGTCGTTCAAGAGCGGCTCGGCCGTCGGGGCCGTGTGAAGGAACTGGTCCTCGAACGGTCGAAGGAGCTCCAGCGTCCGGCGAAGCTCGGCCTGCCGCCCGGCGACCGTGCCGAGAGTTGCGTTGCCTGACCGATCAGCGCTTCGACGTCGTCGGGCGCTACCCCGCGCAGTCCGCTCGCAGTCTCCGATGCGCCCTCGACGAGTCGGCGAGTGCGCCGTCGTCCTGCGTGATCGCGTCGAGCTGAGCCGCGAGGCGGCGCGAAATGCCGTCGAGGTCCGCCAGGGACTGCGTTGACCTCATCGCCTCGCCCCGCGACGCCGAAGCCGGCGTTGACGGTCGTCTTGCTCAGTGACTCGCGAGCCTTGGCGTCGAACAGCTGCACGACCTCAAGGAGGTCGGTGCCCGATGTCGCGGCGAGTCCCGATGGAGTCGCCGGTCCCGAGATCAGTCTGGGATTGGCCGGGCAGAAGCTCCAGGTAGGTCTCATAGACGATCGAGTGGACCCGTACGTACGCCTGGGTGTCCTCGGGCAAGCGGCCGGAACTCGGTCTTCGTGATGTTGGCCGTGACCGTCGTGCCGCCTTCTTCGCGGTCTGGCTCGACCTGCGAGATGAGTCCTGCGAGCTTGCCGCCGATCCGCACCGCCTGCCCCTCCCGCACGACGGGTGCGTCGGCCGGCAGGTTCACCTTGATGTCGTACTTCGGACTGGAAGGGCGGGCCGGTAGTCGAGATGAACGCCACGTAGCCGAGGAACGCGCCGACGCCCAGGACGATCAGGCCAAGGATGCGTTCGGTGGCGGTCCAGCCGGGAGGTGAACCTCTCGACGCCGCGCGCTCAGCCCTGTCCTCGCGTCGGGCCGCTCATGGCTCGAAGAGGAAGTCGAGGATGTCTTGTGCCGCCGTCGTTTCTCGGGTGGGCCTCCCTTGGCTCCGTCGTGCTTGCCTTGCCACCGCCGACGCCGGCCAGGCGACGGCGGATCGTCGAGGAAGTCCTCCAAGGTCCAGGCCGCCGCCGAGCCCCGGAGAGTCCGGAAGGCCGCCGGTCTCGCCGGCTGAGGCGGTCCGCCCCGTTTCGTGCGTGGGCCTCCCCGCCCGTTCGCGCATCCTTCTCCGTTTCCCGACGCGCGCCGCGGGTTCGAGGACGCCGCCGAGGCAGCCCTGGTTCGACGGGGACGCCGAACATCGTGCAGTTGAAGACCGCCGAGATGCGAAAGAAGTTGCGATTTACGTTGTCGGCCGGATAGCCCTGCTGGTTTCCTGGCTCGACGGAAACGGCGCCCAGCCCGAACCCATCGAGAGTGCCGGGTCCGGTTCCGCCCGCAGTCGTCTCCGAAAAGGGATTTGATGGTGTTGTCGTCGCCGAGAATTCCGGTCAGGAGGTTGGAAATGGCGGGAGCCAGGTCGAACGCGACCGGTGACGACTCGCTTTGGGTCCGCCTTGATCGTCGGCGTGCCCGCGACCAGGAGGCGCCGCGTGAGCGCAAGCGTCGGCACGGTGTGGTCGAGCGCAACATCAGCGGCATCCAGGAAGCCCGGGGCTGCGTCGATCGCCTGGGCGAGCTGCGGGCGCTCGAGCTTCAAGTTCACGCGCCAACGGCAGGCCTGCCTCGCTCGCCCGCGCGAGCGCCGCCATCGTCGACCGTGCTTGCGAGGTGGTCTCGGGCAGGCGCTCCAGTCCAGCGTCGAGGCTGCGGGTTCCTCGATGCCGTCGCGCCCAGGGTGGTCTCGAGCGAGTCGATCATGTTCGCGAGATCGACTCGCCTCTTCGCCGCCTGCGCGGACACGTCCTCGGCGTCTTCGATGACCGAGCGGAGCGCCGCGTTCTGGCTCTCCACCTCCGCGAGCGCCTCGTTCGCGGCGACCATGGCGGGGCGAAGCTCGAGGGCGGCGGCGTTGACATCGTCGCCGCGCTCGTCGAGCGCGCGCGAGAGTTCGAGGAGGATCAGCTTCACGCCGCTTCGCTCCGATGGCCCAAACGCGTTCAGGAGGTCGTCGAAGCGAGGCGCGGTGAGCGTCGCTGACACAGGGATCCTCAGGCGTCTGGGCGTCGCATTCGATCGTCGGCTTGCCGTCGACCTCGAGCAGTGACTTGCCGGAATCGCCTGGCTCGAATGCGACGTAGCTGTCGCCGGTCGTGTCCTGCTGGCGGATTGCCGCGGTGGCGTCGGTCGAAGGGTCCTCGATCGATTCGTCGAGGATGAGGGTCACTTCCGCGAGGCCCTCGTCGATTCACCTCGACCGTCCCGACCGACCCGGCGATTGCGCCGTCGA
Source organism: uncultured bacterium (assembly GCA_963695215.1). Taxonomy (GTDB): domain Bacteria; phylum Actinomycetota; class Thermoleophilia; order Solirubrobacterales; family 70-9; genus JALZKA01. The sequence continues at coordinate 753,785 of OY968768.1, forward strand.
CTCGCACGTACATACCCTCGAGGAGCGGGAACGCGTCCTGGAACTCCGCGACCACCTCGTTCGCCCCTAGCCGGCGGACGCGACGTCACGTAGAGGACGGCCACCGTCCCCACCAGGAGAAGGCCGCAGATGAAGGCCATCGTCTTGGCCACCGCGTTCGGCATCTACTCTGACCCTGCTTCCGTTCGCGTCGAGGAAGCTGTCCTCGTAGTCAGGCCACGGCTGGCAGCCTAGGGTCCCCGGGGAGCGGACGAAGGGCAGCTTGATCTCGCCCCGGCGTGCAGACGTCGGCGCCGATCTCGCCCGCGGCCTCAGTGGACGGCGGCACGCCCGAACTGACCCGACCCCGCGGCGGTCGTCAGGATGTGGCCGACACCGTCGTACGTGCCGGTGGCCGCGCCGAAGTTCTGGAAGGCCGCGATCGTCTCCGGCTGGATAGGCGCGCAGCTCCTGCCCGAGCGGAAGGAGGTCGGTAGCGACCTCATTCAGTTGTGGCGTGACCGAAGACGCGGCATCGATGACCGGCGCGAAATTGCGGAGATCTTCCGGACCCTGCGCAACGAGCTTCCTTGTCTCCTCGAGGAATGGGCCGGCCGCGTCGGCGGCCTCGGGGAGGAGGCGAATCAAGGGGCGTCAAGCTCGTGACCGCCGGGCGCAGGTCGCGCACGAACTCGCGGAGGTTCGGGATTGATGCGGACAGCCGATCGAGAAGCTGTCGGCCGCCGGCTAGTCGCGGGGCCGAGCGGCGTGGTCGCTTTCGGCGAGCTCCGCCTGCCGGTTGCCGGTGGTCGCGCAGGAGGTCCGCCGTCCGTGTCGGCGGCCTCGCGAGAGCGACTCGGGGTTCTCGGAGCCAGGGCCGAGACGATCCGCTGGCCCTCGCCGATCAGCGTCCGCAGCGCCTCCCCGTCCTGCGTTTACCTGCCTGAGGAGTAGCGACGCCTCCGTAGACGGCCTCCGCGCTGTGATCCAGCGTCTCGGTCGAAGTCGGCACCGCGGCCCTTGATGGCTTCGTCGAGGCCGATCAGGAGCTCCTTGATGTCGTCTCGCGTCCTCGGGTCGAGCGTCTGAACCGCGAGGTCGAAGTTCACGGGCTGATCGGTTGCAGCGCCCCGCAAGCGTGGTGCCGGCCTCCAGCTCGGGGGCGTTCGTATCGCCCTCGGTGAGCTCGATCGCGCGGTTGACGGCGCCGACGTTCGATCCCAGGCGGATGTCGGCCGTTGCGCCTTCGTGGAGCTTGAAGTCGTCCTTGACCGTGAACGTCACGAGTCGGGATGTCGTTGTCGCCGAGCTCGACGGACTTCACCTCGCCGACGGGATCGCGCCGGCGCGGACCTCGCCGCCGGGGATGAGCCCGCGCACGTCGTCGAACTCGCGCCTTCATCTCGTACGCGCCGCGCGACGAGCTGGTGATCGCCCAGAGACGAGGACGAAGCGGCATGACGAGGGCGGAGATGACGACAACTCTGGTCGCGTACGGGCCGATGCTGCCGAGACAGCGCGGGTCATGCGATCGGCAACCGTGGGTCGAAGCCCCAGAACAGGAACGTCATCGTCATGTTCAGGATGGTCACGAGGATCAGGTTCACCGCCATCGACTGAGCGGTGGCGGTGCCGACCTCGACCGGGCCTCCGGAGACCCGGTAGCCGAAGAAGAGCGCGACAAGCACCACCGATGGCGGTGATCACCATCCCCTTGATCACCGAGAAGACGATGTCGGTGAGGTTCGTGACCGTGTAGAAGACGAACTCCCACGTCCCCTGGGAGAGCGTTCCGCGAGCGTACGTATGAGCCGATCCAGGCCGCGGCCTCAGCCGCTCCGAGAGAGACGAGGTAACAGATCGGCATCACGATCATCGCCGCCAGCATCCGGGTCGAGACGAGATAGACGATGGACGGCACGCCCATCGTCTCCATCGCGTCGACCTCCTCGTTCACGCGCATCGCGCCGAGCTGACTCGACGATGCCCCCGCCGACCTTCGCGGCAACGATGAAGCCGAAGATGAAGGGCACGATCTCGCGATTGACGCAAAACGACGAGAAGAGCGGGCCAACTATCCCGGCCCCGACCGCCTGGCCGATCGCCTCTGCGGCGATGCCGCAGCTCGCTCCGGCGATGAACGAGATGAAGATGATGACCAAGCACCGCTTCCCGCGACGAGCAACCCAATCTGGCGCAGGACCTCAGCGGTGTAGCCCGGAAGCTTCCGAAACCCGGCAAGGCCGCGAAGGATGAATGCCGCGAAAGCGCCCGTGGCGTCGATCAGCGGAAGGTGGCCGGGCCGCTCGAGCGCTTCACGGATCCGGTCGGGCGCGCGCGTGTCGTACTCGTCGCGAAGGCGCATGCTTCTCCTGCTCGCTCATCCGCCGAAGTTCACCTCCGGGAAGAACGCCTGGAAGAGCTGGGTGTAGACGATCGTGACGATGCCGATCACGACCAGGCACGCGACGACCGACTCGTTGACCGCCTTGCCGACTCCCTCGGCCCCACCGCCGACCTGAAGCCCCTTGTAGGCGGCGACGATTCCGATCAAGCCGCCGAACAGCGTGAGCTTCACGACGCTTCCCCACAAATCGATGAAGTTGGTGAGGGTGAGGAGCTGGCTGAAGAAGGCCTCGATCGTTGCGCCGTACAGAAACACGGCGGCGCAGAACGTCCCAGCGATCCCCGCCCAGAAGGTGAGGAGCGCGAGCACGGGCATCCAGAGACATAGGCCCACCACCCGCGGCAGGATCAGGTTCCGGACCGGGTTGATGCCGAGGATCTCCAGGGCCTCGATCTCCTGGCGGATCTTGCGAGCGCCTAGCTCCGCGGTGATCGTGGCACCGATCGTGCCCGCGACGATCGCGGCGGTGAGCAGAGGCCCGAGCTCGCGAAGGAACGCGACCGGAGCGGCGGCCGGAGATGCGATCGATCGCGCCGAACGAAGCCGCGATCGACCCGCCCTGGATCCCGATGGTGGAGAAGCCGACGACGAAGCTGACGATCGCGGCCGGAAGGAGCGTCACCTGGAACGCGAAGACGTACTGGCGGATGAACTCGGTGCGCCACGAGAGCCCAGGCGTTACGAGCTGCCCGAGGGTCTTGATGCCGAGTGCAGCGGTCCCACCCGCGTTCTGGATCCACGAACCTGGCGGGACATCCTCGCGCTCGAGCACTCGGCGGATGGACCCAGCCCGCCCGGTGCGGGTCTGGCTTGTCATAGTTCAGCCTCCTTGACGGGCGGAGCCGACAACTCGCATGTCGAGCGGAGGATGGGCCTGGCGATGCTTGGCACGATCATCTTCTGTGCGGCAAGCGGCACCGGGGTGGGCGTCTTCTTCGAAGCACCTGAACTCGGTGGATTCACCGGCGGGGTGATCGGCATCGTGATCGGGCTCGTTGTAGTACCGGGGCTTGTCCGCGATACGCGCGACTAGTCCCACTCCTCGGCCCGGCACGATCCCCATGACGGCAAGCTAACGCAGGCGTGCGACCCTTGCGCCAGTTGCGACCAGCGCGATGCGGCGCATCAAGCGTCCGACGGCCGGTGGCGGCCGCCGGCCAGAACTACGAGTTGCGCTCTTCGACCTTCTTCACGAGCGCGTCATATGCCTCGGGCATGGCCTTCTTCATGCGCGAGAGCTCCCAGTGCTCGATCTTGATCAGACGCACGTCGGAGGTCGACGTGACGGTCGAGTTGCGCTCGGAATGCTCGAGCAAACCCTGCTCGCCGAAAACATCGCCGGAGCCGAGGTCGGCGATGTGGTCGCCACCCTTCTCGACCTTCACGCTGCCGTCCTCGATGGCATAGAAGTGGTTGGAGAAGCCGCCCTCCTTGACGATCTCCTTGCCCTCGGGCCACTCCTCGGAGGTGGCGAACGGGGCGATCTTCTGAAGAGCCTCGTCGGGCACATCAGAGAAAAGTGGGATTCGCTTGAGCTGACTTACGTCCAAGGCGTTGCCTCCGGTCGCGGTACGGGACAGGCGGGAACCTAACTCATCCTGAGGCGTCAGGTGTGATTACGATCACGCCATGTCCACGGCGCCCTCGCCCCAGCCGCATCAGTTCGAACCCGGTCGGGCGGCTGCTCGGCGACATCAGGGTCCAGCGCAGGGCGCGCGGCGAGTTCCCGCCGGGGCCTCGCGACTTCAGCCTGGCGCGGACGCGAACGATGGCACACGACCCGCTCTCGATCCTCATGCCGCTCGAGCGCGAGCACGGCCCGATCTTCTCCGTCCGCCTCCTTCACACCCAGGCCGTCTTCATGCTCGGGCCCGAGGCGAACACCTACGTCACCGTCCAGCACCCGGAGAAGTTCCACCTGGCGGGAGTCGAGCTTCGGCGACCTGATTCCACTTCTCGGCGACGGCCTCCTGACGATCGACGGCGCCTACCACGACCGTGCGCGGCGGATCATGATGCCGGCGTTTCACCGCGAGCAGATCATGGCCTCGGTCGAGGTGATGTTCGAAGAGGCCGGCGCCGCGCTCGGCCGCTGGCGCCCTGGTCAGGCGCTCGACGTCTATGAGTGGACGCGGAATCTCGCGATGCGGATCGCCATGCGAGCGCTGCTGGGCTTGATCCCGACGATCGCGGCCGCGGCGACGATCGCCGCGGAGCACTTCGAGCGGGCGCTCGGCTTACTACGGGATCGACTACCCGTCTGCGGCTGCTGCGCGGCCCGGGCTCGCCATGGCGGAGGATGAACCGCTCGCGAAAGATCCTCGACGAGATCCTCTTCGAGGAGATCCGCCGGCGACGAGGCGCCGGCGCGGACGAGTCGCTCGACATCCTGGGCCTGCTCTTCGAGGCGACGGACGAGGACGGCTCGAAGCTCTCCGACCAGGAGGTTCGCGACCAGGCGATCACGCTGATGTTCGCCGGGCACGACACGACGACTTCGACGATCTCGTTTCTCCTCTACGAGCTGGCCCGCAATCCCGGCCGAGCTCGACTGAAGCTGCTCGGCCGAGCAGGACGAGCGTGCTCGGACGGCAGTGCGCCCGACGCGGTGACGCTCGAGCGCGAGCTGCCGCGGCTCGAGATGGTGATGGACGAGACGCTGCGCCTCTATCCCCCGGCGTGGATCGGTCCGCGCACGGGCGGTCGAGGACTACGAGTTCGCTGGCCACACGGTCAAGGCCGGAAGCTACGTGCACTACTGCTCCTGGGCGAGCCACCGACTTCCCCAGGTATTCGAGGATCCGGAGGCGTTCGTGCCCGACCGCTTCCAGCGCGAGAGAAAGACCGCGCTTCCACGGGGCGCCTACATCCCGTTCGGCGGCGGCTCGCGGATCTGCATCGGCAAGCGCTTCGGTCAGACCGAGGTGAAGGCTCTTGCTACCGCGATCCTTCAGCGCTTCCGGCTCGAGCTGCCGCCCGGCCGACCGATGACCGTCCGGCAGATGCCGACCCTCAGTCCGGACGGCGGGCTCGAGATGGTCGTTCGCGAGCGCTAGGCGCACTCGACGACAAGCGGATATAGAGTGGCGCCTCCGCGCCTCCCGGCACACGAGGAGACAGGAATTTCATGGGCTTCATTCAGCCATCGCCACCCCCGGTGGACATGGAGGAGTGGAAGCAGCTTCCGCACCTGTCGCGTCTCAAGCCCCTGATCCAGGACTGGGGCATCAACGGTTTCGGCACGCCGTACGTCGTCTACCTCCTCTACATCGTGAAGCTCGTCGTCTACTCGCTCGGCGCCTTGCTTGTCATCTCGACCACCATCGGGCCTTGGCGGGCTCGGCGATTTCGGCGACTGGTGGACCGAGCCGATCGTGTGGCAGAAGCTCGCCGTCTGGACCCTCCTGTGGGAGATCATCGGGCTCGGCTGCGGCTCGATGCCGCTCACGTTCCGCTTCAGCCCGATGATCGGCGGCATCCTCTACTGGCTCCGGCCAGGAACGGTCCGGCTGCCGCCATGGCCCGGCAAGGTACCTGGTACCAAGGGGACGACGAGAACCCTGCTGGACGTGGGCCTCTACGCCGGCGTGCTCGTCAGCGGGCTCTATCTCCTACTCGCCGACGGCGAGAGCGTCGCGGGCTTTGCGGCCGGCCGCCTCGATCCGGCTGCGATCGCCGTCTTGCTCGCCCTCCTGGGTCTGCTGGGACTCCGTGACAAGGTCTCGTTTCTCGGCGCGCGGATCGAGGTCTACGGGTTCCTGCTCGTCGTCTTCCTCTTCCCCATCTCCAACCTGATCGTTGCCTCGCAGATCGTCCTGGTCTGCATCTGGTGGGGAGCTGCCTCGTCAAAGCTCAATCGCCACTTCCCGTTCGTGGTCTCGGTGATGATCTCCAACACACCGTGGAATCGCTCGCGGACCGCCAAGGCGCGCCTGTGGCGGAGCCACCCCGAGGACATGCGGCCGTCGCGGTTCGCCGCTTTCGCCGCGCACCTCGGCACCGTCATGGAGTTCAGCCTCCCGCTGATCCTGCTCGTCACGAGCGGTGGCGTGATCGGTTCCCTGGCGGCGGTTGGAATGATCATCTTCCACACCCACATCACGTCGACGTTCCCGCTCGCGGTGCCGCTCGAGTGGAACCTCTTCATGATTTTCGGGATCTGCTTCCTCTTCCTCGAAAACGGGGGCGTCCCATTCTCGACCCTCGACAGCCCGCTCCTGATCGCGCTTCTTCTCCTGATCGGAGTCGCGATGCCGATCATCGGCAACTTCATGCCGGAGAAGATGTCCTTCCTGACTTCGATGCGCTACTACGCGGGCAACTGGGCGACCTCGCAATGGCTGTTTCGCAAGGACACCAAGGCGGAGGAGAAGCTCGACGAGTCGATGGTGAAGGCGGCGCCCGTCGTGGTGCGCCAGCTCGCCGAGTTCTACGACGATCGCGACCTGGCCGAGCTGATGCTGGCCTCGGGACTCGGTTTTCGCTCGATGCACACGCACGGACGCGCTCTCAACGGCCTCATCCATCGCGCGGTCGAAGATCTCGAGGAGTACCACGTTCGCGAGGGTGAGCTCGTGTCCGGGGTCGTCAACGGGTGGAACTTCGGCGACGGCCACTTCCACTCCGAGCAGCTTCTCGAGGCGGTGCAGGAGCGCTGCCGGTTCGCGCCGGGTGACGTGCGCATCGTCGCGATCGAGTCCCAACCCGCCCACATCCAGCGCCAGCACTACCGCATCCTCGATGCGGCTACGGGCCTGGTCGAGGAGGGATGGGTCGACGTTGCGGACATGTGCGAGAGGCTCCCCTGGCTCGACGGCTCGGCAAACCCAGAGTTTCCGGTCGAGATCATCCGCAGGACGGGCGCGTGACGAACGCGTGGGTCGTCGGCTCGGGTCCCAACGGCCTGGCCGGGGCCGTCGAATTGGCGCGAAACGGTTTGAAGGTCACCGTCTTCGAGGCGGCCGATGAGATCGGGGGCGGCACGCGCACGTCCGAGTTGACGGTTCCCGGCGTGCTTCACGACCACTGCTCGGCGTTTCACCCGATGGCCGCGAACTCACCGTTCCTCAGCTCGCTGGAACTCGAGCGCCACGGCCTCGAATGGCTGTGGCCCGAGATCGACCTCGCGCACCCGCTCGACGGTGGGCGCGCTGCCGCGCTCTACACGTCGGTTGACATGACCGCGGCGGGCCTGGGCGCCGATGGCGGGCGCTGGAAGGCGCTGTTCGGCGGGCCGTCGTCGAAGTTCGCGTCGCTCCTGCCCGACCTCATGCAGCCCATGCTCCATGTGCCGAAACGCCCGTTTCGCCTGACCCGGTTTGGGCTTCCAGCTCTCGCGCCCGCGACGGTGCTCGCGAAAACCTGGAAGGGCGACGAAGCTCAGGCGCTCTTCGGAGGCGTCGCCGCCCACGCCATCGCGCCCCTCACAAAGCCACTGTCGTCCTCGGTTGGCTTGGCACTCATCTGTTCTGCGCACGCCTTCGGATGGCCGGTCGCGAAGGGGGGCTCGCGCGCGATCACCGACGCGCTAGCGGCCGAGCTTGCCGAGCACGGAGGCACGATCGAGACCGGGCGGCGAATCACCGCCCTCGAAGAGCTGCCCGAGGGCGACACCATCCTGCTCGACCTCTCCCCCGCCGCTGTTGCCGAGGTTGCCGGAGTGAAGCTGCGGCCTCGGGTCACCCGCGCCTACCGGCGCTACAAGCATGGCCCCGGCGCCTACAAGGTCGACTTCACGGTCGAGGGTGGGGTGCCGTGGACGGCTGAGGCCTGTCGGAAGGCTGGAACTGTCCACGCCATCGGGTCGTTCGCGGAGCTTGTCGCTGCGGAAGCGGACGTGAATTCCGGGCGCATGCCCGAACGGCCCGTCGTTTTGGTCGGCCAGCAGTACCTGGCAGATCCGAGCCGGTCGGCGGGCGACGTTCATCCAATCTGGTCATACGCACACGTGCCATCGGGGTGGGACGGCGATGCGACCGAAGCGATCACCGCGCAGATCGAGCGCTTCGCCCCCGGGTTTCGCGAGCGGATCCTCGCCACATCGACCCGTAGCCCACGTGAGTTCGAGGAGTACAACGCAAACTACGTTGGCGGCGACATCATCGGCGGCGCCAACACCCCCCTTCAGATCATCTCGCGGCCACGCCTTGCCCTTCACCCTTACTCCACCGGCATTCCTGGCGTGTTCATGTGCTCGGCCTCCACCCCACCCGGGGCGGGCGTGCATGGGATGAACGGCTACCACGCCGCGCGCGCGGCGCTCGGCAGCCCTTAGCGCCAGGAGACGGCGCCGACTTCCGACTCGCACGGCTCGGCGATCGGAAGCTCGTACGGATCGGTTTCGTCTTCCGCTCCAAGCCACGCCGCGATCACGCCCGAAACCTCAAGCGGGTCAATGTCCGGATGCACGCTGATCGAGATCATGGAACCGCCGGCGCCTTCGACGCGAAGCGAGTGAGGAGGGAACATGCGCTCCAGTTCATTCACGAGATCGCGCGGGTCCTCGTCCTCGATCGCTGCGAGCACGTGGACGTGACCGCTGGCCATCACCACCTCGGTGATGCGGCGAACACCGAGCTCGTCGGGCGCTGCAAGGCGTACGAGGTCGCCGAAGTTGACGCCGTCGACGAGCATCGGCACGTTCACGATCACGGCTTGATCGGCGTGGGCGGGGTCCGGCAACGCGTTCATCAACTCGGAGCACACCGGCATGCCGGCGTCGATGACTGGCGCGGCGACCCGGATGGTCGGTGCTTTGGATATTTCTCCATTGGTCTTCATGCGAACGAACGTTCGCGCAAGGGCCGGACGGATCTACGGCATTGCAACGGGTCTTGCAAGAGGGCCCGAGCTCAGCTGTTTCACAAGGCGGGTGCGCGTGCCCCGCCAGAGCTGGTCGATGGCGGCGAAGTCTCCTCCAGCGGTGGCGCGGAGGAGCGCCAGGCCACGGATTGCAGCGAGGGCAAATACGAGGTCGTCGGTGAAGCCCTGCCGCTCCGCGGCAGGTCCAAGCACCTCCCTTGCCCGCTCGCCGATCGCCGCGGCGACATCGCGCTCCACGCCGTTCAGCGCCTCGCTCAGCGGCGCGTCGGATCGCGAGGCGACCCACAGCTCGAGCGTGGCGTCAAACAGGGGACCCTGGTGCTCGCGCCACAGGACGTCAAGCCAGCCCTCGATAGTCGTTGCGGCGTCGGCCGCGCTGGCGCGCACCCGTTCGTCGGCTAGGTGGCCGACGGCGGCCACGAGGAGCTCGTCGCGAGTCCTGAAATACGGGATCTGAGCGCCACGCGAGACGCCTGCGATCTCGGCGATCCGGCCTGTAGTGGTGCCTGCGTAGCCCCAACGCACGAGGCATTCAATCGTGGCGTCGAGGAGGGCGGTGCGAGTCTCTGCGCGGCGTTCGGCTTGGGTTCGCCGCTTCGGCTCCGTATTAGCCATCGCTTAGTTGCAGCTTGCGAGCCGATCGTGACCGCGGCCACCTCGGCAGAAGTTGGCGCCCGCGCCGCCGCGCAGCCGATCGTCACCCGCTCGGCCGCGCAACTCATCGTTGCCACTCCCGCCACGGATTACGTCATCGCCCGCGCCCCCGCACACCAGGTCGGCTCCGCCGAAGGAGCGAATGACATCGGCATCCGGGCTTCCCAGGATCACGTCATCGCCGGTGGTGCCTCTCGTCGTAGTCCCCTCGACGGCGACAATGGTGCCCGGATCGTCCTTCGCCGTCCTACAGGTGAGGGGCACGGCCGGGGCCTCGGAGCACGGTGGGCTGGTGGCGCCCTTGGTGAAGCGCGAGAGAAACTCCCATGCGATCTCGCCGCCATTAGGGCCCTTCGGGTCGGTGAAACTCTTCAGTGCGGGGTCGGAGGACCCGCCCGGCCAGAAATGGTTCATGCCGTGGATCAGCCAGCGCTCGCCGGTCAGGCAGCCCTCGGGGTCAGGGTAGGTCTGGACGGTCGAGTCGTAACCGTCGGGATTCGGGTTGTCCTCCTCGCGCGTGGTCGCGGGCGAGAGCGAGATCGGCGATTCCTGAGAACCCCCCAGCACGAGGTTGTTGGTGCGCAGACCCTGCTCGAGGGCCTTGTCAGCGCACGCGGGCGGGACGCCCTGGTCGGAATCGCCGCCCATGACGAGCCTCGGCACCACGCGAGCCCGATTACCCATCTCCTCGAAGGCGAGCTGAGCGCTCACGGCCGCGGGAATGCCTGCCGGGATGCCGAGGCAGGCGCCGTCGGCGTACGCGCCTCCGGCGTTGATCACTACCGCTGCGTAGAGGTCAGGGTAGGCGGCGGCCATGATCGACGTCATGAACGATCCTGCCGACATGCCCGCCATGTAGACGCGCTCAGGGTCGACGTTCCAGCCCGTCATTACAGCCTGCGTCATCCCGGCGATCGCGGCCGGATCGCCAGAGCCGCGGTGCCAGTTGAGGGGGCTCGGAAACTGCCAGCAGTTCTTGGTCGGCCCGGGTTGCTGCTCCTCGGTGCCGTTGACGTCCGGATAGAGGACGATGAAGCGTTCTCGCTCGGCAATCGGGTTCAGCAGGTTGGCCCGCATCTGTTCCTCCGCCGTCGTCTGGCAGCCATGCGTCATCACAAGGAGCGGCGCCGGATCGCTCGCGTCGTACGTGGTCGGGACGTAGACGATGTAGGAGTACTGCGCGTCGCCGGCCGGGCCATAGGTGAATGTCTGCGTCGTTCCTGGATCGGGTGGATCGGCGGCCTGCGCCGCGCCGGGAGCGAGCGACGCAAACGCAATTGCGGCCCACGCAATCGTCAGCTCTCTCTTCCCAAAAAGAAACATGCAGTCCTGCATTTAACTAGCCGGCGCGCGGTCGTGCGCCGGTTCCCGGCCTCGCTACGGCTCGAGGACGACCTTGCCTGTCGCGCCGCGGCCGTCGAGGAGCTTGAGCGCCTCCGCGGCCTCTTCAAGCGGGAATCGAGCTCCGATGAACGGCCTCACGTGGCCGCTCTTGATCAGCTTGGCGATCTCGGCGCCTGCCTCTTTCACGTAGCCAATCCCGCCGCCCAAAACGTACTCGCCCCACGCGGCGCCGACGACGCTCGTGTTGTTGAGGAGCAGGCGGTTGACCTTCACCTCGGGGATCGAGCCGCCGGTAAACCCGACCACGACGAGCCTGCCTTCACGCGCCATCGAGCGAAGACTGTCGGTGAAGCGATCGCCGCCGACCGGATCTAGAACGAGGTCTACGCCCCGGCCCTCGGTCACCTCTTTGACGCCGTCCTTCCAGTCGCCGTCGGCGCGGACCACCTCGTCCGCGCCGAGGTCCCGCGCCACCTCCTCCTTCTCGTCGCTCGAGACGACCGCGATCGTCGTGGCGCCGAGGCCCTTGGCGACCTGAATAGTTGCGGTACCCACTCCGCCAGCCGCTCCGTGGACCAGCACGGTCTCCCCCGCTTCAAGCTTTCCGCGGGTGACCAGAGCGAAGTAAGCCGTGTGGTAGTTGAGAACCAGTGCCGCGCCCTGCGCGAAGTCGAGCTCGTCCGGGAGCTTGAAGGTCATCGCCGGAGGCGTGACGGCGACCTCGGCGAACCCGCCGAGCATGCAGAACCCGAAAGCTCGATCGCCGGGGCTGAAGCCCGAGCCATCCGATGCCTCGCGGACCGTTCCGGCGACCTCGCTGCCCGGGACGAATGGAAGGTCGGGCTTCATCTGGTACTCGCCGCGCGTCTGAAGGAGCTCGGGAAACGAGACACCCGCCGCCTCGACCTCGATCAGGACGCCCTCGCCAGGTGCCATGAAGTGGGACGTCGAAGGCTCGTCGAGCTCGACCTCCTTCAGGGCGGTATCGGGTCCGGTCAGCTCGGTTATCTGGATGGCTCGCACGGACGGAACCTAGATTGCGGAGGACGAGCAGCAGCCGCTCTTCGCTTCGTCGCCGGTTTCTACCTCAACCATGCAGTCAGCTCCTCCAGCGTCTCGGGGATGACGAAGTAATAAGCCCAAAGTCCTTGCCGCTCGGAGCCGACGACGCCAGCCTCGCGGAGCTTTTTCAGATGATGCGAGACGGTGGGCTGGGAAAGATCAAAGAGTGGGACGAGTTCGCAGACGCATACCTTGCCGGCGTGCTTTCGAAGCACATCCACCAGTTGCATGCGGATTGGATCGCCAAGCGCCTTCGCAACACGACCCATGCGTTCCGCGTGCTCGCGCTCGATGTCTGGATGGACGACCGGCTCGCAGCAGACCTCGCCCTTGGAGCGTTTCCGCTTCGGCGAGAGCTCCAGAGCCGCGTTCATTTGAGTCTCGCGTCCATAGGCGTACTTCAATATATAGATATCGATTAAACTGACAGATGTCTATGGAGTAATCTCATGGCGCACCGCGTCTTCGACGTACCAAGGGAGGCTTGTCATCGTTTCAGGATCGAAGGGCACCGTCGGCGATTCGAAGGAGATCCCTCAGGTTCTTTTCGTCTGCGTCCACAACGCCGGGCGTAGCCAGATGGCCGCTGGGCTCACCGACCAAATCGCTGCCGGGCGCGTCCAGGTTCGCTCCGCGGGATCCGATCCTGCCCCAAGGCTCAATCAGAACGTCGTCAAGGCGATGGCCGAGATTGGCATCGACATCGCTGACGAGTTCCCGAAGCTGACGACGGACGAGGCCGTCAAGGCTGCCGACGCCGTCATCACAATGGGTTGCGGCGACTCATGCCCAATCTTTCCCGGCAAGCGCTACGAGGACTGGGAGATCCCGGACCCCGCGGGCCTCGACCTCGACGGCGTCAGGCAGGTTCGCGATGAGATCAAAGGCCGTGTAACCGCGCTTCTCCGAGAACTCATCCCGGAGATTGAGAGTGCTGGCCAGGTGTGAACTAACTCCCATCCGCGGGTGTCACAGTGATGCGTCGCGGATCTCCGGGAACGACAAATCTTCGCTCTGGATGCGAGGTTCAGTAGCACCGCTACGGGGATCCACAGGAGCACCCCCGCCCCGCGTCGAGCATGCGGATGCAGCGCTGCTCGATCTCCGCCTGTCTGGGGTGCCGAGTGTTGCGCGATCGTTTCGGGACAAACTGGGGACAGAATCCACTCCGCGCCCGCGCCCACAGGGAACGAAAAAACCCCGCGAAAGCGGGGTTTTTGTGTAGCACCGCTACGGGGATTCGAACCCCGGTTTCCGGACTGAGAATCCGGCGTCCTAGTCCCCTAGACGATAGCGGCAGGTCGCGGGCGATCTTAGCGAGCTACGGGTGCTTGCCGCAGGTGGCGAACGAGACGATCATTCGCTGGCTGTTGGTCAAATTGTCGCCAAGAACCGTCCAGGAGTCATACGCGCCGTCATGGAAGGAGGCGTTGAGGCTGACGCCGCCGGTGGAGCCCATGCCGCCGTCGAGCACCGCGGTCCCAGCGGGGCATTCCGCCGTGGCAAACGCTTCGGTCATCCCGAAGATCTGAGCGCTGTTGCTCGTGTACTGCGTGTCGATCTTGGCGCAGATGGCATACACCTTGGCGGTCTTCTTCTTGCCAGACGTGTTCTCCATGTACGCGTAGTAATGGGGGTTGTTTCCGACGCCGTCCGGGCCGCCATCTTCTTGCACCACGCCACGGGGACCCTGCACACCGCCGCCGACGAGGCTTGTGTTGTTGACCTTTGTGCAGTCGGCGTCGACCTCTTGTGATGCCCCGTTGGGGAACATGGTCGACTTGACGTACGGGTAATTCGCTTTCGGCTTGCCGCATGAGGCGGTCACCGTCAGCGACATTGGATCGGTTGTCCTATTCGCGAGGATGACCGCGTAGCCGTCATCGGGCTTCTTGTCCCTGTCCTTGCCGTCGATCGGGAACCCCTGAAGCTGGGCGATCTTGTTGAAGCTACCCGAGTTGTTCTGGCCGCCGCCGTACACGTGCAGCCCGTCCGGGCACATGACCTTGAACGTCTTGACCTTGCCGGGCGAGATCTGGAAGCTCTTTGCGGGGTACTTATAGCCGTGAGCTGTGCCGATAGAACCGTGCGCAGGAGCCGCCGCCGCCCCCGCGGCGATCAACGCCACAACTGCCCCCGCACACATATTCCGCATCGTGCGCCGAACCATACACCTCCGGGGATTGCGGCTGAAGGGATTCGAACCCCCACGTCCTTGCGGACACGGCGACCTGAACGCCGCGCGTCTACCAGTTCCGCCACAGCCGCGCAAGGCCAAAATAGCGGAGCGTCAGCCCCTGGTCGATGTGAGCGACATCTGAGACGGCCCCTGGACCGCCCAGATGCCACTCGGCGAGAGCGTCTACCAGGCGCCGCCGCCTCCGCCGCCGGAGAAGCCTCCGCCGCCGCCGGAGAACCCGCCTCCTCCACCGCTCGACGACGACGCCTCCGGTGCGACCTGGCTCGCGAAGCCGGACGCGAACCCTTCGAAGCTCGGCGTGAAGCCGGTGTTCTGGCCGTAAAGGGGCGTGTAGAGCCACATGTTGCTCGACGCAGCCTCCTCCACGACGGGCGCAGGAATCCGGCCCGAGCCGATCAGCCGCTCGGCCGTGCCGAACGCGACGGCGTAAACGATGATCCGCCGCCACAGCTTGAGCGTCGCCGGCGGGTCGTCGGAGAGCCGCGGGAAGTCCTTCGTCCACCTCGCGAATGCGTTCCATTTGAGGTTCCGCTCCCTGCTCGCCGGGTTCATCCGCTTGAGCCACCTCTCCGGCAGCAGGTAGATGAACGAGCAGGCCGCGTGATCGTGAAGAAGATCGGGATTTCGACGAGGTGGGTGCGGCGAAGTACGCAACCCCGATGACCGCAAACACGCCTAGCGCAATGATCGCCAGCGAGGAACCGCGCGTTGACGAGATCCCTCGTCCCAGCCAAGCTGGCCCTTGTCGACCTCGTCCAGCGCAACCGTGAGCGACTCCCACCTGCCGCGCCACTTCGCCGAGTGCTTCGGAATCCGGTCGCTCAACTTGCCGAGCGCGCACGGTGTCGTCGAGCAGACCGTCGAAGAAGTCCATCGTCTTGCGCTCGTACTTCTCGAGGCCGGAATCCGGTGGCCGCTTCTCGGCCATCGAGAGCACGAGGTCCATCTCCTTGCCCTCGGACAGCCTTGGCGTCGAAGTAGCCGCGGTCGACGAGGTCGAGCAGGGTCGCCAGCACGAGCCTGTCGTCGAACTCGCCCTCGTTCGGCGAGCGCGTAAGCGAGCGCCGGCGAAACGTCCTCGGGCGGCTCCGGCAGGTACTTGGGCACGGCTGCGACCTTCACCTCGCGAGCAACGCAAGTAGAGCCAGAATGCCGCGGCGAGCACGATGAGCGTCCACCCGATCTCGATCGGCACGATGTTCTGGCCGACGACCGAGGCGATCTTCTCAGTGAAGCCCTCGTCATCGTCGATCTCGTCCTCGTCGGCGCGAACCCTCTCGAGCCCATTGCCTGTCTCGGCCTGCGCGCCATCGACCGAGCGAGAACGCCGAGCGCGGGAAGACCGCCGTGAGCACCGCCTCGTCTCCCGACGGCAGGCGCTCGACATCCACGGTCGCCCCGCCCGGCTCGGCCTCGGGATCAGCGCCCAGCGAACGCGGGCGCAGGCCGGGCATCGAGCGGCTCGTCGTCGCCATCGGCGAGATGCGATCTGCGCGTGTAGGTCGTCAAGCCAGAACTCCCACTGCGCTGCCCCACACCGCCCAAGGCACGTAGACGACGTCGTCGTAGGCCGTGGCCGACGCCCTCGACGTCGTAGTTCACGTCGAACGTGCGGTCCTCGTCGAATCCGCCTCGTAATGCCAGACGACGCGGAAGCCGCCCGTCGGGCTCGCCGTCGCCGCGATCGGCAAGCTGGAGCTGTTCGGCACCGAACGTCCCCGGGAAATCGAACGAGCCGAGCGTCGTATCCGCCCCCGGGTCGTAGTCCTCGCCGTCCTCGGACACCTGCGACATGGCGCGCCGTCACGCCTTCGGCCAGCGGGATGTCGCGATACGCGCCGGTGAAGCTGCCGTCGAAGTCGAAGGTGAGGTGCTCGGTGACATGAAGGCTCGCGTCGTCGTGCACCTGAACACTACGTCGGCGTTGTCGATCCGGTAGCTCTTCTCGGCCTCACTCCAGTTGAGCTCGATGCAGCCGTAGAGGATCCGGCCAAAGATCGCGAGCAGAACCGAGAGCGACAGACGACGCGCCTGACGACAGTGCTCACGCGCCGCCCCCCACGCTCACCTGCGGCGCCGCCTCGGCCTCGACCGGCGCGTCGAAGAACTCCCGGCGCTCGAAGCCGAAAAGCGCTGCGCGACGATCACCGGCGGGAAAACCTGGATCTTCGTGTTGTAGGTCTCGACCGTGTCGTTGTAGACGCGGCGGGTGATCGAGATCTTCTCCTCGACCGACGAGAGCTCGTTCCTGGAGCTGCGTGAAGTTCTCGGAGGCGAGCAGCTCCGGGTAGTTCTCGGCGAGCGAGCATCGTGCCGCCGATCCCGGCGCCAGCGCCGCCTCGGCCGGCCCGCGTGCCGCAGGCGGCGCGCCTTCGGCCTCAAGCGCCCGGCTGCTGCGCCGCGGACACATTCTCGAACGTCGCGCGCTCATGCCCCGCGTAACCCGCGACCACCTCCGCCAGCCGGGGCACCAGGTCGTGCCTGAGGCGCAGCGCAACGTCGATCTGCGACCACGAGCTCTCGCAGGCGAGGCGAAGCGCCACCAGCCGGTTGTAGGTCCACACGGCCCACGCGGCGACGAGCACCGACGACGGCAACGGCGACGATGACCCCCACGGACACGTTCGAGAACCTATTTCAAAGGCTTGACGGCCGTACCTACGGGTACCCTTCCGCCCACGATGAGGGTGGGTCTCGTCCTCGGTGCGGGAGGAATTCAAGGCGGCGCCTGGCTTACCGGGGCCCTGCAGGCGCTCGCAACCGAAACCGGCTGGGATCCCATGGAGGCCAACGCGCATCGTCGGCACCTCCGCCGGCTCGATGATCGGCTCGATCGTTGCCGCCGGCACTCCGATCTGGTTCATGGTCGCCCACTCGGCCGGCGAGACGATCGCCGGCCTCACCGACGCGCAGGGCCGCCCCGCCTCGGACGCCGACCGCTCAGCCGGGCGCGAAGTTCCGCCTCGCCAAGGCGATGGCCGCCGATCGGCCCCGGCTCGTGGCCGCTCGCGCTCCGCACGACCCGCGAGCCCTTCAGATACCCGCCGGCCATCGATCGCCGCCGGCTGGCTGCCGCGCGGCTTCATCTCGACCGAGCCGCTGAAGGACATCGTCCACCGCATCGTCTGGCGACGGCTGGAGCCCGCACGAGGGAATGCGCGTCGTCGCCTGCGACTACGCGACCGGCCGGCGCACCGTCTTCGGCCGGCCCAACTCGCCGCCGGCCGCGCTCGCCGACGCGGTCGCCGCGTCCTGCGCGATCCCCGGCTTCTACCACCCGGTGATCGATCGGCGGCCGCCGCTACGTCGACGGCGGCATGTACTCCACCTCGAACCTCGACATCCTGCGCGACGCCCACATGGACCTGGTCATCTGCCTCAACCCGACCTCGTCGCCTCCACCCCACCCGCGCCTGGAACCCGCTCGAGTGGGGCGCCGAGGCCGTGCGGGGCGCATCGGGCCGCCGGCTCGGCACCGAGGCGCGAACCATGCGCGAGACGCGGCACCGGCGTCGTCCTGATCCAGCCGCAGGCCGAAGACCTCGGCGGCGATGGGTCGCAACCTGATGAGCCGGAAGAACCAGCACCAGACGATCGAGGTGGCGATCGAAACCGTCAAGCGCCAGCTCGACGCACCCGAGAACGCCGACCTCCTTGCTCAGCTTCCAAAGGCGGCCCGCCCCGAGAAGATCAACCGGCCTTCCGGGCCACCCTCCGAGTGGCCGTCGCTCAGCCTCGGCGACCTGCAACCCGGGTCGTCGCTCTACCAGGCCAACGGGAACGGCGCCGCGCTGCCGGACCCCGCGTAGTCAAGGAGACGAACGAGCGTCCGCGCGCGCCGCGTTGGCGGCGATCGCATCCGCCACCCGTGGCCAGACGTCGGCGGGATGGTCGTGTCCCATTCCGTCGATCTCGACCAGCTCGGCGTCAGGAATCGCTTCGGCCGTGGCGCGGCCGCCCGAGAGTCCGATCAGCGGATCCTCCACCCCGTGGATCACGACCGCCGGGATTCCCAAGCCTCCGAGCGCCTCGGTCCGATCGGGCGAGGCGAGGATCGCAAGTGTCTGGCGCACGGTCCCCTTCGGGTGAAAGCCCCGATCCCAACCGAGCCCGGCGGTGCGCCGCGCCCGCTCCTCGTCGAACGGAAACCCGGGCGATCCGATCAGGCGCCGCGCCCGCGCCAGTGCATCCACATAGCCGTCGCGGTCGGGCGGAGGCACGGTCGTCAGACCCTCGATCCCCGCGGGCGTCGGATGCCCCACGTCTGGATTGCCGGTAGTCGACATGATCGAAGCCAGCGACAGGACACGCTCCGGATGCTCAATCGCAAGTGTCTGCGCGATCATGCCGCCGAGCGATGCTCCCACCACATGTGCGCGGTCGATCCCAAGCGCATCGAGCAGCCCCGCGGCGTCGCCCGCCATGTCTGAGAGCGTGTAGACGCCCTCGGGAACGCCCGATCGCAGCGCTTCGGGCACGGGCACCGTGGGGTAGCCGTCGAGCACCGTCGAGCGGCCAACGTCGCGATTGTCGAAGCGGATGACGCGAAAGCCATGGTCCGCGATCAGCTCGCACATCTCGTCGGGCCACAGGATCATCTGGGCACCGAGGCCCATGATCATCAGCAGCGGCGGCGCATTCGAATCGCCCGTCTCTTGCCAGCACAACTCGAGCTCGCCCACCCGGGCGAATCGCTCCTCGGAGAAGGGCACGCAGGTCAGCCGCCCTGCGGGCCGGCTGCGCAGTACGCGTCGCGCGTTGCGCCGTACCCGGGCAGTGCTCCCGAAGCGATTATCTGCGCCGTCGCCGCGGCGTTGTCTTCGATCTGCTTGGAGACCTCACGCCGTTCCTTGCCGTTCCTGGCGTTGAGGAGCTTTTCCGCGTTCCTCCAGACGTTCTCGCGCCATGCTCGGACGAGCTCGAGTCCCGCGATGTCGTCAAGCGGGACTAGCGGCGGATTCGAAAGATCCAGCGCTGGATCGAAGCGCTTCCTGACCTCGGCGACCACGTCCTCGTAGGCCCGGTTGAGTGCCCCGTTCGCCTCATCGTGGTCGGGCTTTCGCGACTTGCCGTTCCTATCGGTGAGGCCGAGTGAGGCGAGCACGTAGGGCATGTCGTTCTGAACGTGCGCGTTGATGCCGAGCAGCATGTCCTGCACGGCGCCCGTGTCGTCCCGTCCGGCGGTCTCGAAGGCGATCCGCCAGGCGTCGGCCACCTCGCGCCCGTCCTCCCAGGCCTTGAGCGTGCGCTGGTAGACGTTGTCGAAGACCGCGTCCTCCGTGTAGAGGTACTTCGGCGAGAGGTACCGGTCCTTGACGAGCCCGGACTTGACATCCGCGAACAGCTGCTTGGTGAGCACGAGGTAGGTCGTGGCAAAAACGGCCCGGTGGTCGCAGCCGTACCTGTCACGGGCGGCGCGCAGACGCTGCATCTGCGTACGAATGCAACCGGGCCTTGGCTTCTTGCAGGTCGAAACTGCGTGCGGCTGCGGATTCTTGGAAGTCGGGATCGGCGGGAGCAGAGCCGTCCAGCCGAGGTTCGGGACGTTCGAGGAGGCGGGCACGGTGAACCCGCACACGAGCGCCGTGGCCAGCGCCACTCCGGTTGCGATCTTTCCTCGGGCCCCCATGACACTCCAATCGTAAGCAATGGAGCCGCGACGGGCGCCAGCCGCCTGCCAAGCTTTCGGCGGTGCCGGAAATCCCTCTTCCAAAGACGCGAACCGGGAGGATCGCCGCGATCCTCGCGGCGGCGCTCCTACTGCTGCTCATCGTGGGTCAGCTGCTCTTGCCCGGCATCGGCGAGGGCGTGATCGAGGACCGGCTGACCGAGAACGGCGGCATCGCCGACGTGTCGCTGAGCGCAAAGCCCGCGGCGCGGCTCCTCTGGGGCAGCGGCGACCACCTCGGTATCGATGCGACGGGACTGGACCTGGAGGTCACGACGTCTGAAGACAACCCCCAGGTCTTCGACAACCTCGACCACTTCGGGAACATCGACATCGTGATCCGCGACTCCGATGTGGGACCGGTTCGGCTTGACTACTTCGTGATCTCGCGCGACGGGGGCGATCCCTACTCGCTGAAGGCCACGGGCAGCACTTCTCCGGCCGATCTCGCCGAGTACGCCGCCGATGATTTCGACCTCCCGGGAGGGGGCATCCTCGGCGACATTCTGAGCCTCACCGGCATCGGCGGCGCGGACGTGGACATCGACCTCGACATGCGGATCGAGTCCAACGATGGCCGCGTTGAGGTGGTCGAGGGTGGCGGCGAGATCGGCGGCATCCCCACGGGACCGCTCGCCGAGTTCATCACCTCGGCCGTGACGGTGGAGATTTGAGGCTCACCGCCCGCACACCTACGGGGCTCGCGTACGAGGCTGCCGGCGACGGGCCGGATGTGCTGCTCATGCACTCCGGCCTGAGCGACAGCAGGATGTGGGATCCGCAATGGTCGGCCCTGGCCGGCGAATTCCACGCCATCCGCTACGACGCCCGAGGCTTCGGATCGTCGGCCGACCCGCGGGCCCCGCACACGCTTCACGGGGACGGCATGGAGATCCTCGACGCGCTCGAGATCGAAAAGGCAATCATCGTCGGCAGTTCGATGGGTGGCACGGCGGCTCTCGACATGGCGATCGCCCTCCCCCACCGGGTGAGCGCCTTGGTCACGATCGGCTCGGTCCCCTCAGGCTGGTCTCATTCGCCCGAGATTCGCGCGCAGTGGGAGGCGGTGGAGGAGGCATACGAGAGCCGGGGGATCGACGCGGCGAACGAGATCGAGATGAAGATGTGGCTCGACGGCCCGTTCCGCGCCCCCGATGTCGTGGACCGAGACGTCCGCGTCTCCGTCGCGAGCGTCAATCGGGTCCTCCTTGAGCGGCAATCGGCGCTTGAGATCTATCCCGGCGACCTCGAGCCGCCGGCCGTTGATCGCCTCGCTGAGGTCAAGGTGCCGTCCTTGGTGATCACCGGCGAGCTCGATCAGCCAAGCGTGCTGGACGGAGCGTTCGCGGTCGCAAGGGGCACCGGCGCCGAGCATGTGGAGATCAGCGGCTGCGCACACTTCCCGAACCTTGAAAAGCCGGTCGAGTTCAACGAGGCGCTCTTGAACTTCCTGCGACGTACCTGAAGCGTCACGCATTCGGCACATCCCGCGCATCACACACGCGCAACTTCCCGCGACGCTTACCGCTGTGAAGAATCGTGACCGCTCAGCGAACAAGATCCATCACAACGCTCTGGGAACCGAGCCCGAGGAGGCCACTCGCGAGCTACACCTGAATGCGATCGCGGGCCGCCAGCACCGCATCGTTTCGACGCGCCGGTTGCGATCTCTCGGTTTCGGCAGCAGCTCGCTTTCAAGACGCCTCAAGGATGGGCGCCTGACGCGGATGCACAATGGCGTCTACCTGGTCGGTCCGGGCGCACCGACGCGCGCGGGCCGCTGGCTTGCTGCGGTGATCGCAGCGGGAGAAGGAGCGCTTCTCGCAGGCAGGGCTGCGGCCGCTCTTCAAGCCATGCACCCTTATTGGGGTTCGCGTATCGACGTCGTCGTGCCATACGCGCGAACGGCCTCGATATACGGGGTTCGAGTTCACCGCTCGCGACGTCTCCACCCCGACGATTACGCGATCGAGGATGGCATTCCCGTTACATCGCCCGAGCGCACCTTGGTCGACCTCGCCGCGGAGGTTTCCCCAGGTGACTTGAAGCGCGCCTACGAGCGGGCCGACGAGCTTGGGCTGATCGACCATCGAAAGCTGGAGGAGGCGGTTGAACGAGCTGCGAATAGTCCGGGCGTTGGCGAACTTCGCCAGCTGCTCGGTTACGACCCTACGCCCATCAACGAAGTCCGGAGTGAGTTGGAGCGCCGCTTCTACCGCGTCGTAACCGCGGCGGGCCTGCCGCCGTATAGCCGCAACGTCGTGGTCGAGGGCTTCGAGGTGGACGCCTACTGGTCCGAGGCGGGGCTCGTCGTGGAGCTCCAAAGCCTGGAGTTCCACACCGACCGTGAAGCATTTATTCGCGACCATCAAAGAAACGCCGCGCTTCAAGCCGCCGGCCTGCGCGTTCTGCCAGTGACCGACGCCCAGGTTCGTAAGCCGGCCGCGCTCGTCACAACCCTTTGCAAGCTGCTCAGCCACCCTCCCGCGTCAACGATGTGAAGGACTGCGATCGCTGGACGGTCACGATCCCTCACAGCGCCTCGGGGGCCGCGGCGGCGTGCGACTCAGCCCAGCCAGGCGGCGATTCTGCGGCCGATCTCCTCGCCCGCGTCCTCCTGGAGGAAATGCGAGGCGTTCTCGATGATCTCGGGCGGGTCCGCGTTGATCCTCTCCGCAAACCTCGCGCCCACCTTTGGCGGGATGATCGGGTCCGAGTCCGCCCAGAGGTGAAGCTTCGGCCGTCCATCGCCCGCCAGCGTCTCGAGCACCTCCTGGCCCTCAGATGCGCCCGGCATGTCCGGGGTGATCGGGATGAGGAGCGGGAACGCACGGGCGCCCGCCTTTGATTCGGGCACTGGATACGGCGCGTCGTAGGCCGCCTTGACCTCGTCGTCCATCCCACGAGCGACCGCGCCCGACACGAGCATCGAAATCGGTAGGTCCTCCGTTCGCTCGACAAAGTCGCGAAAGGTGTGCCACGTCTCGGACATCTCCTGATGGCCCGTGAAGACGCCCGTATCCATCACGACGATGGCCGAGAAACGGTCGAGGTGTTGGGTGGCGATCCGGAGGCCGATCGGCCCACCCCAGTCGTGAACGACGGCGACGGCGTCCTTCAGGTCGAGCTCTTCGACGAGCGCGGACATCGCCGCGACGTGGCGGTCGTACGAATACCAGTCGAAATCCGTGGGCTTGTCGGAGCGGCCGAAGCCGGGATAGTCCGGAGCGATACAGCGGAAACCCGCGTCGAGCACTGGCGGCATCACCTTCCGCCACAAATACGACCAGGTCGGCTCGCCGTGGAAAAAGACCACCGGGCGCCCGTCTCCTTCGTCGACATGCGCCAGCCGAAGGCCCTCCCACTCGCGGTAGTGCGGCTCCCAGGGATAGCCGGGCAGGTCGGCAAATCGCTCGTCGGGAGTTCGAAACGCTTCAGGCAAAGCAGTCAGGTACCTGGTACCGAGGGGGCGGCGGCGATGGCGTGAGCCGTGCGGCGGGCCAGCGCCATGACGGTCGCCATCGGGTTGGTGCCCGATGCGCTTGGGAACGCCGAGGCGTCGCCGATCCACACGCCGGGAGTGTCGTGGAGCTCTCCCCACGGATTGGCGACCGAGGTGGCCGGGTCACGGCCCATGCGGCACGTGCCCATCTGGTGAGCGGAGAATGTCACGTACTCACGCGGCTTGATCTCGAGCTCGTTGAGGGCGGCGATGAACTCCTCGAGGTCGTCGCCGCGCCTCCAGTCGGGCGCGTAAAGGCCCGAACCCACGATCTCGCGGGCGCCCGCCGCCTCATGCAGGCGAACGAGCGTCTCGACCCCCTGCTTCAGATGCTCACGGTCTAGCTCGTCGTCAATCGGATAGTGGACCACCGCGTTGCCGGCCTCGTCGATGGTCACCCGGCCGTGCCCGCGCTCGCGCACGAGGGCGATCAACGGCGCCGCGTACGCCCACTCGCGCATCCGCCGCTTGTGGTCAGCGCCAGAGCGCCATGGCACCGCGCCGCCGAAGAGGCCGGTCGTGGCCTGCGCGCCCTCAATGAGAAACCCGTAGCCGTCGCCCAGGTCCGCGAACTCGTGCGAGAGAGCGGACTGCGGCGGGCCCCACATCCAGTTCTGCTCCTCGTCGTAGTACGCCGTGACGGCGACCGTGGGATGAAGCCTGAGGTAGTCGCCGGTCGCGGGGCCGCCGATTCCCGAGCGGAGGAGCAGAGCCGGCGACTCGATCGACCCGCAGGCCACGACGACGACTGGGGCGCGCACGGTCAGCTTCGTCGGCTCGGACCCATCCGGTGTCGCGAGCGGCTCGGACCAAAGCGCCTCGACACCGGCCGCGCGGCCATCTTCGACCAGCACCCGCTGAGCGCGCGCGCCGACGAGAATCTGGGCATCGCGGGCCTGCGCGTCGACGAGGTAGGTCTTGGCTGTCGACTGCTTGGAACCCGACGGATCGCCGAAGCCCATGAACGCAGCGCTCGCGGCTTCGTACTTTTCGGGGTCGGCGTTGCGGGTGATGGTGCGGAAGTCGTAGCCGAACTTCTCGCACGCATCCCTCAGGCGCAGATGCGGACCGCTGAAGTCGGAGCAGTCGCCGTTCACCTGAATTCGTTCGAACACCGCGTCGAGGTGCTCGTCGTAGCTCGACTCGGCGAGATCGGTGAGGCCATGTTCGGACGACCACTCGGAGCGGACGTGGTCGGAGGTGCGAAGGCAGTTGGTCCAGTTGATCACGGTGCCGCCGCCAACGCCCGCACCGGCGACGATTGAGACCTGGCCCTCGGCGGTCGGGAACGGGCCACCGTTCAAATACATGCGCTGGTAGGCGGAGAGCTCGAGCCCGTCGAAGTCGGCGTCGTCGTTGTACTCACCGGCTTCGAGGACGACGACGGACTTGCCCGTAGCCGCCAGTTCGCCGGCGATCACGCCGCCCCCGGCGCCCGACCCAACGATCACGACATCCGCCTCGATCACGTCCTGCGCCTCTCCCGTGGGGCGGCGAACGTTCAGCGGCTTCGGGCGGTCCACGGGTGGCGGCGCGATCGGCCCGGGGTAGCCGATCGTGTCCCAGTTGATGTTGCGGCCCGTGCCAAGATCTGGGAGGCCGTAGAAGATCGACCCGATGATCCCGAGCAGGGTCGCCAGGCCTGCCAGCGGCTCCGGCCCAGCCGCCATGAACGCCTTCACGATCTGCTCCCGGGCCTCGAGTGGGGTTGAAGGCGCGAGCCCGTTCTCCGCAAGCGCGTCGAGCAAAGCCCGCAGGCCCTCCACCTGCTCAGAGGGCAGCTGTGCCCCGAAGAGCGCGACCTCGACGCCCTCCGGCACCATCAAGTCGGAAGCCGCCCGGCGCCAGAACGCGGCGTTTTCGCGATCGTCGTCGGGGGGCTCGAGCGGAGGGATGAAGGTGTCGCTGAGCGCCCTGAGAGTCAGGCGCTGCGCGTCGTCGAAGATGTCCGACAACGCCAACGCCGCAAACGTCTGGCCGATCATCTCGGTGACCTGCGCCGAGTACGGGAAGTGGTGTGCGTCCCTGGAGCCGATCGAACCCGGCGTGATCATCAGCGACTGCCGCTTCGTGTACTTGCGGATGCCGTCGGCGCCGTGGCGCGATCCAAGCCCGGACTCCTTCCAACCGCCCATCGGCAGCTCGAGAGCACCGTAGTTGACCTGCGCGTCGTTGACGCAGGCAACTCCCGCATCGATTCGGCGCGCGATTTCCTCGCCACGCACCTCGTCGCGGGTCCAAACCGAGGCCTGAAGCCCGTATGGGCCATCGTTCGCGAGCACGATCGCCTCCTCGGCGTCCGCGACCCTCATAATTGGGAGTGTCGGACCGAATGTCTCCTCCTGCATACAGCGCATCGAGTGGTCCACGTCCGCCAGCACCGTTGGCTCGAAGAAGCGACCGGGGCCCCGCCCACCTTGCCCCCCGTGACGATTCGCGCGCCCTTCTCGACGGCGTCGGCGATGTGGGCTTCGATCAACTCGATCTGCGGCGGGAAGATCATCGCACCCACGTCCACCGTGCCTGCGGCGCCCGGCGGGCCCTGCCTGAGGCCTTCGACCTTCTGCGTGATGCGCTCGAGGAGATCGTCGTGGATGGCATCCTCCGCATAGATCCGCTCGACCGAGATGCAGACCTGGCCGGAGTTGTTCATTCCGTATGACACAGCGGCGTTCGCCGCGCGCTCGATGTCCGCGTCGGCGAGCACGATCATCGGGTCCTTGCCGCCAAGCTCGAGCGACACGGGCGTAAGCGTCTGGGCAGCCTGAGTCAGGACGCGCTTTCCTGTCTTGATCGAGCCCGTGAACATCACGTAATCGACCTCGTCGACCAGCGCGGCGCCCGTCTCTCCCCTGCCGGTCGCAACCTGAAAGACGCCGTCCGGCAGCCCGCACGCGGTGAGCATCTCGGCCATCAGAAGGGACGTGAGCGGCGTCAGCTCGGAAGGCTTGAGGATTACGGCGTTGCCTGCCGCGAGGGCAGGGATACAGTCACCGAACGAGTTGTTCAGCGGGAAGTTCCACGGTCCGATGACCCCGACGACGCCGACCGGCTGATAGCGGACAATCAGCTTGCGGCCGCGAACGAACGGCGAGGCTGACTCGATCTCCTCGTCCCCGAGATAAACCGGCGCCTGTTTGGCCCAGAACTCGAGGGCCGACAGCCCGTAGCCGAACTCGGCGAACTGAGTTTCGTCCGCAGGCCGTCCCGTCTCGGCGCAGATCGTGCCGACCACGCGCTCGGCGTTGGCGACCATCCAGCTCCTGGCTGTGAGCAGTACCTCCGCGCGAACTTCGAATCCGGCTTCCCACCAGCCGGGCTGTGCGGCGCGAGCACGCTCCGCAATCGCGTGCACCTCGTCCGCTTCCAGCTCCGGAACGAACGCAAGCGTCTCTCCCGTTGCGGGATTCTCGACCGGGATCCCCTCAGCCCGGGATGCCTCCTCCTGCTGCGCGCCGAGCGTCTCCGTCATCCGGGCGGAGACTACTCCTGGCAGGATTGGCGCGACATGAAGACCGCGATCGTCTCCGATATTCATCTCGGCTCGGGCTCTGACGCAGATCTCCTGCGGCGCCCCGAGGCCTTCGCGGCACTAGAGGACGCGATCGCGGGCGTTGATCGGCTGGTGTTGCTCGGCGACATCGTCGAGTTCCGGGACCGCCCATTCACGGAGGCGATGGACCTCGCACGGCCGGTGCTCGAAAGGCTTGTGGGCTTGACCGATGGCGAGATCATCCTCGTGCCGGGCAACCATGACTATCAGTTCGTGGCGCCCTGGCTCGAAGGCCGCGCCCTGCGAGGCGCGAAGCCCCTGCGGCTCTCCGAAAAGGCAAGGGTCGATCAGTGGCCGGCGTCTGAATTCCGCAAGGCGATGAAGGACGCAGAGCTGCGGATCGCCTACCCCGGCGTCTGGCTCCGCGACGACGTCTACGCGATGCACGGCCACTACCTCGACCGCCACCTCACGATCCCCACGTTCGAGCGTCTTGGCCTCGCTCTTGTCGAGCGGACCCTCGGCCTCACCCCGAGCTCCGCCGATCCACTCGACACACCCGCCGACCAGCTGGGTACCGACTCGGCGAATGACTACGAGCGCGTCTCGGCGCCCGTCTTCGCCTTCCTCTACGCGCTCGCTCAGGCCGGCGCCGGCTCCAATCATCCGGGTGGAACGCCGACGAAGCGGATCTGGGACGCCCTCTCGGGCGGTTCGAGCAAGACGGCGAAGCTCCGGGGTTGGCTGCTCGGTTCGGTCGCCCTGCCAGGAGCGGTCGGAGTCGCCAACCGTCTCGGCATCGGCCCAGTCAAGGCTGACCTTTCGCCGAACGCGATAACGCGGGCAGGGGTCGACGCGATGGCCGAGGTCGTCGAGCGCCTCGGGATCGAGGCGCGCTACGTCATTTTCGGGCACACCCATCGGCGCGGTCCACTCGCCGAAGAGGATGAGTGGATCACCGAAACCGGCTCGACCCTTCTCAACACCGGAAGCTGGGTGCACAGCCCAAGCCTCTTGCGCTCGTCTTCAAAGGGAAGCGCCTACTGGCCGGGGACCATCGCGATCCTCGAGGACGAGGGGCCGCCGGAGTTGCTGCACCTTCTTGACGACTGGACCAGAGAGGACCTCGCGAAATGATCGCGCGCCAGTTGGCGTCGATCTTTCTGATTCTCTTCGGCGGGATCTTCCTCGTGGGCGGGATCCTGGAGCGCTACGCGGATCGGAACCTTCTCGACCCCGAGCGCTTCGCAGAGCGAGCGGTGGGCGCGCTGGATGACGCGGGCGCGCGCAGCGAGATCGCCGACGTGATCGTGAATCAACTCGAACGCGAGGGCGCGGACCGCGAAGAGGCGCAGAGCGCGGTTGACCGAAACATCGAGGCCGTCGCTGAAGACGAGCGCTTCCGCAGCGCACTTGCCGCGGCCCTGGTGGCGGCCAACGAGCAGGCTCTCTCAGAGGACCGGGATCACGTGGGCGTTGTCATGGCGGACGTTGGCACGCCGCTCCGCCAGATCTTTGGCGAACAAGAGCCTGACCTGGCAGAGTTGATTCCCGCTGACATCGACCTGCGCGTAGCCAACACGGGGGCGACCGGCACCCTCGTCGATGTCGCCCGGAAAGCGGACGGACTCAGTGAGCTCGCGACGGTTCTGCCGATCCTCGGCATCCTGATGGTGATCGGCGGGGTCGCTGTGGCCAACGATCGCCGCACGGCTCTCTTCGGCGCCGCGATGGGCGTGGCGCTTTCCGGCGCGGCCATATTTGCCGGCTACGTGGGAGGCCGAGAGATTGCTGCCCGGCAACCCGACGACGACGCGGCGCAGGATGCGGCGAGGGCGATCTGGGACGCCGTGTTCGGCGGCCTCGAGACACTCGGACTGGTCATGGCCGCTGTGGGCGCCGCCGTTGCCTTGGTCGCGGGCCTCAGCGCCGTAGCAATCCGAGGGCGTGACCGAGGGCTGGCGTAATCGCCTCGCCTGCTTCGGCGATCGCCTTCGGGTTCCCTGGAAAGTTCAGGACCAGCGTGCGCCCACGGCTGCCGGCGACCCCGCGCGAGAGCATCCAATGATTCGGCACATGCTCTCGCGAGGCGAGGCGCATCGCCTCGGCGATGCCGGGCGCCTCACGGTCGATCACCTCTAGCGTTGCCTCGGGCGTCACGTCGTCGGGCGAGAGGCCGGTCCCGCCGGTTGTCGCAACAAGATCGCAGCCCTCCTCGTCGGCGTAGAAGCGCAGGCGGCCGGCGATCAGCTCGCGGTCGTCGGGGATCAGGTCAACGCCGATCACTTCGCAACCGGCCTCCTCCAGGAGCGCACGCAGGCGCGGGCCACTCTCGTCCACCCCGTCACCGGCCGATTTCGAGGTCGACACGGTGACGACCGCGGCTCGAAATTCAGCCATCCGGCTCCTCCCGGATCCACTCGCCGCTCCGCCCGCCCGCCTTCGAGACGAGCCGGATGCGCTCGATCTCGACGCCCTTCTCGATGCCCTTGACCATGTCGTAGACCGTCAGCGCAGCGATTGAGCACGCGGTGAGAGCCTCCAGCTCCACGCCAGTGCGGCCGTGCGTCCTTGCCTCCCCGGTGAGTGTCACGTAGCCGGCGCCCACGTCGATGTGCGCGGTTACGTCGACGAAGTTGAGAGCGAGCGGATGCGCGAGCGGGATGAGCTCCCACGTGCGCTTGGCGGCCTGGATGCCGGCGAGCCGGGCGGTTCCGACCACGTCGCCCTTCGGCGCATCTCCGCGCGCGACCGCTGCGGCGGTCTTCTCGCTCATCTTCACCCGCGCCTCGGCTACAGCGACCCGATCGGTCTCGTCCTTGCCTCCGACATTGACCATGCGTGCTGATCCCTCGCTGTCGAGGTGTGTCAGCCCAGGCTCGTCGCCCATTCCCATTTCAGGCTTCTTCACGGAACCGTCCCTTCGACCCAGGTCTCATCCGAGCCTTCGACCTCCTTCTTCCAGATCGGCGCCTCGGCCTTGATCCTGTCGATGGCCTCCCTCGCGCCCGCGAATGTCTCCCCGCGATGGGCGCCCGACACCGCAACGACAACGCTTGGCTCACCAAGCGCCACGTTGCCGATCCGGTGCTCGGCCGCCGCGCCTTTCAGGCCGTGTCGCTCCACGCACTCGGCAAGTATCTCCGCAATCCGGGGCTCGGCCATCTCTGCATAGGCCTCGTATTCGAGCCGGTCGACGTCGCGCGTGGTGCCTTGAAAGGTGACGATGGCCCCGGCGCCAGGGTCCGCAACGAGCGCGGTGATCTTCGCCGCGTCGAGCGGGTCCGCAGTGACGCGAGCCGCGCGCACTGGGCCGGCCCCGCCTGAAACGGGTGGGATCGCAACCAGCTCGTCGCCGGCGGAGATCGTTGCGCTGGTTTGCGCGTACTCGCGGTTGAGCGCGATTCGAATCGGCAAGCGTGCCGCTAGGTCTCCGATCACCGGGTCTCGCCCAAGCGCCGCGATCGCATCTTCGACCGTGGCGCCCTCGTCGAGCTCGATCTCGATCGTGTCCTGACCTGCTCGCTCGCGGAGCATCGCGTAGAGGCGGACGGGGATCCTCACACGGCTGATGCTACGCGGAGGAGCTGGACCTCGACTTGGGTTCCGGCCGCGGCCGGTTCCTCCCCCGCCTCGATCATGGCTAGCGCATCGGCCCCAAGCATCGACGTGAGCACGTGCGACCCCTGGGGGCCGGTCGGGCTCGCCTCCCAGCCCGCGTCGGTCAGGCTCAGGCCGCAACGCACCGCTTGATCGCGGGCGGACAGACGCCTGACATCCGCCGTGAGTCGCGCCGTTGTTGTGTCTCGCGGACTGCGTGCGCCGCTCAGCGCGCGAAGGGCCGGGCGAACGAAGAGGATGAAGGTGACGAAGGCTGAAACGGGGTTACCCGGGAGCCCAAACGCAAGCGCCCCTCCCTTTGCCGGGCCCTCCCCCTCAGCGCCGAACCAGGTCGGCTTGCCGGGACGGAGGGCGACGCCCCAGAAGCGCTCCTCGATCCCCGCCTCGGCGAACGCTTCCTTTACATGGTCATGCACGCCCACCGAGACCCCGCCGCAGAAGACGGCGATGTCGGCTTCGAGCGCGTGTCTGGCGGCGGCGGTCGTCGCCGCCCGGTCGTCATTGCAGCGCTCAACGGAGATGACCTCGGCGCCCGCAAGCTCTGCGAGCGCGGGCAGCGTGTAGGCGTTCGAGTTGCGGACGCCTCCTGGCGTCATCGGCTCGCCCGGCGCGAGTAGCTCGTCGCCTGTGCAAACCACCGCCACCCGCGGGCGCCTGGTGCACTCGGGCTCCGCGACGCCAATCGATGCGAGCACCCCAAGCTCCGCGGATCCGATGAGCGTCCCGGCGCTCAGGACGGCGTCGCCGGCGCGAATGTCGTCGCCTGCCCGGCGCAGGTCATCCCCAGGCTCAACCGGGACATTGACGCTCACCGTCTCGCCGTCAAGCGCCGTGTCTTCGACCCGGACCACCGCATCAGCGCCGTCGGGCACCGCGCCACCGGTCGAAATCCGGAAAGCCTCTCCCGCCTCGAGCGCCGTCGGGGAAGGGGCCCCGGCGCGCGACTCACCTCGCAGTGTCAGCTCAGCCGGTTCGCCGACGGTGGCATTCGCTGTATCCGCGGACCGCACCGCATAACCGTCCATCGCAGAGTTGTCGAACCCCGGAACGTCCTCGGGCGAAACAGCCTCGGCAGCAAGAACCCGGCCACGAGCGTCGGCGAGCGGCACGGGCTCAGGAGGAAGCGGCGAGCCGACTTCGGCCAAAACGGCGGCCCGAGCATCGGCAACTGAAAGCAATCCGGCCATCCGACGGCGAGCGTACGCCACCCCGCCCCCCGAAGCGCGGTCGCCAGCCCCACCGCCCGCACCGCCGAGGTCGGGTTTGACTTGCACCACGCAAGGTCAAGTCGACCTCGATCCGCGCCTTGGATCGAAGAGGGCCTGGACTTGCGCTACGCAAGTCCAGGCCGACCTCGGCGGTGGGGGCGTTTGCGACACTCGCGCCATGGGATCGCCTGATACGCCTCGGATACCGACCGCGCGGCCGTCCTGGGCCGCGCCGCCGCTTGGCGTCGTTCTCGCCGGGGGTGCCGCGAAGCGCCTTGGCGGTTCGAAGGCTTCGGTTGAGCTGGCCGGGCGGCCCCTGATTTCTTATCCCCTCGATGCCCTGGCGCAGGCCGGGCTCGAGGCGGTCGTCGTCGCCAAAGCCGGCAGCCCGCTCCCGCCGCTCAGCCACACCGTCATCACCGAGCCGGACGAACCGCGCCACCCCCTGGCCGGGATCACTTCCGCTATGACCCACGCGGGAGCACGCCCCGTCCTGACCCTCGCATGCGACACGCCGTTCCTGACTCCGATGCTCCTCCGGGTCCTCGCGAGCGCGACGACAACCACGGCGGTCCGGTCCGAAGGCCGCCTTCACCCCCTGATCGCCCTCTACGCCCCGGACGCCCTGACCCCCCTCGAAGGTGCGCTGGCCGAGCAAAAGTCACTGACCGCGGCCCTCGAGGCCCTGGAACCCGAGATCATCGAAGCGCCTACACACGAGACCTTCAACGTCAACACGCCCGAGGACCTCGCCGAGGCCGAGGCGCACCTCAGACAGGCTCGACCGTGACGCGGGCGTTGTAGTCGGGGATTCCAGCCTCGGTCGGAGCGGATCTCGTCGGCGATCAGAACGTTGCCCTCGGGCCAGTGGACCTGTGCGTTGCCGGGGGAGATCGGCAGCGACATGGACGCGGCATCGAAGCTCACCGTCCTTGCTCCTCGCGACCACGGGCTGACCGGTCGCGAGCCCGCGGGCCTCGGCGTCCTTCGCTGACATCAGGATCATCTCGCGGTCCATCGTCGAGACCGCATCGTGGTCCTCCTGGACGATCGAGTTGAACTGCTTGCCACGCCGCGTCGAGAGCGCGAGGCTGCCGTCGTCGTGCGCCTCGAAAGCGGTCGGCGGGCGAACGAGCGCGAAGTGGGCCTTGCCCGACTCGGTCGGGAAGTCGGTTCCCTCCGGATGGAGGCGGCCTCCGTACTGGAACGAGTCACCCCCCTCCTGGAGATCCACGATCCGCGCGTAGTCGGGGTTCGCCTTCGCGATCTCCGCTCGTAACTCGGGCGTGCCGCCAACCCTCAGCTTGTCGGCGATCTCGGGCTTCACCCGAGCCGCAAGCTCCAGGAGCACCTCCCACTCAGAGCGCGCCTCATCCACGCGTGGGCCCGGAATCTCGGGGC
Source organism: uncultured bacterium (assembly GCA_963695215.1). Classification (GTDB taxonomy): domain Bacteria; phylum Actinomycetota; class Thermoleophilia; order Solirubrobacterales; family 70-9; genus JALZKA01. Next base: position 787,146 of record OY968768.1, read on the forward strand.
TCAGGATCACCCGGCGCTCCGTCGACGTCTCGGTGATCCCGCCAGGGATCTCGTAACGGGTCATCGCCGGCAGGACCAGCACTGCCTCGCCCGGCTCGGCGAACATCTGGCTGGAGAGAGTGATGTCCATGTGGATCCGGAGCGGGAGCTTCTCGAGCGCTGTTCGGGTCCGCCCCTGGTCGGGCATCGTGTCGAGGAAGTTGCCGCCGGACGCGAAGAAGACATCGAGCTCGCCGCGCCGAGCCGCATCGAGCATCTCGGGCGTTCGCAGGCCCGGCGCCGAGGGAACGCCGAAGCCCCAGAGGTCGGCGAAGTGCTTCGCGTTCTCCTCGTTGATCTCCCTGCCGCCCGGGAAGTTCGTCGAGTAGCAGCCCATCTCGGCGCCGCCCTGCACTCCCGAATGCCCGCGGATCGGCATCAGTCCACAGCCAGGCTTGCCGACCCAGCCCTGGGACAGACCCAGGTTCAGAATCGCCCTGACCCCGTGTTCTCCGTGCGCGTGTTGTGTCACGCCCATGCTCCATACGATCACCCCGCGCTTGGCCTCGCTCAGCTGCCGTGCGAGGTCCAGCATCGACTCGCGGGTTGCCCCCGCGACAGCCTCGAGCACCTCCCAGTCGGAGGCAAGGAGCTCGTCGCAAAGTTCCTTCCAGCCCTCCGTGTGATTGTCGACAAAGTTCCTGTCGATCCAGCCGTTCTCGATCAGGTGCCGAAGGACGCCCGAGAAGAAAGCGACGTCGCCGCCGATGTTGAGGCCGAACCATTGATGCGCGATCTTGGTACCGAAAATCGCGCTCTCGGCGTTCGACGGGATCCAGTAGCGATCCATCCCGGGTTCGCGGAAGGGGTTGACCGAGATGACCCGGGTTCCGGCCTTCCGCGCCTGGTAGATGTACTTCGTCGCGACGGGTTGGTTGGTCGCGACGTTCGAGCCGACGAAGAGCAGCAGATCGGTGCCAATCCAGTCAGCGAACGAGCATGTCGAAGCGCCGACTCCCACCGCCTCCTTCAGGCCGAACGTCGATGGCGAGTGGCAGAGGCGCGCCGCGTTGTCGACCGAGTTCGTGCCCATGGCGCGTGCCGCCTTCTGCGCCGCGTAGTACGACTCGTTCGGCATCCCGCGTGACGTCAGATAGAAGCCGATGCGCTCGGGTCCCGCCTCCCTGATCCGCTCCGCGGCGAGATCAAGTGCGTCGTCCCACGAGATGCGGCTGAAGCCCCTCTCGCCCGTCCTGCGAATCATCGGGTAGGGAATCCGGCCCAGTTGGCGTAGTTCGCGACCCCGCATCTCCGCGAGCTTCGAAACGTCCTCGCAAATCCTGCCGTCGAACTCCCTCATGGTGTTGAGGCGCAGAAGCCGCAGCCGGACGTTGCAGAGGTGGATGCCATCCAGCGTCCAGTCGTGCATTCCCTTTGTCCCGAGAGCGCACCCGTCGCAGATGCCTTCGTTCAGGATGCGCCAGGCGTACTTCGCCTCGTCCTTATTCTCCCAGCCTGCGCGAAACACCTCGTAGAAGTTGTTCGGGTGCTCCTCGCCGATCCCGAACGGCTTGAGCGAAGCCCAGTTCGAGGGCGTCGGCCGCCTCTTTGGTTTTCTGAGTCCGTCGTCTCCTGCCATCGGCTCCAACTATCTTCGCAAGCGTGTCAGCGAGTTCCCCGGATCCGATGTCCTATGCACGGATCACCCGAGATGGCGAAGAAGATCTGGTTGCTGTCGAAGAGCCGCTCGAGATCCGGATCGACGGAGAGCCGATCGCCGTCACGATGCGCACCCCGGGTTTCGATGAGGAGCTCGCCCTCGGCTTCCTCTTCGGCGAGGGTCTGATCGATGCGCCGCATGCCGCCGGGCCGACAGGCGACCTGGCCGGCAACGTGGTCGAGGTGGAGGGTCCGCTCAAGCGCGACCCGGGAGTTCGCAGCTTCTACACGTCGTCCTCATGTGGCGTTTGCGGGAAGGGCGCGATCGAGGAAGTCGAGGTGCTGAGCGAGCCGCTGCCCGTGGGTCCGCGCATCGCACGCGGCCTGCTCGCATCGCTCCCCGATCGCCTACGGCAACCCACGTTCGAGGCGACGGGTGGCCTTCACGCCACAGGACTCTTCACGGAGGACGGCGAGCTTGTGTGCGTTCGCGAGGACGTCGGGCGCCACAACGCGATGGACAAGGTCGTCGGCAACCGCCTGGCAGCGGGCGCGTTGCCGATGCACGGGCACGTGCTCTGCGTTTCCGGGCGGCTCTCGTTCGAGCTCGTGCAAAAGGCGGCGGTCGCCGGTGCCCCGATCCTGGTCGGCGTCGGCGCTCCGAGCTCACTCGCGATCGCGTTGGCGGCCGAACGCGGGCTCACGCTTTGCGGCTTCGCCCGCGGCGACTCGGTGAACGTCTATTCGGGGGCGGAACGCGTCACGTCCTGATTGGATGTGCCACGCTTCGCTCCATGTCCACCGAGACCGTTTACAGGCAATGCAACCTCTGCGAGGCGCACTGCGGGATCAGCGTCGAGGTCGAGGGATCCAAGGTCCTGAAGATCACCGGCGACCCCGATGACGAGAACTCGAAGGGCTACATCTGCCCGAAGGCCGCAGCGCTGGTCGATCTCTATACGGACCCCGATCGTCTGTCGAAGCCTGTTCGGAAGACCGCCGACGGCTGGCAGGAGATGGAATGGGACGAGGCGCTCGACTTCGCCGCAGACGGCCTCAAAGCCGTTTATGACCGGCACGGCACCGACAGCCTCGCGAGCTACATCGGCAATCCAAGCGCTCACACCTGGTCACTTCTTTCGGTTTTACCGCTCCGCGAGGCGCTCGACACGCGAAACCACTCGTCGGCTACCTCAACCGACCAACTGCCGCAGCACCGCACCTCGGCTGAGATGTTCGGCAATCTCGGGCTCTTCCCGGTTCCGGACATTGACCGCACCGACTACCTGCTGGTGCTCGGCGCCAACCCATCGGTCTCCAATGGTTCGCTGATGAGCGCACCCGGCGCCCGCCATCGCCTGCGTGACATCGTCAAGCGCGGCGGCACCGTCGTCGTCGTTGACCCCCGGCGAACCGAGACGGCCCGAACCGCCTCTCGCCATATCGCTATCCAGCCCGGCGGCGACGCGTTTCTGCTACTCGGAATGCTCAATGTGATCTTCGCCGAGGACCTCGACGCCGTGCCCGAGATCTGCACGGGCGCCGGCGAGATCGCGAACATCGTCAAGGACTGGACCCCGGAGCGAGCCGCCCCGCTCGCGGGCGTGGATACGGAGGAGATCGCCATGCTCGCCCGCGAGTTCGCGGGCGCTCCATCGGCGGCCGCGTACGGGCGCGTCGGCGTCTGCCAGCAGCGCACCGGCACCGTGGTCCACTGGCTGATCAACGTCCTGAACGCGGTAACCGGCAACCTCGATCGTGAGGGCGGCGTGATGTTCTCGGAGCCGTTCATCGACCTGACCCTCGCCCTCAAGCTCGCGGGCCGTGGAGGCCCGAAGGGGTTCGGCCGCTTCACGCAACGGGTGAGCGGGATGCCGGAGATGAACGGCGAGCTGCCAGTCGCCGGCCTCGCCGATGAGATCCTCACCCCCGGCAAGGGACAGGTCCGGGGCCTTTTCGTCTTCGCGGGCAACCCGGTCATTTCCGGACCCGGAGGAAGGGGCCTCGACAAGGCGCTCGCGGATCTCGAGTTCATGGTCTCCGTCGACCAGTACATAAACGAGACCAACCGCCATGCCGATGTCATCCTGCCGCCGGTCTCTGCGCTCGAGCGCGACGAGGTCGACGTCGCCCTGCCCATCGTGGCGGTGCGCAACCACATCCGCTTCAGCCCCGCTGCCGTGCCGAAGCGCGAGGGCGGCAAGGAGGACTGGGAAATCCTGAACGGGCTAACGAAGCGGCTCGGGCGAGGGGTCGCAACCAGGGCCAGAGCCGTCTCGCTCGGAGCGCGCCTAGCCTCCCCCGCCAGGATCGTCGAGTCGGCGATCGCAACCGGCCCGTACGGGATCTTGCGACGTGGCCCGCGTCGGGGCCTGACGCTGCGGAAGGTGAAGCGCGCAAAGCACGGAATCGACCTCGGGCCGATGCGGCCTCGCCTGCCCGGCGCGCTCCTCACGCCGGACAAGCGGGTCGCACTGGCTCCCGATGCACTGGTGAATGCGGCGCAAGGCCTCGAGCGCATCGCTGCTGAGCGCGAGCAGGCAGAGGCGAATGGCTTCGACCTCACGCTCATCGGGCGGCGAGGCCTGCGCACGAACAACTCCTGGATGCACAACTCCAAACGCCTCACCAAGGGCGCGGATCAATGCACGGCCATGCTCCATCCCGAAGACGCAAGCGCCCGAAGGCTCGATGACGGCGAACTGGTCCGGCTTGTCTCGCAGGTCGGTGAGATCGAGGTGCAGCTGAAGGTGACCGACGAGCTCCGTCCCGGCGTTATCTCGGTGCCCCACGGCTTCGGGCATGGCCTACGCGAGGGCGTGAGCTGGAAGCACGCGGCTTCCCTGCCCGGAGCAAGCGTCAACGACATCACGGATCCAGCCGTCGTCGACGAGCTGACGGGCAACGCCGCATTCAACAGCGTGCCCGTTCGGGTCGAAGCCGCCTAGGCGACCTCTGCCGGTTCGCCAACGGCGATCTCGCCCGCGACCGAGACGCGGCACAGCACGCCCATCATCCGGTCGAAGTCGGCGTTGATCCTTCTCAGGACGTCCGGCCTGAGATCAAGCGTGTCGGGATCGATCGTGGTCATCACGCAGCGTTCGCACAGGTCGACCACCTCGAGCTCGACCTGCCGAGCCCGGATTCGCCGGCCGATCCAGCTCGTCTCCGCGAGAGATTCGACGCCCTCAAGGACGATGTTGGGGCGCATGCGGCGGAGGTCTTCGCCGAGTGCTCCGACCGTTCCATCGGTAATCACAAGGATCGGCTCAGCGTCGAAGTGACGGCCGAGCGACGTGAGGCCGGCACCGGGTCCGGCCGCGCCGCGAATCAGGCCGAGGGCTTCCTCGGCCTCCCAAGGATGCCCGTCCACCGTGGGCTCTCCGTTGGGGCCAAGCCCTGCCTGAAGTCCCAGGAGGCCCTTCGCGGTCCGCCCCGTGATGCGTGCACCTGTGTGGTCGACCACCTGGGTCAGACGGTCGCCGCGGAAGCCGTCAGCCAGCACATCAGTCCGTTCCAAGCGCTCACCGCGAAGCGACTTGACCGGATAGCGCCAGAGCTCGGCGACCTTCACACAGCGCGCTCCGTGACGCGGTCGGCCGCCTCGCGTAGCTCCGAGACTGGGCGCCCGTCCTGACCCGCCATAAAACACGCAATCGGCGCGGCGATCCGCTCGGAGGAATGGGCTGCGGTCGCAGCGAGCTCCAGGAGCTCACCGATCGTCTCCTCATTCGGCGCCTCGCAGCCGAGCTCGGCGGCGAAGGCCTCCAGCCACTCGTGGGCCTTCACGTCGTCACCCGATCGGCCATGAGCTTCACCGCGCCCATGCCAAGCACCGTGCCGAGAATGATCCCGAGGACGATCCCGAACCCGCCGATCAAGCCCCACAGCAAGAAGAACACGGCGCACCAGACGACGACGAACACAAGGATCGACAGGAGCGAACGCGTTGGGAACGAGCCAACCGGCGTTTCGAGGGTCGGCCCCTCCATCAGCGGCTCCGTGTGCTCTTCGAGCTTCGCGCCCGCTGCCCCGACCTCCGCGGAGTCTTTTTGCTCGGGTACATCTACCTCGCCGTCGAAATCGGAGGAGCCTGTTGTGCCCTCTTCCTCCTCGGCGCTCGCTTCGTCGCTCTCTTCGGTCATGAGCGCACACTACCCGCGCTCCTGATGTTCACCCCTCGACGACGCGGGTGGCCGAGGCCTTCCACACCGCCAGCACTTCGGCGCCCGGCTCGAGATCAAGCTCATCGACGGCTTGGGGAGTGACCTCGGCCGCCAGGGGCTGCCCCGCATCCAGCCCCACGCGGACGCGGCTGCCGAGGCGGGTGACAGATGTGACTCGCGCCCGAATGCGGTTTCGTGCGGACCCGGCGGCCTCCGAGCCAGGGCGCTCGATCAGGATTTCCCACGGATGTACGCTCAGGGCCACCGGACCTGGCCCGCACTCGTCCGTTGTCCAGACGGTTCCACCTCCGGTCAGGTCGATCGTGGTTCCCGATTCGCCCTGGGCGCCTGCGGTTCCCCTGAGAACCACCGATCCGACGAGATCCGCGACGAACGCCGAGCCTGGCGCGGCCGCCAACTCAGCCGCCGACCCGCGCTGAACTACGCGCCCGGCGGCGATCACGCCGATCTCGCTCGCAAGCGTTGCTGCCTCCTCGAAATCGTGCGTGACAAGCAGGGTCGGCACGCCCACCGCCTCGATCGTCCGCGCGAGCTCGCGGGCGGCGTGGCCCCGCGTTGAGGCGTCGAGCGCGCTGAGGGGCTCGTCGAGGAGCAGCACCCGCGGCTCGATCGCCAGCGCTCGCGCCAGCGCGACACGCTGGCGCTCACCGCCCGAGAGTGCCCGAGGGCGAGCATCTGCGCGGTCGGCGATTCCAAACCGGTCGAGAAGTTCCATCGCGCGCTGCTTTCTAAACGGGGTCTGACCCCGTTTATGTTTGAACGGATAGGCAACGTTCTGCCAGGCGCTCAGGTGCGGGAAGAGCGCGTAGTCCTGGAACACGTAGCCACACCCCCGGCTCTCGGATGGGACGAACGAGCGCCCCGCGTCGAGCCATACGTCGCCGTCGCACGCGATGCGCCCGCCGGCGGGGCGCACGAGGCCCGCAACCGAGCGAAGGAGCGATGTCTTGCCCGAGCCGGAGCGCCCGACCAGCGCCAGGCAGCCCTCACTCGGAACGTCGAGCGATACGTCGAGCCGGAAGTCCCCGAGCTCGAGCTCTACACCCTCAATCGACAACAAGGCCGAACCCCCTCCCCCTGGCGGTCAGCTTCACCGAGGCGAGCAGGGCCGCGGAAAAAGCGACGAGCACCGCCGACAGCGCCAAAGCGCCGTTGAGATCCGTGCCGAAGAGCTCGACGATCGCGAGCGGCGCGGTCTGCGTGATGCCCTGAAACGAGCCGGCGAAGACCAGGGTCGCGCCGAATTCGCCGAGGGCCCTCCCCCACGCCAGTGCGCCTCCGGTGACGAGGCCCGGCATCGCCGCCGGCATGGCAACGCGGAAGAACGTTCGCGCCTCGGACGCGCCGAGCGTCCGCGACGCCTCGAGCCACGACGGGTCGAGGGCCTCGAACGCCGACTGGGCCTGGCGCACGTAGAAGGGCGCAGCCACGAAGGTCAGAGCAACGACCACCCCAGCCGTCTCGAACACCAACCGGATTCCGGCATCAGCGACCAGGCTCCCGAGGATCCCCTCGGGCCCGAGGGCCACGAGAAGCCCGATTCCGGCCACAGCGGGCGGAAGCACCAGCGGGAGCTCGATGAGGGTGATCGCGATCGCGCGGCCCGGGAAGCGGCGGGTCGCGAGCACGTAGGCCGCCGGAGTGCCGACCACGACGATCAGGCCGAGGGCGATCGCCGAGGTGATGAGGCTCAGGCGGAGCGCGTCCAGGGTGGTGTCGTCCCCCAGCGCATCGATCAGGTCTCCCGGCCCCGCATCGAGGAAGATCGCGGCGACGGGAATCGTCAGGAAGACGAGCGCGACGGCAAGCGACGCCGCCAGGACCACCGGGAACCAGCGAAGGTTCAGCTATCCGCCCTCTGGCTCGGAAAAGTCGGCGTCGATGAGCGCATCACGGCCGGCGCCGTCGAGCAAGCCGTCGATGAACTCCTGCGCCGCATCCGGCTCGCCTGTGCCGGCGACGACGGCGACACCGTACGACACGACCGGATCGAGGTCCGCGGGAAGTTCGATCGCCCTCAATTCGTCGCCCGCCGCGTGGACGTCAGAGGAGTAGACGAACCCCGCGTCCGCGGCACCCGCGGTGAGCTTGCCCACGATCGACTTCACGTCGGGTTCCTCCGAGCGGACCCGATTGATGGTCGCTTGAGCCTGATCGCTCGGAAGCCTGTCGAGGACCTCGCGTGTGTAATCGCCAACGGGCACGCCCTCGGCCCCGATCACCAGGTCGAGGCCCTCGGCGGTGAGATCGTCGATGCTCGTGATGTCGGAGTCCGACCGCACTGCGATCACGAGCCTGTTGGAGATGAAGGTGACCGGCTCTTCGACCAGCCCTTCGCTGTAGAGGTCGTCCGGAAGGCTCGTGTTGGCCGACGCGAAGACGTCAACGGGCGCGCTCTTGCGGATCTGGGCGGCCAGGTCGTCGGAGCCCGCGAACGAAAACTTCTCGTCGAGGTCGGCGGTCTCGTTTCCGTAGGCGGTGAAGGCTTCAGTGAGCGACGACGCGGCCGAAACGGTCAGCTCGGTCGGCGAAACATCGCTCGTCGCCTCATCGTCGTCTCCGCACCCCGCGGGCAAAAGCGCGAGCGCGCACGCGGCGACAATCGCCGGCACTCGTCTCCTCACGCTGCCCCTCCTGCCGAAATCACCATTACGGATGTCGCCTTGACCATTGCAGTTGCTTCCATCCCGGGCTCGAGCCCGAGCTCCTCGATCGCGTCGCGGGTGATTGCCGCGGTCACCCGGTGCGGCCCGCACTCGAGCTCGACGATTCCCATCACCGCCCCGATCTCGACCGAACGCACGATGCCAGGGAAGCGATTGCGCGCCGAAAGCTCATCACCTGCGCGGTGGCGCTCCGGGCTGCCGCCGAGCCGGTGAACCTCGGACATCGAGATCAGACGGCGGTTTCGCTCGTCGCGAGTCGTTTCCATCTTGCCGTCGCGATCCCATCGGCGGAGCGTGTCGGCGCTCACGCCGATCATTTTCGCGGCTTCACCCAGGGTTACGCGCTCAGGCATCTGCCTAAGCATTACATAGGCAACCCTCGACCAGGTGCCTGGCACCTTTGGGAGGGTTGGCTACCCGCCGATGGCGCTCATCGAGCGCGCGGGCGGCCGGAAACCAGGCTCGTTCACCCGGTGCTTGAGCTCCTTGCGCCAGACCGCTTCGCGCACGATGGATTCCAGCTCGGAATCAGATGCGCCCGCGCGAAGCGGATCTCGCAGGTTGGTCTCGTGCATGGAGAAGAGACAGGTCCGCAGCTCGCCGTCGGCAGTCAGGCGGATGCGATTGCAGTCCGCGCAGAACGGCTGGGACACCGGGTTTATGAAGCCGATCTCTCCCGTGCCGTCGGCGAACCGGTAGACGCGCGCAGTGGCGTGAGCTTCGCGCTCCAGCGGCTCGAGCGGATACCTCTCATGGATCAGCGCCCTGACCTCGTCTCCGGTCAGCACCTGGGACGAATCCCATGCGCGGTCGCCGTCGAGCGGCATGAATTCGATGAAGCGCACCTGAAATTGCGTGGTACGAGCCATTTCGGCAAAGCGGTACACCTCGTTCTCGGTGAAGTCGCGGATGGCGACGGCGTTCACCTTGATCGGCCTGACCCGATCGAACGCAGCAATCGCTTCCAGCCCCCTCAACACCTGGGGAAGAGCGTCCCGCCTGGTGATCTCATGAAAACGATCGCGCGCAAGCGAGTCGACCGAGACGTTGATGCGATCGATGCCTGCGTCGACGAGAGCGCGAGCGTCACGCTCGAGGAGGTATCCGTTGGTGGTCACCGAGAGATCCCGAATCCCGTCGATTCCACGTAGCATCGAGACGAGATACGGGAAGTTTCGGCGGGCCAACGGCTCGCCGCCTGTCAGCCGGACATCCTCGATCCCGAGCCCGGTGAAAACGCGCACCAATCGCTCGATCTCCTCGAACGACAGGACCTCCGAGCGCTCGAGCCATTTCATCCCCTCGGCGGGCATGCAGTAACGGCAGCGGAAATTGCAGCGGTCCGTGACCGAGACACGCAGGTCGGAGATGATCCTGCCGTGGGCGTCGACGAGGGGCTGGTTCATCAATGTGAAGTCTGGCAGCCCGATAGATGCGCTGTGCCATCTGGACATTGGACGCGCCTCGATGCGAACAGGCCAGGCGCGAGAGGCCACTAATCTTTCGCGCCCGTGTCCTCCCCGCCCGATCCGGCTTCAGAGGCGAGCCTGGTCTTCATCGCCGGCTCCAAGCGTCGAGGAGCGGCCTGGGTGGAGCTTGCCTGATGCGAGCCATCGCGATCATCAACCAAGACGATTCCGGCGTTGGCGTCTTCGGCGAGGAACTGGCTGCCCGCGGATGGAAGCTCGACGAGTGGCGGATCCACGCCGGTGACCCGCAGCCCGGCGACCCGCTCATATACGACGCCGCGTTCGCGTTCGGCGGCGCGATGAACACGCATCAAGAGGACGAGTTCCCCTGGCTGCGCGACGAGAAGCGGCTCCTCGCCGAGGTGCTCGATCGCCGAATCCCCGTGCTCGGCGTGTGCCTCGGCTCACAGCTTCTCGCCGAGGCGGCAGGAGCTCCCGCCGAGCGCTCGCCGGAGCCGGAGATCGGCTGGTACGACGTGGATGTCACGGCGGCCGGCGCTGAAGATCCGGTGATCGGAGCGCTGGCACCCGGCTTCGAGGCCTTTCAGTGGCACTCGTATCGTTCGCCGCTGCCGCCCGGCGCAACGGAGCTCGCCCGGGACCACGTGGGCCTTCAAGCCTTCCGGATCGGCGAGAACGCATGGGGCATCCAGTTCCACGCCGAGGTTTCCGCTCCCCGTGCACTCAAGTGGGCCCACGAGCACGACGTGGATCCGGACGCGGTACGGATCGGCATCGACCCGGACGTTCTGAGCGCCGAGATCCGGGAGCGCATCGAGAAGTGGAACGCGACGGGCCGTGCGCTGTGCGGCCGGTTCCTGGACGCCGCGACCTGACCTGAGGTAAACGGCGCTCACCTGTCGATTGCAGACGACGCCGGATGGAATGCCCGCGGAGCTCAGCCCTGGCCCGGGGTCAGGTAGGCGCTCGAGAGGCCGCCGTCGGCCATGAACGTGGTTGCGGTGATGAAGCTCGACTCATCGGTGGCCAGAAAGAGCGCCGCGTTGGCGATCTCGTCGAGCCTCGCCCAAGCGGCCCATCGGGATGTGAACCAGGCGCTTCGCAGCGCGCTCGGGGTCGTCGGCGAAAAGCTCGGCGAGCAGGGGCGTGTTGACAGGTCCCGGGCAGAGGGCATTGACGCGGATGCCTCGGTCGGCGAATTCCACGCCGAGCTCGCGAGTCAGGGCGAGCACCGCACCCTTCGATGCCGTGTAGGAGATCTGGGAGACGGCCGCACCCATCACCGCGACGAACGACGCGGTGTTGATGATCGAGCCCCCGCCGCGCTCGAGCAGATGCGGGATGCCGTGCTTGCAGCACAAAAAGACCGAGCGCACGTTCACGTCCTGAACCATCTGCCACGCCTCGAGCGTCGTGTCGGTGACGGTGGTATCGATATTGGGATTGATCCCTGCGTTGTTGAAGAGGACGTCGATGCCGCCGAACTCGGCGTTGACGCGCTCATAGAGCGCGATGACCTCCGCCTCGATCGTGACGTCGCACTCGATCGCCAGGTCGCCGTCCGAGTCGGGCTGATATCGACCCCGACGACCCTGGCGCCCTCGCTCGCGAAAGCGCCGCGCCGATTCGGCGCCGATGCCGCTCGCAGCGCCCGTGATCACGCAGACCTTCCCGTCAAGACACCACCGACCCATCGTTTCGCAGCTAAAGCTGCTCATGGGCCCTCGTCGCGTAGAAGACGTTCTTCACATCGGTGTAGGCGTCGAGAGCGTCCGGACCGAGCTCGCGTCCGACGCCCGACTGCTTGAAGCCGCCGAACGGCGTGGAGACCCGCACCGAGGAGTGCGAGTTGATCGAGAGGACGCCGGTATCGATCGCACGCGCAACGCGGAGCGCCCGCCCGCCGTCGCGGGTCCAGATCGAGCCGGACAGGCCGTAGATCGTGTCGTTCGCGAGGCGGATCGCCTCAGCTTCGTCGCCGAACGGGATGACGCACGCCACCGGCCCGAAGATCTCCTCGCGCGAGGCCCGGTCGTCGTTGGACATCGGTGCGAGCACCGTGGGCGGGAACCAGAAACCGTCGCCATCCGGTGCCGTTACCGCGGAACGCGATAGCCGCCTCCGTCGACGAATGAACCGACGGTCTCGCGCTGATCGGCCGAGATCAGGGGTCCCATCTGGGTGCCCTCGTCAGAGCGGGTCGCCGACCCGCATATCGCTTACGGCGGACTCCATGACCGTCGAGGAATTCGTCCATCGACAGTTCGCTCGACCAGGATGCGCGAGCGCGAGCAGCAGTCCTGGCCCGCATTGCCGAACACGTCCGCCGGGGCCGCGCGTCCCGCCGCTTCGATGTCCGCGTCGGCGAACACCACGTTGGCCGACTTGCCGCCGAGCTCCAGCGTCACCCGCTTGATCGTGCCGGCGGCGCCCTGCGGCGATCCCGCGACCCACCTCGGTCGAGCCCGTGAAGGCGATCTTCGCGACGTCCGGATGTTCGACGAGGCGCTGTACCGCAGACCGAGCCCGGGCCCGACGACGACGTTGAAGACACCCTCGGGAAGTCCGGCTTCAAGCGCGATCCGCTCCAGCTCGATGCGCGGTCAGTGGCGTGAGCTCGGCCGGTTTGAGCACGACGGTGTTCCCCGCCGCAAGCGCCGGCGCCGTCTTCCACGACGTGATGACGAGCGGGAAGTTCCACGGCACGATGAGGCCCGACGACGCCCAGCGGCTCGCGGAAGGTCATGTCAACGCCGCCGGCCACTGGGATCGTCCGGCCCGACGAGCCGCTCCGGTGCTCGCCGCGTAGTAGCGAAAGCAGTCGACGACCATGCCGATCTCGCCGCGAGCATCACCGATCGGCTTGCCCGCGTTGCGCGCTTCGAGGTCGGCGAGGTCTCCAGCCTCAGCCTCGATCGCGTCGGCGAGGCGGTGAAGAAGCGCGGCCCGGTCCGCGGGCGCTACGGCGCGCCACGCGGGGAACGCCGCCTTCGCGGCTGCCACGGCGGCGTCGACTTCTTCAGCACCGGCGCGCGGCACCTCAGCCATGACCTGACTCGGTAGCCGGCTCGACGACGTGAGAGGCTCATGCCGTCCACCGCCGAGCGAGCCGTCCGTGCGAGGGCCCGGATCGCGGCGCTCTGGCGCGTCTCTCCTCCGGGTGCCAAATGCAGCCCAGGGCGAACGGCTCTTGCCGGCATCTCGACCGCCTCGACGAATCCGTCCGGCTCCGCCCAGCCGGTGGCCACCAGCCCCTCACCCAGCGCGCTCGACGCCCTGGTGGTGATGCGAGTGAACCCTCGACCTGCTCGGCGCCGAGAGCCCTGGGCCGCCAGCGAATCGGGCTCGAGCCGGACGTCGTGGATCGGGAAAACGCCCCGGGCGATCTCGACGTGAACCATCGATCGGCGAGATGCTGGTCGAGCGTGCCTCCGCACGCAACGTTCAAGAGCTGCATGCCCCGGCAGATTCCGAGCACTGGCATGTCGCGTTCGAGCGCCGCCGCGGCGAGAGCGATCTCGAAGCGGTCGCGCTCGATCCTGTAGCCGAAGGTCGCGGGGTGCGGCTCGGCGCCGTAAGAGGATGGGTCGAGGTCGGCGCCGCCCGACAGCACCAGTCCGTCGAGCGGGTCCACCAGCTCACCGGGTGCAGACTCGCTGCCTCGTCGGCGGGCAGGATCACAGGAATGCGCCCGATTCCGAGACGCAAGCGAATACGTGCGCTGCGAGATGTTGACGAGCACGTCCTCCAGACGACCCAGCTGGCGCTCTCGAGCGCCGCGGTGATCCCGATGACCGGCCGCCGGGCACCAGGCTGCACACACCCACCGGCACATGCTTTCGGCGCAAGCCCCTCATCACAGCCTTTCGAAGCCGCGGTACTTCTCCCAGTCGGTCACCGCCGCTTCGAACGCGTCCAGCTCGACCTGCGCGTGGTTGAGATAGTGGTCGACGACCTCCTGGCCGAACGCGTCCTTGGCAAGATCGGAGCCTGCGAAGAGGTCGCGAGCGTCGTAGAGGTTCGTTGGAACGTGTGGCTTGTCCGATGTGTAGGCGTTGCCCTCCATCGGAGCTTCCAGCTCTAGCTCGGAGTCGATGCCGTCGAGCCCGGCCGCGATCATCGCGGCTAGCGCCAGGTATGGGTTGACGTCGGCGCCCGGCAGCCGGTTCTCGACGCGAAGCGACTGCCCGTGGCCCACGACCCGCATCGAGCAGGTGCGGTTGTCGACGCCCCAGGCGACCGCGGTGGGCGCGAACGAGCCCTCTGCGAAGCGCTTGTACGAGTTCACGTGCGGCGCGTAGAAGAGCGTCAGCTCGCGAGGTGCGCGAGCTGGCCCGCGACGAAGCGGTCGAACATCTGCGCGGTCGTCGCCGAATGCGTTGCCGCCGCCTCTCGTTTCCGAGCGAGCAGTGGATGTGGCACGAGTTGCCCTCGGCCTCGTTCCACTTCGCCATGAACGTGATCGAGTGGCCCTCCTGCGCGGCGATCTCCTTTGCGCCGTTCTTGTAGATCGCGTGGTCGTCGGCCGTACGCAAGCGCTGGGCCGTAGAGGAAGTTGATCTCGTGCTGGCCGAGGTTGCACTCGCCCTTCGAGTTCTCGACTGTCATCTCGGCGCCCGCCATCTCGTTGCGGATACGGCGGATGAGCGGCTCGACCCGCGCCGAGCCGAGAAGCGAGTAGTCGATGTTGTAGAGGTTGGCCGGCTCGAGGTTGCGGTACGCGCTGCTTCCACGCGTCCTCGTACGAGGTCTCTGAAGACGATGAACTCGAGCTCCGTCCCGGCGTTCGCCGATCAGCCCGCGCTCGGCGAGGCGGTCGAGCTGGCGGCGCAGGATCTGGCGCGGCGATGCGACCACGTCCTCGCCGTCCGCCCATCTCAGGTCGGCCATGACGAGCACGGTGCCCGGGTGCCATGGGATCGGCCGCAGCGTCTCGAGGTCCGGCTTCATCTCGAAGTCGCCGTAGCCACGCTCCCACGACGCCATCTCGTAACCGCGAGACGGTTTCCATGTCGACGTCGACGGCGAGCAGGTAGTTGCAGCCTTCGGCGCCGTGTTCGAGAACGGTGTCGAGGAAGTGGGCTGCGGTCAGGCGCTTGCCCTGGAGCCGCCCTCCATGTCCGCGATCGCGAGCAGCACGGTGTCGACCGTGCCGTCCGCGACCGCTTGCTTGAGGTCGTCGAGCTTCACCCGCCCAGGCTAGGGGGCCGGCGCCGACCGGAGCCCTCGTCCAAGACGCGGCCCGTCGTCGTCCAGTCATTGACCTGGCGGATCGGGCCCTTGAACGTGTTCTTGGCGCTGATCAGCCACCAAGCGCCAACACCGATGATCACGACGAGCACCGTGATCGGCGCGTAGTTCACGAACTTCCAGTCGAACGCGTCATCCCACGGCACCCCGGCTGGGGACTGCGGGAGCGAGAAGATGATGACGCAGATCGCGACCCAGATCACCGCGGCCGGATTTACCCACTTGTACTTCTTGCCAAGCGTCCACGGTCCGGGCACGAAGCTGTCGCCCTTGCGCCAGCGCAGGTAGACCGGGATCACGTAGGCGATGTAGAGACCGATGACGGTGATCGAAACGACCGCCGCAAACGCGTAGGTGAAGTTGTTCTCGTCGCCGATCAGCGCGGGCAGGGTCACCAGAAGCGCCATCGCCGCCATGAAAAGGACCGAAAACTGAGGCACCTTGTGGTGGTTCAGGCGGGTCCAGATGCGATGACCCGGGACCGCACGGTCGCGGGAGAACGCGTAACACATGCGCGAGGCACTCGTGAGACAGGCCATGCCGCAAAAGAGCTGACCGATCGTCGCGATCAGGATCACGGCCTTCGCTCCGCCGGATCCGAGAGCGTCGCTCGAAAATCGCAAGCGACGAGCCGGCGCCGAAGCCGTTCGCCGGGTCGTTGATGAAGTCCAGGGTTCGCCGCCGCGAACGTGATTGCGAGAAGGACGAGCCAGCCGATCGTCCCGGCCCAGAACACGGAGCGCCACACGCCCTTGGCGGCGCCCAGCGCCGCGCCCTTGGTCTCCTCGCAGATGTGTGCGGACGCGTCGTAGCCCGTCTGCGTGTACATCGTCAGGAGGAAGCCGAGCGGCAGGACGTAGAACCAGAAGAAGCCGCCGCCCGTGGCGCCGTCGGTGAATCCCGAGTTGTTGTACGTCTGCGTGAAGACGAAGTCCGCAGCTCGCGTGCTGGTCGGGAACGATGATCAGGATTCCGATGATCACCGCGACGCCCGCGACGTGCCACCGACCGAGATGTTGTTGAACATCGCGACAAGCGGCGACGAGTAGATGTTGATCAGCGAGTGGAGTGCCCAGGAAAAGGACGAACAGCAGGAACGTTTCGCGCAAGGACATGCTCCGCGTCGCCGAAGTTGACGAAGCCGAGGTCCAGGCCGTAAAGGCCGAGCAGCGCGTTCGCGAACTGAGCTGACGCGTAGACGACGGAAGCGACAACGCCGACCAGGCCGATGAGGTTGAACCAGCCCGTGAACCAGCCCCAGGCCGTTGCCGCCGAGATCGGACGCCCAGTAGTAGATGCCGCCAGCGGTCGGGTACTTCGAGACGAGCTCCGACATCGAGAAGGCGACCAACAGGATGAGGCCGCAGATGATCGGCCAACCCCAGGAGATCGCGATCGGGCCGCCGTTGTTCCATGCGATGAAATACGTCGTAAAACAGCCCGCGAGGACCGAGATGATCGTGAACGAGATCGCGAAGTTGGAGAAGCTCGACCATGCGCGATCGAGCGACTGCGTGTAGCCAAGCTGGGCCAGCGTCGCCTCGTCGTCGTCGTCACCGTGGTCCCTCTCAACGACCTGATCCGACATCCGTAGTCCCCTCTCGTCGAGTATTTGCGCGGGCTAAAGGTGTGTCCGGCCGACCTATTGGCGCGAGACTAAAGCATAGGCCGGCGGCAGGTCAAGCGGATTTCTGGGAGAAGGCCCGCGAGGATGTGCTCGGTGCCCTCGATGTGTTCGCGCATGAGCCCCACGGCCCGGATGGCGTCCCCCCGGCGAAGAAGCCGCGACGAGCTCACGGTGCTGCTCGTTGGAATGGTCGAGCACCTGATCGAGGATGGGCGATCAGGGCGATCAGTCCCGACATCGCGCCCTGCACCTCGGTCATCTCGGCCACCAGCCTGAGGTGAACGGGCGGTCTCGGCCAGCGCGATGTGGAAGCGGATGTCGGCGCGGCGGTAGTCCTCGAAGTCCTCCGACTTCGGCCATCCGCTCGACGAGTTCGTCCAGGCGATCGAAGTCGGCCGGACTCGGCCCGCTCGCAGGCGAGGAAGGTCGACGCCGGTCTCGACCGCGACGCGGTGCTCGAGGACCGCCCACGCCTCCGCGCTCAGAGGATCTGGCTCGCAGACCGGACAGCGGCGGCTCCTCGGCGACGAAAGTGCCTCCACCACGCCCCCGCTGCGCGATCAGGTGACCCGACTGGGTGAGCGTGGTGAGCGCCTCGCGCAGCGTCGAGCGGGAAATACGAAGCTCCGTGGCGAGCTCACGCTCCGGCGGAAGCTTGGCGCCGGGCGCCAAGAGGCCCAGCCGAATCGCCGTGCCAAGCCGTTCGACGGTCTCCTCGAAGGTCGTCGGCGGGCGCACCGGCTGAAAGACCGCTTCGAGAGCGGCATCGCGCTCCATTGCGTACCGTAACGCCACCTTCCGCGTGGGCGAAACGCGCGGCAAAATGTTTCGACATCTGGATAAGCCGTGTCCCCTTGCAGGCAATAGGCTGATCGCCACTCTCCCAGTACTCACGCTCAGGAAGGACTGAACCGAAGAAATGGCGATTCGTCAGCAGAACGTAAACGCGGCCCAGTGGAGCCCAAATGGCGAGGCTCTTGGGACGCTGGATCTTTCAGAGGACGACGCGTACCCGTTTGGGGAGAACGTCTTCAGCGCGGCCGTTCAGAAGGAGCGCCTGTCCAAGGACACTTTCAACCAGCTTCAGAACGTTCTCGAAAAGGGCGAGGCTCTCGACACCTAGCTTGCCGACGAGGTCGCCGAGGCGATGAAGGAATGGGCGCTCGAAAAGGGCGCAACCCACTTCACCCACGTCTTCCAGCCGCTGACCGGCCTCACGGCGGAGAAGCACGATTCGTTCTTCGGGCCCGTGGGTGACGGCACCGCGGTGGCCAACTTCAAGGGCTCAGAACTGATCCAGGGAGAGCCGGACGCATCGTCATTTCCGACGGGCGGCATCCGCGCCACGTTCGAGGCTCGCGGCTACACCGCTTGGGATCCAACCAGCCCGGCTTTCATCCTCGACAATCCGAACGGCGCCCTTCTGTGCATCCCGACGGCGTTCGCGTCCTGGACCGGCGAGGCCCTCGACGCCAAGATCCCGCTGCTCCGTTCGATGGACGCGATGTCGCGAGCAGCGATCCGCGCCCTGCGCCTTCTCGGCGACGAGGAGTCACAGCGGGTGTTCACGACCGTCGGCCCGGAGCAGGAGTACTTCCTCATCGACGAGCAGTACTACTACGAGCGGCCCGACCTCGTCACGACCGGCCGCACGCTCTTCGGTGCGAAACCGCCGAAGGGCCACGAGCTCGACGATCACTACTTCGGAGCCATTCCAGAGCGCATCCTGGCCTGCATGCTGGACGCCGAAACCGAGATGGCCAAGCTCGGCATCCCCATCAAGACCCGCCACAACGAGGTGGCGCCGGCGCAGTACGAGATCGCGCCGATCTTCGAAAACTCGAACGTCGGCTCGGACCACCAGCAGCTGCTCATGCAGATCCTCCAGAGCGTGGCGCGCCGCTACGGCCTGGTCTGCCTGCTCCACGAGAAGCCGTTCGCAGGCGTGAACGGCTCGGGCAAGCACAACAACTGGTCGATGGGCACGAACACCGGCCACAACCTGATGGACCCCGGCGACACGCCCGGCGACGAACACGAATTTTCTGTTCTTCTGTACGGCGGTCATTCAGGCGGTCAACAAGCACCAGGGCCTGCTTCGCGCCTCGGTTGCGAATATCGGTCAGGATCACCGCCTCGGCGCCAACGAGGCGCCCCCAGCGATCATCTCGGTCTTCCTCGGCGCTGAGCTGGAGAAGGCGTTCGAATCGATCGCGTCGGGCTCGGGTGACGGCCAGACCGCATCCGGAACGCTCGAGCTGGGCTCGGACGTCCTACCCCCGCTGCCGATGGACGGCGGCGACCGCAACCGGACCTCGCCGTTCGCGTTCACCGGCAACAAGTTCGAATTCCGTGCACTCGGCTCCAGCATGTCGCTGGGTTTCCCGAACACCGTCCTGAACACGATCGTGGCGGAGGCCGTCGACGCGCTCGCGGACGAGCTCGAGGCCAAGCTGAGCGGTGGCGGCAAGGATGTCGCAGCAGCGGTTGCCGAGGTCGTGGCGAAGGCCTACAACGAGAACCGCGCGATCATCTTCGGCGGCGACAACTACTCCGATGAGTGGCACGCCGAAGCCGAGAGCCGTGGTCTCAAGAACCTGCGGACCACGCCTGATGCGCTGCCCGAGGTCATCTTGGCCTCGACGGTCGAAGCGTTCGCCCGGTACCACGTGCTCTCGGAGCGCGAGCTGCATTCGCGCTACGAGGTCTGGCTCGAGCAGTACGTGACGCGGGCGAACATCGAGGCGGAAACA
This sequence comes from uncultured bacterium, assembly GCA_963695215.1. GTDB lineage: Bacteria > Actinomycetota > Thermoleophilia > Solirubrobacterales > 70-9 > JALZKA01. Next base: position 806,697 of record OY968768.1, read on the forward strand.
ACCGAGTCGATCGGGCGCACGATGCTCCTGCCGGCTGCCCTCCGTCACCTGGCGCTGATCGAGGCGGCCGATGTTTCCGGCCTCGCAGCTCGCACGAAGGCAATGATCGAGGCGTTTGTGAGCGCGCTCGACGGCCTCAGCAGCGCCAACGAGTACCCGGACGGGCTTGAGGGGCTGGAGCTCGCCGAGTACGCGCGCGACAAGCAGCTGGACGCGATGAGCACCGTTCGCGAAGCCGCCGACGCGCTCGAATCGGTGGTTGCAGACGACCTCTGGCCGCTGCCGAAGTACTCCGAGATCCTGTTCATCCGCTGAGCTGTCGCGCTAGCGGGAAGATCGCCCGCTAGCGCGCCGCCAGCCGGGTACCAGGTACCGATGAGCCCGGAACAGGCAACCCTTCTTCTCACCGGGGCGACTGGTTTCGTCGGCGGAGCGCTCCTCGAGTGCCTTCGGGACGACGAGAACGTGCGCTGCCTGGTCCGCGACGCGTCCAAGCTGGGCGGCGAAGGCAAGTACCAGAGCGTTGAGGCCGACCTGAGCGACCTCGAGTCGCTCCGGCCGGCGCTCGAAGGCATCGAGCATGTCTACTACCTCGTCCATTCGATGGAGCCGGGCGCTTCCGACGGCTTCGCCGAAGCCGATCGGACCGCCGCGCAGAACTTCGCCGAGATCGCGAAGGCATGCGGAGTCCAGCGGGTCATCTACCTCGGCGGCGTTTCGTCAGACGGAAGTGACCATCTCGAGTCACGCGCCGAAGTCGAGGAGATTCTTCGCGGTGCGAGTTCGGAATTCGTGGGTTTGCGAGCCTCGATGATCGTGGGCGCGGGGAGCGCATCGTTCGGCACACTGGTCCAGCTCGTGGATCGGCTTCCGGTCCTCGTCATGCCGAGCTGGCGCGACCAGAAGTCACAGCCCGTCGCGATCGACGATGTGGTGGGAGCCCTGGTCGCCGCTCGTGACGTGGAACCGGGCACCTATGACATCGCCGGGCCTGACACGATCACGTTCGAGGAAATGACCGAGGTGGTTTCCGAGTTGCTCGGGCAGAAGCACAGGTCCGTGGGGGTTCCGTTCTCCAACTCTGCGGCCGAAGCAACCCTGGCCTCCGCGGTGGTCGACGAGGACATCGAGCTGTTGCGCCCGCTTATGTCCGGGCTTCACTCGGACCTCGTCGTACGCGAGAACTCCCTTGAGTCCGTATTCGGCATCACGCCGACCCCGTTTCGCGAGGCCGCGACCGCCGCGATCGCTGACTGAGCAGGTTGATCCAGAACGCATGGGCCAGCTAGCGGATCGGCAGCCTTACGCGCAGCCGGCCGACGGAGACTGAGAAGGCTCCGTTCGACGGGCGCGCGTACGGCGCATCCCGGCCGAGCAGCTCGAGCTCGGCCGTGTGACCGCGCTTGAATCGCCAGCCGTTTGGATGGAGCTCCCAGCGGTTTCGCCCGTCCTTCGGGCGGTAGAGGCCGCGCGCGACAAGATGTTGGGTGGTGCCGTCTGGAGCGACGTCCCAGAGGCGCGCGTCGAGCTGAGCGAGGCCGCTTGCGGCACCGCCCAGGTCTATCCGTGCTCGGAGCACCGGCGAGCCGATCAGCGTGATCGCCTTCTTGTCGGCGGCTTTCAGCTCGTAGCGAGCTGTCCCAGGCGCCTCGCTTCGTTGCGTGTCGACGCAGCCATCGCCCATGCCCGCCACGGGGTCGATCGCCGCCGCGACGGTCGGATCGCCCCCGGTCGAGTCGACCGTCGCGGGTGTCCCGAACCGGCGCACCCTCTTGTCTCGCGCCAGCCCGGCAAACGTTCCCGCGTGGAAGGTCTTGCCCTCAGGGCCGCTCCGCGGGCAGGTCTGCGTCGTCGCCGACACGCCGTTTCGCGGCTTCGGCGCATCGCCGCGGACGTAATGCGCAAACCAGTCGTCAATCGAGCTGATGAGCCGCTCGCGCTCGCCGGGCTTGTTGGCAGCGCGCTGATGGCCGAAGTCGCCGACCATCACCCCGAGCGGCGAATCCGGGAACTTTCGGCGCGTCCGGTTGGCAAAGCGAAGAGTCTCGTCCGCGGGGAATAGGTCGTCGGTCATCCCGGCCGAGAGAAACAATGGCGGCGGCGAGCGATCGGCTTTCAGGTAGTAGGCCGAGTGATAGTCGGCGAGGAGATTCACGATTGATCGGGCACTTTGATCGTCGTAGGGCTCGCCCTGGGTCGTGCGGGCGACCCAGCCCGCGACGTCTGCCTCAGGATCCAACGCACCCGGCGCTAAGAAGCCCATCGGTCGCCCTGGGATGAACGGCTCACCAACCGGCTGCCCCGGCCCGACGGCAAACTGGGCGGCAGCGAAGATCGCGTTGACCACGGAGGCCTTTTCAACTCCCACGGGGTGCGTAGCCCGGTGCCGGGATGTCGAGCGAGTCGACGAAACGCTGCCGTTCGGGGCGGCGGCGGTGACGAGATCCGTCCATGGAATGACCGGCGCTGCTGCGGCGAGGCTCACGCGCTTGCCTTCGGCGGTCTTCCATGGTGCGTACACGCCATCCGGCTTCACGATGCGGTTGTGGAGTGCGGCCATCATCAGCGATTGCCCGCCGCCGTACGAGTCGCCGGTTGCGCCGATGCGATGGACGTCAGCGACACCTTCGTCGACGAGTTGGCCGATCAGCTCCTGGGTGTCGCGAACCTCGAAGCGCACATCTGCGAGGTGGAGGTATCCGCCTGCGCACGCGACCGGACTGGCGAGGCGCGCCTCGGGCGTTCCGCAGGAGCCCCACAAACCGCGCGCCGTGTGAACGAGCACGGCGTAACCCCGGCGTGCCCAGGTGAAGGCATTCCCGGTGTAGGCCTCCGAAGCTGGGTCGAGGTACTCGTATTTGGAATTGCCGAAGCCGTGGACCAGCGCGACGAGGGGCAGGTTCCTCACGGGGCCTGGCGGCAACATGACGGTCGTGTCGAGCGGGATGCCATCCCAGCTGTCGACGAGACCCGAGCACTCGCGAAGCTCATCTACCTGGGTGCAAGTCAGGCCCAGCGGGGCCGGCGCCGCCGCTGCCACGTTTGGGAAGACCGCGGCCGCGGCAAGAATCCCCGCGACGAGGCCGATGATCGGGGCGCGCCTCTCCACCTGGCGATTATCCGCGTCCGCCGCGATGCGCGCGCCGATGAAATTCGACGCCTCGAAAATCCGCCCGCTCTAACGACGATTTCGCGCGGAGCGGGATCAGCGCATGTGGCGCGCGATGACTACGCGCTGGATCTCGTTCGTGCCCTCGTAGATCTGGGTGATCTTCGCGTCGCGCATCATGCGCTCGACCGGATACTCGTTCACGTAGCCGTAGCCGCCGAGAACCTGGACGGCCTCGACCGTCACATCCATCGCTGTGTCGGAGGCGAAGAGCTTCGCCATCGACGAGTACATGCCAAGCTGCGGGTCGTTGCGATCGGCCATTGCGCACGCCTTGTATAGGAGCTCACGTGCCGCCGCGGTCTTCGTCTGCATGTCCGCGAGCTTGAACTGGATTCCCTGCAGCTCGTTGATCGCCTTGCCGCCGACCTGGCGCTCCTTGGCGTAGTCATTTGCGTAGTCGGTTGCGCCCTGGGCGATGCCGACGGCCTGCGCGGCGGCGCCGAGGCGGGTGCGCTCGAGCGTGCCGAGCGCAACCGCCATGCCTCGGCCGACTTCGCCGATGACGTTCTCTTCCGGGACGCGCACGTCCTCGAACACGGGCTGGCCGGTTGGCGAGCCGTGAATGCCGAGCTTGTGCTCGTACTTGGGGACGGAGAAGCCGTCGGCGTCTTTTTCGACGACGAACGCGGTGGCGCGGCGGTTCTCGCGATCGGTCGATGCGAAGACGACGTAGAAGTCGGCGATGCCAGCGTTCGTGATCCAGCTCTTGGTGCCGTTGATCACCCAGTCTGATCCGTCCTGTTTTGCCGTCGTGCGCATGTCGGCCGCGGCGGATCCGGCGTCGGGCTCGGACAGGCAGAACGCGGGCGACTTCTCGCCGGCAGCGCAGTCGGGAAGGAAGCGGCCCTTCATCTCGTCGGAGCCGAAGAGCTGGATCGGCAACGTGCCGAGCTCCTGGACCATGAGGATGAGCGCCACTGCGGCGGACGCCTTTGCGAGCTCCTCAACCGCCATCTGCAACATCAGCGTGCCCGTGCCGGTGCCGCCGTGCTCTTCTGCGAATGGGAGGCCGAGGATGTCCTGCTCGGCAAGAAGCTTGCGGATGTCCCACGGGTACTCGTCGGTCTGGTCGATCTCGGCTGCGCGCGGAGCGACCTGCTCCTGGGCGACCTGACGAACGAGATCGCGGAAGTCCTGGTGCTGCTGAGGGATCGAGTAAAGATCGGTGGGAGTTGCGGTGGCTTGAGTCATGCGCTGATTTTGGCAGGGCGCGAGCAACCCAGTAGACGAACGCGAGCGCACTCGTTCAGCTCCCCGTCGACCGGCGTCAGCTGTTCGAGGCTGCGGCGACCATGTCTCGGAGGGTGTCGATGCTCGACCACTTTGGCGTCCACCCCAGTTCCTCGCGCGCCCTCGTTGTGTCCATGAGGACCGGCACGCGCATCGCCTCGAGCCATCCCGCCTGTTTTTCGAGCGGCGGGATCCGGCTCATCACCCCGGCGGCCACGCCCACGCTTTGCCGTGGAACGCGCACCGAGTGCCAGCCGAGCTCACGCGCCACGTCCGAGAGGCTGATCTCGCCGTCGGCGGCGAGGTTGTAGACACCGGGCCTGCCCTTTCCGAGCACCGCCGCCGCCAGTGCTTCGGCGACGTCGTCGTGGTGGACGAGCTGGAGCGGAATGCCGTGATCCGGGAGGACCGGCGCGACGCCTGGGGTCGCGGCCAGCGCCTTGGTCACCAGCCCCGGCACCCTTTCAGCCAGCGCGGTGTACGGCAACTCGTTGATGAGCGCCGGCGCCTGCGGGCCGGAAACAATGCACGGCCGGAAGATGTAGGTGTCGACTGCTGCGCCCTCGGTTTCCTCCGCCAGCACCCGTTCGACCTCGCCCTTCTGGTGCGAGTAGGCGTGCTTCTGGGTGCCGCTCGTGTCCATGTCCTCGGTCAGAAGGCCGTCAACCTCCGGGTAGCCGTACGCGGCGACCGACGACGTGTAGACGAGACGGGTCGCCTTGGCTGCGACGGTGGCGGCAAAGACGTTTCGCGAGCCGTCGATGTTGATGTCATAGCTGCGCGCGGAGGCTTCGACGACGATGAAGGCGAGGTGGACGACCACGTCGGCTCCGTTGACCAGGGAGTCGAGCGCCTCGCGGTCGAGAATGTCTCCCTGGCGGTATTCGGTCTTCAACCAGCCGTGCTCCTCGGGATCGAACGGGCGGCGGGCCATCGCCCTGATCTCACTGACAGAGGGCTCGAGCTCGAGCGCCGAGACGAAGGGCATTCCGATCTCACCGGTGGGGCCGGTGACGGCGACCGTGAGTGAGCTTTTCTTCGCCGCCGGCACGCGGCGACCCTACACGCCTGGACTTGACGGTGATGCGAACATGTGTTCGTGTTAGAGGAAGCGACGATCCTCCATGCGGATGTGGACTCGTTCGCTCGACGCAGCCGTGGACGAGGTGCGTGCCCGGTTCGGCACGGCAGCGCTGACCCGCGGCAGCACAGGCGTTAGAAGGTCGCACCCGGGGTAGCCGTCTAGGACGCAACGAAGGAGGACGCATGCCTGACGAAGAAGGCAACACTGGAGTTGAATCGGAGGACCTGCCTGAGACGCCGCTTCACGCGCACGGTTCGGGAGTCGACGAAGAGGCCGGCGACGAGCGGCCGCGCGAGGACCAGGCCGAAGGCAACATCGTCGACGATGAGGAGGACTCTGCCGAGGCCTCGACCAACACGGGTGGTGCGACCTCCGGCGGTCCACCACAGAAGGACGCGGGTGAGGATCCGTCGAACGTCGACGGCTGACGTGACATGAGCGGCGGCTTCGGCCGCCGCTTCCTTTCTCCCCCGGTCGCGAGCCAAGTCGACCCGCTTCGTGGGGAGCCTTCCAGCGCAAGTAGTCAACGACCGTGAAGTGTGCGCTCATCACACCGCGCGTCGATTCGCGCTTTAGAGTCCCGACGAGGGACCGTGGGGGTCCGGAGTCAAAGGGAAGGCGGAGACGAGTTGATGCTCAACAGGATGATCTGGGCTGTCCTGGCGATCTGGTGCGGCAGCCTGGGAACAACAGCGCAGGCCAGCGCCTCCGCCCCGGTAGTGGATCCCGAGCGGATGAGCACGGTCGTCGTCCCTCACACCCAGGGCATCGACAAGACCGCTGGTCAAATCAACGCCGAAATCGACGCACGTGGCGAGCGCCTCACCGATATCGACATTCGAAGCACGAGTCCCCTGAGGTTCGATTATGCGGCGGTGACGAACTTCGGCGGAGGCGCCAACCTCTATGCCGGACCATACGGGCGTGACTGGAGCTGGGTCTATGGGCTCACCGAGAGCCAGCTTCGAGAGACCGTCGAGGGCGGCAACTGGCGCATCATCGACCTGGAGCCATACGCAGCGATTGGGTCGGCGCGATACGCAGCCATTCTTGTCAAGAACTCCGGGGAAGCTGAGAAGGAGTGGTGGTGGAAGACCGGCCAGACTCCCACCCAAATCCGACAGCTCGAGGAAGTGAACGGGGCTCGAGCCGTCGACATCGACCTCATGCCGGCAGTCCGCGGCGGCACCCCCACGCGCTCGGTGGTCTTGATCGCGAAATCTGGCCCTGATCAGATCGCGTCGACGCTCCTCTTCGACACTCCCCGAACCAGGGCCCTGGAGACGCTCCGTAGGCAACGGCTAAGGCCGATCGAAATCGAACCATCGAGGGCGAACTACGACGTGATCGCGATCCCCGCGGGCAACACACGCTGGAGCTGGAGTTTGAAAACACCCGGCGAGATGGCGAGCGGACCGGCCCCAGCCGAGCGCTTTTACGACCTCGATTTCGTCGCCACAAACGACTCCTACTCCGTGCTTTCGGTGAACCCGCCGCAGACCGTCGGCGACCCCAGCGAGTCGCGACGCATTCTGGACCTTCTTGAGTACTACTTTCCGGGAGCGGACTACGAGTTCTACGTGAAGCGCATCGGTGGCGTAGCCGAGTCCGGATACGCAATCGACGCCGTTCATGAACCCGCGAGCGCCGTGAAGGTCCTGGCGATGCTCTACGCGCTGAGACGGGTTGAATCCCGCGCAATTACCTTCAGGTCTCCGGTGCAGTGGATCGACTATGGCACCCCTTGCTCACCGGGGCAGACGACCACGCTGCGCAATGCGCTGGTGCCGATGATGCAGCAGTCCAACAACAGCGCGACTCATGGGGTCGTTGCGCTTTTCGGCAACTCGAAAATCAACAAGTTCGCCGCAGACCATGGCTGGAAGGACATGCGCATCAGGGGATGCGGGCTCGAAAGCGGCCGCTCGAATTGGACGTCGCGAAGCGCTGTCGACCTCTACGAGCAGGCGTTGACGGGCTCGGTTCTCACGCAGCCCGAGTCGATGGATGAGATGCCCTCGATCATGTCGCCCTCGCGACGCTTTTACGAGACCACCTTCTTCGAAGAATCGAGTACCTCCGAAGGCTACGAATACCTTCTCGACAAGTCGGCCGGTGTATGGAAGGGGGGGTCGCTCTCTGGACTATGTCCGCCAGCGCCGGCTGACTGCCAGGACGGTCACCTCGAACAGCGCACCTATGCAGGAACTCTGAGCCTTCCGTTCAAGAACCTGAATGGCCTCGGTGAAAAGTTTCAGTCCTACGCGTTCGAGTGGACTGTCGAAGACTACGTTCCGTGCGCGCCCATCGGGAGTGAAGAAACGTTCGGGAGCCTATTGGGCCCGTTGCCCCGAGGATCGACGTATCGAGTCCGGGTACGACCAGATCACGCGGGAGCTCGCCAGACTGCCGATCAGGCGCGCGGCCCGTCGCTACGACGCTAGCTTCGGCGCTCCTTAGCTGTGATTCAGGCTCTACTGGTTGAACGTCGAGGTTAGGAAGCCCACCCAGTAATTGTCACCTGGCGATCGAATGATGTCGACCGAAGTCGTGTGGTCGGTCTCGTAGGCGTTGCCGAAGTGGCACTGGACTCGCTGCACGGCTTGCGCATTTGAAAACACCTGCACGCTTCCCGCGGTCGGCGGGTTTCCAATCTGGTTGAAAAAGCCGAGCAGATTGCCGGTACTCGTAATCCCGGTGCAGGCGACCGTCTGAGAGTCACCAGGGTCGGCGCTCCACGCGATGCGGAGGCCACCAGCAGTGCCGTCGCGCTCCATCGAAGTACGTCTGTCCGTGCAATGACGCGCCCTGAATTACTAACGTCGTCGTTGATCCGCCTCGTGAGCGTGCCGGCGTAGGTAGTGGAAAACAAGTAGGGAAGAGACGTCGTTCCCGTCTCGCTTCCTTGCCGCAAGAGCCCGCCACCCGCGAGTTCTGGGTGACGTGAAAGCCCGCGGTCTGCGCGGCCGTCCCGTTCTGAATGAAGCCGGTCGAGTCGATGTTGTCGAGCTTGTCGGCATTGGGGACTATTCCGAAGGTCGACTCGTCCACTTGCGTGCCGGTAACGGTGTTGTTTTCGAGGTCGGCGCCGGTGAGCGAGCCGTCGAGAACCTTCGAGGAGTCGACGGCATCGACACCGAGGTCTACGTTCTTGACCTCGCCGTTCTTGATCGACTTGGAGACCACCGAATTTCTCGGCGCAGTCGTGGCCGCCCAGCTCACGCCACCGAGCGCGATGAAGATCGCGATGAGGCCGTAGATATTGCGGCGGATGTGATCGCTGACGCGACTGGTCATGTACCCCTCCTGATCGTGCGACCCCCGCGGTCGCTTGCGTGCGACGGAATGGTAAAGAATGAATCGGAATGCCGCCGCCGCGGCTCCGCGAGCGATCGCCTTCAGCTGGCCCGCGCCGGTCCGAAAGCAGTAGCCGGTTACGGACGCGTGCAGGCGACTGACCGAAACGCCTCATCCCGTGGGCCAACCGATCGGGGCGACTGGATTTGAACCAGCGACCGCTCGGCCCCCAGCCGAGTGCGCTACCAGACTGCGCCACGCCCCGTGGTGCCCGGCGATTGTAGGCGAGATCCGTCCGATCCTTGTGCGAATTCGCCTGGCGCCGTCGGGAGAGGATGCAGCGGGTCAACACGTGTCTGCAGCGGGTCAACATGTGTCGCGCCTGCCGATCCGCGTGCGGCAAGAGGCACTACGAAGCCAACGAAGCGGGTTACGTCGGCGGCTCAAGAGGGCGACGCGGCTCGCGCGAACGAAGTACCTATTGGAGTACTTCGCTGACAACCCGTGCGTCGACTGTGGCGAAGGGATCCGATCATCCTGGAATTCGACCACCTGGGCGACAAGCTCTTCGACATCGGACGCGAGTTCGAAGTGCGCACGTGGCAGTCCGGACTCGATGACATCGACAGTGCCAAGTTGTCTGCTCGAACTGCCCCTCGGCGGCGCACTGCCTTGCGACGACCTTCGATGCGCTACTTGCTTACACGTGAGTCCGAGGAGAGCGGGTGACGGGGCTCGAACCCGTTCTTCGACCTTGGAAGGGTCACGTGCAACCAGTAACACTTCACCCGCGTCAGGGCGAATATAGCCCTCATTGCAGGCTTCGATGCGCGGAGGCGAACCAGCTCGGCAGCCGCTCTTCGATCTTCGGCTGAATCTCCACCGCGAGCGTCCGTATCGCCTGTGAGGCAGCACGCAAGGCAGCCTGCTCAGCTTGAGCGAAAATCCTTGAGTGGCAGCGTGAGGACGGGCGGTTCGGGGGTGCCCTTAGCTCTGGCGCTCTCAGCCGACGCGCAGGCCGAAGTCCGCAGTGAAAACCGCGCCGTTCGCGCTGCGGGAAGAGATCGTGCCCTTCGAATAGCCGACGCCGATATCGCGGAAGTCGCGGCTGAGAATGTTCGACCGGTGGTCGGGGCTGTTCATCCAGGCCTTCACCACCGCCCGGGGCGTGCCAAGGTTCGCCTGCCCGTAGCCGATGTTCTCGCCGTAACTCCAGCGCGATAGGCCGGAGTCGAGATAGCCGACGGATTTGAGACGGTTGAACACGGTCGCCTCCCCCGAGCACTCGTGACTGAAGCAATGGTGGTTCTGCATGAAGTCGTTGTGCTTCTGAGCCGCACGCTGAAGACGCTTGTCGCGATGGAGCGCAGGCAGGTGAGCCTGGTGGCGTTCCTGGTTGAGCAAGCAGAGGACGGCCTTGCGGGCGTGCCCGACGGTGATGTGCGTCGACTCCTTGTCACCCCATTTGTTGCATGGGCCGTTCGCCGCGGCGGTGCCGGCACCGGGGCCTGCGGCAACGAGGACGCAGAAGAGACCGATAACGGCGAGAAGGATGAGATTTCGTGCATTGACAGCTCCGACAGCCATGTCTTAACCATCGGTTGGCTCCCGGCTCTCTTGACCGGAAAAGGGGCGACTGGACGTATGTCCGTCTAACCCTTGCGCCAGCCGAAGACCACGGCGTAGACGCCGCGAGGTCCGCCGTCGTCGCAACCGGGGACGTCGATGGTGCCCTTCGTAGCCCCCACTCCGACGTCGCTGTAGGCCCTGCTGAGAATGCGTTTGCGGTGAACCCGGCTCTCCATCCACGCGTCGACCATCGCCGCAGGAGTGAGTGAACAGCCTGTGACCTCGGCGAACCCGTATCGCTTGCCGGGGTTCGGATAGCCCGAACGTTCGATCCTGTCCTGGAGCGAGCTCTCGCCCTTGCACTTGTGGTCGAGGCAGTCACGGTCAAGCATCACGTCCGCGTGCTTGTCGGCAACCCGTGTCAGGTCACCGTTCCGCGAGACGGGCTTCAGGTCGGCCTTCTTGCGCTCCTTCGCGATCAGGCATTTGACTGCCGCGCCCAGCTCACCGGCGGTTGCGCCACCCGGCTGCGCATTCGACTTCGCGCACTTGCCGCGTGCGGCCGCGGGAGCATCGGCAACATCGACGGCGGCGAGCAGAGCGCAAGCCGCGACCAGAAAGGCGGCCAGCGCAGGCACGATGCGGATGTGAGATGTCCTTGCCATCGGTCTACGAGTTGAACAGAGGCCATCGCCGCAAGTTGCGGTTGTGCGCCGGATCTGAGCGGGGGAGCCGGGATTCGAACCCGGGTTCGCGGTTTTGGAGACCGCGCGAATGGACCGCTAACTCACTCCCCCAGACCCCCAACATTACCTTCGCGGAGACTAGAAATTCGTCCGGTCGCTATGCGAACATATGTTCGTGCCTCGGAAGGCTACGCACAAGATCAATGGCCGACTCCAACTGGCATGGCAGGGACCCACAGAGCCAGCTGTCTACGCCTACATGCTGGGTCTCTACCTAGGCGACGGCTGCCTAGTGGTGCCAGGACGGGGAAGCAGTCGCATCACATTCAGTCTTGATGAGAAATACCCAGCGATTATCGAACGCGCGTGCCTTGGCCTAGCGCAGCTCCTGCCCGAGACTTCTGTTTGTACGACTAAGGGTCGAGGGCAAGTAGTCGTCGGCAAAACGCATCCGGCCGTCCACACTGCGTTTCCGCAGCACGGCCCGGGCAAGAAGCACGAGCGTCGCATCGAGCTTTGCCAATGGCAGCTAGAGGTGACACGAGTGCATCCCAAAGATCTGATCGCCGGCCTGATCGATTCCGATGGCTCTCGGTGTACAAACTCATTCAAGACAATGCTGCCGAGCGGACGTATGGGCGAGTACTCATATCCGCGGTACTTCTTCACGAACTACTCAGCGGACATCCGGCAAATCTTCATCGATCACTGCTCTATCGCTGGGATCCACGCCACCCAGTCCAGCTTCAAGAACATCTCAATTTCACATCGTGACTCTGTCGCCAAACTCGACGAGTTCGTCGGACCGAAGAGATGATGCGGGCGGAGGGACTCGAACCCCCACGCTCTTTCGAGCACCGGCACCTAAAGCCGGCGTGTCAACCAATTGCACCACGCCCGCGTGGGCTGCTGATGTTAGGCGCAGGCGGACGGCGCCGACCCCTGCTTGCGCCAGGCGAGGATCACCGACCAGATCTCGTGAGTCCCCTCGTCGCACGTCTTGCGCTCGAGGCGGCCGGTGACCAGTCCCACGCCGATGCCGCGATAGGCGGCTGTGAGGATTTGGCCCCGGTGGTAGGAGCTCTTCATCCACGCCTCCACCATCGCGGCCGGCGTGAGGGCATCCGTGATCTGCGTACTTGTAGGAGCCGCTTGGTTAGGGATAGCCCGAGTTCGCCATTCGCGTCTTGAGCGTCGACTCGCCCGGGCACTGATGGCTTGGGCAACCTCCGCTCGCATGACGCTCGCATGCCTAGCCCCAACGCCTCCGATCTGTGAGTTCGGCTTGAGCGCTCGTGTCAGCCGGCTCGGCGTTCCGCCACGGGCAGCCCGCTAGTTCCGGCGCAGTTCTCGCGGGCGCATGAGGCGCGAGGAGGGGCGCGAGCAGCGCCACCAGCACCACCGTCGCGGAAACCGGCATGAGCCGTTTCATCAATCCAGGCATACCCGAAGAGTTCAGCCGACGAGCATCATCGCCGCCCCACTGCCACGCTCTGCCGCCTTCGGGTTTATGCTTGCGAGCGGGATGGAAGCTACGCAGGTCCGAGACGGCTATGAGCTCTGGCGCCCGAACCGCGAAAAGGCGCAGTCGAAGACGACGAAGGCGATCGTCGCGTTCGTGCTTCTCGTGTCCGCGGCGCTGATCGCGGTCATCGTGATCGGCGGCTGGGAGCGGATGCAGAGCCCGATCATCGCGATCATGTCGCTCGTCTGGGCGGCGCTCTACGTCTTCTTCGCGCTGATGATCGCGAACTGGAACCGCGGCCTCCTGCCGGTCGTCTGCGTCGCTAGCGGTGATCATGACCATCTTTGCCGCGGTGGCCGCGCCCGACTGGTTCGCGCGCTCCAAGGACGGCCTCGACTCCCCGCTTCTCCCCGAGGACCTGATCGGCCTTCTGGTCGTGATCCTCATCCCCGTGCAGATCTCCTGGTGATCGTCGCCCTCATCGCCTTCAGCCAGGAGTGGCACGTCGAGGAGGAGCGGCCCGTCGGCGGCCGTCCACTCGCCGGCGAGGACGACGAGGACGGCGCGCCTCAGGCGCCCCCCTCCCCCAGCCCGGCTTAGCCGCGGCCGGTTAGAAGAGCGTCGCCGCTTGCCGCGGCTCGATCAGCTCGCGGGCCGTCTTCGCGCACGCTGTTGACGAGGTCGTCGACCTCTCGGGTCTCCAACTCGCCACGCCACGGAGCGAGCAGACGCAGCAGGTCGCCCGGCTCAGCGTCGGGCGCGAGCCATTCCGCTTCCGCATCCTGAGGGAGGATCACCGGCATCCGGTCGTGGATCGGGCCGCATCAAGTCGTTCGGCGCGCACGTGACGATCGAGCAGCTCACGATCGGCTCCGCTCCCTTCGGCGTGTAGCTCGCCCAGATCCCCGCGAACGCGAACAGCTCGCTCGTCCGGCAGGTGAGCCCAGATCGGCACCTTGCCCTTCTCGTCGCGGCGCCACTCGTAGAAGCCGTCGGCGGGGATCAGGCAGCGGCGCTCGCGAAACGACTCGGCGAACGCCGGCTGCGTCTCGATCGTCTCGGCACGCGCGTTGATCAGCGGCCGCCCCTTCTTCTCCGTCGCCCACTTGCCGGGCACGAGGCCCCAGCGAAGCGTGCCGAGGTCGCGCCCATCCGCCTGCTCGCGCACCGCCAGCACCGGGTCGGTCGGAGCGATGTTGAAGCGCGGCTGCTCGACGATCTCGGCCTCCTCGTTGATCCCGAAGCGAAGCTGCAGCCGCCGCGGGTTCGGGTTGGCGAGCGTGTACCGACCGCACATGATTCGAGGCTAGCTGCCGCGTGCGTCAGAATGTGGAGACCGCGCGGCGGTGTCCAAACTGGTAAAGGAAGCGGCACTCAAAATGCTGTGCTCGAAAGAGCTTGTGGGTTCGAGTCCCACCCGCCGCATGTAACTCACGTTTAGTAGCCCGCGATAATCGCCTCGTGCGCGTAACCCGCAGACGACGCCGGCGCCCCGGGCGGCAGATCGCCCGGCGGCCGCTCCGAAGGCTCCGAAGGCCGATCACAAGCTCGAGATCGTCAACGAGCTCTGCTCGTTCGAGCGCCGGCTGGCCGGAACCGACGCCGAGCGCCGGGCTGCCAACGCGATGGCCACTCGCCTTCGCAACGCCGGCCGCCGCGCCGACATCGAGCCCATCTACGTCCATCCGCAGGCGCCGCTGATCTGGGCTCTCCACTGCCTCCTTGCCTTCATCGGCAGCGTCCTCGCCATCTCGATCCCCGCCGCGGGCTTCGCCCTCGTGCTTGTCACCGCGACCTCCTTCTACTTCGACCTCAACACGGGCCGCCACATGCTGCGCCTTCTCTTCTTCCGCCGCGCCTCTCAGAACGTCGTCTCGCGCGGAGGCAACCGGAACGCGCCCGCCCGGCTTATCCTCGTCGCCCACGTCGACGCCGCGCGCACCGGCACCATCTTCAGCCCGGCCGCGGCCGCGGCGACCAACCGCCTGGCCGGCTTCCTTCCGTTCCCCCACACCCGCTTCCTCTTCTGGTCGGTCGCGGTCCTCCTCCCGATGCTCGGGGCACGCATGGCCGGAATCGACTCCGACCGGCCTCTCGATCCTGCAGCTCCCTCCCACGCTCATCCTGCTTGTCGCCGCTTTCCTCCTCGTCGACTGGCGCCTCTCAGAAGTCGTCCCCGGAGCCAACGACAACGCGTCGGGCGTGGCGGTCGCCCTGTCTCTCGCCGCGCAGCTCGAAGAGGAGCCAGCGCGAAACCTCGACGTCTGGGTCGTCCTCACCGGCGGCGAGGAATGCGGCATGGAGGGAATGCGCTCCTTCGCCCGCTCCCACGCGGAAGACTTCGACCGGGCAAGGACACCTTCGCCGTCGCGATCGACTCGGTCGGGACGGGCGACGTTCGCTTCGTCGTCTCCGAGGGCATGACGATCTCGCTCGACATGGATAAGCGCTTGGTCGAGCTCTGCCAGGCGGTTGCCGACGCCGACCGCGAGGACGCAAACGAGTTCCGCGCCGCCCCCATCCGCCACGGCTTTGCAACCGACGCACTCGCGGCGCGCGCGCGAGGCATGCGCGCGACCGCCATCACCTGCCTTGAGCCGGGTGCGATCACCCCCGCCCGCTACCACACGCCCGATGACGTGCCTGGGGCCATCGACGCCGCGGCGCTCGGCCGAGCCGAAGGCTTCTGCATGAGCCTCATCCGCGCCCTCGACCGCGACCAGGGGCGCAGCGCGTCGCGGCCCAAGCCAGAGCCCGAGCCCCAGCGCAGAACCCGTAGACGCGCGAAGGCGGCATGAGCGACAAGCTCTGGGAGCCCTCGGCAAGCGCGGTCGAGCGCTCGAACATGACCGCCTACATGCGCTGGCTTGCCTCCGAACATGACCTCGACTTCGGTGGCGACTACCACCGGCTCTGGGAGTGGTCGACTACCGAGCTCGAAGCGTTTTGGCGATCGATCTGGAGCTACTTCGACGTGCAGGCCGACGGTGACCCGTCGACCGTCCTCGGCTCGACCGAGATGCCGGGCGCAAAGTGGTTCCCGGACACGAGCCTCAACTACGCCGAGCACGTCTTTCGCGGCAAGGACGACTCCGACATGGCGATCCAGCACCTCGCAGAAGGCGGGGAGCTGGGCGAGATCACCTGGGGCGAGCTGGCAACGCGAGTCGCGGCATTTGCCAAGGGCCTTCGCTCACTCGGCGTCGAGCGCGGCGACCGCGTCGTCGCCTACCTGCCCAACTCACCCGCCGCCGTGATCGGCTTTCTCGCTTCCGCCTCGATCGGCGCGATCTGGTCCTCGTGTTCTCCCGACTTCGGTGCGCGCTCGGTAATCGACCGCTTCGCGCAAATCGAGCCGAAGGTCCTCTTGGCTGTCGACGGATACACATACGGCGGCAAGGACTTCGACCGCATGGCGATCGTCGAAGGCCTGGAGGCTGAGATGCCCTCGCTCGAGCACACGGTGCTGGTTCGCTACCTCGACTCCGACGCCGACGCAGCCCGGCTTCGCCACGGAATCACGTGGAGCGACGTCGAACGAAGAGGCGACGGCGCCGCTCTCGAATTCGACCGCGTGCCCTTCGACCACCCCCTCTGGGTTCTCTATTCCTCTGGCACCACCGGCCTGCCCAAAGCGATCGTCCAGGGGCACGGCGGAATTCTCCTCGAGCACCTGAAGAAGATGAACCTCCACGTCGACGCACAGGAGGGCGACCGCGTCTTCTGGTTCACCACCACCGGCTGGATGATGTGGAACTTCCTCGTCTCGATCCTCCTGACCCCCGCCTCGATCGTCCTATTCGACGGCAACCCGGGCCACCCCACGCTCGACACGCTGTGGGACCTCGCCGAGCGAGCTGGCATCACCACCTTCGGCACCTCCGCCAGCTTCATCTCCACCTGCATGAAGGAAGGGGTTGAACCCTCGGGCGGGCCGCGACCTGAGCGCCCTCACGGCTGTCGGCTCAACCGGATCGCCGCTCCCCCCCGAGGGGTTCGAGTGGGTGTACGAACAGGTCGGTTCGGACACCTGGCTCTTCTCCACTTCGGGAGGCACCGACGTCTGTACGGCATTCGTGGGCGGCGTGCCCCTCCTGCCGGTCTACCGGGGCGAGCTCCAGGGACGCGCGCTCGGCTGCGCCGTGGAGTCATGGGACGAGGATGGAAACTCTCTCATCGGCGAGGTCGGCGAGCTCGTCATCACAAAGCCCATGCCATCCATGCCCGTGTTCTTTTGGTCCGACCCGGCCGGTGAGCGCTACCGCTCGTCCTACTTCGAGATGTTTCCTGGCACTTGGCGCCACGGCGACTGGATTGAGATCACCGAACGCGGAACCGCGATCATCTACGGCCGCTCCGACTCCACGATAAACCGCGGCGGAATCCGGATGGGCACGAGCGAGATCTACCGCGCCGTCCTGTCGCTCGACGAGATCACCGACGCTCTCGTGGTCGACGTTCCGCGACCGGGCACCGACGGCTGGATGCCTCTGTTCGTCGTCCTGCGAGAGGGCGAGCGAGCTCGACGACGGGTCTGATCAAGCGCATCGCGGCCCGCATCCGCGAAGACTGCTCGCCCCGCCACGTCCCCAACGAGGTTCACGTGGTGGACGAGGTCCCGCGTACGCTCTCCGGCAAGGTCCTCGAAGTCCCGGTGAAGCGCATCCTGATGGGCACGCCTCCGGAGCAGGCCGCAAGCCGCGACTCGCTGGCAAACCCCGCGGCTCTCGATCCGTTCGTCGCGCTACACTGGCCGTCTTCGCCGGCGTTGAGCCGGCATGTCGTCGTGGCGCCCGCCTCGTGGGTGATCGTCACCGGCACGGTTGCCGCGTTCGTCACCGCAGGCACTTGACTGAGGCTTAGAGAGGTGCTTCGGTCGACCGTGAACAGCTTGCTGGCCGGCGAAAGATCGATCCGGCCCGACGCGTCGGTTGCGGCTGCCGTGAGCGTGTGTGACGACCCATCGAGATAAGAGGCAACCCCAACGGTGTAGTTGAATCCGTCACCTGGCGTGCTGTCGATCACGCCCGCACCGCCATCCAAGCGAAACATGACAGACGTAACTCCCGAGTTGTCGGTAGCCGTCGCTGTGAACGTCTTAACGCTCGGGCCTACGGTGGACGGACCTGAAAGAGTCGTCTCCGGATCGGTGACGTCGATCCAGGTGAGTGTCACCGACCTGTCCGCATCCAGGGCCACATGGCATTGCCCGGATACGACTGAGTCACAACCGGTCCACGAAGGTGCGAATCCGGGCGATCCGAAGTTGGCCGTGAGTGTGAATTCGACGACGGCAGGTGTCTGCTCACCACAGCCTGCGTCATCGCAGACCGTCGTGTAGGTCTGCGACTGGGTGCAGTCGCTTCCGCAGTCGATGCCGGCAGGCACACTAGTGACGGTGCCCTGAGTTCTGGAGACCGACAGGGTGTAGGTGTCGCGAAAGATCGTCGTGCAGTTCGCTCCGTCACTTGTGCAGACCGCCTCCGCCTGGGCTGGCAGACCGAGGGAAATCAAAGCCATCGCGAAGATAAACGGGATCAGCGGACGAGCCGCGAGGCGTGCACGGGTGGATGTGCGCAATGTGGTTACTCCTTTAGATGATGCGTACCGCAGCGGCCACGTGATCGCTGGTCCGCGGACACACGTCAGCTTCGCGCCCTCAGGCGCCCCCAGTCGCGAGAATAACAACGAGACGGCAAAGTTCCAAGCCCTAGCCGCGGACCTCGGCGTCGGCTGAAGGGCGCCCAGACGACGCGGCCACCGCCCGGTTCTTGCCGAGCGCCTTCGCCTCGTACAGCGCGCCGTCGGCAGCCCTGATGAGCGACGCCCGATCAAGCCCATTGCCGGGGAAGCTCGCAACTCCGCAGCTTGCCGTCAGCGCTTCGCTTCCTGAGAACTCGATCTCGATCGCGCGACGCAACCGCTCCGCAAGCGCCAGGGTCCCCGCTGTGTCGGACTCAGGGGCCAGGATCGTGAACTCTTCGCCGCCGACCCTCGCGACATGGTCGATAGCGCGGGTGGTCCGCAAGAGCGCATAGCTCAGACGGCGAAGGGCCGCATCACCTGCCGGGTGCCCGTTTCGGTCGTTGAACCGCTTGAAGCCATCCAGGTCGAGCATCACCACTCCCACCTGAAAGTTGCCGCGGGCAGCTCTCGACAGCTCCACGTCGAACGCGTCGCCAAGCGCGCGCCGGTTGAGGAGGCCGGTGAGTGGGTCGGTGCGAGCGGCATTCTCGAGCCTCTGCAAAGCCTGTCTGGTCTGAGTGGACACGCCTCCCATCACAAGCGCGACGACCACCACGGTCCCTGCGGTCATGGTGATCCTCAGCGCATCGAGATCGTCCGTACCGCTGTGGAACGCGAGCACCGTCGCGTAGGCGCCGACCGCAATTGCGCCGTGGGCGAGCGTCAGGCGCGTGTCGAGGAAGAGCGACGCGGCAATCACGGCCCATGCCAGGTAGAGGGCATAGGCAGCAGACGCCTGCGGCCCCGCGAAGTTGATCGAAAGGGCGACCAGGAGCGTGCCCAGCGCCGGGGCGCCCCGCAAGAACCACATTGGCAGGCGGTCGAACGCGGCAACGATCCCAGCGGCGATGGCGAGGGCAGAACCGGCAACCACGGCCAGTGCCTGTGAATCGCGGCCAGGCGCCCCCGGAAGGAGCAGAGTGATGAGCAGCAGGATGCCGCCGACGCCGAACAAGTAGGCCAGGATGTGCGCAACCCATCCCCTGTCGACTTCGGAATCGAATCCTGAGGCACGCTGACGCCAACTCAACCGCTCCACAAGCGTGCCAGCAATCCGTCGGTTGGCCATGGTTCAACGAACTCCGATTCGAGAAGCGCACGCCTGTGCCTTCGCAATGACTTCCCCGGCGCCGGGGATTTCGCCGCCGCGCATCAGCGCGACGCCGTCCACAACGGTTGTATCCACCACGGATCCGCTCGCCGCGTAGACGAGAGCCGGATCGATCTCACCCATCGAAAGCTCGGGCGAGCGCGAGTCGACGAGAAGAAAGTCGGCGGGCGCCCCTGTCTCCAGGGACGGCGATCTCAAGAGATCCGACAATCCGCCACGTCCCAGGCGCAGCGCTTCACTCGCGTCGACGATCGCCGGATCTGCCGCGGCATTCTTCTGAAGCAGGGCGAACGTCTTGAGGTCGCTCAGGAGATCGAGCGAGTTGTTCGAACCGGGGCCGTCGGTTCCAATCCCCATCGCGACGCCAAGCCTCCGGGCCAGCGGGTAGGGAAAGACGCCGCCGACGGCCAACTTCAGGTTCGCAACCGGATTGGTCACCACCGTCGCACCACGCTCGGCGATGAGCTCGAGCTCCTCCTCGTCGAGCCAGACGCCGTGGGCAAGGACCGTTCGAGGTCCGAGGAGCCCCGTGGCGTCGAGATGCATCGCAGGCTTCATCCCGTTCTTCGCAAGGCAGTCCTCAACCTCGCCACGCGTTTCTGAGAGGTGGATCTGAATCGTCGCCCCGGCCTCCTCGGCGCGCTCGGCCACCCACCGCAGAGACTCCGGTCCCACGGTGTAGGGAGCGTGAGGCGCATATCCGGCCTGGATGCGGCCGGTGGCCGACTCGGCCACTCGCTCAAACGCCTCCTGCGAGAGCTCTCGCGCGCGCTCGGGCTTGTCTCCGTCGATCAGCGGCGCGGTTACCACGGCTCTGAGCCCGGCATCCTCGGCCGCGCGTCCCACGGCCTCCGGATGCCAATACATGTCCCAGAACGCCACCGTTCCAGTCCGGATCATCTCGATGCACGCGAGCCGTGCGCCCCAGTAGACGTCGTCCGACTCGAGCCTGGCCTCGGCGGGCCAGATGTGTTTCTCGAGCCATTCCATCAGCGGCAGGTCATCCGCGAAGCCGCGGAAGAGCGTCATCGCCGCATGGGTATGGGCGTTGACCAGGCCGGGCACGAGAGCCAGCCCCGAGCCGTCGATCACGTCGTCCCCGTCGGCGGGTGCCACCCCAGGCCCGATCTCGGCAATCTCGCCGTCATGGCACCGCAGGCAAACGCTCTCTCCATTCAGCGTGGCGTCGGTGACGGCTAGCCCCATCATTGAAGGTTATGCGAGGCTTCGTGCGTGGCGGCGGACGATGTGAGGGCGGATCTCGCCGAGGTGCGCGAACGGCAGGCGAGGACTGCCGACGATTCGCGCGCCGAACAGGTCGCCAAAAGGCGCGAACGCGGCGGTCGCACCGCACGCGAGAACCTCGCCGAGCTCGTCGACGAGGGCAGCTTTGTCGAGTACGGAAGCCTCGCGATCGCGGCACAGCGCATGCGCCGCTCCCAAGAAGAGCTCATGGAACGCACTCCGGCGGACGGACTCATCGGTGGGACCGCCCGCATCAACTCCGCTGAGCACGGCGCCGAGCAATCCGCCTGCGCCGTCCTCTCCTACGACTACACCGTTCTCGCAGGCACGCAGGGGGCAATCGGCCATCGCAAGAAGGACCGCCTGTTCGAGCTCATCCGAAAGACTGCGTCTGCCCACCGTGATCTTCGCCGAGGGAGGAGGCGGCCGGCCCGGCGACACCGACTACGCCGTCGTCTCTGCACTCGACACCCGAGCCTTCGCGCTATGGGGCAGCCTCTCGGGCGTCGTGCCGCGCATCGCGGTGGTCGCGGGCCGCTGCTTCGCAGGGAACGCCGTGCTTGCGGGCTGCTCGGATCTGATCATCGCCACCGAGAACATCGCGCTCGGGATGGGCGGCCCGGCGATGATCGAGGGCGGAGGGCTGGGGACATTCGAGCCGGACGCGATCGGCCCCATCGCAACCCAGTCGTCGAACGGCGTCGTCGACATACGGGTAGCCGACGAGGCCGAGGCAGTAGCGGTCGCGAAGCGACTCATCTCCTACTTTCAGGGCCCGCTCGCCGACTGGGTGGCGCCCGACCTGTCAGCGCTCCGCGACGTCGTGCCCGAACGGCGACGACGTGCATATGACGTGCACGCAGCCATCGACGGCATCGCCGACGAAGGATCCGTCACCTACCTGCGCGAGGATTTCGCCAAGCCGATGGTCACCGCGTTCGCCCGCCTGGAAGGCCGAGCCATCGGAATCGTCGCCAACAACCCGATGCACCTCGCCGGAGCCATCACGTCCGACGGCTCGGACAAAGCCGCACGCTTCATGCAGCTCTGCGACGCCTTCGGCATCCCGGTGCTGTCGCTCATCGACACCCCGGGGATGATGGTCGGCCCCGACGCCGAGGCGACGGCGCTCGTTCGCCACTGCTCGCGCCTCTTCACCGTCGGCGCGTCCCTTCGCGTCCCGTTCGTCTCCGTGATCCTTCGCAAGGCGTACGGCCTGGGCGCCCAGGCGATGGCCGCGGGCAGCATGCACGAACCGCTCCTGACGGTCGGCTGGCCGACCGCCGAGCTGGGTGCAATGGGCCTGGAAGGCGCCGTCAAGCTGGGCTTCAAGCGCGAGCTCGACGCAATCGCCGACGAGAGGGAGCGCGGGGAGCGCCTGGAGCAGATGGTCGCCCACGCGCACGACCACGCGAAGGCCCTGAACGCCGCGACGCTGTTCGAGATCGACGACGTCATCGACCCCGCGGACACCCGGCGAGTGGTCGCGTCCACGTTCGCGGCCGCCGCCGTTCGCGAGACGTGGCGCGAGCGCCCACCGGTCCGCACGGTCGACAACTGGTGAGCGTCAGTTCGCGAGCGAGGTGAGCGTGGCCGAGAGCACGGCCTCGAGGTCGGGCCGGTGCTCGTCTTGGCCGTCGCGAACCTCGGCGGCCGTGAGGCCAATGCCCGCGACGCCGTTCGCAAGGTTGTCGACGACGCACAGGCATGCGTAGCGAAGCCCCAGCTCCGCCGCAACCACGCACTCGGAGGCAGCGGTCATGCCAACCACGTGGGCGTACTGAGCGATCATCCGCACCTCGGCGGGGGTCTCCAGCCGAGGGCCGACAACCTGCCAGTAGACACCGCCGTCCACGATTTCTGTTGCGTCCCGAAGCGCATCGACCACCTCCCGGCGCCACTCCTCGTCGAACCCCGGAGTGATATGCGCCTCAGGCCCCTGAAGGCGGGTCAGCGGCTGCGAATCCAGCGAGATGAAGTCGTCGGGCACCACGTAGGCGCCGGGCAGGACGTCAGGCCTGAGCCCGCCGACGGACGAGACGCCGAGCACGCGGTCACAGCCATCGGCAGCAAGCCGTTCCAGGTTCGCCTCATGATCGATCTGGTGCGGCAGGTTGTACTCGTCGTTCTCCCCGTGACGGTTGATCGCGACGACGCCGTCGCCGAGGCGGATGCCCGCAGCACCGCTACCGAGAACAACTCCAAGCTTGCCCATCAGGCAGGCGTGATCGGATTGCGCCGCTCTGTGAAAGAGCGGTCGCGGCCGTCGGCGAACGCGTAGCGCCGGATCAGCTCCTCGCGGAGATCGTCGGGCTCGATCACTGCATCGACGACGAGCTCCGACGCAAGGTGAAGGATGTCGATGTCGGCCGAGTACTCCTCGCGCTTGGCTCTGACGAACTCGGCGCGCTCCGCCTCGTCTGAGATTGCCTGGATCTGATTGAGGAACACCGCGTTGATCGCGGCCTCCGGCCCCATCACGGCGATCGATGCTCCTGGCAGCGCGATCGTGCAATCTGGCTCGAACGCGGGCCCGGACATCGCATATAGCCCGGCGCCGTATGCCTTGCGGACGATCACGGAGATCTTCGGCACGGTCGCCTCGGACACCGCCGAGATCATCTTTGCGCCATGGCGGATAATCCCCTGGCGTTCGACGTCCGTGCCGATCATGAAGCCGGGAACGTCTGCCAGGAACAGAAGCGGGATGTTGAACGCGTTGCAGGTGGCGATGAAGCGCGCAGCCTTGTCGGCCGAGTCGACGAAGAGCACGCCGCCCTTCTGGCGCGGCTGATTGGCCACGATTCCGATCGCCCTGCCGTCGAACCGCGCGTAGCCGACGACGAGCTCCTTCGCCCAGCGGGCGTGAACCTCGCAGAACGAGTCGGCGTCCGAGATCGCGGCGATCAGGTGCTTGATGTCGAACGATGTCTTCTCGTCGCCCGGGATGATCGCCGACGGCAGGTCCTCCGAGGAAGGCTCGGACGGCGGAAGGGCAGGCGGTTGCTCGCGCCAGCTCTTCGGCATGTAGGAGAGGTAGGTCTTGGCGAGGTCGATTGCGTCCTCGTCGGTCTTCGCGAGGAAGTGGCCGCAACCCGAGACGCCGGTATGCATCTTCGCACCGCCCATCTCCTCGAGCGTCACCTTCTCGCCAATCACCATCTCGGCCATCCGGGGCGAGCCCAGGTACATCGAAGCGTTGCCCTCGCGCATGATCACGACGTCGCAGAACGCCGGGATGTACGCGCCCCCGGCGGCCGACGGGCCGAAGAGGATGCACACCTGCGGGACCCGCCCGGACATGCGCACCTCGTTGTAGAAGATCCTCCCCGCCCCGCGCCGGCCCGGGAACATCCGCACCTGCTCGGTGATGCGAGCACCCGCGGAATCGACCAGGTAAAGGATCGGAATCTCGAGCGCAAGGGCGCGCTCCTGGATGCGCAGGATCTTCTCGACCGTCTTGGGGCCCCACGAGCCGGCCTTGAC
This sequence comes from uncultured bacterium, assembly GCA_963695215.1. GTDB lineage: Bacteria > Actinomycetota > Thermoleophilia > Solirubrobacterales > 70-9 > JALZKA01. The sequence continues at coordinate 830,787 of OY968768.1, forward strand.
GGTCGGGTCGTTGGCCATCAGCGCGACCTTGCGACCAGCGACGAGCGCCAGGCCCGTCACCACGCCGTCAGCGCCGAGCCCTTCCTCGTCCCAGTTGGCAAGGAGCGCTTCTTCGGTAAAGGACTCCGCATCAACCAGGCGCGCGACCCGCTCGCGAACCTCGAGCTTGCCCTGGTCAGCGGTCTTTGAGTGATGGCGCTCCGGCCCGCCCGACAGGGCAGCCTCGAGCGCCTCCGAGAGGCCGGGCCCCTCCCGCGTCTCGCTCATCGCGGCGGCGTCTCGTCCTCTGCGTCTGGATCGATCAGGAGAGTCGCAGGCTCGTGAATCTCCGTTTCCTCGGAGTCAGGCTCGAAGATCTCCGTCTCTTCGGAATCGACCTCATCAGCCGTATGCTCGCCGGACTCCGGCTCTAGCTCGACCTCGTCCGCAAGCTCGGTCTCCTCGGAGCCGGGATCCTCGAGCTCGACTGCCTCCGGGGCATCCGGCGAGACGGGCTCTGGGGCCGGCTCATCGTCGGCGTCCGGCGATCTCAGGGCGTCGACCGCGTCGAGAAGCTCCTCGCCAAGCCTCGCGGCCTCGGACGCGATTTCGTCGCGGCGCTCGATCAGGCTCGAGATCGCCTGGTTCAGCTGACGACGGCGGCCGATCGCATCCTCGATGATCTTTTCTGCCTTCTTCTCGGCGTCCGCGATCATCTCGTCCATCCGCTGGCTCGCATTGAGCCGTGCCACGCGGGACTCGTCCTCGACCTCGGAGCGCAGGCGCTCCGCGTACTCAACAGCCTCGTTGCGAAGGTTCCGGGCGGCGTCCTCGGCCGCGGTCAGGATGCCAACCGTTCTCTCGCCGACCTTTTCGAGCTCGCTCCGCATCGCCGGGCTCGCTTCAGCGACCGAACCGGCCTTGTCCTCCACCCAGTCGGCCACGCGGTCCAGCACCGCATGCACGGCCTCACGGTCATAGCCGCGTAAGGCCTGGGGGAACGTTGTCCGGCGCAGCTCTTCGCCGCTGAGGCGCTCGCCGCTTGCACCAGGATCTATTGGCCCGCCTGATTCCATGGCTCATCCCTCCGGGTTGACGGCGACGGGCTCGTCGCCTGAGTAGTCGTAATAACCCCGCCCCGACTTGCGGCCGTAATGGCCTGCCTCGACCAGCTTCTTCATCGTCGGCGGAGCGTCCATCCTGCTCTCGCCATAGGCCTCCCTGAGGACCTTGCCGATCGAAACCAGCGTGTCGAGGCCGACGAAGTCCGCAAGCGTGATCGGACCCATCGGGTGACTGGCGCCGGCGATCATCCCGGCGTCGATGTCCTCGATCGAGCCAACGCCGTCCTCATATGCGTAGACGGCGTCGAACATGTAAGGCACGAGGAGGCGATTCACGATAAATCCGCGGTTGTCGCCTGCCGCGACGGTTGTCTTGCCGAGCGTCTCGCCAAGGGCGAACCCAGCGTCGATCGTCTCGTCGGAGCTGCCATCCGCGCGAACAACCTCGAGCAGCGGCATCACCTGCACCGGATTGAAGAAATGAAGCCCGAGAAACTGTGAAGGCCGGCCCGTCGCCGCCGCCTGATCGGCGACAGAGAGCGAGGAGGTGTTGGTCGCGAACACGGCGTCCTCTTTCACGACACCGTCGACCTCCTTCCACATCTCGACCTTCTTGTCGAGGTCTTCGGTAATCGCCTCGATCACGAGGTCGCAGTCCGCGAGGTCAGCGATGTCCTCGGAACCCTTGATCCGCCCGCGGATCGCGTCAGCGTCCGCCTGCTCGAGCTTTCCCTTCTCGACGGCGCGCGCGAGCTGCTTCTCGATCTTGCCGAGGCCCTTTTCGAGCTGCTCGGCGGAAACCTCGACGACGACGACATCCCAGCCGCCCTTCTGAGCGCAGACCTGGGCGATTCCGTGGCCCATGAGGCCGCATCCGACGACGCCGACCGACTTGATCTCCATTTACCGCATTTCTCCTTGGGTTCGCTGAAGTTTCAAGTCGCCAGCCTAGTGCGCGGTACCTGGTACCTAGGTGGCGCCTGCCGCTTCCAGCATCGCCTTCATCCGCTCCGCCAGCGCGTTCATGCCGCTCATCGGGCGGACCATCACGATCAGCTCGCGAATCCGGCCGTCGTCGGCAAAGCGCAGGACGTCCACGCCCTGGACGCTGCGATCCCCGACTCGCGCTTCGAACATCAAGACCGCCGTATCGCCAGTCTCCACCTGCTCCGCATAGCGAAAGTCCTCGAATACCTGAACCACCGATCCGAGAAGCACGGCGAGCGCCTCGCGACCCTCATACGGCTTGTGGACGACCGGGCTGCGGAACGTGACGTCCTCCGTGAAGAGGACGTCCAAGGCCGAGAAGTCCTTTGCCTCGGCCGCGGCTCTGAACGCGTCGCTTCTCATCCCTCGAGGTGTGCGTCGAGCGCGATCTCCCCGACACTCGCGAGAGCCTTGGAGAGAGGGCAGACCTCCTTTGCGGTCGTCGCGTGCTTCACGAATTCGTCCTCATCGATGCCCGGCACCTTGCCTCGAACCCTGAGCTCGATCTTGGGAATCTCATACCCGCCGTCCTTCTGAGTGAGATGAACGGTTGCCTCGGTTTCGAGCGCCTCGGGCTCGTGTCCTTCATTTCCGAGGATCAGTGACAGAGCCATCGTGAAGCAACCCGCATGCGCGGCGCCGAGGAGCTCTTCCGGGTTCGACTCAGGCGCGTCCTCGAAGCGAGAGCGTGCCGAATACGGGCCCTCCCACGCGCCGCTTCCAAGGCCAATGGTTCCCGACCCCTCCTGCAGACTTCCTTCCCACTTCGCGTTCGCTGTGCGCTTCGGCATCCGTTCCTCCTAGTTCGCTTGGGTGTGCCAGTCCACCGGTCCCGCCGTGAGCACGTGAGCGCCGAGCGGCCTGCCGAGAACCTCTTGGACCTCCTGCGAGGCCTTGATCAAAGCTTCGATGTCGATCCCTGTGCCAATACCCATCTCCTCGAGCATCGAGACAAGATCCTCTGAGGAGATGTTCCCCGTTGCCCCCGGGGGAACCGGACACCCTCCGAGCTCGCCGAAGGCAGACTCGAACGAGTCGACGCCCTGCTCGAGCGCCGCGAGGACGTTCGCAAGCCCTTGCCCCCTGGTGTTGTGGAAGTGGGCGGTCAGCTCAGCGCCATCGAGACGCGCGCGTGCGGCCTTGAAGAATTCGCCAACCTGCCGCGGATTGGCCATACCGGTCGTATCGCCGAACGCGATCTCCTCGCATCCTGCGGCGCGGAGACGCTCTGCGATCGCAAAGACTCGCTCCGGCGGCACATGACCCTCGTACGGGCACCCGAAGGAAACCGAGATGACCCCCTCGCAGCGCAGCCCCTCGGCCAGAGCTCGCTCGATAACCCGCTCCAGCCCCGAAAGCGACTCCTCGATCGACCGGTTCACGTTCTTTTGGTTGTGTGACTCGGAGGCGGAGAGGAAGAGATTGACCTCGTCGAAGCGGTCGCGCCGGAGGAGCGCATTGTCCAATCCCTTTTCGTTCGGGATCAGGACTGAGTACGCGACATCGTCGAGCTTCTCGTAGGTGGCGAGCACCTCGTCGGCATCCGCGAGCTGCGGGATCACATCCGGGCGGACGAACGACGTGAGCTCGATGCGCTTGTAGCCGGCGGCGCCGAGCAGGGCGATCAGTCGCACCTTTCCGGCGGTTGGGATGACCTCTGGCTCGTTTTGGAACCCGTCCCGGGGGCCGACTTCGCGCAGGCGGACGCTCTCGGGATAGCCGGACATCAGCTCACTGGCCGAGCTGGCCGACTTGGATCACCCGGCGTTCATGGGTACCGACGCCGATCGTCCGCTCGCCCTCGGTCACCTCGACGTCGAACCGGAGCTTGCGGTCGTCCTCGACCTCGCGGAGCGTCGCATGAGCCACGCACTCCGAGCCCTCGAGCGCGGCGGCGACGTGCTTGATGCAGACCTCGAAGCCAACGGTTGCCGATCCTTCCGGAAGCTGCTCGTAGGCAAGGATCGACGACGTGCGCTCCATCATCCCGATCATCCCCGGAGTCGAAAGCACGCTGGTGCCGATCGTTCCGCCCACGTCGGTCGTGAGCCGGCCTTCGACCGTGAAGGTGTCGGTGCGCTCCGAGCCGATCTCGAGACTCATCTGAGGCTCAGCACATACCCATGCCGCCGGAAACGCCAAGCGTCTCGCCGGTCATGTACGAGGAGTCGTCCGAGGAGAGAAAGGCGACCACCGATGCGATCTCGTCGGGCGTTCCCATGCGGCGGAGCTGGGTGCCCGCCTTCATGTTCTCGATGATCTTCTCCCCGATCTCACCGAGCTCGAGAGCCTGCATCAGAAGCGGCGTCTCGATCGGCCCGGGGCAGATGGCGTTCGCGGTGATCCCGAACCGGGCGCCCTCCCGGGCGAAGGACTTGGTGAACCCGAGGACCCCGCCCTTGGCCGAGGAGTACGCAACCGATCCCTTGGATCCGATGCGCCCTGCCTCGGATGAGATGTTCACGATGCGTCCATAGCCCTGGCTCTGCATCGCGGGCAGAACCGCGTGCGTGCAGGCCATCACGCCGATCAGGTTGATCGCGATCACGCGCTCCCATACACCGGGGTCGGTGTCGGCGAAGAATCCGAACTCGTCGGCGCCGGCGTTGTTGACAAGGATGTGAAACGGACCGTGCTCTTCTGCCAAGGATCGCGAAGACGCCGGATCGGTGACGTCCAGATGCGTGCCGACACCGCCCACCTCGGCGGCAACCTGGTTGGCGCCTTCCACGTTGAGGTCTCCGGCAACGACGTCGGCGCCCTCGGCGGCGAGTCGCCTCACCGTCGCTGCGCCGATCCCACTCGCCCCTCCGGTAACCAGCGCCTTGCGCCCTTCGAGCCTCATGCGGCGGAGCATATGTCGTTCGGATCGGGCGCCTATTCATAGACTGCGCTCCCTTGCCCGAAGCGATTCCGATCATTGGCGGCACCGGTGCCCTCGGCTATGGCCTCGCGCTTCGCTGGGCGCTTGCCGGCCGGGCAGTCGTTCTGGGCTCACGCGACGCCGACCGCGCGGCGGAGGCGGCCAAGAAGCTCTCGGACGCCGTCCCAGAGGCCGAGATCGAGGGCATGGCCAACGGAGAAGCCGCAAAGCAGGGGCCCGTGGTTGTGCTCGCGGTGCCATTCCGGGCCCAGTCGGAGAACCTCACCAACCTCAAGGAGGTTCTCGAGCCGGGTCAGCTCCTCGTCGACTGCACGGTTCCGCTCGCAGCCGCGGTTTCCGGCAAGGCCACGCGCACCCTCGGTGTCTGGCAGGGTTCCGCCGCCCAGCAGGCGCAGGAGATGGTGCCCGAAGGCGTGACCGTCGTGGCCGCCTTCCACACGGTCGGCGCGCCCGACCTGAACGATCGCGAAGCGGTCCTCGACGAGGACGTCCTGATCTGCGGGGATAAGAAGGCCGACAAGGCGAAGGTTGCGGCGCTTGTCGAGGCCATCCCCGGCCTCCGGGCCGTGAACGCCGGACCCCTCGAAACAGCGCGAATCGTGGAGCAGCTCACGCCCCTCCTCATCTCGATCAACATCCGCTACAAGGTCCACGCGGGCATCCGGATCACCGGACTGCCCGAGTCCGACCACTGGGAGTGACCCCCATCACGAGGGTCGCGCTCCTGGCCGGAGGCACCGGTGGCGCGAAGCTGGCCGAGGGCATGCATCAGCTCCTCGACGCTGACCTGTCGGTGATTGCGAACACGGCCGACGACGTCGAGATGCATGGCCTCTACGTCTCACCGGATCCCGACCTCTGCACCTACTGGCTCGCGGGACAGATCGACGAGGAGCGCGGCTGGGGCATCGAGGGCGACAGCTTCACGGTCCACGAGCGCCTCACCGAACTCGGAGCGCCCGGCTGGTTCAGCCTCTCGGATCGCGACCTGGCCGCTTGCCTCTACCGCACCCACTTCATGGCCGAGGGCGGAACGCTGACGGCGGCGCAGGCCCAGATCGCACGCGGTCTCGGCGTGGAAGGGTCAGTCTTGCCCATGTGCGAAGAGCCCGTCCGCACGCAGGTCATCACACCGGCGGGCCGCCGTGGGCTCCAGGAGTTCTTGATTCTCGACGAGGGAGCGGCGCCGATCGAGGGCATCGAGGCCGATGGGCTTGCCGAGGCGCGCCCGACGCCAGAGGTCCTCCAGGCGATCGAGGAGGCTCAGCTGATTGTGATCGGGCCTTCGAACCCAGTTATCTCGATCGGCCCCATCCTGGCCGTGCCGGGGATGCGGGAGGCGATAGACGGTTCACCCGCGCGCGTCGTGGCCGTCAGCCCCTTCGTGGCCGGGCGCGCCATCAAGGGGCCGACCGAGGCCTTCATGGAAGCGATCGGCCGGCCGGTGAGCGCGGCTGGCGTCGCGTCGCTCTATCAAGGCCTCCTGGACGGGATGGTCGTCGACGAGGGCGATCCTGACCCGCCGCCGGACGGCATCGAGACCCTGTCTTGCTCCACCCTGATGGAGGGGTCGAGCGGGCGCATGAGGCTCGCCGAGCGGGTTCTCGAATGGGCCGAAGACCTGCCCCCCGGCATCACCAGCGGGGCGCCTCGGGAATGAACGCCACGGCGATCCTTCCCGTAAAGCGATTCGCGCAGGCAAAGACGCGCCTCGTCGAGACGATCGGACCTCCGGGTCGCGCCGCGCTCCTGCGGGCCATGCTGGCGGATGTGATCGAGGCTCTCGAGCAAGCACGCCAGATCGAGCGGGTGATCCTCGTTACGGGCGAAGGGCGTGCCGAGAAGGTCGCGATGGAGCGGGCGAAGCGCGGCCCGAAGCCACTCGAGGTCCTGCGAGACCCCGCCGACCACGGCCACTCGGAGGCGGCGACGCTGGGGATCATCAGGGCGAGGTCCCTCGGAGCCCAGTGCACGGCACTCCTGCCGGGCGACTGCCCTCTCCTGGATCCCAACGAACTCGACGCTGCGCTCTCAGATGTGACCGGCGAATCAGTTCTTGTGATTCCCGACCGGCACGGGACCGGGACCAACGGGCTCGTGCTCTGCCCTGGCGACGCGATCGGACCCGCCTTTGGCCCTGGGAGCTGCGAACGACACCTCGATCGCGCAACCCGCGCTGGCTGGACCGCAACGCGGCGTGAGGTTGCGTCGCTCGCGCTCGATCTCGACACCCCCGACGACCTCGACGCCCTCCGCTCGCTGCTCGCTGACGATCCAAAGCGCGCACCGCTTACGGCGGCTGCTATCGCCGAGCTTTGATCAAGATCCTTCCCATCGAAGGGCTGCCCGAGATCGAGGCAGGAGCACCCCTCGGTGTGATGCTCGCGACGGCCGCCCAGCTCGAGGCGAACGACGTCGTGGTGATCTCGCATAAGGCGGTGTCGAAGGCCGAGGGAAGGACCCGGGCGCTGGACTCGGTGGAGCCGACCGAGCGCGCGGTCTCACTCGCACGGGAGCTCGGCAAGGACGAGCGCCTCGTCGAGTTGATCCTGGCGGAAAGTCGCGAGGTCCTGCGGGCCGAGCGAGGGGTGCTGATCGTCCGGACGCACTCGGGAATCGTGTGCGCCAACGCCGGCATCGACTCATCGAACGCCGCGGGCGCAGACACCGTCGTGCTGCTGCCGGAAGACCCCGACGCCTCGGCGCGGAACCTACGCGAGGACATTCGCAGAGCTTCAGGAGTAAGCCCTGCTGTGGTCATCGCCGACAGCATCGGGCGGGCGTGGCGACTCGGCCAGGTTGAGGTTGCCATCGGCTGTGCCGGCCTCGAGCCGCTCGACGACTGGCGCGGCAAGACGGATCGCGACGGACGCGAGCTTCGGGCAACCAACATCGCGGTTGCCGACGAGGCAGCGGCCGCCGCGGACCTGGCGCGCGACAAGGCGTCCGGAACACCCGCGGTGATCGTGCGGGGCATTGGGCGCCCCATCACCGAATCCGACGGCCCGGGCGCCGTTGCGATCGTCCGCCCCGAGACCGAAGACCTCTTCCTCTAGCCAGGGGCTCAGTACGTCTCGATGATGTCGTAGAGCGTCGTGCGCTGAGCAGGGGTCCGCCCCGCCGCGCGCGCCGCGCCGATCAGGTCCTCAGGCTCGAGGCGAACGCCATGCTGCGAGCCGGCCATACGGGAGATGTTCTCCTCCATCAGGGTGCCGCCCAGGTCGTTCACGCCCCAGCGCAAACTCTCCGTCGCTGCGTCGATGCCCATCTTCACCCAGCTCGCCTGGAGGTTCTTGACCGTCCGGCCGAGCGCAAGGCGGAACGCCGCAGTGTGCTTCAGGTTCTCCTCGGGCGAGATCTCCTCGATCCCGTGAGTGCGGCCGAGCATCGTGTGAAAGGGAATGAAGCTGAGAGGAACGAACTCGGTGATGCCGCCTGTGCGCTCCTGGAGCTCGCGGATGACTTGCATGTGCCGCGCCAGTTCCCACGGCTCCTCGATGTGTCCGAACATGACCGTGGAGGTCGAGCGCAGGCCCGAGCGATGGCACGCCTCGATGATCTCGACCCACCGCGCGGCGGGCAGCTTGTTGGGTGAGATGCGACTTCGGACCCCGTCGTGAAGAACCTCCGCGGCCGTGCCCGGGGTTGACCCCAGCCCGTGTTCGCGCAGATAGCCGAACACGTAATCAGGCGAACGGCCCGAGCGCTCGCACATGTAGTGGACTTCCATCGGCGAGTATGCGTGGAGGTGGAGGTCCGGCGCGGCCTCTTTCGCGAGCGAGAGCCACCGCCCGTAATGCTCGAGTGAGTAGTCGGGGTGGATTCCGCCCTGCATGCAGATCTCCGTGGCGCCGAACTCGACGGCCTCGGCAATCCTGCGCTGAAACTCGTCCTCTTCCACGAGGTAGGCATCCGGTGATCGCTTGCCCTGGCCGAATCCGCAGAACGCGCAGCCCACGACGCAGACGTTCGTGAAGTTGATGTTGCGGTTGACGACGAAGGTGGCCGTGTCGCCCGCCAGTTCCGCGCGGAGCGTGTCGGCGGCCACTCGCATGTCCTCGATCACCTCTGGGCGGCGCTCGGCGAAAAGGGCGGTCAATTCGTCCTCGGTCAGCGGCGTGTCCGCCATTGCGTGCTCGATCGCCGCCGGGGCGAGCTCGGGGTCGATCACGCGCTCCTCACGGCGCCCAGAGCCCCGGCGCGGGATGAAGCTCCAAAACTTGAGCTTTACGACGTCAAGCACGCCCTGCTCCATCCACTCCGGTTCCAGGTACTGGGGGTAGGCGCAGAGCCGCTCGGTCAACGCGTAGCCCTGCGGCGCCAGCCGCTTGCGGACCTGATGCGGGCTCGGGAACGCATGCTCCGGCGAGATGTGGTCACCGTTGGCCGACAGCCCGCCGAGATCAGTCGCGCCCGCCTCCACGAGTTCATCCCACCAGTCGGCGAGGTTTGGCGGAATCTGGATCCCGACGTCAGGCATGAGGCGCCGCGTTTCAGCGACCAACCGCTTCATGTCCTCGATGGTCACCGGGCACGCCCAGTCGGGCAGAGATGGCTCCTCGCCTACCTCGTGCACGCCGTCGGACCACCGCTTGCGGGCCGCCTCATCGGCGATGTCGGCAACCTCCTGGCCGTAATAGCGCGGGTGCGGCACGTAGTTTTGGAGGATCACCTCCTGGATGTGTCCGTGGCGCTCGTGCGAGGCCGCCAGGGCCTCCAGCGACTGGACTCGCTCGGCCTCGGTCTCGCCGATCCCAACGAGGATGCCGGTGGTGAACGGGATCCGCAGCTCGCCCGCATTGTCGATCGTCCGCAGGCGGACATCGGGGTGCTTGGAAGGGGAGCCGGCGTGGACAGTCTCCATGAGCCGCTCAGAGATCGACTCGAGCATGAGACCCTGAGAGGCAGTTACCTCGCGAAGCCGCGCAAGGTCGTCACGCGAGAGGGCGCCGAGGTTCGTGTGTGGCAGCAGGCCGCGCTCCAGCGCCCGCTCGCAGGCCCAGACGACGTAGGCGACGAAGTCCTCGTGACCGTACGAATGGAGGCGCTCGGCGACTTCGACGTTGACCTCCGGCTGCTCGCCCGTCAGGACAAGCAGCTCCTTCGCGTTTCGCTTCAGCGCCTCATCAAGGCGCTCGACGACCTCGTCAGGCGTGTAGAGATGCGCCTTGCGGGTCGCGAACGAGCAGTACTTGCATACGCATCGGCAGGTGCGCGAAAGCGAGAGGGTGTAGTTGCGCGAAAATGTGACCCGGCGCACGGGGGACAGGTTAGACCTGTGCCCCCGCGCCGGCCTGCGACTACCTCTCGTCGCGGGTGCGCGTCTCGGTCTTGCCGCGGGTGCGCGTCTCGGCGTCCTTGACCGCCTGGCCCACGGCCCTGGCGTCGGACGTCGGCGGCTCGGGGCCCTCCGCGAACTGCGGGCCGGAGATCACGAACTTGTAGACCGCCGTGGCGAGCAGGGCGCCGACGATCGGCCCGAGTACGTACGGGAGCAGATCGCCGCCCTCGAGGCCGTCGCCGATCAGCGCCGGGCCGAACCAGCGGGCCGGGTTGAAAGCGCCGCCGGTGAGCGGGCCGAAGATCATCACGACGAAGCCAAGGGTTGCGCCGATCGCGAAAGGCGCCCATTCCTGGCGGGCGCGCGGGTTCATCGCGACAGAGCAGATGACAAGGACGAGCAGGAAGGTGCCGATTCCCTCGACGAGGAAGCCATGGAAGTTGTTGCCGAGCGCGTCCGACACCTCGGCGTTGCCGTAGCCCGAGAGCCGTCCCTCGTCCTCGATGAGGCCCTTGCAAAGGAGGGATCCGAGAACGCCACCCGAGAGTTGGGCGAGGACGTACACGACTGCGTCCACCGGGTCGATCCGCTTCTGGACCGCGGCCGAGAGAGTGACCGCCGGGTTGAAGTGCCCGCCGGACACAGCTCCGAAGGTCATGATCAGCGCGAACAGCCCGAAAGCATGGACGAGACCGATTACCGCGAAGTCAGATCCGGTGCCGGAATTGGGATCCGTCTGCGCGAACAGCGAGACGACCACCCCGACAAACAACACCAGGAAGAGAGTGCCAAGCAGCTCTGAAATGTATGCGGCAAGTCCTCGGTCTTTCACTTTGCTTCGAACCTCCAGGAGTTTCGTCGTTTTGCGGGCGCGTACGGGCGCTCCCCGCGGGCGGTCGGCAGTCTAACCAGGCCCGCACCTCGGCGAGGCGATCCGCTCTCTATCCGGGCGGTTCCTCGCCTCGTTCGATCGCCTCCTGGCGTTCGTCCCAGAGCCGTTTTCCGTCGTCGATGACCGCTCGTGCCTCTTCGAGGGTCTTCCAGCCGTCGACGACGACCTCCTTACCCTCGAGCTGCTTGTAGACGGAGAAGAAGTGGGTGATTTCCCGCTGGAGCTGCTCGGGAATGTCCTCCAGGGTCTCGGCGTGATTCCAGCCCGGATCGTGGTGCGGGACGCACACGACCTTGTCGTCCTCGCCGGCCTCGTCGCGCATCTTGAAGAGGGCGATCGGCTTCACCGGGATGACGCAGCCGGGAAAGGTCGGTTCCGAGACGCAGACCATGGCGTCGAGCGGGTCCCCGTCTCTTCCCCAGTGGTCGATCAGGTAGCCGTAATCAGTCGGGTACACCATCGACGAGGAGAGAAAGCGGTCGAGGATGATTCTGTCGATCCCCTCGTCGTACTCGTACTTGTTCCGCGATCCCTTGGGGATCTCCACGTGGACGAGCAGTTCCTCGTTCAGGTGATGGTCAGCCACGCCGCGAGCCTACCCCTCGCAAGCCGAATACGCTGGCCGCGACATGAAACTGGTCGTCGCGCTGCTGGCGACCGTCCTCCTCGTGGCTGGCTGCGGAGAGGACGGTGCTGAACCGGGCGCCTCATCCGAGGCGACCCTTGTCCTGGACTTCACCCCAAATGCCGTCCACTCCGGTATCTACGCCGCGGACGCCAAGGGCTACTTCGAGGACGCCGGCATCGACCTGACCATCCGCCAGCCCGGCGACTCGACAGATGCGCCGAAGCTGCTTGCGGCGGGCCGTACCGACTTCGCCGTCATGGACATCAACGATCTCGGCGCTGCGTATGACCGTGGAATCGATGTGGTTGCCTTTGGCGCGCTGGTCCAGGTTCCGTTGGCGTCCGTGATCGCCGGCGACGGCGATCAGGTCAAGCACCCCAGGGATCTCGAGGGCCGAACCGTCGGCGTGACCGGCCTTCCCTCCGACGATGCCGTGCTGGACGCCGTCGTCGCGGGGGACGGCGGCGATCCGGCCAAGGTCGACCGCACCAACATCGGCTTCGACTCGGTCGCGGCCCTCTCGGCTGGCCGGGTCGACGCGGCAACCGCGTTCTGGAACGCGGAGGGAGTTCAGCTGCGAGACCTCGGCGTGCCGACGCGCGAGTTCCGAGTCGGTGACTCCACCGATCCCTACCCCGAGCTCGTCGTGGTCACCACGCGCGACCTGGTCGCCTCGCAGCCCGAGCTGATCACCGGGGTCAGAGACGCGCTCGTTCGGGGTTACGGCCTCGCGGCATCGGATCCGGACGAAGCCCTGAGCGCTCTACTCGACGCGGTCCCGCAACTCGACCGCTCGTCGCAGGAGGCGCAGATGGACGCACTGAGCGACGCCGAGGCGTTCGCCGACGGTGTCACCCCCGGGTCCCTCGACCCGCAACGCTTCCAGAGCTGGGCTTCCTTCGCTGCTCGAAACGGAATCGAGATCCCCGCGCAGGCGGGTGAGGTGGCGGGGCTTCTGCTGGGTTCCTAGAGCCGGCGGCTGCGGCGGAACTGCCGGCGCACGGACTCGGGGCGACCCCACATCTGCTGGATTTCGGCGCGACCCTCACGGAAGTCGCGCAGGACCATCTCGCCCTCGATCCCCTCCTGGTCGAGAAGCTGAAGGGTCCCCTTCACGGTCTGGGAGGCCGCCGCATGGCCGAACTTGTTGGCGACGAGGAGGCGCCAGTGCCAGTCTGCCTTCGAGTAGGGCTGGGCGTTCACCTGGGTGAGGATCACGGCGGCATCGATGTAGCGCTGCTCGTCCGGCAGGCGAAAATCCAGGGTGAGGTCAGTCCAGTCGTCGGGGAGCGAGTCGAGGATTTCCTGGAAGTCTTGGGCGAGCGCCATGAGCCGCAGACTACCGGCGCCGGGCGCGTTGCCTAGCCGAAGAAGACCTGCTGGAGCAGGAAGAGGTTGAGGGCGATGATGAGCCCGCCCAGAATGCCGCCCAGGGCCGAGAGCCACCGCGGGTTGACCATCGCGCCCATCACCTCGGGTTTGCGCGCGATCAGGAGCAGTGGGATCAGCGCGAACGGGATCCCGAACGAGAGGACAACCTGACTCATCACGAGGGCTTCGGTGGGCTCGACGCCGATCGCGAGGATGAGGAGGGCGGGCGCGAGCGTGATCGCGCGGCGAAAGAAAATCGGGATCTGGCGCTCGATGAATCCCTGCATCACGACTTGGCCGGCCATCGTGCCCACCGAGGCCGAGGCAAAGCCTGAAGCCAGAAGGGCGATGCCGAAGACGGTTGCGGCGTTGCCGGAGACTGCCGACTTCAGTCCGTGAAAGGCGCCTTCGATCGTGTCGACGTCGGCAAGGCTGGAGCCGCTGAACACGGCGGCCGCGACGATCATCATCGAGAGGTTCACGACGCCCGCGATCGTCATGGCGATCACAACGTCGATCTTCTCGAAACGCAGGATCCGGTAGCGCTCTCTGTCGTTCCGCCCAACGATCCGTTTCTGAGTAAGAGCCGAGTGGAGGTAGACGACGTGAGGCATCACGGTCGCTCCGATGATTCCGGTGGTAAGGAGAATGCTCTCGGTGCCGCTCAGGCCCGGAAGGACCAGGTGCTTGGCCACCTCGCCCGCATCGGGATCAGCGATCACCAGTTCGTACAGAAACGCGCCGAGGACGACGCCGGCCAGCGCGGCGATCACGGCCTCGAGCTTTCGAAATCCGCTCTGCTGGAGCCCCAGGATCACGAACGCTCCGAAGCCCGCGATGACGCCTGCCGGCAGAAGCGGGATGTTGAAGAGAAGGTTGAGCCCTAGCGCTGCGCCGACCACCTCGGCGATGTCGGTCGCCATCGCCACCACTTCGGCCTGGAGCCAGAGCCCGATGCTTGCCCTCTTGCCGAAGTTCTCACGGCAGAGCTCCGGCAGGTTCTTTCCCGTCGCGATGCCGAGCTTTGCCGACTGGGTCTGAATCAGCATCGCGATCAGGTTCGCCGCGACCACGACCCAGAGGAGCAGGTAGCCGAACTGGGCACCCGCAGAGATGTTGGTGGCAAAGTTGCCTGGGTCGATGTAGGCGACAGCGGCGATGAAGGCCGGTCCTAGGAACGGCCACAGGCGCGAGAAGCCCCGAGCGTGCCCGTCCAGCGAGCGGCGCGCCGCGCGCGCTACGGCCGCCTCGCCGGGCGGGCCAAGCGCGATCTCCTTCTCCTGGGGAGCCCGGGGCGGGACCGGATCGCGTGTGGCGACGTCGCTCATCGCGCCCCCGCCGAGAGCCGGACGCGCATCGCCTGAGCAAGCGGGAATCCAAGTGCATGCTCGACGCCCTCGGACTCGACGCGGATCGGCCCCTCGAACGGATCGAGGCTGAGTACCCGAAGTCGCAAGCCGGGCCGGATCCCACGCTCGCCGAGGAAGCGAAGCATCTCCGGATCGGAATCCGAGACCCGCTCGAATAAAACGTCGCTCCCCGGCTCGAGCTCCGAAAGGCAAACCGTTGCATCCGCTGCCACGTCGAGGTCGACGCTCGGAATCGGATCCCCGTGGGGGTCGCGCGTCGGATCGCCCAGCTTCTCAGCCATGAGCTGCTCGAGGTCCTCTGAGATGTAGTGCTCGAGAACTTCCGCCTCGTCGTGAACGCGATCCCACGGCATGCCCAGCGCTTCCGCGAGATACGCCTCGATCAGCCGGTGGTGGCGGATCACTTCGAGCGCGACGCGCTGACCGGCCGGCGTGAGACTCACCCCCCGGTAGGGCTCGTGCTTTGCCAGCCCCATCTCGGCGAGCCGCTTGATCATCGCGGTTGCGGTGCCCGGCGAAACCCCGAGGCGCTCGGAAAGAGCCGATGTGCCGACGGGCTCGCCACCGCGCTGCTCGAGTGCGTAAATCGCCTTGGCGTAGTCCTCAACGGCCTCGGTGTTTGCGGCGCTGGGATCTCTTCTAAAGCCTGAGTGGGCCTGCGTCTTTGGGGCTGCCATAACCCAAAGTTTGACACATCCAAATAATTCGAACCCGACAGCGGCAATCACGCGCCTACAATCGATTTGGATGAGTGCAATCGAACTTGACGGCCAATACCGGGCAATCCGAGAGGAGGCCGGCTTCTGCCGTCGCGAGCGAGCGTGGCTCTCAGTCGAGGGTCCAGACGCCGCCGAGTATCTCCAGGGCCAGGTCACGAACGACATGGAGGCGCTCGAGCCGGGAACGGGCGTTTACTCGGCACTTCTCGATCGCAAGGGACGAATGCAGGCCGATATGCGCGTGCTTCGCCTCTCCGGGGAGCAGATTCTCGTGGAGCTCGAGCCGGAGGCGCACGCCGCGAGTCTCAGGCACCTCACCATGTACTCAGTCGGGCGCGATGTCGCGGTCAATGATCGCAACGGAACTCTCGTGCTCGTCAGCGTCGTCGGGCCGGCCGCCGCGCAGCTGACGGGACTGCCGCCCCTCGCCTCGGAATATGACAACCAACGCGTGGAGCTGGACGGGATCGGAGTCCGCTCGGTGCGGACCGACGCCGGCCTTGATCTGATCGTGGATCCGGATCGCGCCGGCGACCTCGAGCGCGCGCTGGAGGGCCGCGGCGTCGCGGCCGTCAGCGAAGAGGCGCTCGAGATCCTGCGCGTCGAAGGCGGCCGCCCGCGCTACGGGCGCGAGATGACCACCGAGACGATCCCGCAGGAAGCCGGCATCAACGACCGTGCCGTTTCGTTCACGAAGGGGTGCTACATCGGCCAGGAGACCGTTGCCCGCCTTCACTACAAGGGCAAGCCGAATCGGCACCTGCGAGGCCTTCGGCTTGGCGCGATGGCCGAGCCGGGTGCCCCTGTGAACCTGGGCGAGCGCGAGCTGGGCCGCGTTGGGACGGCGGTCCTCTCCCCTGCTCTCGGTCCCATCGGCCTCGCGATCCTGCGCCGGGAAGCTGAGCCCGGAGACACTGTCACCGTCGACGGAGGCGTTGAAGCCACCGTCGTCGATCTTCCGTTCGCCGGTCAGGCGTGACAGCCGACTGGCGGTTGGACTAGGGTTCGCGACGGAGATGAGGAGTCGGGAGGTTGCCCAGTCCACGCACAGCCTGCGCAGCGTCGCGCTGGGCATGACTTGCGTTGCCGCGCTCGCGCTTTCGGCGTGCGGCAGCGAGGACTTCGAGAACGACCCGCGTCCCGCGAGCCCGATTGAGCTCACGGCGGCGATCGACAAGAACGGCGTCACGGTTGCCCCCGGGGAGTTCGGTGCCGGCATCGTGACGATTACGATCTCCAATCAGACCGACGAGACAACCACGCTGGTGCTCGATGGTCCGACCCCCGCAAGCTCGGGTGACATTCCCGCGCGCGGGACTGGATCGATCAAGACGGCGCTCGAAGAGGGCGACTACGAGGCCAGCGCGGGAGCCGAGATCGGCATCAAGCCCGCCAAGCTCACGGTCGGGCCTCCGCGCGAGACTTCACAGAACGACCTGCTGCTGCCGTAGGGCCTAGAGCTCGGCTGCCTCGGAACGAGCCTCGTCGGCCTCGGCCACAAGCGCGTCGATCTTTTCGAGCCGTTGCTCGACCGCCGCGACCATCTCGTCGAGCCCGGTGCGAGCCTTGTCCGAAGACGTCTTGATGCCGGTCAGCGCAGCTCGGATCGCCTGCGCCTGCTTGAGGCACGACAGCGCTTCCTCTGACGCGACGCGGACCTCGGAGGCGTCGACGGTGAGGTCGCGGCCCTTCGCGAGGGTCACGCGAGCGGCGGCGAGCCGGTAGGCGACAGCGAGGGCGAGCGCGTCGGGCTCGTCGCGGTCCACGGCGACGATCAGCTTGTTGCCCTCGTACTCGTGAAGCTGCTCGCGGCCCGACGGAATCTTGTCCTCGCCGGCGACGACGAGCACGCCGAACGACGCGGCGCGAGCCGCCATCGCCTCGTTGAGCTGACCCCACGCCTGGTTTTTCGAGAGCCGGCCCGAGTCCTTGCATTCGAAGACGACCCGGCCCGTCGACGGGCCCTGGGCGGCGCCAAGCTCGACGAGCACGTCGCCCTTCTTGCCACCGCCTTCGGCACCCTCGCCGCCGGTGTGGGTTGCCGAGTCGTTGCGGACCGATGCGATCCGCTCGATCGCTTCGAAGACACGCTCCTCAAACGAAAAGCCCTTACGCGTCCCGGCCTCCTCGGCTTCGGCGACGCGCTCGTCGGCATCCTCGCGCTCGAGCATGCGCGCGATCTCCTTGCGGAGCTCGGCGACCTGCCCGTGCATCGCGCGAGCTTCCTTGGAGTGGGAGTCGCGAAGGCGCTCGACCTCCGCGCGGTTGCGCTCCTCGGCGTCGAGCATGGCCTTGCCAAGCTGGCGCTGGACGTTGACGAGAGGGTTCGTGTTGTCGTCCGCGGTGAGAATGCGGCTCATCGCCTGCAGGGTCTCCGTGGTGTTCTGCGCGACGATCGCCTTGATCTGGGACTGGACCGAGTCGTCGCCGCCGAAGGCTTCCGCAAGCTGCTCGGCGATCGTCTCGGCGCTTTCGGAGAGCGTGCCCTCGAGCTTCCCGTCCAGCTCTCCAAGCCCAGCCTCGAGCTCGCGGCGCACATAGTCGACATTGACCGCGGTCTCCTCGGAGTCAAGGACGCGAGCGCCGATCTCGATCGCCTTGCGAACGGTGTCGGGCGCGGGCGTGCCGGCCATCGCACGATCGCGGACCACCCGCGCGGCACGCTCGTCATCGACGGTCAGACCATCGATGACCAGCCGGTCACCGAGCGCGCGGACGGTTCCGTTGGGATCGTCACCAAACTGAAGTTGTGGCTTCTCAGAGGCTTCCATGACAGCGTTCCCGAAGGTAGTCGCGCCCCCGGACGGGAACCTGACAATGGGCGAATTTTCTCGGCGCAGGTACGCTTCCGCGGCTCTTTTCGAACGAATCCAGGAGTTGAAGAACAGTGGCTGTTGACGTATCCGAAGTCTCAAAGCTCGACGTGGAGCCCGGCACCCTGCCGGAGACCATGGCGGCGTGGGTTATCCGCCAGGAGCGCGAGGGCGAGCCGACCGACGCTTTCCAGCTCGAGGAGATCGAAGTTCCGGAGCCCGAGGCGTTCGAGGTCATCGTGCGCGTGATGGCCGCAGGCGTCAACTTCAACAACGTCTGGGCCTCCCTCGGGAAGCCCGTCTCGGTCTTCGGTTATGGCGATCACCCCGAGTACGGCCACCACATCGGTGGCTCCGACGCCTCCGGGGTTGTCTGGAAGGTGGGGCCCGGCGTCACCAACTGGAAGCCCGGCGACGAGGTCGTGATCCACTGCAACCAGGCGTCCTACGAGGACGTCGAGGTGCACGGCCTCGACCCGATGGCCGCGCCCTCCCAGAGGATCTGGGGTTACGAGACCACCTGGGGATCGTTCGCGCAGTTCACCAAGGTTCAGGCTCAGCAGCTCCTGCCGAAGCCGAAGAACCTTTCGTGGGTCGACTCGTCCGCCTACGGGCTCACGTACTTCACCGCCTACCGGATGCTGCTGAACCGCTGCAACATTCAGGCGGGCCACAACGTCCTCATCTGGGGCGCCGCGGGCGGCCTCGGTGTGTTCGCCGTCCAGCTTGCGAAAGCTGCGGGCGCCAATGCGGTCGGCGTCGTTTCCTCGCCCGAGAAGGGTGAGCTCGTCAAACAGCTCGGCGCCGTCGACTACATCGATCGCAACGAGTTCGCGGGGATGATGCGAAAAGGCGGCGAGTCAGCAGAGGAGGAAAAGGAGCGGTTCGGCGTTTCCCGCGCGTTTGCGAAGAAGGTCAAGGGCATCCTGGGTGACGCTCCAGACATCGTTTTCGAGCACGTCGGTCAGGCGACCTTCCCCACGTCCGTGTTCACGGTCAAGCCGTTCGGCAAGGTCGTCATCTGTGGCGCCACATCTGGCTACACGCTCGACTTCGACGTCCGTTATCTGTGGATGAAGCAGAAGGAGATCCTGGGCTCGCACTTCGCGAACGCGTACGAGTGCATGCGCGCGAACCAGCTCATGGCCGAGGGCAAGGTCCGGCCCGTCCTCTCAGAGGCAATGGACTTCGACGGCGTGCCCGAGGCACATCAGATGATGCACGAGAACCGGCACACCGGAAAGATCACCGTCCGCGTCGGAGCGACGGCGAACGACGAGGGCCAGCACGAGGAAGGGCCCGGCGCGATCTGGGCCGAGGTGGGCGCATAGCCGAACAGGTTCAGCACCGAGAGTCGTTTGCGTCGCCACATAGGCGACTCAGGCGACTCTCGATGAAACGCGACACCTTTCAGGGATAGGATCACCGCCGATGCACGTCAACAACATCGATTGGCACGTCACCCCGTTCCGAGCCGACCGCTGGTTCGAGATCTGGCGGCCTGCGCTCGACCGCGCTCTCGCCCACGGAGCCAGCGCGTGCTACCTGACGCGGAACATCGACGATCCCCTGCATTTCCGGCAGGTCTCCGTCTGGTCTTCGAAGGACGACTTCGAGGAGTACTGGGCGTCCGACGAGATTGCCGCTCTTCGCGAGGCGGCGCAGCCCTACTACCACAAGCCGACCTATCCGGTGTGGCACTCGCTGGTCGCCGAAGCTGCGCTTGACCGCACCGCTTCCTGAGCTTTACGCCGCCGCTTCCAGCTTCGCCTCGGCCTGCTTCGCATAGCTCGCCCCTGCGTCGACAAGAGCCTCGAGCATGCGATGAGTCGCGGCCGATCGCGTCTTGCGCGTGGCGGCCCAGACGCGTCGCATCGGCGCAGCCGGCTCGGTCGGGCGAACGACGACGTCCGGCCGGAGGCTGTGAAGCGCGAGGTCCGGCAGGAGCGTCACCCCGAGCCCCGCGGCGATGAACCCCTGGAGGACCTGGTAGTCGTCAGATTCGAATGCGATCCGGGGCTCAAACCCGGCATCGATGCAGGCGCGCCTGACGACCATGGCGCACGAACTCGGCGCGCTTCCGCTCAGCCACGCCTCACCAGCGAGGTCCGACATGCGTACCCGTGCCCTGTCCGCTAGCTCGTGGGTTTCGGGCAGCGCCACGTGCATGGACTCGGTAAGTAGCAACGTGTGTTCGATGTCGCGCTCGTCGGGGACCGAGGTCGCCGGATAGTCAAACGTGACGGCAAGGTCGATCTCGCCTCCCCGGAGCTTGGGAAGGGACTCCTCCGGCTCGGCATCGGCCACGGTGAGCCTGACCTTGGGGTAGCGGCCGACAAACTCCGAGACCGCGCTTGTGAGAACCGTCGCGCTTGCGCTCGGAAAGCTCGCGATCCGGACCTCGCCACCCTCGAGCCCAGCGATCGCCTGCAACTCGCGCTCGGCTTCCTCGAGACGGCAGATCGCTGCGTCGGCATGCGCGACGAGCATCCTGCCGGCATCGGTTGGCTTCGTGCCCTCCCGGGTCCGCTCGAGAAGCGTCATCCCGACCTCCCGCTCGAGGGTCGCGATCTGCTGGCTCACCGCCGACTGCGACAGGTAGAGGGCATCGGCCGCTGCGCTGAAAGAACCGTGGCTCACTACCTCGCGCAGGACTCTCAGGCGCTTCACATCGAGCATCAGCTCACCTTATCACGAGCACCAGAACTTCCTGTTGTGCTTATTCGGTCCTTGCGAGACCCTTCCCACATCACGAAAACGGCCGCGACGAGCGTCCATTCCCCCGGAGGTGAAGAAATGGCGAGCGAGAGCACCAAGAACGACACAGGAATCACGATCCGGCGCCTCAATATCGCCGACGAGGACGCCCTCGCCCGCCTGGCGGAGCTCGACTCGGCCACGGCGCCCGCAGGCCCGCTCGTCGGCGCAGAGGTGAACGGCCGGCTGGCGGCAGCCGCGTCGATCTCGACCGGCCACGTCGTAGCCGATCCCTTCGTTCGCACGGACGAGCTGCGAAGCCTCCTCGAGGTCCGGATCGCTCAACTCCGCGGGGGCGAGCGGCACTCGCGCAGGCGCTTTCCGCGCAGGCGCTCGCGGGCGGCCCTCGCGGGCTCTCCTCCCGAGGCGGGTGGGAAGCTCCTGACCCTCCCCGTCCGCCTCAGCTGAGCTCGGGAGACGCAGCCCCTCAGTGCTGTTCGAGCGGCGCCATCGTCAGGCCGGCGTCCGAGAGCTGCTCCCAGTAGAGCTCCGCAGGCTCCCTTGGCCCGGTCCATACAGCCGCTTGGCCCCGGCTGTGAATCTGATCCGCATACCGGTAGCCCCCGTCGAGGCTCACGCCCGGCACTACGCGGGCGAGCGTTGCTGCGACGTGGTCGAACGTGTTGTGGTTGTCGTTCATGACGACGACGATCCAGTTGCCGCCCACCCCGGATCCGGGGCCTCCCACGCGGGGCCGCTCGATCGTCTCGGGTGCCATTGCTTTGACTCTATGCGGGGCCGCGCAGCCCAGGCGCTACGGGGTGGGAACGCCGACCCGCACGGATTTGAACACTCCGATGGGCCCCTGGCGCGAGTCCTTTGTGCTGCCGATGCCGAATGACACCTTGCGACCAGTCACCTGACCTGGGTTCGGGTCGCTGTAGCTGGCAACCGATGCGCCATTGACGAAGCCCGTGACCTCGCCGCCTGTGATCCGAAGGCGAACCGTGTTCTTTTCACCGAGCGGATTGATTTTGTTCGAGTCGCCGGAGATCGGCAGGCCGCTTCCGCCACCCGCGGGGTTCCGGGTCAGGCGGTACTTGCCACCCTTCGGGGTGACGCGAAGCTCGTAGTAGGTGTTGTCGCCAACCCTGACCCGCACCCCGATATAGGCGACCTTGCGCGTGTTCTTGGGTGTGCTCTTGAGAACGCGGCCCGTGACAACGATCTCGTGATCAGGCTGGTCCGCATCGCCTACGACGGGAGGCGAGTATTCGCAGAAGGTCTTGCCGCCCATCTCGATGCGCATCGCGTGAGCGCCCTTGCTGTAGCTCTCGTCGCAGGCCTTCTTGCCGCCGCCGGTCTGATCGATCTCTTTATACGCAGCCGGCGAACCGAACTTGTTCGAGTAGATGTAGACGACCGCGGCCGCGCTCGAGACGAACGCGAACGAGGCGCAAGCGATAGCCGCGAGCGCTATGCGGGACCGGACCGTGCGTGTGTTCAGGCGGTTTCTGAGCATTTCATTCAGCCTAGAGACAAAGACACGGCTCCGGGCGAAACGATGCGGTGTCTCGCAATGGTGCGCCCGTCTCACGCCTGGGTTTCTGCCTCGGTCTCCCGGCGCTTTCGCCAGTAGCGCTCGAGGCCGAGCCAGAGCTGGTCAGGCGGCATGGCCTGGCGGAGCCGTTCGGCGATCTCGCCGCCCTCCGCATGGAACTCGCCGTCGAGCCACTTCGCGAAGCGGTCCGGGTCGTCGTGCGAGCTCTCCTCGGCTGCGTCCTTGAGCCATGCCTCGACGCGCGCGATCTGACCCTCGACGTCCTCGTTGGCGCCGAAGTGGGTCACGCAAAGCCGCTTCGGCTTCAGCGAGCGAAGCATCTGAAGCGATTCGAGCCACACCTCGACCTCGATCTCGGGAGGAGGCGTCGGCGCAGCGGCAAGCTCAGACGGCGGAACGCGGACGCCGGCGACATCTCCCGTGTACGCGTCTCCTGAGACAGGATCGTGATACAGGACGTGATGGCGAGCATGGCCCGGCGCGTAGTGGACGTCGAGGCCCTCGATCTCCTCACCGCCGTTCAGGATCGTCACCCGCTCTTCGGGCACCGGCGCCACCTCGCCCCAGAGCTTCTCCATCTCGTCTCCGTACAGGCGCTCTGCGCTTTTCACGAGCCGCGAGGGGTCGATCACGTGCGGAGCGCCAACCTCGTGAACGTAGACCCTCATGTCGGGAAACCGGCGAGCCAGGACTCCGGACGCGCCTGCGTGATCGAGATGGATGTGAGTCAAGAGCAGGGCGCGCGGCTCCGCCTCGAGGCCCTGGAGCAGGGTTTCGACTGTGGATCCGGGTCCTGGATCGACGACTACGCCCGGTCGGACCTCCCAGGCGCCGATCACGCGATCGCGCCCGAGATGCATGCAGTCGACGAGCTTCGCCATCGGCGATGAGCGTAGTGAGGGGCAATCCGCATCTAGAATTACCGCATGCCGATCACCGCCTCGCCTGAACGCGACCGCCCCTGGGTCATGCGCACCTACGCGGGCCACTCCGACGCCCGCCGCTCGAACGAGCTCTACCGCAAGAATCTTGCGAAGGGCCAGACCGGCCTCTCGGTCGCATTCGACCTGCCCACGCAGACCGGCTACGACCCGGATGCCGTGCTCTCGCGCGGCGAGGTCGGAAAGGTCGGCGTCTCGGTCGCTCCACAAGGGCGACATGCACCAGCTCTTCGACCAGATCCCGCTCGGCGAGATGAACACGTCGATGACGATCAACGCCACCGCCGCGTGGCTGCTCGGTCTCTATTGCGCCGTCGCTGAAGAGACAGGGCGTGCCCCTGGCCGACCTCAAGGGCACGACGCAGAACGACATCATCAAGGAGTACCTGTCGCGCGGCACCTATGCGTTCCCGCCTGGTCCGTCCATGCGCCTGATCGCGGACACGGTCGCCTTCTCGGTGAACGAGATCCCCAGCTGGAACCCCACCAACATCTGCTCGTACCACCTCCAGGAGGCGGGAGCCACGCCCGTTCAGGAGATCGCCTACGCGCTCGCGACCGGCATGGCGGTGCTCGACGAGGTGAAGGCCGCGGCCAGGTCGTCCGAAGAGGACTTCCCCAAGGTCTTCGGCCGCATCTCGTTCTTCGTCAACGCCGGTGTCCGGTTCGTCGAGGAGCACGCGAAGCTCCGCGCCATGGGCGAGATGTGGGAGTGGATCGGCCGCAACCGCTACGGCGTGACCGATCCCAAGCTTCTCCGCCTCCGCTACGGCGTGCAGGTGAATTCGCTTGGACTCACCGAGTCCCAGCCCGAGAACAACGTTCAGCGGATCGTCCTCGAAGCGCTCGCCGTAACGCTCGGCCGCGACGCCCGCGCCCGCGCGATCCAGCTGCCAGCGTGGAACGAGGCGATGGGCCTCCCCCGTCCCTGGGACCAGCAGTGGTAGCTGCGGATCCAGCAGGTGCTCGCATTCGAGACCGACCTTCTGGAATACCCGGACATCTTCGAGGGTTCGAAGGTCATGGACGGGCTCGTCGACGAATTGGTCGAGGGCGCCACGGCCGAGATGAAGGTGGTCGAAGATCAGGGCGGCGCCGTCGAGGCCGTGCCGTATATGAAGGCTCGCCTCGTGGAATCCCACCGCGAACGCATCGCGCGCATCGAGGCAGACGAGATCAAGGTCATCGGGCAGAACTGCTTCGTCGAGACCGAGGATTCGCCCCTCACGGCCGGTGCCGACGGCGGCATCCTCACGCCCGACCCCGAAGTCGAGCGCGAGCGCAAGGAAGCTCTCGAGGAATGGAAGGCGAAGCGCGACCCTGAAGCCGTCGAGAAGGCTCTCGAAGATCTGCGTGCCGCCGCCTCTGACGACAGCGTCAACATCATGCCCGCCACGATCGCGGCCGCGAAGGCGGGAGTCACGACGGGCGAGTGGGCGCAAGCGCTCCGCGACTCCTTCGGTGAGTACCGCGGCCCGACCGGGGTTGGGGCCTCATCCTCCGGCGCCTCTGAGGAACTGCTCGGTCGAGATCCGAAGCCGGGTCGACGAGGTCTCCGATCAACTCGGCCATCGCATCCGCATCCTCGTCGGGAAGCCGGGCCTCGACGGCCACTCGAACGGCGCCGAGCAGATCGCGGTTCGCGCCCGCGACGTGGGCATGGAGGTCATTTATCAGGGCATCCGTCTCACCCCAGAGCAGATCGCCGCGTCGGCTGCCGACGAGGACGTGGACGTGGTTGGGCTCTCGATCCTCTCCGGCTCCCACCTCGAGTTGATCCCAGACACCGTGCGCATGCTTCGCGAGCGCGACGTCGACGCCCCCGTGGTGGTCGGCGGGATCATCCCGGCCGGGCACGTCGCGACCCTCGAGGAGGCGGGCGTAGCGAGGGTCTACACGCCCAAGGACTTCGAGATCAACCGGATCATGTCCGAGATCGTCGACCTCGTCGCCGAACGCGCCGGCTCGGCGCCGGAGCCTGCGGCTGCATGAACTGCGGCCTCAAGGCCCAAATCAACCCAGCCATCGAGGTCGAGATCCACTTGCACTATGCAAGCCGCGCCCTTCTTCGATCCACGGGTTAGATCGAAGGAGTGCCTCGCTTGCACTACGCAAGGCCAGCACGACCTCGGCGGATAGGGGGCGCGTGAGCCCTCGCCCGATCGAGGTTCCGGTCGAGGGCCTGTCGGACGGGGTCGTGCTGCTCAGGATCGGATCCGACGCCGATGTCCCGCGCGTCACGGAGCTCGTCCAGGACCCCGAGGTAACTCGCTGGACCACGATTCCGGCCGGGCAGACCTACGCTCAGACGCGCGACTGGATGCAGCGAGGCATGGCGGGGATGGCGTCGGGTAGCGACCTCTCGCTCGTGATCACGCGAGCCGACGACGGCCACGTGATCGGCACGATCGGTCTTCACGACATCAACCGCGCCACCGGGCGCGCGGTCTGCGGCTACGTCCTCGCCAGCGAGGCCCGTGGACGTGGATTCGCGGCGCGCTCCCTCAGGCTGATCAGCGCATACGCGTTCGATGCCCTCGACCTGGCCCGGATCGAGCTGACGATCGAGCGGGAGAACCGAGCCTCGCGGGCAACCGCGACAGCCGCCGGCTTCCGGGAGGAAGGCTTTTTGCGCTCGTACATGCGCGTCGCGGGAAAGCGGCGAGACATGCTGATCTACTCGCTGCTCCCGGGCGAAATAACCCCTGCGCGTGGAACCCGAGACGCTACGCTCGAGGGGTGATGGAGGAGCTCGGCCCTTGATGGACGAGACGCACGAGACGGATCGCCATGCGTGGCTCCGTTGCTACCGCTGCTGGTCGCAACGTCTCGAAGCTCAGGTCCACTACGACGCGATCCTTCGCGTCGAACCGGAGACCGGCGAGGCTGCCGAGCGGGTCGAGGAGGTACAGGAGGCCGTTGTCCAGTGTCTGGACTGCATGCACGATCAGCCGCACCTCACTGTCGAAGACAGCCGCGTGGTGGCGATCGGCGATCGCTGGGAGCGGATGGTCGCGGGTAAGCCTTATGTCGCGTCGTGCACCGTGACCGTCGATCAGGACCTCGTCGAGTCGTGCTCGGGCCCGGAGGCGGCCGACTCGCTCACCTACGCGTCCTTCGGCGACGCCGGGACCCGGGAGTTCTTCACCCACGTCCGCTTTCACAAGCACGACGAGGAAAGGATCATCGTCCACCTCCTCGTCGAGCTCTACTCGCGCACCGAGGACGAGGCGATCGAGGTTCTGGAGGGCGCCGCGCGCGGCTCGCTCGAGATCACGTCTCTCGCCGAAGAGTCACGCCCGCCGGCACACGCCTCGGGCGAAGCTCACTGAGAACTCGCCGCACGAGGCCGACCAGCCGCTAGGGTGCCGCGGGGGTTCGAGATGCTTAGACAGGGAATGACATCGACACTCGTAGCGCTAGCCGTCTCGCTGGCAATCACGAGCGGCGCCCAGGCGAAGACGCCGGCCGTTTCCATACTCGATGCGAGCGGCCGCGAGGGCGATTCGCTCAAGTTCCAGGTCAAGGCCAAGCCGAAGGCAAAGAAGACGATCAAACTCACCTACGCCACAGTGGCCAGGACCGCAACCGCTGAAGACTTCAGCCCCGGGGACGGAACCGCGAAGATCAAGGCGGGGAAGTCTTCGACAACCATCGCGGTTGCGACGCTTGAGGACACGGTGCACGAAGAGACCGAGACTTTCGGCGTCGAGCTCACAGCCGCCAAGAACGCCAACCTTAGGCATGCGAGCGCTACGGGCACGATCGACGATGACGACGATGTCGCGTTGCCGTCCGTTTCCGTAGGCAACGCGTCGCTCGCAGAACTCAATCCGGGCCAGACGCCGGTGGGCGGGCTCCTTGTGAGTTTGTCTGAGCCCAGCGCGAGCCTCGTAAGCGTTAACTGGGCAGTGACCGCAGGGGGATCGGCATCTGCAGGTGACACGTCTCCCGCAAGCGGTTCGGTGCAGATTCCGGCGGGGATGACTTCGTCCTTACTCCCGCTGGCGCCGGTGCCGGATTTCGACTCGGAAGGAGACGAGACTGCGCTGGTGACTCTTTCGGAGCCGGTCAATGCCACCCTGGGCGATGCAACGGGCCAGCTCACGGTTCAAGACGATGACCCGGCAACGGGCTCTCTCGTCATCAACGAATACATGGCGAATCCAAACGACGTGACAGACGTATCAGGTGAGTGGATCGAGATCCTTAACACCGGGGTGAAAACAGCGAACCTTTTCGGCCTCAAGATCTTCACCGGAGGGACCGAGAGGTGCACCCTCAGCGGAGCAGCAGCTCCGAATGGGTTGAGGGTCGCTACGACCGACCCCGACGTACCCGGCTCCACCTGCGCCGCTTTGTTGATACTCAATTCGGCCAGCTCGATAACCCTCAAGAGCGATGGCATCGATCTCGACACCCTTTCCTACTCGACAACGACCGCCGGCCGATCGGCGAGCCTTGACCCCAATTTCGCGTCGACGGCCGGGAACGACATCACATCCAACTTCTGCCTAGGTGTTGGCCTATACCGTCCGGGCGGTGGAACCGATCAGGGAACTCCAGGGGTAGCTAACCCCCCGTGCCCCTAGAGCCCGGCGCTCGGGAGCCCCCAGCGCCCCGCCAGACACAGGGATGACGTTGTGGCCAAGAACACCCAGCTCTTGCCGAGTCGCTCGCCTGGTGTCACCTCGCCCAGGGTCATGGTTTTGCCGACTCCGCGAGGCGCGGTCATTCGCACCTACCAGGCCTTGAGCGGGGCGCGTAGGCTGCCGGCGGCTAGGCCCGCCAAAGGCGCACATCCGGTAGGCGCGCGCATCCTTGCCGTGTGAGTTCCGCGCGATGAACGCAACCCGGTAGCAAGGCGAGGGACGGATCCTGGGCATGGTCCCGCTCCAGATCTCCGGCGAACCCGAAGCGTCTTGCTTCGTCAGCCTGATCGACTCTTTCGGTCCGGTCGTCTGGCCCTCGGCGGGGCTCTCCCGAAGCTGGACCACGACGCTGGTCGCCCGGATCGCGCCCGCCTTGAGGCGGTAGTTACTCGCGTTGTCGGGGTCGTTCGTGTACTCGGCGTAGACGAGCTTGGGATGACGCTCTGCGCCGCCCGCAAACGCAGCCGGAAGCAGACCGGATCACGAACACGCCAACGGCCGCCACCGCGGCAGCGCCGCCGAGTTTTAGCGAGTCTCCCCTCACCACGGCCAAACCTACATCGGGCCGCCACGAAGAATCAACCGACAACCTCTGGCCGGCCGGCCAGTTTTGAGCCTTTCTAGTGCAGCAGGCGAGCGAGCCAGCCGGCGACCGCCGCGGCGACCGAGTCGAGGTCGGACTTCAACCCGTGATTGCCCTCGACGGTCACGATCTCGTGAGAGGGCCGCGTCGCCTTCGGCATGCCGAACGGATCGCTCTCGCCCTGCACGACGAGCACGGGGACCTCGACGGCATCGAGCTCTGCCTGTCGCGTCTTCTCCGGCTTACCGGGCGGATGCTCTGGGAAGGCAAGGCAGAGGACGGCGTCGGCACCCGTTTCGGCCGCGGTGCGGCAAGCGATCCGGGCGCCAAATGACCGCCCGCCCGCAATCAGCGGCTCGTGATTTTCAACCCGGCCGCGCAGGTCAGCGATGACCGCAACCCACGCGGGGTCGACCTTCGTTGGCGGCGGCGCCGCCTTGCGCCCGGCCACCCGATAGGGCTGCTCGACGAGAGCGCTCGCCATCTCGAGGTTCCGCGCTGCCGCGGCTGCTCGAAGGAGGTCTACGGCCTCCACCCCACCGCCGGCACCATGGCCAAGGACAAGCAGCCCGCGCGAGCTGGCCGGCTCATCGAGATGTACGCGGGCGGGCCCGGAAGGAGTCTCGACTTCGAAGGGAGTTGCGCCGGGTCCCACGTCCCTACGGTTGCAGCTCGACCGCCCCGACGTCGGACTTGTCCGACCCCTTCTTGTTCTTCACCTTGGGGAGATCGACTCGTCGCTTCTTGCCGCGTTGATCTTTGCGGCCGGCCTTGAACCCGGCGTCGACCAGCGGACTTTTTACCTTCGGCAGCAGCGTTTCTGTCGGCCCGCCGTTCTTGGCGAGCGCTCCCAGCTTCAGGTCAGCCACAGTCTCATCGGAGAGACTGGGGCCGGAGCAGGTTCCATCGTCATCGACGTTGAAGCCGCCCGAACCGATGAACCCTTCGCATCCCGTGGCACTACCTGCCCCACCGAATGCCGAGTTCTGGATCGAGATGGCTTCGACGTCCTCATCCGCATAGAGAAGGTTCGCGCCAGAGCCGGCGGCGTTGCCAAACACGGTGCTGGAGAAAACGTCGAAGGAGCCGCTGTCGGTGCCGGGACCACTGAACGTGGAGCTGTCCACGAGGATCCCTCCACCAGACGAAGTTCCTCCGCTGAGGGCTTTGGCGGTGTTGTTAGCGACGGTGCTCGCCCGCATTGTCACGTTCGCGATGTCGGGGTTGTAGTTCTGGCTCGAGATCCCAGCCCCCTTGGCCTCACTCGATGTGCCTGGGGCGTCTGTCTCCACCCGGTTGCCGCTGATGGTGCTCCGCAGAATCTTGAGCTGCCCGCCTATGTTGTCGATGCCGCCGCCGGAGCCGCTCGCAGTTCCGCCCGAGACGCTGAGGGTGTTATCGCGCACCGTGCTCCGGACGAGGGTCACGAAGCTGTAATAGATCGAGAGGCCTGCGCCGGAGGAGAAAATGGAACATGAAGAACCGCACACGGCGTCGTGAAAGCCGTCGCGGACGACGACCCCGTCGAGGCGAGCCGTCGAGCTGTCGATCGCAAGAGTGTTCGAAGAGCCGCGGGCGACGGTCAGCCCTTCGAGCTTGACGTTCACCGCCGCCTTGTCGGAGTACTGCCCCGAGATCCGAAGCGGTGGGTGGAGGAGCCCTCCGTCGAGCACGAACTTCGAAGCGCCCGGGCCGTCGATGTCGATCGAGCTGTTGATCGAAATAGTGGATAGCGTCGAGACGGTGCCGGTCGTTTTGACCTTGATCGCATCGGGCGCGGGATCGGCGTCTGCCAGCTCGACCGCGTCACGAAACGAGCCTGCTCCGGAGTCGTCCGTATTGGTGACCTTCAACGTCTCAGCCGATGCCGACGGCGCTCCGGCTATGACCCCAACACCAACCGCCACGATCACAGCTCCGAGACTGCGCACACCCTGCCAACTTCTCAAACCGAACCCCTCATCCTCCGCGTGAACCCTGTCCATGAGGGACATTACCGTTATCGACCCGCTCGGAGCAGCTCCGCGAACCGGCGCTTCGCATCCGGCATCGCCGCCGCGTATTCATAGATGCGGTCTGCGCGGCGATAGAGAAACCTGCGGTATCAGGAGCTCCTCGGCGACATCCGGCGCTCCGGAGACGAGAAGCTCGATCTCGAGGTCCGGGTCGGTCTCCCACTCGGCGCTCGGTGCTCGCGCGGCATCGAGCGCCCGCTCGCGCTCGCCGTCGGAGATGGGGAGGGAGCCGGGCGCGCCCTCGGCGCCGCCGACACGCCCACGCTTCACGAGAAACCGCGGCGGGTCGGCGGCGAGGCGAGCGACGAGCGGCAGATACGCCGTCGTCCTCGACCTCGACCACCTCTTCTCGGCGAGAGCGTCCCAGGTACCTAATGGGGCCTTCGGGACGATTCTCGGCGAAGCCGAGCTACTCGACCGAGCCCTCGGCGTCGGCGCCCGCCTCGTCGGCGTGCACCTTGCGAGGAATGAGCACCGCCCGTTTGAACTCGGCGACGAGGTCTCCCGTCTGCTTGAAGACACGGGTGTGGACCTTGACTACGCCGCGGTCGCCCTTGGACTTCGAGGGTCGCACCTCGAGAACCTCGGACTCGCAATAGAGCGTGTCGCCGTGGAATACCGGGTTCGGATGTGAAAGCTCCTCGGTCGCGAGGTTCGCGATGGCCTTGCCCGAGACGTCTGAGACCGACATGCCGAGGGCAAGTGAGTAGACGAGCGGCCCGACGACGACGTTCTGTCCCTGCTGAGACTGCCCCGCGTAAACGTCGTTCAGGTGAAGCGGGTGGTGGTTCATCGTGATGAGGCAGAACAGGTGATCGTCCGACTCGGTCACGGTCTTCGCCGGCCAGTGCTTGTAAACGGCGCCGACCTCGAATTCTTCGAGGTAACGGCCATAGGCGTGCGCGCCCGAAGCCTCGCGCTCAGCCTGGTCGGTTGTCAGCTGGTGATTTTCGTCATTCATGCGCGAGCAGTATGGCGAACCGCTCGCGCATGAATTCGAGTTCTACGGCGCGTCAGTCGAGACGATCGTCGGCGTGCGTGACGGTGCGTTGTTCGGGAACAGCGCCAGCACCGACGGGCCTGGGTCACCCGTGACCTCGATCGGGTTCGCCGAGTCGCAGTCCGGGCCGCCCCAGAATCCCTTGCAGACGAGCGGATCTATCGCCAGCGGAGGATCGATGGGGTCGAACTCGGCGTCGTACGTGCCCGTATCCGGGTCAACCTCGCCGGCCGAGTCGCAGATCTGACCCGGGATATCGCCCGAGAACGTGCCGGTGCACGCGGTCACGCCATACGAGAACGCGGAGTCGGCATCGGTCAGCCCGAGGTCGCCGGCGCTCACCACGAGTCCGGTGAGGTTCGAGTTGTAGTTCGAATAATCCGCGAAATATGTCTCGGCGCAGTCGTCGAGCGCATCCGGCTGCGACAGGTCGAACACGCAGACCTCTCCCCCAGCCGCCGCCGGCTTTGAGATCAGGTAGTCGCCCTGAAGACCCTCGTCGTCGCCCGCGAAGACGCCGTCTGCGCCCACATCGACCAGGACGTCGACCTGAAGCGTCTCGGTCGTGTTGTGGATGCGCGAGGCCTGGACGCCGAACTCGATCGGCTCGGAGGGTGGGTCGGGGTCCGCGATGAAGTCGAGGAACCCGATGCCGGCAAACGCGTCCGAGCCGCCTGGAACGCCCTCAGCCGTCGCGTCCTCCACGCTCGGACCCGTAAAGGAACGCGCGCCCACGGCGACGATGTCCGCCTCGTTGCGGGTCAGCTCGTCATCCTCGTAGCCGAGGTTGTAGAGGTCGGCCTGACTGACGCCCGCGGCGGGACCTTCCACGAGGTTCATCTCGTCGGAGCCACCGCTCAGATCGAGCGAATCAGTCGAGAGCGAGTTGTCCGATGTCGCACCCGGCACCACGCCCCAGGTGACGAAGAACTTGTTCTTGGTCGGGCCTTCGGACTCGGTGATCTTCGCAACTCCGTCCTGAGTTCCGAGGAAGTAATAGAGGCCGTTCTCCTGATCGGCTTCGGAGATGGCGGTCGGATCGACTGTGAGCGAGAGCTTCACCCGCTTGGACTTGCCGGGCTTGAGGCCGAAGCTCGAAGGCGTGACCGCTGCCTGCGACACGGCGGGGTCGAAGTCCGAGTACCGCGGGCCGCCCGCGGAGACGGAGTAGGAGTGCTTCTCCTTTCCGAAGTTCGTGACCTTGAATGACTGGGTTTCGGTCTGGGGGGCCGATAGCTGCTTCAACCCAAACGAGAGGCTGCCGGGCACCGCCACCGACGTCGCCTGAGCCGACTCGAGCGCCTGAACGCGTCCCGCGCCTGCCGCGGTGGCCGGCGCCGGGCTCGACAGATCGTTGTTCTTGACCCTTCGCGTCGCGTAGTTCATCAGGAGCGCCTTGATCTGCTTCGGCGAGAACTTCGGATGGATTTGCCTCAAAAGGACGGCGACGCCCGAGATGTGCGGAGCTGCCATCGAGGTACCCGAGAGCTTCACCCCCTCGTCACCGGTGCCGGCGGCCGTCGACTGGATGTCGAAGCCGGGAGCCGAGATGTCCGGCTTGAGGTCCGAAGTCAGGCGGGCCGGCCCCTCCGAGGTGAAGTCGGTGAGCGAGTCCTCGAACCCGGGGATTGGGGTCGTGTCGTCGTCCAGCGTCGCGTTCACCGTGGCCGAGTTGTAGGCCGGCGGGGACGGGCTCAGCGCATCGAGGATCGCGTAGCCATCGTCGGCGGTGATCATGGTCGCGGGGATCGTGATCGGCTCGCCACCGGACGACAGCGCCGACGGGAATCCGCCGAAGAGCGAGATCAAGACGACTCCGACGGCGCCTGCCTGCTGCGCGTTATAGACCTTGAGCGAGCCGCCGCAGTCGCCCTCGCCGGTGGAGCCCTTGAAGACGAGCGCGATCTTGCCGGTGAGAGAACCCGGCGCGACGGGGCTGCAGAGCAGGGCATCCGCCGGGGTCTCGTTGCCGGGGCTCGCGGGCGGATCGAGCTGACGGGTGTCGTAGAGGTCCGCCGTCAGCCCTCCGTCCGGAATAGATCCGCCGAAGTCCTGTTCGACCATGATCCCGTTGTCCGGCAGGTTGACGCCTGAGGGAGAATTGATCGTGATCGTCTGCGCGTTGTACTGATCGATCGAAGCCGCGACCGAGATCACGCCGCGCGCGCTGGCGGGCGTGCCCTGTATGTAGGCGGAGCCGCCAACGTTCTGGTTGCCGGAGTTGCCGGCAGACGCCACAAACACCGTCCCGAGATCCACCACGCGCTGAGCCGCGTGGGCCTCGGCCGAGTTCAGGGTGCCGTAGTCGACGCCGCCAGAGAACGAGAGCACGTCCGCCCTGTCCGATGTGTCGCCGTCCTGGTTCGGATCGACCGCCCGCTCGTACGCGGCGACAAGGACGTCGTCAGACGAGTCGCCAGCCGCACCCCACACCTTGTACGAGTAGACCTTGGCCTTTGGAGCCGCGCCAGGCCCGATCTCGCCAGGAACGCCGATGCCCGCGACCGTGCCCGCGGTGTGCGAGCCGTGGCCGCCGCCATCGTCGAGCGGATCGTCGTCGGGTCGTGGGGTGTCGTTGGAAGTGTCGTCGTCGAGGACGTCGTAGCCCGCGCCCACGAAGTCGTAACCGCCACGGACTTTCTTGGTCGGGAAAGTGCCGGGCTCGATGAAGGCTGGGTCGTTCGACTCGTAGGCCTCGATCGTGCCGGGACCACCGAAGTTGGCGTGCGTGTAGTCGATGCCGTCGTCGACCACGGCGACCTTCATGCCCTGGCCCTTGATGCCCAGATCGTCGTTGACCGCCGTCGCCCCGATAAAGGGCATGCTGCTCTCGTTGTGTCGCTGAACGATCGCAACCGGCTCCACCGACGCCACATCGGAGCGTCGCTCCAGAGCCTCCGCAGCGGAGGGCGAAAGCTTCGCCGAGAAGCCGTTGAGCAGGGTGTCGTAGCGGAAGACGACCTGCCCGCCGGTCTGCTTGGCCTGAGCGAGGGCGGCGGCCTGGCTCGCCCGCGCCGCCTCGGCGGTTGCGACCTGCGCCGTCTTGGAGAGGTTGCCGCCCTCAGCTCGAATCCGGTCGGCGACGGCTGGCGCCTTCATGACGACGAAGTAGCGCCCCAGCTGCTGCTGGCGGATGGCGGCCGGCATGTACCCGGCGGGAAGAGCGGTTTCGGTCGTGCGCAGAGAAGCGCGACCTGCTTGAGATCCGGAGTCGCCGGCGAGCGCGTTGGCTCCAGCGGTGGCCAGCACGACAAAAACGAACGCGGGGGCGAGAACCCGACTCTTCACTGATATTCCTCCTAGCCCCCGGACAACGGTTCGCGGGGGTTTTATCCGAAACCTCACGAGACTTCAACCGAAGCGCTCTCGAGCCCCTCGAAGCGGGCGATGTCTGCGGCCTCCCGTTCGATGGCGTCCCGCCATGCGCCCTCCAACCCTCCGAAGGGCTCGAGCGTTTACGGTGAGCCGCTTACCCGCCTTCCTCGAGGTCCACGTTCCGGCAAATCGGCCGTCGACGCAGATCGTCGGCCGCAGGACGCCGCCGCCGGGAAGGACCTGCTTTTCGTCGCTCTCGCTCGACGGCATGCCTGCGGTTTTCGTAGCCCATGAGATAGGTGTCATACGCCCCAAGGAGCCGCACGGCCGGCGAGCGCGGCGCACGGGCGCGCCAACCCTTGGGTGCGAGGGCAGCGTCGCCTGAGGCGAGCTTCACCTCCCGCATTTCATCCGCGATGGCGGCGAGTCCGGCCCGGCACTGGCCAAGCGGCAGCCCTGACCACGCGGCGAAGTCGCGCTCGGTGGCCGGCGCAAACGCGGACACGTAGCGCCTCGCCAGTTCCTCGAGCCCGCGCTCCGGGTCGACCGGCCTCTGTTCGCCGATCCATTCGCGGGTTGCGACAAACAGGTTGTCCTTGCCTCGCGTCGGCCCGATACAGGCGCCACCTTCGACAACCGTCAGAACCGAGAGGTGGGTTCTGCGCTGAACGTCCACCTCGAGCCCGGTCCTCTCGGCGGTCGCCATCGCTTCGGCTCTCGTCATCTCGCCGTCCGAGTCGAGCCTTCGCCTGATCGCCTTGAGCGCCCGTTCGCGCTCCTTCTCGGGGACTCCGAGCACCTCGAGGCGGCGGCGCGACCATGCGGCCATTCGTTCTGAGAAAAGCGGCGCCATCCACGCGAGGTCTTCAGTTGGAAAGAGATGGGCCGTCATCCGCATGACCCAGTGGCGGATTATCGTCCGGTCCTCGACCCGGGCACGCTCGACGTCGTCTGCGGTCAGACCCGAGGAGCGGACGCGCACCTGGAGGCGCCCAGACCTCGGCTCCTGCGCCTGGGCGCCCGCGATGGCCCGCAGAACACCTGGCACGTCTTGCGAGCGAGCCGCCGATACCCGGAGTCCCTGCGACGCCGCGCGCAGCGGCGCAAGCGCGGCGGGCTCCAGAGCTTTGGTCAGCGTGCCTTGCGCAGCTTGCTGCGCGCCTCGGCCTTGGCCATCACGCCACCCACGAGTTGCTGAATCCGCGGATCGCCCTCGACCTTTATGTGACCGTGGTCGTAAGCCTCGTGCCAGTGGGCCAGGTGCCCCTTCTCGGCGAGCTCGTTGAAGTGAGAGCGCGGGATGGAAACGTGAAGCCGCTCGTCATCCGCATACCCCTTGGAGACCTTCGGTCCGGGCAGCTCGACGCGATAGAGCTGGATGTCGCCGCGGCCTTTCAGCTCGAGGCCGATCACGATCTTCAGGTTCGCCAGGCCGGGCACGTCGGCCTGAAGGCCGGAGACTGCCTTTGCGATCAGCTCGGACGCGGATGCCACTGGAGCCAGGCTACGCCTTGTAGCGCTGGAGCAGCTTCTTGCCGATCACCATCTTCTGGATCTCGGAGGTGCCCTCGCCGATCAAAAGAAGCGGCGCGTCGCGATAGAGGCGCTCGATCTCGTACTCCTTCGAGTAGCCGTAGCCGCCGTGGATGCGAAAGCAATCCTCGACGCATTCCTTGCCGGTCTCGGACGCGAGAAGCTTCGCCATCCCGGCCTCGAGATCGGAGCGCTCGCCGGCGTCCTTGAGCCGCGCCGCCTTGCGCGTGATGAGGCGGGCCGCCTCGACCTTCGTGGCCATCTCGGCGAGCTTGAACTGAATCGCCTGGTGTTGGGCGATCGGCTTGCCGAACGTCTTACGCTCCTGCGAGTAGCGAAGGGCAAGCTCGAGCGCGCGCTGAGCGATGCCAACGCCGCGGGCCGCGACGTTCACACGGCCGACCTCGAGCGCGTCCATCATCTGCGTGAAGCCCTTACCAACTCCTTCGGGGCCTCCGAGGATGCGATCCTCGGAGCAGCGGTAGCCGTTGTAGATGAGCTCCGTGGACTCGACGCCCTTGTAGCCCATCTTCTTGATCTTCGGCGGGACCTCGAGTCCCGCGAAGTCGCCCTCGTTCTTCTCGACCCACGGCTTTTTCTCGGTGATGAAGCACGTCATGCCCTTGTACGGCGGGTCAGCCTTCGTGTCGGTCTTGACGAGCACGAAGACCACGCCGGACCCGAGGCCGTTGGTGACCCACATCTTCTGGCCATCGATGACCCACTCCGAGCCGTCCTGCTTGGCGGTCGACTTGATGCCCTGGACGTCGGAGCCAACCTCCGGCTCTGACAGCGAGAAGGCGGCTCGGATCTCACCGGTCGCCATCTTCGGAAGGAAGTACTCCTTCTGCTCGTCGGTGCCGAACTTCATGAGGAGGTATGAGCCGATGAAGTGGGTGTTGACGACGCCCGAGATCGAGATCCAGCCGCGAGAGAGCTCCTCGACGATCAGGGTGTAGGTGGCCAGATCAAGGCCCATGCCGCCGTACTCCTCAGGGATGGTGACCCCGAAGAGACCAAGCTCCTTCATCTGCTCGACGATCGGCTCCGGGAACTTGTCCTCGGCGTCGTACTCCTCGGCGTGAGGGATGATCTCCTTGTCGACGAAACTGCGGACCATCTCGACGATGGCTTCCTGGTCGTCGGTCATCTCCTGGTATGCGGCTGTAGCTACTGCCATGGCTCCTTAGTTTCTCTCGAGAGTTTCGCCACACAGGATACTTCCGAAATGACCATTTACGGACCCAAGGAGGCACTGCGCTCCGCGCTCGCCGAGGTCGTGAGCGGCAGCGGCGATTTCGGCGAGATGCCCGACATGGCGGCTGACCTGGCCGAGATCATCCGCCCCTTCGCCGCGGCTGATTTCGAGTGCCTGATGACACCGCTGCCCCCCACCCCGCCCGCGGTCTTCAAGGGCGTCGACGGCATCGTTCGCGCCTGGCAGGACTTCGCGAGCAGCTTCCGGAGCGTTACCGCTCAGCTGAATCGCGCGCTCGAGAGCGATACAGCGATGCTGCTGTTGGTCGACATCACCTACGTCACCGAACACGGCGCGGTTCAGATAGCCCAGCCAGCGGCGCTGGTGGTCATGGTCGACGGCCAGCTGGTGACCGAGGTCCAGTTTCACCTGGACCAGGATGCGGCGCTCAAGGCCGGCGGGCTCTAAGAGCCACGCCGGCCCGGCCACTCGCACGTTTCGCTACGGCGTCTCCGAAGGCGGCTTCACGCCTGCCGCCTGGATCTGCGAGATCGCGTCCTGGAAGTCGGTCTGGAAGGTCAGAACCGCATCCTGGAGATCGGTCACCGCACCGGTGATCGCTTCGTCGTCGTCCGGATCCGCTGCCGCGAATTCGTCAGCGGCGTCCTTGAACCCCTGAAGGCTGGAAACGAGAGCTTCGTGGGCGTCAGCGGCCTCTTCCGGCGGAACGATTGCGGAGAGTTCGTCGATTGAGGACTGGAGGCGATCCGAGGCCTCGCTCACGCCGTCGACGGCGTCCTGGTTGGTGCTGCCGGCGGACGTGGCAGAGCCGATGTCCTGAAGATCCGTGCCTAGCGGCTGCAGGATCTCTCCGAGCTTGGCCGAGTAGTCCTCCGCGGAAAGCGGATCGCCGCTCGCCTCGGTGGTGCTGCTCGACGTGCTGCTGGCCGAGGTGTCGCCACCGTCGTTTGAGTCGTCTCCGCCGCATCCTGTTGCGACGAGCGCCGCGATGATGACGAGAAGCAGAAACGGCTTCTTCCAATCGAAGTTCATTTTCCTCCTGGGGTGTTGGACCGGTGGCAGAGTACCGGGAGGCCAGGCGTCAAGCGGGATCCCAGCGAAAGGATCGCGAGGCCCCATCAGCCCCTTCGCGCTCATAGAAGCGATGCGCATCGACTCTCGAATCCGCCGAGTCGAGCTCGAGATGGGTCGCGCCGCGCTCCCGGGCCCATCCCCGGATCGCTTCCAAGAGGGCCTTGCCGATGCCCCTCGAGCGCCGCTCGGGATCAACGGCGAAGTCCTCGACCCAGCATCGGTACCCGAAGCGAACCGAGTGCAGGTCGAGGTATCCGGTGCAAAAGCCGGCCACGTCGCCTCCTTCGCCCTCTGCGATCAGGACCACGGAATCGTGCGAGTCCATCGCCTGCTTCAGCGCCACCGCCGCTCGGCGCTCGTCCCATTGGGGCGGAACGGCACCGGGCGGGCCGAAGAGCCAGTCATAGGCGGCGATCAGCGCCGGTATGTCGGCTGCCTCTGCCGCGCGAATCTCCGGCTTGTCGCCCATCAGGGCTGTTGCGCGACAACCGCGGCGCGGGCTACCAACCGGCCGGAGGGGGTGGCGGCTTTGACGGATCCGATGGGGGTAGCGATGAGTCCGGCGGAGGCGGTGCTGTGGGAGGAGGTGGCGACGGGGGCGTGTAGCCGGTGATGTCGGCGCCGGGCGCTTCGAGCTGCTCGGTCAGGAGCTGAACGTCGAAGCCTTCCTTTCGGACACGCAGGTCGTAGTAGATGACCGAGATGATCGCGGCCTGAAGCGGCGCGGTTATGACGGTGACCGAAGCGGTCCCCAAGAAGATGAGGAGGACGTACAGAAAGACGGTGTCCTCCGCCAGTGCGCCGAGTCCATCGATGCCGGTTTGTACGAGGAACTGAAGGAGCGCGATGAAGATGAAGCCGACGAGGAGCGCGGCAAACGTTCGCCACCAGTTGTCGCGTATCAGCTCGAACGAGCGCCCCAGCGCCTTCGATCCCCGCTTGTCCTCGGCGAGGAGCACCGGAATCGCAAAGCGACCAGGCAACGAGCAGCCAGACGAATGGAAGAAAGAGCGCGATGAACGCGAGCGTGAGGCCAACGCCGAGAAGGATCGAGATCCAGACGACGGAGTGGAGGCGGCGAAGGCCGGTGCGAAGCGACTCGGAAGCCGTTGCCTCGCGCCCGATGTAGAGCCGGCTTGCCGACCTGAACTCAGCGCTGATGACGACCAGATACGCGATCACCGTGAGAAAGCCAGTGATCGCCTGGGTGGCCACATAGCGCGTCTCGTCGAGCAGCCGGATGTCGTCGCCGACGAAATAGGAAGCGCTGTTCGCGTTGTCAGAGCCAACCTCGGCGACGCCATAGAGGGTGAGGAGCGTCGAGATGAGCGCCACGGGGAGAGCGATGACCGCCGCAATCCTCGCCAGGGTCCCGAAATTCCGGAAATACAGATTGAGAGCGGCGTCCAGAGTCT
This sequence comes from uncultured bacterium, assembly GCA_963695215.1. GTDB lineage: Bacteria > Actinomycetota > Thermoleophilia > Solirubrobacterales > 70-9 > JALZKA01. The sequence goes on from OY968768.1 coordinate 870,780, forward strand.
CCCCCACTCCCATCGGCCTCAGCGCTCGTCCCTCCATGCGCGGCAGCGTACATATACGAGACGCGGGTATGCGACACGGAGGCCAATAAGTTTGCGCGCATGAGAAACCCACGTAGCTTCATGCAGCCGCTCGCGATCGGTGCCCCCGACCCCGTCTCCGAGGTGCCCTTCCGCCCCTCGCGGATGATCCACTTCTTCGACGCCTCGAACGAGAAGATGGCAGCGAAGGTGCCGGACATGGCCAGGTCCGCCGACATCCTCCTCGGCAACCTCGAGGACGCAGTCTCCGTCGACAACAAGGAAGCGGCGCGTGAAGGGCTCGTGAAAGTCGCCAACGAGGTCGACTTCGGCGAGACGGCGCTGTGGTCGCGGGTCAATGATCTCGCCAGCCCGTGGGTTCTGGACGACATCACCACGCTCGTCACCGAGATCGGCGACAAGCTCGATGTGATCATGGTCCCGAAGGTCGAGGGGGCGTGGGACATCCACTACGTCGACCGCCTGCTCGCCCAGCTCGAGGCCAAGGCGAAGGTTCAGCGGCCGATCATGATCCACGCGATCCTCGAGACCGCGCAGGGCGTTGTGAACCTCGAAGAGATCGCGACAGCCAGCCCGCGCATGCAGGGCATGAGCTTCGGCCCGGCGGACCTCGCAGCCTCGCGCCGCATGAAGACCACGCGGGTCGGCGGCGGACACCCCGGCTACCTGGTCATCAACGACCCCGACCCGAACGACCCCGAGGCCCCGCGCGCGACGGCGCAGCAGGACCCGTGGCACTACTCGATCGCGCGCATGGTCGACGCTTGTACCTCGGCGGGCATTCTGCCCTTCTACGGCCCCTACGGGGACATCAAGGACGTCAAGGGCTGCGAAGCGCAGTTCCGCGCCTGCTTCCTTCTCGGCTGCGTCGGCGCGTGGTCACTCCACCCCGTCCAGATCGAGATCGCGAAAAAGGTCTTCTCGCCCGATCCCGAGGAGGTCAAGTTCGCGAAGAAGGTCATCGAGGCCATTCCGGACGGCCGCGGCGTCCACATGATCGACGGCAAGATGCAGGACGACGCCACCTGGAAGCAGTGCAAGGTCATGGTCGAGCTGGCCGAGATGCTGGCCGAGAAGGACCCGGAGCTGAAAGAGGCCTACGAGCTGTAGCGCGACGGGATTCGGTGGGGACCGCCCGCGAGGCGCTGCAATTCCACGCCGGCACCGCCGGTGCACTCGTCGCTATGAAACCCCTATAGGGGTGGGAAAACGACGAGTGTTCGCCGGCCGCGGGGCCCCCGCCCGCGCGATTCAGCCCAGGCGCTCCTTCAGGGCTTCGAGCTGGCTCTTGACCTCGGCCGGGAGCCGGTCGCCGAACTTGGCGAGGTGCTCTTCGACCTGCGGGAGCTCGTCGCGGAGGCCCGCTTCGTCGACCGTCGTGAGCTTCTGCATCGCCTCGTCTGAGATCTCGAGGCCGTCGGTGTTGATCTCGCCAGTCGCCGGCACGATGCCGATCGGCGTCTCGACGCCTTCGGCGGCGTCGTTGCAGCGGCGGAATACCCACTCGAGAACGCGGCTGTTCTCGCCGAAGCCAGGCCACAGGAACTTGCCGTCTTCGTCCTTGCGAAACCAGTTGACGTAGAAGATCCGCGGAAGCTTCTGGGCATCGCCCTCTTCGCCGATCTTCAGCCAGTGGGCCATGTAGTCGGCCATGTTGTAGCCGCAGAACGGGAGCATCGCGTAGGGGTCGAAGCGAAGCTGGCCGACGGTGCCGAACGCGGCCGCCGTCTGCTCGGAGCTCATCGTGGCGCCCATGAAGACGCCGTGCTCCCAGTCGAACGCCTCACGGACGAGCGGAACGCCGGATGCGCGCCTGCCGCCGAAGAGGAACGCGTCAATCGGCACGCCGGCGGGGTCCTCCCACTCGGAAGCGATCGAGGGCGCCTGGGCGGCGGGAACGGTGAAGCGGGCATTCGGATGGGCGGCGGGTGCCTCTTCGTCTGGCGTCCAGTCGTTGCCGTGCCAATCGATGGCGTGAGCCGGCGGTTCCTCGGTCATGCCCTCCCACCAGATGTCACCGTCGTCGGTGAGCGCGCAGTTGGTGAAGATCGTGTTCTTCTCGATGGCGTCCATGGCATTCGGATTCGTCTTGTAGCCCGTGCCTGGCGCGACTCCGAAGAAACCGGCCTCGGGGTTGATCGCGTACAGGCGGCCGTCGTCACCGAACTTCATCCAGGCGATGTCGTCGCCGACCGTCTCGACCTCCCAGCCCTCGAGCGTGGGGATGAGCATCGCGAGGTTGGTCTTGCCGCACGCGGAAGGAAACGCGCCCGTGACGTACTTGACCTCGCCCTCGGGCGAGGTGAGCTTCAGGATCAGCATGTGCTCGGCCATCCAGCCCTCGTCGCGCGCCATGCACGAGGCGATCCGCAGCGCCAGGCACTTCTTGCCGAGCAGGGCGTTGCCGCCGTAGCCCGAACCGTACGACCAGATCTCGCGCGTCTCCGGGTAGTGGACGATGTACTTGATCTCGGCGTTGGTCGGCCACGGCACGTCCTTCTCGCCCTCGGCAAGTGGCGCGCCGATCGAGTGGACGCACGGGATGAACTCCCCGTCGGCGCCGAGCGCGTCGAGCGCGCCCTGCCCCATCCGGGTCATGATGCGCATCGAGACGACCACGTAGGGCGAGTCGGTGACCTGAACGCCGACGTGTGACTTGTCCGATCCGAGCGGGCCCATCGAGAAGGGCACTACGTACATGGTGCGGCCCTGCATCGCGCCGTCGAAGAGCTGATCCATCTCAGCGCGCATCTCGCTGGCTGGGCGCCAGTTGTTGTTGGGCCCGGCCTCCTCCTCGGTCTCGGCGCAGATGAAGGTGCGGTCCTCGACTCGAGCGACGTCTGAAGGATCAGACCAGGCGAGATACGAGTTGGGACGTTTCGCATCCGAAAGCTTCTGGAACGTTCCCGCGTCGACCAGTTCCTGGCAGAGCCGGTCGTACTCCTGGGCGGATCCGTCGCACCAATACACGGAGTCGGCCTGCGTCAGCGCGGCGATCTCGTCGACCCATGCGGTCAGCTTCTTGTTGCTTGTGGATGCCTGGGTCGCGGCGGCGATATCGCTCACTGTGAGAGTTGCTCCTTGTGTTGATAGGTCGTGGCCCGACCCTCGTAATGGATCTGCGCCAAGGCGTGACGAGTGCCCGCTGTCTCGGCGACAAGCTCTCATATTGTGCCCTACCGGCTTGACGAAATGCGCCGGTCTCGGGAATCAAAGCGCATCCCGATAGATTTCCGCGCCGCGATGCGCTTTTACGAGTACGAATCACGTCGGATCGTCGAGCGGGCCGGAATTCCGGTCACCGACTACGGCTTCTGCAAGACCGCCGACGAGGCCCGCAGAGCGGCCGAGCGGATCGGCGGCGACACCGTCATCAAGTCGCAGGTCCTGACGGGCGGCCGCATGAAGGCGGGCGGCGTCAAGTTCGCCACCACCGCGGATGAAGCGGCCGAGCATGCGGCCGAGATCCTCGAGCTCGAGATCGCCGGACACATGCCGGTCGGTGTTCTGGTCGACCCCAAGGCCGAGGTCGAGCAGGAGTACTACGCCGCGTGCCTCTGGGACGGCCGCGCCAAGCGCCCGATGATGCTGTTCTCGGACATGGGCGGCATCGACATCGAGCAGGTCGCCGAAGAGCACCCCGACCACGTCGGCCGTGGCCACCTCTCGAACCTCCACCCCATCTTCGACTTCCAGGCCAAGGAGACGGTCGCCCGCTGCGGCATGACCGGCCGCGAGCTCACGCGCGCCACACCCATCCTCGCGCGCCTCGCCCAGCTTCAGCGCGACTACGACATGACGCTTGCCGAGATCAACCCGGTCGCACGGCTCGCTGACGGCAGCTTCGTCGCCCTTGACGCTCACATGGAGATGGAGGATGAGGCGGTCGGGCGGCACAAGAAGATGCTCGAGGAGATCGGCGTCGACCTCTCCGAGCCGCGTGAAACCTACGAGCCCTCGGACTTTGAACGAAACGTCAAGGCGATCGACGCGGCCGACCACCGCGGCGTGATTCAGGGCAAGGACCACGGCTTCGAAGGCAACCTCGGCCTCGTGATCGGCGCCGGCGGCGGCTCGCTGACCCTCACCGACGCGGTTCGCTCCCAGGGCGGCAAGCCCGCCAACTACGCGGAGATCGGCGGCAACCCGTCGGTTGCGAAGTCCAAGGGTCTCGCGATGGAGGTCCTGAAGAAGGACGGCGTCGAGAAGATCGCCGTGATGATGTCGATTGTCTCCAACACCCGCGTCGATATCGTCGCCCGCGGCGTTATCGCGGCTTGCCTCGAACTCGGCAAGGACCCGGCGGAGACGATCGCCGTGTTCCGCATCCCTGGCGCGTGGGAAGAAGAGGGCGCGAAGATCCTCTCCAGGTACGGCATCGAGTTCCGCGACCGCAACACATCGATGTGGGAGGCGGCCGGCGAGGCCGTATCGAAGATCCAGGGCTGACCATGTCGATTCTCCTCACCGAAGACTTCACGTTCATCGTCCAGGGCATCACCGGCCGCGAGGCCGTGAACCTGACCCGAGAGTGCATCGACTACGGCTCCAAGGTCGTTGGCGGCGTCACCCCCGGCCGCAAGGGCCGCGAGGTCCACGGAGTGCCCGTCTGGGACACCGTCGAGCAGGCGGTTGAGCATCACGGCTCCCCGATCGACGGCGCCGTCGTCACCGTCCCCCCCGCCTTCACCAAGGACGCAGTGGTGGAGGCGATCGAGAACGACATCAAGTTGATCGTGATCGTCACTGAGCGCATCCCTCGCCGCGACGTCGCCCAGATGGTCGAGCTCGCCTCCGAGCGCGGCGCCCGCATCATCGGGCCCAACTGCCTCGGCCTCATCGTTCCGGGCGTCTGCAAGATGGGCGGCATCGGCGGACCCGCCAAGGACGCCGCAAAGGCTTACGAGAGGGGCGTCGTTGGCGTCATGTCCCGCTCCGGCGGCATGACCACCGAGATCTCGTCCTCGCTCACCGCCGCGGGCCTCGGCGTCTCGACCGCGGTCTCGATCGGCGGCGACGCGATCATCGGCTCCACCTACGCGGAGCTCATGCCCTACTTCGAAGCCGACTCAGAGACAGAGGCGATCGTCATCTATACCGAGCCCGGCGGCCGCATGGAGGCCGAACTGGTCGACTGGCGCGAGGAGAACGGCTCCAGGCTTCCGATCATCGCCTTCATGGCCGGCAAGTTCATGGACGACGAGGAGATGCAGGGCATGAGCTTCGGCCACGCCGGCACGATCGTCGAGGGCGCCGAGGATTCGGCGACCGAGAAGATCGCTCGGCTCGAGGCCTCGGGTATTCCCGTCGTCGAGCGGATCGACGAGATTCCGGACCGAGTCAAGGAGGCGATCGGGCGGTGAGCGAGGCCCAGAATCTGAACGGAACCTTCATCGAGGTCACTGTCGACGATTCTGTCGCGAGCGATCCTGAGCTGGCGCAGAAGCTCGAAGACGCCTGCCCGGTCGACATCTTCAAGGCTTCGGATTCCGGCGTCACCGTCGTCGCCGAAAACCAGGACGAATGCGTGCTGTGCGGGCTGTGCCTTGACGCCGCGCCCAACGGGACCGTCGTCGTCAAGAAGCTCTACGACGGCACCGAACTGCAGCGCTAGCTCCTCGCCGTAGGTCTACAGCGCAATCGCGTCGGCGTACACGATGCGACGGTCCAACGACGTGCCCGCGGACGGCGCGAATTGTTCGTATTCGCGAAGAGCGATGCGATAACGCCCACCTCCCGATGGCACGGTGATGCCTCCGGTCCAGGTCGTGGATCCGGTGAACCCGGTATTTGAATCCAGTTCGAGGGGCTGGGCAACCGGCACCCACCCGACCGCCTCCTCGCCGGACTCCATGCCGCTGCGGCGGGTCTCCAAAGTCACCTCGACGACGGAGTTCGCCGGAACGGACTCCCCACCTCCAAAGTAGCTACGGCCGGAAACCGACACCGAGGCCTGGTTGCCGTTCCTGACAACCGTTGCGACCCGGTCCGGCATGAGCTGGATGTAGTCGAGCAGGACGATCTGGGATAGCTCGACGCCGGTGATCGAGTGCTCCTGGAAGCGGGCAAGCGCAAGCCTGATGAACGGCGTGTACGCGGACCCGGGCGCCAAGTCGATGTCGCAATACCAGCGCGGGTTGTCCGAGTTGGGCGCGCCTCCCTCTTCTACTTCGAGCGGCGACACGTCGAAGACCGCGGCCGCAACCCGGGCATCCCCCGTAAGCTCGGCGATCCGCAAACCACCATGCGTCGCAGTGGCGTTCGTGAAGTCCTTTGCGCGTGGCAGCTGGCTTGTCCGAGTGCCGTCCCAGATCGGGTCCTGACCACGCTGACTCACGTACGGAGCAAGTTCGGGCGGCAGCGTGTCCTTGGCGCCGCGGATCGGCGCCGGCAGACAAACTACGGCGAGCTGCTCGCCTTCGCCTGACGACCACCATGGTCGATCGAGATAGACACGCAAGCTGCCGCCGCCCCGCTTCGACCGCCTCTCCGACGATCCTTCGACACGCTCCCATTTGAAATTGGGTACGGCGTAGAGGGCTTTTGGTGCGGCCGGGCGCGCGGAGGAGAGGATCCGGACCCTCGTGGAATCGTCGCTCGCCAACGAGTCCGGCGGAACCACGTAGGTCGCACGGACCTGCTTTGGCATCGGCGACAATGTCCCCGCAAGCCGGGTAATGAGACCTGTGTCGTAGTTGATCGAGTAGTGGGTGCCGCGCCGGTACGTCGTCGTCCCGACGGTTGACGAGATCGTTTCCGAGTTCGGAATCACACCGACGTCGCCGGCAGCGGCGCCCGTGTAGTCCGAACCGAGGACGGCGGTTTGCGAAACTCTGAAGTCGAGATTTCGCTGCTCCGTGAAGTACGCGCGGTACCGCGTGGCAGCCACGGTGTCGTACCTCATCTCCGCGATGTGTCTGGTGTGGCGCAGCTCGTGGCGCTCCTCGATCGGCAGTTCGCTGTCCGCCTCCCGGTCGAACTCGATCTTCCGCTGGAATGCGGGCCCGGTCACCGGCACGATCCGCCGCGGACTCCAGAGCCCGGTCCGCGGGTCGACGTAGTCGGTGATCTCGCTCCACGTGCCGGTCACGTCGACGCGCTCAGAGCTGCGGCGGGACGTGCGCATCGTGTCTTTCAAGGTCACGAACGTCTGCCCTTCAGAGCGTTCGATACGAAGACTCTCCGTAAAAATCGTGGCCTCGAGGGGTTGACGGACCGCATGAACGAGTTTGAGACGACGCGGGGGCGTGAAGCCCCAATGCTCGCCCGCGACGATCTGAGCCTGCAGCTGCGGAGTGACCGCCCCGATCGCCTGGAGGAGCTCGTACGGCTTGAAGATGTCGAGGTCTTCCGGGTCCAGATAGGAGCTCATTTTCACGTCGATCATCTCGGCCTTCGGGAGCCCAACCCGGAGCTCTCGCCCGACCAGCTGGGGGGGCACGAACTCGTCGCTTTCGAAGACATGGAGGCGGATGGGAGTCACCGCGGGCCAACTCGCATTGCCGCGGTAGAAGCTTTCGGTATGGAGCTCGTCGCTCCCGGCTCCTGGCAGAGACTTGAACGTGACCCCCGAGGAAACCGGATCGGGAAGATTCGGCATCGGGGCGGGAGTCCCGTTTTCGACGACGTAGACCGGGTCGGCAAGGGTGTTGTACGGCGCATCGTGATTCTTCGGGTCGGGTTGCGTCCCCGCATGCGGATTGCCGAAGGCGTCCGGACCCGCGTAGGAGCCGCGCTCCCGAGCCAGGATCTGCTCGTAGCTCTGCGCTGGATTCAGGCGATTGACGCCGCTGTCCCACACCCCGTGACACTCGGTGCGGAACTGGTCCAGCGAGGGTGGAAAGATGTGGCGTTCGGATGGCACCGTCGCGCCAGCCGGCGTCCGGCGGTTCGACCGCACGACTACGCGATGAGTCGACTCGCCCTGAGTTACCTGGTTTCGCATCAGGACCGTCGGAGGCGAGACGGGCTCGGCACGACGGTACCCGGGCGTGGACAGGGTGTCCGTCGAACCGAGCGCATTCGCGGCCTCGCTTGACATCGCGTTGCCGGCCAGGTCGACGGCCCTGCCCCGGACCTTGTACGCGCGACCGTACCGCTGGAGCGGCAACGTGCCCGGAGGTGTCGCGTACTCAACTGACAGAGGCACGTTCGTCAACTGCGGGCTGTAGTCGACCGGCTCCTCGGCGTTGCCGACCGTCCTCCCGGGACGCTTGGTCACCATGCTCCACCCATTCGCCCAGCGAGCCATCGATTCCGGGACCTTGACGGTCTCGTCGCCCACGGACAGGCCCTGCGTCACCGCCGTGCCGACCCAACCATCCGCGGGCGGCAGCGGGACCTGGAGCTGGGGGTTGTCGGGATCCGGGCCGAACCGCGCCACGCCCTCGCGAGCACACAACGAAAACCACTGGCCCGCGTGGGCATCGAACACATCGAAGGCATAGCCACGCGTTAGGTCTTCCGCGTAGAGCTGTACGGAGTCGCCGTTGGCGGCCTCACCCTTGGCGAACGTTCGGTTGAGGCTGGTCTGACGAGCGAACGCCTTCTGGAGCGACTCGCCGCGGTTCTTGCGAACGATCGAAATTCCAGCTGAGCGAAACGATGGTGGAAGTTGGTCCTGGGGCTCGTCACCGGTCTCGTTCTCAGCTTCCTGCGAGCGTGCGAGTTCATTGACGAAGTTGAGCGTCTTGAGCGCAGCTCCATCGACATCGGTGTCTACGAGCATGTATTCCGGTGTCCCATCCGGCAGCTTGGAACCCAGGTGAAGCAGACCGTTTTGAACCTCGGATTTGGAGCTTTCAGGCCGAGCGGCAAACCGTGAAGGACCGATGATCGCGATCGTTTCCACCGTAGGACCGTGGATCTTCGATCGCGAACCGCTACTCACGGTGAGCGAGGCGTTGACCTCGACATCCCCGGTCCCGAAGGGAGAGACGAACTCGAAGTCCACCACGAGGCCAAGGAGCCTCATGAGCAAGGGGTGCTGGCTCAGCAATGCGACGGTCTGGTGAAAGTCGAACTCGGGCGGCGTCGGCCGGTTGGGGCGGTCGACCTTGAAGAAGTCGTCCAACTTGGGGAGCTTGTTTGTACCGGCCCCCACCGTCTTGTTCGCCGCTGCTTTCTGCGGGTTCAGCGTCGGCGCGTGAAAGAGGGCCGCCTGCGTGAAGTCCTGCGCCGGTTTGGCCACCGATGAACGCCTGATCGCCGATTTCGAATCGAGACGGTCGAACAAAGTCTGGATCTGCTTGCCGACGTTCAGCGTCTCCGACTTTTCGTTGAGAACGTCGATCTCCGCATAGGCCTGGCGCAACTGCGCGACCGGAGGCGGGTCGACAACCTGCGCGAGATCAGCAAACTTGTTCGACATGTACTCGAGGACGTGGTCTGTGGGGTACGAAAAGACCGCCTCGTCGAGTTCCTTGAACAGAAATGGCTTGACCTCGGTGTCCGCCGCAAACAACGCTGCCCAGTGCTGCGAGGACGGCGCGGTAGCACCCGCTGCGAGGGCCGGAGTCACCTTCGACATCTTGCCCTTTGAATCTTGCAGGTTCAGGGTCCACCGGTGGCTTCTGACCGTGCTCGGCCAATCGACCCAGCCGTCGAACATGTCGAGTGTTCCGGCGACTGGTTTGCCGGCGACACTGGTGCGTTTCAACCGGGGTGAGATCAGAACGGAGAAGCGATGCTTTCCGTTGGACACTCCGTTCGGAAGGACCGTGTAGCTGATTCTCTGCTCGATGGCCATCTGGGTCCTTCCGCCTAGAAAGAGGCAACCGCGAACGCGTCGCTGTAGGTCGTCCACGGATCGTTGGTTGGGTACAAGTCTTCGAAGGTGATCGGCTGAGGCGAAGCGCTTATCGCTCGCGGGTCTGACTGGCCCGCCTTGGCCCGGGGCGAGGTGTCACCGCTCGGGGAAAACCGCTTTTCACACGTGATCTCGACCGACCCCGAGTAAAGGAGAACGTCGACCTCGACGGTCAGGGTCGCCTGCCCCCAGAGCTCGTTGGAGCTCGACTCATAGGTCAGCGAAACGTTGAACTCGAGCGAAGCCGAGATCACGCCGAGAACGTCAAGCTCGCCGTTCAACCGCACGAAGCCGGTGAGGCTGACGTCGTCCCCCTTCATCTTGAAATAGATGCCGGCCATGATCGAGACGCTGCCGCTGGCAACGCCGAAGTCGACCGACGCGGCGGCGCCGAACTCGAGCGAGATCTCCAGTGACTTGACACCGTCTGGGGTGACCTCGATCGCCGCGAACCCCCCGCCGCCGAAGATCGTGTACGTCAGGAGAAAAGGTTCGTCGCGCGAACAGAAGGCGAAGCGGCCTCCGACCTTTTCGCCGGTGAACGGGATCGAGATCCCGGTCGAGATCGCCATGTTTTGGAGTGAGAACGCGCCAACTGAAACGACTGGGAGCGCAAGCGTGTAGCCCGCTTCGACGCCCTTGCTCGAAACGTCGAGTGAGATGCCGTTCTCGGGGTTTCGAATGTAATCCCGGAGCTCGTCGATGAAGCTCAGCGGCCCGCCGAAGACGACCTCGTGAATGTCGACTTCGATCTTCGGCTTCGAGTTCTGATGAGCCTCGAAGGTGATCCGGTTGAACTGGAGAGTCAAGAACGGGTCGGACTTGCTCAGGAGCCGGATCGAAAAGTTCTCGATGCGCCCCTCGACGTCGTAGGTCGGGCTGCCGACCGGGTCGGATGGATTCGTCAGGTTGAGTGGGACGACTGTGAGCGTGTGAAGCTTCATGTACGCGGCACCGCCCGGCGCACTGGGGATGAAGAGATCGCTCTCCTTCAGGACCGGCTCCCAATCGGATTCGAGGCGGATCTCCTTGGGCAGCTGAGCCTCGAGGTCCTTCTTGATCGCATCTGCCTCGTCGTAGACCTTCTTCTCGAGGGTCGACGGGAGCTTTTTGAGCGCGTCTGCGTATTCCGCGGGATCCATGCTCGGCAGCGGAAAGCCGAGCTGATCCTCGAGAATTTGCTTGAAGTCGATACCAAGGAACTTGGCGCCGTCGAGGAACGTCGCGGGGCTGAATTTCGACGGGTCGAGATCGCCGATATTGCCCAGCGTGCGCGAGAGCCCGGCAATGTCCATGTTCGGCTGCCCGATCGCACCGCATAGATCTCCGGCGACCGCGTTGCCGTAGTCGAGGGCCGCTTCTTCGGCGGTCTCGAGATAGGCCTGAGCTGCGTTCTCCGCCTCGTCGAACGCGTGCTCCGCATAGTTTTTGGCGGTCTTCACCAAGGCCGTTCCGAGCGTGTCGTCGTCCCCGCCGCCTCCTCCGCCCGCCGCGGCGCCGGCAACCGCTTCGAGCGCTGGGATCTTGATGCGGGCCGTTGCCATTACCGGATCGAATTTCCGGTCCTTGAACTTCGACGCGCGTGTACCGAACTCGAAGGTGTGCGTCTTGAACGCGGTCGTCCGGCTCTCGCCGTCGATCGGCGGCGCGTAGGCGACCTCCTGACCGCCGAGTGGACGCTCGCGGCGGTTTTGGTTGCTCTTCTTTGCGTACTCGTCGCGGATGTCCAGAACCTTGAAGGTATTTGCGGCAACCGTGCTCTCGAGCCAGATCATCGGTGCCGTGAACTCCACCGCCGCACCTTCGGGATCGCGACCGACAAGTGCGAACTGGAAATCCTGCTCGCCGACCCGGGGCCAGAAGGCAAGCTTTCCGAGGCCGAGGACGTTGGTCTCGGGAGAGGATTTCGGCCCGTCGAAGGGATCGAGGTCCGGTGTTATCAGCGACTTGATCTCGATCGAGTCGAACGGCATCGTCGTCTGATCCGCGAAATTCCGAACCGGTTCCTTGACGACGATGAAGGCGTGCTGGCGCAGGTACGCGGTGGGACGTCCCTTCGGATCCGGTTGGATCTTGCGCTCGGTGATCGTTATAAGGGCGGCCTCGTGGCCCGTCGGCATGAGGTACCCCTTGGTTACGACCTTCACGAAGTTTTCGCGAGCGAGTGTGCCGCGGTGGGACCAGTGCAAGAGCGAGAACCGAGAGCTCGGAAAGCCACTGAAGCTGGCGGACAGGTCGGCGGTCGTGCCGAGCGAACTCATGATCAAGCGCCGGACCTGCGCTGAGCTGGGCTGATAGCCCTGGCCGATCTGGAAGTTGGACGAGAGGTCGGTGATCTGCTTGCGGTTATCCGCGGTGAGGCCGGACCGGAAAGGCAGAGTCTGTGACTTGTCCGTCCAGATCGCACGCACGCTGTTCGCCGCCGCCTGACTCTCGTCGACCGTTATCTCCGGTCCTCCCGGGCCAACCCTGAGCCGCTCGGAACCCAGCCGCGTGTGCCACAGCTCGGTGCGGCCGTCACGGGTGACCGGTTGCGTGGCGTGGTTCCACCCGGAACGCTCGTTTGGAGAAAGCGTCAGGTTCCACGGGTATTCGATCGCGGTGACCGTTTCGGCCGGCGCCGCCGGCTGGCCTGCCCCGTTCTGGAAGCGTGCGTTTTGCGCGATGCTCGGCGAGAATCGGGACCACTCGAGCAGCGATTCATCGTTGAACGGGATCGAGTCCGCGTTGGGCGAGACCAGGAAGGCGACCCGGCTCGGTCCGGCAAGACGAGACCTCACAGGCGGCTTGGTCGGTTTCTCCGAGCTCGGCGACTCTTTCCCATCGGCGCCAGGTGTAGCCTCGAAAAAGGCCTCCTCTGCGATCGACTGAGGCGGGAAGACGACAACGACGAAGGCGTCGCCCGCTGTCTCACGTACGAGCTGTGAGCCCTGAATTCTGAGGTTGTGGAACTCGAAGTCGAGAGCAACGAAGTCATCCGGACGCAGGAGGCTCACTGAAAGCGGGTTCGCATCCAGGCGCGCGAGGAGCCTCGAAGCCAAGTCGGCGCGCTTCTCCATCGCCTCTGCGATGCCGACGGCCGTGATCACTCCGCCGGCAATGAGCAGCTCGCGCCGTCGGATTCCCCCCTTCTCGTCCTCGGCGGTACCGGGTACCTCGCTCACTGGTCGGTCACGAGATAGAGCTGAAGCCGGGTCTCGAGGGTCACATCGTCATCACCGGGAGCGAATTGCACCACTGATGTCACGACATCGCCGGTGCTGAATCGAACTAGAGCGCTCGCGTGGTTGGTTTGCCCGCCGGTCCGCGAGAGGGCGTCTTTGACTTCGAGCTCCGGCACGGCGAAGGTGAAAGTGGTTCCGGTCCGCACGTTCGCAGTAATCGAGGTCGCCCTTCCTCCGGTGTTGGTGTCGTAGGAGACGTCCACCTGGTAGAGCCCGGTCTGCGGAATCGTGATTCGCGTCGGCGTTGCCGACGTGAACAGTGAACCGGTGTCGAACACTTCGGTTGAGAAGCTGACGGTCCCACCTCCCGCCTGCGTACCGTTGACGCTCACTGCCGGAGGCGTCGCCAACTCGCTTGCCCCTACCGCATTGTCTGCGATTTCAGACGACCCGACCGCGTTGTCCTGAATCGCACTGCTCGATACGGAGTTCGACGCCATGTCGAAGGCGGACACGGTGCCATCGATGATCGTGTTCGTGCTGACCGAGTTATTGGCCAGCTTGGCGGATGTAACCGCGCTGTCGGCCAGCTTGGGTGTGGTTACCGAGCCGTCGGCGATGGCTCCGCCCGTGCCGCCGGTGACCGGCTCGCATGTGACCGTGCCGTCCGAGCCGATCGTGCGAACCGCGGTGCCAGACGCGCAGGTGCCGGTGACCCGCGCTTGGAATGCGCTGGCACTGAGTCCATCGAGCAGGTCTGCGTTGACGTCGTCAGACCCGGAGGCGGCGTTGGCGATATCAGCACCGGTAAGCGATCCATTCAAGACCTTTGCTGCGGTCACCGAGTCATCCGCCAGCTTCGCTGTCGTGACGGCCAGGTTCGCAAGCTTTGGCATCGTTATCTCGCCGTCCGTGATCTTCGCCGCGGTGACCGCCCCGGCGGCGAGCTTGGGGGTCGTCACGGCGCCATCGGCGATCTTTGCCGTGGTGACGGCACCATCGGCGATAAGGACCGCCCCGGCAGCGAGGTCAGCTGAAGTAATGCTGCCGTCCAGGATGTCCGCGCCGGTAAGGGAATTGTTTTCGACTTCGAACGTCCCCACGGCGTTATCGGCAAGCTTTTGACGCGTAACGGCCTCGTCGACGAGGTGCCGCGTTTCAACGGTCGCCTCGTCGAGCAGCCTCGCAACGACAGATGGCGCGAGGGTCTCCACCGCAATGGCCCCGAGCGCAAGGTCCTGGCTCTGAATCGACTGATCCTTGATCGCCGGCGATGTAACCGCTCCATTGGCGATGTTTGGCGCCTTGACCGCGGCGTCCTTGAGCTGCTGCGAGCCGATCGAGTTGTTCGGCGGTGTGCTTGAGCCACCTGAGGCGACAGCAACGCCGCCGAGAATCACGAAGAGCGCCGTGAAGCCGACGATGTTGGACTGAATCCAGGTGCGTGCCCGCGTTGAAGGCGCCATGTCTCCCTAAGTGGTCGAGGCGCCTCAAGCGCCATTTGCGGGGAAAGTAGGGGAGCCTCAAGGTTTTGTCATCAGGGAGGCACCCCGAGGTTCTCCCTGAACTTCTTGCCAAGGCCAATCTCATGGAGAACATCAGGGAGGCACCCCGATGACAGCGCCGCAGCTCTGCGAGAGCGTCTGGCCCGTGTCCACGCCGACCGATGTCGTAAGAGAGTTCTACGAGACCTTGGACGAGGAAGGGTTGGACTCGGCCTTGAGCTTCATCGGGCCCGCGGCCGCTTTCGAGGGGCCAATGGGCAGCCGCACGGATGGCGAAGCGGGGCGGGCTCTCATCGAACGTCACTTTCGCCGTTTCGAGGAGATGTTCGACCCGTTCCACACACGGGTGGAGCGGACATGGGCCGAGAACGAGCGGGTCCTGGTCCAGCTACACCTAGGAGGGCGTGGCCTGAGCGGCGCCGAGTCTTGGCGAACCGTCCACCACCTTCATACCGTCACCGGGTCCATGACGGCTGGGTTACGCATCCTCAGGCCGCTCGTGGCGGTCGAGGCCCCGGTCTCCCGAGCTCGGACTCTCGCGGAAGCGTGGAGCGAGTTGAGCGCGAGAAGAGATCTCGAGCTTTCGGTAAACCGCGCCTAGGTGCGTTTCCACCGTCTTCCGCGTGACGAAAAGCGCTTGCGCGATCTCCGGGTTCGACATGCCCCCGGCGGCGAGCTCGGCTGCCCGGTGCTCGGATGGCGTCAGCGACCCGAGACCATCCCGCGACGGAGCTCGTGGTGAGGCGCCGGCGGCCGACAGCTCTGCAACGGTCCGATCGACGAGGGCCGTGGCGCCACATGCCTGCGCAGCGGCAAGCGCGGCCTCCAGGGGCTCGCGAGACTCCCTGGCGCGACCCGTGCGTCTAACCTCGGCACCGAGGTCAGCCAGGGCAAAGGCCCTTTCCAGCTGAGCACCTGACTTGGCGAGAATCGCAACTGCCTCCCGTAAACGCCCCTCCCGCGCCTCCGCACTACCCACCAGGGCCGCAATGCGCAGCGCACGGCCGCGGTGGGCTGCCGATCCAAGGGACTCGACGTGGGTCACCGCTTCTTCGGCAAATTCGTGTGCCGCGTCGAGATTGCCCAGCTGGTTGTGCGCTAGGGCCGCCAGGCTCCGCCACGGGCACCACGCCTCAGGGGCGGCGCCCCAAGCTACCTCCCAGTCACTTACGAGCTCCAGTTCGGCGAGGGCGGCCGAAGGACGTCTGACCGCGAGGAGCGCCTCGGCGTTCACCGCTCTCGCCAGTTGGAACAGCACGTGGCTCTCGTCGTGTTGCGAGCGATCCAGGCCGGCTATGGCGCCGAGCGCCCCCTCGACATTTCCCCGATGAATCAGTGCCTTCCCGAGAGTCGCAACCGCCACCGGCTCAGCCACGAACCCAGGGTTCATCCCACTCAGAGCAACCTGCGCGTCGGACGCCGCTCCGAGCAGGTCGCCGTGCTGGATCCGCACCCACGACCGGAAGGCCGACGCCAGCCCAGCGCCGGTGGCAGAGCCACGTGTGCTCGCTTCGCCGATAGCAGTCTCGCACCATCGCGCCGCTTCTGAGAATCGCCCGGCCAGGGCCAGAGCGCCAGCGGCGAAGTACACCGGTGGCGCGTCGGCCGTCACTTCTTCGATCAGGCCCGCGGAGAGCGCACGCGCCGCGAGATCCGCTCCCTCGGCGAATTGACCATGTCCGATGCACCGCTCGATGGCAACGACCGCAAGCAAGCTTGGCGGTGGATTCGGCACGCGCTCCGCGAGCTTGAATGCTCCGTTCAGCTCATGCACGATCTCGCGCCGCGTCTCAACCGTTCCCTGGGCCATGAGGAGAACGGCACCCTGAAGTCGCGGGACCAGTTCAGGAGCACTGGCGGAAGCGACAAGCAACGCTTCTTTGGAGATTCTCAATGCCTCGGGACGCCTGTTGCCCATCTCGAGAAAAAACGCCAAGTGCAGTCCGGCCTTCGCCTTGATTTGAGGATCTCGTGCCTTTTCGTAGGCCTGTTTGAGGCGCGCCGCTGCGCTTTCGGTTCCAGACGCTCCCTCCGCGAGGCCCAGGGCAAGAAGGAGTTCTGGCTCGTCGTCGGCGCCGGCGGCCACCAGGGCCCGGTGTAGATACGTGCAAGCGAGTGCCGGATCTCCTCGATTGAGAGCGGAATTTGCCGCGATTTTCAGTGTCGCGCCTGTCCATGGCGCCTGTGGCTTGTTTGTCAGAAGGAGCTGGGCAGCGACCACTTCGGCCGAGGCTCCCGTTTCATGCAAGAGTTCGGCCGCCTCCGCATGGATCACTTCGCGCCGGCCGAAGGGGATCTGGCCATACACCGCCTGGCGCACGATTGAATGCTCGAACGCGAGAGGTCGGCCCGGGACGAGAATGCCGGCATCCGCAAGGGCGTCGGCGGACGCTGCCACCTCGTCCAGTCCTAGTCTCGCCAACGCCGCCGCCGCCTCGAGGCTCGTTTCATCCCCGAGCACCGCGATCGCCTCGGCAAGCGGGACGCCAGCAGGCCCAGCGTGGGCAATCCGCATCATGACTGCTCTGGCAATCCGCTCCGGCTCGAGCAACTCGATCCAGTCGGCCTGAATTTCGCTCCCGCGATCCGTGCGCTCCCTCAGCTCGCGAATCAGCTCGGTGACCAAAAACGGATTGCCGCCCGTGGCGTCGCGTACCGCTCCGCCCACATCGTCGGATATCGGGCCGAGGTCGGCCTCGACCAGGGCCCGGGTGGATCCTTCACTCAACGGGCTCGGGCGTATGACGCGAAGGTTGGGATGATTGATGAGCGGGTCGAGATCTGGGAGTTCCGAGGCTCGACTCGCTGCGACCACAGCCACCTGCATGCCTTCCAGGCGGGACGCGAGGAAGCCCAGGAACTGGGCGGATGAGTGGTCGGCCCATTGAAGATCGTCGACAAGAAGGCAGGTCGGGGAACGTTCTGCCATTTCGGCCAGAAGCCAGTAGAGACCGTGTAGGCGTGAATACTCGGGGTCCGCGGCCGGGGTCGCATCCACGGCGACCCCTGGGTCGAAGACCGGACGAGCAAGTGCCGCCGCGCCCTTTACGTCCCATGGTCGTGGACGCTGGCCTCGAAAAGCTGCCGGACGACTCCGAATGGATAACCGCGCTCAAGCTGGCTTGCGCGGGCTGTCACGCATTCGAAGCCCTCGAGGATCGCCCGCTCAGCGGCCGCCTGCAAGAGCTTCGTCTTGCCGATGCCGGGGGGACCTTCGATCAGGACAGGGACCCCCACTCCATCCGCAGCATCACGGAGCGCGTCGTCGATGGCTCGGAGCGCGGCGTTGCGCTCAAACAGGAGACCCGAGCCTCGCTGCCGTAGGTTGGTACGCGCCGCCGCAGTCATTGGCGTGAGCATGGACCATCCTGGTGGGCGTTCGCGTGGGGGCAATCCCTACGTGTGACCCTACCTTTAAGCAGCTTGCGTGACGTCCGTCTCAATGCACGGATGGGACGCAATGAATAGGGTGCCGCAAACAGCTGTCAGGCGGGGGCGTTCGAACGGGGTGACGAGGCGGGATTGACTGGTTATGTAGGGGGCACGGGGGGCAATCTGCTGGACGGGCCGACTCTGGTCGGACGGGGGCGGCAGATGGACGAGATCAGCAGGGGCGCTTTACGATGCGTGCGAGGGAGAAGGCAGCGTCGTGGTGCTCGAGGGGCCTGCCGGAATCGGAAAGACGTCTTTGATCCGCGCGGCGGTCAACGCCGCTCATTCTCGCGCGATGAGAATTTTCGCCGCTCAGGCTCACGAAGACGAGGCCGAGCTCGCGTTCGGCGTGGTTCGCCAGATGCTGGAGCCGGCAACGAAAGTCGGCGACGCGGACCGGGAGGAGCTACTGGAGGGAAGCGCGAGCCTGGCGGCTCCCGTCCTTCTGACTCCGGAGGCCGCCGATCGCGAAATGGCCGACCCGCAGGCTCTGCTCCACGGCCTCTTCTGGGTGTGCTCCAACGCTTGCGACCGAGGTCCAACACTGTTTGTGATCGATGACTTTCACTGGGCAGATTCGGACTCCGTCCGGTTTGCGAGCTACCTCGCGAACCGGGTCGAAGATCTCCCAGCCCTACTTTTGGTTGCGTCGCGAAGCGGCGAGGGAGACGCCCAGGCCGTGGATGCGCTCCTGGCTGCCGCGCGCACCAGGGAGATCGAAATTCCCGCTCTCGATCCCGTCGCCTCATCGCAGGTCCTGAGTGAAAGCTTCAGGCGATCTGCCGATCAGGAGTTCGTTCGGGCAGCGCACGAGGCGACTGGGGGCAATCCATTTCTGCTGAAGGAACTGGCCCAAGCTGCCTCAGGTACCGGCATCGACCCGACCAGGGAGTCGGTTGCCCACCTGGATGAACTGGTGCCTCGCGGTGTTGCCAGATCGATTGGTGGACGCATGCGCCGGTTGTCGCCGGAGGCGAAAGCCCTCGCGCGAGCAATCTCAATCGCCGGATCCTCTGGCGACCTGACACTCGCCCGGGAGATCGCGGGTTTGAATCCGGAACAGGCGGCCGAAGCTGCAGACCTCCTCGCAGAACGCAACTTCATCGTTCGCGGCGACACGCTCCAATTCGTGCACCCGCTCATCAGAAGCGCCGTTTACGATGAAATCGGTCCTGGGGAGCGCGAATTGGGACACGCGAAGGCGGCCGAGATCCTGCTGGCGCGCAACGTCCGGCCAGAACTCCCGGCGCGTCATTTGTTGAAAGTCGCCCCCGCGGGGGATCCGGACCGCGTGACGGTTCTTCTTCAAGCCGGATCCGAGGCCGTTGCGCGTGGATCCGCCGAAACCGCGGTCAAGTATCTCCGGCGGGGGCTGGACGAACCCCCCGAGTCCTCAAAGCGAGGCGTGGTGCTCTTCGAGTTGGGGCGAGCCGAGGGAATGATCGCGTCACGGGACGCGCTTCATCACCTCACCGAGGCGGCGCGCCTCGCCCCGGACGTCGATCGGCAAATAATGATCCTGCGAGAGACCGCGTACTCGCAGACCGCCAACTTCGGCCTCGTTCACGAAGGCCGGGCGACACTCCGGCGGGCGCGCGAACTCGCAAAGGGCCGCGGTTCGGAGGCCGAACTGCAGATTCAAGCCGAGGAGATGAGCCTTACGGTCCTCGACAGCGCCCTCCCGTTGCAACCCGCGCTGGTCGAACTCGAGAATTCGACCAGGGATTTCACGGGGAAAAGCACGGGGGAACGTGCTTGTCTTGGCCTCCTCGCCTGGTGCCGCGCTGCAACCGGGAGGCCCATTGCCACCGTGAAGGAGCCCGCCCGTCTCGCACTCGCCAACGGTCACCTCGTAGAAGAGCTCGGAAGCTCCTCTCTCAACTGCGGCTGCGTTGGGTGGGCGCTCGCCTTCGAGATGGCCGAAGACGTTTTGGAGCCCGTTCTGCCGGCTCTCCTCGAGGCTGCGGTGCGCGAAGGATCTCGGCACGGCGCGGGGATCCACGCCGTCTCAGCAACCCAGCTTGCCCTGACGCGAGGCCGGCTCGCCGACGCTGAAGCGCGATCCCGGGAAGGCGCGGACGCCGTGATCGAAGTCAGCTCGGTCGGCGCGTCGATGGTGACCGCCCAGTGGATTGAGGCCCTCCTCGCGCGGGGGGAGCTCAAGGCACCTCGCGCCGAACTGGAGCGGCTCGGCTACTTGGGCGACCTCCCGATGATGTTCCCGTTCAATCACCTGCTCGTCGCACGAGGGAAACTGCGGGCGCTGACCGGAGATCTTGAGGGTGGCCTCGAAGACATCCTCTCAGCGGGCGCCCTGAACGAGCACTGGGGACTCACCAATCCCGCCTTCCTTCCGTGGCGCTCAGCCGCTGCGGAGATCCTGACGAGGCTTGGCCGCCTCGGAGAGGCGACGATCAAGGCGGAGGAGGAGCTTCAACTTGCCCGCCGCGCAGAGATACCCCACGCGATCGGCCGAGCGCTGATCAGCCTCGCGGGCGCTGACGAACGTCGCGCTGTCGAGTTGCTTGCCGAGTCAATCGAAATTCTGGACAGCAGCCCCGCCCGCGAGCTGACTGCCCGCGCGCTGATCGACCAGGGGGCTGCGCTGCGCCGAGGCAACAGACGCCACGGAACCCCGCCAGTCGAACAGGCGCGTCTTCATCTCAGGCGGGGTGTCGACCTGGCTAGTCGATGCGGTGCAACTCCACTGGTCGAGCGTGGCCAAACGGAGCTTCGCGCGACGGGCGCCCGGCCACGACGCGTCGTTTTGTCGGGTCCGGAGTCACTCACGCCATCCGAGCGTCGAACGGCACAGATGGCAACCGAAGGGCTCTCGAACAAGGAGATCGCAGGCGCGCTGTTCGTTTCGCTCAAGACCGTCGAAAAACACCTGGGTAACGCCTACTCGAAGCTCAACATTCGCTCTCGCGCTCAGCTCGGCTCGGTCCTCGAGCAGGATGGCGGCTGAGCGAAGACGGGCGATCGGGTGGGTCGCGCCAAACTAGGGCCGTGAACTTCATCTCGGACGTCCTCGAGCGCTTCCCGGCATCGAAGCCCGCGCTCCTCGCGATCGACCGCGAGGGCGAGCGCCGCGTGTGGCACTTCGGTGAGCTGATTGCGATGAGCGCAGGGGTATCTGGCGCTTTCGCCGCCCGGGGCGTCAAGCGCGGCGACGTCGTCATGACCCTCGCGGGCAACCGGGTCGAATGGGTGCTCTCGATGCTCGCCTGCTGGCGAATGGGCGCCGTCGCGCTTCCGTGCAACACGCAACTGCGGCGCGGAGACCTGGAGCACCGGATCGGAGTCGCCAACCCGGTGCTCTGCGTTGGCGAGGAGGCGCTCCTCGCAACGGTGCCGGATGGAGTCGAGTGCATGACCATGGCCGAGATAGCGACCGTTCTCGACGAGGATCGCCCACAGGAGACGCCCGCCTCGATCGCCGATCTTGCGCCGTCTGATCCGGCGCTCATCGTCTTCACGTCGGGCACCACGGGCGAGCCCCAGGCAGCACTCCATACGGCTTCGTACCTGCCGGCGCAGCGCGGTCAGGCAGAGCACTGGGTTGGCGCGAGGAAGAAGGACCTCGTCTGGGTCACGACCGCGACCGGCTGGTCCAAGTCCGCGCGCAATGTCTTCGTCGCACCGTGGATCATGGGCGCGGCCGCTCTCATCTGCGATGCGCGCTTCGACGCTGCGCAACGGCTTGCCATCTGCGAGCGCGAGGAGGTCTCGATCCTCTGCCAGGCGCCGACCGAGTACCGGATGCTTGCACGCAGCGGTGAGCTGCGCCCTCTGCCGGCGCTGCGACGGGCCATCTCGGCAGGCGAGCCCCTCGGCTCCGACATGCTCGACGCATACCGGGAGGCCTGGGGGATCGAGATCGCAGACGGCTACGGCCAGACCGAAACGGGCCATATCTGCGGAAACCACCTCGGTCTCGAGGTAAAGCCCGGATCGATGGGCAAGCCCCTGCCGGGGACGGAAGTTCGGATTCATGCGGGTGAGCTCCAGGTGCAGGCCGACACCTGCCCCACCTTCTTCAGCGGATACGTCGGCGACGGGGGCGGCCCGGATCTCGTCGACGGGGAGTGGTGGGCCACCGGTGATCTCGCGCGTCAAGACGAAGACGGATACCTGTTCCACGAAGGGCGGGCCGACGACATGATCAATTCTTCGGGCTACCGCATCGGCCCCGGAGAGGTCGAGGGAGCTCTTCTCACCCATCCCGCCGTCGCGGAAGCAGCGGCGGTCGCGGCGCCGGATGAGGAGCGTGGCTCCGTGGTGCGGGCCGTCGTCGTTCTTCGCGACGGCGACGGCTCAGACGAGCTCGCGGCCGAGCTTCGCGACCACGTAAAGGAGGTCACCGCGCCCTACAAAGCCCCGCGAATCGTCGAGTTCACCGACGCGCTGCCGCGGACTGCCAGCGGCAAGCTGAGGCGCGCGGCGCTGCGCTCATTCGATGCGGATTGACCACGCTCCGGGTGGCAGAGCCGCATCGGGCGGTCGGGAGGGCGTGAGCTGATGCTCAGTCGCCGCATCTCGCCCCGCCGTGCCGCCTTTGCGGGCATCTTCGTCGTCACGGGCCTCGGCCTCTTGAGCGTCGGCGCGACGCTGCCCGTCATCCCGCGCTACGTCCAGGGCCCGATCGGGGCGGGCAACGTTTCCGTCGGACTGGTTACCGGCGCGTTCGCCATCACCGGCCTCGCGTGCCGGCCGCTCGCGGGCAACATGGCGGACCGCCGAGGCCGGCGTCCGGTCGTGATCCTCGGCGCGCTCCTGACCGCGACAGCCGGCGCGCTCTACTTCATCCCGGCCGGGGTGCCGGGCCTTGTTGTCGCCCGCCTCTTTCTCGGCGCTGGCGAAGGCATGGTCTACACGGCAGGCTCAGCCTGGATCATCGACCTCGCCCCGCCCGAGCGCCGTGGCCGCGTAATAGGCCTCTACGGACTTGCAATCTGGGGCGGCCTCACACTCGGGCCGCCGATCGGCGAGTTGATCCTCCGCGCCTCGAGCTTCGAGCTCGTCTGGGCCTTCGCGATGGCGGCCCCACTGCTGGGAGCCGTGATCGCGCTTCGCATTCCCGAGGCGTTCGAGCCAGGCAAGGCTGAGCCGCTCAGGCGCGGGAATTTGATCGCGCGTGAGGCCTTGCTGCCAGGCCTCGGTCTTTCTCTCGGCACAATTGGCTATGCCGCTGTGGCGGCCTTCCTGGTCCTCCACCTCGACGAGCGGGGAATCGGGCACGGCGCCGAGGTGTTCACCGCCTTCGCCGCGACCGTGGTGCTCGCGCGCGCTCTCGGCGGATGGCTTCCGGACCGCTTCGGTTCGGTGGCGTGTGTCATCGGCGCAGGCGTCGTCGAGACCTTCGGACTCGTTGCGATCATGCTTGCCCACTCGCTGCCGATCGCGCTCTTGGGCGCGCTGGCAATGGGCTCGGCCTTTTCGCTCCTCTTCCCGTCGCTTGCTCTTCTCGTGATCAATCGCGTGCCCGAGGAAAGGCGGGGCGCCGCGATGGGAACTTTCACCGCTTTCTTCGACCTGGGCGTAGGAACCGGCGCGCCACTCGCCGGCCTCGCAGCCGCGCTCGGCGGCTACCCGGCCGCGTTCGGTTTTGCGGCGGTGGCATCGATGGGAACGATCGTGATCGCGCTGTCGCTCCGGGGCGTCTCCCGCGCGATCGCAGCAACCACCCCGGCCTGATCAGTTCTCGTCGGGCGCCCAGAAGTCGGGCAGAACCTCGCCGTCGCCCTCGTGCCTGGTACCGAACACCAAGAGCTCGAGGCCGTCGTCTCCTGCCTGGAAACGCCGCGAGACGGGCGGGGCGATCCGCAGCACGTCCTTTTCGGAAAGGTCGACCGTCTCATCGTCAAGTCGCACCTGACCCGAGCCGGACACCACGAAGTAGATCTCCTCGGCCTCGTCGTGTTTATGTCCGAAGGGCTGGCGCTGTCCGGGCTTCACATGGATGTGGCTGAACCCCGCGTCAGCAGTCTCGAGATCCTCGGCGCCGAACCGGGCTGCCTGCATCTCACCAACGCCGTATTCCTCCGCGGAGTCCTTGATCTCGTTGATGTTCTTTTTCGTGTAGTCAGCCATATCTCTTCCTTTCGAGTCCTCTAAGCGGTTGCCCCTGAGCGGAACTTCTGAAGCTCCGAATTGTCATGAGCGCAGAACATGCGGATTTCGCCGCCTTTTTGCTCGTTGAGCTCGCGCAGGCGCTCCTCGTTTTCGGAGTCGGCGCGTCCGCTCGAGGCCCACGATCGCCTGGAAGGCACGGAGGCCGGGCGGGCAGCTCGGCGGGGTCTCGATCTGGGCGTGATTGAAATAGCCGTCACCGCAGTGCATGAGCCAGCCGTCGCCATCCTTGACCGCGATGGCTGAGTGGCCGCGCGTGTGGCCGGGCAGCGGCACGATCAGAACTTCGGGGTCCACGCCGGGCAGCGCCCGAACCGCCTCGAACCCCATCCACTCGTCGCCGTCGACGTCATGGGGCGCCCACTTCGGGCCGTGGGCGAACAGATGCTTCATGTAGCGGGGCTTCTCCTTGAGGGAGGGCTTCTCCACCGCGTCCATCTCCGGCCGCCAGACGTGAAGCTGCGCGTCGGGAAAGTCGGGGAGGCCGCCCGCGTGGTCGATGTCCAGGTGCGTCGGGACGATGTGGCGGACGTCGCCGGCCGAGAATCCGAGAGCCTCCACCTGGCGAAGCGCCGTTTGCTCCTCCCCCATCTGCGGCATTACGGCGAGGCGGAAGATTCCCGGCAGGTACTTCTTCGGCTCGCGCGACCTGGTCCATGCCAAAGCCGGTGTCGACGATGACCAGCGAGTCCGAGGTTTCGATCAACAGGACGTGCGCGCACATCTCCCCGCGCGAAAGCGGGCCCCCGTCACCGCCGAGAAGACTGCCCCCGTAGGGGCACATGGTCGCGCAGCTCAGGTGATGAATTCGAATGGCCATGAACGGCACGCTATTCGAAGGTCACTTTGACTCCGCTACGTCAAGCTATCCCGTGCCGTCCGAGCCGGGACCGGCCGCCGCGCCTGGCAGGAGGTTTTCCGCCAGCCACTCGCCTAGGAACGGCTCGACGATCCGATGGGTTCCGTCGGCCTCCTTTGCGATCAGCTCGCGCTTGACGAGGTTGTCCATCGCGCGCTGCACGGAGCTGGCCGCCGGCAGGGAGTACTCAGTTCGGTAGTCCTGGCTGAGAGGACGGCCAGGCTGGTCGGCAAGGGCCAGGAGCACCAGTTGTTGCGCCTTCGAGGAATCCTCCCAGACCAGGCTGAAGTGGTTGTCCTCGTCTTTAAGGAGCGCCGCGAAAGCTGCGTCGAACTCTTCGTTGCCCGCCTTCCTGCGCCCGTCGGCTCGCCCCCAAATGCCGTAACAAAGGCGTTGGGTCGCATACGGGTGGCCGCCGGTGGCGCGCAGGACACGCTCCACAACCGCGGGGTCGACCGACCTACCAGAGCCCCTGAAGCGCTGTTCGATGAAGTCCGCGAACGGCTCCGCCGGGATCATTCCCAGCTGCGTTTGCTTCGCGCTTCGCCAAAACGGCTCGTCTTCGTCATTGAAGATCTGCTCCATCAGGTGGCGCTTGCTACCGAGGTAGATGTGCGCCACGTTCGATTGCTGCTGAAAGACGGAGCGCATCAGCTTCGTCAGGTTCTTGTCGATCGAGCCGATCTCCTGGAACTCGTCGAGCACGAGAACCGCCGTTTTGCCCTGCTCCGCGGCGAGCTCGGCCGGCAGTTCCAGCAGGCGCTCGATCGTCGCGTCGATGTCGGCGGGCTGCGGGCTTGCGGTGAACCGGAACCGGACCCCGCCCGACTCCGGGTCGACGGTCATGGTCGGCGTGATCCGGAGCCCCCGGAAGGGTGCGGCGGCCTTCTCCAGCGCGCGATCGCGAAGGCGCGCCATGTGTGTGTAGATCGCCGTCGCAAGAGCCTCGGCCAGCTTTTCCTTGGTCGGGACTTTCCAGAGGTCGATGTCCGCCACCAGCAGGCCGTTTGCGACGAGCTCGCGCATGGCTGCGGCCACCAGCGACGACTTGCCGAGCCGGCGAGGGGCGAACACAACCACGTCCTGGCCATTCGCGGCGTCGGAGACGAGTTCGCGCAGCTCCGATTCACGGTCGGCGAACGCGTCGTCCATTGCCAGGACGCCGAAGTTGAACGGGTTGGTCGGTGTTCTCACGCGTGCTTGCATAACGCAATATTGCGTAACGCAGATTAGCGTAATGGGCCGCCGAACAGCTGCTGCTGCTGCTCGGCCTGCGCCTTCTCGATTGGTCGGTCATCGGGCGAGTCCCGCTCGCGAAGGAATCGCCGCGGTGGGTGCTTCCCGCGGGCGAGCTCCGCGAGCCGCTTTCGCTCCGCGGCCGGGAGATACGCGCCGCGGCGCTTGCCGTATAGGTCCTCGTAGCGCGACACGAGATCCGGCCGGTACTGCCGGAGCCAATCCATGAACAGGTTCTTGACCTCGCCACGGAGGTGCAGGCCGATTCCTCCCACATTGGTCGCGCCCATCTCACCCGCCAGCTCGAGGATCTTCTCGACCTGGCGCGGGTCGTCGTTGATGCCTGGCATGAGCGGAGCGATGAGGATCCCGGTGGGGATGCCGGCGCGGTTGAGCTCCCCGACGGCGGCGAGGCGGGTCTTCGGATGCGGGGTGTGCGGCTCTGATGCGCGCCACGCCTTCTCGTCGATCGTCGGCACCGAGAGGTTGGCGACGAACTCGGTGCGCTTGGCGATCTCCTTGAAAAGCCCGATGTCGCGCAGGAGAAGTGGTGACTTCGTCAGCACCGAGCACGGATTGGAGAAGTCGCGCATCGCCTCCCAGATCCCAGGCAGGAGGCGGTACTTGCGATTCGACCCACTGGTACGGGTCCGTGTTGGTCCCGAGCGCCACGTGCTCGCCCTTCCAGCGATCCTTGCCGAGTTCGGCTCGAACCAGCTCCGGCACGTTGACCTTGACGACAATCTCCCGCTCGAAGTCCTCGGCGGCGTTCAGGTCGAGGTACGTGTGCGTGGGCCGGGCGAAGCAGTAGACGCAGGCATGGGTGCATCCGCGGTAGGGGTTGATCGTCCAGCGGAACGGCATCCGCGAACGCTCCGGCACTCCGTTGATGGCCGATCGCGCGTGCACCTCGTGAAACCGGATGCCCATCGCTTCCGGGGCGTCGAACGTGCGGGTAACGGGCTCACCCATTCCGGGAAGTAGCGGCTGTGCTCGAGCTTCCTTCTCCAAGTTGTCCCATCGCATTACGAACACACGTTCGCAGACCGCCCGGACGAGTCCACGTTTAGCGTGACCCTCGTCACAGAATGTGTAGCTAGCTAACTAATCGCTATCCTGACTCAACGTGAATCCTCATCCGATGACTGCTCCCCCACCCGACCGAACCGACATCAGCGGCTTTGCCGAGGCCTGGGACGAGTTCTTCGGGTCGATCCGCCGAGCCCGTGGCCGCGCCGCGCGGGATGCTCGCGCAGGCACGCTCACGCTCGCGCAATATCAGCTGATCACCGCGTTCCAGGACAGCGACGAGCTCACGGTCGGCGAGCTTGCGGTCGCCGGCGGCGTCGCCGCTCCCACCGCGACCCGGATGCTCGTGACCCTCGAGCGCGACGGCATCGTCACACGGACGCCGTCCGAAGACGACCGGCGGCGAGTGCTGGTTGCCCTCACCGCCAAGGGCCGCAAGGTGCTCGCCAGAAAGCGCAAACTGGTTGCAGAGAAGCAGGAGCAAATCTTTTCAATGCTGACCGCGACCGAGCGCGAGCAGGCCGAGCACATCATGCGCCGGCTCGCCGCAGCGGTGGAGGAGCTTTGAACGCGCCAATCGGACATCCCGATCGTCAGCACTACGGCCGCACGCTGGCGGTCCTGCTCGTTGCCGCGCTCGCTTTCGCCCTTCAGCAGACGATGGTGGCCCCCGCCCTGCCGGCGATCCGCGACGAGCTCGGTACCTCGACCACCGCGGTCACCTTCGTCCTCACCGGGTTCCTTCTGACGGCGTCCGTCTCGACGCCGATCGTCGGCCGGCTCGGCGACATGTTCGGAAAGGAGCGGATGTTGGTGATCACGCTCAGCACATTCGCATTCGGCTCCCTCATCTGTGCGCTCTCCCACTCCATCGAAGTTCTGATCGCGGGCCGAGCGATCCAGGGAACCGCAGCCGCGACGTTCCCGCTTGCGTTCGGGATCATCCGCGACGAGTTCCCCCCCGAGAAGGTCGCGACAGGGATCGGCCTGATCAGCGCCACATTCGGCATCGGTGGTGGCGCTGGGCTCGTCCTCTCCGGCGTGATCGTGGACCACCTCGCCTACGAATGGATCTTCTGGCTCGGCTTCATCCCGATCGCGTTCGCGGTGGCCACAACCTTCCTGTGGATCCCGGAGTCGCCGATCAAGAGCCCGGCCAAGATCGATTGGGGCGGCGCTGCTCTTCTGTCGGGCACCCTGGTGAGCCTGCTCGTTGCCGTCAGCGAGTCGAACAGCTGGGGCTGGGACTCGCCAAGGACTCTCGGCCTTCTCGCCGCAGCGGTCGTCCTGTTCGTCGCATGGATTCGCTTCGAGCGGCGCCACCCGCAGCCTCTGGTCGACATCGCGATGATGCGCGAACGCGGAGTGCTGACCACCAACTTGACCGCTCTCCTCGTCGGGTTCGGAATGTTCTGCGCATTCATCCTGATCCCCCAGATGGTGCAGTTGCCCGAGTCAACCGGCTTCGGCTTCGGCGCCAGCGTCACCACGGCCGGACTCTTCCTGGCGCCCTCGACGGCCATGATGCTCTTCGCAGGCCCTGCCGCCGGCTGGCTTGGAGGAAGGGTCGGCTCGCGTCCGCCGCTACTCGCGGGCACGCTCCTTCTGGCCGCCAGCTTCTTCCTCCTCAGCGTCGGGCACGAGACGAAGGGCCTCGTCTATACGTCAAGCGCCCTTCTCGGCCTCGGCATCGGCTTCGCGTTCGCATCGATGGCAAACCTCACCGTCCAGGCCGTCCATCCGTCGAAAACGGGAGTGGCCACCGGCATCAACACGATCATGCGCACGATCGGGGGCTCCCTCGGCGGTCAGATCGCCGCCACGATCGTTGCGTCCAACATCGTCCTCAGCACCGGCCTGCCGACAGCAACCGGGTTCGAGACCGCATTCGTACTCGTCGGCGGGTCGCGATGCTGTTGCGCGTTCGCCGCAGCGCTAGCGATCCCGAAGACGCTGCCCTATTCGCTGGAACGGCCGGTCGTCCAGAAGGGATGCTGCCACCAGCCGCCTCGCGGGCTCTACCGCTTCTGGCGGAAGCCAGTGACCCGCGTCAGTCTCGAGGTAGGACGGCTCGAGACCGGCTGACCGAAGGAGCGCCCGTGCGGCACGCGCGAAGTCGACTGAGATCACCGGGTCGTTGACGCCGTGGTGGATGAGGACCTCCACTCCCTCTCGTCCGGTGAAGTCGGCCTCCCAGCCCTCCACCGTGGGAACAAAGCCGCTCATCGCGATCACTCCGGCCGGGAGCAGGACGCTCCGGGCCGAACGCAACTGAATACGACATAACAGTTCCCATCGAGAAGCCGCCGACCACCGTCCGATCCCAGCCGATCCCGCGCTCAGCGAGAAAGCCGTCGAGGAAGCCGGTGAGCGCCTCGTAGCTCGACGCGAATGTGTCGGGATCGGGGTAGCCGACCCGGGGTACCAGGTACCAGTGGCGGCCGCCCGGCGGGACGTCGGTCAGCGGAGCCCCGGTCGTGACGCCCACGAGGCGCCTCTCCGGATCCAGCTCGTCGAGAAGAGGGACGAGGTCGTGCTCGTCGGCGCCGCGCCCGTGGTTGAGCACCAGCGCGCCCTCGGGCTCGCCGGCCGGCTCGCGGACGAGGTGAACCAGGCTCAAGCCGCGGCTTGCCTGGGATTGACGACAGGCGTGAGCACGCGCTCGATCTCCTCACGCTGATCCTCCAGGAACGGCGGCAGGATCAGCGATTCGCCAAGGTGCTCGGGATCCTCGTCGACCGAGAACCCGGGATCGAGCGTTGCGAGTTCGAACAGGACGCCGCTCGGCTCGCGGAAATAGACGGAGTGAAACCAGAAGCGGTCGATCACGGGCGTCGGGTGCGCACCTCCCTGAAGCACACGGCCTCGCCAGTCCTCCAGCTCGGCGGTTTCCGAGGCCCACGCGATGTGATGAACCGTCCCGGCGCCCTGGATGCCAGCGTCCTCGGGCGGGGCGTCGTATGTCCAGGTTCCGCCGCGTCGCTTCCCGCGTATCTCCCAGCCGTTACCTGCGGGCTCGAACCCGAGAGCGCCCTCGATGAGTGCCCTGCTGCGCTCAGGATCCACGGCATACGCACGCGCGCCGTTGAAGCCCTGCAGGGCGTGCTCCGCCGGAACCTCGGGGTGCTCGGCGATCAGCGGCTGGTCCTCGACGGCCGAAACCACGAGTTCGTGCTCGAGGCCCTCGGGGTCGGCAAACCGCAGAGTGTCAGTGTCTTCTCGAGGCGCCTGACCCCAGGCGTGCTTCCCAGAAATCCAATGACGCCGAGGTGGCAACGCGCCACTCGATCCGGTGCAGCATCCCCTGCCCCGGCCCGGCCCGGGGCGGCGTCGGGGAACTCGAAGAAGGTCATGTCGGCGCCCGGGCAGCCCTTCTCGTCCGCGTAGAAGAGGTGATAGACGCTCGGTTGGTCCTGGTTCACGGTCTTCTTCACCATGCGCAGCCCGAGCGTGCCCGCGTAGAAATCGACGTTTTGTTGGGCGTTCGCCGTGATCGCTGTGATGTGGTGGATTCCGTCGAGCTTCACTGTCGCCTCCGGTCGGCCGTGGACGTGTGAAGGAAGACTGTAGGGAGGCCGGCTAGGAGGCGAGCGGCACGGGCTGGCCGACCTCGTACCCCTGCGCCATGTCGACGCCATGCAGGCGGAGCAAAGGCAGCGCCGCCGCCGAGTCGACGAGCTTCGCCACCGTCGTCTTCTCGGTCCCCTGGGCGAGGCGGACGATCGCCCGAAGCGTCGACTGGTCGGCTTCGTCGAGTAGGGAGCGCATCACCGCGCCGTCGATCTTGATCTGGCGAACGGGCAGGCGCTGGACGTACTCGAACGATCCGAACCCGGCGCTGAAGCCGTCGAGCACGAGCGGACAGCCGGCCTCCGCGAGCCGGCCGAGCGTCTCGCTGGCACGCCCCACGTCGCGCCGGATCGAACCCTCTCCGATCTCGAAGCCGAGCGCATCGGCTTCCGCTCCTGCGCTCGCCACCTGGGACACGAGGCCCTCGAGCCCGGCCGCGTCGCCGAGCGTCTCGCCCGACAGGTTGACCTGGAATCGAGCGCCGCGTGAGCCGTTGGTCAGCATCGCGAGCGCCTGGTCGACGACCCAGTGGTCGATCGCGGAGCAAAGCCCGCTCTTCTGCGCGGCGGCGCCAAGGAAAGTCTGAGGCTGGGAGCACTTCGCCCGAAGGATCCCGCATCCGCACCAGGAGCTCGTGATGGGCGACGCGCCCACTTCTCAGGTCGACCACGGGCTGGCCGTAGACGAGGAGGCGATCCGTGTCCAGCGCCGTGCGGACTCGCTCGGCCATCGTCGGCTCGCGCGGCGGCGGGGCTGGCTGCAGCGCCGCCGCGGCAAGGCTCCTCCGCGGAAGGACGCGGAAGCCCGGTCCATCCTCGGTCCGGGAGTGCGGGCGAACCGCCGGGCGGCGTGTCGGCGAGCTCGGAGACCGCGCCGCCCCGCTGCTTCGCGCGATACATGGCAGCGTCCGCGGTTGCCATGACGTCTTCGGTGGTCCGGTTGTCGTTGTCCCCGAACGGGGCGACGCCCACGCTGATCGGAGACGCCCCAGCTCGCGACCTCGTCGCTTGCTATCCGCGCGATCAGGGCGTCCGCAAGAGTCATCGCCTCCTGAGCCCCCGCGCTGGGCAAAAGGACAGCGAACTCGTCGCCGGCAAGCCGGGCAAGGACGTCGGTCGAGCGAAACCGCCGCGCATGGCCTCGGCGACACGGCGCAGGGCAACGTCGCCGGCGCCGTGGCCGCGCGTGTCGTTCACCGCCTTGAGACGGTCAACGTCGATCAGGAGAAGCGCGCCGACCCCGCCGTAGCGGCGGCGAAGCGCGAGGTGGGCATCGAGCTCCTCGCGAAAGCGGCGTGCGGTTCATGAGCCCGGTGAGCGAGTCGTGGTCGGCGATGTATCGGAGCTGCTCCTCGAAGCGCTTGCGCTCGGTCACGTCCTGAACCTGCACGATTCCCGCGCGCCTGCGTCGCCCCCGATCGTACGGGAATGGCCGAGACGCTGAGCTGCAGCCAGACGAGCCGGTCGTCGGGGAGAAGCGCCCGCTTCTCGACCGTGAAGCGCTCGATGTCACCCGCGACCAGGCGCTCGCGCTGCGCCTCGTCGATGGCGGCGTCCTCGGCCAGACAAAGGCTCGTCAGCTGCGCGCCGATCAGCTCCTCGGCGCTGCGGGCCCGTGAGGTCGCACAGGGCGCGGTTCACCTCGGTCAGCCGACCGTCCGGGCCCTCGCTGAAAAGTCAACGAGCGCGATGCCGATCGGGCGCGTTCTCGAAGGCACTGCGAAAGCGAGCGTCGGCCTCGGAGCGCGCATGCTCGATCGGTTGCGATCTCGGTGACGTCCTGGCAAACGCCGACGACCGCTCGATCTCCCGGGTAGCGGGATCGATAACCGGCTCGCCCTGGCAACGGACGATCCGCGGCTGTCGCCGTTCGGGCGCACGATGCGGTGCTCGAAGCGGAACGGCATGGTCTCGCCGAGGGCGGCTCTCGATCTTGTCCCGGACCTCGAGCTGCTCGTCGGGGTGGACCCGCTCCAGATATGTAGCGAAGCGTTGCCCGGAAGGGCGTTGGATCGCGTCTCGGCTCGAGCCCGAAGATGCGGTAGAGCTGATCCGACCAGAAGACCTCGTCGTTCGGCCAGGCGCCATTCCCAGCTTCCGAAGTTGGCGACCCGCTGCGCGTCGGCCATGAGATCGGCGGCGGCCCGCAGTTCCTCCGTGGCGCGGTGCGCGAGATCCATGCCGTCACCGATGCGGTCTGCGTCGTGCGCGGATGGAAGGCCAAACAGATTTCGCGCCGGACCGAGCTCCCCCCCTGTCCCCGAGGTACCACCAGAATCCATGCGGTTCGAAAGTAGCGATAAGCTCTGCATTCTGATGACGGGACATTCGTCCGTCCTGACCGTCGAACTGTTGCCTCACCTCACCGAAACGGGGTAGTGTATCACCAGCTACGCTGCCTCCGATACCTCAAACGGAAACAGGACAGCACTCCCCTACGCTGGCAGGGATGACCAACCGGCTCGCGAGGAGTCCAGCCCCTACCTCCTTCAGCACGCTGAGAACCCTGTCGACTGGTACCCGTGGGGACCGAGGCGCTTCGAGCGGCTCGGGACGAGGACCGGCCGATCCTGCTGTCGATCGGCTACTCGTCGTGTCACTGGTGCCACGTCATGGAGCGCGAATCGTTCGAGGACGAGGCCAGGCCGCGTACATGAACGAGCAATTCGTCTGCATCAAGGTCGACCGCGAGGAGCGGCCTGATGTCGACGCGATCTACATGG
Organism: uncultured bacterium; assembly: GCA_963695215.1. Lineage (GTDB taxonomy): Bacteria > Actinomycetota > Thermoleophilia > Solirubrobacterales > 70-9 > JALZKA01. Next base: position 904,276 of record OY968768.1, read on the forward strand.
AGGCCGTCCAGGCGATGACGGGCCAGGGGGGCTGGCCCCTGACCGCGTTTCTCGACACGGACACCACGCCGTTTTATTGCGGGACTTACTTCCCGCCCGAGCCGCGCCACGGCATGCCGAGCTTCCGGATGGTGATGGAGGCCGTCGTCGCGTCGTGGGAAACCCAGCGCGAGACATCGCTGAGCAGGCGGATACGTGTCCGCGAGCGCCTTGCGGCCGCGGCGCTGATCGAACCCGCGGACGGCGGCGTCTCCCCCGCTCTCCTCGAGAAGCGCTGCGGCGCTCCTCGCTCGAGCCGCCGACCCGGCGAACGGTGGCTTCGGCGACGCGCCCAAGTTCCCGCCAGCATCGGCGATCGAGTTTCTCCTCGCCCGCGGTGAGAGCGATGTCACGACGAAGGCTCTCGACGGCATGTTGGCGGGAGGCATCCACGACCAGGTCGGCGGGGGGTTCGCCCGCTACTCGGTCGACGCCCACTGGCTCGTCCCCCACTTCGAGAAGATGCTCTACGACAACGCACTTCTGGCGCGCGCGTACCTCCACGGCTTTCAGGCCCATGGCCACGAACGGTGGCGCATCACGTGCGAGCGGACGCTCGAGTGGATGCTTCGCGAGATGCGAGGAGACGAGGGCGGTTTCTACTCGGCGCTCGATGCGGACTCCGAGGGCGAGGAGGGACTCTTCTACGTCTGGTCGCTTGCCGAGTTCCGCGAGGTTCGCCGGTGCCGATGGCGACGCGCTCACCGCCCACTGGGGCGTGACTGAAAAGGGCAACTTCGAGGGCCGGAACATCCTCCACCTCGCGGGCGGCGCGGAAGCCGTGCCCCCCGAAGCACTCGAGCGCGTTCGTGAAGCGCTCTACGAGCGGCGGGCGAAACGAGTCTGGCCCGGCCTTGACGACAAGCGCCTTTGTTCATGGAACGCGCTCGCAATCGCGGCGCTCGCGGATGCGGGAGCCGTGCTCGGCCGTGACTGATTTTCTCGCCGCCGCCGTCGGTTGCGCGGAGTTCATGTGGCGCGAACTGCGCGACTCCGACGGAGGCCTCCTGCGCACATGGAAGGACGGGAAGGCCAAGATCGGCGCCTATCTCGAGGACTACGCCTACGTCGTCGAGGCGATGCTGGTGCTCTACGAGTCGACGTTCGAGGAGCGCTGGTTCGAAGCCGCCCGCGAGACGGCCGACGCGATGATCGAACGCTTCGCCGATACCGAACGCGGTGGCTTCTTCACCACGGCCGCGGGCGCCGAGGACCTGATCACCCGCCGCAAGGACATCGACGACCATCCGATTCCTTCGGGCAGCTCGGCCGCTGCAAACGGCCTGCTGCGGCTTGCCGCGCTGACGGGAGACCACGAGTACGCCCGGCATGCCGAGTCTGTATTCGCCCTGTTCGGCCGCGTCGCCGACCGGCATCCGCACGCCGTGGCTCACCTTCTCCGCGCGATCGACTTCCACCTTGCGAACGTGCGCGAGATCGCGTTGGTCGGCGACGACGTGTCAGAGCTCGCGGCCGCCGTGCGCGGTGAGCTGCGCCCCCACGTCGTTCTGGCAGGCGGCCCTCCCGGCTCGGAGGTTCCCGAGCTGATGCGTGACCGCTTCGAGGTGGACGGCAAGCCCGCGGCCTACGTCTGCGAGGGGTTCACGTGCCGGGCGCCGGTCACGGACCCGGCCGACCTCTCCGCGGCGCTCGCGAGCGCCCGAAAAACCGCGTAGAGCTTGTGTTTCCGGGCGCTCGCGGAGCGATAGGCTCCGCGCGATGGCACCCGACGGGAAGCGCAGCTCAAAGCAGGTCGTGACCGCCTACTTCGAGGCGATCGCAGCCCGCGACACCGAGGCGATGGTTGAGCAGTGGGTGCCTGGCGGCGTCGATCACTTCTACGGGATGGCGGATGTCACAGCCCCCGGCGGCATCAAGGCATTCTTCGGTGAGATGTTCACGGCCATTCCCGACGCCTCCATGTCGGTGCTCGACATGGTCGCCTACGGCGACAAGGCTGCCGTGCGCTGGGCCCTGAGCGGCAGCTTCAACGGGTCCGGCAAGTTCCAGGGGCTCGCTCCAACCGGCGCCCACGTCGAGATTGAAGGCCTGGACATCTTCACCATCCGCGACGGCCTGATCCAGGAGAACTACGCCTACACGAACGCAACGGAGCTGGCTCGGCAGATGGGCGCCGCACCTGCCGCCGGCTCGATCGGCGAGAAGGCGATGCTCGGGGCGGTGAATGTGCGAACCGCCGCAATAGGCGTGCTGAAACGCGCCGGCGGCCGCTAGTGCCGACGCTTCTTGACGCTCAGCGCAGCGTGCATGCCGGAAGCCTCATGTGCGCCGTCCAGTAGCGAGCACCACAGGTAGTACTTCGTCTTGGGCTTCAGCCTCGTGATGTCGAAGCTTGCGTTCTCGTGCGATTCCACGACTCCGGTATCGGCGATGACGTCATTTTCGTCGGCGCCAAGCACGCGAATCTTCAGGTCGTGTGCGTCTTCACCGTAGTTCTGAAACTGGATCCTGGCCGGACCCGGCGCGAAGCGGCTTCTGCCCGAGGTGAAGGTCAGGCTGAACTCCTGGCCGCGAATGCCGATCGAAGTGGGCGGCTTGTGGCCGGCGCCTGCGACCGGCGGTACGGCTGCAGCGCCGGCGACCAGCGCTGCCAACGCCCCAATGAGGGCTCCCAAGCGGCGTGCTGCGCTCACGGCTTGATGATCTGCGGGCGCTGAAAGCCCGAGGCCCCCGGGATGAACTGAGCCGCATCCTGGCCGAACCACTGCTCGAGGATCGAGCAGTAGAGGCCGCGGAAATCGGAGGTCACGAGCAAGTTGTCGTCCTCGTCGAGGTTCCTCAGACCCGGGAATTCGCCAACCATCTGGCCCTTCACCCTCGTACCCATCACGAAGGCGGTGCCCGCTGCGCCGTGGTCCGTGCCGGTTCCGTTCTGCTCGGGACGGCGGCCGAACTCTGAGTAGACGAGCGTGATCACGCGGTCGGCGATGCCACGCGACTCGAGGTCGGCCTGGAACGCCTCGAGCGTGTCGTATGTGATTCCGATGTCGTCGCCGAACGACTCGGCCTCATTGTCGTGGGTGTCGTAGCTGCCTGGCGCGCTCACAGAGACGCACCGGAGCGGCAGGCCTCCCTTGATCATTGCTGCGAGCGAGCTCATGCTCTTGCAGAACTCGTTGTCGGGGTCGGGGTAGGCCACCGTGCCTGTCGCAGCATCGAAGCCGTTGAGCATGTCGCGAAGCTCCATCGACTGGTCCGCGATTCGGCCCGCGTATCTCCGCGCGTTGTCGATTCCAGACACCCCGACCCGGCCGATCGACGACACGGCGTCGAACATGAGGTCCTGGACCTCGCTCCAGACCCCCGGCGCCCAGAGGTCGTAGGTCGAGCCGTTGATCGCAGCCACAGGCTTCGATGCGGTAGCCAGGGAGGGCAGAAGCCATCCGTCGAGAGAGAGCCCCTGGATCGGGTTGTCGTCGGTGCCGATAACGTCGATCAGCCGGCCCATCCAGCCAGTGCGCTCGCTGGGATCGATCTCGCCGACCTCCCAATAATGGCGCGAGGTGAAGTGAGACTGGTCTGGGTCCGAGTAGCCGACCGCAGGGAGCACGGTGAGCTTGCCCGCGTCGTGCAGCCGGTCAAGGGCATGGGCTCGCGGATGCCACATGAGGTCTGGATCCTCGCCGAAGAATTTGGACTGACCGTTGGGAACCAGCTTGAGGCCGGGCCGAAGCGACCTATATTTCGAATCGTTGACGGGCGCCAGAACCGACAGCGAGTCCACCCCACCCTCCATGTAGACGGCGACAATGACCGGTAGCTGCGTGCCCTGCGCCTTCGCGATGCCCTCCTGAAGCTGTGAGACGCCCAGCTTCGAAGCGCCGTAGACGGACATGAGACCCAGGCCTGCGTGCATCATGAACGAGCGGCGGTTGAGCCCCGTGCCCGCCGGCACGGGCATGCCGGGTTCGATCGCCGGGAGGCCGCGGCCAGCCTCAGCGGCTGCTGAGCGAAAGAGATGCGCACGAGAAAACTCTTTGCAGTGATTGCAGGGCATGTTTGAGCGGTCCTCTCGCATCAGCAGGTCTGCATGTCGTGGGACATCGCAACCAGCATCCGCAGCGCGTTTTGCCGTAGAGCGCGGTATTGCGATCGCTGCCAACTTTCCGTGATCCGCGCCTCCACGCTCAGGCCGAACTGCTCGAGCGCGGCACGGGTAGTCGGATCGACGATGGGTTCACCCCAGTAACGAAGGGCCTTGTCGACGGCCTCTGAGGGCGTTTCGGTTTTCGAGTAGCTGTCGTCCACCTTGATCTGGTCGTCGCGGGTGATGTACGTAACGGCGGACCAGCGGCCGCGGTAGCTCGATGTGTCGAGCCAGCGATCTTCGTCCCAGCCTCCGACGTTCGGCGGGCGAAACGGCCGCTGTCCTGCCATTTCTGAGATCCACGACCAGCCGTCTTTGTCGACTCCGCGATCCCGGCATCGAAGAAGACCCGCGATGAAAACGATTGGCGGCTTTACCATCGCGCCGCCCGCGTGGAGCTCCGGAGTCTTGAGGATCGCCTCGATCACCGGCTTTACCGCGTGGTTTCGCGTATAGATGCCGACGAGGCCCGAGAGGGTCGCGGGCGGCAATGGATCGGCCACGAAATACCTCCACAGGCGCTTGACCAGATAGGGCGCGTGCGCCTCGTGCTCCAGGCAGAGCCTGCACGAGTCCTTCCAATCGAACTTGCCCGTTTTCCCGAAGATCGTTTTGGAGCCACGGTCGTGAAGGTTCTCGTCGAAGCGGAAATTGACGAGCCCAACGCTGTCCTTGTAGTCGGCGCGCCAGCCCGTGAGCGCGCGCGCCTGCTCGCGCACGTCCTGCTCCGAATACGGATATCCGGATTCGTCGGCGGCGCCGAGCGTGAACAGTTCCATCAACTCGCGCCCGTAGTTCTCGTTCGGGCTGGATTTCGTGTTGGTAACCCCCGAAAGCCAGATCAGCATCGCCCGATCAGTCGTCACTTTCTCGATGAGCTTTGAGAACGGGCTCAACGCTTCCCTGCGGAAAAGCTTTGCTTGGGCGATCGACAATTTCGCCGATCCGACGTCGGCGGTCGCAAACCAGTCGTGCCAATTGATCGCCATCCGTTCGATGAGCGGCTGATTCGAGCGCACCATCTTGTCGAGCCACCAGAGAGCGTCATGGCCCCAGAAATTGGTTGGCTGGATGGGGTTGCCATCCTCGTCCGTAGGCGCCGGGCCGATCAGCTTCGCCTTGGGCGGATCGAGCAGCGAATCGACCGCGCCGGAGAGCCCCTTTTGCGCGAGCTTGGCGGCCTCCCCTGGTCTGGGCCCGAAACCGGCGCGCCAGAGTAGACGAGCGGCCTCCTTCTCAGAAAACCTTCCGTCGTATACGGGTACCGCCATCGTTCTCCCCATCGGCAACGCCTCCGGGCGCCATTAGGGAAACTCCCCGCCTCTGGACGCCGAGCCACCTTCGGCTCCGCGCGGGATACTACGCCGCATGGTGGAAGCTTTCCTTTGGGGTCTTTTCGCAGGCTCCTCGCTCGTACTGGGCGCGGTCCTCGCGATCACCGCGTCGCCGCCGCAGCGTCTCACCGGGCTGGTGCTCGGGTTCGGAGCCGGGACCCTGATCAGCGCCATTTCGTTTGAGCTCACCGAAGAGGCCTACTCGCTGGGCGGCGCCGACGCGCTCGCAATCGGCCTCGCCGCAGGCGCCCTCGCCTTCTACGGCGGAGACCGGATGCTCAACCGAAAAGACCGGAAGCCTCGTCACGAAACTCATCCCGAGCGAGATGCCAGCGGCATGGCTCTGTTGCTCGGCGCCCTGCTCGACGGCGTGCCGGAAACCGCGGTTTTGGGTACGACTCTGATCGGCGGCGGATCCATCGGGGTCCCGGTGCTCGCGGCGATCTTCCTGTCGAACCTGCCGGAAGGGATCGGAGGCGCCAGCGACATGAAGAAGACCGGCGTCACGACCAAGCGCAGCCTCTTGCTCTGGGCCGCGGTCGCGATCATCAGCGCGCTGTCGGCCGGGGTGGGCTACGCGGTACTCGAGGGAGCGGGCGACGAAGCAATCGCGATCCTCCAGGCGTTCGCGGCCGGCGGGGTCCTCGCGATGCTCGCGATCGAGATGCTGCCGGAGGCGAGGCGCGAGGGGGGCCGAGCGACCGGCCTGGTCACCGTCCTCGGTTTTGCGCTCTCCTACCTGCTGTCGACGGTGGGCTAGAGCTCGTACTCGCGCACTTCGTCGAGCACGACCCTGCCCCCGACCTCGACCCAGCCGTCGCCTGCCGGCCGCGCGCTGATCTGAGAGCCCCGGCCCTGCCGCACCTCGATCGCCCGGCCGAGCGATCCAGCCAGGGCAAGCGCTGCCGAGCCCGTCGCTTCGTCCTCGGCGATGCCGGCCTCCGCTACGAACGAGCGGGCCCGGACCCGACCGGCCGCTTCGTCATCCCACGCCCAGCAGTAGGCCCAGCCCGGGACCTCAGCCGGCTGCCCCTCGAGCGTGTCGATCTCGGCCGCGGAGCCGTACTGCGGGTAGGCGAAAGGAGGCGACCACTCGGGCCGCGCCGAGACCCATGTTGTCTCACCGTCGAAGCGCACGCCGAGATCGCCTGCCGGCGGGCGGAGCGTTTGTGGCTCGGCGCCGTGCTCGCGCAGAAGCCACGCGCTCCCGACGCTCGGATGCCCGGCGAACGGCAGCTCCACCTGGGGAGTGAGGATGTACATCTCTCCGCGCTCGACATCGTCGACGAAGACCGTCTCGGCAAAGCCCAGATCATGAGCGACGCGCTGACGCTCGGTTTTCGGAACCTCAACGCCCGAAAGGAACACGCCGAGCGCGTTGCCGTGCTCGCCTGCGGCCGTCGTGAAGACGCGAAGGATGTGGAGTTCGGGCACTGCGCCGAGGCTAGTCGGCGAGGCCGGCGCAATCGCCCGAGGTGCCGAACCGTAAGAATCAACGCGGCAATCATTTCCAACTCCCCAAAATTCAGGAGGCTTACCCTGTGATCCGAAAGATCCTGCTTGTACTCGCGGTTTCGATCCCGCTCATGCTCGCCGCGTGCGGCGACGACGGAAGCGACACCTCGAGCACCAGCACCGCTGCCGAGACCGAATCGACCGACTCCGCCTCGTCCGGAGGCACTGCCGACGTCTCGATCGGCGAGACGGAGTACGCACTGGACCCGTCAGATCCTTCAGTGGATGCCGGCTCCGTGACCGTCGAGGCCGTTAACAACGGCGCCATTCCTCACGACCTCGTCATCGAGGGCAATGGCGTCGACGAAGAGGTCGAGGACCTCGACCCGGGCGCCAGCGACAGCGTCACGGTCGACCTCAAGCCCGGAACCTACGAGATCTACTGCTCGATCGCGGATCACCGCGACGAGGGCATGGACGGAACGCTGACCGTCAAGTAGTCACGGACGCCGCCAGGGGGCGTCCGAGGATGCCTCGGGGTTGTTGTGGGAGGCAACGACCCCGAGGAAAGGACGACAGGTGGCGGAGAGATTCAGGCGTGGCGATCGCGTGGAGTGGAACTTCCGCGGCCGGACCGTGACCGGCCGGGTACGCAAGCGGCTCGTGGAACGCACAGAGGTGAACGGCCAGGTGGTCGCTGCGACGAAGGACGAGCCGCGCTACCTGGTGCGAAGCGATGCCTCGGGCAAGGAGACGTTTCGCCGCCCGGAGGCGTTGAAGCGGCTGAGTTGAGTCACGAAAGGTGGATGAATCCGCCCTCGCACGGGACCATGGGAGGCGTGACTGTTTGCCGGTACGGGGCAGGCGGCCCGGCTAGAGGACCGGAAGGAAGCGCTCGATCTCCCAAGGAGTGACCTGCACGCGGTACTCCTCCCACTCCTCGCGCTTGATCTCGACGAAGCGCTTGAAGGTGTGCTCGCCCAGGATGCGCAGGACAAGCTCGGACTCCGCCGCGATCTCGATCGCCTCGCCGAGGTTCTCGGGAAGCTGCTCGATCCCGCGCTGACCCCGCTCTTCCGGAGTGAGGTGGTAGAGGTTCTGCTCCATCGGCTCCGGCAGCTCGTAGCCCTTCTCGATCCCCTCGAGGCCGGCATGGAGCATCCCGGCGAAGCACAGGTACGGGTTGCACGCCGGGTCCGGGCAGCGAAGCTCGGCGCGGGTCGCCTGCTCCTTGCCTGGGTGGTAGAGCGGAACGCGGATGAGCGCCGAGCGGTTGCGGCGCGACCAGGCGAGGTAGACGGGGGCCTCGTAGCCGGGCACCAGGCGCTTGTAGGAGTTGACCCACTGGGCGAAGAGCGGCGAGATCTCACGCGCGTGGCGGAGCTGGCCGGCGATGAACGCTTTCGCGGTGTCGGAGAGGAAGAACTGGTCGTCGGGGTCGAAGAACGCGTTCTTGCCGTCCTTTTGGAGCGATTGGTGAACGTGCATGCCCGAGCCGTTCTCGTTGAAGAGCGGCTTCGGCATGAAGGTCGCGTGCATGCCGTGGTTCATCGCGTATTCCTTGACGACGATGCGGTACGTCATGCAGTCGTCAGCCATGTGGAGGGCGTCCTTGAAGCGCATGTCCACCTCGTGCTGTGAGGGGCCGACCTCGTGGTGCGCGTACTCGACGTGGATACCGAGTTGCTCGAGCGCGAGGATCGTCTCGCGGCGAACGTCAGACCCGGCGTCCAGCGTTGTGAGGTCGAAGTAGCCGCCCTCGTCCATCACCTGAGGCACCTTGGACTCCGGGCGTGCTTCCTTGAAGTAGAAGAACTCGAGCTCCGGGCCGACGTTGTAGGTCTCGAAGCCCATCTGCGTCGCTCGCTCCAGAGCGCGACGCATGATCCAGCGCGGATCGCCCTCATACGGCTCCCCGCCGGGCACCTGGATGTCGCAGAACATCCGCGCCGTCGCGTTCTCCTCCGGCCGCCACGGCAGGACCGCGAACGTCGTCGGGTCGGGCATGGCGATCATGTCCGACTCCTCGATGGGATTGAAACCGGTGATCGATGAGCCGTCGAAGCCCATGCCACCTTCGAACGCATCGTCGAGCTCCGAGGAGTTGATCGAAAAGCTCTTGAGCTGGCCGAGGACGTCCGTAAACCAGAGGCGAACGAAGCGCACGTCTTCGTCAGCAACGATCTTCTTGACGTCTTCAGCCGTCTTGAGCGCCTCAGCCATGGTGGCGAAACGATAGCCGCGACCCGGAGTTGCGGCCTCTCCTCGGCGTAGCCATCTGGGCCAGGGGCCACTCCACAAGGTCCAACAACGCTTTAGAGGCCCTTCAAGTCCACGCGTTACAAACACCGGGGTGATGACGGTCAAGACCGACTACAGCCGGTTCCACATCCACGACGAGCTCACGGCTCCCGAGGGTTCACTCAAGATCCTCCATAGCGTTGCCCGTGCCGGTGGTGAGGTGTCAAAGCTCGTCGGCGTCCTCGCCGGAGCCCCGTCCGTCCTCCGTGCGTTCGCACGCATGAGGCACGAGCTCCGCGGCGGCGCTCTCGACGAGGCGACGAAGGCGAGGATCTCGCTTGCCGTGGCTGAGAGCCGCGGCGACTCCTACTCCCTGGCCCAGCACGTGCGTGCGGCGCGCGAGGCGGGCGTGGGACTGGACGAGATCAACCTTGCTCGCAGCTTCAGGTCGAACGACGAGCGCCAGGCCGCGTTGCTCGCGTTCATCGAAATGCTTCTTGCGACGGGCGGCCGCCCCCGCGCCCACCCCCAGGAGGAAGCACGCGAAGCGGGGTGGACAGACGAAGAGCTCCTCGAGGCGATCGCCCACACCGCGCTCGTCGAGTTCCAGAGCCTGGTGGCAAACGCCGCCGAGCTTCCAGTCGACCAGGCCGTCTCGCGGTTCGCGCCCGGCCCGGCGTAACAAGTGGAATAGAGAGGGCCCCGCTCTCGCGGGGCCCTTCTCCGTAGCAGGCCTGTAAGCCGGATTCTGTCTTGCGCGGCCATCTATCTATGCGCTCCTACCTGGATCTCGCCGGGCCGGGTCATCGATCCTGCTTGGGCTTGCACCTGACGGGGTTTGGCCAGCCGCCACGTCACCGTAGCGCTGGTGCGCTCTTACCGCACCGTTTCACCCTTGCCTGTACGCCCCACGCGTGTCGGGCGCCATCGGCGGTCTGTCTCTGTTCCACTTTCCCGCGGGTTTCCCCGGGTCGGCGTTACCGACCGTCATGCCCTTCGGTGTCCGGACTTTCCTCGAGAGTCACCTCCCGCGACCGTGCAGCCTGCATCACCAATGGTACGCGCATGGGGCTCGGTGTCAGACACACCGTTTCCGGGGTAACAAAGAACTTGCATGACCAACGGAGCCATCTCGGGGGGATGGGTCGATGACGGCCTCTACCTGATCGAGATCGAAGGCGATTTCGACGGCTCCATGCGCGACCTCGGGATCGCCATCACCGATCGCGCGCTCGGCGAGAAGCCACATGCCCTGCTGATCGACGTCAAACGCTGCACGTTTCTGGACTCCACAGCGATCGCCGTGGTACTCGGAGCGCGACAGCGCGCGCTCGACCTCGGGATGGGCTTCGCGCTCGTCGGCCACAACCCGACGATCGACAGGACACTCGAGCTCACCGGGCTGACCGAGGAGCTCGTAATCCTCCGCGACCGCAAAGAGGCGATCGCGAGCCTGGGCGCAGACGTCGGCTGAGCGACGTTCTCAGGTGAGAGCGGAGCCGCAGGCCGTGCAGCCAGATCCAGCGATGAGCTTGCCGGCGCAGACCGGGCAATCCGCCGCGCCTGCCTCAACGAGCTGCGTCCAGGTCCCGTGGATTCGCTGCTCGAGCGTCAACCGGCCCGGCTCGGAGAACCGGCGTGGCTCGATCGTGCCGAGAATGCGGGGCCGGTCGTCAAGGAATAGCGCCGAGCGCTGACGGCTCCGCGGAACGGCGGCCGGCATGTCAGACGCTCCTGAAGACGCCGACCACCTTGCCGAGAAGCTGAGCTTCCCGGGTCCGGATCGGCTTGTAGGCGGGGTTCTCCGGTTGGAGGCGGATCTCGTCCTTCTCGCGATAGAAGCGCTTGACGGTGGCCTCGTGACTCGAGCAGGGCAACGACGATCTCGCCGTTCGACGCATCGTCGGCCTGCTTGACGACCACGTAGTCGCCCGCGAGGATGCCCGCGTCCTTCATCGAGTCGCCGCGCACGCGGAGGATGTAGTCGCCCTCCTCGCCGCCGATCATGTCCGGAAGCTCGAGGTACTCCTCGATGTTCTCCTCGGCGAGGATCGGCTCGCCGGCAGCGACCTCGCCGAGCAGTGGCAGGCCCTTGCCGCCGAGCGCCTGCTTGGCCTTGTCGACGAGAAGCTCGATCGCGCGGGGCTTGGTGGGGTCGCGCCGGAGGAGCCCGATCTTCTCGAGGTTCGCAAGGTGAGCATGGACGGTCGAGGAGGACGTGAGGCCGACGGCCTTGCCGATCTCGCGCACCGTTGGCGGGTAGCCGGTCTTCGCCGCGTACTTGCGGATGTAGTCGAAGATCTCCTTTTGGCGCTTCGTCAGGTCCATTGCGGGTCTCCTCCTACAGCGGGTCGTGGTGCTGGGACGGGAACACATGTTCGTAACAGTAGCCACCCCTCCGGACGGATGCAAGGCGGCGCGATCCGGCAGGGCATGCCTTGACGCACCACTACAATCGCGCCGGCCAAGCGGTTGTGGCGGAATTGGTAGACGCGCAAGGTTGAGGGCCTTGTGGCCTGTATAAGGCCGTGGAGGTTCGAGTCCTCTCAGCCGCATCGATGAGCCCCCGCCCGGCGCGGGGGCTCAGTCGTTTGCGAGACTCCGTTGCAAAACCGCGATACGAGGAGCTGAGCCCGTTGGAAGTCACCGGAGTTCGATTCCGGCGTCTGCCTCCAAGGCTGACCCAGCTCAGTTCGCGACGCTTACGCTGGTCAGCCAGGCGCCGGAGAGCGACGGGATCTCCCGCGCCGACTCGACTCCTCGGACCGACCGTTCAATTCCGAGCCAGGTTTCGCCGGGGCCGCGCAGCACGCTGAGAAGCGGATCGCTCTTGGCTTGATCGGCCTGTTCGCGGTTGAGCTCATCGGCGAGCTGGGCCTCGCCCGCGTCGAGCATCGCAAGGCGGAGGGCCGGGCTCGGCTCCGTCCGGAACACGATCTGATCGAGTGCGGGACCGAGATCCTCGCCGACGGCTCCTCCCCACCAGAAGGTATTGCGCGCGAGCAGCGTTGAGGTGGCGTTGCGCTCGCGGACCTCGAACGGGCCCGTGCCCGTCTCCTGCGAGCGCGTGACGACGGCGCCTTCCCCGGAGCTCGGCTGGAGGGCGTCCGGCGAAACGATCCCCAGCTCGGGAGCGGCAAGTCGATTCGGGAACGACGGATCCGGCGCGGACAGGACGAACTGGATCTCGTCGGGCCGTGGCGCCGCGACCGCAATAACGCCGGGAAGCGCCGCCCTTCCCGCCGCGGTGGTCTGCCAGCGGATCCCGTTCGCTCTCACGGCCGCCGCGTTGAACGGCGTGCCGTCCTGGAAGCGCACGCCGCTTCGGAGCTCGAAGGTCCACACCGAATCGCCGTCGGACGGCCTCGCCTTCCGCGCCAGGCCGGAGACGCTGCGCTCCGGATCGAACGGGCCGGACACCTTCGCCGTCAAGGGCTCGTTCACCTGACGCGAGATGAGGGACTCGACGCGGGTATCCGCTTCGAGAGGATCGGGGCTCGAAGCGCTGTCGGCAACCGCCCAGACCAGGGTCCCGCCCTTCGCCGGGAGGCCCGTTGCCCGTGAGTGCTGGCGTTCCCTGGTCGCTGCCGCCACCGCACCCGGCGACGAGCGCAGCGGTTGCGAGCGCTGGCGAAAGCACAGACCCGCTCCCTCCGCGCGAGCACGCGCATGACGCCCTAGAGCTTGAGGAGTACGAGCGTGTTCACGACGAACACGATCGCGAAGAAGATCGTCCAGCGGTCGAGGTTGCGCTCGACGAGCGACCCGCCGCCGAAGGCGCTGCCACCGCCGCCGATGCCGAAGGCGCCCGAAAGGCCCGCGTCCTTACCCGAGTGGAGCAGGACGAGCACGATCAGGATGAACGAGACGAGTACCTGGACTGACCTGAGAGAATTGATTCCATCGCGGCGGCGATTCTAGTTACCGGGGCCTTCGGCAGAGCGGCTAGGCCTCGCGCGCCTCGTATTCGTCGATCTCCCGCAGGATCTGGATCGCCTCGCGCCGTAGCTCGGCGTCGGCTCGCGCCCAGTCCTCCGGCTGAGCTTGCCCTGCTCGCGGTCGAGCTCGGCGTCGCGGATCTCGCGGTACTTCGACTCCTTGCGAGCCTCCAGCTCGGCTCGCTCGGGATCCTCGATCCGCTCCGTGTCAGCCTTTGCGCCCGGCCGAAGCGGAATCGAGACGAAGAGCGCCACCGCGGCGATCACGAACAGGGCGTAGAGCACTACCTCCATCGGACGCCGGAGGCTAGTGACGGACTAGGCGCGGCCCAGGTCCTTGGCGAGCCGGGCCGCGTAGACGTCGGAAACCTGACGCCTGCGCCCGGACGCCGCCGGCCAGATCGCGATGAGGCCGCCGATGACACCGACCGCGCCGCCGATCCAGATCCACAGGACGAGCGGGTTCACGTTCATGCGGAAGTCGACAGGGATCTGTCCGTCTTCGTACCGGGCCGTCAGACCGGCGATAGCCGTCCCCTGCAGGTTCGCCCGGGCCTCGCCGATCTGGCGCATGGTCTCGACGCCACCTGGAGTGGATGGGTCCGGAAGCTCATCCGGAATGGTCGCCCGGTCGATCTTTGCGTCCGCCTCGTTGATGAAGCCGTCGATGCTCGGGTCGGTCAGATCGGGTCGCATCGCGGTCCAGAGGTCCTGATCAAGGCCACCTGAGCGCCCGACCTCGCTGGTCGCCTCGCCCTCGAAGAATCCGCGCACCGTGCCCGAGGACTGCGACGAGTAGTAGTTGCGGCTGGGCGTGAGGGTTTGGACCAGCTTGCCGCCCTGGCGCACCTCCACCAGGGCGCCGAAGGTGAGCCGCTGCTCCGCGTTGTCGATGTAGGAGGTCGGCTTCACGTAGGTGAGCTCGTAATCACCCACGGTCGCGGAGTCGCCCGGCAGCATCCGCACGTCGCTAGAGGTCTGAAAGCTGGAAGACGCAGCCACGGCCACGAACGCCATGATCACGCCAACGTGGACGACGTATCCGCCGTAGCGGCGCCGGTTTCGCGCGACGACCCGGGTAAGCGAGCCGAGCCAGGAGCCGCCCGACAGAGCGCGCTGGGCCGAAGCGCCGCGGATGAACTCGCCGACGAGGCCTCCGACGGCGAACGCCGCGAACGTGAACATCACGAGCGCCAGCGGCTTCGAGCTCGAGTCGCTGAACGCGAGCAACGCGAGGAGGACCACGGCCCCAAAACCCACCGGGGGGCCGAACAGACGAAGCGCTTTGCCGGCGCTGATCTTGCGCCAGGCGAGGAGCGGGCCGATGCCGGTGAAGAGCACGAGCAGGATCGCGAGCGGCGTGACGTAGCGATCGAACCACGGCGCGGCGAGGGTCGACTTCTCGCCGGTCAGCGCCTCTGAGATCAGCGGAAAGAACGTGCCCCAGAAGATGACGAGCGCGAGCCCCACCAAGAGCAGGTTGTTGACGAGGAAGACGGACTCGCGCGAGGCCAGGGACTGCACCGTGCGCTCTGCCCTCAGGTCGGGAAGCCGGGACACGATCAGTGCGGTCGAGCCGGCCAGGACGACGGCGATCAGAGTCAGTAGCGGCGTGCCCACCGTCGACGCGCCGAACGCGTGGATCGACTGGAGGATCCCCGAGCGCACCAGGAAGGTGCCGAGGAGCGAGAGGGCGAACGTGCCGCAGATCAGCGAGACGTTCCAGACCTTCAGCATCCCGCGGCGCTCCTGGACCATGATCGAGTGGAGGAAGGCGGTGCCGACAAGCCACGGCATGAGCGACGCGTTCTCGACCGGGTCCCACCCCCAGTAGCCGCCCCAGCCCGAGCTCGACGTACGACCAGCCCGCGCCGAGCAGGATGCCGATGGACAGGAAGATCCAGGCGAGCAGGGCGAAGCGCCGGGTCGAGCGGATCCAGCTGGTGTCGAGGCGCCGCGCCTTGAGCGCGCCGATCGCGAAGGCGAACGGAATCGAGAAGAGGACGTAGCCCGAATAGAGCATGGGCGGGTGGATCGCCATCGCCGGGTGGCGAAGGAGCGGATTCAGCCCCATGCCCTCGGCCGGGACCGGGCTGAGCTGCTCGAACGGGTTGGCACCGCCGGCCAGGAGCATGAGGCCGGTGAAGAAGACGCCGAGGCCGCACAGGACCGCGGTCGCCCACGGCACCACGTCCCGGTGCTTGTGGCGGGTCGCGAAGAGGACGGCCGACGAGGCGAGAGAGAGGACCCACGCCCACAGGAGGAGCGACCCGCCCTGGCTTCCCCAGAGCGCCGTCATCTTGTAGCCGAGTGGCGTCGTCGTCGAGGAGTGGTCGGCGACGAGGGCGAACGAGAAGTCCGAGCGGAGGAACGCCGCCTCGAGGATGACGACGCAGAGCGTCAGGAGGCCGCGGCCGCGTAGACGCGCGCGGCGGGCCGAGTCGACCCAGCGGCGGTCGGCGTGCTGTCCGCCGTAGAGCGCCGCGCCCGCGCCGTAGGCAAACGCGGCGAGCGCGCCGATCAGGCAGGCAAGGCCGAGCGTCTCTCATGGCCCGGCCGCCCGGATCACGAGGCGGATGTCGTCGATGACCACGTGGTCCGGGTCTTCGGCTGCCTCGTCGGAGAACTTGGACGGGCACTTGGTGATCAGGCTGTCCTTCTCTGCGACCAGCGTGCCGTCGACCATCTCGCCGGTGACGATCACGTCGCGACCCTCGCGGAACGGGTCGGGCACCTGGCCTTCGTAGTCGACCGGCACCGCTGCGGAGGAGTCCTCGCGGGTCGGCGATCTCGAAGCTGAGCTCAGTGCCGTCGTGGGCAACCGAGCCGTCGACGACCTGGCCGTAGACCTCGAAGCAGCCGGCGGACGTGCTCGGCCAGCAGCTCGGACGGCGACTTCGCGCTCGGTCGACGCGCTAAACGACGTGTAGACCAGCGCAGTGGCCAGAAGCACGGCGGCGCTCAGCGCGACGACGAGGCGGATCTTCCGCTTGCGATCGGGGTCCATCGGGACCCTGATTATCGCAGGAGCCCTTCGCGGGCCGGCCGGCTCACCGGCCCGCGACCCCGGTGGGTCAGGCGTTCAACTCAGCGATTACCTCGCAGCGGTCAACGGAGGCGCGGGTCCCGGGAGTCTCACCCGCGTCCATCGCCTCCAGCACCTTCTCACTCGACTCGAGATCTTCACGCGAATCGAAGAGCTGGACAACCACCGCCGTCTTCTGATCCGCGTCGTGATAGAAGCGAATGCCACTCGACGTCACGCCTTCCGGCGGGCCGTCGTTCTCTTCGAGCCGCTGACGAAGTCCGGCTATGCGCTCGTCGTCGGCGTCGGTGAATCTGACGATACGTACGTACATTGAAACCCCCAATGTGTCGGTTGGGTCCAACCTACACCCGGGTAGGTTCGGATGATGCCCGATTCACCAGTCCTCGTCATCACCGGTGCCTCTTCGGGCATCGGTGCGCAAACCGCCCGCCACGCCGTCGATGCGGGCTACCGCGTCGTGCTCGCCGCCCGCCGCGAAGGACGAACTGGACAAGCTGCGCCGAGGAGCTCGGCGGTCCGGAGAAGCGCGATCGCCGTCGCGCTGCGACGTCGACCGAGTGGGCCGACTGCGAGGCGCTCGTCGCAGCCGCGACCGACGCGTTCGGCGGCTTCGACGCCGTCTTCGCCAACGCCGGCTTCGGCGCCGCCCGCGGCTTTCTCGAGGAGTCGCCCGAGCAGTGGCGCTCGATGGTGCTCACCAACGTCCTCGGCGTCGCCTACACGATCCGCGCCACCCTCCCCCACCTGCTCGAGAAGGGCACCGGCCACTTCGTGATCACCAGCTCGGTCGCCGGCCGCCGCGCCCTGCCCGGCTCGCTCTACTCGGCGACCAAGTGGTCGGTGACCGCAATGGGCGAGGCGCTGCGCCAGGAGCTCCGCCAGATGCACGACAACCACGCGCATCCGCGTGACCCTGATCGAGCCCGGCATGGTCGACACGCCGTTCTTCGACAACAAGCCGGAGAACGCGCTCGGAGGACGAGGACATCGCGAACGCCGTCATGTACGCGCTCGGCCAGCCCGAGCACGTCGACGTGAACGAGATGCTGATCCGCCCGACGGCGCAGCCGACCTGACAAGCCGACCGACTGCGACCAATATGGTCCCGCGCGATGAGCGACCTGGCCTTCGCGGGCATCGCCCGCCAGGCAGGGATGGTCCGCGCAGGGGACGTCACGCCCACCGAGCTCGTCGATCTCTACCTCGACCGCATCGATCGCCTCGACCCCGAGCTGAACGCCTTCCGCGATCGTGCTCGCAGACCGCGCCCGCGAGGAGGCGAAGCAAGGTCGAGGAGCGGCTCGCCGCGGGCGAAGGCCGATCGCATGCCGCTCGCCGGAGTGCCGATCGCGCGTCAAGGACACCGAGGACCTCGAGGGCGAGGTGACCGCTTGGGGCACCAACGGGCTTCGACGAGCCCGCGAGCGGCCGACGGCGAGATGGTCCGCCGTCTGCGCGCCGCCGGGGCGATCATCCTCGGCAAGACGAACCTGCCCGAGCTGGCGATCTGCGGCTTCACCGAGACCGAAGACCTGGGGGATCACGCGCAACCCGTGGGACACCTCGACGGACGCCCGGCGGCTCGAGCGGCGGCTCGGCCGCCGCGACCGCGGCCGGCCTCTGCGCCGGCGCCACCGCGTCGGACGGCGGCGGGTCGATCCGCATCCCGGCGGCGCTCTGCGGCCTTTTCGGAATCAAGCCGCAGCGCGACCGGATCTCGCTCGCGCCCGCGCGCGAGCACTGGCACGGCCTGTCGGTCACGGGCTGCGTGACGCGGACGGTCGAGGACTCCGCGCTCTGGCTCGACGTCTGCCACGGCGGCGTTCCCGGCGGCCCGCCCCTCCCGACCACAGCTTCGTCGAGGCGGCTCACGCCAAGCCCCAGCCGCTTCGCATCGCCTGGACCGACCAAGGCCGCCCGCGCCTCGCCGCCGCCGGCGGCCTCTGACGGAGAGGTGGCCCACGCGGTCGAGGAGACCGCCGAGGTCCTCGCCGACCTCGGCCACGCGGTCGAGACGCGAAGACCCGGACTGGGGCCTCATCGGCAACAACTTCACGCCGCGTTTCCTCAACGGCATCAAGGTCGAGTTCGACCGCGTTCCCCACCCCGAGCGCCTGGAGGACCGGACCAAGGGTTCGCCAGGCTCGGCGGCTGAGCGGCGGGCGCGTGCGTCAAGCGCGCGCGCCGCGGCGAGGGCAAGGACGCGCGGCGCATCCTCTCGATCTTCGAGCACATGCGACGTCCTGATGACGCCCATGACCGGCGAGACCGCGGTCGAGGTCGGCCGCTGGGCCGGCGACGGGCGCGACTGACGACGCTGATCGGGATGAGCCGGACCTATCCCTTCACGGGCCCGTGGAACCACCTCGGCAACCCGGCCGCCTCGGTGCCGATCGGCTTACCGAAGGAGGGCATGCCGCTCGCGGTGCAACTCATCGGCCGGCCGAACGACGAGGCCACGCTGCTCTCGCTCGCCGCCCAGCTCGAGGCCGAAAGCCCGTGGGCGGACAAGCTGCCGCCGGTTTCGTGAGGCCCGACGCTCACAGCGTCGATCGCGCAGATCTCGG
Organism: uncultured bacterium; assembly: GCA_963695215.1. GTDB lineage: Bacteria > Actinomycetota > Thermoleophilia > Solirubrobacterales > 70-9 > JALZKA01. The sequence goes on from OY968768.1 coordinate 923,007, forward strand.
ACCCGCACGTCCACCTGGGCGCATGCCGGCGAGGATTCCCAGCGCGCGCTTCGGCAGGCGGTCGAAGCCGTTGCCGCAATCGACCCGGCGCCGGTCGCCGTTCTACTCACAGGAGATCTCACCTGCGACGGCGAGCCCGCCGAATACGCGCTCGTCAGAGAGCTGATTGGCGCCTTTGCCGATGCCCGTTCATCCCATCCCCGGCAACCACGACCGGCGCGAGAACCTCCGTGCCGCGTTCGATGACCACCCGGGCATCGCAGGCGCCGGTGACTTCCTCGACTACGCCGTGGACTGCGGCCCGGTGCGGGTGGTGAACGTCGACACCACGATCCCCGAAAGCCGGGGGGCTCGATCGGCGAGCGCATCGGCTGGATCAAGCGCGAACTCGAATCGGCCGAGGACCCAACGATCCTCGCGATGCACCATGCACCCATCGGCGTCGGCCTTCACGAGTTCGACGAGATTGGCCTGACAAAGGCGGACCGCGACGCTCTACGCGACCTGTTCGAGCGCGGAATCGCGCCGGAGCTGATCGTCACTGGGCACATCCACCGCATAGCGACAGGACAGATCGGCGGCGTTCCGGTTTTTGTCGGTCCGAGCTGCCACATGCAGGTCGAGCTCGACTTCGGGCGCAAGGAGCAGCTGCGGATGGGTGGCGACCCTCCCGCCGTCGCCGTCCATCTACACGGCGCGGATCCGCACATTGTCAGTCACGTCGTGCCGCTCGAGCGGATTTGAGCGAACCTACGCCCCGGAGCCAGGTGCAGGTTTAGGCTCTCATCGTGGGACGGCGGGCGTCAATGATCATCGTGTGCGTCCTCGCGCTCGGCCACGGCGCGTCAACCGCCACGGCCGCTGACAGCGTCACCGTCAAGGCGGGTCCGTCGCTGCGCGCAGTGATCACGGCCGATCCATGGCACGTCGCGCTCACCGACGCCCGCGGCCGCACCGTTGTCAGCGAATCGACCTCCGCGGGATCCGGACCATCTGGGCCCCTCGGCTTTCGCACCGCGACGGGCTGGGCGCACGCGACCTCAGCGACAGTGCTCACGCGCGATGGCAGCGCTGCCGTCGCGACCGTCGCAACGACAGACCCTGCTGGCGGCACGCTCGCGGTCCGCATCGCCCCCTCGGGGAGAGGGGTGATCTCGCTTGAAGCCACGCCCACCCGCCCACTCAACGGGGTCGATGCAACCGGCATCGGGTTCGAAGCCGCGCCGGATGAGAGCTATCTGGGTTTTGGCGAGCGCTCAAACGCGGTCGACATGACCGGCCTCGACGTTGAGAACTACACGTCGGATGGCGCCGTTCGTCCCGAGGATCGCCAGTTTCCCAAGCCGTTTTTGCCGCCCTGGGCCACGTCGGACCGCGACGACGCGACCTATTTCCCGGTGCCGTGGATGCTCTCGACCGAGGGCTACGGAGTCCTGATAGACAACGACGAGACCAGCCACTTCAGGCTCGGCTCCGAGACTCCGGGCGAATGGAGCCTTGAGGCCGACGCGCCGAACCTGCGCCTCAGGTTCTTCGCGGGCCCGAGCCCGGCAAAAGCACTCCGCCGGTTCACCGCGGCGACGGGCCGCCAGCCACGCGCCCGCGCCCCGTGGTTCTACGGCCCGTGGTTTCAGACCGGGCAGGCGAATCAGATCGACCTCGCCGATGAGGCGGAGTGGACGGGCCTCCTTCGTGACGCGGATGCGCCGGTTTCAGCTGCCGAGACTCAGATGCACTACCTCCCGTGCGGCGCCCACCGCGACGCCCAGGCCTACCTCGCCCAGCGCAACGAGTTCTTCCATTCTCAGGGCCTTGCACACCTCGCATACCTGAACCCCAAGGTCTGCGTGAGCTACCAGCCCCTTTATTCCAACGCCGCCGCGGCCGGGCTCCTCCAGCAATTGCCGGTTGGCGGGCTTCCGTATCTCGTACACAGGCTTCGTCGGCGGCTCCGGGCCAGCGGGTTTCACCGTCGAGCCGCTCTCCCAGATCGACTTCACAGCCGACGGCTCGAGCGATTTCTACGCCGACCGCATCGGCGAGGTTGGTCGATGATGGCCACGACGGGTGGATGGAGGACTTCGGCGAATGGACCCCGCCCGACTCGGTCTCGGCCGACGGCACAACCGGAGCCGAGATGCATAACCGCTTCCCGACCACCTACCACTGCGCGGCGTACCGGATCGCCAAGGGTCTGCCGAAGCCCGTCGCCCGGTTCAACCGCTCGGGCTGGACGGGCACCGCGAAATGCTCGGACATCGTCTGGGGCGGCGACAACACCACGGTCTGGGGCTACGACGGCCTTACATCCGCCGTCAAGGAGGCGCTGTCGATCGGCCTGTCCGGAGTCAGCCGGTGGGGCTCGGACATCGGCGGCTACAACACCTACGGGCCGATGGAGAACCTCACGCCGGAGCTTCTCCAGAGGTGGATCGAGTTCGGCGCCGTATCGGCCGTGATGCGAACGAAGGGCGGCGGTCTCGCCTTCCCGTCTTACCACCGGCCGCAGATCTGGGAGCCCGAGTCAATCGGGATCTGGCGTACCTACGCGAAGCTCCACACGCAGCTCAACCCATATCTCCAGGCCGCCGACCGCACATATCGCCGAACGGGCCTGCCGCTGATGCGACACCTTGCGCTCGTCTCCCCTCGCGATCCGGAAGCCGTCACCCGCGAGGACGAGTACATGTTCGGGCCGTCGATGCTCGCGGCTCCGGTCACCGAACCCGGCGTAACGGAGAAGGACCTGTACCTGCCGCGCGGGCGATGGATCGATTTCTGGCAGACCGTTGGATTTCGTAAGCGTGACGGAGCTTTTGTGCCGTCGCGACGCTCGAAGGCGCTAAGGGGCGGCCGCGAAGTGACCGTTCCCGCGCCGCTTGACAGGCTGCCGCTGATGGTGCGAGCCGGCGCGGTGATTCCCATGCTCCCGGCGGACATCGACACACTCTCCCCGTACGGCAAGGAAACCCCCGGGGTCGTTCGCCTCGCCGATCGTCGCAGGCGCCTGACCCTGCTCGCGTTTCCGCGCGGGCGATCGAAGTCAGCCCTGGGAGCACACGGACGTGCCACATCCAAGGCCGGCCGACATGGATGGCGGATCGACATCCAGGGAAGGCCCGGGACGCGCTACACGCTGCGCGCATCGCTCGGCGCGCTCAAGCATCGCTTCGTTCCCTGTGCAGTGAGCGTCAACGACATCGATCTCCCCCACTCCCACTGGCAATACCGCCATCGCACGCGATCACTCACGGCAAAGCTAAGCGCAACCGGCGAACCGGCTGCGACGACGATCGCCATCTCGCCCTGTCGCTAGAGCAGCTCGTCGATCTTCCGGTTCAGCTCGGGATCCTCCGGCGGAGTCCCCTGTGTGTAGTGCTCGACGACTCGCCCGTCGCGGTCGAGGAGGTACTTGTTGAAGTTCCACGTGGGCTCGCCTGCGACATCGCCGAGGCGCTGAAAGAGCGTGTTGGCCGACTCGCCGACAACGTCTGACTTGGCGAACATCGGGAACCTGACGCCGAAGTTCGCCTTGCAGAACTTCCCGATCGCAGCATCGTCTCGAGGCTCCTGGCCCGCGACGTCGTCGGCCGGGAACCCAAGGATCACGAAGCCATCGTCCCTGCGCTCCTCGTAAAGGCTCTGAAGCCCTTCGAACTGAGGTGTGAATCCGCATTCGGAGGCCGTGTTCACAACCAGGACGACGTCGCCCTCGTACTCGGACAGATCCTGTTCGTCGCCGTTCAGCAGGGGCAGCGAACCGGTGAGGACGCTCTCACTCTGAGCGACCGGCTCGCCGGGCGGGGCTCCCTCATCATCACCGCAGGCGGCCACCGCGGTCCCCAGCAGGGCCACGAGCACGGCGGCTGTCGCGAGGCGCGTGCGCATCCACCTGAGACTACGGACGCTTGATCGCTGCGGTTCACCCGACGCGAGGTTTAGGATGCGCCGCTAGTCCGGGACACCGACACGAAAAGGAACGACTTGCTCAAGCCCGCCAACGTCCTTGCAGTCCTTACCGCCCTCGTACTTGTGGGATGCAGCACTGCGCAGGACAAGGATGAGTATGTGTCAAACGTAAGCGATATCCAGGCGGATATCGATGAGGCACTTAGCAGCTATTCACCAACCGACAGCGTCAATCCTCAAGAGTCGATCAAAGCTCTACGCCAGGTCGAGTCAAAGATCGCGACAGCGGTCGATGAACTCAACTCCGTGGACGTGCCTTCGGAAGCAGAGGAGAGCCATGCGGAACTGGTGCAGGCATATGAAGATCTGGGGAAACTGTTCGGATCGCTTGAAAAAGTTGTCGCAAAGGGGCCGTCGTCATCGCTCGCTCAACACTTTTCCAAGGACGTCGGCGACATCGAAGGTCGTATCCGTGAGGCAATCGACAAGATCAACGAGGACTTGGGCGCCACCTGATCGGCTGGGCGCCTCCGGGTGCCTAGATGCCCGGCGCGTAGTGCTGGTCAGACCAGCACTACGCGCTGGAATCTACGACCACGCGCTGGAGCGGCTGGCGAAGGCGGTCACCGAGCTCTTCGGCAGCGCGCTCGGCAGCCTCGTCTCCCGCGCTCGCGACCATGATCACCTCGGTGGCGGCAAACTCGCGCATTGCATCCTCGACGGCAAGTACCGGGTCCGGGTCGCCCACGGCTGAGCGGACTCTGACCCGGTCCGTGCTCAGGGCCGCCGTTGTGAGCACGAGCTTTCGCTGCGCCTCTTCGCGAGCCCTCCCGACATCCACAGCCCAGCGGTCGAGCACGCCCGCCGTTGCGGGCGCGAGCAGGAGCATCTCGGCCTCGTTGCCGGGGCGGTCATACTCGCCGGCCTCGCGGAAAGTTTCCACCGCTCGCGGGTCATCGAGCTCGGTCATGACGACGACGAGCACCCGGCGGCGCATGTCGCGGGCCGTGGCGGTCTCGATCGTTCCCTTGTCGACCATGCGCGCTGCGGCACCGAGCAACACGGCCGTCGCCACCGCACCCAAGCCGAGCCCGAGCGGTGGGCCTGCGACCGCAAAGCCCGCCACGATCGGCACGGCGAGCGCGGCGACAACGAGCGGCCAGAGCCAGGGGCGAGACACGCCACTCATCATTGCGCGCAGTTGTCTCTGAGGTACTTACGCCGCTTGGTTCCTGGGCGCCCGGGCCGAGCGGCCCGGGCGCATTCCAAACGATCTGTGGGGCGAACTAGACCTTGACGGTCTTCGAGACGTCGCCCTCGCACTTCGACGTTTCCTTCGCCTTCGCGAAGTACTTGCCGTTGCCGGGGTTGCCGACGCTCCACTGGTAGCCGTTGCCATTCGCCTGCGCGGTGTCCGAGCCGACCTTCTCCGAGCTACCATTCTTGACGCGGAAGACGATGATCTTGCGGCCGTTCGCGCACTTCGACTCGTTCGAGCTCTTCACGTAGCCGCCGACGCTGCCGCCACCCTGGATCGTGATCTTGGTCGACGCCTTGCCCTTGGCGGCGTCCGCCGGGCTTGGGATCCCGAGTGCTCCGAACAGAGCCACCGCCGAGATAATTGCCGCTGTCTTGATCTTCACTGTTCCCCTTCGTTGGTCCGATGCCGACTGTCTGGTCCGAAGCGGAAGACGAGGCTCGAACTCGCGACCCCCAGCTTGGGAAGCTGGTGCTCTACCAACTGAGCTACTCCCGCGTGAGGCTCGATCTTAGAACGACTCTGCGGATCGGCAAAGCGGCTACGGCGCGGTGGCCCTTCGCCTGCGGGTTCGCCCGTTTGGGAAACGAGCGTTTGGCGTGGTGTCCTCCAGGCTCCGCACGCCATTCGGTCTCTCGTCGCCCCCGACGGCCTCGAGCAACTTGGCGAGCGCCCGTCGCAGGATGCGAGAGACCTGCATCTGGGAAATGTCCAGCCGGTCGCCGATTTCGTGCTGGTTGAGCTCGTCGACGAAACGCATGCGCAGGACGGACTCCTCCTGCTCCCCCAGCCCAGCGCACTGCTCGACGGCCAGCTGCGACTCGACCTTGTCGTATCCGAGGTCTTCGCGCCCGACGGTCTCGAGGACTGTCGGCGATTCGGCGTCATCGGACCTGGTGGGAATGTCCAGGGAGAACGATTGCTGCGAAATCTTGGCTGCGAGCGCCTCGGCTACGTCCTCGGCATCGATCCCGGCTCGTGCGGCAATGTCGTCCGCCGTCGGAACCTTGCCCAGCTCTTCAAGTAGCTCGGCCGACACGCGGTCGACAGCTAGCGAAGTCTCCTGAATCGAGCGCGGCATGTGGAGCCGCCAGGAGTTGTCGCGAAAGTGGCGCCTCAGCTCGCCGAGGATCGTGGGCGTCGCAAACGCGGCGAACCGCTTTCCCACCGCCGGGTCATAGCGCCGAAGCGCCTTCACCAGTCCAAAGCTCGCTACCTGTGAGAGATCGTCGCCGTTTTCAGAGCGTCCTCGGTAACGGCGCGCGAGAGATTGCGAGAGCGGGGCGAAGCGGGTTACAAGCTCGGCCTCGAGCGCGATGCTGGGGTGTGCTGCGTACCGCGCCAAAAGCAGACGCTCATCCGCGACTCCACGACGAGAAGCCGTATCGACATTCATTCGACGGCGCCCGTGAGATCGCCGTCGAACTGAAGCGCCTGATCGAGAGCCGCCAGACGAAAGATGTCCGCGACGTGACCCTTACCGGGGGTAATGCGCAGCCTGTGGCCGTTTCGTGCCGAGCGCCGGTTGGCCTTGAGGATCATTTGAAGCTCGCGAGCGTCGAGGCTGAGAAGCTCGTCGACGTCAACCACGATCTGGGCGGCGTCGCTCTCGTCGGCGCCCTTGAGCGCCTGCTCGAATTCGAGAAGTGCCCGCGTGTCGAGCGTCCCACGCAGACTGATGGTGATGGTGTCGCCGGCGCGCCTTCTTACGACGGGCGCGGACGATCCTCCATAGGGAACGGACTTGGGTGGCAGCGGCCAGGGCATAGGACCTCCTCGACGTTCAACGAAACGCAGAAGTCAGGTCTCGTTGCCAAGCCCAAGCGGCCCGGCCTCAAAGCGAATGCCCTCTGTAAAAGAGATTACCGCATATTTTTACGAATTAAAGAGCTGTTCCAGTGCTGGTCTAAAACCTGACTCTCTCAGCCGTCGTTCTGGGCGTAGTTCTCCGGGTTCACGGCACGACTGTCGACCACACCGATTGAGGTGACGTCGAGCGTCACGCGCTCTTCGTCGGCCTCAGGCTGCCGAATTCCGTGGATCATCGCGCCTTCCAGGCTCGGACAGAGACGTGGTCGAGAGCCTCTATCCCGTGCTCAACCGACACCAAAGGTCAGCCGTAACTCGCCTATTCGGCTGGCGGCCTCAGCAGTATGTCGGCGCTCTCGTGATCACCGAGGATGTCACTGGGGCCGAGCACGAAGACCTCGCAGATCATGTCGGGGTCCTGCTGGTTGCCGCTCATGAACCCGACCACAGGCCTACCTGTCGCCCGCTCTATCACCGATTCGAACCGGTCGCGCATGACCTCCTGAAAAGCCATGCGCTGCTCGATGACCGCACTTCCCCGATCGCCGGCGAGGAGCGTCTGCTCGACGCGGGTGAAGCCACCACGAAGAAGGCAGACGATCAGGTCGTCGGAGTAATACGTTTTCGCCTGGGTCGGTCCAATGCCGTAGAACTCTTTGAGGAGGGCAACCATGCCCTCGGAGACCTCCGTGAGAACCTGCCCATGCGGTTTTGAACTCTTCGAATCGTGGTCGTTCATCGGGGGTCCTGCTTAACCCAGTTATATCGCGGGTAACTCGTAAGTCCAAGCGCTCGAAGCGCTCCGCCGCGATTTGTGGCCTGAGCTTCCCTCGCCTACGTAGTAGGAGCTCATGTCTGGACCGCTTATACCCGCCCCACCCGAAGATCCTCGCGTCGAGATCGCCCGGGAGGTCTTGAAGGTCCACGAGAGTTCGTACGGAACCGGCGCCGAGGCGGTTCAGGTGTACCTTCTCGACGATCTGGTGATCGTTCTCCTCGATGAGGTCGAACTCTCACAGAGCGAAAAGACCATGATCGTCGGTGGGCGCCCAGACATCGTCTTGAACATGCGCTCGGCGTTCCAGACCGAAATCGGCTCTACTTTTACCGCGATCGTGGAGCGCGCGACAGGGCGCCGGGTGAGCGGGTTTTTGAGCAACACGTGCCTCGAACCCCTCTTCTCAATCGAGATCTTTCGCCTCGCAGCCGTTTAGCCCAGCCTCATCTGGGCACCCGTAGAGCACGGCCAATTGCAATCGCCTCCAGGGAAGGGCTTCGGTCCTTCACGCGCGATCAGCGGGCCGCCACTCAGCGCCGCAGACGGGATCGCCCATAGAGGCGCCGCGGCCACGACTTCGACGAAGGGAACTGAATGACCGACCCAGAAACCACTGAGCGCACAGCCGGCGGGCTAGCCGGTAAAGCCATCGGCAAGGCAAAGGAGCTCGCGGGCGAAGCTCTCGGCCGCGACGAGCTCGCACGCGAAGGCCGACTGCAGCAGGCCCAGGGCGAGGCCGACACCGACGCCGCCAAGGCTCGCGCCGAGGCCGAGCAGCTCGAGCAGGATGCTGCCGTCCGCGAGGAGCAGGCAGAGACGAAGGCCGAAACTGAGCAACTCCAGGCTGAGGTCGCGGCTGAGCGTGAAGAGGCAGCCGCCGACGCGGACCTCGACCGCGCCCAGGCCGAAGCAGACCAAAAGGCAAACGCCGAGGCCGCCCAGGCGGAGTCCCAGCGCGAGGCCGCGGAAGACAGAGCCGACCAGCTGGCCGATGGCGCCGAGACGGCCGAAGTTCAAGAATCGGCCCAGGCAACTCAGCTCGAACAGGAAGCGCGCCGCGCCGAAGAGCGCGCGGACGACATCGATCCCAAGGAGACCGCATGACCCAGACCCTTTCCACCAAGGCCGTCGACGGCGCGCTTCGCATCGCGCGCTTGCCGGCAGACACGATCCTCAAAGTCGCCCCCGAGGGTAAGACGAGCGCATCGCTCGGCCTGATGGTCGACCGCGCTGACGCCGCCGTACGCGGGGCCGCCGCATCCGTCTTGCGCGACCCGGCCCTTCGCCAGGACTCTCACCTGCGAGACGAAGCTGCCGACGAGCGCGAGCGGGCACTTCGCCTCCGCACCAACGCAGAGGAGCGAAAGCAGGAAGCCGCCGCCAACACCGAGGCTCGCCAGGACGAAGCGCAGGCGCGTCGCGAGAAGGCAGCGCAGGATGCCAAGCGAAAGCGGGAAGCCGCTGCCGCAAAAAGCGATGAGCGCAAGGCGCGCGTGGCAAAGGCCACCAAGAATCGCAAGCAATCGGTGAAGGCACAGGCCGGATCGGCAAAACAGAAGGCCGCCAAGGCAGCCAAGACCGATCGCCTCGAGGCGCTGGAGAAGAAGTCCGAGGCACTCGAGGTAAAGGAAGCCGCGGTTCGCGCGGCCGACGAAGCTCAGCGCATCGAAAAGGCAGCGACGAAGACGAAGGCCAAGCGCAAGGCGTCGTAGACGTTCGGTTTCGGGCGCGAGACGGAGGGCAAGAGGACCGGCGGCGGTTGCTCTTTGCACCTCCGGCCTCGTGCCGCGGGTCGGACCGGGGAGCGGAGACGTTCCCGACCCAGCTCCCTACGCTTGGGGTAGATGAGCGGGAAAGCTTTCGCGGCCGTGATGGCCGTCCTCGGAGTCATCGCGCTGCTTGCGTTCGGAGTGTTCGAGCGCGACGAGGCGCATCTGGATGTTGGTGATGCGGTACCGGTCTCCGAGCTCGAACTCCTCGATGGCGGACCTGAGGCGAGCGCCTCGCTCGCCGACTACCGCGGCCAATACGTCCTTCTCAACGCTTGGGCCTCGTGGTGCGGCCCATGTCGCGACGAGACGCCCGACCTCGTGAAGCTCCAGGAGACTCAGGTCAGCCCCAACTTCACCGTCCTCGGAGTCCAGACACAGGACGCGTCAGAAAACGGTCTCGACTTCGCCCACGGGTTCAAGATGAACTACCCCTCCATCCGCGATGGCTCGGGCGATTACGCCGATGAGCTCGGCATGACCGGCGTCCCCGAGTCAATCCTCGTCGACCCTGACGGCAACGCCGCCTACATCTGGCGAGGTCCGATCACCGAGGACCAGATCCAGAGCACCCTGCTCCCCCTGATCGAGGATGGCGCCTAGGTCGTGCGGGGATTGCAGATGGAGAACATCGCCAGCACCGCGTAGTCCAGGTCCATGCACTCGCCGGATCCGGTGCGCAACGGGCCGGCCGCAGCAACGGATCGCCCGGTCCGCCCTCGAGATCAACCGGCGGCGGCGCGGGCGACGGCTCCAGGACCATGCCGTCCGGTCGTTTGAACACCACATTGCCGACGGCGCCCTCGGGCGCCTGGATCTCGTAGCCACCTTCGTGCACAAGCCGGTGGTGGCGCCGGCAGAGCATCAGCAGGTTCTTTGCGCTCGTCTCCCCTCCCGACGCCCAATGGCGGATGTGATGCGCATCGACGTAGCGAGTGTTGTGGCAGCCCGGGAAGCGACAGCCTTGGTCACGTGCCTCAACAGCTCTTCGAATCGCCGGAGGCACGGAACGAGTCTTGCGGCCGACCGACAACGGCTCCCCGCCGCGTTCGAGCAAGGTGACAACGCTGGCATCGCATGCGAGACGGCGCGCGGTCTCGGCGGGTAATCCCGAACCGTCACGAATATGACACCGGCCATCGCCATCCACGCACAACTCGTCGGCATCGACGTGCACGACGACCATGTTGCGGTCAGCCGGCTTCGATTCGATGCCGTTTCGCCGGGCGGCTAGCGCGTCGGTCGCCACAGCGACCAGCCCCTCAGCCCTCGAGACGGACCCCATGAACGATTCCGAATAGCCATCCTCTTCGCGCCGCAGCGGTTCCGCGGAACCGCTTTCGGAATTGCTCTCGCACGCGGCGGCCTCGGCGCGTTCAGCGGCTTCGGCGGCCCTCAGCTCGCGGAGCTCCTCGCACGCGGCCTCGATCGCCTTGACGACGAGCGCGCCGTCCTCAGCTGGAAGGTTCGCGTGGATGGACAGCGAGCCATCCGTTTCCCAGAGCCACGTCACGAACCGGTTGCGATAGGTCTCGCCCGCAGCTGCGGCGCTCGCGCGTGAATAAGCGCGCACCAGGCGATCCAACTGAGCGGCAGTCGTCTCACCCGCAAGTTGCACCAACTCCTCCTCGCTCTCGGGCGTCGCGATTCGGGTCAGTGCGCGCACCTTCGAGTAGGAGACCCTGCCCGCGGCGAACTCCGAATGGATCAGCGGCAACTCGTTCAGTCGACCGGCTACCCGAACGTGCTCCCGAGCCGAACGAAGCGAAACGGAGCACCGCCAGGAGATCCATTGCGAGCAGGTCGTACACCCCCAGTCCGCATAGGCGCGGCGGCGATCGAACTCGGCGACCAACTCAAGCCAGGAGCACATCTGCGCATTGGCGTTCGCCGCATGGCGCTCGAGTTGCTGCTCGAGCTGTTTGATCGGGAGATCGCGGAGCAGGTCCCCTCCGTTCCGGCGAGCGCTTGTCTCACTGACGAACATATGTTCGTATACCGTACGCCCTCCCTCGGACGGAAAGATGCGGCGCGGTCCAGCCAACACTCCAGCGGGCGGGCGAGCGCAAACTTCACGCTCCCTACGCTCTACATATGCGTGGCAGTTACGGAGCAGGGCGAGCGCGAATTCGCAAAATTGCCCTCTGCGCTGCGACGGCGACGCTCGCACTCACACTGATCCTCTCCCCCGCCGCCGGCGCTCAAACGCCAGCGCCACAGACCACCCTCCCCGACGTCGAAGACGAGGTCATGTGCGTGGTGTGCGGAGTAACGCTCGAGCTCGCCTCCGACTCGAAGCAGGCGATTGACGAGCGAAACCTGATCCGCGACTTGATCGCGCAGGGCTTCACGAAGGATCAGATCAAAGACCGCCTGGTCGCGGAGTTCGGCGAGGAAGTACTCGCCGAACCGAGCACGGAGGGGTTCGACCTGGCAGCTTGGCTGGTGCCTGGACTGGCCGTAGTCGCCGCCGCGATCGCGATTTTCCTTGGACTACGTCGGTGGCGCACGGCGGGTGTCGACGCGGCATCCGCCGATGCGCCCGTCTCAGCCGAGAGCACCGAGGACCGCGAACGGCTGGACGCAGACCTGAAGCGCTACGGCCTGTAGCCCAGCCGGACACCAAACGTCGGGAGGCTTTAGCACCCCATAGGAGCACAACCCTCCCATCGTTTCGTTCCCGCCGCCTACGGAGTGAAGTTAGATCCGGCCGAGGCCGGGCAGCAGCGCGAACATGCTTCGCGCCTCCGTCACACCCCTCGCCTCGATCTTCGGGAGCGGCTTTCTCATTATCGTTCCGCTGCTCGAGCGCACGATGGGTCGATATGCCGTCGTCGGTGTCCTGGCTGTAACCGGCATCGCCTGGTTCATCGGCAGCGCAATCCGCCGGAACATCCGGGTGCTCGAGCCGAGGATCGAGAAGGGTGGGCTCTCGGAGACGGACAGAAGGCTCGAGCAGCTGAGCGATGTCCTGATTGCAGTCGCGTACGTGATCTCGGTCGCCCTCTACCTGCGGATCATGGCCGAGTACGTCGTGCGCTACGTCTCGCCGGGCGCCGACGTGACGAGCCTCATCGCCTCCGCATCGGTTGCGGTGATCGTGTCGGTCGGGATCATGCGCGGGTTCGGAGGGCTCGACGTGATGCAGCGATTCGCCCTGGTGGCCGTGCTGATCGCCGTGACCATCCTGGGCGTCGCTTTCGCCGGGAACGACGTCGCCAATCTCTTCAGCGGCGGGCTCGACCTGCCGCCGGGTGGGAACGCGAGCACCATGCAGACACTGCTTGTCCTGGGCGGCCTCGTGATAACGGTCCAGGGGTTTGAGACGGTGCGCTACCTCGGCGACGAGTTCGACGCCGACACGCGGATCCAGGCCTCTCGCATCTCTCAGGCAGTCGCCGCCTCCATCTACATCGGCTTCGTGGTGGTGGCCACTCCTCTGATGGGCATAGGGTCCGACGCAGGCCCGGACGGAACTCTCCTCGATATCACCGAGCGCCTGGCGCCCCTCCTCGGCCTGCCCCTCGTGATCTGCGCGGTCCTCAGCCAGTTCAGCGCCGCTACCGCCGACACAGCAGCGGCCGCGGGCAATCTCCATCACCTCAACGACTCGTTGAGCGGCCGAGTCGCATACGTGGTCACCGGCCTCGCCGCGGGCGTGATGATCTGGACGATCCCAACGCTCACGATCGTCGCCATCGCGTCCCGCGCCTTCGCCGCCTACTACTCCGTCCAGTGCGTGACCGCGCTCCGGACGACCTCGTCGCCCTGGAAGACGGCGGGCTACGGCCTTCTGGCTGCGCTTTTGCTGGCGACCACGCTTTTCGCCAAGCCCGCCGGCTGACCCGTGCCTCGAACGCAGCGAGCGGGGCTTTAACCAGAGCGGTTGCCCGGTTATGGACGGGCGATGAAAACGCGGTGACCCGGCGCGAATGACCGGCCCGCGTAACCACGCCGCGTCTGCACGCTGAAGCGAGCATCGCGCAAGAGCTCCTCGATCTCGCGCGGCTCCCAGAGGCGCAGGCGGTGGACCTCCTCGGTGCGGCGGTAGGTGGCGCCGCCCTTGATCTTGCGAAACGTCGTTATTCGGCGCTGGAGCTTCTCGCCGACCCGGTCCTCGGTTGCGGTGTAGACGATCGCCCAGTCCTCGCCGATTCGAAACGCCGAGTCCTCGCCGGTGGGGATCCGCCCCGGCGTCGCGAGGTCGAAGATGAAGAGGCCCTTCGGCCCGAGAGCCGTACGCACCCGCCCGAACAGGTCGCGAAGCTCCGACTTGGAGCCGTTGGCCGCGCCGACGTAGCCGAGAACCTCACCGATGGCGAGGACAACGTCGCATTCGGGAATTTCGGCGTCGACCCATGACCCCACGCGGAAGCGAGCCTCGGGAGCGCGCTGGCGCGCGAGGGCGATCATCGCCCGGGATGCGTCGACGCCCAGTACCTCGTGACCCCCGTCCGACAGCGCCGCCGCGGTTGCGCCGGTGCCGCATCCAAGCTCCACGACCCGCCCCTCGCGGACGCCGCGCTGCGCCAGGAGGTCGACAACGAAAGGGGTCGCCTGGTGTGCCAGGTCGAGGAACCCGGCATCATGGATGTACGCGAGGTCCTTGCCGTAGTCCGCCATCGGGCGTGAGCCTATTGACGGCGCGCACAGCACTCGTCGTTCAGCGCCGTCAGGACGAGGACAGCACGTAGACGAGGAAGGCCGTGAACAGGCCGGCCCACGCAAGCACTGCCGGCAGCTTGAAACGGCCCTGCTTGTGGAGCTCGTAGTAGGCGATCGCCCCGCCCACGACGCCCAGGATCCCTGAGACGACGGCGAACTTCGGCAGGTCCCAGTCGGTGAAGATCAGGCCGAACGTGATCGGGATGGTCGACTGAAAGACCATCGCCCCGGTGATGTTGCCGAGCGCCAGCGCGTCCTTGCCGTCGCGCACCCAGAAGAAGCTGTTGGCCTTCTCGGGCAGCTCGGTCGCGAGCGGCGCGAGGATCAGCGAGAGCACGAGCGGCTCGATCCCGACGTCCTCGGCCACATGTAGGAGCTCCTCGACGAAGAGGTGTGCGCCGCCGACGATCGCGCCCAGGCCGACGATGAGCTGAATGACGATGAGCGACGTCTTCGGGTCGTCGCGGTTGGGCGTGCGGTCGAGGATAGAGGGGACCGATGTTCTCGGCGTCCTCGACCTCTCCGCCCGCCTTCAGGGTCTTTCGCACGTAGAGGAGGTAGGCGCCGAAGAAGAGGAAACCGAGCGGGATGTGCACTCCAGGTGGAGTGCCCAGCGCTCCGACGATGATCGCGACCGAGAAAAACGCGAGGAAGAAGGTGAGGTCGCGCTCAAGCGTTGGAGCGTGCGCCTTGAGGTCTGCGCCCTGGTCGCGCCGGCTCGAGTACATGACTGCCGCTGTGCCGACGAGCGCCATTGCGAGTGTCGCGAGGAGGAACGGCGCGCCGATGATCGCTCCCACGGCGACGTCCTCCGAACCCTTCGCGCCCTCGATGATCGCGACGATCGGGATCAACGTCTCGGGCATCGCGGTGCCGACCGCGGCCAGGATCGAGCCGACCGCACCCTCCCCCATGTCCAGCCGGCGGCCCAGCCACTCCACCGCGTTCGTGAAGATGAGCGCGCCCGCAAGGATGACCGCGAACGCGACGAGGAGGAGGATGACTGCGCCCATCGGCTCTACCTACCCGAGTCGCCGGCGGTTAGGCGTAGAAAAAGACGAGGCCCAGCACCGTGTATACGGACAGGAGCTGGAAGCCCGCGAACCAGTTCGACTCGCCCTCCTGCGCTATGTAGCTGGCTGTCAGGACCGCGATGACCACTCCGCCGAGCTCGAACCCGTTCAGGACCAGCGGCATCGGCGACGGGCCCAGGACGAACGACAGCAAAACGAGGACCGGCGCCACGAACAGCGCGATCTGAGCCGCCGAGCCGATCGCGATGTTGATCGCGAGATCCATCTTGTCCTTGCGCGCGACAAGCACCGCGACCCAATGCTCGGCGGCGTTGCCGACGATGGCGACGATGATGATGCCGACGAAGAACTCGGAGATCCCGAGGCCCTTCGACGCCTCCTCGATCGAGCCCACGAGGATCTCGGAGACGAGCCCGACGGCGGCGCCCGCGACCGCGAGCATGATCACCGAGCGGCTGAACGCTCCAGCCGAAGCCCTCGTGCTTTTCCTTCGACATACGGCGGGTTGAAGAGGTCGAAGTGAGTGCGAAGCGAGAAGACGAGACCTGCGACGTAGGTGAGTCCGAGAACGATCGCAACGCCTATGGAGAGGTGTTCGAGGTCGGGACTCAGGTTGACGAGCTCAGCGTGGACATTCGGCAGCCCCTGACCCTCGACGAGCGCGAAGATCGCCGGCATGGTCAGCGCCGCAACCGCGAGGAAGAGCATCGTCGCCTGCGACATGGCCGCCGTGCGGTCGAACACCTGCTTCTGGCGCCCTAGGCCGCCCACGAACATCGACGCACCGAGGACCAACAGCAGGTTGCCGAGAATCGATCCGACGATCGAGGCCTTGACCACTTCCTGCAGGCCGTCGGCGAGGAGCAGCACCGCGATGATGAGCTCGGGCGCGTTGCCGAAAGTGACGTTCAAAAGCCCGCCGATCCCGGGCCCGGCCTTGGTCGCCAGCTCCTCGGTCGCGAGTCCCATCAGCGCCGCGGTGGGGATCACGCCCAGCGCAGCGGCGATGAAGATGATCGAGGGCGAGGCGTCGAACCCGTAGTCGAGCACCACGGCAAGGACGATGAAGGGAGTGAGCAGGTACGGCCAGCCCTGCGCTGAGAAGAGGAATCGACCCACGACCCCTCCCAGCCTATCCCCAGACACACGAGAGGCCCCGGTGTTTCCACCGGGGCCTCTCAAGCGAGATCGAGCTCAGCTCGTGCCTAGCCGAGGCACTTCTGGATCGCGTCCGAATCGCCCTGAGCGTTGGCGATGCACTCCGGGTCGATCGAACCGGCGCCGCTCGAGGTACCGGACCCGCCGAGGTCGGGAACACCGGCGCCACCAAGGGCGCCGAGGGCGCCGAACTGCTGGGCGAGATCCTCGATCGGCTGCGGATCGTCCGGAGCCGTGAACGTCTGCTCGGACCCAACGTCGGAGACCTCGAGCGAGAAGTCCAGGTTGGCCGAGGCGACTCCACCGGCGGTGCCTCCCGGGATGGCCGAAGGGTCGACGCCCAGCGAGAAGTCCAGCCCGCGGAGAGTGTCGTCCTCGGTCGCCGCGTAGACGTCGAAGCTGGCATCGGAGATCGCGTCCGAGATCACGCCGAGGAACGGCTCGATCTGCGAAGGATCCGTGCCACCCGTCGCACCCGGCACCGAAGAGCCGAGCTGGAACAGGTCCGACACCATCTGCTCGACGTTGAGCGACCCGGCGATATGAGTTGCCTCAGCGCCGCCCTTGTCCTCGGTGCCCTCGTTCGAGAGGTCCGTAGAACCACTGGGTGACGTCGAAGTCGCACGCGGCAGCGTCGCCGCCCTGCGCCTCGATCGCCTGCTCGCAGCCTCCTTGAACGAAGAGGCGGCGTCACCGGAGTCCGTGCCGCCCGTGGTGGCCGAAGCCTGGTCCTTGAGCGTCTGGAACTGGTCGGTGCCGAGCTCGTAGTCGGTGCCGCCGTAGTTCACGTAGAGGTTGTCGTCGGTGACCGTGACGCCGGCCTCGAAGTCGCCGAGCGAAGCGGCGGCCGCGCCATCACCGGATGCGGTGATGTCCAGGTCGAGCTGGCCGAGCCCCTCCGGATCATCGGGGTTCATTGCGAACGGTCCCGTCACGCCGACGTCCAGGCTGCCGCCCTGGTCACCCTCGGCCGCGATGTTGAGGTTGAGGTCGAGCACGCCGCTCTCGATCTTGGAGTCGTTGTTGAAGGCGGCCGCGAGGACGTCACCGGGGTCCTCTGAGCTCGCGTCGTCGCCTCCGCACCCAACGATCGCTGCCGGAACGGGCAGCGCGAGGGCCAAGGCGACCAGAAGGGTCTTGCTGCGATTCAAGTCAAGTCCTTTTCGAGTCGGTTTCGGGCCGCACAACGATAGTGGGTAGCCTCGCCCGCCATCGTGGAAGAGCGCATTGCGACAAGCGTTCCCAGGACCATTCTCTACACAGGCAAGGGGGGCGTCGGCAAGACGTCCGTGGCCGCGGCAAGCGCTCGGCGTTCGGCTTCCTCCGGCCTGAGGACTGTCGTGCTCTCAACCGATCCCGCCCACAGCCTGTCCGACTCGCTTGGGGCGGACCTGGATGGAGACCCAACGCCGGTTGCCGAGAACCTGTGGGGTCAGGAGGTCCAGGCTCAGCGCGAGATGGAGGCGAACTGGGGCCGGGTGCAGGGTTGGCTCGGCCAGCTCCTGATGGAGCGCGGGGTGATGGACATCGCCGCGGAGGAGTTGACGGTGCCACCCGGGATGGACGAGCTCTTCAGCCTGCTCCAGATAAAGCGCCATCACGAGTCGGGCGAGTTCGACGTAGTCATAGTCGATTGCGCGCCCACCGGCGAGACGCTTCGTCTTTTGTCGTTTCCCGAGATTGCCCAGTGGTGGCTCGAGAAGGTCTTCCCCGTCGAGGGCCGCATGATCGCCGCCGCCAGGCCGCTTGCGAAGACCTTCCTCGACATCGATCTGCCCGGCGAGGAGGTGATTGGCGAGGTCCACGGACTCGTTCGCAACCTGATCGCGATGAACGAGATCCTCCGCGACCGCGAACGCGCTTCGATCCGCCTCGTGATGAACGCGGACCGAATGGTCATCAACGAAGCGCAGCGAACGTTCACCTACCTGAATCTCTACGGGTATCTCACGGACGCAGTGATCGTCAATCGCCTGTTTCCCGACGAGGTCGGCGATGGCTACTTCGGCCCGTGGCGCGAGCGCCAGACCGAGCGCCTTGCCGAGATCGACAAGGGCTTCGCCCCGGTTCCGGTCCTCCGGGCCCGCTACTTCGCGAACGAGGTGATCGGCGCCGAGATGCTCGATCGCCTCGGCGATGAGCTCTTCGCCGAGCGCGAGGTCGCCGACCTCTTTCTCACCGAACTTGCGCACGAGTTCTCCGAAGCCGGTGACGGCACCGCAACTCTTCGCATCAAGGTGCCCTTTACGGACCGCTCCCAGGTGTCACTGAAGAAGGTCGGCTCCGAGCTCGTCGTGGGCGCGGGGCGCGAGCGACGGACGCTGATCCTGCCTCCCGGGCTGGCCAAACGACGCACCCGCGGCGCGAAGCTGGACAATGGGGCTCTCGCAATCACATTCGAGGCCGATGAACCAACAGCCGCCTGACCTCCGCGAACTGCTCGACCAGCACACGTCGAACCTCAACTGCGTCGAGCTCTGCCCGATCTGCCGCGCGGCCGACGTGTTGAGGGCAACGGCGTCCGACGATCTCAAGGAAGGCTGGCTCGACGTCCAGCGCGAGGCGCTCCTGACGATGAAGGCCGTTATCGACCGCTACGTCGAGCGCCTGGACACAGAACCCGAGGAAAAGGGCCCGAAGATCGAGGACATCCCGATCGACTGAACCCTGAGAGGGTCTGACCCTGTTTAGGTGGGAGCAGGCGTGCGAGTGTGAGGTACGTCACCTTTGCGTGTGCGTTCTGACACGTAACCTCTGGCACATATGGGGATGGAGTGCGCTAGCTGCGGGACCGCTAATCCCGACAACGCCCGCTTTTGCATGTCGTGCGGGAGCGCGCTCGCGAACACCTGTCCGAGCTGCGGCACCGAGAACCCGCCGGGCGCAAAGTTCTGCATCGAGTGCGGCACCGGGCTCTCCGGTCAGCCCCGGCCGGCACCACCAACCCCCGAGCGCGGCTCCGCCGAGGACCCCCACCCCGAGGAGCGCCGCAAGGCGACGGTGCTGTTCGCGGACCTCTCCGGCTACACAGCCGTCGCCGAGCGGATGGACCCCGAGGCGCTCAAGTCCATGGTCGATCGCGCGCTGCGGCGCCTGGGCGACGAGGTGACCCGCTTCGGTGGCTCGGTCGACAAGTACATCGGCGACAACGTGATGGCCGTCTTCGGGGCGCCGGTTGCGCACGAGGATGACCCGGAGCGCGCGGTGCGCGCCGGTCTCGCGATGCAGAACGCCATGGATGAGATCAATGCCAAGATCCCCGGCGTCGATTTCGCGCTGCGCGTTGGCGTCAACTCGGGCGAGGTCCTCGCCGGCAAGATCGGCGACGGCTACACCGTGATCGGCGATCCGGTGAACGTCGCCTCGCGACTCCAGTCAGCGGCGCGACCGGGCTCCGTCACGGTCGGCGAGATCACCCATCGCCTCACGCGCCAGTCGATCGAGTACTCCGAGCTCGAGCCGCTCAACCTCAAGGGCAAGTCCGAGCCCGTCCCAGCCTGGGAGGCCGTGCGGGTCGCGGTCGCCGGCACCACGCTCACCCGTGCGTCAACGCCGCTGGTCGGCCGCGATGACGAATCCGAACTCCTCTCCACGCTTTTTGACCGGGTGACCCGCGAGGGCCGCGCCCACCTCGTCACCGTGATCGGCCAGGCGGGAGTTGGCAAGAGCCGTTTGCTGCGCGAGCTGGCCGGAGAGGTCACGGACCGCCCTGGTTCGCCCCTCATGCGCGTCGGCCACTGCCCCGCCTACGGCTCCGGACTCGCGTACTGGGCGCTTGGCGAGATCGTGCGCGACCAGTTCGGGATCACCGACACGGACGACTCCGAGGTCGCCTTCGGTCGCCTGCGCGACGGCTTCGAGAAGCTCCTGGCCGCGGCGATCAGGGAAGGAGGGGAAGCCATCGAGGAGTCGCCTGAGCGCCTGGCCGCAACGCTTGCCCGCCCCCTCGGGATCGAGGTGCCCGAGCGCTTCGCCGACCAGGGTGAGTTCGAGGACCCGCAGCAGGTACGGGCCAACCTCTTCTCCGCCGTGCGCTCCCTGGTGGAAGCCGCCGCGGCCGAGCATCCCGTTGTCCTGGCGATCGAGGACATCCACTGGGCCGACGAGGGGATGCTCGACCTGATCGAGTACCTGGCCCGCTGGGTGCGCGGCCCCGTCCTCCTGGTCTGCCTCGCCCGCGACGAACTTTTGGACCGCCGGCCTGGGTGGGGCGGCGGCCGGCGAAACGCGACGACGATCGCGCTTGAGCCTCTCGCGCTCACGGGCGCGCGCGAGCTCGTTCATGCGCTCCTTCCCGAAGGCGCTGACGAGATCGAGGACGCGCTGATCGCGCAGGTCGCCGAGCGCTCCGGCGGCAACCCCCTGTTCGCCGAGGAGATGGTGAACCGCATCCTCGAAGAGGGTGGCGGCGACGGGGCCGTCCCTGCCCGAAACGGTCCACGCGGTTCTCGCCGCGCGCCTCGACGCGCTGACGTCGAAGGAGCGCTCGCTGCTTCAAGCATGCCTCGGTCGTGGGCCAGACCTTCTGGGAAGGCTCAGTTGCCGCGGGGTCCGATGTGCACACCCTGCTCGGCTCACTCGCCGACAAGGACCTGATCGTTGCCACGGCCGGCAGCCGCCTCACCGGCGAGCGCGAGTACGCGTTCAAGCACGTTCTGATCCGCGACGTCGCCTACTCGACGCTTCCGAAGACGGTCCGAGCCCGCAAGCACGCCGAGGTGGCGACGTTCATCGAGGAACGCGCCGCAGACCGCACCGAGGCCGTGATCGCGATGGTCGCCGACCACCTCTCGCGCGCCGCCGAGATCGGCACCGACGCCGGACTCGAGATCGACGAGCTGAGCGTGGTTCGCGAGCGCGCCCATCAGGCGCTCGAAGCCGCCGGCGATGTCGCCGCAGGCCTCTATTCGAACCAGGAGGCGCTCACCCACTACGAGGCTGCGCTGCGACTCGACGAGGAAGCGAGCGACTGCGCGCACCCCGACGCTCGCGCCCGCATCGCCGAGAAGCTGCGGCGACGTCGCGCTCCGGCTCGGCCGCGTCGACACGGCCGTCGAGATGTGGGAGAGGTGCCTCGACTACCACCGCGGCGAGGAGGACCTGGCGCGCGTGGGCGACCTCCATCGCAAGATCGGCGCGGGCCTGTGGAACAAGGGCGACCGCGAAGGCTCGATCAGCCACTACCAGCGCGGCATCGACCTCTTGAAGGACGGGCCGCCATGCCTCGAGCTCGTCCGCCTCTACGAGGAAGCCGCCTCGCTCTACATGCACACCGGCGACAACATGCTCGCCATCTACGCATCCGAAAAGGCGCTTCGCCTGGCGGAGCGCCTCGAGGAGGCAGCCGCCGCGAGCCGCGCCCACGGCATCTTCGGCCGGGTCTTCGGCCGCATCGGCGACACAGAGCGCGCGCGCGAGAACCTGGAGCGCTCAGTTGAGCTCGCGCGAGGTTCCGATCCGTCAGAGGCGATCCGCGCGCTCCTCGCGCTCGGCTACCACTTCGAGGTCTCAGAGGCCGACTACAGCGCCGCCGGCGAGGCTTACGGCGAAGGCCTCGGGATCGCCGAGCAGATCGGCGATCTGCCCTCGCAGGTCGAGCTCCACTTCTCGCTCTCGCTGCTCGCATCGCACCGGGGCGACTGGGACGCGGTCGAGACCGGCACGGAGACCGTCGCCGCGCTGGTGGAGCGCGAGGGGCTCACGGGCAAGCTCTGCTTCCCGCATCTCCTGCGCGGCGCCCTGCGCTGGCGAGACGGCGATCTCGAGGGCTCAGAGCGCTCGCTCCGGCGCGCGGCCGAGATGGCCGATCAGGTTGGCCGTTCCGAAATCGCATTTCAAGCTCTTCTTGCGCTGGCGGCGACCCTTCGGGACCGCGAGCTCTACGCGGATGCAGATCAGACTCTGACGTCCGCGCTCGACACCTGCGAGCGGGCCGGCCTCGTCGCCCAGTCGATCGAAGCGACCGCGGCGCGATCGGTGACAGCGACGCTCTGGGGCCGCGCCGATCAGGCTCAGAGCCTCGCCGACGAAGCAACCGGCCTCGCCGAGCGCCTGCGCTACCCGGTCGGCTCGGCAGCTGCGCTCGAGGCGCGCGGGCTGGCCGCCGGCGATTCCGCCCTTCTCTCAGAAGCGGCAGACGCGTGGAGCGGACTGGGGAGGCCGACCGACGCAGAGCGCGCCGGCCGCCTCGCCGAGACAGCCTCGCGCTAGGCGAGACCCTCCTTCTCGTACTCACGAAGAAATCCCTCGAACAGGCGCATGTGGCCCTGCTCGTCGCGGAGGATGGTGATCACCATGTCCTCCGTCACCGGGTCCGCATCCGCGCAGAAATCGATGACCTTCGAGTAGTAGTCGATCGCGCCGGCCTCCGCCTCGATCACGCCCTTGATGACGTGAACGATGTCGACCTGGTCGCCGGGGGGCTGGAGAAAGTCCTGCTCGGCGGTGAAGTCCATTGAGCCAGGGACGACTCCGTACAGCTCCTTGATCCGATTGGCGAACTCCTGCGCGTGGCCGAGCTCCTCCTGGATGTCCGTATTGAGGGACTCCTTGATCTCCTGCGCACGGACGCCGTCCGGGTTGACGGAGTTCGAGATGTAGCTCATCACGGTCTCGATCTCCATCCAGTACGCCTTCGTCAGGAGCTCGATCACCTGCTCGCGCTTGTCTGAGTTCTCCTCGGCCAGGATGTCGGTGGTGCCGACCGTGGCTTCTGATGCCTCTGTCATGTGTCAGTCCTCATTTCTTCGCAAGGCGGTTCCCCCCGAAACTTGGGGCCTAAAGTCACGGTTCCCGAATTCGGGGGGAGATAACCGCCCTAGACTCGGCGAATGCCCGTGGTGAGCGCGAAAGACGGCGTCGAACTCCACTGGGAAGAGCGTGGCGAGGGCCCCGCGGTCCTGTTCACTCCCTACTGGTCGATGCACCCGACGATCTTCGACCAGCTCGAAGCCGCGCTCGAGGGTGATTTTCGGGTCGTGCGATTCGACGACCGGGGCACCGGCGACTCGGAGCGCGTCGGGCCATACGACATGGAGACTGCGATCTCGGATGTCGAAGCCGTGTGCGCCGAGGCCGGGCCGTTCGCCGTCGCGGTTTGCCTGATCGACGCCTCCAACCGCGCCGTGCGCATCGCGGACGCCCGGCCGGACCTCATCGAATCGATCCTCTGCATCGGGTCAGCCCCGTTCAGCGTCGCCGCGCTCCAGGGCTCCGACTCGCTGATCTCTTCAGAAGCCGTCGTTGCCGCCTTTCTTCAACAGCTCGAGAATGATTACCGGGGCGCGCTTCGGTCGATGGTTGCCGGAGCGAACACCCAGATGTGCGAAGACGACGTTCGTGACCGTGTCTCGGCCCAACTCGAGTACTTCGAAGCGGAGGCGGCGGTGGGCCGGGCACGCGCGTGGGCCGACGACGACGACGCCGCGGAGTACGGCCGGCGCCTCGGTGATCGGCTCCACATCTGCCTCTCGCACGCGGTCGGCGGGCCGGGTGCTTGGTTCCCGGCGGCCACCGAGATGGAGCCCGTGGTCCGCGAGACCTTCCCCCACGCGGAGGTCAGTTGGGTGAGCGATGGAATCGTCACAGCGCCGGCCGAAGCGGCTGCCGTAATCAGGCAGATGGCTGCCGCCAACCGGGACTATGATCGCCAGGCGTGAGCACCTGGATCCTCACAGGCGGCGTTGAGAACTTCCGCATCTACGTGGAGCGGAACTTCGACGTGATCGGGATGAAGGAGGGACGCCGGCGCATGGCCGAAGGGTTCGAGCCCGGCGACGAGATCATCTTCTACGTCTCCGGTCTTCAGGCGTTCGGCGGGATCGCCAAGGTGCGATCGGCGATGTTCGAGGACCGCGAGCCGATCTGGCCTCAGGGAAAGAAGAAGAAGCCCGAGGCGTATCCGTGGCGCGTTGAAGCCGAGGCGGACGTCGTCCTCGACGAGGACGACTTCGTCCCGGCCGAAGAGATGGTGGGCCGTCTCGAGCACATTGCCAAGTGGCCCGCCGACCACTGGCATCTCGCCTTTCAGGGTCAGCTTCGGACGATCGGCGACGCGGACGCCAAGATCCTCCGCAAGCGGATCGAGTCGGCGGCGCGAGCCGGCGTCTCGGCCTGAGACCTTCTCTTGCCGCGCGCGCTCGAACGCCTCGGCGCCGGCCCTCGCCTCGCTGCCCTCGGCGCGATCTCGATCTTCGTTTCGATGCTCTTGCCGTGGTACGGGTTCAAGCTCGGTGCGCGGCTCTCCTCTACGGCGCTCGACTCGTTCAACTTCGCCCACGCGGCGATCGTCCTCACTGTCGGCGCCGTGCTGTGGGTGATTCTGCGCTCACCGCCGCTCTCATGGCCGCGCCCGCTCAGCGAGGGAACCGTCATCGTCATCGGCGGGTCGTGGGCGATCGTCCTGATCGGCTACCTGATGGCCGACCCGCCCGACCTCCTCGTCGGCACCGCTCCGATCGGCGGTGTCAGCCTCCGCTACGGGATCTTCATCGCTCTCGGGGGCGCCGTTGCGATGGTCGTCGGAGGCACCCGTACGCGAACCGCCGAGCACAGTGAAGGGGATAGGGAGACAGGACGCCCCGAAGGACGCCCTGTCTCGGCATCGGAGGTGCCCCGGGGCTCAGGCCTGGACCGTTGAGGGCTCAGGCTCGACCTCGGGCATCGACAGCGTTGTCGGCGAAAATTCACTGACTCTTGCCTCGGGCAAGAGCAACTGGCCGTTTGTACTACACGCCGTAAGCACGCCGCCGACCAGGCCTGCTATTAGTGTTCGCTAACAAAATGCCAACTCAGCCAAAACACACCCGTTCTTTGTTCACCGCGATCGCCGCCGCTGCGATCCTCGGCGCTTTCCCCGCCGCAGGCGCAAGCGCGAAGGGCAACCAGGTCGGCGAGGGCTACGTCTTCCCGCTCCCAGCCAAGCACACCTATGGCGACGGATTCGGCGCCGGCCGAGGCCATGACGGCCAGGACCTCTTCGCCAAATGCGGGCGCAAGCTTGTGGCTGCTCATGACGGCAAGGTTCAGATGGCTCGGTACGACAACTCGGGTTACGGCAACATCTTCGTCCTGGACGTGAAGGGCACGGACGTCGATCTTCTCTACGCCCACATGCGAAAGAAGGCCATTCCGAAGGTCGGAGACAAGGTGACGGCCGGCGAGAAGATCGGCGAGGTCGGAGATACGGGCAACGCTTCCGGCTGCCACCTTCACTTCGAGATGCACTCCGCTCCCGGATTCTGGGAAGGCGGACACGCGATGAGGGGCGTCACCCGGTACCTGAAGGAGTGGGACAAGTACAGCTGAGCCGGTGGGATATGACGCTCAGACGTCGAATCCCGCCAGCAACGGCATCACCAAGTCATGCCTGATCAACCCAAACAAGATGATTTCCTCGCCGTGCGCGAAGCCCTCTTGGGCGTGCTCATCGCGATCGCGGCGGCGGCGGCGCTGATCGCCGCCCTCACCTTCCTGGCTTCGGTCGCAACCGACGCCAAGGCCAGCGGCGGCGGCGTCGGCACCGGGGGCGGCGGCCATGACAGCGGTGGCCAAAATGGCGGCCACGGGTACATCTTTCCCCTCCCCGCCCACCACTCCTATGGAGACGGCTTCGGCGCCGGGCGCGGCCACCAGGGGCAAGACGTCTTCGCAAGCTGTGGCAAGAAGCTGATCGCTGTCCGCGACGGTCGCGTCCAGCAGGTCGCTTACCAGTCGGCGGCCGGTAACTACATCGTCCTCGACAGCAAGGGCACCGGCGTCGACGTCGCCTATATGCATCTCAAAAAGAAGGCGATCCCCCATGAGGGCGACAAGGTCCGCCAGGGCGAGACGATCGGTTTCGTCGGCCAGACGGGTGATGCCACTGGCTGCCATCTCCACTTCGAGCGCTGGACGGCGCCTGGCTACTACGAGGGCGGACACGCCTCCTCGCGGGTGACGAAGGTGCTGAAGAAGTGGGACAAGTACAGCTGAGTCAGGCCGCCGGAGCGCCAATTCGCTCTTCGACCTTCGCCGCCGCGTAGCTGGGCTCACCCTCGAGCATCACTGCGCCGACCCTCTCGGCCAAACGGCGCGACGCCCCTGCTCCCGCCAGGAAGACCAGGTGGGAACCAGCGATTTCGGTGAGCTCCGTGTCGATGGCGCGCAGTTTGCGCGGGTCGACAGCCGAGAGAACGATCGCGTCGGGCTCCAGAAGCTGCGCTGTGTCCGCGATCGTGAAGGCCGGAGTGTCCTGGCCAAAGAAGATGACGCGCCATCCGCGCTCCCTGAGCAGCAGACCAAACGCGATCAGTCCGAGGTCGTGGCGCTCACCGGTTGGGCAGGCGAGCATCGCAAGCGGACCACATCCACCTCCCCATCCTCGGCCGAGGCCGAGAAGGCGCCCGCGAATGAGGTTCGACGCGAAGTGCTCCAGGGCCGGCGAGGCTTCGCCCCGCTCCCAACGCTCGCCAAGCTCGCGAAGCGCCGGCATGATGAGCTCCTCGAGCAGCGCTGCCATCGACAGCGTGGCGATTGCCCGGTCGAGAGCCGCATTCGCGCGATGCTCGTCGAATTCCTGGAGAGCGCCCAAGAGCTCGGCCGTGCCGGGATCCCCTACCGGGCTGCGAAGGGGTGCCGGCGCCGAGGCGCCGGCACCCTCCTCGCTTGACGCAGCACGTCCCGCAACGCGCGCGCCGGCTTGGAACGGCGCGACTTGTCCCGCCTTTGCCGTGCCACGCCCGGCCTGCACCGCGAGATGGGGGACCTCGCGAGCAAGTTTTGCCGCCTCTGCGGTGGCCACTCCCTGACCTCGGAGCCTCTTGAGCTCACGAACCCGCGCCTCGTCCTCGGCCGTGTAGAGCCGGTAACCAGACTCGGTGCGGATGGGAGCGAACAGGTTGTAGCGGCGCTCCCACGCTCTGAGCGTGCCCGGTTCGACTCCCACCCTGCGGCTGAGCTCGCCAATTCGGACCGGCGGCCGCGAATCTGGCGAAGGCTGGGCGCGAGTGGCCTCGATCTCGGTGTGATCCGTATCCATTGGCGGTTCGAACAGTGTATCGAGTTTTAATCATTTCTGCTGCTAACTTTACGCGAACCATGAACAAACCTCGGACGATCCCCCACGGTCCTTCTTTATGAGCTTCAGCCCTGCTTACGCGGCCGACCGCCTTTTGGATCTCACAGTCGTGCCCGGATTCACGTCACTGGGCTACAAGGCCAGGAGCCGCGGATGGGACGAGGCACCCGATCTGAGAGGTCGAGAAGTGCTCGTGACCGGTGCCAGCTCCGGTCTCGGGGTCGCAACGTGCGAGCTCCTCGCTGAGTCCGGAGCGAGCGTGCACATGCTCGTTCGCGACGCCGACAAGGGCGAGCGGGTCCGCGCGAGCATTGCAATGAACGCTGCCGGAGAACCTCCGCGCCTGTGGGTCTGTGATGTGTCCGAGCAGTCGTCGATCCGTGATTTTGCGCGCGACTTCACCGAAGCGGTGCCGGAACTCGACGCGCTCGTCAACAACGCGGGCGTCATGCCTCCCGAGCGCCGGCACACCTCTCAGGGCACGGAACTCTCGTTTGCCACGAACGTGACGGGCCCGTTTCTCCTGGCCACCCTTCTCCTCCCTGCGTTGGCCGCGGGGTCGCCTGGACGAGTCGTCAATGTTTCCTCGGGCGGCATGTACGGGGCGAAGCTCGACGGCGACGACATCCAGCTCGAGCACCGCGATTACGACCCGGTGCGCTTCTACGCCCATACCAAGCGCTGCGAGGTCGTCATGACCGAGCTCAGCCAGGAGCGGCTCGGCTCGCCCCGGGTCACCTTCCACTCAACTCATCCCGGCTGGGCTGACACGCCTGGCGTTCAGGACTCGCTGCCGCGGTTTCGCAAGCTGATGAAGCCGGTGTCTGCGAGACGCCCGCCAGGGCGCAGACACCACCGCCTGGCTCTGCTGGGCGGCTGAGCCGCTCGCCTCGCCGGGCCGCTTCTGGCACGACCGAGCGCCCCGACCCACGCACAAGCTGCCAACAACGCGGGAAACACCCGCGGCGCGCGAGCAGCTCTGGAACGAATGCAACCGACTGATTAAGGAGAGATAGATGGCTCGCTACATCGGCACCGTGATCACTTCGAAGCCCGCCGACGAGGTCTACGACTACATGGCGGACTTCACCTCTGTCGAGAAATGGGACGAGACGGTGACCGAAGCCGTCAGGATCGGCGACACGCCGCCCGGAAAGGGCGCGCGATTCAGGGTGACGGTCAAGCTCGCCGGCCGTGAGAACACCTTCGAGTACGAGACGGTGGAGGCCGAGCGGCCGATGCGCCTCCTCCTGCGGGCGGAGAGCGGATCGATGGTGTCGCTCGACGAAGTGACGGTCCGCGAGGTGGCGGAGGGCACCGAGCTCGTCTACGACGCGAAGCTCGAGCTCAAGGGGGTCTCGAAGATCGCCGACCCGATCCTCGGCCTGATGTTCAAGCGGCTCGGCGACAACGCGGCTCGGGGCCTTGCTCGCGAGCTCGACGGTCAGGTTCGGTGATGCTCAGGCCGTGCCGGGCTGGATGATCGGCGACGCGGGCGGTTCCTCGACCCCCAGCACGACGGCGCGCCGGTAGTCCATCCATTCACGCACCGCGATCTGGATCGACGCCGCAGCCGGGATAGCGAGCAGTGCGCCGAGGACGCCGAACAGCGTCGAGCCGAACAGCACGGCCACGAGGATCACGAAAGGCTCGACGGCGACCGCTCGCCGCTGGATCTGGGGCTGGATCACGTAGTTCTCGACCTGCTGGTAGACGATCGCGTAGATGATCCACACGATCACGCCGATCGGGAAGTTCACGAACAGCATCACGATCGCAACCAGGGCCGACGGCGATTGATGCGCCGACCACCGGGATCAGGTCACCGAAGGCAATGATAAGAGCAAGCGCTCCGGCGAACGGCGCGCCGAGAATCGAGAGCACCACGAAGGCGAACGAACCCGCGAGCGTCGCCTGAAGGAGCGCGCCGCCGACGTAGCTGCCGATCGCGCTGGCGATCGTGCTCGAAGGCCCGCTCCATGCGCTCCTTGCGGTCGGGCTCCTGAGCGTCCAGGAACTTCTCGATCCACCGCGCCCCACCGGAGACCATGAAGATCGAGAGGATCAGGATCGTCACGAAGGCGAAGATCGAGTTGATGAGGCCCACGCCGATGTCGGAAAGCGTCTGCGTGGCGTCGCCGAGCTTTTCCGGAAGCTTGCCTGGCCTCGTCCTCGAGCTTCCGGTGATGTCGTAGTCCTCGTTCAGGTTCGAGAGCGTGTCGTTGTCGTTGACGAACTGCGGTCACGTCGGCGGCGTACTCGGGCAGGTTGTTGACCAGGTCCTCGCCCTGGCCGACGAGCGGCGGGACAGGAGCGCGCCGAGGATGAGCGGGAACGCGATCAGCACGCCGAGTAGACGGTGGCGATCGCGAGGCCGCGCGGCATGTGGCTCGAGAGGCACGCGACGGGCCCGAGACCGCGATGGCGACGAACGCGGCGATGACGAGCCAGGTGATCGGCCTGCGCAGGAGATAGACGACGTAGGCGGTCACGACCACCGTCAAGACGACCATGCACGGTGCGCAGAGATCGTGCGAGGACCCATGTCGATCCCTCTGAAGACGGCCATCATCGCAGCCCTCTTCGACGCCGATGGGCACAGCTCCTATTCGCTATGCGTTTTCGGTGGCCTCGGGATGAACGCGCTCGTGCGCTTCACGTACTCCTCGTAGCCCGGCCGGCGCGAGGTGATCGTCTTCTCGGTCAGCGCCACGCCGGAAACCCGAAGGAGCAGGAAGGTCAGGGAGCCGGGCCGACGCGGTCCACCACGCCCGATCCGGTTTCGAGCGCGAAGAACCAGACTCCCCACCAGACACAGACCTCGCCGAAGTAGTTCGGATGGCGCGAGTAGCGCCAGAGGCCCCGGTCCATGACCTGGCCCTTGTTGTCCTCGTCCTTCGTGAAGGCGCGAAGCTGAGCATCGGCTGATGGCCTCGAAGCAGATGCCGAACGCACTGATGGCGAAGCCGAGCCAGGCCACGACCCCGAGCGTCCCGGGTGTCGGATCGGTCGCAACGACCTGAATCGGGAGCGAGATCACGAACGCGATCAGCGCCTGCGTCCCGAACACGGACCAAAGGCTGCGCCTGGCGAACGCCCTGTCGCTGCCGGCCCTCTCCCGCATCGCCGTGTAGCGGCGGTCCTCACCGTCGTGGCGCTCGGCGATGTAAGCCGCGAGGCGGACTCCCCAGATCGTCACCAGCAGAGCGACGACAAGCGAGCGCTCCGGATCGCCGTCGCCGAGCGCCACGCGCGATCCAGGCGATCATGACGAACGCCAGCCCCCATGCGACATCGGCGACGCCGGCGTCCCGCGTGGCGATGCTGACCACCCAGGCGATGCCCATCACCGCAGACGGCAGCGGCAAGCGAACCGATCTGGACGGCAGCGTCGAGCACGACGTCAGTATCTCAGTCGGCCGAGAATCAGATTGCGGCGCGCGCGGCCCAGACCATGCGGCCGAGCTTCTCGCCAAGCGTTTCCGGCGTCCAGTCGCCCGACTCGCGCAGAAGGGTGCGGGCGCCAACCTGCGCGAGGCCGACGATCGTCTGGCCGAGCAGCTCGGCGGCCGCCTCCGCCTCCGCGCCCTCGAGTTCCGAGTAGCGCTCGACCCAGCGCATCGCGATGCTTGCAGCGGTCTTGGCCTGAAGCTCGATACCTCGCGCCGACTCGCGCGGCAACAGCTTCGTTTCCGCCGCCCTCGCCGAGGAAGACGACGCGATAGATCTCGGGCGACTCCGAGGCCGCGCTCAGGAAGACCTGGAAGCCGCGGATCAGGGTGCCCTCCGGATCCTCCGCGCCGCCGCCGGTCACGAGCGCCTTGCCGGTCTCCGCGAGGATCCGCTCCTCTTCGCGGTCGAGCATGGCGGTGAAGAGCTCGTCCTTCGAGGCGAAGCAGTCGTAGACGACCGGTTTGGAGACGCCCGCCGCGGCGGCGATCATGTCCATCGAGGTGCCGTCGAAGCCGTTCTCGAGAAAGAGCCGGTAGGCGGCGTCTAGCACCAGAGGCCGTCGTCGCTCAGGCCCCAGATGGGCGGCCCGCTTGCGCCGTGGCGCCTTGCTCCTGGTCTCCTCGACAGCCATTCCTACTTATGGTAGCATTTTCCTACTGACAGTAAAGAAGAACGATACGGAGAAAGATTCATGAACGCTGTTACCGCCACTGACGCCGCCACTTCCGCCACCGACGTGGGCGACATCGTCGACGCTTCGGAGGACACTCCGCCCTTCTCGCTAGAGCTTTCGCAAGACCAGAAGGACATCCGCGACTGGGTCCACGGCTTCGCCGAGAACGTCGTCCGCCCCGCCGCGCATGAATGGGACGAGCGCGAGGAGACACCCTGGCCCGTGATCCAGGAGGCCGCAAAAATCGGCCTCTACGGCTTCGAGGGCATCGCGCAGTTCTTCGCCGACCCGTCCGGCCTCCAGCTGCCCCTCGTCAACGAGGAGCTCTTCTGGGGCGACGCCGGCATCGGCATGTCGATCATGGGCACAACGCTCGCGGTCGCCTCGCTCTTCGGCCAGGGCACGCCCGAGCAGATGGGCGAATGGATCCCCCAGTGCTTCGGTACCGAGTCAGAGCCTCAGGTCGCAGCGTTCTGTGCTTCCGAGCCAGACGCCGGATCCGACGTCTCGGCGGTGCGCACCACGGCCAAGTACGACGAGGCCAAGGACGAGTGGGTCATCAACGGCCAGAAGGCCTGGGCCACCAACGGCGGCATCGCGAAGGTCCACGTCGTCATCGCTTCGGTCGATCGCGAGTTGGGCTCGCGCGGCCACGCTGCCTTCGTCATTCCACCCGGAACTCCCGGCTGCGAGCAGGGCGCCAAGGTGAAGAAGCACGGCCTCCGCGCCTCGCACACCGCCGACGTCCACCTCGACGACTGCCGCGTCCCGGGCTCCTGCCTCCTCGGCGGCAAGGAGAAGCTGGACGAGCGCCTCGCCCGTGTCCGTGAGGGCAAGAAGGGAAAGTCCCAGGCTGCGATGCAGACGTTCGAGGCCTCGCGCCCGACCGTCGGCTCACAGGCGGTCGGTATCGCCCGCGCCGCCTACGAGTACGCGCTCGACTACGCCAAGGAGCGCCAGCAGTTCGGTAAGCCGATCATCGAGAACCAGGCGATTGCGTTCACCCTCGCGAACATGAAGATGGAGATCGACGCCTGTCGCCTCCTCGTCTGGCGCGCGTCGTGGATGGGCCGCACGGGTCAGAAGTTCGAGAACGCCGAAGGCTCGATGTCGAAGCTCAAGTCCGGCGAGACCGCGGTCTGGGCAACCGAGCGCGCGATGCAGATCCTCGGCGGCAACGGCTACACGCGCGAGTTCCCCGTCGAGCGGATGCACCGCGACGCGAAGATCTACGACATCTTCGAGGGCACCGCCGAGATCCAGCGCCTCGTCATCTCGCGCGCGATCTCAGGTCACCACATCCGCTAGCCAGGTACCTGGTACCTGGCGGGGGCGCAGCACCCGTGCTCTGAGGGCATTTAGACCTCAACGCGGTGGTAGCGTGGCCGATCTTGAAGGCTGCGGTCGCTTGTGGATTTCTCGTGCTCGCGCTTTGCGCGCCCGCGGGTGCGCTTGCCCTCGAGGCGCGGGCTCCACAGCCGCGCGATTGCGCCGGGGCTCTGCTCGGGACCCCCGACCGCTCGACGGATCGCAACGGCTGGCAATCTCCGGCCCAGGGCTTCGTGACGGCGAGCCTCCGCGGCGGCGTGGCTGGCGACTGGGACCTCGCGGCCTTTCGGGACGGCGAGCCGATCGGAGCGTCGACGGCATTCGGCTCGAACGAGCGGATTGATCTGTGGGTCGAGAACAACGAGCGACTGGTCTTTCAGGGATGCAGGCGGATCGCTGGACCAGCTCGGGCGCCCCTCCGCATCACCTTCCAGGCGTTCAGGGACCCCGTTGCCGACAACGCGCCAGTTCAGCTTGTGCGCGTGCCTATCTCGGGACCTGGCGACCTCGAGCGCTTCGAGCGCATGGGCCTCGACGTGACGCACGACATCAGCCCAACGACCGCAACCCTCGTTCTCTACTCCCAGCGCGAGCGCACGCAGCTCCACGCCCTCGGTTACGCGACCACGACCGTCGAAGACGACCTCCAGGCAGAGGATGCGGCCGACCGTGCGGCCGAG
Organism: uncultured bacterium; assembly: GCA_963695215.1. Taxonomy (GTDB): domain Bacteria; phylum Actinomycetota; class Thermoleophilia; order Solirubrobacterales; family 70-9; genus JALZKA01. The sequence continues at coordinate 956,578 of OY968768.1, forward strand.
AGGCGGTCCGCGAAAGCCGGCCCATCGAGCCTCCCCAGCGGACGCGAGACGTACCGCGAATACGTCGACTACACGAACGACATGAAGGCTCTGGCCGAGGGTCACCCCGACGTCGTGCGCGAGATCACCATCGGGAACACGCTTGAGGGCCGGCCGATTCAGGGCCTCGAGATCGCGGGCAACGTGAACGAAACAGGTGACGGCCGCCCGGCGTACGTGAACATGGGCGTCCACCACGCACGCGAGTGGCCGTCGGGCGAGCTGCCGATGGAGTTCGCGATCGACCTCGCCACGGGGTACGGCACCGACCCGAAGATCACCAATCTCCTGGATCGCGCGCGCGTGTTCGTCATCCCGATCGTGAACGTCGACGGGTTCCTCGCATCGCGTAGCTACGGCACGTCAGCGCTGGACGACGACGGGAACGCGACCGCGGGGTTCTCGGTCGCAGGCCAAGCTGCCTACAAGCGGAAGAACTGCCGCGCCACCGTTCCCGCACAGGCCGGGCTGCCGTGCGCGATGCGTACCGATTCCGGCGTCGACCTCAACCGCAATTACGGCGCGTACTGGGGCGGGCCCGGGTCGTCGGCGGACGTTACATCGCAGAGCTACCGCGGCACGGCGCCGTATTCGGAGCCCGAGTCTGCCGGCCGTCCGCGAGTTCTTCGACCAGCATCCATCCCACCGTCCTCGTCGCCAACCACACGTTCACGGAAGACGGCAAGTGGCTGCGCCAGCCGGGCTTCGACGCATCCGTTCCTGCCCCAGGACGCGATCGGCGCGTTGACGCCTGACGAGGCCGCGATGAAGGAACTGGGCGACGACATGGCGGCCGCCACGGGCTGGACTCGTCCGAGCGGTCCTACGAGACGCTCGGCGATATCACCGGCGCGACCGAGGATTGGAACTACTTCGCCCAGAGCACCTACGGCTATACGCCCGAAGCCCGCGGCCTCAACTTCCACGCCAATTACCAGGACTCTGTGATCGAGGAATACCTGGGCGACGCACAACACCAGGGCCTGGGCGTGCGCGAGGCGTATCTCGTCGCCGGTGAGCGCGCGATCGATCGCAACGACCACTCGGTGATCAGAGGCACGGCGCCGGCAACAGCCACGCTCCGGCTCCACAAGGAATTCGCGACCGCGCTCCACCCGAATCAGGGCGCAAACGCCCACATCGACGACGTGCTGGACTCGACGCTCGACGTCGCGCCTTCCGGCGACTACGAGTGGGACGTGAACCCATCCGGCCGCCCGTTCCATGAGGGCGAGACGTACACCATGAGCTGCGAGCTACCCGGTGAGGACCCGGTCTCGATGGAGGTCTTCGTCGCTCGCGGCGACAAGACAACCGCCAACTGGAGCTTGGCGTGCGCAGCGGAGGGTGGCTCGGGGCCCGTCCGGTGTCACGGAGAGGTCGCGACCATCGTGGGTTCAAAGGGCCGCGACCGCGGCAAGAACGCGCTTCTGGGCACCAACAGGGCCGACGTGTTCCAGGCGCGTGGCGGTGACGACGTTGTTCGTGCCGTCGGCGGCGACGACATCGTCTGCGGCGGCGCGGGGGCGGACGTGCTGGACGGAGGCGGTGGCGACGACCTCCTCCGGGGCGGCCCGGGCAAGGACAGCTGCCCGGGCTCGAAGCCGAGCGAACGCAAAAGCTGCCGCGTGCTAGTCCGCTCGCCAGCTCGGCAGCAAGTGCGTAGGCGACCTTCGCCGCTTCGGCGATCGTCGCGTAATCGGCGTTCTCTGCCGTGTCGCTCGGGAGGTGGTAGTTCGAGAGGTAGTGGTAGTCGTTCACCGAAGCCAGGTTCGCGATCTTGAATCCGTGGCGCTTGGGGATGATTGCGTCGGTCGATGCGCGGGCGCGAAACCCACGCTCGAGCGCGAGACCGTGGCGCTTCGCGGCACGCGCCACCGTCTCCCGCAAGCTCGGGGTCGTAGTCCTCCATCCACATCGGCCCCTCGCCCTCCAGCATCATCAGGCGAGGCGAGCCGACCGAGTCGATGCAGAGGAAGTAAGTGCTCGTCACGGTCGAGCTCGGAGGCATGGCGCTCCATGAAGGCGCGGATTCCGTCCTGAAGGGTCTCCTCGGCGCCGGCCGACACCAGCCACACCCGCAGGCCGGGAACCGGCTTTTCGCGGAGCATCTCCGCGAGCGCGACTTCGACCGCGCACGCGGACAGGTTGTCGTTGGCGCCGGGCACGATCTCCGAGCGCCACATGTCGCCGATCACGATCGTGCGTCGAGATGCCCAAGCCGATTGCCGCGATGGCTGGACCGCGGCGGCCGGTCAGCGCTCGCGGCGAGGCCCATGACGGGTCCGGCGAACGTGCCCCACCACTGCGGCGGCTGCGTCTTGATCTTCGGGATGACGTTCGGGTAGCGCTCGTGGAACGCGGCGACCGCGGTCTGGTCGAACATGAAGCCCGTCTGTGCCGCGTCGTGATGGGCGAGCAGCACAAGTGTTTTCGAGCGCGTCCGGATCGCCCGCCCTGCCGACGACGTTCACCGTCGTCTTCTCCGAGCGGATCGCCTTGCGGAAGATTCGCGGTCCGTTCTGGATCTCGTCGGCGATGGCGAGGCCGGTTATGAGCGAGGCCATTCCGCCGAGGAACCGCCGGCCGGCGAGGTTCAGGAGGCCACCCGCGATGCCAAGACCGGCCGCGGCGACGATGTTGGGCGGGAATGTGCCCCAGCTGGTCTCGTCCTCGAGCTCGGCGCTGTCGGCGCCAGCGGCCAAAAACCTGGCGGCAAGCCATTCGGCGGCCTCGCGCTCACCCGGCGAGCATGGACCACGATCCGGGATTGCCGCGAGGGTGGATACGACCTCGCGGAGTGTTTCTTTTGGTGGAGGTGGGACGCCGGTCAAGAGCGGGGCAGCCTACGTCATCGGGCGCTCGTCGTTTTCATGCCACCAGGGGGGTCTCATAACGACGAGTGCCCGCTGACGTGTGCGCTTTACGCGACGGGCTTGGCGACCGCAAGCTTCTCGCTCGCGCCGATTTCGGTATGCGCCTTCGAGTCGCTGCTCTTGATGAGGAACAGGCTCGCGAAGATCCCGAGGATCGCGATTCCGGAGCCGAACATGAAGGCGTCCGAGTAGCCCTCGGTAAGCGCCTGCGGCCCGGTCTGTCCCTGGGCCGCGAGGTCTCCGATCCTCGTGAATGCGACCGATGAAAGGATCGCCAGGCCGAGCGCGCCACCCACCTGCTGCGAGGTGTTGATCAAGCCGCTGGCAAGGCCAGCTTCGCGATCCTCCACCCCGCTGACGGCGGCGATCGTGATGGGTACGAACGTCAGGCCGAGACCGATGGCCGCCAGGAGCGACGGTCCGAGGACATCGGCGAGGAAGCTGCCGTCGGCCGAGATCTGGCTGAACCATGCGAGACCGGCCGCGACGAACGCCATCCCCGCTGCCATCACAGGCTTGAAACCGACCTTGGTCACCAGCTGCGAAGCGATGCCCGCGGCGAGGATGATCGAAACCGCGAGGGGCAGATACGAGAGCCCCGACTTGATCGCTGAGAACCCCAGCACGTTTTGCATGTAAAGGGAGATGAAGAAGAACATGCTGAAGAGCGACGCACCGGTCAGGATGCCCACCACGTTCGCCCCGGTGAGGGTGCGAACGCGGAAGATCTCGAACGGCACGAGCGGGTTGCTCGAGCGGCGCTCGATCGCGACAAACGCCGCGAGGAGCGCAACCGCCGCAGCGGCGAGACCGATGGTCTGCGTGGACCCCCAGCCGGCGTCCGGCGCCTCAACGAGGCCGTAGACCAGGATCGCCAACCCGGAGGTGACCGTCACCGCACCGGGGACGTCGAAGGTGCGGCTCTCGTCCTCCGAGCGGCTTTCCAGGATCAGCCGCGGGGCCATCAGCGCGGCGGCGATGCCGATCGGGACGTTCACCCAGAGCACCCACTCCCAGCCTGCGTACTCGGTCAAGACGCCACCCAGGAGGACGCCCGCCGCGCCGCCGGAGCCCGCCACGGCACCCCACACACCAAGCGCCTTGTTGCGCTCGGAGCCGTCCTTGAAGGTCGTGGTGACGATCGAAAGAGCGGCGGGCGACAAAAGTGCGGCACCCAGCCCCTGGATCGCGCGGGCGACGACCAGGAAGGTGTCGGATTCGGCAAAGCCGCCGGCGAGCGATGCGGCGGCGAACAGAACGAGCCCCGCCATGAAGATCTTGCGACGGCCGAGCAGATCCGCGAGCCGCCCGCCCAGGAGGAGGAATCCTCCGAACGTGAGCACGTAGGCGTTGACGACCCAGGAGAGATTGTCCGGATCGAAGCTGAGGTCTTTCCCGATCGTGGGAAGCGCGACGTTCACGATCGAGGCGTCGAGAACTACCACGAACTGCGCGATGCAAAGGAGAGCCAGCGCGATCCAACGTTTGTCCTGAAATTCCCTTGCGTCCGTCATGCGGTGCTCCTTCTGTGCTCCGTGCGTATAATCGGAAGTCGAGTTCCGGTTCCGAAAACTAGCACGTGCGGAACCGGGGTTCCGTTTCATCCCGTGAAGACCCTTCCCGACACAACGACAGCCCGCCCCCTCCGCAACATGCGTGCGGACGCGCGTCGCAATCGCGAGGCCGTGATCTCGGCTGCCCGCAAGCTCATGGCGTCCCGCGGACTGGACGCGCAGATGGACGACATCGCACGCGAGGCGGGCGTAGGGGTCGGCACGGTCTACCGCCACTTCCCGAACAAGGAAGACCTGATCTCGGCTCTCGCCGAGCACCGGTTCGAGACGCTCGCGGAGTTGGCGCGCGACTGTCTCGCCGAAGACGATCCCGGTCCCGCGTTCGAGCGCTTTCTCTATCGCGCCGCCGAATTCCAGGCGGCGGACCAGTCCATTTCAGAAGTCATGCGCGACCGGCCCGACGCCATGTTCGCCGCGGCTCAGAAGGCTGATCTCCTGAACTTGACCCGCGAAGCGATGACGCGCGCTCAGAAGGTGGGTGCGATCCGCCCCGACGCCGAGGCCGAAGACATCCCGATGGTCATGTGCGGCCTGGGCACTGCGACGCCCGGCAATGGCGGTCCGTTCGTCACCCCGACCGCGTGGCGACGCTACATGGCGATCGTGATCGACGGCCTCCGCGCCGGCGGCACGGCCGAGATGCCGCCGCGCTAGCGCGCAGCGAATGTGATGCCGTCGAGGGAGACGCCCTCGCCGAAGTTGCTTCCAGCGCCGTCTCCTCCCACCGGATCGACGTGGCCGTCCTTTGTGATTTGAAGAAGAGCCGTGCTCTCGTCACACGAGGTTCCCGAACAGGTGTTGTCCTGTCCGTAGGCGGCTATGAACCAAAGGGTCCCGGCGGGCCGGTACTTCTTCGGAAGGATGAAGGTCGCCAAACCTCCCGGAACGGCCATCTCGAATGTGCCCTGGAGATGAACGACGCCCTCGTCGTCGATGGCGTAGGTAACGGGCTCGAACTCACCACCGAGGTTCATCCACCCACGGAGACCGGAGATGGATTCGTAGCCGCAAAAGACGCCGGTGGCGCCGGACACGCAAGGGTCGTTTTGCTTCAGAGGATTCGCTTTTACGCGGTGGAGCTCGAGCGCTCCGCCACCACCACCCTTGTCAAGGGGGCCCGTCAGCGCCACGGCGCTGCCACCGAGGGCAACAGCCAGCGCGACGAACGCGACGACGAGAGCTGGGCTGGGCCTGCCGATGCGAATCATGGTCCGACTTTTTACCGGGTTAGCTCTTCGAGCGCCAGCACTATCGAACCGTAGGTCTCACCGGTCGCGCGCTCCATGCCGATCTCGCAGGTCCGATTGGTCGACAGGTAAGCGTCGAATGGACCGATGTCTCTGAGCTCGGCGGCCTGCGGCGCGGTTGCCGATGCCGTGAGCTCCGGGTGCAGCATCCCGCGGTCGCCCGCAAATCCGCAGCAGCGCGTGTTGGCCGGAACGACAACCTCATCGGCCAGCTCCCGGGCGAGGTCGGTGAAGCGGTTAGCGAGCCCGAGATGCTTGGTCGCGCATGTCGGGTGTAGCGCGACGCGGCCGAGCTTTCGCTGGGGGTCGAGGTTTGGCATCAGACGCTCCAGCCACTCGACCGAGTCGAGGATCTCGAGCTTTCCGTAGCGCTCCTTCAGGGCTTCCGGCAGCACCGGCTCAGCCTCGCGCGCCAAGCCGAGCGTGCACGAGCTCGCGTCGATCACGATCGGCAGCTCGCCCTCGTCGGACCAGAGCAGGAGCTTTTCGACCGTCTGGGCGACCATCCAGGCGTGGGCCGAGCGGTAGCCCTTCGACGACCAGGGCACCCCGCAGCAGCTTCCCTCCACATCCGAGGGAATCCAGACAGGCATGCCGGCGCGCTCTGAGACCGCGACCATGGCGTCTCCGAGCGATGGCCCGGCCACCGCCTTCTTCGAGCGGCCCATGATGCGGTTGGTGCAGCTTGGGAAGTACACGGCCGCGGCGCCGTCGCGCCGGGTCTCGGCGGGCAGCGACTGTGCGACCCTGGGCAGCGTTCCACCGCCGAGCGCCTCCGCGACCGGGCCGAATCGAAGGCCGGTTCGCGACAGCGCTTCCGTGGCCTTCCAGTTCTTCGCAGCCTTGAGCGCGAGCCCGTTCTCGCCGCTCGAATTTCGCTCCGCACGCAGCTCCTTCATGTACTTGCCGGTGTCGATCGAGAGCGGACACGCGAGGACGCAGGTGGAATCGGCGGCGCAGGTCTCGAGGCCGTCGTAGTCGAACTCGCGCTCGAGCTTCAGCGCCACCGGCGAGCCCGAGGGCTGGCGTGCGATCTCACGGCGCAACACGATGCGCTGGCGCGGCGTGGTCGTCAGGTCCTGGCTGGGACAGGCTGGCTCGCAAAACCCGCATTCGACGCAGTGGTTTGCGACCTCCTCGATCTCGGGAGTCGTCTTCAGGTTCTGGAGGTGGGCGCCCGTGTCGTCGTTCATGACAACGCCCGGCCCGAGGACGCCGTCGGGGTCGGCGAGGCGCTTCAAGCGCCACATCAGCTCGGTCGCTTCTGCGCCCCACTCCTTCGCGACGTAGGGCGCCATGTTCACCCCGGTGCCGTGTTCGGCCTTCAGCGAGCCGTCGTACTTCTCGACGATCAGCTCGACCAGGCCCCCCATGAACGCCTCGTAGCGTTCGAGATCCTCTTCCTTCGCGAAGTCCGGAGTGAGCATGAAGTGGAGGTTTCCGGCTGAGGCATGACCCGCCACGCCGGTGAGGAAGCCGTGCTCGCCGAGCAGCTTCTGCATGTCCGCAGCGGCCTCGGCGATCCGCGCTGGGGGTACGCATACGTCTTCGACGATGAGGGCGGTTCCGGGGATGCGCAGGCGGCCGATCAGCCCGTGAAGGCCCTCGCGTACGCGCCAGTTCACCTCGATGCGCTCGTGCTCGCGGGTGAACTCGGCCGGGCGTATCAGGTTGTCCTCCCCCACCGCCTCGATCGCCGCCTTCTCGCCCTTGACGAGATCTGCCGCGTCATCTGAGCCGAACTCGACGAGCAGCACGGCCGACTCCGGCGGCAGCTCGAGCCATTCCTGCGGCGCGCCTGGGATGTTCATCGCTGCCACCATCAGCGCGGGCGCAACCATCAACTCAACTGCGCTCGCGCCCAGCCTCACAAGCTCCGGCACCGGCTCGCACGCCTCTTCGATGCCGGCGAAATGGAGCCAGGCCGTGGTGGTCTGGCGCGGCACCGAAACCGTCTCGAACGTGGCGTCGCAGATCAGGGCGAGCGTTCCCTCCGAACCGACGATGAGGCGGCGGAAGATCTCGACCGGCTCGTCAGCGTCGAGAAAGGCGCAGAGCCGGTAGCCGGTGGTGTTCTTGATCTCGAACTTGGCGCGGATGCGCTCAGCGAGCTCCTTGTCGGCGCGGATTTCGTCGCGAATCTCGGCGAGTCCATTCGCAAGCTCGGGCTCCTCGGCGGCGAAGCGCTCGGCCGCGCCGGGCTCCGAGGTGTCGATCAGCGTGCCGCTCGCCGTGAGGAAGGTCATGTCGGTGACCGTCGAGTACGAGTCCCTGGCGGTGCCGCAGCGCATACCGCCCGAGTTGTTGGCGACGACACCGCCGACGGTCGCGATGTCAGTCGAAGCCGGATCGGGCCCGAGCTTTCGGTGGTAGCGCGCGAGGACGCGGTTGGCGTGGCCCAGCACCGTGCCGGGGCGCACCCGGGCGCGCATCGCCTCGTCGTCGAGCACCTCGACGCCCCGCCAGTAGCGGCGGACGTCGACCAGGATGCCCGCACCCTGCCCCTGGCCATTCAGGCTTGTGCCGCCGGATCTGAAGGTGACCGGGATGCCATGCTCGCGGCCATAGGCGATGACCCGCGCAACCGCAGCGGGATCGCGTGGCTGGACAACGACCTGCGGGATCATCCGGTAGGGACTGGCATCCGATGCGTAGCGGATGAGGTCGGTGGCTCGGGCGAGGACGCAGCTCTCGCCGACGAGCCGCGCAAGGTCGGATCGAAGCGGCTCGGGAGTGCCCCCGGCAACCCAGTCGGGCGCACGGTCTGGGGCTGCGGTGGTCAAGACCGTGGTCCTAGAAAAGCCACATGCCGGGCGCTACGCCCACTTCGACCAGCTCCGGCTTGGGCGATGCGATCGCCGTGCCGAGCGCTTCGCGGAGTGCTGCCGCGTCCTCCACCTGCGTGGCCGAAACGCCGTAGCCGTCGGCGATCTTCGCGGTGTCGAGCGCCGGCAGGTCGAGGCCTGGCGCGTTCTCCGCCTGCTCGATCATCGAGAACCACTTGAGGATCGCGTACTCGGAGTTGCGCAGGACGAGCACGGTCAGCGGCACGTCGTAGGCGACCGCCGTCCAGAGCGCGGTGATCGCATACTGGGCCGAGCCCTCGCCGACGACACAGACGACGGGGCGATCCGGCTGGGCGAGCTGAACGCCGACCGCAGCGGCAAGGCCAAAGCCGAGGCCACCGCCGGCGCCGAAGAAGTACGAGCCTGGGCGCGAGATCCGCAGCTGGTTGCGAAGCGCGAGCGTGGCCGACGGCGCCTCGAGGACGATGATGCCATCGTCGGGAAAGGCAGCGCCGAGGGCGTTCATGGCGGCTGTGCCGGTGATGGGGCTCTGCTCCTCACCCGCGATGGGATCGGGAAGCGCCTCACCCGGGTCGCGATCGGATTCGCCAACCTGGCCGAGCAGCTGGACGAGCCCCCACTTGACGTCGCCCACGATCGAGTTGCCCATCGGGGCTCGCGCCGCCTCGTCGGGGTCGGACGTGAGCTGCACGAGCTTCGCGTCCTCGGGAAGAAAGTCACCCGGCAGATACGGGTAATACGGGAAGACTGAGGCGCCGACGACGATGATCAGGTCGCGGCCCTTGAGCGTGTCGGCGACCGGGGCGATTCCCGGAGGCAGGACGCCGCGGAAGTTCGGGTGGCCTTCGGGGAAGCCAAGGCGGCCGCCGCCGGTTGCAGGCAGCGCGAAGACCGGCAGCTTCTGGCGCTCGGCGAGCTTCACCGCAACTTCCCAGGCGCCGGAGGCGTCGATGTCCGGCCCCGCGATCATCACGGGGTTCGCGGCGGCTTCGAGGGCCTCGCCAAGCGCGCCGATCGAGTCCGGGTTGGGAGCGGGCGCGCCCTGAACCTCACGCTCGAGCACGTTGGCGGTCGAGGACTCGTCTGCCTCCTGGGACCAGTCGTCCATCGGAATCGAGACGAAGGCCGGGCCCTTCGGCGACGTTGCCGCCGTGTGGATTCCTCGGGCGAGTGCGTGCGGCACGTCGGCGGCGCGCGCAGGCTCGAAGCTCCACTTCACCAGCGGGTGCGGCATGCGGGTGGCGTCGCGGTTGGTCAAGTTGGCCTGGAATCCGACCTGCGCGCGAACCTGCTGCCCGGCCGTGACAAGCAGCGGTGTGTGGTTGGCCTGCGCGTTGAAGATGCCGCCCATCGCGTTACCCACGCCCGGGGCGGTGTGAAGGTTCACGTGGCCGACCGTGCCCGAGGCCTGTGCGAAGCCGTCCGCCATTCCCACCACCGGCAGCTCCTGGAGACCGAGGATGTAGCGGAAGTCGTCGGGGAAGTCGGCAAGCATCGGCAACTCGGTCGAGCCAGGGTTGCCGAACATCGTCGTCATCCCATGACGGCGGAAAAGCTCGTACGACGCGTCGCGGACACTCGTCACGGCGGAGACCCTATCTCCGCGCGTAACTCGGCGCGGAGCCGCGACACTTTCGGCACACCCAGCGCACCACAAGCGCGTCCGGGCACGAGAGCGTTCCGGCGCATGACGCTTCTGAGTCATCTCGCGCCCGGCATGCGGGTGCGGATCGCCGCTGAACGGGTGCGCCAGGTCGCCAAGGCACAGGAGGGAGTGATTGGTCGAGGTCAGTTGACGGACTGCGGGCTGTCTGGAGGCGACATCTCTCGCTGGATCTCGCAGGGCAGGCTGATCCGAATACTCCCCTCCGTCTATGCCGTCGGCCACGCACATCTCACGTGGCGGGCACGGCTCGTCGCCGCGCTTCTCTATGCCGGTGAGGGGAGCATTCTCAGCCACCAGACGGCAGCGGTCGAGTGGAAGCTCGTCGAGGCTCGCGCGGGCGCAACGGTTCACGTCACGACGCCTGGCCGGCGCCGCTCATTCAAGTGGGTGAAGGTTCATCGCTCGAACGAAATCGACTTCGAGCGCAGGAATGGACTGCCTGTGACGAGTCTCGCAAGAACCCTGGTCGACTACGCGGCTGGTCGCGACTTCGAGTCTGTGCGGAAATCTCTCGCCAACGCCGATTTCCACCACACGATCGACGGCCAAGCGATCGCTTCGGTCATGAGGCACGGCCGGCCCGGCAGCGGCAACCTGCGACGCGCGATCAAGGTTCACATGCCTGAGCTCGCGGCCACGCTGAGCCCCCTCGAGGACGCGATGCTCTACCTGTGCGAGCGATACGCCATTCCGCGTCCGGCGCCAACACGCGCATAGGCCGATTCCGGCCGGACGGTACGTGGCCCGAGGCCATGCTGATAGTTGAGCTCGATGGTGCCGACGGCCATTCGTCGCCCTCGCAGCGCCGCCGTGACGCCGAGCGGGACATGTACTTCCGGTCGCTCGGCTACCTGGTGCTCCGCTACACGCACTGGCAAGTCACGCATCAGGGGAGGGCGATCGCCGCGGAGATCAAGGCGACTCTTGTCGCGCGAGCCGCTCGGTGACGTTTCGCACCCGGCATGCGGGTGCGAGGCGACTTGGAACGCCGCTTCAGTCCGTGTCCGCGGGTGGCGGGTCCACGGCCTGCCACTCGCCGCCCGCCATGCGGTAGCCCAGCCATGCCTGGCGAACGCCCGCGGCTTCTAGCGCCGCCTGTAGGCCCTCGGACTGGAAGCCTGTGCGGGGCGTCCCAAGGTCCAGGCCCCGCTTCTCGCAGGCCTCTCGCGCCTTGGGCCAGGATCCGCGCTTCGTCACGATCCTCCATGTCCCGATGGCGCTGCGGCAGGCTGCAGCGTGGAGCCGGTTGCAGCGCTGGTCGAACCACGCGGAGCGTTCGCCTCCGCCCAGGTCGTCGGCTACCGCGACGCCCGTGCGCTGCAGAGCGCAGGCGCGCTCGCCGCCGGCTGCGCGCGGCCGGGGACGGTTCACCTGCCAGCTCCAGACGACTCCCTCGAGCCGGGGATCCGCCGTGCCGGTGAACTGGTCGAATCCGATCAGGTCGACGCCGCAGCGCACCATCGCCGCGGCAGTCGGAGGCGTAATGCCATCGTCCGGGGTGGCCACGCCGGTGGGCGGACCGACGACGTTGGTGAGCGCTGTCGAATCCTCGTAGTAACGGACGAACTTGGTGTCGTAGGTCGCGCGGTCGTAATCGGGGCCGCAGTCCGGAAAGTCGGCGTAATCGACCGGGCGGGACTCGACGTGCGAGTCCCAGTTGAACGCCACGGTTGCCCATCCGGTGCCCGGCCCGCAGTCGGAAACGATCAGGGCCTGCGCGCCGGTGGCGCGGATGTCGCTGCGCGTCAAGTCAGCCGGCACCTCGGTGCATCCACCCCCCGGCGGTGGTTTGTAGAGGCGGTCGCCCAGCCCGTTGGACACGGCCGCTGCAGCCGCGTCGTAGCCGGCGGCGTCGACCATGTGGTCCTCGATGTAGAGGAGGATCACCTGGTCAGCGTTCCCCGGCTTGTCCATCCAGGCAGCGATCTCCGCCAGCGTCGGCGCGAAGTCCTTCTCGATCGTGCAGCCAAAATGGGCCTGGTCGGCTCCCCGCCCGTGGCACACCTTGAGCGACGTGCCGTTCGGGATGTCGGGGAAGCGGTGAACGTCGAGCTCGAGGCTTCGCAGCCCTGCGTCGAGCTGCTGCACAAGGGTGAGCTGCTGGTTGGCGTCGAGCGGCGATAGAGCAACGCCCGTCTGGCCGACGGAGTTGAACGAGTTGTGGGTTCCGATCCACGTCGAGTCCTCAAAGCCAACGTCGGACCCAAGCTCGTACTGGAGCTGGTTGGCGCTCTGAGCCCAGCCTTCGTGCGCCTCCGGTCGGCCGGCCGCGAGCGCGGGCACAGCGCAGCACAGGGCCGACAACGTGCACATGAGGGCGGCAAGACCCGCCTTCCCCCGCAGCTCGAACATGGACGAATCGTAAGGGGGCGGCGAAGCGCAGGCGCCGGTTGGAAGTCGGCGGTAGGGTGCGCGCGATGCCGGCCGAGACTCTGACGCCCGAAATGGCCGCCGCGCGCCTTTACCCCACCGACACGCTGGGCATCCCGCTCGCGACGGGTCAGCCGCCGGCGTTTCTCCGGGCGCTGGGCGAGCGCGAGGACTGGGATGACCTCAAGGTCTATGGAGCTCTCCTCGGCGTCGGGACCGAGCTCTTCAACCACCCGAACGTCCACTACCTATCCGGCTTCTTCGGCCCGTTCGAGCGAGCCCTGCGGGACGCGGGGGCCAACATCTCGTTCGCCCCCGCCGACTTCCGCCGCTTCGCGCCGCTTCTCGAAGAGCAGAGGCCGCGCGTGATGGCGACCGCGGCCGCTCCGCCCGATGCCGACGGCTGGTGCTCGCTCTCGCTCCACGCCGGCGGGACGTCGACTGAGATGATCCGCGCCGCCGCTGATCCCGACCGCCTCCTGGTCGTTGAGGTCTCGCCGAACTACCCGCGAACCTTCGGCATTCCGCCCGAGCACATGCATGCGCTGAAGGTCGACGAGATCGACATCCTCATCGAGGCCGAGGGGTCTCCCCTCCCGCTGCCCGACGTGGAGCCATCCGAGACAGACCTCGCGATCGCGAAGCACGCAGCGTCCTACGTGCCCGAGGGCGCAACGCTCCAGACGGGCATCGGCACGATCCCGTCGGCGATCGCAGCCGAGCTCGCCAAGGGCGAGGTGGGGGACTTCGGCATCCACTCGGAGATGTTCACCAACGGATGCATGGCGCTCCACGAGGCCGGCAAGGTTTCAAACGCCCACAAGGGCTGTTACGACGGCGTCTCGGTCGCCACCTTCGCCGCCGGGTCCGAGGAGCTCTATGAGTGGCTCCACGAAAACGCGGACGTCGCCTTCCTTCCGGTGGAACTCGTCAATTCGACCGAGGCGATCGGCCGCAACCGCAAGATGATCACGATCAACGGCGCGCTCGCGATCGACGTCCACGGCCAGGTCGTGGCCGACACGATCGCCGGTTCGCAGTTCTCCGGCATCGGCGGTCACGAAGATTTCATCGCCGGCCCCGCGCTGGACGTGGATGACCGCTCGCTCCTTTGCTTCCCGGCGACCTACGAGACCAAGGACGGCGAGCTCAAGAGCCGCATCGTCCCGTGGTTCGAGGCCGGAGCGGTGATCACCACGCCCCGTCACCAGGTCGATGTGGTCGTAACGGAGAACGGGGCCGCCGAGCTTCAGGGCAAGACGGTTCACCAGCGGGCCCAAGCGCTCGCAGCTATTGCCCACCCTGACTTTCGCGACGAGCTGATCGAGGCGGGCAAACGAGCCACGGGCGGACGCGCGCCGCACGGCGGCTGAGAAGGCAAGACACGATGCTCCGCCTGCCATGAGCCTCTAGGGTTCGGATCCTGTTGAACCCGCTCGACGTCATCACAAGCCCGTTCAGCCGCGCCGGAGCCGCGGCACAAAACGCTCTGGAAGTTGCGCGCTTCGGAGGCCTCGAGACAGGCGAAGAGGCATCGCCCTACGAGGTCGTTGCCAGTCGTTCGATCTACCGCCTCAGACGCTACTTCCCGCCGGCCGAAGGCGAGGAGACCGGAGCGCCGGTCCTGCTCGTGCCGCCGATGATGCTGGCAACCGAGGTCTACGACGTCTCGCCGTCTTCGACCGCCGTGGGCACGCTCCACGCTCAGGGCGTGGATCCGTGGGTTGTGGATTTCGGAGCGCCCGAACATGAGGAGGGCGGCTTCGAGCGCAACCTGACCGATCACGTGCTCGCCGTCTCGGACGCCGTCGACCGCGTCCGCAAGGTCACCGGCAAGGACGTGCACCTCGGCGGTTACAGCCAGGGCGGCATGTTTTGCTACCAGGCCGCTGCCCTTCGCCGGGGCGAAGGCCTCGCCAGTCTCATCACCTTCGGCAGCCCGGTCGATACGGCGGCCGCGATGCCGCTGGGCATTCCCGAAGAGGTAGCTACGAGGGTCGCCGACATCCTCGCCGTCAGCCCGCTCGCCCGCTCAGCCGTTCCAGCGTGGATGTCGCGGATGGGATTTCGCATGCTCGACCCCGTCAAAGCCGCACGCCAGCAGTTCGACTTCGTTCGCCAGCTCCACGACCGCGAGGCACTCCTGCCGCGCGAGCGCCAGCGCCAGTTCCTCCAGGCCAACGGATGGGTTGCGTGGCCCGGGCCCGCGCTCGCCGAGTTCCTGCAAGCAGTTCGTCGCCCACAACCGGATGCTGGAGGGAGGCTTCGTCATCGATGAGCGCCTGGTGACCCTCGCCGACATCGAATGTCCCGTCCTCACCGTGGTCGGCGAGGTCGACGAGATCGCCCCGGCAGCCGCGGTGCGCGCAATCATCCGCGCCGCTCCCAACGCCGAGATCTACGAGCTCGCTCTTCGCGCCGGCCACTTCGGCCTTGTCGTCGGCTCGGCATCGACCTCGACCACATGGCCGACCGTGGCCGCCTGGACGCGCTGGCGCGACTCGGGCGCCGAGCTGCCCGACACGATCCAAAAGGCGGAGATCGCCGCCGAGCTCGCCGAGAGCCCTGGTGCGACAGCGCGCGCGGGCTACGGGCTAGGCCTCGCCGCCGGAGTCGGCTCCAACCTCGCGCGCTCGGCCGTGACCGGCATCGCCCGCACGGCAACCGGGCTTCGCGCCCTTGGCGAGGAGGCCGTGACGCAGCTCCCACGCCTGATTCGCCTGGACCAGGTACGCCCGCGCACCCGCATCTCGCTTGGCAAGATCCTCGACGAGCAGGCAGAGGAGCATCCGGACCAGGTGTTCTTCCTCTTCGAGGACCGCGCGCATACCCACGCCGCCGCGAAGCACCGGATCGACTCGATCGTTCGCGGGCTCATCTCCCTCGGCGTCCATCAGGGAGAGCACGTCGGCGTCCTCATGGAGCCCCGGCCGACGGCGCTCACCGTGGTCGCGGCGCTCAACCGCATGGGCGCAGTCGCCGTCCTGCTGCGCCCGGACGGCGACGTCGAGCGCGAGGCCGAGCTCGGCGAGGTCGGCCGCGTCGTCTGCAGATCCCGAGCACACCGAGGAAGCCGAGAAGGTGGGCGTTCAGGTACTCGTGCTGGGCGGCGGCTCCAAGCCGCGCGACCTCGGCTCCGAACGTCGTCGACATGGAGCGCATCGACCCGTCCGAAGTCGAGCTCCCTGGTTGGTACAAGCCGAACCCGGGCCGCGCACGCGACCTCGCGTTCATCCTCTTCACCGGCTCCGGCGACCGGACGCGGCCCAACCGCATCACCAACCGCCGCTGGATCCTCTCCGCTTTCGGGACGGCCACTTCAGCTGCGCTCTCAGAGGCCGACACCGTCTACAGCGTCACCCCGGTCTACCACCCGTCCGGCTTGATGGTGAGCCTCGGCGGAGCGATTGCGGGCGGTTCGCGGATCGCGATGGCGCGCGATTTCGACCCGGCGACTTTCTGGGACGAGGTCCGTCGCTACGGAGTCACCGTTGGCTCCTACACGTGGACGATGCTTCGCGACCTGGTCGAGGCGCCGGCGAACCCGAAGGAGCGCCACCACCCGGTGCGCCTGTTCATGGGTTCTGGCATGCCGAAGGGACTCTGGAAGCGAGTGGCGGAGCGCTTCGCGCCCGCACGCGTCGTCGAGTTCTACGCGTCGACCCAGGGCGAAGTGGTCCTGGCGAACATCTCCGGCCAGAAGGTCGGCGCGATGGGCCGTCCGTTGCCAGGCTCGGCCCGGGTGAAGATCGCCGCCCTCGACCTGGAAGCAGGCAAGCTCTTGACGACCCCCAACGGCTTCGCGCGCGAGTGCGAAACGAATGAGATCGGCGTTCTGGTTTCCGAGACCGACCCGGACGTGAATCCGACCGCGGAGACCCCTCTTCGCGGCATCTTCAGGCCGGACGACGCCTGGGTCGCCACGGGCGACCTTTTCCGCAAGGACGCGGACGGCGACTTCTGGCTGCTTGACACGATCTCGTCCCTGATCCGGACGAACGACGGCCCCTTCGCCCCCACCCCCGTACGCGACGCGCTCTGGTCACTGCCGTCCGTTGACCTCGCCGTCTGCTTCGGCATCCCCGACCCTGACTCGAACAGGGCGATCCCGGTCGGTGCCGTCACCCTTCGCAAGGGCACGAAGATCACGGCGGACGACTTGAGCGACGCGCTCTCCACCCTGCCGGACAAGGCAAGGCCACACTACGTCCGCGTCGTCGATGAGATCCCCGTCACGACGTGGCACCGCCCGGTCACCGCGGGTTTGCGGCGATCTCGGCGTGCCGGACGGCAAGAAGGGCACGTCGTACGAGCTGCAAGACGACGGCGAGCTACCGCAAGATCGCCAAGCCGAAGCCGCAAGCCGAAGCCAAAGGAGAAGGCAAGTGCCTGAGTTCGAGACCGTCGAAGTCGAACGCCGCGGCGCGGGCGCGATCGTCGAGCTGAATCGCCCCGATGCCCTGAACGCCTGGAACCTCCAGTTCGGCATCGACCTGCGCGAGGCTCTCGAGGACGGTTGGCTCCGACGACGCGGTCCGCGCCGTGATGATCACCGGCGCCGGCCGCGCGATTCTCCTCAGGCGCCGACCTCTCAGAGCAGCGCGAGCGACGGTTCAGCCGATACCGGCGAGGACGGTAAGTTCGACCTCTCGAAGCGCCTGCGCGAGCGCTACCACCCGATCTTCCACGCCATCCGCGGAATGCCGAAGCCGGTCGATCGCCGCTGTCAACGGCCCGGCCGCCGGCATCGGCTGCTCGCTCGCACTTTCGTGCGACTTGATCCTCGCGGCGGAATCCTCGTTCTTCCTGTTCGCGTTCGTGAACATCGGCCTTGTGCCGGACGGCGGTTCATCGGCCTTCGTGCCGGCCCGCGTCGGGCTGGCCCGAGCGGCGGAGATGATGCTCCTGGGCGAGCGGATACCCGCTGAAAAGGCACTCGACTGGGGTCTCGTCAACCGGGTGGTCTCAGACGAGGCGCTCGAGGGTGAGGCGACTGAGCTCCTGGATCGCCTCGCGGCGGGACCCACGCGCGCGTACGCGGGCGATGAAGGAATTGGTCAACAGGCGCGCTTACGCCGACCTTCATGGCCAACTCGAAGCCGAGGCCGATCAGCAGAAGGCGATGGGCAAGTCGACGGACTTCATCGAGGGCGTCACCGCCTTCGCCCAGAAGCGCAAGCCCGACTTCACCGGCAGCTGAGCGAGGCGAACGCCTCAGGGCGCACCTGGCAGGACCTCCACGCTTGGCAGATACTCCGCCCGCTTTTGGACGGTCGGCCCTACTTACCGTGGACGGAGGGTGCCCTCAGGCCATCCGCGATGGTGGTCGTTCTCAACGAGATTGCACTCGCCGGCCGTACGACGATCTTGGAGCTCGGATCGGGTATCAGCACGATCGTCATCGCACGGCTCCTCGCGGAGCGCGGCGGAACTCTTACCTCTTTCGAACATGACCCGCGATGGGCCGACACGGTGCGCTCTCAGCTCGAGCTGGAAGGCCTGTCGGCCGTCGCCACCGTGGAAGACGCGCCGCTGGGACCCCATGCGCACAGCCTCGACGGGGCGCCCTGGTACCCGCTCGAAGCCGTTGCGGCCCTTCCCGGAACCATCGACCTCCTGCTGGTCGATGGGCCGCCTGGCTACGGAGAAGGAATGGCCATGAGCCGGTATCCCGCACTACCCGCTCTCGCCGGCCGCCTCGCCCGGGCGGCGATCGTGATCCTCGACGATGCCGACCGCGATTCCGAACAGGAAATTGTCGCTCGGTGGAGCGCGGAGGTTACGGGCTGGAGCTTCGGCGTCGACCCGGCAACTGGCTTGGCGGTGGGGTCCCGTAAGCCGACCGGTCCAGAACGCTCGTAGACGTCTTTAACCCAGCGGCCTCAGCCCGCGTTCAGGTCTGACACCCGAAGCGCACGCACTGGTAGATGCCGACGACAAGGTCGTAGAGCGTCTTTTGCTGAAAGCTGACCCGGCCCACGCCGACCGACTTCTGAACCGCAGACACCTTTGATTCGAGCGCTTCGAGCTTCTTCTTGTTCGCGCGAATCTGGTCCTGGATCTCGTCGAGCTGCTTTGCCTCGGACTTAATCGCTTGCGCGACCGAAAAAGCTTGGCTCTCGGCCGGAAGGCCCACGAGGATCAGAGCGGTCAACACCGTAAGCAGCCTGAGATGGATCTTTGACATAACTGTCTCCCTTTTTGGTCAGTCGCGCGCCCGAACGCCAAATTCGTGTCTCGCTCGTGCCCACGCCAGTCGCGCTTCCGGCCCAGAGGGCCAGCCCAGGCAAATCAATGATACGCCTCGCTCCGAAGATGCCCCCCGCTGCTAGCGAGCTGCCGCGCGCGCGGCGTCCAGGGTCTCTTTCACCGTCTCCGTCTGGTTCGGAATCTGGAGACGCTCCTCGAGAACCGGAATCGCCTCGTCCGGGCGGCCGGCGAGATAGAGCGCATTTCCGAGGTTGTACAAGGCGTAGGCGTACGTGAGGTCGGTCGTGCCATCCGGATAGGCATCAACCGCCTGCTGGAGAATCGGCACCGCCTCGGCCGGATTTCCCGCTTGAAGAAGGGCGTATCCCTGGTCATTGAGGGCCGCCGGATCGGTCCCCGCAGCCGGCGTTGCCTGAGACTCGGTCGCGGGAGTTGGCTTCTCCTTCTCCGGCTTGGGTGACTTCTCCGGCTTGGCGGCCTTATCCGCCGCTGCCTGCTGATCGGCTGGCGCAGGGGATTCCCCGCCGCCCCCCAGGGCCGAGGCGAGCGCAACGGCGATGAGCACGACGACGAGAGAAATGCCCGCGATGGGCGCAAACCGAACGAGGCCAGGCCGAGCGTGGACAACCCGCGGGCCCGCGGCCGGCAGATCCGTTGCGACCTCATGCTCCCCGGTCAATTCATCGAGCGCCGCCTTCGCGGAATCGGGCCGCGCCGACGCCTCCTCGGCAGCGAGACGACGAACGAGCCCGGAGAGCCGCCCGCCGCCGCGCGACTCGCTCAGCACCCGGCTGAGGACGACGCCACACGCGTAAAGATCGGTGCGCTCGCTGGCCGGCTCACCCTGCCAGAGCTCCGGCGCCATATAGCGGGCGGTGCCGGGAATCTGGCCCGTCTGCGTGATGGACGTCGCATCCTCGGGGCGAGCCACGCCGAAGTCCGTCAGGCAGGCGCGGCCGTGGGCGTCGAACAGCACGTTGCCGGGCTTGACATCACGGTGGTAGATACCCGCCTCGTGGATACAGGCGAGGGCTTCGAGCACGTCCTCTGCGAGCCGTTCAGCGTCGATCGACTCGCCGCTCTCGAGCCGATCGTGAAGAGAGCCACCGGGCAGGTAGGCCATCACGATGTAGGGCCGCTCTGCGTCCGCGTCGTAATCGTAGATCCCGACCAGGTTCGGGTGCTGCAGTGAAGCCGCAAGACGGGCTTCCCGCCGGAACCTGGCTAGCCATGCCTCGTCGCTCGCGAAAGCCTCCGAAAGGAGCTTTACCGCCACCGGCCGGTCGAGAACCGAGTCGTGAGCGAGCCACACGGTCGACGCGCCCCCAGCGCCGATGCGACGGCGCAGTTCATACCGACCGTCACGGAGGCGGGTTCCTGGGCTGGCGACGACAGTGGTCACGGGCTGAGGACAGGGTTTTCGATGTCGAGGCGGAGCTCCACGACAGACTCGTATACCTCAATCGCGCCCTCACGACGCAATTCCGCTTCGGAAAAACCGCCGGTAAGTACGCCCACTGTCTCGATTCCCGCGCGCTTGGCCGCCTTCACGTCCCACACGGTGTCCCCAACCATGATCGCTTCACGCGTTCCGGCCTTATCCAGCGACACTTCCACGAGGTCGGGCGAAGGCTTGGATGACTCCACGTCGTCACTGTGCGTCCAGGCGTCCACCTGATCGCGGACGCCGAGCAGGTCGAGATAGCGCTCCACTTCGTCCTCGCTTGCCGAAGAGGCAAGGACGACGGTTCGGTCGCCCCGCTTGAGTTGGGCGATCAACTCGCGAGCCCCGTCGAGCACCCGGATCTCGCCGGCGAGCTCGTCGAAGAACCCAGCCTGCGCGTCGCGAACCGCGTCGCCGGCGCGCTCCTCGACCTCTTCGCCCGCAAGCTCGGCGACGATCTTGTCGCCGCCCATCCCGATGTGCCGGTGGATCTTCCACATCGGAATGACCGCGTCGAACTCGCGGAGCGCTCGATCCCACGCGATCGCGTGATGGTAGGCCGAGTCGATGAGCGTCCCGTCGATGTCGAGGATTACTGCGCGTGACATCGAGTTGGGCCTACCCCGGCCCCAGCGCTCGAAACGGGCGCGGACCTAGGATCATGCCGTGAGCCGCGAGCCCGAGAAGACGCCCGACGGCCGGTACGTGATCATCGATGGCAGGCGCTGGCGCGCCACCGATCCCTCGATCCCAGAGTCGCGGCGCAAGGAACTCGTCTCCGAGCTGATGTCGGCCCGTCGCGCCGTGGGTGCCGCCAAGCGGGCAGGCGACGAACACGCCGAGCGCAGGGCGCGCGACCGCGTTCATGCCGCAAAGGTCGCTCTCGGCGAGCGCGGCGAGCCCTGGTGGGAAGAGCCGAGCTAGCTCTTGTTGGCAGCCGCGTCGGCCGTAACGGGAGCCGACGCCTTGGCGGCTTTCGACTCAGGGGTTTCGGTCGTCGCAACCGATGTCGGCTCGGGCGTCGCCTTCACCTCGGGGTCCTTGTTCCCACGCTTGCTGGCCACGGCCGCGGCTCCCGCGGCGACACCGGCAACTCCCGCGGCGGCCGCAACGGCCTTTGCGCGGGTCGAGTCGAGCTGAGTGGGTGTGCTCTTGGTCGTCGACACGGCGCGGTCACGGACGGTCTTGGCGCCCTCGCCAATCGCCTCTCCGGCGGCCTTGGTGAGATTGCCCGCAGCCTTCCCGACATCGCCGGCTGCGGAGCTCGCGGCCTTGACGCGGTCGGTGACGGTCTTTGGCTTGGAACGCTTGAAGCTCGGCATGTGTGGGTTCACCTTTCGAAGTCGGGTCTCAAGGTGCTACCCCCTTCGCCAGGCAATAACCGTTTCAGGGGCGGTCGATCAGAACCTCGAAACGAAACGGCACGACATCGTCGAAGTCACCGGGCTTGACGGAAACCGGCTTGTCGCTGCGAAAGACGACCAGGTCGAAAAGCGGCGGCCGTGGCACCTCGTGGGCCTGGGTGAATCCATCGGGTGTCCTGAACGGACCTCCCGTCGTGACGACGTCGACCTCTTTGACGTCCACCCCATTCTCAAACCGGCCACCGTCGAACTTGGTCGCGCCCAGGTAGTACTCGAGGGGATCGTCACCGTTCTTGAGCGTGACCACGATGCGATTGCCTTCGGCTGACCCCATTGCATCCGCAACCCCGCGCCAGTCCTCGCGCTGCATCTCGGCGCTCACGTTGAACGCGAAGACAACCGCTCCGAACATCGCTGCCGCCGCGGCGAGCCCGAGCCGCGCCACCCGGTCGCTACGTGAGAAGGCGATCGCCCCCGCCAGGAGCAGCGGCACAAGGGCGGCGATCAGATTTCTCGGGTTGAGAAGATCCAGCCCCCCGAACGCAAGAAGCGTCGGCAGCGCAATGACTACCGCAGATAGCCCCGCGAGCTTGAGTGGCGCGTCGCGGTCCCGGCGCGCCATGCGCGCAAACACGATCCAGCCGCCCGCCGCGAAGAGAAACAGCCCTCCCACGCCGGCGCCAACCTGCACGAGGTCCACGTTTCGCCCCCCAGCCAGCGGATCGGGGTCCTCGCTCGCCACGTAGTTCAGCCCCACCTCGGCCGCGCGCTCAGCCACAGGCCTGTCGGCAAAGCCATCGCGCCGGTCGTCGCCCTGCTGCGAGAGGGCGAGGGGAACGAGAGCGATGCCCACCGCGGCGAGCGCCAGCGTTGGAGCGGCGAGTGTTCTTCGCTCTGTTCGGCTGCCGATGAGCCAAGCTACCTCGGGGACGATCACGAACGCTGCGAAGTAGTGAGAGAGCAGTGCGAGCGCTGAAGCACCTGCCCACAGCCACAGGTGACGCCGCTCGCCCTCGCGCTCGTAGGCAACGAGATAGCCGACCGCAAGGACGACGAATAGCGTCATGAGGATGTACGACCGCGCCTCCTGCGAGTACCAGACGAGGTAGGGATTGAGCGCGAAGAGCACTGCTGCCGCCAGACCCGCCCCGTCACCGGCCAGGCGCCGGGCTGCGTAGAACGCGGCCGGGACCATCAGCGTCCCGGTCAGGGCCGAAAGCGAGCGAAGCCCGACCTCACCGGTGCCGAAAAGCTTCGACCAGAGCCAAGCAAGGAGGTAGTAGAGGGGCGGGCTCCGCTCGCCGTCGGCGACCTGGCTGAGGGTGTCGCCGAGATTGGGGTCGATCACTTTGCCCGCCGTCACGGCCTCGTCGTGGTGGTAGCTCTGGAGGTCAAGCGTGCCGAAGCGGATCGCGGCGGCGAGTGCCGTCAGGCCGAGGAGCGCGTAAGTGACACGACGGGTCATCTGGATCGGGCACACTACGCGCTGCGTTGAGGGACGATTGCGCCAACCGCAGGGGCCTGGCACTGCGAGCGGTATCGCTGGTGGCGGTGTTTGCTGCGCTCGCAACCACGGCGCTGGCTCTCGAGGTCCACGGCAGCTCGGGGAGCGCGCTCATCACCTCGCTCTCGAATCAGGGACCGAACGAAACCCGGACGACGATCCCCATCTCGGATCATCGCGGCCAGGAACCTCGCGTCGTTCTCTCCGAGCGCATCAACGCGGGCGGGGGCCTGAGGCGAGGGGATGTAATTCGCGCCACGGCGGAGCTCCAGCTAACCAACACGTGCGTCGACCCGGTTGCCCGGTGCATCGGACACCCGTATCGCTACTCCCCGCACCTCTACGCGCAGGTTGTGATCGCCAACAGCGCAAGTGCCACGGGTGGCGCGGGAGCCGACCCGATCTCGGGCGTCCAGTCCAAGACCTGCAGCCAACATCGCCCGGATCGCAATCACCACTGCGTGCTCGTCTTCGGCGATGGGGTCAAGCGGGTGAAGAACGTCTCCTCGCTGCCGTGCACGCCCTCCGGGTGCTTCGTGAACGTCGTCGCATCCGCAAGCCACTCGGGAGCTCACGCAGGCGACGTCGTGGTCGTGGGCGCCGACCGCCCCGACGGGTCGATTGATCAGGACAAGGCCCGTGTCGATGCCTTCGTTGCGCGCGGCGAGGTACCGGCCCCAGTCGTTGAGAGCGGCGGAGCCGAGATGAGCAGCGCCGTGCCCATCAAGCCCGACGGCAACGAGGGGCGCCGCGTCGTGCGGTCGCTTCGCGTCGACGGCTTGCGAAAAGGCGACGTGATGGAAATCAACGCCAAGCAGGCGATGAGCCTTGGCAACCTCCCCTACAACGCCTTCATCGGCACCCGCATGATCATCGCCTCCGACCCCCGGTCGAAGCAGCCGGATGGGTTCGTCAACGAGGCCATCTCCAACGGAGGCTCGGTTACCGAACAGAACGGCTTCAACTGCACCTACGGACCGAGCGCCTACCGGACCCCCTGCATTTCAGAAAAGGCGTCCATAGCCGCCGTCAAGGGCAAGATCCCGCAGCGCCACGGCCATCCCAAGCCGGTGTTCGTCAACATCGTGGTGGCGGGGGCGCCCAAGCTGAAAAAGGCGCACGGGGGCGACGAGATGGTTACGGGAGCCGGGCAGATCCGCGTTGACCGCTACCGGGTCCCGGGCGCGCGCTAGCCGCTGAGAATCGGCGCAATGAGACGGCGCGCGACGTCGCTTGCCGCCTCCTCGTCACCAAGCGGCAGGGCGCTCTCAGGCATGAGAAGGAAGGAGAAGCCGAGCCTGACAATCAGCTCAGCTGCCTGGGACGCATCGAGCGACTCGTCAAGATCGCCACGCTCCTGAGCGTCCCGAAGGCGCAAGGCCACGAACTCGCGGCCCATTCCGAGAATCGCACCGCCGTTGGCGTTCAGCGCGGCGAGCGCCGCCTCAGGCTCGTGGTGGGCGAAGCGATCGAGCAGGGGGTGAGTCCGGATCGAGCCGAGGCTCGCAACGAACCCCTGAGCGATCGCCTCGGGAACCGGGAGCGAGGGATCGACCGCCCGGTCGAGCTCGGCCAGGCAGCGGCTGGATTCGCGCGCTGCGAGGGATTCGATTAGGCCATCGCGGTCCCCGAAGCGGCGATAGACCGTCATCCTCCCCACGCCGGCGCGTGCCGAAGCGTCGTCCATCGTGAGGTTGCGAAGCCCGGAGGCAGCGGCCAGCTCGAGCGCGGCGTCCAGGATGCGCTCGCTCATCGCATCCTCGGGGGGCCCCGGCGCGACGAGCGCTCGCTCGAGGAGCGTTGCGGTGGCCATCGTCAGGCCGCCGCTGCGGAGTGCCGGTGACAGCGGCGAACTTACTGCCAACGCCCGACGCAACCTCGCCGCGAGCTATCGCGTCCGCACGCCAGCGGAGATAGCTGGGGCCGAAGTTGCTGAAGCGAGCCGGGAAGCACCGCACCCGAGCGTCTGCGACGCGGCGCCGACCGCTCGCAGCTCGAGTTGCTGCGCGTCGGTCCACTCGAGCCCTGAGCTTGCGACGAGCTCGCCCGGCATCAGGCCGACCGTGCCGAGCTTCGCGCCGCGTGCCGCCGGGACGCGAAGCGCGCGCCACAGCGGCTCGCTCATGCCGGGCACGGCGGGCGGAGGCGGCTTGGCCAGCGATTCGAGGACGTCCCTCACCGAATCCGTGGGCTCGAGCCGATCTCGGATCATCTCGTCGAAGTAGGGACGGAAATCCGTCCAGCGCTCAGGCAGGTCGCGATCGCGGACACCGAGCAGGCGGCCGACGCGCCGCCACTCGGCCCAGAAGGTCTCGAGCTCCGCCGTGGCGGACTGGGCCGACGAACCGCATGTGAGAGCGGACGATCGAATCGGCAAGCGTCGCATGGACCCACGCGTAAGCCTCTGGCTCGAGCGAGTGATACGGCTTGCCGTTGGGCAGCGTGCCCTTGATGCGCGTGTGCATCTGGCGCACTCGGCGACCGGTGTCCCAGGCGAGCTGCGGCCCGCCGTAGACGACGCTCGTCGTGAAGTCGAGCGTGCGCAGAAGCCGACCCCACGGGTCAGCGCGGAAGTTCGAATGCTCGGAGACGCCCGCGCCGACAACCGGATGCGAGACCTGGAGCATCAGCGCGTACCCGGCTCCTGCCATCAGCCGCACGTCGCTGAGCCATGCGCCAGGTCACCCCGCCGGAGGGCGGGATCAGGCGCTCTGCCTCGTCGCGCTGTGGAAGTACGGTAGCGATGGTACGTGCAGCATACAGTTCGTACCACCGACCCGAACACTCCGCAGATCGCGACAGCGTTCCCGGCGGGGCCGCCCGGTACCTGGTACCGAGGTTTACGGCCAGCCGTCGACGAACAGGTCGAGCGCCAGCTCGGCGTCGGGCGCGGAGTACTTCGAGAGGTCGGTGATGCCCGCCTCGGCCAGCACCTCGTCGTCGATGTAGGCGTTGCCGGTGCACTCGCGCGGGTCGCGGCTGAGGATCTCGTACGCGGCGTCGGCGTAGATGTCGGGCGTTCGCGAGCGGGCCATCGCCTCGTCGCCGCCCAGGAGGTTCTGCACCGCGGCCGTTGCGATGATCGTGCGGGGCCACAGGCAGTTGGCCGCGACGCCGTTGTCGGCCTCGTCCTGGGCGAGGCCGAGGGTGAGCATCGTCATCCCCATCTTCGAGAGCGTGTAGGCCGAGTTGCCCTTGAGCCACTTCGGATCGGCCGAGAGCGGCGGCGAGAGCGTCAGCACGTGGGCGTGGTCGGACTCGCGCAGGTGCGGCAAGCGCGGCCTTGGAGAGCACGAAGGTGCCGCGCGCGTTGATCGACTGCATCAGGTCGAAGCGCTTCACGTCGAGGTCGGCCATCGGCGCCAGGTTGATCGCCGAAGCGTTGTTGACGACGATGTCGATGCCACCGAACTTCTCGGCGGCCTGCGCGACCGCGTCCGCAGACCTGGCCGGCATCGCGGACGTCGCCGACGATCGGCAGCGCGCTGCCGCCCACCTCCTCGATCTCCTCGGCGGCGGTGAACACCGTGCCGGGCAACTTCGGGTGAGGCTCGGCGGTCTTCGCGATCAGCGCGACGTTCGCCCCGTCCGCGGCAATGCGCTTGGCGATCGCGAGACCGATTCCACGGCTCCCGCCCGACATGACCACTGTTCGCCCGGCCAGGGGCGCCGTTGATTCAGACATGTGCGGGAGCCTACGGGTACCACGCGGAGTGACGAGCCGTGCCATCGGATCTAGACTCGTGGTGATGGCCCTCCCGCCCGGACCAACGACTCCGGCAGTCGTCAACACGCTCAGGCTGACGCGCCGGCCCGTCGAAACGCTCGTTGACTGGCAGCGGCAGTTCGGCGACGCGTTCACGGTGCGCCTGCTCGTCTTCGGCACCGGCGTCTACATCTCCGACCCCGAGGAGATCCGCGGCCTCTTCACCGGCGATCAATCCGGGCTTCACGCGGGCGAGGGCAACGCGCCGCTGGCCGCGGCGCTCGGCGAAAAGTCGGTGCTCGTTCTCGACGGCGCCGAGCACATGCGCCAGCGCAAGCTCCTTCTTCCGCCGTTCCAGGGATCCGCCGTGAACGCTTTTCGCGACGTGATCCGTGAGGTGGCGGACGCAGAGGTGTCGCGCTGGCGTACCGGCGACGTCTTCGCGATCCGCGAACGCATGCGAGCCGTGACCTTCGAGGTGATCTCGCGGGCGGTGTTCGGGGTCACCGAACCCGAACGGATCGAGCGGCTGCGTGCGGCCCTCCTTGCCGTCGTCGACACAGGCGTCCTTCTGTTTGTCCCAGGCCTCGTGCGATTCGAGGGCCGTTTCACGCCGGGCGGGATGGTGAAGCGCCGGCTTGCGGCGGCCGACGCCCTGATCTTCGAGGAGATTGCGCGCCGCCGCGAAGCGACCGATCTCGACAGCCGCACAGATGTGCTGTCGCTTCTCCTGCGGGCTCGCGACGAAGAGGGAAACCCGATGACGGACCAGGAGCTCCGCGACGAGTTGTTCACGATGCTTGCGGCCGGACACGAGACAACGGCGACCGGTCTCGCGTACGCGTTCGATCTTCTGTCTCGGCATCCGGAGGTCGTGGCCCGTCTTCGCGACGAGCTCAGCTCGGGCGACGACTCATACCTCGACGCCGTCGTGACCGAGACGCTTCGCGTCCGCCCGGTGATCGACGCGGTGGCGCGTACGCTCGTCGAACCGAGGACGATCTGCGGCTGGGACCTGCCGGCGGGAATCCGCGTCTATCCCGGAATTGCACTCGTCCACCTGCGACCTGAGATCTACCCCGAGCCCGAGCGCTTTCGGCCAGAGCGGTTTCTCGCCGGTGACGTGCCGTCGTACGCGTGGATTCCGTTCGGTGGTGGCATTCGACGCTGCATCGGCGCCGCGCTCGCGCGAGCCGAGATGGGCGAGGTGATCCGGACGGTAGTTCAGCGCACGGATCTGAAGCCCGAACGTGCCGAACCCGACCCTGTGGTGCTCAGAGGCGTGACCCTCACGCCGAAGCACGGCGTGAGGGTGCGGGTCACCCGGTTGCGAAGCACCACGCCGGCGCCGCCCGAGCCGGTAGCCGCCTAGTTCGCCGAAGCTCCGTTGCCGTTGCCGTTGACGCGCGCGTGCGAGCCGTTGCTCGCCACGTAGGGGCCCGGCTTCGGTCGTGCTGTGCCGCCTGGGAAGGCGAGCCGCGCGATCGTGCGGTTGACCATCCCCCACTGCTGGAAGAAGGGGCCCGAGTTGTATGGCAGCTCGTAGCGCTCGCAGATGTCTTTTACCCGCGGTGCGATCTGCGCATAGCGGCTCGAGGGCATGTCGGGGAACAGGTGATGCTCCACCTGATAGCCGAGGTTGCCCGACATCACGTGGAAGAACGGACCGCCCTCGATGTTTGCGGCGCCGGTCAGCTGGCGCACGTACCAGGCGCCGCGGCTCTCGTCCTCGGTCTCCTCCTGGCTGAACGTGTAGGTCTGGTCCGGGAAGTGGCCGCAGAAGATGATCGCGTGCGACCACAGGTTCCGGACGACGTTGGCGACGGCGTTCGCGCCGGCCGCCTTCTTGAACGTTGACTTCGCGCGGTCGATCGCCTTGTCGCGGTCGCGGCGGACGGCGAAGTCCGCAGCGCCGGCTGCGGCGGCCGAAATCGCGGGCCAGCCCACGTAATCCTTGACGATCTGCGCCCGGGCCTTGCCGGCGATTCCCTTGAGGTCCTTGGCCAGTTCCTCCTTCGACTTCTCGCCCTTGCGAAGCGCCTCGAGGTCGAGGTCGTGGAAGGCGACCCCCCACTCGAACAGTGCCATGAGGAGGAGGTTGTAGAGGGGCTGAAAGAGGTAAACGGGATGCCACGGCTGCTGCGGGTCGATCCGCATGATCTCGTAGCCGAGGTCCTTGTCCTTGCCGCGGATGTTGGTGAAGGTGTGGTGGACGTAGTTGTGGGAGTGCTTCCACGCCTCGGCCGTCGACGCGGTGTCCCAGTCCCAGGTGGAGGAATGGATCTGGGGATCGTTCATCCAGTCCCACTGGCCGTGCATGACGTTGTGGCCGATCTCCATGTTTTCGAGGATCTTCGCCGTCGAGTTCGTGACGGTGCCGAGGACCCATGCGGGCGAGAAGTCAGCGGCCAGAAGAGCCACGCGGGACATCACGGCGAGCCTGCGGTGGAGCTCGATCATCGACGTGATGTAGCGGCGGTCGTGCTCGCCGAGATCTGAATAAACATCGTCGTGGATCGCGTCGAACTCCTTCTCGAGCTCCTCGATCTGCTCATCGGAGAGGTGTGAAAGGGGGCTCTTGATCTCTTTTTCGGCGGTTGCGGTGGTCATTCGTGTCCTCTTTCTCTAGAGCTCGATCTCAATTGGTCCGTCGGCGGTGTTGACGCAGGTGCGGACGGACTGGCCGTTCGCCTGCGTCACCTCGCCGTTTCGCAGGTCGCGAATCTGCCCCTCGGTCAGCTTCCCCACGCAGGTGTGGCAGATGCCCATCCGGCAGCCGAACGGCAGGTCGAGGCCCGCCTCCTCGCCGACCACCAGGATCGGCTGCTTGCCGTCGCACTCCGCCTCGCAGTCGGACTTCGCGAAGGTGACGGTGCCGCCCTTGCCCTCCTTGTCGCCGGTGTTCTCTCCGACCTTGGGCTGAAAGCGCTCGAGGTGGAGGCGGTCAGGGTCTGCATCGGGGTCGGACTCGAAGTGGTCGGCGAATGCGTCGATCATCTCGCCGGGCCCCGAAAGGAAGGTCTCGCGCTCGCGCCAGTCGGGGCAGAGCTCGTCGAGGTCCTTTGGGCCGATGCGCCCGTCCTCACCGGTCGTCTGACGGTGAAGCGTGAAGTTTTCGTTCTCCGAGTCGATGCGCTCGAGCGTGTCGCCGAATATCACTCCGTCCTCGCGGCGGGCCGAATGGATGTGGTGGACGTCCCGGATCTCGCCCGAGGCGTCGAGATGCCGGAGCATGCTCATGATCGGTGTTATGCCGGAGCCGGCGGAAATGAAAAGGACCTTGTCGGGCGGCTCGTCGGGCAGGATGAATTGGCCCTCCACGCCACCGAGGCGGACGATGTCGCCGGGACGGGCCTTCTGGTTGAGAAAGGGCGAGACGACGCCCTCGTCGACCGTCTTCGGCGTGATCGAGATCCAGCCGTCCTCGCGATCGGGGTCTGACGTGAGCGAGTAGGCACGCCAGTGGTGGATGCCGTCGACAACGATGCCGATTCGCAGGTACTGGCCGGGCTTGTGACCCTCCCACTTGAAGCCTGGGCGGATGAGGATCGTGACGGCGCTGTCGTTCTCGCGTTCGATGCGCTCGATCCGCCCTCGCAACTCGCGAGTGGACCAGAGCGGATTGATCATCTCGAGGTAATCATCCGGAAGGAGGGGCGTGAAAAGCCCACGCATCGCCTGAAGCGCACGCTTGCGCAGCGCGGGTACCTGCGGCTTGGCTCCGACCTCAGCCATCGGCGGTCCAGGCTACGTGAATTTGAGAACAAGTGTCAACCATCAGTTCTCAATCATGCCCAATTGTCGTAGAGTTATTCACAATGGCCACAACCGAGAAGGCGCCGCTGCGCCAGATCCGGGAGCGCGAGTTGGTTGCGGCCACCCGTGCCCTCTTCGACGAAAAGGGTGTGCAGGACGCCCCGATCGAGCAGATCGCGAAATCCGTTGGTATTGCGCGGGGCCTCATCTACCGTCAGTTCTCCTCCAAGGAGGAACTCTACGTCGCGACGGTCACCGACTACCTGCGGGAGCTTGCGGACGAGCTTGATGCGGCCGAAGCAGCTGCCGGGTCAGACCCCGTGGTTCGGCTCGAGCGGATGACCGATGCTTACGCGAGCTTCTGCGAGAGGTACCCAGCGTTCCTCGACTCCGCGCTCGCCATCATGCGCCGGCCGGCCGCGGAGCTCAACGCCATCGTCTCCGAGGTGGTGTGGCTCAGGCTCGGTCAGGGAATGGCGGCGTGCATCGACCACGTTGCCCGGATCCTGAAAGCGGGGAACGAAACCGGGGTCTTCGAGGTGCCGGACCCTGATTTCACGGCAAACATGCTCTGGACGCAGGCCCTGGGGGCGATGCACCTCGCGCGAATCCGTGTGGGCATGCGTCTCGGCGAGAGCGGGCAGCCGGAGCTCTTCAAGGTGGACTCCAAGCAGGTCGTACGCGCGGTTGTAGATAGCGCACTCGCAACCGCTCGGCCGTCGTGAACAAGAAGGTCGCGAAGGACATCGACGCTCTTTTCGCCGGGCCGCTCCATGACTTCACATCCGAGCGAAACGCGCTGGCAAAGAAGCTCCGCGACGCCGGCAAGGGCGACGACGCCGACGCTGTGAAGGCGCTGCGAAAGCCCACAAGCGCAGCTGCGGCTGTCAACCAGCTCGCGCTCGGCCACGCGAAGAGAGTCAGGGCTTTCTATGCGCTCACCGAGAAGCTTCGCAAAGCGACGGCAGGCACGATCGACCCGGGGAAGCTGCGAAAGCTGGTACGCGGGGAGGGTGAGGCGCTCGAGGACCTCGTCGGCCAGGCCGCACTTGACGGCGCGCCCAAATCCGTGCTCGACCGTGTGCGCGAGACGCTTCAGGCGGGTCAGGTCGACCCGGACCTGCGCGACGCCATCGTGTCTGGCCGAGTCGAGCGGGAGCAACGCTCAGCGTCGGTGGGCCTCGACAACCTCGTCGCTCCGCCGCAGGCGCCAAAGCGAAAGAGCAAGGCAAAGACGTCAAAGGCGCGGAAGCCGAAGGCCAGCGACGATCGCGCTGCCAAGGCCGCGCGCGAGCGCCGCGTAAAAGCAAAGTCCGAGCTGGCCAGGGCGAAAGCCGAGACCCGCGAGGCCGAGCGAGAGGTCGCGCGCGCCGAGCAATCCCTCGCGAAGGCAGAACGGACGCGCGACGCCGCCACCAGGCGAGTGGAGCGCGCCGAAGCGAAGCTCGCCTCGTAAGCGTTCAACCGCTTCGTTGGCGCCGATAGGGTTCGCCGCGCATGGCCTCCTCGAACGGTTCATCGCGCCAGCTGTCGGTTGGCATCGTCGGCGCGGGGTTCGGTGGCGTCGGGATGGGAATCCGCCTGCGCCAGGAGGGCATCGAGGACTTCGAGATCTTCGAGCGCGGCGAGACGGTCGGCGGCGTCTGGCGCGCCAACACCTATCCGGGCGCCGCGTGTGACGTGCCGTCTCATCTCTACTCGTTCTCGTTCGCACCCGGCCACAACTGGTCTCGCCGCTACGCGCCACAGCCGGAAATCCTCGAGTACATGGAGGAGATCACCGACCGCTTCGGAATGCGGTCACATCTGCGCCTCGACACCGAGGTGACGGAAGCGCGCTTCGACGCAGAATCCGGCCGCTGGACCATCTCTACCCGGGACGGGTACTCGCGCGAGTTCGACGTGCTGGTGACGGCATGCGGCCAGCTCACCCGGCCGCAGGTTCCAGAGGTCGGCGGCATCGACGATTTCGAGGGCCGGGTGTTCCACTCCGCCGAATGGGACCACTCGCACGACCTGACCGGCCGCAAGGTCGCGGTGATCGGCACAGGCGCCTCGGCGATCCAGTTCGTTCCCGAGATCGCGAAGGAGGTCGAGAGCCTCACCGTCTACCAGCGCTCAGCGCCGTGGATCCTGCCCAAGACGGACCGGTCCTACCCCGACTGGGAGCGCCGTCTGTTCGCGCGCTTTCCGGCCCGCGTGGCGGCGGCGCGAGCCGGCTTCTTCACTTTCTTCGAAACCTTCACTTACGGTTTCACCGGCTCGGATTGGATGATGTCGCCGTTTCGGAAGATCGCGAACGCCTACCGCCGAAGCGAGCTGTCAGACCCCGAGCTCCTGGCGCGGGCGACGCCCGATTATGAGATCGGCTGCAAGCGCGTCCTGTTCACGAGCGACTGGTACTCGGCTATCAGCCGGCCGAACGTGGAGCTCGTGAACGGCGCCGTCCAGCGCGCGACCGCGACCGGCGTGGTGGGTGCCGACGGTGTCGAGCGCGAGGCGGACACGATCATCTGGGGAACGGGCTTCGACGCCTCGCGCTTCGTCTCGCCGATGGACGTGCACGGCCTCGGTGGCCGCGTGCTCGACGAGGAGTGGGGCGACTCGCCCGAGGCGTTTCTGGGCACCACGGTCTCCGGGTTCCCCAACATGTTCCTCATGTACGGCCCGAATACCAATCACGGGTCCGGCTCGGTGCCCTACACGCTGGAGTGCCAGTTCAACTACGTGATCGACGCGATTCGCCGGATGCGCTCGAAGGGCATCCGCTGGATCGACCTCAAGCCCGAGGTTCAGGCAGATTGGCGTAGAGAGATGGACGAGCGTTCGGTCGACACGGTGTGGACCACCGGCGGGTGCACCTCCTGGTACACGAACGCCGAAGGCCGGAACACGAACAACTGGCCTGGTCCGTGGCTCGAATACCACCGGCGAACCAAGGCGATCAACCCATCCCACTACCGGGCTGCCGTACGCGAGGGTGCAGACGGGAGCGCGGCACAGCGTCGTCCGGCGGATACTCGACCGTTGAGCGGTCTGTAAGAGTTCTGTCCGTGCCCGAGGAGCAGCTGACAGATATCGGCAGAGGCATCGTCATCTGCCACGACAGCTTCGGCGAGCGGTCCGATCCCTCGCTCCTCTTGATCATGGGGCTCGGCACCCAGATGATCTCCTGGCACGAGGACTTCTGCCGTGAGCTGGCGGGCCGGGGCTTCTACGTCACGCGCTATCGACAACCGCGACGTCGGCCACTCGACCCACATGCAGGGCCCACCGCCATCGCTCGGCCAGATCATTCGCCGCAAGATTCCGGACGACGCCTACTCACTCGTCGACATGACAGAGGATGCCGCGCTTCTGATCGACAAGCTGGAGCTCGGTCCTGTGCACGCCGTCGGCGCCTCGATGGGCGGCATGATCGGACAGGTGCTTGCCGCGAAGTGGCCCGACAAAGTCGCCTCGCTCGTTTCGATCATGTCCAACACCGGTTCGCGCTGGACGGGTCAGCCGGCGCTCAACGCTTACCGTTACTTCCTTCGGGAAGCGCCGCGAGAGAAGGAGGCGTTCATCGATCACGTGTTGAAGCTCTTCAAGGTGGTCGGGTCGCATGAGGACTACTTCGACGAGGAGCACATGCGCGAGTTGATCGGCGAAAGCTACGACCGCGACCACGACGACGCCGGAACTGGTCGCCAGATGGGCGCGATCCTCAAGACCGGCAACCGCAAGCGGATGCTCGCTCAGATCACCGCGCCGACGCTGGTCATCCATGGCACGGACGACAAACTCGTACTGCCCTCAGGCGGCCGTGCCACCGCGAAGGCGATCCCGGGCGCGCGCCTCATGAAGGTCGAGGGCATGGGTCACGACCTCCAGCGCGCCTTCTGGCCGCAGATCATCGACGCGATCGCCGAGAACGCCTCACGCGCCCACGGCGAGGCGCGTCCCACCCTCGCGGCCTAACCGGCCGCCATCGCCTTCCGCTAGAAGCGACGCTGACCGCGGCGAAGGTCGGCGAGGACTTCCAAGTCCTTTTGAAAGGTCGAAGAGGCGGCCGCCGCCCACGCACGCCTGGCTGACTAGCGAATAGATTCCCGGCTGTGCCGGCCGTGCCCCGCCTCCCCTTCGTGCCGGACCTTCTCAACAGGGTGAGGATTCCGCACGACCTCGACTCGGTCACCGCCGTCGGCGAGGAGGTGCCCGACGGTGGGTCGATCGGGACCGAAGGCGTCGAGCGGATCTGGAAGGCCGCCGTGGCCATGTACCGCTCGGGCGTTCATCCCGCCGTGCAGGTGTGCGTGCGGCGCGAGGGCGAGATCGTGCTCGACCGGGCGATCGGACACGCACGAGGAAACGGCCCCGACGACTCCAAGGACACGCCCAAGGTCGCCGCGACGCCCGGCACGCCGATGACCGTCTATTCGGCGGCGAAAGGCGTCACCGCCTTCGTCGCCCACAAGATGGTCGAGAAGGGAGTCTTTGCCCTCGACGACCCCGTGGCCGCCTACATACCTGGTTACGACAGCAACAAGAAGGGCTCGATCACGATCGGCCACGTGCTCTCGCACCGCGCAGGCGTGCCGAACCTCCCAAGGGAGGCGATCAGCCTCGACTACATCGACGACCGAGAGCGCCTCGCCAAGGTTCTCTGCGACGCGAAACCGTTCGCCGAGCCGGGAAAGCTCCTCGCCTACCACGCGGTATCCGGAGGGTTCATCCTCGGCGAAGTCGTCTACCAGGCAACTGGTAAGTCGATCCGCGAGGTGCTGGCCGAAGAGTTCCTGGACCCGCTGGGCTTCCGCTGGACCAACTACGGCGTCGCGCCCAGAAGACGTCGAGAAGGTCGCCCTCAATTACCTGACTGGCCCGCAAACGCTTCCACCCCTCTCCACCCTGCTCCAGCGCGCGCTGGGTGCTCCGCTCGGCGAGCTCGTCGAGACGACCAACGACGATCGCTTCGTTACCGGCATCGTGCCGGCGGCCAACCTGGTGACGACGGCAAACGAGCTCTCACGCTTCTTCGAGATCATGCGCTGCGGCGGCGAGCTGGACGGCATCCGCGTGATGGAGACCGCCACGATCCGCAAGGCGCTTGAGGAGCAGTCACACCTGGAGATCGACTTCTCGCTCGGTTTCCCTACCCGCTTCAGCTACGGGCTGATGCTGGGGGCGAAGTTATTGAGCCTCTACGGCCGCGACACCCAACACGCCTTCGGCCACCTCGGCTTCACCAACATCCTCGGCTGGACCGACCCGCAACGCGCGATCTCGGCGGCCGTGCTGACCAACGGCAAGCCGATCCTCTATCCGGAGCTGCCCCGCTTCCTGATGCTCTCGCAGCGGATCACCTCCGAGTCGCCGAAGCTTCGCGACTCGGAGATTCTCCTCCAGGCGTAGTTACGGACGGGCGAACTTCGCGGCCGGGGCCCGGCCGGAGGCCGACTTGACCTGCGCCGCAGCCGTCCAGGCGACATTGCCGGAATGGCACTTGCCGCGGCCACCGCCGTCGAGCGGGACCTTCCTGCCCTTGATGTTCATGGTTCCGGACGCCAGGGCGCCGTCGATGTCGCCGACGAGCTTCAGCTTGGCCTTCGGCTTATCAGGGTTGCCGAGGACGGCAGCTGCCTCGAAGTGGCCCTTTTTGACCCTCACGTCGAAGGTCAGGTTGCCGGAGGTCGTTTTCGAAGCGCCGCCGCAGTTGAGCGGGAATCCGGAGAACTGAAACTCCTTAACCTTGTTGTTCGACACCGTGAACTGGAGCGTCCCCGTGGGCTCGAAGTTCCCTGAGTACGTCGTGGCGGCACTTGCGCTCGCAGGAACCGCGAGAGCGAGAGCTGCCAGCCCTGCTGTGATGAATTTGGTTCTCATGGGCCCACCTTAGCCGTACAGCCGGAAGCGCGCGAGCTTTCAGTGGGCCTCAGTCACGCGACGCTGACGAGCCGCTTGGAGAGGGCACCGAGGTGCTTCGCGGCGGACTGTGAGACAGCCCCCGTGTGGCTCACCCTGTTGCCCTTGGTGATCCATACGTAGGCACGCTTGCCGCCCGTGCGGCTGATCCAGACGCGCTTGGAAATCTTTGTGGCGACCTTGCCGAGCCTGGTCTTCGCATCGCCGGGCGCGACACCTTCGATCTCGTGCTGGGAGAGATTGGACAGCGCGAAGTCCATCTTGTTGCGCTGTCGTTGAACCCGGCCTGAACGCCGCTTCGGCGGAATCGCGGCCGCCGTCGCCCGCACACCAGCGCCAGGTCTGTGAAGCGGTCAACGGGCTGGCCCGCCGTGCGAAGGGTGCGCTTCGGCTTCTTGTTGAGCCTGAGCTCGGTGCCGAGGCCCTTGGGGTTGAAGTTTTCGTCGCCCCACTGCGAGCAGTCGACCTCGTGGATGCCGTAGGTCCGCTCCCACATCTGGAGGTAGGCCTCGGCGCCGCGGTTCATGTCCTGAGAGATCTCCGGGTTGATGTGGCCGAGGTCGCTCAGCCAGTCGGCGTACATGCCGTAGTGGGTAACGCCATCCGTGTTGATGTCGTAGGTCCGGCCCTCGGCCTCGGTTCCTGAGTGCTGCTGATCGAAGGTGATCGCTCCGTCGAGGCCGGTGAACGGATACTCGACCGCAGCCTCGGGCGCTGGGTTCCGCGGGTCGCCCTGCGAGCCGAAGCCGTTCGCGTCCGCTCCGTAGCCGACGCCGAAGTACTGATCGCCCAAGGCGTCGCGATCGGCCTTCAGCTCTTCCCACTTGTGGACGAAACCTCCGGAGCTGCCGGCATATGGGGTGACCATTCCACCGAGCGCGTAGACCGAGGGAGCGTCGAGCGAGGTCGACCAGCTGTGCGAGGAGATGACGCCGGGGTAGTCGCGCTCTTCGACGAGGTCGAGGGCGTGTCCGCGCGCCAGCTCGGACATATGGTCCGGATCGAAGATCATCCTGCGGTCGACGATGCCGTTGATCGCGTACTTGCCGAGATCGGTGAGGTCCGCCTGGTTGCAGTAGTCGTTGGGGCCATACGAAGGCAGGATCGCGGGAATCCCCAGCTGAGAAAGGCCGTTGCCAAAGATCTCGTCCTGGGACACCGGGGATCCGCCGGTCGATGGCACGCGGTCGTGGTTGTCCGCGTTGCACGTGCCGACGTTTGGGCCAAAGTCCCAGAAATGGCCGCTTGTTGCGAACTGGCCGCCGTTCACCACGACACCTGTCGAGCCGCCGTCGCCCGCTACGCCCGTGAGTTGGTTGTCGAACTTGTTGGTGATCTCGATCTGGCGCAAACCCTGGTCGTGTAGCTGGTCGAGCCAATCGTCGATGTGCTGCTGCGAGCACCGCGGGTCCGGCGCGGGATTGCCGGGTACGGGATCGAGGCTTCCCTGGTAACCGCAGTCGAAGGGCTCGGAGACCTCCATGCCCTGGATTACTGCGAGCTTGCCCTTGTTGATGACCTTGCGAGCCTGGAAGGGGTTCTCGACGATCCGGAACCAGCCCTCGCCTGGACCGCCTTCCTGAGCGTCGATGTAGTCCTGAAGCTTGTGGATGTCGTCGATTTCGCGCTCGACCGTGTGCATCTCGTCGCAGTCGGATTGGGTCCTGTCCGACAGAGCGACCGCCGGTGGATACTTCTCGTAGACCTCGCACAAGACGCGGTTCTCGACCATGAGGTTCACGAATACGCGGAGGCCCCCGTCGTAGGCACGCTCGAGCCACTTGTAGTAGGCGGCTTCGTGGGTCAGCGAATGCGGCTCCGGCCATCCCGCGAAGTTGGGCCAGCCTCCCGTGTCGTGGCACGCGTTGCCCCCAAGGAAGGTCTCGAGGATCGCCTGGCAGCTGTTCGCTTGGTGATCCGGGCAATCGGAGAGCGCGTACGGCGCTCCGAACTTGTCCCAGGGCGCTCCACAGTGAGCTTGGCGGCCCAAGAACTCAAAGGCCATCATGTGCATGTGGCCGTCGACCGTGCCCTCGACTTCGCCGTAGCGCGGGGTTGAGGAATTCGGCGTCCCGCTGGCGTTGGTCTCGATCTCGGGGTAGACCGCGCAGCCTTGAGCCGGCACGAAAGTGAACTCCTGCGCCTGACCTTCGGGGACGGAGACGAGGTCGTTACCGCTCATCGCAAGCGCGAGGTGCGAGGCCTGGTCGACGATCGTGAACTTGCCCGCGGAGCCATTCGACGGTCCAGTTGGCGCGATTGCTCGGCTCGGTCGCCGCAATCACCGAGTCGTCGGCAAGCGGTCCTGAGTCGAGTCCGAGGAAATCTTGAGCCTGGCCGTAGAAGAGGTATTTGCCGAGGTCGGTCGCCTGCATCCGGAACGGCTCGGCATCGCCGGCGGCATTTGCGGTGGCCGAGTAGCCGTTGCCCGTCTGAGCCAGGAAGTTCCCGCCGGAGGTCGGCTTCAGGACAAAGCAACCGTGAACGAGCGAATAGCGGGTGTCGGCGGTCCCGGTGGTGCCCGCCTCGGCCGCAGGGGCCATGCCGAAAGCCACCGTTGCCATCGCTGCAACGACGCTCAGACCACCTGCCACTCGCCGCCCTGCACGCCGGGCGGCACTTGCCCGTCTCGACTCCATCCGCCACGAGCGTAGCCCACGATCGGCACGGATGTCTCAGTAGATTGCCGCAAACCGCATTCGCGTGCGCCAACATTGCCCACATGAGCAATTGCGGCATTCCGAGCCGGCCCTGGCAGCGGTTCGGCCTCGACGACCGTGCGGCGGCCGCCGTGGCGGCGATCGCACTCGTACTGATCCTGGTCGTCGTGGTCGTGGTTCGCTCGGTCGGTGGCCCGAAGGCCGAAGACGCCGTCAGCGGCTACGCCGCTGCTCTTCGGGCCGGGGACCTCGACGCGGCAGCCACGTTCACCAACGGCGATCCGCCGCTCGTCGCGGACATGCTCCAGGCCAACATCGACGGTCTTGACGGCGCCACGGTGGATGCCGAGGTCGAGGAGGTCACCGAGAGCGGCGACGGTGCGGACGCGAAGATCCGGATGAGCTGGGAAGTCCCCGAGATCGGTGCGTTCGAATACACGAGCGACGACATCCACCTCACGCTGGCCGACGGAACCTGGCTCATCGACTGGTCGAGTCGGGTCATCTACCCCGGCCTTCGCGAAGACGGCCAGCGGCTCGGCACCACCAAGGCTTTCGGTGAACGGGCTCCGATCCTGGACACGAACGGCAACGAGCTGGTGACGACACAGCCCGTGGTCGACGTGGCGGTCGATCCCTCGAAGGTCGACGATCCAGCCGCGACCGCCGAAGCCATCGCCGCGGTGACGGAGGCCGACCCGAAGGCTCTCGTCAAGGCGATCGAGGGCGCCGACCCAGACTCAGTCGTGCCCGCGATCACCCTCCGGCGAAGACGACTTCGACCCGTTCGAGACCGAACTGCGCGCCGTGCCGGGTATTCAGCTCTCCGGCCGGAACGCGCCCCTGGCACCCACCCGAGACTTTGCTCGCGCGGTCCTCGGGACGGTTGGGCCGGCCACGGCGGAGCAGGTTGAGAAGTCGGACGGCGAACTCGACGCCGACGACCAGGTCGGTCAATCGGGCCTCGAGGCCGCGTTCGACAAGCAACTCGAGGGCGAGCCCAAGCGCTCGATCGTCATCCGCAATTCCGATGGAGAGGTGGATCGACACCCTCGAGACGAAGGACGGCGGGCCCGGCGAACCCCTGAAGACGACGCTGGACGCCGAGGTCCAGGACGCCGCCGAGGACGCTCTGTCAGACGTCGACGGAGCGGCAGCGCTAGTCGCGCTCGACCCGAGGAACGGCAACATCCTCGCGGTCGCCAACCGTCCCACCGAAGATGGCATCGACCGAGGCCTCACGGGCCAATATCCACCTGGCTCAACATTCAAGGTCGTGACAACGGCGGCACTCCTCGCCGGCGGGCTCGATACGGCCGAGACCGTCGACTGTCCCGCGACGATCAACGCGGGCGGCCGCGAGTTCGTGAACTTCGAGGGTTCGGCTGCCGGTGCTGTGCCGTTCTCGACGGACTTCGCGCAATCGTGCAACACCGCGTTCGTCTCGCTCGCCGACGAGCTTGACGGCGATGCCCTCACGACCACGGCCGAGCAGTTCGGCCTGGGCGTCGACCCGGATCTCCCGCTCGACGCGTTCGGCGGCGACGTCCCGACGGCGAAGGACGAGGTCGAACAGGCGGCCTCGATGATCGGCCAGGCGCGAATCCTGGTGAGCCCACTCGCGATGGCCGGAGTCGCCGCCACGGTCCAGGACGGCGTATGGCACCGTCCGCGGCTGGTCGCCGACGACCCGGAGAAGGAGGGCGAGCCGCTACCGCACCGAAGACGCGGACGAGCTTCGAACCCTGATGCGCTCGGTCATCACGTCGGGAACCGGCACAGCGCTTGCCGCCGTCCCCGGCGAGCCGATCGGCAAGTCGGGGACCGCCGAGTTCGGGACCGCGGACCCCCCGAAGACCCACGCCTGGTTCATCGCCGCCCGCGACGACGTCGCGGTCGCCGTCCTCGTCGAAGAAGGCACGTCAGGCGGCGAGGTGGCGGCTCCGATCGCCGCCGCGTTCCTGACGGCACTTCCGAGCGAGTAAGCTCGACAGGCGTGGAGGCCTCTGACGGCTGATCCGGTTCGACAGCACGCAGGGGCGCTGGGTTCTCGCCATCACGGTTCTCGGCTCAGGGATCGCGTTTCTCGAGGCGACTGTCGTCAACGTCGCCGTTCCCGCGATCGGGCGCGGACCTGGGCGCGGAGACCGGTGACCTCCAGTGGGTCGCTGAACGGCTACCTCCTGACGCTCTCGGCGCTGATCCTTCTCGGCGGGTCGCTCGGCGACCGGGTCGGCCGGCGGCTCATCTTCTGCGTCGGCGTCGTCTGGTTCACGACTCGCCTCGGCTCTCTGCGCCCTGGCGCCGATCGGTCGAAGTTCCTGATCGCGGCGCGCGTTCTTCAGGGCGTCGGCGGCGCACTCCTCACACCCGGGAGCCTCGCGATCATCGAGGCGACCTTCGACCCCGAGGACCGAGCCCGCGCGATCGGCGCCTGGTCGGGGCTGGGTGGAATCGCCGCCGCGGTCGGGCCGCTCCTCGGCGGCTACCTGGTCGACTCGGTCGTCGTGGCGCTGGATCTTCCTCATCAACCTTCCCCTCGGCGCGTTCGTGGTCTTCATGGCCATCCGCCATGTGCCCGAGACGCGGACCCGACCGCCTCCGGCCGGCTCGACTATCCGGGCGCGCTGCTCGCGGCCGCTGGGCCTGGCCGGCGCGACCTTCGCCCTGATCAGCGCCTCGGAGGGAGCGCGGCCGCCGTCACCGTGGCGGCCGCCGTGTGGGCTGCGCTGCTCCTGGCCGCTTTCCTGCTCCGGGAGCGACGTAGCGCCGAATCCGATGATGCCGCTCTCGATCTTCGCCTCGAAGCCAGTTCACGGCGGCGAACCTCGTGACGTTCTGCGTCTACGCGGCGCTCAGCGGCGTCTTCTTCCTCCTGGTCGCCTTCCTCCAGATCACGATGGGCTACTCGGCGATCGCGGCGGGCTCGGCGGCGCTGCCGGTGACCGTGATCCTGTTGCTCTTCTCGTCGCGGGCCGGCGCGCTCGCAACACGGATCGGGCCTCGGCTCCCGCTCACATTCGGCCCGATCGGCATCGCCGCCGGGATGCTCCTGATGCTTCGGATCGACCCGGGCGACAGCTACGCCTCGACGGTCTTCCCGGCGGTCATCGTCTACGGCGCTGGGCCTCGCGCTGGTGGTCGCGCCGGTGACCGCGACGGTCCTGGCAGCGGCTGACGACCGCCACGCCGGCGTCGCATCGGGCATCAACAACGCGGTCGCGCGCGTCGCCGGCCTGATCGCCGTCGCGGTCCTGCCGCTGGTCGCGGGCCTTTCAGGCGACGACTTCTACGACCCCGAGGCGATGGCCGACGGCTTCAAGATCGCGATGATCGTGACCGCCGCGCTCGCGCTCCTCGGCGGCCTGCTTCGCCTTCTTCACGATCGACTCCGAGGTCCTCGAAGACGACGACGAGGAATCGTGCGACCGCGCGGCAACCGACCCCCAGTGCGGCGTGGCCGGAACGCCACTGCGCCCAGGCCGCCACGTCAGCCCCGCCGCCCAGGACACCTAGGCCAAGGCTGGTTCGGTGGTCGGCTTCCAGCTGCGCGCCCAGCATCGCCGCGTAGCGCCCGCCGCGAGCCAGGAGCTCTTCGTGCGTACCCAGCTCAGCGACGCGCCCCCCGTCGAGCACCGCGATCTGCTCCGCGTCGCGAATGGTCGAAAGCCGGTGCGCGATCGCGATGACCGTGCGGCCCCGCGCCAGGTCGTCGAGCGCCGACTGAACCGCGCGCTCCGTCTCGGTGTCGAGGGCGCTGGTGGCTTCGTCGAGGATCAAGACCGGCGGGTTTCGCACGACGGAGCGGGCGATCGCGATGCGCTG
Organism: uncultured bacterium; assembly: GCA_963695215.1. GTDB lineage: Bacteria > Actinomycetota > Thermoleophilia > Solirubrobacterales > 70-9 > JALZKA01. The sequence goes on from OY968768.1 coordinate 999,533, forward strand.
CTTCTCGCCGCCCGAGAACCGGTAGCCACGCTCGCCCACAACCGTGTCGTATCCCTCGGGCAGCGACGAGATCAGGTCGTGAATCTGCGCGGCCCGGGCGGCATCTTCGAGTTCGGAGTCGGTCGCGTCAGGGCGGGCGTATCGCAGGTTCTCGCGGATCGAGGCGTGGAAGAGGTAGGTCTCCTGGGAGACGAGCCCGACGTCGCGCGCGAGCGAGGCGAATGTCAGGTCGCGGACGTCGTGGCCGTCGATTTCAACGGACCCCCAGTGGCGTCGTAGAGGCGCGCGAGAAGGTAGGCCATCGTCGTCTTACCGGAGCCCGTTTCACCGACCAGCGCCAGCGTCGTGCCGGCTGGGACGGCTAGGTCGACGTCGCTGAGCGTGGGTTCGGTCACGCCTTCGTACGCGAAGTCCGACATCTCGGAAGCGCACGTCGCCGCGAACCGAGCCAGGCTTGATAGCCGTCGCTCTTCGCGCTCGGAGATCTCAACGGCAGGTCGAGGTACTCGAACACCCGCTCGAACAGAGCCATCGAGCTCTGAAGTCGACGCCAACTGCCAGAAGCGATTGCACCGGAAAGAAGAGGCGCGTCTGGAGAGTGGTAAAGGCAACCAGGGTCCCGATCGTGATCGTGTCACTGGCCCCCCGAGATCGAGAGACCGGCGAACAGGTAGACGAGGGCGGGCATCGCGGCGAAGGCAATCTGCACGGATGCCATGCGCCAGCGCCCCGCCATCCGCGAGCGAACCTCGAGGTCGGCAAGGTCCGCGCACTCGGATTCGAACGATGTCGTCAGTTCCTCCGAGCGGCCCATCGTCTTTCCGAGCAGAATCCCCGAGACCGAGAGGGATTCCTCGACCAGCGAGGACATGTCGGCCATCTGACTCTGGCGGACGCTCGTTATTCGCTTGCGCTCCTCCCCCACCTTTCGCGTGAGCCAGACGAAGAACGGCAGGAGGCCAAGCGCGAAAAGCGCAAGGCGCCAGTCGAGCAGGAACATCGCGGTCGCGGCGGCGAGAACCGTGGTGACGTTGGAGACAATCGACGTTGCGGTCGAGGTAACGACTCTCTGGACTCCGCCGATGTCGTTGGCGATCCGCGACTGGATCTCGCCGGTTCGTGTGCGGGTGAAGAAGGCAAGCGAGAGGCGCTGAAGGTGGCGGTAGACCGACGCACGCAGGTCGTGCATGACGCGCTGGCCCACCGTGTTCGAAAGATAGTGTCTGCGCTACTCCCAGCGCGCCGGTTGCGATCGCGATCGCGATCATCCCGATCACGAGCCAGGCGAGGAGGGCCGTGTCCTGACCGGGAATCGCCTGGTCGAGGATCGCTCGCAACAGGAAGGGCGAGACCATTCCGAGGGCCGCTGAGATCAGGATCAGGCCCAGCACCAGGCCAAGGCGCGCCCGGTACGGGCGAAAGAGGGCGAGAAGCCGTCCGCGGTCTACTCGCACCAGCCGCCCCCTCCCGGGCGGCAGGCGTGATCGGCGAGACGCTCGAGGTAGGAGTGAAGCTTTTCGCGCTCCGCGTCTGAGAGCGGTGACAGGAGCTCCCGCTCCGCGTCTGCGGCCGCTGCCTCGGCCTTGCGAAGGCTGCGAGTGCCCGCCGCGGTCAGCCCGATCACCTGACGCCGGCGGTCGCGCGGGTCGCGGCGGCGGACGATCAGGCCGTCGTCTTCGAGCTGATCGAGCAGAGCGACCAGATTCGAGGGGTGCAGGCGAAGGGTGCGCGCCAGCTCGCGGCCGTGAGCCGAGCCTCCCTGCTCGAGCCGATGGAGGATCGCGAACTCATGGCCGGACACCCCCGTATCGCCCAGCGACTTACCCACACGCCATCCCGCAATGCGTGCGACGCGCGCGATCAAAAGGCCACACCCGGCGCCGGGCGCGGTCTCCGCGGGGGTCTCGGCGGTCTGACTCATCCGCAACAGGATAGCCCAAATCGTACGCTTTGAGAACGATTCGTAGTTATAACGATTGGTCGCTATCATCGTTTTTCGCACTCCCACCAAGACACCACGGAGATCACTTTCATGGAACGACTGCCGCTCATCCCACTCGACGATTCCGTCCTCTTCCCAGGCATGACCGCCACCGTCATCGCGGACGGCCCCGCTGACGGCATGGTGTTCGTGGTCGCCCGTCACGACGACGAGTTCGCCACCGTTGGCACGGTCGCCGAGGTGGACGAGCGCGCCCGCATCCCGGGCGGCCGGGCACTCAATCTGGTCGGCCTCCACCGCGGCGTCGGCGGTACGGCGATCAACGACCCCGACGGAACGCTGATGGTCGAGGTGACGCCCCACCCCGATCCCGAGGTGAACACCGAGGAGACCCGCGTCCTCGAGCGCGAGTACCGGGCGGTCGTCGAGGAGATCCTCGAGCTTCGCGGCGCCGACGATCGCATCCGCGCCTTCCTGCGCTCGATCCACGGCGCCGGCTCGCTTGCCGACACCGTCGGCTACTCGCCCGACGTCTCGGCCGAGGAGAAGTTGCGCGTGCTCGAGACCATCGACATCACCGAGCGCCTGCAGCTCGCGGTCGAGATCTCAGCGCGATCGCCTGGCCGAGCTCCAGATCCGCAAGCGCATCCACGATGACGTCACCGAGGGCGCCGAGATCCAGCAGCGCGAGTACTTCCTCCGCAAGCAGATGGACTCGATCCGCAAGGAGCTTGGCGAGGACGACGCCTCCGTCGTTGACGAGTACCGGACGAAGATCGAGGAGTCCGGCATGCCCGACGAGGCGCGCGAGCAGGCCGAGCGGGAGCTGGGCCGGCTCGAGCGCGCAGGCGACGGCTCGGGCGAGTCCTCGATGATCCGCACCTACCTCGACTGGATGGTGTCGGTCCCGTGGTCCGAGGCCTCCGACGAGGTCCTCGACCCCGTCGGAGCACGCGAGGTGCTGGACGCAGACCACGCCGGCCTCGACGACGTCAAGGAGCGCATCACCGAGTACATCGCCGTGCGCAAGCTCCGCAAGGAGCGCGGCATCGAAGACGAAGGCCGCGGCGCCGGAGCGATCCTGACCCTGATCGGGCCTCCCGGCACCGGCAAGACCTCCATCGGCGAGTCGATCGCCAGGGCGACCGGCCGCGAGTTCGTGCGCATGTCGCTGGGCGGAGTCCGTGACGAAGCGGAGATCCGCGGCCACCGCCGCACCTACATCGGCGCCCTTCCCGGCCGCCTGGTGCGCGCGCTCCGCGACGCCGGGACGATGAACCCCGTGATCCTCCTCGACGAGGTCGACAAGGTCGGCGCCGACTGGCGCGGCGACCCCTCGGCGGCGCTCCTGGAGGTGCTCGACCCGGCGCAGAACCACTCGTTCCGCGACCACTACCTCGACGTCGAGCTCGACCTCTCGCAGGTCCTGTTCATCGCCACCGCAAACGTGGCCGAGACGATTCCCGGGCCGCTCCTCGATCGCATGGAGGTCGTCAGCTTCGACGGCTACACGACCGACGAGAAGTCCGCGATCGCCAGCGGCTACCTGTGGCCGCGGCAGCTGAAGAAGAACGGCCTCCGCGACGACGAGGTCGCGATCTCCGACGAGCTGCTCGAACGAGATCGTCACCGAGTACACCCGCGAGGCGGGCGTGCGCGGCCTCGAGCGCGAGCTGGGCAAGCTGCTGCGAAAGACGGCAACGAAGATCGCCAGCCCGGTCAGGACCAGGTACCAGGACCACGAGCGCGGTCGAGGTCGGCCTCGGCGACATCCGCGACGCCCTCGGGCGCCAGCGCTTCTTCCAGGAGGCCGCGGAGCGCACCGCCATGCCGGGCGTCGCCACCGGGCTGTCGGTCACCGGGGCGGGCGGCGACGTCCTCTTCATCGAGACGACATCGATGCGCGGCTCGGACGACTTCGTCCTGACCGGGCAGCTCGGCGACGTCATGAAGGAGTCGGCGCGGATCGCACTCTCATACGTCCGCGGCCATGCCGAGGAGCTGGGCATCGACGCCAGCGGCTTCGAGAAGCGCGAATTCCACATTCACGTGCCCGCCGGAGCGATCCCGAAGGATGGCCCGAGCGCCGGCATCACGATGACCACCGCGCTGGTATCGCTTCTGAGCGGCCGCCCGGTGAAGCACACCGTCGGCATGACCGGCGAGGTGACGCTCCAGGGACGGGTCCTCCCCATCGGCGGGCTCAAGCAGAAGGTCCTCGCGGCTCATGCGGCCGGCCTGACCGACGTGATCATCCCTGAGCGCAACCGCGGCGACCTCGACGACGTGCCAGAAGAGGTACGTGACGAGATGACATTCCACCCCGTGATGACGATCGGCGAGGTGCTGGAGCTGGCGCTCGAGCCCGAGAGGGCTCAGGCCGCCGCCGCATAGCCAAGCCGGACCCGGGTCGCGTCCGGGGCGAGCGGGATCTTCCCTCGCTCGCCCCATGGCAAGTCCATCGCCCAAAATCGGCTTCGACTCGCCCCGCGAACGAGCTCGTCGTAGCCGATGGCGTCGCGCGCCTTGAGGACACGCCGGAGCCCGGCCTCGCGAAGGCGCTTGCGGCCGTTCCCGGCGTGCCGTTCAGCGGATTCGAATGGGCAATCCGCCTCGGGCCTGACCGCGCTTGGTCCTTGCGGCGGCTCGCCGGCGCGGCCGGGCTCGAGCTAAGCGAGCGCTCCGCGGCGGCGCTCGACGAGTTGATCGCGCTTCGCGAGCTGGACGACCCGGTCATCGAGCTGACGAACCCCGACGGCCAGCCGCACCTCAGCCTGGTCGACGACTGGGCGCAGTTCTGGACCGAGGAGCTGCGTGCGGTGCCCGGCGCGCTGGCGCGACCCGAGGTTGGCAGGGTCGAGGTGCCCATCTCGCCGTGGACGGCTGAGGCGATCGACGACGTCGTGGCCGCCAACGGCCTGAGACTTTCCCCGGCGTGCCAGCTGGCGCTCTCCGAGTCCCTTCACGGCCCGCGGACCAGACCGGCTGAGCCCGACACGAGCGAGGTCCCGGAGCACGTGGTATCCATCCCGTCGGCGGGGTCCGACGTGCTCCTGGCGGCCGAGGCCGAAGGCCCGCTCGCAATCGCCATCGTTGCCCTGCCGGGCGTGCGGTCGCTTGGCCGCGGCGGCGGCAGATGGACGCTGCCCGCGACCCCACAGGCAGCTCGTGCGATCCGCTCCCTCCGTGAACGTCACCCCGAGGTGAGCCTCGACGACGCTGCCGAGACGTGGGTGCGCGAAGCACCGAGGTGGATCGCGCACGTCGAGGTCGATTCGGCGGGTCGCTCTCCCCGGCTGGTCATCAGCACCTCCTGGGGCGAGGTGCCGGCATCGCTTCTCGGATCGCTCCGAAGCGCTGTCAGCCACGCGCGCCGCGTGCTGGCGCCAATGACGCTGGAAAACCTCACCGCCCTGCGCAAGGCAACCGAGCGCGAGGCCGAGGTCAGCTTTTCTCCGGCTGCCAGGAACTCCCTCGATTGGCTCGGCGACAACGCGGACGGCGGCGACATCCCGCGAGCCGAGCTTGACGTCATCCAGGAGCGGTACGGCCCGCGGTTCGTGATCGACGCCGTGTGGGACGAGCACGTGGAGACCGAGTTCCTCATGCAGGAGTCGAAGCTGGCGCGGGCTGCGGGGCGCAAGGACGGTGAGCTACCCGCGTCGCAGTGGCCGCCGGACGCCCTCGCCCGCTTCATCCGCAACCGTGGAGTGACGCTGACGGTTGGCGCCAAGGCGCTGATCGAGGGCGTCTTCGTGACCGACGACGACGCGCAGCGCCTTTATGCGATGTCAATCGCGGAGGATGCCGAGATCCAGGTGGAAGGGCTCGAGGGAGAGCTGATGCCCTTCCAGCGCGCGGGCGTCGTGTACGCGCTGGAGCGAAGGCGGCTGTTCCTGGCAGACGAGCAGGGCCTCGGCAAGACGATCCAGGCGCTCGCGACGGTGCAGTCGGACCTCGCCTATCCCGCGGTCGTCGTCTGCCCAGCTTCCCTGAAGCTCAACTGGCTCCGCGAGATCGAAGCCTGGCTTCCGCAACGCCAGGCAATCGCGCTGGCCGGCCGCGCTGCGCAGGACATCGAAGGCGCGGACTTCATCGTCCTGAACTACGAGATCGCCGGCGCGCACTCAGAAGCCCTTGGCGCCCTCGCGCCCCGCGCCCTGATCCTCGACGAGTCGCACTACGTCAAGAACCCGTCTGCCGTCCGCACCAAGGCGGTGCTCGCGCTGGCCGACAAGCTCGGTCCCGACGCGCTTCGCCTTGCGCTGACCGGCACGCCGGTTGTCAACCGCCCGGCGGAGCTTGCCTCGCAGCTTCGCGCGCTCGACCGCCTTGGCGAGTACGGCACGATCGCGAGCTTCCGCCGCGGCTACGCGTCGCCGGGATCGCGGAGGCGCCTTCATTCGCGACTTCGGAGCTCGTGCTATCTGCGCCGGCGCAAATCGGATGTTCTGACACAGCTTCCCGAGAAGCGGCGGGCTGTTGTGACCGTGCCGACCTCCAACGGGTCTGAGTACAGGCGCGCCGAGCGCGACTTCATCCGCTGGCTCTCCGAGCAGGTGGATGCCTCAGGCGACACCCGCATCGCTCCGGAGGCCAGGGCGCAGGCCCTCGTGAAAATGGGCGCGCTCAGGCAACTCGCCGCGCGCGGGAAGCTCGAGGCCGCGGAGAGTTGGATCGAGGACTTTCTCGAATCGGGCGAGCGCCTTGTGGTCTTCGCCCACCACCGCGAGATTCAGAGGGCGGTGATCGAGCGATTCCCGGAATGCGCGCGGGTCGTGGGCGAGGACGGGATCGAGGAGCGCGAAGCCAACGTCCGCGCCTTCCAATCGGCCGACGGCCCCGGCCTCTGCGTCTGCTCTCTTCAGGTTGCGTCGCACGGATTCACCCTCACAGCCGCCGCGAACGTCGCGTTCCTGGAGCTCGACTGGACCCCGGCAAAGCACGACCAGGCCGAGGACCGGGTTCACCGGATCGGCCAGGAGGGCAGCGTTACCGCCTGGTACCTCCTCGCGACCGAGACCATCGACGAGCGGATCTCGCAGCTTCTCGCGGAAAAGCGAGACGTTGTCGACTCGGTCACCGATGGTGGCGGCGGCGCCGGGGCCTCAGTTGCCGACGCCCTGATCGGGGGCTACGCGGCGCAGGCAGCAGGTTTCGCCGCATAGCCGTCGGTGTACCGTTCAGGGGTGGTCATTTCCGCCATCCGCCGGTCGCGGGACTGGGCAAGGGCGCACCCGACGCTGGTAACCGTCGCCGGCAGCCTCGTCGTGCTGGCCGCGCTGGTTGCCGGTCTCTGGGGCAAGCGCGAGGACTTCGGACACGCGATCACCAACACATCGCCCATGCTCCTGGCGGCGGCCGTGGTGCTCCAGGTTGTGTGGCTGATCGCGAGGAGCGAGGCCTGGCATGTGTGCGTTGGCGCCGCGGGTGGTCAGGTCCACAGGCGTCGCCTCTACCGGGCCGCCGGCGTGGGCTACCTCGGCAACGTCTTCAACCCGAACTTCGGCCTCGCAGTCCGGATCGCCGTGCTGAGAAAGACGGCTCCGGAGGACAGCCCGAAGCCCTCCGTGCTGCTCGCCGCCGAGATGCCCATCGTCGTAATCGAGGTAGCCCTGGCCGCCCTGATGTCGTTCACGATGATCAGTGCCCTGGGGGCGCCGTGGTGGGCGCCCGTCATCGCCGTCTCGGTCACCGCCTTCGCGATCTTCAGCGTTTCCTTCTTCGCCCGCAACCGCCGGGAGGGCATCTGGCGCGGCGCCGAGGTCCTTCGAGGCCTGCGTAGCCGCAACGCGATCGTCGGGCTCGTCATCTTCGCGGTCGTCGCGCAGGTCGTCCGAAACTGGCTGATGCTCCACGGCGTGGGGGTCGACATCTCGATCTTCAGTGCCGTCGCGCTTCTGATCGGCACGGCAGCGTTCGGTCTCCTGCCTCTGGGACCTGGTCTCAGCGCCGCGACCGCGGTGGTGATCCTGGGCTCAAACGGCGTCGCACTCGTTGCAGCCGCGGGCGCCCTCCTGACGGTCACCGGGGCCGTCGGCGCGATCCTCTTTGCGGCGTGGGTCCTGGCGGACGGGCTGCGCTCGAGGCGCAGCCTCACCGAGCCTTACTAGCCGAACGCTCGCTCGTCGATCTGGCGCAGCTCCTCGAACGCCTGCCCATCCCAGCTGAGGTCGTCCTCGCCGTTCGTGACTACCACGTCACGAACCGCGCCGCTCCGGCTCTGCACGACGCATTCGAAGGTTCTGCCAACGGGAGTGCTTTCAGACGTCTCGGGGCATTCAGCCGTGACCTCCAACCCATGTTCACTCGCGTAGGCCGTCAGTTCGGCCTCTGCGTCTGAGGCCTTCGGCCCGGGCATGTCCGCGCGCCCGTAGAGGGTGATGGCGAGCACAACCACGGCGATGAGGCCGCCCCAGCGCACGACGTTGACGATGATCGGCCGCCATCGGCTCTCCGGGTTCACCGTCGCAACCATAGGACGCTTGGAGGTGCGATCATCCGCGCCGTGAGCGACACGATCCGCGAAACCAGCCAGGACCCGATGCTCTCGTGCCCCATCCACGAGGTTCGGATGTCCGAGGAGACGAGCTGGCAGAACGGCCCCCCTCATGAGCTCTTCAAGCGCCTTCGCTCGGAATGTCCGGTCCACTGGACGGACAGGATCGAGATGTATCCCGACGAGGAGGGGTATTGGTCCGTGACCAGGGCCGAGGACATCCACACGGTGTCCAAGGACTGGCGCACCTACTCGTCCGAACGCGGCGGCATCACGGCGCTGACGCACTCGATCATGCCGCTGGAACTTCAGCAGGGAATGTTCATCGCGATGGACCCGCCCAAGCACGATCGCCTCAAGTCCCTCTTTCAGCGCGGCTTCACTCCAAAGCGGATCGCCGAGCACGAGGATGAGATCCGCGCGATCGCGAGCCATGTACTCGACAAGATCGACGGGGTTGAGGAATGCGACCTGGTTGACGCCGTCGCGCAACCCGTGGTCTCGCGCGTGATCGGCAGCTTCATGGGCATCCCGCCTGAAGACGACGCGGTGTGGGCCCGCCTGATGAACGCGGTGGTCGCCGCCGGCGACGAGGAAGTGAACCCGAGCGGCACCGAGGATGTCATGAACAAGGACGTCCCCGAAATCTTCGAGCGCTGCAAGGTTCTGATCGACGAGCGTCGCGAGAACCCAACCGACGACCTCACCAGCGTTCTCGTCCACGCCGAGCTCGATGGCGAAGGCCTAGCCGAGCACGAAATCGTGATGGGCTTCTTCCTCCTGATGGCCGCGGGCAACGACTCCACCAAGGCCACCTACTGCTCCGGCATGCGAGCGCTTCTCGAAAACCCTGACCAGATGGCCCTCGTCCGCGAGGATCCGTCGAAGATCCCAGGCCTGGTAGAGGAAGCGCTCCGGATGTTCCCCGCCTTCGCTCATTTTCGCCGTACAGCGACGGAGGACACCGAACTCGCCGGGCAGAAGATCCGCGAGGGCGAGAAGGTGGTCATGTGGTACGTGTCGTCGAACCGCGACGAGGATCGATTTGACGATCCAGATCGCTTCGACGTGACCCGCACGACCGAACACCAGGCGTTTGGGGCCGGCGGCAGGCACTTCTGCCTGGGCACGGCGCTCGCGCGGCTCGAGCTGCGGATCCTCTTTGAAGAGACGCTGGCGCGGTTCCCGGACATCGAGCTCGCGGGGCGCCCGCGCCACGCGATCTCGGCGTTCTCGAACCAGCTGACTGCGCTGCCGGTTCGGCTCGCCTGATCCTAGGTTGGTCCGAACCGGATCGGGAGCTCCTCGAGGCCGTATACGCCGGCGACCGATTCGTACTGCGGCTCCCCCGCAAGCTCGAGGCCCGGCATCCGCGGCGCCAGGAACGCGAGCGCCTCACCGAGTTCGGCGCGGGCCAGGCTCGCACCGAGGCAGTTGTGGATTCCGGCGCCGAAAGTCATCGGCTTGGCCTTGGTGCGCTCCCGAGTGATGTCGAACTCGAGCGGCGAGCCGTAGACCGACGGGTCCCGGTTTGCGACGAACGTCGAGATCATCAGGACCGTTCCCGCCGGAATCGTCAGCCCGTCGTAGGTCAGATCCACCGCGGCCATGCGCGCCGTGAACGGCGTGATCGGCTCGAACCGCAGGAGCTCTTCGACCGCCTGGGGGATCAGCTCGGGATCCGAGCGCACCATCTCCCACTGTCGTGGGTGTTCGCAGAAGAGCCGGATGCCATGCGCGAGCTGTGCCTGGGTCGTGTCGACCCCACCCGCGAGCACGTTCATGATCAGGTTGAGGCACTCGTCATCAGAGAGGCGATCACCTTCGTGAGCAGCCCCGAGAAGAGTCGAGATCAGATCCTCCCCCGGATCGTCACGCTTCGCGTCGATGAGAGCTGTCGCGTATCCGGTGAACTCGACGATCGCCGCCTCGATCTCGTCGCGGCTCGACATGATCGCCACCGGGTCGAACTGACGCTGAAACCAGGTGGCCCAGAGATGCAGCCTGGGCGCGTCCTCAACCGGGGCGCCCACAACCGAGGCGATGGTCATCGACGGATAGCGCTTTGCGACCGCGCCCACGAACTCGTGCTCGCCGCCCGCGGCGAGCGGCTCGAAGATCTCCGCCAGATGGTCGCGCATGATGTGGCGCCATCTCTCAGACGCCTTCGGCGTGAACGCGGGGTTGACGAGGTTCCGAAGGCGCCCGTGGTCCGCGCCCTCGGTTGAGATCAGGTTCTTGCGGATCGCGTCGCCCAGGGGACCCTCGGTGATCCCGAACGCCTCCGCGACGACGGCCGAAGGAAAGACGACCTCCTTGCTTCGCAGAAAGTGATCGGCGGCTTTTCGGTCGAGGATTATGAGCCAACCCTGCGGCGACGTCGCGATCCAGCTTTCGTCCGAGAGCTCCCTCATGCGCTCGTGAAACGCCTCGCCCCGGGGGTCTTCGCCGATCGAGTCGAAGACGGGCAGGGAGAGATCAGCGGGAGTGGTCACCGGGCTCACGATAGAACGCCGTGGCCGGGACTCTTCATCGGCCTCGAAGGCGCAGTCTGATCGGGCCCTGTACCTCAGCGATGTTGACGATGCGACCGCTCTGAGTCACGTCGATCTTGCCGTCCGCGACCAGTTCGGCCGCCGCCCCCCGCACGACCGGCATGAGATCACGGAAGTTCTCTTCGTCTAGCGCGCGGGCAGCGTCCGAAGGACAGATCGTCTTGCCCTCGTCACGGGCTTCGAGGAGGCTCAAGATCTTCCTCCGCGCGGCTTGCTTTTGGCTTTCAGCCATACATCGATTTGAGCATTACCGGCGCTCGTGCTTCCGAACGCGCTCGGCGGGTATCTCAAAGCCATGCCTTCCAAGCGAACCCTCAGCCCGCTCGAGCCCGTAATCGACAAGATCGAGGCAACCGAGGCCCTCGACGCCCCGGCCAAGGCGATCAACGTGAAGTTCGACGAAGTGATGCTCGGCACTCGGCTGAAGGACGCAATCAGCGGCACCCAGGTTGGCCATGCGCTTCACCCGATGCTCACCGACGTGGTCATCGGCTCCTTCCTGAGTGCAACGGCGCTTGACCTGATCGGAGACGGCGGCGATGGCACCGCCTCCGAGCGGCTAATCATGCTGGGCATCGCCGCGTATCCGCCCACCGCGCTAACCGGCACCAGCGACTGGGTCGACGGCAGCTTCAAGAACGATTCGGCTCGTCGAGTCGGAATGGTCCACGCTGTCGCCAACTCGACCGCGCTCGCACTCTACGGCGCGTCCCTTGCGGCGCGAAGGCGCGGCTCCCGCCGAGCCGGTGTCGCCCTCGGGCTGCTCGGAGCAGGCGCACTCGGTGCCGCCGCCTACCTCGGGGGCCATCTCACGCTGGTTACCGGCTTCGGCGTCGACCAGACTGCGTTCGAGCGAACTCCCGACAACTGGACCGAAGCCGCAGACGTCGCCACGCTCGAGGACGGCGTGCCCTTGCGCGTGGTCGTGGGCGACACCCCGGTGCTCGTGCTTCGCGAGGGTCAGCAGACGTTTGCGATCCATGACCGCTGCTCTCACCGAGGGTGCTCACTTGCCGCCGGCAGGGTTGAGGACGGCGTGGTCGAGTGCCCTTGCCACGGGTCGCGCTTCGCGCTTGCAGACGGCGCGCTTCTGAAGGGCCCGGCCACTCAGCCACAGCCCAACTTCGAAGTCCGCGTCCGCAAGGGCAAGGTCGAGATCCGCAAGGCTCCATGAATCCCGACGCCACCGCCGACGCGCCGATTTAGCCGACCGAGCGCTTCGCCCACAGGACGGCCTCGGTCCGCGAATCGACACCGATGCGCCTGTAGATGCTCGTGAGGTGCGCCTTGACGGTCTTTTCGGAGATCTCGAGGCGCCGGGCGATCAGCTTGTTGGGAAGGCCCTCGGCGAGCAGGCCCAGCACGTCGCGCTCGCGATCGGTGAGCTCGTCAGTCGCCCCTCCGCGGCGCTCCTGGATGAGCGCGGCCGCCGCCGCCGGCGCCAACGGGGACTCGCCCGCCGCCGCTGCCCTGATGCCGCGAAAGAGCTCTTCCGGCTCGGCGTCCTTCATCAGGTACCCGTTCGCGCCGGCGTCGAGGGCTTCGAGGATGCCTCGCTGGTCGGTGAACGAGGTGAGGATCACAACGCGGACGCCGGGGTGATCGGCCGTGATCCGGCGCGTCGCCTCCGTGCCGCCCATCACCGGCATCGAAAGGTCCATGAGGACGACGTCCGGCCGCTCGGTCGCCAGCATCTCCAGCGCTTCAGCGCCATTGCACGCGGCTCCGGTCACGTTGATGTCGTCTACGCCGCCGAGAAGCTCCGTCAGGCCTGCCCGAACCACCGGGTGGTCCTCTACGAGGAGAACGTCGATCATCGAGCCGGCACCTCCACTCTCACGATCGTGCCTTCGCCCGGTGACGACTCGACCGAGAAGGTGCCACCGGCCTCGGCAGCGAGATCGGAGAGCATCCGCAGACCGAAGTGGCCTTCGGCCTCGTGCCCGTGCCCAAAGGTGAAGCCCCGGCCGTCATCGTTGACCTCGAGTCTCGCCTTGGCGCCATCCATCTCGATCCGGATCCTCACGCACTCGGCATCGGCGTGTGCGACGACGTTGCGAAGTGCTTCCTGAGCGATCCGGAAGAACAGCGTCTCGACCGGCTCCGGAAGGTCGATTCCCGGCTCGACCTCCAGCGAAGTCTCGAGGCCTCGCGAGTTGAGGCCCGCAAGGACATCGGTAAGGGCGGCTTCGATCCCAGCGCGGTGAAGGTCGGCGGGATAGATCTCGACCAGGAGGCCACGCAGATCTCGCACGCTCTGACGAAGGCGAGAAGCACCTTCGTTGAGGCTCTCCTTGTCCACCTCGGCGCCGCTGCCCGCGCGGTTCGCGACGGCGGCGATCGAGTACGAGACGCCGGCCAGATCCTGAACGACGCCGTCGTGGAGGTCTTGCGCAATCCGCCTGCGCTCCATTTCAGAAGCGTCAATCGCCCGCTCGAGCAGGGTCTCTCGCTCATCTTGTCCGCGGCGCAGCCGACGGGCCAGCGAGGCCGCGAGCGGCAGCTGGAGCGCGGCGAGGATCAAGAGCGCGCCGATCAGTATCGGCGCGAGCGTCGACCACACCCGGTCGCCCGCCGAGTTGACGAAGCTCTCCTCGATGTAGGTCTCGAACAACAACGGAGTACCCGACGCCGTATGGACCTGGAGGTAGACCTCGAGGAGATCCGAGTCAGAGTTCTCGTAGCGATTCTCAGGCTCCGACAGATCGCTGGGCCCGGCGTCGACGCCGCCGTCGTTCAGGACCTCCAGATCGTCTGCGCCGAGCTCGAAAGTGTCGCCAATCAGACGTGGCTCGTCCGAATAGACGACCTCCGAATCCCCGGTCCAGACCTTTACGCGGACGACCCCCTCCCGGCCCAGCACGCGCTCGCGGACCACCCGGTCGAGGCGCGCGAGCGCCGCGGGGTCGCCTGCGACAAGCGCGTCGGTAAGGACCGGCTCGACGATGCCGGTGCCCGCGAGGACAGACACACGCTTGGCGTCCCGGACCGCTTCGTCCTCAGCGGCGTGCGAGAGCAAAATGCCGGCGGCCACGCCCACCACGAGCACAGCCGTAATGCCGGCGAGCGTGAACTGGACCACCGGATTGCCAAGCCGCTCGCGGGGCGAGCGAGATCCAGCGCCGTCTTCAGACAGTGTCATGCCGGGCATTCTCCCGGCACGACGAAGGCCAGGCGCCGGCCTGGCCTTCGATGCGCGTGCAGCGTGCGCGAGACCGATCAGGCGTGGTTTCCGCCGTGGTGGCCATGGTCGTCACCAGCGTCGTGGCCGGCGCCGTCATCGTTGCCGCCATGGTGGTGACCGTGATGGTGACCATGGTGATGGCCGTGGTCGTCACCGGCGTCGTGGCCGGGAGCATCGTCGCTGCCGTGGCTGGCGAGCGCCATGCCGCCACCGCCGAGCGCGAGTGCCAGTGATGCGATCGTCGCGGCCGCGGTGCGAGTCATCCGGTTGCTCATTTCAGCTCCTTGTCTCGTGGACCCCCCACATTGAGATCGATGATCGGTGAACGCCGGTCGCGTTTGCAATCGGACATAGGTCTTAGGACCTCAAAACTTGCACACCGGATCGAGGCCGGATCCGAAGGCATGACCCTGAAGAGCCTGCCGGCGGGTCTCCTTACTTCGCCGGTCTGTTCTCGAATGGCACGTAGTCGCGGCAGGGTTCGCCACGGAGGCCCGGGCACGGAGGCAGCTCGTCCGGAACCTCGACACCGGGAACGACCGGCAGCGTCAGCTGGGAGCGGACCGGCCTCCCGTAGGAGACAGCGACCGCGGCAGGGTCCCTGGGACGAGCCCGTGCGAACGCCCAGATCGGCTGGTCGCCACCGACCGCCGAGATCGTGACGCGGATGCGAGAGCCGGCTCGGTAGGAATGGGTTTGGTAGTAGAGCGGGATCGTCACCTTCGTGTAGCGATCACTCGGGAGCGACTTGACGTCCTTTTTCCTCAGGCTCAGGACCGGCTCCAGCTTCGTCGACTTCTTGCGGTCGAGCTTTCGTTCGTTGGCGCGCAGCCAACCGCTTTGGACGAACGTCTCCTTGTCGTCCGGCCGCACCTCCGAGACCGTCGCCTGGAGGTCGACGCTTGGGGCCGACGAGCGAATCTGCATCCGAACGAAGCCCGAGCCAAGCACGGTCGTGTCCTCTTCCAGCGGATCGCTGATGTACGAGAGCGCCTTGCCGCCGACGCTCTGTTGCCAGTCGTAGGGCGGTGTCTTGGTCCAAAGGCCATCGGTGCCGGAGCCCGTATCGCCCGAGAAGTCTGCCGGCGCGCGAGCGCCGGGATCCCACTGGAACTCGTCCGCGCGCTCGCCGCCCTTCGCCTTGTCGGCGAGCTTCGAGCCCTTGGCAAAAAACCAGCTGCGTGCCTTGGTGCCTGGCACCGGGAAGCTGTCGAACGACTGCTCATAGCCGGGATATGGCTCGCCCGGATCGCCACCGGCGCCGTTGTCGAAAAGCACGCGGATCGGGTCGAGCGCCTCGAAGGCGCTGAGCGCGCCCGCATACGTCGGCTGTTGCTGGATCGGGTCGGAGGGGAGCGTCACCCCGTCGATCCCCATCGCCTCCTGATAGATCACAGGCGCTCCGGCCTGGATGAACGGCGAATAGGCGACCGGCGCTTCGTCGGCGACGTAGAGCTTCAGGAAGTCGAACCAGCGATTGAAGGTCTCGGGGTCCAGCGAGTCGATGTGGGCGCCGTTGGTGAACGTGAACCACTTCTTGTCGGTCCCGGTCATGTGCTCGGCCAGAGTCGGGCAGTGGCCGCCGGTCTGCTCGTCCGTGTTCTGACAGGCCATGAACACCGGAACGTCGATCTTGTCGACGAACGTCACCGGCGACAGCGGATCGGCCACCTTCGCGCGGTAGTGGCTGTTCGCTCGGATCTTCTTCAGCAGGTTTTGTGCCTCGCCGTGCATGATTTGGTTGTCCGCGCAGACCTGGTCGCCGGACTGGATCTGGTCGTACGCCCATGCCTGTCCGCCTTCCGGTGACGCGGGGAGCGCCTCGTGGATCCGTTCCTTCGCCCACTCGAGGGCGAAGCCCGTGTTGAGAATTCCGCCTGGATAGAGCGTGGTCTGCGTGTTGTCGATAACCGAGAGGGGTGAGATCGCCGCCAGGTTGGGCGGGTTGGTCGCGGCGGTGAAGAGCTGGCTGATCCCGCCGTAGGAGATGCCCATCATCCCGACCTTCCCGCCCTTGACCCACGACTGGCGGGCGATTGTCTCGATCACGTCGTAACCGTCGAGCGATTGGAGGGGTTCGAAGAAGTCGTAGGCGCCGCCCGAGCAGCCGGTGCCGCGCATGTTCACGTCGACCACGGTGAAGCCCATGAGGTTCGCGATGATCGCGATCCCGTTCACGGGACCGTCCGGGTTCGCGTAGCCGTAGCCCGAGTACTCGATGAGCGTCGGGGTCGGCGTCCCGATGGGTGGATCCGGAAACTCGATCGGCAGGTCCGGCAGCACGTCCTTCACGTCAGATGGCGGGTGGACGTCGATGGCGAGCTTGGTGCCGTCGCGTGTCGTCAGGTAGCCATAGCCGTCGGCTGGGATGTCCTGGGCGTACACGCTCTCGTCGGGCGGCGCGGGCCGGTTTGAGAAGACGTCGATCTTGGGCGACGACTCTCCCCCGCCCTCAGGCTTTACGCGATAGCCCCTGCCGGGCTTGACGCCGCGAAACAGCAGGCCTCCCTCGTCATTCGCCGCCGCGGTCCGGATCGTTTCGCCGGATCTGTCGACAAGCGCCATGCGCTTCCCCGCGCTGAGCCCTGTGACGTAGACCTGTTTGGCGCTGCCGTGCGCGTCGAAGTCGGGCGACGCCTGAGCGGGTGCCGCGAAGAGGCCGCTGGCCGCGACCGCGGCCGAGACGCTGAGAATGCCGCGAAACAGCTTGCGTGAGGAAGTCCCAGAGATCACTTCAATGCGGTTTCTACCAATCCTCGTCGATTGGTACGCCGTACAGCTTGATCGACCGCGGGTAGGACTCACATGACCCGGGCCAGGGTGAAAACGATGTAGGCGATCGCCGCGACCCCGAGCGCGCGACGAAACCGGTTGACGCCCCGGGTGGCCTCCTCCCAGGCCCAAACGGTGAGCGCAACGTAGAACACGGACCTTGCTCCGTCGTAGAGCCACGCGCCCTCCGATGCGAGACGGCTGATCAATGCCGCCATCAGCGCAATCCAAAGCGGGGGGTTCGGAAACTGTGCCACGGTCACGCCGCGCACCTCGAGCGAGGGGTAGCGCATCCGTCGCGTCTCAGCTCGCCGAGACGTCGTACGTCTGACCGGCCGCGCGAAGCCGCTCGGTGAGCCTGGCGCCCATCGCAGTCGCAGGTGTTAGAACGCCGGCGCGATGCGGCAGTGCATCTCCGTCGAAAGCGAGGGCGAGGCCGGCCTCGCCCAGCATGACGGCGGTCGCCTTGTAGCCAGGATCACCCTGGGCGCGGATTGCACACACCAGTCGAGAGCCAGAGCTGGTGCGGGAATGAATGTCGATGTGGAAGAACCCGCGCTCTCGAGCCTTCTCGTCGGGACCCTCACCTGGGTCGGGCAGCAGGCGATCCAGAACCTTGCGCGTGGGCGGCATTGCGAGCCCCCCGATGACGGCGCCGAGGCCAGCGACGATTCCAGCGGCCTTGGCGAAACCGACCGGGCCGGCGCCGGTCAGCATCAGCTCGCGATAGCGAAGACCGCTTCCGTACGCGTGATCCAACAGCGCGTTCGAGCGGCGAACGACGCGCGTGTTGACCGAGCCCATGACGAAGGGCGCGAGATAACCGCCGAGCTCGTCGTCTCGGATGACGCGGCTGGGATCACGCTCTCCAGATCCGTCAGGGTCACTCGTGCGATCGGGGCTGAGGCCGTACGGGTCCAGCATCACCTTGCGAGCTGCCTTGTCTCGCTTCGCCTCGTCCAGTGAGACGCGCAGGGAATCGATCGTTCCCCCGCTTGCCCCACCGCGCATTCGCTTGACGACGAAGGTCGTCTTCTCCAGGCCGCCAAGATCGTTGGCCGCGGCGTGCTCGTGAAGCGCGAGAACGCCGATGTCTGAAGGGATCGAGTCGAACCCGCAGGTGTGAACGATTCGGGCGCCGCTCTCCTTCGCGGGGCCGTCGGCGGCGTCGATCGATCGACGCATGAAGAGCGTCTCGCCGGTCAGGTCTGCGTAGTGGGTGCCCGCCGCGGCGCAGGCCTCGACCAGGGGCATCCCGTAGCGCAGATAGGGGCCAACCGTTGTTGCCACGGCGGTGGCAGATGCGGCCATGGCATCAACCGATTCGCGATCGGTGGTGTCGGCCTCGATCAGAGCCCACTTGGACGCACTCTGCCCCAGATCTGCGCGTACGCGCTCGAGCTTTTCGCGGGAGCGACCCGCAAGGGCAATCCGCGCGCCTTCGGGGGCGGCGCCGGCGAGGTAGTTCGCGGTCAGCTTGCCGACAAAGCCGGTTGCCCCAAAGACGACGAGATCATGTTCGCGAGAGGTCATCCGGTCCGAGCCTATCGCCCCGGCCCGGCGTGCGGCCCGTGAAGCGAGCCCTCGGACAGGATCGCTGGCAGAGCTTCTATTCCGTGGCGACGATGAGCACGCTGCACCTCGCGCGATGCGAAACCTTGTTCGGCACGCTCCCCAAAACGCGTCCCGCGCCGTGCATGCCGCGGCTGCCGACGACGATCAGGTCTGCACTCTCCTTCTCGGCCACCTTCAAAAGAGCATCGACAGGATCCGTTTCGAGCGTGTGGGCCTGGACCTCCACATCCCGTGCGCGGATCTTCGCTACGGCCTGGTCGACGATGTTGTTGACCTCGGCGTCCGGGCGAACCTCCCAGACTTTCTGGGCTCCGGCCGGCGCGCCCACGATCTTGGCGCCGCGCACGCCTTCGTAGGCAGATACGACGTGGATCTTTGCGCCCACCGCCTCGGCAAGGGCAGTCGCTTCCGCGACGGCCCGCTCCCCAGTTTCCGAACCGTCAGTACCTACGACTATCGACTTGTACAAGGTCTCTCCATGGCCGTGAACCTTAGAACCGAATGCACCCGGACTCAAGTCGCGTTGACCACGATTCGCGCCGTCAAAGCCCGAGGCCCCGAACGCCTGGCTCGTCCCAGCCCAAATGATGCGCGATCTCGTGGCGGACCGTTCGCTCGACCTGCGCCCGCAAAAGCGCCGGGCTGTGGCCGAAATCCCGCTCGAGGGTGTCCTGGTAGATCACGATGCGATCCGGAAGGTGGTCGCGAGCGATCGTCCCGCCGATGTACATCCCATACGCGCCAACCTCGCTGCCCCTCCCGGAGACGACCACCGGAGTGTGGTCGAGGAGAGCCTGGAAATCATCCGGAAGCTCGTCCAACGCCTGCACGACGAGCTCGTCGAACTCACTCGGTTCGCGATCCGGAGGCGGCAGCTGTGCCAGGAGCTCACTGCGATCGACGAGCCGTCTGAATTCAGGCTCGGGAAGCTCATCCCCGATCAGGGCAACCAGGGTCCAGCCGGCGAGGAGGACGATGGCCAGTGCTCCGGCGAGAATCGTGATCAAGCCCTCGAGCCCGGCGAATGAGGGCGGGTTGATGAAAAGGAAAATGAGACCGGTTATGAAGGCGGTGAATGCCGCTGCCCGAAGCGGTGGAACCAGAGCATCCTTCATCGCGCTGAGGGTACGGGCGATGGTGAGACGCTGTGCAGCAGCGACATCGACATACCCAGACAAGAAAGGCAGACCGGCATGGCGCTCAAACGGATGGACAACGTCCTCATCGTCGTCGAGGATCTGGAGCGTACGAAAGCGTTCTTTACAGAGCTCGGCATGGAGCTTGAGGGCGAGACGACCGTCGAGGGGCCGTTCGTCGACAAGACCACCGGGCTCGAAAACGTTCGCGCCGACATCACGATGCTGCGGCCGCCGGACGGCCACGGCGGAGTAGAGCTCACGAGGTTCCACCGGCCGGCGGCGGTCAGAGACGGGTCGGAGAACGCCCCAACCAACGCGCTGGGTCTGCGCCGGATCATGTTCACGGTCGAAGACATAGACGATGTCGTTGCCCGCCTTCGAACCCACGGTGCCGAGCTCATCGATGAGATCACGCAGTACGAGGACTTCTATCGGCTCTGCTTCATGAGAGGCCCCGAGGGCATCATTATCGGACTGGCGGAGGAACTGAAGGGAGCATGAAAATCGTGCTGAACCAAGTGGCAGACGGCGTTTGGGTGCGCCAAAGCGAGTGGGTCTGGACCAACTCGATCGTGGTCCGCGCGAACGACGGATTGATCCTGATCGATCCCGGCATCCATGGGCCTGAACAGGAAGAGCTTGCTGGTGATTTTGACGAGCTCGGCATCCCGGTGGTCGCCGGGTTCTCCACCCATCCGCACTGGGATCACCTCCTCTGGCACCCGCGATTCGGTGACGTGCCCCGATACTCGACCCCCGTCGGCGCCCGCTTCGCCGACGAGACCCGAGCTCAGCAGCTGGCTGGTCCAGAGGAGGACGGAGGCAAGGACGTTCCGCTCGAGCTCGTCGCGCTCGTCGAACCCCTGCCGGCCGGCGACGGACCGGTGCCAGGTTCGATCATCGAACACAACGCGCACTGCGTCGGCCACGCTGCATTGCACCTGGCCGACCGAGGCGTCCTGATCGCCGGCGACATGTTCTCCGACGTTCTGATCCCGCTCTTCGATCCTCTCCAGGACGACCAGTTGGGCGCCTACGAGACCGCTTTCGGGCTGCTTGAAGACGCCGTCCGGCAAGCGGACGTCTTGATCCCTGGCCACGGCGCCGTCGCGCAAGGGGCTCGAGTCGAGGCTCGGCTAGCCGCCGACCGCTCCTACGTCGACGCGCTGCGGCGAGGTGAAGAGCCCGTCGACGCGCGATTGGAGGCCGCGGAGTGGCTGACGGGTCCGCACGAAGGGAACCTGGCGCAGGTGCGGGCGAGCGGTTCCGGGCCGTAAATCAGGCCATCAGCGCCCGGACGACCGTCTCGGCCTCCGGCTGGCGCATGTACTTCGGCACGGCGTAGAGATCGAACCCCTCGTCGATCGCCGAGGTGGCGATCACAGGGACGTCGGTCGCCTGAATCTCGTCGAACGTCTCGGGGATGCCGATCTCGGCGCTGAGCTCGCGAACGGCGCCGATGAACTCGTCGGCCAGCGCGGTCGTCCGAGCCCGTCTCGGGCCCGACGCCGACCGCGCGCGCCAGGTCTGCGAGGCGATCGGGGCAGGCGTCTTTGGAGTAATCGAGAACGTGCGGGAGGACGACCGCGTTCGCGAGGCCGTGCGGAATGCCGTAGAGGCCGCCCAGCTTGTGCGCGATGCCGTGGACGTAGCCGAGCCCGACCGCGGTGAATGAAGCGCCACCTTCAAAGGCGGCGAGCGCCATGCCTTCGCGTGCCTCGAGGTCGCTTCCATCCTCGCACGCCCTCGCGAGGTATCTGAAGACGCCGCGGACGGTCGCGCGCGATGCGCGCTCGCTCTCCGCAGTCGCTCGCGTTGAGATATACGACTCGATGCCGTGAGTCAGTGCGTCCATCCCGGTCGCGGCGGTGATCGGCTGCGGCAGGCCGACTGTTATATCGGGGTCGAGCCCGGCGGCCAAAGGCACGAGCTTGGGGTCGGCAACGGCGTATTTACGCCGCTCGGCGGGGTTGGTGACGACGGCGGCGATCGTCACCTCGGCGCCGGTGCCCGCTGTCGTCGGCACGGCGAACAGCGGAAGCGGCTGCTTGCGGATCTTGAAGGGCCCCTCCATCTTCGCGACGGGCTTGTCGTTGGTGCAGCCGGCGGCGATCACCTTGGCGGCGTCGATCGCCGAACCGCCGCCAAAGCCGATCACCGCCTGGCAGCCCTCGCGCTTGGCGATCGCGATCCCAGCCTCGATCTGCTGCTCGGTCGGGTTCGGCTCGACGCCGTCGTAGACGGTCACCGCCGTCCCCGCGGTCTCGAGCTGCTCGACGAGCGGGCGATGAATCCCCAGAGCGACGATGCCGGCATCTGTAACGAAGAGGAGCCGCGAGAACTCGTACGTCCCCACGTAGTCGCCGAGGCGCCGGATCGAACCAGGGCCAATCATCAGGCGCGGCTGATTGACGGGCAGCACCTTGACCGCCACGTCGAAGGCCCGCATGCGGGCCTTGTGCATCGCGATGCGAGCCGGGAAAGGCAGGGTGCGGGACTCCTCGGACAAGAGGGGTCGCAGGCTACCGACTGCCGCTGCGTTCAGCTGACCGTCCGTGGCCTGCCCCATGGCGCTCGCTGGAGGACGGTTGCAGAAATCAGGAAAAGGCCACTGGCACTGACGCTCGAATGCCCACAGGCTCACCCCGCAAGCGCCGGGCACTTGCGATCATCATCCGAACTCGCGTAGGTTGGCCTGGATGAGCGCCCTCGCACGCCATAACGTCGTCGTCCACGGCAGCGAAGGCCGGCCGATGGTGTTCGCCCACGGGTTCGGGTGTGACCAGAACATGTGGCGCTATGTGTGGCCCGAGTTTGCCGCGGACCACCAGATTGTTCTGTTCGACCACGTCGGTAACGGAGGGTCCGATACCTCTGCCTTCGATCCCGCTCGATACGCGACTCTCGAGGGTTACGCCCGCGACGTTCTCGAGATCTGCGAGGAGCTCGAGCTTCGCGACGTGGTCTTCGTCGGCCATTCGGTCAGCGCGATGATCGGAATACTCGCGGCCGCCGAGGCCCCACATCTATTCGGCGCGCTCGTCTTGATCGGCCCATCGCCTCGATACATCAACGATGAGGACTATGTCGGTGGTTTCAGCCAGGCTGATATCGAGGGCCTCCTCGACTCGCTGGAAAGTAACTACCTGGGATGGTCACGAACAATGGCGCCGGTGATCATGGGAAACGCCGAGCGACCCGGTCTCTCCGAGGAGCTGGGCAACACATTCTGCCAAGCGGACCCGGAGATTGCCGCCCACTTCGCGCGGGTCACCTTTCTCTCGGACAACCGCACCGACCTCGCACGCGTCGCCACACCGGCGCTCGTCTTGCAGTGCTCAGACGATGCGATCGCGCCGGAGCCCGTGGGCCGTTTCGTCGACGCTCATCTGCCGGACAGCCGATTGGTGATGCTTGATGCGACTGGTCACTGTCCAAATCTCAGCGCTCCAGCTGAAACGGTTGCGGCGATCAGGGACTACCTGGCGGAGTGAGCGCTGAAGCGAACATGCTCGAGGAGAGCGCGGAGGACCTCTACGAGAATGCTCCCTGCGGCTACGTCACAACTCGGCTCGACGGCACCGTCGTCAGGGTCAACACGACTTTCGAGAAGTGGACCGGCTACAGGCGCGAGGATCTCCTCGAAACACGGCGCCTGCAGGACCTGTTTACGCCAGGGGGACGGATCTACCACGAGACCCACTACGCGCCCCTCCTCCAGATGCAAGGTTCGGTGCGGGAGATTGCCGTTGAGCTTGTCCGCGCCGACGGTTCCCTCCTGCCCGCCCTCATTAATTCCGTGTTGCGCGGAGACCCCAGCGCTCCTGACCGCCTGATCCGCACGACGATCTTCGACGCCTCCGATAGGCGGCGCTACGAGCGCGAGCTTTTACAGGCCCGTAACGAGGAGCACGAGATCGCCCTGAAGCTCCAGCGCGGATTGCTCTCCAAATCGATGCCTGCCATTGAAGGGCTCGAGTTGGAAGTCGTTCACCGCCCCGGGCGTAGCGGGACCGAGGTGGGCGGGGATTGGTTTGATGCGATCCGGCTCGACGATGACGAGGTCATGCTGGTAGTCGGTGACGTTGTTGGCCACGGGATCGACGCGGCGTCCGACATGGGGCAGCTACGGAGCGCCGTTCGAGCGTTCGCCGCCACCGGACTTGGTCCCGGCCACCTGCTTGAGGCTCTCGATCGGTATTCGGAGCGCTACGAGACTGGGCAGATGGCCACGATCGTGTGCGCTCAGATCAATCGTCGGTCGGGCCGGATGCGACACGCCTCAGCCGGCCACCTCCCGCCCCTCATCCAGCGGCCCGACGAACCGCCGGCCTTCACCTGGGCCGGGCGATCACTTCCGATCGCCACCCCGGAGGCCGGGCCGCAATCGCGGCCTGAGGCCGAGACGCACATCCCCCCCGACGGCACAGTTCTTTTCTACACGGATGGGCTGGTCGAGCGCCGCGACTGCGGCTTGGATCCTGGGATGGAACAGCTGCGTCAAGAGCTCGAGCGCCATCGCGACAAGAGCACGGCTGTCCTGGCCGGGGAGCTAATCCGCGCGCTTCACGACAAGAGTCAGGTCGACGATGTCTGCCTATTGGTCGCCCGCCGGGGGCGGGAGGTTTCGTAGTTTGCGTTTACGTCTGGAAGCGCCGGGTAGCCACGCGCCGACATGCGAGGACACGGGGTCTCGCGCAACCAAGAACAGGGGACTCATGCGAACCAGATTCACCGGGCTGCTCGCAAGCGCAGCGCTGTTCGGCGGGGTGTTCGCGGCGGCAGGTTTTGCCGCCGATACCGATGCGCCGGACGGGAAGCGAAGCGCAGGCGATGCGGTCGAAATGAAGATGCAGATTGCGGTGGACCGCTTCACGGTTCGAGGCGGACATGCTTACGCGCAGGGACCGGTGACGATCCGGACGGAACAGAGCGACGGAACCCAGGCGAAAACAGTTCAGGAGGGGTCGTTTCGCGTCCAGCGCGGATCGGCGGGCGGCGACGGTAAAAGCTGCAAGATCCTGCGCCTTCACCTCTCCTCATCCTTCGTCGCTCTGCTGGGGCTCGAAGTGACGACGAGCGATATCAACGTCGAGATCACCGGCCATACGCAGCGTGCGCTTGGGAAGCTCTTCTGCAAGCTTTCCGAGGGGCTCAAGCTTGATCGCGCGCACCTCACGAAACGGACCGTGAGAAGCCTGAACCAAAACCTCGACGGTGAACAGCTGAACCTCGTTCGGTTCAGCACCAGGCTCCACCCGCAAACGCTGGAGTCAGAGGAAGCGTCTGCCGCCGCTCGCGCGCCGGGTGACGGCGGGCCTCGTTGTGCGATCCTCGATCTCGATCTCGGCCCGCTCCAGCTCGACCTCCTTGGATTGGCGGTCGATCTGTACGGCGAGGATCGCGATAGCCCGATTCATGTCGATGCCGATGCGGACCCCAATGGGGGCGCACTCGGCCAGGCGCTGTGTGAAATTGCAGCTCCGCCTCAGGACCCCCCGGCGGAACCGGCGCCCTAGTCCGAGAAGCCCTGACCCGCGGCCCGGCCACGAGCCGGGTCGCAGGTCAGCGAGCCCGCTTCGGCTGAAGGTGGCCTTTTGCTTGACCCGGCACAACTGGTGGTGGCCGAGAGGTCGGGGCACCTCGAAGCGCGGCAGGTTCAGACTTCTGCTTCTCGCGTTATTCGGCCTGCAGCTCGCCTACGACACGGCTGAGCTCCGCGTCAATCAGCGGCGACCGTGTCGGGGCCGTCGCTGATGCCTCGAGGACGGAGAGATATAGCGGGGACAGGATTTGAACCTGTGACCTCCGGGTTATGAGCAGGGCTAGGCGGCCTGCAGCACGGCGCGTTCGGCTTGTTTGAACGGCATCTGGTGCGTCCAGGTTCGGCTAGATGCATCTATTTTGGAACCACGATGCCCCCACGGCCCTACGTGGTTCGAGATAGACGCTTTGCATGGGTTCCGCAACGAATCGGGCGCTCGGATTTACGCACTAGACCTCGCTATACGAGGCTATTCGGGAAAACTCGGCGGGTTGGGCGCTTAGAGACGAGAAGCGCCTAACCACCCACTAGTGTCTCGGCCAAACTCAGCACAGACTGGAGACCGGCATGGGCAACGACATCGGTGGCTACGTCCTCGCGCCAGGAGAGGCCGAGAAGCGGTGGATGGATGAAACCTTCACCTACTTCCTCGCGACTGGCGAGCAGACGGGCGACGCGTTCTGCCTCGTGGACGAGGTCGCCCCCCGGGGAATGAGCGTGCCGCTGCACCGGCATGCAGATGACATGGAGTCGTTCTATGTCCTGGAGGGAGAGATGACTCTCTTCGTTGGTGATGGACCTGGCGTCAAGGCACCGGCCGGCACGTTCGCGCATGTGCCCGGAGGTACGGTCCACGGCTTTCGGGTTGAGTCGGAACGGGCTCGCTATCTCATTCTCACCACGCCGCGCCACGGCGAGTTTTACAAAGCGATCACGCGCGCGTCTGGACCAGGCGGCGAGCAGCCCGAGGAGTCGGAGAACTCGACAACCAAAGGTATCGGCAAGGAGTTCGGAATCGAATTCGTCGGACCTTTGCCGAACTAGCGGGGCGAGCGTTGGTCCGGGAGTAGCTCCTCGTCGAGCCCATCGGCTGTGAAAACGGCGTAGGCATCAGTCGCCCCCACGGCTAGCGCCGTCATGCGAGTTAGCCTGAGCGCAGGGCATTGCGGTTGCCCCCCTTGCGCGCCTCGGCCTGCCAGCCGGGGTCGCGCCATTCTTAGGGGTCTGCACCGAGCGCTCGATGAGCGCGTCAAGGTCGGAAGGCAAGAACCGGCCGCTGCGGCCAATCTTCACCCTGCGCAGGTCGCCGCTTTCGATCAACGCGTAGACAGTTGGACGCGAAATGCCCAGCAGCTGTCGGACGTCCTGGACGGTTAGTAGACGGTGGCCTGCCGCAGTGCTCCGGGAGTCGCTCATTAGGCTTCAACTTACGTCAACAAGCGGCGCGAATCCGGCTTGTTCAAGCCATCTGTGTGCTATTTGGCCTCCCCAGCGTGTACTATCGGTGCGAGGCCAGGGTGTGCTATCTCGATGCTCCCAGGGCGCGATGACGACGCGGCGGTTTCCCGCGATTTTGCCCCAACCGTGCCCCCACGGGCTTCAGACGCGAAGTTCCCTAACGCAAAAAGGTCCGCATTAGCGAACCTTCTGCCTATAGCGGGGACAGGATTTGAACCTGTGACCTCCGGGTTATGAGCCCGGCGAGCTACCTGACTGCTCCACCCCGCGGCGTAGTCAGAAGGTAGCAAGGACAACGGTTCGACGATAGGGATCTGCGGGTCGAACGCTTCGAAAATTGGCGAGGCGCGACTCCCGGGACCTCCCTCAACTTCGATCTGCCGGATCTTTGCCGGCAAGACCTATGCGCAACTGGGCATATGAAATAGGTTGCCCCCGTCTCATTACCGGTAATCAGGCCGAAGTTGGAGGGAGTTCGAATGGATTCAAAGCGCGCCGCATGCGTGGCCGTAGTGGTTCTTTGCTCAGTGCTCACCGCGCCGGGCTGCGGTGGCTCGGACGATCAGTCGGGCGGCACGTCCGGCACCGAAACGACCGCGGAGCCTGCACCCACCAAAAAGGGCTACATCGCGGCCGCCGACTCGATCTGTAAGAAGGGAAGCACCGGGCGGACGCGCGAGCTCTTCGACCAGAGCGTCAGTCTCGACACCCAGGCGCAGGCCAGCACCGACGGCACGGAGATCGCGAAACTCGAGCGGAAACTCTCCGAGCTGACAGACGAGCGTGCGGACCTGAAGGACAAGGTTACGGAGGATCTTCAAGCGCTTGACGAGCCCGAGTCCGGTGCCGCCGATACCTACCTCAAGGCTCGCGACCGGTCAGTCAAGATCAGCCACACCCTCGCCGACGCGATCGACGAGTACGCAAAGAAGCTCGACGAGCAATCCGTCGACACCCTGACGAAGGCGGTTGCCGAAGGCACGAAGATCGGGGAGACGGAAACCAAAGAAGCCGAGAAGTTCGGCTTCAAGGAGTGCGGTCAGCCTCTGAAGTAGACCAGTGACCCTCGCGTTCCCCAGGGAGCGCGAGGTTCGCCCGTGGCTAGGCTGCCCCGCAATGCGCGTGGCAGTCGTCGACATGGGCACAAACTCCACCCGTCTCCTCGTCTGCGATGCGGAGGGCGGCCGGATCTCCGAGCTCGAACGCCGTTCCACCGTGACCCGTCTCGGGCGTGGAGTCGACACTTCGCGAAAGCTTGCCGCCGAGGCGATCGAGGATGTCTGCGACACGGTGGCGAGCTATATGGACGTTGTGAAAGCACATGACTGCGACAGATTTGTCGCCGTCGCGACGTCTGCGGTCCGGGACGCGGACAATCGCGGTGCGTTCACAGGTGAGCTCCGAGAGCGCTTTGAAATCGATGCCCGGGTCCTTACGGGGGACGACGAAGCGCGCCTCACTTATCTGGGAGCAACGCACGACCGCGAGACCGCCCGCGACACGCTGGTGGTCGATATCGGCGGGGGGTCGACCGAGCTGGTTGTCGGCTCAGGGTCCGAGGTCTCGTTTCACGCCTCGCTCAACGCAGGCACGGTCCGCCACACGGAGCGCCACATCAGCCACGATCCAGCTGAGGCGGGTGAGCTCGAAGCGCTTGCGGGCGACGTTCGGGCCCTGATTGACCGCGCCCTCTCTGGATCCGATTTCGCGCACGCCCGCTCGGGCATCGGCGTCGCCGGCACGCCTACTTCGCTCTCGGCGATCCAGCAGGAACTCGATCCGTATGACGCCGATGCCGTCCACGAGTCGAAGCTCACGCTCCAGGAAATCCAGCGGATGTTCTCCCGCCTCGCGGCCAAGTCGCTCGAAGAGAGGCTCGAGGTAACTGGCCTCCACCCCGGGCGAGCGCCGACCATCGTCGCCGGGGTCGTGATCCTGATCCAGGTCATGCGCGCGTTCGGCCTCTCAGAGATCGAGGTCTCCGAACACGACATCCTCTACGGCGTCGCGCTCGAGGCCGCCGGGACTTGAGCCGGCTCGGGCCTCTCTACGCGGCAGTCGCGATCTTTCCGCTCTTGGCCGCGATCGCTGCCCTGCCCTATGTGGCAATCCAATATCGCCGGCGAGGGACCCTCGGCATCGGCCACATCATCCTCGCGTCGGCCTTCGGCCTTTATCTGGTCGGCCTCGCGTTCGCGGTGATCCTGCCGCTGCGACCGGTCGAGCCAGGGTTCTGCGACGCCTTTGGCGTACACGCGAGACTCAACCCCTTCCACATCGTGAACGAAGCCCGCATTGAGCGCGCGAACGGCGGCTGGTCCGCAGTGCTGGGCAACGCGGACGTGCAGGACCTGATCCTGAACGTTTTTCTCTTCATTCCGCTCGGGACGTTCGTCCGGCACATGCTGAAGCGCGGATTTGTGGCGACGGTTGCGATCGGCCTCGGAGTCTCGCTCCTGATCGAGCTGACGCAGCTGACCGGCGACTGGGGGCTCTATCCCTGCGCCTACCGGTTCTTTTCGACAACCGACCTGATCACCAACACGGTGGGGGCCGCAATCGGCGCAGCGTGCGCGCCACTGCTTCGCCTGGTCCCTGCTCAGATGACGCTGGCCACCCCGACCGAGCCGCAGCCCGTCACTCCGGAACGCCGATTCCTTGCGGCACTCTGCAACGCCGCGCTGGTGGCAGTGACGGGCCTTGCGCTCCTCGCGATGAGCGGCCTGCTCCTCGAGGCCACCCGCGGCCAGCTCTTCGCTTCGGATTCCCTGGGAGCCCAGAGCCTCCGAGCGGTCACGCTCGTCCTCGTCCCCGGCATCGTCGCGTTTCTGGCTATTCCACTCCTGTGGCAGGGGCGCACGATCGGAGAGTGGGCGGTGCTCCTTCGGCCGGCGATGCAGGGCGCGGGTGCCATCCCTCCTCCCCCTGCTCAGATCACGACTCGGTTCCTCGTCATCCAGGCGCCAATGCTCGCCGCCGGAGCCCTCGGCGTCGCAGGGTTCGCACCGGCCTGGATCCTTCTTGTTTTACTCGCGGCGTTCCAGGCGTGGCGGCTCACGCGGGCCGTAGACCTGAGAAGCGGTGCTGCTCTCAAGCTCGGAATCCAGATCGTCGACACGCGCTAAGCGGTTTTGGTCACAGAAACCTGTTATCGGGGCATCCCTAGGTGTAAGATCCCGCGCGAAACCGGGGCGACCCAAAGGTCGACAGGTCGGGGGACGTAGCGCTCTTATGCGCCCAGGGCCGGTCGGGCACCGTGGTGCCTGCCCGCAACAAACGAGATGCCTCAGGGGCATTGGAGGAAATCAAGTGAATCTCATTACTTCGAGGAAGGCGTGGGCAGGGACGCTCGCGGCCGGTATTGCCGGCGTCCTCGGTCTCACCGCGCTCACGGCGTCGGCTCCGGCCGACTCGGCGAAGCGGGGTTTCGCCACAATCACGATGGAGTTCGACGGCATGTCGGCGCCGCACTTCGCCGGCGCGAAGAAGGTCTACGCAGGGACGCCTCTAAAGATCCAGAACAACTCGGACCCGAGCGAAATCGGTCCGCACACCTTCACGATTGCCAAGAGGAAGTACATCCCGCATTCAAAGCAGGAGATGAAGGAATGTGGCAAGGGCCAACTGAAGATCTGCAAGCGCGTTGCGAAGGCGCACAAGGTCGACTTCCAGCACGAGACCGTGGGTAAGCAGCTCGTCGAAAACGGCAAGCCCGGGTGGGACAAGTCCTTCACGGACAAAAAGGACGGCGACTCGTGGTTTTCCCTCGAGCAGAACGAGAACATCACCCAGGTCGTGCCGGTCGCGCCGGGTAAGACGCTCTACTACTTCTGCATCATCCACCCGGAGATGCAGGGCAAGCTCAGGGTCGTCGCACCGTAGTGACTGATCTCGGCGCTGAGCGGCGTTTTCCGCGGCGCCGATTCGTAACCGCAGCCGCCTCGGGCGCGGCCGCGCTGGCTTTGCCGGCGTGGCTTCGCCCAGGCGGAGGATCCGGCCCGGTTGAGGCGCTCGCCTCGGCCGGGCCGCGTCCGTTTGAGTGCAAGCTTCCGATTCCCGACGTCCTGACGGACTCGAACCTGCGCATCCCGATCAAGAAGGCCAGGGTTCAGTTCCTCGATGGCCCGAAGACCGACATGTGGACGTACGGCGGCTCGTTCCCAGGGCCGACCATCCGCCGTCCGTCGGGCGAGGAGACATCGGTCACATTCGTACATCGGCTCGGTCAGGCCGCGGGCGAGTTGACGACGCATCTCCACGGCGGGCACAACACCTCGGACGACGACGGCCAGCCCGGCGGGCTCACTTCGGCGCAACCTCGCTCGCTCTACTGCGACATCTCGCCAGGCCTCTCGCCGCGCGACTCGGGCAACGACCTTCTGATCGAGCCCGGTGCGGAGCGCACATATGTCTACGGCTTCATGGAGGACGGCTCGCCGGAGCGCGCCGCGATGCACTGGTACCACGACCATCGCCTCGACAACACGGGCGAGAACGTCTGGCGCGGCCTCGCCGGAATGTGGATCACCGACGACAACTTCGATGCGGCACTCCCACTACCAACGGGCAAACGCGACCTGCCGTTGATGCTCACCGACCGGTCCTTCGACAAGCACAACCAGCTGATCGATCCGTTCGGAAGGCTCGAGCCCCCCGACGACGGCGTGAGGGGACGGTACGTCCTGGTCAACGGTGCGATCCTTCCGCACCACCGGGTCAGTGCGCGCCGCTATCGCGTTCGCATCCTGAACGCGTCCAACTTCCGTGCCTACAACCTCCGCCTCAGCAAGGGCGTGAAGATGGTTCAGATCGCGACCGAGTCCGGGCTGATTCCCGCGCCGCTAGAGCGTCCGGAAGTGCTCATCGGGCCTGGCGAGCGGGTAGAGCTCGTGATCGACTTCGCCGAGGCGCGCGGCAAGGACGTGGTGCTGGAGAGCACTCCACGCGCAGGGGCACCCGGGGGGATCGGGTCAAGCGCGTACAAGGGGCCGATCATGCAGTTTCGCGTGAGCGACAAGGCCGTCGCAGACGACACTTCGGTTCCCGACCAACTGCGTCCGCTACCCGACTGGACAGACAGCATCACCTCCCCGATGACGCCGTTCACCTGGAGCGTTCAGGGCGGCAACTTCGGCTCGCCTTGGAAGATCAATGGGCGCACATTCGACCCGGCGCACGTCGAACAGCAGGTCGTGGTCGGCGACACCGTCGTCTGGCGGGTCGTCAACGGGACGGCCGCCGCTCACCTCATGCACTTCCACCAGACTGACTGGTACATGCTCGAGCGAAACGGTTCGCCCCCGCCCCCGCACGAGAACTGCCTGAAGGAAACGTTCTTCATGGACCCAGGCGACACGATCTTGATTGCCGGCAAGCTTTCCGACCATCTGGGCAAGTTCGTCGTTCACTGCCACATGATCGACCATGAGGATCATGGCCTCATGAGTCAGTTCGAGGTGGTCAGCTCACCCGCGCCGCCCCCTCCGGGGCCGTAACTCAGAGCTTCAACTCGTACTCGAGGAGCGTCTCGGCGGTGCCGCCGACGCGGTCGTAGACGGTGTGGGCGCGTTTGTTGTCGGGACCGGTCAGCCACTCGACGGCAGCGGCATTCCCGGCGCGACCGATGTCGGCGATCGCCCCGATCAAGTCGTCGGCGAGCCCCCTGCCTCGCTCATCGGGGTCGACGAAGAGATCGTCGAGGAACACAACGCGGGCGCCGCGAAGGCTCGACCACTTCCAGTTGCAACACGCGAAGCCGACGACATGATCCTCGTCTCCGTGATCCTCGCCTTTAGTCGCGACGAGGATGAAGGCCTGCTGTGGCGGCGCTTCGATGACCCAGCGGATCATTGCTTCGAGTCCCTCGTCGGAAGGATCCGACTCATAGAAGTCCGTGTAACCGCGAAAGAGCGGCAAGAGAGCGGGGGCGTCTTCGGGAACGGCTTCGCGAATCGCCATGGCCCCAGTCAACCAGAACGGCACAAGGCCGCCGCTCACGTGAAGCGACGGCCTTGGCCTTTCGAGACGAAACGCCGTCAGGAAACGGTGTTTTCGCCTTCCTCCGCAACCTTGGTCGATACGCACTTGCCGAAGGCGTTCTTCTTCTTGCCGTTCGTGCCGTACGTCTCGTTGAACGCGTCCTCACCGGCGTCACGCTCGGCGCGGCACTCCTTTGCCGCATTCTTGAACTCGGCGGGCGTCGTTTCGTCCGCAACCGGCTCCTCGCCCTTGATGCACGCGCGCATCGGGTGCTTGCCATAGGTCTCGCGGAAGGCATTCTTGTCTGCCTTCTTGAGCGCGGCGCACGCCTTGGCGATGTCGCTGTTTCCGCCGTTGCCGTGATCGCCGGCACTGGCGAGCGGGGCTCCGGCAAATGTGAGGCCGGCGCAGATGAGGGCGGTGGTGATTGTCTTCTTCATTCTTCCTCCTGGTTGGGGGGTCGGGAGAGAGAACGCTCAGCGGGGTCCGGATGTCAGGACCTATCCGCCGGGTTTGCCGTGGCTGCCTGAATTGCCCCCCGCATTCGAGTTGCCGGGCTGCCCATGCGCGTGCTCCGGTGGACCGGTCATGGGCGAAGCGCTATGGCCCGAAGAACGATCTTCGGCCACCGATTGCCCAGGGGGGATTGTCTCCGTCCGCCCGGACCCCGATTGGGCAGCGTCCGAGGAACCACCGGCGGCGCCGTTGCTCGCGGCATGGTCCGCACTCGCTCCGCCGGCGTTGCCGTTCGGGGCACCCTTGCTCTGGCCTTTCGCATCGTGGTCATCCCCGTTGCCTCGATTTTCTCGCTTGCCGGAGCCCTTGCCGTCTTTGCTCACGGGTGACCGGCCGCGACGGCCAGGAGCCCGATTCGTGGTGTTGGGCTGTTCACCCCGCTCGGCCGAAACCAGCCCAGAGCCCGATGCGTGATCCTCGTTCACGACGGTCTGGTCGGCGCTGCCGAACGACGGAAGGCTGACGCCCGCCAGACCCGCGCCACCAGCCCCAACCGCAAGGCTTGCGCCCACCACGGCCACGGTCTTCGCCACTGTCGGAATCGAAGCGGCGCCGACCGCCCCGGTCCCGGCGATTCCACCCTGTACCGCCGTGCCGCCCAAGACCGAAGCGATCAGCCCAGTTGCAGCCGCTGCGGGAAGCGGCGGTGCGAGCGCTCGCAATTGCTCCGGTCGCTTGCGGATCGCAAGCTGAAAATCTGAACAGCGGGCACACGTACGGAGATGCGATCGCATCTTGCGGCCACGCAGCACACGTCCGTCGCCGTCGGAGATAGCCGAGCGAACCACGTCGCAGTCCAGCGACCGCCCGGCCTTGAGGTCCTGAAGAGCGAGGCGGGCTTCGTACACGGCTTGCCTCGATGCGCGCGGCGATTTATGCAAGGCGACCGCCACCTCGTCGTGGCTCAGGCCGCTCATCTCGTGCAAGAGCAGCGCCGAGCGCTGCCCCTCCGGCAACGAAGCCAGATCCGCCATCAGCTCCCGTAGCTCCTCTCGCCTCGACGCTTCCACATCCGCACCCGGTTCGGGTGGCATGGTCTCCGGTTCGAACACCACCGAATTGCCCCTGGTCCGGATCAGCGAGAGCGACTCGTTGCGTGCGATGCGAAAGAGCCACGGCTTGAGAAGAATCGAGCGGTCCTCGCCCGGCAAGGCCCTGAGCACACTGACCATCGTGTTCTGAAGCGCATCGTGAGCGTCGTCGGGATCTCCCAGGACGGCACGGCAATAGCGGTAGAGGTCCTGCCCATAGCGATCGAAGATCTCGGCAAACGCCGATTCTTCGCCTTGCGCCGCCCTCCGGACGAGCCGCTCGTCGGTAGTCCGGGTCAGACGCATGCGCGCCTTCCCGGTTCTGGATAGGGGATGTGCCTCCGCCATGGGAAGCCATTATGCGGCTCTTCCTTCACTCGTTTGCGATGCCGGCGGCTTGCGGCCTCATGGATATAACGAGCCGTGGCGCGCGATGTCAGGCGCGATCTATCCGGCAGCGGAGCCGAGAGCCCGGCGCAGGATGTCTCGCAGCGCGCGCTGGTCCGCAGCCGACAGGTTTGCGATCACGTCGGGTGGCGCTGCCATGCGGCGGGTCATCTCGTCGCGTACGCGCATGCCCTCATCGGTAGGTGCAATCAGTTTCACCCTGCGGTCGCCCTCGGCCGCGGTGCGCTGCACGAGGCCGCGTTCCTCCAGGCGATCGACGATGCCGGTCATGTTCGAGTTGTCGCAATGCATGAGGGCGGCGAGCTCGCCCATCGGTCGCGGCATGTCCAGGAAGCGGAGCACAAGGCCCTGGGGCGGAGACAGGTCGAACTCGGCGCCCGCCTGCATCGCCCGTGGCCGCCCGTAGTTGAAGAGCATCTCCGACATAGCCGCCCATGCCTCCGCCGCAGGCCCGGAAACGTGCTCCAGGATCTCCTTGGCGGGGTTCGGGGCGGGGCGAGCGGACCGAGCAGAACTCATTTGAAGGCAATGATACTCTATGCTCGCAAAGATTGAAAGTCTCAACTATTCGAGGACGTGAAATGAGCTCAGACTCAAACCGGGACAACGGCATCGAGGTGGAGAACCTCGTCCGCGAGTTCAAAAAGGGACCCCGCGCGGTCGACGGCATCGACCTCGAGGTCAAGCCCGGAGAGATCTACGGCTTCCTCGGCCCGAATGGCGCCGGTAAGTCGACGACGGTCCACATGCTCACGACCCTCCTCCCTCCCACTTCCGGCATGGCACGCGTCGCGGGCTACGACGTCGTCAAGCAGGGCGCCGAGGTCAGGGACTCGATCGGCGTCGCGCTCCAGGAAGCAGCTCTCGATCCCTTCCTGACGGCGCACGAGCACATGCGTCTCCAGGCAGGAATGCACGGCTTGACCAAGGCCGATTCGAGGAAGCGCGGTAGCGAGCTGATCGAGCGCGTTGGGCTCACCGAGGCTGCGGACCGCAAGGTCGGCGGCTACTCCGGCGGCATGCGGCGGCGGCTCGACCTAGCGCTCGCGCTCGTCCACGAGCCGCGCCTTCTCTTTCTCGATGAGCCGACGACGGGGCTCGACGTTCAGAGCCGCACCGCCCTTTGGGACGAGGTCACCCGCCTCTCGCGCCAGAACGGAGTCACGGTCTTCCTCACCACCCAGTACCTCGAGGAAGCGGATGCGCTCGCGCAGCGCGTCGGCATCATCGACACCGGGCGCATCGTCGCCGAGGGCACGCCCGACGCCCTCAAGGCCGAGATCGGCCGTCCGACCGTTGAGGCAACTCCCGCGAACGAGAGCGACCTCCGAAAGATCGAGGTCGTCTTCGCGAAGTTCGGCGAGCCGGCTCCTGCCGCGCTGGGGGCTGTCGGCGTTCGCCTGCGCGAGGGTGCCGAGGAGCTCGCCCCGGTTGTTCGAGCACTCGACGCCGAGAGCATCGCGGTCCACAACCTCGAGATCCACGCCCCCACCCTTGACGACGTCTTCCTCGCGAAGACGGGCAAGCGGCTCGAAGGCGCAGGGGATGGCGCCGAAGTGTCTGAGGGTGTTGCGCAGCCCACCGGCGAGTTCGAGGCAGTGGGCGCGTGACGGGCGCCACAGTCGCACTCCCGGCACCCCGAGCCCACACGGGCACGCTGACGCAGGTTGGACATCTCGCTCGGCGATCGATCATCCGGATCACGCGTCAGCCGGCCGTCGTCGTCTCCAGCCTGGTCTTCCCGCTCTTCCTGCTCTCCGTGAACTCGTCGGGGC
This sequence comes from uncultured bacterium, assembly GCA_963695215.1. GTDB lineage: Bacteria > Actinomycetota > Thermoleophilia > Solirubrobacterales > 70-9 > JALZKA01. The sequence continues at coordinate 1,035,911 of OY968768.1, forward strand.
TGGAAGCCGCGACCAACCTGCCCGGCTTCCCCACGGACTCCTACCTGACGTTTGCCCTTGGCCTCACGCTCATGCAGGGCGCGCTCTTCGCAACGATGGGCGCCGGCCAATCGATCGCCGAGGACATCGAGCGCGGCTTCTTCAACCGCCTTCAGCTCACGCCCCTGCGTGCGCCGGCGTTGATCATCGGCCAACTCGCGGGGACCATGGCTCTCGGGATCGTGCAGGGCATCGCGTTCCTCACGATCGGCCTGGCGTTCGGGGCTCACTTCGAAGCCGGCCCCGCGGGCGTCCTGGTGCTGTTCGCGCTCGCGATGCTCATCTCCGTCGCCTTCGGCTCGCTCGGCCTTGCCGTCGGCTTGCGGACCGGCAGCGGCGAAAAGGTGCAGGGCGTCTTCCCGCTCATGTTCGTACTGCTCTTCCTGTCCTCCGGCGCGCTGCCGCGAAACCTGCTCGAACGCGACTGGTTCCAGACCATCGCGACGATCAACCCCGTGAGCTACGTGATCGAGGCGTACCGAAGCCTTCTCATCGACGGGTTCAACGGCGAGGCACTCGGCCTCGGCTTCGCGGTCGCCTTCGGCGTTCTCATCGCCGGCGTCACCCTCGCCACCAAGGCACTCTCGACCCGAATGGAGCGCACCTGATGAACATCCGCTTCGTCCGCGCCTCGCTGGCAATCGCCTGGCGCCAGCTTCACAAGATGCTGACCAACCCGGCGTTCCTCCTGCCGTCGATGCTCATGCCAGTGTTTTTCTTCACCGCCTTCGCGGGTGGCCTGGTCGCTGTCTCGAACTCACCGAACTTCGACTACCCCGACTACACAACGTTCCAGTACGTGTTCGTCCTCATCCAGTCCGCGATGTTCGGCGGCGTCTTCGCAGGCTTTTCGATCGCATCCGACTTCGAGACCGGTTTTTCGCAGCGCATGATGCTCGCGACGCGAAACCGTGGCGCGATGATCGTCGGCTACACGCTCTCCGCGCTCGCCCGCGCGACGATCGTGTGGACCGTGATCACGGTCATCGCCGTAATCGTTGGAGCCGACGTGACCGGAAACGGCCTCGACCTCGTGTCGACGTTCCTCGTCGCAGTGCTCGTGAACATCTCTGCCCTGCTGTTTGCGTGCGGAGTTGCGATGCGCCTGCGCACGATGCAGGCCGCTCCGCTCATCCAGTTCCCGATGTTCCTGCTGATCTTCACGGCTCCGGTCTACGTGCCGCGCCCCCTCCTCGAAGGCTGGGTCTCCGCGGTCGCGGACTTCAACCCGATCACCGCGGTACTCGAGGCGGCACGCGAGTGGATCATCGGCGCTCCGGCCGATGCGGCCCTCGCCTTCGGCGCGGGCGTGGGACTCGCGACGGTGATGGCGCTCTGGGCGTTAGGCGGCCTCCGCAGCGCGGAACGCGCGGCGTAGCCTCTCGCTACAAGCTGATCCTTGGCTCGCCGATTGATGGCGATCGCGTCAGGCCAGGTTCGATTTACGCGGGTAGACGACCTCTGGGTCCGTGAGGACGTTCACCAGTGCCGGCCTGCCCGATTCGAACGCCCGCTCGAGGGCAGGACGAAGCTCGGACGGCTCGCGTACCAGCTCGGAGTGGCAGCCGAGAGCTTCCGCGACCTTGTCGTAGCGGGTTTCCGGCGCCAGCTCGGCCGCGACCGAGTAGCCGTAGAGGAACTTCATCGGGTGGTGCTCCAGCGCCCAGATCCCGTTGTTGCCGATCACGCCGACGACAGGGATGTCGTGGCGAACCATGGTGTCGAACTCCATGCCTGAGAACCCGAACGCGCCGTCGCCAAGCAGAAGGCACACCTGCCTGTCGGGATGGGCGATCTTGGCGCCGATCGCCTGGCCGGGGCCGGCGCCGAGGCAGCCGTAGGGGCCCGGGTCCATCCACGTACCCGGCTCGTATGTGGGCACTACCTTGCCCGCGTAGGAGACGAAGTCGCCGCCATCGCCGATCACGATCGCGTCGCGGTCGAGCACCTCCGCGAGTCCCTTGTAGATGCGCATGGGATGAAGCGGCGAGCGGTTGTCGTCGAGCTCGGCCTGCTCACCCGCGCGCTTCTCGTCTTCGATCGCGCGCACGGCGTCGACCCAGGGCTTGGTCCGCGCGGGGTCGGAACCGCTTGCCGCCTCGCGGATAGCCGCCAGCGTGGGCGCGATACCACCGACGAGTTCGACGTCCGGCTTTCGATTGCGGTCGAGCGCGTTGGGCGCGACATCGAGCCACACGAGCTTCGTCTCCTCGCCGAAGGAGGCCCCAAAGCCCAGGCGGAAGTCGAGAGGAAGGCCGATGGCTATCGCCACGTCGGCCTCCTTCAGGCCGTGGCCGCGTGCGCGCGAAAACGAGAGATCGTGGTCGGCTGGCAGGCAGCCGCGCCCCATGCCGTTGAGGAAGACGGGCGCGCCAAGCTCCTCGGCGAGCGCGCGCAACTCGTCTTCGCCTCGCGCCCAGTAAAGGCCGGTGCCGGCCATGATCGCGGGCCGCTCGGCCCCCGCGAGAAGAGCTGCGGCCTCCTCGATGCCGTCGGCGGGACGAGAGGGGTCAGACGCCGAGACAACATTTAGGCTGCCCGATGCGCCCGCTATCGAGGGGTCAGACCCGGCTCTCGGTACTCCGCCTGGTTGAACACGACGTCGAGCGGGAAGTCGAGAAAGGCCGGGCCAGAGGGATGCTCCGAGGAGAGGTCGATCGCCGCGGCGGTCGCATGGGCGATCGCCGCGGTGTCCTTGACCGTCTCGGCGGATTTGGTGAGTGGCGCCACGAACGGGACGTGGTCGACCTCCTGGAGGGAGCCGGAGCCCCAGCGCATCTCGGGCGCTCTTCCGCCAAGAACGGTTACCGGGGAGCGGTTGTAGAGGCAGCTTGCGATCGCGCTCATGCCGTTGGTCACGCCCGGGCCGGCGGTGAGTGCTGCCACCGTGGGCTTTCGGGTCGCCTTCGCATAGCCCTCGGCCGCCCAGACGGCCGCCTGCTCGTGGCGGACGTCGACGATCTCGATGCCCTCCTCGCGGCAGCCGTCGTAGATTGAGAAGAGGTGGCCCCCGGAAAGGGTGAAGAGATGCTCGACGCCACGCGAGCGGAGCGCCTTCGCCACCAGGCGCCCACCGTGAAGCGTCGCCGTCTCCTCTGCCGCCGCCATTGCGCTCGATCCTAGATGAGAGACGCAGAGCTGCGCCCACCTAGGATTCGCAACGTGACCTTCCGGCGCGACATCGAGGGGCTGCGCGCCGTCGCCGTAATCGGCGTGCTGGTCGCTCACGCCGGATTCGGCTTCGCCGCCGGCGGCTATGCCGGCGTTGACGTCTTCTACGTCATCTCAGGATTCCTGATCACCGGAATTCTCATGCGGGAGATCGAGAGCAGGGGATCGATTTCCCTTGTCTCCTTCTACGCTCGTCGCGCACGGCGGATCTTGCCGCTCGCGGCGCTCGTCATCGCGGTCACCCTGATGGCGTCGCTGGTCTTCTTCACGCCTGTCCGGCGCGAGCTCCTGTGGCACGACGGCGTTGCTTCGTCCGTGTACCTGGTCAACTGGCGGTTCGTCGCAGAGGCGGCCGATTATTTCGCCTCCAACAGCGAGCTGAGTCCTCTCCAGCACTACTGGTCCCTCGCGATCGAGGAACAGTTCTACCTGGCATGGCCCGGAATTCTCCTGGTGGCGACCTTCTGGGTCAGGCGGCGCGGGCGTCCGCCCCGCCAGGTAGCCATCGCGGCTCTTTGCCTCATCGCCGTGCTCTCGCTTGGCTTCAGCGTGGTCTATACGACCTCGCACCCTGCCCAGGCCTATTTCTCCACTTTCACCCGCGTCTGGGAGCTTGCCCTCGGCGGACTCCTGGCGCTGGCCCCGGCGAGGCTTCGGTCACGGGCGAGCAGCAGCCTGCTCCTCTGGGCGGGCGTCGGCGCGATCGCAGCATCATTTTTGCTGTTGGACGACGCCAGCAAGTTTCCGGGCTATATCGCGCTGCTGCCAACACTTGGCGCGGCAGCGGTAATAGCTTCCGGGATCCCTGAACCCGAGTCGCCCCCGCCCTCATTCCTCACCTGGGATCCGATCCGCTACGCGGGAAGGGTTTCCTATTCCTGGTATCTGTGGCACTGGCCGTTCGTGGTTTTCGCCGCCGCTGAATTCGGCTCACTCTCCCCGGCCGAAGGCGCCGCCGCGGTGGGCGCATCGTTTCTTCCGGCCGCGCTCACTCATCATTTGATCGAACGCCCGGTGATGGAATCGCCGGTGCTGCGCTCCCATACCGCGCGGTCTCTCGGGCTCGGCGCCGGCGCAACCCTCGCCGGCATCGCGGCGAGCGCCGTCGTCGTGTACGCCCAGCCGGACATCGCTGTCCTTCCGGCGAAGGACGTCAGGGGTGCCGCCGCTCTCAGGCAGCAGGTTCTCCCTCAAACGAGCGCATCCGCGCTGCGCCCGGACCCCATCCATGCGGCCGAGGACAAAAGCCGCCTCTTCGCAGACGGTTGCCTCTTGACGATCGACGAAGTCTCGTTTGGAGATTGCACCTATGACCTGGGCGACGCCAGCGGGCCCCGGGTAGTGCTGTTCGGAGACTCTCACGCCGAACACTTCTTCCCTGCGCTACAGCGGATCGGCTCGGGAGACAACTGGCGTCTTGAGGGGCTGGCAAAGGACGGATGCCCCCCGGCCACGAGCTTGGTCTACAACCCGAAGCTTGAAGGTCCCTACTACGGCTGTCAGGAGTGGCACGAGGCGGCGCTGTCTCGAATCGAGTCCGAAAGGCCAGACCTGGTGATCGTCGCAGGCGCCGTCTACTACCGAGCTTTGGCAGCCAGTGGCATGCGGATTTCGCGGCATGACTCACGCGCAGATCTCGAGTCCGGATACGCGGACACACTGAAACGGCTTCGGGCCACCGGAGCCGTGGTTGCGGCAATCGCTGACATCCCCTACGCGCCATTCGACATTCCTGGCTGTGTTTCCGAGTCCCTCAGTTCGCTCGACGACTGCGGATTCGATCCGGATGAGCGCTCGTACGACCGGTTCGATCTCCGGGCGATCAGCTCGGTGCGGGGAATACACCTCGTCGACGTCACTCCCTACATCTGCCCGGACGACCACTGCCGAGCGGTGATCGGCGACGCAATCACCTACCGCGAGACGAATCACCTCACGGCGACTTTCGCGCGCACGCTTGCCCCCGAGATCGCCGCGGAGCTTCCTCCAACTCACTAGCCCCCGGGCGCTTGACCTTCAGGTGTCTCGGCGGCGCGAACGTCGCAGAAGCCCGCGCCCCATCCGGCCCGCCGCCGCAAGGATGGGGTCCGGGTCGAGGAAGGACTGCTCCTCGGCCTCGACTTTCGTGCCGGCGGGTTGAGCTGAGAAGAGCTGAATCGAATCGGCGACGCCCTTGACCTCGTATAGGCCGACCTCGGTCACCTCGATGCCGGGGCCAACTGCCGCAGCGGTCTCCGACGTGATGAGGAGGTCTCGGTCGAGCTCCCTCGTAGCTGCCTCGACACGAGCAGCGATGTTCACCGAGTCTCCGATAACGCTGAAGTTGAGCCGGCCGCCGCCGCCAACCGCCCCCGCGATGACCCGGCCAGTGTTCACTCCGACACCCACGCGAAGTTCACCGGCCTCGGCGCGCTCGTTCACACGGCGGCAGATCTCCATCGCAGCGCGGGTGGCCCTGGCTGCGTGATCGGCAAAAGGCGCGGGCGCGCCGAAGACGGCGAGAAGTCCATCGCCCTCGAACTTGTCCACGTGGCCGCCGTGGCGAGAAATGATCGGCACCACCACCTCGAACAACCCGTTCAGCGCCGCTACCACCTCCTTCGCATCCGCGCCGGCGGCAAAGCCGGTGAAATCGCGCACATCGGTGAAGAGCACCGAAACTTCGAGATCGATGCCTTCTTCGACAAACGAATCCGAGAGGATGTACTCGGCGACCTCGCGGTCCAGATAGGTGCCGAAGGCGTCGCGTATCCGCTCGCGCTCGGCGAGGCCCTCGATCATGGCGTTGAACGACGCCGCCAGTTCACCCGTTTCATCCCCGGTGGTGACAGGCACCGACACCGAGAAATCCCCGGCGAGAACGCGCTCGGTCGCTTCCTGGAGGTCCGCAAGCGGCCGCAGGACGGAGCGCGTGACGAGCAGGGTGAGTTCCAGCGCCACGGTCGTGGCAACGCCGAGTGCTATTCCGACATCCAGCCCCAGGGCGGACCCACCTCCACCCTCGCCGGAGCTGAGTGCCGCGACGATCATGCCGGTGATGGCATTGATCATCGGCAGTGTCAGAAGAAGGCGCCAGCGCAGCGAAAGAGTCGACACGTTGGCGTCGGTCCGGGGCGAAACCTGCTGGTTGATGTCGATCAGGAGAGGTCGAAGGCCGATCTCCAGCGCGAAGTAATGGAGCATCGAGGCGTACCCGAGCGCAACCAGCGATCCGGCCATGAACGGGAATGCTGCGGTCCAGGCGAGGTCCAGCATCACCACGGAGAGGACGGCCGAGGGGATCAGGACCACGAGGGCCGGCAGGAACAGACTCGAACGGATCATCCGCCAGGGAAAGCTCACTGCCGCGGACCACGCCTCCGCCGTTGCGCGCTCGCCGCGATCCTCGCTGATCCAGTCCTCGAGCGGTTTCAGCATCGGAAACGTCTTGAAGCACGCGATAGTGATCGAAATCGCCGCAAGCGCGCACGTGAGGCCGAAAAGGGTGAAGAACGTACCGGTGTCGCCCTCGTAATAGAAGGAGAAAAGGGCGTAGGTGCCAAGGATGATCGGATAGACCGTCTGCAGCTCCAAAACAAGGAAGACGCGGGGGTACCAGCGCCCAAGGCGCCGGTACGCCCAGCGAAGTGCGGTTACGGCCATGGGTGGGATTCTCCCCGATTCTCAAGGTTAAGCGCCTGCCGCCCGATGAGAAATACGTGAATCCCGCTCAGGGAAATGGCGGCTTCCCGCTCCCGGCCGCCGATGCCGAGGAGCGCCTCGTCGATTCGCACCACTCCGAGTGCGCCACGACGACCCGCCTACGCCTGCCCTCAGTGCTGCCTGTCGCAGCCGTGAGGCGCGTCGTCTGCGCCAACTGCACCCAGACATATGACGCCGACTGGGTCGCCGAGGTCGGAGCCGCTTCCTCGGCCGCCGGCACGGCTGTCATGGCGGGTGGATTCGCGCTCCCGGGCGGCATCAACCTTCCAACACTCAACCGTCCGTCGCTTCCGTCGCTTCCGTCGCTCGACGAGGTCGACCGCCGCTGGCTCACACTCCCCGTCGCCGCCCTTGCCGTCTTCGCCGTGCTCACGCTCATCCGCGGCGACGAGACCGCACCGAGCGTTCCCGCCCCTGCGACCGCTGCCAAGGCGAACGACGCCAGGGTCGCAAAGGTCGAGGATCGCGCCCCCGCTCATCATGGCTCGGCCAAGGCTCCAGCGGTTCCGGCGGACGCACAGCTCGTGAGCGAGTCGACGTTTTCGCTCGCGATGCCCCCGGGCTGGGACCGCGTCAACCCCTCGAGCGGCGCCACCTTCGGCGCCGTCTCTTCCGATGGAACCGCCGACGCCACGCTTTGGATCCAAAACGATCCGAAGCTGGACATGGCGACGTTCGAGGCGAACTCACTCGAGCAGCTATCGGGCCTCGCGGGCAGCGCCAAGGTGGTCGATCGCGAGCTCGGCCCGACGGCCGAGTCGACGTCGATCACGCTCGCTCCGGCCAAGGCTTCGGAAGGCGCGCCGACCTACGAGGTCGTGCTTCGCAGCTCCGGTAACAACTGGTACTACCTCGCCACGACCTCTCAGGCCACCGCCCCGGCCGATGCGATCGCGGGCGTTGATCTGATCCAGGGTTCGTTCCTCCCGGTCGGAGGTAAGGGCTGATGCGCAACCGGGTGTTCATCCTTGCGCTGATCGCGCTGGCCGTGCCGTTCCCCGCGCTTGCGCTCACCGATGGCCCCGGCGGGCCGAGCCCGTCCGCCAGCCTTTCGGTCTCGACGTCGCTTGATCACTGCGGTCTCGCTGCCACCCAAATCGTCTGCAAGATCGACGCGGGCTGGAACAGCGTGCCCGGCGCCGAGGACTACTCGCTCACGGCAACCAGCGCCGACGGATCGGTCGTGGACATGGGCCGGACCTCCGGGCAGTCGAGCTCGGTCTGGATTCCCTACGCCGGTCCGGGTGTCTATTCGGTGCAGGTCACCGCATGGGGCACCCCTCCCGGCGAGGAGGACGACGGCAAGCCCGAGGTCATCGCGAGGTCGAGCAGCCTGTCGAACGCCGGCGCGACAGCGCCCGGCGCCGCTCAGTCCGGATCAGCATCGAACGGACCCTCCAGCGATGGCGACGAGCCCGTAGACGAGGGGCCGGTCGACGAGGACCCGGTGACCACGGAGCCCGTCGAGGAGCCGCCCGTGTGCGACCCGGTGCCTCCGGTGGAGGAGCCGCCCGCACCCACCACGCCCCCCGCTGAGACCGGCGACGGCGACGCCCCCTCGGATGCCTCCGTGATCGACGACCCGCAAGATGGCGCGGGTACGATCCCGGTCGATGACGACTGCAACGGCTGAGTCCCTGTCCGAGACCACACGCGACTTCCTGGGACGGGTTCCGGGAAAGCTCCTGATCGGCGACGGGTGGGCTGATCCCAGCGACGGCCGCACGTTCGCAACGATCGACCCGGCGACCGGCGATGAGATCTGCCAGGTCGCCCAGGCAGGCGCCGAGGACGTGCGCCGCGCGGTTGAGGCCGCGCAGGCTGCGCTGGACGGGCCGCTTCGCAAGGTGCACGCCGCCAAGCGCTCGGCCCTGATCTATTCGCTCGCCGAGCTCATCAAGGCGAACGGCGACGAACTGGCCGAGCTGGAGTCGCTTGACAACGGCAAACCCCTTGCGATGGCAAAGGGCGACGTCGCCGCGTCGGTCAACCACCTTCGCTACTTCGCAGGCTGGCCGACGAAGATCGAGGGCGAGACGATCCCGGTGTCGGCTCGCGACGTCCTTTGTTACACCCTGCGCGAGCCCGTCGGAGTCTGCGGCCAGATCATCCCCTGGAACTTCCCGCTCCTCATGGCTGCCTGGAAGATCGCCCCTGCGCTTGCCGCCGGGTGCTCGATCGTCCTGAAGCCGGCCGAACAGACGCCGCTGACCGCTCTCCGTCTGGGCGAGCTGGCCCTCGAGGCCGGGCTCCCGGCCGGCACGCTCAACGTCGTCACCGGAGACGGCGAGACGGGTTCGGCGCTGGTCGATGACCCCGGCGTCGCCAAGATCGCCTTCACGGGATCGACCGTCGTCGGCCGGGAGATCGCGGCCAAGTGCGGCAGGTCGCTCAAGCGGGTGACGCTCGAGCTGGGCGGCAAGAGCCCCAACATCATCCTCCCCGACGCCGACCTCTCGCGGGCCATCAAGGGCTCGTTCCAGGGCATCTACTTCAACTCAGGCCAGGCGTGCAACGCCGGCTCGCGCCTCTACGTCCACGCCGACCTCTTCGACGAGGTGGTCGACGGCCTAGGCTCGATCGCGACCGGCGCAAAGGTCGGCCCCGGCCTCGACCCCGATACCGAGTTCGGGCCCCTCGTCTCCGCCGAACAGTTCGAGCGCGTCAAGGGCTACATCGACTCCGGCCTCGAAGCGGGCGCCACCGCTGTCGCCGGAGGATCGCCTGAGGACGGCGGCGACGGCTACTTCGTCTCCCCCACCCTCTTCACTGATGTCTCCGACGACATGAGGATTGCTCGCGAGGAGATTTTCGGGCCGGTGCTCGTCGCGATGCCGTTCGACGAGCTCGATGAAGTCGCCGCACGCGCCAACGACACCGAATATGGACTGGCAGCAGGCCTGTGGACCCGCGACATCTCGAACGCGCACAAGCTCGCCGGGCTCCTCAAGGCAGGGAACGTCTACATCAACTCCTGGGGCGGCGGCGACCCGGCAGCTCCGTTCGGTGGTTACAAGGCGTCGGGCATCGGTCGCGAGAAGGGCCACGCAAACCTCGACGCCTACCTCGAAACCAAGACCGTCTGGACGCAGCTCTAGCCACGCGGATAGGTTCCGAGGCATGGGAAAGATCTCAGCGAGCTACACCGTCGAAATCGACGCGCCTCTGTCCAAGGTCTACGAAGTCGCCGCCGACGTACCCGGCGCGGTCGAATGGAACCCCGCGATGGACAAGATCGATGTGATCGAGACCGACGCCGACGGCCACGCGACGCTCGTCGAGGTCGAGGCCGACGTGAAGGTGAAGAAGTCGAAGTCAATCCTCCGCTTCACCTTCGGAAACGAGCCCAACGGCCTCACCTGGAAGCAGGAGAAGGGCGATGTCAAGTCCGTCGACGGCCGCTGGGAGCTGTCGGAAATCGACGCCGGCACGACCAAGGCCGTGTACGCGCTGGAGATCGACCCGGGCAGAGTTCTCGGAATGCTCCTGCGAGGCCCGGTCGAGGGCCAGGTCAAGGAGTACCTGACGAAAGGCGCCGCTGAGGGCCTCAAAGAGCACGTGGAATCCGCGGCCTAGCCGGCGACTGGGAGCTCCCTGGCGAGGTACGGGGATTGCCACTACGATCCCCGGGCCCGGATAGGCAAACTGGTAAAGCCCGCGGACTTAAAATCCGCCGCCCGCAAGGGCATTGCGGGTTCGAGCCCCGCTCCGGGCACTCTTTCGGCTCAATCAAGCCTTAATCGGCTTGGCTTGGCGCGCAACTCCAACGGTGTTACCGTGTTCTGAAGGTCGAGCTTGGAGGCTTCAGCGCTCACACATTCGAGCAGGCTCGGACTGCTCGCCAGACGGTCACCGCTGCTACGGCTGCAAGGTGACGAGCGCCTGATTGCCCTGATCCGGGATGGTCAGGAGCGCGCGTTCGAAGCGCTGATCGATCGTTACCAGGTGCGGCTCCAGGCCTTCTGCCGCGGGATGCTCGCCTCGTCGGAGGACGCCGAGGACGTGCTTCAGGAAGTTTTCGTCGCGGCGCACAAGGCGATCCTCGCTGACAACCGCTCGATCAACGCGCGGCCCTGGCTCTACCGGATCGCGCGCAACCGCTGCCTGAACCACCTGCGAAAGCCTGTGCCCGAGGGGCAGGACTCGATGGATGTCCTGCCGAGCGAAAACGGCGTATCGGTCGCCGATCGCGTCGAGAAGCGCGCGGAGTTCCGTGCGCTGATTCACGACGTGCAGGGCCTGCCGGAAACTCAGCGAAGCGCGCTGCTTCTGCGCGAGATCGACGCGCTCTCCTACGAGGAGATCGCCGTGGCGATGGACACCACGGTGCCCGCGGTCAAGTCGCTTCTTGTTCGCGCGCGGATCTCGCTCGCCGACGCAAGCCAGGGACGCCACCTCACCTGCGACGAGGTGCACCTGGAGCTGGCAGAGGCAACCGAGGGGCTGCGCAAGACTTCGGGGCCGGCGCGGGCTCACATCAAGGATTGCGAGCGGTGTCGCGAATACCGCACGGAGCTGCGGAGAAACGGCAAGGCTCTGGCTGCCCTGGTGCCGATTGGGCCGCTGGCGGCGCTCCACCACGCCTTTGCCGGGAAGCTCGGAATCGGTGGCGCGAAGGTGGGCGCCGGAGGATCCGCTGGGACTGGCGCGGCCAGCGGCGCAGGCGCAGGCGGTTCGGCTATCGGTGGCGCGGCGGCGGCCGGAGGTGGCGGTGGAGCGTTCGGACTTGCAGGCGGAGGCGCTGTCGGCCTCGGCGGTGCGGCGCTCGGCGCCAAGGCAGCCGCCGGCGTGGCGAGCATGGCGCTTCTGACGGCAGGCGCCGTCGAGGTTCACCACATCGCGACGCAGAGCTCCTCGGTGCGTCCCGCGCCGATCGAACGCGAACAGACCGCCATGGTCACGCACAACGAGAACCACAGGACGCTTCACGGCGTCGCGGCCCCTGCAGAGCCGGCCACTCAAAAAACGCAACCACCGGAACCTGCGAGCGATCCAAGCGATACTCCGGCGGTGCCCGCCCCCACCGACGACGGCGCCAATACGGACCCGGCGCCGGCTCCCGACCCGCCCGCGGACCCACCGGTCGAGGCAGGCATCGGCGATCCTGATGGCGGAAGCGGCACCGGGGGCACCACCAACCCCGGCGACTCGGGCGGCGTCATCACGGTCCCACCCGACAATCCTGGCCCGCCAACCACCAATCCGCCGCCGGTCGATCCGCCGGTCGATCCCGCGTCTACGGAACCACCGTCGGCCCAGAGCGGCTCCGTCGGCTACGGCCCCGCGTCCAAGGGCTGATCCAGCACCAGAACGGTCGCGGTGGTCCCCTCACCTTCGGCCGACTCGAGGCTGAAGGTGCCGCCGTTGGCCTGGATGCGCTGCGCCACGGAGGCCAGCCCGATGTGACCTTCGGCCAGCGCTTGGCGGCGCCGCTCCGGGGACATGCCGACACCGTCGTCGCTGACGCGAATCACCAGTCCCTCCTCGCTTGACGCGATCGACACCTGGGCCTGGGTTGCCCTGGAGTGCCTCGCGACGTTGTTCAGCAGCTCGCGCGCCACGGCCAGTACCAGTTCGTCATTCCGCCCGATGACCCCCGGAGCGATTTCGACGGAGACCGCAATACCACCCCTTTGGCGTTCGGCTTGGCGCGCAACCGCGTTGAGCGCCTGCTCGAGGCCTCCCTGCTCGAGCGTCACAGGGTGAAGGGCGAGCATCGCCTCACGCAGGTGTGCGATCGTCGAGTTCACCACCTCATGCGCTCTGGTGACCTGGACGCGTCCCGGCGCTGCCTCCATCAGGTCCTGGTTCGCGGCGAGAAGGCGCTGAAGGGCGTCGTCGTGAATCAGCTGAGCGATGCGCCGGCGCGCTCGATCCTCCGCGTCCATCACCTGGGCGACGAACTGGCTGCGGTCTTCGAGCTCTGCCTCGGCTTCGGCGAGTCGGCTGCGCAAATCGTCGATCTCCGCGCGGAGATCGGCCTCCGTCATTCGAGCAGGCCTCGCCTCATCCCCTCGGCGACCGCGGCGGCGCGGTCGGAGACGCCGAGCTTCTCGTACAGGGTGTGGAGATGCGTCTTGACGGTCGTGGGGCTCAGATGGATCTGCTTGGCGATGTCAGGCGCAGACAAGCCCTCGGCGATCAGCTGAAGCACCTCGGACTCACGAGGGGTCAGCTCTGGCCGGCCGTTGGAGCGCTCGCGATGCTGGATCTCGAGCGCAAGCCCAGCCTGTACCTCGGACGCCAGCGCGGTGTCGCCACGGGAGACGGACACGATCGCGTCGCAGATCTCCTGGCGCGAGGACTCTTTCGAGAGGTAGCCGCGCGCACCCTCCGCAACGGTCTTGTAGGCGAGCTCGGGCTCCATGAACGCTGAGAGGAAGAGCACCTCGGTCGGGTTGCCGTCGCGCTTCAGCGCGGTGAGCACCTGCGTGCCCTCGAGGCCGGGCATCCGGATGTCAAGAACCGCGACGTCGGGCTCGAGCACCTTGATCTGCTCGAGCGCCTCGCGCCCGTCGCCGGCCTCGCCAACCAGCTCGAGATCGGGACGATCCTTGATCGCGCGGACGATGCCCTCTCGATAGATGGGATGATCATCGGCAACGAGGACACGGACGCGCTGCATGCGCGCTGCGGATTCCATATCGCGGAATCTAGGCCGTTTCGCCGCGGGTCAAGCGGCTGCAAGGGCGAGGTCGCAGACCTCGTACTCGAGCGATGAGGCCGAGCGTCCTCAGATACCCAGAGCCTCAGCTCGAAGCCTTCCTTGGCTTCGAGCTGAGACGTCTGAGTACGGGACAGGGCGCCAACGAGGACCTCGATTGAGTCGAGATCGGAGGCGTCCAGTTCGCCGCAGAGATTGGTCAGGGACTCACGCACGGTGTCCTGGACATCCGGTCCGGGTTGGAGCACCAGAGCGATGCGTGGACTGTGGTCCGATGATGTACCCATAGAGTCACCCGAGCCTCACCCCGCGGCGGGGTTAGGGGGGTAGTGACAAGGGTCGTTCAATAGCGGGTTTTTTACATCCTTCGACCGCCCGAACGCTCAGGAGGAACCTTCCTCATCCGATCGGACGAGGAGAGGAGCTTCGCCTGACCGCAGTCGGCGCTTTTCGCCTACAACTCTAAACCTCAGAGGACCCCGGGCCGATATAGGGGCTGCACCCATCCGGACACATTCATGGGCTCCGAAATCATCAACAGCATCACCGCCGGGAAGGTTCATTACGACGACCAGCTGAAGCGCGTCTGGGTAGGTACCCAGCGGCTTCATCACGGAATGGTCGGCACGCTCTTCGCAGCCGCGGGTGTCGCACTCATGGCGCACGACTGGCACGACCGCAAGGTCTGGTTCCTTCGGGGACCCCAGCACGAAGACTGAGGTTTCCTCCTTCGCTACAGCTCGTGGCTCTCGCCCGGCGCGAGGATGACGACCTCGGACGAGCTCTGATCCTCGACGTCTGCCTTGAAGGCCTCGGCGTCCGTCTCGATCGGCGGGAAGGTGTCGTAATGGCATGGGATGACGATGCTCGCGCCGATCAGGCCGGCGGCGAAGGCCGCGTCGTGGCGATCCATCGTGTAGTGCCCGCCAATCGGCAGGATCGCGACGTCGATCTCGTGACGGCGCGCGATGAGCTCCATATCGCCGAACAGGCAGGTGTCGCCGGCGTGATAGATCGTCTTGCCGCCGATCTTGATGATCAAGCCCGCAGCCTGGCCGACCGGCGTGCCCTCGCTCGCGCTGAAGGGGTCCTCATCCGAGCCCGGCATCGTGTTCGTGTGGAAGGCCTGAACGAGCTTGACGGAGCCCCAGTCGAACTCGACCGTCCCCCCGAGGTTGGGATCGAAGGTCTCTTCGACACCCTGCGCATCGAGCCACTTGGCCGTCTCGACGATGGCAACCGCAGCGGCGCCTGTGCGCTTGCAGATCCCGACCGCGTCAGCGATGTGGTCGGCGTGTCCGTGAGTCAGAACCACGTCGTGGCGTCCACCTCGTCGGCGGTGTGAACCGCGATCGGGTTGTTCGGCTTGAGAAAAGGGTCGGTGACAACCGTCGATTCTCCATCGGAGAGCTCGAAGCACGACTGTCCGTGGAACTTGATCTGCATCTCAGTTCTTCTCCTCGTCTTGATTCTTTGATCCGCCGTTCAGCTCGGTGGCGAGTGCCCAGCCGACCGCGACTCCAACCAGCATGCCCATTCGCGTCTCGTCGGCGAGAAGGGACCGCACCGCGGTGACGCGCTCGGCCTCATCGCCGGCGGTCGCCGCCTTCGTCGCCGCATCGTCGTGCGACTCGGCAAACCAACCACCGGACTCCAGGGCCTGAGCCAGTACCCGCGCCAGCTTGGGTGCGGCGCGAGCGACCATCGCCTCCGCTTCACGGAAGCGCTCAGGGTCTTCGAGAGCCGCTATCGCGGCGTCAAGATCCTCATCCGAGTGAGTCGGCGCCACGTGGCGAAACCTACTCTGCGCTGGGCGTACGGCGTTCGAGCAGCCGGAAGCGGTACTGAACCTCGTAGCCAAGGCGCTCGTAGACCGGAAAGCCCATTGCCGACGCCTGGAGCGACGATGTCTTCATTCCGCGCTCGCGTGCCGCGAGGAGGGCTTGGGAGAGCAACCTGCCTGAGAGGCCGCGACCGCGCATCGCAGGCGGCGTCGCAACGAACAGGACCCCCGCGTCGGTGCCGACGTCGATCGTGCCGAGAACACTGGCCGTCTCGTCGTTGACCCTGGCGCGATAGATCCGGACGGAGTCGTCCTGCGGCGCGTCGCGCATTGCGGCCCCCATCCCGTCTCCCGGCTGGTGGCCATAGGCGAGATCGTTGAGCTCCGCCAGCTCCTGAGGCGTCGCCTCGGAGTCCCAGTCCAGGTCCCCCTGCACAGGCGGCTCCCAGCTGTCGAGGTGGAGCACCATCGCCGCCGGGTCCCCGTCGAACGCGTGCCCACGCTCTGAAAGAAATGACTCCGCCGCGGTATCGGCTTCGGGCACCCACACGGTCCAGGCGCGGATGCCTGAGTCGTCAAAGCGCTCCTCGAGCTCTGGGTATGCGGCCTCCAGCTCGGAGTGAGAGTCGTAGCCAACTGAATTCGGGATCGAGTGCGACGGAGACGCGGGCACGACGGCGGCGGTTACGCCTGGTGCCTCGAAGAGGCTGGACCTGGGGTGCGCGCTCGACATCCAGCGCGCGAACGCGTGAATCAGCTGAGTCTGCAGTTCTGCGGGATTCATCGCTTGCGCAGGAGCGAGATGCCGTCGGCGATTGCGACCATCGCGATATCGACACGCTCGTCACCCGCCAGGCGCTCGTTCAGCTCGGCCATGGCCCGGGCCGATTCGTCATCCGGTCCGGGGTCGAGCACGCGGCCGCTCTGCAGCACGTTGTCGAGCAGGATGAGCCCGCCTCTGCGCGTGCGCTTCAGCGCCTCTTCGAAGTACCCGGCGTAGCCCGGCTTGTCCGCGTCGATGAAGACGAGGTCGAACACCTCGCGCTCAGGCAGCGCCTGAAGCGTCGCGAGGGCCGGGCCAATTCGTATCTCGACCCGGTCGGCAACCCCTGCAGCTTCGAGATTGCGTGCGGCGACCTCCGCATACTCCTCGGAGAGCTCGCAGCAGAGGAGCCTGCCGCCAGGTCCCAGGCCATTGGCGATCGAGATCGCCGAGTAGCCGGTGAACGTGCCTACCTCGAGCGCCTCGGTTGCACCGATCGCTTTGGTGAGGAGCTCCATGAAGGCGCCCTGGTCCGGCGCGATCTGCATCTGGGAGATGGAGCCCATCGCTGCCGTCTCTGCCTGAACTTCGGCGCGAACTTCGTCTTGTCTCGCTCCCTGGCGGACGATGTAGGCGTGGAGATCGTCGTCGAGCTGCGTGTATTTGCTCACGCCGCGGAGCCTTTGCGTCCCATCGTGGCCGAATAGCCGCACGCGAGGCCGACTGCCGCGCCCGCCACACCCGCCCAGGGGTCAGCAAACGGCTCCACGATCGGGAGCGCCAAAAGCACGACCGCGACGACGCCGACGGCGATCAGGTCGTAGGAGTCTTCGGGGTCGGCCCGCCTCTCGGGCTCACGGATCGCCATGTACGCCGCGAGAAATCCCAGGGCGATGGCGTTGGGACCTGCGGCGATCGGAAAGTCGTCGCCGAGCACCGAGTCCAAGCCGACGGCCGCGAGCATTCCGAGCACACCACAAGCAAGGCCAAGAACACCCGTGGCCACCGAGCCAAGACGGCGCTCGAGCGCCGGGCCGAAAATCGCGATCGCGACCCCGGTGACGAAGAGATAACCCGTGTTCGCCACGCCAAACGGCGCCGAGAGGCAATGCCAGGGCTGAGATGACGGCGAGCCGACGATCGCGAAGTCGAAGGCGTCGAGCACCGACGCCTGGATCAGGACGTAGATCACGGCCGGAATCCCGATCAGGGAGACGGTCGCGATCGGCTTGGTGGAGAGCTCTTCGATCCGAGGTCGGCCGCGCGTGGCGCGCGAGCGCCGCTCACCGCTCTGCTCGCGACGCTGAGCATCCCGGCGTAGCTTCTTCTCCCGCCGCCCTTCGCGCACCTTCATCTCGCCGTCTTCGCGATCGATCCGCGGGGCGCGCTTGCGCAGACGGGTTCCGCAATACGGGCACTCGGTCACATACGGGCTGACCTCGGAACCACAATTGCGGCAGACAACGCTCAATTCAGGCCCAGCCATCCTGCAGTCGAGGATACGCGTAGCTCAGCCGATCACGATGTCGCGCACCACGTCTTCGAGGCTGTTGCGCTGCTCCCAGGCCCGCAGTTGGCGCCTTGCGCCGGTGCCTTCGCGCAGAATCTGCCACACGGTCTCGAAATGCCCCGTACAGCCGAGCGCTGCTGCGTCGTCGGCAAGCTCTTCGAGCAGATGCTTCGCAAGCTCGGTCGCCGGCACGTGATGACCGGCCCGGAAGTCGACCAGTTTGCCGTCCATGCCGCGGATCGCAGCGCGAACCTTGTTGTCGTCGATCAGCTCTGACGGGTACTCCACCAGCGGCTCTTCGGCGTCGTAGAGGTTCGACAGCCGCCGAGCCAGAGCTGCTGTCAGCGCCGCCAGAGCCAAAGTGGCCTCGAGGCTCGTCTGCTGGTCGCACACGCGCGTTTCGACAGTCCCGATGTTCGGGTGAGCTCGCACGTCCCACCAGAGGTAGGTGTAATCCTCGATCGCGCCTGAGCGCATCATCATCTCGACCCTGTGCGAGTAGATCTCCCACGTGCCGTAATGGGGCGGGATGCCAGAGCGCGGGAAGCCGCGAAAGACCGGTGTGCGAGCCGACATCATCCCCGTGGAGTGACCACGCCAAAACGGCGAGTTGCACGAAAGCGCGAGTAGGAGGGGCAGATAGCGCCGGATGCCGTCGGCGACGTAGATCGCCCGGTCCGCGCCCTCGACAGCCACGTGGACGTGGGTCCCGAAGATCAGCTCACGGCGAGCCACATAGCCCAGATCCTCGATCAGCTCCCTGTAGCGGGGCCGATCGACGATCTCCTGCTCCTCCCAGCGCGCGAAGGGATGCGTGCCCGCCGCGCCGATCAGCAGGTTTCGCTCGGCTGCCAGGCCGACCATCATGTCGCGCAGCTCCTTGAGCTCTCGCCCGGCGTGTTCGATGTTCTCGCAAGGGGGCGTGGCGATCTCCAGAACCGAGCTCATCAGCTCTGGTTTGACCTGGCCCTCGTGCTTCGGGGGAACCAGCTCGAGGATCGCCTCGATCTCGCCCGCAAGATCGAGCGATTCGGGGTTGATGAGCATCAGCTCCTCCTCGATCCCGACCGTGAACGGAGGGCCGGTGAAGGCGTGCTCGATCATCGTTTGGTCGCGCCTGCGGGTGGCAACTCGCCCATTATGATCGAGCGCATGGAAGTCAAATCGCTGAACGCCCAGAAATCGCTTCTCGACACGCTCGCTCCTGGCAAGCGCACCCGGCTGCGCCGCCTGCTTTATCGAGTTCGGACCGGGCAACGGCACCCTCATGCTCCTCCCCATCGACCAGGGCATCGAACACGGTCCGCGCGACTTCTTCCCCAACCCCGACTCCAAGGACCCGGAGTACCAGTTCAAGCTGGCCGCCGAGGCCGGCTATTCGGCGCTGGCGTGC
Source organism: uncultured bacterium (assembly GCA_963695215.1). GTDB lineage: Bacteria > Actinomycetota > Thermoleophilia > Solirubrobacterales > 70-9 > JALZKA01. The sequence continues at coordinate 1,054,936 of OY968768.1, forward strand.
CAGATCGGCATGGCCGAGAAGTACTACCCGGATTACGCCGGCTCGGTGCCGCTGATCCTGAAGGTCAACGGCAAGACCGACATCCCGTCGTCCGACAACGCGCTGTCGACATGCAACGCGACCGTGGAGGACGCGGTCCGCCTCGGCGCGGACGCCGTCGGCTACACGCTTTACGTCGGATCGCCTTCGCAGGGCCAGGACCTCGAGCAGCTCCGCCAGGTGCGCCAGGACTGCGACCGCTTCGGCATGCCTCTCGTCGTCTGGTCCTACCCGCGCGGCTCCGCCCTCGACAAGAAGGGCGGCCAGACCACCTTCTATGCGATCGACTACGCGGCGCGCATGGCAATGGAGATGGGCGCGGACATCGTGAAGCTCAATATGCCGAAGATCGACCCGGAGAAGGACAAGCTCACCCCCGCTCCGTACAACGAGATGGACGTTTCCCAGGAGGAAGCCATCCGCCAGTGCGTCGAGTCGGCCGGTCGCTCGCTCGTCGTCCTTTCGGGCGGTTCCAGGATCGAAGACGAAAAGCTCCTCGAGCAGACCGGCTTCATCATGAAGGCCGGCGGCTCGGGCGTGATCTACGGCCGCAACGTGTGGCAGCGCGAATGGTCCGAAGCCCTTGAGATCGTCGCCGAGATCAAGGAAAGCCTCCTCGCGAACGTCACCCGCCAGCCGTAGGAGCAACCTTCGCGCACCCCGGGGCGCCTGTTAGCGTCGTCGAGGTCTAGCGGCCGTAAAGGGAGCGTTGGGGACGCGACGCGGCCGTGCTTGGAGGTACGAGTGCACGCAGTTTCCACGTCCATTGCCTTGATTCGTAGGAGTCGCGCAGCCGTGGGCTTCATCGCCTGTCTCGGCACGCTTGCCTTCGCGGGCCCCGCCAGTGCCGCCGATATCGTCGTCAACGACGACGCCTCGGGCCCCGGTCCGGCCGGAGCCGACTGCACCACGCCCGCCGCGCTGACCACGATCAATAGCGCGGTGACGGCCGCTAGCCCGGGCGATCGCATCCTGGTCTGCGCAGGCATCTACAACGAGCAGCAGGTGAATATCACCAAGAGCCTCGACATCATTGGCGCGGGGCCTGGTCAATCGATCGTCGATGGCGGAACGGCCAACAACCTCCCCAACACCGGGCTCATCCGGTTCGCCCAGAGCACGAACGGCGACGCCCTCTTCAGCGGTTTCACCACTCGCAACCCGGGACAGACCGGTGCGGGCGCGTCGACGGCGCGCTTCCATATCGGCGTCAAGGGCGACGACCCCGGCGCAACCAACGAGATCGAGAACGTAGAAATTGACGGTGGCGGCGCGGATTACCGCGACTACGGGATCTATGCAGACGGAGACCCGAACGATCTGATCATCCATGACAGTTCGATCTCGGAGACGGACTTCAACCCGATCCTGCTCGAACGCCACACTGGCGCCACAACGATTCGCGACAACACGATCTCTCCTCTGGACGCCGCGAGCGGCTCGGCCATCTTCGACTTCACCTATCAGGCGAGCGCCGCAACTCAGCCGCACCGCATCCTGCGCAACGACATCGACGCAAACGGAAGCTCGGGGGTCACCGTCTCGGGAGGATTCCAAGCGCTCGCCGCGAACGGGTTCGACTCGGTCGAGGTCCGCGACAACGACGTCATTGACTTCGGCAGCAACGGCGTTTCGCTGACCAACGTCGATCCGGCTGCCGGCGGCGTCGCGGGTGAGATCGCGAACGTCTCCGTCGAGGGCAACACCTTCGCGGATCGCGACGGCTCCGTGGCGAGCCGCGCCGTACGCGTTCTCGGGCGCGTTCGCAACGTCGACATCCGCTCCAACACCATCGTCGGGCTCGTGCGCGGGTTGACGTTCGATCTCAACTCTGGAGCCGGCGCTCAGGACGTGACCCTCCGGTTCAACCGGATCGCGGACAACGCGACCGCCGGCCTTGCCTCGACAGTGCCGGAAGGAATCGACGCCGAGCACAACTGGTGGGGCTGCAACGACGGTCCGAACCAGCCCGGTTGTGACGCGGTAACCGGAACTGTCGATTTCGATCCGTGGCTCGTCCTCTCCTTGGCGGCCTCCCCCAGCTCGATCTCGACAGGCGGAGACACATCGGGCCTGATCGCCGACACCACCACGGACTCCACCGGCAACGATGCGGGCGGTGGGGTCCCGGAAGGCACTCCGATCGATTTTGCGACGGATCTCGGAACCGTCGCGACGCCCGTTGAGACCTCCAACGGCGTCGCTCGCAGCACCCTCACCTCGCAGAGCGAGGAGGGCACGGCGACAGTGACTGCGAGCCTTGACGCCGAGAGCGCAAGTCAAGCCGTGCAGGTCACGTCACCCCTAACCCCAGCGGCGTTGAGCCTCTCGGTCGATCCGCGCAAGCAGAAGGTCAACGCGGGCGATTCGGCGACCTATACGGCGACGGTCGCCAACACCGGCGAGGTGGATGCAACGAACGTGGAAGTCTGCGCTCGAGTAAGAACGATCAAGGACTGCGTCACGCTCGGCCAAGTCACGGCGGGGGCAACCGTGGATCAGGACCTGACGCTCCAGACCAAGCGGAAGATGAAGCCCAAGGCGTATAAGGCCTACTTCAAGGTGACCGCCGACAACACCTCGACGGCGAAGGCGCGCGGGACCCTCAAAGTCCGGCCGCCAATCTCTCCAGGCGGCTAGACCTGGCGTTGCCCCCCCGCAAGGTTCATTGCGGGGGGCGTGATTCGTCCGCGGGAGACTTGACCCTGGCGAGATGAGCTTTCGCCACAAGCTGCCGAGCGCCGGTTCGGTCGTACTGCTCGTGCTCGCCCTGGGGCTCCTCTACCTGACCCATGGCGATGCGCACGGCGGCCGCGAAACCCCAGGCGCCGCCGGCCCCAAACGCACGCCGGCAACTGTCACCGCGGTGGTTGACGGCGACACCGCGCACATGCGCGTCGAAGGCATGGGCGACGAGGATGTGCGCTTCATCGGAGTCGACACGCCAGAGACCGTGGACCCGAACGAGCCGGTCGGGTGCTTCGGGCACGAGGCGAGCGACTTCACCCACCGGCTGCTCGAGAACAGGCGGGTGACGCTGGCCTTCGGCGCCGAGCGCCGCGACCGCTACGGCCGGCTCCTCGCCTACATCCACCTGGGCGACACGTTCGTAAACGCGGAGCTGGTCAGGCGCGGCTATGCACGAACGCTCGAAATCGAGCCGAACACCGACCATGCCGGCTTGTTCGCGCGGCTCCAGCAGCAAGCGGCCAACGCGGGCCGAGGCCTATGGGGCGCCTGCTGACCCCGCATTATTGTGCCTTCAGCCACTAAGGAACCGTGGGCGAAGTGTGAACATACGTTTGCATCGGACCTTGCAGGCTGGTAGTTTTCTACGTCTCATGCGCATGCGACAGAGCCTCAGCGACTGGGAACTCGCGTTCGAGCACGAAATGGCGCTCGACCGTCAGCGCCGTGCCCAGCTTCGTCATCGGGCCGCCGCTCGCTCGCGCGCGCGCCGGATCACCCGCGTCGAAAAAAGCGGCCGGGTCCGGTTCAGCGTCCTCTTCACCGCCCTGACGGCGACCGTCGTGGTCGTCACCGTGGTGATGTTCGAGACGCTTGCGCTTCTGATGGGCTGAATCCCGACGCCTGCCGCCGTCAGTCGCAATCAAAATGCCGCAGCGCGGCTATTTGCCGAGGCTTCCCAGCGCCTTTTCGACTTGCTGGGCCGCTCCATCGACGAGCTCTTCGCTCGCCGCACCGTCGCCATCGCCGTCCTTGATGGACAGGTAGACCTCTTTCCGGTACACGGGCACGTCTTTCGGCGCCGTGATGCCGAGGCGGATCTTGTCACGTGATACCGCCAGTACCGACACTTCGATGTCGTCACCGATCATGATGCTCTGGTTCGTCTTACGAGTGAGGACCAGCATTCTCGCCTCCGTTCGAGCTACCCCCCTCAGGGTCGCCGGTCGATGTTCGGACCACGATCACCCTAGCCGCTCAGCCGGGAGTGCGCGAGTGACAACCGTCACGCCGCCAGAAGCGCCACGTGTCTCGAACGCGACTGGATAGAGTCGGGCGCCGCAAATGCCCCGCAAGCCACTACGTTCACAGCTCAACCAGGTTCGCGCGTGGGTCCGGCAGGGTCGCACCGATGCATGGATCGCCCACCAGCTCGACGTCCCAGCGTCGGAGCTACGCGAGTTCCGGCGTCGCCACGGCCTGGAGGCTGACGGCGAAGACACCGGCGAGCTCGACCTTCGCGACGAGATCGAAGCCGAAATCGAGGCCGCAACCCTCGAGGAGGCAGAAACCGCCGAAGACGAGCCGAGCGACGAAGAGGACTCGGCTGACGGCGAGGAGAGCGACGATACCGGCGAGGGCCCAGAGCAGCCCCGCAAGCGGCGCAGGCGCCGTCGTGGCGGCCGGGCCAAGCGGCCGGGCGCAGGTCTTCAGGCGAGTTTCGACCACGGCGAGGCGGACGGCTACGGCCTCTGGCTCGACCCGGCGATCGCCGAGGATCCCGTCTATGCCGAAAACTGGGCCGGTAAGCGCAAGGTCGAGGTCACGATCGAGCCGGATCGCATTGTGATCATCCGCTCCGAAGACTGAGCCGGCGGCTGTAGACGGACCCGTCAGGCCCTCTTCAGCCGACTTCGCACGCCCCCGCTTCTGCCCTCATCACCCGCTGCGCCCTTCCAGGCTTCGTTTGGCACCTTGCGGAGCGACTCCACAAGGTCCTCCAGCGCGCGCAGGTCGGTCGAGGAGGCGTCCCGGTCGAGGAGGCGCCGCATCGAGGCGTTCCGCACAGCCGTCGGAGCCCGCTCAAAGAGAAAGACGGAGATCTCCTGGTCATGCTCCGTGGTCTCGTCGATTCCTGGCACGCCTGCCTTGGTGCCGACGCGTCGCAGCAACCCAACCAGCTCCGCTCCCTCGCCATCGCGCAACGCTGAGGCGGACATCCGCTGCTTCACCGCTCGGCGAAGGAGCTTGCGCTCGTCCTTCTCCAAAGAGCAGATTCCTGCCCTCGGCTTGAAGTTGCGGATCGTAGTTCCCCGGATCGACGAGCGCACCATGTGGGCGAGGGGGTACCAGTGATTCTCGGGAATCACCCTGAGGACCACGAGCCCCACCGTGTAGATGACCAGGAAGGCCAGGGCGATCGCGAGGTCGGCCCACTTCGAGACATCCGGGATGGCAAGGTAGGACGCCGCGACGACGACCGCCAAGACGAAGCCCGTCGCGACCTCCCTTGTCGGGAAGGCAATCGGCCGCGGTCCGGTCTGGGTCTTTATGAACATGTAGGAAGCGGGTAGACCGAAGCCGATCATCATCGAGATCGGCGCGGCATAGGTGCCGATTACGGGCGCGAGGAGGTACGTGAGGCCGCAGAACAGCACGGCCGCGATCAGGCAGCCCGAGACGAAGACCAATCGTCCGCGCGCGACGGTCGTGTTCTGGTTGACCGTGCGATACATCGCGGGCGCCACCATTGCGCCGGCCGTGAACGGGATCAGCGACGAGGCGCTCGAGTAGGCAGGTGGTGCGACCTCCACGAGCACCTTGCCGAGCATCACCATCGAAAGCACGGAGAAGATGCAAAGGAGCGTGAAGTATCCGAGCAGCTGCCCCCGCTGCGTGTCCTGTCCGTACTCCTCGCGAACCGCCTTGAAAATCGCCGATTTGCGAAGCGGGCGCATCGCCATCCGGAATCCCTGCGGTAGGAACGAGACGACGAAGCCGAGCTTCGAGGCGAGCGCGTAGATGCCCAGCTCCTCGTGCGACACCACTCGCGAGAGGATGAAAACGTCGGCGTTCTGAATCACCCAGAACGGAAACACCACCGGAGCGCGCCGCCGCCCCTGCTTTGCGATCTCAAACACCTCGCGCGGATCGAACCCGAGTTCGAAGCTGCCGCGCAGGAGGAAGATGCCAACCAGCGTCCCGCCCGCAGCGCCGAAGGCGGTCGAGGCGATCGCGCCCTCGATGCCCGAGCCCGTAGCCAGAAGGATTGCGAGGGCGATCAGCGAGATCGTGGGCCGGGCGGCGTCAGCGATCAGAAAGGCGGTCGGACGCCGCTCGAGCCACAGCGAAATCGAGGTGAGCTTGCACGAGGTCCCGAACGCGACGGCGGCTGCCGCCCACACCACGAAGATCGAGTTCTCGGGTGAGCCGATCAGGGCGCTGGAAATCGGGCGGGCGAACAAGATCATCAGGCCGGCGCCGCTGAAGCCGAGCACGAGCGTCCACAGAAGGCCGGTGCCCAGCGAGCGCTCGGGGCTGGACGAGACCATGGTGTCGTCCTCGTCGTCATCGTCATCGTCGTCGCCACCACCGCCGAACGTGCGCCGGATCGTCCCGGACTTGGAAAAGACGACGAAGACCTGGGTGACGATTCCCGACAGGAAGAGGAGCAGCGAGTACTGCCCGAGACTGGCCGGCCCGAGGTAATGGGCAACCACGGCAACGGACATGAGCTGGATCAGGTTCGAAAGAAGCAGCGATGCGCCCTGGACACCCGCGTACCGCATGAGCCTGACGCCGAGGACTGCGCCGGTGCCGCCGGGTTCCTGCTGGCTCCTCGGGTTCTTGCTCACGCCTGCCAGATCGACCAGTCGCGAAACTGGCGACCAGAGAGCTCTCGGAGCCGCTCAGCATCGTCGCGAAGGGCCCGCAGCGCTTCGTCAGTCAGCGACTTGCGGACGTCCGGACGCTCAATGGGCTTGCGCATCGGCAACCGCTCGTCAAGTGCAAACCACACCTTTGGCGGTACGACTCTCCCCCATCGGGACTTCGACGCCTTCTCCATCCGGACGGCGAGGCGCGTTGCCCTGGTCTTGCGTGCGGTCGCGTGCCGCTCGCGCTCAAAACCCGGATGCGTGAAGGTCGGGTCTGCTCCCGCAAACTCGAACACGTCGCGAAGGGTCTTCGAGCGATCCTTCCGGAAGTCTTCCTGGTCGAGGACCATCACGTTCTCGCGCGGGAAGTGGTTGAGAAACTGCTGAAGCTGCATCGCGTACTGGCTGCGCTGGAGATACGAGGTGTTCGGGTGGCTCAATGTCGACGCCAGGTCGCCCTTCTCGCGCCGCTTGGCGTAGTTGTGGACCCAGTGAGCGGCGATGCGCTGAAGCGGATCACGTACGACATAGATCAGCTTGGCCTCGGGGACGACCGACGCCATTCGCTCGGGAACGCCGACGTGCTGCGGATAGGCGGTGTAGTTCGGCGAGGCCTCGCCCCGCACCTTCGCCTCGGGATCGAAATGCCGCCGGTACCACTCCTCACCCCTGGGCCAGTTGCGCTCTTCGATGAAGTAGTTGAGCTCCTTCGGCTTCGACATCGAAACGTCGGGATGCAGCCCCAGGTGGTAGTGAAGGCCCGAGGTCCCGCACTTCTGCGCCCCGATGATGATCAGGTTCGGAAGTGCGCCGGCGCGACTGCCGGTGCCGTTCGAGGGCGCGGCGACGGGTGCCGTGGAGGTGCTTTCAGCGGGATTCACGAGCCCTTGAGGGTATCGGCACGAAGCGGTCGGCCGATGGCGAGATGCCCTTAGTTGATCTTCACCACGCGCTTTATCCTCGGCCGTTCGGCCAGGATCAGCTCCATGCGTCCGGGTCCGGCCGCGTGCTCGCCTCCGACGCCCGCCGCGCGCAGCGCGGGCAGTACGTCAACCCTGTTGGTGACAACCAGGACCTTCTCGGGATCCGTCTCGCCGATGGCGTCCGGCAACTGTCTCGCGACGTCTTCCGGTGACGCATCGCCCGCCTCGATGAGGAGCCTGGCCTTGGGCCGCGTGACTGTCTGGTGGACGATCCGGCCGATCGCTCCCGGGACCCTCGCAGCAAACGGTGCCGCGGCTCGCGCGGAGGAAACCGGGTGCGCCGCGTACTTCTTCCAGCGCTTTTGGCCGGGCTTGCGCACACGGTCCGTCACGGCAAGCCCCGCCAGCCACGTGGCGGCCTCTGCGGCGCCGTTCGGCGGCCGCTGGACGCGGAGCGCGGCAGCCATTCTTTCGCGGACCTTCGCATCGAGCAGCTGGTCGAGCTTTCGCTCGAGCGCCGGGTCCTCGGGGCCCTCGACTCCGCGGCCCACACCCGTCGCCTCTGCGTAGCGGGCGCGGGCGTACTGGTCATCGGTCTGGCGGCGCATCGGCACGAACAGCGAAGGCACCTCGAAGCGGATCAGCTCGTGGTAAGCGTTGTAGCCGCCGGCCGAAACGGTGGCGTCGAACGCGCGCAGGTAGCGGCTCATCGGATAGGTCGAATCGAGCTCGATGACACCGGCCGGCACGTCACCCATCGCGGCAAGGTGAGAACGAAGCGCCGCAACCTGGACGCCATCACGGCTCGAGAGGTGGCGCAGGCAGCGCTCGGATGCCGCTCTGACCTCGGCGCCCTGGCCGAGCTGGACCAACACGTTTACCCCGCCCGGCTCGATGCCCAGCTCGCGTTCGGCAACGTGGCGCTCGAGCAACTCCGGGTCGTCGCAGAAAACGACCGGATCGACGCAGTGAGCACGGTCGCGAAGCGCGACGGTAGCGCCGCGATCCTCGGAAGCGGCGAACTCGCCGGGCTCGAGCACCTTGTCGAAGAAGCGCGTTCGCTCCAGGGCGCCGAAGTTGGAGCCGGGCTTCCACATCGGCCTGCGACACCACACCCGGTGGGCGTTGGGCACGGACGGCATTGCATCGATCAGCGCCTGGTATGGATGGGCGCCGTCAAAGACGAGGACGCTTGGGTCAGCCTCGCGCATGACCGCGCGAAGGCGCCCGCGCAGGCGCCGCGACCAGCGCCAGTCGCTGCCCGCCGTGGGAGTCGCGTACGAGGCTGCGAACTCAACCGGAAAGCCCTGCTGGGCGACCACCGGGGCCGCGCCCGAGAGGGTGAAGAAGAGCGGCTCGAGCGAATCATCGAGGCGTCGCGCGATCGCCATCGACCGGGTGAGGTGGCCAAGCCCGGTTCCGTTCGACGAGAGGAAGAGGATTCGGTCTCGAGCCATCAGGAAAGGCGCTCCAATGCCTCCATGAGCGGCCCGGCGGCGTGGTTGCCCTCGCGCTCGAGTTGAGCAAGGGTGCGCTCGTAGCGCCGTCGCACCCGCGCCCTCCCGACGGCGCCCGCGCTCTCGGCCCAGCGGCCTCGATGCATGGTCGAAGCGCTCATCTCGCCGTCGAAGAACGCGCGCATCCCGTCATCGGGCTCGATCCCCAGGAATTCGCACAGGCCTACAAGCGTCTCGTCGCGCCTTCCCGCGACCAGGTCGTCCAGGACGACGAGGTGGAACTGGTCCGCGGAGAGCCCATACTCGGCGCCGTCTTCGGATCCGGCGACGCCACGGTCGATCGAGCGCAGACGATCGGCCCACCACTCGATTCCTTTGATGACGTCGTCCGGCCCCCAGGTCTTGGTTGTAACCGACGAAGCCGCGTCGCGTCCGTCTCGCACCGTGTGGACGACCTTCGCCTCGGGAAAGAGGCGGCGAAGCATCTGCGCCTCTTTCACGTTGTGAGAGCTCATCTCCACCAGGCCGGGCTTGCCCTCCTCCTCGGCGAGCGGCCACAGCAGGTCGAGATAGAGGGCGCGGCTGGCCTGAATCGGATTCTGGTGAAACGAGGCCTCGAAGCGCTCGAGCGCTTCGTCGAACGACCTGCGAAGCATCAGCGAGTAGAGGCCACGCGGCTGATCGTCGACGCGGATGCGATGCCACCAGAAGCCACGCAGCTTGTCCATGAACCCGCCGAACGACACACGCCCCTCGAGGAGATCTGGGATGCCGCGCTTGTTGCAGTGAAAGCGCGCCTCGATCGGCACATCCGCGTACCCGGAATGCTCCCCCAGCAGCCTGCCCAGGATGTGCGTGCCGCTCCGGCCGGTGCCGCCGACAAAGACGAGAGACCGCTCGCTCATCGCTCCCGCTCGTAGTTGCGTCGAAGAAGGCCCGCGCAGTGGTATCCCTCGGCCTCGATCTTCGAGAGCGCCTGCTCGTAGCGATTCACGACCGCCTCCTGCTCGGCGTCGTTGAGGCCTTCGCGCCAGCGCTCCCGGTGGGCATTGGACGCGTTCATCTCCTCATCGAAGAACGAGCGCATCGCCGGCGAGTCATCGAGGCCGAGGAACGCTCGCAGCGCTCCGTACGACGGCTCGCGATCGCCCCAAACAAGCTCGTCGAGACAAACGGCGTGGAGCCTCGAGCGCTCCTCAAGGCCGCGATAGCCGCGCTCTGCAAGGGCAAGGCGTCCCTCCCACCATTCGACACCCGTCGCGGCGTCGGAGGGATGGTGAGACTTCTGGCGCTTCGACACCTTGGACGAGCCCGAATCGCGCCCGTCGCGAACGGAGTGGACGAAAAGCGCCTCGGGAAAGATTCGTTCCAGCCCACGCGCCGATGCGATCGTGAAGCAGCTCATCTCCACGAGGCCCGGCTTGGTGCCGGTCTGCGGCCCCAGGAGGTCGAAGAAGAGCGCGCGGCTTGCCGCGATCACCTCGGGGCGCGTTCCGTCGTCGATGCCCGCGGTCGCGTCTTCGAAGCGCCGCGCAGCTGCCTCGAACGCCCCCCTGTCGATGATCTTGTGGAGGCCGCGCTCCTTGCCCTCGCCCCGTGCCCGCCACCGCGCCCGGACGAGTGCGCGGTCGCCAACGCGAACCCTGTGCCACCAGTAGCGCCGCAGCTTGGCGGCAAAGTCGCTCGGCGTGGCCGCCCCGGTCACGACTTCCGAGAGACCCTTTGGGTTCGAGTGGAACCTGCACTCGATGGGAATTGCATGCAGGCTCGGATGCCGACCGATGAGCTCGGCGACCACGTGGGTGCCGCTGCGGCCGGTGCCGCCGACGAAGATCAAGGGGGAGCGCTCGGTCATCACTTTGAATAGTGGTCGACGTAGTCGCCGCAGGCGTCCTGGAGCCGAGTGTGGCCCGGGCCGAGGTCGCTGGTCAGTGCCACGGTGCCGAGCCAGGTCCTGCGCTCGACGCCCAGAGCATCCTGAAGGCCGCTGGGCTCTTCTGATGCGACCGTGATCTCGATCTCGCCCCCGCTCGAGTCAAGCTCGCCAGCGGGCCAGAACGCACCTCGTCCCGCACCTGAGAGATAGAAGCCCTCGAGCGACGGCGGCAGCTCCGCAACCTCGGTGCCGTCGACGGAGACCGTGAGTGCCGCCTGGCTGTGGTACTGGAGCGAGATCTGCCAGCCGCCCTGAGGCACGTCGAGTGTTGCGGTGGCCTCGGAGGGCGCGGCGGAGAAAAACGACGGCTCCCAGTCCGCCTGCTCGGCGGCCACGGGACCCTCGAGCGTCACGGCCGGCTCCGGCCCGGGCGCAGGGTCTTTGCAGTCGTAGACGAGCCCTGGATCGCCCCCTTCCTTCAAAACCCGGTCATTGGGTGTCTCGCCGGTGCGCTTCCACAGCACGTAGTCGCCGGCGGTTTCGGCCTCGGTGAAGCTTGGCGGCGGCGTCGACGCGTATGCCGCATCGGTGGTGATCGCGTAGTCGAAGTCGTCGAGCTTCTCGGGGCTCAGCGTGTCGAAGTCGATCGCCTCGCCCTGCTGCCACGCCTTCTCGGGGCGGGGCTTGATGTCGCGCGGGACATAGCCGCCTGGGCTCTCGGCCAGGGTGCCCCGCAGCCAGTAGCCCGCGAAACGGTCCAGGCCGAGAAAGACGACCGAGTGCCCGTCGGCCTCTTCGGCCAGCGCGCGCAGGTCGTCCTGACCGCGATCGTCGAATCCCACGGGCGCAGCTCGCAGCGCGATGAAGGTGGAGGCGATGGCGCAAGCGGCGAATACCCCTCCGAGCGCTTGACGCCCGAGCGCTCCCCGGCCGCGCCCCGGCTCGAGAAGCCAGCGAACGGTTACGAGCATCGCGATCGGTGCCAGCACCGCCAGGGCTTTCGCCTCCACGTGTATCTGCGCGAAGGGCCGGGCGATGGCGTAGACGAACGCGGCCGCTGCCAAGACCGACACCAGAGCCCATTCCCGGCGCTTGAGCGTCCCTGCGAACGCGACGAGCGTGCACAGGCCGCCAAAGCCAGCCGCCAGGAGTGAGCCGGACACCTCGCCTCGGACGATCCGGAAGTCGCCCTCGGGCCAGACTCCGAAGGCCTCGCCGGGGAACACCGGCGAAGAGAGGCGGCCGTTTGAGCCCTGGACGTCGTCGATCTTGTCGATGAACCCACCCGCAGGCCCCAGAGCGATAGCCGCGAGCGCCACCAGTGCGATCGCGCCTCCGATCAGAAGGCGCCGGTGCGCAACGGCCTCGGCGCGGATGCGAGTGAGGTCTGCGCGTCCTTTTCCGAAACCCCAGGTGAGGATTGCCCAGACGGGCAGCGCCACGCCGAACCAGACGCCTCCGGGGATCGAGAATGTGAACACCGATGCGGCCGCGAGCAGCGCGATGACGCCGATTACGGCACGCGCGGGCGGCGGCTCGCGCTCCTCGCCGTCGCGTCTGGTTGCGAGGCTGAGGACAACCGCGAGCGCCACGACGAACATCGCCATGGTCGTTTCCTTGAAACCGGACTGCGCCAGGAACGAGGCGCCGAGGAACGGCAGTCCAGTGAGGCCTGCGGCTATCCCCCGCCGCCATGGCGGAAGGCTGGCAAGCGCGGAAAGGGCGCAGAGCGCGGTGAGCGCCGGAATCGCGATCAGGAGTCCGTTGAAGGCGTTCACAAGGCCGATGCCCGTCCCCTCTGAGACGCTGGCCGCCAGCGCCTGAGGTCCGACCGGATAGCCGAAGCTGACGGCGCTCGGCTGCGGGCCGAAGCCATCGGCGAGCCAATCGGCCCAGTAGAGCTGCGCCGCCTGGTCGTTCGTGTAGATGCCCTCGCCGAGAACACCGGTGCCTTCGTTGAAGAGGAATGGCAGACTCGCCGCGAGCAGCACCACGGGAACCACCACGAGCGCCACCATGTGCTGCGCCCTGCCGTTCGACGGGTGGGGCTCGGGCTGTGACTTTCCCTGCTTCGGCGTTGCCCTCCGGGTCACGATCGCACACGCGACCGTGATTACGCCGAGCAGGATCGCCGCGGTTAGCCCGCGGCCCGGGAGCCGTACCGCGAACGGGGCTACGACCACGAGGGCCGCAAACCCCACCGCGCCGGCGGCCCACTCCGGGCGGCGCCAGCCCGCCAGGAGCATGAGCGTCCGGCCGATCACGACGGACGCGACCACGATCAGAACCGCGGCCGCGAGGATCCCCGCCATCAGCCGATCACCGACGGTGGCTGGTTCGCAAGTGGATCGTTGTTCACCGAGTCGCCGTCGAGCTCCGAGGGAGAGAGGCCGGGTAGATCGCCGCACGCTGCCGGGTCGAGCGGCGCGTTGATCTTGAAGACGCTGACGGGCCCGTCCTTCAGCACCACGGCAGCGCCAGGATCCTCACGCGTCCACAGGGCTTCCTTGGTGTCTGTCAGCCCGTCGGGCTTATACGGGTCGTACATCGTCACGACATACGTGTAGCCGCCTCCGTTGATCTGCTCGCGCCACGTCTGGCAGTCCGCGATTCGCAGGTAGGCGTCGTCCTCGCCTTCGATCCCAAGCCACTGCACGTGATTCGAAAGGTCATAGCCGGAGAACGCGTACTGGTTGAAGACGCCTCGCACTCCGGAGATCGCGATGCGCTCGTCGTGGACGGTGCTGGCCCAGCGCACGGACTCGGCGATGTTCAGCTGTGGGCTCAGGTTTTCGTAACGGCGCTCGAGATAGTGGCGTTGGATCACGAAGCCTGCGGCCACCGAAGCCACCAGAACCACGGCACCGACCTGAAGTGCCGTCGTCCGCGCAGCAGCGGGGCCGATCCAGCCGCGGGACCGCGCCCACGCAGTGGAAGCAAACAGCCCCGCCACCAGGACGCCTGCCGCGATGCCGCCCTTGGTGTGCCCGCCCTCGGGCCACTGGACGATCGTGAGGGTGGTGAAAAGGGCCAGGCCCGCGAGCCCGAACAGCATGAGCGCGCGCCGGCGAGGAGTGGCGCGGAGCGCGGGCAGGATCGGCAGGATCGCAAGACCGATCGCAACGGCGGGCGCGAGATAGCGGATGTTCCACTCGAAGGCGATCGGCTCGCCCTGTTCGCCACCCGCGGTGAGAGGGGTGAACAGGTACGCGAAGGCCGTGAACAGGGCGACGGCGCCAAGCACCCGTAGCACGGGCTCGCGCGCCTTCCAGACGGCGTACACGCCACCTCCAACGAGGGCGGCGATCACAATCGGCCAGAGGGGGCCGAGCTCCTCGGCGAGCTTGGGAAAGAACCAGTCGCCCCAGACCTTCGTGTCGTTCCAGTAGTGGACGACGGCATAGCCAGGGCGAAGCTCGAAATTGCGCTCCGGGGAGGGCAGGCCGAGTGGCCCGAACGCCGTATACGGGAGCGGGTTGCCGACGGCGACGAGGTTTCGCAGGTACCAGTAGCCCCCAGCCAGAAGCATCGGCGCCGACCAGATCACCGTGGCTCTGATCCGCCCGCCGCGAGGCGCGAGCACGAACGCCGCGATCGTCAGCGCAGCGACCGGCGCAAGGAACGAGAGCTTCGTACCCGCGGCGAGGCCCGCCGCCGCACCGGCAAAAGCCAGTGCGCCCCCGCCGATCGAGCGTCCATTCTCCCGTGCCGCATATCCGTTTACAAGGAGCGCCGCGGCGCAGAGGAGGAGGACAACTCCGCCGATGTCGTTCAACGCCTCACCTGCCTGAAAGTCGGTCATGGTCTCCGCGCCCAGCACGACGGCAACCCCGCAAAGGGCGTGCGGGGCGAGGCCGAACGGTCTGCCGATCGACCACGCCGCGATCAACCCCAGCGACAGAAAGCCGAGGTTGACCAGCGGGGAGAGAAAATCCCGGCTGAACGCGAGGATTCCGATCGAGTGGAGGACCTCTGAGTTGGCCGGGTAAAAGCTCGCGTAGAAGATCGGGTCGAAGAAGTTGATCTGCCCGGTGTGCCCCGTGTCCGCAAACCGCAGGGCCTGGGGCATGTGGTACCAGAGCGAATCGGCGCGTCCCATGCCGCCCGCGATGCCGGTGAGAGTCGGGATCGCCCACCCGGCGAAGACGGCAACGCAGACCCCTCCAACGACCAACAGGCCGTAGCGGGGGCCCGAGGGAACCGGCGGCGTGTCGGCCGCGCCGGCCACGCGGCCTGCGTAGCGCGAGGTGACAAGGCCGGCGCCGACCGCGACCAGAGCGCAGCCCACCATGTAGCCCGCGTCCGTGTAGGCGCCGAACGTGCCGAGGATTTCGGCGAGGACGATCGCGAGCGTCATCCACGCCACGGCGCCGGCGACGAGCGCCGGAGGCCCGCTGAAGCCCGGGAGCACCGCGCGCCTGAGCCGGACGGCCGCGAACGCGAGCGCGCCTACGATCAGTGCCAGCTCGGCGACTCCCAAGAGGTAATCCGCCGCGCCGAGTGCGCGGCCGCTCATTTGGACGTCCCGGCTAGGGGGCGGACGTCTGACAGTCGCCCGGCCCGCCCGAGCAGATCACAACCGATCGCTCGTCCGGGTCGACCATGCCAAGCCTGCGTGCGCCGAGCTCGGCGGCGTCCGAGTGCTCGAGCGTCTGCGCCTTGGCTCGCAGCCCCTGGTACTCCTGCTTCAGCTCTTCGAGCTGGACGCTCTCCGCCTTCGAATCCCGCCACGCGTCCACGAAATTGACCACCGGGTTGATGTAGAGGACGAGGATCCCGAACAGGATGAGGACAAGGCTGACCCTCCCGAAGCGCTCCCAGTCGACGCGCGAGGCGGTCCGCCTGGCACCGGGCCGGCGAGGTGCAATCCGATACGCGCGTGAGCTCACGCATCATCGCTTCAACGCCCAGGGCGATCTACCTTCCGCTGAAAGCTTCGATGCCGGGATAGGTTGCGGCGCCCGCGAGCTCTTCTTCGATCCTCAGCAGCTGGTTGTACTTGGCAACGCGATCGGAGCGAGACGGCGCGCCGGTCTTGATTTGCCCTACTCCGGTCCCCACGGCGAGATCCGCGATTGTGGTGTCCTCGGTCTCACCTGAGCGATGCGACATGACCGCGGTGTAGCCCGCGTCGCGCGCGATGCGGATTGCTTCAAGCGTCTCGGTCAGAGTTCCGATCTGGTTGACCTTTACGAGAATCGAGTTGCCTACGCCGGCTTCGATGCCGCGGGTGAGGCGCTCCGGGTTGGTCACGAAGAGGTCGTCGCCGACCAGCTGGCAGCGATCTCCGATGAGATCCGTGAGAGCTTTCCAGCCTTCCCAGTCTTCCTCATCCATCCCGTCCTCGATGGACACGATCGGGAAATCGGAGACCGCGTCGGCCCAGTAGCCGGCCAGCTCGGGGCTCGAGAGGGACCGATCCTCGTGCTCGAGCACGTAGGAGCCGTCCGTGTAGATCTCGCTGGTCGCGGGGTCGAGGGCGATGTAGACATCCTCTCCCGGCCTGTAGCCCGCTGCCTCGATGCCGTCGACGAGCACCTGGAGTGCATCAGCGTTTGAGTCGAGATCTGGCGCAAAGCCGCCCTCGTCCCCAACCGCCGTGTTGAGCCCGCGATCCTTGAGCCGGCCCTTGAGAGCGTGGAAGACCTCCGTTCCTACGCGCAGGCCCTCGGAGAAGCTGGGAGCACCGGCGGGGACGACCATGAACTCCTGGAAGTCGACCGAGTTGTCGGCATGCGCACCGCCGTTCAACACGTTCATCATCGGCACCGGCAAGACGCTGGGCTTGCCTTCGCCCGCCAGACCCGCCACGTACTCGTAGAGCGGCTGTGAGGCGTCTGCGGCCGAGGCACGAGCGGCAGCCAGCGAGACGCCGAGAATCGCGTTCGCGCCAAGGCGGGACTTGTTCTGAGTCCCGTCGAGCTCGATCATGGCCTTGTCGAGTGCCTCCTGGTCGGCGGCGTCGGCGCCGGTCAACGCCTTGGCGATCTCGCCGTTCGCGTTCTCGACCGCTGCCGAGACTCCCTTACCGAGCCACTTGTCACCGCCATCGCGCAGCTCCGTGGCCTCGAACTCGCCGGTGGAGGCACCCGAGGGCACCGCGGCACGGCCGGCGGCCCCTGATGCGAGGGTCACGTCGACCTCGACCGTCGGGTTCCCGCGCGAATCGAGGATTGAGCGGGCGTGGATGCGTTCGATCTGGGCCATGGCGAAAAGACGCCCCGCGGCCTTCAGAGCGGCGGAGCAGCGACGATTCTAGTCGCCGTCGCGCACGCGGCCGGCCGCAGCTCTGACCGCCAGCTCAGGATCGACACCGAGGCGGCGCGAGATCCGAACGAGCTCCAGGAGCACCTCGCCCAGCCAGCGCTCGGCGCGGTCGCGCGCCTGCGGATCCTTAGGAGCAGGTGAGCCGCCCTCAGGGTCCTGGCGCCGCAGGATCTTGCGGGCGTACAGAAGGCCGGGGAGGTTCTCCGGCACGTCGGCAAAGGGGTCGTCCTTGCCGCGGCCTTCGACGTCGCGCTTGATCTTGTCCCAGTTGACGAGGACCTCTGCCGGCGTGGAGGGCGTGGTACCTGGCACCGGGACCGAAGCCGAAAAATCGTCGCTCGCGCTTGAGGTGCCAGGTACCTGGTCCGTCGCCTGGGGGTACACATGCGGGTGGCGGCGGATCAGCTTCTCGCTCATCCCTTCGGCGACTGCGCCCAGGGAGCCCGCACCCCGCTCCTCCATGAGGAGCGCCAGAAAGTAGACCTGGAAGAGAACGTCGCCCAACTCGTCCAGGAGCTTCGTGTCGTCGCCCTGGGCGGCCGCGTCGGCAAGCTCATATGCCTCCTCGACCGTATGAGGCACGATCGTGCGTTCGTCCTGCTCGCGATCCCAGGGACACTCGACCCGCAGCGTGCGGGTGATCTTGTCCAGCCGGGCGAGAGCGGCGGCGGCGTCGCCGCTCACCGTCTCAGCCGCCAGGTGGTGCCGTGGGCGCGGCACCCTGCGTGGGTGGCGCCGTGGGTGTGGTCGGCGGAGCAGTCGGCGCGCCCTGGACCGTGCCGGGGGCGCCCGCTCCTCCGAGCGGAAGCGCGCCAGCTGGGACAGCGGCCTGATCCTGCTTGGGCGGCTGTGGCCCCTGCGGCAATGCGGTGCCGGGAGTCGCGCCGGTCGTCAGCGCCGCCGCTGCATCGTCGGAGGCCGGGAGGGCGACCGGCGGAACCACGGGCGGTGCCACCACGAACGCGCCACAGCCATCGGGCGTAGCCGCGGGCTGGCCGGTTGTCGGGTCAACCTGCGGCTCCTCGCCTGGGTCATCAAGGATGCAACCGTCGTCGCTAACGGTGAAGTTGGAGCAACGCTCGGCAAGCTGGGACTGCACGCTGCCGTCCTCATCATTCGCGAGAAGGTCTTCCGAGCAGACCGTCCGCTGGCTCCACTTGGCGATGAAGTCCTCCTGGAACTTGGTGACAGCCTCCTGCTGCTTCTGAGTCGCGAGGCTCTGGCGGATCTGGTCCTTGGTGGCATCGTCCAGCGGCTGTGTCGACTCCGCGTTGATCTTCTCGACCTCGAGCACGTAGTAGCCGGCCTGCGTCTTGACCGGGCCGACGACCTCGCCCTCGGCTGCGTCGAAGATCGCCGTCTCAAGCGCGGGCTCGTTCTGGCCGCGGGCGACTCCCTGGCGAAGGCCTCCCAGGTCCGACGTAGCCTCGTCGGTCGAGTACTGCTTGGCAACGTCCTTCCAGCTCTCGGTCGAGTCGTCCTTCGTGAGCGCGTCTGCCGCCTGCTGGGCTTTGGCCTCGTCCGGATTCAGGACCGTCCGCACGTCGCGGGTCTCAGGCGTCTGGAACTGGGCGATGTTGTCGTCGTAGAACTTCTGAATGTCGTCATCGGAGATGTCCAGCGTCTCGTCACCCTGGCAGCCCTCGCGCGCAGGAGGCGTCGGGTTGTCGGGGTCCTGCGGGATCACCTTGTCCTGGATGCACTGGGTGAGGAGCTGAAGCTCGACTCTGCCCTTGGCGTCGTCCTCTGAGAAGCCTGAGTCGTCGAGGAACTTCTGGAACTCCTTCTCACCGCCGAACTGCTGATCGATGATGTTCTGGAGCTCGGTGTCGATCTCACGATCGGTCACCGAAATCCCGCGCTCGTCGGCTTCGCCGCGAACCCATCGGGCGAGCAGAAGGTCGGAGGCGGCGGGGACGATCTGCGCCTGGTACTGAGGAGTGCCGGGCTCAGGGGCGGCGCCGCCGCCCTGCTGGCGCGCAGCGGCCTGCGCGATTGCGGTATCGAAGTCCTCCGGCGTGATGGTTCCGTCGTCCACTCCGTCGACGAACGCGATGGCACCGTCCGGGAGGCTGGGCTTGCCGATACCCATGGTCGCGGCCACGAGGCCGATGAGCAGGACGAGGAGCGCCCCGAAGACGACGATGACTTTTCTTTTGCCTGAAGACTTCATTCGGCGGGCAACCCTAACGAGATTGAACAAGCGCAGGTTCAGCACTCGCTAAAGAATCGATCAGAGCGAGGAGAGATTCGAGCCTCGGCTGGGGCTCTTCGGGCACGCGAAGAGACAGAGTCTGGCGTGCTGTCTCGTACATAGCTTCCGGAATCCTTGCCCTGATCGAGGCCACTCGGGAGGCATCGAGCTCGATCGGCGAGATCGAAAGGCGGCCGCCTCTGACCTCGGCCACGCGGCCGCCGGCGCGCCCGACCTCAATGCGCGCGCGCTGGAGCTCCAGAAGGGCCTCAATCGGATCGGGTACTGGGCCAAAACGGTCGCGAAGCTCCTCGCGAAGCGCTCGGAGGTCGCCGGGCTCTCGCGCTGCCGCGATACGGCGGTGAAGGTCGATCTTTGCTGCCTCGAACGGGATGTAGTCGCTTGGCACATAAGCCGAGACTTCGACGTCGACCCGCACCTGAGACTCTGGAGCCCCCTCGCCGTCGCCACCCGCCCGGAGCGCCTCGGTCGCCTCTTCGAGCATCGACAGGTAGAGCTCGAAGCCGATCGCTGCGACGTGACCGGACTGCTCGTCGCCCAGGAGGTCGCCGGCGCCCCGTAGCTCGAGGTCGCGCATTGCGATCGCAAAACCGGAGCCGAGCTCGGTGTGGTCGGAAAGCGTCGCCAAGCGAGCGGCCGCTTCTGATGAGAGAGCCTCGGACGTCGGGTGAAGCATGTAGGCGAACGCGCGCTCGCGAGATCGGCCCACGCGGCCACGGATCTGGTAGGCCTGCGCAAGGCCGAGGAGATCGGCGCGCTCCACGATGAGGGTGTTCGCCTGCGGGACGTCGAGGCCTGACTCGATGATGGTGGTTGCGACCAGGCAGTCGGCGTCGCCCCGGAGGAAGCTCAGCATCGTGGACTCGAGATCCGCCGGCTCCATCTGGCCGTGCGCCTCGAGGAAGCGAATGCCGGGACAGAGAGCGCGCAGGCGCTCGGCCATCTCGTGAAGGGTGTCGATTCGGTTGTGAAGGAAGAAGCACTGGCCATCGCGATCGACCTCGCGCTTGATTGCCTTGGCAACCAGCTCCTCGTCGTACGGGCCGACGTACGTACGGATGGGCCGGCGACCCTCGGGCGGCGTCTCGATCACCGAGATGTCACGCAAGCCCGCCAGGCTCATCTGGAGCGTCCGCGGGATCGGGGTGGCCGACAGGGAGAGCACGTCCACGCGCAGCTTTAGCTGGCGCAGAAGCTCCTTCTGCTTGACGCCGAATCGCTGCTCTTCGTCGACGATCAAGAGCCCCAGGTCTTTCGCGCGTACGTCGCGCGAGAGAAGCCGGTGGGTGCCGATCAGAATGTCGAGCTTGCCGTCGTTGAACCTGGCGAGCGACGCGCGCACCTCGGCGGGCTTTCGCAGCCGCGAGACGGCATCGACCTCGAACGGCAACTCGGCGAAACGTTCCCTGAAGGTGCCCAGGTGCTGCTGGGCGAGCACCGTGGTCGGCACCAGCAACATCACCTGCTTGCCTTCGCCGGCAGCCTTGACCGCAGCTCGGAGCGCGACCTCGGTCTTGCCGTAGCCGACGTCGCCACAGATGAGACGGTCCATCGGCCGCTCCGATTCCATGTCGGCGCGGGTGGCCTCGATCGCCTCGAGCTGGTCGGCGGTCTCCCGGTAGGGGAACGCCTGCTCGAGCTGAAGCGACCACTCGCTATCGGGTCCGAACGAGTGGCCGCGCCGCGCAGCACGCTCGGCGTAGAGGTTGAGGAGATCGCCTGCGAGCACCCGCGCCGCGCGCCGCGCACGCGCCTTGATCGAGTCCCAGCGCTTCGAACCGAGCGCCGATAACTGTGGCGCCTCGCCCCCCACGCCCACGTAGCGGCTGATCTTCGCGAGCTGCTCCGTG
This sequence comes from uncultured bacterium, assembly GCA_963695215.1. Classification (GTDB taxonomy): domain Bacteria; phylum Actinomycetota; class Thermoleophilia; order Solirubrobacterales; family 70-9; genus JALZKA01. The sequence continues at coordinate 1,076,126 of OY968768.1, forward strand.
GGAGCGAACACTTTGTCCTCGCCCCGATACTCGAGCTCGAGATAGTCGCGGGTGATGCCGCCGACTGTTTTGGTCTCGAAACCCGCGAACCGGGCGATGCCGTGGTCCTGATGAACGACGTGGTCGCCGACAGCGAGGTCGGCCATCGAAGTCAGGGAGCCACGCACGGTTGGCGCCGCCGAACTGCGACGGTGGACCAGCTTGCGCCAGGGGATCACCGCCAGCTTCAGCGCCGGCGAGACAAAGCCCTCCCCCACCCTTGCCTCGGCGAAGCTCACGGCCGGATCCGCCGGCAGAACTTGGCCGAGGAACGATGCCTCAACGCGCTGGAGGTTGAACCGTGCGCGCTCGCCTTCGCCGCGATGGTCGAACGCGACGACCACGCGGTAGCCGGATCTGACCTCACGCTCGAGCTGCGGCTCGGCCTCCTGCATTGAGCGGGCCGCGGAAGCCGGGGCCTGCGCGCGAATTGACACGGTGTCGGCCTCGGACGCGGTGGAACGCAGGGCGAGGACCGCTCGCGTCTCCAGCGGCTCGGCGACATCGACGTAGAGGCGACGGGCATCGTTTGAATGCATGGCGGCCGTGACGTCTTCCCAATGAGCGCGCAGGGCCGGTTCGATCTCCTCGTGCGAGCAGGTCACGAACCGGGCGGCGTCGCCGATCACCTCGAGCGGTGCCCGAAACGAGTCGACCGGGAGGGCATCGACCACCGAGTCGCCCTCGTCTTCAGATTCGAGTGCGGCCTCTGCGAGCTGGCGATGCTCGGTGGCTAGCTCCGCGGCGGGCGAGAGCTCGAGTTCCGTCGCCTCGCCGAGCGAACGCTGCGTAAACGTCGAAAACCAGCGAATGGACTCGATCTCGTCGCCGAACAGCTCGAGACGGGCGGCGCGGTCCTCGGTGGCGCCGAATACGTCGAGGATGCCGCCACGGAGGGCGAACTGGCCGCGTGCCTCCACCTGGTCAACGCGCTCGTATCCGGCCTCGGCCAGAAGCTCGGCGCAGAACGGAAGGTCGATGTCCTCCCCGACCTTGAGCGTAAATCCCTCTGGGCGGAGCGAAGCGTCGGGCACGGTCTCGGCCAGCGCGACAGCACTCGCGACGACGACAGGTGCCTCCTCGGCCTTGCCAACCAAGGCGTCGAGGGCGGCTATGCGCAGGCCCACCAGGTGAGGCGGGGGAGCGATCTGCGAGGCGTAGCCGGTCCCGCGCGACGGGTAGTGGCGAACCCGCCGGGGCGCGAGGTAGCCGCCCAGGTCCCGAGCCATGTCGCGCGCCGCGACGTCGTCCGGCGCAACAACCACAAGCGGCGTACCCCCGAGCCCGTCGGGGTCGTCCGCGAGGGCGGCGATGAGGTAGGGCTGGATCGATCCCGAAGCGTGGATCCGAGCCTCGCTCGAACCGAGTGCCTCGATCAGCGCTGCGTAGTCGCCATCGGTGTAAGCGACGTCAAGAAGGGGCCTGAGAGACATCACATCTCAGGCTAGTGGCGCTCCTCTTGAGCGCCCAGAAACGCCGGTCGTAGCGAAGTGAACAGGCGGTCAGCCGGGTCGATGCGGCAAGCCCGGGCCGGTCCGCTGCCACTCGACCTGGCCCCGGCCCTCTGACTTGGAGCGCTCGACGACGCCGTCCCACTCGTGGAGCATGGACTTGAGGCGCGCGACGGCCTCGGGCGGGTGCGACGCCGTGGTGCGAGCGAGGTCGATGGCCATCTCCTCCGCCTTCGCGGCGGGCGCCACCTTGTGGATGAGCCCCCAGCGGAGCGCTTCGTCCGCTGCCACTTCCTTGCCGGAGATCAGGAGGTACTTGGCGACCGAGAGGCCGGCGAGCGTGACGAGGCGCGCCGGGCCCACCGGCACGCCGAGCGAGGCGCCGGGAAAGCGGAGGCGCAGGTTCGACCCGCCGACGCGGATGTCGCAGGCCACGGCGATCTCGGCGCCACCGCCGACGCACGCCCCGTGACACACGGCGATTGTTGGCTTCGGAAAGCCGACGATGTCGTCGTATAGGTCGGCGAAGAGCTGCATCCGGCGTACGCGCCCCTCTTCATCGAGCTCCTCTCGCACGTCGGCACCTGCCGAAAGCCCGAGATGGTCCGAGGATGAGATGACGAGCGAGCGAATCTCGTCGTCGTCGCGGGCCGTCGCGATGTGCCCGAGCATCTCCTCGAGCATCTGCGTGTTGATCGCGTTGCGCGAGTTCGGGCGGGCAAGGCGCAGGACCGCAATCCCATCGCCGGTTTCGTAGGTGGTGAGCTCAGGCATCGGCGGGCTCGGAAGCTAGCTGTTCGACCAGGCGTTCGGTCTCGCCCGCGGCGTCCGCAATCAACGACTGCACCCGGTCGCCGGGCTCGGAGAAGCGGCCGAGGACCCAGGCGGAGACGATCTCCGGGTCAGTTGAGTCGGGGCGACCGACGCCCACGCGCACACGCCAGAAATCGCCGCTCCCGAAGCCCTGTTTGAGTGACTTCATTCCGTTGTGGCCGGCCGCGCCCCCGCCCAGCCTGGTGCGGATCTCGCCGAACGGAAGGTCGATCTCGTCGTGGACGACTACGACCCGATCGAGCGGAATGCGAAGGGAGCCGCGGGCCGGGCCCGCTGCCGTGCCCGACTCGTTCATGAACGTCTGGGGCAAGAGCGCGGCAACGCGAGGCCCGCCCGGGCGGATGCGGCCCTCCGTCAAAAGGCCGCGGAACTTCTCCTTCGCCTTCGGCATGTTCCAGCGGCGAGTGAGCTCAGCGACGATCTCGAAGCCGATGTTGTGGCGCGTCTTCGCGTAACGCTGACCGGGATTGCCCAGGCCAACTATCAGGACGCGGTCGCCGCCATCTTCGGCAGACTCGGCGCCCGAAGAGCGCCGGCGGAAGATCGACAGGAGTTACTCCCCGTCGGAGTCGCCGGAGTCGTCCGACCCCGCGTCGCCCGAGTCATCCTCGGCTGCCTCGCCCTCGACGGGCTCGCCGTCCTCGCCGATGAGCTCGGTCTCTTCTTCGAGTTCCGGCTCTTCCTCGACGCGTGGTGGGTTGAGAGTTGCGATGGTGACCTCGTGGGATTCGACGCCCTCGCCGAGCGCCCATTCGACGCCATCGGGCGCAGCGACGCTTTCGAGCTGGAGGGTGTCGCCGATGACCATGCCCGAGACGTCGACCGCGATCGACTCGGGGATATCCGTCGGCAGGGCCTCAACGTTGATCTGGTGGGTGATGTGGTCCATCACGCCGCCTTCCTTCACGCCGGGCGAGTCCTCGATCCCGAGGAGCTCGATCGCAACCTCGGACTGGATCCTCACGTCGAGGTCGACGACCTGGAAGTCGATGTGCATGAGGTTGCCGCGCACCGGGTGGCGCTGCTCTTCCTTGACGACGACCGGCTCCGGCTTGCCGCCGTCGAACTGGAGGTCGAAGAGGGCGGCGCCTGTCAGAAGCAGGTTGCGAGCGGCGCGCTCAGGCACGCTGAAGGTGCGAGCGGCTTCGCCGCCCGAGTAGACGACTCCCGGGACGAGTCCGTCGCGCCGCAAGCGGCGAGTTGTGCGCGAGCCGAATTCGGTGCGCTCAGCTACTTCGAGTGTGGGTCGGTCGGACGCCATAAGCGACCGGTGAGGATAGCCGGGAGGACGGGATGCGGGGAGCTGAAGCGGTTACTCCGCGAGCTCGGAGAACAGACGGGGGTCGTTTGTGCAGATTCCGTCGACGCCCATGGCGGCGAGTGCGCGCATGCGCGGTACGTCGTCGACGGTCCAGGCAATGAGCTTCATGCCAGAGTCATGCGCCGCGGTGGCGAGAGCGGCGGTAGTCAGAGCGTGGTGGATCCAGATGGCCTCTACCCCAAGTCCGGGAGCTTTTTGGCGCACGATTCGGGGCAGGCGAGCGCGCAGCGCGGCCATGCCGGCGAGGACGACGGGTTTGCCGACGCGGGTCTTGGTCCAGTCGCGCTTGACGCGTGGCAGGGTCCAGCCTCGGCTGATGGCGGGCTCGATCTCGCCCAGCGCGCGAATCGTGGGTAGCTCGGTGCCCGAGGTCATGGTGCGCTCGATCAGGCCCCGAGAGCGGACGGCCTCGGCGATCTCATCCTCGCGACCGCACACCTTGATGTCGAGGTCGATTTGCAGGGGGTCGAGCGGCGGTTTGCAAAGCGCGTCGAGCGCGCGGTCGAGGGTGAGGACGTCTTGACCGGCCCGGCGGGCGGCTGCCCAGTCATGGGCGACAACGATCGGTCCCCGGCCGTCGGCGGGGCCGGCCGTGGCCTTCCTCCAATCGGAGCCGTCGGCGAAGTCAGCCTCGGGACGCAGAACGTCAAACTCGATCGCGTTCACTCCTGCCTCCGCTGCGGCGACGAAGCTCTCGATCGTGTTGCCGGGCACGATTGCATCCGCACCCTTGTGACCCACCCGCAACACGGCGGTGGACCTTATCGTTCGGCGCATGGGGTACCTGACCGATGTCGCGCGGCGCCGGATCGCTGCCGTAATCCTGGCCGTCGCTTCTGTGCTTGCGGCGATGGCGATCTCCGACACGGGCTTCTTCAGCGATCCACCGTCCGACGAGCAACAGGCCAGCGATGCGGTGCGCGAGTTCTTCTCGGCGGCCGCCTCGGGCGACTTTGACCGCTACTGCGACCTCCTGACGGACAGCGCTCGGGATTCTCTGCGATCGACCGCCGCGAGGCTGCTCGAGGAGTCGGACGAAAAGCTCTCGTGCCCCGACATCGCCTCCCTCGCGAAGGACCGCTTCGCAGGGTTGGAGGTGAAGGTTCGCCAGGTGGTGATTTCGGGCAACCGGGCGCGCGTCGAGGTGCTCTTGAAGCCGCCGGACCAACCTTCTCAGTTCAAGACAATCCTGCTCGAGATGGAAGACGAGGGCGCCTGGTTGATCTCAGACCAGGGGTGACCGGGTTCGAGCGCTTAGAAGAGCTGGTTCTCGCCGGCGAAGATCTCCGATACGGAGTCGTCGGCGAAGATGCGGCGGATCGAGTCGGCGAGAATCTGCGAGGCGTGAAGGACGGTGACGTTGTCCGGCGCGCCCGGCGCAAGCGGGACTGTGTCCGTAACGACGATCTGCTCAATGCCCGAGTTTTCGTAGGCGAGCCGCTCGTAGGCGGGGCCGGAGAAGACGCCGTGCGTGGCGCAGGCGATGACCTTGGCCGCGCCCTCGTCGAGCACGGTCTTGGCAGCGGCGCAGAGGGTGCCTGCCGTATCGATCATGTCGTCGACGAGAACGGCGGTCTTGCCCTTGACGTCGCCGACGACGTAGCCAATGTCGGCGGTGTTGTGCGCGGGCCGCTCCTTTTCCATGACGGCCCAGTGAACGCCGACCTTGCGGGCGAAGTTGCGAGCCACTTTCACGCGTCCGGCATCCGGTGAGACGATGACGAGGTCGTCCTTGATCGCCTGGTCGATGAAGTACTGGGTGAGCATGGGCATTGCGGTCATGTGATCGACCGGCTTTGAGAAGAAGCCCTGGACCTGGCCCGAGTGGAGGTCCATGGTGAGGACACGGTCGACGCCGACCGCCTCGAGGCATTGAGCGACGACACGGGCGGTGATGGGCTCACGCGGGGCCGACTTCTTGTCCTGGCGCGAATAGCCGTACCAGGGCATGACGGCGATGATGCGGTGCGCCGAGGCTCCCTTGGCCGCGTCGATCATCGTCAGGAGCTCGACGAGGGAGTCGTTGGGGGTCATTCCTTCGGCGACGTTCTTGGCCGTGGACTGGACGATGAACATGTCCGCGCCGCGGATCGACTCTTCATAGCGGCAGTAGACCTCGCCGTCGGCGAAGGTCTTGAGGGTCACGCGGCCGAGGTCGACGTCCAGCTTGGTGGCAATACGCGCGGCCTGCTCCGTCGAGGCGCGGCCACCGAAAACCATGAGGCGCTTCGTGTAGTCGTGCGGGATCGAGCTCATGGGAGTCGCCAGATCCTGTACCTCGTCGATGGTCATAACCGCGTTCATTCCCCTTCGGCCTTCAACGACTTGTCCTTCGCCCAGTCTTTGATGTTGCGCTGCTCCGATTCGGTGACGCCGAGTGATTCGGGCGGCACATCTTCACGAATCAGCGCTCCGGCGCCAGTGTAAGCACCTTCGCCGATCTCCACCGGCGCGACCAGGGAGTTGTTGACGCCGATGCGCGCATCTTGCCCGATCTTCGTGCGGCTCTTGGTGGCGCCGTCGTAGTTGGCGGTGATCGATCCCGCGCCCACGTTGGCGCCCGCGCCCACGTCTGCATCGCCGACGTAGGAGAGGTGCGGAACCTTGGCACCCTCGCCGATCTCCGAGTTCTTGATCTCGACGAACGCGCCTGCCTTGGAACCGTTCGCGAGGTGAGCGCCCGGGCGCAGATAGGTGAATGGGCCGACGTTGCAGTCGTCGCCCACCCGCGCGTCATCGAGATGGGAGCGCAGGACGGATGTGTTTTCGCCAACGCTGGAATCGAGGATTGTCGTGTGCGGACCGATCTTCGAGCCTGCGCCGATGCGGGTGTCGCCGCGCAGCGCGGTACCGGGCTCGACCGTGGCGTCCTGAGCAATGTGGACGTCGGCGTCGATCCAGGTCGAGGCCGGATCGACAATGCGAACTCCGGCCAACATGTGGCGCTGATTGATCTTTCGGCGAGCTTCGGCCTCAACGACCGCGAGGTCAGCCTTGGTGTTCACGCCGAGGTTCACGTTGGGGTCGGTGGCGACGTATGCGGCGATCTTCTCGCCTGCGTCTCTCAAGAGCGGGAGAACGTCGCCGAGGTAGTACTCGCCCGCTTCGTTGTCGTTCGTGATCCGCTCGAGGGCGCCGGCGAAGATCGGGCCGTTGAAGCAATACGTGCCGGTGTTGATCTCCCTGGTGTCGAGGATCTCCTGCGGCACGTTCTCGGGGTGCTTTGTCTCGACGATTCGTTCGACGTTTCCCTCGGAGTCTCGAACGATGCGCCCGTATTGGCCGGGCTCTGCGAGCTCGACGGTCATGACAGTGGCGGCGGCCGACTCGTCGCGGTGGGTGGCGAGCAGCGCTTCGATCGTGTCGGCACCGAGGAGTGGGTGATCTCCGGAGAGGACCACGACCTCGTTCGAGTCGCGAATCGCATCGATTGCTGCGAGCATCGCGCCCCCGGTGCCATTCGCCTCGGGCTGAACGACGATCTCGGTGCCCTCGAAGTCGTAGGGAGCAAGGCGCTCGCCGGGCGAGTCGATGAGGACGATCCGGCCGGCTCCAGCCTCGCGCGCGGCACGAACGGGCCACTCGACCATCGCCCGGCCACAGATGAAGTGCAGGACCTTCGGGATCGAGGAGCGCATGCGCGTTCCCTCGCCCGCGGCCATGATCAGAACCATAGGCGCTTCGTCAGTGCCGCTCACGGGGGGCATCGTAGAGGCGGGACGCCGGCCGCGTCACGCGGTGCCTTCGTTCTCGTACGCTTTCACCCACTTGCGGATCGCGTTGTCGGATACGCCGTACTTGCGACCTACCGCAGACCAGCCGAGGCGTTTGATCTCGTCGAGCAGTCGCTCGCACGGTGGGCGTTCGACCTTTCGCTGCTCGGGCCGCGGGCGACGCGCCGACGGCTTTGCGCGCTGCCCGCACTCACGCGAGCAGTAGCGGTGGTCGCGGTACTTCGGGCGAAATACCTGGCCACATCTCAAGCAGCCCCGGGTGCGCTCCAAGGTCCTACGCCCGCGACCGCAGTGCGTTTCAAGACCAGCGGCGCAGTTCGGGCAAACGATCCTGAGATTCTCGATTCTGTTGTCGTTTCGCGTTCCGTTTATGTGGTCGAGGATCAACGAGATTTCGATCCCGTGCCAATTCTCGTCCTGTCCGCAGATCTCGCATACCGGACGCTTCAGCCCTGTCTCGTAGAGCCGATCCTTCAGCGCGGAGCGCGAGTAGTTGGAGTCTTCGACGAGGACCTCTTGCAATGGCTTCTGCTTGTTAGCGGCACCGCGAAGGGCCTCCGTCGCGGCCGCGTGAGGATCGAAGTGACTCGAATCGATGCTCCACTCGGCAGCCCACTTCTTGATGGTCACGCGGTTATTGCCAGTCGTGCAGAGATCCAACCTCCGAAGTGTCTCGGCCCAAGAGCGCGATTGCGATATCGCGGTGCGCAGGGCCTGCTCCGAGAACGAGGGCGATCCGACGCCCGGTTTGTAGGCCGGAAGGTGGGAGACGTCTAGTTCCCATGCGATTGCCCACTTCCGGATGGTGGTGAAGTTCTTGCCGCGCGGGCTCAGTCCCAGGTACCGGAGCGCATCGGCCCAGGAGCGAGAGCGTTCGATGGCTTCCTGAGCTTCTTTGCGGCTGTATCGCGGCTGCCACGGCACGAACGCATGTTCGCACTCGTCGTGTCACGCATGGATCACGAAATGCACCAAAGTGTGAATGGGGAGCCCGGACTTGAACCGGGATAGCTGGCACCAAAAGCCAGAGGCTTGCCAATTAGCCGACTCCCCAATATGGCTGCAAGGTACTGCGCGTTGGAGCTACTCCGCCCCCTTCCGCCTTCGCACCTTTCCGCCGCCCGCGCCCGGCTCCATCGCCGGGCCTCGCGGTGGCGCGATCCCCAGGACGCGCATCGCCTTCAAACCCAGGCCCAGCTTCTCTCGCCCCTCGGTCGATGATATGTCGTGGCCACACAGGTCGCGCACCCGCTCGAGGCGGTAGCGGATCGTGTGGCGGTGGGTGAACATCGTCTCGGCGGTCGGAGTCACGTTGCCGTCGTTGTCCAGGTAGGCCTCGACGGTGGCGACCAGCTCGGTCTCGTACTGCTCGTCGTAAGCGGACAGGGGCGCAACGGTCTCCTCGAAGAAGCGCTCAAGCTCGCCTGGGTCCTCGCTCATCGCCGGCAACAGGAGCCGGTAGGAGCCCGTGTCCTCGAAGGCGAGCACCTCCAGTCCATCCGCGTCCGCAACGTTCGCGGCAAGCATCGCTTCCTTGCCGGCCCGGTAGAGATCAGCCGGGTCCTGCGCGAGCCGCGAGTGCGCGACCGTGATCCGAAAGCCCTGGAGCGAATGCACCAGCTCGCGCGCGAGAGCGGCGGCTGCACGGCCGAGAACGTCTGCGTCAGAAGCCGGCACCAGCGCGCTCACCTCGGCGAAATCGCCATCCCCCACCACGGCCACCGAACCCTGAGCCTGCGTTCGCAGCACGCGGAGCGCCACGGTCAGAACGCGCGTCCGCCAGTCCCCATCCTGCGCCATATGAGGATGAGCGCGCGCCACGACCACGCCCGAACCGCCCTCCAGGTCGGCGCCGACCTCCGCAGCCCGCGCCACGATGTCACCCCGGTCCGTGACCTTCCGCTCCAGCACGGCGACGACGAACTCGCCAGCTGCCTCGTCCGACGCCCAGTCACCGGAGCGCGACCTCTCCACCTCGAGCGCCAGGAGCGCTGAAACCATCCGCGCGAGCGGCGGTGGTGGGGCCGAGCCGGCCCTCGCGCGAAATCGCAGCTCACCTACCACTGCGTCGGCAACGCGCAGGTCGACGGTGTCGACGCCATCGCCCCCAGTCAGGAGCTTGCCCTCCTCGGAGCTCGACGCCGCTGCCACGGCCAAGACAACGCTCGAGCGGTCGATCACCGCGACGCTCGTGCCCAGCACCTTCGCCGCAGCGCGAGCAACGGCGGGCAGCCCCGCGCCCGACTCGATCGCCTCCGAGAGCGCTTCGAGCGTCGCCGGATCGGCTGCCGGAGCCGCTTTGGCCCCCTCCTTGGACTTCGAGCTCACGGGAACAAGTCTGGCAGCGTCAGCTGAAGATCGAGGAGATGTCGTTCCAGTAGTAGACGATCACCACCCCCAGTCCAAAGCCAAGCGCGAGCAGCGCGACAAGCACGAACAGCGAGAGGGCGGCGGCGGCGGCCTTTTCCCACCCGCGCCCGAACGAGCCCATCGCAGGCACGAGGATGAGCGCTCCGAAAGCCAGCAGGCTCAGAAGTGCGGCCCCCCCGAAGAGGTAGAAAACGGCGCCAATTTCAGCGATGAGAGTCATGTGTCGGTAATCCGCTCGTCTTCATTGTCGCGAAAGTGCACCACCAGCAGCGCGACACCCGAGCAAAGGGCAAAGACCGCAACCGCGAACCCGGCGCCCGAGATGACATCGGAAAGGTAGTGCGCCCGCAGATAAACCCGAGTCAGCGCTACAAGCACCGCCAGGGCGACGCCGACGGCGACAATTGCCGATCCCTGGGCCCAACTCGGCCTGCCCCGTACCGAAAAGGCGAGCGCAAGCCACGGATACAGCACCGCCGCCGCCGCATGGCCGCTTGGCCACGACTGCCCGGGCGCGGTAGTCAGCGGATCCGCCGGCCGAGGGCGATCGACGATGTCCTTGAGCACCGGCACGCCCACGTGCGTGACCACGAGAGCGACGACCAGCACCGACAACTCCGCCCACCGCCTTCGACGCACAAAGACAGCCGCGGCGATCAGCCCGACCGAGATCGTTGCCCACGCCGACCCCAGCGTTGTAACCACCTTCGCCACGGTCGTCAGCCATCCCGCCTGAAGGTCGAAGACGACATCCGTCGCCGCCGCGTCCCCTGATGTTGGCCCAGGCGCATCCGCAACCGTCACGCCATACGCGATCACGGTGAACAGCGAGACCGCAAACACCGCCATCAACGTTGTGAACTCCAACCCCAAGCTGCCAGGCGTCACCCGGTTCCAGAGAAAGCGCGCCTGCGGCTCGATTCCCCTGCCGAAAGCCACCACCGGCTTTCCCAACGGGTACCCCTCCAGCCTCCGCGCCAGCTTCGACCGGTTCTCCGACGATCGCATGTAGCGAACGCCGAGGTAGCCACCCACCAGCACCGCAACGGTCGCACCGAAGAAGAACAGTCCCTTCGACGCCAGCGTCTCCGCCTTGTCGAGATTGCTGGCGAGGAAGTACCCGAGGAGCGAGAAGGCGGCCGCCCACATCCCCGTCCCAAGCACGCTGTACGGCACGAAACCTCGGTACTTCATCCCCGAACTACCGGCGATGAATGGCGCCAGCGCCCGTACCAGGCCGATGAAGCGGCCGACGAGGATCGTCCTTCCCCCGTACCGGCCGAAATAGCTCTCCACCTGCTCGAAGCGCTCCGGCGTTATCCGCACCCGCTCCCCATGCCGGAGGATGAAGTCCCTTCCCAGTCGCACTCCGATGAAGAACGAAGCCGTGTCCCCGAGCCACGCCGAAAACCAAACAACCGCGATCGTCAGCACGATCGACGTCGTCCCCTGCCCCGCGATGGCGCCGGCAAGGATCACGGCTGTCTCGCCGGGGAAGATCAGCCCGACGAAGGCACCCGTTTCGAGGAATGCCAAGGCTCCCACGGCGGCGTACGTCCACTTCCCAAGCGTGTCTGAGATATCGCCAAGTGCCTTCTCGAGGTCGATCGAGGGCAGCGCGTCCCCAAAGACCTGGTAGGCGACCACCAGGAGCACCACGACCACGAGCAATGGATGCTCGCGCAGGAACTCCCAGGCCTTCCTCATCCGCTCACCATTTCACGCGCGAGTGGCGGAAGCCGAGACGATCGCGTTCGCATACGCCGGCGGCAGCGCCGCGGCAGCCCGATCAGCGGCGACGATGTCCCCGAACAGGCCCACCGCGGTCGGGCCCGAGCCGGTAACGAACGCCCACGCAGCCCCGACATCCCGCAGCGCATCAAGCGCACCCTCGATCTCCGGCCGCAACGACACCGCTGCCTTCTCCAGGTCATTCACGAGGTGCCGAACGTAGGCAAGGGGAGAATCGCCCGAGCGCACCAGGTCCACCAGATCCATCTCGATCTCAGCCAACTCCTCCGCCGATCGGCCAAGGCCGAGCCGATCCGCCTCTGCATACACCGCGCCCGCGCTCAACCCCTGTCTGAACGGAATCAGCACGGCAGCAAACGACCCAGGAACCGGCATCGGCTCCACCCTCTCCCCCGCCCCACCAACCAGGCTGAAGGCGGGCGTCAGCTGCGACGGCACGTCCGCACCCAGGCCGAGGGCAAGTTTCTCCAACCTGGCAACGCCGGCGCCCAGCTCACGCAGCACGGCAGCCGCGTCGGCGCTCCCGCCGCCAAGCCCCGCGGCGACCGGAATCCGCTTGTCGATCTCCACCCGCACGGGATTGCCACTCCACCCGGCTTCGCGCAGCGCCTTCAACGCCGAAAAAACGAGGTTGGGTCCTCCTACGCCCGGGCACACAACCTCGTCGCGCTCTGAATCGGAGGGGACAATCGAGATCCGGTCCGACAGCTCGAGCGGGGAGAACAGCGAGCGGAGCTCGTGCAACCCGTCATCGCGAACCGGCCCCAGATACAGGCACAGGTTGAGCTTGGCGGGGGCCCGCAGCGAGGTCACAGGCCGAGCTCCGCAGCCAGTGCCGCAAATTCGGCCGGCTCCAGCTCCTCCGCGCGAACCGTCCGCAGCTTGCCAATCGCCTCGAGAGCACCCTGGCACTTCTCCCGCGACGCGACCCCCGCCGTTGCCACGGAACGGGGAAGCGCCTTCCGCCGGTGGGCGAAGGCGGCGCGCACCAGCCGCGCCACCCCATCCCCGGGCCACTCGGCAACCCGCTCGAGCCGCATCAGCGCCGACTCCACCCGAGGCGCCGGCTTGAACACCCGTGGGTCAACCGTCCTCAGCATCTCGACCCGGCACGAAAGCTGCGCCAGCACGCTGGGCGACCCGTACGCCTTCGTGCGCGGCCTTGCGCGCAGCCGGTCGCCGATCTCCCGCTGCACCATCACCGTCCACGACCGAACCGACGTCAACTCCTCGAGCGTGCGCATGAGAACGGGCGTCGCGACCGAGTACGGCAGGTTCGAGACCATCGCGTCCGGCGCCGGATCCAGCCCCCCAAGATCCACCTTCATCGCGTCGCCCATCACCACCCGAACGCCCGACAGCCTGGCAGCGATCTCATCGAGCCCCGCTTGAAGGCGCGGGTCCAGCTCAACCACATGCACTGCGGCAACGACCTCGGCAAGCCGCTCGGTCAAGACACCCTGGCCACCCCCGACCTCCAGCACCACATCGCCGGCGCTCACCTCCGCCTCCCTCACGATCGCGTCCAGCAGATTCGGATCGGCGAGGAAATTCTGGCCGAGCGGAGCTCTCACCATCCGAACACCCGGGCGGCGTTGCCGTCGACCAGGGCTTCGAGCTCCTCGGGCGCCATCCCACGAGCCGCCGCGACCTCCCGCGCCGTCTCCACGACGAACGCCGGCTCGTTGCGCTTTCCACGCCGCGACTGCGGAGACAGGAAGGGCGCGTCCGTCTCCACGAGCAGAAGATCGTCGGGTACAAGCTGGGCCGCCTCGCGCAACCCGCCGGCTTTCGGATACGTGACGTTGCCCGCAAATGAGCAAAACCAGCGGTGCGCGACCGCCTCCGCCACGCGCTCGGCCGGCGCGGAAAAGCAATGCAGGATGACCTCGACGTCGTCAGCTTCAGCAGCCAGCACCGAAAGCGACTCCCCCACGGCATCGGCGTCCGCGCCGTCGCCCGACCGCATGTGAATCACGAGCGGCTTCGCGACATCCCGAGCGATCGCGATCTGCGAGCGGAACGCGGCCATCTGCTCGTCGCGAGGCGCACCGTCGCGGTAGTAGTCGAGGCCCGTCTCGCCGATCGCGAGAACCAGCTCATCGGTCGCCAGCTCGCGCAATTCAGCCTCTGCCCGCGCATCCCACCCACCCGCTGAGTTCGGATGCCTCCCGATCGCCGCAAACACGCCCTCGTGTGCCTCCGCAAGCGCCATGGCCTCGCGATTCGACTCCTCATCGAGGCCCACTGTGAGCAGCCGTGACACTCCGGCGCTTGCCGCGCGCCCCACAACCTCGCCCGGCTCACCCTCGCAAAGGGCGAGATGGCAGTGTGAATCGATCACGGTCGCAGTCTAGGTCGGCCCTGGGTGCTGGTCGACCCCCGGCCCTCCCTACTCCACCTGCACAGGCTCCAGCTTGGGGAACAGCGGATCGATCCGCACGACCTGCGCGCCACCTCCGCGAGAGCCGAAGTCCGCCAGCTCCCGACTCTCTTCGCCAAGCGCGGCGAGCAACTTGTCAGCGCTCTCGGGCACATATGGAAGAAGCGCGAGAGTGAGAACTCGAACGCCCTCGGTGAGGTTGTAGAGCACCTGGTCGAGCCGTTCGCCCTGGGAGTCGTCCTTGGCGAGCTCCCACGGCTTCGTCTCCTCGACATAGCGGTTGACACGGCGCACGCGCGCCCAAATCGCCTCGAGCGCCTGGCTCGGCTCAGCGGCATCGATCAGCGAGCTCACTTCCTCGACCAGCCCGGCGAGCCCGGAATTGCCCTCGGCAAGCGCCGGATCCACCGCGCCGCCGGGCACGACGCCGTCCCGGTAGCGCTCGACCATGGCGAGGGTGCGGCTTGCCAGGTTTCCGTAGTCGTTGGCGAGCTCCGTTTCGTAGCGCGACTCGAATCCAGCGGCAGATACGGAGCCGTCCTGGCCGAAAGACACCTCGCGCAGGCAGTAGAAGCGGAGAGCGTCCGCGCCGTAGCGGTCGATCGCGTCGAACGGGTCGAGAACGTTGCCGAGTGACTTCGACATCTTCTTTTCGCCCATGAGGAGATAGCCGTGGATGACCATGCCGGTCGGCGGCTCGAGGTCGGCGGCCATGAGGAGGGCCGGCCAGATCACGGCGTGGAACTTCAGGATGTCCTTGGCGAGCAAGTGGAACGCCGCGGGCCAGTAGCGCTCGGTCAGGTCCTCGCCTTCGCGCGCGAACCCGAGCGCCGTCACGTAGTTGAGAAGTGCGTCGAACCACACGTACATGCGCTGGCTGGGGTCCCACGGAAGCGGCATCCCCCACTTGAGCTTCGCTCGCGAGAGCGATACGTCCTGAAGGCCCTGCTTGATGAACGAAAGCGCCTCGTTCGAGCGGAAGCCGGGCACGACGAACTTCGGGTTCGACTCGTAAAGCTCGACAAGGCGGTCCTGAAATGCCGAGAGGCGGAAGAACCAGTTCTGCTCCGTCTCCTTGGTCAGCGGGATCTCGTGGATCGGGCATGTGTTGCCCGGCCCCAGCTCGCGCTCGGTCTTGAAGTCGGCGCAGCGCGGGCAGTACCAGCCCTCATAGGTGCCCTCGTAGACGTGGCCGTTGTCGTAGACCCGTTGCATGATCTCCGCGACCCGGTCCGTGTGGCGCGGATCGGAGGTGCGGATGAAGAAGTCGTTGGAGGCGTTGACGGACTCCGCCATCGCCTGAAAGCGCGGCGCGTTGCGATCGGCCAGCTCCTGGGGCGAGATTCCCAGCTTCTCGGCTGCGAGCTCAACCGGCTCGCCGTGCTCGTCGGTGCCGGTCAGGAAAAAGACGTCTTCGCCGCGCTGGCGCCTGTGGCGGGCGAACACGTCTGCCGCGATCGTCGAGTACGCGTGCCCCAGGTGGGGCTCCGCGTTCACGTAGAAGATCGGGGTCGTGATGTAGAAGGCGGCCATCGCGGCTCAGGATATGCCGCCGCGCCCGGACAAAAAAGGGGCGGCCCGAAGGCCGCCCCCTTTTCGCGAACTAGATACGGATCTCAGCGTCAGGCGGGGTTGTTACCGCACTTCTGCTTGTAGGTGTCCGTGTCCGTCGTGCCGTCGTCGTAGACCCAAGTTCCCTTGAAGTCGTACTCCTTGCCGCCAAGCGCGACGCTGCCGTCGTCACCACAGGTGGCGCTCACGTACGGGTGGAGCACCTTGTCGTTGGTGATCGTCGTCGTCTTGGTGATGATGATCTTTTTACCCTTCTTCTTCCTCTTCTTGTCGTTGGTGGTGTTCGAGGTGTCCTCGATTACCGTTCCACCAACAGTGGAGTTGAAGAGAATCAGGGCGCCGGCATCACCAGCGGTGTCCGGCGCGTCCGTAACTGCGAGACGCTTGCCGTAGTCCGCCGTGGAATCGGGCGAGTTCTGGATCTCGCCACCAACCGTGGTGATGAATGCGATGCCCTGGTTGTACGCGTGCAGGATGATCTGGGGGTTGCCGCCCACGTAGGCGCATCCCTCAGGCCCGCCAGTGCCATCGGCGGGAGGCGTGCACGCACCACCAGCGACCGTGGTCGGGCCGTTCAGCGACGTGATCGTCAGCTCCACGCGACCGAGACCGGGCACGAGTGCCTCAGCCTGACCGGATCCGATGATCGAATCCTTCGGGCAGTTTTCAACGACCTGCTGCGTCGATGAAGTGTCCAGGTCGTTGCCACCCTGACCGCCGCACTGCGCGAACTTGCTCGGGTCAATCGTGATGTCGTTGTCGAAATCGATGAAGACCTGCTCAGCTGCCTTGTCCGGAATCTTGAGCGGTCCCTCATCGTTGTCGAACGTCTGCACCTGTGCGAACAGGGTCGCAGGGCCTGGCGTTGTGGCCGATTGAGCGTTCGGCGAGATTCCCGCCTCGACCTGAGACTCGTTTTCGCTCGCACCGTCAGCCCACGCAACCGAGCTGGTACCAAAGACCAGTCCTGCTCCGAGTGCCGCCGCGACGAGCGCGTTGCGCGTTTTGCGCATCTACTCCTCCTCTGTGAGGTTCAGCGGGTTACCCAACCCGCTCTATTGATGGATCCATCCAAAAAGTGGACCCAGCCATTGTCTAGGACAACGCCCGTTTCCACACCGGCTATAACCCGCGGAAGCGCTCGGTGTTTCCCTGCACTTACGTGCGGCAAACTACGGATTGGGCCACGCGCCGCTTATGGTTCGCGCCTGACGTGGAGGTATTGGGTGTGCTCCGGGCTTTGACCCACTGAATCGAAGTCCGGCTGCTGGGTGCACGGAGGTGCCGGAATGTTGTCGGAGTCATTTTGGTTGGAGAACGCAAAGATCTTCAGCCTGTCGTACAACGAGATCTGACCCGGGTCCGGCGTAGGGAACGCCGCCTGGTCGGCGTCGTCAAGGAGCGCCCGGTCGCCGGCCCCGCACTGCCGCGTTTCGAAGGAATCGAGACCGCCGCCAGCCAGGTCGAGGTAGCCACCAGGCTTCAGGTAAGGGTTCGAGCGCTCCGTCTGCAACCGGTTGGGTAACGATGTCAGTGACTGCGGCGACATAACGGCCGATGTACGCAGGTGGTTCAGGAGCGGGCCGCCCTCGTTGATCCGGCCGGCTGACGCCGCCGCGCCATTGCCCAGGAGTGCCGCGAGCTCCTCTTTGTAGAGACCGACGACTTCGAGCAGCGAGTTGACCTCTGCGAAGTACGGGTCGATGCGGCCAAGCAGCGGGCGCAAGTCGTTGTCCAGCAGGTCCTGCAGCGCCGGAAGGCCCTTGCGGCTTGCGTCGATCGTGCCGGCGAAGCCACGGAAGAAGTTCTCGAGGTTCGGCGCCAGAGCGCCAAGATCGTTGAGGGTCGGGCTCAGCTCGCGCGCCGCAGGGCGAAGCTGTGTGACAAGCGGATTCGTGTCCGTGGAGAACTTGGCCAGGCGCTCCAATGTCTGGCGCGACTCACCGAGGAAGGTTGGGAAGATCCGGAAGATCTCCTCCAGCTCGGCGTTGCGATTGGCCGTGGTCCGAAAGACAGTGTTCGATGCCCTGATGAGGCCTGAGAGCTGACCCTGGCGCTCAGAAAGGGCGTGGAAGACCTCGCCGCCGTTTCGGATGAGACCAGACACCGCTTCCTGATCGGAGTCGAGGATCCGGAGTGCCTTGGTGGCCTCCTCGGCGAACGGATCGAGACTGCCAAGCGCAGCCGAGAGATCCTGGCCCCGGCCCTTGAGTGCCGCGGACTGACCCTGCATCCACGCTTTGAAGGCGTCGCGGGTGGGCGCGTCGAACGTGCGGAAGACCTCATCGATCTGGACGGACTCGGCGACCTGCGCGGCGCCGATCCTGCCGCCTTCCGGCAGCGGGTCGGATTCCTCAGAGCCCGGCGTGAGCTCGACGTACGTCTCGCCAAGAAGCGTCTTCTGGCGAAGGATCGCCTGGGTGTCAGATGGGATCGGGGCATACCTGGAGTCGAGTTCGACCGTCGCCTCTGCGAGGCCGTTGTCACCCAGCTCGATGCCCTTGACCTTGCCAACCGACACGCCGGAGATCCGCACGTCGGATTCCTGCGCGAGCTGCGTTGCCTCGTCGAAGGGGACCTCGAAGCGATAACCCTCGGACGCGAGCGGAACCGGACCGCCGAACGCGACCCAGAGGAACAGCGCCAGGCCAAAACACGAGATCGCGAAGCCGACCGCGATCAAGATCCGTGTGGCTGTAGGTGGGCGTGTTTCCATGGGGGCGCGCGGCTAGGGGTCTAACGGGCAGATGTTGGTCGACTGAGGGATCCGAGTGCCCTCGATCAGGGTCAGAAGGAACGGGAAGCTCAGGGCTGTCCCCTCGGCTCCCTTGGCCGTCTGGCAAGACTGCATGGCCACGGCCCGGACGAGTGGCCCGCTGGCGTCTTGAAGGTTGAATGTCTGATTCGAATCGTGGCCGAGCCAAGAGGCCCAGAAGAGATAACCCTCCTCCGCGCCCGGCGGGTTGTAGCCCACAGCGTTGAAGAGGTTGTTGACTTCGTCAAGAGCACCGACAAGCACCGGGGTCGCGTTGTTCAACTTGGTTGTGGTCTCGCGCAGCTCGGCGAAGGGCTCTTGGGTCTGGCGCGCGAATGGGGTGATCTGCTTGCGGATTGGATCCACCGTGTCGCGAAAGAAGGGGTACGTCTCCTCGAGCGCGGGCTTCAGCGCGTTCGCCGACGGGATCAGTGCCGTGGCCGCGGGCTTCAGAGCAAGGGCAAACCGGTCGCCCGCTTCCACCGCGGAGCGGGTTTCCGTAAGCGTCGAGGGCAACTCCTGGAACGTCTCTCGAAGGGAGGCTTCCTGGCGTGCGAAAGACGACAGGACGTCATTCGACGACGAGACGAAATCGGCGAGCCGCGTGTCGCTGGAACCAAGTGCTTCGGAGACCTGCTTGAACGACGTGATGGAGTTGCGGATCGCGTCGTCGCGCTTGGCGAGCGCGCCGTTCAGGCGTGCCAGGTACTTGGCCAGCGGCGAGAAGCGGCGGAATACCGCCGACGCCGCTTCGCCGTTGCCCGCCAGACCTTCAGAGCCACCCTGTACGAGGAGCTTGAGATAGTCGCGGGTATCGCCGTCGAGTGCCGCGAGAAACTCGTCAACGTTTACGTTGCGCTCGGTGGCCGCCAGGGGAATTGTGCCGCCCGCCTCCATCGGCTCCGCATCTTGCGAGCCGGGATCGACCTCGAGGGTCATGTCCTGCAGGCCCGTGCGCGGGCGGACCAGAACCGTGGCGTCCTGGCGGATCAGACCTTCGTAGCGGTCCTGAACCAGCATCGTGACCACGGCGTGACCGTCCTCGAGGTCCACGTCCGTGATGTCGCCGACCTTGATCCCGGCGACATTCACGGTCTGGCCCTGGCCCGGCGTGATTGCCTGGCCCGTCGAGAGATCCGCTTTGAGCTCGAAGGTGTCGTCGCCGAGAATCGGAATCCACGAGGGGTACGGCGCCTGCTGATGGGCCAGGATGAAGACCGTCGTTCCCAGGCCGAAAACGATCAACGCCATGATCGCCACGAACTCCCTTGCGTGCTCTCGGATCGCGCGTTTCATGGCAGCGCCGTTTCCACGGGAGCGGTCGAGCCTGTCGCAACCGAGCCGTTCAGCTCAGCGGGCTTGGACTTGTAGCACTCGACATCGGTTCGGTACTCAGGCGGCGCGACCGGGACCCTCGGTTGGGCACCCTGCGGGGCCTCGATCGTCTTCCCGAAGATCTTCTGATTGTTCTCAGTCGGATTCGGGTTCGTCACCTGGATGAGCTGGGGGCCGCCGCCGGCCTGGACCCGGAGGTATGAGCCGTTGCCGTCGAACGAAGAGGCCGCGCCGCTGGTATTCACCGCCGCGTCGAGGAAGTCGAGGTAGGAGGGCTGCTGGTTGGCCGGGGGAACGTTCGGATCCACCGTTATCGGCATATCGAAGGTCGGGTCCAGGTTGTCGGTGACGCAACGGCTGAGATCCGACAGATCGTCCATCAGCGGCATCGTGACCTTGGTTGCGCGTGCCGTGACGGGGGCGCCGCGGCGAAGCTCGGAAGCGAGGCCGCCCAGAGCGTCGTCGGCGAGCAATTCGTTTGCGGCCCGAAGCCAGGGCGTTGCCGCGTTGATCAGGTCGGGCACTTCGGCGACTCCGGGGATGAGCGCGAGCGAGTATGCGCGGAGCGGAGGCAGCGCTTCGTTGAGGTGCGCGAGCGACGGCTGAGCGGCCTCGATCGTGGGGCCCAGCTCGCGGATCGTGGCCCTCACGTTCTCCTGCTCGGAGGCGAGCGCTCCCGCGGTGGTGTTGAAAGCCGTGATCAGACCCTGGAGTTCGGCCTCGCGCGTCGAGAGCTCTGTGAACACGTCTCGCTGTGCCTTGATGAGCCCCGACAGGTCGTGCTGGCTTCGACCAAGCAGTGCGTCGTTCACGACCGCTGTGTTCTTCCCCGCATCGCCGCCGTAGCGGAGCGAGTCGGCAAGCGCCTCCGCTCCGGTCTTGCCCTGTGAGATCGGCTCTTGATCAGCGTCGTCGATCGCCGACGGCTCGTAGGTGAGCGCCGTCCCGTAGCCCTCGAGCAAACCCTTCAAGCTGTCGCGAGTGTCGCCCTGGAGCGCGGTCAGGACCTCGTCGATCTGGGTTGAGGTCGCAGTCTGGGCGATGGAGATCTCACCGTTCTCGCCGAGCTCGGGAGCCGACGGCGTGCCGGGCTGCAGATCGATGAAGAAGTTGCCCTCGAGGAATAGCCGCGGCCGGATCTTCGCCGTCGCATCCTCGTGGATCGGGAGCGCGTCGTCCTTGAGGGTCATCGTGACCTCCGCCGCGTCGCCCTTCGCCTCGACGTTGGTGACCTCGCCCACGTTCACCCCGGCGATGCGCACCGGCGACGTGCTTCGCAGCGTCGTTGCGTTGGCGAAAGTTGCCTTGACCTCGGTCCCGTGGTCCGTAAAGGGGATCTCTTTGGTGTAGGCGAGGTAGGAGAGGATGACGAGCGCGACCAACATCACGATCGCAACTGGTACGGGGCCACGCCCCCGGTATTTCGCGCCCCAGACCCGCGGGTCGTACTGAGTCTGATTCGGGCTGCCGACCGGCGCCGGCCCTGCTTTCCTTCGCCGCCAGATCATGGGGCAACCACCGTTTCGCGAGTGGAGGTCCCCTGGTTGCCCGCGACGTTGCCGATCTGTTTCGAGCCTGTGATGTATGGCTCGTTCCCCGCCTCGCACTCCAGCTCCTGTCCGGGTGCTGCCGTGTTCGGGTAGGGATTGGTGTGGAGGAAGTTGCCCGAACTCGTTCCGCCGCCGTTTGCCGGAGCGCTCGACGGGCTGCCTTCGTTGTTCGGCTCGTTGTTCGGCACGCCGCCAACCGCCCCGCCCGGGGGAATGATCACCTCGGCGCGCTGCCAGGTACCACCGTTCGTGCCCTGCCCGAACAGGTTCTGGAGGTTGAAGGTCAAGATCGCCCCGTAGTTGCACACGGTCTGCGCGGGTGTGATGAATTGCAGGGTCGGCGTCAGGATGTCCGAGGTTTCCCGAAGGCGGTTGATGCCGGCGCGAGCTGCCGTGTCGTCGTTCAGGTTTCGCAACGCCGCCGCCGTCGGCGCAAGCTGCTTGTTGAACGCGACCGAATCGCGCAGGACCGGTGCTCCCACCCGAAGCGCGTTGGCGATCGCCGGCGAGTTCGCGGCGATCGCGTTTACCCCAGGCTGGAGATCCTCGAAGAGAAGCGCGCTGTTGGCCAGGAAGGGGCGGATCACGGGCAGGGCGCGTGTACCCGTATCGAGTGTCGGCGGTGTCTCTGAGATCGTGTCCTGGATGTACGGCCGGGCGACGTTTGCAAGTGCGCCGAAGGTCTGGTCAAGGCCCACAAACATCTGCGCCTGCTCCTCGGCCACCGGAGCCACCTCGGCAGCGGTGTCCGCCAGCGCGCCGATGAACTGGGTCAGGCGGGTATCCGGGTCGCCGA
Source organism: uncultured bacterium (assembly GCA_963695215.1). Lineage (GTDB taxonomy): Bacteria > Actinomycetota > Thermoleophilia > Solirubrobacterales > 70-9 > JALZKA01. Next base: position 1,098,018 of record OY968768.1, read on the forward strand.
GGTTCCTTGCCACCGGCTCGAGGAACTGGAGCGTCCGTGGCAGCTCGCCGAGCGCCTCGTTGAGGTCGAGTCCACGGCCAGCCAGGGCGTTGCCGAACTCGACGAGGTTGGCCTGGATCGCGGTGCGCGTTGGCTCGTCGAAGGTGGAGAGGACGTCGTCGAACTCCACCGGTTCTGGCTTCGCGGCGCTCAGTGGGATCGTCGCGCCCGCATCGTAGCCCTCGTCAGAAGTGCCCCGATCGATCTGTAGGTACTGGAGGCCAAGCGCTGACCGAGCCCTCACCACCACCGTGGAGTCGGTGGGGATCGGGTCCGCGGCCTGGTCGAGCGTAAGGTCGAAGCGCGCTGAGACCGTGCCGTCGTCGTGCGCGATCGGGGTCACGTCGGTAACTGCGCCCACACGGACGCCGCCGATCCGCACCTCGTTGCCAGGCACCAGTGAGTTCGCGTTGGGAACCTCGACCGACACGTTGTAGGTGGGAACAAACGGCAGACCCGAGTTTGCGTTGTAGGCGAGAAAGACAGCGACCACGGCAATCAGCACGGTGATTGAGCCGACCATGGTCGGGCTTGCCGCGAGGGTTGAGCCGACGCTGCGCCGGCTCATGGCGTGCCTCCGTCACCCATGAGGAAGTCGAGCATCGCCTTCATGTCGCGCGGCGACGCGGTGGGCCGGGCCGAGTCGCCGGTGGCGCCTCCTTCGAGGGCCGGGGAGGCCTCTTCATCGCTGGGTGAGCCACCCGCCGGGCTCGATGCCTCGTCAGTCCTCGCGGTCTCCGAACGCAGAACCTTCTTCCTCTGAGTATCTGGCGGAACCTGCTTCTGCGCTGCGGCGAACGTGCGATTGAAGTTGATGTCGCAACCGGGCTCCGGGTTGGTCTTGTACGTAAAGCAGTTGTTGACCGGCACGACCGCTCGCAGGTAGTGACCGAACGAGTCGAACCCGTTGACGGCTCCCGTCCCGTTGAAGAAGAAGAGCAACAGGTTCTGAAGGCCCGCGTTCGTGCGGAAGTCGGTGAGGAGGCTGTCGAGGATCTTGGCTCCGGGCGTCGACTCGTCGGCCAGGCTTCCCAGGTCCTGGATCACCGGGACCGAAGCGACCAGGTCAGGCCCGGCATCGTCGGCTGCATCGCCCAGCGATTGGAGTGCCGCGTTCCCCGCCCGCGAGAACGGGCCGAGCGCCTTGGTCGAGCGGGTGAGGTCGGGCGCCGCTCGCCCGAGATCCGAGATCACCGGAGTTGCGGCGTTCGAGAAGCCCCGCAGCTGGGTCATCGTCGAACGAAGCTCGCGGAAGAATGCCGGCATCTTCTGGAATCCGGCTTCCAGGTCGGCGGAGCGCTCGGCCGTGGCTTCGCCCGCGACCGTGGCGTTGTTGATGAAGCCAGTCAGATGGCCTCGTTCGCGGGCGAGAGGGGTCAGCGCGCGATCACCATCTCGCGCAAGATTGTTCAGCTGCTGCGTCTGCCCCTTGAGGATCGCGAGCAGGTCGTTCGTCTCGCGGAGGGCCGGGTTACCTCGCTCGATGATCTCGTTGAGGTCTGAGCCGCGGGTCGCGAGCCCGATCCCGAGTTCGTTCAAGATCAGCCGGAACCGATCGGGGTACGGCTCGCGCATGATGTTGTTGACCAGGTCGAGATCGACGGCCTTCGCATTGCGTTCGACCCCTAGGAAGCGCTGCCCCGCGCCGGGCTCGCCATCGGGAATCCGAGACAGCTCGGGGGGAGCGTCAGATCCGGGCGCGCGCGGCTGCGTTGCCTCGCACTCGACGAACTTCTCGCCGAGCAGTGACTGCGGGCGGATCAGGCACGACGCGTCCTCACGCCAATCCTGAAAACCCGGTTCCGTAATCCGCATCACGACCACCGCCTTGCCGGGATCAGGGCTGCCGTCCTCATGTGCAGCCTCATCGCCGAGCGTCACGTCGACCGAGTCGACGTAGCCGACCTTGGCGCCGGCGATGCGAACCTCCTCGTCTTGGACTACGAACCCGCCATTGTCGAAGATCGCGCGAACGAGGTAACCGTCTCGCGAGTCGCCGGACGCGCCGGTCCCGCCGAGTACCAGCGCCACGGCTGCACCGAGCAGCAAGAAGATGCCGATGATGCGCCTCATGGACCGACCCCGAACGGAACGGCTGCGGTATCGCAATCATCAGGCGGTGTAAATCCTTCATCGAACGGACTTGAGCCGTCTTGTGCGGGCTGCGATGCCGCGCCTGGACAGCGCTGGAACCCGAACGGCGAGAACGCGTTCGGCGTGGTCGTGTAAAAGTCGAAGACGGCCGAGGGGTTGGAGTAAGTCGGGTCGAGCTCGTCCGTGGCGTCGTTGTAGGAGAAGATGTCCATCACCGGGAGCGTCCGGGCGTAATGGCCGTCAGCTGAGTAGTAACCCGTGATCTGACCCAACCTGGAGACCAGGGCAAGGAGATCCGGGCTGTACTGGCGGAGCGTCGCCACGTTGGCCTGCGAAACGTCCATTGCATCGATCCCCTCCGACGACGCAGCAGCGGCGCGGTTCTCCAGCGCGGGCAGCTGGCGCAGGGCATCGGTCAGGTCGTTCGACTGTCCCGGGACGGCCACCGTCCCGGACAGGTCGTTGACGACCGGCACGGCCTTGTTGGCAACCGGACGGAGATCGCGAAGGAATGGCGCCAGGTCCACGGTGGCGGGCTTTGCGACATCCACGAGCTTGTCGACGTCGTCCAGCGCGGCTCGGAGGTTCACGAACGTTGTGTCGGCCTGGCGCATGAAGGGCGGCAGGTCGGAAAGGGCCGTATCCAGCGAGGTTGACTCCGTGGCGATCGCGGAGAGGGCCTGGTTCGCGTTTTCGGTCAACTGCGAAAGGTCGTCGCGCCGATCCGCCACCGCGCCGAGAACCTCGGAGCCGTTGGTCAGAAACTGGGAGAGGACATCCTGGTCGCTGGTCAACTCCTCGAGGAAGCGTTGTGTGGACTGAAGGCCGGGCGCGAGAAACTTGTACGCGCGGCGCGATTCTGCGGGATCGCCCTGGTAGACCGCAGCTTGCCCGGCGAAGACGTCCTGGAGGGACTTCCGAGTCCTCTCATCGAAGATCGAGAAGAGCTGGTCGATGTCGACGGGCGAGGTGGTGGAGTCGGCAGCGATGGTTGCGCCGTCGGGAATGTCCTCCTCCGAGGTGCCGGGTTGAAGCGATACGTAGCGGTTCGCGATCCCCGAGAGTGAGGAGGCCCGGATCTGAGCCGTCGTTCCCATCGGGAGCGCGCGCTTCGTCGTGATGTTGACTTCTGCCTGGCCGTCATCGGTGAGGTCGAGCGAATCGACCGAGCCGACGGGCTGACCGGCGACCAAGACCTGGTTGCCGGGCACCAGCTGGCCGCCGGTCTCGAAGATGAGCTTGTACTCACGCCCGCCACCGTCGCCAAAGAAGGCAACGAAGACGAACGCGACCGCGGCGACCAAGGCACCCACGGCCAGAACCCCGGCAAGGCTGAAGCGCCGCTTGGGCAGCGGTGCGCCCGATGCTTCCGGTGTCACCGGGGGGTGCTCATTTCTCCGCCGTCATTCCTTCCGTGAACGGCACCGCGGACCCGTCCTGGCTCCCGGTACGTAAGTCGAACTCCTCACGCCGGATCGTAACCCGGATATGAGTGGGCGGACTACGGGTTTTCTACGGATAGACCCTCGCTTAATCCGCACTCAACGGATGCCTGGGCTGGCTGAGCGGCCAAGGATTCCTACTTCTGGGTACTACTGCCGCGGCTCACGGCCCGTCAGGGCCGTGTACAGATCATTCGCGCGAGTCCCCGTGAGCGCCGCGACCACCCCTGCGGCCGCGCGAGGGCGAGCGCCGGACTGAACGAGGCGCCGAAGGGCATCGACGGCAAAGGCGATGTCGGGCGAGGAGGAGGCTGAGTCAGCGGCGGGACCGATGACGACGACGATCTCGCCCTTGACGTCCTCGTTCTGGTAGCGGCGAGTCAGTTCGCCGAGCGTTCCGCGAACGATCTCCTCGTGCATCTTGGTCAGCTCGCGGCAGATCACCGCCGGCCGGTCGGGGGCCAGTGCCGCGAGGGCCGCGATCGAATCGGGCAGTCGCCGCGGCGACTCAAAAGCGACGACTGTCTGGCCGCCGCCGAGCACGCGCTCCAGCTCTCCGGCCCGGCGTGGAAGAAACCCCTCGAAGCGCCAGCGGTCAGTCGGCAATCCGGAGACCACCAGCGCGGTGATCACGGCCGATGGCCCGGGCAGGACCTCGACATCGATCGAGCGCTCGATACAGGCGCCGATGAGCCTGTAGCCGGGATCCGAGATCGCAGGGGTGCCCGAGTCGGAGATGAGGGCGATCTTCGCTCCACGCTCGATCGCCTGCACGAGCTGGCGCGCGCGGTCGGACTCGTTGCCCTCGTGGTTGGAGATCAGGCGCGGGCGCCGAAGCCCGAGTCGCTCGAACAGCAGGCCTGTGCGCCGCGTGTCCTCGCAGGCGACGATGTCAGCCTCCGAGAGTGCCACTCGCACGCGGTCGGAGATGTCGTCCATGTTGCCGATGGGCGTCGGGCACACCACCAGCCGTCCGGGGCCGGCCATCAGCTCACCTGTCCAAGTTCAATCATCGCCATTGTCGCCGCGCCGATCATGCCTGCTTCGTGCCCAAGCCCGGCCGCTGCGATCGGCGTCTGGTTCATCGGTGCCAGCGAACGCGCTCTTACCTCCTCGCGAATCGGATCGAGAAGAAGGTCGCCGGCGGCCATGACGCCGCCGCCGAACACGATCACGTCGGGCTCGAACACATTGGCAAGTCCGCTGGCGAACGCGCCGAGCCGCCGTCCGATCACCTCGATCGCAGCACGGGCAGCCTCGTCACCCGCGATCGCGGCAACCGTCGCAGCTCGGCCATTGACCTCCTCGCCCGCAGCGAGCATGCGCCCAAGCGCAGAGTCTGGATTGCGCTCCGCGGCTTCCCTGGCCTCGCGGCCAAGCGCCGTTCCGGATGCGACCGCCTCGGCACAGCCGTGATTCGGGCAGTTGCCCTGACACGGGGGGCCGTCGACATCGATGACCATGTGGCCGAGCTCTGGGCCTGCGCCAGTTGAACCGCGATAGACGTTGCCGTCGATGATGAGCCCGCCCCCGATGCCGGTACCGATTGTCAGCACGACCGCATTCGTGGCACCGCGCGCTGCGCCCCACCGGTGCTCCGCGAGGGCTGCAACGTTCGCGTCGTTGTCGATGACCACTGGAATCCCCAGGCGCTCGGCCATGATGTCGCGAACCGGAATGTCCTGGATCGGGAGGTTCACGGCCTGGATCGCGACGCCGCGCGCCTGGTCGATCGTGCAAGGGATGCCGAGGCCTGCGGCGCGCGCGTCCGGACAGGCGACTAGGGCGCGCTCGAGCTCGGCCTGCATCGTGTCGAGTACCTCGTCCGTGGAGCGGCCGAAGCTGGCTTCCTCGCTACGGTGGAGCACCCGCGGCCCCTCTTCAACGACGCCAACGAGCATCTTGGTGCCCCCCAGGTCGGCTCCGATCGCAACGCGCGACGGGTTCGTGGCAGAGGAAGGTTCGACGCCCATGAGCGAGTATTTCTATTCGAATGACCCCGCCTGACGAGGGAGAGCGGCCAAAGCCGCCTCCCGACTACAAGCTTTATCGCTCGCGCCGCGGGCCCAATATCGGCAAACCCGATCTCAGCTCCCTGCGTGGAAAGTCCCAGCCCCCGGGCGGCAAGGGCCCAAAGGAGCGGCGCCCCTCGCTCAAGCCTGAGAAGCAGGGGAAGCCCTGGCTCAAATGGATTGGCATCTTCGTGGTCGGCTGGCTTCTCCTGAGTTTTCTTGCGTTTGCGATCTCGGCCACGATCCAGAAGAACAAGCTCGCCGATACGGGCGACACCCTCGGCGGAAACCCCCTCCTGGCCGCTTTCCCGCAGAACATCCTGGTTCTTGGCACCGACGTGCGCTCGGATGAGTTCGCTTCAGACGAAGCGGAGTCCGACAAATGCGTCGAGCAGGCGTCGACCGGGGACACGCCCGACGCATGCGCCGGTGGCGCGAGGGCGGACACCCTGATGGTCCTCCGGGCCGGCGGCGGCGCGTTCGAGAAGCTTTCGATCCCGCGCGACACACTCGCCTCGATCCCGGACCACGGTGACGACAAGATCAACGCTGCCTACGCCTTCGGCGGCGCAGAGCTCGAGGTGAAGACGGTCGAGCAGTTCCTGGGCATCGAGATCAACCACGTGGCGATCGTCGACTTCGGCGGCTTCGAGGACCTGATCGATTCAGTGGGCGGCGTCAAGATCACCCTGACGCGCCCGGTATGCAACGAGATCTCGGGTGGCACATTCAAGATCGACCTCAACTCCGGCGAGCACACGTTGTCGGGCGAAAAGGCGCTCGCCCTCGCGAGAACGAGGGAGTCGACGTGCGGGCAGCCGATCTCCGACCTCGATCGCTCGCGCTTCCAGCAGCTGATCCTCCAGGGCCTGAAGGACCGGCTCACCGATCCCCTGCGCATCCCCTACAACTTCTTGAAGGGGCCGATCATCGGCTGGAACGCGCCGAAGGCTTTCGTCTCCGACATGGGCGCGCTCACGATGCCGCAACTCGTGTTTGCGGCGGCGATCGGGGGAAGCTCGGACACCTCGGTGCTGAAGCCCGCCGATATCGGCGCGAACCCGCTCCTTGTGCCACACGCAAACTGCGTGAAGGCCGTGAAGGCGCTCACGGGCAGCGAGCCCGACGACGATCCGCTCTGTAGCCCCGGCGGCTAGTCGGAGCTCTTCGAGCCCGACGAGGAGGCCGAGGACTTCTCGGAGCCCTTGGAGGACGACGAATCGCTCGAGGACGAGCCGCTGTCGGGTGACGAGCTGCCCGGAGAGTCGGCGTTGCCGGACTTCTTGCCCTTGCGGGCGTAGTCCGTCGTGTAGAAGCCGGAGCCCTTGTAGTGGATGGCAGGCGCGCTGAGCACGCGCTCGCAGGGCGCACCGCACTCGACGCACTCAGCAATCGAGTCCTCGGACATCGACTGAAAGGCCTCGAACTCGTGGCCCTTCTCACAGCGGTACTCGTAGATCGGCATGAGGCCCTGAGTATCGCAGCGAGGCCCAGCGCTAGCTAGCCTCGCGGCGCATGTCCGACGAATCCGGCACTACCGGCGTGACCATGGACGAGATCGTGTCGCTGTGCAAGCGGCGCGGATTCGTGTTCCCGTCATCCGAAATCTACGGTGGACTGGGCTCGACCTACGACTACGGCCACTACGGCGTCCTGCTCAAGACGAACGTCAAAAACGAGTGGTGGCGCTCCATGCTCTCCGAGCGCGACGACATCGTCGCTCTCGACTCGGCGATCCTCCAGCACCCGAAGGTCTGGGAGGCGTCAGGTCATCTCGCCGGCTTCACCGACCCACTCGTCGACTGCCGTGCGTGCAAGAAGCGGTTTCGCGCCGACCACGTGGACCGCGACGAGATGTGCCCGGCCAAGGCCACGCTGCCGAAGACCGAGGATCGCACCCACGACTTCACCGAAGTTCGCCAGTTCAATCTGATGTTCGAGACCACCGTCGGTCCCGTGAAGGAGACAGGATCCGAGGCCTACCTGCGCCCGGAGACAGCGCAGGGCATCTTCATCAACTTCAAGAACGTCCTCCAGTTCGCGCGCAAGAAGCCGCCGTTCGGCATCGCCCAGGTGGGCAAGTCCTTCCGCAACGAGATCACGCCCGGAAACTTCATCTTCCGCACGCGCGAGTTCGAACAGATGGAGATGGAGTACTTCGTGCCGCCCGACCAGGCGAACGCCGCGTTCGAGGAGTGGTGCCAGGCGCGCTACGACTGGTACACGAAGCTCGGCATCCGGCCGGACATGCTGCGCCTCCGCCCCCACGACGCCGACGAGCTCTCGCACTACTCGTCTGGCACCTCGGACGTCGAGTACCTCTTCCCGATCGGCTGGTCCGAGCTCGAGGGCGTTGCCAACCGCGGCGACTTCGACCTCACCCAGCACGCGAAGTTCTCCGGCGAGAAGCTCGAGTACTTCGACCAGGCGACGGGCGAGCGCTACGTGCCGCACGTGATCGAGCCCGCCGCGGGTGCGGATCGCGCAACGCTCGCGTTCCTCGTCGACGCCTACGAGGTCGAGGAGGTCGAGGGCGGCGGAAAACGCACCGTGCTCCGCCTCCACCCCAGACTGGCCCCGATCAAGGTTGCCGTCATGCCTCTGGTCAACAAGGAGGGCATGGATGTGAAGGCGCGAGAAATCTTCGAGGAGCTACGACCGGTCATGCAGGCCGAATACGACGGCGGCGGCTCGATCGGCAAGCGCTACCGCCGCCAGGACGAGATCGGCACCCCGTTCGGAGTCACCGTCGACGGCCAGACGCTCGAGGACGGCACGGTCACGCTTCGCGAGCGCGATTCGCTGACTCAGGAGCGCTTCCCGGCGGCGGATCTGCCCCGAATGCTCGCAGCGCGGCTTGCCGAGCCGTGGACGAGCCCGAAGCTTGGCTGAGACTTCGCAACGTCGGGAGGATTGTCCTGGCTATTCCTGCACGACCCTCCCGAGGTTCACGCCGTACGGCTTCTGCTCAGCGCCTGACGAAGGCGAAGAAGCGTTCCGGACACATCGCGTTGGGCTTGCCTCGTAGCGACAGGCATCACGTCGACGCCGTTGGCCTGCAGGTGCGCCCATTTGACTCGATCTCGCTCGAATGCTCTTCGGCTGGAGTGGCCATCCCACCCATCCAATTCGACGCAGAAATTGAGATCTCGCCAGAAAAAGTCCACCTCCTTGCCGTGGACGAACTGATTCGTCTGAAAGCCCGCGATTCCGTTCTCGCGCAGGAGTCGAAGGAACCAACGCTCACCGCCCGAGCGAGTGCGCTGGGGCCCACCGTCCATATCGAGGACAGCCCGGAGTGCGCGAATACCAGGCCTGCCGGGGTTGCGATCAATCTCGTATCGAAGCTCCACTTCGGAGGCCAGCCTCCGAAAGTGAGCCTCCGCCACGACGGCCTCTAGCTCGTAAGGATCAGGCAACAAGGACGCGCAATCAAAAACGGTCCGAGGCGGCCCCGTGAGCCGCATCCGGTGCCTTACTCTGACGTCGCCTGGCTCCAGCGACGCACGGCGCACGACGATCTTCGGTCGCTCGAGCCGTACGGAATGTGGAATCGTTACCCACGGGTAGGCGGTTGAGGGATAAGGCCAGAGGTCCCAGATAGAGGCCGCGGATCGATGGCTAAGGACGGAACGAGAGCCCAGGGCGAGTAGAGCGGCCTGCGAGTAAGCCCATTCTGAGGGAACCGCTCCAACGAAATACACCCCTCGATGGAGCGGAATCAGACGTCCTGAAGCAATGCGAGACTCGATTTGAGCGCGACTGAGACCACTCTCAAGCAGCTGCTGCCGTTCGACAACGCCATGCTGACGCTTCGCAAGGGCCAGAATCACGGCATCGGGCAATATTCGGGTGGATCGTGCTGGCATAACCAGTACAACCCTCCCGGCGCCCCCCGCGCCCCTCAGACCTTCCGCACCACGTCCTTTCGCGCAATGGCTCCCGGCTGCACAACCCGTGCGTAGACGCCTCGTAGGCGCAGCTCGCGACCGATGTCCGAGTTGACGAGCTTCATCGCGTCGACGCCGAATCGCCGGATGAACTTGCCGCAGCCCAGGTGTGGCTCGGCGGTGATCTCGAGGAGCGCATCGCCGATCTCCAGGCGCGTTCCCGGCGGGAGGTTCTCCTCGCCCACGTCGAGGTCGACGTAGAGCTGGTCGCCGGCCTGGGCCCAGTCGCCGGGCTCGGAGCTGTCGGCTACAAGCGCGGTGGCACGGGCGTTCATCAGCGTGATCTGCGCGTCGGGCTTCGGCGCCCCGGTCGCGCTGCTTGCCCGGATCGGCCAGATGTCGCCGATCAGACCGAGCTCCGCGTCGAGTATGCCCTCTTCCAAAATCTCGCGCTCCTCGATACCGGGGCGCACGACAATCAGCTCGAGCGCTCCCTCGTCCTTCGGCGCCTCGCGGACCTCTCCGAGGCCGCGCTCCAGTTCCTCAGCCGTCAGTTCCGCTATCCGGACGAGACTCACGATTCCAGCGTACGCCCTCGCCAAGTCGCTCGAGCCCGATCCAGTGAACGCCCATCGCCACCTCGAGAACCCGCTCCTGCGGAATCTCGGGGTGGTCGGCCCACCAGCCCGCCATCGACTGGATGCCACCGGAGATCATGCGGGCGACAAGCGCAACCGTCGCCTCAAGGTCAAGGTCGCCCGGCTCGGGCTCGGGCACGTTCTGGACCATGATCGAGGCGAGAGCAGAGGCTGCTTCCTCGCGAAGACGATCGATCATCTCGCCGGCGACGGGGTCCGACACGTTCCGGGTCAGCAGCATCAGTGTTGCCGGGCGTTCCGCCGAAAAGCGAAGGAATGCGTCGATCCCAGCCCGCAGACGCTCCTCGTCCGTGGTGGCGTCTGCGATCGCCCCGACCACATTCTCGATGAGATCGTGCATGTAGGTGTCGAGCAGCACCTTCTGAAGCTCTCGCTTCGACCCGAAATGCTCGTAGATCAGCGCCTTCGAGATACCGCCCTGCGCGGCCACGTCCTCGAGCGCCGCCTCGCCGAACCCGCGCTCGGAAAACACCTCGAGCGCCGCTTCGAGAATCGCTGCGCGGCGATCGGCCGCGGCCATGCGGCGGCGCGCTGGCGCCCGGCTGGTCCTTGAGCCCTCCATCCTCACCGCAGGCTACTAACTGACTGGTTAGTCAGTTAGACTCGCGCCGCGAGCACCGGACGCAAGCAATCCAGGAGGGCACCAGAGTGAGCGTTGCGCAGAATGACGGCATCAGGGCGGCTAGCGCCATCACCTACGACGACCTCTACCGGCGCTGGGAGCAATCGAACTGGAGCGCCACCGGAATCGATCTCGCGAACGACGTCGCCGGCTGGAACGCCCTCAGCGACATGCAGCGAAAGTCCGCACGCTGGATCTATTCGATGTTCCTCTACGGCGAGGATTCGGTCGCCGACAACCTCTCCCCCTACATCGACGCTGCTCCGCGTGAGGAGCAGAAGTACTTCCTGTGCACGCAGCAGGTCGACGAGGCGCGCCACGCGGTCTTCTTCCACCGCTTCTTCTCTGAAGTGATGGGCCAGGGCGACACGATCCAGGCCACGCTCGCCTCCACCGAGCCCGAGCTCAATTGGGGCTACCGCAACGTCTTCAATCGGCTCGACCGGATGGCCGAGGAGCTGCGGCGCGACCGGTCGCTGCCGAAGTTCGCCCAGGCGATCGCGCTCTACCACCTAGTCGTCGAAGCTTCCATGGCGCAGCCTGGCCAGCACTTCATCGAGGACTTCTTCGCCGAGGAGGGCACGATGCCCGGCTTTACCGAGGGCATGAGCAACATCTCGCGCGACGAGCAGCGCCACATCGGCTTCGGCGTCAAGGTCCTCTCCGAGCTCTTCGAAGAGACCGACGAGTGCAAGGCTGCGGTCCACGAGTTGCTCCTCGAGGTCATGCCCTTCGTCGCCGCCGTCTTCTCTCCGCCGAACATGGATCGCGAGTACACCCGCTGTTACGGCTTCGAGCTGGAGGACATCTTCGAGTTCGGCCTGAGGTCCGTGCTCACCAAGTGGCGGGCGATCGGCTGGCCCCTCGAAGAGATGCCGGGCGTCTTCCCCGTCGATTACTCGCTTGAGCACTCAGAGCTGGCAAGACGGCAGATCAAGCTGCTCGAGGCGAACATCATCGGTGAGCCCAACCCTAATCCAGACTCCTCGCCTGAGGTCCAGAGTCTCTTCTTCGATCTCGTCGCGCGCTCGGCCGACAGCTCAGCCGCCAACGACAAGCCATTTACGATCCAATGGCGCTTCTCGGATGCCGAGCCCTGGCACGTCGTCATCGACAACGGGTCAACTCGCGCCGAGCACGGTGTGGCCACCAATCCCGATCTCACGTGGGAGACGACCTGGGGCGAGTGGGTCGGCCTGTCCAAGGGAGCGATCGACCCCAAGCGAGCGTTCTTGAGGCGCGACCTTCGGTTCAGGGGGTCCCCCCGCAACCTGATCCGCTTCACACGCACGTTTCCACGCCGGAAACGGACCCCCGCCTAGGTGGCGGGGGTGACCTCGAGTTCCGCTTCTTCCCGGAGCTTCGAGTTGCGGTAGCCGTAGGCGGCGTAGATCGCGAGTCCGATCACTAGCCAGATCCCGAAGCGGAGCCAGGTCTCGGCCTCGAGGTACTTCATGAGGAAGAGGCACAACGCGGCGCCGGAAATCGGCACGAACGGCACGAACGGCACCCTGTAACCGCGCTCCAGATCGGGCTTCGTGCGGCGCAGGATGATTACGCCGATATTGACCAGGAAGAACGCGAAGAGCGTGCCGATGTTGACCAGCTTTGCGATCTCCTCCAGCGGCACGAACGCGGCGATCACTGCCGCCAGGGCCGCGACCGTCACCGTGATCAATGCAGGCGTCTTGGTTCGCTCCCAGATCCTCGCGAAGAACGCCGGCAGCAGGCCGTCGCGCGACATCGCGTAGAAGATCCGCGTCTGGCCATAGAGGATCGTGAGCGTCACGCTCGTGATTGCAATCAGGGCGCCAAAGGAGATGATGTCGGCACCCCAGCCGAGGCCCGCACCCTTATCGATCGCTGTCGCGAGCGGAGACTCGTTGCCCTTGAGGGCGTCGAACGGAAGGAGGCCGCTCGTCACCACCGCAACGGCGATGTAGACGGTCGTCGCGATGAGAAGCGAGCCGATGATGGCCTTCGGCATGTCCCGCGCGGGGTCCTTGGCCTCCTCGCTGGCGGTAGAGACTGCATCAAACCCGATGTAGGCGAAGAAGATGAGTGCCGCTGCGTCGACGATCCCGCTGAATCCATTGGGAGCGAAAGGTTCGAAGTTCGAGCCGTTGAACGATGTGATCCCTACGGCGATGAAGAACAGGAGGACGCCCAGCTTGAGGCAGACCATGATCGTGTTGGTGCGGGCGCTTTCCCTGACGCCGGCGACCAGCACACCGGCGACCGCGATGATGAGGAATACCGCTGGAGCGTTGAAGGTGCCGCCGTCACCTGGCGCCTTGGCGACGGAAGAGGGCAGATTGATCGAGAAGAGAGAGTCGAGGAGCTCTTTGAGATAGCCGCCCCACCCGACGGCGATTGCCGCGATCGACAACCCGTATTCCAAGATCAGGTCCCAGCCGATGATGAACGCGACCAGCTCTCCGAGAGTCGCGTACGTATACGTGTAGGCGCTGCCCGAAACCGGGATCGCCGCGGCCAGCTCCGAGTATGAGAGGGCGCTGAGGATGCAGGTGAGCCCCGCAAGCGCGAACGACAGGACGATCGCCGGCCCGGAGTCGCCGATTGCCTCGCCGATGATCACGAAGATCCCGGTTCCGATCACCGCTCCGATACCGAGCGCGGTGAGGTCGAGCACGCCGACGGCCCTGCGAAGTTTCGACTCGCCTGCCTCCTCGATCAGTCGATCCGTCGACTTGGCTGCGAACGGCCCAGGGTGCGATCCACTCATTTTGATCTCCTCCGTCCGATTGCGAACGGGAGCTACCCGGTCGGAGCAGGTGGAAACGCGTTTCAGGCGCCTGCGGGCTCGGGCACCTTCTCCGGGTCGTCGTAGTGCTCGAACCCGAGGTCAGGAATGACACGGTCGAGCCACGCGGGTAGCCACCAGTTCCAGGACCCCATCAGCTGCATCGTCGCCGGCACCAGGACGAGGCGAACGAGCGTCGCATCCAGCGCGATGGCGACGGCGTTGCCAAGGCCGAGCTCCTTGATCGAGGGTACGCCGGTGAAGACAAAAACCGCGAAAACGCAGGTCATGATGAGCGCAGCCGACGAAATCGTGGGAGCGCTCGAGGCGAGCCCCTCTGCCACGGCGCGCCGGTTGTCGCCGTGCGCCTCGTAGCGCTCGCGAATCCGCGACAGCAGGAACACCTCGTAGTCCATCGACAAACCGAAGACCACCGCGAGGATCAGCGGAACGTTGATCGTGTCGATCGCTCCGCTGGACTCGAACCCGGCGAAGCCGTCGAACCAGCCCCACTGGAACACGACAACAAGCACGCCGTATGCAGCGCCGATCGAGAGCAGATTCATGAGCACGGCCTTGAGCGGCAAGAGGAGCGAGCGAAGCATCAGCGTCAGGAGCAAAAACGAAAGACCCAGGACGAACAGCAGGATCTTCCACATAGATCCTGAAACCAGATCCCGTACGTCGGCGATGCGAGCTGATTCACCGCCGACCTGCGCCTGGATCCCGCCCGCCGCCAGCTCGGACTGGGGCACGGTCTGTTCGCGAAGCCGATCGACGAGTGAGAGGGTCGCGTCCTCGTCGCCCGCGCCCTTCGGAAAAACATCGAGCAGCACGGTTGAGCCGTCCTGACTTGAACGCCACTGGGCAACGTTGGCAACGGCCGGGTCGCCCGCGATGGCTCCTCGCAGCGACGCGAGCGGAGCGGCGAGCCCCGGCGACTCGGGGTCGGAGTCGACCGCGGCGAGAACCCTGATCGGATCGGCCCCCCTTCCACTCGCCTCCTGAAGCAGGTGGACGCCGACCGCAACGTCGTGATCGGCCGGGAACTGCTCCAGGGCGCCGGTGCCTGTCTTCATCGAAAGCGTCGGAATCGCGAGCACGAGAAGGAAGCCGGCCGAGAGTGCGATCGAGACGAGTGGGCGTCGCATCACGCTGTTCGTCCAGCGCTGCCAGAACATCGAGCCCCCGCCAGGGGCCGTCGTGCCGGGGCGTCGCCTCCGCTCGACGGTGCTGCGGCGAATGAGCCGGGAAGCGCGCCAGGCAACGCCACCTGCCTCGACGCGGTGGCCAAGAAGTGAGATGAGAGTTGGCAGGAGAACGACCGCAGCCACGATCGCAACCGCGACCACGACCATCGCCCCGAGCGCCATCGAGCGAAGTGCCTGGTTGTCGACCATCCAGATCCCGGCAAGCGAGATGATCACGGCCATCCCGGAGAAGGCAACAGCGAGCCCGGAGGTGGAGAGCGCGGCTGCGCGGGCGTCGTCTGGCGAACGTCCGGCTCTCACTTCCTCTCGATAGCGCGCCAGGACGAAGAGCGAGTAGTCGACTGCGACGCCGATGCCGATCATCGAGGCCATGTTGGTCACGAAGACCGACATCTCCATCGATAGAGACAGGAGATAGATGACCGCTCCCGTGACGATCACGGCGACGAAGCCAAGGGCCAGCGGAAGTGCGGCGGCGGCGAGGGATCCGAAGACGGCTACGAGGATCAACGCGACGATCGGAAACCCCGTCGACTCGGCGCTCGCGAGATCTTCCTTGGAGAGCTCCTGGAGCCCGGCCCAAGCGGCCGGCTGCCCCACGAGATATGGAGTTACGCCGCTCGAATCCTCGCCAGGCGACAGCTTCTCGCGCAGGTCGACGGCCGCGTCGATCTGCCCAGAAACATCCGAAGAAGCCTGGATCGGGACGACCGCGAGGCCATTGGCGCGCAGGTCTTCGATCGCGGCCGAGCGCGCATCAGCGGGGAGCTCGAGCGAGTGGGCTCCGGCCACCGCGTCGGCGAGGCGGTCGACGGAGGCCGTGAGCGCGGAGTCGTCGGTGCCCTCATCGGCCCGCAACACAGCGCCGATCGAGTTCTGCCCCGCCTCGACGGCGTAGCGATCCTGCATTCGCTGCGCGACCTGCGCCGATTCGGAGCCGGGAACTTCGAAGCCGCCGCCGGTCAAGTTCTCGGTCTGCTTCGAGGCAAGCGGCAGGGCGAGCACGATCACGACCAGCCACATGCCGGCTACGGGCCAGCGATGGCGGCCTACAAAGGCCGAAAGGCGGCGCGCCGCGACGCGCATCAGATCATCCGTGATCGCAACAAGGCCGCGAGAGATTAGGGCTCGGACCCGGCAACGACTGTGAGCTTGGGCACAGTCGTTGCCGCGCTACTCGTCCGCAGTCAGGAGGTAGCGCGCGACGCTGTAGGAAATGCCCACCGATGCTCCGGGGTCGTAGGAAGGGTCCGTGAGCATCTGGACAGCCGCGCCGTCGCCCGCGGCAAAGAGATACGCCAGCACGGCGTCGGCACCGAACCGAAGGCGGATCACCCCCTCGGCCTGCTTGCGCTCGAGTATCGGCGCAAACGCCTCGCGGGCACCGCGATAGAGCTCGCCCAACTCCCTGGTGAGCTCCTCGGAGTGCCGTCCGGCCACGAAGAGCTCGGAGACCATGTACACGTACCCGGTGCCTTCTGCCAAGGTCTTCTGGAACGTTCCGAAGAACGCCATGATGAGCTCGTCGACCGAGCTTGACGCCTCGAGCTCAGCGCCGAGGTCCTTGATCCGGGTCTCCGTGTCACGCCGGATGACCTCGACCAGGAGGCGCTCCTTCGAACCGAAGTAGTAGTGGAGGAGGCCCCGGCTGACACCCGCCTTCGCCGCGACGCGCTCGAAGGTAGAGTCGGCGATCCCTACCTCGCCGACGCTGACGCGCATTGCTTCGACGATCCGGCGCGCCTTGGCCGAGGACAGCACGCGCTCGCGCGTGCCGGCCGGCTCCATTCCGAGTCCTCCCCCTACCTGCGTCGCCCTATGAGGCGCCGCCGTTCGAAGGCGCCGACGTCGAGGTGTACTCGAACTCCTCTTCAGCGCCGAAGAGGCGGTCCAGCACGGCCTTGCGGATGTCTTCTGAAAGCACAACCGCGGCGACCGCCCCGACGATGGCGATCAGGAGCAGCTTGCCGAACGCCGAGCCCGACTCCTCCTTCTTGCCACGCAGGCGATCCGAAGCTTCGCGAAGCGACTCGGCGGCTTCGCGCAGCTCGCGCTGGGTCCTCTTGTCGTCCATGACGGCCTTCGCCGGATGCTTCTGCTTCTGGATCCGACCATAGGCCGTACGGCTTGCGTCGTAGGCCTCGCGGATCGAGTCGCGGAGCTCCTCATCTTCGATGAGGCGTCGCACGTACTCGTTGGAGCCGACGGTCGATGCCGCACTACGTGCCTTCTGCGTCCTCGTGTTGCTGGCCAATGTTCTCTCCTCCTGGTGGGCGAAAATTCGGGGTGACGAGGATATACCCGGTAATGAGGGCGAGGAACCGAACTGGCAGGTTCAGCCCATCGCAGCCGTCAGAGCGTCCTCGATCCGGTCCACGTAGACGAACTCGAGGTCACCCAATTCCTGCTTGGGAATCTCGGCGATTTCCCCCTCGTTCCGGGACGGCACGATCACCCGCTTGATGCCCGCCCGTTGCGCGGCCAGCGACTTCTCCTTGAGGCCGCCGACGGGCAGGACCTGCCCGGTCAGCGTCACCTCTCCGGTCATCGCCACGTCGGAGGACACGGCCTTGCCACGCACGAGCGAGGCGAGCGCCGTGGTCATCGCGACGCCGGCCGACGGACCGTCCTTGGGCACCGCGCCAGCCGGAACGTGAACATGGATGTCGTGCTTGGCAAACCAGTCTTCGGCGAGCGCCGGGGCAATCTCGGCGCAGTGGCCTCGCACGAATGACAGCGCGGCCTGAGCCGACTCCTTCATGACGTCCCCGAGCTGACCGGTGATGGTGAGCTTGCCCGTGCCGCTCATGGCGGTCGCCTCGATGAAGAGCACGTCCCCGCCAACCGGCGTCCAGGCCAGCCCCGTCGCGACTCCAGGATCCTTCGTGCGGCGCTTGGTCTCGGCGAAATACCTGCGCCGGCCCAGAAGCTCACGCGCCCTCTTGGCGGAAACGGTGACCTTCCGCTTGGCCTTGGATCCCTTGACGACACCTGCTTCTCGCGTCGCCGTCCGGCGACGCGACAGATCTTCCGCCACCTCCCTCGCAACCTTCCGGCACACCGTGCCGATCTCCCGCTCGAGGTTCCTCACGCCGGCCTCTCGCGTGTATTCCTCGGCGATCGCGCGGAGGGCCGGGTCCGCAAAGGCGATGTGGCCTCCTTTCAGGCCGTTCTCCGCGATCTGGCGAGGTACCAGGTACCGCTTGGCGATGTGGACCTTTTCCTCGAGCGTGTAGCCGGAGAGCTGGATGATCTCCATCCGGTCGCGGAGCGGGCCGGGGATCGTCTCGAGGTTGTTCGCCGTAGCGATGAAGAGCACCTCAGAGAGATCGAAGCCGAGGTCGAGGTAGTGGTCGCGGAAGGTGTCGTTCTGGGCCGGGTCGAGCACCTCGAGCATCGCGCTCGATGGATCACCTCGGAAGTCGGCACCCATCTTGTCGATCTCGTCGATCATGAACACGGGATTGACCGATCCCGCGTCGCGAAGGGCTCGGACGATCGTGCCCGGCATGGCGCCGATGTAGGTGCGGCGGTGGCCGCGAATCTCGGCTTCGTCGCGAACGCCACCGACGGAGATGCGCTCGAACTCGCGGCCAAGCGCGCGGGCGATCGACTTGCCGAGGCTCGTCTTGCCCACGCCGGGCGGGCCTGCGAAACAGAGGATCGGGCCGTGCGACTCGGGGTTCAGTGATCGCACCGCCAGGTACTCGAGGATGCGGTCCTTGACCCTTTCGAGGTCGTAGTGGTCCTCGTCGAGAATCTTCCTTGCGTGCTTGATGTCGAGGTCGTCCTCGGTTCGCTTGGACCACGGCAGGTCGACCAGCCACTCGAGGTATGTGCGGATCACGCCGTACTCGGCGGCGGCCGCGGGCAGGCGCTCGAGGCGAGAGAGCTCACGGTCCGCAGCCTTGGCAGCGTGGTCCGGCAGCTGGGCCTCCTCGATTCGTTCGCGCAGCTCGGCGACCTCCGCCTGGTCGGGATCCTCCTCGCCAAGCTCCTGCTGAATCGCCTTCATCTGCTCGCGGAGCACGTACTCGCGCTGGCCCTTGTCGATCTCTGACTGGACCTGGGACTGAATCTTCGAGCCAAGCTGGATCACCTCGACCTCGCGCGCCAGGATCTCGGAGAGCCGGCGCAGCCGTTTGGTGACGTCCACCTCTTCGAGCAGCTCCTGCTTCTCGTCAGTCGGGATCCGCAGAGCACCCGCGATGAGGTGAGAGAGCGCCGACGGGTCGTCGATGTTGGTGACGGCGAGCTGGAGCTCTTCCGGGAGGTACGGGATCTCCTCAATGATCTCGGTGAAGGAGCGCTGAACGTTGCGGGTCAGCGCCTCGAGTTCCTGGCTCTCGGAAACCTTTTCGGGCAGCGACTCGATCTTTGCGACGAGGTACGGCTCCTCCGCGATGAAATCGGTGATGCGGATCCGCTCGGTGGCCTGGACGACGACGCGGATCGTGCCGTCGGGGACGCGCAGCATCCGCGCAACGACCCCGGCGACACCGATGCGGTGAATCTGGTCTGGCGCCGGCTCCTCGATTTCCGCGTCCTTCGCGGTGACCAGCACCAATTGGCGCTCGCCGGACATGATGTCGTTGACAAGGCGCATCGAGCGCTCCTGCCCGATCGCCAGCGGCGTCAGCGTGTCCGGGTAGGCGACGAGATCACGAAGCGGCAAGACCGGCAGCGCGTCCGGGCGCTCCTGGTCGAGAACGCCCGCCTCGTCGAGATCGCCTGCGCGGGCGATCTCAATCGTCATCGCCGGCTTGCCTCGGCTCGATTTCGACCCGCGTCGGGATCGACGCCTGGAGCGGCAGCTCGACCCGCAGGATCCCGTCTTCGTAATTGGCCTCGGCGCGATCGGCGTCCACGTCCGCACCGAGCTCGATGACCCGGCGGAAGGCGCCCGCCTCGATCTCGACCTGCTGATAGACACGCCCTTCGATCTGCTGGACTCCGCGCTCGCCGGAGATCACCAGGTCGCGGCCCGCAACCTCGAGGCTCACCGAATCGATGTCGATCCCCGCAAGCTCGACGAGCACGACCGCTCGCGGCTCCTCTCTGCCCTCGTAAAAGACGTCCACCTTGGGTGAGAACCCCGGGCCTGCCCGCGGCGCCCTGTTCCAGGCGCGCTCGGCGCCGATGAGCTCATCCATTTCACGCCACATGCGCTCGAAGTTGAGAAACAAGTCGCTCTTCCTTGCCATCGCGCCGGATTCTAGATGCGGGTCGTCGGATCCCCTCACCCCGGGTTGACGGTTGCCGAGTATCCGTCGAGGTCGAGCTCTTCCGGATAGCGGGCGGGCGAGTAGAGGAACCCCTGCGCAAACTCCGCGCCGAGGTCCCGCAGCTCGCTCTGCTGACGGAGAGTCTCGACGCCCTCGGCGATCACGGAGAGCCCCAGCTCCTTCGCGAGGGAGATGACCGCCGCCACGATCGCGCGATCGTTGGGATGCGTGTCGATTCCCTCGATGAAGAGGCGATCGATCTTGATCTGATCGATCGGAAGGATCCGGAGGAGTCCAAGTGACGACGCGCCGCCGCCGAAGTCGTCGATCGCAATCCGCACGCCGAGGGCCTTGATCTTCCTGAGCGTCTCGAGCACCGGGCTCGAGTCACGAAGGAGAGAAGTTTCGGTTATCTCGAGGCAGAGAAGCTCGGCGGGCAGCCCGCACGTATCCAACGCGCGGGACACGTCCTCGACAAGGTCAGAGCGCGTCAGTTGGAGCGGTGAGACGTTGACCGAAACGAAGAGGTGGCGGCCGTAGCGCCGCCAATCCGCGGCCTGCCGGCAAGCGCGCTCGAGCACGAACTGACCGATGCGAGAGATCAGGCCCGTCTCCTCGGCGATCGAGACGAAGTCGTTCGGGCCGACCATCCCGCGAACCGGGTGCTCCCAGCGAACGAGCGCCTCGCAGCCCACGGTGGTCCCGTCGACAAGGGAGATGATCGGCTGATAGTGGACGCGGAGCTCCTGGCCACCGATCGCGTTGCGCAGATCGCCCTCGGTGGATACACGGGCCGCGAGCTCGGCCCTCATCTCTTCGCCGAAGACCTGCACCGCCCCGCGTCCGTTCGCCTTCGCGCGGTACATGGCGAGATCAGCCTCGACGAGGAGCTCGTCGGCGGTGCACTTTTGACCGGCGCCGAAGGTAGTCACTCCGACGGACCCCGAAATTGTGCGGTCCGTCCCGCCAACCTTCACGACGGCATGGGCGTTCAGCGCCTCGAGGAGTTGATGGGCTACGCGCTCGGCCGCTTCGGACGTGCAGCCAGGCAGGACGACCGCAAACTCGTCCCCACCGATCCGCGCGAGCGTGTCGGTGGTGCGAAGGCGACCACGAAGCTCGACGCCGACACGCGCAAGAACCGAGTCACCGGCCATATGGCCGAGCGAGTCGTTGATGTCCTTGAAGTGATCCAGGTCGAGCATCAGGACCGCGCCCTCTGAGCCGTTCCGGACGCTGAACGCAATCTCGCGCGTCAACTCCTCCATGAAGCGGCGCCGGTTGAAGAGACCCGAGAGCGAGTCGTGGTTTGCGAGATGCCAGAGGCGCTCCTCCTCGCCCTCCCGGCCGGTGACGTCCTGCGTTGTGCCGATCAGACGGTCGTTGACGCCGTCTCGGCCTTCGACGAAGGAACCGCGGACGATCAGGATCCGGATCTCGCCGTCTGGGCGGACGATGCGGTGCTGGCACGCAAACGGCGTCTTCGTCCCGATCGCGTCACGGACGATCTCCGTGTAGGTGCCCCGGTCCTCGGCGTGGACAAGCGGCCGCACGCTCTCGGCGGTCGGTTCGAACTCGCCGCGGGCTACTCCGTGGATCTGGAACAGGGCATCTGACCATCTCGTTCGGCCGGTCGCGGGCTCATATTCCCACGCGCCGTGGTCCGCGAGCGGCTCTGAAAACACTTCCATCTCATGGTTACATCGGCCATGGGGCCGCGGCCGTTTAGCCGCGGGCGCCGAGAAGATCGTCGAATCCGGGCGCTTGGGCCAAATCAGTTCGCGCTTTGGCGCAGGAGCAGAGCGGGTTGGCGCGGAGGCACGAGCCCCTCCGCCGAATCGGGCCGGAAGGTCGAGCACGGAGAATCGAGATCAAGCGCACAGAGTTGGTTGCGGTGAAAGAAGCAGTCGGCGCACGTCGGCTTGCCCTTCCGGCCGCGTTTCATCGGCCGGCGCGTCAGGCCAACTGCGCGCACAAATTCCTCAGTCCGATCCTCCAACTGCTGCATCAGGTCCCTTCGATCCTTGCCACGTGCGCGAGCCTCTTCCGCTCAGCGCCACCGCGAACGACTATTGCACCTCGGTCCTTGCAGCGCGAGGGGCGTTCTCGCAAACCGCGCGAAAATTTCGCCGCCTACAATTACGACTTGATGTCGTCAGAGAGAACAGCGCGCCTCAGCGCGTCGCCGCCGCTCTTCAGGTCCCGCTTCCTCGACTTCTTCTCGCGGGTCCATCCCATCGTGCCCGCGCTCATCTACGTCCCGGTGATCACCTTCCTCGTCGTTCGCGCACTCAACGAGGGCATGGGGTCGGCTGAGGTCCCGTTGCTGTTCTTTGCCGGTCTTGGCATCTGGACGCTCTCCGAGTACTGGCTCCACCGCAAGGTGTTCCATTGGGAGCCGGACCACCCCATCGGGTCGCGAATGCACTTCATCATCCACGGCGTCCATCACGACCATCCCAACGACAAGATGCGGCTGGTGATGCCTCCGGGCGCGAGCATCCCGCTCGCACTCCTCTTCTGCGGGATCTTCTGGCTGATCTTTGGGCTGCCGACCGGATACCCGCTCTTCGCCGGGTTCCTGGGGGGCTACCTCATGTACGACTACACCCATTACTACCTGCACCACTTCGTTCCGAAATCGGACCTTGGCAAGCGCCTGCGCGAGCAGCACATGCGCCACCACTTCCAAGACCATCGCTACGGATACGGCGTGTCGTCGCCGATCTGGGATGCCGTCTTCGGCACGCTCCCGCGTAAGCGCAGCAACTGACTCACCCTTACCTTCGAGTAGAGTCACTGTAAGTTTCCACTCTTTCAGCGCCTGTATTCGCGTTGATATTCACACTTACAGAAGGGACTTCTCTTCATGGCCTCTGCCACCAACGCCGTCGCTGAGGCGGCCGACCTCCTTCGCGCCCGCATCCGCGAGCTCGACGATGAGCGAGCAAAGCTCGAGCGCGCCCTTGCCAGCCTCACCGACGGGCGCGAGGGCAAGCGCGGCCCCGGCCGGCCGCGCGGCTCCTCCGGCGCGCCCACGTCATCCAACGGCCGGCGCCGCCGGCGCCGGCGCGGCGGCACGCGAGCCGAGCAAGCGGTCAAGCTGATCACCGAGAGCCCTGGTCTCAGCGCGTCTGAGATCGCAAGCCAGCTCGGCATCAAGCCCAACTACATGTACCGCGTTCTCACCGAGCTCCAGGGCGAGGGCAAGGTCACGAAGGACGGCCGCGCCTACCACCCAGCCGCAAGCTAACGACGGCTCGACCGCTTAAAGCAGGCTCTCGACCGCGCTCCGCTCCTCCTGGAGCTCGGCCACCGTCGCGTCGATCCGCTCGCGGATCGCGTCCCCGATGCGCAGGTCCTGCACGATCTCGTATTCGCCGTTCGAGCACTTGACGGGGTATCCCGAGATGATCCCCTCCGGGATGTCGTAGGAGCCGTCAGCCGGGATCCCCATCGAGACCCAGTCACCTTCCGGGGTGCCGAGAACCCAGTCATGAACGTGGTCGATCGCAGCGTTCGCAGCCGATGCAGCAGACGACGCACCGCGCGCGTCGATGATCGCGGCGCCGCGCTTGGCAACGGTCGGGATGAAATCGTCGAAGATCCAGCTCTCGTCGTCGACCTCCATCCACGCCGACTCGCCATTGACCTGGCAGTTGCCGAGGTCCGGAACCTGCGTCGTGGAGTGGTTGCCCCACACGGTCATGTTCGTAATGTCGGAGACGCCCACGCCAAGCTTGCCGGCGAGCTGGGCGATGGCACGGTTGTGATCGAGGCGCAGCATCGCCGTGAACCGCTCCTTCGGCACGTCGGGCGCATTCGACATCGCGATCAGCGCGTTCGTGTTGGCCGGGTTGCCGACTACGAGCACCTTGATGTTGTCCGCGGCGCCGGCGTTGATCGCCTCGCCTTGCGGTTTGAAGATGCCGCCGTTGGCCTCGAGGAGGTCGGAGCGCTCCATGCCAGGCCCGCGCGGGCGCGCACCGACGAGGAGGCCGATGTTGCAGCCGTCGAATGCCTTGCCCGGATCATCGAAGATGTCGACGCCGGATAGAAGCGGAAAGGCGCAGTCGTCGAGCTCCATGGCGGTGCCCTCGGCTGCCTTGACCGCGTCTGGGATCTCGAGAAGGTTCAGGTGGACGGGAGTGTCCTTGCCGAGCATCTCGCCCGAGGCGATGCGAAAGAGAAGGGCGTAGCCGATCTGGCCCGCTGCGCCGGTGACGGTGACTTTGACGGGGGTGCTCATTTGGTCAGTTCATCTCCTTCTGAAGGTTCTCGTCGATCGACGAGAGAAATTCCTGCGTTGACTGAAAATCCTGGTCCTTGCCGATGAGTAGCGCGAGGTCTTTGGTCATCTTCCCGCTCTCAACCGTCTCAATGCAGATCCGCTCGAGCGTTTCGGCGAACTCGCTCACCTCCGGTGTCTCGTCCATGCGCCCGCGGGCCTGGAGACCGCGGGTCCACGCGAAGATCGAGGCGATCGGATTGGTTGAGGTGGGATTGCCCTTCTGGTGCTCGCGGAAGTGGCGGGTCACGGTGCCATGCGCCGCCTCGGCCTCCACCGTCTTGCCGTCGGGCGTCATCAGCACTGCAGGTCATGAGACCCAGTGAGCCGAAGCCCTGGGCGACGGTGTCGGACTGGACGTCACCGTCGTAGTTCTTGCACGCCCAGACGTAGCCGCCCTCCCACTTGAGCGCCGCGGCGACCATGTCGTCGATCAACCGGTGTTCGTAGGTGATGCCGGCGTCGTCGAAGTCGGACTTGAACTCGGAATCGAAGATCTCCTGGAAGAGGTCCTTGAAACGCCCGTCGTACTTCTTGAGGATCGTGTTCTTGGTCGACAGGTAGACCGGCAGGCCGCGCTCCAGCCCATAACGCATCGAGGCGCGAGCGAAGTCCCGGATCGAATCGTCGAGGTTGTACATCGCCATCGCGATCCCGCTCGAGGGAAAGTCGAAGACGTCGATCTCGATCGGCTCGCCCTCGTCCTTGGGGGTCCACGTCAGCGTCAGCTTGCCCTCGCCGGGGATCAATGTGTCCTCGGCTCGGTATTGGTCTCCGAACGCGTGACGCCCAACGATGATCGGCTTCGTCCAGCCCGGCACGAGGCGCGGGACATTCGAGATCACGATCGGCTCGCGAAAGATGACGCCGCCGAGGATGTTGCGGATCGTGCCGTTCGGTGAGCGGTACATGGACTTGAGGCCGAACTCCTCGACCCTGGCCTCGTCCGGGGTGATCGTCGCGCACTTAACGCCGACGCCGTGCTCCTTGATGGCGTTCGCAGCGTCGACCGTGATCTGGTCCTCGGTCTCGTCGCGCTTTTCGATACCGAGGTCGTAGTAGAGGAGCTCGACGTCGAGGTACGGAAGGATCAACTGCTCCTTGATGAACTCCCAGATGATGCGGGTCATCTCGTCGCCGTCGAGCTCGACGATGGGGTTCTTCACTTCGATCTTCGCCATCTGGCCTTCCTCCGAGGGTCGCGGACGGCGCAGGCTATCGGGAGCACACGGCCCGCCGTGGCGGCCGAGAGTCGTTTGCGTCGACACATAGGCGACTCAAACGACTTTCGGCGTACCATCCACGCCGATGGCCTCCACTGAGCGTGAAAGCGCGCACGCGACGCACGAGGTCCTGAACCAGGCCTCGCCGCTCGAGAACTACAACGTCTTCACCGCCGACCGCGTCCTCACCGAGGCGCTCCGCCGCGAAGGTGGCGACTGGGCCGAGGATCGCGTCAGCGAGGTTGGAGCGTTCTCAGGCTCCGAGCAGGCGCAGCGATGGGGCCGCGAGGCGAACGAGAACGAGCCGAGGCTCGTCACCCACGACCGCTTTGGGCACCGGATCGACGAGGTGGAGTTTCATCCCGCGTGGCACGAGCTGATGACGGCGGGAATCGGCTTCGGCATTCACGCTCTCCCATGGCGAGAGCCGCAGCCCGGAGCGCACGTCGTGCGCGCAGCGATGTTCATGTCCTTCACCGCCGACGCGGGCGTGGGCTGCCCGATCTCGATGACCTACTCAGCCATCCCGGCGATCCGCGCTCAGCCTGAGATCGCGGCCGAGTGGGAGCAACGCTTCCTCTCCACCTCGTACGACGGCGAGCGCCTCCGCCCCGCTCCCGACAAGGCCGGTGCGCTGTGCGGAATGGCGATGACCGAGAAGCAGGGCGGCTCGGACGTCAGGGCGAACACCACGGTTGCCGCGCCTCTCAACGGCGGCGGACCCGGTGCCGAGTACGAGCTGACGGGCCACAAGTGGTTCATGCTCGGCGCCGATGTGCGACGCGTTCCTCGTCCTCGCCCAGGCCGCCGGCGGACTCTCGTGCTTCCTCCTTCCCCGCTTCTCTGCCCGACGGCGAGCGCAACCGCATTCATATCCAGCGTCTCAAGGACAAACTCGGCAATCGCTCCAACGCGTCTTCTGAGGTCGAGTTCCGAGGCGCCTGGGCGCGTATGGTCGGCGAGGAGGGCCGCGGGGTTCCGACGATCATCGAGATGGTCAACCACACCCGTCTCGACTGCGTGATCGGCGGCTCCGGGCGATGCGCGCGGCGGTCTCCGCCGCGATCCATCACACGTCGCAGCGCGCCGCGTTCGGCAAGCTCCTGGTCGACCAGCCGCTCATGCAGGAACGTCCTGGCGGATCTGGCGATCGAGTCCGAGGCCGCGACGATCGGGATGATGCGCCTTGCCCGCTCCTACGACGAGTCAGCGGCGGGCGACCGGGGCGCGATCGAGTTCCGCCGCCTTGCCAACGCGGTCCTCAAGTACTGGATCAACAAGCGGGCGCCCACCCACGCGGCCGAGGCGCTCGAGTGCTTCGGCGGCAACGGGTTTGTCGAGGAGTCGGGGATGCCCCGGCTCTACAGGGAATCTCCGCTGAACGCGAATCTGGGAGGGCTCGGGCAACGTCCAGTGCCTCGACGTCCTGCGTGGGATGGCGAAGAATCCGGCGGCTCTCGAGGCCTTCCTGGCGGAAGTCAACGAATCCTCCGGTTCCGACGAGCGCCTGGACGCGGCGATGGTCGAGCTCCAGAACGAGCTGACCGACATCGAAACGATCGAGTCGCGGGCGCGCCGTGTGGTCGAGCGGATGGCGCTCGTCCTTCAGGGGTCGCTGCTCCTGCGGTTCGGCGACGAAGCCGTGGCAAGCGCATTCTGCGCGTCACGTCTCGGCGGCGACTCGGGCCGGGCCTTCGGCACGCTGCCGGCCGGGACCGACTTCAGCCGCATCATCGAGCGCCACGCGCCGGTTGCAGCATGAGCGAGGAGCGCGTCCGCACCGAGGTTTCCGGCGGCATCGCAGCCGTCCGGCTCGTACGGGGCGACAAGCACAACGCACTCGACTGGCCGATGTTCCAGGCTCTCGACCGAGCCACCGACGAGCTTCAGGAGCGAAATGACGTCCGCGCGGTGGTGCTGTCGGGCGACGGGCCAAGCTTCTGCTCGGGCCTCGACTTCCCGAGCTTCATGGGCGGCGAAGTCGGCGTCGACGACATGATCACTTTCCACGAGGGCGAAGTTGCGAACATCGTCCAGCGCGTCTCTTATGACTGGCAGCGCCTGCCGATGCCGGTGGTCGCCGCTCTTCACGGCAATTGCCTGGGCGGCGGCGCGCAGATCGCGCTTGGCGCCGATATCCGGATCGCGGCGCCAGGTACGCGGATCTGCATCATGGAGATCAAGTACGGGCTCGTTCCTGACATGGGAATCACCCAGGTCCTTCCCGCACTCGTGCCGCTGGACGTCGCGAAGGAGTTGGCCTTCACGGGCCGCATGGTCGAGGCAGACGAAGCGCTCGAGCTGGGCCTGGTCACGCGCATCTCCGAAGATCCGCTCGCTGATGCGACGGCCCTTGCCGAAGACATTGCGTCGAAGTCGCCGCACGCGATTCGGGCCGCCAAGCAACTCCTGAACGACGCCTACCGCTCACGAAGCGAAGACGTCCTTGCGCTCGAGGCCGAGCTCCAGCGCGGGCTGATCGGCAGTCCGAACCAGATCGCAGCTGTTACGTCAGCAATCTCCGGGGAACCGGCCAAGTTCACCGACCCTGTTTAGGCGTTTAGCCCCTTTCGCTACCGTCTCGCGCGTGTCCAGGGGAATTTCGAGCCTCGTCTGCATTTCACTAGGGCTACTGGCAGCTGCCGGCTGTGGAAGCTCAGCTGACGCGACTGGCGACCTCACCGCGATGGAGCTCGCAGCCAAGGTTCCGAATGCACCCATGACCGGCATCACGGCCGTCGATGTCGCGGCGTCGAAGGAAGCCGCTGGACTGCCAGAGGATGCCGATCCGCTGAGCGTGGGAGGGGCAGCAGAGGATCTGCGGTTTGCCTTCAGCACGTTCTACGCGCTTCGTGACGTTTCACAGCTTTCAGACAACCCGGTCCGCTCAGCACTTGACCACTCCTTGATCACAGCCTACGCCGGACATCAGTTCATCCTCGATGGCTCGGTAACGCTCGTGTCCACAACGCAGCCGTTCGACGACATTGCCGATTCCCTCAAGGACGCTGGCTGGTCACAGGACGGTGACTTGGTCTCGACCGATGGCGACCCGGAGCAGCTCACCTATACCGCGGTTGGAGCCGGAGATGGGTTCCTGGTCCTCGGATACAACGCGGATCTCGTCAACTCGGTCGCGTCAGGAGAAGCGAAGCCGTCCGACGCCGGAGAGCTCGACCTCCTTCACGACCTGGACGCGCCTGTCGTGTTCGCACAAATACCGGACACGAAGGGCCTGGAGTGCGTCCAGTCGCTCACGTTCACCGACACGGTGGATGGCAACGCGACGTTCTACATCAACGTCGACGGCATCGCCGACAAGGACAAGGTTGCTCGTTCCTTGCAAAGTGACCTTGCCAGCATCGGCTGGAAAGTTCCCGGTATCGAAGCGGACGGCCATACCGTGACGCTCACCCTCCAAGGTTTGGAGGATGAAGGCCTCGCGACTTCGCCCGCAGCCATTGCGCAGGGGCTCCAGGACGACCAGGGCCCTCTGATTTACGACTGCGGGTAGACGCGGTGTCGGCGCGCGGAGCGCTAACCCTCTTTCACGTTCGCGGCATCCGGATCGCGGTGGACTACTCGTGGTTCGTCGTCCTGTTTCTCGTCGTGATCTGGCTCTCAGGCTTCTACGACACGGTCACCGGCGCAGCTGACGGATCAATGGAGCCCTACGTACTCGCGGTTGTCAGCGCGCTCGCCTTCTTCGCTTCGATCGTCCTCCACGAGCTGGGTCACGCCCTGGTCGCAACGCGGAACGGGATCGGGATCTCCGAGATCACGCTCTGGCTGTTCGGCGGTCTCGCGCACATGAAGAAGGACACCGAGTCCGCGGGAGTCGAGTTTCGCGTGGCTGCCGCCGGGCCGTTCGTAACGCTCGTGATCGCGGCAGTCGCCGTGCTCGCCGGGATCGTCCTCGCCGGGTCCAAGCACGACTTCTTCGAAGCGATGCTGGTCGACGAGGGCGCCAATATCTCCGGCCCCCTCGCGGTGATCGCGTGGCTCGCCAGCCTGAATCTGGTGGTGCTCGTGTTCAACCTGATCCCAGCGTTTCCCCTGGACGGCGGGCGGATTGCCCGGGCGATCGCGTGGAAGGTCACGGGCGATCGCAACCGAGCGACGAAGTTCGCCGCGCTCATGGGCCAGGGAATCTCCTACATCTTCATCGGCCTGGGCCTGTTCCTGCTCCTGGCGGCCAACGACCTGATCGGCGGCATCTGGCTTGCCATGACCGGCCTTCTGATCGGCTCGGCGGCACGCGGCACCGTGCGGCGCACCGAATTCGCCTCGAAGATCGAGGGCATCAGCGTTGCCGACGTGATGGACTCAGAGCCCGTGACGATCGACTCCGGCGAGACGGTTGAGAACGCTCTCGACGAGTTCTTCCTGCGCTACCGGTGGCCGTGGTTCCCCGTGACCGACGCGGCCCATCGCTTCCTCGGGTTGATCGTGCGAGACGCCGCCGACGCCGTGCCGGATGACGCTCGCGCCTCGAAACTTGTCTCGGAGGTTCTGGAAGCCGACGAGTCGGAATCCCTCCAGGTCCGCGATGACGCGCCACTCGACTCGCTGCTCGGCAACGATGCTCTTCGCCGGCTCGGTGCCCTGGTGGCCGTCGACGCCGATGGCAGGTTGCGCGGCATCGTTACCGCCGAACAGGTCGGCCGCGCCCTGCGAGACGCGCTCTCGGGCGAAGCCCAGCGTCCATAGCGGCTGAGCTTCACCCGGCCGTCGCTCAGGCCGTAGGATCGCGATTGTGAGCGCGCCAGCCACGATGCCGGCAGAGCAAGGTTCGGCTCCCACACGCGGTGCGTGGATCCGCGAGTGGTGGGAGTCGTCGGTCGGCAAGAAACAGGTGGTGGCTCTGACAGGCGCCGTCCTGATCGGCTACGTAATCCTTCACATGGCGGGAAACCTCAAGGCCTTCCAGGGCGGCGGATCGAACGGCGCCGCGATCGACAACTACGCCGAGTTCCTGCGAACCGTCGGCGACCCCGTGATCCCGCGCAATGGCGTGCTCTGGGTAGTGCGCGCGCTGCTCCTCTTCTCATTCGTCATCCACATCGTCGCGGTGACTCAGCTGGCTGGACGCAACCGGGCTGCGCGGCCAGAAGGACGGCGCCCGCCCGTGATCAAGCGCTCCCTCTCCACGCGGACGATGCAGGTTGGTGGCTACTTCCTACTCGCCTTCGTGATCTTCCACATCCTTCACTTCACCACCGGAACGGTGGACCCTGGAGACTGGCACCAGGGCGCTGTGTATTCGAATCTCAACGCGGCCTTCGACGGCCCGATCTTCGTCGTCATCTACATTGCGGCCGCGGTCGCCCTGGGCTTGCACCTGCGCCACGCGGTTTGGAGCTTCTTCCAGACCGGCGGCTGGGACAAGCCCAACCGCAACCCGACGATTCGCCGCACAGCGTCCTTCGTCGCCTACGCGGTCAGCATCGGCTTCATCGCGGTGCCGATCGCCTTCTGGACCGGGGTGATCGGATGAAGTTGTGGGATGAGGGGCTTTGCCCCGAAAGAGGCAAGTGCTGTTGATGGTGAGTCTGAACCCGCGCATTCCCTCGGGGCCGATCGAGGACAAGTGGCACAACTGGCTCGATGACCACCGCCTGGTCGGCCCGCGCCAGCGCGCGGACCACCGGATCATCGTCGTCGGCACGGGGCTCGCGGGCGCAAGCGCAGCGGCGACCCTCGCCGGCCAGGGCTACACGGTCGACGCTTTCTGCTTCCAGGACTCCGCGCGGCGCGCCCACTCGATTGCGGCGCAGGGCGGCATCAACGCAACCAAGGACTACGCCAACGAAGGCGACTCCGTGCGGCGCCTCTTCGTCGACACGATGAAGGGCGGCGATTTCCGGGCGCGCGAGGCGAACGTGTGGCGCCTCGCCGAGACCTCGACCAACATCATCGACCAGGCCGTTGCCCAGGGCGTCCCGTTCAACCGCGAGTACGGCGGCATGCTCGCGACGCGCTCGTTCGGCGGCGTGCTGGTCGAGCGCACCTTCTACTGCCGCGGCCAGACCGGGCAGCAGTTGCTCCTCGGCGCCTACTCGGCGCTTCAGCGCCAGGTCTCGACCGGCAGCGCGACCGTTCACAACCGCCACGAGATGCTCGACGTCGTGATCGTCGACGGGCAGGCACGCGGGATCATCGCCCGCAACCTCATCACCGGCGAGATCGAGCGCCACGCCGCCGACGCCGTTGTCCTCGCCTCCGGCGGCTACTGCAACGTCTACTACCTCTCGACGAACGCGATGGGCTGCAACGTGACCGCGGCCTGGCGGGCCCATCGGCGCGGGGCCGCCTTTGCGAACCCCTGCTTCACGCAGATCCATCCCACATCGATCCCTGCAACCGGGCACTACCAGTCGAAGCTAACGCTGATGTCAGAGTCACTGCGCAACGACGGCCGCGTGTGGGTTCCCCGCAGAGAGGACGAGGACCGAGCGCCCGAGGACATCCCCGAGGACGACCGCTACTACTACCTCGAAGAGCGCTATCCGCGCTTCGGCAACCTCGTGCCGCGCGACGTCGCATCGCGTGCGGCAAAGATCGTCTGCGACGACGGCCTCGGCGTCGGCGCCACGGGACGCGCCGTCTATCTCGACTTCCGCGACGCGATCTCAGACCGCGGCGCCGACGTGATCGAGGACCGTTACGGAAACCTCTTCCAGATGTACGAGCGGATCACCGGCGACTCCCCGTGGAAAACGCCGATGATGATCTACCCGGCTCCTCACTATTCGATGGGCGGCCTTTGGGTCGACTACGAGCTCCAGACCACGATTCCCGGCCTGTTTGCGATCGGGGAGTCCAACTTCTCCGACCACGGCGCCAACCGCCTGGGCGCCAGCGCAATGATGCAGTGCCTCGCCGACGGTTACTTCATCGCGCCCCACACGGTCACCAACTGGGTTTCCGGCATCACCGACCACGTCTCGACCGACCACCCCGCTTTTGACGCCGCTCAGGCGGACGTGGAAGGCCGTGTTGCGTCGCTCCTCGGCATCGGCGGCACCACGCCGCACACCGAGTTCCACCGCGAGCTCGGCCACCTGATGCTCGACCACTGCGGAATCACGCGCGAAAAGGACGGGCTTGAGGAGACGATCGGGAAGGTGCGCGAGCTCCGCGAGGCGTTCTGGTCGGATCTCCGAATCGAGCCGAGCGACCGCGGCATCAACCAGACGCTCGAGTACGCCGGCCGCATTGCGGACTTCCTCGAGCTGGCCGAGCTGATGTGCCGCGACGCGCTCGTGCGCGAGGAGTCGTGCGGCTGTCACCTTCGCGAGGAGTACCAGAGCGACGAGGGCGAGGCCGAGCGCGACGACAGGCACCACCAGAACGTGCAGGTATGGGAGTGGAAGGGTGAAGGCGAGGAGCCGGAGATGCAGACTGAGGAACTCGAGTTCGAGGCGATAACGCCGTCGACGAGGAGCTACAAGTGAAGGTCACGCTCAAGATCTGGCGACAGCCGGAGCGGGACATGGACGGCGGCTTCGAGCGTTACGAGGACGTTGAGATCGACGAGGACGCGTCGTTCCTCGAGATGCTGGACGTCCTGAACGACAGGCTCTTGAGCGAGGGCAGGCGGCCGGTCGCGTTCGACCACGACTGCCGCGAGGGAATCTGCGGGAGCTGCTCGCTCCTGATCGACGACATGCCCCACGGCCCGCGCCGGGTCACGAGCTGTCAGATCTACATGCGCGACTTCGAAGACGGCCAGGAGATCACGGTCGAACCGTTCCGCGCCACGGCGTTCCCCGTTCTGCGCGACCTCATGGTCGACCGCTCCGCTTTTGACCGCGTGGTCGAGTCCGGTGGATACGTGTCCGTCAACGCCGGTCCAAAGCCAGAGCCGAACTCGGTGCCGATCCATCCGGAGATTCAGGAGGCGGCGATGGACGCCGCGATCTGCATCGGCTGCGGAGCATGCGTTGCCGCCTGCCCGAACGGCTCGGGGATGCTGTTCACGGGCGCCAAGGTCACGCACCTCAACCTGCTGCCCCAGGGCGAGCCCGAGCGCCACCACCGCGTGCGGTCGATGGTCCGCCAGCACGATGACGAGGGCTTCGGCGCGTGCACCAACACGGGCGAGTGCCAGCAGGTCTGCCCGCAGAACATCTCGATCAAGGTCATCGGCGAACTGAACCGCGAGTACCGCAAGGCGATGATCCACAAGCTGCGGGGCGCGGTCGGGCCCACTCGAAGCCCAGTAGCCGACTCTCGGCGCGAGCGGGTCCGTTTCCCAAGCGAAAGCGTCGGATTTGTGCCTGCGCGGTTCCAATAAAGTGCGCCGCCGCAGATGCCTCGACACGATGTACTGGTAATCGGAGCAGGGCTCGCAGGGCAGCGCGCGGCGCTTGCTGCTGCTGAGACCGGCGTGTCCGTCGGCATCATCTCCAAGGTCCACCCGGTGCGCTCGCATTCGAACGCCGCACAGGGCGGGATCAACGCGGCGCTCAACCCCGACGACTCATGGGAGTCGCACGCATTCGACACGATCAAGGGCTCGGATTACCTGGGAGACCAGGACGCGATCGAGATCATGTGCCGCGAGGCGCCCGACGAGATCATCCACCTCGAGCACCTGGGCGTTCCCTTCCACCGAAACGGCGAGGGCAAGCTGGGCACCCGCGCCTTCGGCGGCGCCTCTGCAGCTCGCACCTACTACGTCGCCGACATCACCGGCCAGGCCATCATGCACGTGCTCTACGAGCAGCTGATGAAGCACTCGGACTCAGTGGACCGCTACGAGGAGTACTTCACGACCGCGCTCGCGATAGACGACGCCGGCGAGTGCGTCGGCGCGGTCACCCGCAGCGTGCGCGACGGGTCGATGGAGCTGTTCGAGGCGAAGAACGTGATCCTCGCGACCGGCGGCAACGGCCAGATCTGGCGCCCGACCACCAATGCCCTCATCTGCACCGGCGATGGCATCGCCATGGCCTACCGGGTCGGCGCGCCGCTGATGGACATGGAGATGATCCAGTACCACCCGACGACGCTGGCGGGCAAGGGCTTCCTGATCACCGAGGGCGCCCGCGGCGAGGGCGCCCACCTCCTTAACGCAAAGGGCGAGCGCTTCATGGAGCGCTACGCGCCCAACAAAATGGAACTTGCTTCGCGCGACGTCGTTTCACGAGCCGAACAGACCGAGATCAACGAGGGCCGCGGGTTTCCCGACGGCACCGTCGCACTTGACGTCACCGTCGTGCCGAAGAAGCGGGTTCACGAGGCGCTTCGCGAGATCGTCCTGGTCGGCCGCGACTTCGCGGGCGTCGACATCACCCAGGAGCCCATCCACATCAAGCCCGGCAACCACTACACGATGGGCGGAGTCAAGACCGACATCCACGGCGCAACCAACGTTCCGGGGCTCTACGCGGCCGGCGAGTGCGCGTGCGTCTCGGTCCACGGCGGCAACCGCCTTGGCGCGAACTCGCTCCTCGACACCCTCATCTTCGGCCGCCGCGCCGGCGAGCACGCCGCCAACCGCGCCAAGCGAAACGACTTCGGCCGCGTCTCCCGCACGATCCTCGCCGACGAGGAGAAACAGGTCGCTGACATCATCGGCCGCGAGCGCGGCGAGGGCCGGCGCATCTCCGAGATCAAGCTCGAGCTAGGACAGACGATGGACAAGCACGTCGCCGTCTTCCGCGAGAAGGCCTCGATCGAGATCGCTCTCGACGTCGTCAAGCGCCTGAAGGAAGAGCTCAAGACCGCCTACATCGACGACCGCGGCACGGTGTTCAACCAGGACGTCCTGGGTGCGATCGAGCTCGGCTTCATGCTCGACTCGGCCGAGTGCACCTGCCTTGGTGCGATGCACCGTGAGGAAAGCCGCGGTGCTCAGTTCCGCACGGACTTCCCGGAGCGAAACGACGACGAATGGCTCAAGCACATCGATCTCACCATGAACGGCGACGGACCGGAGATCTCCTACTCGGAGGTCACGATCACCGACTGGCAGCCTCAAGAAAGGACTTACTGATGGCGGATTACACGCTCCGAGTCCGGCGGCAGAAGCCCGAGGCCGACGACCGCGGCCCCGCCGGGCCCTACTGGGAGGACTTCCAGGTCGACCTCGACCCCACCCTTTCGGTCCTCGACGGCCTGCTCCAGGCGAAGGACCGCCAGGACGGCTCGCTTGCCGTGCGCTGTTCCTGCCGTGCCGCGATCTGCGGTTCGTGCGGCGTCAAGGTGAACGGCCAGTCCACCCTCGCCTGCAAGACGCAACTTGGCGAGGCTCACGAGGCGGCCAACCGCATGAACGGTTCGAACGACCCGATCGTCGTTGAGCCGATGGGAAACATGCCCGTGATCAAGGATCTCGTGACCGACATGGAGGCGACGCACTGGAAGAAGATGCGCCGCGTCACACCGTGGCTTCTCGACGACGGCAACCCGCCCGAGCGCGAGCGCGTCGTTCCTCACGAGAACATGGTCGACATCACGCAGACGATCTCGTGCATCCAGTGCGGGGCGTGCGTCTCCGCCTGCCTCTCGATGGAGGCCGACCCTGACTTCATCGGACCGGCCGCGCTCGCCAAGGCCTACCGCTTCGTCGGCGACCCGCGCGACGTCGAGTCCAAGGAGCGCCTGTACGACCTCGCGCAGGACCCGCACGGCATCTACGACTGCACCCACTGCTTCAGCTGCATCACCGCCTGCCCCAAGGGCGTCGACCCGATGAATCAGATCATGAGGCTCCGCCGCGCCGCCGGCGAAGCCGAAATCGACGATGCGAACAACGGCCACCGCCACGAGGCTGCTTTCGTGAAGATCATCGAAAAGAAGGGGACGCTCGACGAGTCACTTCTCCTGCAGGAGTCCTTTGCCCCAGGAGTCAAGGGCAAGCTCGCTCCCCGGCCCGCGGCGATGAAGGGCCTCCTCGAATCGATCCCCACAGCCATCCGCGGGATCAAGACGGGCAAGATGCGCTCGCTCTCGAAGCTCATCCCGGGCATCCACCCGAAGCTCCCGGGCAATGCCCAGGAGAAGGTGGAAAAGATCTACGAGCGCGCCGAGGAATCCAAGTGGCAGCTCAATCTGTACATCACCGGTACTGACGAAGACATGGCGGAGGCGGATGATTCGTCTGCCGAAGAGACCGAGGAGGCAACGGCATGAGGCTCGCTTACTGGCCCGGCTGCGTATCGCGCGGCTTCACGACTGAGCTCCACGGCTCGATGGCGATGGTCGCCGAAGGCCTCGACATCGAACTCGTCACGCTCGACCGCGCCAACTGCTGCGGAGCTGGCGTCATCGCCGAGCACAACCAGGAGCTCGCGGACACCCTGAACGCACGCACGTTCGCGCTCGCCCAGGAGACCGGCCTGGCGATGATGAACATCTGCTCGACGTGCCAGGGCGCCCAATCCGAATGCCAGGAGCGCCTGGACGCCAACGCCCAGTACCGCAAGCACATCAACGAGGCGCTCGCTGGAGAAGGCCTCGAGTATGTGGCCGGCAAGGACGGCTTCACGAACAAGAACTTTCTCTGGCTCCTGGTTGAGGACATCGGCCTCGAGACTCTGAAGTCCAAGGTCACGCGCCCTCTCGAAGGCTTGCGAGTTGGCCCCTTTTACGGCTGCTACGTGCTGCGCCCGAAGGACCGCCTCGGTTATGAGGAATTCCCAGAGCGCGACCTCTACCTCGAGAAGGTGATCGAAGCCGTCGGCGGCACGGTCGTCGACTACGACGGAGCGCGTAAGTGCTGCGGCTTCCCCGTCATCACGATGAACCGCGACACCTCGCTCACGTCAATCGGGCACGCACGTCGGCGACGCGATCGATCAGGGCGCGGACTGCCTGGTCACGCCCTGCCCGCTCTGCCACCTCAATCTCGACCTCCAGCAGCCCGAGGCGGCGAAGGTGGTCAACCGCGACCTCGGTCTCGCCGTTCTCCACCTTCCTCAGTTGATTGGCCTGGCGATGGGGTACGAGCCGAAGGCACTGGGAATGAACCGACACATCGCGTCGACCGATGCAGTGGTGGACCGCCTCACCGGAGCGGCCGCGTGAGCGACG
The DNA here is from genome assembly GCA_963695215.1 of uncultured bacterium. GTDB lineage: Bacteria > Actinomycetota > Thermoleophilia > Solirubrobacterales > 70-9 > JALZKA01. The sequence goes on from OY968768.1 coordinate 1,135,529, forward strand.
AGAGCTCCTCGAACCTTCTCCCGAGATCCAGCAGTTGGTGCTGTTCGGGCGCTTGGACGAGGCGACGCATCTTTACGCCAAGCAGGCTGAGGTCGACGAGGCGACGGCTCGCCGGGTTATCGAAGAGCTCGCGGCTTCCTAAGGACTTCAGCCGAGCGATCCGGCACGTCGAGCTGGCCGTATGAGTTGTCTCCCCAGCAGACGACAGAACCACTCGTCTTGACCCCGCAGCTGTGGTCATGGCCCGCAGCGACCGACTTGAAGAAGCCATTCAGCGGGTTGGCCTGACCCGAGCTGTCGTCGCCCCAGCAGACCACCTTTCCATTCGCCTTGACGCCGCAGCTGTGGTACTCGCCGGTTGAGACCGACTTGAACTTGCCGCTTGGTGGCGATGACTGGCCTTGTGCGTCGCTACCCCAGCAGTCGATCGTTTTGTTCAAACGCAGGCCACAGGCGTGGTAGTTGTAGCCCGTGCTGACAGTCTTGAACTGACCGCCCGGCGGGTTGCTTTGACCGTTGGAGTTGTACCCCCAGCACGCGACCTTGCCGCTGGTCTTGAGGCCGCACGTGTAGAAGTACCCGGCACTCACGGCCTTGAAATCGCCCTTCGGCGGCTTGGTTTCGCCGTAGTCGTCTCGGCCCCAACAATCGACGCGGCCGCTTTTCTCGACCCCGCACGAGTGGTATGAACCCGCGCTCACCGCCTTGAACTTCCCGCGCGGGGCGTTGCGCTGGCCTGTATTGTTGCGGCCCCAACAGCTCAGCTTGCTGTTTTTCGAGACCGCGCAGCCGTGGTAATCGCCAACGCTCACCGAGCGATACTTGCCAGCGGGGGGATTGGTGATGCCGTAGCCACCGTCGTAACCCCAGCAGACGAGCTTGCCGTTGTCCTTGATCGCGCAGATCGTGTCGGTCGAGCCGGCAATTCTGACCGTCCCATTCGCGGACGAAGCCACCCCGGTGATCAGCACCACCGTCAGCGCCAGGACCCCGAACCCGATCGACTTTGCTTCCCCCCAGGTCATTGCGAACCACTCTAGCTCAGCTTCGATCGTCGAGCCAGCGCTCGCTCGTTGCTCGCTAGCCGGATCCACCGGCCGAGCCGCTTCGGCGCAGCCCTTCTCGATCCAGCCCGCGCCGACAGTGTCGGTGAGGCCGTGGGCGACGATCGAGCACAGGATCACGAAGGCGGCGATGTCGAACACCAGGGTGCGGTCAGCGGCCTGGGAGTTGAGGACGAAGAGCGCGAACAGCATCGACGCCACGCCCTTGGGCCCGAACCAACCGACAAACGCCCGCAGAGGCGGGCCATCGTGCTGCGTGCGAACGAGATCGCGATCGCGCCAGGTCGCGCGATTACAAGCGCGAACACAATGAATGCGATTAGCGCGGGAACGTTTCCCTCGAACCCGGTCGACACGATCAGCGTGCCGAAGAGGAAAAACATGACGACCTGAAAGATCGCCGAGAGGTTTTCGTTGAAGCTCACAAAAGAGTCAGTCAGCTCGTGCTCTTTCACTCCCAGCACAATGGCCGCAACGAACGGCAACCAGGCCGTTGCCGAATGTTGATTCTGCAATCCCAAACGCGAGCAAGCCGATCCCGAGCGAATAAAGACCTTCGTAGCGATGGGTCATTCCCCCTCCCGGCAGCCTGTGAACCGCGACACCTCCGTCCAGCCCAGCGCCGCACCCATCACTAACCCCTTCCCAGCTTCTCCCAAAAGCGATGCGCCTCACTACCGGCGCCGCCTCGGCTTCAGCGAGGACAAGAAAGAAGAGTACGAACGGCACCGCAAGCCCGTCGTTGAGGCCGGATTCCAGGTTCAGGGTGTGGCGAATCTCTCTGGGACCCGGGTCGACGAGACGATGGCCGACGTCACGACCGGATCGGTGGGCGAAAGCACGGCGCCCAGCAGGAAAGCCTCTGCCCACGACAAGCTCGCGGAAGAGAAGCTTCGCCCCCAGCGCAAGAGCGAGAAGCGTAATCGGCATCGCAAACACGATCGCTCGTGCTGGCGGGCCCCAGTGCATGCGCAGGAGCTCGCGGTCGACGATCAAGCCGTCGGCAAAGAGCGTGAGGATCAGCGCCAGCTCGATGATCTCGACGACGCCCTTGTTGCCGGGCGCGACCACCACGATGTCGAGTAGCGCCATCGCGATCCCCGCCCCGACCGCCAGGACCGAAATCGAGAGCACCGTGCTCCCCGTCAACCCCGAAAGGCCGCGGCGGCGGCCGGAGCAAGCCAACGACGAGTACGACCTCCGGAAAGTCGAGCTGCATCACCTCTTCTACGAATCGCCAGGCGGCCTCCCTGGCTGAACTTGAGCACTATCCAAGCGCTGGTACGCTCGACACGGAGCGCCGGGAAGACTGGTCGGCAACCTGACATGACCGTTGCCGTCGTCACATTCCTGCTCGCGCTTGCGCTGATCGCGTCGGAGCGCGTCCACCGTACGAAAGTGGCCCTCGCGGGCGCCGCGATCGTCGTCCTGTTTGTCGGCGAGTTCAGCCAGGAGCAGGCAATCGAGGCGGTCGACTTCAACACGATCGGGCTGCTCGCCGGGATGATGATCCTGGTCTATCTGACCCAGCAGAGCGGGGTCTACGACTACATCGCAATCCGCGCAGGGCAGTTCTCGCGCGGGCGAGCCGTTGCGGGTGGTCCTCTCGCTCGCGGTCACAACCGCCGTGCTGTCGGCTTTCCTCGACAACCTGACGACGATCCTCCTGATCGTCCCGATCACCTTTCTCCTCGCCGATGCCCTCGACATCGACCCGATCCCGCTGATCGTGATCGAGGTGATCGCTTCGAACATCGGGGGTACTGCGACTCTGATCGGCGACCCGCCGAACATCATCATCGCGGGCGCTACAGGCCTTTCGTTCAACGAGTTCATCGTGAACCTTGCGCCGATCGTGGTGGTCACATTCGTTGTGGTCATCGCGGGCCTCTACGCCTTTTACCGGTCAAGGCTTCAGATCGACGAGAGAACCGCGACCTGGTCATGGAACTCGACGCCGCAGGCGTCGATCCGAGATCACGACGAGCTGCGGCGGACCGTCCGGTGCTGGTGCGGACGGTGCTCCTCTTCTTCGCCCATCAGGCGCTTCACATCGAGCCCGCGACGGTCGCGCTTACCGGCGCTGCCGTCGGATTTCTCGTCACGACGATTGACCTCGAGCAGGCCCTCTCGAAGATCGAGTGGCCAACGTTGTTCTTCTTCGTCGCGCTGTTCGTAATGGTCGGTGCGCTCGAGGAGACTGGTGCGATCGACCAGGTCGCCGAGGGTGTTAAAGATTTGACGGGTGGGAACCGCTCGGCGGAGCTCTCGGCATCGTCTGGATCAGTGGCGTCGGCTCGGCGATCGTGGACAACATCCCGTTCACAACCGCGATGATCCCCGTGGTATCCGAGCTGCGGGGCGAAGCGGAGACAACGCCTACTGGTGGGCGCTTTCGCTGGGCGCCTGCTTCGGCGGGAACGCGACCGTTATTGCTGCTGCGGCAAACGTGGCGGCCGCGGGCCTTACCGAACGCGCGGGCAGGCCGATCGGGTTCGTCGCGTTTCTGGAGTCGGGGTCCCGGTTACGGTGGTCAGCCTTGCTCTTCGCGTCCGCCTACGTTGCGATCCGCTACATCGCCTAGGAGGATGCCGATGCCCGATTCAATCGTCAAAGAGACCATCCTCGAGATCGAGCCGCTGTCGGTCACCGAAACAGTAGGCGAGGCGACCACGGCAAGGTCGTCGAGCCGGGGTCCCTGGCCTCCCGGTCGTGGACGAACGGCAAATTCGCGGGCATCTTTGGCGAGCGGGAGTTCATGAGCGCGCTGTTTCCCGGCTATATGCGAGAGCTGGCATCGTCGGCGATGATCAAGCGGTCGATCGACGACGCGATCGAGCGCCGTGAGTCATGCATCTCCGAGCCGATCGAGAGGCACCTGACAACCGACCACGTATCGTTGAGAGACGACTACTCGGATACCCAGCTCGCCGAGCTGTTCCTCCACCATCGCGTGCTCGTGATCCCGGTCGCCACCCAGGGACGGGTACACGCCATCGTCACGCGCGGCGACTTTTTTCGGGCACTCGCCGAGCGCTTCCTCGACCGCGTCTCGAGTAGCCGGCGAGGCTCAGCCGAACGCGGCGCCGGAGGGCACCCGCATCAGGTCGCGCTCGGCGAGGATCTCGGCGAGCTGCACCGCGTTAGTTGCAGCGCCCTTGCGGAGGTTGTCGCCGACGATCCACATGTTGAGGCAGCGATCGTGTGAAGGGTCGCGCCTGATCCGGCCGACAAGCACTTCGTCGCGCCCGGTCACGTCAGTCGCAAGCGGATAAAGACCATCGCCGGGATTATCGACGACCACCACCCCGGCGGCGCCAGCGAGAAGTTCGCGACACTCCTCCGGCGAAAAGTCCTTAGGGGTCTCCACATTCGCCGAGATCGAGTGGCCCGTGACCACCGGGACCCTCGCGCACGTGGCCGAGACACGAAGCTCGTCCTTGCTCACACCCAGGATCTTCGATGTCTCCGCCATGACCTTGCGCTCCTCGGTCGTGTAGTCGTCGCCGTCTAAGAAGCTCTCGACCTGCGGCACGACGTTAAAGGCAATCGGGTGCGGATAGACGCTGGCTTCGGGCCGCTCACCCGCAAGCACGGCGCGCGTCTGAGCGTTCAACTCGTCGATCGCCTTCTGGCCGGTGCCTGAGACCGACTGATAGGTGGAGACGACGAGGCGGTCGATGCCGATCTCGCGCTGGATCGGCGCCAGGGCAACCATCATCTGCATCGTCGTGCAGTTGGGGTTCGCGACGATTCCCGAGTGCGACTCGATCGCTTCCGGGTTGACCTCGGCAACGACCAGCGGAACATCTGAATGCTGGCGCCAGAAGCTGGTGTTGTCGACCACCACCGCCCCCGCAGCGACGATCTGCGGAGCCCATTCGGCGCTGACCGATCCGCCGGCCGACGAGAGGACGACGTCCAGCCCCTGGATCGACTCCAGCGAAACCTCTTGGACCTCAATCTCCTGCCCGTTCCACTCGATGCGCTTGCCCGCCGAGCGCGCGGAGGCGAGTGGCACGAGCTCGGTAAGCGGAAACTGCCGCTCGGCCAGGACATCCAGAATGGTTGAGCCGACGGCGCCCGTGGCGCCCAGCACGCCGATGCGATATCCCTCGGCAGCTGCCATGGCTTGAGTATTGCGGACAGGCCGTCACCGATCTGCGCGACTTCGTTGACGTAGCTGGCGCGAACTGCTTACATCACTCGGTAGAAAGTGATGTAACTTGGCCAGGATGAAGCGCCTACAGATCTCGCTCGAGCCAGAGCTGGACGAAGCTCTCGGCAAGGAGGCTGCTCGCGAGGGAATCTCGAAAGCCGAAGTGGTGCGGCAATGTCTGCGCCAACGCGTGGAGACGGTTGACGGGGCCGCCGAGGACCCCATTCTCCAGATGTTTGGAAGCGGCGTCAGCGGCGGCCTGCGCCCCGGTGAAACAATCGACGACGTGCTCTACGGGCCGATTGCCGACCGCAGCCGAGGATGACCTTCGTCGATACATCATTCTTCTTCGCTGGGATCGTCCCCGGCGACAGGAATCACTCGGCGGCGACCCAGCTCGGCCTGCCGAAAGGCCGAACTCTCGTCACCACCAGCCAGATCCAAGGAGAGACCTGGACGCTTCTTCGCCGCCGAGAAGGTCATTCGGCCGCGGTTCGCTTCCTTGACAGCTTGTCGCGCTCACGAATAGAAGTCGTCCACCTGGACCAAAAGCTCGAGCGGGAAGCGCTTGCCTGGCTTCGCCGCCACGACGAGCGTGAGTACTCGTTCGTGGACGCGACGAGCTTCGCGTTCATGCGTCGCAACGGGCTCGCCGACGCGCTGGCGTTCGACGGCGACTTTGCCGCCGCGGGGTTCGTCGAACTACGTCCCTAGACCGTCGGGGTTAGACGCGACCGTTGGACGGTGGACCCCGGTCGGGTCCTCTGGCTGGATGCCTCCGTCACCAAGCTCAAAGGCGGCATGGAGTGCCTTCACGGCGTCCGGCACCTGCTCGGACGAGATCACGCAGGAAATCTTGATCGGTGACGTGGAGATCATCTCGATGTTGATCCCCTGTTCGCCGAGCGTTTCGAAGACCTTTGCGGCGACGCCAGGGTTGACTGCGCATGCCCGCACCGACGATCGAAACCTTGCCGATTTTCTCGTCGGCCAGGACCTTCTCGCCGACATTCAGCTTTTCGATCGCCTCGGTGGCCGTCCGCAACTCGTCGCGCCCGACGGTGAAGGACAGGTCGGCCTTCTGGTCGTCGGTCACCGGCTCGTTCTGGATGATCATGTCGACGTTCACGTTGGCGTCGGCAAGCGCATTGAAGATGCGCCCCGCGACGCCCGGCTCATCGCTGACGCCCGAAATGGTGACGCGGGCCTCTGAGGAGGCGTGCGTAACGGCTGTGACCATCGGGCGTTCCATCGTCTCGTCCTCCGACACCACGAGGGTACCCCGGCTGTCGTCGAACGAGCTGCGGCAGTGGATGCGAACACCGTGGTTTCGCGCGTACTCGACGGAGCGGAGCTGGAGGACGCCGGCGCCCGACGCCGACATCTCGAGCATCTCGTCGAACGAGACGAGGTTCAGCTTGGTCGCGTCAGGGCAGATCCGCGGGTCGGCGGTGAAGACGCCTGCCACGTCCGTGAAGATCTCGCAGACGGTGGCTCCCAGCGCCGCAGCGAGAGCCACCGCCGTGGTGTCGGAGCCGCCGCGGCCGAGCGTCGTCACATCGAGGCTGTCTCCTGAGACGCCCTGGAAGCCCGCCACCAGAACGATCCGATCCTCATTCAAGGCAGACCGAATCCGGTCTGCCTTGACCTCGATGATGCGCGCCTTGGTGTGAGACGAGTCGGTGACGATCCCGGCCTGCGACCCGGTGAGGGAGACGGCGGCGTGACCCATGTCATGAATCGCCATCGCACAGAGCGCGCACGAGATGCGCTCGCCAACCGAGAGCAGCATGTCCATCTCGCGCTCGTATGGGCGGTCGGAGATCTCATACGCCATCCCGACGAGGTCGTCGGTCGTCTTCCCGCGGGCGGAGAGGACCGCAACAACCTGATTACCGGCTTCGCGGGCATCGACGATGCGCTTGGCAGCTCGCTTCAGGTCGTCAGGTCCTGCGACGGATGTACCGCCGAACTTCATCACGACGATTTCGCTCATCCGTGCCGAGGATAATCAGCCGATGAGGCTTCCTCGGCCATCGATCTCGCTGCCGCGCCCTGGCGTGTCCCTTCGCGGCATCCTCGCGCTGGTCATCGTGCTGACTGCGGCGGGCGCCGGCTGGTACTTCCTGATTCGCGACGACAGCGCATCGAGCGAGAAGACCGGCAAGGCGGAGAAAGCTCGGACAGAGCGGGTGAAGGAGGACCCGGCGGTTCGCGGGCTTTCGATCGAGGAGCGCGTAAACCAGGTCCTCATGCTCGGCTTTGACGGCACGGCGCCGGGTCAGCTTGTCTCGGCCCTGGGCGACGCGCCCCCGGGCGCGGTGATCCTTGGACCGGACAACTGGCCCGGCAAGGGCGCTGGAATCCCGCTTGTGGCCGCGATCAGAAAGCTCGGCGCCAATGCCGAAGCTGGTCCGCCCCTCGCCGTTGCGGCGCAAGAGGGCGGCGTCTACCGCTCCTACCCGGACCTGCCTCCTGATGCGCGTGAGCTCGACATCGGGCGCGAGGCCAACCCCAAAGAGGCTCGGGCGTGGGCGAAGGCCGGCGCCGGTGCTCTGAAGAGCGCGGGGTTCGGCCTCAACCTCTTTCCGGTCGCGGACATCGCGACGCTCGACAGCCCGCTGGCCGGCCGATCGTTCTCAGACGATCCCGGCGAGGTCACGACGCTGACGACCGCCGCGCTCGCCGGCTGCGCCGACGCGGGTCTGGCCTGCGCCCCTCTCCACTTCCCCGGCCTCGGAGCGTCGTCGCAGGACACGGCCGAGGGTCCCGCGACCATCCAGCTCGACGCCGCAAGCCTCCAGGCCCGAGACCTTCAGCCGTTCTTGGCCAACCTTCGAGGCCTCGATGCGGTCGTGGTGTCGCTCGGCCTCTATTCGGCCTACGACCCGATCACGCCCGCGGCCCTGTCCCCGGACGTCACTACCGGGCTTCTGCGCGACCAACTCGGCTTCAAAGGCGTTGCCATCTCGGACGACTTGTCGGCCGGCGCCGTCCAGGCCACGTATTCGGCACCCGACGCAGCGGTAGCGGCCCTGGGTGCCGGCATCGATCTGATCCAGATCTCAGATCCCCGTGACCAAGGGGGTGTTGCAAAAGCCCTCGTCGAGGCGGTGGACTCCGGGCAGATCCCGCCGCAGCGCCTGGCCGAGGCCGCCACGCGGGTGATTCACCTGAAGGACGAGCTCGGCTCTATGTGACCACCATCACGCTTCTGGGACCTATCGGCCTGATATATCTTGCCGATACATGGAGCTGACGGCTACAGGGCGGGCGATTCTCGGGATGCTTCTCCTAGACCCCATGTCCGGCTACGACATCAAGGCGTTCGCGGACAAGTCCACTCGGTTCTTTTGGGCCGCGAGCTACGGCCAGATCTACCCCGAGCTTCGAAAGCTCTCCGACGCTGGCCTGATCGAGGCCGTTGAGGGAGCCGATGACACCCGCAAGCGCTCGCCCTACCGGATCACGGACGCGGGGCGCGAAGCCGTCTCGGACTGGATCGCCAAACCGCAGCTGACCCATGAGCTGCGCGACGAGGCGCTTCTGAAGATCTTCTTCTCCGGGCATCTCGGTGCGTCGGAGACGCGCGAGGTGCTCGCGCGGAAGCGAGAGGCCCACCTCGAAACGCTCGCGACGTTCCGCGAAATCGAGCCTTTCGCGGCGACCAGCGAGCGGTTCGGCCCCCTGGAGGTTCTGCGCTACGGCATCGGTCTCCACGAATACGCCGTCGACTGGTGCGAGCGGATGCTCGCCGAACTCAAGGAGGACTAACGACGTGCTGGACCGCCTCGCCAACCTGACCGGCCGCCACCCGAAGCGCGTGCTCGCGATCGGAGGCGTGGTCTTCGTGTTGGCGGGAGCCCTTGGCTCTGGCGTGGCCGATCGCCTCGACCCCTACGGCGCCGACGACCCGGGCACGGAGTCGGTCGTTGCGCAGAACAAGCTCGAGGACGCGGGATACCGCGACACGCAAGCGGTGATTCTGCTTCAGGGCGTCGACCCGTCGACCAGCGACGGCGCCGACCGGGTCGGCGAGGTCACGGAGGAGGCCCTGGCTGTCGACGGCGTCCGCAGCGTCCACGGCTTCCTCGACACCGGGTCCGACGCGTTCGTCTCGCGATCCGGCGATTCGACCTACCTCGCGGTCCAGCTTGTCGACACCGAGGACGGCGATGTCCAGAGCGCGGGCGAAGCGCTCGTCGACGCCTTCGACCGCGAGCGGGGCGTGCAGGTAGGCGGCGCTGCGGTCGCGCAGCAACAGGTGAACGAGCAGGTCGAGTCCGACCTGCGGAAAGCGGAGCTCCTCGCGTTCCCGATCCTGTTCATCCTCTCCCTCCTCTTCTTCCGCACTCTGATCGCCTCAGCGCTCCCGCTTTTGATCGGCGGCCTGGCGATCGTCTCGACGATGCTTCTCCTGACGGTCGCGAGCGAATTCGGCTCGATCTCGATCTTCGCCCTCAACCTCGTCACCGGCCTTGGCCTGGGACTCGCGATCGACTACAGCCTGTTCGTGGTCTCGCGATATCGCGAGGAGATAGCCCGGTCAGGCCCTGGGATGAAGGCCCTCAAGCGCACCATGGCCACGGCGGGGCGCACCGTCGCCTTCTCATCGCTCACCGTTGCCGGCGCACTTGCGGCCCTGACGGTCTTCCCTCAGCGTTTTCTCTATTCGATGGGGATCGGTGGCGCGCTGGTGGCGCTTGCGGCTGCCGCAATCTCCCTGACGATCCTCCCGGCCCTGCTCGCCCTCCTCGGCGACCGTGTCAACTCGTTTGCGCCTGCATTCCTGCAACGGCGCGCGAACGCCGACTCGCGCCCCGCAACCGCGGGCTTTTGGTACCGGCTGTCGCGAACCGTCATGCGCGTGCCGGGGCGGATTGCCCTGGGAACGGCCACGATCCTCGTGGTTCTCGGAATTCCCTTTCTCGGCATCAACTTCACCTCGGTCGACGCGCAGGTCCTGCCGGACTCAAAGAGCGCGAGGCAGGTCGACGACGTCTTGCGCGCCGAGTTCCCGCCGTTTCACGACTCGCCCATTTCGCTGTACGTCACGGGCTCCGAGGCAGACGTTGGCGAATTCGCAAGGACCGTGGAGAGCCAGTCGGGCATCGCGGCAACAAACCCGCCGCTGAAGCTCGACGGCGACGCCTGGGTGGTCGAGGCGATCTCGTCCTCGCCCCCGCTCGACGCTTCGAGCCAGGATGCTGTGAAGGATCTGCGCGACCTGCCAGGAGACCATCTGGTGACCGGCTTTACCGCCCATTTCGTGGACCTTCAGTCGAGCCTGGTCGATCACCTTCCGCTGGTGCTGGCGATCGTGGGCATCGTCACCTTCGTCGTCCTCTTCCTGATGACCGGCTCGGTGATCCTGCCGGTGAAACAGCTGCTCATGAACATGCTCGGTTTGAGCGCCGTGTTCGGGATCCTCGTGCTCGTCTTCCAAGACGGCCGCTTCGAGGGCATTCTCGGATACAAGAGTCAGGGTGGCCTCGAATCGACCCAACCGCTCCTCCTGTTCGCGGTCGCATTCGGGCTCTCGACCGACTACGGCGTGTTCCTGCTCTCGCGGATCAAGGAGGCGCGCGACTCGGGCGCGTCTGACTCCGAGTCCGTAGCGATCGGGCTTGAGCGCACCGGGCGGATCGTGACCTGCGCGGCGCTTCTCTTCTGCATCGCAATCGGCTCGTTCGTGACGTCGCAGGTGATCTTCATCAAGGAGGTCGGCTTCGGCACGGCGATCGCCGTCCTGATCGACGCGACGTTGATTCGCGCTCTCCTGGTCCCGTCGCTCATGGAGATGCTCGGGCGCTGGAACTGGTGGGCGCCGGCGCCGTTGCGCAGGCTGCACGACCGGGTGGGGATCTCAGAGACCTAGCGGCCCGGGCCTAGAGCGAGCGGCGGCCTGAGAACGCGCGCCCGAGGGTGACCTCGTCCGCATGCTCGAGATCGGCGCCGACCGGCAGTCCGCTGGCCAGACGCGTTACCTCGACCTTGCCGCGCAGGAGCTCGCCGATGTGAATGGCGGTTGCCTCGCCGGTCGTCGTCGGGTTGGTTGCGAGGACGACCTCTGTCACATCGTTGGCGTCGACCCGGCGCACGAGCTCACCGATCTTCAGGTCCTCGGGGTCGATGCCGTCGATTGGCGAGAGCGCACCGCCAAGCACGTGGTAGAGGCCACGGAACTCGTGCGTCCTCTCGACGGGGATCACGTCTTGGGGCTCCTCGACGACGCAGATCACGTTGGTTTCGCGCCGTGAGTCCTCACAGATGTTGCACCGCGGGCCCTCGGCGAGGTTGAAGCACACTTCGCACAGGCCGACCTTCGCTTTCACCTCGCGGATCGCATCGGCGAGCGCGAAGGCATCGTCGTCGGACGCGCGAAGCACGTGAAAGGCAAGTCGCTGAGCCGTCCGCTGCCCGATCCCGGGCAGCTTCGCCATCTCGGCGATCAGCCGCTGGATCGGCTGTGCGTACAAGGCCGGCCGCTACATCCCTGGCAGCCCGAGGCCGCCAAGGCCTCCGCCGCCAGGTCCGCCAAGACCGCCCGCGATGCCGCCGAGCTTGGACGAAGCGAGTTCCTGCGACGCCCGAATGCCTTCGTTGACGGCTGCCAGGACCATGTCCTGAAGGAGCTCCGGATCCTCGGGGTCGATGGCCTCGGGGTCGATCACAACTTCGAGGAGGCGCATGTCGCCGCTCATCTTGACCTTCACCATGCCGCCACCGGCGCTGGCGTCGACGACCTCTTCCTTGAGCCTTTCCTGGGCCTCGGTCATCTCGGTCTGCATCTGTTGGACCTGCTTCATCATCGCGTTCAGGTCCAGCCCGCCAGGCCCGCCTTGTGGTCTTGCCATTACGCCGCCGCCTCTCCTGAGTCAATTCCCGGGCCCGCATCGAGCCCGGCGTCCATCCCTGTTGCCCCTGTGTCGTCGGCCGCAGGGACATCTTCGAATTCGACACCGTCGAAGGCGCTCTTCAAGTGCTCGAACACCTCATCGGCGCTCATCTCGGCCTCCTTCTCCTCAGGAGTCTCGGGCGCTTCGCCCTCGATGAGGACGTAGACCGGGCGCAGGCGCTCACCAACGATCGTCTTTACCGCATCAGCGAGCTTGTCGCGCGCCTCGACGGCCTCGGCCTTGCGCTTGTTGAACCCGGCGCCGACCGGAAAGCCGACCTGGAGAACCGCCTGCTCCACGTCAACCGCGATCGGCCGGGCCACTGAGAGAGCGTGCGAGAGTAGCTCGGATCCGGTCTTGACCTGGTCCATCACCGCGGGCCACAGGCCGATGAGGCGCTCGAGATCGACCGCCTCGGGGGTAGGCGCCTCGGGCTCCGGCTCAGCATCGGGCGTCGGCGTCGGCTCAGTCTCGGGCGTCACCTCTGGCGTGGCTTGCTTCGGCTTGGCCGAACGTGCCTGAGACGGAGGAGATGCACGGCCTTCCAGCGCCTGCTCGATCCGCTCGAGGCGCTGTGCGAATGCCTCGCGCCCGGGATCGAGCTGCGGGCGGGCGGCGCGTAGGAGCGCGAGCTCCATCGTCATCCTGGGCTCGTCACCTTCGCGAATGGCCGTGAGAGCGGCCGAAACGGAGTCGATCGCCCTCGACAGGCCGAGGTCGGTGAACGAGTCGGCCTGGACCTGCATCTGAGCAGGATCGCCGGCTTGAAGGCCGTCTGAGATGAAGTCGTCTCCGGCGGCGCGGATCACGAGCAGCTGGCGTAGATGAGCGAGTAGGTCGCGGCCGAACTGGGCGACGTCGCGACCCGATCGGGCGAGGCCCTCCGACGCCTCGAGCGTCGAGCGTCCGTTGCCGGCGGCGATTGCCTCGGCGGCTGCCAGGATCAGCGCTGAGTCGGCGACACCCAGCACGGCGAGCACATCATCCGTCTCGATCCGCTTGCCGCTGAAGGCGACCAGCTGGTCGAGCGTTCCGAGGGCGTCGCGAAAGCTGCCCGACGCGGCCCGTGCGACGGCTGCGATCGCGCCTTCTGCAACCTCGATCTGCTCGGCCTCTGCAACCCGGCGAAGTACCTCGGCGATCTGCTCGGGGGCAGGCCGCTGGAAATCGAAGCGCTGACAGCGGTCGACGATGGTCGCCATGACCTTGTGGGGCTCCGTCGTCGCGAGAACGAAGACCGTGTTCGGCGGCGGCTCCTCGAGGGTCTTCAGGAAAGCGTTCCACGCTTCGCGGGTCAACATGTGCGCCTCGTCCAGGATGTAGACCTTCCACTTGCCGGATGCTGGGGCAAAGCCCACCCGCTCGCGAAGCTCGCGAATATCGTCGACCGACCGGTTGGAAGCAGCGTCCATCTCGAGCACGTCGAGCGAGGTGCCGGCCGCGATCGATGTGCACGCCTCGCAGACGCCGCACGGCTCGAGAGTTGGTCCATTCACGCAGTTGAGGGAGCGGGCAAGGATCTTCGCGATCGAGGTCTTGCCGGTCCCGCGCGACCCGACAAAGAGGTACGCGTGATGGATCCGGTCGCGCTCGATCGCGTTCGAGAGCGTCCTCACAACGTGCTCCTGACCGACAACCTGAGCAAAGCTCTGGGGCCGGTGTCGGCGGTAGAGAGAGGGCTGAGCGGACACTTCGGCCGAGTGTATCGGCGCCTCAAGCGGACCGAAAACGCTTCGCGCGGGCCTCATGAGAGACGCCGCGACGGCTCAAGCTCCCCGTCCGGAGAGACCGAGGGAACAGTTATGGAAAGTGTGAGTGCCAGGGAGTCATCGCTCCGTAGCGGAAGCTTGATCGGATAAGTGTCCAGGGCAGGATGCGTTGCAGACCGGCGGTCTAGTGGCTTGGCAATGGGCTTCCCAGCAATTCATGCAGGAGAGCGTGCAGAACCCCGGCAAGGTAATTTCAGTGGGAGGAAAGTCACCCCGATGGTCGACGTGTGAAAAGCACCACTTACATCGCCACGGCCGCCCTCGCCCTCCTCGCCCTTGCGGTCCCCGCAAGCTCTTCGGCGAAGATGACGTCGACCAAGGTCTCCCGCAACGTGTGCGAGACGACGGGCGGTGGCAAGTTCGTGCCGATCCCGGACTTCCCCGGCGAGAGGGTCGACCGCAGGCTTCTCCAGGACATCAAGTTCCTCGAGCGCAAGTACAAGATCTTCATCACGGACGCCTATTCGAACGACCCGGTGCACGCGGGCAACGGCGAACACCCTCTCGGCCTGGCGCTCGACATCACGCCGAACTTCTCCGCCGGCGGCAACTGGAACGACATCGACCGGCTCGCGAAGTTCGCCGAGCCGAGCCAGAACGCGCCGCGCGCGCCCTTCCGTTGGGTCGGTTACAACGGCGACGCCGGGCACGGGCGCGGCAACCACCTGCACCTCTCCTACAGCCACTCCGCCGGCAAGCCCGGAAGGCCTGTTGACACGATGTACTCGCTTCGTTGCCCCGCGCCGCGGAATACCGACGACGGCAGCGGCACGGCACCCGGGAACCACAGCGGTGGCGACGGCGGAGGCACGGGCGGCGTTTCAACCGGCGGCTCGGGCAAGGACGGACGCGACGGCGGTCATAGTTCCGGCGGCGGCGTCTCGCCCAAGGCGGCGAACCCGGTCGAGCTCGCCCCCATCGTCCCCGAGGACGGCGGCGTCTCTAGGTAACAGGGCATGGACCGTGCGGGCCCGCCTTCGAAGGCGGTTCCCGAGCGTTCCCGTCGTGGCTGACTCCGGTCAGGACAATCCGCGTCGCTTACTCGCTACCGCTTAAGGCTGCTTCCTTCCGGACCTGACCTGATTCACGGGCGCGCATCGCGCGGGACCTGACCATCAACGTCGCCCTCGACGTACTGACCCCGAAGAACCAACGGTCCTCGAGCGAGCGTTCAGCCCCGCTAGAGCGGATTGCGGGTGACAAGGCACCGCTAGCGCCCCACCTAGCACGGTCCACCGGTGACCTTACTACGTGGTCAGACGCGCGGATCGCGCGGGTCGCGGGAGACAAGGACATCTCCACGCGTGCGGTTCATCATGAAAAGGCCCAGAATGAGGCCAATGATCCCAACGATCATCAAGATGAGCCCGACCGTCGAGAGGTCGACATCCTTGATCGAGTCATCGACAGCGAACCTGAGGATCGCGCCAGCGGCGATCAGAAAGAGGGAGCCTCCAATAGTCATGACCTGCCTCTGTCCCGAAAGCACCGGCTTCAAACGGAACTCGACGAATGTTTGGTGAATTTTGAGTCGCTGCTCCTCAGGAGCTCCGCTCTAGCCTGGGTGGTGTGATCGGCTTCTTGTTGGCCCTTTACGGCGGCTCAATGGTCGCGGGCGCGGCGGCGACCGCAGCCGGCGCGAGCCGTGGTAATCCGCGGCTCCGCCGCCTGGGAATTGCGCTCGCGATCCTTTCGATCCCGATTCTCGCGGCGGCGCTGATCCTCGCGATCATCGGCTGACAGGGGTCGTGCCGCCAACCGATGTGCAAGGCTGTAACTGACCAGTGAGTCAGTTATGACCCATCCCGACGACAGATCTGTGGACGTCCTGATCGTCGGTGCCGGCCTATCGGGCATCGGTGCCGCGGCGCATCTGCGGATGCGCAACAAGGAGAAGACATTCGCGATTCTCGAGGCGCGCGATGCGATCGGCGGGACCTGGGACCTCTTCCGCTACCCGGGCATCCGCTCGGACTCCGACATGTTCACTCTTGGCTACCGGTTCAAGGTCTGGGATGCGGCCAAGGCGATCGCCGATGGTCCATCCATCCTGGAATACGTCCGCGAGACTGCCCGCGAGCACGACATCGAGAGAGCGATCGTGTTCAACCAGCGCGTGGTGCGTGCCGAGTGGTCGTCAGACGATGCGCGCTGGACCGTCACCGCCGAGGACACGAAGAGCGGCGAGACGTCACGGACATATTGCCGCTTCCTCTACGTGTGCTCGGGCTACTACTCGTACGACGAGCCCTATACGCCCGAGATCGAGGGCATGGAGCGTTTCAGAGGCGAAATCTTCCACCCCCAGCTCTGGCCGGAAGAGTTCGACTACCGGGGCAAGCGAGTCGTCGTACTCGGCAGCGGCGCAACCGCGGTCACGCTGGTGCCGGCGATGGCGACGGACGCGGGCAAGGTCACGATGCTCCAGCGCTCGCCCTCATACCTGATTGCCATGCCATCGACGGACCGGATCGCCGAGGCGATCCGCAAGGTCCTCCCCGCCCGCCTGTCCTATGCGGCGCTTCGCTGGAAAAACGTTCTCCTCCAACTGGCCTTTTACAGGTTGAGTCACGCCCGGCCGAAGCTCGTACGAGGTGTGCTGCGGCGTGCCGCGATTCGCCTCGCCCCCGCCGGCTATGACGTCGACACTCACCTCAGCCCTCGGTATGACCCCTGGGCTGAACGTCCTTGCCTGATTCCGGACGGAGATCTCTTCCGCGCGCTCAAGAGCGGCAAGGCCGAGATCGTCACCGACCGGATCAGCACGATCACCGAAACTGGTATCGAGCTCGAGTCCGGTGGGAGCATCGAAGCCGACGCGATCATCACCGCCACCGGCCTCAACCTGCAGGCGCTGGGCGGCATGTCCATAGCGGTCGACGGCGAGGAGCTGAGCCAGCCCGACGCCGTCGGTTACAAGGGCATGATGGTCAGCGGGGTCCCGAACATGGCGATGACGCTTGGCTACACGAATGCCTCCTGGACGCTCAAGGCGGATCTTGTGTCCGAATACGTATGCCGCCTGCTCGATCACATGGACCGGAACGGCTTCGAAACCTGCACGCCGAAGCGGCCCGACCCATCGCAGCCACTCGAACCGTTCATCACCAACCTCGACTCGGGGTACATCAAGCGCAAGATCGCGGAGCTGCCGAAGCAGGGCACGAAGTGGCCCTGGAAGCTGCACCAGAACTACATACGCGATGTCCTCCTCATTCGCCATGGGCCGGTCGAAGATGAGGCGATGGTTTTTGGCAGCCGCAGCTCCACTGTGCAGGGGAACGGCCGCCCAGCGGGCGAGATCCTTCACAGCTCGCCTGCCGACTGAATCGGCCTCATAGGCTCACGGCCGTGGATCGACGTTTCAGCATCATCGGAGTCGCGACCGCGGTCCTCGCCGTGGCTGTCGTCATCGGCATCGCCTCGAAGGGCAGCAACGACGACTCAGGCTCATCGGACGCCGCACCGATTTCGACGAACCTTGACGAAAAGCCGGAGATCGGCGCATCGAGCGATCCGCCGCCGAGAGCGCTCGAGACGGACGACATCGTCGCCGGCGACGGGGACGAGGCCAAGGCCGGTGATCAGATCTCCGTCCAGTATGTAGGCGTCGACTACGCGACCGGCGCCGAATTCGATTCCTCCTGGGATCGCGAACCGCTCGACTTTCAGCTTGGGAGCGGCCAAGTGATTCCAGGCTGGGACCAGGGCATCGAGGGCATGAAGGTCGGCGGCCGCCGCGAGCTGACGATTCCTCCGGACCTTGCCTACGGCCCGCAGGGTCAGCCTCCAAGCATCGGCCCCAACGCGACTCTCGTCTTCGTGGTCGACCTGCTCGACGTCACGTAGACCTCGCTGGCCGTCTGGCTGCCGGTTGCCGAGCCGGCCTAGATTGGCGTAGTCTGGACTCAGGCACCAGTTCGAAAAGGGGAGGCCTCCATGGCAGGCATCGCGCGCCGCTTGGCGCTCATCATTTTCTCGGCGCTTACAGTGGTCGCAGCCGGCACACCTCCGGCGTTCGCGTCGTTCCCGGGAACGGACGGAAGGATCGTGTTCGCGCGATATTCACGCTCGAACATCTACGAAGAGATCTACATCACGAACGCAAGCGGCGGCGGGGTCACGCGGCTCACCGACAGCGGCGGGAGGCGGGCCAGCAACGTCTACCCCGACTGGAACGCGAACGGAAAACGAATCGCATACCACCACGCAACTTTTTCGACGAGCAAGATCGTGATCATGAAGCCAAATGGCCGCGAGGTCGACTCGTTCGGAGACCGCTCCTGCGCGGGTGGCGCCGGCACCCCCTCCTGGAGCCCGGACGGTCACACCATCGCCTACTCGTGCCCCGACGGCAGCAACGGCCAGTACATCAAGACGTTCGATCTCCTCACCCACGCCCGCACGCAGATCACCCCCGACGGGGGCTTCGATACGACGCCGGAGTTCTCTCCGGCTGGAAACGCGATCGCCTACGCGGCGGAGGGCCCGACCGGCGGCGAGCTCCTGAACGTCGTGTACCTGGACCCAAGCGGTCTCCCGGATCACGCGGAGACGGTTGCCGGCGACGCCGTAACCAGCGCCGGCGACCCGGACTGGACCCCCGACGGCAACACGCTCGTCTACAGCTGCACGGTCCTGGTTCCCCCATTCGACCAGGATCTATGCACCGCACCTGTCGCGTCCCCGCACTCGCAGACCGTAATCGTCAACGGCCACAATCTCGAACAGTTTCCCGCCGTCTCACCCTCGGGCACCCAGCTGGTTTGGGACGTCGGACCGGAGGAGAGCGACACCGAGCTCAAGGTTGCGCCGTTCCCAACGGGTCCGGCGATGCTCATCACGTCCAACATGGTCACCGACGAAGAGGCGGATTGGGGCCCCGGCTGATCGGCCACCTTCTCGCCCTAGAATCCCGCGCCCAGGGCGCGTAGCTCAGTGGGAGAGCGCTCGCTTCACACGCGAGAGGTCGGTGGTTCGAAACCACCCGCGCCCATGCCAAGGACGCATCGCGGACTCAGCTCTCGCACTCGACGTAACTCGTAATCGAGCCAGGACCACCCGGATTCCAGTGCGCCTCCCATTTGCTCCGGCCGAGAGGGCGTGAATCGTCGACCGCGTAGCCCTTGAAGCCCCCGCCGACGAGGTGGCTTCCCTTCGGGCACTCAGCGGTGGCTGTGTCCGTACCCGGCCCGGCGAGGACAACCGTGTCCGCGCGCTGGCTGATCTGGCTCTCGCCCTTCGGTTGGCAGAGCGCGAAGGCCCTGAGTCTCGCGTCCGAGCCGTAGTTCACGCCATGAGCCTTCCACGTACGCGCGCCAGTGCGCTTGTCCAGCTCTACCGAGAAAGATTCGACGGGCGGCGCGATCGCATAGCCGCCCGAGACCACGGTCCAGCGGCGAGGGCACTTGGCCTCCACGCTCCCGGTCCCCGGGTCCGTGCCGCTCCCGGGAACCTGGACAGCCTTCGAAACCTGCTTGAGTTCGCGCGCAGAAGCCCGCTCGCATAGCGCGAACGTCGAAGCGTCGCCGGCACCGGTGCGCCCCACAGCTTTCCATCCTCGTTCTCCCGCCGGCTTGGATTGCTGAACGTAACTTCCGATGCCAGGAGTCGAAAAGCCGCCGCCCAGTGCGTGCTCGCCCTGCCGACACTTCGCCGTTCGGCCGCTCAGCCCACCCGGCGTGTGGGTCGAGTTGTTGACGATTGAAATTCCACCTCCCGCCGCCACAGTCATGGCTCCCGGTAGGGCAAACAAGAGCGCACCGACTCCCAGCACCCAACTCAGCGTCCGCACAATGACCTCCCCTCGCACGACGACGGCCGGAATCCTAGAACCCCACGGAAACTCAGTCAAGGCGCCTAGCGCGTTGGGCAGACAGCCGCGGAGAGGGATCCTTGGCGTGCCCGTCATTTCGGGGGGCGCGTAGCTCAGTAAAAGAGCACTCGCTTCACGCGAGACTCGATAGTTCGACCACTCCGCGGCTCGCAACCGTTGCAGTAGTCGAGGGCGAACGGTACCGTGGGCTCGAGCGAGATGGTTATGACGCGAGATCACCGAGATCGGTCGAGGTTCCAGATCCCTTTCAGACTCGGGAGGGTGGCGTCGCAAGCATGGGGCTAAGTCCCTTCAGGCCGCCACGATTTCGGGGTAGCCGGTGTCTCGAGAGAACGTCGAGCTAATTCGCGGAATCTATGACGCGGTTGCCCGGCGTGACGATGTGACCCCATTCGAGGTCTACGCCCGGGACATCGTCTGGGACGTCACAAATCAGCGCTTGGCAGGGTTATTGTCGAAGCCGCTCTATAACGGGCACGACGGCGTGAGGCAGTTCTGGGGCGAGGGAGTCTCTCTCTTCAGCGAGATCGATTTCGAGGTCGAGGAACTGATAGATGCGGACGACCAAGTGTTGGCGGTAGTCCGCGCCCGCTGGGTCGGTCGCGCGAGTGGCGCGGCCGTGACAGGAACGCACGTCGCTGTCTGGACGATCGCTGGAGACGAGGTTATTCAGCTCCAGACGTTCGATGATCGTGCACAGGCTTTCGACGCGGCGGGCCTCATGACATAGCGGTCTCGTTGTTCAGCACCGGGCTTCAGGGCGGCCAGCTGATCCCCGTCGCGATCCAGGAGTAGAGTGCCGTGCATGGACGACGGCGTCTCGAATCGCGAGCTCCTCGAGGCCTATGACGAAGGGGCAATAAGCAGGCGCACCCTGATTCGGCGCCTCGTCGCCGGCGGCATGTCTCTAGGCGCAGCCGTCGCCTACGCGCAACTGCTCGGGCGCGACACCGCACGCGCCGCGCTCTCCCTTCGAGATCACTATGAATTCGTCGAGATCAAGGCGTCCATCGAGCCGCAGGATCTGGATGACGTGGTCGCGTCGGGCAAGGTGCTCACGAAGGTCTCGACGGACCGCAAGGGACTCGTCCACCTCGAGATCTATCTGAGCCGACCGGGCGAGACGTACCCCTACTCGTGGATTGGCGTCAAAGAAGTCAACTTCAAGAAGCCGGGGAAGAAGAGAATCAAGGTTCCACTTGGCGTGAACCCGCCGCACAGCGTTGATGCTCTGGCCGGCCGCTCTGAGGCAAAACTGAGTCTGCTCGTCAGGGAACACCGAAATCGGGACCCCAGGTGGGGCTACGCGGCGGACGAGCGGACGCTGCGTCCCTGACTCATCGGCCGTAATGGTCCGCGTAGCGCGTGACCGCGGGCGCGCTTGAAGCGATGCCGGGGCGACGGTTACCGACGACCGATTCGTAAGCAGCGCCTGCGCACGCGGCGAGGATCCCAAGGCGAATCAGTGCCCGAGCGTGCCTATAGGCGGATTTGAGCTCGCCACCCCAGCTTGCGACCGCTGTATCGGCGCGCCGCATACGCCAGCGGGGATAACGGCCGAGGTAGGCGAGTGACGCGCGACGGCTGCGGTCGGCGATCAGAATCGCACCCAGAGCACGGCCGCGAGTCCAGTGATTTCGAACGAGAAGCCACGTCGTTCTGGACGGGTTGTGGTGCACCAACTCGAGCTCTTTGTCGCGAAACGCCCGATGGCCGCGCACCCAGAGCTCACGGTTGACCACAGTGTCCTCGCCCGCTCGCATGTCCTCGGGAAAGCCCGTCGTCTCGAGCAGCGCTTCGCGCGTATAGGAGCAGTGCGCCGGGGCCTCACCGAGCTCACCCGAAGGGCGGCCCGGCAGCGACCCGGAATGGTCGAGGAAGTATGCGGCCCATCCGGCCCGCGTCGGCGTTCCGTTCAGGATTGAGCCCGTGACCATCGACCCCCCGCGCTCGTGGGCCGCGATCCGGGCGGCAAGGCTCCCGGGCGGGAGCTCGGTGTGCGAGCCGGGGAAAGAGATGTATTCGCCTCGTGCAACGGCCAGCCCGGCGTTTCTCGCCATCCCAGGCAGGCCCGGTTCAGGGACATCGACGACCTTCACCGAAGGGAATACATTGCGCACCACGTCGGCGGTTCCGTCCGATCCGCTGGCGGCGACGATCACCTCGAACGCAACGGGGCACTCCTGGCCTGCGACGGACCCGACCGTATCCAGGATCGTCTGCCGGTCGTTTCGCGAGATCACGATCGCCGACAGCACGGGCGCGCCCGGGTCAAGCACCGCAAGATCCAGCTCGCCCGCCGGACCCCCTCTGGCGGGATCCGCGAGCACCGGCAGACCGCGTGGCCTCGACACCCAAGGGCGCAGGCCGGATCCGGTCGACACCAGGCTTTGGTAATCGCGCTGCCAGCGACGGTCGGGATCCGCCTCGTCGTACTTGCGGAGTCGCCGCTCGCGAGCCTCTGCGGTGAGGCTGGCGAGGTGTTTTATACGAACTGTCGTCTTGCGCCAGGCCGCCTGCGGAATCGCCGTGGGCACCGGCACCAGGTGGAGGCGCTCGCACGGCAGCTCGTACCCCGGCTCGGCGAAGAACATGCGATAGACCCAGAGCTCGGCCCGGTCGTAGTGGCTTTCGTCGCCGATCATGCGAAAGACACGGAACCCATATGCGCAGCCCGACTCACCTGAGCCCTTCGCCAGCCGGACAAGGGCCGCGGCGTCGTTGGCGTCGATCCGCTCGTCGGCGTCGAGGTAGAGGACCCAGCCGGCGCCCGCTTCCACTGCGGCGTCGAGGAGACGCTGACGGTTTGAGGCGTCATCCCAGCCGGCGTAGCCGTCGCGGGGTGGGTTCGAGATCACCCGAGTCACGAGGTCTGAAGCCTCGAGGATCTGGCGGGTCTCGTCGGTCGAGCCATCGTCCAGAGCGATCACCGCATCGGCGAAGCGAGCCACAGACTCGAGCCACCCAGGCAGGTCGGCGGCGGCGTTGCGGGCTGGGAGGAGGCAGGTCAGCCTTCCGGCTGCGGACGAAAGAGTCTCGCGCTCCCCCTCTCCTCCCACCGCGAGCACCGGCGCGCCGGTGTCGCGTCGGGTCCAGGGAACCAACCTGGCGGGAGGCCTCGACTGCGTCGCGCCCGGGCCACCAAAGCGGCGCTCCGGGTCGGCTTCGGCGTACTTCGCCTCGCGCTCACGAAGGCGCTCGCCGGATTCGAGATGCCGGATGCGGATCGTCGTCCGCAACCAGAGCGACTGTGGGATGTCGTCCGGCACGGGGTTGAAATGGAGGCGCCGTTCTGGCAAGCGCAACCCGGGCACTGCACAGAACAGGCGGTACGCATAGGTGGCGGCCGGATCGACCTCGTCGCCCCAGGCGCGAAACACCTGGAGGCCGTAGGCACACCCCGGCACGACGTCTGCGGGCACGAACTCGCGTAGCGCCGCGGCGTCGTCGGCGTCGATCCGCTCGTCGGCGTCGAGGTAGAGGACCCAGCCGGCGCCCGCTTCCACTGCGGCGTCGAGGAGACGCTGACGGTTTGAGGCGTCATCCCAGCCGGCGTAGCCGTCGCGGGGTGGGTTCGAGATCACCCGAGTCACGAGGTCTGAAGCCTCGAGGATCTGGCGGGTCTCGTCGGTCGAGCCATCGTCCAGAGCGATCACCGCATCGGCGAAGCGAGCCACAGACTCGAGCCACCCAGGCAGGTCGGCGGCGGCGTTGCGGGCTGGGAGGAGGCAGGTGATCACCGCCGCCAAGTGTTACCTGCCCGCCCGGAGGGCGACCACGCAGGTTTCCCGACGCGGCGAGCGAAGCGCGTCACCGACGTTTTCTTCTACAAGCGCTGCGCCCTTGCGGCCTCCACGAGTCCGTCCACGTCGAGGTTGCCGGGGCACTCCTTGGCTGAGTAGATCTCGCGATGCCCGATCACGTGATCGCGATCGATCGGAATCGCCCACCGCTCGCAGATACTCGCGATGAGCCACGCGCCCGTCTTCAGTTGCGCCGCTGGGCGCTGGACCGCGAGCGGGTCGCCCCCGTCCTCGAATTCGATGCCGATGCTGACGGCATTCGGGTTGGGCTCGGAGCCCGCGACGAGCCTCCCGGTCGGACCCAGAACCCGACCGGCGTGCCTCGCCGTGTCCTCCTCCTCGACGAACTGGGCAATCCGCCCGTCGAGGGCGATGAGGTAATGCGAGCTGACCTTGCTTTCCGGGCGCCCGAACCAATCAATCGTCCCAGCCCAGGTCCCGTCGGTGGTGTGGAGCACGACCAGGAGCGGTGCGTGCCCGCTCCGTCCTGGCGAGAAGTTGGCCGTTGGATGACGATCGACGGGGCGAGCGCCCGTCGCGAGAAGCGAAGCGCCCGGCCCTGGGACTCGAAGCGCGCCCGTGCCTCGCCCTTTTTCCATGATGGGACCGTAGTCGAGATCGAACCGGTAGCTTGCGGCGGGTGAGCGAGAAATTCGAAGTCCGCGGCAAGACGGCAATCGTCACCGGGGGAGCGCGGGGCATTGGACTCGGTTGCGCTCGGGCGCTCGCCAAACGTGGCGCGCGAGTCGTAATCGTCGATCTCGATCAGGAAGCCTGCAACTCGGCAGCCACCCAGGTGTCTCCGGACTCGTTCGGCATCGCCGCTGATGTCACGGACCTCGGCTCGATGCAGCAAGTGGTGGCTCAGGTCGCGAAGGAGTGCGGCGGGGTCGACATCGTGATCGCGAATGCGGGCATCGCTCAGACCGGCGTGACCGTGAGGGCGATGTCGAATGAGGTTGCCGAGCGTGTGCTTGCGGTGAACTTGCACGGCGTCTACAACACTGCGATCGCTTCACTTCCCCAGATCGTCGAGCGTCGCGGACACATCGTCGTTACGGCCTCCGTCTATGCGTGGGTGAACGGCGTTGGCCAGGCGCCGTATGCGATGGCTAAAGCGGGCGTCGAGCAACTCGGGCGGGCGCTCCGGGTCGAGCTCGCGTCGCATGGGGCGGGCGCCAGCGTCGCCTACTTCGGCTTCATCGACACGGCGATGGTCCACCAGGCGCTCGACGCCGACAAGGCCTCAGACAAGCTGACCGAGCTCGTGCCTTCCTTCCTGTTGAAGCGGCTTTCGCCTACGCAGGCCGGCGAAACGGTCGCGCGCGGAATCGAGACGCGCAAGCCGCGGATCATCACCCCCCGGCGCTGGGCCGTCTACAGCACGCTGCGAGGACTGGTCAACCCGCTCATCGATTCGTACATGGTCAAGGATGCGAAGACGCAGGACATGGTTAGCGACCTTGACGCGCGCGCCGACGAAGAGCAGACCACCACCGCCTGACGCATTCGGCCGGCGGGTAGACCATGACCACCGTCGCTGACTTGGCCCACTAGCAATGAGCCTTCGCTCCATTCGTAACCGGTCGCCGCTGCGCTGAGTCAGACCGAAGCGGGCTCCAGCCGATCCGGTAGCGCGAACGATGCCGTCAGCGCGCGAACGGCCTCGCGGTCGCCCTGGATCCGAAGCTCGCCCGCCTGCTCGGCCTCCTCGAGGGTCCGGCCCTCGTAGATGAGCGTCGCCCAGGTCGGTGGGCTTGTCTCAATCACGGCGACTGGGTCCGTCGACTCCGCTCGTGTGACGTCGATCCGGCCGGCACCCACGTCGACTCGGAACGGGTGCTCGCCGAAGCGGACCTCGAATGCGCCCTCGAGCCCATCCGCCAGCCCGGCGTCGAACATCGTCTCCATCGACATCGCCATCGAGTCGGGGCTGAAGTTGCCCTCCTCGGGGAAGTTCGGCGAGCGAGCGGCCCAGCGGCCGAATTCGCGGAGCGTGGGCTCCAGCTCGCGTCCCCAGTCCGTCATCTCATAGACCCAGGAGCCGGCGGGAGGCGCCAGCTTTCGTCGCTGGATGACGCCCGAAGCTTCGAGCTCACGAAGGCGCTGCGAGAGAACGTTCGGGCTCGCCGTCGGAAGCCCGGACCGGATGTCGGTGAAGCGCTTGGGCCCGAACGCAAGCTCGCGGAGGACGAGCATGGCCCAGCGCTCCCCGACAAGCTCAAGCGCGTGAGCGAGTCCGCAAACGTCGTGATAGCTGCGTTTCTTCACCGTCATCGTGCCTCCAAGTCTACCTTCCGATCCTAAAAGGATCAACAATGGTTGTTTTTTAGGACTTGACGTCGCAACCCTCGCGGGAAGAACGGCGTCACGACAGACGCCAAGGGCCCATTCGAAGGACCGAGCTTCAAAGCTGCCTGACAGCCGCCGCTCTTTTTTCCGGGTTTCGCGGCTACCCTCAGCCGCCCATGTCGTCTGAATACATCTACTCGATGTACAAGGTCTCGCGGACCCATCCGCCGGACAAGAAGGTGCTCACCGACGTCTCGCTGAGCTTCTTCCCCGGCGCGAAGATCGGCGTGCTCGGTTACAACGGCTCAGGCAAATCCACGCTCCTGCGGATCATGGCCGGGCAGGATCAGGATTACCGCGGCGAGGCGCAGCTCCACAAGTCGGCCTCGGTGGGTCTGCTTGAACAGGAGCCCCACCTCGACGAGACCAAGGACGTCCGCGGCAACGTCGAGGACGGCGTTCGCAAAACCAAGGACCTCCTTGACCGCTACAACGAGGTCGCGGCCAACTACTCCGACGAGACGGCCGATGAGTTCGCCCGGCTGTCGGAGGAGATCGAAGCGGCGGATGCGTGGAACCTCGACACGGTGGTCGAGACCGCGATGGACGCGCTCCGCGTCCCCGACGGCGATGCGGACGTCACCAAGCTCTCGGGTGGCGAGCGCCGCCGCGTCGCCCTTTGCCGCCTCCTTCTGCAGGCGCCCGACCTGCTGCTCCTGGACGAGCCGACCAACCACCTCGACGCGGAGTCGGTCGCCTGGCTCGAGCAGCATCTCGAGGAATACGAGGGCACCGTCGTCGCCGTCACCCACGACCGCTACTTCCTCGACAACGTCGCCGGCTGGATTCTCGAGCTCGACCGCGGTCGAGGCATCCCCTTCCAGGGCAACTATTCCTCATGGCTGGAGCAAAAGCAGGAGCGGATCTCTCAGGAGGAGCGAAAGGACACGGCCCGCGCCCGCACGCTCGCCGCCGAGCTCGAGTGGGTGCGCGAGAACCCGAAGGGACGGCGGAAGAAGTCGAAGGCTCGCCTCGCCCGCTACGAGGAGCTCCTGGCCGAGGACAAGCAGGTAAAGCTCGACCAGGTGCAGATCCGCATCCCGGCCGGCCCGCGCCTGGGTGGCGTCGTCGTCGAAGCCGACGGGCTCACCAAGGCATACGGCGACAAGCTCCTGATCGAAGACCTGTCGTTCGAGCTCCCACCCGCCGGGATCGTCGGCATCATCGGCCCCAACGGCGCCGGCAAGACGACGCTGCTACGGATGATCGTGGGCGACGAGGAGCCCGACGGCGGCGCGCTCAAGCTCGGTGAGACGGTGGAGCTCGCGTACGTCGACCAGTCGCGAGACGCTCTCGATCCCGAGAAATCCGTCTGGGAGGAGATCTCCGACGGTTACGACCAGATCAAGGTCGGAGACCAGGAGATGAACTCGCGCGCCTACACCTCCGGCTTCAACTTCAAGGGCTCGGACCAGCAGCGCAAGGTCGGCGTGCTCTCAGGCGGCGAGCGCAACCGCGTGCATCTCGCAAAGCTCCTGCGCTCAGGCGGCAACCTGCTGCTCCTCGACGAGCCGACCAACGACCTCGACGTCGACACACTCCGCGCGCTCGAAGAGGCGCTGCTCGCGTTCGCCGGCTGCGCGGTGGTCGTTTCGCACGACCGTTGGTTTCTCGATCGCGTGGCGACCCACATCCTCGCGTTCGAAGGCGACTCGGCCGTCACCTGGTTCGAGGGCAACCTCGAGGCCTACGAAGAGAACCGCCGCGCCAAGCTGGGGCCAGCCGCCGATCGCCCCCACCGCATCACGTACAAGCGCCTCAGCTCGCGCTAAGAACCAGCGTTCCCGGGTAGCCGGACAGGGAACGACAGGAGGAGGTCGCGATGAGCGACGAGGAGACGGAATCGAAGCACGGCATGGATTCGACCGACAAGGGCGAGGACGCCGAAGGCTCGAAGCAGGCCGACAACCCGGGCGTTGAAGAGATCGAGGGCACCGGGGGCGAGGGCGATGACCAGGGTGGCCTGGGCGACCGCACCGGCGGCTCCGGCGGCGAACTGTCAGAGACCGAAGAGGGCTCAACAGACGAGGCGGCGGATCGCAAGTAAACGAGTGCCGGCCGGCCCCGTTAGGGTCGGCCGGTGAAGGTCCATGACGTCAGCCCGGTTGCGCCCGTCTTTCCAGACGATGGCCCGCTGGGCAAACGCTTGGTGAGGCGGCTTCGGGGCGTCTCGCTCGAGGCACTTGCCTTCGTCATCGTCACGGTGCTCTTCCCGGTCCTCTTGGCGGGAGCGGCGCTCGTCGACCTTGTCTTGTGGATTCGGCATCGCAAGCCGTGGGTGGGCGTTCGCCTGGTGGCGTTTCTGTGGTGGTTCCTGTTCGGCGAGATCCGGGCGCTGGCCACGATCCTTGGAATCTGGATCGTCTCGGGCGGTCCGTTCGGTCAGGGCTCGCTCCTTCGGCGTCGCCTTCTCTACCGGCTTCGCATCCGCTGGGCGCGAAGTCATCTCGGTGGAATCCGCGTCCTGTTCGGTCTCAGGTTCGAGATCGAAGGGCTCGAAGAGGTAGGCCCGGGGCCAGTAACGATCATGATGCGCCACGCCAGCATCATCGACAACATGCTTCCCGACGCCATTGCTGCGAGGCGACACGGCCTGGGGCTTCGCTACGTGATCAAGCGCGAGCTTCAGATGATCCCGACGATCGACTTCGGCGGTCGCTGGGTTCCGACCATCTTCGTCCGGCGTGGCTCCACCGATACCGCTGGCGAGCTCGCAAAGCTCCAACAATTGACCGAGGACATTCGCGCCGGGGAAGGATTCCTCATCTATCCCGAGGGGACGCGATTTACCTCGAAGAAGCTCGCGCGCGCCAAGGAGATCATCGCCGAACGACAGCCGGACGTCGCTTCCATGGCGGACCGGCTTCAGCATCTGCTGCCCCCTCGTCTCGGCGGGCCGCTCACCATCGTGAACGAAACCCCTGGAGTCGATGTCGTCTTCTGCGGACACGTCGGATTCGACGGGTTTCAGTACATCTCGGATATCTGGGCGGGACGGCTGGTCGGTTCGACCATCAAGGTGCGCTTCTGGCGCGTCCCGGCCGCCGAGATCCCTCGCGACTCCGACGCCCAGGCCGAGTGGCTTTACGCCAACTGGCAGGAGATGGACGACTGGATCGGCGAGCAGCGCGCGGACAGAAACGTCGTCGCGGCGTAGACGCGACGCTCCCGGGTATGCGGGAGGTATGGAACCAATGACATCGCCGAGCCTCGAGACACCCGCTCCACCGCTCCCCGGCCCAGGCCCTATTACGCCTGAGCCCAGCCCACCCAATCCAGGGCCCGACCCCAGCCCCCTCCCGCCCCAGCCCGATCCCGAGCCCCCGGTCGAGCCGCCGATGGAGCCGCCCGGCCCCGGTGCCTCCAACGCCCAATCCAAAGCCGATTTGACCTAGTCTCCGCGCCGTGGACGAGGGCGCGGCGATCGAGGGGCTCGAGCGGACCCAGGTAAAGCTGGAGGCGTACGCGGCCCAGCGCGGACTCGTCGTCCGTCAAGAGTTGATCTGGCCGGGGATGCCGCTCCCGCAGGAGCAGACCGGCCCGTACCGCCACGCCTGTTGGTCGGTCGCCGGAAAGCTGCCGGGCGGTGTCGCCGGGCGGTTGCGCCACCAGGCTGTGTACGGCCAGGTGTTCGGCATGAACATCGCCCAGCAGCACACGATCATGGTTTGCCGGATACCGGAGTCGGTCGGTTACCTCCCGATGCTGTCGGTGCGCACCGAGGGGCTCGAGCCAAGCCTCTTCTACTGGGCCCTGGACCGCCGCCCACGCGAGGATGTCGGCGGCTTCGAGTCGACCGAGCTCGATCGCCGCTACATCGTCGAGGTTGCCAAGGGCCAGGACCAGGCCTGGCTCCGCCAGCTCTTCCCCCCGTCGTTCATCGATTGGCTCGCGTCAGCGACCCCAGTGGACTTTGGCTTCCGCCTCGACGGCGGCGTCTTCACCTGCGAATGCCCCCAGTACCGAGGTCAGGCGCGCGTGGACGGGGAGGTCGACGAGGAGCACCTGGACCTTCTTGCGAGCGCCGGCGGCAGGGCAGGTAGCCGGATTCGCGACGAGGTGCTCGAAGAAGCGGACACGCTCGAAGAAGGCACCAGCCCCGACAGCGCCGCAGCCCATGAGGCGCGCACGGGCCGCCCGAGGCGAGGGCGCCTTCTCGGCTTCGTCATGAAGCAGCTCGAGCTTTCAGACGACAGCGTCAAGGAATTTGGCAAGAAGCACGGCATGGAGGCGAAGTCGACAGCCGAGTTTCACTCGAACCACATCAGGCTGCCGCTCCCCGGCACCGCGACCGACGTGCTGGTTGGTCCGCTGCCAGGCGGCGGCCGCGAGGGTGAGCTTGCCTGGCTGAAGTTCTCGAGCCAGGTGGAGATGGAAAAGAACTACGTTGCACTGGTAACCGACACCGGTCGCAAGCTCGGCAGCGCGTGGGTCGACTCGGAGGACGTGACGATCCCGGGCTTTGGCGAAGAGGTGCCCGCCGAGGCGCTCGGGGTTGCCC
The DNA here is from genome assembly GCA_963695215.1 of uncultured bacterium. Lineage (GTDB taxonomy): Bacteria > Actinomycetota > Thermoleophilia > Solirubrobacterales > 70-9 > JALZKA01. Next base: position 1,165,912 of record OY968768.1, read on the forward strand.
GTGAGGGCGGCTTCGGCTTCTCAAGCGACGGCACCAAGGCCTGCGTTTACTTCAAGCGCGACTTCCCCGGCATGTGGCCGTCGGGAGCCGAGATCGAGACGTTCGTACCCAGAGCCCTCGGGCTCATCGACGCCCTATAGGCTGCCCTCATGGGTCACGGGGGTGACGAATTGAGCCTGACGCCAGGCCAGAAGCTGACGATCGTCGAATCGACGCCCGAAAGGCTCGTGGTCGAGGCCGTCTATGCGCCTGGCGGGTCGCCTCCCCCACCCCACTTCCACCCGGATCAGGACGAGCACTTCGAGATCCTCGAGGGCACGCTCCAGGCAATCGTCGGCGACGAGTCGAGCGAGCTCAACGCGGGCGACGAGCTCGACGTCCGGAGCGGAACGGTCCACCGGATGTGGAACGGCGCATCGGGTGAGGTCCGCGTCCGCTGGGTCACCGAGCCGGGCGGCCGCACCGAGGAGTGGTTCAGGGCCATCGACGCCCTTCACCGCCGCAACGCGGAGGGCGACGTGGAGCCGCAGGAGTTCGTCGATCTCCTGAACAGCTACGGCGATGTCATCCGGATCGTCATGCCGGGAGCCGACGGCAGAGGGGCTTAGTTCCCGGCGGCTCAGCGCACCGATCCGAGCGCCGTGATCTCGCGCTGGAACTCGCGAAACGCGAGCTTGGGCGAGTAATCGTCGCGAAGCAAACCAACCTGGGAAAACAGATCGGCCCCATCCGAGTCGTTGTCGCGGAGGTTGAACCAACGGTAGTCCGTGACGCCAAGGTCGACGGAGTGATCCGAGACAGCCTCGACTGAGGAGGCAAGGCGTTCGGCTTGCCCTGCCTCGGTGTTGACGGCGGGCTTGGTGGGATAGCCGTTCTCGGTGACCCAGAGGTCGACCCCGTTCCCGAGGTGGGCTTTCGGCATGTAACAAGTGCGAACGAGGGTGAGCGCCTCGGCGATCTCATCGCCCACCGTCCTGCCCGGGATCTCCACCGGTGGCCAGACGGTGCCCGGGTAGAGCTGCACGCCTACGTAATCAAGCGCGCGCTTGAAGCGCCGAGTCGAAAGCGCGCCAATGTCCCGCCAGAACCGATCGTCGGCCTGGGGCAGGTAGCGCCACGCGACCGTAAAGCCCAGATCGACGCGAGGCCGGCCGATCTGGCGCAGGGACCGGTGCGCCACAACCATTCCGCGCACCATCGCCTCGAGCGCCCGATCGTAGGAGCCGTCGGAGGTGTTGGGCGAAACCGGGAAGTTGATTTCGTTCGTGATCGAAAACGCCGTAACGCTGGGCCGCCGGCCTAACCTGCGTACCGCTTTGGAGACGAAGCGCGCCCACGCCTTCAGGTCGCCCTCCTTGCCTTCGGGCGGGTGGTAGCGCACCTGTATCTCGCTCTCAAATCCCGCATGCGCGTAGTGGTCCACCCGTCGTGCAAAGCGGCGAATCGCCTTGCCGCCGCCATCCCAGAACAGGCGATTGAGGTGAAGCACCAAGTTGCGGTGACGTGGCTCGAGCCGCTCCAAGGCCGCCAGCTCTGCCCTGCGGTCGACAGGTGCCGCCTCACCCTGGCCGACTCCGGCGCTGCCCGCGACGCCGGGGGTTATTCCGAACGAGATCGGCCCCGGCTTCGGGGCCGGCGGGTCCGCAGTGAGGCAGTCGCCACCCTGCGCTGCGGCCGTCGGCACACACAGCAGGCCCGCAGCAATCGCGAGCGCGAGAACTGACCACCAGCGCCCAGGCACGCTCACACCTTAAAGCTCGCCCGACGCATAGTGAAACGGACGCGCCGCGGTGAGGTTCGCCTACCTGCCGACTGTGAAGCGGGCCTCAGCGGGGGTTGGGTCCGATCGCACCCCGACAACAGCTCTGACTCTAAAGACAGCCTCCCCGGCAGGAACGGACTTTCGGAATCGATCAGGAGTGGAGCACCGTTTCCATTCCAGACTAGTCGCCTCGAGATCGGCTCCGTAGCGAAGCTGGCATTCAAAGGTCGCCCCTCGTGATGTTGAGCTGAACTTGAACTTAGGATGGTGCCCGGACCGCTCGCCGTGCGCAGGACCGGCGTCTATGGTGGTTTGGGGCAGGCGCTCGCTGGCGACGCCCCAACTGGGCGAAAATTCCGAGGGCAGACCTGAAGCGAGGCGCTTTGGGGCTTTGGCGCCGCCTCCCGCGTGACCTGTGGAGAAGCCTGGTTCGAAGAGGCGCGCGAACTCGAGGATTTCGATCTGCGCTCGCTGATCGCCCCCTGGATGCCAGTCACGGTCCCGGTACACAGCTGCAACTGATTCGCCGTCCGGCGACCAAGATGGCTCGCATTCTTCCGACCCTCCACAGCCGAGCTGAGTGGCGATCGGGCCGGGATCGCCCGCTCTCAGGACACCCATCGCGTGTCCGTAGTCCCCGCCTTCGATGGAGAACAAGATGGTGCCTCCGTCGGGTGCGAAGTCAGGACTCTGAAGATCGACTCTCGAGCTGGGGATCTCGCCGTACGGGCTGAAGACAGGATCCTCGTTGTCGACGAGGAGCTCCGCGCCTTCGCCCGCCGCTGACATCTCCCACAGGTCTCTGCCTGCTTCATATTCGGATGGGCCCGAGACCCTCGTCGTGCCCGCGACGTAGTCGATCGTGGTGCCATCCGGCGAAATCGCCGGCTGACGGTCTTGCGTACTTGACCCGGGCGTGAGGTTCACCGGGTTAGCGCCGCTCGCATCCATTCTCCAGATGTCGAAGTCACCATCGCGGTCGCTCGAGAAGTAGATCAAGAGCCCGTCGGGAGAGAAGACCGGATCACGGTCCGTCGCGTCCGGGTCATTGGAGACGTTGTGGGGCCGGGAGCCATCCGCGTGAATGATCCACACGTCGGCTTTGCCGCCGCCCGAGACGGCTGAGTAGGCGATCTGCTCACCGTCGGCCGAAAAGCTGGGTGTCCGCTCACAGAGATCTGGTGTCTTCGTCAGATTTATCTCGTGAGTGCCATCGGGGTTTCGCAGCCAGATGTCAGATCCGGCGTAGCAGCTCCCGTCGTTGGACTCCGAAAACGCGATCGGCCCGTCGTCACCCGGGAAGGACGCTTGGGCCGGGGCGGCGAGCACGCAGATCGCCAAAATCACGCTTCCGAAGAACAGACGAACTCCCATGGCCGCGATAGTAGACGCAACGCATGAGAAGAGTGTGAGAGTGCGAGGGTCGGTGCGCCGTTCTAAGCATCCCGCCTGCATGAGAGGGAAATGAGAATCGGCGCTCAAGCGATCCGGCGATGTTCCCGATATACATCGAGCGATGGATAGCCGAGTGGAACGCGTGGTCTTCGAAACCGATCGACATTGGATTGTCGGCGACCTCACGCTCCCCCGTGAGGGCTACCGCTCTCGCCTCTCCGACTTCCTCAACCGGGGCGACCTCGATTTCGTCCCTCTGGTGAACGTGGAGCTGAGTCATCTCGACGCCCGCGGACATGAGCCCGAGAGACGCGCCTTCGTAGCGATCGCGCGCGGCCACATTCAGCTGGCGCACCCCTTGGACGCCTCCGAGGTCCCCAAGGGCGAGGCCAAGAAGAAGAAGTAGCTAGGCGATTCGGTCGCCGGGCTCGGCGCCGGGGTCTGGCTCGAGCAGGATCACCGTGCCGTCGTCCTTGACGGCGCCCAGCACCAGGCACTCGGACATGAACGGGCCGATCTGCTTCGGCGGGAAGTTCACGACCGCGACCACCTGCGCGGCCCTCCAGCTCGGAGCGCTCGTAGTTGGTGATCTGCGCCGACGAGCGCCGTTCGCCGATCTCGGGACCGAAATCGATCGTCAGCTTCCAGGCGGGCCGCCGCGCCTCGGGGAAGTCGTCGACCGCGAGCACCCGGCCGACGCGCATGTCGACCGCGTCGAACTGCTCCCAGGTGAGCTCGCCCATCTACGGGGTGAGGACGATCTTCAGCGCCTCGCGGCGGTCGTAGATGTCGTAGGCCTCGGCCGCGTCGTCGAGCTTCATGTGGTGGGTGACCAGCGGGGCTCGGGTCGAGCGCGCCCGTCGGCGAGCGCTTCGAGCACCGGGTCGACGTGCTTGATCACGTTCGCGTGGCCGGTCTTCAGCGTCAGCGCCTTGATCCAGACGATGCCCATGTGGACCTCCATCCGCTCGGCGTAGACGCCGGTCGCGGAGACGGTGCCGCACTTGCGGGTGAGCCGGCACGCGAGCTCGAGGGCGTCGGGGTGGCCGACCGCGTCGATCGTCGGCGTCGACGCCGCGGCCTCTCGGTCGCCGCCTTGACCGCGGCGCGCGGATCCTCCTCGGTCAGGTGCACCGGCTCGGCGCCGAAGCGACTGCGCCATGCTCCAGCCGCTCGGCCACGGTGTCGATCGCGATCACCGTCTCGGCGCCCGCCGCGAGCGCCGCCTGAACCGCGCAGAGGCCCGACCGGGCCCAAGGCCGAGCACGGCGACGCTGTCGCCCTCGCCGACGCCCGTCTCGACGACCGCGTGGTAGCCGGTGCCCATCACGTCGCCGGCGAACAGCGCGACGTCGTCGGACATCCCGTCGGGAACCTTGCGCAGGGTGAGGTCGGCGTTCGGAACGAGCAGCAGCTCGGCCTGCGCGCCCTGAAGCTCGCCGAGCAGCTTGCCGTGGCCGAAGACGCGGCCGTGGTCGCACTTGTGGAAGTCGCCGCGCGCGCAGAAGAAGCACTCGCCGCAGGCGGTGCAGTAGGTGCCGAGCACGCGGTCGCCCGACCGCGACGCGCGCTGACGGCGTCGCCGGCGGCGACGACCGTGCCGACGTACTCGTGGCCGATCGTGAAGCCCTGCTCGATCGCCACCCGCCCGTGGTAGATGTGGAGGTCCGAGCCGCAGACGCCGCGAGGCCTCGACCCGGACGATCGCCTCGTCGGGCGCGCGTCAGCTCGGGGTCGGGCTTCTCGTCGACCCGGACCTCGCCCGGTGCCTGAAAGGTGACAGCTCTCACGCGGCGTGACTCTATTGGTGCGAAGCGGGCAGAACGCGCTCGATGACGGGCTTCACGGCGTGCATCCTCGGGGATCAGCTCTTCCACTCGAACCCTGGTTCCGGGATGGCGACCTGGGCGGACAGCGGGCGCATGATGACCACTTGCTTGCTCATCACGCTTTACTGGGACTTCTCGATGGCAACCGCGGGGCGCTTCGAGACAAACACCAAATGACCATGCCTTACAAAATCCTCGACCGCATCGACGCTCCGGAGCTCGAAGAGATTCCGTGCCGCGCCCTCGGCCTGCGCAGAAGCTTCGCGCCATGACGGTCTCCGTGGAGGTCCCAAGCGCGGCGAGCCCCGACAAGGTCTGGGAGCTCTACGCACAACCGGAGCGCTGGAAGGAATGGGCACCTCACGTTCGCGCTCCGCACGGCCTGGGAAGCCCCGAGGTCGTGCCCGGCTCAAGCGGTCGCATCCGGCTCGCCGGCGTCGCGCCCGTGTGGGCCGAGGTCACAGCGGTCCGGCCGGGCGCATCGTGGACGTGGCGAGTCGGCCTGGTCGAACTGACCCACACCGTGGACCCGACCCCGGGCGGCTCGAAGATCGGCCTCGCGATGCGAGCGCCCAAGCCGATGGAAATGGCGATCCGCATGACCTACGCCCCATTGACCCGCCTGCTTCTGAAAAACCTGGCACGCAAAGCCGAAGCGGCGTAGCGCGGCCGTACCGCGCAGCGCCCCTTACCGGCGAGGTCGTGCTCGACTTGCGCTACGCAAGTCAAGGCCTTCTTCGATTTTGAGCGCCGATCGAGGGCGGGCTGGACTTGCGCTACGCAAGCCAATCTCGACGTCGGCGGTGGGGCGGGCGGCGCGCCTGGGACGCTTCGCTGCGCCCCAAGCGCTATGAATCACCCGTGCCTTCGCCTTCTCATTTCTCTTGCGCCCCCGTCCCGGACGGGCTCGTGAGGGTTTCGCGGGGCGGCAAGCACGGCGATGAACAAAGGGGGAGCGCGTGAGCAAACCATCCAAAGCGGTCCTGATCACAGGCTGCTCGACCGGCATCGGCGCCGAGACCGCACGCCATCTGGCGGCGAACGGCTGGAACGTCTACGCGACCGCCCGCAAGCCCGAGACGCTCTCGGCGTTGGGCAACGCTGGCTGCAAGACGCTCGCTCTGGACGTCACCGACGAAGCCTCGATGGCCGCAGCGGTAAACCACATCACCGAGGCCGAGGGCGCCGTGGGGGTTCTGGTCAACAATGCCGGCTACAGCCAGTCCGGGGCCGTGGAGTCGATCGAGCTCGACTCGATTCGACAGCAGTTTGAGACCAACGTCTTCGGCCTGATCCGGATGTCACAGCTGTGCCTGCCCGGGATGCGCGACCAGGGCTGGGGACGCGTGGTCAACATCGGGTCGATGGGCGGCAAGCTCACCTTTCCTGGCGGCGGCATCTACCACGCCACCAAGTACTCGGTCGAGGCGATCTCTGACGCCATGCGCTTCGAGGTGAAGGGCTTCGGGATCAACGTGATCCTGATCGAGCCCGGCCTCATCACGACGGAGTTCGGCAACGCAGCCGTCGCGTCGATCGACGACGGAACCGGGGAAACAGGGCCATACGCGAAGTTCAACACCCACGTCGGCAAGGCGACGGCCGGCGCCTACGAAGGCCCGCTGGCCAAGCTGGGCGGTGGCCCGGACGCGGTGGCGAAGGTCATCGAAAAAGCGATCTCCAGTTCGCGGCCGAAGGCCGCGATACCCCGTCACCGCTTCGGCGCGGCTCAGCATGGCGCAACGGCGTCTCGTTACGGACCGGACCTGGGACCGGCTGATGAGAACTCAGTTCCCTACCCCGGAGAACTGAGTTCGGTAGGGTGTCCGAGTCCATGACGCCAGTCGTCATGCGGGGGGACCGGGTCACGGAGAGAGACCAGGTCCTAAGTGAGAGGGTTTTTTGATCTACGAGTCCAAGCTGATGTCCCCGCGGGAGGATTTCCCCTGCCGGCCCGCCCGAGCTTGAGGGGGGCATAGGGCTTGGAAGCGTCCGCACACCACGAGGACTCGTCTAGCGCAGTAGGCGCTGCGGCGATCGAAATCGAGACCGCGGGCGCAATCGCCGCACGCTCCCCGTGGAAGCTGTTCGTCCGGCAGCTTCGCGAAGACAAGCTCGCGATGGCTTCGGTGATCTTCATCGTCTTCCTCGCGATTGTCGCGATTGCCGCTCCGCTGGTCGTCGACATCGCCGGTGCCCCAGGTCCCAATGACCGCGATACCGCATCGCTCGACCCGAACTTCAAGACACGCAACCGGGCCGAGCGGAAGCCACTACTTCGGCGTCGACGGCCAGAGGCCGTGACATCTTCGCCCGGACCATCTTCGGCGCGAGGGTTTCGCTGATCGTCGCGTTGTCGGCCACCCTCATCGCAACGCTTGCGGGAATCGTCTTCGGCTTGCTCGCGGGCTACTACCGCGGCTGGGTCGACACGATCATCTCGCGAGGCGTCGACGTGCTTCTCGCCATTCCCTACCTCCTGCTCGCAACCGGCCTCGCGGCTGCCTGCACACTCGGTGTGACCGAAGGCGGTGGGGGCTGCCTGGGCGGGTTCATCAAACCGGGCCTCGGCGTCGTGATCTTCGTCATCTCGGTGACGAGTTGGACCTATATGGCCCGCATCGTCCGTGGCCAGGTGCTGTCGATCAGGGAAAAGGAGTTCGTCGAGGCTGCCCGGGCGGCGGGCGCTTCGAACGGGCGCATCATCTACCGCGAGATCCTCCCGAATCTCACCGCGCCAATCGTCGTTTACGCCTCGATCCTGATCCCGCAGGTCATCCTCTACGAAGCGGCGCTCTCCTTCCTCGGGGTCGGGGTCGCCAACCAGCCGAGCTGGGGGCAGATGATCTCGGACGCGAGCCCCAACTTCTCCACGGAGTGGTGGTACATGCTCTTCCCCGGCCTCGCGCTTCTCTTCACGGTGCTGGCCTTCAACATCGTCGGCGACGCTCTTCAGGACGCTCTCAACCCGCGCACAAGGCGGAATTGAGACATGACTTCGAACGTGAATACGCAGACTCGATCAAACGAGAAAGGAAGCACAATGCACACCAAGTGGCGACTTGCCCTTGCGCCATTCGCGTTGTTTGTTGCGCTGGGCCTCGCGGCCTGCGGCGACGACAGCTCGAGCTCCAGCTCGGACCAGGGCGGTGGAGGTACCGCCGTTGTCGATCCCAAGTACCAGCCCGTAACCGCGCCGCCCGATGGCGCTCAGGAGGGCGGAACGCTGAACGTCCTGTCCAGCGGAGACATCGACTTCATGGATCCCGGCGCGGCCTACTACCAGTTCTCCTACGAGGTGACCCAGGCGACGCAGCGTCAGCTGCTCCAGTGGGCACCGGACGACACCGACGCGCCGACGCCGGACCTTTCCGACGGCGACCCTGAGGTCTCCGAGGACGGTAAGACAATTACCTTCACGATCCGTGACGGCGTCGAGTTCGCACCGCCGGTGAGTCGTCCCGTAACCGCCGACGACATCAAGTACGCGCTCGAGCGCACGACGCTGCCGGGCGTCGCAAACCAGTACGCCGCCGGCTACCTGTCGGCCGTTCCCGGCTACAGCGAGGCGGTCAAAGAAGCGGCGGACAATCCGACCGATGGCGCACCGGACATCGAGGGGATCAAGGCTCTGGACGACCAGACGCTCGAGATCAACCTCGACGAGTCCATCGCGCCGTTCGTGATCCAGGCCCTGTCGCTTCCGATGACCGCGCCGGTGCCGAGGGAGTACGCGGAGAAGTTCGACGCGAAGAACCCGTCTACCTACGGTCAGTACACCGTGGCATCCGGCCCGTACATGGTCGAGAACGACCCCGACACGGGCGAGCTCGTCGGCTACACACCTGGTAAGGAAATTCACCTGATCCGCAATCCCAACTGGGACGCGGACACGGACTTCCGCCCCGCCTACCTGGATGAGATCAACTTCCAGGAGGGCTTCAAGGACCCAGGCTCCGCGACGCGGAAGATCATCGATGGAAGCGCCTCGATCAACGGCGACTTCCCGGTTCCGAAGGAAGTCCTGCAGGAGGCGGCTGGCGCACCGGATCACACGCTCCAGCTGCCGGTTCTGGCCGGTCAGCGCTACGTCGCGCTGAACACGTCGGAGCCTCCCTTCGATGACGTGAACGTCCGGAAGGCCGTTGTCGCCAACTCCGACCGTGAAGCGCTGCGCGATACGCGCGGCGGCGAGTTGGTCGGTTCGGTTGCGACCCACTTCAACTCGCCCAACTTCCCGGGCTTTGAAGAGGGTGGCGGAGTCGAGGGTCCCGATCTCGATTTCATCAAGAACCCGAATGGCGATCCGGATCTGGCTGCCGAGTACATGAAGAAGGCCGGCTTCGACAGCGGCAAGTGCGAAGGGTCTGACTGCGAGGTCAGCATGGTCGGCGACAACACGTTGCCGGGTAAGGACACCGCCGAGGTGTTCGCGTCCCAGCTGGAGGAGCTTGGCTTCAAGGTCAACTTCCAGCCGGTGGACCACTCGATCATGTACACGCGGTTCTGCTCAGTGCCGGATCAGGAGCCGAATGTGTGCCCGAACGTCGGGTGGCTGCCTGACTTCCACGACCCGGGAGTCATGATGGACATTCCGTTCTACGGGGGCAACATCGACCCGCAGAACAACTCCAACTGGCCGCAGCTCGACGACCCGGAGGTCAACAAGGCCATCGAGGAGGCGCGGACCATCCTGGACCCCGATGAACGCGCCAAGGCGTGGGGCGACATCGACCAGATGATCACCGCTCTCGCTCCCGCGGTTCCATGGGACTGGGAGAATTTCCCGCTCGTCAAGTCAGAGGACGTAGCGGGCGTTGTGAACCTCTACAACGCGTCGTGGGACCTGTCCTACACGTCGCTCACCGGAGGCTGAGTCACAACCCAGTCAAGTCTGGAGGCCAGTGGGGCCCGCCGCGCAAAGCGGTGGGCCCCGGCCTCTGATCCTCACGAGACCACTCGATGCTCCGATTCATAGTCCGCCGCCTGCTCTGGGCGATCCTGATGCTCGTTCTCGTGAGCGCTCTCGTATTCACGATCTTCTACGTCTTTCCAACGGCCGATCCCGCCAAGCTCCGCGCCGGCCGCGCCGCTGACTCCCAGCAGATCGAAGCGATCAGAGAGTCGCTCGGCCTGGACGATCCCAAGTCCGAACAGTTTGGGCGCTACGTGCTCGGCGTCTTCACCCCGTACTCAAACGCGGACACAAAGGTGAACGGGCCTTTCGACCTTGGCACAAGCATCTTTCAGAACAACAAACCCGTCCGCGAGATCATCTTCAACCGGCTACCGGCCACGATCTTCTTAGTCGTCGGCGCGGTGATCCTCTGGCTCGTCGTTGCGATACCCATCGGGATCATCTCTGCGATCCGAAGACGCTCCTTACTCGACCGGGCGACGATGGTGACAACCCTCGGCTTCATCTCGGCGCCGGTCTTCTGGCTGGGCCTGGTCGCGCTCTACCTGTTTGCGAGCGACGTCGGGTTGCTGCACATCTTCCCAGGGATCGGCAGCTACGACTCGGCGACGACGTTCTGGGGAAAGGTGGGGTCCTTGATCCTGCCCTGGATGGTCCTGGCGGCGGCGACGGCAGCGATCTATGCGCGCTACGTCCGCTCCCAGATGATCGATGTGATGACCGAGGACTACATCCGGACCGCTCGCGCCAAGGGTCTCTCAGAACGGCGCGTGATCCTGAAGCACGGCCTGCGGAGCGCGATAACCCCGATCGTGACGCTGCTCGGCCTGGACGTCGGCACGCTCCTTGCCGGCAACGCGATCCTGACGGAGTCCGTCTTCAACATCCCGGGCGTCGGCAAGGAGACGGTGACGGCGATCTCCCAGTCGGACCTGCCGTTGATTCAGGGCATCGTCCTCTTCGGTGCCTTCTTCATCGTGATCTTCAACCTCCTCGTCGACATTCTGTACGCGTTCCTCGATCCGCGGGTCAGGTATCAGTGAGCGCGCCGCTTCTAAGCGTCGATGGGCTCTCGGTCTCCTTCCACACGGACGGAGGCGAGGTGAAGGCCGTCGACAACATGAGCTTCTCGGTCGCCCCTGGCAAGACACTGGGCGTCGTCGGCGAGTCGGGTTCCGGGAAGAGCGTCTCCAACATGACGATCCTTGGGCTGACTCGCGCCGACAACGCCGACATCAGAGGAGAGATCACCTTCGACGGCCGTGACCTGATCGAGCTGGACAACGAGGGTCTGCGAGAGGTGCGTGGGAACGACATCGCGATGATCTTCCAGGATCCCCTGACCTCGCTCCACCCGTTCTACCGCGTGGGATGGCAGCTGGTGGAGGCGGTCCAGGCACACCGCGACCTGAGCGACTCGGAGGCGCGCGACCGCGCGATCGAGCTGCTGGGCCTGGTTGGCATCCCCGACCCGGAGCGGCGCTTCGGCGAGTACCCGCACGAGTTCTCGGGCGGGATGCGCCAGCGTGTGATGATCGCCATGGCGCTTATCAACGAGCCCAAGCTGCTGATCGCCGACGAGCCAACCACGGCACTCGACGTGACGATTCAGGCGCAGATCCTTCGCCTCCTGAAGCGCCTGCAGGCCGAGCTTGGCATGGCGATGATCCTGATCACCCACGACCTTGGTGTCGTCGTCGAGGTGGCAGACGAGATCGTGGTCATGTACGGCGGGCGGGTTGTCGAGCGCGGCTCCGTCGAAGACATCTTCTACGACCCCCAGCACCCCTACACGTGGGGCCTGCTCGGATCGGTGGCGAGGGTCGATGGCAGCCGACACCGCAAGGCTCACCCAGATCGCCGGCCAGCCGCCGTCCCTGATCTCCCCGCCGGAGGGATGCCATTTCCGCACGCGTTGCCCGCACGAGTTCGCTCGCTGCTCGAGCGTCCCTCCCCTTCAGCCGAGCGAGGGGGGTCACCTCGATCGCTGCTGGCTCACGCTCGAGGAGAAGCGCAAGCTGCGCACCCTCGATACGGGTGAGATCGGCCTGCCCGAGAAAGAGATCGACCCCGAGCCGGCGCTCGCCGGCGAGGATCCAGCATGAGTGAGCAGGAAATTGCTGAGGCCAGCGGCACCGCTGGCCCCGGCACGTCCCTTCTCGAGGTCACGGACCTCGTCAAGCACTTTCCGATCAAGACCGGAATCCTGATCGACCGCCAGGTCGGCGCGGTCAAGGCGGTCGATGGGGTCAGCTTCAGCATCCGCTCGGGCCAGACGCTGGGTCTCGTGGGCGAATCCGGCTGCGGCAAGTCCACCCTCAGCCGCACGATCCTTCAGTTGATCGAGCCAACCTCAGGCTCGGTCAAGTTCGAAGGCGAGGAGATCACAGGCCTAAAAAAGCGCGACATGCGACCCCTGCGGCGCCAGATGCAGATGATTTTCCAGGACCCCTACGCGTCGCTCAATCCGCGCAAGCGGGTCGGCAACATCATCGGGGACCAGATGGCGATCCACGGCATGGGGAACGCCGAGGAGAGGCGCAGCCAGGTCAAGGACCTTCTCGAGCGCGTCGGGCTTTCAGCCGAGCACTACGACCGCTTTCCGCATGAATTCTCGGGCGGTCAGCGCCAGCGCGTTGGTGTCGCCCGTGCCCTCGCGCTCAAACCGAAGCTGATCATCGCCGACGAGCCCGTCTCGGCCCTGGACGTGTCGATCCAGGCCCAGATCATCAATCTGCTCGAGGATCTCCAGGATGAGTTCAACCTCACGTATCTCTTTGTGGCGCACGACCTCGGAGTCGTACGCCACGTCGCCGATGTCGTCGCGGTCATGTACCTGGGGAAGATCGTCGAGATGGGCCCAGCCGAAGAGGTCTACTCGAACCCAGTCCACCCCTACACCGAGGCGCTCCTCTCAGCCGTCCCGATCCCGGACCCGCGCGCAAACGCCGCGCGCGAGGAGCGGATCCTCGAAGGCGACGTGCCCTCCCCCGCCAACCCGCCGCGCGCATGCCGCTTCCACACGCGCTGCCCCTACGCCACCGAGATCTGCTCGGAAATCGACCCCGAGCTGGTCAACCACAGGGGGTCGCAACTCGCGGCCTGCCATCACCCGCTTAACGTTCAGTCGAATCAAGACCACGAGAGGGAGGTCACAAGTTGAGTAGAAGCAAACTGGCGATCGCTGCAATTCTGGCAACGTCGCTGTCGCTCTTCGCATCTGCTTGCGGAAGCGACGACGAGGGGGAGTGGCGGATCGTCCGGCGACGAGCGGCACGCTGATCCAGGGAACGATCGATCAACCGGTTTCGTATGACCCAGCGGGTTCATACGATCTGCCGTCGTACAACGTCATCTTCAACGACTTCCAAAACCTGCTCCAGGTACCACCGGGCGGTAACAAGCCTGAGCCGGAGATTGCGGAGGAGTGCGACTTTTCAGACGACACCGGAAAGACGTACGAGTGCACGCTCAGGGAGGGCTCAAGTTCTCCGACGGCTCTGACCTCACGTCTGAGGACGTCAAGGCAAGCTTCGAGCGGAACCTCGCAATCGCCGACCCGCAAGGAGCGTCGTCGCTCTACCTGAACATCAAGTCGATCGACACGCCCGACGACCTGACGGTCGTCTTCAACCTGTCAAGGCGCCGGACGCCACATGGCCGTTCGTGCTGACCTCGGGCGGCGCGGCCATCGTGCCGGCCGAGACCGAGCCGAAGAAGGTGCGCCCGTCAGATCAGGTAATCGGCTCCGGCCGTTACACGGTCGTCGATTACGAGCCAGGTCAGCAGACGGTGCTCGAGGCCAACCCCGAGTACACGGGTGATGATCCCGCCCAGATCGACCGCGTGATCATCCAGTACTACGACAAGTCCTCGACGCTGAAGCAGGCAGTCGAGAGGGCGAAGTCGAGATCGCATACCGCTCGCTGAGTCCGACCGAATCGATGACCTCGAGAGCGCCGATGGCCTCAACGTCGTCAAGGGCCCGGGTTCCGAGATCCGCTACCTCAATTTCAACTTGGACCTCCAGGAGGGGTCGGACGATGAGAAGCTGGCGGTTCGTCAGGCGGCCGCACAGCTGATCGACCGTCAGTCGATCGCGGACAACGTCTACAACGGCACCGCAACGCCGCTGTATTCGATGATTCCGAACGACTACCCGTTCCACACCGACGCGTTTGCCGACGAATACGGCGAGGAGCCCGAGTCGAGGCGCCACACAGACGCTGGAGGACGCTGGGGTCGATACCCCGGTGCCGCTCGAGGTCTGGTGGACGCCGACCCATTACGGGCCTGCATCAGGCGACGAGTACGCCGAGATCCAGCGTCAGCTCAACGACTCGGCCTGTTCGACGTAACGCTCAAGTCGACCGAGTGGAACCAGTACTCGGAGGCGGCGTTCACAGACAAGTACCCGGCGTACCAGCTCGGCTGGTTCCCGGACTATCCCGACGCCGACAACTACACGTCGACCGTTCTACTCGACGGACAGCTTCCTCAACATCCACTACTCGAACCCGGAGATGGATGAGCTGCTCGCCCAGGAGAAGGCGGCCACCGAGGAGTCCGAGCGCGAGGAGGCGTTCGCCAGGATCCAGGAGATCGGCGCCCAGGACGTCCGAGCGATCCCCTACTCGAGCTGTCCCAGGTCGCGGTTGCAGTGGACGGCAGTCAAGGCGTGGAAGACACGCTCGATCCGTCGTACATCTTCCGCTACTGGATGATCTCGAAGGACTGACGGTCAACGAGAGTGACGACCGCGCGGGCACGAGGGCACACCAGCCCTCGTGCCGCATCGGCGTCACCCAGCTTAATCGCAGCGTAACTGCAGGTGAAGAACCAGGGGACATCGCTTCGCTCCTACGTGCTCACGCGAGCTCGGGCTGGCGATCCCCACCGTCCTGATCCTCCTGACCATGGTCTTCCTGCTGATGAGGGTCGCCCCAGGCGATCCGATCCAGGCGGCCCTTGGCGGTCGCGTCTCACAGGAGGAACTCGACGAGCGCCGCGAAGCGGCCGGCCTCGACAAGCCCCTCGTCGAGCAGTACTTCGAGTACATCGGCAACGCCTTCACCCTTGACCTGGGCACGACGATCAACGACGACCGCAAGGTCACCTCGATCATCGTCGAGAACGGCTCTGCAACGCTCGAGCTGACGGTGGCCGCGTTCGCGATCGCGCTCGTTTTCGGCGTCGGCATCGGCATCCTTGCCGGGCGGTTACCGCGACACCTGGATCGACCTCTCGGGGCCGGATGTTCGGGATCGTCGTCTACGCCGCGCCCGTCTTCTTCACCGGCTTCCTCGCACAGCTTCTGTTCGCCGGCGACGCTCGACTGGTTACCGAGCTCCGGCCGAGCCAGCCCGATCGTCGAGTTCGACCTCGACAAGGTCACCCACTTCTACCTCATCGACACCCTGATCGCGGGCGACTTCGACGCCTTCTGGGACGTCCTCAAGCACCTGATCCTGCCGGCGGTGACGCTCGGGCTTCTGATCTCGGGCGTCCTCATCCGCCTGGTGCGCGTCAACCTGCTGCAGACGATGCGCGGCGACTACGTCGAGGCGGCGCGCGCGCGCGGAATCCCCGAGCGGCGGGTCGTCGTCCAGCACGCGTTTCGAAACGCGCTCGTGCCCGTCGTCACCGTCGCCGGCCTCCAGTTCGCGATCCTCCTCGGCGGCGCGGTCCTGACCGAGCAGACCTTCAACTGGCCAGGGATCGGCGCCGAGCTCGTCCGCTACCTGAACGAGCGCGACTACATCGCCGTGCAGGGGATCATCACCATCTTCGCCCTCGCGGTCGTAATCGTTTCGCTGGTCATCGACCTGATCAACGCCTTCGTCGACCCAAGGGTGAGGTACTAGGCGATGCGCACTCCACGAATTCTCCGGCCATTCGCGCAGGCGAGCGGCATGCCCAAATGGATCCTGTTCTCCGGGTGTTGCATCGTCGCCTTCTTCGTGATCCTCGCGATCTTCGCGCCGATGGATCGCTCCCTACGGCTTCGACCAGGTGGCAGAGGAGGAGTGCGCGATTCCCCAAGCAGGCCTCGCCCGGACGGCATCGCATCTGCTTCGGAACGACCGTTCAGTCCACGGACGTGCTTTCGCGCGTGATCTGGGGTTCGCGAACGGCAATCGAGGTCGTCGTCTTGGCCCTCGTGTTCTCGCTCCTGATCGGCGTCCCGCTCGGCCTGATCTCGGGTTACGTCGGTGGCAAGCTGGACCGTGCCCTCGTTCTGATCATGGATGCGCTCTTCGCTTTTCCGTATCTCCTGCTCGCCATCGTGATCGCGTTCCTTCTCTCAGACAAAATCGGACAGGGCATTTTCTCGGCGGCCGTCGCGATCACCGTCGTCTACATCCCCCAGTACTTCCGCGTCGTGAGAAACCACGTCATCAGCGTTCGCGAGGAGCCTTACGTGGAGGCTGCGCGCGCCCTGGGTGCCAAGCCCACCACCATCATCCGCCGCTACGTGCTTCAAAACGTGATCCAGAACGTGCCGGCGATCGCCACGCTGAACGCGGCCGACGCGATCCTGACCCTGGCCGGGCTGGGCTTCCTCGGCTACGGCATCCAGCCCACGGATGCTGCCGAGTGGGGCTACGACCTCAACCGGGCAATCGACGATGCCGGCGCCGGCATCTGGTGGACCGGCCTCTTCCCGGGACTTGCGATCGTGCTTTTGGTGACCGGATTCACGCTCGTGGGAGAGGGGCTCAACGACGTGCTCAACCCGGTGATCCGCTCGCGGCGAATAAAGAAGCCCGACATGCCGGCGCCCGAAGCGGCTGAGGAGGGAACAAGTGCCTGAGCCCATCATGTCCGCCCGCGGGCTTCGCGTCTGGTACGGCACCGGCGGCGACCCGGTGCGCGCAGTCGACGGCGTCGACCTCGACATCGTGCCCGGCCAGACGCTGGGCCTGGTCGGCGAGTCGGGCTGCGGCAAGTCCACGCTGGGACGCGCGCTTCTTCAGCTCGTGCCCGAGAGCGCGGGCGTCTCAGGCGAGGTGCGGTTCAAGGGCGAGGATCTAACCGAGGTGCCGGCGAAACGCCTCCAGGCGATGCGCGGGCCTGAGCTCGGGCTGATCTTTCAGGAGCCGATGACCCGGCTCAACCCGCTGATCACGATCAAGCAGCACTTCTTCGAGACGCTGCACGCTCACGAGCCTGGCCTCTCGAAGGACGAGATGCGGGTGCGCTCGCTGGAGGCGCTAGCGGGCATGGGGATTCCGCCTACCCGCTTCGGCCAGTACCCGCACGAGTTCTCGGGCGGGATGCGCCAGCGCATCATGATCGCGCTCACCCTTGTCCTCCGCCCCGCCCTCGTCGTCTGCGACGAGCCGACTACGGCGCTGGACGTGATCGTGGAGGCGCAGATCCTCGGCATCCTGGCCGACCTGCGGTCCAACTTCGACACCGCGCTCCTCTTGATCACCCATAACCTGGGCATCGTCGCCGAGGCGTGCGACCGGGTGGCGGTCATGTACGCGGGGCGAATCGTCGAGGACGGCGACGCGCGCAAGGTGTTCTCGGAGCCCGCGCACCCGTACACGCGCGAGCTTCTGCGCTCGATCATCTCCCTGCACACGACAGGCCTCAACTACATCCCGGGCGCCCCGCCCGACCTGATCGATCCGCCGCCGGGCTGCCGCTTCCATCCGCGCTGCCCGGACGCCATGAAGGTCTGCGCCGAGAAGTTTCCCGTCAAGGTCGATACGGGCGACAACCACAAGGCCGAGTGCTGGCTCCATGGCCCCAGCGAACTGATCCCGGAAGGCGGACGCGAGCCGCTCGAGCGCGAATCCATCGCCGTAGCCGAGGAGGCGTGACGTGAGCGACACGCAGCCCCTTCTCCAGGTGTCTGACCTCCGCGCGACGTACTCGGTGCGCGGCTCGTTTCTCGACCGGCTCCGCGGCCGAGAGGCCGGAGCGGTGAAGGCGGTGGATGGCGCCAGCTTCGACATCAAGCGGGGCGAGGTGCTGGGAATCGTCGGCGAATCCGGCTCCGGCAAGACCACACTTGGCCGAACGCTCCTGGGTCTCGTCGAGGCGGACAGCGGTTCGATCCTGTTCGATGGTGCCGAGATCGCCGGCATTGGCGAGAAGCGCTTTCGCGCTCTGCGCCGTCGCCTTCAGATCGTCTTCCAGGATCCCCACGCTTCGCTCAATCCGGCGATGACGATTGGTACTGCCGTGGGCGACCCGCTGCGCTTCCACGGCCTGGCCGAGTCGCCGGAGGCCGTCAACACCAAGGTTGCCGAGGCACTGGAGCGCGTCGGCCTTGCGCCCGCGAGTCAGTTCATGAGCAAGTACCCGGGCGACCTCTCAGGCGGGCAGAAGCAGCGAGTGGCACTCGCACGGGCGATCATCCTCGACCCCGACGTGCTGATTGCCGACGAGCCGATCTCCATGCTCGACATGAGCGTCAGGGCCAAGATCCTGGAGCTCATGCTGGAGCTGAAGGACGAGCTCGACCTCACCTACGTCTACATCACCCACGACCTTGCGACGGCCAAGTTCTTCTGCGATCGCATCGCGATCATGTATCTCGGCCGGATCGTCGAGCAGGGCCCGGCCGACGAGATCTACGCGGATCCAAAGCACCCCTACACGCAGGCACTCCTGCGAGCGATCCCGAACCCGGATCCCTCGGTGGACGTGCCGCGCGACCTGCCCCGCGGCGAGGTGCCCGACGCCGTTGTGCCCCCGCTGGGCTGCAACTTCCACCCGCGCTGCCCGAAGGCGTTCGAGGTCTGTGGCTGGGAGAGCCGCGACCTGCGAGCGATGCTCGAAGCGCGCTGGACCAAGCTTTCCGAGGCCGAGTTCGAAGAAGAGCGCGAGCTGGTCGGCAGCCTCGACGCGCTCGACGTGCCCTCGGACGAAGCGCTGCTCGAGCCCGGGTCGGGCAAGTCCGGAAACGACGCGGGCAACATGCTGGGCCGCCTTCGCACCGCCGTGCCGGACGACCCGTTCTGGAAGGGCGTCGAGTCGACCGAGGTCGAGGACGATGGCGCCCACGTGAAGTTCCACAAGCCCGTCGAGCCCCGGACGCTCGATGTGGGCAACTCGGTCGTCGAATGCCACCTCCACGACCCGGAGGCAATGGCCGCTGCCGAACGGCTACGCGTGGGCACCGGCACTTCGAGCGCCAGGGGCGAAGAATCCGCGTAGGCGCCGGCTCGGACCCACGGCGATGATGCGCGGCCAGGTTTCAGCGCGTATGCGGCCGTTTCTCAGCGCCACGGACTTCCGATGCGGCTATGCCACCCTAGGCGTGGTCGATCCGCATCGCAATGGAAATTCGGAGGGCGCTCTGGCCTCTGATGCGTTTTTTCAACGTCCCACGTCGTTGATCCGCATCGGAACCAGCAGGGATCGCGGCGGCGGCCAATCTCAGCGCAGGCGCGGAGCGCCGCGAGCGCCACGTAGGAATCCTTATCGAGTTCTGAGAATCACGAGGTTGCCGTCGGGGTCCCGGAACCTCACCGAGTCGCCGTTGCGCTGGACTTCGACGCCCTTGCGCTCGATGTTCGCGGCGGCAGACTCGACCGCCTCCGCGCTTCGAAGCCGGAGTTCGAACGATTCCAGGCCAATGGTGTCCGCCGGCGCAGGCCCGGCACTGGCAGAGTGCCAGGTGTTGGCCCCGATGTGGTGGTGGTAGAGGCCCTCGGCCAGAAACACCGCCTGCGGCCCGAAACGCTGGCGCTCGTTCAGAGCCACGGTGTCGCGCCAAAAACCCGCGGCCGCGTCAACGCTCGACGTCATCAGGTGAATGTGGCCGATGTCGGGCGGCTCCTCTTGCCCCTCCACCGCTGCCTCCTCAACGAGCGCAGCCAGGTCGAGTGGCTGGGTGTACATGCCGACTCGGCCTGGCTCCGCGGCCGGCCACTCCTCGAAGGGGCGGTCGCGGTAGAGCTCGATCCCATTGCCCTCCGGGTCGCCGAAGTAGACGGCCTCAGAGACGCCGTGATCGGACGCGCCCTGCAGATCCCGCGCGACCTGAGCCGTGTGCCTCACCGCGGCGCCAAGCGACGCGCGGTCCGGGTAGCGGAACGCGATGTGGAAAAGACCGGTATGCGCGCCGGGCGCCCGCCCAGCGCCTGCGGTGCGGGAGGCGTCGAGGCGGACCAGGGGGAAGCCGCCGTCACCCGATAACTCCACCGTGCCGCTTTCAGAAGTGGTTTCGAGGCCGATACCGCGCTCGTAGAAATCGCGCTGGGCCGCAGCGTCAGACACTCGCAGCTCGACGGTGCCGACGACTGAGTCGAAGAGGTGTGCGAGTTCGTCAGCGCTTGCCATCGGGTGATGATTTGACCACTGCGAACAGGCAGCCGAGCGTACCCAGGAGCGTCACCGGGCCACCCGCTTGGTCCCACACAGACGGTGCAAGCCCGCGCAAGGCCAGGAGTACGCAGAGCATGATTGCAATCGAAATCGGCAATACCCATGTCTCGCCCAGGACGAGCTTGCGAACCGAATCGAGAGCGCGAGTCACAGCCAAGCCTTCGCCGGAGTCAGGCTACGAGCCAGCGCCAAGGCACCAACCGCGATGACCCCGACCGCATACACGAGCCCGGCATCGCCGCCGGGCCAACCGCCGTTTAGCCCCTCGGCGAGGAAGAAGACCCCGAACGCCGTCAGGACCACGCCGACGAGAAATTTGAGCTCCGTCTCAGGCACGTTGGCGAGCGGCCTTCGCAGAAGGGTGGCGGCTGCCAGTGTGATCACGACCGCCACCACTGCTCCGGCTATGGCCGGAGCAGGGCCCTGGGGCTGGGCCGCGAGGACGCTGACGATGAGGACGATCTCGACGCCTTCCAGGAGAACGCCCTTGAAAGCGACGGCGCGCGCTGCCCAGTCGGCGCCGGCCGATTGGCGCTCGCCGCTCAGTTCGGCCTCGACCTCGTTGAATTCGTCAACCGACGAAGAGCGGCTCTTTCGGCCCCCCATTCGGAGCACGCCCTTGCGGAGCCACTCCATCCCGAACAGGATCAGGAGCGTTCCGATCACTGCGCGAAGGGTGTCGCCCGCAAAGCCCGCCGCGAGGCCGGGCCCGAGGACACCGGCCAAAACTCCGCACGCGAGCGCACCTGCGCCCGCACCCAGCAAGGCGTCTCGCCATCCCCTCGTCGCGCCGACGGCAAGAACGATTGCGCACGCCTCGGCCAGCTCAAGCGCAACCGCGAGGGCCGCGCCCAGCATGGCCAAGACGAACGTCATCGCTGCCTAGCTTCCCGGCTCGTACGAGATGAGTTCCTCGCGAGCGGCGCCGCCTGAGCTGTCCAGCCCGAGGACGATTCCAACACCCTTTGCGTAGAACTTGAGCTCGGAGACCCTTGGCTCCAGAGGGTTTGTCTCCTTCGTGATCAGCGTTTCGGGGTAGTAGCCGGCGGCGGGTTGAGCCTTCGCGTCGAGATTCATGATCTCGGCCTGATCTTCGGCTTGACCCTTTCGGTACTCCTGACGAAACGCCTGGCCCGGCTGCGGATCGGCCGGCATGATGATTCCTGCCTCCGCACCGTCGGCGCCAGCCTCGAAGGAGCCCTCACGAGAGGTCACCTTTCCGTTCTCGTATTCAGCCGTGTTCTCACCGAGATACCAGACGTTGCCCTCGGAGTCCTGCCCGTAGTAGTCCTCGGTGACCTCGACCGGTTCACCTTGGATCGAGACGATGTCGCTGACCACGGCGGCCTTGACTCCATTGGCCATTGTCTTGTTCGCATCGAGCACCTTGACCACGACCTGCTGAACCGCCTCCCCCGGGGCTGTCTCACGGTACTCCCAGCGCGCGCCGGGCTGGACTGGAAAGTACGGATTATCGATGTTCGTGGTGAAATCGGCCGGATCGAGATTGGACGGTTCCGAGCCTTGGGGAAGCGAGCTCTGTTGCGAGCTCGCCGCGGTCGTCTCGGCCGCGGAGGAAGGGCTGTCCTCGCCACCGCCGCACGCGGACAGCAACCCGAAGACGGGCAAAAGAGCGATGAACGAGGTTTTTACTGAGATGGTCATGGATTCTCCCCTTGCGTGGTTGACGCCGCCACCATGTCCCAGCGACGATGAAAGCTTCGTGAAATCGGTGATCTTTCTTTCATCTCCCTTTCATCGTGCAGGCGCAGGCTCAGTGCTCAAATGCGAGTCCTGATCGTCGAAGACCAGAAGAAGCTTGCCGCGCTTCTCAAGCGCGGGTTCGAGCGCGAGGGAATGGCGGTAGACCTGATCGGCGACGGCGAGGAAGCCGTCTGGCGTGCCCAGGCGACCACCTACGACGCAATCGTGATGGATGTGATGCTGCCGGGTCTCGACGGCTTCAAGGCTTGCCGCAAGTTGCGCGAGGCAGGCGTCTGGTCGCCGGTCTTGATGCTGACGGCAAGGGATGCGGTGGGCGACCGAGTCGAGGGCCTCGACGCAGGCGCCGACGATTACCTGACGAAGCCGTTCTCCTACGCGGAGCTCCTCGCGCGGATCCGGGCACTGGTGCGGCGTGGCTCCCCCGAGCGGCCAACCGAGCTGAGGGTGGGGCCTCTCCGCCTCGACCCGGCGTCGCGGCGCGCGTGGAGAGGCGAGACCGAGATTGAGCTTTCGGCCAAGGAGCATTCGCTGCTCCAGGTCTTCATGCGGCGCCCGGGCGAAGTACTGAGCCGATTCGACCTTCTCGAGCACGCCTGGGACTACGAGTACGAAAACCGCTCGAACATCGTCGACTCCTACGTGCGGTTTCTGCGCGCCAAGATCGACAAGCCGTTCGGTCTCGAGTCGATCGAGACGGTGCGCGGCGCCGGGTACCGGCTGCGTGAGGACGGAGGCTCGCCGTGATACGTCGTCCAATCCGGGCGCGGGTGACGATTGCCTTCACGGCCGCGATGGCGGTCATCCTCGCCGCGTTCGGCACGTTCCTCTACCTGCGAACCTCGTCAGAGCTCGACGAGTCCGTCAACGACACGCTCGAGCTGCGCGCGGGCGATACCGAGTCGATCTTCGCGACAACCGGCAAAGGGGGCAACGGGTTGCAGTTCGACTCGATCGACCCCGAGGACAGCTTCAGCCAGGTCATCTCTGCCTCTGGACAGGTTCGCTTCTCGACGTCGCAGCTGAGCGTTGGCGCGCTGACGTCTGATGAGCTCGCGCGCGCGCATGAGGGCTCGATCACCCTCGAGCGGGGCGGCCTCGATCCGCTCGACGGCCGGGTGCGGATCCTCGCGCGGCCAGTGGAGGGCAGCGACCGACCTGCCGTGAGCGTCGTCGGCGTATCGCTCGAAGACCGCGACGGGTCGCTGAGGACTCTCGCGGCGATGCTGCTCCTCGGCCTGCCCGCGGCCCTGCTTCTATCGAGCGCCGCCGGCTATTGGGCCGCCGGCCGAGCGCTTGGGCCGGTCGAAACGATGCGCAGAGAGGCGGCCATGATCGGAAGCGCTCCAAGTAAAAGGCTCGCCGTCCCTGCGCCCGACGATGAGCTCCGCCGGCTGGCGACGACGCTCAACGAGATGCTCGACCGGCTGGAGGCCGCAATCGACCGAGAGCGGCAGTTCGCGGATGACGCAAGTCACGAGTTGCGCACGCCGCTCGCCCTACACAAAGCCGAGCTCGAGGTCGCGCTGCGCTACGGAGGCTCAGAAGCGGAGCTGCGGGCGGCCATCGAATCCGGGGTCCAGGAGGTAGACAGGCTCGCGCGGCTTGCCGAGGATCTGCTCTTGGTCGCGCGATCCGGCGAGCCTGGCCTACCACTCACCTCCCAGCGTCTCGACCCAGAGCAGCTGCTCGAGCGAGTGGTCGCAAGGTTCGCCAACAGGGCCGCCCGTGATGGTCGCGCCATCCACTCTCAACGTTGCCGAAGGTCTCGAGCTCTTCGCAGACGAGCTCCGGCTCGAGCAGGCCGTGACGAACATGATCGATAACGCTCTTCGCCACGGCGGGGGCGATGTGGCGGTCTCGGCAAGCGAGCACGACGGTCAGATCCGGATCCTGGTCACTGACCAGGGCGAGGGCTGGGACTCGAGCTTCCTTCCTCATGCATTCGAGCGCTTCAGCCGTGGCGATGCGGCGCGTGAGGGCGAGGGCACGGGATTGGGCCTTGCGATCGTCGACACCATTGCACGTGCGCACGGTGGGTCGGCCGGAGCCGGCGACGCAGGTGAAGGCGGAGCCGTATGGATCGACTTGCCACTGCTCTCCCCTACCTGATTCCAAACGGCCGTGTGGAACTCGCCAGGCGCTGATGCCCATTCATAGCTATTTCACGTTCGATGCGTAGAACTCGATTTAGTCTCAACACACAAAGGAGAATCGACATGAGCTCAAGAACCAAGATGATCGCAATCGGAGCCTCCCTGGCGCTTGCCGCGGGCGGGGCTGGGGTGGCAGTCGCAGCCGGTGGCGGCGAAGACGCTGCCGAAGGTCCCGACGTTGCGATCCCGGCCAACACGATTGACGAAGCGAGCGCGGCCGCCCTCGAAGCCACCGGTGGCGGCACGGTCACGGGCACGGAAAAGGGCGATGAGGAGAGCTACTACGAGATCGAGGTGACGCAGGACGACGGCAGCCAGGTCGACGTTCAGCTCAATCGTGATCTCGAAGTGGTGAGCCAGTCAAAGGATTCAGAGAACGACGGCTGACGCCCCCGGCGTCTTGCTTCAAGGGCCGGCTTCGAGCCGGCCCTTTTTTGCCGAACTAGACGGCGCCGTGCGCCAGCATTGCCTCGGCGACGCGCTCGAAGCCCGCGAGGTTTGCTCCGCGTACGTAGTCGATCGAGCCGTCGTCGCGCTCGCCGCAGCGAACGCATTCCGCATGAATGTCCTTCATGATTTCGCGGAGCTTCTCGTCGACCTGCTCTCGGGTCCACGAGACACGCACCGCGTTCTGGCTCTGCTCGAGCCCTGAGACCGCCACCCCTCCCGCGTTCGCGGCCTTCGCCGAGCCGACCAGGACGCCCTTATCCCGGAGGCGGTCCGTTGCATCCGCGGTCACCGGCATGTTCGCGCCCTCGACGACCGCTTGGCATCCGCTGTCGATCAGGTTCTTCGCGTCCTCGTCGTCGAGCTCGTTCTCCGTGGCGCAAGGAAAGGCGAGATCGCACTCCAGCGACCACGGCTTCTCGCCCTCGTGAAAATCGCATCCGAATTCCTCCGCGTACTCGGCGATCCGGCCGCGCCGCTCGAGCTTCAGCTCTTTGACCCACTCGAGCTTCTTCTCGTCGATCCCGTCGGGATCGTGGATCGTGCCGTCGGAATCGGAAAGCGAAATCACCCTGGCGCCCTCGGCGATCAGCTTCTCTGCGCAAAAGATCGAGACGTTGCCGGAGCCTGAGATCGCGCACGCCTTGCCATCGAGACCCCCGTCGTGGTGGTCGAGCATGAGCGCGGTGAAATAGGCGACGCCGTAGCCGGTGGCCTCCACCCTTCCCGCACTCCCGCCGAAGCTGAGCCCCTTGCCCGTCAGTACTCCCGCGAATCGCCCGGCCAGACGCTTGTACTGACCGAAGAGGTAGGCGATCTCCCGCTCGCCGACCCCGATGTCGCCGGCGGGCACGTCCACGTCCTCGCCGATGTAGCGGTGGAGCTCGACCATCATCGACTGGCAGAACCGCATGACCTCAGCGTCCGAGCGGCCCTTGGGGTCGAAGTCCGAACCGCCCTTCGCCCCTCCCATCGGGAGCCCGGTCAGTGCGTTCTTGAACGTCTGCTCGAAGCCGAGGAACTTGAGAGTGCTCAGCTCGAGCCCTTTGACGAATCGCAGACCGCCCTTGTAGGGCCCGATCGCATTGTTGAACTGGACGCGGTACGCGCGGTTTGAGCGAAGCTCGCCGTCGTCGGCTTCCCAAACGACGCGGAACATCACAGTTCGATCCGGCTCGGTCATCCGCTCGAAGATTTGTGCCTTGCGAATGCGCTCGTCGTCTCCGTGGACGTCGATCACGTCGGCAAAAGTGGTGCGAACCGCCTGGTGGAAGATCTCCTCGCGCGGGTTGCGGGCCTCTATGCCCTTCATGAACTCTTCGAGTTGATCTCCCACCTCGTCCTGCCGCTACCCAGCCGCGGGCTTCGTACGCCGAAGCGCCATCAGCCGGGTCCCCTCGATCGCCTCGAAGCCGAAGCGCGCATAGAGGGTCTGCGCGTCCTTGGTGGCGAGCAGCACCTGGCGAAGCTGCGCGACGTCGGGGTGGGCCAGGATCGTCTCAACGAGCCAGGCGCCCAGGCCGTGCCCCCGGTGGGGCTCGAGAACAAAGAGGTCCGCGAGCCAGCCGAACGTCGCGCGATCGGTCACGAGCCGGGCGAAGCCCGCCTGAGAGCCATCCTGCGCATATACGCCGAAGACAAGCGAGTTGGCGATGGAGCGCTCGACACGCTCACGTTCGACGCCCGGCGACCAGTAGGCGTTGGTGAGGAACTGCCAGATGGCATCGATGTCCAGGCGTGCGGGGTCTGTGGAGATGTCGTATCCGTCTCGAGTCACGAACCGAAGCTAGCCAGAAAACCCAGCTGCAAGGCTTGCTACGCCGGCGGCCGTGACGATCCCAAGGGCAACGGCCTGGAACACCTCGGGCCGAAGTCGTTGAAAGAGCCGCTTGCCGATCGCGTGGCCGGTGGCGGTGAGCGCAATGAGAAGCGCCATGAACCCGGAGCTTGGAAGATCGAGTTCGGCACCGCTGAGGAGGATGGCGCCGATCCCCACGATGTCGAGACCGAGGAGGAGGCTGGCCATCGTGTCCCTCAGCTCCGTGGGCGTCGCGCCTGTGCGCTGGAGCATCAGCACCATGGGCGGACCGTTCGTGCCCGTGGTTGTGGTCAGGACGCCACAAGCGAGCCCGGTTCCCGCCCGGAGCCTGGTGGTTGGGAGCTGCGCCGCCACGTTCCAGCGACTGGCGCGTTGCAGGGCGGCAAGCACGACGCACACACCCACGACGACCTGGAGCGCGGGCTTGGAGACCTCGGCAACGATCACCAGGCCGACGACGAGCCCAGGCAGAGCGAAGGTGGCGACGATGAAGAGTTCGTTGACCCGCGCGTGGATCTGGCGTCTCTCGCTTCCGAGGATCAGCATGTTGAGGCATCCGCTGAGGACGAGCACGGTGAAGATCGCTGATGACGGTTCGTACTTGGCGAAGAGAGCCGGCGCCAAGACCAGGGCAAACCCGAAGCCGGCTGATGCCTGAAGCGTCGCTCCCGCGAGAGTTGCCAGCGCAATCAGGACCACGCGCGTAGTCCATCAAAAGTCCCGGTGGCGACGCTGGCGGAGTGCGGGAATCGAACGGGAGACCCCTTTTGTGTAGGGAGGCACTGTGATCTAGATTCCTTGAGGATGATCACGGGCATCGACCACGTGCAAGTCGCGGCGCCACCGGGCTGCGAGGAGGACGCGCGACGCTTCTACGGCGTGCTGCTCGGGCTGAAGGAGACGGCCAAGCCGGCAGGGGTCGAGACCACCGGCGGAGCGTGGTTTCGATGCGGCGCGCAGGGCCTCCACGTCGGCGTTCTGAAACCGTTCGCTCCATCCGTCAAGGGGCACCCGGGGCTTGCCGTCGCGACGGAGCGGGACCTCGCCGATCTGGCGGCGCGGCTGGAGGAGGCGGGAGAGCGCGTCGATTGGGACGACAGGCTCGACGGTGTGAGGCGGTTCTACACGAGCGACCCGTGGGGCAACCGCATCGAGGTGTGCGTGCCGGCCGGTGACCGCCAGTGAGCGACGAGTACGAACGACTCGGCCTCACTCCCACCACCGACGACGGCAACCGCCTCAGTGAAGCCGAGCCGTGGGACGAAGTTGCGCGACCCCACCGCGACCCGCCGCCGGACGACGTTGAGTACACGGAGCCTGGCCGGCAGGCGGGACAGCACCTGATCGACGTCCACGACATGTTTCGCCGTGAGCTGAGCGAGCTTCGCACCGTGCTCGAGCAGGTGCGCGAGGGCGCGACGAGCGCCGGCGAGGCGCGCTCGGCGCTGAACGCGATGGCGATGCGCCAGAACGACTGGGCCCTTGGCGCGTTCTGTTCGCGCTACTGCAACGCCGTCGCCCACCATCACTCGCTCGAGGACGAGGCGATCTTTCCGCACCTCACCCGAAGCGACGAAACGATCGAGCCGGTGATCAGCCGCCTCACCGAGGAGCACCTGGTCATCCATGACGCGATCGAATCAGTCGACAGGGCGCTGGTCGCTCACATCAACGCGCCAGCGGATTTCGGCCCGCTCCAGTCGGCGATCGACTTCTTGACCGACGCCCTCCTCTCGCATCTCTCCTACGAGGAGTTCGAGCTGGTCGAGCCTCTGGCGCGCTTCGGCTTCTACCCAGGACAGATCTAGATTCAGAACTATGGGTGGCGTGCCGGCGTCAAGTCAAGCTGCCAGCTCGGTCCGGTCCCTCTTCGTGAGGCTGAGGTAGGCAACCAGGGCGATTATGCACGCGCCGAAGATGTAGCTGACCTCGGTCGGTCCCAGGCCGAGACCGCCGTAGTCGGGATCGTTCTGCGACAGGAAGTCTCCGATCGAGGCGCCGAGGGGGCGGGTCAGCACATAGGCAAGCCAGAACGACAGCACCGGATTGACCTTGAGGACGAAGTGCGCGAAGGCAACAACGGCGATGGCGGCGCCGAAAATGGCGATCGAAACCGCGTATCCAAGGCTGGCCTTCTCCGCTACGAGGTCGCCGGCAGCGGTACCGAGCGCGAATGTGAAGAGGATCGCCAGCCAATAGAAGCCCTCGCGGCGATAGGTGACGATGGTGTGGATCGACAGCGTCCTCTCGATCCACCACCAGATTGCGAAGACGGCCGTCAAGGCGAGACCGAAGCCGATGGTCGATGTGATCAGGGACACTCCGGCCTGGTCGGTCATGTTGTCCGTGATCAGTGTTCCGAAGACGCTGATCACGACCACGACGGCCCAGTATGCGACCGGCACGTAGCGGTCAAGCCGAAACTGGACCGCCAGCAAGATCAAGAGCAGCCCGCCTGCGACGTAGGTGGTATTGGTGAGGCCCAACCCGAGCGTGTCGTTCACGTAATCAGCGGCGGTCTCGCCCACCGTCGTGCACATGATCTTGATGATCCAGAAGAAGATCGTGATCTCGGGGACCTTGTTGAGCATGGCCCGGCCGATGCTCGTCCCGCGAGTGGCGTCGGAGGCGACTGATGTTGAGGAATTCATCGCACCACCCTTGCGGACGAGGCCTGAATCAATCCTGAGCGCGCACATCGAAGCCTGAACAGCTCATGAACGCCGAGAAAAGGCCGTCAGCGTCTGACGAGCGGCAAGCTGACTCGCATCACTCCGCCATCGCCGGCAACCGCCACGATGTCACCACCGAGTGCACGGGCCAGGCGCCGCGCGAGTGCCAGCCCCAGGCCGGCTCCCGTGGAATCTGCGTCATCAGGGGATCCGACACCCCGCACGCCAGGATCGAAAACCCGCTCGAGGTCTTCTGCGGGGATCCCGGGGCCGCGGTCGCGAATCTCGAACTCGACACGTTCCCCCCTGGTACTTACGACGACTTCGATTGGCACGGCACCGTGGCGGTAGGCATTGTTGAGCAGTGGCGCAATTACCTGGCTCGCGGCGGCAAGCCCGGCCTGGATCATGGGATTCGACGGCGCAGGCTTCAGATCAACGGCCCCGGCCTCACCGCCGAGATCAAGGCTTTCGATTGCTCGCTGCGCCGCTTCATTCGCCGGCGAGACGTCGCGGCTCAGCAGGGACTCACTGCGCGCGGCAATCATCAGGGTCTCGATGATCTCGGCCAGCTGCCGTGCGCGGCGCTGGATCCCTTCCAGCGCGCGGACGTATTCCTCGTCGTTCCGTTCGCGGCGAAGCGCCAGTTCTGCCTCGGCTGCGATTGCCGCGAGCGGCGTCCGCAGCTCGTGTGAGATCTCGGCCGTCAGTCGCTGCTCTCGGCGCAGGTTCTCGGCGAGCCGAGCGAGCATCGTGTCGAATGTCGACGCGAGAAGCGTGAGCTCGTCGCGCGGCGGCCCCAGGTTGAAGCGGTGCTCGAGGTCGTTCTCACTCCACTCTGCCGCCTCGGACGTCATGCGGGCAACAGGCTTCAAGGCACGGTTGACGACGACCCGCGTCAGCAAGACGATGAGCCCGAGCATCGCGAGGCCCAGGATGAGCGACGCGATCAGGGCCCGGTTGGCGGACCGCTCGTAGGGCTCGATGTTGAGCGAAACGACAACGGCACCCACGCGATTTCCCCCGTCGGTGATCGCGGCTGCATGCAATCGGAGATCCTCGGCCTTGAGCTCCGTGTAGTCAGGCTCGATGCCCCGAGCCATCGCATCGGCGAGGTCGCTGGCCCGGTCGCCCTCGGCCGGAGCCTCAACTCGGGTCGTCCCGTCATAGATCCACACCCCCGATTCGGCGACGCCTTCGTCCGGCGCTTCGGATGGCGCGACGCGGCCATCTTCGACGTCCACGCCGTTCAGCGCCGCCGAAGCCCGAGCAGCGAGCACTCTGTCGGCGTCGTCGCGAAGACTCGTCCTCAGAAGCAGATTCGAGCCGACGACCAGCACGGCGACCGCCAGGGAAGCGACCACCGCAACCATGAGTGTCATCCGGGCTTTGAGCCCAGTGGGGATCACTGCAGGCGGTAGCCGACGCGATGCACCGTCGAGATCTCCGGCGTCGCGTCGAGCGCCTCGAGCTTTCGCCGAAGGCGACGGATATAGACATCGAGGGTGTTGTCGTGAACGATCGAACCGTCGGCCCAGCCGGCACGGATCAGGTCCGAGCGCCGCACGGCCGCGCCCTGACTCGCAAGCAGAGCTCCGAGTAGGCGGAACTCGGTAGGTGTCAATGCCTCTTCCGTCGTACCGACGCCGATCGTATGGCGGGCCGGATCGAGCCGCAAATTTCCACTCGATGCCGTCAGATCGGGAGAGCTTCGCTTCAGCAGGGCGCGCAGTCGGGCCTGAAGCTCGGCGAGGGCAAACGGCTTTGTCATGTAGTCATCACCGCCCGCGCTGAAGCCCGAAAGCCGGTCTGGGACCGCATCCAGCGCGGTGAGGAAAATAACGGGCGCGTTGACGCCGCTCGACCTCAGCGCCTGACACACGTCGCGACCGTCGGCGTCGGGGAGGCCGATGTCGATGATCAGTGCGTCTGGGGACCGCTCCTCGGCCATCCTGAGCGCTTCGGCGCCGGTCGCAACCGCATCGACAAGGAACTGATCCTCTCGCAGCGAGTCCTTGAGCACCCGCCGCAGATCCTGGTCGTCTTCGACCACAAGCACGCGGGCGGACGTTTCGATCCTCGGGGAGTTCACGGGGTCAGCATCTTGACTCGCACGTCTGAACTCTTCCTGAACTCCCTGCTCGGCCTGGGATCGAGCCACGCGCCGCGGGCTTCGACCGGAGGATCGGCTCGAAGGCTAGTCCGCCAGCGGATCTTCCTGGGCGTCAGCCAGGCGACCGGTAAGGATCAGCGCCACGGCGGCAAGCACCATGAGGAAGGCGCCATAGACGTATGTGGTGCCCTCCAGGCCGAATCGGGTGATCGCAACGCCTGCGACGACGGCTGGGACGCTGAATGACAGATAGGAGACGGCGAGGATCGCCGATACGAAGGCCGCCTTGTGGTCCTCGGGCGCCCGTGATGTGAGGGCGCGGAAAGCGCCGGCAAACGATGGCCCGAAGCCGAGGCCGGCGATCGCTCCGCCGATGAGGAACACGGCGATCGAGTCGAACGCAATCCCAGCGAGCACTACGGCAACGCCGGCGATCAAGGCGGCGAGCCCGCCCTTGGCAGTGGCGTGGGCATCCGCGTTGCGAACGCGAACCGACATGATCGCGCTGATTCCAGCCATCACGAAGATGGGCAGTCCACCCACGACGTGGCTGTTTTGCCCAAGCACGGTCGATGTCAGCGACGGGCCCAGGGACAGCACGAGTCCACCGAGCGCCCAAGTCGCCACAAGGCATGGAATCGTGGCGATGAAGGCGCCCCGAAGCGACTCGGGCACCGCGATCGCCGGACGAAGCGACTGGCGCCAGCGCCCGTCGCCGTCGACCGGCTCCGGGATCGTGAGTGAGAACAGAACAGCGAGCGCGAACGAGACCACGAGCAGCCAAAAGATGAAGTGCGTCGGATCCGGCCCGTAGTCGACCAGGAGCCCCGCCGCAAGCGCACCCGCGGCAAGCCCTGTCAGTGGGGCCGCGACGCCCATCAGCGCGCCAAGTTCTCCGCGCGGAGGCTGCAGGTCGAGAAGAGCTGCCGTCACGGCGCCCATCGCGATGCCCGTCGCGACGCCCTGGAGGATGCGCGCCGCGAACAGCCACTCGACGCTCTGAGCTTCGGCAAAGGCGAGCATTGCCACCACCTCGATCGCGAGCGCGACAAAGAGCGCCGGGCGCCTTCCCGCGTGATCGGAGACGGAGCCGGCGACAACGAGCGTGGCCAGGAGAGCGAGCGCATAGATCGCAAACACACTGGTGAGCGTCACGTCGGAGAAACCGAACTCGCGCTGGTAGACGACGTAGAGGGGCGACGGGACGCTCGATGCGAAAAGGAAGATGCCAAGGGTCACCGACAGGCCCCAGAACGCGAACCCGCGTCGGACCGATGCTGAGCGCAGCCGTCCGGCGGTGGTTGAAGTCGTTGACATCTCAACTATTAGAACGACCGCCCTCTGCGAAGCGTGAGATAGAACTCTTCGCCTGGTGCTCGAGTTCCGTGTCAAGCCGATGGACGAGGAGCCCGCCACGGCGCTCGTCAAGCGCATGCGGGGTGAAATCGGTGAGATCTACGCGGGCCTGGTGCTCGACGGGCCCGAGATGCCCGCGGCCGGTCCTCGCGAGCTGGGGCCGCCCGGCGGCACGTTCCTCGTGGGCTACGACGGCGTGGTTCCCGTCTGCTGCGGCGGGGTCAAGAGGCTGGACGACACGACTTGCGAGATCAAGCGGATGTACGTGACGCCCGAGGCGCGCGGTCAAGGCACGGCTAAGGAACTGCTCGTCGCGCTGGAAACCGCGGCGCGGAAGCTCGGCTACTCGACGGCGAGGCTCGACACCGGGCCGAAGCAGCCCTACGCCGAGCACATGTATCGCGCCGCCGGCTACAAGCCGATCTCCAACTTCAACGGCAACCCAATCGCCACTTTCTTCGGCGAAAAGGCCCTTTAGAACCGGCTCAAAAAGGCTCTGGCACTGGTACCTTCGGTTCGTGGTTGGAGGGGTCCGGGGTCGAATCGCATTCGTCGGCTTGGCGGCTGGCCTCGCGCTTGCCTGGGCGGCACCCGCGAGTGCCGAGACCGCAACGGAGACCACGCGCGTCCCCGTGTCCGACGGCGTCGGGCTCGCTGCGACGCTGACCGGCGAGGCACCGCTCTCGCCGCGGCCGACCATCGTCGAGTTCAGCCCGTACGGCCGCAAATCCGGAACGGTCAACGCCGGCCCGGCCTACAACTACCTGCTCGTCCAGATCCGCGGAACCGGCGACAGCGACGGCACGTTCGACGCGCTCGGGCCGCGCACCCAACAGGACGTTGCAGAGATGCTCGACTGGGCGTGCCATCAGCCGTGGTCGAACGGCAAGCTGGGCCTCAACGGCTTCTCGGCGAGTGCGATCACCATCTACAACTCGCTCCACCTCGACCTTCCGTGCGTCAAGACGCTGGTCACGAAATCGGGAACGTTCGAGCTCTACCGCGATCTTCTCTCTCCCGGCGGCATCTCGAACACGGCTCCCGGTGCGGCCGTGCTGCTTCTCATCGGTGCGCCCGCGCTGGCTCAGAGCGGGGACCGGATCGGTCGCGATCCCGTCTCGGGCCTCGACATCCTCTCGGGCCTCGTCGGGGCGGGCCTGACCGGCCTCGCTCACCACACGCTCGATCAGTGGTGGGCCGAGCGCGGCTATCGCGGCGACGTCAACCACTTGCCGACTCTGATGGTCGACGGCTTCTTCGATGTCGAGTCGCGCGGTGCGTTTCAGGCCTACCAGGAGCTTCGCGACGACGGCGCGCATCTCGTGGTCGTCAACGGCCACGATTCTCCGCCCGGAGGCACTGCCGCAGGCGCTGAAGAGTCCAAGGCTTGGTTCGACCACTACCTCCTCGGTCTCAAGAACGGCGTGCAGCGCGAGCCGCGCGTGAAGCTCTGGCTGGCTGACGGCGACCGCGAGGATTTCGTGGGCGGCAAGTTCGTCCGCGCGCACGGCGCCGACTGGCCTATCCCCGGTACGGAGTGGCAGCCGCTCGCGTTCGACTCTGCAAAGAGCGGAACCGCCAACTCGTTGAACGACGGCTCGTTGTCGCTCAAGGTGCCGAAGCGGGAGTCCACCCAGGCCTACCCGTCCCTCCCGTCGAACCCGGCGAACGTCGACCTGCCGAATACGGCGATCATCGGCGCGGGCGGGCTCGATCAGGCAGCAATCGCATTCCCGCAGCTCACCGACACGACTTTGGCCGAGCCAACCGGCCTCACTTACACGACCGCTCCGCTCAAGCGCGACGTGCTCTCGGCGGGTCCCGCCAGCCTCGAGCTGCGGATGTCGAGCACCGCCGACCGCAACGGCATCTGGGTCGTCGTCTCCGACGTCTCACCGGATGGGACGCCCCACCCCGTCGCAACCGGCCGGCTCTCGACCGACTTCCCCGCGATCGACCGCCGCAAGTCTCTGAAGGACCCTCGAACAGGCGCGATCGTCCAGCCCTACGGCCGCTACGACACGAGCGATCCGGCCGGCATCGCAGAGGAGCGGCTCTACCGCGTCGAGCTCTGGCCGATCGGCAACCGCTTTCAGGCCGGCCACCGCATCCGCGTGGAGGTCGTCGGCGCTTCGGCAGCGTCGCTACCGGGCGTGCCCGCGATCAACCAGGTCGCCGTGGGCGGAACCGACGGCTCTCGCCTGTTGATTCCCGTACTGCCCGGGAGCAACCTGAAGCGCGCGCTTGGCGACTAGCCCGGGAAGCTCTCGTCGAAGCGCGGCAGGCCGTCGTCCGGGATCGGCTCCCACACTGCGGCGTAGGCAACCATCTGGTGGCCCTGGGGCCGAAGCCCTGGGTCGCCATCGATAACCCCGAGTCGCACGAGCGAGATCTCGTCGCTATCAGGCGCTCGCCCGAACAGCGCGGAGCCACAGGCGCTGCAGAAGATCTTCGCGAAGCCACCATCGGGCTCCCAGGCCGAAAGAAGGTCCTCGCCCTGAGTCACGCGCAGCGATCCGGGGGCCAGACGCGCCGACGCCGCCGCCGCCCCTCCGGTACGCCGCTGGCACCTGGTGCAGTGGCAATAGCCCGCCGCCTCGAGCGGCTCGTCGATTTCGAACTGGACGCCTTCGCATCCGCAGTGGCCGGTGAGTGCAGGAGTAGACATAGCGGGGAGCCTAGGGGGTCGAGACAACTTCGATCAGGCTCCTCCCGCGGGGGCGATCACTCGCCACTCAGCCGACGCCCAGCGATTCCTCCGACGCCCAGACCGTGTGGGTCCCCGATGAGATCCGCTCGGGCAGAAGGACGCGTGCGATCGGGCCTTGCGAGACATCCGATGCATCGAAGATCTGCGCCTCAGAGGTGTCGTTGTTCATATCCATGACGTAGGTGAGGACGTAGCCAGAGTCTTCGGACTCCCCCGAGCGATGGGGCCATCGGGGACTCACTCGCGAACACGCCCTTGTCGAACTGCCATTCCTGCTTGGAGCCGGTCTCGGCATCGAATCGCGTGAGGCCGTTGAAGAGAAACCAGCCGGGCTCTGCGGTCATCGCGTACGTGTAGCGGTAGGGCTGGCCGGCGTGTGATGAGTTGATCATCCCGAACTCGAGGAACGAGTCGTCGAGGAACTGCTCGCTCGTCTGGCCGGTTGCGAGGTTGAACCGCCAGCGGTGAGGCCGCGTCTGGAGCTCGTTCGAATCGAGGTAGCGCGCCGTCACCTCCCAGCCGATCGTCGCCGTCGCGGCGAGGGTCCGGACAGCCTTGATGAAAGCCGTCGAGGACGATCTCGTCGCCCTCCTCCTAGGCGTTCATCCAGTGCAGGACGTTGGTGGGCGACGCCTCAAACCAGCGCACGTCGTCCGCGCCGCCGCGGCGGGGAACGATCGCAAAGCGCGAGGGCATCTCGGGGTGCCAGCGGTTCGCGTAGACGCCGCGCTCGAGACGCCGCCGGGTCCCAGAACATCGGCAGGTCGTTCAGGATCACGTAGTGCTCGGTGAACGCCATGTCGTGCGGCATCCGCGGACCGGGCAAGGGGACTGGCGCGTAGTGGACGACCTCGCCCTGCGGCGAGACGATCCCGAAGTGGAGGATACGGGTAGGTCGTCGAGTAGTTGAAGAACAGCATCTCCCCCGTTCGCTCGTCGACCTTCGGGTGCGAGCACACACCGACGTCGGAGGGCACCCACTCCTCGGCGCCGTACTGCTCGAGCGTCACGGGATCCATCGCATACAGGTCGCCGCACAGGTAGAAGCTCGTCAGCGCCTTCCCGTTGTGGACGGTGATGTCCGTGGACGAGGCGTCCTTCGAGCCGGCGCGAGCGCGGGCGGCGCCCTGCGTTCCCTTTGACTTCTGAGGATTGTCGATCACGCCCGCCCACAGACCGTGTCCACAGCGGAGCTCCTCCTCAAACGCGTCGGTGCGGACGAAGCGGTTGCGGTAGTCGGCACGACCGTCGTGGAGGTGAAGCGCGTGGACCATCGCATCGCCGTCGAACGGGTGATAGCGCCCGAGCGCGTCATGAAGCGGGTTCTCGGTGTTTCGCAGGTAGACACCGTTCAGGTCGTCGGGCAGGTCTCCGATGACCTCGAGCCCGGTGACGTCGTGCTCGGTCGTCTGCGGGCGCCACGCCCCGGTCCGGTAGGGGTGCGTGTCATCCGCAGGCAGGTTGCTGGCGTACTCGGTCACCGCCATGACACCGACTCTAACGCTCGACCTGCGGCCCACCATTTATTGTGTGCGCATTAGGGGGCGCGTCGCCCATAACGACTGCAAAGGGGGGTCCCGTGGGGATCTTCGGAAAGTCAAAGAAGCAGAAGATCGCTGACCTAATGGCAAGCGGGTCGAAGGGGGTCGGGACCGTTGTGTCGGTGCGCGACACGGGAATGACGGTCAATGACAACCCACGCGTCGAGATGGTGTTCCGCGTTGAGCCGCTCGGCGGCGGAGCGACGATGGACCTGACCAAGAAGACGACGGTTTCCCGGGTGGAGATCCCGCGCCAGGGTGATCGCTATCCGGTCTGGTACGACCCGACCGACACCTCCACCTGGTCTTACGCGACTGTCACCGACGAGAGCGGCCGCGAGAGCCTCCGGCAGATGTTCGGCGATGTTGCCAACACGTTCACCGGAGTGGGCGGCGCGCCGGCGGCACCGGCTGCGGTCTCGGGCGGCGGCCAGGATGTAGCGGCTCAGCTGACTCAACTGGCGGACCTGAAGACGCAAGGCCTTTTGACCGATGAGGAGTTCGAGGCGCAAAAGGCGAAGCTGCTCGGCTAGCTTCGCCGGACCGCGGCGGTCAGCGGATCGTCGCGGTCGCCTCGACGGTGAGGCCGCTGCAAATCAGAGCCCAGCCGGATGCCGGACTACGAAACCCTTGGGGTAGGCCGATTCGGCGTACCACTTGGGTCCGGTGCCGTGCTGCACGCCGGACGTGTCCCAGCGAAGCCCGGCAATGACCGCATAGGTGTGCGATGGGTTCGCGTAGACGGTGATCCACTTGCCTGGTCCGGGCTCGCCCCAGTTCATCAGGTTGGAAGAGTCGAGCGGCGCGCCGAGAAGACCCGCGCCGCCGAGCGCGTAGCTCACAGCACCCGAACAGTCGTAGCCCTTGTCGTTCCACGATCCGTGGCCGCCTCCCCAGATGTACGGAAGTCCAACGATCGCGTTCGCCGCGCTGATCGCCCGCTCGACCTCGTCGGGAGCACCGGGCGGAGCGATCGCCGTGCGCCCGAGCAGGAAGGCGCTTCGCCCCGGCGTCAGCCCGTCCACCGCAGCGATCGTGTGCGTCCGGTCCGATGCTTCGTCGAAGGTCCCGTTGTCGCCGGCGCTTGCGGGAGGAATCCCTCCAGGCCCCAGCTCGATGTCAGCCTGCTGCTCCTTGCGCTTGGCTGCCGCGAGAGCGGAGCGAGCGGCGGCCTTCTCCTTTTGAGAAGGCGCGTCATATCGAATCTCGTCGGTTGGAACCTGCTCGGCTGGCTGCGAACGGGCTGACTGCGCAAGGACGGGGCCCGCTTCAATCAGGGGCGAGCCTGAGGTCCCTTTGAGCAGGCCGATCACAACGCCCAGCCCAACGGCGCTGATGGCCGCGACGGCGGCAAGCGCGATGCTCCTGCGAGTGGGCCAGTCCACCATTCCCATTGTGGCTTAATCGACCCGCGCGTGGTACCACTTGAGGTTCGCGAGTCCTCGGGAGGGACGGCGCACCATCCAGTCCGATGGACCTGGGCTTCGCGCCTCATTTCCCGACGTCTAGCTTCGCCACCGCTCGCGGATGTCTGTTCGCGCGCCCCACGGCAGGGGCCGCTCCTCGTCCAAGCGGCGTCTGCGTGCGCCCGCGAGGCTGGGCGCAAGATCCTGCGCCCGAGATCGATACGTCCCGTAAAGTCGCAAACGGGTGCTCCTAGAGGAAATCATCCGCGAAAACGATTCCGCCTAGCGCACCCTGCGGGATAAAGGCGCAGCGCGCGCCGGTCGCTGGAACAGTGACCGCCCGGACGCTCTTGAAGAAAGTAATGCTCTTCGCCCAAAGCGCCTACCCTGAAACTCCTGCCGCGTCGATCGCCTTCGCTAGGTCCATAGTAATGAGGAGGTGCTCGATTAGGTCATCCCGAAATCGGGCGACTGCCGCGGCCTCGACGTCAAACGGAACGCCGCTTCCCCGCCCGCGACCTCGGAAGCGGCCGACGGCAAGGACGCAATCGCCAACGTCGCGAAATTGCTCGGCCGACGCGGTCATGCTGTCCCAGCTGTCATCCAACGCCGCAAGCCACTCTGCAGCGGCGTCGCGGCCCACGTAGGCGGTATTTCCTTCCAGCGCCGCTCGTATCGGAACGATCTCGACGTTGGGCGCAAGATGCATGGCGAGCGCCTCTGGGTCGCGGCGGTT
This sequence comes from uncultured bacterium, assembly GCA_963695215.1. GTDB lineage: Bacteria > Actinomycetota > Thermoleophilia > Solirubrobacterales > 70-9 > JALZKA01. The sequence goes on from OY968768.1 coordinate 1,204,841, forward strand.
GACTGCCTCAATGACAGCACGCAGCCTTTCAACTTTCCCGTCTGACATCACCGGCAGTATCACTCAAGAAGTCGCATTCGATGGCGAATAATCGCTTTTTGCGAGGTTCTTTCGCGAGGTTAGGCGACCAAGAGCCGTGTCGATGGCCTTCGATGCTCTGTCATAGATCGCTTCGCGGTAGCCCTTCCTCCGGTCTTTTACAGCGCGCCCCAGTCCGGGGAAGACCGGGTCGCCAAATTGACACGGCCTCATCGTGCGCCTAGACTTCGTTGCGCGAAAGAGTGGTCACCTTGAGCGAACCATCCAGCCGACCAGGGTTTGTTATCGATATCGGGCGCATCAACCTCGCGGCTCTGGTAGGGATCGGTGCCTTGCCGCTACTGGCAGCGCCGATGGCTGCTCACGCAGGTGCTCCTACCCTCTCGGTCGGAAACACCTCCGTCACAGAGGCCGACGCCACACGCGTCCAGGCGAAAGTCGCGGTGTCTCTCTCGGATCCGGGATCACGAACGATCACGGTCGACTACGCGACCAGTGACGACCGCGCTACGGCCGGTGAGGACTACACGACTCGACTCGGGCGTCTTGAGTTCGCCCCAGGTCGGACCAAGAAGCAAATCCGGGTTCCGGTGCTCGGCGATGTCCTCGATGAGCCGCAGGAGCAGTTCGTGGTCACCCTCTCGAATCCCCGCAGGGCAACCTTCTCGGACAGCGAAGCCGTAGGAAAGATCAAGGACAACGACCCGCTTCCGGTTATCGACATGGATGACGCCGACCTCGCGGAGGGAACGTCGGGCACCTCCGCCGCCGAGCTCAGCGCGGAACTCACCCCGGCCAGCGGGAAGAGGGTCTCTTTCGCCTACGCCACGGCGAACGGCAGCGCCAACGCGGGACAGGACTACACGGCCGCCAACGGCACCATCATCTTCGATTCAGGCGAGACCACTCAAACGATCCCGATCACCCTCATAGGTGATTACGACGATGAGCCCGATGAGACCTTCGCAATAAGTCTTTCCAACCCCAGGAACGCGACCCTCGCGATAAGCGAGGCAACCGCCACCATCCTCGACGACGATCTCGCCTGCGTGGCCGCCGATCCCTTTGCCGGTGCATCCAACCTTGGGAGCCTGAACGGCGATGGCGCTTCCGGCTTTCCGTCGCAGCCGGATCGAACCATCCATCAGGTCGCCGTGCGTTCCGATCAGATCTCACCGTGTGGCGATGTCGACTGGTTCAAGTTCATGCTGCTTGAGAGTTCGAACGTCGAGATGTACCTATCCGCTGAGATCAAGCTCGAGTCCACCGCGAACGACTCACCAAACCAGGGGGACGTTGACCTCTGCGTTTACTCCAATCCGGCCATGACGACCGGCTCTCGGTGCTCACAGAACGGCCCCGGGGTCACCGAGATCGTCAACGTCTGCGTTGCCGATGGCTTTGGCGGTGACGACAGCCGCGACTTCCACATACGGGCGTACGGCAGTGGGAACGCTGTGAGCCAGTACACCCTCACGGTCACCGGTAACGTCGATCTAACTGGGAAGACCTACCTTGGATGTTGAGTCTTGCGACTCTCAACGAACACTTGAGTCGCTCCCGTCAGCCTTGGCGTGGGCGTGGAGGATGCTCTCGGGCGCGACACGATTGAAACCTTGCGACCTTCGGTTTCGCGGACCGACGCTTAAATCTGACTGGATAGCAAGCGGCTCCGTGGGAACGGCTCGGGAACGGACTGGCCTGTCTTGAGCGGTTAGGGCCGGCTAGCGGGTTAACTACTTCTGCTGCCAACCGACTAGCACGGACCCTCTATCAAGCCCCATGGCTCTAAACGGAGAGGGAGGGATTCGAACCCTCGATAGATGAGAAAACGCCTTTAACGGTTTTTGAGTCGGGCGCAACTTCTATTCAGCGGCTTGTTTAACCGAGTTCGAGGGGAAGTGACTCTGCGTGGGAACGGCGTGGGGAACGTCTTTTGTCCAACCCCCACCCTGAGGCACATGCTTAGGTGCTTCGCCCGGATCGTCGACGGCTGAAGGCGACGACTCGCTCGGTCAAGCCGGGTTGCCGAGCACCAACGCCGGCCAAGGCCCGCTGCAGTATCGGAGGCCGGTCCGGAGCATCGAGGTTCTCGCCGATAACTGCCGCTCGGGAGTCACCCTCGGCGAGGGCGCAGAGCGTCCACTTCCCTGGGACCCCCCTCAATACTTGCGAGCCCCGGTTTTCGAAGCTCAGGTGCGAGCCTAAGACAAGGTCCCTCACGGTTCCGGAAACGAGGACCTCCCCTGGAGTAGCGAGCGCGGCGATTCGGGCGCCGATGTGGACAGCCATCCCGCCGACGTCGTCACCGATCAGCTCGCACTCGCCAGTGTGGACTCCCGCCCGTACCTCTATCCCGAGGTCCTTGGCGCCTCGGGCGATCTCTCGGGCGCATTCAACACCGCGAGCCGGACCGTCGAAGGTGACGAGGAAGCCGTCACCGGTGGCCTTGATCTCGCGGCCGCGGAACCGCGCGATTTGCTCACGGACGAAGTTGTCGTGGCGACCGAGTAGTGCGCGCCATGCGGAATCGCCGAGCTCAGCCGCCACCTCCGTCGACCGGACGATGTCGGTGAACAGAACAGTCGCGAGAAGGCGCTCGGCGCGCTGCGCATCGCAGGTGCCCACTAGGAACTCTTCGACCTCGCCCACCAGAGTCTCTTGATCGCCAACCCACCACCAGTGGTCGGCGCCGACAAGCTCGACATACCGCGCCCCCCTTACCCGGTTGGCGACATCGCGCGCAGCCTCGACCGGCCACACCTCATCGGCACGGTGCATCACGAGGGTCGGCCGATCGAGGGCGGCGAGGATGCCGCCAAGGTCGATCCGCCGCATGCCCTCAACTAGTGCAGCGGCCATCGCGGGGCTCGCAGAATGCCGCTCCAAGGTACCGGTCAGCCGCCGAGCGAGTTCGGTCTGGGGAAGGCTTGGCGCCATGAACTCGAGCAGGCGTCCCTCGCCCCAATGCTCCACGACTTCGGCGAGGCCGTCGTAGGCCGCAGCGCAACGCTCCGCCCATGGAACGGATCCCGGCGCCGGGGTCCCAGTGACCAGTGATCCGACGAGAATTAGCGACGAAACGCGATCGGGCTCCGAAGCGGCGAGCAGCAGACTCATCGCCGCGCCTTCGAAAAGCCAAACAGTGCCGCCTGCTCGGATCCGGCCGCATCCATAACGGCCCGGATGTCATCAACCCGCTCCTCCAGCGTTGGCAGCACTGGCGTCGGGTCCGAGAGACCCGTTCCGCGCTTGTCGAAGAGGATCAGCCTCGCGAACGATGCCATGCGTTCGATCCCGCGCGTCCAGTCCGGATCACTCCAAAGGAGCTCCAGGTGAGAAATGAAGCCGGGCACGACAATGAGGTCAACGGGGCCATCCCCGACGACCTGATAGGCGATATGAATCCCCCCGCTTTCGCGTACCGTGTTTCGGGCTTGTTTACAGCCGCCACATCGCTAACAGCAAGGCCCGAACGCCGATCGGGCCGTTACCGCCCAATCTCAACCAGTACACGGGCGTGAGTAGGTCCACGATTCCCATTGTGGCTTACTCGACCCGCGCGAGGGACCACTTGAGATCCCTGGCCGAGCCGGAAGGCGCTTGGCGAGGACGCCAAGTAGCGTCCAGCGTGATCCGATCTGGGGTCACCTGCGACCGGCAGGTGGTCGCGAAGGACGTTAGATGGTGGACGACGGAGAGGGAGGGATTCGAACCCTCGATAGACGAGAAAACGCCTATAACGGTTTTCGAGACCGCCGCATTCAACCGCTCTGCCACCTCTCCAGATGACGGCCCAAGAGGCTAGCGGGGAAAAGTTTGCCCCCGGCGGCGGGGTGGAGTTCGCCTGTGCCGGAAACATGGCCCTAGATCGGGGCGTAAACGCTTGCCTACGACGAGTCGAAGACCGTGGGCGATCTGACCTGCGACGGAGAGCTACGAGTTTCTGAGGGTGGACGCAGGCTGGAACGAACGTCCCCGGCTGCGCCCCATGCGAGCCGGGGACCCGAGCGTCAGACGCGCGAGGACCTTCCGGCGCTTATGCGGGGCCAGAGAAGCAGGACAAGACCGATCAGGATGCAGGCGATTCCGATTGCGTAGTTCACGAGGATCGCCAGCACGATGCCGATCACGATGAGCAGTAGAGATAGTTCCATGAAGAACGATTACCCCGAATGGCGCACAGGAAACTTGGCGTAGAAGCTCGTCTTTTAGGGCTACGCGCTACCGGACTCCGGTTAGCATCGCTCTCATGAAGATTCCCGCAGCTCCAGAGCCCTCGCCCGCGCCTTCCGAGACGCCTTCACTCGTCGATCCGACCCAACATGACAAGTTCGTCCTGCGCCAGAAGATCAAGCTCGTCATCAACCAGTACTTCTTCTTCGTTCCCGATGCCGAAGGCAAAGAGGACCAGAATCAGCCGGTCGCATTCGTCGAGCAGAAGCGCTTCAAGTTCAAGGAGGACATCCGCTTCTACACGGACGAATCGAAGACGACCGAGCTGATGCGCATCAAGGCACGCCAGCGCTTCGATCCGCGAGCCAAGTACGACATCACCAACGCTCGCGGTGAGCGGATTGGCTTGATTCAGAAGGTGTTCGGAAAGAGCCTCTTCCGCTCGACCTACACGATCTTCGACGCGAACGACAACTTGCTCTTCACCTCAAGGGAGCGGAGCCTCGGCGTCGCGCTGTTTCGCCGGCTTGTCGGGTTCATCCCGTTTGTCGGCGACTTTGCGGATTGGCTCCCGATCGCCTACCACTTCGACTTCCTGCGCGGCGATGGCAGCGATGACGGTTCGTTGGTCGGCTCGAGCGTCAGGAAGTGGGGCTTTCGTGACATCTACAAGGTCGATCTTTCGGATGACCCCGAGCGAACGATCGATCGGCGCCTCATTCTCGCCCTGACTGTCGGCCAGGACGCGCTGCAGGCCCGCTGAGCTCAGGCCGGACTGGGGCGGCTACGAGGCCGGCGCAAATCGGTCGGCGGCGAAATCAAACTTGTAGACGCCTGCCGGGCAGTCGTCGGTGGTGGTCCAAGTGACCCTGCCCGTGACGTGCGTCGCAGTGTCGAAACGCCCCTTGATCACGAAGGAGTTGTCGGAAAAGGTCGTGTCGTCCACGAGCTTGAAGCGCCCCTTTGCATCGACCTCGTCCGAATCGAAGACGGCGGGGCCCCCGACGGCGCAGCCTGCGAGTTTGTCGCTGTAGACACGGGCGAAGGGGATCGTCCGGTTCGTGACGTTGAAGAGGATGTGGAACTGCTTACTGCCGCCGGCGTAGCGACCGTCCTTGACTGGCGCCGGAGCGCCGCTGGCGGACCCGGCGAGTGCCAACGCCGCGAGCGCGGAGATCAGGAAGGATGAGCGAGTCTTCATTGGCCGCCGTACCGCCTCGCGCCGAACTTGTACGCGTATGTGCCCGGCGTGCCGCACGTCGAGGCAGGAACGACAGTCATCGTCATTGTCCCTGCCAGTTCCTTCGGGCTGACCCACCGCCCCTTGATCTCGACGGTGCGATTGGTGTCCGTGCTCGTCACCGTGAACCGGCGCTTCGGGACGGAGGCCGGCGGAACCCCGACGTAGCCGGAGCAGCCGGGAGCGCTGAATCCCACGAGCCGAAAGCTGTTGGTCGAGCCGTCGAATGCGAACGCGAGCTCCATGCCCATCGTGGGATCGCCGATCATGGCGCCGGCGCCCGAGTACGTACCGGGCTTGGGCTTGACCTTGCCAGCCGCCGCTGGGACGAAGGCCAGAAAGGCGCACGCAACCGCGATTGCCGCCCAGCTGCGATTCGTCTGAATCCCCCGCACGGCTTCGAAGCTACTCCTCGCCGGGGCGAGAGTCAATCGCCGATTAGTCCTTGGCGATGGCGTAGCGCAGAATTTCGACGACCTGCTCGGGAGTCTCCGCCGTTGCCATCGCGGCGCGATCGATCTCCTTCAGGGCGTGATCATGCTCTCCCGGATGCAGGGTGATCACCGGCTTGCCGAGCGCGGCCGCGTAACCGGCGTCGAATGCCGCGTTCCACTGCTTGTACTTCTCGCCGAAGCGAACGACCACGACGTCGGCCCGCTTGATCAGCGTCTGGGTCCGGACCGCGTTGACTCCCGCGCCCTTATGGTCGTGCCAGAACTTGTCGTCCTCTGACCCGAGGATGTCGACGCCGACGTCGTCGGAAGCTTCGTGGTCCGTGACCGGCGCGAGGAGCTCAACCGGCAGTCCCGCCTCCTTCACGCCGGACGCGATCCGCTCGCGCCAGTCGGAGTGGATCTCGCCCGCGAGGTACACATTCCAGGTGCCGTTTTCAGCCATGGATCGATCGTAGCCGCAGCGCCAGGGCCTCGACGCCGCGCTTACACTGGCTAAGTGACCGACACCGTCAAGTATCTGCTGCCCGAGTCCGAAATTCCGGCTACCTGGACGAACCTGATGGCGGACCTCGGCCCTCCCGCCCACCCCCCGCTCCACCCGGGCACGCAGCAGCCCCTCGGCCCCGAGGATCTGGCGCCGCTCTTCCCCATGGCGCTGATCGAGCAGGAGATGTCGGCCGAACCGGACATCGAGATTCCCGACGAGGTACGCCAGATCTACGCGCTTTGGCGCCCCACTCCCCTCTTCCGCGCCCGGCGCCTCGAAAAGGCGCTCGATACGCCCGCGCACATCTATTACAAGTACGAGGGCGGCTCACCCGCCGGGTCGCATAAGACGAACACGGCAATCCCTCAGGCTTACTACAACAAACAGGAGGGGATCAGGAAGCTGACGACCGAGACCGGCGCCGGCCAGTGGGGCTCTGCCCTTTCGCTCGCCTGTCAGATGTTCGATCTCGAGTGCGAAGTCTTCATGGTCGGTGTCTCATACGACCAGAAGCCCTATCGGCGGGCGATGATCGAGGCGTGGGGCGCGACGATCCATCGCAGCCCGTCAGAGCTCACGGAGGCTGGGCGCTCCCAGCAGGCCAACGACACCGGCTCGCTCGGAATCGCGATCTCTGAGGCCGTCGAGCTCGCGGTGGCGACCGAGGACGTTCACTACTCGCTCGGCTCGGTTCTCGGCCACGTCTGCCTCCACCAGACGGTGATTGGCCAGGAGTGCATAAAGCAGCTCGAGATGGCAGGCGAGTACCCGGACGTTGTGATCGGCTGCGTGGGCGGCGGCTCGAACTTCGCCGGGGTCGCGTTCCCGTTCATCCGCGAGCACCTGCGTGACGACAGGGACACCCGCTTCATCGCGGCGGAGCCCGCCGCGTGCCCGACTCTCACCAAGGGCGTCTACGCATATGACTTCGGCGACACGATCGGGATGACGCCGCTCATGCCGATGTACACGCTCGGCCACGACTTCGTCCCGCCCCCGGTCCACGCTGGAGGCTTGCGCTACCACGGCGATGCGTCCTCGGTGTGCGCGCTCGTCAAGGAGGGTGTGGTCGAGGCTCAGGCGATCACCCAGACCGACGCGTTCGGCGCCGCCGTGCGGTTCGGCAGGACCGAGGGCCTCCTCCCCGCTCCGGAGCCGTCGCACGCGATCAAGGTCGCGATCGACGAGGCGCTGGCTGCGAAGGAAGCCGGAGAGGAACGGGTGATCCTCTTCAACCTCTGCGGCCACGGCTACTTCGACATGGCCGCGTACGACCAATATCACCGCGGCGAGCTCGAAGACCTCGAGTTTTCCGAGGCTGACATGAGCGCCGCCCTCGAGCGCCTGCCGAAGGCGCCGGCGCTGACCTAGAGGCGCTCGGGCAGAACGACCGGGCCCTGATCGGTTTCGATCGTCGCGGACCGCAACCCCGGTTCACCGCCTACGAGGCTGACGCCGGGGACGTCTTCGCCCAGCCATTCGGCGAGTCGCTCGGGGTCGCCTCCCACCTCCACTTCGGTCACCGCCGTGGCCGTTGTCCCCTCGGTGGCGTTCTCAGAGCCGGCGCCGTGTCCCTCGTCCCATTGGATGAAGAACGGCAGGCGATGGCCCATCGCGGCTTCGATGCCCGCAAGGCGCCAGGCAAGACGTGTGCCATCGGGCAGCTCTCGGCCACCCGGCATCGGCTTCACATCGAGCCGCGCGCAGACCGCCTCGATGTCATCGGTGGCGATGCACACGGCCATCAGCGTGTCGCCATCGGCGGAGTTGACAGCGACCCAGCTGCCGATCGGATTGCCCAAGGCCACCTCGTGATCCAGAATTCCGAAGAGCTCCAGGTACTCGCCACCCGCGGGCACGATCCTGTTACCGGTACCCCAGTCGAGGTGCCTACCGCCTACAACCGAGCCAAGCCCATGCTCACCGAGCAGGCGCTCAGCGGACCCGTCGAGGTCGGCGCACGCGATCAGTACGTGATCGATCTTCAAGGCGCGCGATGCTAGTCGAAGCGGAGAGGGTGGGATTCGAACCCACGAGGCAGCTTTCACCGCCCACACGATTTCCAGTCGTGCACCTTAAGCCACTCGGTCACCTCTCCAGTGGGCCGCGCGAAAGCCTAGCCCCCCTCGGGCGTCAACCTCGGCCTGCGCCGGAACTCCGATTCTTTCGAATACCGTCCGTCCCCGTTGTCCACGACGCACCACACCGACCCCTCTCTTCGAGGCCAGGCTGAGCTCCTTGCCGCAGGCGAGGTGACCTCGTCCGCGCTCGTCGGCGAGTCGCTCGATCGGATCGCCGCCGCGCAACCGGCGCTCAACGCTTTTCGCCGCGTGCGCGCCGAGGCAGCCATGGCCGAGGCAGCCGAAGCCGACCAGCGCATCGCCGCTGGAGAGCGTCTACCGCTCCTTGGCGTGCCGGTTGCGATCAAGGACGATATGGACCTCGCGGGCGAAACGACGGAGTTTGGCGCAGAAGGTTCCTTCTCGCCCAAGACCGAGGACGGGGAGATTGCCCGGCGCCTTCGCGAAGCAGGCGCAGTGATCGTCGGCAAGACGACTACGCCCGAATTCGGCCAGTGGCCCTTGACCGAAGGGCCGGCTTTCGGAACGACGCGCAATCCTTGGAACACGGATCACACCCCGGGCGGCTCGTCAGGCGGCTCCGCGGCGGCCGTCGCAGCCGGCCTGGTGCCCGCCGCGGTGGGATCGGACGGCGCCGGCTCGGTTCGCATTCCGGCGGCCTGGACCGGATTGGTGGGCGTAAAGCCACAGCGTGGTCGCATCTCCACGTGGCCCGATGCCGAGGCATTCAAGGGGCTCACCTGTCTAGGCCCTCTCACCCGCTCGGTCGACGATGCCGCGCTGATGCTCGATGTCTTGGCGGGAAACCATCCGGAGGACCTCCACCGCCCGCCGGCGCCGGAAGAATCTTTTGCCGATGCCGCTCGCCGCGACCCGGGCAAGCTGCGGATCGCGCTCTCATTCAGGATTCCGTTCAGCGGCCCTCCCGCCCGGCTCGATTCGCGCGTGCGCACCGAGGTGGAGCGCCTGGCGGGCGTGCTCGAAGGCCTCGGCCACGATGTCGAGCGCGCTGATCCGGCTTACGGACTCGTGGGCCTCAACTTCGTCCCGCGCTCGATGGCAGGGATCCGCGAGTGGCATGGGCGCGTGCCGGACTCCGGGCTTCTCGACGAGCGGACGCGTCACAACGCGGAGGTCGGCCGCTGGCTCGGCGGTCCAATCCTCAAGGGAGTCAGGGCCTTGGAGCGCCCGCTCCAGCATCGGGTGGGCCGTATCTTCGAGCGCTTCGACGTGGTGCTCGCACCTACGACGGCGCAACCGCCGCTTACGGCAGGTTCGCTGAGCGGTCTCTCGAACTGGGAGACCGACAAGCTGATCATCGGCGCCTGCCCTTACGCGTGGCCGTGGAACGTTCTCGGCTGGCCAGGGGTAAACGTGCCTGCCGGGCTGGTTGGCGATTCGCTTCCGGTCGGCGCCAGCCTCCTCGGCCCTGCCAACTCAGAGGGTCAACTCCTGGCGCTGGCCGCCCAGCTCGAAGGGGTTGAGCGCTGGCACGAGCGGCGTCCGCCCGCGCTCAGCGAAGCCTGAATCTGCGCCCTACCGGTGAGGGCAGCCGGGCCAGCAGCACGGCCTGCGCTTGCCCTCGAGGAGCTCTTCACGCACCCGCCTGATGTGATGACTCCGCGTTTCCGGCTTTTTGACCGAGATGACCCAGCAGATCCACTCGTTGCGGGCGAGCGGCGTGAGGTCGTTCCAGGCCTCGGCTATGGCCGGTGAGGAGGCGAGGGCCTCTCGAAGGTCAGCGGGCACCCGGTGGACGACGCCCGTCGCAATCCGCGTTTTCGTCGCCGTCATCGTGCTCACAGAGTAGAAGTCCGACCATCCCGCGCCTGGCTACCGGGTCTGGCCGAGCCAAGCCGCAGATATAGTCGCAAGCGATGAAGAAGGCACGCCAGCTTCTTTTACCGATCGCGATCCTCGCGTTCGCATGCCTTCTCATGCCGAGCGCCGCGCAGGCCTTCAAGCCGAAGATCGTGACTGCCTATGCAACCCGCGAGAGCGGGCAGGTCACCTTTACGGCAAGAATCCGTATGGACAAAAGGAGCCGGAGGAACCGCAAGGTCGAATTCACGTACAAGGGCGACACGACCGACGGCACCAGCCTGAAGAACTTCCCCAACTACTGGGAGAGCGGCAAGTACAACGCTCCGGCGAAGAAGTGCTACTCCGTCACCATCACGGCTTCGAACCGAAGCGGCACCACGACCCGGCACGTCCGGGCCGGCCGGATCAACTCCGACGGCTGCAGGCTCTAGCGGCGCGCTCCCCGCTCGGACGAGGGCCTCGGCTAGGCGGCCGCGTCTGCGTAGAAGTCGGGCGCCATCGGCAATCCGCGGGCGTGGCTCTGAGCCGAGGAGTAGTGGCTGAGCGAGAAAATCCCCGCAAGGCCACGGAACGGCTCGTAGCGCGCATAGAACTCCTCGACCTCGGACACCATCGCCCGCCGGCCGAGCCCATTCGCGACTCCGACCAGCTTCACGTACGCGAGATCGCCCGCCGGGAGCGAATCGAACTCGCCGCGGCCGAAGAGGCCGAGGCACTGGAGCGTCCACGGCCCGATCTCGGGGATACGCAGGAAACGGGGGTCGGCCCTGGCGTCAGCGGGATCGGCGCGGCCCGCCGCCACCTCGCGCGCGCACTTCACCATCGCGATCGAGCGGGCAGGCGCAAGGTCGCAGCTTGCGAGCTCGGCCGGTGCGAGCCCCGCGAAGGTCGTGTGGCACGGCAGGTCGGCGAGCGGCCGGTGCTCGGCCCCCTTGCCGTCCCACGCCGAGCGTCGCCCCCACTTCTTGATGATCCGCTTCTGGATCTGAGCTGCCCTCGATGATTCGATGAGCTGCTCGGTGATTGCCCACGCGAGCGCTTCCCACGCATACGGGCGGCGCTTGGCGCGAAGCCAGGGTCGCCGGCGGATCGCCGGGCCGATGAACGGATCTCGCTTGAACGCCTTGTAGAAAGGGCGCAGGTCATCGTCGACCGCCAGTGAAAAGCGCATGCGCGTAACGGCCTCCTCGAGGGCGTGCTCGGAAATCCCTGCATCCGCATCGGCTGCAACGGCGCGGATCCCCACAGACCCATCGCGGCGCTGCCAGCCGTGAACGACGATCGGCGCGCCTCCGACGTGGAGAAGCCTCGTGAGGACACCACCGTCCGAGCGCATGACCCCGTCCATCCGGCTGCGCGACGGCAACCGGTACGGGCAGGGAGGCCTGACCTCGATCTCGAGAGTCCGCGCCCCGCCCATCGAGCGTTGCGTCAGCGCCCGAGGAGGTGGACGTCCACCAGGAACGAACGACTTGCGACGACGTCGTCTCGCCTGGAGCGACCGACCAGCGTGCGTTTGCGCTTCGTAGGCGATGCGACGCGAGATGCAGCCTTGGCGATGGCCACCGTTGCCGCGCCCGCGACTATGCCGCCAGCCGCTGCGATCGCGACCGTTCGAGCCTCTATCGCGACCGGCGCAACCTCGGCGGAACGAGCGGGGGCGGGGAGCGGGCGCTCGCCGTCCTCGTCGGTCTCCTCGATTGCCTCTGCCTCCAATACTTGTTCCCTCACCCGACTCACTATAGGCGCGAACGCGGCGCATCGCGTCACGAAGGGTCTGACCCCTTTCATGAGAGGGGTCTGACCCTGTTGAGGCCGTGTGGCTCTAGAGCGCCTTCTCGTAGAGGCGGTAGCGCTGGACGACCTTGCCGCCCATCCCCTCCATCGCCCGGTTCATCGGCTTGTTCGTCTCGAGGATCCAGCCCATGTGCCCGCCGGACGGACCGTGGTGCTCAGCGGATTCGAGGTGGCGCTCGTAAAGAGCTGCGGCCACACCAAGATGCTGGTGCTGGGGAAGGACGCCGAGGGCGAAGACGCGAAGGCGGTCGATGTAGCTCTTGCGCCGCAGAAAGTGGACCCAGCCGAACGGAAGGAGCCGCCCGTTCATCTTGGTGAGCGCCTGGTCGACGTCGGGAAGCGTCAGTGCCGCACCCACGATCTCGCCGTCCTTCTCGGCGATCATCGCCCAGTTCTCGTCGAGAACGGGCTTCAGGTTCTTGGCCTGGAAGCGGACCTCGGCCTCGGTGATCGGGACGAATCCCCAGTTCTTGCCCCACGCGACGTTGTAGACCTCCATGAAGCGCGTGACCTCGGCCTCCATCTCGCGCTTTCGCATCGGGCGCACCACCACGCCCTCCTTCCGCGAATGGTCGGCAGCGGCGTGGATCATCGGCGTGAACGACTCGCCCTGCTCGAGCTGGCCGAACCAGAGCTCCCACATCAGGAGATCGATCGCCTTGCCCATCCCGTTCTGCTCGATCAGCTCCTTGTAGTACGGAGGGTGCCAGGGCTCGAGGATCATGGATGGCTCGTCGTAGCCCTCGATGAGGATCCCGCACTCGTCGTTCGTCGTGAAGTCCATCGGGCCGACGATCCGTTCGCGCCCGCGAGCGCGAACCCACTCGCAGGCTGCGTCGAGCAAAGCCTTGGCGGCCTCCGGATCGTTGGCGACCTCGAAGAAACCGAACATCCCATCGGAGCCTCCTTGAAATTCGTCCCAGCGGCGGTCGACGTGCGCGGTGATACGACCTACCGGCTCACCGTCACGCTCGGCGAGGAAGTACTCGGCCTCCGCATGCTCGAACCAGGGGTTCTTCTTACGGTCGAGAAACGCCTTGCGCTCGAAGCGGAGCGGAGGTACCCACTGTGGGTCATCACGCCGCAGGCGGAAAGGGACGTCGATGAACGTGTTGAGGTCGCGGCGAGAGGCGACGGGCCGAACGGTCAGAGCCATTGGCGCGGACGCTAGCGGACGCGACGTGTGCTCTTCACGCCGCCAGGAGGCTGAGCGCCCGTTCGACCACCTCGCCTCGGCTTCGGCTGCCGTGCTCAACCGCAATGAAATGGCTGCCGACGAAGAGCGAGAACGCGATCAGGCATCGCGCCTCGACCTCGTCGTCGTCTTCGCAGAACGACCCGATCAGCGAGCGCATGTAGTCCATGCGGCGGTTGTCCACACGTCGGAGGCGCCTTGCCACGGCCTCGTCGCGGCGCGCCCAATCCCTGACCGCAAGGTCCACCTTCAACAGCCCTCGGACCTCGGAGGAGGATGCGAGCTCGAACAGGTGGCGCAGGCGATCCCGCGCCTCTCCGCCTCCACCCTCGACCTGTTCGATGACCTCATCGATCATGACCCGCTCCCATCGGTCGAGCATCTCGCCAAGCAGAGCGTTTCGATCCGCGAAGTGCCAGTAGAAGCCGCCCTTTGAAACGCCGAGGGACTGTGCCAGCGCCTCGACCCGCACCGTGTCAGCTCCGCCCTTCGCGAGGGCTTCGAGGCCCGCGTCGATCCATCCGATTCGAGGCGTTCGAGTGATCGGCATCTTCTTCTATACGCTACCGTATGGATGGAAACAGCAACCGAAAGGCGGCACAGATGAGCGCCAGACTTCCGAACAGCGCCCACATGTCCAGGGCCTGGAAGGTCCATGAGATAACCCGCGACTTCCGCGTCGAGGACGTCTGGGAGTTGCCCACGCCCGGTGGTCCCGGTGATTTTCCGCTTCTCGTCGAGGGCATTGCGGCCGGCGTGGCGGGCGAAGGAAACGCGGCACCGGCGAAGGCCCTGTGGGCAATCCGCTGGAAGCTCGGTGAAATCTTCGGCTGGGACGACCAGGATGAAGGTCTAGGCGGGCGCGTCGCAAGCCTGCGCGAACGAATGCCCGGCGACCTCCTCGCAGCTCCCACAGGGCCCGCCTTCGACAGCCTCCCCTTCTCTTCGCTCTACCAGCTCGAGGACGAGTGGGCCGCCGAGATCGCAAACAAGACTGTTCACGGCGTCATGCACATCGGCTGGGTCGAAGACGGAAGCGGCGGATACCGCGGCCAGATGGCGGTGTTGGTGAGGCCGAATGGCCTCATGGGTGAGCTCTACATGGCGGCGATCAAGCCGTTCCGGCATCTCCTCGTCTATCCCCAGATGCTGCGCCAGATCGACTCGACCTGGCGCCGTGGCATGGCCGCAGCAAGCGGCGCTCCCGCGTAGTACGGCGCCTCTGGAAAGATTGAGGCATGTCAGAGACGACGCGTGCGCCGGTCGATGTCTTCGCAAAGGCCACGACCCACGACCGGATGGAGCAGCTCGAGGCGGCCCGCGAGGCGGACCTCCTTCCCTACTTTCGCCTGATCGAGTCCGAAGCGGGCCCGTTGATGGAGGTCGAGGGCCGCGAGGTCGTGATGCTCGGCTCCAACAACTATCTCGGGCTCACCGGCGACGAACGGGTGCGCCAGGGCGCTCGTGACGCGCTCGAGCGCTACGGCACCGGCCTGACGGGCTCGCGCTTTCTGAATGGCACCACCCCGCTTCACGTCCAGCTCGAGCGCGAACTGGCCGACTGGATGGGAACCGAGGAAACCCTCGTCTTCACCACCGGCCACCAGGCCAACGCAGGCTCCATCGGCACGATCCTCGGCCCATCCGACACCGTGATCTGCGACTCGGCGGATCACGCTTCGATCATGGACGGCGTCCGGCTCTCTGGCGCGAAGCTCAGGCCGTTTCGCCACAACCAGATGCCAAAGCTCGAGCGCATGCTCGAGCGGGCGGCCTCCGACGGCGGCGGCGTACTGGTGATCGTCGACGGGGTCTTCTCGATGGAGGGCGACCTGGCGGACCTGCCGACGATCGCGGACCTTTGCGAGCGCTACGGCGCTCGGCTCATGGTGGACGAGGCGCACGGGGTGGGCGTGCTTGGCGCTCGCGGCGCCGGCGCGTCGGAGCTGTTCGGGGTCGAGGACCGCGTCGACCTACGCATGGGCACCTTCTCGAAGAGCCTCGCCAGCTGCGGCGGCTTCATCGCAGGCTCGTCTGAGGTCATCGACTTCGTGCGCTTCTCGTCGCGCCCGTTCATCTTCACCGCGTCGGCGGTGCCCGCGGCGGTTGGCGCCGCCCTCGCGGCGCTCCAGGTGATCCGCGAGGAGGGCCCCGCGCTGATGGCACGTCTCCTCGAGAACGCGGACTACCTGCGCCGCGGGTTTCCGCGATCTCGGCCTGCAGGTCATCGAGCCGGGCAAGTTGCCCGATGGCTCGGAGGCCTCATCACCCGTCGTACCGGTTGTGGTCGGCGAGGACTGGCAGGCGGTGCTTCTGTGGAAGGAGCTGTTCGACGCAGGCGTCTACACCAACGTGGCGATCCACCCCGCCGTACCACCGGGCGCAGCGTTGCTTCGGACGTCCCTGATGGCGACACACGAGCGCGAACACCTCGACCGCGCTCTCGGGATTATCGAGAAGACTCTCGAGCGCTTCCCCGAGGTGCCGCGAGCGTAGAACTCCGTCGTTTACCCAGGGTGGCATCGCGCCAAACCACGGACTCTGAAAATTCCCCCGCTCGGGGTAGAAATCTCTTGTCCAATTGTGAACAAGGCGTTACGGGGGACGAAAAACCTGCTCGTAGCGAACGTCGTGATCACCTGAGGGGGGTTGTTCGTTGAGGTTGGGCGAGCGCGTTCTATAGGTTCCTCTGGCGCTGGACGATGAGTCCTGCGACTGGGAGCAGAGGAGACGGAGCCACCCGCATCCGCTGCCACCCGAGGCCCCGAAATGGGGGGGTGCCACGGACTCAGTCCTGCGCGCTTGGAATCTCATATGCCCCCGTTCTAACTGCCACTCAGAGGAGGAGTGTCGATGGAAGCTGCCACAACGATCGCGCCTGCGTCCAGTACCCCAGCACATGCGAGCCCTGGCGGAAGCCAACCGTGTTCGTCTTGCCCGCGCCGAACTGAAGCGCCGGGTCGAGGCTGGCGATGTCGAGACGGCGGAGGTCGTGCGTGAACTGCCTTGGGAGGCCGAGACGATGGCCGTCGGCGAGCTGCTTCGCAGCCAGCGCCGATGGGGTCGGACCCGGTCCCGGAAGTTCCTCGCCGCCCTCACGTTGAATGAGAACCGCGAACTCGGCAGGCTGACCCTGCGTCAGCGAGCAATGCTGGCCGAGCACCTCGACGCGAAGCGGGCGTACTCGCAGAATTAGTGGGGTCTGACCCCTCCACAGACGCACGTGTCGGGCGGTCCGGGGACGGGCCGCCCGCTTTCGTTCTAGCGGATCTTGAACGCCACGCCGGCCTTGCGCTTGAACATCGTCGAGAAGCCGAAGAAGGCCGCCGCGAATACGACCGCGGCGATTCCAAGTCGCGCGCCTGACGGGAGCGACTCCGGCCCGGCGTAAAACAGGATCCCGAGTGTCGCGATCGCGGGCACGCCCGCAAGCAGGGTCGAGTGCGAGCGAAAGCCGGCGAAGTGCTCGCGGATCGACAGCTCGAGACCGCCCAGCGCGGCAAGGCCAATGCCGACGCCAATCATGAGCGCGCCCCGGCTGGCACCGATGATCAGGCCCACGACGATCATCACGAGCCCGATGAAGACGCAGATCTCGATCAGCGGGAAGTTGCCCCAGGGGGCAGGAGGGCGCTCGTCCTTCGCAGCGGCGCGCCGGCTCGCGACCGCCTGTTGCCGCGGCGCCTGTGGCTGTGCAGCTGGTGCCGCCTCACGCGGGCGGCGGGGGCGCTTCTTCCGCTTCTTAGCCAACGGGTTTCAGAGTGGTGTGCGGCGAGGGGGCCGAAGCCCCTCGGCTAACGGACAACCGCTGGAGAGCTTGACCCTCCACCAGCCCAGGAACATGCCGATGATGCCCCAGCGCGGACGGGAATGCCAGTGCTTGCAGTCGCGGTCACCGACGTCCTCGTTCGAGACCTGGACCCACCTGTAGCTCTCGGGCTCGGCGATCATCCGCTCGACGAGGCCGCGATTCTTCTCTTCCACGTCCACCCTGCGAGCAAGCTCGTGTTGAGCCTCGCGGACGCGAACGATCAGAGCGTCGCGGATCCGCTCGAGCTCTGCGGCGTTGAGAATCCGCGGTCCACCAACGGCCCCGACCTTCCAGTCGATTCCCCTGCGGGGGAACGCGGAGGTCCAGAGCTCGGAAAGCTGCTGCTCGAGCCGTGCGATCTGGCGGCGAAGCTCTTCGCGGAGCGGGCGCTCGTCGGCCGGAGTGGTGAGCCAGTCGGCGGGCAGGCCGCCGCGACCCCCACCTGATGCCGGTATCCCAATCCCGGCGAAATTGTTCTCGAGTGCTTCAGCCATCCACGATATCCCGCTTAACCTGGGACAAGTCTACCCGCGATGCCCCATTCACGCCAGTGACAAGTGCCGCTTTTCAGCCTCGCATGACACCGGCCGCCAGCCAGAGCGCCTCTTCGACCGCGATCTCAGGCACGCCTTTCACCTGGATCGCGCTGAGAAGGGTCCGTTTCGTCTGCTTCGAGACGCCTCGTCCTGCACCCAGAGCGCCGAACAGGAGCGCGAGCGGTCGCACCTCGTCGGCGATCACGAGCGTTCCGGTTGGGAGCGCGCCCGGGCGACCCTCGAGCGGCTCGCCCTCCTCGCTGAGCCTGATGCCGAGCCGGCCCTCGACCTTGTCGGCGTCGAACGCGCGCAGGGCGACGCCGGACTCGGCGATGCCGATCGTAAGCGCGTCATCCAGCAGGCTCTCGCTTGGAAATCCGCCCTTGCGCATCCGCTCGAGCGCAACCTCCTCGACCGGTGTGCGCTGCTCGTCGGGGTCGAGCCCGATGTGGCGAAAGAACACCCGATAGGCCCATGGAATCGCCTGGTGGCGCAGGTTGATTGCCTGAGCGCCGGAGAAGCGGCCGGCCAGCTCACGAAGGTGGTCCTTCACGTGCTGCGGGCTCCGGCCGGATCCACGGTCGACGAGGAGGTAGTGGATCCCCACGCCAGCAAGCTCGCCGGACACGTCGTCTGATACCCATCCTCGCTCCGGGACGGCGTTCATCCGATCTGCGCCTCGCGCTCGCGGGACTCGTGGATCAGTTTCTGAAGCTCCTCGTCAAGCGCCTGGTCGGTGAACGACTCGGTGCCGATTACGGCATCGTCGAGCACTCCTCCGGGGAACGCCAAGGCCATCGTGGGGCAGAGGCCGACGCGGTAGATGTTCGACACGGCGCCGTCGCGGTCCCAGCCCACCGGCACGTCCCAGCCTCGCTCCGCGACGACATCCTGCACGTCGGAGAGGTCGTCCCGGACGTTGATCGACAGGAAGTTCATCTGCCCGCGGTACCGCTCCGCCGCGCGGTCGAACGCGTCTTGCTGATCGAGGCAATCAGCCCCGCCGGTGAACCAGAACGAGATCGCGAGCGGCTTGTCGAACATGTCGCAAACCCGAATCGCATCTGTCGCGTCGATCTCGCACGCGGGCGTCCGGGGCTCCGGGCAGGGATTCTCCGACGACTCGCAGTCGTCCTGAAACACGTTGGCGTCCGCCTCCACACCTGATGCGACATCGGGGACTGCGAACTCGGGCAGCGCCCTCCCCCGCTCTCCCTCCTCCGCGCCGAGAAGGCCGCCCTCGTCGCTGGTCCGGATCGTGTTGAGCGTCGCGTATCCGACGAGGAGCACGAACGCGATCCCGACGATCATGGGGTAGCGAGCGCTTGGTGGCGGCTTTTCAGGGGGCTCCTCGCCAGGCCGATGCGGCGGTGGCTCGCTCATCTGACCGGTGAGGCCTTGGCCGGCCGCCGGCGCAGGCGCGCGAACCTCTCGCGTGCAGCGGCGAAGTCGCCCTCTGCCAGGACGAGGACCGCGGGGAGCACCAAGAGGACGCCCGCGAGCGCGATCACCAGGTCAATCACGCCGACAACGCCGAACTCCGAAAGCATGCGAATCGCGTCGCCGCCAAAAACCGCCTCAACTGGTGCGGCGAGTGCCAGCACGGCAAAGCCGGCGATCGCCGTGATTCCTGAAGCGATGACCGCCGAGCCGGTACGCGAATAGGTAAGCCGAAGCGACTCCCCAACGCTCGCGCCCCTACCGCGCTCTTCGTAGTAGCGCGCCGAAAGCAGCACGCTGAACTCCGTCGCGATCGCGATCACAAGCGCACCCAGGGTCGCGGACATCGGGTTGAGGTCGAGCCCGGCGCCCTCCAGTACCAGCGCTGACCAGCCCGGGGCGAGGATGACGGGAATGAGTGGCACGAGGGCGCGCTTCGGCGAGCGGTAAATGAGCAGAAGAACCAGCGCCACGGCGAGGATCCCGATCAGGGTCAAGATGTAGCGGTTGGAGCCCAGCGCCGCATTGGCGTCTGCGGCGAGGACCGCAAGCCCGAGCACCTTCACGTCGACCCCCGGAGGTGGGCCGTTGTCCAGCCCGGGCGGATCGACCAGATCTCGCATCTTGTCGACCAGGTCTTTCTGCTCGTCGAACGGCATGACCTTGATCCCGAACGAGAGCAGCGCCGTATTGCCGATCTGGCCCGTCGCCGGATCGGTCTCAACCACCGCCTGGGCGAAGTACGGGGGTAGAAGCGAGAGAACGCCCTGGATCTGCTTCTGGGTCGGCTCGCCCTCGCCGAAGAGGTCGGGGAGCGAAATTGCCGGGCAAACTTCCGTTCCCTCGTCGCGACAGCTCGGGAAAGTCGCCTACGAAGCCTCCGGCGTCGAGGACCCGCTGGCGGTAGGCGCTCATCCACGTGACGACCGCCGGGTCCGTCAGATCGTTCGCATCGACCGCAACGTCCACATAGCCGGAGACGCCGGTCTCGTCTTCGAGCGCCGACACGTCTTGAAGCTCGGGAAGGCTCTGCGGCAGGAGCTGGCGGAAGTCGGAGACGATTTCGGTCCTCGTGCCGGCGACCCAGCCGGCCAGGGCGAGAAGCGCCGAGGCCGCTATCACCCTGCCGGGCATCGCAATCGACGCCGCCAGCGAGCGTGGGCCGATCTGCGCGAGCCTCCCCGCGAAGACGGGGAACGAACTCTGGCACCGTGACGCGCTCGCCGGCCCTGCGTGCGCGAACGCTGAACCGTCCCGTGCCCGGCTCGCCGCTGGTCAGCGAAAGGATCGCGAGTGCCGGCGGTGAGCGCGAGGCCAAAAGCGATCGCGAGGCCCCCAACCAAAAGCAGCCCGAAGGAGCGCACCATGGGGATCGGCGAGAGGATCAGGACCAGGAACCCCGCGGCCGTCGCAAGCGCAGCGGTCGCGACGATCGGGCCACCCGCGGCAGCAGCCTCCCCGGCTGCCCGGGCAGGGGACGAGCCCGGTACTTCGAGCCTCCGTGAATCGCGCCTGAAGCTGAATCGCATAATCGACGGCCAGGCCGATCAGGATCGGCAGTCCGGCGATCACCGCCATCGTCAGCGAGCCTCCGAAGACGGCGAGCGCACCGAACGCGATCGCGCTCGCGACAAGGCCCACGCCCAGCGGCAGGAGCCGGAACGGGGGCGCGAAGACGAGCGCGAGGACCAGCGCCATCACAAGCAGCGCGGCGATCAAAAGGGTCCGGATCTGCCCTTCGAGCTCACCGGTCAGGCCGTCGGCCAGAACCGGCGGGCCGCTGACCAGGTACGAGCGCGTTGCGGATCTGGAATACATCCTCGCCCACCGCTTCCCGGATCTGATCGATGGCGGTCCCCCGCTCTTCCTCGGTCAGGTCCGGGCGGAACCGCACAGTGATGAGGGCCGAGCCGGGCGAGGGGAAAAGGAACGAGAACTTGGCCTTGGGCGTCGCGTCGGTGAACCGCGAGTCGAAAACGACGGGGCGCACGAAGGTGGGATCGCGAATCGACGGCGGTGAGCTGATCCCGTATTTGGTTCCCAGGAGGAAGAGCTGTTGGAGGAACTGCTTTTGGACTGCGTCCGCAGCCTCTTGTCCAGCGACGGTCGCCTCATCCCTGCCAAGGCCTTCCTTGATCGCTGCCTTGTAGGCGGCTGCGGCTGCTGCCGTCGCCTGTTTCTGAGCTGCCGACTTCTGCGAATCCAGCTGCTGGGTGGCCTGATCAGCGAATTGGTTGAGAAAGGTCGCAGGCCCATAGACGACCTTCGCCGGCTTGTCCTGCGCGATCTCGTTGCAGATCGCCGGGGTCTGAACCCCCTTGGCGACCTCGCCCTGCGGAGCGGTGCCGGCCAGGCAGCTCTCCAGGAACAGGATGCGCTGAAGGTCCTCGGTGAGGACGAGCTGCTCGAGATCGCCCTTGATGAGAATGAAGACCGGGTCGTCGCCGAACTTCGTCCTTGAGCGTCTTCGGTCGCCTTGAACGTGTCGGAGCCCTTGTCGACGATGGTGTCGGCCTCGCCGTTCGGCTTCAGGGTGAACTGCGCCAACCGCGCCCAGGATCGCCAGCAGCACCGCGAGCGCGATCACGGGCGCCGGGCGCTCGACGCACCATGCGCCGATGCGTGCAAAAACGCTCCTCATATGCGATTCAGATTACGTGGGCGGGGCCGCCGGAAGCCCCGATCGCCAGACAGGCTTAACCGCCTGCTCAATCCATCGCCAGCGGGCCGATTGTCTCCGCGTTGAGGAACTGCGAGACGAACTCGTTGTCCGAGTCGAAGAGCTCGGACGACGGGCCGGACTCGACGATCTTGCCCTTCCAGAGCACCGCGATGAAGTCGGCGATGCGCCGCGCGGTGCCGAGGTCGTGGCTGATCACCATGTAGCAGCCGCCGTTCTCCTCGTGGATCTCGCGGATCAGCTCGCAGAGGAGCGCGGTGCGGACCGGGTCGAGGCCGGAGTCCGGCTCGTCGAACATGACGATCGCGGGATCGAGCACCAGCGCCCGGGCGAAGCCGGCGCGCTTGCGCATGCCGCCGGAGAGCTCGTTCGGCATCTTGTCGGTCGCGTGGCCGAGGCCGACCTCCTGGAGGCGGCGGCCGACGATGTCCGAGATCTCGTCCTCGCCCTTGTCCGTGTGCTGGCGGAGCGGGAAGGCGACGTTGTCCCAGATGTTCATCGAGCCGAAGAGCGCGCCGTCCTGGAAGAGGAGGCCGAACTTCTTGCGCATCTCGAAGAGCTCGTCGTCGGACATGCCCGGGCACCGACTCGCCGTGGACTAGAAGGTCGCCGGAGTCCGGATAGAGCAGGCCGACGATGTGCTTGATGAGCACCGACTTGCCGGTACCGGACGGGCCGAGCACCATCGAGATCTGGTTGTCGGGAAGGCCCAGGCTCAGGCCGTTGAGGATCCGCATACGGCCGAACTGCTTGACGACGTCGATGACCTCGATCGCGTCCTCGCCGCCATGGTCGCGCTTCTCACCCGTGTGCCACTTGTAGGGGTTGTCCTCGTCGGAAGCGACGCCGGGAAGAACGTAGTCCTTGTGTAGCGCGCCCAAGCTCGGGAGCGGGCTCCTCGTACGGGTCGGCCTCGCGCTCCTGCTCCTCGGCGAACTTCTCGAACTCTGCCTGGCGCTGCTCGCGGTCCTCGCGGTCGCCCTTGGCCGAGCGCTTGCCGTCCGAAGCGTTCTCGTCGGTGCTCGTCTCGTCCTCTTCCGCTTCCTGATCGTGGATGCGGCCTTCAGTCTCGTCAGCCAACCTATTTGCTCCTTTATCCGCCGATTGGCGCGCGTGGGTTCGCTCCCCAGAAGACCAGGGTGCCCATCATCCCGATGATGTGGACCAGGACGATGTTCAAGACCATCGACTTCGCCGTTGCGGTTCCCACCCCGACCGGACCGCCCGCGGCCGTGTAGCCGTAATAGCAGCCGACGAGCACGATCGCGGTCGCCATGAACATGCCCTTGATGACGCTGAATATGAGGTCGGGGGGGTTCTGGAACATCCAGAAGATCAGGAAGTAGCCACCTGCCGAGACCTCGCCGACCTGCTGGACCACCGCCAGGTACGAGGCGAAGAAGCCGACGCCGATCCCGGCGAGGTAGATGAAGGGGAGCGTGAGCCAGGCGGCGAGCAGGCGGGTCGCGCAGAGGAAGATCATCGGGTTGACGCCCATGACCTCGAGCGCGTCGACCTCGTCTGAGATCCGCATCGCGCCGATCTCGGCGACGATTCCGGTGCCGACCTTGGCGGCCATCATGTAGCCGAAGGCATAGGGGATGACCTCGCGCAGATCGCACCAGGCGGCAAAGACGCCGGCGTTCGAGGGCGCACCAACCGAGCGCGAGAAGTACGCGCCCTCGATCCCGCACTGGAGGCCAAGGATGAAGGTGAGGCCCCAGATGACCAGGGCCGAGCCCAAGATCAGGATCCCGGCCTGGCGCAGCGCCTCGCCGAAGAAGCGGAAAACCCGGCCTGAATAGACGAGGCCCATGACCCGGCCGCAAAAGCGGGCGATCGTCCCGAGGGCGCCCAGCCATTCCCGCGGAAGTGCGAGCCAGCCCGTCACTTGATCACGCTGATTTCTGGATGGGTGGCCAAGAGCGTCTGGGTGAAAACGTAGTTGAAAGCGAACACCCCGAGGAAGGCGATGACAACGCCGACGTTGACTGCTCTACCCACTCCCTCGGCGCCACCGGACGCATTCATCCCGTAGTAGCAGCAGACGATCGCGATGATCGCGCCGAACATCGTGCATTTGAGGACGGATCCCCATAGGTCTGTCACCGAGGCGTTGGTGAAGAGGGTGGCGAAGAAGCCGCCGAGCGGCTGGCCGTAGGCGATCTCTGCGAAGAGGCCGCCGGAGATGCCGAAGAGGAGTGCGTAGATGTCCATCAGGCCGGTGATCAGCATCAGCGCGAGAAAGCGCGGGACGACGAGGTTCTTGATCGGGTCGACGCCTAGCACCTGGAGCGCGTCGAGCTCCTCGCGGATCTTCCGAGCGCCGAGGTCGGCGGTGATCGCGGTGCCGGCGACGCCGGCGACTACGACCGCGGTCACGAACGGCGCGAACTCGCGAACCGAGGCCAAGATGAAGAAGCCGCCGAGGCGGTCAAGCGCTCCGAATAGCGAGAGGAAGTTCGCGGCCTGAAGCCCCGGCGCTCCGAAGCCGAAGGCGACGGTCGAGATCATCATCGGGAACCAGCAGAGCTGGAGTGCGAACAGGAACTGGGAGATGAACTCGCCGCCGTAGGGGTAGGGCGGGCGTGCGGCAGCGACCAACGTCTTGCCGGTCAGGATCATCATGTTCCCGACCTGCTCGAAGAGTGATTTCGCTGGAAGGAATGCCCTATCGGCTGCGCTGATCTGACCATCTCTCACCCTGGGTCCGGGTCTCCCGCTGGACCCGATGCGCGGAAGGTTATTCCATGTCGGGGTCGCCCCACAACCCACAACCGATAATTAACGCCGCGCTAAAGAGGGGGTCCCGGGTGGTATGTTCCCCGCGCCTTGGGGGAGGAGACCACAAGCCCCCGCTTTATGCGGATCCAGGGCCGCCGAGTTTTTGTCGCCGGCATCTGCGCCCTGCTCATAGGAGCGGGTGTCGCGGGGTGCGGTTCCAAGACCCGCCAGGACGAGAACGAGCCGGAAGCCGACTTCCCGGTCGAGGTAACCGTCGCTGAGTTCCCAACTCGCCAGCGCCTTGCCGACACCGCCGACCTCGAGCTCGCGTTCAAGAACACGGGCGACGAAACGATCCCCGATCTCGCGGTCACCATCTACACAGGCGACGAGAAGGCAGACGGACCGTTCAACGAGCGTTCTGAGCAGCAGGGCCTCGCCGATCCCAACCGGCCGGTGTGGATCCTCGAGAACGACTATCCGAAGCTCCTCGACCCGGCAACGAGCCTCAAGGACCTCGACACCGTCGACGCCGACGGCAACGCCGTGGTGCCAACAGCCGGCGCGGAGACTTCATCGACGGACACTTACGCGTTCGGCCCGCTCGCTCCGGCGACACCGTTCACGCGGTGTGGCGAGTGACCCCGGTGGTTGGCGGCACATACACCGTCCACTACGAAGTGGCCGGTGGCCTCGACGGCAAAGCGCACGCCGTAACCGACGACGGCAGCCCCGTCGAGGGAGAGTTCGTCGCCACCATCTCGACCAAGCCGCCCTCCACCCGTGTGACGGAGTCCGGCGACGTGGTCGAGCAGAAATAACCGGCGCAGGGCTCGCTTGCCATTACGGTTAGGTGCGTGATGCGCACCAAGCTCGTAGCCATTCTCATAGCCGCTACCGTCGCGCTCGCCGCATGCGGCGAAAAGGATGAGCCCGACATTTCCGGCCCTCCTGTCGTCGCCGAGACCGGCGGCCAGACCACCGACACGGGCAACTCCGACACGGGCGATGGACGCGGGGGCGTTGCGCTCGAGAAGATCGGCGAGTTCGACGACCCCGTCTACGTGACGCAGCCGAAGGGCGACAACGCGCTCTATGTCGTCCAGCAAACCGGCCAGATCGTTCGCGTTTCGCCGAGGGGCAAGACATCGACGTTTCTCGACGTGTCCAAGGAGATCACCGCGGGCGGGGAGCAAGGCCTTCTCTCGGTCGCGTTCGCCCCGGACTATCAGAGTTCTGGTCGCTTGTACGTCGATTACACGAACAAGGCTGGAGACACGCGTGTAGTCGAGTACAGGCGCGACGCCAAGAAGCCTGCGCTGGCGGACCCCTCCACAGCACGCACCTTGCTCTCCGTCGACCAGCCCTTCGCCAACCACAACGGCGGGCTCCTGCTGTTCGACGACGAAGGCAACCTGCTCATCGGCCTCGGCGACGGTGGCGACGCCGGCGACCCCAAGCGAAACGCTCAGGACCTCTCGGTTCTCCTCGGCAAGATCCTGCGGATCGACCCACAGCGCGAGCCCGGCAAGAACGGCGCCGAGTACTCGATCCCGAAGGACAACCCGCTCGTCAGCGCCGACAACGCCCGCCCGGAGATTCTCGTCTACGGCCTTCGCAACCCGTGGCGCTTCTCGCTCGACAGCCAAGGTGGCGGTCTGTGGATCGGCGACGTCGGGCAGAATGAGCTGGAGGAGGTCGACTTCGTCTCCAAGCTCGGCGCGGGCGCCAACCTGGGCTGGTCCGCCTACGAAGGCACGGAGCGCTTCAACTCAGACCAGCAGGCCGAGAACGCGATCGATCCCGTGCTCACCTACGGCCGGGACGAGGGCTGTTCGATCACCGGCGGCTTCGTCGTGCGCGACCGTTCACTCGCCACCCTCTACGGCCGCTACCTCTACGCGGACTTCTGCCAGGGCCAGCTGCGAAGCTTCTCGGCCGCCGACGCCCTGCCCGGCCCGGTGAGAGACGACGTCGCGCTCGGCCTTCAGGTCCCATCGATCAGCTCGTTCGGGGAAGACCAGAATGGCCGGATCTACGCCGTCTCACTCGACGGGCCGGTCTTCCGCCTCGTGCCCGACAAGGGCTGAGCTGGAGCAACTCACTGGATCGGCGCGGGTTGCCGATACGTGGGAAAGGCAGGAATGCAAGTCGCAAGGACGCGAACATTGAAAGCGACGGCCGTGCTCGCGGCAGCGTGTCTGTTTTCGCTCGTGCCGGCGGCCGGCGCTCAGGAGCCCGACGGGGTCATGGCGACGCCGTACGGTGGCAGCTTTGACACCCCGATCTTCGCTACGGCGGCTCCGGGCCAACCGGACCTTCTATACGTGGTCGAGCGCTCGGGCACTGTCCAGATCGTGGACCACGGCACTCAGCTTTCCGAGCCGTTCCTGGACATCTCAGACCTCGTCACCACCCACGGCGAGGGCGGCCTGCTTTCGATCGCCTTCCCTCCCGACTACGAAGAGTCCGGGCTCATCTACGCGTACTACACGAACCACCACTGCAACGACATGACCGGCGGCTGCGGCATCGAGATCGGCGAGTTCCGCCGGAGCAGGTCGGATCCGCTGAAGGCGAAGGCCTCAACCCACCGCACGGTGATCGAGATCCCGCACAAGGAAGCTTCCAACCACAACGGCGGCACGGCCATGTTCGGGCCCGACGGCAAGCTCTGGCTCGCGACGGGCGACGGCGGGAGTGGCAACGACGCCTTCGACAACGCGAGCCGGAAGAACAGGCTGCTCGGGAAGCTGATCCGCATCAATCCGCGCGAGCCTGTGCACGGTAAGTCGAAGCTCGGCTACCGGATTCCCCGCCGCAACCCCTTCGTCGGCGTGCCCGGTCGCGATGAGATCTGGTCAATCGGCCTGCGCAATCCCTTCCGCTTCTCTTTCGAGGATGACGTCATCGCGATCGGCGACGTCGGCCAGGGCGCACGCGAAGAGGTCGACATCGTCACCATCGCAACCGCCAGGGGCGCAAACTTCGGCTGGCCGTCCCGCGAGGGAGATACCGAGGGGCCGCATCCGGAGCGCCCGGGTTCCGGACCGCTGCTCGAGCCCATCCATGCCTACCCGCGTCCGGTCAACCCACCCGACGGAACACTTCGCGGCGTCACGGTCAACGGTGGTGTGTTCGTCGACGATACGCGTCTCGAAGGCACCGTTCTCGATCCTGGGCACTACGTCTTTGGCGAGACCTTCACCGCGCCGAACATCCGTAGCTTCATCCCGGACGTGGGGGCGCAGACGATCACTGGCCTCCAGGGTCACCCGTTCGGGATCTCGCAGCCGGTGGCATTCACCAAGGACCTTGACAACCGGACGTACGTGGTTTCGCTGAACGGCAACACCGTCTATCGCCTCGATCCGACCTCGGCGGCGGCCCGTCGCGGTGACTCGATCGGAAACGGCAAGGGCGAGGTCGATCTCCAACAGGTCGGCGGCACATTCGACACGCCGGTCAACGCCGCGTTCGCTCCTGGCGAGACGAACAAGGTCTACGTCGTCGAGCAGGACGGGACTGCGCGGGTCGTCGTCAACGGGTCCACAGAGTCCGGCCCGTTCCTCGACATCACCAACCTCACGAACGGATCCGGCGAGCAGGGCTTCCTCGGCATGGCGTTCCACCCTGACTACCAGACGAATCACCTTGTCTACGCGTACTACAACGACGACGAGAACGGCGACATCGTGGTGTCCGAGTTCGAGGCGACCGACCCACTCGATGCCGACGAGTCGAGCGAGCGCGAGGTGATCCGCATCCGCCACCGCTTCGCCTCCAACCACAACGGCGGCCAGCTCGTATTCGGGCCCGACGGGTACCTCTACTTCGGCACCGGTGACGGCGGCGGGGGCGGCGACCCACGCGAACACGCTCAGAACAAGAATTCGCTCCTCGGCAAGCTGATCCGAATCGATCCCTTGGAGTCAGGCGGCGATCCCTACACGGCGCCTCCGGGCAACCCGTTCATCGGCAGGAAGGGCAACGACGCGATCTACGCGATGGGGCTCCGCAATCCGTTCCGGTTCAACTTCGAGCCCGATACGGGCAACATCCAGATCGGGGATGTCGGCCAGGACCGCTTCGAGGAAGTCGACGTGGTGAAGCCCTCAAAGCTCGCCGGCGCCAACTTCGGCTGGGACCGCTACGAGGGCTTCAAGCGCTTCAAGGTTCCCGGCGACAAATCCGCCCGAAAGCCCAGGAAGAAAAACCACACCAGACCGGTGCTTGCCTACAACCACTCGAACGGCGCCTCGGTTATCGGCGGCCTCGTGGTGCACGATCCCAGCCTTACCAACCTCTTTGGGCGCTACCTCTTCACCGACTTCTTCTCCGACCGCTTCCGCAGCTTCGTCCCGAAGACGACGAGGGTGAGGGGCGGGTATAAAGAGCTCGACACCGAGATCCGCGCGGTCTCCGCTTTCGCCGAGGACCCGGCCACGCGAGAGGTTTACGCCGTCTCGCGAGGCGACAGCAGGTTGTACCGGCTCGAACCCGCGCAGTAGGGGTAAAGTGGGCGGATGGAGCCATCCGCCACAAGCACCACGACAGAGGCGACCGAGGCGAGCTCGAACGGGCACGCCGCCAACGCTGAAACCTTCGACGTCCACCGCCCCACGGACGGCAGCGTCATCCAGGCCGTCCCCGTCGACTCGCCCGAGAGCGTGGCCGAAGTCGTGGCACGCGTGCGTTCCAACCAGACCGAGTGGGAGGCGATCGGCTTTGCCGGCCGCAAGCGCTGGCTCGAGCGCTGGCGCGATTGGCTCCTCGCGAACCGCGAGCACATCGCCGACGTCGTCCAGGAGGAGACCGGCAAGGTGCGCGGCGACTCCGGGCTGGAGTCCATTTACCTCGAGATGGCGATCAACTTCTGGGGCCAGAACGGGGAGCGCTACCTCGCCGACGAGACGCCCAGCCCAGGCCTCCTCCCCGGCAAGGTCAAGCGCCTTCGCGTTCGCTACCGGCCCTATCCGGTGGTCGGAATCATCAGCCCCTGGAACTTCCCGCTGATCCTCTCGGCCGGCGACGCGATCCCGGCGCTGATGGCCGGATCCGCCGTGGTCATCAAGCCGAGCGAGTTCACGCCACTCGAGTTGATGGAGGTCATCCGCGGCTGGAAGGAGGAGGTCGGCGGCCCCGACATCATCGACTTCGTCAACGGCACCGGCGACACCGGCGGTGCCCTCATCGACAACGCCGACTACATGCACTTCACCGGCTCGGACCGGACCGGCAAGATCGTGATGAAGCGCGCGGCGGACACGCTTACGCCTGTTTCGCTCGAGCTCGGCGGCAAGGACCCGGCGATCGTCCTAAAGGACGCGGACATGGACCGCGCCGTCAACGCGTGCGCGTACGGCGGCTTTGTAAACACCGGCCAGGTCTGCATGTCGATCGAACGCATCTACGTCGAAGAGCCCGTCTACGACGTATTCGTCAACCGCCTCGCCGACAGCGTGCGTGAGTTGCGCCAGGGCGCCGACGGCCGCGAGTACCAGTTCGAGCAGGGCGCGATGACCTCGCCCGCTCAGATCGACATCGTCTCCGACCATGTGGATGACGCCCGCGACAAGGGTGCGCGCATCCTCACGGGCGGCAAGCGCAAGGACGGCCCCGGCGATTGGTACGAGCCCACGGTCATCGCTGATGCCGACCACACGATGAAGGTGATGCGCGACGAGACTTTTGGGCCTGTCGTCGGCGTGATGAAGGTGCGCGACGAGGCCGAGGCCGTGCAGATGGCAAACGACAGCCGCTACGGGCTTTCGGCTTCCGTCTTCTCGAAGGACGTCGGGCACGCCGAGAAGGTCGCCGAGCAGCTCGAGGTTGGCGCCGCGAACATCAACGACGCGCTCATCAACTACTTCCATCTCGAGGTTCCGATGGGCGGCTGGAAGGACTCGGGAATCGGCTGGCGTCACGGACCGGGCGGCATCCGCAAGTACTGCCGGACGGAGACCATCGTCTCCCCCAGGCTGCCCACGGCGAAGTCGGAGCCGCTCTGGTACCCGTACACGCCGGCCCGCCGCAAGCTGATGAATCGTCTCTATCGCTTCATCAACGCGCGCGGCATCAAGGGCAAGCTCGGGCTGGGCGACTGAACCGGCTCCGCGGTCGCAGGCGATACGCGGCCTGCAAAATCGTTCAGCGCTAGCCGGCTTCGACGGAGCCCACGTCGCAAGCGCCGCCCTTCGGGCGCTTCTTCCCTCGCTGGTCGATCTTGTGGCAGCGATTCCCGCCGGCGTCGATCGCGGGTGAGGACGGACCCGGCTTCGAGGTCAGCGTCAAGCCCCCGTAGTCGGCGAGCGGCATGAGCGCCGGGTTCATTCCGATCACGTCAGTTGCGGCGCTGAACGACGAGCAACCCGTCACGTCGCCTACGAGGTTGTGGCCGTCCGAGGTGACGTTCGCTGCGCAATCGGGCGCAGCCCCCAAATTCGTCGCGATGATGGTGCCCTCGGATTCGTATGAAGCGGGAGGCACCGAAGCGATCCCGCCACCCGTGTTCGAGTTGTTTCCGGCGACCGTCGAGTAGGTCAGCTTGACGCGCGAGGCGTTGGAGCCGGTGGGCTGGTCGTTGGCGATGATGCCGCCGCCCATCACGCCCTCGTTTCCGGCGATCGTCGACTGGTCGACGAAGACTGTTGCGCTGCCCGCTCGGAGGCCACCGCCGTCTTCGCCCGCGATGTTGTTTGAGATGGTCGAGCCGGTGATCTTGAAGTTGGTCGAGAAGATCACGTTCACCCCGCCCGCGGATTTGTTCGACGTGTTGTGGTCAATGGTCGAGTCCACGATCTTCTTGCCACCGAAGACGTCGACGCCGCCCCCCGTGCCGCCGGCGAAGTTGTCGGCGACCGTCGACCGGATGATCTTCGAGCCGGATCCCATGCAGACGCCGCCACCGCCACTCGACACGGTCTTGTTGTCGGTCACGCGTGAATCGATCAGCGGCGAACCGCCGTTCAGGTCGATTCCGCCGCATTGAGCGGCCTCGTTACGAGCGATCTTCGAGCGCCTGACCGTTGTGAAGCTGGAAGTGAACAACCCGCCCGTGGTGCCGGCCTTGTTGTCGACCACCTTCGTGCGGTTGACCCGGAATGGCACGTCCGGAGTGCCCACGACCGTTCCGCCACCGCCGCCGGACGTCACCTCGTTCGAGCTCAGCGTGCTGCGCACCAGTGACCCGCCGCCGCCGATATAAACGCCTCCCGCTGAGGAGTTTCCGGCGGGGCCAGAGTTGCCGGTGATGATCGAACGGGAAATATCCACTCGCGTGAACGTCGCCTTCACGCCGAAGCCAAGCTCGCTCACCTGATTGATCGAGCCGCCGGTGATGACCAGACGCTTGAACTTCGCGGGCGCGGTCACCTCGAACACGCGGTCGATCGCGTTGGCATCGATCGTCGCGCGCTTGTTCTTCGTGGGCTGGAACGAGGTCTTCCCGAGTACGTCGAGGTCGCCCGTGTTGGCCTCATCCTCGTCGATCCCGGTGATGGCCAATTCGTAGGTCTCGCCGGAGCGCAGGATGATCGTGTCCTTGCCGCCATTTTTGTTGGTGGCAATCACCGCCTCGCGAAGCGAACAGTTCCCGGGCTTGCACTTGCCCGGCGCAGGGTCGTCGGTGCGGCTGACCTTGAAGGTGTCCGCCGCCGCTGGTGCAGCGATCGAGCAGACCACCGCGAGCGCAATCGTTCCTGCCAGCCCCCTCAACATGTCCTCATCGTGCCCTACCACCCGGTCATCGTCAAGCCTTCCGACCCATCCGGTACACATCAGGCGTGGGCGAGGTTCGTGAACGGCGCCTCGAGGTCGGCGGCTTCGAGACGAGAGCGCTCGAATTGTCTCCGTCTGACCACGACGCGGATCCCTTCGTGCTGCTCCACGGCTACTCGGACTCGGCCGATACCTGGCGCCCGCTGATGAAACGAATGGCCGCCGAGGGTCGCGGCGCGATCGCGCTCGACATGCCGGGGTTCGGCTTCGCCGACAGGCTCGACCGCGAACGGAAGATCCTGCCGCAACTCGACGCGTTCGCCGCCGCAGCGGTGGCTCACGCGGCTGAGTCCAGCCCCACCGGAAACGTGATCGTGGCGGGCAACTCGCTTGGCGGATGCGTTGCCCTCCGGATCGCACAGCGCAAGGGCCAGCCGTTGACCGGGATAGTTCCAATCGCGCCCGCGGGTTTAGATCTCGCGCGCTGGATCTCCATCGTCGAGGGCGCGTGGGCGATCCAGACGATCCTGCGCTCCCCCCTGCCGATGCCCGAGCGCGTCATCCGCGAGCTCGTTGGGCGCACCTACCGGCAGCTCGCCTCTGCGCATCCGGCGCAGCTCGACGCTGATGTCGTCGAGCGCTTCACCCGGAGCTTTGCTTCCAAGCGCGATGTCGTCAGGCTGCTTGGAACGGGCCGGAGCCTTCGCCCGGAGATTCAGAGCCCGTTCGAGCTCCATTGGATCGAATGCCCTGTGCTCGTGATCTGGGGCGAGCGCGACCGCATGGTGAGCTCAGCCGGCGCCCAGCGAATTCTCGACGAGGTCGAAGGCGCCAGGCTCGAACTGATCCCGGACTGCGGTCACTGCCCTCAGGTCGAGTGCCCGGACCTCGTATTCGGATTCTTCAGCGAGTTCCCCGCAAACGCCCTTCGCGCCGCCGCCTGACGACTCCCAGACCACCCGCCGTTGAGGTCGAGATTCACTCGCATTACGCAAGTCGAAGGCTTCTTCGAATCGAGCGGTCCAACGAAAGAGCGCTCGACTTTCGCTACGCAAGTGCAACCCGACCTCGGCGGCGGGAGATCACGAGGCTGAGCCTGACTAGGGCGACTTCAAGGCGGCCAGCCGCACCCGGCTGCGCTCGCGCCCGCCGTCTGCCTCGGCGGCGCGCAGGCGGACCTTGGCCCGGACCCGCTTGCCCTGCTTGAGCGCCTTGGCGGCGGCCTTTTGGGCGTCGTCGGGGACGGCGAGGGAGACCGGGGTCTCGGTTTCGGCGTTGAGCGCCAGGTCGCTGAAGGGCTCGAGTAAGAAGCGCTGGGTCTCACCGTTCAGGCGCAGGCGGAGCTTGCCGGTGGCATCCGCGGTGCAGTCGACCGAACACGAGGCGAGGCCGGTGATCTCGCTCAGCGAGTCCTGCGGGCGATCAAGCGAGAAGGCGAGCTTGAACTCCGGCGGATCGGGATCGGCGACGGTGATCTCGACAGCTTCTGAGGTATCGGTCGAGGGGCCGTTGCAATAGGCGGTCTGGCCGGTGAAGGGGGATGCGAGACCCGGGAACGGCGAGACCGGTGGGCAGCCCTCGCCGTCGTCGGCCGTGACCGTCGCTTCGTAGGTGCCGGGCTCGGTGTAGATGTGGTTTCGGGTCGGGTTCTGGGTGGTGCCGACGTCGCCGTCGCCGTAGGCGAAGCGGTATTCGGCGATCCCGTCGTCGTCGCTCGAGTCCGAGGCGTCGAAGCCGACTGGTTCGCCGACCTCGGCGGTCAGGGTGTTGGCGTTGAGGGCGGCCGTGGGGGTTTGGTTGGGCGTGATCGCAATCGCGTTGGGACCGCCGACCGCGATGTCGGGGCCGGCGAGGGTGTTGGTCGCGGTGTCGATCACCGAGACGTTGCTGTTTAATTGCGTGACGTACGCGCGGGTGCCGTCGGGGGTGATCGCGATCGCGTTGGGACCGCCGCCGACCGCGATGTCCGGGCCGGCGAGGGTGTTGGTCGCGGTGTTGATCACCGAGACGTCGTCGTATCTGTTCACAACGTAGGCGCGGGTGCCGTCGGGGGTGATCGCGATCGCAGAGGGATGGGAGCCGACGGTGATGTCGGGGCCGGCGAGGGTGTTGGTGGCGGTGTCGATCACCGAGACGTCGCCGGCGCCGCCGTTCGCGACGTAGGCGCGGGTGCCGTCGGGGGTGATCGCGATCGCCTCCTGCGGACGGTCGCCGACGGCGATGTCGGGGCCGGCGAGGGTGTTGGTGGCGGTGTCGATCACCGCGACCTCGCCGGTCTCGGAGATGCCGTCGTTCTCGATCGTGACATAGGCGCGGGTGCCGTCGGGGCTGATCGCGATCGCGCGAGGAAAGCTGCCGACGTAGATGTCGGGGCCGGCGAGGGTGTTGGTTGCGGTGTCGATCACCGAGACGTCGGAGCCGTAGAGGTTTGCGACGTAGACGCGGGAACCGTCGGCGGAAATCGCGATCCCGTGGGGCGCGGTTCGCCACCGGCGATGTCGGGGCCGGCGAGGGTGTTGGTGGTGGTGTCGATTACCGAGACGTCGTGGCGATATCGGTGCGGCGACGTAGGCGCGGGTGCCGTCGGGGGTGATCGCGATCGCCGACTGGGACACTCGGCGACGGCGATGCTAGTGCCGGCGACGGTGTTGGTCGCGGTGTCGATCATCGAGACGTCGGAGCCGGTTTGCGCGACGTAGGCGGTGTGTGCTCCGGCCACGGCGGGACAGATCAGCGCCACGCTCACCGCCAGCGAAGTGACGATCAACCTCCTCCGCGAGCTACCCCTAGCCACAAGTGTCAGGCTAAACGATTATCGGGTGCGGCGTCGGGCGGGGCCGGGTCCTCAGGCCGCGGACTCCTCGGCCTAGCGCTGGACGGCGTCGCGTAGGGATGCGTCGGTTTCGGCCTCGATCGTCCCATCCCCATCTGGATCATCCTCGGGCGGCAGCGCGCCGCCACGGTCGGTGCCCGCGATCAGCTCGTCGGTCTTTGGTTCGGCGGGAACGAAGCCGGACTTCATCCCGAAGTAGACGGCCTGCGGATGATGGGCGATGATCGCCACGGTGGATTGCTCAGGCTCCACCGCGTATCCGCCGGAGAGGGACATGCCGAGATCCTCCAAATTCAAAAGGCGCCAGAGCTTCTCGTGCTCTGACTGGTCCGGACAGGCCGGATACCCCCATGAATAGCGACTTCCCTGGCCCGTCGCTCGATTCCGAGCGCGGAACGGATCCGCGCGTGAGTTCCACTCGGCAAGGCCCTCCGCCGCCTGAACACCGAGGCCGTGAACGAAGAGCTGCTCGGCGAACTCGCCATCCTTTTCGAGTTGGCGATCCGTTTCGTCACCTCGGCACCGACGGTGACGCCCTGGAGCGCCACGACGTCGCGCTCGCCTGAATCGAGCGGGCGATAGAAATCGGCGAGGCAGATGCGGTCGTGCTTCGGCTGGCGCGGGAAGTTGAAGCGCTCGATCTCGGAGTCGTGGTCTTCTGGATCGAAGACCACAAGCTCGTTGCCATCGGCGTTACACGGGAAGTAGCCCACCCGCACCTTCGGCTCGAGGTAGTCCTGCTCTCGCCACATGCGCTCGAGCTTCGGCGCAAAGCCCTCCTCGCCGTCGTGCCCCTCGACGATCCGGCGCCAGTCCTCGCCCTTGTTCCCGCGCCCGCCCCAATGGAGCTTGAACAGCACGTGGCGGTCGAGATAGGGATAGACCTCTTCCAGGTCGACATCGACGTCGCGAAAACCCCAGAAGGGGGGCTCGGGAATTTCCGCGTCGGTGCGCACGGCGGAGCGCACCGAGTCATCGGTGGTCGGCGGCGAGTCGTCGACGACCTCGGGCTTCTCGCGAAATTCCTTGGCTTCGTCGCGAATCTTGGTGACCAGGGCCGCACGCGCATCGCCGTCGACCAACGCGTCGACGGTGTCGAGCCCCGCGAAGGCGTCCTTGCAGTAGAAGACCCCGGGCGCGTAGACCTCGTCCGACTCCTTGCCGTGCGGGTAGAGGACGCGCCGGCCGAAGTCACGATTGATCGCCGCGCCTCCGATCAACACCGGGAACTCGAGCCCGCGTGAATGAAGCTCCTGGATACACGCGGGCATCTGCTTCGAGGTCGAGACGAGGAGCGCCGAGAGGCCGATCGCGTCCGCTTCGTGCTCGATCGCCGCGTCGATGATCGTGTCGATCGGGACCTGCTTTCCGAGGTCCACGACCGTGTAGCCGTTGTTGGTCAGGATCGTGTTGACGAGCGACTTGCCGATGTCGTGCACGTCGCCGAAGACCGTGGCGATCACGACCTTGCCCTTCGTATGGCCCTCCATGCGCTCGAGGTAGTTCTCGAGTTGCGCCACGGCGCGCTTCATGACCTCGGCGGACTGAAGGACGAACGGCAGGATCAGCTCGCCGGCTCCGAACTTGTCGCCGACCTCCTTCATCGCGGGCAGGAGCACCTGGTTCAGGGTCGGGACGGCGCCGATCTTTTCGACCGACTTGTCAATCCAATCTTCTACGCCGTCCTTCTTTCGGCGAAGGATGTGCCAGTGGAGGGCCTCCTCGGGCTCCATGCCAGCGGTCGGGTCGCCCGCTTCTTCCGCCTCCTCGGGCCCCTTCGATTCGAAGTGCTCGATGAACTTCTCGAGGGCGTCGTCCGAGCGGTTGAAGACGAGATTGTCGGCAAGCTCGCGCTCCTCTTCGGAGATCTCTCCGTACGGCGTGATGTGGTTGGGGTTGACCATTGCGAGGTCGAGTCCCGCGTCCACGCAGTGGTGGAGGAAGACGGAGTTGAGGACAGAGCGCGCAGAGAGTCCTACGCCGAACGAAACGTTCGAGACGCCGAGCGAGGTCTTGACGCCCGGGATGCCCTCCTTGATCGCCTTGATGCCCTCGATCGTCGCGACGGCCGACGGCCTCCACTCCTCGTCGCCGGTGGTGAGGGTGAAGGTGAGTGCGTCGAAGATCAGCGCCTCGGGCTTGAGGCCGTGCTCGTCGCAGGCGATCTCCTTTATGCGCCTCGCGATCTCGAGCTTCCGCTCGCCGGTCTTCGCCATCCCGACCTCGTCGATCGTGAGTGCGATCAGCGCGGCGCCGTGGGCCTTCGCCATCGGGATCACCCGGTCGGCCTTGTCGCGGCCGGCTTCGAGGTTGATCGAGTTGACGATCGCTCGCCCGGGGATCGCCTCGAGGGCAGCCTCGATCACCTCGGGCTCGGTCGAGTCGATCTGGATCGGCGCGGGCTGTGTCAGCGAGATGCGCTGGACGACC
This sequence comes from uncultured bacterium, assembly GCA_963695215.1. GTDB lineage: Bacteria > Actinomycetota > Thermoleophilia > Solirubrobacterales > 70-9 > JALZKA01. The sequence continues at coordinate 1,242,308 of OY968768.1, forward strand.
TCGCGCATCTGGACGTCCTCATCTGCGCGCTCGGTCAGCGCGACGCAGATGTCGAGAACGTGCGCGCCGCCGTTCACCTGATCCTCGGCAACCTGCACTAGGCCGTCGTAGTCGTCGGCGAGCAAAAGCTCCTTGGCCTTCCGCGACCCCTGCGAGTTGACGCGCTCGCCGACAAGAGTCGGGCGCGGCTCCTGCACCAGGTCCGTCGCGGTCATCATCGAGCTCAGCAGCGGCGGCGGTTCGGGGGGCCGCTCGCCCAGCTCGTGGCCCTTCACCCGCTCCGCGATCGCCCGGATGTGGTCGGGCGTGGTGCCGCAGCAGCCGCCGACGATGCCGACTCCGTGGCGGTCGACGAACTCGCCGAGAACCTTGGCGATCTGCTCGGGCGTCTCCGGGAAGATCGTCTCGCCGTCGGGACCCTGGAGAGGCAGCCCCGCGTTCGGGATGCAATGGACTGGCAGCGGCGAGGATTCTCCGAGGTAGCGGATCGCGTCGCGCATGTCCTCTGGGCCCGTCGAGCAGTTGAGCCCGATCACGTCCACGTCCAGGGCGTGAAGCGTCGTCAGCACTGCCGCGATGTCGGTGCCGAGAAGCATCTTGCCGCCCTGCGGAAGGAGCGAGACGGAGGTCTGGATCGGGAGCGTGCGGCCCGCGGTCTTGAAGGCCTCGCGCGCGCCGAAGATTGCCGCCTTGACCTCCAGGATGTCCTGCGCGGTTTCGATGATGATCAGGTCCGCGCCGCCTTCGACCAGGCCCCGCGTCTGCTCCTCGAAGACCTCGACGAGCTTGCGGAAGCTGATGTCTCCCAGGGTGGGGTCGTCGGACGAGGGCAGGAAGCCGGTCGGCCCGATCGAGCCGGCGACGAAGCGGCCTTCTCCTGCCGCCTTGCGTGCGATCTCCGCCGCTCCGCGGTTGATCTCGAGCGTGTGCTCGCCCAGGCCCCATTCCTCGAGCTTCAGCCGCGAGCCCTGGAACGAGTCGGTTTCGACGACTTCGGCGCCGGCGTCGAGCATCGCCTCGTGAACGCCCTGGATGACATCGGGGCGATTGAGGACGAGGGCCTCGTGACACTTGCCCTGAAGGCCGCCGTAGTCCTCCTGCGTCAGGTCGAACTGCTCCAAGGTCGCGCCCATGCCGCCGTCGAAGACGACGATGCGGTCGCGCACTGCTGCTAGGAAGTCCCGGTCGCTCATTGGGACTGAAGATCGTAGGTCACTGTTCCTCCATCGATCCCGGCTGTAGCACCTCTGTCGTGGACCACCACGAATCGGGCTGCTCCCGCTCGTCGCTAGGACGCGGTTTCTCGGGCGCGCTCGACGGGCCGAGGCGAGAGCCGCACCGGCGCCGACGAGAGCGCGCGCACGCGCATGTCCGACCAGGTGACACCTTCGCGCACGAGGGCCGGCAACCCGAGCGCCACTGCCGTCGCGATCTCGACGGCCTGAAGGATCACTCCGTAGGCGAGCGCGTCCGCTGCGCTCACACCGAAGCCTGTCGTAAGCACGCTGATCACCGCGAGCTGGAAGACGCCGATGTTCGATGGTGTGGCCGGGACCACCGCCGTCACGTTGACGGCGAAGAGGACGGCGGCCGCGGCGCCGATATTGATCTCCGGCTCGCTGTCGAGACCGAGCGCCGTGAAGAGAACGAAGCACGAAAGAAGCTGAAGGACCCAGGCGCCCGTCTGAAGCGCGGCCGCGATCGAGCCGTTACGGGGATCGCGGAAGACAACGAGGCCACTGCGCACCTTGCCGAGCGCGGCGCGGATCGCCTTGACGACGCGGGCAACCCGCCCCGACCCGGTTCCCTTGACGAGCGTCGGGGCGAAGATCACGGCGAGCAGGATCACGAGCGGCGCCATCGACACGAGGAAGAGCCGCTCCGTTCGAGCGTGGAAGAGATCCGTGGTGCCCACGATGATCGCGCCGAGGCCCACGAGAGCAGCGAGATTGAGCGCGGTCTGCGAGACGAGCGTCCCGAGTAGGACTGGGAAGGTCTCACGCATCCGCCCGGTGCGGCGGGCTAGCACCATCGCTCGCGCGGGCTCGCCGAGGCGTGCCGGCAGCGTGGCCGACATGAGGACGCCGATCATCGTCGCCGACGCAACGTCGCGGCGGCGGAGCGGTCGGCGCGGGAGCGCCGAGCGGGCGATCGCGAACCACGAGCCGGCGCGGAGGAAGAGCGAGGCGACCATGAGGCCAGTTGCGGCGAGGATCCAGCTGAAGTCAGAGCGGACCACCGACTCGACGACGTTGTCGAGGCCGATGCGGTTGGCGGCCACCCACGTGAGCGCGGCGCCGACTAGAGCGGCAACACCGAGTCCGGCTCGACGGGCAAGCTTTGCGCGCTTGCCGGTCTCCTGCGGCTCGGTGTCGAGCGGCGGGATACGGCGGGCCGGCTTGGGCGGGCTGCCGTTGATCGGAACGAGGCCGGAGCGCCGCGGAGTACCCGCAAATCCCTGCTCGGGCACGGGCGCCTCGATGGCCTGCGCGTAGACGTCCTCGACCTGCTCGGCGACCCGCGGCCAGGCGAAGCGCTCCGCCGACTCGCGCGCCGCGAACCCCATTGCCTTGCGGCGCTCGGGCTCGTGGTGAAGCGCCTGTAGCTCTTCGGCCAGACGCTGGGGATCGGCCGGCGGGACGAGAACGCCGTCGATGCCGTCGGTGACGACATCCGCGTACCCGGCGATGCCCGACGCGATGACCGGTGTGCCCGCGGCAAACGCCTCGGTGAGGATCATTCCGAAGCTCTCGCCGGAAAGAGAAGGAGCGCACATCACGTCCGCCTCGTGGAGCCGGCGCCAAAGCTCGTCGTGGTCGACGCGGCCGACGATGTCGATGTGACTCTCGGCGGCTGGATCGGAGAGGTACTTCGCAACGTCCTCGTCGGACGCGCCCACCACGGTCAGCCGCGCGGGCACGTGTTCCACGAGCGCCTCGAATGCCTGGAGGAGAACCGGCAGGCCCTTGCGCTCCTCTGCGCGGCCGACGAAGAGGACGCGAAGCTCGTCGGAATCGGGCTTCGGTGCCTGCGGTGGGCCGGTCAGGTCGACTCCGTTCGGGATCACCGTGTACTCGCCGCCGAACCAGCGGCGGCCGGTCCAGCGCGCGGCCTCAGACACAGCGATCCGTGCCTGAAGCTGGTTGAACTTTCGCCGGGCTCCGCAGAGCGAGGCGATGTGGTTGGGCCAGCCGACCGTCGAATACGCGTGGAAGGTGCCCACCACCGGAGCCTTCGTGTACGAGCATGCGTCCCATGGGATCAACCCGGCGTTGGGCTCGTGGGCGTGGACGATCTCGGGCTCGAACTCGCGGAGGGCTCGCCGCAGCGCGGCAACTCCGGCCGGCGAGGCCGACAGGTTCGAGACGGCACCGTTGGAGCCGAAGCCGATCGTGCGGCCGAGGTCAATCACATGCTCCGGGAGTTCGGTGACCTGCGGCGCGCCCTTGTGCGTGAGGCGGGTGAACCGGTCGGGCGGGTCGAATGGCGCCATCACGCGGACGTCGTGGCCGCGCTCGCCAAGCTCCGCCGAGAGGGCCTCGACGTGGCGATTCACTCCTCCTGGGTAACTCCAGGAGTAGGGGCTGACGACTGCTACGCGCAAAGCGGCCTTTCGGACGAGCGGGACGGTCTCTTACTCGGGGGCCTTGAGTCGCTGGAAACGCACTGCCCATGCGTATCCGGCGCAAAGCGAGGTTAGCGCAGTTCCGACCATGAGGAGAAGCGCTCCCGAGTCGTTCGCGAGGGTCCCGACGACCGTTGCGACAGCCGCTCCGAGGAATCCAGCCCACGCCGCTGGGTATCCCTCGAACCAGGCAGCTGACGCGTTCGCGATACCGGATGCCGGCGAAGATCAGAGCGACCGTCGCCCAGAGCACGGGTGAAGAGCCGTAGCGGTCGAAGCTGTGCGCTCCCAGGCGGATTCGGCGCTCGAGCACCTTGCCCACCTCGTCGAAGCCGCCTGCTTCCAGAATCGAACGCGAGAAGTGCGAGTCGCCACCGAGGACGAGATCGGCGAGGGCAAGCAGGGCCAGAAAGGCCACTGGGGCCGCCAGGACCAGGATCGCCCTCGCTTCGCCCACCGCCCAGAAGCACGGCGACCGCGGTTGCCGCTCCTACCGGAATGCCGATGGCCGCGCCGACGTCGGCGCCGAACCGGCCGGGCGCAAAGGCGATGACGGCCACCAGAGCGGTGGCGATGAAGATCGCCGCCCGGAAACCGGGCGTTGCCTTGGGCCGCAGGCCGCTCAGCGCAGCGCCGGTGCCGATCAGGGCGAGCGCCACGAGCGTCGCCTCCAGCTCATTGCCGATGCCGTAGAAGCGGACCCCCAGCGACGGGTTGGGCCCAAGGAGGGAGAGGCTGGTGAGCGGCGACCCGGCGACCATGTCGACCGCCTCCGCGCCAACCGTGATCGCCGCCGCCACGCCGAGCGCGGTCCAGCCTCGAAAGACGGCAAGCGTCGCGATCGCGAGGGCCGGTGATCCCACCCAGGCGATCAGCCGCTCGGCCGTTTCCGAAGGCTCGATTGCCGCTGTCAGCAAAAGGACCGCCGGGAGATAGGGCGACGGAGATCGTGAGCAGCTGAAGGGCCGCGCGCAGCCCACGACGCCGAAAAGCGAGGCCGGCGAGAGCGCCAGCATGGCCCAGCCGAGCAGCGCGTACCCCACGGCCTCCCCGCGACGGGGAGAGACCTCAGCAAGGCGATCCTCCAGAGCCTGGAGGTCGGCGACGTCCACGTCGCCCCACCGGCCTCGAGGGGCTGGCCCGACATCTCGCTCGGGACATCGAGTCCGAGAGCTTCGAGAATGGTCGGGGCAGGTCAGTCGAGAGCACGAGCCCGTCGATGCGGGTGGAGTCCGACTGGAGGGACCCCCCTCCCAGGCCCACGATCGAGATCGCGAGTTCGTGGTCGTCGCTGGCGGGAGGGCCTCGGAGCGCGATCAGGAGGTCGCCCGGCGTAAGGCGCGAGGCGGCCGCTCTTGCTTCCTCGAGCCCGCCTCGGAGAACCGTCAGGCCTGAGCAGTCCCTGCAGTCGTCGATCTCGACCTCGCCCTCGCGATCGGTCGCGATGACGGAAACGGTGCCGGCGTTCGCCGACGCCCTTGACGGCAATTCCCGCCTCAGCGAGCGTCGTGGCGAGGAGGCCGGGTTCGACATCCGACGGCGTGTCCTTGGAGCGGTCAATCGCCCGCTGCCACTGCCTCGCGCTCACGCTCTCGCCGGGAGGGATCTTGAAGATCGGGGCATCGCCGTCGTAGAGCGTGTCCGCGAGACGCGCGCCCTGGCTGATATCGAGGTAGGTCTGCGAAGGCACGACGTTGCCGATGCCTCCGCTCATGATTCCGTTCGCTGCGCCATCGAGGCCTGCGAGATCCTCGGGCTCACGTCGCCGGACACGACCATCAAGGTCACGCGCGGCTGATCCGCGGCTGTCGCGGAGGTCTCCTGGGCGGCCGCAACCGCGGCAGAACGAGAGCGCCGCAAGGGCGGCGGCTGCGGCTAGCCTGTGGGTGGTGACCGAGCGCACTTTCGCGAAGTTCACGTTCTTCAAGCTCGACCCTGCTTGGCAGCGTCGCGATGCGGATGAGCGTGCGCAGGATAAGGCCGAGTTCCTCGCGGCATGCGAAGACTTCTCCCAGGACCGCTCGCTTCGCGCCTATTCGACGGTCGGCACCCGCGGCGACACGGACCTGATGCTGCTCTCGCAGAGCCCGAACCTGGACGACATCCACACCTTCCACGTGGTGCTCGCGCAGAGCGGGCCTCGCGAAGTGGATGTCGACCCCCCACTCCTATCTCGCGATGACCAAGCCTTCGCCCTACTCGGACGCCGCGGCTCGCCCCGAGATCTGCCAGTCCGAGCGCAAGTACCTCTTCGTCTACCCGCTCGACAAGAAGCGCGAGTGGTACCGGCTGCCCCTCGAGGAGCGGCGCCGGGTGATGACCGAGCACATCGAGATCGGCCGCACGCTATCCCGGACATCGCGATCAACACCGCGTACTCGTTCGGCATCGACGACCAGGAGTTCGTGGTTTCGTTCGAGACCGACGAGCCGCACCGCTTCCTCGACCTCGTCCAGGAGCTGCGCGACGTCCGAATCGAGCGCCTTCACCCTCCGCGACACGCCGATCTTCACCTGCGTCTCGATGTCCCTCGGTCGCGCGCTCGACGCGCTGGACGGCACCGCGGCCTCCGCCCACGCGGGCGCCTTGTCCGGCTGACGCATGGCGACGCCTCGGAACCCCGGAAAACCCGCTACGGGTGGCGATCGTCGGCTCCGGCCCGGCTGGCTTCTACGCGGCTGAGCATCTCCTGAAGCAGGAGGATCACGCGATCGAGGTCGACATGTTCGACCGGCTGCCGACGCCCTACGGCCTGGTGCGAGCGGGCGTGGCTCCCGACCATCCGAAGATCAAGTCGGTCATCCGCGTCTACGAGAAGACGGCGTCGCGCGCCGGCTTCCGGTTTTTCGGCAACGTCGATATCGGGCGTGAGATCTCGGCTCTGGAGCTGGCCGAGCGCTACCACGCCGTGATCTACGCGTACGGCACGGCTGCCGACCGGTCGCTGGGGATCGAGGGCGAGCATTTCACAGGGCAGCCACGCGGCCACCGAATTTGTCGCCTGGTACAACGCCCATCCCGACTTCGCCGGCCACGAGTTCGACCTATCGCGCCACGCGCGCTGTCGTGATCGGCAACGGCAACGTCGCCGCTGACGTCGCCCGGATGCTCGCCCTGACCCGCGCCGAGCTCGAGGAAACCGACACTGCCGATCACGCGATCGACGCCCTGGCGGACTCGAACGTCGAGGAGATCGTGGTTCTCGGCCGCCGTGGGCCGGCGCAGGCCGCGTTCACCAACCCCGAGGTACGCGAGCTCGGCGAGATGGTCGACGCGGACATCATCATCGACGCGGCCGACGTGGATCTCGACGAGATCAGCCGCGAGTACATCGAATCCGAAGACGCCGATCCCACCAGCAAGCGGAACGTCGAGATCCTCAGCGGCTTCGCTCAGCGCGAGCCGGAGGGCAAGCGAAAGCGCATCGTGCTGCGCTTCCTCGCCTCGCCGATCGAGATCAAGGGCGAGGGCAAGGTCGAGTCGATCGTGATCGGGCGAAACGAGCCTCGAGCGCGACGCCTCGGGCGCGATCCGCGCGGTGGACACAGGCGAGCGCGAGGAGATCGAGTGCGGGCTCGTGCTCGCTCGATCGGCTACAAGGGCATCGGCGCTCGAGGGACTGCCCTTCGACGACGCGCGGCGGCGTGATCCCGAACGAGCACGGCCGTGTCGTGGATCCCGAGACGCGGCGAGCAGGTGCCGGGCCAGTACGTGGTTGGCTGGATCAAGCGAGGCCCGAGCGGCGTGATCGGCACGAACAAGAAGGATGCGCTGGACACGGTGAAGGCACTCCTGGAGGACCGCGAGACGAGCCGGCATCCCGAGTCCGGCGGGGACACGTCGCCGGCGGGGATCGAGGATCTGGTCGCCGAGCGGGTGCCCGACTTCGGTCATTCGGCGGCTGGCAGGCGATCGACCGCGCTGAGGTCGGCCGCGGCGAGCCGCTCGGGCGCCCGCGTGTGAAGTTCACTCGATCGACGAGATGCTCGAGACACGCCCGCGAAGGCGCGGGGGCGTAGAGTTCAAGGGCAATGGCTGACCTCGCGGAGATCACGACGATGATCGAGCGGCGCTTCCCGGCGCCGAGGTCGAGGTGCGCGACGAGGGCGGTGGCGATCACCTGCGGGCGATCGTCAGCTCGGCCGAGTTCGAGGGCAAGAGCCGCATCGACCAGCACCGGATGGTGCGTGCGGCCGTCAAGCCACGCTTCGACGACGGCGCGATCCACGCGCTCTCGATCGAGACCTCCACGCCTGAGCGCCTGAGTCCCTTCGCTACTCTGGACTCATGGCAGCTGATCCAGAGCTCAAGGCCAAAGTCCAGAGATCCTCGCCGAGAACCCGGTACTCCTCTTCATGAAGGGGACGCCCGAGGAGCCGCGCTGCGGCTTCTCGATGCGGGTCGTCCAGGTGCTCGAGGCGCTCGGCGTCGAGTACGGCGCGATCGACGTTCTGCCCGCGCTCCAGCCGCTTCGCGAGGTCACGCAGGAGCTCTCGGACTGGCCAACCTTCCCCCAGCTCTACGTGAAGGGCGAGCTGGTTGGCGGATGCGACATCGTCGAGGAGATGCTCGACTCCGGCGAGCTTGCGCGAGATGCTCGGCGTCGAGGAGCACGCGACGCCGAGATCCCCGAGGCCGAGCGCATCCTTCCCGGCGGGCCGCAGACGAGCCCGCCGATGCAGCTCGGCTAGGACCGCGCACGTCACACACGCACCCGCGGTCCACGGATAACGTGCCGCGCCCATGACCGACCACGCCTTCGACGAAGCCACTCGGCTCGAGCCTGCGGGTGACGGCGTCTGGGACGGCGCTATCGCCGACGGCTGGGCAACGCCGCGCGGCCCCCTCGGCGGCTACGTGATGGCCATCCTGATGCGCGCGTTCGAGCTGGCGATCGACGACCCAACCCGAACCGCCCGCTCGGCGACGATGCACTTCATGCGGCCGCCCGAAGTGGGGCCGGTGCGTGCGTCCGCGCAGGTCCAGCGCTCAGGCCGCTCGCTCACGACTGTCAGCGGCCGGCTTACGCAGGGAGACAAGCTGATCGGCATGGCGCTCGGCGCCTACTCGACGCCCTGGGAGGCGCCGATCCTCGAGGACACCGAGCCGATGCCCGAGGTAGAGCCGCCCGAGGGTCGCGAGCCGTTGAGCGTCGGCCCGAGCGAGGGACGCCAGCCGCCCGACTTCACGCAGCGGATCACGATGCAGCCGCGGTTTGGCGAGACCCCGTTCTCGGGCGGGACGAGTGGCGAGGTCGGTGGCTGGATGGGCCTGATCGAGGAACGGCCGCTCGACGCACTTTCGCTCGCAGTCCTCGCGGACGCGTGGTTCCCAGCTCCGTGGCCGCGCCTGACCGAGTTCGCCGCAGCACCGACGATCGATCTCACGGTCCACTACCGCGTCTCCCTGCCACGCGACGACGCGCTTCTCCTCGGCCGCTTCCGCAACCGGATGGTCCACGACGGCTTCTTCGACGAGGACGGCGAGCTGTGGACGCCCGACGGCCAGTTGATCGTGCAATCGCGCCAACTTGCGTTGCTGATCGGCGCGTCCTAGCGCGCGTTACGCGACGAAGGTGCCAGGCACCGTGCCTGGCACCTAGCTCAGCGCTTCCCAGCGCTCGGTCAGCTCTCGCACCCTGGCCTTCGCCTCGTTGTGGCGCTTCGTCGACTTTGCCGATCTCCGCGGGTCGCCCCAGGCTGCAGGGTCGGCCAGCTCTTCCTCCAGCCGCTTCAGGGCTCGGCTCGGCCTCCTCGATCTCGTCTTCGAGCTTCCGCACGTCGGCGACCGCTGCACGCTCCTGAGCGCGGGCCCGGCGCGCTTGCTTGCCCCGTGTGGGCGTGCCGGTGCCGTTCGCCGGCTGCGTGAGCGTTTCGTCTGGTACCTGGTACCTGGAGGCCTGTTCGCGCTCGCTTTCGCGGTACTCCGACCAACCGCCGAGGAACACACGCAGCTTCTTGTCCTCGACCGCGACCGTGCGGGTGCCGACGGCCTCCAGCATCGCCCTGTCGTGCGAGACGAGGAGCAGCGTGCCGTCGAAGCGGCCGAGCGCGTCCTCGAGCGCCTCGCGGCTCTCGAGGTCGAGGTGGTTGGTCGGCTCGTCGAGGATCAGGACGTTCGAGCCCGACGAGACCAGGATCGCCAGCGACAGCCGCTGCGCCTCGCCGCCGGAAAGCTGGCGTCACGAGCTTCACGACGTCGTCGCCGGAGAAGAGGAACTTCCGAGGAGGGCGCGCGTCTTCGCCTCGGAGAGCCCCGTCTGCGCTGTGCATGGGCGAGCGACGGTGAGTCCCGGATCGGCGGGGCATCTCGGCGTGCTGGCGCAGGTGCCCGAGCTCGACGTTGTGGCCGACTTTCACCCGCCCGGCAACCGGCGGCCGGTCGCCGATCAGCGTCGAGATCAGCGTGGACTTGCCGGAGCCGTTGTGGCCGATCAGGCAGACGTGCTCGCCGGACTCAACCCATAGCTCGGCGTCTTCGAAGAGACGCTTCGGCCCGGCGTCGATCGTCGCATCCTCCATCGCGAGCACGACCTTGCCCGAACGCGCTGCGTCGCCGAATGAGAACGAGAGCGACTTCGAGGCGCGGTCCCGCTCGGGTGCGCCGCCTTGATCCGCTCGATCTGCTTCTGCTTCGACTGGGCGCGCGTCGCAAGCGAAGCCTTTGCGCGAAAGCGCTCGACGAACCGCTCGAGCCGCGCGATGTCGGCCTCCCGCTTCTTCTCGTCGCGCTCCAGGAAGAGCTCGCGCCGAGCCTTCTCGATGCGCCACTCGTGCCACGGGCCGGCGAAGAACTTCGGCCTGCCCGTCCCCCAGCTCGAGCACGGAGTTGCCCACCGCCTCCAGAAACCAGCGGTCGTGAGCGACGAGGATCACGGCGGCGTCCATCGTTGTGAGCGCCTCCTCCAGCCACTCGAGCGAGACGATGTCGAGATGGTTGGTGGGCTCGTCCAAAAGCAGCAGGTCGGGCTTGGCGGCCAGGGCGCGAGCGAGCGAGGCGCGCGTCAACTCGCCACCGGAGAAGGTCGCGAGGTCTCGCTCCAGCTCGTCCATCTCGAAGCCCAGCCCGCGAACGGTCTCGCGCGCCTCGTCGCGCCAGCGGTAGCCGCCGGCGGTGTCGAAGCGCGCCTGGGCATCGGCGTAAGCCGTCAGCGTCGCCTCGCTCGAGTCGGTGGCCATCCGCCCCTCTAGCTCGGCGAGACGCTTCTCGATCTCGACCACCCACGACAAGCCGCCCTCGACGTACTCGCCGAGCGTGAGGCCCAGCTCGCGCGGCGGGCGCTGGTCGTGCAAGACAACACGTGCGCCCTTCTGGAGCGACACTCGCCCCGCGTCAGCCGAGGCCTCGCCGGCGAGGATTCGAAGCAGGGTCGTCTTGCCCGTGCCGTTGCGCCCGGACAGGGCCATGCGGCCGCCACGCTCGAGGCGGAACGAGACTTCGCTCAGAAGTTGGCGCTCACCAATGAACTTGGTGAGGCCTGAGGCCTGCACAACTGCCACAGCGGTGAGGTTAGGCCGAAGGGCTCAGGCGGGAGCGGGCGCGCCAGGCGCGTCGTCGCGAACCTGAAACGAGGAGCCGCAGCCGCACGCTGCAACGACGTTCGGGTTGTTCACGGTGAAGCCGGCACCCTGCAGGCCATCGACGAAGTCGACCTCGGAGCCGAAGACGAACTGCATCGACACCTTGTCGACGATGACGGAGATGCCATCGTGCTCGAAGACGTGGTCGTCGTCCTTGGCCTTGTCGAGAGCCAGCGTGTACTGAAATCCCGAGCAGCCGCCGCCCTTGACGGAGACGCGGAGCGCCTGCTCGTCGGTGTTGTCGTTGGTCACCGTGAGCTCACGGATCTTCTGAGCTGCTGAATCGGTGAGCGTGACTGCTGCCTCTGGAGTCTCCATCGTGCTTCAGATTGTATAGCCCCGGCCTGCGGGATCAAATACGCCCTACTTCGAGAGTGCGGACCTGCCCTGGCGGCTGCGCTTCCACACGAGGTATTCGCCGATCCGCTTCGAGTCGTGGACGATCTCGTCGCCGTCGACCAGAAGGGGCACCCGGCGCTGCCCGGTCAGCTCCTCGATCTCCGGCCTCGACTTGCGGCTATAGGGAACGCGCTCGGTCCTGAAGTCAACCCCCTCGCGCTTCAGCTTGCGAGCCGCGGCGCCGCACGGGCAGAGGAGGTTGGTGGGGGTCGGACAGCGGTAGAGGACGGCCTGTGGCTCCTTCTTATCGCTCACTTGCGCCTCTTCGCGATCTGGGTGCGCTGCCAGGTCACAGCGTCCTCCAGCGTCTCTTCGTGCGGGCGCGGCTTGAAGCCCAGCTCCTGCTTTGCCCGCGTGTTCTTGTAGGTCCACCAGAGCATGCCCGAGCGAACCTCGTCGGGCGCCGTTGGCATCGGCACCGGCAGGGGAATGCGTGAGCCCACCTCGAGCGCGTGCAGGACCATGGGCCCCGGCAGCTTCACCCGCGGAGCGTCGACTCCGGAGATCCTCGCGAGATCGGCGAACAGGCGGTCGAGGGTGAAATTGCGGCCGGAGAGGATGTAGCGCTTTCCGACCTCTCCCTTCTCGTCGGCGAGGAGGTGACCGCGCGCCACGTCGCGCACGTCCACGATGTTGAGGGCGCCGTCGACGTACGCGGGGATCTTCTTGAGCATGAAGCGCTTGACGAGATCCATCGAAGACCCGCCTGGCGAGTCAGGGCCCAGGACGAAAGAAGGGTTGGCGATCACGACGGGGAGGCCGCGAGCCGCAAGCCGCAGCGCCTCGACCTCTGCCTCGTGCTTCGAGTTCACGTAGGTGATCCCGAGGTGGCCGATGTCGAAGAGCGCCGATTCGTCGATGGGCTTGCGGTTGTGGCTGACGCCGATCGCACCAACTGACGAGGTGAGGATCGCGCGCTCGACCTCTGCTTCGAGCGCCGACTCCAAGACAACGCGCGTGCCCTTTACGTTCGCGTCCCAGACGGCCTTGCGGTCCTGGTCGCGAAGCGAGGTGCGCCCCGCCACGTGGAAGACCTTGGTGACTCCGTCCATCGCCCGGCGAACTGCCCGGCGGTCGGTCGCGTCGCCGATCGCACGCTCGTATTCGAGCCCGTCGAGGATGTCGAGCTTGCTCGTGCGGCGGGCGAGCAGCCGCAGGTCGTCGCCGCGCTCGGACAGCGCGCGAACGAGGTGCGAGCCGATGAAGCCCGTTGCTCCTGTGACCAGGGTCTTCCCCACTGATCACCCATCGTAGACCGGAGCGACCTGCTAGAAGCCGGGGGCGATGGAAGCTTCCAGCACAGACCCCAAGACCTCGGTCGTCATCGATACGACCGCCTACCTGCCCGACGAAGTCATCACCGACCTCGGCATCCACACGGTCTCCCTTTACGTCACGCTCAACGAGCAGGAGAAGCGCGAAAGCGAGATCAGCGCCGCCGAGTACGACGACTTCTACGAGCGCCTTCGCAAGAGCTCCGGCGGGGCGACCACCTCGCAGCCTTCGGTTGGCGACTTCACCTCGGTCTACGAGCCTCTGCTGGAGAACGGCGGCGAGGTGGTGTCGATTCACCTCTCGTCAGGAATCTCCGGGACCTGTGCGTCCGCCAATCAGGCGCGTCAGACCCTGATCGACGACGGCAAGGGGGGTGAGCGCGTCCACGTATACGACTCTCGCTCAGCATGCGGGGGCGCCGGCCTGGTTGCGATCGCGGCGGCCCGCGCCGCCAAGGACGGAGCGTCCGGGGCCGAGGTCCTCGAGGCAGGGGAGCGCGCTCGGGACGGTCTCAAGATGTGGTTTGCGATTGACACCCTCGAATACCTGCGAAGGGGCGGCCGCATCGGAGCCGCCCAGGCATGGATGGGCTCGGCCCTACAGATCAAGCCGATCCTCACGCTCGAGGAGGAGATCACTCCAATCGAGCGCGTGAGGACCCGCCGCCGGGCGTTCGAGCGAATGGTCGAGTTCGGCCGCGAGCGGCATGAATCGGGAGCAACAGCCTGGGTCGTCCAGCACATCCACGACCACGAAACCGCTCGACACCTGGTTGACGAATGCCGTCAGATCTTCGGTTCCGACCCCGTGTTCGTCTCAGAGATCGGCCCGGTCATCGGCGCCCACATCGGCCCAGGCCTCCTGGGCGTGGGCGGCATCGACCCGAAGCTCCTGGGCTAGCGGCGGCGGAGCGCCAGGAAGCCGCCGACGGCGAAGCCGACCACGGCGGCGCCGATCGCCAGCTCGCGCTTGTGCTCGCGCACCTGGCGGCGCCAGTCGGTGAGCTCGCCGACCCGGCCACGAAGGGCCTCGACGGACTTGCCGAGCTCCTCGCGTTCGCGAACGATGTCGTTGCGGATCTCCTGCGAGCTCCGGGTGCCCGGCGCGGGGCGAGGGCGCTGGGTGCGCTCGACGCCGGCGGGCGGGCGCGGTGCCAGATCGCGATCGTCAGCCATCTGAGCCAGCCTGAAGCGTTTCGCGTATTTCCTTGCCCTCTTCGATGGCCATCGCCGGAACCGGCGGCGAGCCCTTCTTGACGGCCTTGAAGGCAAGGAATCCGGCGACGCCTGCGACCACAAACCAGAACAGCGCCTCGATGGCGAAGCCGATCCAGACGTGATCTTCGAAGAAGAGGTCGTTGAGGAGCCAGGCGATCGCATGCATGAGCATCGCGAGGCCGAGAACCGCGAAGACACCGGCTGCGATGCCGACAACCGAGCCCTTGACGAGGCTCGTTACCTTCTCGGTGACCTCGGCCTTCGCAAGCTCGACCTCCTCGCGGACGAGGAAGGAAACGCGCTCGGAAACGTCGATGGCCATCTCGGCCACCGAGCGCGGGTCGCGCTGGGAGGGTCCTCCGGGGCCGTCGCTCACTCGGGCGGGTCCTCGTCGAAGATCCTGCGGTAGACGAGCGCGGCGACGCGCGTCGAGGCAATGCTGGCGAGCGCGCCAAGGCCTGCCACGAGGCCGGTCCATACGAGTCTTCTTGTGATGTCGCTATCCATCTCTCAGCTCCCTCTGCCCGATTCGAGGGGCAGTAAAGCATCTACCTACTTCGTTCAGCGCGATTCGAGTCCGCCGCACATGGAATCGACCAGCGTCTTGCGCGCCCGGTCGAAGTCCGCATCGCCGTCTCCGATCAGCTCGAAGACCCAGCCGGAGAGCAGCTGCTCGATCCCGCCGTAGAAGAACATCGAAGCGAGGCGGGGATCGATGTCCTTGCGGAAGGTGCCCGCCTTCTGGGCGTCGGCGATGATCTTCTCAATCGCCTCGTAGGCACGGTTGATCTCCGGCAGGTGGGTGCGTCCGAACGAGTTGGCCGCACGGGTGACCTCGACGATGATCACCTGCATCAGCTCCGGATCGTGGCGGTAGGAGTCGATGATGAAGCCGGCGACTGCATTCAGCTTCTCGCGGCCCGAGGCCTCGCGGCGGTCGACCTCGTCGATCGCGGTGAGGAGAACCGACCAGCGCTCCTCGAAGAGCTCGTTCATCACCTCGTCCTTGGAGCGGAAGTAGTGATAGACGAGCCCGTAGGCGACCCCTGCCTCGTCGGCGATGTCGGAAACGCGGCACGAGTGAAAGCCCTGGCGGGCGAACACGCGGATGGCGGCGTCGAGGATCTGCCTGCGGCGATCGACCGCGGCTGCCTTGGCCATCAGACGGGAGCCTCCATCGGCCATTCATACGCGTCGGCCCGGCGGTTGGCGAGCGCGGGAAGCGTCTCGCGGATGCGCGCCAGCTCTGCGAGGTCGAGATCTGCGGCCGCGTGCCCCTCTCCGTCTGCGATCTCTGCGAGGACGCGCCCCCACGGGTCGACGATCTGCGAGTGGCCCCAGGAGTCGTAGTGGGGCTCGGCCCTGCCGACCTGGCCCGACGCGAGGACGAAGGCGGAGTTCTCGATCGCCCGTGCGCGCAGCAGAGCTTCCCAGTGCGCTCGGCCCGTCGGCGTGGTGAAGGCCGCTGGAATCGTGAACGCGGTCGCCCCGCGGATCGCGAGGATGCGGAAGAGCTCGGGAAAGCGAAGGTCGTAACAGACTGTGAGACCCAATTCGATCTCGCCCACCGTGGCGGTCGCGATTCCCTGTCCGGCTCGCTCGTGCTCGGACTCTCGGTACGTGGTGCCTTCGACCTCGACGTCGAACATGTGGAGCTTCCGGTAGGTCGCTGCGACATGGCCGTCGGGGCCGGCCAAGACGGAGGTGTTGTACGGCTTGCCGCCGTCGCCCGGGTCCTCGGGAATGCTCCCGGCGACGAGGTGAACTCCGAGCTCTCGAGCCCACGACGCCGCAGCGGTGACGATCGGCCCGTCGAGGGCCTCCGCTCCGGCGGCGATCACTTCGCCCGGCCCGAGCAGCGCCCATTTTTCCGGCAAGACGACGAGCTCGGCACCGTCGGAGGCGGCGGCACGCACGAGAGATTCGGCACGCTCGAGGTTCCGATCGACGTCGGCGTTCGAGTTCATCTGGATGACAGCGGCGCGAATCTTGCTCTCACTCCTCGTGGCCCGCGCCGTGGCTGCGAGGGCCGCGCGACGCATTGACTGACCAGTCAATCGGATTATAGGCTCCGCGCCATGGCTGCGATTCCGCGCACCGCCTTTGTCACCGGCGGCTCCGGGTTCATCGGCGGCGCTCTGATCCGCCGCCTCGTCCTGGGTGGTTGCGAGGTCTCAGCGCTCGCGCGCTCAGACCGCTCTGCCGCAGCGGTTGAGGCGCTCGGCGCCCACGTGGTGCGTGGCGATCTCGACGACGTCGCTGCTATGACCGAGGGCGCCAAGGCTTGCGACGCCGCGTTCCACCTCGCTGCGCACGTCGAGCAGTGGGGGCCGGTCGAGGACTTCGTGCGCTCCAACGTCGACGGGACGCGGAACGCGCTCGAGGCGTGCCGCACGGCTGGCATCAGGCGCTTCGTTCACTGCGGGACGGAGGCCGCGATTCTCGCCGGCGAGCCGATCGTGCGCGGCGACGAGACGATCCCGCTGCGGCCCGACTCCCCCGCCCCGTACTCGTCCACGAAGGCGCAAGCCGAACGACTGGTGCGCGACGCGAGCACCGAGGGCTTCGACGCGATCGTCCTGCGACCCAGGTTCGTCTGGGGCGTCGGGGACACCACCCTTCTCCCCGCCATCTCCGAGGCGACCAGGGCAGGCAAGTTCGCCTGGATCGCGGGTGGTCACAACCAGACCTCGACCACTCACGTCGACAACGTCGTGGAGGGCATGCTGCTCGCCGCTGAGAAGGGCAGGCCCGGAGAGGCGTACTTCGTTCTCGACGACGGCGACGTCGAGTTTCGCGAGTTCGTCTCCGCGCTGCTCCAAACGCAGGGGGTGGAGCCGCCAACGCGCTCGATCCCCGGCCCCGTCGGCGCAATCGTGGCTCGGGGCGGCGAGCTGGCATGGAAGTTCCTGCCGCTCAAGGGCGAGCCGCCGCTCACGCGCTTCTCACTGTGGGTCTCGACCCAGGAGTGCACCCTGAGCGACGCGAAGGCCCGAGCCGAACTGGGCTATAGGCCGGTGATCACGCGCGAAGAGGGTCTGGCGGCCCTCAGCCGCTCGTAAGCAGCCAGAACGCAACCGTCGCCACGACGATCGCCGACTCGATCGCCAGAATGAGGCCGAGGGCACCCGGGAGAGTCGCCGTGTCGAAACCCGCCAGGATCCCGACCGCCAATAACGCCGCAGCGACCGCACCCCAAATCACGAGCGACGTCTCCCAGCGCTTGTCGCGGTCGTCGTAGCGCTCGCGCAGCCTGACCTCGAGGCCGAACGGGAACGCGATCAGGGCTGCCATGAGGCCCGCCGCGAAGACCACGATCCAGCCGTTGACGCCATCCGCCCCGATATACGGCTCGCCTGCCGCTCCCGCGAGCACGACCGAGACCACAGCCGTTCCGGCGCCGCCGACCGCGAGAAGCGCGGCGAACCGGCCGCTTCGCTCCTCGTCGCCCCACCCGTTGCTCATGCGGGAATCGTAAACCGGAACCTCCCGGTCGCGACCGCGCCTCGCTACGGTCGAAGACATGTTCGAACGTAAGCGGACCAACCTTTTCGAAAGCCGTAGCGAGGTCTGGCGCGAAGTCGGCCTCGGCGGCGAGGTCGACCGCGCTCAGGCATCCCGCGCGAGATCCAGCTTCTTCGTAACCCTGCTTCTGATCGCCGGCGTGCTGGTTCTGTTCAGCCAGCGCAAGGACCTCTTCCCAGGAGCGGGCAGCGCCGTGCGGATCGTCACCGTCGTGCTCCTCGTGATCCTCGGCTGGGCCCTCGCCCGCTCGCTCGGCCAGGGCCTCGCTCCCGCACTCTTTCGCCGCATGGATCCCGGCACGGCAGGGACCGTTGGGTTCCTGCTTCGCCTGGGAACGATCATCGCGAGCTTCATCGTCGCCCTTCGCATCGCGGGCGTCGAGCCGCAAACGCTGGCGGTCGGAGGTGCTTTCACCGCCGTCGTCCTCGGTCTCGCTGCCCAGCAGACCCTGGGCAACCTCTTCGCCGGCACGGTCCTCCTCTCGACTCGGCCGTTCCGGGTGGGAGAACGGGTGCGCCTTCAGGGCGGCCCGATGGCCGGCCAGATCGAGGGCGTAGTCGGCTCGCTCGGCCTCTTCTACACCACCCTTATCGCCGGCCAGGACCGCACCCTCATCCCCAACAGCGTGGTGCTCCAGCTGGCGATCGTGCCCCTGCGCGAACCGGAGCGAGTCGAATTCAAGGCACGCTTCGACGCGGGCGTCACCCCGCGTGACGTGCAGTCGATGCTCGAGCGCTCGATCACGGTGCCGACCAGGTATCCGCCAGACATCGCTCTCGTCGAGCTCGATCGCGAGGAGGTCGTGGTACGAATCAGCGCCACGCCCCAGAGCCCGAAGGACGGCGCGCAGCTTGCCGGCGAGGTGATGGCCGCGGTTCAGGTCAGCCCCAACGACGATTCGTAACGGATGCCGCGTCAAGCGCCGACCACCCCGCTCGTCTAGGGTCCGGCCGGCGATGGGTGAACTCAAGCTCGGCTACAACACCGGCTACTGGTCCAAGGGACCGCCGCAGGGCGTCACCGAGGCAATCGAGGCCGCCGATGCGCTCGGCGTCGATTCGATCTGGTGCGCAGAGGCCTACGGCTCCGATGCGCTCACCCCGCTGGCCTGGTGGGGCTCGCGCACCGAGAATGTCCGCCTTGGCACCGGGATCATGCAGCTTTCAGCGCGTCAGCCCGCCGCCGCGGCGATGGCTGCGATGACGCTCGACCATCTCTCGAATGGCCGGTTCATCATGGGTATCGGCGCCTCTGGCCCGCAGGTCGTCGAGGGTTGGTACGGCATGCCGTTCGCCAAGCCGCTCGCCCGCACCCGCGAGTACATCGGGATTCTGCGCGACATCTGGAAGCGCGAGGGTCCAGTCACCGCCGAGGGACCTGCCTACCCCCTCCCCTTGCCGGACGGCACCGGGCTCGGCAAGCCGCTCAAGTCTTCGATCCATCCGCTGCGCGAGGACATTCCGATCTTCCTCGCGGCAGAGGGGCCGAAGAACGTTGCGATGGGAGCCGAGCTCTGCGATGGCTGGATGGCGATGCTCCTCTCGCCCGAGCCCCAGCACCTCGAGCTCTATAACGACGCTCTGGCAGAGGGATTCGCTCGCGAAAATGCCCGCCGCTCCGCCGACGACTTCGAGGTCGCCGCGATGGTGCCGATGATCGTCTCTGATGACGTCGAGGGCGCGGCCGACGCCCTGCGCCACTACTACGCCCTCTACTTCGGCGGTATGGGCGCCAAGAAGACCAACTTCCACGCCAACGTCCCGATTCGCATGGGCTACGGCGACATGGTCGAAGAGGTCCAAAATCTCTACCTCGATGGCAAGAAGGACGAGGCCGCCGCGGCGATCCCGTTCGAGCTGATCGATCAAATGTCTTTGATCGGCCCGAAGGAGAAGATCCGCGACGACCTCGAGGCGTGGCGCGAGTCGTTCGTGACGACGCTCCTGATCGGCGGCGACATCGGACTGATGCGCACGGCCGCCGAGCTCGTCCTGGGCTGAGCTCTGGCTCGAAGAGCCGCCTCCTGGGTACGCAGGAAATGCGGCGCGCTAGGCGCGCTCAGCACGCTCGCGCTCGAAAGTCTGCGAGAGCGCCTTCGCGTGGAGCGCGCCGATGAGCTCGGGGAAGGGGTTCATGCCGCTCTCCATCAACTCAGCGGCTTGGTGGGGTTCGAGCGCCGAGAGCCGCTCGACCATGAGCTTGAGCTCGTCGTCGACAACGGGCTCGAGGCCTTTCATGAGCCGCGCGACGTCGCGGGCGCCGAAGCCCGTCTTCTCGTTCCATCCCTCGGCCCGGAACTTCGAGATCGCCTCGACGATCCGCACGTCCTCGCGCGTGTAGCCCTGGGAATCAGGGCTGAGCACCCCGACCTCAGCGAGCCGGTCGAGCGCTCGCGCGGGCAGATCGAAGCGCTCGAGGACATCCTTTTTCGAGGTCCGCTCGGCCAGCAGAGCGTCGCGGATGACCTTGAGCGGCATGAATCGCTTCTCCTGAAGGCGCTTGATGGTCCGGATGCGATCAACGAACTCAGGCGGGTAGTACGCCATGTTCTTCGAGGTCTTGACGGGATCCGGGAGGAGCCCTTCGCGGAGGTAATGGCGCACTGTCGCGACCGGCACGTCCGCGCGCTCAGCAAGCTCTGAGATCTTCAGCAGCTCTTTCGCCGGGGCCGCCATCAGGACATGAACGAGCCGGTCGCCTCTTCGCTCAGGCCGGCGGCTGCGCCCGACTCGAACAGCGAGTCGAGCTCCTCACCCTCGATCCCGGCCGCCTCGAGCACCTCGCGCGTGTGCTCGCCGAGCGCCGGAGCAGGCCGGGTCGCGTCGCCAGGCGTTCGCGAGAACTTCACCGGCATGCCGAGGAGGCGCACCTCGCCGAGCTGGGGTTGATCCAAGGAAACGACCATCTCCCGCTCCTCGGTGAGCTGCGAAGAAAGCGCCTCGTCGAGATCGAGCACCGGCTCGACGCAGCAGTCGTGCTCGTCGTTGAACGCGGCCCACTCGGCCTTCGTCTTGGCCCTGAAAACCTCGGCGATCTTCGCGTGGCCATCCGAGCCGGGCTTGTCGAACTGGTGCTGGAGCAGATCCTCGCGGTCGGTGCCCGCGCAGAACGCCTGCCAGAACTTCGGCTCGAGCGCACCGCAGCTGACCCAGCCGTCCGCGCACTCGTACGGGACGTAACAGGCAAAGCCGCCGTTGAGCGTCTCCTCGCCACGTCTTGGCACCCGGCCATCGGCGAGGAAGGCAGCGGCAACCATCGCCAGCCAGCTCTGAGCGCCATCGGTCATCGAGACGTCGACCAACTGACCTTCGCCGGAGCGCTCGCGCTCCCACAGCGCTGCCAGAATCGACCATGCCGCCATCAGGCCGCCACCGCCGAGGTCGGCGATCTGGCCCGCGGCCGACACCGGCGGGCCATCGGCTGCGCCGGTCAAGCCGAGGAGGCCGCCGAGCGCCAGATAGTTCGTGTCGTGGCCCGCGCGCGCGACATTTGGGCCGTCGAGGCCGTAGCCGGTGATCGCGCAGTAGACGATGCGCGGATTCTCCGTCCTCATCGTCTCGTAGCCGACGCCGAGGCGGTCGAGCACGCCAGGCCGGAAGCTTTCGAGCACGACGTCGGCGTCGCGGACGAGCCGGAGCAACGCGTCCTTGCCGCCGTCCGTCTTCAAGTCGAGGCGGATCGAGCGCTTGCCGCGGTTGAGCGAGAGGTAGAGCGACGAGCGCGTGCCCAGGCTCTGCTGTTCGTCCGTGCCGTAGTACGGGGGCGCCCAGCGGATGTAGTCGCCCATCCCGGTGTCCTCGACCTTGATCACGTCCGCTCCGGCGTCGGCGAGAAGGAGCGAGCAGAACCCACCCGGCAAGAGCCGCGACAGATCCAGGATCTTGATGCCCTCGAGGGTCCCGGGATTGAGCATCAGGCGGCTGCCACCGTTTTCAGCGCCTGCGACTTCTCGCCCAGGCCCAGCATCTGGCGCGCCTCGGGAATGGTCGCCGCGCGGCGGCCGATGTCCTCGGCAAGCGAGCGCGCCTTACCGATCAAGTCGCCGTTCGAGCGGGCCATCTCGCCGTCGGGCAGGTAGAGGTTGTCCTCTAGACCGGCGCGGACGTTGCCGCCCAGCGTGAGCGATGTGGCGAGGAGGCGCCACTGGTCGCGAGAGATGCCGATCACCTGCCAGTTCGCGCCTGTGTCGGGGCCGCCGGGGATCTGCTCGGACATGAAGCCGATGTTCTTGGACGTCGGCCGGATGCCGCCGGTCACGCCCATGACGAGCGAGATCTGGTGCGGCTCGCTCACGAGCCCCATGTCGATCAGCGGGTCGAGATTCGCAACGTGCCCGGCGTCGAAGCACTCGTGCTCGGGCTTGATTCCCAGCTCGCGCATCTCTTCCAGGAACTCGATGATCGTGTCGAACGAGTTCTCGAAGACCGCCTTGAAGACGAAGTCCCTACGGCGCTTCGAGTACTTCGCGTAGTTCATCGAGCTCATGTTGAGTGCGGCCACGTCGGGCGTCAGTTCGCGCAGGTAGGCGAGGCGCTTCTCCATCGGCACGCCCAGCGCACCGGTCGAGTAGTTGATGATCACGTCACCGACCTCGTCGAGGATCGCCTGGGTGATCGCGCGGAAGTCCTCGATCTCGTACGAGGGCGTGCCGTCGGGCGTACGCGCGTGGATATGGATCTGCGACGCCCCCTCGTCCACCCCTCGCCGGGCCTCGGCCGCGTACTCCTCAGGCGTGTAGGGGATCGCGGGGCACTGCTCGCGATTCGCGATCGCCCCCGAGATCGAGCAGCTGATGATCACGGGGTCTTCGAAAGTGCTCATGCGCTTGGTTCTCCTTCTTGGATGGCAGTGCGTGCGCGCGCGGCCGCCTCTGCTTCTGCGTGGTCGAAGAACGTCGCCCCGTACGCGAGAAGCCCGTCGCGGAACTCGAAGAGGTACGCGGCCGGTTGGTCAAGGACGAGGCCGCTGTTCCGACCCTCGGCATGGACGTGACCGAGGATAAGAACGCGGTCGCCAAGGTCTCTGACCTCAGAGGGCTCGACCTCCCATGTCTTCCAGGACTTGTCCCAGTCGTCGAAGAACTCATGGAGCCCATCGACACCGGTGAAGGTGCCGCCCTCGACCATCGACTGCGTCGCGGGCTCCCACTCGATGTCCTCGGTGACGAACGGGATCAGCGCCTCGAAGTCGCGCGTGTTCCAGATCGCGAAGAGCTTCTGCGTCGCCTCGAGGTTCGAGCTCAGACCGGCATCACCCCGTGCTTTCGCCACGGGCGCTCAACCTTCTTGTCCTTGGCCATGCGTAGCGCCGAGATGATCCGTGGCCGCGTCTCACGAGGGTCGATGACGTCGTCGATCATCGCGTTGCCGGCGGCGATGTAGACGTCGATCTGCTCGCGAACCGCCTCCAGCATGGCCTCGCGCGTCGCGTCCGGATCGTCCGAGGCCTCGATCGCCGAGCGGCCGATGATGTTCACGGCGCCCTCGGCGCCCATCACCGAGATCTCTGCCGAAGGCCACGCGTAGATCTGGTCGGGCTCGTAGGCCTTGCCGTTCATCACGTAGTAGCCCGCGCCGTAGGCCTTGCGGATTACCACTGTCACCTTCGGCACGGTTGCGCGCGAGATCGCGTAGAGCATCTTCGCCCCGTGGCGGATGATCCCGGCGTGCTCGGTCTTCGAGCCGACCATGAAACCCGGAACGTCCTGGAGGAAGACGAGCGGGATCGAGAAGGCGTCGCACAGGTTCACGAACCGGGCCGCCTTGTCGGCCGAGTCGTTCTCGAGGATGCCGCCCAGTTGCTTCGGCTGGCTTGCGACGATGCCGACAGGCTGGCCGCCGAACCGTGCGAGGCAGGTGATCACCGTCTTTGCGAACTTCGGCTTCAGGTCGAAGTACTCGCCGTCGTCCACGATCTCTTTGATCACCTCGTACATGTCGTACGGGTGGCGCGCGGACTCGGGGACAATGTCGAGGAGCTTCTCGGACATGCGGTCGTCGGGGTCTGACGTCTCCTTGTGAGGCGGCTTTTGCTCGCAGTTCGACGGGAAGAACGAGAGGTAGGTCTTGACGGCCTCGATGCACTCGGCGTCGTCTTTCACCTCCAGGTCACCAACGCCCGACTTACGGCAATGCACCTTCGCGCCGCCGAGGTCCTCCATCGAGATGTCCTCGCCGGTAACAGCCTTGGTGAGGTGCGGCCCAGCCAGGGCCATGGCGCCCTGGCCCACGACCATCGGCACGAAGTCCGAGAGGCCCGGGATGTAGGCCGTGCCCGCGGCGCAGGGTCCGAGCATCGCTGCAACCATCGGCACGACGCCCGACATCTCGACCTCCTCACGAAAGAGGTGGCCGGAGCCGGCGAAGAGCGAGCCCGCGGCCTCCTGGATGCGAGCGCCGGCGGAATCGAGGAGCCAGATCAGCGGCATGCGCTGCTTGAGCGCGATCTCGCGAAGGCGCGTGACCTTCAGCTCGCCGGTCATGCCCATCGAGCCGGCCATGACCGTGAAGTCGTACGCGGCGATCGCGACGGTGCGGCCGTCGACCTCGCCCCAGCCGGTGATCACGCCGTCCGCGGGCGCATCCTTGCCCTCCATCGAGCGCTGTGAGAAGTGCGGCCGGCCGTGGATCCCCATCTCGACGAATGTGCCTTCGTCGACGAGCAGGTCGATCCGCTCGCGCGCGGTCAGCTTGCCTCGCGAGTGCTGCTTCTCGATCTTCTCGGCGCCGCCGCCCAGCTTCGCCTTCTCGCGGCGCTCGTGGAGGTCGGCGACGAGCCTCTGCATGCCGGTCTCCTGCCCGGCGTCGGTCTCGGCCGGGGCCTCGGCCGCTTCGCCCGAATGCTCGGTGGTTTCGACATCCGCGGCGGTAGGTCCCGACGTGTCCTTTGATGCCATGGTGAAACTCCTATGCGTTCGCGGGGCAGGGGCGACGAGCCGAGGGACCGAGCCGCAGCTCCCCCCACTCAGAGTGGTTGCGCTTTTCGGCGCAATTCGCGGAAAACAGCAACCACTCCGGGCGCAGAGTCCCTCGAACTGGCGACTGGTTGCGCTTTTCGGCGCTATTCGAGGAAAACGGCAACCACTGTTGGCCGGCTGCGTCGAGGGTTCGCTCGATTGCGCCGGGTGCAAGCGGGAGCGATAGCCACCGGGTTTCGCTCATCGTCCCTTCCATTGGGGGTCTCGCTTTTCGAAGAACGCGGTGACGCCCTCGATCGCGTCCTCGGTTTGAAGTTCGATCGTCAGCTGCGAGCGGAGGTAGTCGAGTGCCTCGGCGAGCGGCATGTCGAGCTGGCGCCACATCGCGTCCTTGCCCAGCTTCATCACCAGCGGAGACTTCGAAGCGAGCTTCTGCGCCCATTCGGCCACAGCGGCGTCGAACTCCTCGGCCGGTACGACCTTGTTGACGATCCCAGCGTCGCGCGCTTCCTCGGCGGTGAGCCTGTCTCCCAGGAGCAGCATTTCCGTCGTCTTCTTGCGCGGGACGTTGCGGTAGATCAGCGCCATGATCATGAACGGGAAGAGCCCGACATTGATCTCGGGCGTTCCGAATCCAGCGGTGTCCTTGGCGATGATCAGGTCGCACGCGAGGGCGATGCCCAGCGACCCTGCGAGCACGTGGCCCGAAGCCGCGACGATCGACGGCTTGCCCAGCTCCCCCAGCTCGACGAAGACCTGCGGGAAGAGCGAGGTGGCGAAATACTTGTGGGCAACGGGCGCGTCGGCCGCAAAGCCGCCAAGGTTGCCCCCGGCAGAGAAGACCTTCTCGTGGGCTGAGGCGAGCACCACCACCCGGGCGGAGTCATCGACCTTCACCGCGCGGAGCGCGTCCAGAAGCTCGGTTAGGAGCTGATCCGAGAGCGCGTTTCGCGTGTCGGGGTCGTTGAGGGTGATGGTCGCCACGCCGTCAGCGACATCCAGCTTGATCTTTTCGTAGTCAGACAAATGCGGGCATAGTAGAAAGTACGACTCGCCACTTTATACAGCCGCACGCCCGCAAAGTAGGAAGTCGTACTCTCTACTTTGTAATCGAATGGAGGAACCGTCCTTGTCCGAAGCGACCGTCATCAAGCCCGAACACAACGCGACGCGAGAACACTTCATCTATACGCAGGAGCACCTCGACCTGCGCGACTCGATGACGGCGTGGGTCAAGAAGGAGATGCACCCCCACCGCAACGAGTGGGAAGACACCTACTGGCCGACGTCGATCATGAAGCGGGCCGGAGAGCTCGGGTTCCTCGGCCTCTGCTTCCCGGAGGAGTACGGCGGGCAGGGCGGCGACTACTTCTACTCCCTGATCCGCGCCGAGTGCCTCTCCTACTCGGGCTCGGGCGGCACCAACATGGGCTTTGCGGTCCAGACCGACATGGTCCTGCCCCCCGTCCACATGCTGGGCACCGAGGAGCAGAAGCAGCGGTACCTGGTACCGGGGATCGCCGGCGACAAGGTGGGCTGCCTGGGCATCACCGAGCCGGGCGCCGGCTCAGACGTCGCCGGGATTCGTACCACCGCGATCCGCGACGGCGACGAGTTCGTCATCAACGGCTCGAAGACGTTCATCACCAACGGGCCGCGCGCGGACTTCTGCGTTCTTGTCACAAAGACCGATCCCGATGCGGGCCACGCGGGCATCACCCTGCTTCTGATCGACCTGAAGGACGAGGACGGCAACCACGTCCCCGGCTTCTCGGTCTCGCGCGAGCTCGAGAAGATGGGCATGCACTCCTCGGACACCGGCGAACTGGCATTCGACAACGTGCGCGTGCCCGTCGACTCGGTGCTCGGCGAAGAGGGCAAGGGCTTCTACCACATCTCCTGGGAGCTCCAGGGCGAGCGCCTGGTCGGCGCCGCGGGCGGATACGCGGGTGCCGAGCGCATGTTCGAGCGCACGCTCGAGTACGCGAAAGAACGCGAGGCGTTCGGCCGTCCGATCGGCCGTTTTCAGGTGATCCGTCACAAGTTCGCTGAGATGTCGATGAAGATCGAGGCGGCCAAGCAGCTCACTCACACGGTGGCCTGGCGCTTCGCGAACGGCGAGTACCCCGTGCGCGAGATCTCGATGGCGAAGCTCTACGCGGCTCGCGTCTGCCACGAGGTGGCCGACGAATGCATCCAGATCATGGGCGGCTACGGCTACATGAAGGAGTACGAGATCGAGCGCGCGTTCCGCGACCAGCGCCTCAACCGCATCGGGGCGGGGACCGACGAGATCATGCTCGAAGTCATCGGCCGCTCGTACGGGCTCTAAGAAAGGAACCGAGAATGGCTACCGCAACAGGAGAGATCGTCGCGCTTCCGATTGTCGCCACCGACGAAGAGGTCCAGATCCGCAACGCCGTCAGAGGGATCTGCGAGTCCGTTGGCGGGCCGGAGTACCACAAGCGGATCGTCGCCGCCGACGAGCCTCCCACCGAGCTCTGGAACAAGCTGGCCGACAAGGGCTACCTCGGCGTCAACCTGCCCGAGCGCTACGGCGGGGGCGGGCTCGGCATGCACGCGCTCCAGGCCGTTGGCGAGGAGATTTCCGCGGCTGGCTGCTCACTTCTTCTGATCGTCGTCTCCCCCGCCATCGTCGGGTCGATCATCACCCGGCACGGCACCGAAGCCCAGCGCGAGGAGTGGCTGCCCGGCATCGCGGCAGGCACCACGAAGGTCGCGTTCGCGATCACCGAGCCCGACGCCGGGACCAACTCCCACAACCTGTCCTCCACCGCCACGCGCGACGGCGACGTCTACCGGCTGAACGGGCAGAAGACCTACATCTCGGGAGTCGAGGACGCCGACGCGATTCTCGTGATCGCCCGCAAGCGAGAGGACGATGGTTCCCTCGGCCTACCGCTCTTGATGCTGGTCGATGTCGACTCTCCGGGGCTGGAGAAGCAGTTCATCCCGGTCGCGGTCAAGGCGTCCGACAAGCAGTGGCAGATCTTCTTCGACAATGTCGAGGTTCCCGCCGACCGCGTCGTCGGCGAATCCGAGACCGCGGGCCTCAAGGCCGCGTTCGACGGCCTCAACCCCGAGCGGATCATGGGCGCCTCGGTTTCGAACGGGGTCGCGCGGCGGGCCCTCAAACTCGCCGCGGACTACGCGAACGAGCGTGTCGTGTGGAAGACGCCGATCGGCGCCCATCAGGGTCTCTCCCACCCGCTCGCGCAGGCAAAGATCGAGCACGAGCTGGCGGTGCTCATGACGCAGAAGGCCGCTGCGCTCTACGACGCGGGCGCGCCCGCGGGAGAGCCGGCGAACATGGCGAAGTATGCGGCTGCCGAGGCGGCGATCAAGGCGGTCGACCAGGCGATCCAGATCCACGGAGGCAACGGCTTCGCGCTCGAATACGGGCTCACGGACATGTACTGGGGCGCCCGCCTCTCGCGGACGGCACCGGTGTCACGCGAGATGATCCTGAACTACGTGGCCGAACACTCCCTCGGCCTCCCGCGAAGCTACTGAGCTGCGGCTAAGCGGTTAGCTTGTCGCCATGGATGAAGGCGACCGAGAGCCCGATGAGCGTCAGATGGGCCTGATCGACCGAGACATGGCGCCTGGCCTGGCGCGCCTCGCAATCGGCGCCTGGTGGCGTACCGGCGTGTGGACGGCTGAGATGAGCTACCGCGCCTCTCGCCGCCTGGCCCGTGCGGCGACATCGGGTGAGTCGGCGATGGAGCTGGTGGAGGACGCTCAGCGCGAGATCGGAGGGGTCGCACGCAAGCTCTTGGGCATCCACGACGAAGATCCGGAGAAGGCCGAGGTACAGCGCGACCCTTCGAACTACGACGACGAAGCGCTCCGCCACCGCTGGGAGGACCTCGTGAACCTCTCACTCGAAGTCGAGGTTGACGAGGTCGACGGCCACCCCGCCTTCGCCGACATCTTGACGCAGCTTCACCCGGACGAAGCACGCATCCTGCGTCTCCTCGCCACCGACGGGGCGCAGGCCGCCGTTGACGTCCGCAACTGGCGGCCGATGGGAATCGGCTCGCACGTCGTCGCACCCGGCCTCAACATGATCGGCGCGCACGCGGGATGCCTGATGGTCGACCGCGTCCCGGTCTACCTTTCCAACCTCTTTCGCCTTGGCCTGATCTGGTTCTCGCGCGATGCGATTTCAGAGATCGGCCCGTACCAGGTACTGGAGGCTCAGCCGGAGGTGACCGAAGCGCTAAAGCGCGCGGGCCGCGGCACGACCGTGCGGCGCTCGGTGATGCTCACGCCCTTCGGCGAGCAGTTCTGCGCGGCATGCCTGCCGCGTAACACCGCCGAGTTCGAGGCGATTCAAGAGGTGGCGGCGCGCGCGATCGACGAGGTGCCGTCCCCGCTCGAGGAGCCGGAGCCCGGCATTAGGTAGCTGCCGGTGCGACGGGCTGCGTGCAGTAGGCGCACCGGCTCGCCTCCACCGGAATCGTCGAAAGGCAGTGCTCGCACGCCTTCGTGTCGGTGCTCACGCCCTGACGCGCCTGCAGCCTGTCGTACGGGACGACGACGACGAAATAAATGGCCGCGGCGATCGACACGAAAGTGATCAACGCGTTCAGGAATTCGCCGTACCTGAAGACCGAGTCGTTCAGCGTAAACGAGAGACCGCCGAAGTCGGGCTTGCCGAAGATCGCGGCCACCATCGGCGTCACCAGATCTTCGACCAGGGCCGCCACCAGCGCCGCGAACGCCGTACCCACAACGAAAGCGACGGCGAGCTCAATCAGATTGCCACGAACGACGAAGGCCTTGAAGCCGGTGAGGATCTCGCGCATGCGACGCACTTCAACGCTCTCGCCCATGGTCCTGCGAGAATCGCGGCCGTGAGCGAGACCGTCGTCAAGGACCAAGGCTCCCGGGCACTCATCCCGCCCTTCACCGACGAGCATGAGCAGCTCCGCGAGACGATCGCACGGTGGGTCTCGACCGAGATCGAGCCGCACGTGGACGCGTGGGACGAGGCGGGCGAGTTTCCGCGCGACCTCTACACGCGCGCCGCCGAGCTGGGTTTTCTCGGCCTCAAGTACCCGGAGGAGCTGGGCGGCCAGGGCGGCGACTACGTCCACGACGCCGTCTGGTCCGAGGAGATGGCTGCGGCGGGCGCGGGCGGTGGCGTCGGGGCGGGCCTCGGCGCTCACACGGGAATCGCCACTCCCCCGGTTTTCAAGTTCGGCACGCCCGACCAGCACGAGCGATTTCTGCGGCCCGCGATCGCCGGGGAGAAGATCGGCGCACTCGGGATCACGGAACCAGGCGCCGGCTCGGATGTCGCCTCGATCCGCACCCGGGCCGACAGGACGCCCGACGGCTACCGCGTCAACGGCGCCAAGACCTTCATCACCAACGGGGTGCGGGCCGACTTCGTCGTGACCGCGGTCAAAACCACGCCCGATGGCGGCCACGGCGGCATCTCGTTTCTCCTGATCGAGCGGGGGATGCCCGGCTTCGAGGTCACGGCCAAGCTCGAGAAGATGGGCTGGCAGGCATCCGACACAGGCGAGCTCTCATTCACCGATGTCGAGGTGCCGAACGAGAACCTTCTCGGGCCCGAGAATGGCGGCTTCTACCTGATCATGGCCAACTTCCAGTGGGAGCGGCTCCTGATGGCCCTGGGTGCCGTCGGCGCGATGCGCCGCCTCCTCGAGGTCACGATCGCCTACTCGCTCGAGCGCCAGGCGTTCGGCCGCTCGATCGGACGCTTCCAGGTGATCCGCCACAAGATCGCCGAGATCGGAGTCAAGCTCGAGGCATCACGCGCGCTGACCTACCACGCCCTTCGCACGTTCATCGCGCCCGAGGCCGAGCGTCAAGCGGCGATTGCCGCGGGCGAGTGGAGCCACCCGTCGATCACGGCCGGCCTCGAAGAGGTGACGAGAGCGAAGCTCCTGACTCAGCGCGCAGCCGTCGAGGTTGCAGACGAGTGCCTCCAGATCCATGGCGGCTACGGCTACATGCGTGAGTATGGGATCGAGCGCGCCCTCCGGGACCTCCGCCTTGGCCCCATCGGCGGCGGCACCGACGAGGTTATGAAGGAGATCCTCGGAAAGCAACTCGGGCTCTAGGCGCCTGGGTTGGTTTTTTGGGCTCAGGGGGAGTCTGATCCCATCTCGACCGGATAGGGCGTCCAGCTCTCAGCCGGAAGCTTCAGCGCGGTCGGAGCCGTCTGTGGCATCAGCGCCTCCACCACGGAACCGTGATCCTCGAAACAGCGCCTGGCAAGATCGCGCGGGGTCGTCCCTGGGCCGAAGGCCAGGACGCCGAGCGTTTGGAGCAGCTCCTCCTGGGTCATAGCGCGGACCGTGCGGTTGTGCGCGGGCACCGCTGCCAGGGCCACCGGCTCACCGTCCAGGCGCAGGGCGCCTGTCCGCCCGATGAAGGCGAACACCGTGTCGATCTCGACGTCCACCTCGTCGATCTCGAACCTTGCGTGATCGAGCCGGCCGAGCCGGTATCCGAGCTCGGCGAAGACGACTGTCTCGACCTGGCAGCGGGGTCAGCCAGAGGATCGCTGCGCGGACCCTGGTCCCTGGGGAATGAAACAGGATTGCCGGAACCGCCCCATAGGGCACCGGCACGATGTTCGCTCCGACCTCGAATCCGTCCAGGTGGCCGACGAGCACGAGCACATCGCGATCGGCCGGATCGGGGAACCCGCCGAAGCGCTCAATCAGCCGATGTGGGGCGCCATTCGCCCCAAACGTGACCAGCGGATGGCGGTCGGCGGTGAAAGCCTGCAGATCGACGTCCGCGATCGACCGGACCTCGCCGTCGCGAAGCAGGTACGAGTGGTCAGGCCGGTCCCATGGGTAGGCGACCCGAACCGGTAAGCCGCTTCGGTGAACGGGGGCTTCTCGAACTCCGCCGCGCGCGCCATGGCCGCCGAGATCCATTCGTCGTCCTTCAGAGCCATCCACGCAAGAACGTCCGGAGATCTGATGGGCGGCCATTCGCGCATCCGGCGCGAAGCTACTTGATGTCGCCCTGGGCGGGCTTGACGATGCTTTCGCTATCCGCCCAGGATCGCTCCGGCCAAATCGCCCCTGAACGGCTTGGTGCCCCTCACGAGATCAACACCGGAGAACGAGCTGTTCGCGTGCATGTAGTCGAGCTCCATTGCGAGATCGCCGACGCCATTCGAGGCGGGAAGCGGAGCGATCGCGACGGTTGAGAGGACTCCGATCGCCTGGCCCTGAGCGTTCAGGAAGCCGGAGCCCGAGTCGCCGGGGATGCCAGGTGTGACCGTGTACACGCTACGGCTCCAGCCGCCGCCTGCCGACTCGACGACGACGCCCTGCTTCGGGCTCAGCTGCGAGACGCCCTGGCGGAGCGACGAGTTGCCGTAGGAGTAGACCGTGTCGCCCAGCTTGGCCCCGGAGGCCCCGAGACCGGTCGGTCCGCCGTACCCCGGCACGGATGGGTCAACGCTGCCGGCGTCCGCTGGGTCGAGCTTTACGAGCGCGAAGTCGTTGTAGGCGCAGGTGTCGGCGTCTGTCTCGCCCTTTGCCTGCATGGTGACCCACGAGTTGTAAACGAGGGTCCCGGGCCTCGACGCGCCGTCGACCTCGACGGGTGTGCCGATCGGAAGCGAGGCGGAGTCGCAACCATCGGTCTCGGTCGCAGCACCGGTGCCGGAGCAGTGCGCCGCCTGGCCGATGTAGGTGTTGCCGCCTCCCGAGAACACGAAGTTAGAGGTGCACTGGGCACCGTCGGTGAAAGTCATGACGCCAGGATGGATGGGCGCCGCGGATGCGGCTGCCGGAGCGGTGGCGGCAACAATGGCAATGGTCGCTGCGTACAGCAGCGTCTTCAGCTTCATCTGGATACTCCCCTCAGAGTCCCTTGCGTTCAAAACTCCCGTTCCACAGGCGCGCAGATCTCAAACAATCGAATAGCGTTCCGCGCCCAAGCCCTTGGAACAGACAACACCCGCTAATCGCGTCGCCGTTCGGCGACGCGCATGACAACTTGGAGGAACGAGAACTCAATGGGATTGCTCGACGGTAAGAACGCGATCATCACCGGCTCGGCCCGCGGTATCGGCCGTGCGACGGCAGAGCTGTTCGTCTCAGAGGGCGCGCGAGTCCTCATCAACGACATCGACGGCGATGTGGCCGAACAGGCGGCGAGTGAGATTGAGGGCGAGACCGCTGTCTTCAGCGGCGATCTGACCAAACCAGGCGTCCCCGACGACCTCGTGAAGACGGCGATCGAGGAGTTCGGCGAGGTCGACATCCTCGTCAACAACGCCGGCTACACCTGGGACGGCGTCGCTCACAAGATGAGCGACGAGCAGTTCCAGGCGATGCTCGACATCCACACCGTCGCCCCGTTCCGCCTCTGCCGGGCCATCGCCCCCCATTGGCGCGAGGCAGCGAAGGCGGAGAAGGCCGAGGGCGTCGAACGGTTCCGAAAGCTCGTGAACATCTCGTCCATCTCCGGGACCATGGGCAACGCCGGCCAGGTCAACTACTCGGCCGGCAAATCGGCCATCGTCGGCATGACCAAGACCCTCGCCAAGGAGTGGGGCGGCCACAAGATCAACGTGAACGCAGTCGCGTTCGGGTTCGTCGAGACCCGCCTGACACAGGCGAAGGAAAACCAGGAGTCGATCGAGCGCGACGGTGAGAAGATCGACCTCGGCATCCCGGATCAGATGCGCGGAATGGCGGCGATGATCATCCCGCTCGGTCGCCCGGCTCAGCCCGAGGAGGCCGCGGGTCCGGTGCTCTTCCTCTGCACCGAGCTCGCGAACTACGTGCACGGTCAGACGCTGAACGTGACCGGGGGCCAGTTCGGGGGGATGTTCACCTGAGCGCCCGGGCGAAATCAGCGCCGGCTGCGGGCATGCTGGCGGCGATCGTCGCCGGCGTTGCGTTCGCTGGCCCCGCATCGGGCGACGCGAGTCGCGCCGTGAAGACCTGCGAGGGAGAGCAGGCGACCGTGGTCGGAAAGCCCGGGAACGACAAGAACCTCAAGGGAACGCCCAACGACGACGTGATCGTTTCACTTGGCGGCGATGATCTGGTCAAGGGCCGTGGGGGTGACGACCTCATCTGCTCGGGCACCGGTAGCGACTTCGTCATCGGTGGCTCGGGCGATGACGAGATCCACGGCGGCAAGGGCAACGAGATCCTGCTCGGGAGCGGTGGCGACGACAAGCTGTTCGGCGAAGAGGGCGACGACGGGCTCAGCGGCGAAGACGGCAAGGACCTCTGTTCTGGTGGGCCTGGTGACGATCTCGCGGTCAAGAAGGAGTGCGAGCGCCGCCAAAGCGCGGCCGGCGTGTGAACCAGCGGACGCACCGGCTCGTAACTTGAGCCGGTGCGTTGGTTCGCAACATTTGTCGTCACGATCCTCGTAGCCCTCGCGGGCTGCGGGGGCGACGACTCTGCCGGCGGTGGGAGCCCCGGCGCCAGCACGCCGGCTGCGCCGGCCCCCGCCGCGGAAGACGGGATCACGGTTGCTGCCTTGGGCGATTCGATCACCTCGGGCTCACCCGGCTTCGACCCGGATCCCGAGGCACGCTCGGCGCTTGGCTTCGGCGACGACCAGAGGAGCCAGTTCGAGTACTGGGCGCACCGCGCCGATACCGCGCTTGAGTTCGACAACTGCGGCGTCTTCGGCGAGCGCACCGACGAGATCGCGACACGCCTGGACGACTGCGTGACCGGGGCCGACGTGATCATCGTTCAAGGCGGGATCAACGACATCGCCCAGGCGCTTGCGGGCGGGCCAGAGGCAGCGACCGCAGCAGCAAGGCAGGCGGTCGTAAACATCGACGGCATGCTCACCCAGGCCGAGGACCTCGGGCTTGAGGTCTATGTCACCGACGTCCTCCCGTGGAACAACGGCCACCCCTACGCCGACGATGCCATCGCCGAGATCAACGCGGGCATCGAGAAGGTCGCGAAGACGCACAGCGTCCCCGTTATCCACTTCCACGACGCTCTTCTCGACCCCGGCAATGCCGGTCTGATGGCCCAGGACCTGACGGCCGACGGCGACCACCCGTCCGTCGAGGGCTATCGGATGCTGGGCGAGCTCGTAGCCGGCGAGCTCGGCTGAGCTACTTCGGCTTTCGCTCCTCGGCCGGCACGGTTCCCGTGCCCTGCTCGCCACCGTAGACGCGCGGTGGCCAGGCGCCGAACCAGTTGTCGCGCGCTCCGTCCATCGTGATCGTCGTGCCGGAGTAGAAGTCTCCTGCGGGGGATGCCAGGTAGGCGACGAGCCACGCCCACTCTTCCTCGGTTCCCATGCGCCCGAGCGGGACGGAGGCGGCGACCCCTTCCACGATCTCCTTCGGATACTTGGTCCGGAGCGTCTCGGTGTTGAACTGGCCGGCGGCTAGAGCGCAGAGCTTGACCCCATGCTGCGACCACTCCACGGAGAGCGTCTTCATCATGTTCTCGACGGCTGCGCGCGCGGCGCCGGAGTGGACCATGCCCGGCATTCCCGCATGCGGCGAGAGCGTGACGCTCAGGACCTTTCCGGATTTCTGCGGGATGAACGCCTTGGTCGCCGCGGCGTGGGTCATCAGCCAGGTGCCCACCACGTTCAGCTCGATCACCGTGCGAAAGCCCTTGGGCGTGATCGCCTCGGCCGGGCTGAGGAACTGGCCCCCGGCATTGTTTAAGAGCACGTCGACCTTGCCGTGGCGCTCAAGGACGGCGTCGAACATCGAGTCGACGGCTTCCTCGTCGCGGATGTCCATCGCCTCGGCCTCTGCCGACCCGCCGTCGTCAGCGATCATGCGCGCCGTCTCCTCGATCGGCTCGGGCCGCCTGCCGCAGCCGATCACCGTGGCCCCGAGGCGTGCCAGCTCGAGGGCGCTCGCGCGGCCAAGCCCAGACCCAGCGCCCGAGACGACGCAGACCTGGCCTTGGAGAAGGTCCTGCCGGAATATGCGGGATTGGGAGGCGTCGCCCATCGCGCGCGCCAGCATATTCCGCTCAGGGCCCGCCGCTTTACCCTGACGACGATGAAGGTAAAGGCGCAACCGCGCGAGCTCACGGGACCGCTCGCAGGCGGCAAGCAGGGTGCGACCGTGGCCGTAGAGCCGCTCGACACCGGCTGGGCGAGTGTCCCGCCGTCCTATCTCGAGAGCGCCGGGAACAAGACAGCTCAGTTGCGCATGCTCGGCATCGGGACGCCCCGGTCGAATTGGTGGACGATCCCCTGCCCCGCCTTCCTCGTCACGCACCCGGCCGCAGGACCGTTTCTGGTGGACACCGGTCTCCACCCTTCGGTGACGTCGAAGCCGACGGCGAACCTCGGACGGATCGTCACATCCTTTTCGAAGCCGCAGCTCGAAGCCGGCAAGGACGTTGCGGCGCAGCTCCGCTCGCGAAATCTGGACGTGAAGGACATTCGCACGGTCGTAATGACTCATATGCACTACGACCACACCTCGGGTATGGCGGAGCTGGGCGGGGCGAACTTCATCATCTCCGAGCGTGAGTGGAGTGCAGCGACCGAGACCCCGCGCCCGTTCTTTCACGGGTACATGCACTCGCACTTCGACTACGCGTTCGATTACCGGACGATCAGCTTCGACGGTGACGCGGTCGGCTCCTATTCGACCTTCGGCCGCACGTTCGATCTGTTCGGCGACGGCAGCGTCCGTCTGCTCTTCACGCCGGGCCACTCGCTC
Organism: uncultured bacterium; assembly: GCA_963695215.1. GTDB lineage: Bacteria > Actinomycetota > Thermoleophilia > Solirubrobacterales > 70-9 > JALZKA01. The sequence continues at coordinate 1,278,552 of OY968768.1, forward strand.
GGCCACATGTCCGTTCTGTGTCGCCTCAAAGACCGCGACCTGATCATCGCCGGCGACGCCGTCTACACGCTCGGCCAGCTGGGCGACGCGCCTCCCCCACCCCGCCCCGAGGACGCGCACACCTGGCGGCGTTCACGCCAGGAGCTCGCCCTGTTCAAGCGCGAGTACCCGAACTCGGTGATCATCCCAAGCCACGACCACGTGCTCTGGGAAACGCTGCAAGACCGCTACGAGTAGCGGTCGGGTCTAGAGCTTCTCCTCGATCTCAGCCGCCGCCTTGTCATGGCGGCCGGCAGCCTCACCGGCGCGAGTCTTGATGCCCTCCGCCTTTGCAGCAGCCTGCGCATGCTCCTCGGCCTTCTGGGCGTGCTCCTCAGCGAGGTCGTGGTGGCGCTTGGCCTCGCGCTGGTGGCGGTCAACGTCGCGGTTGAGCTCGCGGGCCCGGCCTTCGCCTGCTTCAGCCTGCTCGCGATGGTCCCGCGCTTTGTGGTGGAGCCTCCGGCGCTCCTCCTCGCGCTTGGCACTCCACGAGCGATACGCGAAGAACGCGATCGCAAGCACGACAACGATGATTACCGCGAGCAGAATTCCATTCACGAGGGAACGTGTTCCCCGGCGCTGGGCGTCCGAAACTCACGCTCCTTGATTCGCTTCGCTGCGCCCTTGCGGCCCTCTTCCTCCAGCACCACGTACATCGCGCGCACGCGATCGAACACCTGGCGCGACGTATCAAGCGCTTCCTCGTGGGTCGGGGACCCGACGACCGGGAACGTGATCGGTTCTCCGTACTGGATCGTCACCTTCGGAAACCTGAACCGCTTCCAGCCGCGAATGCCAGCCGAGCCGAAGATTGCGACGGGCACAACCGGCACTCCGGACTGGAGAGCCAGCCTGCCGATCCCGGCCTTCGGCTCGCCCAGCCGGCCAGTCCGCGAGCGCCCGCCCTCGCAGTACATCCCGACGCAGCCGCCCCGGCCAAGGACGGTGAAGGCCGTCTTGAACGCCTCCTCGTCGTGATGGCCACGCCGGATGGGGAATACACCACCAACCCTGAAGATGTAGTCCATGAACGGGTTCGAGTAGAGCTGCGACTTCGCCATGAACTGGACCTTCCGACGGATGTAGACCGCAAGGAAGAAATGGTCGAGGTTCGAGAAATGGTTCGGCGCGAGAATGAACGGTCCGTCGACGGGAACGTTCCTCGTGTCGAGCGCCCAGCCGCGATAGATGAACATGAGGAGCGGCGTCAGCACCATCCGCACCAACTCGTAGGTCCACCCCGGGCGGTTTGCGCGCACCCACTCGTGGATCGGCGCGAAGTGCTCGGCGGGGCGAGGGTCCCTGTAGATCTGTGGCTTGATGTCGGCCATGGAAGCGACGGCCGGCGCGTGCCCGGCCTACCTTTCCCTACCCACGCCCTCGAATGCGGTTACTGATCGATTCGATCCGGGGACTCTCGAGATCACTCGCCTGACGCCCAGCCCCGCGAGCGTTCCAGCGCCCGGTGCCACCCGTCGAGGAGGGTCTCGCGCTCGTCCTCGGACATCGAGGGCTCGAAGCGGCGCGCTTCCCGCCAGCGGTCGGCCACCTCGTCCGCGTCCCATACTCCGGCCCCGATACCGGCCAGATACGCGGCGCCGAGCGCCGTGGTCTCGGCGATCTCCGGGATCACGACAGGCACACCAAGCATGTCCGCCTGGAACTGCATGAGCCAGCCGTTGTCCGACGCTCCACCGTCGGCGCGAAGCTCGGTGAGCGCCTCACCGGAGGCGGCTTCCTGGGCCCGGACCGCGTCGACGGTCTGGTAAGCCATCGCCTCGAGCGCGGCGCGTGCCAGGTGCGCGCGACCGGTTCCTCGGGTCAGCCCCACGATGGTGCCGCGGGCGTAGGGGTCCCAGTGGGGCGATCCCAGTCCGGTGAGGGCGGGGACGAAGTAAACGCCGTCGTTCGACTCGATCGACCCCGCGAGCGCTTCGGTCTCGGCAGCTTCAGCGATGATCCCGAGGCCGTCGCGCAGCCACTGGACCGCCGCGCCGGTCACAAAGATCGCCGCCTCGAGTGCGTAGGTCGTGCCCTTCTCGGTGCCCCAGGCGACAGTGGTGAGCAGGCCCTCGCGCGGATCGGGCATGTCCTGGCCTGCGTTGAGGAGGACGAAGCTGCCCGTGCCATACGTGTTCTTGGCGTCACCCGGCTCGTGACACGCCTGCCCGAACAGCGCCGCCTGCTGGTCGCCCGCGATGCCCGCGACCGGCACCTCGCCGCCCAGCTCGCTGGTCCTGCCAAATTCGCCCGCCGAGGGGAGCGGCTCGGGCAGCTTGGCCGGGTCGACGCCGAGGAGGTCGCAGAGCTCCGGATCCCACTGTCCCTTCCCGATGTCGTAGAGGAGCGTGCGCGAGGCGTTCGAGACGTCCGTGGCGTTCCGGCCGGTGAGCTTGAAGGTGAGCCAGGCGTCGATCGTGCCGAACACGGCGTCCTTCGCCTCCGGGACGTTCTTCAAAAGCCACTCGATCTTGGTGCCGGAGAAGTACGGGTCGAGGACGAGGCCCGTACGCTCGCGAACGAGATCCTCATGACCCTCCTCGCGAAGCTCGTCGCAGCGTGCCGCTGTGCGGCGGTCCTGCCAGACGAGCGCGTTGTGGACGGGCTCGCCCGTCTCGGGATCCCACGCGACAACCGTCTCGCGCTGGTTGGTGATTCCGATGCCATCGAGCTTTGAGCCATCGGTGCCTGCGTCGTTCAGAGCCTGGCCGGCAACCCGGAGCGTGACGTCCCAGATCTCCGACGCGTCGTGCTCCACCCAGCCCGGACGCGGAAAGTGCTGCTCGAACTCCGAGTAGGCACGCCCGGTGACCTTCCCTTCGAGATCGAAGATGAGACAGGTCGTACCGGTGGTCCCCTGGTCGATCGCGAGGATCATGCGCGGCAGGCTATATCCGCTCGGCCACCGAGGATCCAGTGGTTGCCGTTTTCAACGCTTTCCGGGGAAAAGAGCAACCACTACGCGCGCGGTGTGCGCTTCGCGGCGTAGACGCGCGTGAAGTCGCGGAGCTGTCGGCCCCGGTGGACGAAGCCCCCGAAGGTCTTGCCGGTCGCTCGGTGTTCCAGGTCGAGTTCGATTTCGCGGACCGCGAGGCCCGCCCGCACCACGTCCACGGTAATCCCGATCTCCATCCCGTAGCCGGCTGCGAATGGGAAACATGCGCGCATCGCCTCGGGACTCAGGGCCCGCTGACCGGAGATCGGGGCGCCCGCCTCATAGCCGGAGAGCCGCAGGATCGCCCGTCGTGCGTAGCGGAGCGCGAGGCCCACTCCCCCGCCCACGCGCCGGCGAAAGGCGGCGATCGCCAGGTCGCACTCGCCGGCTTCAACCGCGTCGACAAGCTTTCGCAGCTCGCCGGCCGACGCGCCGAGGTCGCCGTCGCAGAGAAGGAAGACCGGGGCGCTGGGCTCGTTCGCGCGATCGATCACCGTCGCGGCGGCCGCAGTCATGTTGCCGCCCTTGCCAACCGCGCTGTCGCGCGAGACAACCCTGGCCCCATGAGCGCGCGCGACGTCGGCCGTTGCGTCTTCGGAGGCGTCGTCGGCCACGATCAACTCGGACCCGGGAAGCTCCTCATCGAGAACCCTGAGGGTGTCGCCGATGCGGTCGGCCTCGTTGCGCGCGGCAACGAGTACGACGACGGGCGGTGCTGTCGCGAGTGATTCCGGGGACACGGCGAACTATTGTGCCGCCTCGAACCACGGCACGACCCAGGAGGGATTCATCGGCATGGCGGACATCGAGGCGCACATCACCGGAACGGTCTGGAAGATCGAGGTGGCGGTCGGCGACGACGTCGAGGACGGGGACACGGTCGTCATCCTGGAGTCGATGAAGATGGAAATGCCCGTTGAGTCGGAGGACGACGGCAAGGTTTCCGAGATTCGATGCGAAGAAGGACAGTCCGTACAAGAAGGGGATGTGCTCGTAGTTCTCGAATGAGAGGGCATGAATGCCTCGGAGCTCGCCTCCGGGAAGCTCGTGCTGGACTTTCCTGGCGACGCCGTCGCCCGGCTCCGGCTGAACAATCCCGATAAGCGCAACCCCCTGGACCACGAGGTCCTGGACGCGCTCGCCGCTGCCCTGCCGGACCTCGACCGCGGAATCGAAATCCGATGCGTCGTCATCACCGGCACAGGCGCCGCCTTCTCGGCGGGCTACGACATCGGCTCGATTCCCTCGGAGAGCTTCGAGCGTGACGCCGAGGCGCTGGTCGCCCATCCGTTCGCTGCGGCCATGGACGCGATCAGTGCCCATCCCTATCCGGTGTTGGCGGCGATCAACGGCCATTGCCTTGGCGGCGGGCTCGAGCTGGCAGTCCGATGCGACCTGCGCGTGTGCTCGGCGCGCGCGAAACTCGGGATGCCGCCGGCGAAGCTCGGTCTGATCTACGGCCACACCGGGCTCGAGCGCTTCATGGACGTGATCGGCGTCGCGAACACCCGCGACCTCTTCCTGACGGGCCGCGTAATCAACGCCGAGAAGGCGCTTCGCATCGGCCTCGTGACAGAGCTCGCCGACGATGACGACTTGGAGGACGCTGCCCTCGCGCTCGCAGAGGAAATCGCCGGCAACGCTCCGCTGTCGATGAAGGGCAATAAGCACGCGATCGAGGTCCTGGCCCGCGCCGGCTCGATCAGCGCCGATCAGGAACGCGAGCTGGTGGAGCTCCGCGAGTCGTGCTTTGCGTCTGAGGACTTCAGGGAGGGCATCACCGCCTTCGCCGAGAAGCGAAAGCCGGTGTGGCATGGCAGCTGATACTGGCAACGGCGGCCAGCCGTCCGTGGAGGGCACGTCGGTGCCACCGCCGTCGGCGCCGCCTCCCACGGCACCCGTGACGCCTCCCGCCCCGCAAACCCAGCCCGTCCCGTCCCTGACCGACGCGGAGCGTGCTGCAGCTCAGCAACGACTCGCCGATCAGCTGGAGGCGCAGCGTGTCCCGATCGACGAAGAGCCGATGCCGCCGGCGACGCCTCAGCCGCTCCTGGGAGGGCAACCCGCACCAGCCACAGCTCCGCAGCCGCCCTCGCAACCCCAGCCTCAGGCGCCCGCGCCCCAGCCGGCGGCCTCCGCACCCATGGCCGCGGCCGCGCTCCAGCCCGCAGTTGCGAACCCTCCTCAGCCTCAGCCTCAGGGCCTTGTCCAGCTTCCTCCCACGCCGATGCCGCCGCCCCCGGGCTGGTACGGCGACATCTACGGAAACTCGCCGCGCTGGTGGGACGGCACGATCTGGACCGAGCACGTCATGCCGGTGCAGCCCGAGCCGGAGCCCGTTCCCGAGCTGAGCGCATTCGAGAACTTCACGATCACAGTCTCCCTGTGGCCGGATTGGCTGAAGGTGGCGGCCGTCGCGGCGATCGTCGCGATCGCGATCCTCATCGCGATGCAGTTCGTCGGCGGCGACTCGGCCAACAACGGCGGCACCGAGTTCATCCCGACCGACCCCACGCTTCCGCAGGACCCAGGCAGCATCACGCCCGATTCGGGCGCCGGCACACTTCCGGGCTGACGCCGGTCCGTCATCATCTCGCCGCGTGACCGGCGAGACCTCTCCCACCGTCGCGCTCGCATCTTCAGACAAGGTGATGGCGGGACTGATCTCTCGCATCGGCGCGATGTCGATCGAAAAGCGCCGCCGGGGCCGGCCGAAGGCCGACGCCTACGGAGCCCTGCTCCGAGCGATCGTCGGCCAGCAGCTCTCGGTGAAGGCGGCCGCGACGATCTTTGACCGCGTGCTCGGCCTCTTCGCCGGGAAGATGCCGACGGCTCAGCAGCTGCTCGACGCCGACGAGACGGAGCTGCGCTCGGCGGGCCTCTCCGGCCGGAAGGTCGAATACCTGAAGGATCTCGCGGCCCGAACGCTCAGCGGCGAGCTCGAGCTCGACCGGTTCGGCGAGCTCTCCGACGAGGAGATCATCGCCGAGCTGACCGCGGTGCGTGGGCTCGGCGTCTGGACGGCCCACATGTTCTTGATCTTCCACCTGGAGCGCCCTGACGTTCTCGCCGTGGGGGACCTCGGGATCCGCAACGCGGTCCGTGATGCCTACGGCCTCGACGAATCGCCGACGCCGGAGGAGATGGAGCGGATCGCGGAGCCTTGGCGCCCGCACCGAACGCTCGCCTGTCTGTATTTGTGGGAGTCGCTCTCGAACGCGCCCGGCTGACGCACGGGATCGCGTCCGATCCCGTGCCTAGCCTCCCGCGGGATGGCGCCCCTCATCACGTTCGACGAGGCGCTCGCGCTGGGCGAGCTCACGTCCCACGAAGACATCCTCGCTCTCGTCGAGCGAGCGTGGGAGGCTCGCCAGGAGCGCTTCGGCGACTCAACCGACCTCTGCTCGCTCGTCAACGCCAAGTCCGGCGGGTGCGCCGAGGACTGCGGCTTTTGCGCCCAGTCCCGCTACGCGGAGGCCGATACGCCGATGCACGCGATGATGGAGCCAGACCAGATCCTCGAGCATGCGCGGGCGGCCGAGGCCGCAGGAGCACACCGCTTTTGCATGGTGACCCAGGGGCAGGGGCTCTCCAAGCGCGACTTCGAGCGGATCGTCGAGGGCGCAAAGCTCGTCTCTGAGCACACCAACCTCAAGCGCTGCGTCTCGATCGGCCACATCTCCCCCACGCGCGCAAAGACCCTCAAGGAAGCTGGAGTTCAGCGCGTCCACCACAACGTGGAATCGTCGAAGTCGTATTACCCCGAGGTCTCCACGACCGTCCGCTACGAGGGCCGCATACGCACGATCGACGCGATCGAGGAAGCGGGTCTCGAAAGCTGCGTCGGCGGCATCCTGAACCTTGGCGAATCCAAGCGCCAGCGCGTCGAGATGGCGTTCGAGCTGTCGGAGATCGACCCGACTTCGGTCCCGATCAACCTGCTCAACCCGCGCGAGGGCACCAAGTTCGGCGATCGTGATCTGATGGACCCCTGGGAGGTCGTCCAGTGGGTTGCGATCTTCCGTCTGATCATTCCCGGCGCCCTGTTTCGCCTCTGTGGAGGCCGCGTCGAGAACCTGGGCGAGCTTCAGCCGCTTGCCGTCAAGGCTGGTCTGAACGGCGTGATGATGGGCAATTTCCTGACTACCCTGGGCTCAGAGCCGGCCGATGACCGGGCGATGTTCGAGGAGTTGGGCCTGAACGTGGCCCGCCAGGACGACAACGGAGCCAACCCGCGTCCGGACAATCGCGACGGGTGGCTCGACGGACACACGCCCCAAACGCCTATCGACGACCTGATCGACAGCCAGGCGCAAGCCAACTTCTGGGACCCCTCGACGCAGCTCCGCGTCATCAAGAAGAAGGGCACTCCGCCCGCCTATCCGGCGCGGCCATCAGAGCTCGACGAGACACCGGTCCTGGCCGACGGCACGGCCGGCTGGGGCGACTAGCCCGGAGCTCGTGGACGACCTCAGGGCAAGTCTCACCGCGCTCGAGCGCGGTGGGCTTCGCAGGCGCCTGCGAATGATCGAGGGGCCTCAGGGCCCGAAAGTCACGCTGGATGGATCCGAGGTGCTCCTCCTCTGCTCCAACAACTACCTCGGGCTTGCTGATCATCCCCGCGTCCGCAAGGCAGCCGCGGATGCGGCGGAGCGCTACGGCGCCGGGTCCGGTGCGTCACGCCTCATCTCCGGCGACATGGAGCTCCACCATCGGCTCGAAGAGCGCCTCGCGGCCTTCAAGGGGACCGAGGCAGGCCTCCTGTTCGGTTCGGGGTACCTCGCAAACCTGGGGATCGTTTCTGCGATTGCGGGCTCGGGGCAGGTCGTCTTCTCGGACGAGCTCAACCACGCGAGCATCATCGACGGCTGCCGCCTCTCGCGAGCGGAGACTTTCGTCTACCGCCACCGCGACATCGAGCATCTCGCTTGGGGTCTCGAGCAGGCCGGTGACCGGGCTGCCTTGATCGTCACCGACGGCGTCTTTTCGATGGACGGCGACGTCGCACCGATTCCGGATCTCGCCGAGATGGCGCTGCGACACGACTGCCGCCTTATGGTGGACGAGGCGCACGGCACCGGCGCGGTGGGGCCCGGGGGCAGAGGCACCGTGGCCGCTGCGGGCCTCGAGGGCGTGGTCGACATTGTGGTCGGGACGCTCGGCAAGGCGCTCGGCAGCTACGGCGCGTACGCGTGCACCACGTCGGATATGCGCGATCTCCTGATCAACCGCGCCCGCCCGTTCATCTTCTCGACCGCCCCTCCCCCGCCTTCGGTTGGCGCTGCGCTCGCGGCCCTGAGCCTCTTGGAGTCCCGGCCCGGCGTCGTCGAGCACCTCCGGCGACACGCGGCCGTGATGCGCCAGACGCTGGGCACCTACCACCTGGATGTCGGGTCCTCACGGACCCAGATCATCCCCGTGATGGTCGGCGACGCCCGCCGCGCAGTCGCACTGTGCGAGCGGGCGCTTGACGGCGGTGTCTTCGCGCAGGCGATCAGGCCACCGACCGTCCCGGAGGGAACCTCGCGCCTCCGCCTCACCGTGATGGCAAACCACCGAGCCGACGAGCTCGAACGGGCGGCGCGTGTGATCGGGAGGGCGGCTCGCGACCTGGGCATCGCGCGAGGCGGCTCGCCGCTTCAACAGGCCGCCTGAGCGCCCTTGGACGGCCTCTTCGTCACGGGAACGGGGACCGAGGTTGGAAAGACGGTCGTTTCCTGCGTCCTCGCTCACAGCGCCGTCTCCGCAGGGCGGAGCGTCAGCGTGTTCAAGCCAGCCGTCAGCGGGCTCGAAGAAGGCGGTCAGCCGGACCACGCGCGCCTGCAATTCGCCGCCGGCTCGTCCCAGACGGACGACGAGATCGCCCCCTACCGTTACGAGCCCGCAGTTTCACCACACCTGGCGTCGGCGATGGCGGGTGAACCGATCGAGGTGCCGGTCCTCGAGAGCGGTCTTGCCAGGGCGCGCGAGGCCGGCGATTATCTGATCTGTGAGGGCGTCGGCGGCTTCCTCGTCCCCCTTCGCCTCGACTACCTGATCCGCGACTTTGCGGTCCACGCCGGATTGCCGGTCGTGATCGTCGCGGACCCGCGCCTTGGAACCATCAACCACACCCTCTTGACTCTCGAGGCGGTGCGCGGCGCCGGCCTCGAGGTTGCGGCCGTCGTCATGACGCCGTGGCTTGAGAATCCAAGCGCTCTCGAGGAATCGAACCGCTTCACGGTCGAGCGCCTCGGAGGGGCAAGGGTCGAGACGATCAGCGTCGTCGATCCCGACGATCCCAGCACCTGGCCCAGCCTCGCCCTCTAGCGGCGGGTGAGAATCTCGGCCAGAAAAATGAACGGGTGAAGGGTGGTCCTGGGCCGCTCGGAGTGCCTGGCAGGCAGGCCGCCGTCGGGCCAGGTTCGCTCGGTCCTCGCTTCGCGCAACCGCTCGCGCACGTGGTGGCAGATGTGGGCGACTGCGGGAAGGGCAAAGGTTCGGGCCTTCCGGTCCCGCAAAACAGGCTGATTTCAGACCCCTGGTTCCGCCGCAGGGGGATCTAGGCTCGGTCGCGAGTTGAGTTCCAAGCAGGTGTCAGACCTCGATCAGCGCCACGTCTGGCATCCGTTCACTCAGCAGCAGGGCTGGTCCGAGGAAGAACCTCTCGTCATCCAGCGCGCCGAGGGGACCAACTTGATCGGCGCCGATGGCCGTCGCTACATCGACGGCGTGTCCTCCCTCTGGTGCAACGTCCACGGCCACCGCCATCCCGGAATCGACAAGGCGGTGCGCGACCAGCTCGACCGCATGGCGCACTCGACCATGCTCGGGCTCACCCATCCTCTCGCCGCCGAGCTCGCGAAGCGCCTCGTCGAGATCGCCCCGCCTGGACTCGAGCGCGTCTTCTATTCGGACTCAGGCTCCACGGCCACCGAGATCGCTCTCAAGATGGCCTTTCAGTACTGGCAGCAGCAGGGCGAAACGGACCGCCGCTCCTACGTGTGCCTGCGTGACGCCTACCACGGCGACACGATCGGGGCGGTGTCGGTGGGCGGAATCGATCTCTTCCACGAGTGCTACGGGCCCCTTCTCTTCGACGCTCACCACGTAGCCCCCGGCGACGTCGCGGAACTTGAGTGCATCCTCGACTTCCACGACGGCGAGATCGCCGCAGTCATCGTCGAGCCACTCGTCCAGGGAGCGGCGGGGATCCGGGTCCAGCCGCCCGGCTACCTGCGCCGCGTTCGCGAGCTCTGCGACCGCCACGACGTCCTCCTCATCTGCGACGAGGTGGCGACGGGGTTCGGGCGGACCGGCACCATGTTCGCCTGCGAGCAGGAACGCGTTGCGCCCGACCTCATGTGCGTCGCGAAGGGGCTTACGGGCGGCTACATGCCGCTCGCCGCGACGCTCGCCACCGAGCGCATCTACGAGGGCTTCCTCGGCAACCACGAGGACTTCCGCACCTTCTTCCATGGCCACACCTACACGGGCAACCCGTTGGCCTGCGCGGCGGCCATCGCCAGCCTGGACGCGTTCGAGGAAGAGGGCACCCTCCTCAAGCTCCAGCCGAAGATCCGCCTCTTGGGGGAGCTCCTCGGCGAGGTCACGAGAATGCCGGAGGTCGCCGAGGTGCGCTGCCGAGGCTTCATGGTCGGAATCGACCTCGGCGAGCACGATCCGGCCCTTCGCCTCGGGCACCGCGTGACGCTCGAGGCGCGAGAGCGCGGCGCGATCATCCGGCCGCTCGGCGACACGGTCGTCCTGATGCCGCCGCTGGCGATCTCAAAGGCCGAGCTGCGCCGCCTGGTGGGGATCACCGCGGAGTCGATCGGGGCCGCGTGCGCAGCCGCCCACGCGCCCGAGGAGCCCGCAAGGCTCGACGCGACGCCCGGACCCGCCCCGCTGCGCCACGCGGCGTAGGCGCACTCTGGGGCGCCCCTGAGCGCCGAGAGTCGCTTCAAGGTCCCATCGGTACCTCCAGACGACTCTCGGCGAGAATTGAGATGTGATGAAACGGCCGTGGCGCCGTAGTGGGGATATGCATGATGTGATGACAGCGCCGGCGGCGGCGATGCCAAGCGACGCCGAGGCGGCGTTCGAGGAGCTCTATCGCTCCTCGCGCGACGACGTCTTCGCATACGTCGTTGGGCTACTGCGTGACCGATCGGCAGCAGAGGACGTGACGGCCACGGCGTTCGAGCGCGCGTACCGCCGCTCGAAGTCGTTCGACCCTTCGCGCGGCTCCCGCCGGGCGTGGCTGTTCGGGATCGCTCGGAACGCCGCTCTCGACGAGCTGCGAAAGCGCAAGCGCTCGGCCGAGCTCACTTCCGAGCCCGTGGCCGACACCGTACCGGCCGAAGAGATGGCCGAAACGGCGATGCGCCGAGCGGCGCTCCGCCAGGCGATGGAGAAGCTCTCGGCGCGCGAGCGCGAGCTGGTCGCTCTCAAATTCTTTGCCGGGCTCTCCACCGCCGAGATCGCAAGCGTGGTCTCGATCGGCGAGAGAGCAGCGGCCATGCGTGTCCACCGAACCATCGAGAAGCTGAGGAGGGCCTGCGATGAGGCTCGCTGACATGCGCCCTGGGCGCGACAACGAAGAGATCCCTGCCGAGGTCGAGGCCAAGCTGATGGCGCTGGACACCGCGCTGCGCGGCGAGGAGCTCCCGGCCGGTATGGAGGGCCTCACGACGCTGGTCTCGGACCTCCGCGCGGATCGGCCAGAGCCCCCTCCCCACTTCAGCGCCGAGCTCGACGCCTGGGCCGCCGCGGGTTTCCCCCGCGGCGAGCGCCCTTGCGCGAGCGGTGCGGGCGGCGGCTCGGGCGCCGGTGCTCGTGGGCTGTGGGAGCGGTTTGGACCAAACGGCCCGCGTGGCTGGGCTCCCGCGGCTGCGGCCGCAGCGACGCTCGTGGTTGTGGCTGTCTCGATCTCCCAGGTGGGGGATTTTGGAGGCAGAGGAATGGACGACGCGGCAACAACGGAGGTGGCCTCAACGCCGCAAGAAGCGTCGGACGGTCAGTTCGGCCTCGACGAGTCCGGGGATGCGGCAGCCACCAAGGCGAAGCCTGGAGCTCTCGGCCCAACCACGGAAACATTCGACGCGAACGCGCAAAGAGATATCCGGGCAGCAGTCGATTCCGGAACCGCGCTCGCCAACGGGTCAGGCGGCCGGCCAGGCATCAGCCGCGGCCAGGACAAGCGCCAGGTCGAACGCGATGCTCAGCTGACCCTGGCCGCGCCCGTCGGTGATGTACCCAACGTGACCAACGATGCGATCGACGTGGTGGAGGGCGCGAACGGCGTAGTTCTCAACTCGCAAGTGACGGGCACGGACGAGCAGGCGCGGGCGACACTCGAGCTGCAGGTGCCGAGTGCAAACCTGGATTCGGTTCTGTCCCAGCTCTCGGATCTCGCGGACGTAAAGTCGCGGACCGAGCAGGCGCAGGACATCACAAAGAGCTACGTCTCGGCGAAGGATCGCCTCGTCGGATTGCGGGCCGAGCGCAAGAACCTCGCTCAGCGCATCGTCGACGCGGACACCGACGAGGAAGTCGCGGCGCTCAAGGCACAGCTCGCCGGGGTCAACAACCAGATCGCGGACGCGAAGAACTCGCTCGCGAAGGTCCAGAACCGCGCGCAGTTCTCGTCGCTCAGCCTGGTGATCACCTCCGACGGCGCCCAGAGCGACTCGGGCGGCGAGGGCGGCTGGTCGTTCGGCGACGCGCTGGGCGACGCGGGCAAGGTACTCGAGGTGAGCGCGGGCGTGGCGCTGATCTCGGCGGCGGTCCTGGTGCCGCTGGCGATCATCGCGGCGATCGCGTTCATGATCCTGGGCGCCCAGAACCGCCGCGCCCGCGAGCGGGCGCTGGACGAGTAGCGAAGCCCTCCCCCGCACGAGTCGTCGTTATGACACCCCTATAGGGGTGTCAGGGCGACGTTTCGTGCTCAGTGCGCGGCTGGCGCGGCGTCCGGGCCGGCCCCGGCGCCCGGCGGTGGTGCCGCGAAGTCCGCCGGGTTCACGAGCGCGAAGCTGGCGATGGCGCCGATGATTGCGATCCCCGCGCCGACGACGAGGATCGTGTTCAGCCCCGAGACGAACGCCTCGTTGGCGGCGCTCGCCAATTGAGCCTGGACCTCCGGCGGCGCCATCTTGGCGGCTGTCTGTCCTGCGCCGGCTGCGACGGCGTCGGCCAGCGAGCCGGGCGCCTGAGGCACGAGCTGCGCCAGCTTGTCTTCGACGCGGGTCTGAAAGATGACGCCGAGGGTGGCCACCCCCGTAGCGATACCGACCTGGCGGAAGGTGCTGTTGATCCCGGAAGCCATGCCGGCGCGCCGCGGATCGACGACTGCGAGCGCGGTTGAGGCGATACCCGGATTGGTCATGCCGACGCCAACGCCAGCGAGCGCAAAACCGGGCAGGAGCCTGGTCCAGCTGTCGCCCACCTCGATACCCGACATCAGAAACAATCCGACGCCGACGAGCGTGAGGCCGATGCCCATCGTGAACCGCGCGGGCACGCGCTCGTTTGCCCGCGCCGTCATCGGCGCCGCGAAGAACGAAAGCAGCGTGAGCGGGAGGAACCTGAGACCGGCCTCGAGCGGAGAGAACTCAAGGACGCCCTGGATGTAGAGGGTGAGGTAGAGGAACATCGCGAACATGCCCGCCGAGAGGCAGAAGGCAACGGTCGAAACGCCGGTGAAGGCTCCGTTCCTGAACAGGCTGAGGTCGAGCATCGCGTTCTCCCGTCGAAGCTGAATCGAGACGAACATCGCCATGAGGACCACTGCGGCGCCGAGTGACAGGACGATCTGAGCGCTCCCCCACCCCTCTGCACTGCCCCGGATCAGGCCGAAGATGAGGCCGAAGAGCGCGAGCGAGAAGGTCACGACGCCGGGCCAGTCGATCGGCTGCGGATCCGTTGCCTTCACGTTCACGAGCTGCGTCTGGGTGAGCACGAGCGCCCCGAGCCCGATCGGCACGTTCACGAAGAAGATCCACTCCCAGCCGAGGTGCTCGGTCAGGACGCCGCCGACAAGCGGGCCGATCGCGACCGCCCCGCCGACTGTTGCGCCCCAGATGCCGATGGCTGTACCGCGCTCCCTTCCCTCGAACTCCTGGGCGATCAGGGCGAGCGCCGTCGCGAACATTGCCGCGGCCCCGGAGCCCTGGATCGCACGGGAAACGTTCAGCACCGTCGGGTCGGACGCCAGGCCGCACAGGAGCGAGGCGAAGGTGAAGAGGGCAAAGCCGAACGAGAACACGCGCCGCCGCCCAATCCGGTCGCCGATCGAGCCCGCGACGAGAAGAAATGAGGCGAGCGTCAGCGCATAGGCGTCGACGACCCACTGGAGGCTCGAGAACGACGCGTCGAGGTCCTCCTGGATATCCGGGAGGGCGACGTTCACGATCGTGACGTCGATGAGCAGCATGAACGTTGCGACGCACACCGCGATGAGCGTCCACCACTTGCGCTCCATCAGTGCCCCTTTGTCCCGGCCAGAATCTCTACTCGGAGTACGGCTCGAAGTCCGTCTTGCGGGCGCCGCAGACCGGGCAGAACCAGTTGTCCGGGATGTCGGCGAACTCGGTGCCGGGCGGAATGCCTCCGTCGGGGTCGCCCTCGGCCGGGTCATAGACGAAGCCACAGGAGGTGCAGACCCAGAGTTGCTTGGTCTCAGTGGTGCCCATCGGCCGTTGAGAGTAGCTGGCCGGGTGATGCGGCAGGATGTGTGCGATGACCCCTCCCAGCCTTCCGCCCGACGCCGCCGGCGCACGCAATCCGCTCGACCCCGATTTCGTCCCGGCGGTCGCTCGCCCGGCGGCAACCATCCTCCTGCTCCGCAGGGGCGGCAAGCACGCTCAGCGCGAGCTGGAAGTCCTTCTGGTGCGCCGCAACACGGGCGCGCGATTCATGCCGGGAGTGTGGGTTTTCCCCGGCGGAAGCGTCGAAGCAGACGAGCTGATCGCGGGCGTGGCGGGCGGCGAAACGGACGTGGATGCCGACGAGTTGGCGCACCGTGCCGCGGCCATCCGAGAACTCTCCGAAGAGGCCGGCATCGAGCTGCCGATCGACTCAGAGCTCGTGCCGTGGTCGCGCTGGATCACCCCCGAGCCTGTCCCGATCCGCTTCGACACGCGTTTCTACATGGCCCTTGCCCCCGCCCACTCGCCGCCCGTGCCCGACGGCTCTGAGATCATCGACGCCGCGTGGGTCAACCCGCGCAAGGCGCTCGACGGAGGCGAGGGGGGCGAGTTCGAGCTTGTGTTCCCGACGATCAAGCAACTCGAATCCCTTCTGCCCTACGCAACCGCCGACGAGGCCATGGCGGCGGCTCGCGCCACAGTGGTCGACCCGATCATGCCCAACGTGGTCGCCGCTCCGGATACCGACCAGGGCTGGACGATGCTGATGCCAGGCGACGAGGGCTACGTCCCGCCCGTCGTCTGAGCGGCTACGACGGGAACGGCTCCAGACCCGCGTGCCATGGGCCGGCCGGATAGGTCTGAAACCCCTCCTCCTCGACCTCCGCCCGGATCCTTTTGAAGAGCTGCCCCGCGTTCTTCAGCGCCAGCTCGTACTCGCTCTCGGTGCGCTCGCGCAGGCGCCAGAGGAAGTAGAGCTGCGCGTCCGTCACGCCGAAGTCCACGTCACGGTCGATTCCGGCGGCCCAGTCGAGGAAGCCTGGGCTGAACGTCTCTCGAAGCGCGGTGGGGTCGTGCTCCGTGGGCACCGTCGCGATGAAGCGCTGGTTGAAGGCGATCGACTCGAACTGAACCCGCTTTCGGCTGTGGCGCTCGAACTGATCTCCTATCCCGGCGAGCGACTCGACGTTGAACGGCGGCATGACCTTCGCGAGATCCGGCATGTGCGCTTTGGCGAGGATGGCGCCAGGCACCACGCTCTTTGAGAAAAACCCGCCCTCCTCGCGCTCCAGCGCGTCGCATGACGCACCCCAGAACTCGTCGCTGAGCTGTCCCGTCAGGCGGTTCGTGCCGCCGGGGCACAGGGCGGCGGGGCCACCCCGCGGGTTGAGGCCGCCGACGGGCTCATAGCGGACACCCCGCTTCTCGGCGACTCCGCTCGCTACTGCCGCCCACTCGTCAGTGCTACCGCCCTTCGCCATCGCCTGATTCTCTCAGAGCGCCCCGGGGCGCTCTGAGATCAAGGATCGGAGAAGAGGTTGGGCGTGTGCAGGCCGCCGAAGATGGCCGGCTGGTCGGGAGCGATGTAGCAGGGTGCAAAAGTCTCGGAGATCGGGGGGCCGGAACCGGCGCCGCCCCCAACCTCGCCGCCGGGCGAGCCGTCCTCGTTCGTGATCTTGTAGTGCTCATCCTCGTCGGGATCTGAGCTACCCGGCGTGTAGTCGAGGTTCTTGCAGTCGAAGTTGGGGAAAATGCCGCGCGGCCCATTGGTCGGAAGCGTCAGGTACTCAGGCGGGAAATAAGCATTACCCCGATTCTGCGCAAGGCGCTCCGGATAGATCGACAGCGCCTCGGCACTCGTGTACCCGAACTGCTTCAGGTAGTGGCGCGCGGCAGGCTGGCCAGGCGGGTTCGAACTCTCGAGCACGCCTGAGAGCGCAGCTCCCGGCCCGACCAGGAAGTCGGCAGCCGTCTTGCGATAGGCAGCGAGATAGCGCAGGATCGGGTTGAGGTTTGCGAGGAACGGATCGAGGGTGTCGAGAGCCGGCCGCAGTCCCTCCGGGCCGAGGAATCGCTCGAGCGCCGGAAGGCCGGTCTTGGAGGCATCGATGAGGGGGTCGAGGTTGCGGAAGAGACTTTCGAGATTCGGCGAAAGGCGGCGCACGCTGTCCAGCGTGGGGCTGATGTCGTTTGCGACCGGCAGTAGCTTGCGGATCAGCGGGTCGGTATCGCCCTGGAACCGATCGAGGCGCTCGAGTGTGAGACGGGACTCCCGCTGGAAGGTAGGCAGGACCTGGATCGTCTCGGCGAGTGCCTGGTCGGAGTCGGCAAGGGCGCCGAACGTTGCTTCGGAGCCAGTTATCGCCCCGGCGAGCTCGTCGTCGCGGGCCGAAATCGCATTGAAGACGTCCCCGGTGTCACGCACCAGGCCGCGTAGTGAGTCCTTCTGGTTCTTGAGAACCGAAAGAATGTTCGAGGCGTCGGTCACGAACGGGCCGAGATTGCCGAACGAGTCGTTGAGGTCCTGGCCACGATCCTGGATCGCGACGGCCGCTGACTGCTGCCACTGCTGGAAGGCCTGACGGGTCTCCGGGTCGAGGGCGTTGAAGATCTCGTCGATCTGGGTTGCGTTCTGTGTCCTCGACACCCCCAATGATCCGCCCTCTGGGATCGACTCAGGTTCTGCCTCGGCAGAGTCCGAGGTGGCCGCGGCGGCGCCGAGTGCGACGTTGTCCGTGCTCCCGGGCTCCGTACCGGACGTCAGCTCGATATAGGTCTCGCCGAGGAGTGTCTTCTGGCGCAGAATCGCGCGTGCGTCGCTTGAAATTGGAGCGAACTCAGGCTGAATCTCGATCTCGGCTTCCGTGGTGTCGTAGCCGTCGATCCGCGCATCCGGCGGAGCGAGATCGACTGCCTTGACCTTGCCGACCGAGACGCCGCCAATCCGCACGTCGGATTCAACCGCCAGCTGCGTGGCCTCTGGGAAGTAGGCGGTGATCCGGTAGCTCTTCGGCTTGAGGGGCGTCGGGCCGCCGAAGGCGATCCAGAGAAACAGGATCAATCCGAAGCACGAGAGCGCGAAGCCCGCGGCGACCAGGATGCGTCCGGCTGACGGTGCTTGTTTTTGCATTAGCAGGGACCTCCCGGAGCGAATAAGCCGCCGAGCCCGGTTACAACGGGCGCGAGGGGCGAGGACCCAAGCAGGTGGACCGCGCTATCGCAAGTGAGAGTGAAGTAGATCCGGCGGTAGAACCCGTTGCCGTCTTGGCCGGTGAACGGGCTCACGCCGTTGTGACCGAGCCATGCAGCCCAATAGAGGTAGCCCTCGTCGCGCCCGGCAGTGCCGGGGGCCTCCTGGCCGCGCGGGTTGTAGGCGGCCATGTTGCCCAGATGGTTGACGCGCCGGGCGACCGTCTCCAGCTTCGGCGCAGTCTTCACGTATCGCTTCGAGGCTCGCTTGAGATCCGGGATCGGCTCGCGTGCCGAGCGGACGAACGGCCGGATCTGGTCGCGGATAACCGGGGTGACCGCATTGGCGAGGTCCGTGGTCGACGAGTTCAGCTGCGGCAGGTTCCGGGCAAAAGGCCGGAGCGAGTTGAAGGCAGGCCCGAGCTGGTCGCCAAGTTCATGCGCGGAGGTAAGAGCCTCCTTGGTCTGGCGCAGGGCGCCGGGCAGGAGCCTCGTGGCGGTGCGGACGTCCGGATCCTGCTCGGCGATCGCTCCGAGCGCGGTGTTCGAGGCGTCGACCAGGCGCACGATGTCCTGATCCTGAGACCCTACGGACTTGGTCAGGATGCTCAGGTTGTGGATCAGGCTGCTGAGATTCTCGTCTCGCTCGGCCACACGTGAGTTGAGCTGCTCGAGGTCGCGGTTGATCGGCCCGAGGCTGCCAAGCACACGGCCGAGGTCGCGCCCGCGTCCCTCGAGACCCTTGCCTGCGCCGATCAAGATCGAGCGCAGATACGCCTGATTGTCATTGTCAAGGGCGTCCAGAACCTGGTCGAGTGGGACGTCGGGTGCGGTGTTCGCGAGTGTGACCGTGTCGCCTTCCGCAAGGTCGCCGGCGGTGCGTGTGCCGGGATCCAGCGAGAAGAACATGTCCCTCAGGCCGGTCAGCGGCCGCATCAGGATCGTCGCGTCCCGGTAGATCGGCAGGTAGTCGCGATCCACGTCGAAGGTCACCACTGCGTGACCGTCGATCAATTCGACCTTCGCGACATCTCCAACCCGCACCCCGGCGACGCGGAGGGTCTGGCCCTGGCCCGCGACGACGCCCTGGGTGTTGTCGAACTCCGCCTGGAACTCGAAGGGCTTCTCCTCCAGGATCGGAATGCGAAGACGCTGCTCCTGGAGGATGTAGTAGCTGATCGCCCCCGCGAAAATGATCAGCACTACCACCGCAATGAAGTTGCGAAGGCTCTTGCGAATCGCGGTCATCATGGCGCTAGATCTCCCAGGATGGGCTTGAGGTAGTCGAGGTTGAAGGTCTCGAGGAGCTGGTCGCGAACTGCTTGCAGGTTTTCGGTTTCGAGCGTGTCGCCCTTGGCCTGTCGGCCGCCGGCCCGAAGTTTTGCGGCTTGCTTAAACGCATCGTTTGCCGACTTGACGGTGTCGAGCAGCTCCGGTGAGGCAGATTGCGGCGTGAGTGCAGCTCCCCGTGTCTGGCGGGGTGCGGGGGCGCTGGCGCCTGCCCTGAGATCGGGCGGCTCCTGGGTCTCGCACGGAACTTCAGGCCGGAATGGCGTCTTCGCCGACGACTCGACCGCGGGGATCCCGCCGAGCAGCGGAAGGGGGGTCACTCCAACCGCATCCTGCGCAGGCCCTCCACCGGGCGGCACGATCGACCCGGGCACGTCGACGAAATTGGTGCCGCTCCCCGCCATGACGCGAATGTAGGGGCCGTTCGCGTCGCCCGAGCGGCTCTCCGACGCTATTCCGGTGAGGCCGTAGCCCAGCTCCTCGAAGACTCGGCCCGTAGCGGGTGTCGCCGGATCGTCAACCATCTGGTTCGACCAGGGGATGATCACCTCGTTGAAGCAACTGGCCAGCGAGCGGCTCTGCTTGAGGAACGGAATCGTCTCCCGCGAGAGTGCGGCAAGACGCGGAATCGTCGGACGCAGATCGGCGGTGAGGCCACGGAGTTCGTCTTGCGAAACGAGGCCTCGGATCTGTGCCAGAAGCGGCGTGGCGGCGTCCAGGGTCGCCGGCGTGGAGCGGACTCCGGGTAGTGCTTCGCGGGCGAATGCGCGCACCGCTGGGAAAGCCTGGTTCAGGCTGGCGAGCGCGGGTCTGCCCTCCTCGAGAACCCCCGGCAGCTGTCGGATCGCTTCCTGGAGATTCGCGCTCTCGGACGCAAACGACCCCAGCACGGTCTTGAGGTTGGTCACGAGATCCTGGAGATCCGTGCCGCGGTTGAGCGCTTTGATCGTCGAGTCGAGATTGACTATCAACCCGGATAGGTCGTGAGGCTCCTCGCCGAGGAACGCGTCGTTGACCTCGGCCGTATAGCGAAACGCGCCGGGTGAGGTCTTGTAGATCTGCTGGAACCCCTCGGAACCGCCGGTCTTGAACGCTCGGCCGAACTCATCGAGGAGGATCTGAAGATCGGAGCGAACGTCTCCCTGGAGGGTTGTGAACACCTGGTCGAGCTGGACCGCAATCGAGGTCTGGCTGGCCGGGAAGACATAGCCGTCGCTCGCCTCGTCGCCGTTGGGCGTCCCCGGTTTCAGGTCCACGAAGAGATTGCCTTCGAGGAAGAGACGTGGCCGAAGCTTCATCGTTGCGTCGGTATGAAGCGGCAGGGCTGAGTCGTCAAGCTCCATCGTGACCACCGTCGCCGTCGCCGGCTGTTCGGTCGGCACCGGGCTGTCCGACGTGCCGGCCTGTGCCGTGATGCCGTCGGCATCGCCAGGGCTGAGATGCTCGATCTTCGTGACCTTGCCAACGTTCACTCCCGCAATCCGGACCGGCGACGAGGGCCGGATGTTGGCCGCCGAGGAGAAGACTGCCTGGACCGTGTACTTGTTGCTCCACGGCACCGACTTGGTGAAGGCGTAAACCGACGCGATCGCGAGGAACACGACCAAGATCAGGCCGATCGCCCAGTTCGGAAGCCGCTCTCTGCGCTGACCGGTTCTCATGGCTGCCTCGATTGAACGCGCGTATCGCGATAGGTCCGTGCACCGCTGTCGTCGAAGTAGACGTCTGTGGGGCCGCGCGAGCCGGGGATGTCGCTGACCGCGACGGAAGGGTTGGACGCAGGCTGACCAGGGATCCGCAGGTCGCCGAGGAGGTACCCGGACTGGCCACCCTGACAGTCAGAGCCGTCCTGCCCGGTCGGGCCATAGGGATTGCCGTGGACGATCGGGATCTCGGTCGGGTCGAAGAGCCCGTCGTCGGCGGGGTTGGGAAGCGCGCCGTGCTTACCGGTGGCCTGCACTCCGGAGTAACCGGCGACCGGGCCATGCATCTCGCCCGGGACGTTGAGGGTGACAGGGCCGAGCTGGACGGACTGCGGCCCGGGCGGTGAATTCGTCAGCGCCTGGCGGAAGTTGTAGCCCGTCTGGTCTCGATCCGAGAGCGCTTCGGGCAGGAAGCTGAACCAGTAGTTCCAGTAGTTGCAGACCGTCTGTGCCGGCACGACCCACTCGGAGAAGCGGCGAGCCGAGTCGAACGTCTCACGCAGCCGCTTCAGCGTGGTGGTGGTCGAATCCTGCGCAACGAGCTTTCGGAGCTCGACCAGGACGTCGCCCAGATCACGGTTCATGCGGGGGGTCCGGGAGATAACCGGCGTACCCACGTCGATCGCTCGGTTGAGCACAGGCAACGCAACCCGCAGATCCTGCACTCCGGGGCGCAGGCGACGCGAGAGCTCCGCGAAGTCGGATAGGAACGGGCGCTGACGAGGGAGGGTCTCGATCCCGGTCCGAAGGGTGGGCGGACCCTCGGAGATCGTCGCCTTCAGCGCCTCCGGATCACGAGCGATGGCCGCAAAGGCGACGGATGCGTTGGCGAAGAACTGGGCCTGCTGATCGGAAACGGGAGCCACGATGCGAGCCGTTCGGGCAAGCGACCCGATGAACCGCTCGAGCTGAGTGGAGGGAGCCGCGAGTACGCGCGAAACGGGGCCGAGATTCCTCACGAGAGGACTCAGGCCTTCGATCGCGTCATTGAGAGAAGCACCCCGGGCGGCGAAGGCGTTGCCGTAACCGATGAGGTTCTCGCGACCCGCCTTGCGGGTCTTGTTGTCGAAGGTGTTCGAGATGGCGTCGAATTCGGTCTGCTCCTGGAAGCAGCCGTTCTTGGCCTGCTCTGGAATCGAGCCGGAGAACGTCGCCGGATCGGTCGGGACCTGGCACTCGCCCGAGGAGTCGTCGGTGCCATCGAAGATGTGGCCCTCCTCGGCGTCTGGGCCGGTACCGCGGACAATCTCGAGGTACTTGAGGCCGAAGGTCGACCGGTAGCGAACCCGGAACACCGAGTCCTCGGGGAGCGGCTCCGCAGTCTTGTCGAGCTTGAGATTCAGGCGTGCACCGATCTGGGGGAGATCGCCGGCGTCCGACTCGCCGTCAGCAGAAGCCGTCTGATTCTGAGCGCCGTCAAGCGCGATGGGCTCGATCGACTCAACCACGCCGACGCGCGTGCCGCCGATCCGGATCTCGTTGTTGTTGCCGAGGCGGGCAGCGTCGGGAACGTCAACCGAAACCGAGTACACCGGGACGAACGGCAGGCCGTTGTTTGCGTTGTAAGCAAGGAACACGGCCACGATGACGATCAGCGTGGTGACCGCGCCGACCATCGTCGGCGAGGCTGCAAGGGTGGCTCCGGGACTGCGGCGGTTCATGGCGCGAAGAGGAAGTCGAGGAGGTCGTTGGCAGCGTTTCCGCCGCCACCGAGGCCTCCGTGGTTGCCCTTGCCGCCCCTTTTACCGCCCTTGCCGGCTCCGAGCTGGCCTCCGAGGTTGCCCGGGAGCTCGTCGAGGAGGTCGCCGAGGCTTCCTCCGCCCCCTCCCGGAACCGCTGGCAGGTCAGGTAGATCGGTTCCGGCTCCGCCGCCGCCGGAACCCGTATCGCTTCCGCCAGGTGCCGGGGAACTCTCGCTGACCGAGTTGCCTGCCGCAGTGGTCTTCGCGGCGCTCCTCCGCGGCCCGGTCGGATCGCAGATCGAAGTGTCGGTTGAACCGTCCGGGCATACCGCCGGGTCGTACGGGCCGATTCCGAGGTCAGCCTCCGACTCGCCGGGCGTGATGCCGGGCTGGTTCGGCCCGAGGCCCCCGACGCAGGAGGCCGCCTGGAGCGGATCGGTTGTGCGGCCGCCACCCTCGGCGGGGAAGTCCTGGCGAGCGTTGTATTCCCCGCACGGACCGGTGAAGACGTCGTAGAGCTGGAAGTGAAGGAGATGTCCAACGCTGTCGTAGCTGTTGAGGGCCCCTGTCTGGTAGTACGCGTAGTTCAGGAGGCCCTCGAGACCGGTGTAGCCGGTTGGTCCGCTACGACCGGTTGCGTAGCACGAGAGCGTCTTGTCGGCGCACGTCTTTGCAGCGCGATCGTCGACCTCGACCGCACGTGTGGGATCGTCGAGATCGGTGAGGAACTTTGCCAAGAGATCCCCGGTACGTGGAGCTTGATCGGCTGAGTTGGCCAGAGCCTTGAAGGTTCCCTTCCGCACGCCGAGGTTGAGGGCTCGGCGTCCGGTCACCGATGCCTTCCCGAGCGTGGTCAGTGACCTCTCGGTGGCCCGGTTGAACGGCGGCAGACTCACCGCAAGTTCATTCAGCTGAGGCGCCGCTGCCCGCAGGTCGGAAAGCAACGGCGACGACTGATCGGCCGTGTTCTTGAGCTCGACCATCGTCGGACCCAGTTCGGCGAGGAAGTTGTCGAGGAGATCGAAGTTGCTCGAAAGATCATCGCGGCGCTCTGCCGAGACTGCGGCGGCCTCCCCGGCATTCTTTATGAACGAGGTCACGTCCTCTCGGCGATCGGCAAGCTTTTGGACGATTTCATCCGAGTTCACGTTGAGATCGCGGATCACAGTGTTTTGCCGAGCGAGCAGCCGGAGCGCCGAATGCAGGTCGGCGAGAGCCGGGGCTCCGAGGCGGATCGCCTCGTTCAGGTTTTCCGGGTTGCCCGCGAGCGCGGTTCCGAACTCGTTGATGAGCAGCGCCAGCCGCTGCTTGAAGGGCATGCGAAGCGTGTTCAGGACGAGATCGTTCTGCACCGTCTGCTTGACCTTGTTCGGCACGATCTCGCCATCGTCAAGCGGCGCGCCGGCGGGCTGGCAGTCGATGAAGTACTCGGCGATCAGCGACTGCGGCTCCGAGGCGCATTGGGTCCGGTCGCCCAGAACCGCGAGCGGGCCACTCAGCTTGATTGCGATCAAGGCTGTCTTCTCGGAACTGATGTCGAGGGACTCGACCGTGCCGGCGGTCACGCCGGCGACCTTGACCTCGGAACCCTCGACCAGGCCGAAGGCGTTGTACATCTCGAGCGTGTACGAGTGCTCTTCCTCGCCTGCCGAAGAGGTGGTGGCGAAGGCGGTCACGCCGGCCGCGACCAGTAGCAATATGAAGGCAACGCGTCTCATGGGCCCTGTGGAGTTTGACTTGGGTCGCAGTTGAGTGCGCCACCGTCGGTGAACGGCGTCGATCCGTCGCCGGGGTCACGCTCGGTGGAGCCGGGGCAGCGCTGATTGTTATTGATGTCGATCGCGGGAGTCCCAATGCCCTGGATGAGGTCGGCAGGATCGATGGGCGAGAGCAGATCCGGCAGACCGCTGATTGCCGGCGAGAAGGCGTTGAATGTGGTGTTGATGCGACCAAGCGGACCGGACGCATCAAAGAGCCCTGAGGTCGAGAACCCGTCGAACCACCCCACCAGCTCGGGCGTGTAGGCACGAAGGTTCGAGGTCTGGGGGTTCGAGTTGCGAAGCGCGCAGACGGTCTCGCCGAGGGCGCCCTGGGTGAAGTCTTGGTCGGCGGCAGGCGGAGGCGGGCTGACGTAGTCGGTCGTGGTCGGGTCAGAGCCGCAGTCGGGAGCGCCCGTGCCGACTCCTGCCTTGGCGAGCGGGACCTGAAGGCGGGTCAGCTCGACCAGGTCGTTTGCCTTGCCGGGGCGGCGGACGATCTGGTCGAGGTCTCTGATCGTCGGGACGGCGTCGGCGGCGGCGGCGCGGAAGTTCGAAAAGAACGGGCCGAGGCGATCGGCGACCGGCAGCGAGGCCTGGGTCAAGGGGTCGAGGTCGTCGAGGGTCGCCCGCAGGTTTACGAAGGTTGTGTTGGCCTGGCGCATGAAGCCGGGGAGCTCTGAGATCGCCCGGGCAAGCGACTCGCGCTCTCGGCCGATCGCCCCGAGGGCGCCGGAGGCGTTTGAGACGAGGTCTGTGAGGTCGTCGTGGCGCTCGGAGAGAAGGCCCGAAAGGGAAGCGGTGTCGACGATCAAGGACTCAAAGGCCGGGGTGTCTCGGGTCAGCTCTGCGAAGACCTGGCGCGAGGTCGAAAGCAGCGGGTTGAGGTATCTGGCGCCCTCGTTGGCGGCCTCGGGGATCCCCTTGCCCGCGTAGGAGTCGCGAAAGCCGACGATCACCGCCTTGAAGTCCTTGACCGTCTTCGTATCAAGGGTGTTGAAGATCTCGTCGAGGTCTACGGCAGAGACCGTCTCTGCCTGGGTCATCGTGCCGCCGTCTTCGATCTCGCCCTGGTCGTCTGCGCCCTGGGGCGGCAGGGTGAGCTGAACCTGGCGGCCGGCCACGGAGGAGAGCGAGCCCAGCCTGACCGTCGCGGTGGTGCCGCGGGGGAGCGGAGCGAAGTCGTCGTCGACGGTGAGCGTCACCAACGCCTGGCCGCTGGGACCGAGGTCGATTTCCTTGACCGAGCCGGCTGAGAGGCCGCCGACCAGCACCTGGTTGCCCTTGACGAGCTGGCTGGCGTTCTCGAACTCGGCCGTGACCTCGTAGGAGTCCTTGCCTCCGCCGACGAGCATCACGATCGCGACCGCCACGACGACAACCGCGATGATCGCGACCATTCTGCCCACGAGCGAGCGTCTCAATTTTCCCTGTTTCTAGCCATACCCCTAGGGACGCGCCGCCTCCGGCACACCGCTCTCGAACTTACCGTAAGGAATCGAGAGGTGTCAAAGGACAACCGGCGCCTGGAAAAGCCCATTTCCACGCCATTTTCGCGGCACCTTCTTTGATTTGCCGTTAAGCGTCCCATCGGCGCAGGACGCTGCCTACGCTGTTAAGGTGCCACCCGCATGGGACGGCCGTACTGGTCGCCGAGAAGGATCTCGAAGGGAGACGTCTTGCAAGCTGGTTCAGAGAACGCGATTCGCCGGGGGCGCTCGCATGTCATCGGCGCGCTCATCGTCGGAGCGCTGGCGCTTCCGGCCGTCGCCTCCGCACATCTCGAGCGGCCCTCGTACTGGCCCGACCCGAATCCCGACAAATCAGTCAGCCCACCGGCGGGCGGCAAGGTGCCGAAGGCCCGATCGCTTGCCTCAGCAGTCACCGGCAAGGGTCCGGGAGAGGTCCGGGTCGTCTGCCAGAGCGACTCGCTGAAGCTTGCGAAGGTGTCGATCCGTGCCGCTCACAACAAGGGATTCCGCCTCCGCCCGAGCCAACCGAAAACCAAGCTCTCCGACGCGAAGGCTGCGGGCCTCATCGAGATCAACAGGAAGCTTTCGAAGCGCTGCGCCTACCGCTCCATCCAGGACGCGATCAACGACTCGGGCAACAACGACCGGGTTGTGATCATGCCGGGCCGCTACCTCGAGCGCAAATCGCGCAGGCAGCCGATAAACGATCCGCATTGTGCCGACATGCTCCAGGACAACGGGCGAGGCGGCATGGCTCCGAGCTTCCGCTACCAGACGGAATGCCCGAACGATCAGAACCTGCTCTACGTCCAGGGGCGCAAGGTCTCGGACACCCCGCCGCCGTCTCCGCCGCTCGAGGAGCGCGAAGGCATCCCGGACGAAGGCGCATGTCTGCGCTGCAACTTCCAGATCGAAGGCTCGGGTGCAAAGCCCACCGATGTAGTGATGGACGCCGGCCGCGGGTACGCAGGCCATGGCAACAACCCCGCTTCGAAGCCGGGCAAGAACGCGTCAGAAGCCGAATGCTCGGTGGTTCCCGGCCCTTGCTACGCGAAGGACGTCGTTCTTCGCGTAGACCGTGCCGACGGCTTCGTCGGTAGGAATTTCCTGGCCAAGAGCTCGACCGAGCACGGCGTCTACATCGAAGAGGTAGACGGCTACCTGCTCGACAAGACCAAGTTCTTCTGGTCGGCGGAGTACGGAAACCTCACCTTCACCTCCGACCATGGCCTGTACAAGAACTGCGATGGCTTCGGGTCCGGCGACTCGGTCGTCTACCCCGGGGCGTCTCCTGAGACGGGCGAAGGGGTAGAGAACACTGCCTTTTATCCCGATGCGCCTCGGATCAACACCGTGGTCAAGAAGTGCGACCTACACGGTTCCGCCCTCGCCTACTCAGGCTCACAGGGCAACGCTGTCCGGATCACACACAACGAGATCTACGGGAACACCACGGGCATCGCGACTGACTCGATCTCGGCTGGCGGCCATCCCGGCTACCCGCCCGACTCCGACGTCATCGACCACAACAACATCTACTCCAACAATCTCAACACCTATGGCGAGGACCGGCCGCTGCTCAACACGGTCGGGCTGCCGCTGGGCGTTGGGATCCTCTGGCCGGGCGTCAACAAGAGCACGGTCCATCACAACCACATATTCGACAACTGGCGGCGCGGAACGATGCTGTTCGCAGTCCCCGAGGCCGTACTGCGCGGGTCCGCCGAGGACCCAAGCCCGGCGGCGTACTGCCCAGGCAACCCGCAGGTGGTCACCTCTTGCGAGGACGAATATCACGACAACGTCATGGGGTCGCCCCCGCCGGGGTTCAAGCCGTCGAAGGCGATCGGCAAGTTCGGAAACCCGAACGGCCTCGATGATTCCGACAATTCGAACGGCACCGACTTCTGGTGGGACGAGTTCCCGGGGAACGTCGGCAACTGCTGGCACGACAACGTCGGCCCCGATGGGACCAGGGGGTCGCTCGTCAGCGACCCGCCCCAGGCGCCCGTGGCCGGTGTGAACCTGCCCGGGTTCTTGCCCGAGGCGTGCGACAACTCCTCGATCGGGACCGGCGACGTCGTCAAAGAAGCCGTTCTCGCGAATTGCGGAACGAATTACCACGAGGGCGAGGAGCCGCCGCAGCCGCCGCTCTGCGACTGGTTCTCGACGCCTCCGGAACCAGGCACACGCCGCGCCGCGGTAGAGCAGAAGCGCTACGACCGCGCCGCGAAGCGCTTCCGCAAGTCCCCCGAAGCCGACGAGGTCCGCAGGGGGTTGCGGGCACTTACGCGGTGAGGCTTGCGGCTCGTGAAACCAGCGTCGCCGCGCTGCTAGCGGCGACGCTGGTCGTATCCGGGTGCGGCTCCGAGGCCAGCGGCGCTGGCGAGGTGACTGAACTCGGGCCCCTGCGGGGAGGGTCCGTCGCGGCCCTCGCTCAATGCTCGGACTGGGTGGGCGGCAACCGGGACCAGAAGGTCGCAACGGTGCACGACATTCGCGACATGGTCAACCAGACCGGAGAGGTGGAACCGACGACCGACATCAACGACGACGATGCGGTGGCGCTCCTGGACCGGGCGTGCTCGAACGACTACGCATCCGGATTCCGGCTCTACAAGCTCTACACCCGCGGAGCCGCGTTCTCGTCGATCACGGGCGACCCGGTCCCGTAACTAACCTCTCGGCCGTGGCTGGCGGTGCGACTTACGACTTCGACTGGGTCGTGGTCGGCTCCGGCTTCGGCGGCTCCGTCTCGGCGCTCCGCCTGGCCGAGAAGGGCTACTCGGTTGGCGTCCTCGAATGCGGGCGCCGTTACGAGGACGAGGACTTTGCCAAGTCCACCTGGCGGTTGCGGAAGTACTACTGGATGCCGAAGCTCGGGCTCCGGGGCATTTTTCGCCTCACGCCGTTCAGGGACATCCTGATCGTGTCGGGCAGCGGCGTTGGCGGCGGCAGCCTCGGGTACGCGAACACGCTCTACCGAGCGCGCCCGGCGTTCTTCAGCCATCCGCAGTGGGACGGGCTCGCCGAGGACTGGGATCGCGAGCTCTCCGAGCACTACGAGACGGCTGAGCGCATGCTCGGGGTGACGACGTACGAAGGCATGGGCCCAGCCGACCAACTCCTCAAGCAATACGCGGAGGAGACGGGCGTCGAGGACACATGGACCAACACGAAGGTCGGCGTGTTCTTCGGCCCCGCCGGCGAAGAGGTGCCCGACCCTTACTTTGGCGGCGACGGTCCCGCGCGCACGGGCTGTGTGCGTTGCGGCCAGTGCATGATCGGGTGTCGCTACGGCGCGAAGAACACCCTGCGCAAGAATTACCTCTGGTTCGCCGAGAAGCTGGGCGTGCGCATCCACTCCGAGCGCCAGGTTGTCGACATCAAGCCACTCGGGGATTCATGGAGGCGCCGACGGCTACGAGATCACGACCGAACGCGCCGGGTCCATTCTCCGAAAGCAGCGCCGGATGGTGCGTGCGCGCGGAATCGTGCTCGCGGCGGGAGCACTGGGGACGAACAAGCTCCTTCGCGATTGCAAGCACCGCGGATCGCTGCCGGGCATCTCGGACCGCCTCGGCCACCTCGTGCGCACCAACTCGGAATCGATCATGGCTGTCACGGCGCCAGATTCGAGCCGCGACTTCTCGCATTCGGTGGCGATCACCTCGTCGATCTATCCGGACCCGAACACGCACATCGAGGTCGTCACATACGGCAAGGGCGGGGACTCGGTTTCGCGACTTTTCACGCTTATGACGGGAGACGGCACCAAGCTCACGCGGCCGGTCCTGTGGCTTGGCCAGGTCCTTCGCCACCCCGTCACCTTTGCTCGCACGCTCTGGCCCTTCCGCTGGTCCGAGCGCACGGTGATCCTGCTCGTGATGCAGTCCCTGGACAACGCTCTTCAGCTGATTCCCAAGCGCAAGCTCTTCGGGCGCGGCGTCCGGCTCCAAACGCAGCAGGATCCCGACAACCCCAACCCCACCTTTATCCCGGCCGCCAACGCGGCCGCCGAGTGGTTTGCAAAACAGATCGGTGGCTATGCCCAGGGCGGCGTCACCGAGTCCCTGGGCAACAAGCCGACGACTGCCCACATCCTCGGAGGCGTCGTGATCGGCTCAGGCCCGGACACGGGGGTCATCGATCCCGAACACCACGTCTTCGGCTACGAGAACCTGCTCGTCTGCGACGGCTCCGCGGTCCCGGCAAACCCAGGCGTGAACCCATCGCTGACGATCACAGCCATGGCGGAGCGGGCGATGGAAAAGGTCCCCCCGAAGCCGCCACGCCGTTCTGGAGAATCACGGGCGAATCAGCTTCTCCCGAACGCTCGCTGACGCAGGATTGAGACGGCCGGGCCTGGGTAGACGATGAGTGCCGATTCGACCTGTTCGAGAGGGGGGCGGTATTAAAGATTCCCTCGTTCGTCCGGAGGTTCCCGATGGAGATGGTTTGCCCGGACTGCGGCCTCACCCGCTGGTACGAAACGTTGCCGATGCGGCTGCAGACCTGTCCGCGCTGTCGAGCGCAGGGCAGTGGCACGTACCTGAAGGCCCCCAATATGGAGGTACGCATGCCCATTCCCGAGCGGTTTGCCAGCCGGACGCTCGAGGAAAAACGACGGCTCGTCACCCAACTGCCTCAGCCCGTGGAGGATCCGCACGCAACCCCGGGCCACGCTCGCGAAAAGAGCACGGGTTAGAACGAACCGGAGCTCGCCGAGCAAGCGAGCTCCGGGTCCATCCGCGAGGCTACGAAACTTCGTCGAACCGGCGCGAAACTTCGCCCCAGTTCACGACGTTCCAGAAAGCGTCCAGGTAGTCGGGCCGCTTGTTCTGGTACTTCAGGTAGTAGGCATGCTCCCAGACATCGGCGCCCAAGAGAGGCGTCTGGCCCGCTGAGATCGGCGAGTCCTGGTTCGGAGTCGAGGTGACCGCGAGGCCCGAGCCGTCGTGGACGAGCCAAGCCCAGCCGGAGCCGAACTGGCCGATACCGGCGTTCTTGAACTCTTCCTTGAAGTCGTCAAACGAACCAAACTTCTCATTGATGGCATCGGCGAGATCGCCAGAGGGCTCGCCGCCACCGTCGGGGCTCATTATCTGCCAGAAGAACGAGTGGTTGGCGTGGCCACCGGCGTTGTTGCGGACGGGACCCTGCTTGTCGGAAGGCAGGCTGTCGAGATCCTTCAGAACGTCCTCGACGTCCTTGTCGGCCCATTGCGTGCCTTCAAGCGCGGCATTCGCCTTGTCGACGTAAGCCTGGTGATGCTTGTCATGGTGGACCCGCATGGTCGCCTCGTCGATGTGAGGCTCGAGCGCGTCGTAGTCGTAGGGAAGGTCGGGAACGTCGTAGGCCATTGGAGACTCCTTGGTCGGTGTCTTACTTTGTCTCACTCAGCTTATTCCCGCCACGCCTCCGGACCCGCCCCTCGGGAAATCGGGCGTCGGCCCGGAGGTTCTCGAAGGTCTGTTTGCCATCCGGGCTCTCCACTCCCTGGACGGCTTCGAGAAGCTTTGCAAGCCCCCGCCGCATGATTCTGGAGACCTGCATCTGCGAGACGCCTAGCTTCTCACCGATCTCGTACTGATTGAGATTCTCTACGAACCGCATTCGGATAACGGCGCGCTCCCGGTCGTCGAGGCCGGCGACCTGTTCGACGGCCAGCTTGGCCTCAACCGCGTCGTATCCACCCTCGCTATCGGCAACGGTTTCAACTAGCGGGACGGAATCCGATTCCTCGCGATGGACCGGTACGTCGAGCGACATCGAGCGTTGTGCCTCACGCGCTTGATAGACGTCAAGGACCTCCTCCTCACTGAGGCCTGACCGGTCGGCGACCTCCGAGGCGGTGGGTGTGCGCCCGAGTTCATCGGACATCTCCGAGGCGATCTTTTCGACCTTCATCGAGCGCTCCTGCAGGCTACGAGGCATATGGAGACGCCACGAGTGGTCGCGGAAATGCCGCCGCAACTCACCGAGAATCGTCGGCGCTGCGTATGCAGCGAAACGGTGGCCGCGCTCCGGGTCGTAACCGCGCAGCGCCTTCAAGAGAGCCAAACCGGCGACCTGGACCAGATCCTCGTTGCGCTCGCTGCTGTTGCGATACCGCATCGCCAGGGATTTCGCCAATGGCATGAACCGGACGAAGAGCTCCTGCTCCAGATCCGGGCGCGGTGTGGTTGCGTATTCGCTTAGCAGCGCTTCTTCAGGCGCGGCACCCATCGCTCCAGATACGAACATGTATTCCTCTCACATTGGAGGGATCACGGTCCGTAGTGGCGGATTTGCGGGAAAACGCCCCTTGGCGGCCGAAGGCCCAGCTAATCAACAGATCAGTCGTCTTTCCAAGCACGAATCTGCATTGAACATACCCAACCGGGGGTTCGCGGCGCAAACCTACGCTTCGTCGGGCCGCTCCTCGCCGGGCCAGGTCCGCGTCCCACGGAAGAAGATGGTGCGGGCCCCGTGATCGAACGCGCCGCGGACAAGACGGAAGATCGCGCCTTGAAGGGCGAGCGCGACGCCGAGCTTGAGCCAGGTCACCTCGCGATGTTCCGGCTCTGGGGGCTCCTGGTCGTCGATTCGCCCCCAGATGAACTCGAAAAGCTTCGTGCCGACCATACCGGCAATGACCCCGCCGATGATGCTGAGTGGGGCGAAGAGAATGCGAGCCATTGGTCCAGTCCTACCCGGCTCGCGCCGTTGGTAACTACGGCTTGGATCTGACCCGGAGGGCGAATAGCGCGAGATCGTCGCGCGGGCGACCGGCAACGAAGGAGACGACCTCTTCCTCCAGACGCCGGAGCATCTCGTCAGGCTCGAGAGGCCCAAGGCGTGCGAGCAGGCCCTCGAGCCTCTGATCGCCGAATATCTCCCCGTTTCTCCGCGCCTCCGGTATGCCGTCCGAGCACATGAAGAATGTCGAGCCCTCTGGCAGCGAGATGTCCTGGGCCTCAAAGACCGGGTTGTCGAGGACGCCTACAAGCGGCCCGGTCACATCCAAGCGCGTGACCTCGCCGTGACTCCCGATGACCCTGGGCTCAGGATGGCCCGCCGTGGTCACTCGAGCCCGCAGGCCCGAAGCGTCGCGCGAAAGCTCGGCGCAGCACAGCGTGCAGTACGTGTTCTCGCCTGAGGCCTGAATTGCTTCGTGGACCCGAAGCACCGCTTCCCGTGGCCCGAGCTTTGCGGTTGCTCGCAAGGTGTGACGCACCAGCGCGGTGAGGGCAGCCGCCTCCGGCCCCTTGCCGCATACGTCGCCAACCACGGCCATCCAGTGGTCGCCGACTTCGAACAGGTCATAGAAGTCCCCTCCCACCTCGGTGCCCGCCTTGCCTGGCCGGTGTCGCACCGCCACGGCGGCGCCCGCCACCTCCGGGAGCGTGCGCGGAAGAAGGGCCTGTTGAAGGATGGCCGCGATATCGCGCTGCTGCTCATAGAGACGGGCGTTGTCGAGGGCCATCGCAGCGTGCGTCGCGACCTCCATCCCGAATGCAACGTCCTCCCGGCCGAGCGGTGCGCGCCCACTCGAGGCGAGAACCGACAGTGAGATCGTTCCGAGAACGCGACCTCGGGCGACCAGTGGAACGATCATGTTTGAGCGCTGGTCGGCCTGCAGCAGCTCTTCGGGTGTGGCGTCGCCACGCTCCCGCGCCTGCTCGATCCCGCGTTCGCGGGCCCGGCTCACCTCACGGTCTTCCGCGATCCGGGTGTAGAGAACCGGCTCGCGGCTTGTGATCGCCGACCGGATGGGGCTCGTCGGAGCCGGCTCCGGCAACGATCTCACGAGTGCCTCGGTGCGACTGTCGAGGGCGGCGACACCCACTTGCCTAACCACGCCTTCCGCGGTGACCTCGTGGACGCTGCACACATCGCCGACAGCCGGGACCAATGTCCTCGCGAGGCTCCGCAGCCGCCCGTCGACTTCGATCTCGCGCTCGAGCACCTCCGTGATCCGCGTGAGCAGACTGTCACGAGCGGCTTGCAGCTCAGCAGTTCTACGCCGCCGCTGAAGGTCTCTCTCGCGACGGGTTTGGAGCAGGAACATCCCAGCCGCGGCCAGCGTGAGGGTGAGGCCGCTCAATCCCAAGAGGATCGGCGGGCCAAAATTCGCGGACGCCGTGGCCGGTATGGAAACCGTCCATCGCCGCCCCAGAACGCTCACCTTGGTCGATGCTGAATCCCCTCCGGGCGACGGTCCCCAAAGCGCCTGGCCCGAATCACTGATCGAGATCTGGTCTTCGAGATTCAGCTGGCGACCTACATCGGCCGCAATCGTCTCACCGGGCAGCCCCGAGATCATCACTCCGACCACTTCGGGCTCACCGTTGATGCTGAGCCATACCGGGCTGTAGACCAGGGCGCCGAGTTGTTCGGTCTGCGCCAGCGTTATCGGAGGACTGAGGCGCGGCTCGTGGGTACGAATCGCGGCTTTGACGGTGGTGCGGCGGGTTGGCTCCGAGAACGAGTCGAACCCGAGGAGCTCACGCCTCGCCGTCGTGTTCGGGTAGGTCAGAGCAAGCGGCAGATACCCGCCCGAGTCGCTGCGCAACTCGGAAATCACTCCACCATGCGGCCCGAAACGGCTGATGGGGCGGCCCAGGCGCGCCTCGAAGGCATCACGGTCGGCGTTCTCGATCAATGGGGCCCACGACAGACCCAGGAAGGGCGAGCGATCGAGCACGCCTCTCGCAAATGTTCTGAAGCGTGCGGCTCCGACATAACCGTGTTCATCTACGACGCCTGGCGCACCTTTGAGACCAGACGCCACGCCGGACACGCTCTGGCGGGCGTCGATCGCAGCTTGGCGAACCAGCGCCAAGTCCGAAGCCATCGCATCGTCTCGTTCGTTGTCGTACGACAACCACGTGACCACTGCCGTGGCAGCTAAGAGAGCCAGAACCACCAGCCCCGAAAAAGTTCGACGTCCCGGCATCCCGGGCGTGATCCTACGCCTTGCTTGTCAGGCTTGGGCCGAGTTCAGTGGGCGCTTGCGGACACGGCGCGCTCTTGCCGCGCCGCGAAGACCGCCGAGCGCCTCGGAGCGGTGCTCAAGTCAAACCGCATACTGAGCTTCGTCCCGGCTTCATCCGAGTCCACCGTCACGCCGTCGGCGACCCGGCCGATGACGGGGAGGCCCATGCCGTGATGGTCCCTGGCCACGCGCGCCATCATTCCCGTGCCGCCATCGGAGACGATCACGGTGATCTTCGAGCCTTCGAACCGAGCCTCGATCTCGACACGCCCCACGGACGCGCCCGGGTACGCATGGCGAACTACGTTGCCCACCGCCTCGGACACAGCAAGGGCTACCGACGCAGCCAGGTTGTCGTCCGTGCGCTGCTGTTCGTGAAACCAGCGCATGATCTCGGTGCGCGCGAGACGAACGCTCGCCGGCTCGGCTGCCATTGAGATCTCCATGCGGGAAGTACCTGCTGTCACACGAAGACTGTGCCCGGATCGGGCCAAAGTATTCCGACTCATCACCGAACTGCAGGAACTGGGTGAGGCCATTCGCCAAATAGCCAATCGGGGCGCCCGGATTTGAACCGGGGACCTCACCGACCCGAACGGTGCGCGCTACCAGGCTGCGCCACGCCCCGAGAGGCGCCAAAGCTACTGGACAGGGGTCGCCATAATTGCCCTGATGATGCAAGAGTCCGGATCCCCCACCGGGCTTGGCCGAGCGCGGCACCTTCCATGGGAGGCGATCGCCGTGACGATCGGCGTTGCCGCGGTGCTCCTTTGTGCGCTGCTTTTGATCGACCCCCTCCGGGACGCTGCGGGCGACGCGATCTCCGGCGATACCGAACCTCTCCGCGAGGACCTGCGCGGCCTAGGCGCAGGCGGCGTCGCGATCATCGGCGCGCTCTGCGCCCTCCACACCTTTGTCTGGTACCCGGCCGAGATCCTGGATGCGGCGGCCGGCTACGTCTACGGGTTCTGGCCGGCCCTGGGAATCATGATGGTCTTTTGGACCCTCCAGGGGATCTTCGCTTACGAGATCGGCCTGCGCGCGGCACGCCCTGTCTTGAACCGGTTCATCGCCGCAGAGCGCTTCGACAGGCTCGAGGCCGCTGCAGAGGACGGTGGTGCCACGCTTCTCCTTGCGGCTCGCCTCGTTCCAATCGTCCCGTTCACGCTCTTCAGCTTCGTCGCCGGCGCAGCCGAAGTCCCTCGCCGGCGCTTCATCTGGACCACCGCGATCGGCTATACGCCGATCACGGCGCTTGCCATCTACTTCGGCACGCGCCTCGAGGACCTCTCGCTTACCGACCCGCTCATCTGGATCACGGTCGGCGCGGGTCTCGCATTGCTGCTTCTGGCACGGCGTCTCAAGCCGCTCTTCGAGGGCGAAAACAGCTAGCCGCTCGGCGGGCAACTCGAAGGGTCGAATGTGACCGCGTCGGTCGGCACATCCACACGCTCGATTGCGGCGCGGACCTCGTCGAGGCTTGGTGACTCCTCCAGGAGCTCGCTCCCCCCAGGGCCGCAGACGCGAACCGCCGGGTTGGCCGGCAGCTTCAGGTCGAAGGCGAGCTTCCCATCCTCGTCCACCTGACTCTCATACGTCTCGTCGTCCTCCTGTGACTGAAGTTCGGTCGCGAATGTGTCGTCCCATTCCTCGATGTCCAGGCCGGGCGTCACCTGCGCTATCTCCCTCAGGAAGGCCTCGTCGATCTCCTGGCTTGTCTTGTCCTGGTTTCGCAGAACGAGCTCTGCGAATTGCCACTGATACCCCTGGCGGCCGGCGGCATCCGCCGCGATCGCGGCTTCGGTGACCGGCGACGGCGCAAAGGAAAAATGGCGGATGTAGAGGCGAGCGCGCTGTTGGCGAACGTAGTCGTCGATCAAAGGGTCGACCACGGTCAGCTCGAAGTCGGCGCTGGGCACTGCTCTCAGGTCGGTGAAGACCTCGACCGAGACCGGAGCCTCCGAGTCGCCCAGGCGCGAGCCGTCTTGCTTGATCCCCGCAATGAGTCCCTGGACGTCGACGCGGCCCTCGATCTCGATGCCCCTCGGTCCGCCAGTTCCGATCGAGATCGAGATGATCGCGCCGGTGACGCCAAGGACGACGAGCACGATGATCGCCCGCGGCACCCAGGGACTCAACCGGCGACCGCCTTGAAGTAGCGCACCGCGAGACCTGTCAAGAGCGTCTCGAAAGCCTCTTCGATCGGGCTCCCCGCAGAAGCGGCGTAAGCCTCCAGGCCGCTCGCCTCGATCTCGCCACTGACACGGACGACCTCATCCACGAGGTCGGGGTGCTCGTCGCAAAAGAAGGCTCCGATCGAATAGAGCTCGGAATCCATGAGGGACTCGAGGAATGGCGTAGTGGCACCGGACATTGCGACAAATCTACGGATTGACAGCGTCCGGCTAACGCGAGACACTCAATGCAAGGTGTTCCCAATCAGAGGAGAAGGTGCATGGCAAATCACCTGACGCCCACGGAGCTCGCCGACGAAGTGAACATGAAGCGGCGAGAGGTCATCTCCAAATGCATGGAGATGGGTGTTCCGATCTTCAACGGTCGGATCGACAAGAGCCTCTTCGTGACTTCGCTCGCCCAGACTACGGACGAGCCGAAGCGCGCACAAGCCGCCGCTTAGGACAAACGTTCCAAAAAACCCCGAACGGCACCTGCTTCTCGCGTTGCCGTTCGGGATCGCGTCCAATATCTTGGGCGGATGGAATCCGCCACCCTTCCGGCCGGCGCCACCGGCGTCGGATCGGACACGCTTGCTGACCTTCTTCCCCGCTCTGTAGCTCAGTACGGCGCTCGGCGGGCCGTTATGTACAAGGACGAATCGGGGCATTGGGTCTCGCGCAGCTTCGATGAGGTCGGAGAGATCGTCAAGCAGCTCTCGCTGGGACTCATGGCGCTCGGCATCGAGAAGGGCGACAAGGTCTCGATCCTCGGCAACACGCGCCCGGAATGGACCTACTTCGACTTCGCGGCGCTCACGGCCGGCGCAACCGTCGTGCCGATCTACCAGACCAACTCGGCCGAAGAGTGCGAATACGTCCTCGAGAACTCAGACGCGGTCGCGGTGATCGTCGAGGACGAGGAGCAACTGGACAAGATCCGCCAGATCCGCGACAGATGCCCGAAGCTCCAGCACGTGATCCGCATGACCGGCAAGGGCGGCGGTGCGATCTCGCTCGACGAGCTCATCCAACGCGGCGCAGACCTCTCGGACTCGGACTGGGCCGGACGCTACGAGTCGGTGACTCCAGACGACATCTGCAC
The DNA here is from genome assembly GCA_963695215.1 of uncultured bacterium. Classification (GTDB taxonomy): domain Bacteria; phylum Actinomycetota; class Thermoleophilia; order Solirubrobacterales; family 70-9; genus JALZKA01. The sequence continues at coordinate 1,316,505 of OY968768.1, forward strand.
CTTCATCTACACCTCTGGTACTACCGGACCGCCCAAGGGCTGCGTGATCTCGCACGGCAACTACCGAGCCATGCTGGACATGGTCAACGAGAAGAACGTCATGCGCGGTGACGACGAGCTCACGTACCTGTTCCTGCCCCTCGCGCACTCGTTTGCTCTTTTGATCCAGTTCGGTTCGTTCGAGCTTGGCGCTTCAATCGCGTATTGGGAGCGCGACCCGCTGCGGATCCTCCCCAACCTGACCGAGGTCAAGCCCACCTACTTCCCGTCGGTCCCCAGGATCTTCGAGAAGATCTACACGGCCGTAACCGCCGATGTCGAGAAGGCGGGCGGTACCAAGAAGAGGATCTTCGACTGGGCGGTGAGCGTCGGCAAGCGCTATCGCGAGGCCGAGCGCAAGGGCGGGGCCGGCGCCATTTTGAGTGCTCAGCATTCGCTTGCCGACCGCCTCGTGCTCCACAAGGTTCGCGACGCCTTCGGCGGCAACCTTCGCGTTGCAGTCACGGGAGCGGCGCCGATCAACCCGGACATCCTCCGGTTCTTCGACGCGGCGGGCGTCTTGGTCCTCGAAGGCTGGGGGATGACCGAGACGTCCACGGCAGCCACGATCGCAACGCCTGACGACTTCAAGTTCGGCACGATCGGGAAGCCCTTCCCTGGTGTCGAGATCAAGATCGCCGACGACGGTGAGATCCTCGCCAAGGGCCCCAACATCTTTCAGGGCTACTACAAGAACGAGGAAGCCACGGCAGAGACGCTCGTCGACGGCTGGCTCCACACCGGTGACCTGGGCGAGATCGATGAGGACGGCTACCTCAAGATCACCGGCCGAAAGAAGGACATCATCATCACCGCGGGCGGGAAGAACATCACGCCGGCGAACCTCGAGGCGGAGATCAAGCAGCATCCGCTTGTTTCACAGTGCGTCGTGGTCGGCGATCGGCGCCCCTACCTTGTCTGCGTGCTGACGCTTGACCCCGAAGAAGCGCAGAAATGGGCGTCGGAGAAGCACGTTGACGTCGCTTCACTCCCTGAGAACGAAGAGGTTCAGGCCTCGATCCAAGCGCATCTCGATCAGGTCAACCAGAAGTTCGCGCGCGTCGAACAGGTGAAGAAGTTCGAGGTCCTGCCCCACGACTTCTCACAGGAGGGCGGCGAACTCACGCCCTCGATGAAGGTGAAGCGAAACGTCGTCGCCGACAAGTACTCCGGCGAGGTCGAGTCGCTCTACTCGGGCTAGCTCGTTTCCAGCCCCAGGCGAGGGGTATTTGTCGCGTTCGAGACATCGAACGCGAGGAGACGGAATGAAGGCGTTGACATGGCAGGGCAAGGCGGACGTGCGGGTCGACGACGTTCCAGATCCCAAGATCGAGGAGCCCACCGACGCCATCATCAAGGTCACCTCCACGGGCCTCTGCGGCTCGGATCTCCATCTGTACACCGTGCTGGGCGCGTTCATCGATCCCGGCGACATCCTCGGCCACGAGCCGATGGGAATTGTCGAAGAGCTCGGCGCCGAGGTGACGGATCTCCAGGTCGGCGATCGCGTGGTCATCCCGTTCAACATCTCGTGCGGTCATTGCTGGATGTGTGAGCGCGACCTCTTCGCGCAGTGCGAGACCACCCAAAACCGTGACATGGAGAAGGGGGCTTCACTTTTCGGCTACACAAAGATGTATGGGCAGGTGGCCGGCGGCCAGTCCGAGTACCTCCGGGTGCCACAGGCGCAGTTTGGCCCCATTCGTGTACCTGATGGGCCGCCCGACGAGCGCTTTGTCTACATGTCGGACGTGCTGCCCACGGCGTGGCAGGGCGTGGAGTTCGCTGAGGTGCCCGAGGGCGGCACGCTCGCCGTGTTCGGACTGGGCCCGATCGGGCAGATGGCATGTCGCATCGCTCGTCACAAAGGCATACGCGTCATCGGCGTCGACCTTGTTCCCGAGCGCCTGGAAATGGCGCGCCGGTACGACGTGGAAACGATTGACACCTCTGACGTCGACGACGTGTCGGAGGTCATACGAGGCATGACCGAAGGGCGCGGCGCGGACAGCGTGCTCGAGGCCGTCGGCATGGAGGCGCATGGAGCGCCGTTCGGCAAACTCGCCCAGGTCGCGTCGGGCTTTCTTCCGGATGCAATCGCCAAGCCCATGATCGAGAAGGCCGCCATCGACCGCATGTCCGCGCTCTACGACACCTTCGACTCGGTCCGGCGCGGCGGCACGATCTCGATCTCAGGTGTCTATGGAGGCCAGCTTGACCCCATCCCGATGATGCAGCTCTTCGACAAGGGCGTGAGCATCAACATGGGCCAGGCGCACGTCAAGCGCTGGATCGATGACATCATGCCGCTGGTCACCGACGATGATGACCCCCTGGGGACGGAAGATTTCGCAACGCACAAGTTGCCGCTCGCCGATGCGCCAGGGGCATATGAGACCTTCCAGAAGAAGGAAGACGACATGATCAAGGTCGTCTTCGAGCCCCACGGACCAGCGGCAGCGGCGGGCAACGGCTGACACCGGTCCGCGCGGCGGCGCGGCTCCGGCACGGGGGGTGAATCCGAAGCGCTCGCAACCTTGACGGGCTGATAGCACCGTCAACCCTGCAAGAGATGGCCGCAGCCGCCTGGGCGCTCGTTTGGGCGCAACATGGTGTGATCTCGAGAGCGCAGTTGCTCGCGATCGGCTACACAGCTGATGCCATTCGGCATCGGCTCGAGACTGGCCGGCTGCACAAGGTTTATCGCGGCGTTTACGCCGTGGGCCGGCGAGAGCTCAGCCAGGAAGGCAGGTGGATGGCAGCGGTCCTCGCCGGAGGTGACGGAGCGCTCCTCAGCCACCAAAGCCAGGCTGAGCATCTGGGCTTCCGCCCGCGGCAAGGCCTCCCAATCGAGATCACCATCCCAGGCCGGTCCTATAGGCGCTGCCTTGGCCTCCGGATCCATCGCTCAGACATCGATCCAGCTCGCGTGATCGAGCGCAATGGAATTCCAGGAGTATCCGTGGTCGTCGCCATGGTCCAGGTCGCCCCGCGCCTTTCCCTGGGTGACTTGGAGAGGGCAATCAACCAGGCCGATGGCAAGGATCTGATCGATCCCGAATCGCTGCGACTTGCCCTGGAGGATTTCGCGGGGTTTCCAGGCGTCCGACCGCTACGCGAGGCCCTCGATCGCCGCACGTACGCGATGAGCCGCTCAGAGCTGGAACGCCGCTTTCGCCCGATCGCCAGGCGCGCGGGGCTTCCGAAACCTGAGACCTGTGTGAAGCACAACGGCTTCGAGGTTGATTTTCTGTGGCGAGATCTCGGCCTCGTGGTCGAGACGGACAGCCTTCGCTATCACCGCACGACCGCACAGTAGAACCGCGACCGCCTGCGAGATCAGGCGCACCAAGCCGCGGGTGATACCCCGGTGCGCTTCACGCACAGCCAGATCCGCTACGAGGCCGAGTACGTGGAGCGCACTCTCAAACGAATCGTCGGCACCTTGCGTAACGGTCCACGTCCGCAGCCTTGACGGGCCGATAGCACCCTCAATGCTGCAAACCCGCAGATCGCCCGGCTACTCCGGTGGTGGCCCCAGGGGGTTCGCCTCGAGTGCTCTCGCGACGCCCAGGAGGTTCTGGGCGCATGCGCGGCCCGTCTTCTCGGACCAGTCCTTGCCCTCGTCGGTCTCTGAGTAGTCGTCGCCGGGGCCGGGGCCCTTGTTCCAGTAGGTCCAGGCCTGACCGGGCACGGTGTAGCCGATGTCTCCGAGCTGGCCGGAGAGCTCGAAGATGCAATGGTGGGCACCGTCCTCGTTGCCCGTGACCACCACGCCTCCCACACGGTTGTAGGCGACTGGGCGGTCGTCGTCGTCAGTCTCGGAGATCATCGCGTCCATCCGCTCGAGCACGAGCGAAGCGATCGAGGACGGGCGCCCGATCCATGTCGGCGTGGCGATCACCAGGATCTCCGAGGCCAAGAGCATCTCGTGAATCTCGGGCCACTCGTCGCCCTCCCCCATGTCGGTCTCGACACCCGGCTTGATCACCTTGTCGACCGCACGGACGAGGGAACACTCGACGTCTTCGCGTTCCAGAAAATCGATCACCGATCGCGCGAGCGCTTCGGTGTTGGAGTCCTCAGGCGAGGGCTTGAGCGTGCAACTGATGATGGTGGCTTTCATCTGTCGCGAGTACCCCACGGCGCGTCAGCGAAGCAGTGCTCTCGGCGACGTGAAGCGTGGGGAATTGCGGGGAATCTGGCACTGCGTCCGTCTGCGACCGGATCTAGCTCTCTAGAACTTCTTCTGCCGGCTCTTCGGCAGGCGCGCTCTTGGGACCGCTGCGCATGAGCGTTGCCGTTGTCTGCTCGAGCACGCGCCGCCAGCCTGCGCGGCTCTCATCGGCTCGCTCGACCTGATCCATGGCGTGGCGCACGCGGCGCTTCGAGATCTCGATCCCGTGGCGCTGCGCGATCGCCCTGTAGCGGTCGTAATCGCGGGCCAGCTTGAGCGTGACGGACTCGAAGCCGTGCTTGGCGATGTCGAGCCGCGCTTTGTAGTCGAGGATGGACGTGCCGAACATGAGCGCGTCGTCGAGCTCTGGCTCGATCAGGATGATGTCGACACCCGGGTAGCGCTCCTCCCAGATCTCTACCGCCCGATGGAGACGATCGTGAGAGATCATGCGGAAGGCCTGGTTGCCGATCCCTGCCATCCCCATGTCGGACACGTGCTGGACCCTGGAGCCCGTGACGGTGGGAATCGTCTTCCCGAAGTCATTCACGTACGGGACGAGCGGGTTGATGACCACGATGAACCGGGCGCCACGCTCGACCGCGACATCGATGTTGGTGGTCGAGAGGATCCCGCCGTCGATGAACTCGCGGCCCTTGATCTCGACGGGTTCGTAGATCAGCGGCAGCGCGCCCGACGCTGCGACGGCGGTGGAAATCGGAACGTCCGACCACTCGCCCTCCCCCAGGACCACGCGCTCCGTCGTGTCGAGGTCGGTGGCGGTCAGGTAGAGCTCGCAGCCGAGGTGGCGAAAGTCGTTCGTACGGTCGGGGTCTGAAAGGACCTCGTCCACGTAGCGCTCGATGCCCGTGCCCTTGTAGAAGCCCGAGGGCAGGAGGCCCGCGAGGCCCGTCGCGAGGTCGACGATCGAAGACTCCCTCTGGAAGACCTCGCGAACGATGCCCGCGACCTTCAGCGGGAGCGTCAACGAGCCGCGGAGGAACCCGCTGTAGTTCGGCCGCAGGAGCATCGAAAGGTCGATGTCTGGAATCGGCGAGCGCAGGTCCGAGTTGAGGACCCGCATCATCTCCTCGGGTGTCACTCCGTTGGCGGTGAGGCTCGCGATGAACGAGCCGGCGCTCGTGCCGACGTAGATGTCGAATTCGTTGACCGTGTGGTTGACCGAGAGGAGGTCGAGCGCCCGCAGCGCCCCGATCTCGTAAACGCCTCCGGTGAAGCCGCCGCCGCCAAGGACCAGCGCGGTCTTCGAGGCACTCCGACGACCGCGTTTGACGCGCTGTCCCCGAGGCTGGTTGTTACCCGACGGATCGAGCTCGACGACCTTGCCCATCGCCCCAAGTATCGCAGGCGCACCGGAACGAGTGTTCGGGTTCGGCCCGGGTATGGTGAACCCCACGTGAGATTGCAGGGTCTTGCAGGGTTTCTGGGCGTTCTCGCTGCCGCGGCGGCGCTGCTTATGCCTGGCACGAGCTCCGCCGCCGGCCGGGAAGGAGCCCGCACGCCGGTCGCGCGGGAGGGAAGCCCGCTGGCGTCTCACAAGCGGATTTCCGACGGCCATCTGAAGTCGATCCTTCAGCGCGAGATGAACTCGGTGGGCGGGTCGAGCGGTGCCTACGTCTATGACGTGGACGCGAATTCGGACCGGGTTCTCTTCAGCGACTCGTCGGGGAGCGCTCGGATCCTGGCCTCGAATACGAAGCTCTTCACGACGGCCGCCTACCTCGATCGCTTCGGCCCCGACCGCAGGCTGGAGACCCGCATCTACGAGCGAGGCAAGCGGACCGGCGGGCGCGAACGGACTTTGAAGGGCAGCATCGTGCTCGTCGGCGACGGCGACCCAGCCCTCGCGGAAGCGAGCTATCGCGCACGCTCACAACAAGCCGCTCACGCGCTTCGGATCCGCTTGCGAAGGCAGTGAAGGATGCCGGCATCCGGACCGTCAAGGGGAACCTTCTCGCCGATCCGACGATCTTCGACGGCGCGATCGGAGCGCCTCACCCGGGCGTGACACCCGGGCCCGGCGACACGCCCACCCTCTCGGGCCTCTCGTTCAACTCCGGGTTCGACGGCAGCGGGTACGCGCAGAACCCCGCTCGCGATGCCGGCGAGGCGCTGGAGCGAGAGCTTCGCGATCGTGGCGTTCGCGTCACCGGCAGCGTCAAGGTAGGCGGCGCGCCGGGCAGGGTTCTCGATGGCGAGCCGCTGGGAAGCGTCCTGTCGCCGACTGCCAGGTCGCTCATCGCCCAGACGAATACGCCCTCGGACAACTTCTACGCGGAGATGCTCCTCAAGCGCCTCGGGACCGGCCCGGGCGGCAAGCAGGGAACGACGAAGCGCGGCGCCAGCCGTGCCGAGAGCTTCGCGAAGAAGGCTGGTAGCGGCGTGAGCATGGTCAATGGGTCCGGCCTCGCCCGGACGGACAAGGCGTCGGCCCGAAACGTCGCCCGGCTCCTCGTCCACATGCGACAGGACCAGTCGCTGAAGGGCGCCTACTACGACTCACTCGCGGTTGCGGGCAAGACCGGCACCCTCGCAGGCCGGATGCGAAATACCGCCGCCGAGCGCCGCTGCCACGCGAAGACCGGCACTATCAACGGCGTGAGCGCCCTTTCGGGCTACTGCCGAGCGGGCGCAGGTCAGGTCGCGTTCTCGTTTCTGATGAACGGCGTCTCGACCTCCGAAGCGCAACGGGCCCAGGACGCGATGGCCGCAGCCATAGCGCGCTACCGCTAGCCAACGGCAGCAGGTGCCTAATCCGTGCGAGCGCCCACAAATGCCGGCTCTATGCAACTTTCTGGGCGCTCGCGAAGCGCTTGGGCGCGCCCGCGACCTCGAGGCGCTCGCGGACCTTCGCCGGCGCCCGAATTGCCTGGTCCCAGCGCACCCGAAGCACAGTCTCACCGTGGCGCTCGAGCAACGCCTGGCGTTCCGCGTCATCCTCGCGCGCGAGCGCGTTGCCGTGCCACCGGGCGCTGTCCGCTTCCACCACCAGCCGCTGCTCGGGCCAGCGGAAGTCTGGAATGACCTTTCGGCCCTCCAGGTGGAGGGGAACGTTCACGTCGGGTCGCTCGAAGCCGCCCGAGAGGATCACATGCAGCACCACGTCCTCCAGTTCGGAGCGCGTCGGCAGGCCTCCGGCGAGGATGTCCCTCAGCGCCCGCGATCCCCTGACCGGCCCAAGTCGGTCAAGGGTCTCAAGAAGCCCGCGGACGCTCGTGAGCCGCTCGCCCAATGCCGCCCGCGTGACCTCTCGCAGATCGTGGCGGGGAAGCTCCGCCGCCAAGGCTGCCACCGTCCACGTCGGCTTAGTGGCGAGCATGCCGTCCCGGAACATGCAGTCGTCACGAGTGATGAACAGCGATCTGTGAACCTTGATGCCGTGGTGGGCGTGGTCGTAGCCATCGAGCGCAGTCAATTCGATACTGCCCTCTGTCCAAGGCCGGAAGCCCAGGTGAGCAGCCGCCGATCGATGACTGAGAACGGCATGCCCGGCACAGGCTTTGTACGCAGCAATGAATCGGCCGGTCAGCGAGACGTGGGGGTGACCGACCGCGTAGACGCCGTGATGTAGCCGGTGCAGGCGTCCCTCAACCTCACGCCACGCAACTGCGTGGCGGTCAAGGCCACAGGATCGAAGCTCGTCGAGGTCGAGGACACCCTCGCTGTCGGCGGCCATAGCCGCCACGAGCCGATCGCGCCGAGCGCCCACAAATGCCGGCTCTATGCAACTTTCTGGGCGCTCGCGGCGGTTCTTGCGGGGCATTGGCCCCAGCGTCCGGGTTGCCGCGGTACGTGTCTACGCGCGCGTGCGCCTGATGCGTGCCGGATCCTGCGCTTGACGCGCACGATCCGGCTTGACGCGCACGGTCCGGCTAGGCGCGCGCGCGAAACCTCAGCCGGCGAGCTTTTCCAGCGTCGCTTCGTCGATGATTTCGACCTCGAGCTGCTCTGCCTTTGCGAGCTTCGAGCCCGGGCTGTCTCCGGCGACCACGTAGTTGGTCTTCTTCGACACGGACCCGGTGACTTTGCCCCCCGCTCGCTTGATCAACGCGCTCGCCTGGTCGCGGGAGAGGTTGGGGAGCGTTCCGGTGATCACGAACGTCTTGCCATCCAGCGGGCCGCCTTCGGCCCGTCGCTCGGACTCGTCGAGCTCGAAGCGCAGCCCGCGCTCGCGTAGCCGCTCGACCAGCTCGCGCGTCGGTTCCTCCGCCAGCTCCTCGGCGATCTGGGCGGCCGTGATCGGGCCGACGCCTTCAACCTCTTCGATCGTCTCAGCCTCGGCAGCGAGGAGGTTGTCCATCGTGCCGAAGTGCTCGGCGAGCGCCTGGGCGGTGACAATGCCGATGCCCGGCAGGCCGAGCGCGAAGAGCACGATCGAGAACGGTTGCCTCTTCGAGTCCTGGATCGCCTCGTGGAGATTCTTCGCCGAGATCTCGCCAAAACCCTCGCGCTCTGAGAGCCGGTCAACGGTGAGGTCGTAGATGTCCGCTTGGTCGGTGATGAGGCCCTCGTCCAGGAACCGGTAGGAGAGCTTCTCACCAAATCCCTCGATGTCCATCACCGCCGTGAAGTGCTTGATGCGCTGAAACGTCTGCCCCGGGCAGCCCCGGCGGTTGGGGCAGATCGTGAAGACCGAGTCCTTGGGCTTGACGGTGGGCGTGTCGCAGCGCGGGCACTTCTTCGGCGGCTTCGCCTTCTTCAACCGCTTGCCCTCTCGCCGCTGCACCAGCGGCGCAATCACCTGGGGGATCACGTCCCCGGCCCGCGTGACGACGACGATGTCTCCCTCGCGTACGTCTTTGCGCGCCAGGTCCTCCTCGTTGTGGAGGGTCGCCTGGCTCACGGTCACGCCACCCACCTGAACGGGGTCGAGCTGCGCGAACGGGATCAGATTCCCCACTCTCCCCACATTCCAGACGACGCGCTTCAGTTCGGTCGTGGCCGTGATCGGCGGGAACTTCCAGGCGATCGCCCAGCGCGGCTCGCGGCCGACCACGCCGAGGTCGCGCCACAGGGCACGCTCGTTGACCTTCACGACCACGCCGTCAATCTCATAGTCGAGACCCTCACGTCGCTCCTCCCACCACTTGCACCTCTTGACGACTGAATCGATGCCCTGGTGGAGTTCGATCTCGTCCTCGACCGCAAAGCCGCGCTCGCGCAGCCACTCGATCTCGTCGTAGTGGGTCTCGTGCTCGACGCCGGTGCGAGCGCCGATGCCGTAGCACCACATGGCGAGCGGCCGGGAGGCCGCGATCGACGGGTCGAGCTGGCGGATCGTGCCCGCAGCCGCATTGCGAGGGTTCGCGAACGTCGACTCCCCCGCCTCGGCCCGCTCCTCGTTCATCCGAACGAACCCTGAGCGCGGGTAGTAGATCTCGCCGCGCACCTCGATGAACTCCGGCGCGTTGGGGATCTCCTGCGGGATGTCGGAGATCGTCTTGACGTTGTGGGTGACGTCCTCGCCGATACGCCCGTCGCCCCGCGTGACGCCGCGGATGAGCTTGCCGTCCTCGTAGACAAGCGAGATGGCGAGGCCGTCGATCTTCGGCTCCGAGACGTAGCTCGTCTCTGCGGCCGTGATGTCGAAACGCTTCAGGAGGTTCGCGATGCGGTTCTCCCACGCGCGCATGTCCTCCTCCGAGCGCGCGTTGGCGAGCGAGAGCATTGGCTCGGGGTGCTCGACCTGCTCAAAGCGCGAGAGCGGCGACCCGCCAACCTTTTGCGTCGGCGACTCGGGGGTCTCGAGCTCGGGGTGCTCCGCCTCGAGTTCGCGCAGCTCGTTGATCAGCGCGTCGTACTCGTCGTCGCCGATCTCAGGATCGTCGTCCTCGTAGTAGCGCTTGTTGTGGTACTCGAGCTTCTGTTTCAGCTCGTCGGCACGGGCTGCGAAATCCTCGCTCATCCGCGCGCCACGGCTTCGGCGGCCGCCCCCATGAGCCCGTCCGTGTCCCATGCGCCGAGCCCGTCGAGACCATCGTGGTGGGTGAGGTCGAAGTGGATCGGCGTAAGGGCGACCCGCCCGCGGGCGATCGCCGCCAGATCGGTACCTGGCTCATCCTCGAACGACGGCTCGAACCCGTAGATCCTGTATCGCTTGCGCCCACCCTCCTCCTCGACCAGCTTCAGCTCGTCGTCGTAGAGGCGCTTGCCCAGCCGAGTTACGTCAACGCCTTCAGGTTCACCGGCTGGGCAGTTGACGTTCAGAAGAGTCCCCTCGGGCAGCGGCTCACTCCGCAGCTTCTCGACGAGGCGTGCTGTGAGCTCGGCGGCGAAAGCGAAGTCGAACGTGCGCCCGGGAAGAAAGCCCATCTCCCCCTTCACAGACTGCTGTGAGATGGCGATCGACGGGATGCCGAGGATGATCCCCTCGAGGGCTGCGGCGACGGTTCCCGAGTACGTGATGTCGTCGCCGAGATTTGCTCCGTGGTTGATCCCCGACACGATCAGGTCCGGTTTCTCGCCGAGCAGGCCGAGGTCGGCGAACCGAACGCAGTCGACGGGAGTGCCTTCGGTGGCGAATCCACGATCGCCGTCCGAGAAATCGACCTCTTCGACCCAGATCGGCGACCTGGTTGTGATGCTCCGCGCGGTAGCCGAGCGGTTCGTATGCGGAGCGACGACATGGACCTCGACGTCGTCGAGCTTGCGAAGAGCGCGACGGAGGGTCTGGAGACCCTCGGCGTCGATCCCGTCGTCGTTGGTTACGAGGACTCTCACGTCATCCGATTCTATGAAGCACTCATCTAGTGTCCGCCCCCTTGTCCGAAGCTGACTCGAACACGAGAGACGACGCTTGGCGCGAGCCGGTGCGCGGCGGTTATCCGGATCCGGGGGTCCTCTCTCTACCGGGGATCGAGCGCCTCCGTCGCTTCAGGATGCTCGGCTCTCCTCCACCGCCCCTATTCCACCTCACGGGCGCCCAGCCGATCTCGTTCGCGGACGGCACCGCAGATGCGGCGATGCCTGCCTCTCCGTGGCTCGTCAACTCGGCGGGCGTCATCGGCGGAGGCACGCTCGCGATCCTGGCCGACATCGCCTTCGGCGTCTCGGTCGAGACGCAGGTTCCGGCCGCTACCCCGTACACGACCGCGGAGCTCTCGCTCACCTTCCTGCGCCCGGCACGCCCCGGCGGAAGGCTGTCGGCCGCCGGCCAGGCGATTCACGTTGGCCGGACGACGGGCCTCTCCGAGGTCTTCGTCCTGGACGTGGACGATCGCCTCCTCGCGCACGGCACCTCACGGCTGGCGATCCTGCCGAAGCTGAATGAGCTCCCCGAAGCGCCGGACGGCCCCGTGCCGTACGACCAGGTCGAGTACGACACGCCGGATCCCTACCAGCGGGAGCCGGTCGCCGGTGGGTTGGTCTCACCCGAAATGTGGCGCGAGCTCTCCGGCGCCGAGGTGCTCGCAATGCAGATCTCGGGCGAGCTCGACCCGCCGCCGATCCACCACCTCACGGGCCTTCGCCTTGGATCCGCGACCAACGGCACCTCGCGGATGGTGATGCCGGCACACGAATGGCTCGCGAGCCCGAGCGGTCGTCTCCAGGGCGGCACGCTAGCCATGCTTGCCGACGCCGCGATGCAGGTGGCCGTGGTGTCGACCGCCCCGGCGGCAACCGCTGTCGCGGGCATCGACCTGAAGGTCAACTTCCTGAGGCCTGGAATCGTGGACGGGCGCGACCTCGTCGCGACCGCCGAGGTCGTCCACGCGGGACGCACGCTTGCCATTACCCGCGCGCAGGTCACCAACGCCGATGGCAAGCCCGTCGCACTGGCAACCGGCAGCTCGATGTACCTGCATGACCGCCCAGCGTCGCTCGGCGATGCCGAGTTTCCCGAAGCGGTCGAGGACTAGCTCGTAGCGACATCGGCGACGATCTCGGCGAACAGCGGAAGCTGGAGAGCAGCCGAGGACGCTTCAGTCCTCGTAGGAAAATGCCGGCCCGTCGCCGTACGTAACGCCGGAGAAGTAGAGGCCATGCGGCGCAGCCGTCTCCCCCGCTCGCTCTCGCGGGGCTCCGTCGAGCAAGCTGACGAAGTTGTCCACGGTCCGCTTGTTACCGCCTACCTCCAGCATCGTCCCGACGAGCACGCGAATCATGCTGCGCATGAACGCGTCAGCCGTGATGTCAAATACCAGGACACCTTCGCATTCCTCGATCCACGCGGCTGACGCGATGACCCGCTCGAAGCGGACATGCTCGGTCTGCGTGGGGGTGAAGGCGGTGAAGTCGTGTTCCCCGACCAGAGCAGCGGCGCAGGCGTCGAGCGCCGACCGGTCGAGCCGGTAAGGCCACCACAGGGCGCGCTTCTCCTCAAACGGGGTTCGATGCTCGGTCACCAGCAGGCGATACCGGTAGCGCCGTGAGGTAGCCCACCTGCGGGCGTCGAAACCATCCGGCGCCGGTTCGGCAGCGAGTACAGAAAGGTCGCGAGGCAGCACTGCATTCAGGCGAGTCGCCAGCCGGTCCGGAACCTCGCGATCGACAGAGAAGCTCGCCACCTGCCCCAGCGCGTGAACCCCGGCATCCGTGCGCCCGGCACAAGCGAGCGCTACGGGCTCACCACCCAGGATCTGACCAACTCCTTCCTCCAGCACCTGCTGAACCGTCCGCGTTCCAGGCTGGCGGGCCCACCCGGAGAACCGGGTGCCGTCATAAGCAAGGGTGAGCTTCCAGGTCCCCATCCCAGGGACCTCCTGGCTAGACGAGCTCGAGGAAGACCATCTCCGTCGAATCACTTCGACGGGGGCCGAGCTTCACGATGCGCGAGTAACCACCGGGCCGCTCGGCATAGCGAGGAGCGATTTCCTCGAACAGCTTGTGGACGAGAAACTTGTCCTGCCCCAGCTCAGACAGAGCCTGGCGCCGAGCATGAAGGTCGCCGCGCTTGCCCAGCGTGATCAGTTTCTCGAGTTGCGGCTTGACGGCTTTGGCCTTGGCCTCGGACGTCTTGATCCGCTCGTGGTCGATGACCTCACGGCAGAGATTGCGCATCAGCGACTTGCGATGCGCCTTGTCGCGGTTGAGCTTGCCTTTTTGCTTTCCGTGCCGCATTTGAGGAAGGTGAAGTTACCGGCTCGGGCCGGCTCTACTCCCCGCGGAGGGAGAGGCCGAGCTGGTGGAGCGCGTCGATGACCTCTTCGGTCGATCGGCGACCGAAGTTGGGAATCGCATTCAGCTCCGACTCAGAGCGGGTGACCAGGTCACCGACGGTCTGGATGCCGGCGCGCTTGAGGCAGTTGTAGGCGCGGACGCCAACCTCGAGCTCCTCGATCAGGCGATCGTCGCCATCGGCTGCCGGGGCGGCGGCAGCGCCGTTGTCGATGCCGATCGGGTCGAACACCTCACGCGCGGTCAGTTCCTCGACGCGATCCGCGTCGGTGAAGATCGCGAGCGACTTGATGAGGATCTCGGCCGCCTCACGGAGGGCCGAGCCGGGCTCGATCGAACCGTCGGTCTCGATCTCGAGCGCGAGCTTGTCGAAGTCCGTGCGCTGGCCGACTCGGGCGGAATCGACCGAGTAGGCGGCGCGGCGGATCGGCGAGAAGATCGAGTCGATCGGGACGACACCGATGGGATGGTCCTCGGACTTGTTCTCCTCAGCCGGGGAATACCCGCGGCCGCGGCCAATCGTGAGATACATCTCGAGCTTGGTCTTCTTCTCGAGCGTGGCGATCGGAGCGTCTGGGTTCAGGATCTCAACGCCCGCGGGCAGGTCGATGTCCTTGGCAGTGACCTCGCCGGGGCCGGTCGCCACCAGTGGCGCCTCGACCTCGTCGTTGTCGGTGTGCATGCGCACAACGACGTCCTTCAGGTTGAGGACGATGTCGGTGACGTCCTCCTTCACACCCTGGACGGTCGAGAACTCGTGCGCGACCCCCTCGATCCGGACGCTCTTGATTGCGGCGCCGCCGAGCGAGGAGAGCAGCACGCGACGCAGGCTGTTCCCGAATGTGTAGCCAAAGCCCTTGTCGAGGGGCTCGATGGTGAACGTGCCCTTGTTGTCGGCAACGTCTTCCTTGCTGATCTTCGGAATCTGGAATTCGGGCAGGGTGGTCATTTGAATCTCCGGTCTATCGAAAGGTTTGCTGGTGAGCGACTTTGTCGCGAAAGTGTGTTGGCCTCTCCCTGGTAAGGGACGTTCCTGAGCGCTACTTGGAGTAGAGCTCGACGATCAACTGCTCCTGGACCGGCGTCTCGATCTCTACGCGCTCAGGGAGGCGCAGGACCTTGGCGGTCAGGGCGTCATGATCTGCCTGCAGCCACGGCGGTACCGCGGCGGTCAGTTCCGTTGCGGATCGGACGACGTCCGCTGCGTTCGCGTCCGGCTTGATCGAGATGACGTCATCAGGCCGGACCTGGTAGCTCGGAATGTCTACGCGGCGACCGTTCACCAGCCAATGGCCGTGGCTGATGAGCTGGCGCGCCTGACGGCGGGATGCCGCGAAGCCGAGCCGTACCAAGACGTTGTCGAAGCGCCGCTCGAGGAGACGCAGAAGGTTGTCGCCGGTGACGCCCGGCTGCCGCGCTGCCTTGTCGTAGTAGCTGCGGAACTGTTTCTCGAGGAGCTGGTAGTAGCGGCGCGTCTTCTGCTTCTCGCGAAGCTGGTTGCGGTACTCGGACGCGCGCACGCGGGTGCGGCCGTGCTCGCCCGGCGGATACGAGCGACGCTCGACGCCGCACTTGTCCGTGAGGCATCGCTGCCCCTTCAGGAAGAGCTTCTGGCCTTCGCGGCGGCACTGCTTGCACTGCGCTCCTGTATCTCTCGCCACGGTTAGACCCTCCGCCGCTTCTTCGGACGGCATCCGTTGTGGGCCTGCGGGGAGACATCTTTCACGGTTGTCACGTTGAGGCCGGCAGCCTGGAGGGAGCGGATCGCGGTGTCGCGGCCAGATCCCGCGCCCTTGGCATGGACCTCGACTCGCTCGAGTCCGTGCTCCATGCCCTTGCGGGCGGCAGCGTCAGCGGTCACCTGCGCGGCGAACGGCGTCGACTTGCGCGAGCCCTTGAACCCGGCGGAGCCGGCGGACTCCCAGACGATCACGTTGCCCTCTGGGTCGGTGATGGTGACGATCGTGTTGTTGAACGAAGTCTTGATGTGGGCGATCCCGTAGGGGACGTTCTTGCGAACGCGACGGCGGGTGCGGCCCTTTTTGCGTGGCGCTGGAGACATTTACTTGGTGGGCTTCTTCTTTCCGGCGATGGACATGCGACGCGGACCCTTGCGGCCGCGCGCGTTGGTCTTTGTGCGCTGGCCCCGGGTCGGCAGGCCGCGACGGTGGCGGAGGCCGCGATAGGACCCGATCTCCGAAAGACGCTTGATGTTCTGCGAGCGCTCGCGGCGGAGGTCACCCTCGACGTCACCGGACTCGACGGCGTCGCGGAGCTTGATGGTCTCCTCTTCGGTGAGGTCCTTGACGAATGTGTTGGGGTCAACACCCGTCTTCTCAAGGATCTCGTTGGCCGTCGAGCGACCGACTCCGTGGACGTAGGTGAGACCGATCTCTACCCGCTTGTTGAGAGGGAGGTTGACTCCCGCTATGCGTGCCAAAGTTCTTCCGGTACTCCTTCTAGCCCTGCCGCTGCTTGTGCCTGGGGTTCGAGCAGATTACGAGCACGACGCCGCGCCGCTTGATCACGCGGCAGTTGTCGCACATTGGCTTTACGGACGCTCTTACTTTCAACGCGGTTTCTCGCGCCTTCCCAGGTCGTATCGTTCAGAAAGCCCACCAGCCCCATGAATCGGGCCGACGGGCACATTTCCGCTCCGAAAAGCGGCTGCTGATGGTAGCAAGCGCGCAGTCCTGTCATCCAATGCGCGTAACGTCACCCGCGGATGACGTATCGACTTCAGCTCACACAGGTGACCGAATCGGTGCGCGTCGGGCCGTACTGCGTCATATCGACGGACTGATAGATGAAGGTGAGCGTCAACTTGTTCCCGTTGGTATGCCGGATCTTGGACAGCGCGGCTTCGTGGAAGTCGTAATCCAGTTCAAGCCTTTCGACTCCCTGGCCGCTTTGACCGGTTAAGGAGGGCCGATAGTTCAAGAGTTCGACCCTAGGGAACGTCTCGCCGCGATCGGCTGTCAAACGCCCCCAACTTGGATTGAACCGAACCTGGACCTCAAGGGGATCGCAGTTGCTTGGCGTGAAGTCAGCCTCGTAGTTGTCAACAGCGAAGGCGCCCTCCCGGCCCTTCTGCGTGACGTCACCCTTTACTTTGCCCTCGCTGTCGGAGAGCTTGAGGAAGACAAAGGTCCCGGACCCGCTACCCGCCGCTGTGCTTCCACTGGCGGAGATCGTGAACGCGAGCGCCGCGCACGTGAGACCGGACACAAGCATCTTGAGGCGAACTGCGGAGAGGTTCATGGTCGCCACGCTAGAGACGCCGATCCTCCGTGTCATCAGGGAGCCACCCTGAGGTTTACCCCGAGATCGGGGTCTTGCGGCTCAGACGTTGTGCCATGGGGTGAGGATCCGAGGCCCGTTCTCGGTCACTGCGATCGTGAACTCGAAATGGGCGGTCAGCGAATCGTCAGAGGAGTAGACGGCCCAGCCGTCCTGCCCGGTTGTGACCTCGCGGCCGCCGACCGCGGTCATCGGCTCGAGTGCAAACACCATGCCCGGCTCGAGTATCGGCCCGCGCCCCGGAGAGCCGAAGTTGGGCACCTGCGGGTCCTCGTGCATGTCGCGGCCGACTCCGTGCCCCACCAGGCTGCGTATGACGCTCAGCCCTTCGGCCTCGACCGTCGTCTGCACGGCGTGCGAAACGTCGGAGAGGCGAGCTCCCGCCTGTGCCGCTGCGACTCCTGCGTGAAGCGAGGCCTCCGTCGTCTTGAGGAGACCGGTCGCTTCCTCGGACACGGCGCCGATCGGCACCGTCACGGCGCCGTCGGCAACCCAGCCTTCGTAGGTGACCCCGACGTCGATCGAGAGCACGTCGCCCTGCTTGAGGGCATACGCGTCCGGGATGCCGTGGACGACCATCGAGTTGGGCGACGCACAGATCGAACCCGGGAAGCCCCTGTAGCCCTTGAAGGTCGGAGTCGCGCCCTGGGAAACGATGAAGCGCTCAGCCGCTGCGTCGAGCTCGGATGTCGTCACCCCTGCCCGGCACTTCCCGATCAGCATCTTCAGGCACCGCGCGTGAATCTCGCCGGCCGCTGCCATGGCCTCGACCTGCGCAGGGGTCTTGAGGATGATGCCGCCCTTGTACACGGCCTAGGCCTCTTCCTCCATGCGAAGGGTTGCCATCAGTGCGCGGATCTCCTCGGAGACGTTGTCCGGAGGCTTGTCCGCGTCGACCTTTTCGAGGAGGCCGCGCTCGTCGTACCACTCGACCAAGGGCGAAGTCTTTTCCTTGTACTGGACGAGGCGGTGCTTGATCACCTCGGGCTTGTCGTCGTCGCGGATGTAGAGCTCACCGCCGCAGACATCGCAAACACCTTCCTTTTCGGGCGGATCGAACTCGACGTGAAAGATGTGACCATTCGGGCAGGTGCGCCGGCCCCCCAGACGCCGGACCACCTCTTCATCGGGAACCGAGATCAGGATCGCAGCGGTCAGCCGCGAGTCGAGCTCGTCGAGCTTCTCGCTGAGCGCCTCCGCCTGACCCACCGTACGGGGAAAGCCGTCGAGGATGAACCCGTCCTCAGCCTCGTGCGAGTCGATCCGCTCGGCGATGACGCCAATGATCACCTCATCGGGAACGAGATCCCCTCGGTCCATGTAGGCCTTGGCCTCCTTGCCGATCTCGGTCTCTTCGCGCACGGCGGCGCGCAGGATGTCGCCGGTGGCGTAGTAGGGCAGCTCGAGGTCTTCCTGGAGCCGCTCGCCCTGTGTGCCCTTGCCTGAGCCGGGCGGGCCGAGTAGTACGAGATTGAGCTGAGACACGGGTTGGAGAGGGTACCCGCCCAGCCGCGGGCATCTCGCAGAGACCGTGGCTACTTCAGGAAGCCCTCGTAGTTGCGCATCATCAGCTGAGCTTCCAGCTGCTTGACCGTGTCGAGCGCGACGCCGATCACGATCAGGATCGATGTACCGCCGAAGAAGAAGTTGGCCGAGGTCTGCGAGATCAGAATGGTGGGCAGTGCCGCGACGGCACCGAGGTAGAGGGCGCCCGGGAACGTCAGCCTGGAAAGGATGCGGTCCAGGTACTCGGCGGTCGGCCGGCCCGGCCTCACCCCAGGGATGAATCCGCCGTACTTCTTGAGGTTGTCCGCCTGGTCGATCGGGTTGAACGTGACCGCGGTGTAGAAGTACGTGAAGATGATGATGAAGAAGACCTCGCCGACCACGTAGGCCCAGCCGTTCGGGTTGAAGAAGGTGGCGAAGTCGGTCCAGAAGTTGTCCTGGTTCCCGCCGAGAAGCTGGCCGATGGTGGGCGGGAAGGCCATGATCGAGGCGGCGAAGATGACCGGGATCACGCCGGCCATGTTCACGCGAAGCGGTAGATAGGTCGAGCCCCCAGTCGTCATGCGGCGACCCACGACCCGTTTTGCGTACTGCACGGGAATGCGCCGCTGCCCTTCCTGAACGAAGACGATTCCAACGATCACCGCCAGGGCGACGAACGGCATCATGACGACGAATACCTGATCTGAGTTGGTCCACCACGCCTGGATCCGCCGACGGGATGCGCGAGGCGATCGACGCGAAGATCATCAGCGAGATCCCGTTGCCGACTCCACGCTGCGTGATGAGCTCGCCCAGCCACATGAGGAGAGTCGCTCCAGCGGTGAGGCAGACCACGATCAGCATGACGTTGCCCAGTGTGAGCTCGCCCTTGATGACGTCGACGCCGCCGAACTGAGCCGAGTTGAAGAGGAAGACGTAGCCGACGGACTGCGCGGCCGCGAGGCCGACGGTCAGGTAACGGGTGTACTGCGTGATCTTCTGCTGGCCGACCTCGCCCTCCTTGGAGAGCCGCTCCAGCGCCGGAACCACGACGGTCAGGAGCTGGAGGATGATCGATGCGGTGATGTAGGGCATGATCCCCAGCGCGAACAGCGACAGGCGCTGGAGCGAACCGCCCGAGAAGAGATTCAGGAAACCGAGAATGTTGGACCCGGCGAAGTTGCCCTGGATCGAGTCCACAGCGTCGAGGTCGACGCCTGGCGACGGGATGTAGGCCCCGAGCCTGTACAGCAGGAGCATCGCCGCCGTAAACGCCAGCTTCTTCCGGATCTCCGGGACGCTGAACGCGTTGACGAGGGTCTGCAGCAAGGAGCTAGCCCTCGATCACTTCGCAGGTTCCGCCTGCGCTCTCGATCTTCTCCCTCGCCGACGCGCTGAAAGCGTGCGCGCGGACGGTGAGCTTGGTCGAGATCTCGCCGCGGCCGAGCACCTTGACCGGATGACGGCGTGTCGCAAGACCGGCGGCCTGGAGCTCTCAGGGGTCACCTCGGCGCCGGCGTCGAACCTGTCTTCGAGGTCGGAGACGTTGACCGGCTGGGTGTGCGTCCGGAACGGCTCGAAAGGCATCGACATCTTTTTCGTTGCGCCGCGAAGCTTGCGGGTACGCATGTGGATCGGGTTCTGGCCGCCTTCGTAGCCGACACGGCGCTTCGCACCGGCGCGGGCGCCTGCGCCCTTGTGGCCGCGGCCGGCGGTCTTGCCCTGGCCGGAACCCTTTCCGCGCCCAGACGCTTGCGCGAGTGGCGCGAGCCGTCCTTGGGACGAATCGTGTGGAGGCCGATCTCTTCGGGGTCGAGGCGCGCCATGACTAAGACTCCTGGACCTCGACCAGGTGTTCGAAACCTTGTCGAGCGCTCCCCGCATCTGGGGCGTGTCCTCGACGGTACTACTCACGGCCGATCCTGCCCAGCTTGAGCGTGCGGAGTGTCGCGAGCTGCTTCTCGTTCGAACCGTTAGCGGATCGGACCTGCTTGAGCTGCACCTCAGGCATCGGTCGTCGCCGGTTCGGGAGCGGCGGGGGCGGATCCCTCCACGGGGTCGGATCCTTCGACGACGCTCTCGGGGCTCGGTGCTTCGACCGTTCTCGGCAGCCTGAAGCTTCTTGGCTTCCGCCATCTTGTCGAGACCGAGAACCTGGTTGACCGAGAGGCCGCGGAGCTTGGCGACGTCCTGCGGTCGGCGAAGTTGGAGGAGTCCGTCCATCGGTGGCCTTGACGAGATTGATCGGGTTCTGGGTTCCAAGCGACTTGGACAGGACGTCGCGGATTCCCGCGAGCTCGAGCACGGCGCGGACGCCGCCGCCTGCGATCACTCCGGTACCGGGGCTGGCCGGGCGCAGGACGACATGGCCGGCGCCGTAGCGGCCGACGATCTTGTGCGGGATCGTCTGGCCGTACATGGGAACCTCGATCAGGTCCTTGCGCGCGTTCTCGACGGCCTTCTGGATCGCGAGCGGAACCTCGCGCGCCTTGCCGTAGCCGATACCGACCACGCTGCGCTCGTCACCGACGGCAACGAGAGCGGTGAAAGAGAAGCGCCGTCCACCCTTGACCACCTTGGCCACGCGGTTGATCTCGATGACCCGCTCCTGCAGGTCGAGCCCCTGCGGGCTCACGGTCTTGTACTCGCGGTCGCGACTCATCGGATGAACGAGGGTAGAGACATCAGAACTTCAGCCCGCCTTCGCGCGCGCCTTCGGCCAGCGCCGCGACGCGGCCGTGGTAGCGGTAGCCGCCGCGATCGAACACGCAGGTTGTGATGCCCGCGTCGGTGCCGCGCTTGGCGAGGAGCTCGCCGGCCTTCTTCGCCTGCTCCGTGCGGTCGAGCTTGCGGAGCTCGTCCTCGGTCCACGACACAGCTGCCAGGGTGCTGCCCGCGTCGTCGTCGATCAGCTGCGCCATGACGCCGCGATTCGAGCGGAAAACCGAAATGCGGGGCCGCTCCGCGGAGCCGCGGACCTTCGCGCGCACGCGACGGCGGCGGCGAAGCCTCTGAGCATTCTTGGTGGTCTTGGCCATAAGTCCTTACGCCCTCTTTCCGACCTTGCGGCGGACCTGCTCACCCTGCGTAGCGGATGCCCTTGCCCTTGTACGGCTCGGGTGGGCGAACGCGGCGGATGCGCGCGGCCATCTCGCCGACAAGCTGCTTGTCGATACCACGCACGATGATCTCGGTGGGCTGCGGGGTCTCGAAGTCGATGCCGTCCGGCGCCTCGATCAGGACCGGGTGGGAGTAGCCGACACTCAGGCTCAGGTTCTTGCCCTGGAGGGCGGCGCGGTAGCCGACGCCCTGAAGCTGGAGGCGCTTCTCGTAGCCGGCGGTGACTCCCTCGACCATGTTCGCGATGAGACTTCGCGTCAGGCCGTGAAGCGCACGATGGTCACCGCGGTTCGTCGGGCGCTCGACGAGATACGTGCCGTCTTCACCCTGCGAGACCTTCATGTCACGGCTGATCGTTTGCGAGAGCTCGCCCTTCGGTCCCTTGACCGATACCTGGCCAGGGTCGACCGAGACGGTCACGCCGTCCGGCACTGCGATGGGCTGTCTACCAATCCTGCTCATGAATCACCAAATGAAGGCGACCACTTCGCCGCCGACACCCTTCGCCTTTGCCTCGTGTCCGGTCATGACGCCGACCGACGTCGAGATGATCGCCGTACCCATCCCGCCCATCACACGGGGGATCTGGGTCTTGTCGGCGTAGCGGCGGCGGCCGGGGCGCGAGACGCGCTCGATGCCCGTGATCACGGGCTTTCGGCCGTCCGTGTAACGCAGCTGGATCTTGATGACCTCTCCCACCTGCGTCGGCTCCACGGTGAATTCGGAGATGTACCCCTGCTCCTTGAGGATGCGGGTGACCTCCTTCTTCAGGCGCGACGAGGGCACCTCCACATCGGGGTGCTCGGCGCGAAGCGCGTTGCGCACTCGCGTCAGGTAGTCGGAAATCGGATCGGTGAGCATCTAGAAAGCCTTGACTTGGTTTACCAACTGGACTTGGTCATTCCGGGCACGTAGCCCTTGTGCGCGGCCTCGCGGAGGCAGATGCGGCAGAGGCCGAACTTGCGGTAGTAGGCGCGCGAGCGTCCACACCGGCGACAGCGATTGTGCTTGCGAGTGGAGTACTTGGGCTCGCGGCCCTGCTTGACGATCTTCGAGGTCTTCGCCATGTTCTACGCGTCCGTCCCTTCGTTTGAAGTCTCTTCGCCGCCTGAGGACTCGGGGCTATCGCCGCCCTCGCCCTCTTCCCCTTCTTCGCCATCCTCGCCCTCGCGGACAGGCGTCTCGTAGGCCTCGGGGTTTTCTTCCTTGAGCTGCTCGAGCGCGGCCTGCTCGGCTTCGGCGCGCAGACGCGCTTCTTCCTTGCGCTGCTCTTCCTCTTCTCGGCGGCCTTGTCGACCTGTCCGGGGCGCCCCTCATGAGCAAACGGGAAGCCCATCGCGAGGAGCAGCTCGAAGCCCTCTTCGTCGGTTGGCGCGGTGGTCGTGATCGTGACGTCGAGGCCACGGACCTCGTCGACCGAGTCGTAATCGATCTCGGGGAAGATCAGCTGCTCGCGGATGCCCATGGAATAATTGCCGCGGCCATCGAACGAGCGCGGGTTCATGCCGCGGAAGTCGCGGATTCGCGGGATCGCGATGGAGATCAGGCGGTCCAGGAACTCCCATTTGCGGGCGCCCCGGAGCGTGACGGCGACGCCGACCGGCATCCCGTCGCGAAGCTTGAACGAGGCGATCGACTTGCGTGCGCGCCGGACGCTGGGCTTCTGCCCGGCGATCGTCGCGAGCTGCTCCATTGCGGCCTCGAGCACGGGGGTTGACTGCTTGGCGTCGCCGACACCCATGTTGAGCGTGATCTTCACGAGATCGGGAACCTGCATCCGGCTCGAGTAGCCGAACTTCTTCGTCAGGGCATCGACGATCTCCGCTTCGTAGCGCTCGCGCAGACGAGGCGGCGGGGCCGCCTGACTGTGAACGTTCGTCTCTTCTTTTGTGGAAGCTTCCATGGGTCTTAAGAATCTGGTCTAGTCGAGTGAGTTTCCGGTGCGCCTCGCGAAGCGCTGGCGCTTGCCGTCGTCCGTGATGCGCACGCCGATCTTGGTCGGCTTGTTGTCGCTCGGATCGACGAGCATCACGTTGGAGACGTGGATCGGCCCCTCCTGCTCGATGATGCCGCCAGCGTCCCCGCGCTGCGTGTCCTTGACGGAGCGCGGCCGCGAGTGCTTCTTCACGATATTGAGTCCCTCAACGTAGACACGACGACGGCCCGGCTCGGTGCGCAGCACCTTTCCGGTCTTGCCCTTGTCCTTGCCTGAGGTGACGAGCACCGTGTCCTCGGAGCGAATCCGCATTGCCTTGCCCTTCGGCTCCGGCTTGCGCTTCTTGGCGGGCATCTCAGATCACCTCCGGGGCGAGGGAAACGATCTTCATGAAGTTCTTCTCGCGAAGCTCGCGAGCCACGGGGCCGAAGATGCGGGTTCCGCGCGGATTGTTCTGCGCGTCGAGGAGGACAGCCGCGTTCTCGTCGAACGCGATGTAGGTGCCGTCCGAGCGGCCAAGCTGCTTGCGCGTGCGAACCACCACTGCCTGAACGACCTCGCCCTTGCGCACGCCGCCGTGCGGCGTGGCGGTCTTGACCGTCGCCGTGATGATGTCACCGACACCTGCGTAGCGGCGGTGGTGGCCACCCTTGACCCGGATGCACAGGATCTCCCGTGCGCCCGAGTTGTCGGCGACCTTGAGGCGTGACTCCTGCTGAATCATGGGCTAGCGGGCCTTCTCGACTACTTCGACGAGGCGCCAGCGCTTGGTCCGGCTGAGCGGGCGCGACTCGACAACGCGGACGACATCTCCAGCCGAAGCCTCGTTGCGCTCATCGTGCGCGTGGACGGTCGCGGACTGGCGGACGACCTTTTCGTAGCGGCGGTGGCGACGGACGATGTCGACGCGAACGGTGATGGTCTTGTCGGCCTTGTCGGAAACGACCGTCCCAAGCTGTTCCTTGCGGACTCCGGCCTCGCGCTCGGCGGGCGGCGTGCCCTGCTTCGCCTCGCCACGCTTCGAGCGCTCGGACGCACGGCGCCGGCGCCGGGATGCGGCGTTCGCGCGACGGAGCTCGACGCGCTCGGTAACGCGCTCCTCGGCGCTGCGCTGCGGGCGCGCCTCGCCGCTGTGGACGGAACGGCGGCGCTTGCGGGCCTCCTTGGGCGTCAGGACTTCTGCGGGCTCCTCTGGCTCGGCGGGAGCGGCCGGAGCTTCCGCCTCGGGCTCGTCGGCCGCGGGCTCTTCAGCAGCTTCGGGCTCATCAGCCACGGGCTCTTCAGCCGCTTCGGGCTCGGGAGACCCTGCGGGGTCAGATCCCTCGTCCGTAGCGCTATCTGCCTCTGTGGCGGCTCCGGGGTCGGACCCCGGCTCCTGGTTTTCGGTCTCTTCTTCTTCAGCCATCATCAGGCGGTCTTTCTCAGTTCTTTCTCGACGTCGATCCCACGCTGGTGAGCGACGGTGAGAAGGCGTGCAAGGTCTCTGCGCGAGGCTCCGATGCCCGCGGTGTTCTCGAGCTCCCCGGTCGCGTGGCGGAAGCGCAGGTTGAACGAGTCCTGCCTCGCGTTACGCAGGGCTTCGACGAGGTCCGGATCGGACAGCGCGTGGACATCAGAAGCCCTCACTGGCCCGCTCCCTCTCGCGTTACGAACTTGGTCTTCACGGGAAGCTTGTGGCCGGCGAGGCGCATCGCCTCCTTGGCGAGGTCCTCCGGTACTCCGGATAGCTCGAACATGACCCGGCCCGGCTTGATCACGGCGACCCAGCCCTCGGGGTTGCCCTTACCGGAGCCCATGCGGGTCTCAGCGGGCTTCTTCGTGTACGGCTTGTCCGGGAAGACGTTGATCCAGACCTTGCCGCCACGCTTGATCTTGCGGGTCATTGCAACACGAGCAGCTTCGATCTGGCGGTTGGTGATCCAGCCGCGCTCGACGGCCTTCAGGCCGTACTCGCCGAAGTTGACCTCCGAGCCGCCCTTGGTAAAGCCGCGGCGCTTGCCGCGCATCACCTTGCGGTGCTTGACACGCTTCGGGAGAAAGCATCAGCCTAGCGCTCCCTGGGGTGGCTGAGGGGTCAGACCCCTCGCTTGTGGAGGGATCGACGCCGGTGGGGGTGTTGGGGCCAGACCCCGGCTTCGGTGTTGCGGGTTCGGTCGGCTGCGGGGCCGCTCCGGTCATCGGGGTTCCCGGCGACTTCGGCGCAGCTGCCGGCGCGCTGACCTGCTGCGGCGGGCGGTTGCCGCCGCGCGGGGGGCGACGGTCGCGGTCCCGGTCGCGCTTCTTGCGGTTGCGCGGCTGGAGCTCCTCGAGCTCATCGCCGGCGGTGCGGTAACCCTCGGGCATGACCTCGCCCTTGTTGATCCAGCACTTGACGCCGATGCGGCCGGTCGTGGTCTTGGCCTCGACGAAGCCGTAGTCGATGTCGGCGCGCAGGGTGTGGAGAGGCACGCGGCCGTCCGAGTAACCCTCGGTGCGAGCCATCTCGGCGCCGCCCAGGCGGCCGGAAACCTGAACCTTCACGCCCTTGGCGCCGGAGCGCATGGCGGAGGTCAGCGCGCGCTTCATCGCGCGGCGGAAGGCGACGCGGTTCTGCAGCTGCTCGGCGATCGACTGCGCAACGAGCTTGGCGTCCAGCTCGGGGCGCTTGATCTCTTTGATGTTCACCTTGACCGGCTTCGAAGTGAGCTTGTGAAGGTCTCGGCGTAGCGCGTCGACCTCGGAGCCCGACTTGCCGATCACGATG
Organism: uncultured bacterium; assembly: GCA_963695215.1. Lineage (GTDB taxonomy): Bacteria > Actinomycetota > Thermoleophilia > Solirubrobacterales > 70-9 > JALZKA01. The sequence goes on from OY968768.1 coordinate 1,342,446, forward strand.
CCCGGGCGGGCGGTGTGGATATCCACGGTGATCTCGCCGCGCTGCTTGACGATCGTGATGTCGGACAGGCCGGCGTGCGAGAGCCGCTTCTCGATGTGATCGCGGATGTTGAGGTCCTCGAGCAGGTAATCCGCGAACTCGCGCTGGTTGAACCAGTTCGACTTCCAGTCATGGATGTATCCGACTCGGAATCCTTCGGGATGAACTTTCTGACCCATAGAGAAGCTTCTTTCTCGTTACTCGGTTGGCCGCAGCGCGACGAAGACGTGGCTGGTCTTCTTCTCGATGCGGGTGGCGCGTCCGCGGGCTCGTGCACGCCAGCGCTTGAGGGTAGGGCCCTGGTCGACACGGATCTCGGCGATCTCCATGTCATCGGCGACCAGGTCGTGGTTGTTCTCGGCGTTTGCGGCCGCCGAGTCGATGAGCTTGCGGAGGTCGAGCGCAGCGCTGCGCGTCGAGAAGTCGAGAAGCTCCTGGGCCTCGGGCACGGATAGGCCACGCACCTGATCGGCGACCAGGCGCGCCTTTCGCGGCGCGACCCGCAGGTACTTGGCGCTCGCTCGCACGATCGGTACCTCGGGGCTGTCAGCGGTCTTCGCCACTAGCGCTCCTTGCCTCCGTGGCCGCGGAACGTGCGGGTGGGCGCGAACTCGCCCAGCTTGTGGCCGACCATCGACTCCGAGATGAATACGGGCACGTGCTTGCGGCCGTCGTGGACGGCGATCGTGTGCCCGACCATCTCCGGGAAGACGGTCGACGTACGTGACCAGGTCTTGATCATGTTCTTCTGATTCGACTCGTTCATCGACTCGATGCGCTTCATCAAGCGCTCCTCGACGAACGGTCCCTTTTTGGTTGATCTACCCATTAGAAAATCTCCTCGCGCCTAGCGCTTCTTCTTGCCGCGCCTGCGGCCGCGGACGATGTACGCGCTTGACGCCTTGCCCTTCTTGCGGGTCCGGTAACCGAGCGTGGGCTTGCCCCACGGTGTGCGTGGGTGGCCACCGGGCGTCTTGTGTGCCTCGCCACCGCCGTGCGGGTGGTCGACGGGGTTCATGGCAACGCCACGCGTCTGCGGGCGGATGCCCTTGTGGCGGCTGCGGCCGGCCTTGCCGACTGTCACGTTCTGGTGCTCTGAGTTGGAAAGGGTGCCGATGGTCGCGCGGCACTCGGCGCGGACCATGCGCATCTCCGAGGAGGGCAGACGAAGGGTCACCATCGCGCCTTCCTTGGCGACCACCTGGATCGAGGTTCCGGCTGCGCGGCCGAGGCGGCCACCCTGGCCGGGGATCAACTCGACGTTATGGACGACGGTTCCCGTAGGGATCGCGCGAAGCTCGAGCGAGTTGCCGGGCCGGATGTCTGAGCCGGGACCTGACTGGACCGTCGCCCCGACACCCAGGCCCTGCGGCGCGAGGATGTAGCTCTTGGCGCCATCCGCGTAGTGGACAAGCGCGATGTAAGTGGTGCGGTTGGGGTCGTACTCGATCGTCGCGACCTTCGCCGGCACGCCGTCCTTGGTGCGGCGGAAGTCGATCTCGCGATAGCGGCGCTTGGCGCCGCCTCCACGGTGGCGCGCGGTGACGCGACCGCGTGCGTTGCGCCCGCCCGTCGAGTTCTTGCCCTTGGTCAGAGGCTTGTGCGGCCTGTTCTGGGTGACCTCTTCACGCTTCTGGTACGTCGTGAAGCGGCGCCCGGGACTCGTCGGCTTGGTCTTGCGCATTGCCATTACTCAGCCACCGCCCCTTCGAACAGCTCGATCCGGTCGTCGGGGCCGACCTTCACGATCGCCTTCTTCCAAGCGCGGGTCTTGCCGGAGTGAAGGCCGCGCCGCTTCGGCTTCGAGCGGACCGTCTGAGTGCGCACCGAGACAACGGTGACGCTGAACACCTCGTCGACCGCAGCGGCGATCTGGGTCTTGTGAGCGCGGTCGTCGACGCGGAAGGTGTATTTGCCGTCAGCCATGAGCGCGTAGCTCTTCTCCGAGACGACCGGCTCGATGATGATCGACCGCGGGTCCACTACGACTCCTCGCCGGCGTCGGCGTCGGCTTCAGCGTCACGGTCTGCGCCGGTCCTCTTGACGTCGCCGCAGCGCGACTCGAGAACCTCGATCGCGGCGGTGGTGACGACGAGCGACCGATGGCCGATCACGTCGGCAACGCCTGCAGCAGCCGCTGGCAGGACCGTGATCCCGCGGATGTTCCTGAAAGCTCTTCTGGACGCTGGCCTCTTCGGCGTCGAGGACCAGCAAGGTGGGCTTCCTCGCGCCCCACTTGGCAAGCGCCTCGGCCGCCTTCTTGGTCGACGGCTCTGAGAACGCATCGACGTCAAGCACCGCAATCGAGTCGCGGTCGGCGTGAACCGACAGAGCGGCGCGCAGAGCCTTGCGGCGCGCCTTGCGGTTGACCTTGAACGTGTATCCGCGAGGCTTGGGCCCGAAAGCGGCGCCGCCGCCACGACGATGAGGCACGCTGAGGGCGCCGACGCGTGCGCGGCCGGTGCCCTTCTGGCGCCAGGCCTTGGCGCCGGTCATCGAGACCTCGCCGCGGCCAAGGCTGGACGCGGTGCCCCGGCGCTTGGCGTTTGCCTCGGCGCGCGCGGTGTCGTGCACCAGCGATTCGTGGAAGCTTTCGGTGAAGAGCGCCTCGGGAAGGGCCGACTTGGCCTGCTTGCCGAGGGTGGTGACCTTGGGATCAGCCATCGGTGCGCACCTCCAGGGTCCCGTTCTTCGGGCCGGGAACGGCGCCGCGAAGCATGAGCAGGTTCTGCTCGGCATCGATCTCGATGACCTCGAGGCCCTTCTGGGTTATGCGCTTGCCGCCCATCCGGCCAGGCATCCGGACGCCCTTGAAGACGCGGGCGGGGTCCGCGCTGGCGCCGACCGAGCCGGGAGCGCGAACGTTGTGCGAGCCGTGCGAGACCGGGCCGCGGCCGAAACCGTGACGCTTCACGGTGCCCTGAAAGCCCTTGCCGATCGAAACTCCGGAAACCTTCACCCGCTGGCCCGCCTCGAATTGCTCGACGGTTGCAGAATCTCCGATCTTCGGACCTTCCTCTGAGCCGAGGTCCTCGTCGCGGAACTCGACCAGCGTGCGCATCCGCCGGCGTCGGCCTCTTCAGGTGGCCGAGCTCGGCCTTGGAAAGCTTTCGGTCGGCGACCGCGTCGAAGGCGAGCTGCACGGCGGTGTAGCCATCGCGATCGGCATCGCGGACCGCAGTGACCGGGCAGGGACCGGCCTGGATGACGGTGACCGGGATGCAGGTGCCGTCCTCCTGGAAGAGCTGGGTCATGCCCACCTTCTTGCCGATGATCGCCGCCACCCGCTCAGATCTTGATTTCGATGTCCACGCCCGCCGGCAGCGCGTCCAGGCGCTGGAGGGAGTCGATCGTCTTCGGGGTGGGCTGGTGGATGTCGATCAGGCGCTTGTGCGTGCGGATCTCGAAGTGCTCGCGGGAGTCCTTGTCCTTGAACGGCGAGCGGATGACGCAGTAGACGTTCTTGTCCGTCGGTAGCGGCACGGGACCCGACAACGTCGCACCGGTGCGCTCGGCCGTGTCCACGATCTCGCGCGCGGCGCGATCAATTGCGTCGTGGTCGTAGGCCTTGAGCCGGATTCGGATCTTGTTGGTGGCGATGGTCGCCATGTCGCTGCTTTCTCTTGGTTCTTTCCGCGAATTCGGGGCGCCGCTCAAAACGGGAGCGCCGCCCCAGGAATTCGAAGGTTTTATGTCTTACTGCGGGGCCGGCGGCCCGGGGGACAGGATTCATCCTGTCTCCCTACTCACGAACCGCCGGCGGGCGACGGCTCGCTGGAAGGGCCGTTACTCGGTGATGTCCGAGACGACTCCCGAGCCCACGGTGCGTCCACCCTCACGGATGGCGAACCGGAGACCCTTGTCCATGGCGATCGGCTGAATCAGCTCGATCGTCATCTCGACGTTGTCACCCGGCATGACCATTTCCGTCCCCTCGGGGAGGTTGGCGATGCCGGTGACGTCCGTCGTGCGGAAGTAGAACTGCGGGCGGTAACCCGAGAAGAACGGGGTGTGACGTCCGCCCTCCTCCTTCTTCAGGCAGTAGACCTCAGCCTTGAACTTCGTGTGCGGGGTGATCGAGCCGGGCTTGCACAGCACCTGGCCGCGCTCGACCTCGTCGCGCTTGGTACCTCGGAGGAGGCAGCCGGCGTTGTCGCCCGCCTGACCCTGGTCGAGGGTCTTGTGGAACATCTCGATGCCGGTCACGACGCTCTTCGCGCTGGCTCGCGGATGCCGACCATCTCGATCTCGTCGCCGGTCTTGACGACGCCCTGCTCGATGCGGCCCGTGACGACGGTGCCGCGGCCGGGGACGGTCATGACGTCCTCGATCGGCATCAGGAACGGCTTGTCGAGGTCGCGCTCCGGCTCCGGGATGTAGGAGTCGAGCGTGGCCGCGAGCTCGAGGATCGCGTTGACAGCGGCCTCGTCGCCCTCGAGCGCCTTCAGGGCCGAGCCCTTGACGATCGGGGTGTCGTCGCCCGGGAAGTCGTACTCGTTGAGCAGGTCCTTGACCTCCTCCTCGACGAGCTCGATCAGCTCCTCGTCGTCGACCATGTCGACCTTGTTGAGGAACACGACGACGTACGGGACGTTGACCTGCTTGGCGAGCAGGATGTGCTCACGCGTCTGCGGCATCGGGCCGTCGGCGGCCGACACGACCAGGATCGCGCCGTCCATCTGGGCGGCGCCCGTGATCATGTTCTTGACGTAGTCCGCGTGGCCCGGGCAGTCGACGTGGGCGTAGTGGCGGTTCTCCGTCTGGTACTCGACGTGCGAGGTCGCGATCGTGATCCCGCGCTCCTTCTCCTCGGGCGCGTTGTCGATCTCTTCGAAGCTCTTGGCCTCGCCGCCGCCGGCCTCCGCGAGCACCTTCGTGATCGCTGCCGTCAGCGTGGTCTTGCCGTGGTCGATGTGACCGATAGTGCCGACGTTCACGTGCGGCTTGCTGCGATCGAAAGTCTCTGCCATTTCTAGCTACCTGCTCCTTCTCTTACTTCTCAAGTTTTCAGTGTTCTTTTTCAAGTTTCAGGTGTTTCAATCCGTCCGGCGCCCGGCGTACTTTGGGCCGTGCGCTACCGCTTCGCAGGCGTAAGCCTGCTCGCGTGCGGGCGAACCCGGGAAATATAGCTACGTGAGCCCGGGTCGCCTGGTCGATCCGGTGCCTGTCATGCGCCGTCACCACCGCCGTCGCCCGAGCGCGACGCGACGATTTCCTCGGCGATGCTGCCCGGAACCTCTTCGTAGCGCTCGAACTGCATCGAATAGTTGGCGCGACCCTGCGTTGATGAGCGCAGGTCGGTTGCGTATCCGAACATCTCTGAGAGCGGCACATAGGCGGCCACGGCAAGCGCGTTGCCGCGCTGATCCTGGCCTTGGACCTTTCCGCGTCGCCGCGAAAGGTCGCCGATCACATCGCCCAGGAAGTCTTCAGGGGTAACGACCTCGACGGCCATGACGGGCTCGAGGAGGACGGGCTTGGAGCGGCGGGTTCCCTCCTGGATCGCCATGGAGCCGGCGATCTTGAACGCCATCTCCGAGGAGTCGACGTCGTGGTAGGAGCCGTCGACCAGCTCGACCCGGACATCGACCATCGGGTATCCGGCCTTGACGCCGGAAGCAAGTGCCTCTTCGATCCCCTGCTCGACCGAAGGGATGTATTCGGAGGGTATGGCGCCACCCTTGATCTTGTTGACGAAGTCGAAACCCTCCTCTGGGGCGGGCTCGACGTTGATCACCACGTGGCCGAACTGACCTCGGCCTCCTGTCTGGCGGACGAAACGGCCAACGATCTTCTCGGAGCGCTGGCGGATCGTCTCGCGATAGGCGACCTGCGGGCGGCCGACGTTCGCCTCCACGGAGAACTCGCGCAAAAGGCGATCGACGAGCACCTCGAGGTGGAGCTCACCCATGCCGTGGATGACGGTCTGGCCGGTTTCCTCGTCGGTCTCGATCTGGAAGGTCGGATCCTCTTCAGCGAGGCGTGCGAGTCCGGCGCCGAGCTTTTCCTGGTCAGACTTGGTCTTTGGCTCGATCGCGACGGCGATGACCGGCTCGGGGAACTCGATCTGCTCGAGCACGACCGGCGCGTCAGGCGCGGCGAGCGTGTCACCGGTGGAGGTCTGCTTGAGGCCGACGCCGGCGAGGATGTCGCCCGCGAAGCACTCCTCGATGTCCTCGCGCGAGTTCGCGTGCATCATCAGCAGGCGGCCGATCCGCTCGGTGCGCCCGTTGGTCGCGTTGATGATTCGGCTGCCCGACGAGAGCTTGCCCGAGTACACCCGGAAATACGTGAGCTTTCCGACGAAGGGGTCGGACATGACCTTGAAGGCGAGGGCCGCGAACGGAGCCGAATCGTCGGCACCGCGCTCGGCAGGCTCGCCCTCGGAGCCGTCCTTGTTGGGAACGAAGCCGGTGACCGGCTTGACCTCGAGGGGTGAGGGCAGGAGTTCGACGATCGCATCGAGGAGGGGCTGGACGCCCTTGTTCTTGAAGGCGGAGCCGCAAAGTACCGGCGTGACCTTCAGGTCCATCGTGGCTTGGTGGAGTGACTTGGCGATCCGCTCGTGCGGGATCTCCTGCTCGTCGAGGTACATCTCGGCGAGCTCGTCGTCGTAGTCAGCGCAGGCGGCGATCAGCGCGTCGCGCGCCTCGTGCACCTCGTCGACCATGTCTGCGGGCACGTCCTCGTACTCGAACTCGGTTCCGAGCTCGTCGTGCCAGACAAGGGCCTTGTTCTCGATCAGGTCGACGACGCCCTTGAGCTGGTCCTCCGCCCCGATCGGAAGCTGGATCGGAAGTGGGTTTGCGCCGAGGCGGTCCTTCATCGTCTTGACCGAGTAGTGAAAGTCCGCGCCGATGCGGTCCATCTTGTTGATGAACGCGATTCGCGGGACCTGGTACTTGTCGGCCTGGCGCCACACCGTCTCGGACTGCGGCTCGACGCCCGCGACCGAGTCGAACACGGCGATCGCACCGTCGAGGACGCGAAGCGAGCGCTCGACCTCGACCGTGAAGTCCACGTGCCCGGGCGTGTCGATGATGTTGATGCGGTGGTTCTTCCACTCGCATGCGGTCGCGGCCGACGTAATCGTGATGCCGCGCTCCTGCTCCTGCTCCATCCAGTCCATGACGGCAGCGCCCTCGTGGACCTCGCCCATCTTGTGGGTGCGGCCCGTGTAATAGAGGATGCGCTCGGTCGTCGTCGTCTTACCGGCATCGATGTGCGCCATGATGCCGATGTTTCGGGTCTTTTCTAGTGGAAAGTTGCGAGGCATGATTGTCCGAATCGGTAGGGTCCGAGGAAGAGGTCCGAGTCCCGCTGCGGATGCCCAGAAGGCATAAAAAAGACCCTTTCGGGCCGGGCCGCGAGCGACGGCGGAATATAGCAGAGGCATGAAGCCCCAAAATTGGCAGAGATGCGGCTGAGGAAGCCAGGTTCAAGGCCATCCAAGCCTTCGAATCGGAGACCCCGCAGGCGGCCGGGTAAGCAACTGGCCGCGACAGGGAGACCGAAGGCGGGAGGCGGGATCCAGAAGGTGCTCCGGCGGAGCGGCGTCGAGCTGTACGGCATCGGCCGTGAGCTCGTGCGCATTCCGGCGGCGGCGTACATGCGCGCTGCGGAGGTCGCCGGCGCCCTCGTTCTCCGCGCGTGGCTCTACGTCTGGCCGGCCTTCCTCAAGGCCTGGGCTCTTGCCAAGCGCGTGCTCGCGTTTTTGGAGATAAACCTCACGCCCGCCCGCGTGACCCTCGCCGTCGCCGGCCTTACGGCGGTCGCCCTGGCCGGATCCCAGTTCGCCGACTACCGGGGCGTAACGATCGGCGCTTCTGCCTACGCCAACGTCGAGGGCGTGGCCGGGCCACCCCAGGTCGATGTGGCGAGCGCCGGTAGCGCCCACGCCTGGCTCGGACTGCCGCTCGCGGCTCTCGCTGCGCTGATCATCGCCGGCTGCGCGACCGGACGTTGGAAGCTCGCGCGGATGTTGATCCCCGTTGGAGTAACCGTGGTGGTCATCAGCCTGGCCATCGACCGCCCCAAGGGTCTGGACGCCGGCGACGCCGCCGTTGCATACGACAGCGTGACGGCGAAGCTTCTCGGGGGTTTCTGGTCACAGCTCGTGTCCGGCGTCGTCCTGATACTTCTCGCACCCGTCCTTAGCCGCGTGCTCCGGCATGCCCGCGGCGACCGCCAGCCTGCCAAGGAACGCAAGATCAATCTGTTGTCCATGAGGCGTCTACGCTCACGGCGTTTCGGCCGCACTGCCGAGGCCGGCCAATGACCGCGGGCAAGCTCGAGCGACTGCTTCCGCTGGCGTGCGTGATTGCCGCAGCCGTGCTTTTCGCGTCTGAGCTGATGACGATGTTCGAGTTCACGCCACCGGGCGCTGAGCCGCTTTCGACTCAGTCGGCTGCCGATCGGCACGGCAACGCGATGTTCGTCATCTCGGCCTTCGCGATCGCGTCCACGTTCTTCGCCGTATGGGCCGGTTCGCGGCCCGCCGCGCTCGGCGTTGCGACGATGGGCGTGATCGCGCTTCTCGTCTTCCTCATCGTCGACCTCCCCGACGCAGGCCAGGTCGGAACACTCGACGACGTGCGCCAGTCGTTCATCGATGCCGAGGCCGTGCCTCAGGCCGGCTTCTGGCTGGAGATGCTCGGGGCGATCGGCCTGGCGGTGAGCGGCGGCGCGCTGGCCACCATGACGCCAGAGCAGCTCATGTCCCTGCGCGGAAACCTGTTCCGAGCCGGAACGCCAAGAGAAGAGGCCGCCTCGGAAGGCGGCCAAGCCGGCGAGGCGTTACAAGTGAGACCGGGGTTTGGGTTGCCCTGCAACCACAACTCCGGTTTCGATCGGAATGTCGGGCCGTTTGGGATCGAATGGTGCTTTCGGCTTGCTGAGCAAGCTCAATCCGCCAGTGGATCTCAGAGTCACCCCCCCCGAGTGCCTTTCGAGGGAGGTCGTATCACGCAAGCGCTTCTGCGTGAGCGCGGGCCCAAGCGCTAGACGGGAGCGTCTACCAGCGGTAGTGGGCGAAGGCCTTGTTGGCCTGTGCCATGCGGAAGATGTCGTCCTTGCGCTTCCAGGCGCCGCCCTGCTGCGAAGTCGCGTCCATGATCTCGCGGGCGAGCCGCTCGGCCATCGACTTCTCGTTGCGGTTGCGGGCGAAACCCACGAGCCAGCGGACCGCAAGGGTGCGGGCTCGGCGGGCCGGGACCTCGATCGGCACCTGATAGGTGGCGCCACCAACCCGTCGGGACTTGACCTCGAGGTTGGGGGTGAGCTCCTTGATCGCGTCGTCGAGGACGTCGACGGGCGGGCGGCCGCTGCGCTCGCCCACGATGGCGAGGGCGTCATAGACGATCTGCTCGGCGGTGGCCTTCTTGCCGTGCAGCATCACCTTGTTGATGACCTGCTGAACCAGGCGGCTTCGATGCTGGGCGTCCGGATTGACTGGACGCTGCGGGGCTCTGGCTCGGCGGGGCACTACTTCTTCACGCCGTATGCGGAGCGGGATTGCTTGCGGTCGGAGACGCCAGACGCATCGAGCGTCCCGCGGATGACCTTGTAGCGCACTCCCGGAAGATCCTTGACGCGGCCGCCACGAACGAGCACCACGGAGTGCTCCTGAAGGTTGTGGCCCTCGCCGGGGATGTAGCAAGTGACTTCCATCCCGTTGGTGAGCCTGACGCGCGCGACCTTGCGAAGAGCCGAGTTCGGCTTCTTCGGCGTTGCCGTGTAGACGCGAGTGCACACCCCGCGACGCTGAGGCGCGGCGTTGCGACGCTTGCGACCCTGACCGGACTTGAGGCCCGGAGTGGTCACTTTTTTCGTCGGGGTCTTCCGACCCTTGCGGATGAGCTGATTGGTCGACGGCACGGCCGAGCATGGTAGCGGGATGCACATGCCTCGTCGTGCATTTCAACGCGTTGACCTGATGCGCAGCATGGCTAGCCTGGGGTGCGTGAGCGCAAGTGCGGGGAAGCCGGTCCTGGCAGTCGATGTGGACGGCGTGATCAGCCTGTTCGGTTTCGACGGGCCGCTCGACCAGGTTCCGGGCAACTTTCACCTCATCGACGGCGTGGCCCACTGCATCGCCGACGGCGTCGGCTCTCGCCTTCTCCGGCTTGCCGACCACTTCGAGATGGTCTGGGCTACGGGTTGGGAGGACCGGGCGAATGACCATCTCCCCCACCTCCTGGGACTCGCGGACGACCTCCCCGTTCTCACATTCGGCGGCCGCGCTCGGTTTGGCACGGCGCATTGGAAGCTCGACGCTCTCGCCGAGTTCGCCGATGGCCGGCCACTCGCGTGGATCGACGACTCGCTCGACGAGAGCTGCCACGCCTGGGCAGCGGATCGCAACGCACCCACCCTCCTGGTCCCCACCGAGTCAGAGGTGGGCCTCACGGACGCCCAGGTGGACGCGATCCTGGACTGGGCTCAGAGTCTTCAGTCGTAGCCCTCGACGCGGGGGTAGACTCGAGGACAGGTGGACGGCTGGGTACCAATCTTCTTCCTGATGGTGATCTTGAAGATCCCCGTCGGGTTTCTCCTCTACATCGTGTGGTGGGCGTTTCGCGCTGAAACCGCACCGGAAGAAGCGCCAGAGGCGGATGGCGGCGACCACCGCTTCGGCCGATTCCGCCGCGAGCCGAAGCGCCCACAGGGCCCGCGTCGCGGCCCGCACGCGCCCGACGCAGCACCGGCCCCGTCAGGTCACGAGGGCCGCAAGCGAACCTACGTACCCCCGGCACCCCTGCGCGCCGCGGGCGCACGAGGCCCGAGCCGCGGCGCGGCCGAGCCAGCCGAGCGGTAGCTCGGCGCTCACGCAGCAGCGCTCGCGTAACGCGGGCTCCCTCGAAAGGCAACCAGGGTGTGCACCTTGCCATCCCGAACGGCCCGAAATATGGATCGAAACCGGAGTTGTGGTTGCTCACCAACCCAAACTCGGGTCTCACATGTAACGCCTCGTTTCACCCTCCCCTGGGTGCCTTTCGAGGGAGTCCGCGGGACGCGAGCGCCCGGCGAGAGCCCAAGACACCCCCGGACGCACGAGGGGCGCGGAACCTAGGCCCCGCGCCCCATGCGCTTCAGATGTAGCTGGCGCTCAGCCGCCGTTCGAGCCGGCGTCGCCGCCCTCGATCTCCTGAGCGAGCTCTTCGAGCTCCTCGGCGAACGAGGGGCCGAAGCCCTCGAGGTCGGCCTCGCCACCGTTCTCGCCCAACCCGAGCTCTGCTGCGAGCTCGTCGGCGTCGAGCAGCTCCTCGTCCGGCCTCTGAGCCGGCTCGACGGGCTCGATCTCGAGCGTGCGGTAGTGACGGAGGCCCGTGGCCGCCGGGATCAGCTTCCCGATGATCACGTTCTCCTTCAGGCCGACCAGGCGGTCGCGCTTGCCCTCGAGCGCCGCGTCCGTCAGGACCTTGGTGGTCTCCTGGAACGAGGCTGCCGAGAGGAAGGACTCCGTCGCCAGCGATGCCTTGGTGATCCCGAGGATGCGCTCCTTGCCCTTCGCCGGAGTGCCGCCCTCCTCCTTCGTCTTCTTGTTGAGAGTCTGGAGCTTGTGGCGGTCCTCGAGGGCGCCGGGAAGCAGGGTCGTCGAGCCCTTCGACTCGATCTCGACCTTCTTCATCATCTGGCGCACGATCAGCTCGATGTGCTTGTCGTTGATGTCCACGCCCTGGGACTTGTAGACCCGCTGGACCTCGGAGACGATGTACTGCTCCGTCTCGGTGCGGCCCTGGACCTCGAGCACCTCAGCCGGGTAGAGCGAGCCCTCGTTGAGCTGCGTTCCGGCCTCGACCTTGTCGCCGTGCTTGACGTGGAGACGAGACGCTGGCGGGCAGCTTGTAGTCGTGCTCCTCGCCCTTCGAGTCGGTGATCGTGATCACGACCGCCTTATCGTTCTCCTCGACCGAGACCTTGCCCTCGACCGTGGCGATCTGCGCCAGGCCCTTCGGCTTACGAGCCTCGAACAGCTCCACGACACGAGGCAGACCCTGCGTGATGTCGAGCCCCGCCACACCACCGGTGTGGAAGGTCCGCATCGTCAGCTGGGTACCCGGCTCGCCGATCGACTGCGCGGCGATGATTCCGACCGCGTCGCCCATCTCGACCAGGTTGCCCGTCGCCAGGCCGCGGCCGTAGCAGTGCTGACACACACCGGAGTTGAGCTCGCACTTGAGCGTCGAACGGACGGGAACCATTGCGTCGTCGTCTCCGGCACATGCCTCGACGAGCTCCGCGAGCTCGGGCTTGTCGATCTCCTGGTTGCGCTTCAGGAGCTCGCGACCGCGCTTGGTGGCGAACTTCTTGGCGCAGAAGCGACCGAGCAGGTTCGTGTTCGGGCTGCCGTCCTCAAGGAGGATCGGCATCTCGATGAATTCCTTGGTCTTGCAATCCTCGGCGCGGACGATCACGTCCTGAGCAACGTCCACGAGTCGACGCGTCAGGTAGCCGGAGTCCGCTGTGCGGAGCGCCGTGTCCGCGAGGCCCTTACGGGCGCCGTGGGTGGAGATGAAGTACTCGAGAACGGTCAGGCCTTCCATGAAGTTGGCCTTGATCGGACGCTCGATGATCTCGCCCTTCGGATTGGCCATCAGGCCTCGCATTCCGGCGAGCTGGCGGATCTGCTTGAACGAGCCTCGGGCGCCGGAGTTGGCCATCATGAAGATGGGGTTCAGCTCTTCGAGGTTGTCCTGCATCGCCTGGGCGACCTCGTCGGTTGCCGCGTTCCAGAGCTGGGTGACCCGCTCCTTGCGCTCGTCGGCCGTGATGTAGCCCTCCTCGTACTCGGAGAGGATGTCTCGATGCCTCGCCCTCGTAGCGCTCGAGGATCGCCTCCTTGGAGGGGGGCGAGATGACGTCGTTCTTGCCGATCGTGATGCCGGCCTGGGTGGCGAAGTGGAAGCCGAGCTCCTTGAACGCGTCGAGCGCCTGTGCGATCGCACCGGCACCGTAGGCCTCGATCAGGCTGCCGACGATCGCGTTGATTTCCTTCTTGTTGAGCGTCTTGTTGACGAAGTTGTACGTCGAGGGATCCCACTCGTTGTCGAGTGCCTCGGCGAGCGCACGCTCGACCGCGGTCGTTGAAGATGATCCGCCCGACGGTCGTCAGGACGTGATGCTCTCCACCGGCACGCCGGTACTCGGCGTAATCCTGGAGCTGCGACCAATCCACGCTCATACGCGAGCTCAGCCTCCTGCGCCGTCCGGAACGGATGGGGCTTGCGGTCGAGCTTCGAGACGTCGATCTGCTCGACGTCATCCGACGCGTACGTCAGGTAGTAGATGCCGAGCACCATGTCCTGCGACGGCGTCGCAAGAGGCTGGCCGTTTGCCGGCGAGAGGATGTTGTTCGCCGAGAGCATGAGCACTCGCGCCTCTGCCTGAGCCTCCGCCGACAGCGGGACGTGGACGGCCATCTGGTCGCCGTCGAAGTCCGCGTTGAAGGCGTGGCAGACGAGCGGGTGAACCCGGATCGCCTTGCCCTCGACCAGCACCGGCTCGAACGCCTGGATGCCCAGGCGGTGGAGCGTCGGCGCGCGGTTGAGGAGCACGGGGTGCTCGTGGATGACCTCCTCGAGCACGTCCCAGACCTCGGGCACCATCGAGTCGACCATCTTCTTGGCCGCCTTGATGTTCTGCACGGCCTTGCGCTCGACGAGGCGGGCCATGATGAACGGCTTGAACAGCTCCAGCGCCATCAGCTTCGGCAGGCCGCACTGGTGGAGCCTGAGGCTCGGGCCCGACACGATGACCGAACGGCCGGAGTAGTCCACGCGCTTACCGAGCAGGTTCTGACGGAACCGGCCCTGCTTGCCCTTGAGCATGTCCGAGAGTGACTTGAGCGCCCGGTTGCCGGGGCCGGTGACGGGACGCCCACGGCGGCCGTTGTCGAACAGCGCGTCGACGGCCTCCTGGAGCATCCGCTTCTCGTTGTTGACGATGATCTCCGGCGCGCCGAGGTCCAGAAGCCGCTTCAGGCGGTTGTTCCGGTTGATGACGCGGCGATAGAGGTCGTTGAGGTCGGAGGTCGCGAAACGACCACCGTCGAGCTGCACCATCGGGCGCAGCTCCGGCGGGATCACGGGCACGCAGTCGAGGACCATCCACCCCGGCTGGTTGTCGGAGTGCTGGAAGGCGGATGCAACCTTCAGGCGCTTCACCGCGCGGGCCTGCTTTTGGCCCTTCGATGTGTTGATCATCTGCTCGAGCTCTTCGATGTCGGCCTCGAGGTTCACCTGCTCGAGGAGGTCGCGGATCGACTCCGCGCCCATGCCGCCACGGAAGTACTCGCCCCATCCGAACGGGGATCCGAAGCGTTCCTTGAGCTCGCGGAAATCGCCCTCGTCGTTGATGACGTCCTTGACCTTCATCGTCTGGAAGATCTCCCAGACCCGCTCCATGCGCTCAATGGCGTCGTCGATGTAGGCCTCGGTGTCGGCGATCTCGGAGTCGAGTGCCTTCTTGACTTCCTTCAGAGCCTTCGTGCGCTCAGCGTCGTCGAGCTTCTTGGGGTTGGTGAAGCTGAGGTTCTCAGCCCACAGCTCATCCTCGCCGTCCCAGCCCTGCTTGGCGTTCTCGCCCTCGAGCCACGCGGTGCGGCGGCTGAGTGACTCGGCCAGCTCCTGCGTGCGCTGCTCGCGCTCGGCCTTGTAGGAGTCGAGAACCTTGTTGACTTCCTTCTCGAGCTTGGTCAGGTCCTTGGTGCGGGCCTCGTCGTCGACGTGCGTGACGATCGATGCCGCGAAGTAGAGAACCTTCTCGAGCTCCTTCGGAGCCATGTCGATCAGGTAGCCGATCCGCGAGGGGACGCCCTTGAAGAACCAGATGTGCGAGACGGGAGCCGCCAGGTCGACGTGGCCCATCCGCTCGCGTCGCACCTTGGAGCGCGTGACTTCGACGCCACAGCGCTCGCAGACGATGCCCTTGTAGCGGACGCGCTTGTACTTGCCGCAATAGCACTCCCAGTCCTTGGTGGGACCGAAGATGCGCTCGCAGAAAAGCCCATCCTTCTCGGGCTTCAGAGTGCGGTAGTTGATCGTCTCCGGCTTCGTGACCTCACCGTGGCTCCAGCCGCGGATCTTCTTGGACGAAGCGAGACCGATCTCGATCGCGTCGAAATTATTGATATCCATGCTCATTACTCCTTCACCGGAGCTTCCTTGGCCTCTTCAGCCGCTCCGTCGGACCCGCCATCGCCTTCGGCGACCACCTGCTCTTCTGACTCGTCGGCAGCGCCACCGTTCTCGGCGCCCTCGGCGCGAACACCGGAGAGATCGATACCCAGCTCTTCCGCTGCGCGGAGGAGCTCGTCGTCCTCTTCGCCGAGGTCGACCTCGCCCTCCTCGGCGACCAGGGTCGCGTCGAGGGACAGGGCCTGGATCTCCTTGAGGAGCACCTTGAACGACTCCGGCACTGACGGCTCGGCGATGTTCTCGGACTTGACGATCGACTCGTAGGCCTTGACGCGGCCGACCGTGTCGTCGGACTTGACCGTGAGCATCTCCTGGAGCGTGTACGCGGCGCCATATGCCTCGAGCGCCCACACCTCCATCTCACCGAACCGCTGACCGCCGAACTGCGCCTTACCGCCCAGCGGCTGCTGGGTGACGAGCGAGTAGGGGCCGGTCGAACGGGCGTGGATCTTGTCGTCCACGAGGTGGAGCAGCTTCAGGATGTACATGGCGCCGACCGTGACCTTGCCCTCGAAGGGCTCGCCGGTGCGACCCGAGTAGAGCTGTGCACGGCCGGCCGAACGCGGCACCGGCGCGAGCGCTCTTGTCGAGACCGAGGTCGATGCCGCGATCCGCGTGCTCTTCTTGCCACGTCGACCAGCGCGTCGTCCACCTCCTCGACGCTCGCGCCGTCGAACACCGGGGTGGCGACGTAGACGCGGCCGTCGCGTGTCCTTGACTGTTCTTGTAGGCCTCGGTGCCGTCGTCGTACCAGCCGTTCATCGCGGCCCACCCGAGGTGGGTCTCGAGGATCTGGCCGATGTTCATACGGCTCGGCACGCCGAGCGGGTTGAGGATGACGTCGACCGGGGTGCCGTCGGCGAGGAAGGGCATGTCCTCTTCCGGAACGATCCGGGAGATGACGCCCTTGTTGCCGTGGCGGCCGGCGAGCTTGTCGCCCTCCGCGATCTTGCGCTTGGTCGCGACGAAAACGCGGACCAGGCTGTTGACGCCGGGTGCGAGGTCATCGCCGTTCTCGCGGTCGAAGGTGATGACGTCGATGACGACGCCGCCCTCGCCGTGCGGAACCTTGAGGCTGGTGTCGCGGACCTCGCGCGCCTTCTCCTTGAAGATCGCGCGGATCAGCTTCTCCTCAGCCGTCAGCTCGGTCTCGCCCTTCGGCGTGACCTTGCCGACCAGGAGATCGCCGGACTGAACCTCGGCGCCGATGCGGACGATGCCGCGCTCGTCGAGGTTGCGAAGCGACTCTTCCGAGCGGTTCGGGATGTCGCGGGTGATCTCCTCGTCGCCGAGCTTCGTCGTGCGGGCGTCGATCTCGTACTCCTCGATGTGAATCGAGGTGAGCTCGTCGTCCTTTACGAGGCGCTCCGAGAGGATGATCGCGTCCTCGAAGTTGTAGCCCTCCCAGGACATGAAGGCGACCAGGCAGTTCTTGCCCAGCGCGATCTCGCCGCCGGCCGTTGACGAGCCGTCGGCGAGGACGTCGCCCGCCTTCACCTTGTCGCCCGTCGTTGACGATCGGGGTCTGGTGGATGAGCGTGCCCTGGTTCGAGCGCCGGTACTTGTCGAGGTCGTGCTCTTCCTTGCTGTTGAACCGTGCGAGACGATGACCTTCTCGGCGTCGACATATGCGACCTCGCCAGCGGTGGCGGTGACGGTGACGTCGCCGGTGTCGACGGCGGCGCGGCGCTCCATGCCGGTGCCGATCAGCGGCGCCTCCGGCTTGAGCAGCGGCACGGCCTGTGCCTGCATGTTCGAGCCCATCAGGGCGCGGTTGGCGTCGTCGTGCTCGAGGAACGGGATGAGCGACGTCGTGACCGACCAGACCTGGGTCGGGGAGACGTCCATCAGGTCGACCTGCTTGGGCGCCATGAGGCCGACTTCGCCCTCGCCGACGCGGCAAGAGACCAGAGGTCCCTTGAGCTTGCCGGTCTTGCGGTCGACCTCAGCCGAGGCCTGAGCGATGATCTTCTCCTCTTCCTGCGTGGCGTCGAGATGCACGATCTCGTCAGTGACGCTCCCATCCTTCACGACGAAGTACGGGGTCGTGACGAAGCCGTGCTCGGACACCTCCGCGTATGAGGAGAGCGAGCCGATGAGTCCGATGTTCGGACCCTCAGGGGTCTCGATCGGGCACATGCGGCCATAGTGGGTCGGGTGCACGTCGCGGACCTCGATGGGCGCGCGCTCGCGGGTCAGGCCGCCGGCGCCGAGCGCCGACAGGCGGCGACGGTGCCGCAGACCGGCCAGCGAGTTGGTCTGGTCCATGAACTGCGACAGCTGCGAGGAGCCGAAGAATTCCTTCTGCGCGGCGACGACAGGGCGGATGTTGATGATCGTCTGCGGCGTGATCGCGTCGGCGTCCTCGGTGGTGAGGCGCTCGCGTACGACGCGCTCCATCCGGTAGAGACCGACCCGGAACGCGTCCTGGATCAGCTCGCCGACGGTGCGCAGGCGACGGTTGCCGAAGTGCTCGTACTCGTCGAGGTGGTCCTTCAGGGGCTCGCGGGAGTAGGTGACTGCCTCCGCCGCGTAGTCCTTGATCGGGTTCTCCTCGTCGATCTCCTCGGGAACGCCGAGGATGCTGCGGCAGGGAGACGAGCTCCTTGATCAGCGCGACGATGTCGTCCTTGGTGAGCGTGCGGTGCTCGAGGTCGACGTCGAGGTCGAGGCGCGCGTTCAGCTTGTAGCGGCCGACCCGCGTGAGGTCATAGCGCTTGGGGTCGAAGAAGAGCTGCTCGAGGAGCGCCTTCGCGGCATCGACTGACGGCGGCTCGCCGGGTCGCTGCTTCTTGAAGAGCTCGATGAGCGCGCCTTCGGTCGTCCGGGTGGGCTCCGTGTCCTTCGCCACCGTGTGGCGCATGTAGACGGAGTTGTCGAACATGGCGAGGATCTCTTCGTCGGTCTCGTATCCCATCGCGCGCAGAAGCACGGTGACCGGCAGCTTGCGCTTGCGGTCGATGCGGGCGAAGACGAGACCCTTCTTGTCGATCTCGAGCTCGAGCCACGAGCCACGCGACGGCATCAGGTTCGCGATGAAGACCTGCTTCTCGCGGTCCTTCGGCTCCATCACATACGCACCTGGCGAACGGACGAGCTGCGTTACGACGACGCGCTCGGTGCCGTTGATGATGAAAGTGCCCCGCTCGGTCATCCACGGGAAGTCGCCCATGAAGACGGTCTGCTCCCGGATCTCACCCGTCTCGCGGTTCTGGAATGCGACCTTGACGTTCAAGGGACGCGAGTAGGTGACGTCCTTCTCGCGACACTCGGCGACGGTATGGCCGGGCTCACCGAAGGAGAGCTCGCCAAAGACGATGGCGAGGTTTCCGGTGTAGTCCTCGATCGGCGAAATATCGTCGATCGTTTCGCGCAGCATGCCCTTCTCCGAGGTCAAAGCCTCGAATGAGCGACGCTGGATATCGATCAGGTGCGGTACTTCGTAAGGTTCCGGAAGTCGTGAAAATGACCTCCGCGTGACAGGGGCAGCATGAGACCTGGCCAACTGGGCGACTCCTCAGATGGTCGAAATGTGTACGAACCCCGCGCAAGAGTTCGGGAAAAAGGCGCGACCGATGAATATACAACACCGGCCGCGCGCGCTACAAGGCCGCCGAGCGGCCTCGTCCAATTACTTCAGCTCGACGGTGGCGCCGGCCTCTTCGAGATCGGCCTTGAGCTTCTCCGCTTCGTCGCGCTCGATGCCCTCCTTCACGGGCTGAGGGGCGTCGTCGACAACCGCCTTCGCCTCCTTGAGGCCGAGGCCGGTGGCCGCACGGACCGCCTTGATCACGGGGACCTTCTTGTCGCCCGCGCCGGTCAGGATGACATCGACCGTCGACGACTCCTCTTCGGCGGCTGCATCGCCACCGCCGCCGCCAGCGGCGGGTGCCGCGGCAGCGACCGCTGTTGCGCTAACGCCGAATTCTTCCTCGAGCGCCTTGATGCGCTCGGAAAGCTCGAGCACCGAAATGCCCTTGAGCTCCTCGATCCAATCTGCAGTGCTGGTTGCCATGCTTTATTCCTCCTCGGGAGTGTCTTCGGAATCCGCAGCCTCGGAGTCCTCGCCATCCGGCGCAGGATCCTCAGACGGCTCCTCGTTTGCTTCGGTTTCATCAGAGGCCTCTTCGGCCTCGGAAGTGTCAGTGGAGTCAGCTGCCTCGGGCTCGGGAGCTGGTTCCTCAGCCGGGGGCTCTTCGACGGGCGTCTCGTCCGGGGTGGGCTCCTCGACCGGGGCCTCGGGCTCGACCTCCGCTGCGGGTGCCTCCTCGGCGGGCGGGGCCTCGCCGGTGACCAGGCCCTGCTCGGCGATCTGCGCGAGCTGGCGGCCGAGGCCGGAAATCAGGTTCGACATGCCGGTGACGAGGCCGGTGAGCGGGCTGGCCGTGAGACCCACGAGCTGGCCGTAGAGAACATCGCGGCCGGGGAGGCGGGCGATGGCGTTGAAGTCATCGACGGCGAGCAGGCGCGCCGTCCATGATTCCGCCCATGAACTGGAGGACGTCGTGCTCCTTGGTGAAGGTAGTGATCGTCTTTGCGACGACCACGGGGTCGCCCTTGATCAATGTGAGCGCGATCGGGCCCTGGAGGAGATCGTCGATGTTCTCCGTCCCGGCTTTTGCGGCTGCCAGCTTGGCGAGCCGGTTCTTGACGACCTTGAACTGGGCGTCTGACTCGCGCAGCTTCGTGCGGAGCTCTGCGGCTTGGGGAACGCTGATGCCCTTGTAGTCGACGGCGAAGATTGCCTGAGCGGCACCGAGGTCGTCGGCGAGCTAGTCGATTACGGCTGTTTTTTGGTCTCTATCCATGTTTCTGTCTCAAAGAGCAAATAAATAAGCCCGCACGCAGGCGGGCT
Source organism: uncultured bacterium (assembly GCA_963695215.1). Taxonomy (GTDB): domain Bacteria; phylum Actinomycetota; class Thermoleophilia; order Solirubrobacterales; family 70-9; genus JALZKA01. The sequence continues at coordinate 1,362,537 of OY968768.1, forward strand.
CGGGGAGACTGTTCCTCGGGCGCCACCTCGACTGGAGTTACGGAGCGAGTCCGGCCAGTTGTCTTCGGCAGGCAGGTTGTGCGGCGATTGTAGCCGTCACCTCTCGAGGAAACGGGCCGATGATCGAACCCTCGTAGCGGGCCCGCTGGTTCGCGGGCCCGCTACAGGATCCGTCAGCGTCTTCTCAGAGGCCGAACGAGTAATCCTTCGCGTTGATCTCCCAGCTGCGAAGCAGCGCGTTCAGGTCGTTGCCCGACGAGAAACCGGTCGAGATGCAGATGGTGCTGATCTCATCGGTCCCGTGGTCAGCCTGGAGCTGCGAGAATGGAGCGCCGTTCACGCCGTACTCGCCACCGGAGCCGCCATCGTCGTCGTAGCGCCAAACGCCGGTCGTCGCGACCCACGTGTGGAACGGACCCTCGGCCGTATCGGAGTCAGGCGGCTGAGTGTTGGGCGAGAAGATCGCGTCATGCGTGTCGCTCTCCGTGAAGATGCGGAGATACGGAACGCCGACTCCGCTTGAATCGCCAGTCGCCGTGTAGCGAGCCACGTAGGCAAGGTGCGTGACATCCGCAAGCGTCTTGCCGTTCAGAGCCGAGCTGCAGATGGACCCACCCGCGGCTCCACCGTCTGCATAAGGACCGAACTCAACGCCATCGTTGGTGTTGGACACCGACGGGTTGGACGCGTCGAAGCTCTTGCTCGGAAGCGCACCGGAGACCTGGACCGGGATGGCCTTCAGCTTGTCCCTCACGCTCTTCTTCAGCTCCGCGGCACCGAGGCTCCCGTTTTTGATGTCCTTCCCGGTGATGAGATGGGCGGCAACCGCAGTCCCCCCTAGCGCCAGGACCACAAAGGCCACAAGCGCCCCTGCCCGCCACGGGCTGAGTGCATTCGCAAACCGACTTCTCACGTATCTCCCTCCTAGGTCCTATGAACCTGGGGTAGCTGGATGCGCGTCCAAGCGCTTCGGCGCATCCTTGCGCAGTGAACATAACCCGATTTTCGGCACTTGGCAACTACCAACCGTTGCCTTGCGCCCCACGCGAACGCGGTGCTAGATCGCCTAGGCGACGGCGGGTTCCGGCTGGCTCTCGGCGGCGTCGTCGTGGGCGTCCATGATCTCCTTGATCCCGGTGACGCCGGTGTCGACCTTGATGCCCGGGCCCATCGTCGTCGCAAGCGCGATCGAGATCAGATACCGGCCCTTTGACGAAGCGGGCTTGGCGCGAACGATCTCGTCGATCACGGCGGCGTAGTTCTCGAGGATCGCACGCTCATCGAACGAGGCCTTGCCGATTGCGAGGTGGATGACGGCCTGCCGGTCGGTCCGGTACTCGACCTTTCCGGACTTCGCCTCATCGACTGCCTTCGCGACATCGTCGGTGACCGTGCCGACCTTCGGGTTCGGCATCTTGCCTTGCGGACCGAGCACGCGGCCAAGCTTGGAAACGACCGGGCCCATCAGCTGCGGCGTCGAGATCGCAACGTCGAAATCGGTCCAGCCTTCTTCGATCTTCGCGGCGAGATCCTGAGCGCCCACATGATCGGCTCCCGCCTCCTCGGCGGCGCGGGCTGCGTCGCCTTCGGCGAAGACGGCGATGGTGACGTCCTTGCCCAAACCATTGGGGAGGGGCAGGGTGCCGCGAAGCTGCTCGTCCGCGTGGCGGACGTTCACGCCGAGACGGATGTGCACCTCGACGGTCTCGTCGAATTTGGTGCTGGCGGTCTGCTTCAGGAGCGAGACGGCCTTGGCGGGCTCGTATTGATGCTCCCGGTCGATCAGGCCGATCGCGTCACGGAAGCGCTTGGAGCGGTTGCGGGCCATTGCTGTTACTCCCTGACGTCCACGCCCATCGACCGGGCGGTGCCGGCGATGATGTTGGACGCGGCATCGAGGTCGTTCGCGTTCAGATCAGGCATTTTGCGCTCGGCGATCTGCTTGAGCTGGGCGCGCGTGATCGTGCCGACCTTGTTGCGGTTCGGCTCGCCGGATCCCTTCGGGATGTTGAGAGCCTCGCGAATGAGCACTGCGGCGGGCGGGGTCTTGGTGATGAAGGTGAAGGAGCGATCTTCGAAGACCGTTATCTCGACCGGGATGATCGTTCCCGAGTCGGCCTGCGTCTGCGCGTTGAACGCCTTGCAGAAGTCCATGATGTTGACCCCGTGCTGACCCAGCGCGGGACCAACCGGCGGCGCCGGATTGGCGGCCCCAGCGGGGATCTGGAGCTTGATCATTGTAAGAACCTTCTTCGCCATAGCGACGGGCGAGGATACAGGGGTCGACTTGCGCCGACCCCGGGAGCGGCCTAGACTCGACAGGCAATCGAATTGGGGGTTTGACGTGGGGTTTCGTTCAAGCGTCGTCGCGAGCTTGCTCGCCGCTGCTGTCGTTGTCACGTGGCCATCGGCGGCCGGCGCCTCGTTCCCGGGCGGGAACGGTTACATCTACCTCTCCGCTGCCGACGAGATGTACAACAACTACGACATCTACCGGGTGCGTCCAGACGGCACCGGGCTCAAGAACCTGACCGAGGACATCACCGATTACGCGGAGACTCCATCGTCGTCGGTCAACGCGACGAAGATCAGCTTCACCATCGGAACCCAGGCGACCTCCGACGTCTGGATCATGAACGGTGATGGATCAAACAAGGAGAGGGTCACCTCGAGCCCGGGCGTCCCGATCCAAAACCTTGACCAAATGGCAGGGATGTCGGCCGACGGGGAGCTCGTCACTTTCATGAGCACCCGCGACACGACGCCCGGCGCTGTCGCGCCCGACTATGACCTTTACATGGCCAACGCCGAGGAGGACGGCGCCGTCACACAACTCCTCAACCACACCGGCGAGGAGTACTACCCGGAGTTCACCCCCGACGGAGAAACGGTCGTCTACTACGGCGAACCCGTCAGCGGCTACGACATCGGCAAGCTGCCCGTCGCCGGTGCTCCCCACACGACCTCGACGTCATTGACGCCCGGCACCGGCCTGCAGGAGCGTCTGCCGTCTGTGTCTCCCGATGGGACGACGGTCGCCTTCCAGCAAAACAGCGCAAACCTGCTATCCGTCGGCATCGATGGCGGCGCCCTCACAACGCTCATCGACGATGCCGACGTTTACACCAGTCCGTCGTACTCCCCCGATGGGGAGAAAATCGTGTTCACGGACATCACCGACGACACGCTCGAGATCGCGAACGCCGACGGCTCCAACCCGGAGCCGATCCCGCTGAGCGACCTGCACCCGTCCTCCCCCGACTGGTCGGCCGACACGCTGAAGCCGAAGGCGAAGATCACCTCGGGCCCGAAGGGCACAACCTCAAAGGACAAGGCTTCGTTTGCCTTCAAGTCGAACGAGGCCGGCTCGTCGTTCGAATGCAAGCTCGACAGGGGCGGTTTCGAAGACTGCTCGTCGAAGCAGGCCTATAAGAACCTCAAGGCCGGCGAGCACAAGTTCCAGGTCCGCGCCACCGACTTCGCCGCCAATCGCGGCAAGCCGGCGAAGCGAACGTGGAAGGTTCTCTAGTTACGCGACCTTTTTGACTTGGTCGTAGCCGACCTCGACCGGCGTTTCGCGACCGAAGATGGAGACAAGGATCTTGAGGCGCTGAGCGTCCTCGTTGATCTCGGCGATCTCGCCGGAAAAGTCGGACATCGGGCCGGAGATGACCTTGACGGTCTCGCCGACGTCGAACTGAGCGCGCGCGCGGGGCCGCTCGGCGGTCTCGCGATGCATCAGCCGGTCGACCTCGGGCTGCGACAGCGGGATTGGCTTGTTGCGCGATCCCACGAAGCCGGTGACGCCGGGTGTGTTCTTGACGAGGTTCCACGCGTCGTCCGTCATCTCCATGTTCACCAGGACGTAACCGGGCATGGTGCGCTTGGAGACGGTCTCGCGCTTGCCGTCCTTGAGCTCTGAGACCTCTTCGGTTGGGACGACGACGCTCCGGACGCGGGCGGCGGCGCTCATGGTCTCGACGCGGTGCTCGAGGTTGTTCTTGACTTTGTTTTCGTGACCGGAGTAAGTGTTGATCACGTACCAGCGAAACATTGTGGAATTCAGCTCTCGGTAGGGGTCGGGTGGTCGGGCTCGTCTAGATGATGCGCTGGACGAGCCAGTTGAAGGCGGCATCGAGGACGCCGAGGTAGGCGGCGGCGACAGCGATGAAGATGACGGTGATCGTCGAGGCCTGGATCAGGGTCTCGCGCGTCGGCCACTGGACGCGCCGAAGCTCGGCGACGCACGACGCGAAGAAGCCCATGACACGGCCGCGCTGGCGCTCCGGTGCGGGCTCGCGAGGCTTGCGGCGCTCGATCGAGGCCTTGGCGGCGTCGCGCTTCTCGCGCTCGATGCGCTTTTGCTCCCGGCGCGTGATGCTCTTGTCCTCGGCCGCGGTGGTCTGAGCGCGGCTGGGAGCCGGAGCCTTTGGCGCCTCAGAGGGTTCGCCTCGCAGCTCGTCGAGATTGGCCCCCTGCTCGGCAAGCTCGGCCTCAGTCACGTCGGCCGATTCCGGAACCTGGGTGCGGTGCTGTGCTTCAGATTCGGCCGCGGCCTCGCCGCCCCGGGCTTGACGCCGGCGCTGCTCTGCCTTTCGCTGTGCTCTGGACTTTGCCACTGGTCCTCAGGGAGCGCTCAGCGCGTTTCCTTGTGAGGCGTGTGGTGACCGCACCAACGGCAGTATTTGCGCATCTCGACGCGGTCCGGCGTGTTTCGCCGGGACTTATTTGTCTGGTAGTTACGCCGCTTGCATTCCTCGCAGGCGAGGGTTACGGCGATTCGGACGTCTCCGCGAGCCATGAATCCAATCCTCTGTGGCCGAGGGCCAAGGTTTTGACCCCGAACGAAAAAAAGACCTCTCCGCCGAAGCGATGAGGTGCCGAAAAGGATAGCGGCCCGGTCCCAATCTGGGAGCCGGGCCGCCAGGGCCTTCAGGTAGGCGTCGCTCGGCCTACTTGCGGTGGTGCTTCTTCTTCTTGAACGTGACCGTATCCGTGACCGTCTCGTTGTCGAGGGTGGCCGAGATCGTGACCTCGCCCTTGCCCTTGGCCGTGAGCGACGTGGTCGCGGCGCAATCCTGGGTCAGCGCGGTGCTGCCGCTCAGCGTTCCCTTGGTCGTGCCGAACGAGATCACGGTGCCATCGGGGAACTGGCATGGACCAGATCCGTTGATGTTCGCCGTGATCGTCTTCGTCTTGCCCGACTTGATCTTGGCCGGACCCGAGATCGACAGGGTCAGGACGGGCGCCGTGGTGACGTCCCCGGCGTCGGTTCCGCCGACCGAGTCGCAGCCCGGGTTGCCCGGACCTGCGTTGCAGCCCCACCAGTTGTTGATCGCGTTCACCGTCGAGTCAGTGTCGTTCTCGAGGATCCCGGTTGTGTTACCGACGATGCGGTTGCCGGACGCGGTGAGCGTGCCGGACAGGCCATCGGGCGCGATGTTGATGGCGGCATCGTTGCCGGTCAGCGTGTTTCCGATCACCGAGATGTTCGAGTTCTCACCCGGGCCACCGAAGTCGGTGACGCGGACGGCTGCGAACCCGCTCTTGTCGATGTCGTTGTTCGACACCGTGATCCCATTGTTGCCATCGGCAAGCTGGATCGCGTTGTTGTTCATGTCGGTGAACTTGTTCTCGCTGATCGTGCCCTGGGTAGCGAGGAGGAGGACCCGGAGCTCGTTGTGGCTCGGGTTGCCGTTGTCGCCCGCGAACCTGTTCTGCGTGATCGAAACGTTCGTGTTCTGCACGGTCGACGTGTCGCCTGCCGTGAACAGGATCGATGCGTTCTGCTGATCGGTGAACGAGTTCTGGTCGATCGTCAGATCGTCGACGTTCGCATCGCCGTAGATCGCGTTACCCGACGCGGCGCCCGCGACGTTGTTGGCGTCAAACCGGTTCTTCGAGATCGTCGACGGCATCCCGCTCGAGTTGTTCGCGGAAATCCCGATCGCGTTATCAGTGATCACGTTGTTCGTAACCGTCTGGTTGCCGAAAGCCGCAGGCATGTTGATGCCGGCTCCGATCGACGGGTCGGCGGCGTCGGCGACGACGAAACCGTCAACCGTGATGCCGTTCGCGCCGAGACTGATGCCGCCCTCGTTGGGCTCGTCAGCGGTGACCACAGACTCTTGAGCGGCGCCGGAGCGACTACGCGCATCGACACCGGCCTTCGCACCATTGAGCGTGAGCGGCTTGTTGATCTGGACGGACTCCGGGTACTGCCCGGCGCAGACGAGAACGGTCCCGCCGCTGCTCGAATTGTCGACCGCGTCCTGGATCGACGAGTAATCCGCGTTTGAGCAATTCGCGCCGGCCGGCCCAGCGCCTGCTGCATTGTCGTTGACGGTGAGCGCGGCGGGCCCGCCGCCTGCCGAGGCGACACCCGGGGCGATCAGCGCAAGTGCGGCGATCCCTCCGAGAGCAACGCTCGCAGGGCTCTTCTTCGATGTGAACAATTCAAATACCTCCGGTGTTGAGTTTGGCCCTAACCCCTCGGAGGTCGTCCCCATCACGCGTTTCCTGACGAAACAGGCCCGCTTGCCTCTCCGAAGCCGTGCACGAGCCTAGATGGGTCGTTCCCCGACAGTCAACCCCCAACCGAGAACCATTAATCCAGATGAGAGCCCGGAGTCGGACTCGAACCGACGACCCCTTCCTTACCATGGAAGTGCTCTACCAGCTGAGCTATCCGGGCGGGCCCGCCTCAGACTACCGAGGCGATTGCTGTTGCGAACTCGTCGACGTCGGACGCCGTCGTGTCCCAAGAGCACATCCAGCGGACCACGCTCTCAGCCTCATCCCAGACGTAGAACGGGTGTTCTGCCGGCAGTGAGGCGATCAGACTCTCGATCGCAGCGGAATCGAGCCGGGCGAAGACCGCGTTGGCCTGGACCGGGTGGACGATCTCGACCGCGTCAATGCCCTTGATGGCGTCGGCGAGCCGAGCCGCCATCGCGTTCGCGTTGAGAGCGTTCTCTCGCCAGAGATCCGTGCCTAGGAGAGCCTCGAACTGCGCGGCGCCGTAGCGACCCTTTGAGTTGAGCTGGAGGAGTTGCTTGCGAACGAACTTTGCGTGTGGCGCCAGGTCAGGGCGGAGGATCACCATCGCCTCGCCGAACATGAGGCCGTTCTTGGTGCCGCCGAGCGAGAGCAGGTCGACTCCGGCGTCGGTTGTGATCGCCGATAGCGAGCAGTCGAGCGACGCCGCAGCGTTTGCGAGGCGGGCGCCGTCGACGTGGAGGAGCATGCCCAGCTCATGGGCGCGGTCGGCAATCGCGGCGATCTCCGCCGGTCCGTAAACGGTGCCGAGCTCCGTGGACTGGGTGATGGAGACGAGGGCGGCCTGCGCCGCGTGTTCATCGTCTCGCCGCTCCTCCCAGCGGCTGAGGTCGTCCGGGGTGAGCTTGCCGTGCTCGGTCGCGACGGTGAGGAGCTTGGTGCCCGCGATTCGCTCGGGGGCGCCGCATTCGTCAACATGCATGTGGGCCGGTCTGTGCAGATGGCCGCCTCATGGGGCTTCAGCACAGCGTCGAGGCAGGCGACGTTCGCGCCCGAGCCGTTGAAGACGAGGTAGGCGCGGGCGTCCGGCCCGAAGTGGCCGCGGAATGATGTCCTCGACACGGAGCGGTCCACTCGTCCGCGCCGTAGGAGCTTGCGTGGCCGTCGTTTGCGGCTGCCAGAGCTGCCAGGACGTCCGGATGGACGCCGGCGTGGTTGTCGGAGGCGAAGTCGTGCGGAGGCACGGGCTACGGATGAAGCTCGAGCCGGGCGCCGGTCATCTTCGCGGTCGCATCCGAGAGGAGGTAGGCGATCGCCTCGGCGATGTCCTCGACCGAGGTGAAGGTCTTGAAGGGCTTGTCTGGATTGTCCTCGCGCATCGCGGGGTGAGGATCGCGTTCACGACCACGATGTTCGCGGTGGCGCCGGACTCGGCGAGGGAGTCGGCGAGGGCGAGGGTCCAAGCTTCTGCCGAAGCCTTCGCGGCACCGTAGGCGGCGTTGGTTCCGTCCGGTTTTTGCGCCTGGGATGATGAGACGAGGACGAAGCGCCCGCCATCGTGGGCGATCGCGTCGTGGAAGGCGCGTGTGGCGTGCTGCACGGTACGGACGAGGAGGTCGTGAAGCCACTCGTACTCCTCCAATGGGGCTTCGGCCAGGGGCTTGCCGCCCTTCCATCCGCCGACCAGGTGGACGAGGCCGTCGACCTTGCCGAAGCGGCCGGTGAGGTCGGAGGCCCAGCCGGATGCGCCGTCCGCCGTGAGGAGGTCGACCGAGCGGCCGTCCCAGCGATCCTCGGGAAGGCCGAGATCGGTTCCGAGGGCGTCCAGCTTGGACTGGTCGACATCGGTGGCGGCGATTGTGGCGCCGTCCCGTGCGAGGCGACGGCAGACCGTGGGGCCGAGGCCGCCGGCGGCGCCCGCGACGGCAACGACCTTGCCTTCGAGCGAGCTCACGCCGCTGACGCTACAGGCGTGGCGGGGACGGGGCGCTCGAGAGCGGGAGCGAGCTTGGGTCGCAGCTGCGAGTAGAAGAGGCTGAGGGGGAACTCATCGTCGCGGACGAGGTCGACCAGCTCCTTGGGCTCTTCGACCTCGGGAAGGTTGCGGCGGTCCTTCGCCCAGACAGAGGACTCGGCGGGCGGCACGTACTCGGAGACGAGGTCGTGCGCCGCCGTCCACTGGCCGAGCTTCGAGCGGTCGATGCCCGAGTGGTAGAGCTCCTGGACGCGCAGACGGAGCTTCTCGACGCCCTCAGCGAGGTTCTCCCAATCGATGACCATGCGGTTGTCGGTCCACTCCGCGTACCCCTCGCGGTGAAGGAAGGCGAAGAGGAATTGGCCGCCGAGGCCGTCGTAGTTGCGCACGCGGTTGCCGGTGAGCGGGAAGCGGAAGAGACGGTCGAAGAGGATCGCGTACTGGACGTAGCGGGCGAACGCGAAGCCTTCGCGCTCGAGCTTCACGGCCTCGGAGAAGGCGGTGAGGTCGCAGCGGAGCTCTTCGAGCGAGTACATCCAGTAGGGCGAGCGCTGGCGGATCATGAACGGATCGAAGGGCAGGTCGCCGCGCATGTGCGTGCGGTCGTGAACGAGGTCCCAGAGGATGTACGCGTCGCGGGAGAGCTCGGGTGAGGTCAGGAGGGCCGCGGCGTCTGGCGGGAGGTTGAGATGGAGGGCCTCGGCGGCGGCGGAGCCGACTCGGCGAAGGCGCTCGGCCTCGCGGTCACAGAAGATGGCGCCGAAGTGAAATTCCGCGGGCGTCTCCGCGTAGGAGAAGGTTTCCGGGAAGAGGACGGCGCACTCGGACTCGTAGCCGGCGGTGTGGTCGAGGAGCTCGACGGGCACGAACTTGGCGTTGTCGTAGCGGGTCGACTCGAGCTCCGAGACCCAGCCGGGCCAGGGGGTCTCGATGATGAGGGCCTCGAAGGCGACGTCGCGTGAGGCGTTCTGCTTGTACATCGGGAAGACGACGAGGTGACGGATGCCGTCCTCGCGATGGAGCTCGGGGCGGAAGGCCTCGGTCGAGCGGCCGAAGTCAGGCTTTGCGAATCCGGAGTCGGCCCAGGCGACGAGGTCGGTGGCGACGGCGTCGATGTAATCGGCCTGGTGGGGGAAGTGAGGCTTGAGGCGCTGCGTAGCGCCGGCGATCGTGTCGATGAGCTCCCGAAGGCGAGTGGTGTCCTCGGCGGAGGTGTCGACGGACCCGTCCGGCTGCTGGCGAAGGCGCAGCTGGGCGACCGCGGACTTGAGCTCGAGCCAGTCGGGCTCAGAGACAATGGCTGGCTGCTCGAGCTCGCCGTTGGTGGTGAAGGCGTTGGCGCTGACCCAGTAGGCGAGGTTGACCCAGAGGGCTTCGTGATCGAGGTCGGAGATGCAGTCGTCGCCGAAGAGGTCGGAGTCGCGAGAGCACGGCGACGCGGCCGGCTCTATGTTCGGTGATTGCAGCGAGGGGTGCCCCGGGCACGCTGGCGGACGGATAGGTGCGGGCGAGGGCGCGCGCGCCGTTCGAGAGCGAGAGGGTGCCGGCGCGGTAAAAGCAGGCGGCGTCCACCCGAGCGAGCGGATCGGCGCCGGGGTGGGGCTTCTCCGGCGCGTCGAGCTCGGCGAGGATCCACGAGGGGGCTTGACGGTGGTGCTCGTAGTCCTGGACGGTGGTGCTCTCGATCTGGATGCCGAAGCGCGCGAGGAGGTCGTTCAGGTTGTTGCCGTATTTCTCGTTTTCGGTCTCGCCGAGGACGATGAGTCCGCCGCCGTCCGATACGAAGCGCTCGAGCGCGTCGATCTCGTCAGGGGTGAGACGCGGGGTGCCGTAGCCGGTGGTGGACTCCCACTCGGGGTCGGAGGGGTGGGCGATGACGAGGACGTCGGCGCCGTCGAGGACGGAGGCGCCGAGCGGCCCGTCGGAGTGCGAGGCGACCTCGAAGTCGGCGCTCGCGAGCAGGGACGCGGCTCGCTCGAGCGAGGAGTCGGCGGGATGCGAGGGCTGCATCCGCAGGGCGACGTCCGGGTTGATCGTCCACGCCTCGGAGTGCGACTCGTCGAAGAGGACGGTGGCGAGCTTGGGGTGAGTTGGCATAACTGTGAGGTTACGGGGGTCGTTCTGAGGCGTCAATGCCGTTTTGACGCTTAGATGCGCAATAATTCAACGAATGGACGCGGTTGATAGGCAGATTCTTGCGCTGCTGCAGGAAGATGGGCGCCGAACCTTCGGCGATATCGGCACGCGAGTGCGGTTGTCGGCGCCTTCGGTCAAGCGACGGGTGGACCGGATGCGCGCGCAGGGGGCCCTGGAGGGGTTTACGGCGATCGTCGATCACGGCGCGCTGGGCTGGCACACGGAGGCGCTGGTGGAGCTGTTCTGCCGCGCCGGCACGACGCTGGACGAGGTGGCGGCGTGGCTCAGTGAGCACCCGGAGGTGGTGGAGGCCTGGAGCGTCACGGGCGAGGCCGACGCGATCGCTCGGGTGCGCACCGAAGACAACCGCGACCTGGAGCGGCTGATCGCTGACCTCCAGCGCGACGGCCGAGTCGAGCGAACGCGATCGCAGATCGTGCTGTCGAGGCTGGTGTCGAGACCGGTCGCGCGGGACTAGTCGCGGATCGAGACCACGCTGACATATTGCACCGGTAACCGGAGCAATATGCAGTCGAGCGCTCTTCTAGACTGTTCGCGGGCAGGGGGAGCGCCGGAGTTGGAGAGCCGGGTCGGTCTGTAAAATCGATGCCTAGTGCTGAGTGAGTTCGATTCTCACCTCCCCCATCGGGCCCCGCCCGCGGGGCCTTTTTCTTGGTACTAGGCGAACGAAAACGGGCCGCCCGGAGGCGGCCCGTTTCAACAGTCGTCGAGAGCGAGGTCAGCGCTAGGCGGTCGCGCACGCCGTCGATGGCGTCGTCGACCTTGTCCTTTGCGCCGTCGACTACATCCTTGACGGTGCCGACGGCCTGGTCGGCCTTGCCTTCGTCCTTCAGGTCGTCGTCGCCGGTGAGATCGCCAGCGGCTTCCTTGACCTTGCCCTTTGCGTCATCGGTGTTCTTTGGTGCTTCAGCCATGTGAATCTCCTTCGGTAAGGGGACCCTTCGGATAACCCCTTGCGCGACAGCGAAACAACTCCGCGGTAGGAAGCCGATCCAGAACAGAAACGGGCCGCCCCGGGGGGAGGGGCGGCCCGATTCCGGCACTCGCTTAAACAAGCAGACGGGCCGCCCGGGGGGACTGGCGGCCCGTCTTGGCTTGGACGGGGATGCTCAGGGAGTTCCCGTCTGGGGTGTCGCAAAAAGCGTTCCCCTCTTTCCCTCGGTGCCCCCACCCCCAGCGGCCCTAAACCTGCGAAAGCCGAAAAATTTAGATTCGCACGGCGTCTCCGCGTCTGGAATGGGACGTATGGCTATCAGGTCCAGCTCGCGAAGCGTCTGAGCCTCTGGCAACTGCTTCAACTTGCGAAGGGTGTTGTTCTCGATCTGGCGGATCCGCTCACGCGTCACACCGAAGGCCCTGCCCACCTCTTCAAGCGTCAGGGGCTCGTGCCCGCGCAAGCCCGTATCGCAGCTCGATCACCTGCCGCTCACGCTCGGGCAGCGCGTCGAGCGCCCTCTGAATGTCCTGACGTTGAAGGTTTTCAGTCGCCGCCTCGAACGGCTCCTCCACCGAATCATCGGCAACGAAGTCGCCCAAGCTCCGACTCGTCCTCATCCCGACCGGCTTCTCGAGCGACACGGGTATCTGCGCGACGCGCAGGATCTCCCGCACCTCCTGGACCGTCATCTTCAGCTCCGCCGCGACCTCGGCCGGCTCCGGCTCCCGGCCGAGGTGCTGCACCAGCTGGCGCTCGACCTGCAGTCACCCGGTTGAGCTTCTCGCCCATGTGTACGGGAATCCGGATCGTCCGTCGACTTGTCGGCGATCGCCCGAGTCACGGCCTGGCGGATCCACCACGTCGCGTAGGTGGAGAACTTGTATCCGCGCCGGTAGTCGAACTTCTCAACCGCGCGTATCAGCCCCAGCGACCCCTCCTGAATCAGGTCGAGGAAGCCCAGGCCTCTCCCCAGATACCCCTTGGCAATCGACACAACGAGGCGCAGGTTTGCCTCCACCATGTGCCGCTTCGCGATCATGTCCCCGCGCTCGATCCGCTGCGCCAGCTCGACTCTCCTGATCGGCCGTCAGCAGCTCAACGCGGCCGATCGACCGCAGGTAGAGGCGAAGCGAATCCAGGCTCGGCTCTACCGTCAGATCCAGCTGCGGCTTCTTCGGCCTGCCGGACGCCTCGCCTTCGCCTCCTCGTAAGCGCTCACTCCATCGGCCGCGATCACGTCCACCCCATGCTCGATCAGGTGCGCGTGCAGATCGCGCACCTGCTCCTTCGTCACGTCGATCTCCTCCAGCGATGCCGAGATCTCTTCGAAAGTCAGGTAACCCCGCTCACGGCCCTGTGCGATCAGCCCGGCGAGCTCCTCGATCTCAGGAAGCGCGACGGCGTTGTCGACCTCATCCGTCGACTCCACCGGCGGGTACAAACAGGCCTTCTGCCTCACCGGCCAAGTGCTCGCGATCCTCTCCTCCGATTCGGGCCCCCGAAGCGCGCGGAGTTATAGGGATCGAACGGGGTCGGCATGCGACACCTGCCACAAGCAGGCCGCACTCGCCCGCAATCCCGGGCTCATGCCGCGCTACTCTCAGCCCTATGAGCGAGACGACAACGTCGCTCTCCCCCAGCTCTCGCGACGTCCAGGCCGGAACGCCCGGAGACGCGAGTCAGCCTCACCCGAGTCGGCGTCCGCGGCGTCGAGAAGGTCATCCACGTCGACCTCGCCCACCGGCGGGCGCACCCTGCCTCTTCTTCGCCGAGCTCGAAGCCTTCGTCGACCTCAACCCAGACCAGGCGGGCGTGCACATGTCCCGTTTCGAGGAGGTCGTGAACGAAGCGATCGACGGCGTCGTCCTCTCCGAGGCACTTCGCGCGGAAGAACTCGCGGCGCACATCGCCGAGCAGGTGCGCGAGCGCCAGAGCGGCCTGCGCGAGCCGAGGTGCGCATCGAGGCGCGCTACGCCGAGACCGCCAAGGCCCCCGCCTCCGGGCTCGAAACACAGGAGATCTACAAGCTCCACGGCACCGCGGTCGCGTCGGAAGCCGGGACTCGCACTCTCACCGGCGTCGAGGCGCAGGGTATGACGGCCTGCCCATGCGCGCAGGGCCTGCTCACCGACGGCGCCCGCGAGCGCCTGGTCGCCGACGGCTTCGACGACGATGAGATCGAGCGCATCTTCAAGCCGTTCCCGTCGCCACCCACAACCAGCGCGGCATCGGCGAGCTTCACCTCGGCGCTCCCGAGGGGGCCGACACCGACATCGACGCTCGCGACCTCCTTCGCATCGTCGAGTCGTCGATGAGCTCAGAGATTTACGAGCTGATGAAGCGCTCCGACGAGGCCCACGTCGTCGAGAAGGCCCACCGCAATCCTCGCTTCGTCGAAGACGTCGTCCGCGAGATGGTGCGCCAGCGTGGCCGCGCAGTACCCTCCCTTCGCGACGGCGGCTTCATGGTCGCCCGCCAGGAGAACCTGGAGACCATCCACCGCCATACCGTCGTTGCCGAGCGCACCGGGCTCGTCTCCGACGTGCTCGCCGAGGTGGAGACCGGCGTTCACTCGGCGCGCCACCTGTCGCAGCGCGACTGGCTCGAGCAGCTCGGCGCCCTCATCGCCCGTAGGCGCGCGCGCCGCTCCTTCCGAGCTCGGTTCGCCTCCAGATACCGCCGCAGGCCGAGGAAGTAGTCGGCCCCTGAGATAAGGGTCATCGCGACCGCGGCATAAACGAGGATGTCGACGCCACGTAGGTGACGACTCCACCGCGATCAGCGCGATGATCGCCGCGATCTGAAGCGTCGGTCTTCACCTTGCCGAGCCAACTGGCGGAGATCACGGCACCCCGTTCCGCCGCAACCGAGCGAAGGCCGGTAACCGCGAACTCACGGGCGATGATCACCATCGCCACCCACGCGGCCAGCCGGTCGAGCGACACCAGCGAGATGAGCGCCGCCGTGACCAGAAGCTTGTCGGCGAGAGGATCCATGAGCTTTCCGAACGTCGTCTCCTCGCGGCGCCGGCGAGCAAGGAACCCATCCAGACCGTCCGTGAACGCAGCGAGCGCGAACAGCGCAGCCGCGATCACATCCCCTTCCGACGTCTCGTTCAGGAGCGCCACGACGATCACCGGGATCAGCAGGATCCTGAGCACCGTCAGGGCGTTCGGCGCGTTGAGGGGAATCAGGGGGAACAAGGCACGAACCCTAGGGCTTGGTGCCCGGCGCGGCGCGAGTTAGTCTCGCTCCCGATGGCCGCCGACTACGTCTACCGCATCGAGCAGCCACATATGCCGGGCCAGCTTGCCGCCGTCTGCTCTCGCATTGCCGATGAGCAGGGCCTGATCGGTGACATCGAGACCATCTCGATCGGGCGCGACCGCTCCATCCGTGAGATCTCCGTGGAGGTGCGCGACCCCGGACAGGCCGAGCGGGTGGCGGCCCAGCTCGGAAAGGTCGACGGGGTGCGCGTCATCTCCTGGTGGGACCGGGCGATGCACGCGCACGAGGGCGGCAAGCTCTCGATCGGCCCCACGCACGACATGAAGACGCTGCAGGACATGCGCGACGTCTACACGCCCGGCGTCGCCCGCGTCTGCACAGCGATCGCCGAAAAGCCTGAGCTCGCGCACCGGTTCACGATGATCGGGCGCACAGTCGCCATCTGTACGAACGGCACGCGTGTACTCGGCCTCGGCGACATCGGGCCGATCGCCTCCATGCCCGTTATGGAGGGCAAGGCGATGTTCTACCGGCAGCTCGTCGGCATCTCGGCAATCCCCATCCTCCTCGACACAACCAACCCGGACGAGTTCGTCGACACCGTCAAGCGCATCTCCGGCGGATTCGGCGGCATCCATCTCGAGGACATCCGCGCCCCCGACTGCTTCGAAATCGAAGCGCGGCTCATCTCAGAGCTCGACATCCCGGTCATGCACGACGACGTCCACGGCACAGCCGTTGCAACCCTCGGCGCCGTTCTCGTGGCTTGCGACCAGGCAGACATGAAGCTCGAGGAGTCGGTGGTGGGCCAACTGGGCCTGGGCGCGGCAGGATTCGGCATCGCCAATCTGATCCGGGAGGCTGGGGCCAAGGCGGTTCTCGCATCCGATCCCAACGAGGCGTCGCACCAGAAGGCGCGCGACGCGGGCATCGAGGTCACCGATCTCGACGACGTGCTCGACCGCGCGAGAATCGTGATCGCCACCACGGGCAAGCCCGGCCTGATCAGCCCAGACATGGTCAACGACGGGCAGATCATCTTCGCGCTCACAAACCCGGACCCGGAGATCGCACCCAGGGAGGCGGAGAAGGCGGGCGCCGCCTTCGCTGCGGACGGCGCGATGGTCAACAACGTCCTCGGGTTCCCCGGCATCTTCCGAGGCGCCCTCGCGAGCGGCTCCAAGTCCATCTCCACCGGAATGAAGCTCGCCGCGGCCCACGCAATCGCCGGGCTCACGGCCGAAGCCGAACTCGTCCCCAACGCCCTAGACCCCGCGGTGCACGCCGAGGTCGCTCGCGCGGTCGAAGAGGCGGCGCGAGACGAAGGCCTGTCGCGGCCCGAGCGCATCCCGGCCGGCCTCTAGGCGCGCGCCAGCTCGACCGACCGCGCGAACACCGCGTCCAGCATCGGCTCGGTCAGCCTGCCAGTGAAAGTGTTCTGCTGACTCGGGTGGAACGAACCGACGAGCGTGTACGGCCCCACCTCCGCCTCGGCACCATGCCCGAACTTGGGCTTCGGCCGCGGCGTCTCGTGCCCGCGCTGGCGCAGCGCACGAAGCGCGCCGTCCCACGCGAACGAGCCCAGCGCGACGATCACGCTCGCCCGGTCGATGAGCCCAACTTCCGTCGCGAGGTAGGGAATGCACTCGTCCCGCTCGACGGTTGTCGGCTTGTTGTCGGGCGGAGCGCAGCGCACTACCGCTGTGACGTAGGCGTTCAGCAGGCGTAGCCCGTCATTTGCGTGCTCGCTCGTCGGCTGGTTCGCAAGGCCTGCCCTGTGCATCGCGCCGTAGAGCCAGTCACCCGAACGGTCGCCGGTGAAAATGCGCCCGGTCCGGTTCGCCCCGTTGGCCGCCGGGGCAAGGCCCACGACCAGGATCCGGGCCCCGGGTCGCCAAATCCCGGCAGCGGGCGCGCCCAGTAGACCTCGCCCTGGTGGCGCTTGGGCGGATCTTCCGCCATGCCTCCCGCCACTCGACCAGCCGCGGGCAGGCGAAGCACGTCGTCACTTTCGCGTTCAGGCGCGTCGAGGGAATCGGGGGAATCGGCCATGCCAGAGTATTTTCCTTCACCCATGCGCGGTACCGCCAAAGCGCCGCAGTTCTCGCGCCGCCACATGCTCGTCGTCCTCGGGCGCTGCCGTCGCGGCCCCGCTGGTCGCTCGCGGCGTGCGGTCGACCGAGGCCGACGACGCTCCGCCGGGAACGATCCAGATCTTCTCAACTCCGTGCTCGCGCAACAGCTCGCGGTGCTGGCCGCGCTGAAGAGCGCGAAGCGGGCAACGCTACCCCACTTGCCGACGTCGTCTCTTCGCTCACGTCGGCGCGCGAGGACTCGACTTCGGAACTCGGGTCCTTCGTGAAGGAGCGCAACGGCACGCCTACAACCGACGCGGCCGAGACCGCGTCCGGCGAGAGCCCGGCTGAGGCACTGGTCGTGCAGCTCCAGGACTCGATCGAGGCATCGCTCGACGGCAATCGGCGACCTCTCCTCGGCCACCTAGCGGCAGGCGATCCACCGTTCGATCACCGAGGATGCCGCCGCGCTGGCAGCACTTCGCTCGCAGACGGGCGACGAGGTCGCGCCCGACTCATTCGTCTTCGGCGCACCGGTGACCGGAGGTCCGCAGCGTGACCGCATCAGCCGCAGAGCACTGATCGGCCGCGGCATCGCCGGCGCGGGCGCTGTCGCCATCCCGTGTTCGCTGGTGCGCGGCGACGGCGACGGCGCAGAGCCCAGAGGGCGACGAGCAGACGGACGCTCTGGAGCGTCTCGTCAATCTTGGAACAGGCGGCGGAGCTTGCGTTACTCGCTTGCGGCCGAGGAGGGCGACGTTTCAACGCCGGCGCGCAAGAGCTGTTCGAGGAGCTTCGCTCCACGCCGGGGACCACGCGACTGCTTTCGGCGAGGCGATGGACCAGCTCCTCGTCGATCCGCCTGAGGTCCGACTCAGATCCGGACGAGTACGACCAGCCTCGAGAGACTTCGACCCCAAGGCAGACGAGCAGGACCTGCTCGATTTCCTCATCGACCTCGAATTGGGCCTGATCGAGGCGTACGAGGAAGACCAGGCCGAACTTGACGAGCCGGATCTGGTGCGCTCAGCCGCACAGGTCGCGGCCAGCCACGCGCAGGCGCTCGTCGCCCTGCGGCTCCTCGCGGGCATGAAGAAGGGCCTCACGAGCTGCCCGCGCCCTCCACCTCGGCGACCGACTCCTAAAACTCGGACTACGCTTTCCGGGCGGCCCATGGCCACCGAATCCTCCCTCAAGAAGCTCGTCAATCGTTCCCGCGTTCAACGAATCCGGGATGGTCGCCCGCGTCATCCGCGACATCCGTCGCGCGGCGCCCGACTTCGACATCGTCGTCATCGACGACGGGTCGACCGACACGACGGCCGCCCACGCCGAGTCGCAGGGCGCCGTGGTCATCCGCCACCCCTTCAACCTCGGCATCGGCGGTGCGATGCAATCGGGCTACAAGTACGCGCTCCGCCACGGCTACGACGTGGCCGTTCAGATCGACGGCGACGGCCAGCACAAGCCGGAGTACCTGCCCAAGCTGCTTCGACGCGCTTCAGACCAGAGGGCGATGAGGCCGACATGGTCACCGGCAGCCGGTTCCTGGGCGAGCCCGGCTACAAGGTGCCGATCGGCCGGCGCGCCGGCAACCTGATCTTCGCCATGGTGATGAGCACGATCACCCGGCGCAAGGTCACCGACCCCACCTCCGGCTTCCGCATGACGAACCGCCGCGGTATCGAGCTCTTCGCGCGCGACTACCCGCACGACTACCCCGAGGTCGAGGCGATCCTGATGATGCACGCGCATCGCCTTCGCCTCCACGAGGTGCACGTCTCGATGAACGCGCGCGGCTACGGCAGAGCTCGATCGACTATCCCCGGAGCGCCTACTACATGGTCAAGGTGCTGCTGGCGATCTTCATCGGCCTCTTCCGCCGCCGCCCGACCGCGATCGAGGCGTCGGGCAAGGACGAGATTCTCGGTGGGCCGCCGATGGACACCGGCGAGCTCAGGGCGATCACCGGGGACGACAAATGAGGCGCGTCCTACTGCTCTGCGTGGTGGCGCTTGGCGTTTCGGCACCCGCGCATGCGGCCACGATTCCCGTCACGGGCGAGCCGAGGGACCGGGCTCGGCGAGGCAATTCTCACGGCCGAACCCGGCGACACGATTCAGATTCCGGCGGGCGACTGGGTGCTCACGGAAGGCGATGTCCTCGAAGAGAAGGATCTGACCCTCCGGGGCGCCGGCGCAAATCTCACCACCGTTCTGCCCAGTGGTGGCGGTGAAGCCTTCGACGATCCGGGCGTTGAGACCCAGCAGCTCAAGATCGGCGAGGCACTCAACCCGGCCGGCGGCGACGACCCGAAGGACTCGGAATCCGGCGGGATCTCGACCAAGGCACAGATCATCGCCCTGATCGTCACCTTCGCGATCTTCCTGTTCGTGCTCGACCTGGTCCGGCGCCGCCGGCTGGCCGAGCGCTACGCGATCATCTGGATGGTCGCGGCGGCGGCGCTTCTGGTGCTCTCGATCTGGACCGGTGGCCTCGACGCGATCGCGACGGTCATGGGCATCGAATTGCCCGCCAACGCGATCTTCATCATCGCCTTCGCGGTGGGCTTCCTGCTGCTCTTGAATTTTTCGGTTGCCTCATCCCGCCTGAGCGAGGAGACGAAGGTGCTCGCCCAGGAGGTCGCCCGCCTCGACCAGGAGCTCCGTCTCGAACGCTCGCTGCGCGGTGGCGACGGGAATGGCTTTTCGGGCCGCGCCTCAGAGCAGGCGCAAGACGACCCGCCAGTACGCCGCGAGTAGCCGCTCCAGAAAAGCCGAGTCCGCCGCTCGGCCGAGAAAGGCTGAATCCAGCGCAGGCGTCATGTGGGCCGCAAGCTCCCGAGCGCCTACTCGCGCCGACGCCCTCACCTCCCGCCGCTCGCGCATGAGCCGCGGAATCGCGACGAGGACGTCACCCCAGGCAGCGAGCTTCTGCGGAAGCCAGCCGCCGGCGGCGGCAACGAAGAGAAGTGCCAGCTCGGTTGCGATCAGGCCAGGTAGCACCAGCGCGAGGAGCGACGCGGGATACACGCGCAAAATCGTCGCCCAGCGGTTGCGCTCGAGGTAGCGCCACTTCGCCTTCCCCTTGTCGAAGTCGTAGTCGTGATCGACGCGCGCGCCGGCAGCGACGCCCAGCATGCCGCCGGCGAGGCGGACCCGCAGCGAGAGGTCCACGTCCTCGTGGTAGAGGAAGAATTCGCCGGCAAAGCCGCCAAGCCGCGCGAACTCCTCGCGGCCGATCGCGAGGCACGCGCCAGAGGCAAAGCCCGGCTCGGGATAGGCCGCCGCCGGCTCGAACGGCTCCCCTGCCCCGCCGGCCCACGCAATGCCGGTGAAGTGCACCGCACCCCCGCGCGTGTTGACGGTATGGCCGCCGTCAGCCGTCACGACCGCCTGCCAGGCGCTCCAGCCGGACCCGTCGCCAAGTGGTGCGGCGATGCCCTCGCGCCATCCGGGGGCCGGCACGGCGTCCGGGTTCAAGAAGACCAGGAGCTCGCCCGTCGCATCCGCCGCGCCCCGGTTGCAGGCGGCCGGGAACCCGTCGTTGGTCTCGCTGCGAATCACGGCTCGCCTGAGGCGCCGCGGCAAGCACCACATCGGCCGTCCCGTCGCCCGATGCGTTGTCGACCACGATCAGCTCGTCGCCCTCACCAAGCTGGCGCGAAAGCTCGTCCAACGTCGCGACGGACGCCCTCGCCCTGGCGAAAGGTGACGACGACGACTGAGATCGAATGGTCGGACACGGGCGGCCAAAGTAAAGCGACAGGCCAGGATCCAGCGGCCGGTCTAGAGTTCCCAAGGGTGAATCCGCTCACCGCACCGATCGAGCTGCCCCTCCGCCTCGGCTCGCGCGTAATGCGCGATCTCGACGCGATGGCGGACGTCGCGCGCTCGGTTCCGCGGGCGATCGCACTGCTCGAAAGCCTCGACCGCCGCGCGGGTCAGGTGCTCGAGCTGGGCGAGCGAATCGACCGGCGAGCCGAAGCCATGCTCGAGCTGGGCCAGTCGCTCGACCGGCGCGCGGACGCGATCCTCACCCTCGGCGGCAAGATCGACGAGCGCGGCGCCGAGTTGGGCGCGATCGGCAGCCAGATGCTCACGGAGGCGAAGCTCGTTCAGGAGCGTGCCGCCGAGGTCGTCGCGGGAGCCAACGAGATGATCGCCGTGTTGCCGTCGGTACGCCGGGCGATCGAGATCGGCGAGCCGCTGGAGGGAGCGATCGAGCGCTTCGCGAGGGTGGTGGACCGGCTGCCGGGGGGAGTCCGCGGAAGAGCCACGGACACCGGCGAGCCGGGCGAGCCTCCAGCCGCCTGAAGCCGCCGAGCGGATTCGAACCGCTGACCCCTTCATTACGAGTGAAGTGCTCTACCAGCTGAGCTACGGCGGCGCGCCGCGCAGTCTACGAACTCGCGGAGTGTCGCCTCGAGGTACCGATGGGACCTTCAGGTGACTTTCGGCGGGAAGGAGAGGCGTCAGGCTGGCTACTCGCCCTCGGCGAGGCGGTAGCCCACGCCGCGGACCGTGAGCACGAGCTCCGGCTCCTGCGCGTCCTTTTCGACCTTCTGGCGCAGGTTCGAGATGTGGACGTCGCACGCGCGAACGTCGCCGGAGAACTCGGACTGCCAGAGCTCCTCCATGATCTCGAGCCGGCTGAAGACCTGGCCCGGGCTGTCCGCGAGAAGCCTCAGCACCTGGAACTCGGAGCGGGTGAGGTTGACCGGCTCCCCCCGGACGGTGACGAGGTGGCGCGAGAGGTCGATGCGGACGGCGCCGGCGTCGATCGTCTTGCCGCCCTGCTCGGAGGAGTGGAGGTCGAGCTCGCGGCGCCTCAGCTGGGCGCGCACGCGGCCGATCAGCTCACGGACCGAGAATGGCTTGGTCACGTAGTCGTCAGCTCCGACCTCGAGGCCGACCACCTTGTCGACTTCGGCGTCTTTTGCGGTCAGCAGGATGATCGGGACCGGGCTGCGCGAGCGCACGTCGCGACAGACGTCGAGGCCCGACTTGCCCGGCATCATGATGTCGAGTATCAGGAGGTCGAAGTCGATCTCGCCCTGGAGCTTCGAATCGGCGTCCTCGCCGTCCTCGGCGATCGTGACCTCGAAGCCCTCCTGCTCGAGCGCATAGCCAACCGCCTCGCGAACCGAGGGCTCGTCGTCTGCGATGAGAATGCGCCTCATGCGATTGGCGTCGCGGCGGGCTTTGCGGCGGGCAGGCGGACCCAGAAGTCGGAGCCCTTGCCGTACTCGGACGTTACGCCGATCTGGCCGCCCATCACGTCGACCATGCGCTTCGCAATCGACAACCCCAGGCCGAAGCCTTCCTTCTCGCGGGAGTCGGTGCCTCGGTAGAAGCGTTCGAAGATTCGGTCGACCTCGTCATCAGCAATTCCAGAGCCGGTATCGGTGACCTCGATCAGGACTTCGTCGTCACCGGCCCGGCGAGCGCGAAGGGTAACGACGCCAGGGGCGGTCGTGTGCTTGAAGGCATTGCCGAGCAAGCCGATCAGCACCTGGCGCAGAAGAACGCGGTCGCCCTGCGCTGCCAGGTCGGGTTCGACATCCATCTCGAAGCCGATTCCGTCAGGCGGAAAGAACGCCTGAGCCGCTTCTTCGCAAGCGATCGCGACGTCCATGACCTCCGGGCCCGACTCGCCCACCGATTCGATCCGAGCGAGGGTGAGGAGCGAGTCGGTGAGGCGGGTGATCCGCTCTGTGTCCTGCTCGAGACGGCGAAGAAAGTGCTCGCGTGCCTCCCGGTCGTCCTTGGCGCCGCCTCGCAATACCTCGACGGCACCCGAGATCCCTGCGAGCGGATTTCGCAGCTCGTGTGCCGCGTTCGAGACGAATTCGCGCTCGGCGAGTTCGCGGCGAAGCTCGTCGGTGCGGTCGCGGACGACGGCCAGTACCGCGCCCTCCGCCGGAATCTCGCGAGCCTGCAATCCATAGACGCGCTCGCCCACGCGCAGGCCGTCGTGCTCAGCCGAGCCCGAGCGTGAGGCGCGGCGAAGCCATGGGATGAACGTCGCCGCCACCTTGCCGTCCGCGTAGATCAGCGGCCGGGCGGCCGGGTTCGAGAAGCGCACCGTCCCGTCCGGGCCGACCACCATGACGGCATCGGACAGCGCGTCGAAGATCGCGGAGAGGCGGTCGCGCTCAGAGCGGAGCGCCTCGAAGGTCTGGCGAAGGGCCGCGCGCATCGTCTCGAGCGCTCGGCCGAGATCGGTGATCTCGTCTCGCCCGCCGGTGCCCTCGAGCGGCCGGTCGAGCTGGCCCTGGCTGATCTTGGCAGCGGAATCGGCGAGCTTCTTGATCCGCGATGTGATCGCGCTCGCGATCAGGAACGAGATCGCGATGGCGACGAACACCGCCACGAGGAGCGCCGTGATTCGGTCGCCGCGGACCGCATTGATCGCTTCCTGCAGCTCGGGGGGCCGGGCGGCGCGCACGAGGATCGCGCCGTCAAAGGTGCCGTTGCGCGTGATCGTTGCCGCGACGACCGTGTTACCTCCCGGCAGCGGCTCGACGAACCGGTCGCCTTCGACCGCCTTGCTCACTGCCCTGCGCCCGTCCTCGACGTCGCCGACGCTAGACGCCCTGGGAAACCTCGGAGGTGAGCAGGTTGCCGTCGCCGTCGAACACCCACGCGGCAAATCCCTCCTGGGTCGCGACGTCGAGCGCGGCCTGAGCCTTCGAGGGAGGCTTGTCGCCCACGTCGTCCGCAAGCGCCGCGGTCTGACCCGAAGCGATCTCGTCGAGACGCTGGTCGGCCTCCTGCTGCCCGGTCTCGGAAACGAGCAGATAGACGAGGCCCGCGGTGATCAGCGCGACGCCGGCAAACGCGAACGCGAGATAGATCCGGACCCCGAACGGGCTCCGGCGGCCGCTGGAAAGGATTCGTACCGAACGCGCCACTTCAGGGAATGTAAGGCGCGGAACCGCTTATTCAAAGTCGATCAGGCGTCCCGCAGGACAGCTTCCATCCGGAACGCGAGCGCTTCGAGCGCCAACTCCTCGGACACGTTCACCTGAAGGCGCCTGCGGACCTCCATTACAAGCTCTGCTGCCCGCCGCGCGCGGCGCGGGTCCAGGCCTTCCGCGTCCTCGGCCAGCTCGGCACGCTGTCCGCAGCCAGGACGAGCTCGCCGGCCCCGTCTCCGGTGGCCGCAAGGTCGCGAAGCCACCCTGCGACCAGCGCAAGACCGGCATCCAGCGCATCGGTTCGGCCGCGCCGGGTGGCGCGCTTTGCCGCCTCGGCGCCCTCGCGGCGCAGCCGCTGCTCTCCCCGCCGGTCCGAGGCGTCCTTCGCCTGGTCGGCCAGAGCATCAAAGCGGACCTTTACCTCCTCGCCGACCTCCTCGCCGCGCTTCTCTGCGACGGCCAAGAGCCCCTTCCACGGCGCATCGTCGAGCTCTCCCGAGCGAGCGGAGCGCGCAAGGGCTTCGGCTCTCAGCGCGCAGCTCCTGCCCACGCTCTGCCAGGAGCAGTTCTGCGAGCTCCAGGTCACCGCCGGCAAGGCGAGCGGCGGCGGTGATCTCGGCTGACTCCGCCTCGGCATGGACTGCGCTCAGTCGCTCGGCGAGCGCATCGGGAGCAAGCGCCGCAAAACCGATCGCCTGGCATCGCGAGCGCACCGTGTCGAGCAACGCCGACGGCTGCGAAGAGACGAGGATGATGTGGGCGAACGAGGCCGGCTCCTCGAGCGTTTTCAGGAGCGCGTTCTGGCTTTCCTCGGCCATCGCATCCGCCTCTTCGATGACGAATACGCGGTGCTCGCCTTCGAACGGCCGGTATGGAGCGGCCTCGATGATTCGCTCTCGGACCTCCTCCACCAGGTGCTGCGCCCCCGGCGGGCGAAGCCAGGCCAGATCGGGATGCGGGGACGGATCGGCCACCGCTCGGCGCCGTGCTGAACCGGGGTCGGGCGCGCCGAGCGCAAGCAGCTCAGCCGCGAACGCTCGGGCCGCGTCGCGCTTGCCGGCACCGGGCGGGCCTGTGAAGAGGTACGCGTGCGACGGCGAATCGAGTGCGCCGGTAAGCGCTATTCGAGCGGCGGCCTGATCCTCGGTTGCCTCGGCGAGAAGCTGCGGCGTCTCGCTCATCGGCCGACGGCCTCCATCACCCGGCGGTGGACATCGCCGGGCTCGCCCTCGCCGTCGACCGGGACGATGCGCTCTGGATGCCGGTCGGCCAGTTCCTCGTAGGCGGCGGCGACGGCGCGCTGGAAGTCGACACCCTCTGACTCGAAGCGGTCGGCGCCGTCCTCCGCGCCCTCGGCCAGCCTCTGCTGACCGCGAGCGTGCGCGGCTTCGACGTCGACCCTCAGGTACACGGTCCGGTCAGGCATGCAGGAGCCCGCAACGATCCCTGTCAGCTGCTCGACCAGGTCCAGGCCGATGCCGCGCGCGGCGCCTTGATACGCCGCGGTCGAATCCACGAACCGGTCTGAGACCACGTGGCGCCCAGCCTCACGCGCCGGGGCGATGACCCGCTCGATCAGGTCCGCGCGGGCGGCGTTGAAGAGAAAAAGCTCGCTGAGATCGCCCATCTCGAGCGTCGGGTCCTTGAGTATCGAACGGACCCTTTCGGCCATCTCGGTACCGCCCGGCTCGCGCAGGAGAAGCGTGTCCGGGCCAAGCGCACCAGCGAGCATTGCCGCCTGTGTCGTCTTGCCAGACCGGTCGATTCCCTCGAGCGTCACGAACACGGAGCGGAACCTAGCGTGACCCAGGTCACGAACCCTTGGTCCGAGATCAAGGACATTCCGGATTGATCCGTAAGCTGGCGGCTGGCAGCCTCGGCTCCACAAAGTTTCCCGATCCGGAGGTCTCGTTCCTTGGCATCGTCTCACCCGTTGGGTTCTCTCGCACAAGCGCACCGTCGTCATCGCCTGGATCTTCCTGACGATCGCGGGCATCGCGGCCGCAGGCCCCGCCATCCGACGCGCTCGAGCCCGAGTTCTCGGTGCCCGACAAGGAGGGCTGGGAGACGAACCAGGCAATCGCCGAGGCGACTACAGCGGCACCGGCGGCGACACGGCGCCGCTGATCCCGGTCGTGACCCTGCCCGAGGGCACGGTCGATCGACTCGCCCGAGCCGTGAGGCCGACCTGGCGGACGTCGACGCGGCCATCGCCAAGGCGCTGCCCGAGCGCGCGGATCGCATCCTATGCATCGACGGGCGACGACGCGTTCGTCTCAGACGACGGCTCAACGACCTTTGCGGTCGTCTATCCGAAACCCGACCCCGACTCCGCATTCGGCGAGAACCCCAGGCCGAGAAGGCAGCAAGCGCAGCTCTCGAGGGCTTGACCGTCGCGGGCCAGCCGGTCCACCTCACCGGCTTCGACGCCCTCATTCGAGGACTCGGGCGAGGACTCCGACGGCCCGGGCGTGCTGATCGAGGCGCTGCTCGGCGGATTCGGCGCCCTTCTCGTCCTGGCCTTCGTCTTCGCCTCGTTCCTGGCGGTCGTGCCGCTGCTGATGGCGTTCGTCTCGATCATGACCACGTTCCTGCTGCTGCTTGGGCTGACCGAGCTCACGACGGTCTCGCCGATCGTCCAGTTCCTGATCGCGCTGATCGGCCTGGGCGTCGCGATCGACTACTCGCTCATCGTCGTCTCGCGCTGGCGCGAGGAGACGCGCCCACGGCGCATCCGAGCGACGAGGCCGTCCAGATCGCGATGGAGACCGCAGGCCGTGCCGTCGTCTTCAGCGGCATCACCGTCGCGATCGGCCTGCTTGGCCCTGGTCGCGCTGCCGCTTCCGTTCCTGCGCTCGATGGGCTACGGCGGGATGCTGATCCCGCTCGTCTCGACCCTCGTCGCGATCACGCTGCTGCCCGTCGTCCTCGCAAAGTTCGGGCGCGCAGGCTCGACTGGCCGCACCGTCGCACCGACGACAAGGCCAGCCGCGCCTGGACCCGCTGGGCCGAGGCGGTCTCGCGACGGCGCTGGCTCGCGGCCGGCGCGGGCATGGCGTTCGTGCTCGCGCTCGTTGTCGCGCCTCGGCGGGCTGCAGCTCGGCACCTCGGACGCGAACACGATCGCCCAGGCCGGCGACGCGAAGGACGGCCTCAACGCGCTCGAGGACGCGGGCATCGGCGAAGGCTCGCTCCTGCCGCACGAGATCCTGGTCGACGGGCGACACCGACCCGGACGAGGTCGCGGCGGCGATGGCCGCGAGGTCGAGGGCAATCCACGGCGCCGTCGCGCCGGACGACCCGACCTGGAACGCAAATGGCACCTCGATCGTCGAAGCGTTCCCGATTGCCGACAGCGGCAGCGACGGAGGGCGACGACAACCTCGAGCTGTGCGCGCCGACGGCCGACTCGCCGGGCTCCGACGTTCTCGTGGGCGGCAGCCCGCCGCTAACGCCGACTTCATCGACGCCGTCTACGGAAGCTTCCCGCTGATGATCGCCCTGATCGCCATCTCCACGTTCATCCTGCTCGCGCGCGCGTTCCGCTCGATCCTCCTGCCGATCAAGGCGATCATCCTGAACATCCTGAGCGTCGGCGCCGCCTGGGGCGTGCTCGCGCTCGTCTGGCAGAACGGCAACGGCTCCGAGCTCATCTGGGGCACGTCGAGGCAACGGGCTCGGTTCCGTCGTGGATCCCGCTCATGGTGTTCGCGTTCCTGTTCGGCCTCTCGATGGACTACGAGGTGTTCATCCTCAGCCGAATGCGAGAGGAGTACGACCGCACGGGCTCGACGGACGACCGCGGTGATCCAGGGCATCGGCCGCACCGGGCCGGCTCGTCACCAGCGCGGCGCTGATCCTGTTCCTCGCGTTCACCGCGATGGCCTCGGCGCCGGGCACCGACGTCCGCATCATGGCCACGGGCCTGGCCGCCGGGCATCCTGCTGGACGCAACGGTGATCCGAGCGCTGATCGTGCCCGCGGTGATCTCGCTGATGGGGCGCTGGAACTGGTGGCTGCCCACTGGTTCGCAAGCTCCTGCGAGTCGAGCCGTCGCCGCTGGCAGCGGCCGAAGCGCGAGCGTAGGGGCGGGGCGGGCGCCAGCGGGGAGCCCGTCGGGGAGCCGGCGCGGCTGCCGGCGTGGCGCCAGCGCCCCCACCATCGAGGTCGTGATCGGCTTGCTTAGTGCGGGTCGACCACCTCTTCGTTTGCGCGCCGAGAACGAAGGAGGGTTGGGCTTGCGTAGTGCAAGGCCAGGCCGACCTCGGCGGTGGAGGCGCTGATAGCACGACCGCGCCGACCTCGGCGGTGGAGGCGCTGGATAGCGACGGACCGCGCCGGCCTCGGCTTGGCGCCCGCGGGCTACTTCGCCTTGGTGCGTGAGCGCCGGCCTTCTTGGTCCGGGCGGTCCCGGGCGAAGGCGGCTTGCGTCTGCGCGCGCCGGACTTGCCTTCTTCGCCGGTGGCGGCAACCTTGGCGTCGCCTGGCGAATCCGCAGGCGACCTCGCCGTTACTCGGCGGCGCGGCCTTCGCGGCCTCGCGCGCTTCCTTGGCGGCCTGGCGTTCGGCGCGCTTCTCGCGCATCTCGACCATCGTCGGGCAGTCGTCGTTCAGGCAGAGCTTCCAGGGACGGCCGCGGAAGCCCTTGACGGTCAGACGCGGGCGCGTCTCGCAGACCGAGCAGCGCTCCTCGAGGCGCCACAGCTCGTAGCCGCGGCCGGGCAGCGGGCCGGAGTTCCGGCAAGAGTCAGCGTGCTCGGGCTCGTCGCGGTTGTAGCCCTCGCAACCCCAGAAGCGCTTGCCGCCTCTGAGGTCGATCACGCGGAGGCGGTTGGGCGAACCGTCCTCGTGGACGGTGCGGCCAAGCTCGGCGCAGACCTCGCAGGGGCCGAGGAACTTGTCCTCGTCCATCCCCGCCCAGATGACCTTGGCGAGCTCGTCCTTTCGCTCCTGCATCTCCTTGGTGGTGCCGTGGAGCATCTCGCGGCTCTCGGCGAGGACGTCGTCCTTCGTGATCTCGCCGGCGGCGATCCTGTCCATGTCGGCTTCGAGAACCGCCGTCATCTCGGGGGTCGCCATGCGCGGCACGTGCTGCTTGAAGGCCTTGTACATCGCGATCCCCGTCTCTGACGGAATCGGCGGGTTCGAGTAGACGTAGCCGCGGTCGTAGAGCTTCTGGATGATGTCGGCGCGCGTGGCCTTGGTGCCCAGGCCGCGCTCCTCCATCAGCTCGATCAACTTGCCCTGGCTGATCCGCGACGGGGGCTGCGTCTCCTTGGCGACCGACCAAGGCTCGCCGTCGAGCGCAAGCTGCTGGCCCTCTTCGAGCTTCGGGATCTCGTCGTCGGAAGAGCGCGCGTAGGTATAGATGCGGGCGAAGCCGGGGTCGACGACCACCGAACCGCGGACGAAGTAGCCCTCGCGCCCCGGCCTCGATGTCTGGCGCGCGTCGACTCGGAGATCATCGGCCCGGCGAAGGTCGCGATGAAGCGGCGGACGACCAGCTCATAGACGCGGCGCTTCGGGCCCTCGTCGAGGGCGCCCGGGTGAAGCGCCTGTGTCGGGTAGATCGGCGGGTGGTCCGTCGTCTCCTTCTTGCCGCGCGTTGCGACCATGTCGCCGTCGAGCACAAACGCGCCCGCCTCGAATTCGGGGATCCGCACCATCTGCTGGACGAGCTCGCGCGTGTTCAGCGACTTCGGGTAGACGGTGTTGTCGGTACGCGGGTAGGAGATGAACCCGTCCATGTAGAGGTCCTCGGCGATGCGCATCGCGCTCGCGGGCGTGATGCCCAGGCGGCTTGAAGCGTCGGTGGTGAAGGCGGTGGTGTTGAGCGGCGTCGGCGGCTTGCGGGTGTTCTTGCGAGCGGTGACGCCTTGACGACGCCGGGGCTGGCGGTGTCCTCCAGCGCGGCGTTCGCCTCGGCTTCGTCCCAGAACTTGTCGGTGGCGTGGTGCGCCTCGAACGAGCCGTCGGGGTGCTCGAACTTCGCGAAGACCTCCCAGTAGGGCTTTGCCACGTGGGCGCGGCGCTCGAGCTCGCGCTCGACGACCAGGCCGAGGCTGGGGCTCTGGACACGGCCGACCGAGAGGAAGTTGGAGCCGAAGCGGCGCGTGGCGAGCGAAACGGCGCGGGTGAGCGTCGCGCCCCAGATCAGGTCGATGTCCTGGCGAGCGGCACCGGCGTAGGCAAGCTCGTACGAGAGGTCGTCGAGCTCGGAGAAGGCGCGCTCGATCTCCTCCTTGGTCAGCGCGGAGTAGCGGGCGCGCTTGACGGGCGGCCGATCCTCGATCAGGCCATCGACGATCTTGGGGTTCGATTCGAGTGCCTGCTGAAGGGCCTCGTGGCCGATCAATTCGCCCTCGCGGTCGAAGTCGGTTGCGATCACGACCGAGTCCGCTTCCTTCGCGAGCTTTCGCACCGCCTTGACGACGTTCTTGTCCGTCGGCTCCGGGATGAGCTTCGCGTCGATCAGGTCGTGGAGGTCCGTCTTTTGCCAGTTCGAGTAGTCGTCCGGGAACGCCACACCCATCACGTGACCCTTGAGCCCGACCGTCATCTGGTCGCCTTCTGAGTCCGTCCACGTGTAGAACGGAACCTTGTAGGTCGCGTCGGATTTCGCCGAGCCGGAGCTCAGGATGTCCGCGATCTTCTTCGCGGAGTTGTTTTTCTCAGTGATGATGAGGCGCATCGGCGGCGAGAGTAGCAAGGGGTGTTCGGCGCAAAATCGGGCTTCCCTACCCGCCCCGAAGGGGCGAAGTAGCTTTTCAGGCGCCTTGGTTCGCGACACTCAACTCTGGCCGCTCTATATCTATGGCGCGCCACGAAGCCCTTGATCACGCTCGTCATCTTCGACTGCGACGGCGTGCTCGTCGACTCCGAGCCCACCTCGAACCGGATCCTCGCCGAGGTCCTGACCGAGGCGGGCCTGCCCTACTCGACCGAGGAGAGCATGCGCGACTTCATGGGCCGGGCTTGGGAGGACTCGCTCGCGGACATCGAGCAAAAGCTCGGCGGTCCGGTCCCTGAGAAGTTCACCGCGGACTTTCGTGCCCGCCGGGATGCAGCCTTCGAGGAAGGCATCGAGGCGATCCCGGGGATTCGCGACGCAATCGAGAGGATCGAGCTCGATCGCTGCGTCGCGTCGAGCGGCCTGCCCGAGAAGATCCGCCTCACGCTTGGCCTCACCGGCCTGCTCGACCTCTTCGAGGACAGGATCTTCAGCGCAGCGATGGTCGAGCGTGGCAAGCCGGCGCCCGACCTGTTTCTCCACGCGGCCGCAGCGATGGGTCATGAGCCGGTGCGCTGCGCGGTCGTCGAGGACACAACCGTCGGCATCGAAGCCGCACGCGCGGCGGGCATGCGCGCGCTCGGCTACATGGACAACGTCGGCGAGGCTGCGCTACGAGCCGCCGGCGCTCACGAGACGTTCACCGACATGCGCGACCTCCCGGACCTGGTCCAGGCAAGCTTCTAACCTCTGAGGCCATGCCCGCTCAGGCCTACGCAGGCAAGGAATGTGTCTGCCAGCTCCGCAAGGGGATCTGCGATCAGTCGTGCGTGCAGGGCATGCTCGAAACGCCCTTCTATATCGCCTGTCTCAAGCTGACGGGCCGCAAGTGCCTGGTCGTCGGTGGCGGCGACGTCGGCCTCGAGAAGATCGAAGGCCTCCTCGCGTGCGACGGCGACGTCGTCCTCGTCGCCCCCCACGCATGCGAAGCCGTGCGGGCACTCGCCGCGGAGGGCTCGATCGACTGGGTCAAGCGCGCGTACGAACCCGGCGACCTCGAGGGAAAGTTCATGGTGATCGCCGCCACCGACGACTCCGAGGTCAACATCGGCGTCTACTACGACGCCGAGAAGCGGGCGATGCTCGCGAACGTCGTCGACGTCCCGCCGCTCTGCAACTTCATCCTGCCCGCGATCGTCCGCACCGGCCCGCTCGCGATCGCAATCTCCACAGCAGGAGCCTCCCCCGCTCTCGCGAAGCGGATGAAGCGCGAGATCTCCGAGTTGTTCGGCGAGCACTACGCGCGGCTTGCGGTGATGCTGAACGACGCTCGAGGCTGGGCCAAGGGCAATCTGCCCACCTACCAGGACCGAAAGGCTTTCTTCGAGGGGATCGTCAACGGCGACCCCGACCCCGTCCGAGCTGGTCAGCGAAGGCCGCGAGGCCGAGGTGCTCGAGTTGATCGAAGCGGCCAAGGCTCAGGCCGGCGTGGTCTCGGCGCCAGCGTCCTAGTCGGCCAACCGCCGACGGGCGCACGAGGGTGCGAGTGTCAGGCGGCCGGCAGCGCGAAGAAGGCGACCGCGGCGAAGTGCGCAGCGGCGGCCGCGATCACGAGCGCGTGGAAGATTTCGTGGTAGCCGAAGACGGCCGGTGACGGATCCGGGCGCCCGATGGCGTAAACGACGGCGCCCGTGACGTAGAGGACACCGCCGGCCGCGATCAGAATTCCAGCGGTCCGTCCGGTTTCGGCGATGATCGCCGGGAAGCCGACGGCTCCAATCAGCCCGACCGCCACGTAGACGCTTGCCGACACCCACTTCGGTGAGTCGGTCCAGACGAGCTCGACGATCGTGCCCGCAAGCGCTCCGCCCCAGACAGCCACCAGAAGCGCGGTCGAGAGCGGCGGCTCCATCACCAGGACCGCAAACGGGGTCAGGGTGCCGGCGATCAGAAAGAAGATCATCGTGTGATCAAGGCGCCGCATCCAGCGCCGCGAGCTCGGCCGCTTCCAGTTCACACGGTGGTAGAGGGCACTGACTCCGAACAGCGCCGAGAGGCTCGCCGCGTAGATCGCAACGCTTGCGCGCGCCGCAGCGCCGTGAGCAAAGACGATCAGGAGAGCTCCGAGCGCCAGCGACACGAAGAACGCGTATTCGTGCGAAACCCCTCGAAGGCGCGGCTTGACCTTGGCGATTGCGTCGGCCGCCGCCTCTTTGGCATCGGCCATGGTCTCAAGCGCGGCGTCGCGGCGATCGGCCATGTTCTCCAGCGCGGCATCACGCTTCTCGGCCATCGTGCCAAGAGCGGCATCGCGCTTTTCGGCCATGTTTTCCAGAGGTCTCCGAGGTTCCACGTATAGGAGTTTTACCCCAGGGACGGGCAGTTAGCGGCAGACTCGCGTGCAATTAGGGCTGGCACGCTATATGTAGCGCTTGATGGTCCTAGACATCACCATGTATAGGGTAAAATCCATCCCGGAATGACCTGCCCACACTGCCAGTCCCCCACGTCCGTCGTCGAGACCCGAGCCGCCGACGAGGGCTCCGCGGTGCGCAGGCGCCGCGAGTGCTCGGCATGCGCGCGGCGGTTCACGACCTTCGAGCGGACGCTCGCGAGTCGCATCCAGGTCGTCAAACGCGGCGGCGGGCGCCAGCCTTTCGATCCGGAGAAGCTCAGGGGAGCGCTGATGCGGGCAGCCCACAAGCGCACGGTGTCCGCCGTGGCAGATCGCCGACGTTGTGAGACAGGTCGAGGCCGAGGCCACGACGCTCCGGAGGATCGATCGACGCAAGCCGGATCGG
The DNA here is from genome assembly GCA_963695215.1 of uncultured bacterium. Classification (GTDB taxonomy): domain Bacteria; phylum Actinomycetota; class Thermoleophilia; order Solirubrobacterales; family 70-9; genus JALZKA01. The sequence continues at coordinate 1,395,860 of OY968768.1, forward strand.
CGAACTGTGCCTCGAGCGCCTCGCTCATATCGACCGCGGCGCGTATCTCCAGTTCGCCGGCACCCTGCCCGAGATCACGCCGGAAATTGCGTCGTTCGAGGGAGTGGGTTCCGTCCGGTACGGGGTCCAGAGTGGATAACCCCGTTCGGGAGACTTAGAGGACCACCAGAGGAGAGATGAGCATGGCCGGAGCAGCCACAGGGACAGACAAGATCACCATCGAGCGCCGTCACACGACGCCCGGGGTCAACCCCTTCGACGAGGTGGAGTGGGAACTCCGCGACGCGGTGATCGGCGATCCCGAGAACCCGGCCTTCGAGCAGCTCGGCGTCGAGTTCCCATCCACGTGGTCCCAGAACGCGACCAACATCGTCGCGCAGAAGTACTTCCGCGGCCGCATGGGCTCGGACGAGCGCGAGAGCTCGGTCCGCCAGATGATCGGCCGCGTCTCGGGCACGATCGCCGGCTGGGGCCGCGAGGGCGGCTACTTCGCCTCGGACGAGGACGCCGACGCCTTCGAGGCCGAGCTCACCTACATCCTGCTCCACCAGAAGGCCGCGTTCAACAGCCCCGTCTGGTTCAACGTCGGGTTCGAGGAGAAGCCGCAGTGCTCCGCCTGCTTCATCCTCTCCGTCGAGGACACGATGGAGTCGATCCTCGACTGGAACACCAAGGAGGGTCAAATCTTCCGGGGCGGCTCCGGCTCCGGCATCAACCTCTCGAACATCCGCGGCTCGGTCGAGCACCTTTCGAAGGGCGGCCTCGCCTCCGGCCCCGTTTCCTTCATGCGAGGCGCCGACGCCTGGGCGGGCACGATCAAGTCCGGCGGCAAGACCCGCCGCGCGGCGAAGATGGTCGTCCTCGACATCGACCATCCGGATATCGAGCACTTCATCTGGTGCAAGGCCAAGGAGGAAGACAAGGCAGCGGCCCTCCGCGACGCCGGGTTCGACATGTCGATCGACGGCGAGGGCTTCACCTCGATCCAGTACCAGAACGCCAACAACTCGGTGCGCGTCACCGACGAGTTCATGGCGGCCTACGAGGCCGGCGAGTCGTGGGACCTCATCGCCCGCAACGGTGGCGAGGCGACCAAGACGGTCGACGCCAAGGACCTGATGAAGCAGGTCGCCGACGCTGCATGGCGCTGCGCCGACCCCGGCATTCAGTACGACACGACGATCAACAACTGGCACACCTGCCCGAACTCGGGCCGGATCAACGCCTCCAACCCGTGCTCCGAGTACATGCACGTCGACAACTCGGCCTGCAACCTCGCGTCGCTCAACTTGATGCGCTTCCGCCGTCAGGATGGGACCTTCGACGTCGCGGACTTCGAGCACTCTGTCGACATCGTGTTCCTCGCGCAGGAGATCGTCGTCTCGCCGTCGAGCTACCCCACTGAGGAGATCGGCGACAACGCCCGCGCGTTCCGCCAGCTCGGCCTGGGCTACGCCAACCTCGGCGCGTACCTGATGTCGAACGGCCTGCCGTACGACTCGGACGAGGGCCGCGCCGTCGCCGCGGCGATCACCGCGCTCATGACGGGGCGCGGCTATCGCAAGTCGGCCGAAGTCGCCGCCGCGGTTGGCCCATACGACGCGTACGAGGTGAACCGCGAGCCGCACAACGCGGTGATGCGGATGCATCGCGACGCGGCGTACGAGCTCGAGGAGGAGATCGACACCGAGCTACTCGACGCCGCCCGGCGCAGCTGGGACGAGGCGGTCGAGCTCGGCGAGGAGAACGGCTACCGCAACGCGCAGGCCACGGTCCTGGCGCCCACCGGCACGATCTCGTTCCTCATGGACTGCGACACCACGGGCATCGAGCCGGACTTCTCGCTGGTCAAGTTCAAGGAACTGGTAGGCGGCGGGCAGATGACGATCGTCAACCAGTCGGTGCCGCTCGCGCTCCGCACCCTCGGCTACACGGACGCCGAGGTCTCGCAGATCGAGGCGCACATCAACGAGCACTCGACGATCGTCGGCGCGCCGGCACTCAAGGACGAACACCTCGAGGTGTTCGACGTCGCGGTGGGCCAGCGCGCGATCTCGCACATGGGCCACATCAAGATGATGTCCGCGACGCAGCCGTTCCTCTCGGGCGCGATCTCGAAGACGGTGAACATGCCGGAGACCGCAACCGTCGAGGACATAGCTGAGGCGTACGCCGAAGGTTGGCGTGGCGGCCTCAAGGCGCTCGCGATCTACCGCGACGGCTCCAAGACCGCACAGGCGCTCCGCACCGACGCGGGCGACAAGGGCGAGGTCGAGGCTGCGGTCGAAGCGGCACCGGTGCCTGCGCGGCACAAGATGCCGGTGGAGCGCGAGTCGATCACCCACAAGTTCTCGCTCGGCGGACACGAGGGCTACATCACGGCCGGTAAGTACGAGGACGGCTCGGTCGGCGAGATCTTCCTCACGGATATCGGCAAGGAGGGCTCGACGATCAAGGGCCTGATGAACGCGTTCGCGACCGCGGTGTCGATCGGGCTCCAGTACGGGGTGCCGCTCGAGACGCTGGTCGAGAAGTTCGCGTACGTCCGCTTCGAGCCGGAGGGGATCACCAAGAACCCGGAGATCCCGTTCGCGAAGTCGTTGCCGGACTACATCATGCGCTGGCTCGCATCGCGCTTCCTCGACGCGGACTACCACGAGGAACTCGGGATCCTGACCGCCGAGGTCAGGGCCCGCAAGGACGCGCAGCAGTCGCTGTTCGTAAACGAGGGTCCGGTGCCGATGTCGGCCGGGGCAGAGGGCGAAGCCGGTGGCTCGGCTCAGCCCAAGAACGGTGCCTCGGTCGCTCCCACAAAGGCGCTCACCGACACACCGCCGGTCCGCCCGGCGCGCATGAAGGGCCTCGAACTCGGCCCGGCCTGCGACCAGTGCGGCGGCATGATGCAGCGCACGGGCTCGTGCTACACGTGCTCGTCCTGCGGCAATAACACCGGCTGCGGCTGAGCTTCAGCCAGGGATCCAAGCCGAGACGAAGGGCGCCTCCGGGCGCCCTTCGTCGGTCGAGTGTGAATCAGATGCCGTTCAGTTTCTCGGCAGCGCCGCGATGTAGAAGTTGACGAGGTCGTTCGGAGTCTGGACGTAGACGTGCCTTGGATTGTCGGTCTCCGAACCCTGAGGGCCGCACGGATCATCTTCCTTGCTGGCGCTCTCACCACAGAGCCTCAAGGCGATCGTGCCTGTATCCGGGGAGCGGACCGTCGCCACCAGCGCCCGACCCTTCACGCTCTTCGGGAACCCGATGTAGTTCGTGCCGCCCACTGCTCCGTAATCGATGTGCACTCCCTGTGAAGAGCGAACAACCTCCCCGATGTCGTCGTCAATCAGGGCCCACATCGTCTGGCTCTTTTTGTTGAGGTCCTTCGGCTTTACCTGGCCGTCGACGATGTGCTTGGACCTGACGCTGTCTTTGTCCAGGTGCGTCACCGCGTAAGCGGTGCCGCCTCCGAGGACGAGGAACAGAGCCAACGCTCCGATCCACTGATCACGTATATGCGAGGCGAGTCTGCGCACCATGAAGCTCCCGAGTCGGCGACGCGCAACCCCCTAGGTCCCCCGCCGCGGTTTGTGCATCAAAGTAACGCAAATCTGCAGTTTGTCCAGCGTGCGACGCAACCGGACGAACGCTCCACCTGCTGGACAACACCGGCTGCGACAGCAACCAGCCTCAGGCCGCCGATGGCTGGGGTTGGCCACCGTCGCGCGGCTGGATCCGTCCCGCAGTGGCCACAGCCCAGAGGACCGTCAGCCACGTGAGAGTCGCGATCACGACGTGGACCCAAACGATCTCGGCAGGAAGCTCGAGCAACCATTGCGTCACGCCGACGGAGATCTGGAGAGAGATCATCCCCAGCAGGCAGAGAAGCGGCCTTTGCGCCCTCCTGTCGCCACCGTCGCGCCGCAGGAAGAGGAGGACGCCGGCGACCGAGACGAGGAACGTCACCGCCAGCGCGGCATGCCGCTGGAAGATCCACTCCAGCGTTCCCGCGCCCTCGAAGGTGAACCGCTTGACCGGGTCGTCGCCGCTGAAGTCACCGGCGTGCGGGCCGGAACCGGTTGTGATCGTCCCGGCGACGATCACGAGCTGGCCGATGGGAACGAGCGCGCGAACCGCCCACACTCCCGCGCGATCCATCGAAGCCGCCCGCTCGCCCGGCTCGTAGCGCGAGCACCACATGAGCGCGAAGGCGGCGTCGAGAAGAAGCATCGAGAGGATGTAGTGGCCCATCACCAACCCCGGAGCGAGATGGAATTCGACGACCAGCGCTCCCAGGATCGCTTGGCCGATCACCCCAAGCGGGAGGAGCGCCCCGAAGACGACAAGGTGCCAGCGGTAGGGCCTGCGGCGAAACGACAGCGTGGCCGCGGCGATGACCGCGATGCCCACGACGCCCGTGAAGATCCGGTTTCCGTATTCGATCACCGCGTTGAGATCGGCGGGCGGGATCGCACGGCCGAAGCACCGGGGCCAGTCCGGACAGCCGAGGCCCGAACCGGTCAGGCGCACCGCGGCGCCCGTAGCGACGATCGTCGTCAGCGAGGCGAGGGCAATCACCGTGATCGCGAAGTACTGATCCTTCGTGAGGGTGATGCCTCGAAGCCGGCGGATTGTTGCGGCGGCGGTCGACATCGGGGCGGAAACGGTACCGAGGCGCCGGCGCCGCGCGCCGCGAGTAGCCGAGCGCGAGCTACATCTGAGCGGAGCCCGGAAACGGCTCAGATGTCACCTGGTTTGGGCGACGCCCTCCAGTGCGGCAAGGCTCACGTGCGCGAACTGGCCGTACGCCGGGGGCGGGTCGCCGGAGTCGAGATAGCTATCGACCCAGAATCCGCGCTCTCCGTGAAGTAGCCGGGCGCACGTCTCGGCGTCCAACGGCTCGAAGGCCGCTTCCCTCAGTTCAATGGCCGCGGCGGCCGCGAAAGCTCGTACCGGTTCGAGCCGCTTGGCCGACCACTCTTCCCAGCCGCCCTCGCCCTCGCCGTAGGAGGTGCCGTCCATGTGGGCTACGAAGCCGCACGCGGCCAGCTCGCGAGCTCTCCCCTCCTCCGCCTGGACCACGGCCTTCGAGGCCCGGATCGGCGCGAGGTCCTCATAGAGATCGGGACGCAGGCGCATGGCGAAGCGCTTGACGAGGCGCGCCGAGCGGTAGCCGCGCCTGTGCTGCTCGAAGCGGATCTCGGGGTCGCGAGCGCTCGACCCTACGTATACCCACGGGATCCGGGGGTCGCGTCTCGCGCCCGCACCGGAACCGAGCTCGATGACGTAGACGCGACGGGGCATGGAAAGTCCTTCGACGGGCTCCCAGCCGCGCCTCCTCGCGACAGGTCAGGCCCGCTCCGCCCTGAGACGGAACCAGGTGCCCGCTGCGGGGCGAAGGTCGACGTTCGCGAGATCGAGGGCGGAGACCACGGACCTCAGCTCGTCCAGGACGATGGGCCGGACGTCGTTGCCGCTCGCCTGCTCGAGCGTCCGCAAGAACCGAAAGTCCTGAAAGTCCGCGACCAGGAGCACCCCACCTGGGCGCAGCACTCTCGCCGCCTCAGCGATCGCCTTCTCCCATTCGACCACGTGATGAAGCATCACGAAGGAAACGACAGCGTCGAAGCGGCCCGCGTCGAACTGGAGCTCCGTTGCATCCGCTGCCTTCACCGTGGCCCTGGTCCCGAACTCCGAAAGCGCCGCGCCCGAGCGATCAAGCATCTCGGGGTCGAGGTCCGTGGCCGTCAGGCGCAGCTTGGGAAAGCGGCGCAGCATCTCCGCCGCCATGGCCCCGCTGCCGGATCCGATCTCGAGCACCTCTCCCTCGAGTTCGTCCCCCATGAGAACCCACGGCAGGATCGCCTTTCGCGCCGCGAAGCGCCAGGGGGCGCTCCGGCAGAAGCGAGCCTCGATCGCAGACATGGCAGGCACCGCCGAGCATCATAACCCCCCGGGGGTATCTATAGACTCCGAGCAGAACCCAAAAGAGGAGCGAAAGCATGCCTGCCCAAACCGACCACCCCGGCTACATCGAGAACCAGGACGCCTTGATCAAGCGCATGCGGCGGATCTCGGGTCAGGTCGGCGGCGTCGAGCGAATGATCACCGAGGAGCGCTATTGCATCGACATCCTCACCCAGATCTCCGCGATCCAGGCTGCCCTCGACAAGGTCGCCGTAGGCGTACTGGACGATCACGTCCGCCACTGCGTCGTCGGCGCCGACGACGAGAACCGCGACGAGATGACCGGCGAGATGATGAACGCGGTTGCCCGGCTCCTGCGGAGCTAGCCGGCGCTCACCAGTTGCGAGAGCCGTCTGGGTGGCGGCCCTCAAAGCCCTTCGACGAGCGCATCGTCTCAGACCAACCCGGACCGGACTTGTCGCCGTCGGTGATGTAGGAGGTGTCGAAACGAAGGCCTGCGACGACCATGTAGGCGTGCTCCTTGTTGGCGAAGACCGTCACCCATTTGGAGTGACCCTTCTGGCCCCACTTCATGAAGCCCGTCGAGTCAAGCGCCCAATCCTGGCCGAGCACGCCGGCTCCGTGGAGGACGTAGGAGACAGCCCCTGAGCAGTCGTAGCCCGAATCTCGCCAGTCGCCATGTCCTCCGCCCCACTTGTACGGCTTGTGGCGGATCTCGTTGCCTGCGGCAATCATCTTCTTCACGTACGTGGGCGCACCCTTCGGCGCGATCGCCTTATCGCCGCGGAGGGTCGCATCGGGCGTGCCGGCCAGGGCCGGAGCGGCGGCCATGAGGACAGCGATGGCCGTTGCGAGGGCAGTTGAGCGAATTATGCGCATGCCCTACGGGTCGGCACGCGTGCGCGAGACCTTAAGCGCTCGTGCCAAGCCTGGACGCTAGTCCGTCAGCCGGGCTTTCCACACCTCTTCAGTCGGCCACTTGCGAGCCCAGTCCAGAGTCGCGTGCGTGTACGGAGACGTCGCATCGGCGGGCGGGCAGATCTCGACGAGACCCTCGACCTCGTAGCCGTTCTCGCGCAGCAGGTCGATCATCTTCCCGTGAGGAAGGTGGAACTCGACCGAGTCGTCGTCGTCCCACTCGAAGCGGTGCATTCCTATGTACGGGCGCAAGAGTTCGGTTCCAACCGGACCGTCGCCTTCTGATGGAAAGCACAGCGTGATGAGCACCGAGTTGACCAGGAAGACGAGTCGCCCACCGGAGCGAAGGAGCCTGGTCGCCTCCGGGATCCACTTGTAGGGGTCGCACCAGATGCTGGCGCCGTATTCGGAGATCGCCAGGTCGAAGCTTCCGTCGGGCAGGGGAACGTTCTCGGCGTTGCCGTGAATGAGCGGGAACTCGACGCCGTGTTCTTCCTGAAGCCGGCGCGCCGTGGCGAGTTGCTCCTTCGAGTTGTCGATCCCGACCGGATTCGCTCCCCGCCGAGCCAGCCATGCGGACACGTATCCCGTCCCGCACCCGAGCTCGATCGTGTCCATGCCGGAGACGTCGTCCGGGAACATGCCAACGTCGGCCTCGGACACGCCCCAGATTCCCCAGGTCGGCTCATCCGCCGCCCAGTTCTCCTCAGCGGGCGCGATGAACTCCTTCGCCCACTCGTCCCAGCGCGCCCGGTTTCGCCGGACGTACTCGGGAAGCTCCTCGCTCAAGCGGCGTAGCGCGCCTGCGCGCGAGCCCTGCGCTTTTCGGCCTCGATCTCGCGATCCTTCGGGGGCGCGCTGGTCACCAGAGCGTCGAGTAACCGCGAGGTCGCCTCGGCGATCTCCTCGACCGCTCGCTCGAACGCCTCGGCGTTGACCTGTGACGGCTTGGTGGAGCCGCTGATCTTGCGCACGTACTGGAGGGCGGCGTCGTGCACCTCCTCCTCCGTTGCGGGTGGTTCAAAGTTGTGGAGGGTCCTGATATTTCGGCACATACGTTTCAGCGTAGGCGACTCGCCGGGACTGCGCGGAGCGCTTTCGGGTAGGCATCAGCTCATGGCCGAACGAGACGCACCCGCGGAGCCCGAGACCCTCCCCACCGAAGTTGGCATGCCCGTAGACGCCGCTGCCCCTGCGGACGAGCCGGCAGACGAGCCGGCTCCCGACGGCTATACCCGGCCCAGCGTCGCGCCGCGCTCGATGGGCTGGCGCGACGAATCCTTCGCCACCGCCCTGATCACCGCGATCATCGCCCTTTGGCTGATCGTCTCCCCAGAGGCGCTCGGCTACGGAGCGGGTGACGCGAGCTGGAATCCGGTGGTCAGCGGAGCGCTCGTGCTCGTCCTCTCCATCGCGCGCCTCATGAGCTCATGGCGGACCTTGGCCCTCGGCGTCATCCTGTTCGTGCTGGGGGCCTGGCTTTCGATCAGCGCGTTTCTCCTCGACGCCCCGGTTTCAGGGCAGTGGAACCAGGCATCGTTCGGCGGGGGCGTGGCCCTCCTGTCGATCGTCGGCCTGGCCGGCGCTCAGCGCGGGCGAGAGCTCTACCCGCGCTAGCCCGAGCGTGGAGGCTTGGAGGCACGCGCTTCGCGAACGCGGTCGGTCGCTGAGAGGGTGACCTTTCGCAGGCGAACGTCTGCGGGAGTGACCTCGACGCACTCGTCCTCGGCGATGAACTCGAGTGCCTGGTCGAGCGAGAAGTCGAGGTGCGGGACCAGCTTGATCGCTTCGTCGGCGCCGGCTGAGCGGATGTTGGTCTGCTGCTTTTCCTTGATCGGGTTGACGTTCAGGTCCTCGGAGCGGGCGTTCTCGCCGACGATCGAGCCCTCGTAGACCTCCTCGCCCGGGCCGACGAAAAGCCGTCCGCGCTCCTGGAGGTTCATCAGGGCGAAACCTGCTGTCTTGCCACGGCGATCGGCGACGAGCGAGCCGTTCTGCCGCGTCTTGATCTCTCCGAACCACGGGGCCCAGCTCTCGAAGACGGAGTGGATGATCCCGGTGCCGCGCGTCTCGGTCAGGAACTCGGAGCGCAGCCCGATCAGGCCGCGCGCCGGGACCAGGAATTCGAGGCGAATCCAGCCCGTGTCGTGGTTGACCATGTGCTCGAGGCGGCCCTTGCGGAGCGCCAGTAGCTGGGTGAGGACGCCCATGTACTCCTCCGGCACATCGATCGAGAGCCGCTCGAGCGGCTCGCAGAGCTTGCCGTTCACCTCTCGCGTTACGACCTTGGGCTTGCCCACCGTCAACTCAAATCCTTCGCGGCGCATCGTCTCGACCAGGACGGCGAGCTGCAACTCGCCTCTTCCCTGAACCTCCCATGCGTCGGGGCGCTCGGTGGACTCCACGTTGATCGAAACGTTCCCGACCAGCTCAGCCTCGAGCCGTTCCTCGATCTGGCGGCCCGTAAGCCTTGAACCCGAGAGGCCGGCGAGCGGCGACGTGTTGACGCCGATCGTCATCGAGAGCGCGGGCTCGTCGACGGCAAGGAGCGGCAGCGCCTCGGGCCTCTCCGGGTCCGCGAGCGTCTCGCCGATCGTCACCTCTGGAATCCCGGCAACCACCGCGACCTCGCCCGCGCTGGCTTCGGCTGCTTCGATGCGATCGAGCCCCTCGCTTACGTACAGAGCCGAGACCTTCGCCGGCTTTGTCTCACCGTCGCGCGTCATGAGCGCGAGCTGCTGGCTCTGGCGAAGAACGCCCTGCTCCACACGGCAGATCGCGAGGCGCCCGTGATACGGCGAGGAGTCGAGATTCGTGACGAGTGCCTGGAGGGGCGCGCCGGGGTCACCGCCCGGCGAGGGCACGTGCTCGACGATCGCCTCGAAGAGTGGCGTCAGGTTCTCGCCCGTCACACCCTGCTCGGTCGAAGCCCAGCCGTTTCGCGCCGACGCGTAAAGAATCGGGAAGTCGATCTGCTGGTCCGTCGCGTCGAGGTCCAGGAAGAGCTCCAGAACTGCGTCGACCACCTCGTCGATCCGTGCGTCGTCGCGGTCGACCTTGTTGACGACGAGGATTACCGGAAGCCCCAATTCGAGCGCCTTCCGAAGGACGAATCGCGTCTGCGGGAGTGGGCCTTCCGAGGCGTCGACGAGCAGGAGCACTCCATCCACCATCGTGAGGCCTCGCTCTACCTCGCCGCCGAAGTCCGCGTGGCCGGGCGTATCGACAACGTTCACCTTCACCTCGCCGCCCGCCTTCGGCATGTAGCGCACCGCGGCGTTCTTGGCCAGGATGGTGATGCCTCGCTCGCGCTCCTGGTCACCTGAATCCATCACGCGTTCGACGAGCTTCTCGTGCTCGGAGAACGTGCCGGACTGGCGCAGCATCGCGTCGACAAGCGTGGTCTTGCCGTGGTCGACGTGGGAGACGATGGCGATGTTGCGGAGCTCGGGCACGACCGCTCAACGTAGCCGGATAGCTTGGAGCCGATGAGCCGGAGGGTCAGCATCTCGGCGTCCGAGGCGCGGCGAATCGCCCTCGCCGCGCAGGGCTTCGGCGATCCCCGGCCGACGGATGAACCGACCGGCTGGGATGTCCGGCGGGTTCTGGGCCGCACCGGCCTGGTCCAGATCGACTCGGTGAATGTCCTCGAGCGCGCGCACTACCTGCCTTTCTTCAGCCGTCTCGGGCCGTACCGCCGCGAGCTCGTCGACGACGCGGCTCATCGCTCGCCCAGGCGGCTGTTCGAGTACTGGGGACACGAGGCATCGCTCATCCCGGTTGCGACACATCGACTGCTCCGCTGGCGGATGGATCGGGCGCACACCGATGCCTGGGGCGGAATGCAGCGTGTGAAGCGCGAACAGCCCAGGCTCGTCGCCCAGGTTCTCGCCGAGGTCGAAGCCCGTGGGCCGATCGCAGCCTCGGACATCGCGGAGCGCCCGAAGAAGTCGGGTCCCTGGTGGGACTGGTCCGACCACAAGCGAGCGCTCGAGTGGCTCTTTTGGGCCGGCGAGGTCACATCCGCGCGCCGCCGGCGCTTCGAGCGGCTCTATGACCTTCCTTCGCGTGTTCTCCCAAGGGAAGCGATCGAAGCGCCCACCCCGGCCACAGAGGACGCTCAGCGCGAGCTGATCCGGATAGCGGCACGCGCGTTGGGCGTTGCTGCCGAGCCCGACCTTCGCGACTACTTCCGGCTCCCCACCGGCGAGTCGAAGCTGCGGGTTGCCGAGCTGGTCGAAGCGGGCGAGCTCAGGCCCGTAAGCGTCGAAGGCTGGGGCAGAGCCCAGGGGTATCTGTGGAAGGACGCTCGCATTCCCCGGCGACTCGACGCCTGCGCCCTGATCGGCCCGTTCGACCCCCTGATCTGGGCGCGTCCCCGAGTGGAGCGGATCTTCGGCTTCGCCTACCGCCTTGAGATCTATGTCCCAGCCCCCAAGCGGGTGTACGGCTACTACGTCCTACCGTTTCTTCTCGGCGACGAGTTGGTTGCCCGTGTCGACCTCAAGGCCGACCGCGGCCGGGGGGTTCTCATGGTCCGAGCCGAGCACCACGAGCCCGGCGCCCCGCCACAGACGCACGAGGCGCTCGGCAATGAACTTCAGCTCATGGCCTCCTGGCTGGGCCTGGGAGATATCGAACGCTGAAGGTCAGGGCGCGGCGGACACGGGCGCACCAAAGGCGGTACGAGCAGCCTCGACACGGCGTTTGTCCAGACCCTCTTGCTGGGATCTGCCCTGCTCGATGAGCTCCTCGAGGCCGAACGCCGCCAGGTCGTCTCTCGTTGCCGCCAGCGCTCGCCACATCGCCAGCTTTCCGGTGACTCCGAGAGTCAGCCCCTCGAGCTCGACGAGGCGCGACAGGGGCGAGTATCCGGTGATCTGCCCGTTCGGCTTGAGGCGGCCCACCTTCTCCGCCGCCCACGCGACGGGTCCCTTGACCGGATTGACCCCCACGCCAAGGTGACCCATGATCGACTTGAGCGATTCCTGTTCGGACTCGATCTCCTCAGCGAGCTTTTCGAGGAAGGCGCCCAGCTCAGAGCCCTCGTTGCTCTTGGCCGAGCGCTTTGCCAGCTCGTGGCCCACGACGGACCCTGCGAGATGGTCATTCAGGTAGATGCCGAGATACTTGGTGTCCATCCGTGACCAGTACCCCACTGGGGGGCTGCCACACGCGCCGGCATCTACGGCGATAATCGAAGGGTGAACGACTCGACGACCGGAAAAGGCGCCGGCCTGGACGAGGGCCGCTTTCGCCGCCTGACCGAGATCGGGCGAGGTCTGATGTCGGAGCTCGAACCCGAGGCCGTGCGCCGGCGCCTGTTGGAGGCCGAGGACGAATTCGGCAAAGACGAGGTGGCCGCCTCGATCCTCGCGGGCTGGGCGGGCGTCGCGATCGAGAACGCGCGGCTCTACAGCGTCGCGATCGAGCGCAGCTCCAGCCTCGAGCGCGCGGTCGCGCGCCTCGAGGCGTCCTCGGAGATCGCTCGTGTCGCAGGCGGCGAGACGCGGCTCGACCGGGTGCTCGAGACGGTCGTCAGCCGCGCCCGGACGCTCGTCAAAGCTCGCGCGGTCGTGGCCCTTCTCGAGGACCGGGGCGCGCTCGTCGCCGCTGCGGCGTCCGGGGAGTTCGCGCCACACCCCCGGGGCGTTCGGCTCGCGGCAGACGGGTCCGCGTGGCGAACGATTCTGACGGAGCGCAACCCGGAGCGGGTCGACAAGGTCGACGGCCGGCTGGGGCTCACGCTCGATGAGCTCGGGATCAACGCGGAGGCTGCGCTCCTGGTGCCGCTCAGCTTTCGCAACCGGGCCGTCGGCGTTCTGGCCGCGTTCGACCGTGAAGGCGAGGACCTCGCTTCGATGCGGAGGACGAGGCTCTCCTGACGGGATTCGCGGCAAGTGCCGCCATGGCGGTCACGACCGCTCAATCGATGGCCGAAGCGCGGCTACGCGAGGCGATCGAGATCGCCGAGCGCGAGCGGGCCAGGTGGGCGCGCGAGCTTCACGACGAGACCCTTCAGGGGCTGGGCGCCCTGAGGGTGCGCCTATCGGCGTCACTACGCCTCGGTCAGGAGCAGATGGGCGAGGCGGTCCAAACAGCGGTAACGCAAATCGAGGACGAGATCGCCAATCTGCGCTCGCTGATCACCGAGCTCCGGCCGGCAGCCCTCGACGAGCTTGGGCTCGGCGCGGCGATCGAGGGCCTCGCCGACAACCACGGCGCGAGCACGGGCCTTGAAGTCCACGTCGACATCGCCCTCGACCGCGAGGATGGTCTGGTCGCCGAGCGCCTTGAGCGTGAGATCGAGTCGAGCGTCTACCGGGTTGTCCAGGAGGCGCTGACGAACGTTGCGAAGCACGCGGAGGCAGAGAGCGTGTGGATCGAGGTCGCCCAGGGACAGGGGAGCATCCAGATCGTTGTTCGCGACGACGGCGTCGGTTTCGACATGGACGACCGCGGACGGGGCTTCGGCCTGATCGGAATGCGCGAGCGCGTGGCACTTGCCGGCGGCAGCCTGACGATCGTCTCCACGCCGGGAGTGGGGACGGAGCTCCGCGGCAGGATCCCGGTGAAGACCGTCGAGCAGCGACGCTGACGTCTACTCGGAGGCGCGAGACCCGTCGGACGGGTCGATCTCGAGCATCCCGCGCTCGAGTGCGTAGCGCACGAGCTCCGAGCGCTTCGAGAGGTGCAGCTTCTGCTGGATGTGAGCGCGGTGCGATTCGACGGTGCGCACGCTGATGAAGAGCTGGTCCGCGATCTCGGCATTGGTGTGGCCCAGCGCGATAAAGCGAAGGATCTCGAGCTCTCGGGACGACAGCTCATCGGGCGCTCCGGCGGGCTCCGCTGCGAGCCTCGCCCCGAGATCGGGCTGGAGGTAGGTGCGGCCCTGAGCGGCCAGGCGCACGGCCTTGACCAGTTCGGCGTCCGCAGCCTCCTTGAGGATGTAACCGAGTACGCCCGCCTGCATCGCCTCCCGCGCGAACGCCGGCTCGGACTGCATCGTCAGGACAACTATGTGCGTGCCGGGGGAGGCCTCCATGATGTCGGGCAGAGCCTCGAGACTCGCGCGGCCCGGCATGTTGAGGTCGAGGATCAGCACCTCTGGGCGGTGGCCGCGCATGTACCGGATCGCTCCGTCGACGTCTCCCGCCTCGGCGACGACCTCCAGGCCGGGCTCGGCGTCGAGCAACATGCGCAGGGCGCTGCGCACGACGGCATGGTCGTCCGCGAGAACGATTCTGATCTCGTCAACTTCCGTTTCGGTTTTCACGTTGTGCACATGGCTTGGGGCAAAGCTCATCCCGCTACCGAGAGTAAGGCCGGTGGGAGACGGCGGCATCAGCGTAGGTCACGGATCGGGGTACGGGAAAGTACGGACGCTATCGGGCCGGCACAGCTCAGCGCGAGGCTATGAGCAGAGTTTGCGCCGCCCGGCCCAGTGAGCCAGTTTCGTCGAAAAGTGCGGTATCGGCTATCCCGACACCGTCGGGCTCCGGCATCGTCACGGCATCGAGGCAAACCCACTCGCCCTCGGGGAGCCGGTGGAGGTGGACTGAGAGGTCGACGTTGATGAACAGAAAGCGGGTCCAGTCGAGGGTCGAAGAAACGCCGTTTCCGGAGTCGGCCACCACCAGAACCCGCGAGAGCGGAGTGACCTTCTCGCCCGCGACGAGCGGAACTCGCATCCGCATCCACACCGTGGCCGGGCCCGGTTCGATGAACGCTCCCGTGATGAACCGATACTCCATGGCCGTGTGATAGCCGGTCTCCTCGCCCGTCGGAAAGAACTCGCCCGGCGTTCCATCCTTTGGCGCGTGCTCGAGTGGCCCGGGCACCAGCCCCTCGGGAATCGCGACCGCCTCCTCGCGAATACGCCATGCGCGGGCGCGCATCACCTCTATGTCGCCGGCGAAAAGTGAGGCGCTACACATCTGCACGCGGCGCCCGTCGCGTTCGATCTGCGCCTCCACCCGCAGTGGCGTGATCGGAACCGGCTTCAGGACCTCGTAGGTGATGCGGCCGATCCGCATGGTGGCCCCCTGGGCCACTTGCAGGTGTTCGATCGCCCGTCCCAGGAGAGCCGCGGGCGGCCCCGCGTGCTGCGAGTCCGGGTCCCATGGGCCGCGGGTCAGCTCAGTCGGGATCGCACGCTCGCCGTCGAGCTCGTAGAAGGCTGCCGCGTCGGTCACGGCGCGCGACGGTAGCGCGTAACGGCGCATGCCCTGCCGCGACTAACCTGATGACACCTTGAAAGCGAGGAACGAAGAATGAGCGAAAAGGTCGAAAAGACGGATGCGGAGTGGCGAGCTGAGCTCTCACCCGAGGACTACGAAGTCCTGCGTGAGAAGGGCACCGAACGAGCTTTTACCGGCGCCTATTGGGACTCGAAGGAAGCCGGCGTATACCGGTGTAAGGCGTGCGGTCAGGAGCTCTTCGACTCTGAGACGAAGTTCGACTCCGGCACCGGCTGGCCGAGCTTTTTCGAGCCGATGGACTCGGACAAGGTCGCGACGGAAACTGACCGCAGCTTCTTCATGAAGCGCACCGAGGTCAACTGCTCGCGCTGCGGGTCGCACCTCGGCCACGTCTTCAACGACGGTCCGAACCCAACCGGGCTGCGCTACTGCATAAACAGCTGCTCGCTGGACCTCGACAAGACGGACTCAACGGAATAGCTAGGCAGGCGCCCCGATGAGCTCGGGGGCGCCGGCTTCAACCAGCGCCTGCGGGAGGCGAACCGAACCGTCCGCCTCCTGCCCGTTCTCGATCAGGGCGATCAAGGCCCTGCCCACCGCGACCGCGGTGCCGTTGAGCGTGTGGAGGGCTTCAGGCTGAGACTCGGCGCTCGCGCGGAAGCGCGCTCCGAGCCGTCTCGCCTGGAAATCGGTGGTGTTGGAGCAAGAGGTCAGTTCGCGGTAGCGCCCCTGGCTCGGGATCCACGCTTCGCAGTCGAACTTGCGGGAGGCGGGAGCGCCGAGGTCGCCGACCGGGATGTCGACGACGCGGTACGGCAGCTCGAGAGCCTGGAGGATCCCCTCCTCAATCGCGAGGATGCGCTCGTGCTCGGCGCCCGACTCCGAGGGGTCGACGAACGAGAACATCTCGACCTTGTCGAACTGATGCACCCGGAAGATCCCGCGCGTGTCCTTGCCGGCAGCGCCGGCTTCGCGCCGGAAGCATGTGGAGATCCCCGCATAGCGGATCGGTAGCGCCGCTGCGTCCAGGATGTCGCCCGCGTGAAGTGCCGCGAGCGGCACCTCGGAGGTCCCAACAAGGAACAGCTCGTCGCGCTCGGCCTCGTAGATCATCTCGCGCTCGCCGGGGAAGAAGCCGGTGCCGTGGAGCGGGCCTTCGCGCACGAGCACGGGAGGCACCACCGGCTCGAATCCCTCGGCCCGGACGCGGTCCACGGCAAAGCGAACGAGCGCCAGCTCGACCATCACAAGATCGCCGATCAGGTAGGCGAACCGCGAGCCCGAAGCCTCCGCCGCCTTCTCCATCTCGATCCATCCGTGCTCGGAGCCGATGTCCAGGTGGTCGCGAACCTCGAATCCGAAGTCGCGCGGCGACCCGACCTCGCGAAGGGTCACCCCGTCCCCCTCTTCGCCGTCGGGAGCATTGGGCGAAGGCAGGTTGGGAAGAGTCGCCGCCAGCTCGTCGCGGCGCCCCTCGACCTCGGCGAGTTCATTTTCAAGGCGCTTGATCTCGCCGCCCAATTCGCGCATCTGGGCAATCGCGCCCTGAGCGTCGTCGCCGGAGCGCTTCGCCTCGGCGATCTCGTCGGAGACCCTGTTGCGGCGTGCCCGCCCGTCCTCCACCTGCGGCAAGAGCTCGCGGCGCCGAGCGTCGACTTCCAGCAACTCGTCCAAAGCCCCGGCGGCCCCCCGGCGCGCAAGCGCCTCCCGGGCCGGTTCCGGGTCCTCGCGAATCCGCCTTAGATCAAGCACGAAAGCGCCGGGCGGCGTCTACTGCGATTCAGGATTGTCGTCGGCGGTTCCCACCGAGACACCGTTGTCGTCGCCTGCGGATGGGCGTGTTGGCCGGTTGATGTCCTGACCCGCGTACTTGGCGACGAATTCGGCAACGGCCTGGGCATCGTCGCCGGTGACGATCTGCTGAGGCATGATCGCGCCGGAGAACCCGCCGTTGCGAATTGCATATAGGACGTCGTCTGGTGACTCGATGCGCTGGTTCAGATTCGGACCCTGGTTTCGGAGAGCGCGGTTGGCCGAACCAAGAGCGCCCGCAGCGTCGAGCGAGTGACAGCCAGAGCACCGTTCGGCAAAGAGCTGTGCTCCGTGGGCGTCGGCGGGTTCAGCGTCGATCGACTCCTGCCCGCAGGCAGCGAGACTGAGAATCGCCGCTAGAGCGGCAGAGGCGGCGAGAAGGGAACGCATCGCGGCGGCATCATACTTTTCAGGGTCCCCCTATGGCTCCGCCCACCCCAGAAGAGTTCCGAAACGCAATGGCTCTGGTGCCGACGCCGGTCACCGTGGTGACCGCTCCGGGGCCCTCGGATCCCGCCGGGGCAACGGCGAATGCCGTCGCCTCGCTCTCGCTCGATCCGCCGCTGATGCTGGTCTGCCTCGACCATCGCTCGCGCACGCTCGGTGCCCTCCGATCGGCTGGAACCTTCGCGATCAACGTGCTCTCGGCCGCAGGAGAGGAGCGTGCACGAGCTTTTGCGACGCCGCTGCCGCACGCGGAGAAGTGGGAAGGCGTCGCCGCCACCGAGCGCTCCGGGGTGCCCATCCTCGATGACGCCCTCGTCTGGGTTGTCTGCGATCTCAGAGACCTCCTCGACGGCGGGGACCACACGATCGTGACCGGCACCGTCGTTGAGCTCGGCACTGCCGACGGAGCTCCGCTCCTGTTCGTGAACGGCCAGTACCGAAGCCTCTCGTGAAACAAGCGGGGCGAAGCCCCGGAGGGACAGGATTCATCCTGTCCCTCTGCTCTCGAACCTAAAAAAGCGCGCCGCTCGTTGAGGCAGCTCGCATCGCGAGGCCGAACACCACGAGCGCCGACACGGCCATGATCCCCGTCTCGCGACGGAAGATCGCGAACGCGACCAAGCGCTGACGGTCCCGGGGCAGCGCCTGGAAGTCGATGCCCTCCAGCTCGCGGGCGCCCGCGCTGGCACGCGCCGCCTCGGCGAACATCGAGACCCCGACCGGCAGGACGCCGTAGAGGTAGTGGAGGCCGTCCGGCGACTCACGGCCGGTGAGAAGCAGGACCGAGCCGAACAGGGCCTGCAGGACGACGGCCACCTGAGCGACTCGAAGCACGTACCAGAAGTTCTCGGAGGGGGCCTGCGCGGTACCAGGCGTAGCCGCCCCAGACCCCTGCGACGAGATTCGTGACGAGGACGGCGATGCCGGTGATGAGGTGAACTGTGGTCATATCCGTTCTGAGAGATAGGGATTCCGCATTCTGATGCGGAAAAACACTATGTGGCAACTGCGCACAAGCGAGGTATATCCTGCATTCGCGATCGTGCTTCAGAGCTACTTGCCAGTCATCGTCTTCGGAGGGCTCGGGCTCCTCGTTGGCGGGGCGCTCGTAACGGTCAACGGCATCCTCGGCACTCGCCGGCCGAACAAGGTCAAGACCGAGCCATACGAGTGCGGGCTTCCAAGCGAGGTCTCGTCCACATTCCGGTTCGGCGTCTCGTTCTACATGGTCGCGATGCTGTTCATCCTGTTCGACATCGAGGTCGTCTTCCTCTACCCGGTCGGGGCGATCCTCCAGGTGTCCGACTCGGTCTTCGTCCTGATCGAGATCATCGATGTTCGTCTTCCTTCTGTTCGTGGCGCTCGTCTACGTCTGGCGCCGGGGTGCGCTCGATTGGAAATAAAGACGCGAGAAGATCCGGGCAAACCTGCCGCTCGACGAGCCCGACGCCAACAAAGAGCTCCTCGTCCGTCAGGTCCGCGCCCGCGACCTCCTGCGCGGCGACATCGAGGGTGTCGACCTCGAAAAGATGATCGAGGAATCGGTCCTCACGACTCGCCTCGACAAGGTCCTCAACTGGGGCCGCGCGAACGCGATCTTCCCGGCAACCTTCGGCCTCGCCTGCTGCGCGATCGAGATGATGTCGGTGGTCAGCCCGCGTTACGACATCGCCCGGTTCGGCGCCGAGGCGATGCGCGCCTCTCCCCGTCAGGCCGACATGCTGATCCTCTCCGGCCGCGTCTCGATCAAGATGGCGCCGGTCGTCCGCCGCCTCTACGACCAGATGCTCGAGCCGAAGTGGGTCGTCTCGATGGGCGCGTGCTCTTCCTCCGGAGGAATGTTCTCCAACTACGCCGTCGTCCAGGGCGCCGACAAGTTCCTGCCCGTCGACATCCACGTGCCCGGTTGCCCGCCGCGGCCCGAGGCGCTTCTCTACGGATTCAACAAGCTTCAGCGGATGATCATGGGGAACCCCGAGATCGGCTGGCGCACGCGCTACTCGGCGCACGGCACCGAGGAATGGGCGCGTGACCTCGGTCAGGTGACCGATGAGGCTCGCGACGCCTACGCGGCAGCCCGCGACATCGCGGAGGCCGCCGGCGTTGAGGGGTCTGGCTCGCCCGGCGGTCCGGTCGACGTTCCGGGCCCCCCGCAGGAGCGCGTCAAGGTCGACGATCGCGGCGAACGCGACGCGGGCCGCTTCATCTGATGCCCGACGCTCCCGGCCTCGAGCTCATCCGCGCCGACCTGAACGAAGCGCACCCGGACGCGATCACCGGCACCTACCACGAGCACGGACAGGCGTGCCTGATCTGCGATCCGGCACAGATCCGCGAGGTGCTCGCCTGGCTCCGCGACACGCCCAGGCCAGGAGTACACCTTCCTCGCGAGCGTCCACGGCGTCGACTACCTGCCTGCCGAGCCGCGCTTCGGCGTCCACTACGAGCTCCTCAACATGGCTCGGGTCGAACGCATCCGCGTGCGAGCCGCGCTCGAGGACCCGGGGCCCGACGCGCTTCCGGAGATCCCCACCGTGTCGGACGAGTGGCCGACGGCCGATCACCAGGAGCGCGAGGTCTACGACTTCTTCGGCATCGTCTTCACCGGCCACCCGGACCTGCGCCGGATCCTCATGCCCGAGGACTACGTCGGCTGGCCGCAGCGCCGCGACTTCCCGATCGGCGGCGAGCCCGTGATCTTCACCAACACCGAGCGCGACGTCCCGGGGTGGTACGCGTGAGCGAGACGCGAGAGCACCTCGCGACGACGGGACGCCGTGCCCGGCCTACGGATCGGCAACGGCAACGAGCGAACGGCATGCGCGGCTCCGCTCGCCGGCGCACGGCCGCGACGTCGTCGCGCGCTCCTCGGCCGAGGTCGATCGGCACCTCTGTCATCGAGCGCACCGGCGCCGACGAGTCGCTGGAGATGGAGCAGGAGCTGATGACGATCAACCTCGGGCCTCACCATCCCGCGACCCACGGGGTCCTTCGCCTCCTCGTCTCGCTCCAGGGCGAGACGGTGATCGACCTCAAGCCGATCATGGGCTACGTCCACACCGGGCATCGAGAAGAACTGCGAGGACAAGTCGCTACTGGAAGGCCATCCCGTTCGTCGAGCGGATGGACTACCTCTCCTACTTCTTCAACATGCAGGCCTTCGTCGGCTGCGTCGAGAAGCTGCTCGAACTGGACATCCCGCCGCGCGCCAAGTACCTGCGCGTCATCCACATGGAGCTGAACCGGCTCCACTCGCATCTGGTCTGGCTCGGTACGTCCGCGCTCGACCTCGGCGCGATGTCGATGTTCTTCTACTGCTTCCGAGACCGCGACCGGATCCTCGACATCTTCGAGATGTCGACCGGCCAGCGGATGCACACGCGCTACTTCCAGGTCGGCGGCGTCTTCGAGGACATCCCCGTCGGGCTTCGAGCGAGAAGCTCAGGGCATTCACGAAGGAGTTCCCCTCCCGCGTCGACCAGTTCGAAGCGCTCCTCACCAAGAACGAGATCTTCCTCCAGCGCACCAAGGGCATCGGCATCGTCGCCGCGCGAGCGCCTCAAGGCGCTCGGCGTCACCGGCCCTCTCCTGCGCGCAGCGGGCGAGCCGTGGGACCTCCGCAAGGTCGACCCCTACCTCGGCTACGAGGATTTCGACTTCGACATCCCGATCGGCACCGTCGGCGACGGATGGGACCGGTTCCGCTGCCGCATCCAGGAGATGCGCGAGTCGGTGAAGATCATCGATCAGGCCGATCGACGGGCTTCCCGAGGGACCCGTCGCAGCCGACGACCGCAAGATCGTGCTGCCGCCGCGCCACGAGCTCGAGCACCTCGATGGAGGCGCTGATCCACCACTTCAAGCTCGTCACGGAGGGCTTCCGGGTTCCACCCGGCGAGGTCTACTACGCGATCGAGTCTCCCCGCGGCGAGCTCGGCTGCTTCGTCTTCGCGGACGGCTCGGCCAAGCCGGCCCGGGTCCACTTCCGCGATCCCTCGTTCGTGAACCTCCAGAGCCTCCGCGACATGTGCGTGGGCGAGTACATCGCCGACCTGATCCAGAACCTCGCAATGCTCGACCCGGTGCTGGGAGGAATCGACCGATGACGCGAAGAGCAACGGGCCGATGAGGCCCACCGACCTCTTGACCAGGACCGAGCGCGCCGACCTGATCGGCTCGATGCGCCCGGAGGACGCCGAGCGCGTTCCCGAGCTCCACGAGGTCGATGTCCCGCCCGGAGCTTCAGGAGCAGATCGAGTCGGCGATGGGCCGATACCCGCAGCTCCGCTCGGCCTCGATCCCGGCGCTCTGGGCGGTCCAGCGCCACTACGGCTGGTGCACGCCGGAAGGCATCCGCCAGGCGGCCGCGGTGATGGGCCTCGCACCGGCCTACCTCCAGTCGGTAGCGAGCTTCTACGACCTCTTCCGCCTCGAGCCGACTGCGAAGCACCGCGTCCTCGTCTGCCACAACATCTCCTGCTGGATGCGCGGCGCCGACGACGTTCTGGTCGAGTTCTGCGAAGCCGCGGGCTGCGACCACCACGACGCCGAGCACGACGGCGCGAACTCTGCCGGACGACGAGTTCTTCGTCAAGGGCTTCGAGTGCCTGGGCGCGTGCGACATCGCCCCTATGGTCTCGATCGACGAGCAGTACTACGGGCCGCTCGAGCCCGGCGACGCGCAGCGGATCGTCGAACAGCTGCGAAGCGGCGAGGAGCCTGCGCCCGAACTGGACATCCGCAAGCGAAAGTTGGCCGGCGACTCATGCCTGAGACACGACTCCTGTTCGAGAACCTCGACGAGCCCGGCCTCGCCGGCATCGACGTCTACAGCGCCCGCGGCGGCTACGGGGCGATCGAGACGGCCTTCCGCGGCATGGACCCCGAAGAGCTGATCTCGCAGATCGAGGAGTCAGGCCTTCGCGGCCGCGGCGGCGCCGGGCTTCTCGATGGGCAAGAAGGGCTCCTTCCTTCCGCGCGGCGACATGGAGAAGTACCTGTGCTGCAACGCCGACGAGTCCGAGCCCGGGACCTTCAAGGACCGCGAGCTCATGTTCAAGAATCCACACGCGCTGATCGAGGGCATCGCGATCTCCGCGCTTGCCGTCGACGCCACCTACGCGTTCATCTTCATCCGCGGCGAGTACTGGGAGGTCGCGGACGTCCTCGATAGCGGCGGTCGCCGAGGCATACGAGGCCGGCTACCTCGGCGAGAACATCCTCGGCACCGGCACCCGGATCGAGCTGGTCGTCCACCGCGGCGCCGGCGCCTACATCTGCGGCGAGGAGACCGCCCTCCTCGACTCACTCGAGGGCAAGCGCGGCAACCCGCGCCTGAAGCCGCCGTTCCCCGCGATCCAGGGCCTCTACGGCGGCCCGACGCTGATCAACAACGTCGAGACGCTGATGAACGTGCCGCACATCCTCAACCAGCGGCGCCGAGTGGTTCAAGGCGCATGGGCACGGAGGAGTCGACCGGCACCAAGGTCGTCTCGGTGTCCGGGCTGCGTCAAGCGTCCCGGCAACTACGAGATCGAGCTGGGGATCCCTCGCGCGAGATCATCTACGGCCTCGCCGGCGGGCCGGACGAAGGCCGCGAGGTGAAGGTCTGGTTCCCCGGTGGTTCATCGGCGCCCGTTCTGACCGGCGACGACCTCGACATCCCCTACTCGTTCGAGGCGATGGCCGACGCGAAGCTCGATGCTGGGCTCCGGCGCGATCATCGTGGGCGACGACACCGTCTCGGTCCCGCACCTCGCGCTGCGGACCGCGCGCTTCTACCACCACGAGTCGTGCGGCAAGTGCACGCCATGTCGCGAGGGAACCAACTGGACGGTCAAGATGCTCGAGCGAGTCGTGCGTGGCGAAGCGACGCCGATGGACCTGGACATCATCTCCTCGGTCCAGGAGAACATCATCGGCAACTGCCTCTGCGTGCTGGGTGACGCGATGGCGATGCCGGTGGGCTCGATGGTCGCGCAAGTTCCGCCAGGAGTTCGAGGACGTGATCGCTCAGGCACGCGACTCGGCGCCGGGGCCGATCGACGTCGCGGGCGCCGACGAGCCGCCGCTGGTGATGGGCGCAACGGCGTGAGCGGCAAGGAGATAACCCTCGTCGTCGACGGCGTCGAGATGCCCGCGACGGAGGGCGCAGATGCTGGTGGACGCGGCCAAGGGCGGCGACGTCGAGATCCCGGTCTTCTGTTACGAGCCGAAGCTGGGCGGGCCGGTTGGTGCCTGCCGCATGTGCCTGGTCGAGGTCGAGGGCATTCCCAAGCTTCAGACGGCCTGTTCCACACCGGTCCGCGACGGCATGGTCGTCTACACGCAAACCGACCGCGTCCAGGAGGCGCAGAACGCGGTCGTCGAGTTCCTCCTCGTCAACCACCCCTCGACTGCCCCGTCTGCGACAAGGGCGGCGAGTGCCCCCTTCAGGACATCTCGATGGGCTGGGGCAAGGGCCGCAGCCGCGTCACCGATCCCAAACGCCACTTCCGAAAGCCGGTGCCGCTCTCACCCCTCGTCCGGATCGACCGCGAGCGCTGCATCCTCTGTTACCGCTGCGTCCGCTTTTCCCAGGAGGTCGCCGAGGACGAGCAGCTTCAGCTCCTCGAACGCGGGTCGCGCTCATACGTCGGCACCTTCGACGACCGCCCCTACATCGCCCCCTTTCACGGCAACATCATCGAGCTCTGTCCCGTCGGCGCACTGACGTCCGAGGCCTACCGCTTCCGCGCGCGCCCCTGGGACATCGAGGACGCGGGCTCGGTCTGCACCCTCTGTCCCTCGCAGTGCAACGTGAAGTTCACGGTCCGCGACGAGCGCGTGGCGCGCGTGCTTGCCCGCGACAACCACGACGTCGACGACGGCTGGCTTTGTGACAAGGGCCGCTTCGGCTTTCAGATGTTCCACTCCGAGGACCGGATCACGCAGCCGATGGTTCGCACGGGCGGCGCTCTCCACGGGGCGACGTGGGACGAGGCCCTCCAGAAAGCTGCTGCCGGGCTCAAGGCAGCCGGTTCGCGCACCGCGATCCTCGTCGGGGGCCAGGCCTCGAACGAGGAGGGCTACCTCCTCCAGCGCATCGCTCGCCAGGCTCTTGGCTCCCCGCACGTCGACTCCCGCGCCGGGCAGCCGCTCGCTCGTGAGACCGCGCTGGCCCTTTCAGCGCCCGAGCTTGGCGCCGCCATGGCAGACATCGACGAGGCCGACTCGATCCTCGTGGTCGGCACCGACCCGCTCCACTCCATGCCGATCCTGGACCTGCGCTTGCGCAAGGCAATGCGCCGGGGCGACGTGCGCGTTGCGGTCGCTTCCGAGCGGCCCACGGCTCTCGACGGTGGCGCCGGGGAAACGCTGCGCTACGCGCCTGGCGAGGCAGGGACGTTCCTGCGGAACCTCGCGGCTGAGCTGGCTTCGTCGGGAGGCGGAGAGGGAGGCGAGGACGCCGAACGGATGGCCGGCGAGCTTCGCCCGGGCTCGACGGTGATCGTCTACGGCGAGCGGATCGGCCACGGCTCAGAGGGCGAGAGGGCACTGGAGAGCCTCCTGGCATGCGCCCAGGCGCTCAATCTGACCGCCGACGGCGCCGGCCTCCTGGAGGTTCCTGAGACCTCGAATGCACGCGGCCTCCGCGAGGCCGGCTGCCTCCCGGTTTCGGGCCCCGGCCTTTCCGAGGTCGAGACCGGAATGAACGCCGCCGAGATCCGCGACGCCCTCGACGCCGGCGAGCTCGACGCGCTGATCTTGTGGGATGTCGATCCGCTCCGCGACCTGCCCGACCCCGAGAAGTGGAAAACGGCGCTCGGCGCAACGGACTTCGTCCTCGAGGTCGGCATGTTCGGCAACGCCTCAGGCGGCCAGGCGGACGTCTTCATGCCGGGTGAGAGTCACGCCGAGAAGGAGGGCACCGTCACGCACCCCGACGGCCGCCTCCAGCGGATGCGTCCCAGCGTCCCGCACCCCGGCGACACCCGCCACGGCTGGCAGTGGCTCGCCGAGCTGGCGGCGCGCCTGGGCCACGAGACCGAGATCGACTCGGCCGCGGAAGCGCTTGCAGCCCTTGCGGGAGACGCCGCGATCTACGAGGGTCTGACGCACGAGGAAATCGGCGGCCACGGGGTGCGCTGGCAGGACCGCGACGCCGCGGGCAACCTCCCTCAGCCCGGCACTTCCGCGCCGAGTGTCGCCTCAGTCGCCTATCCCGCGACTCAAACGACTCTCGGCGATCACGGTGGCTCGCTGAACGGCGGCCTCCGGCTTGGCACCTACCGCGATCTCTGGGCTCATGAGGTCACCGAGCGCTCGCCCGCTCTTCGCTTCCTCATGCCCGGGCAGACGCTCGAGCTTTCGCCCGCCGACGCCGAGCGCCTCGACGTCTCGCAGGGCGACGCCGTCAACGTTCGCTCGAACGGCCACTCCGTGAAGGCGAGCGTCAGCGATCCGCGAGCGGATCCGGCCCGGCTCCGGCTTTCTGATCGAGGGCGTGGCCGAGCAGGGGCCGAACGCGCTTGCGGGCGCCGAGGTCGTCGAGATCGAGAAAGCCGAAGCCTCCGAATGACGCTCCCGCTGTCAGAGGTCGGCTTCGCCGAGGCAAGCTGGGTTCTCGTCGTCAAGTCGCTCATCATCTTCGCGCTGGTCTTCGCCGTCGTGCCGGTGCTCACCGTGGTCGAACGCAAGATCCTCGGCCGGTTCCAAGCGCGCTACGGCCCGAACCGGGTCGGGCCGATGGGACTCGCGCAGCCGCTGGCGGACGCGCTCAAGCTCGTGGGCAAGGAGCCCTACAAGCCCGACAACGCAACGGGCTTTCTGTGGGCGGTCGCGCCGGCGATCGTCGTTTTCACGGGCGTAGCCACCCTGGCGATCCTGCCGTGGGGAGATACCCAGGACGTAGGTGGCGGACAGGTCGGCCTCTACGGCATCGACGTCTCGATCGGCGTTCTCTACTTCTTCGCGTTCGGCTCGATCGCGTTTTACGGCCTTCTCCTGGGCGGCTGGGCCTCGGGCTCCAAGTACTCGTTCCTCGGAGCGATGCGCTCGGCGGCGCAGCTGATCTCGTACGAGATCTCGATGGGCCTGGCGCTCCTCGGCGTCGTGATGATGTCCGGCTCACTCTCACTCACGGAGGTCGTCCACGCCCAGGAGGACATCTGGAACATCGTGCCCCAGATCGTCGGCTTCTTCTGCTTCATGGTTGCCGGCTTCGCCGAGACGAGCCGCGCGCCGTTCGACCTTCCCGAGGCCGATGCGGAGTTGGTGGCCGGGTACCAGACCGAATACGGCGGCATGCGCTGGGGGACGTTCATGATGGCCGAGTACATCGAGATGTTCGTGGTCTCGGGGATCGCGGCCACGTTCTTCCTCGGCGGCTGGATGGGTCCCGGGCCGGGCTTCCTCGACCCGGTCTGGATGCTCGGGAAGATCCTCGCCCTGATGTTCGTGTTCTTCTGGATCCGCGCGACCCTTCCGCGCGTCCGCTACGACCAGCTCATGAGCCTCGGCTGGAAGATCCTTCTGCCCCTGACTACGCTGAACGTCCTGGTTACGGCGATCCTCGTCGTGGTGACGTGATGTCTGAAGAATTCCCCTACCTCAAGGACAACTCCTACGCCGTGGTCCAGCGCGGCCCCGAGCCCGGCGGCCCGATGGGCGCGTACCGCGTGTTCGGCGAAACCCTTCGCGGCCTGAAGACGACGATGGCGCGCATGATGGAGGGACCGAAGACGGTTCAGTACCCGGAGGAGAAGACGGCGGTCTATCCGCGCTTTCGCGGCCGTCACAAGCTTCACAAGTTCGAGGACACCGATCTCGAGAAGTGCGTGGGCTGCTCGCTCTGCGCCGCCGCCTGCCCGGCCGATTGCATTCGCGTCGTTGCTGCGGAGAACGATCCGGCCAACCGTGTCTCGGCCGGGGAGCGCTACGCCGCGGTCTATGAGATCAACCTCGCGCGGTGCATCTTCTGCGGCTATTGCGAGGTCGCTTGCCCGTTCGACGCGATCACGATGGGCCACGACTACGAGATGGCCGACTACAACCGCGGCGACCTCATCTTCACCAAGGAGATGCTGCTCGCGGAGCCCATCGAACGCACGCCGTTGCGTTCCGAGGGCGAGTAACCGTCTGGCTGGTCGACCAGCTTCGCGAACCGCTACCTGACCTCTTCGCTTGCGGCAATACTTCGGCGGTGGGAGCGGAGAGCGACAGGCTCAAGATCGTACGTGCGAACTACGCGGCGTTCAGCAACGGGGACATCGACGGCATCATGGAGCCGATGTCAGATGACGTCGAAATCATCGCTGCCGACGAGCACGGGGTAATCGATCCTGATCAGCACTTCGCGGGCGGCCCGGCGGCACGAGCTTTCTTCGAGGAGATCAAGAGCGTCGTCGCCCTCAGTTGGGTCGAAATCGAAAAGCTGACCGAGTCTGACAATGCCGTCGTCGCCGAGGTCTCCATCCACGGAAGAATCAGGGCGACGGAGCGCGAGGGCGTGATTCCGGCCGTTCATCGCCTCACGTTCAGAGGCGAGGAGATCGTCCGCATCGAGACGTTCCGGCCCAACTGGCGCAAATCGCTGGGGTGACTAGGTACCCAGCATCCGCTCGAGCGCAGCGCGGTGGTACTGCCACTGACGCCCGTCCCGAGCGCGTCCCGACGGGTCGAACTCGCGGACCAGCGCGAGGCCGGCGACCGTGTTCATCGCAACTGCCAGCTGCCGGTCGAAGCCAGGCTCCGCGCCCAACTCGCCGGCAACCTCACGCGCGACTTCTGCCGTAGCGGAGTAGATCTTCTTTTCTACCGGTATCAGCCTGTCCCTCAGCTCAGCATCGTCGGCTGCGGCGACCCAGAGCTTCGCCGCCACCGTGAATAGCGGGCTGGAGAAGTCCTCCCAGAGCAGGTCCAGGAGAGCTCGAAGGCGCACCTCGCGGCCGCCTGTGAGATTTCGCGCCCGCTCCGAGTAGCGGTCGATCCGCTGCTCTGCCAGCTGTTCGAAAGCGCTCGCGACCAGATCCACGCGATGCGGAAAGTGATGGCTCTGGGCGCCCTGCGAGACACCGGCGCGCTCGGTGACGTGGCGGATTGTCGTGTTCGGCGTACCCGACCTCGATCAGGCTCTCGATCGTGGCCTCGAGCAGCCGGGCGCGCGTCTCGGCGCGCCGCTCAGCCTGGGTTCGGCGCGGCTGTATGCCCGCCGGGGTCTTCAACGGCGATCTCCGCGCAGGCCGTCCTTGATCACCGTCGTTTCGCCCTCTGAGGTCGTCTCGTAGGCGTAGCGCTGGGCTCCAGTCCTGCCCACTCGCCGGTTCCCAGATCCTCGTCGTGATCGTCTGCTCCGGGAAGGGCGATCGAGGCGAACCGGACGGCGAGGCGGCTTGAGCCGCGTCGGGATCGTCGGCGGCGAATGACTCTCGAGCACCGCCACGGAGGTGAAGGCCATGGTGCAGAGGCCGTGGATGATGATCCCCGGAAGACCGACGGACTTCGCGAACTCATCGTCGAGGTGGATCTGCATGGGATCGCCGGAGGCCTCGGCGTAGCGGTAGGTCTGGTCGGAGTCGAAGGTCTGCTCCACGTCGGCGTCCGGCTCGCGCTCGCGCAGCTCTTCGTCGAAACGCGTGGCCGGGTGCATCGTCGCCGTTGTCCTCGACTCACCCTGGGCGCCGCGGACGAAGGTGGTCGAGTACGCCTCGGTGACCAGCTCGCCGGCCGCGTCCCGGGTGTCGGAGCGAACGACGACGGTGACGCCGGAGGAGCGCTGGCGCATCCCGATCGGCGTCGAGATCGTCTCGAGCTCCATGCCGGCTGGATCGGCGCATGGAAGTGGAAGTCCTGCTCGCCGTGAAGGATCATCCCGAGCAGCTCGTGCGGGATGACGGACAGGGCGGCCATGCCCATCGCCTGGAACGCGGGGACGATCGAGAAGACGGGAGGCGCGAGCTCGCCCGATGCGTGCTGCGCGATCGTGTCGTTCGTCGCGGCCGCGTAGGCGGCGATGCGGTCCTTCTCGACGGCGAACTCGACCGGCTCGGCGGGCTTGCCGATGGGTCTGGGCTTGAACGCGGGCGCTTGGGTGCGGTCTCGGTCGACATGGCGGGACCGTAACAAACCGGACGCTTGTTCTGTATCTTTGTCGCCAGCCCGGAACGACTTCCGCTTCACGACCGAAAGGCGTCACGCACTCCGGATGAGCAGCACCACGGCAACCGCACCTTCGTCATCGGCGTCGGCATGACCAAGTTCGACAAGCCGGGCACCAAGGACGGCGACTACCCCGACTGGGCGAAGGAGGCGGGCGAAAAGGCTCTCGCCGACGCCGGCATCCCCTACACGGACGTCGAGCAGGCCTACGCCGGCTACTGCTACGGCGACTCGACCTACGGCCAGCGTGCGCTCTACCAGCTCGGCCTGACCGGGATCCCGGTCGTCAACGTCAACAACAACTGCTCGACGGGCTCCTCCGCGCTCTTCCTCGCCCGCCAGGCGGTCAAGGGCGGCATCGCCGACTGCGCCCTCGCCTTCGGCTTCGAGAAGATGGAGCCCGGCTCGCTCGGCGTCAAGTACACGGACCGCACCAACGCGCTCGACAAGCACGCGATGCGATGTTCGAGATCCGCGAGCCCGAGGAGTCGCCCGCCGCGCCGCAGATGTTCGGCAACGCCGGCCGCGACCACATGGAGAAGTACGGGTCGACCCCCGACCACTACGCGTGGATCGGCTGGAAGAACCACAAGCATTCGGTCAACAACCCCTACGCGCAGTTCCAGACCGAGTACTCGCTGCAGGACATCAAGGACGCGAGGATGATCCACGAGCCGCTGACGAAGCTCCAGTGCTCGCCGACCTCCGACGGCTCGGCCTGCGCGATCGTCGCCTCCGAGAGCTACGTCGACGAGCACGGGCTCTGGGAACAGGCGGTCGAGATCGCCGGCCAGTCGATGGTGACCGACCTCGTCGTCGACCTTCGACGACGAGACCGACTGCATCAAGATCGTCGGCTACGACATGTCGAAGGAGGCCGCGAACCGTGCCTACGAGGAGGCTCGGCGTCAGCGCCGAAGAGGTCGACGTGTGCGAGCTCCACGACTGCTTCTCGGCCAACGAGCTCATCACCTACGAGGCGCTCGGCTTCGCCGAGGAGGGCCACGGCCACGAGCTGGTCGACGCCGAGGCAACGACCTACGGCGGCTCCGGCCCCGTGGTCAACCCGTCAGGCGGCCTGATCTCGAAGGGCCACCCGCTCGGCGCGACCGGCCTCGCGCAGTGCTCCGAGCTCACCTGGCAGCTCCGCGGCACGGCCGGACAAGCGCCAGGTCGACGGCGCGAAGGTCGCGCTCCAGCACAACATCGGCCTCGGCGGCGCGGCCGTCGTGAGCGTTTACAAGCCGGCCCGCGCCTAACCGAAAGGACTACCGCGACGATGACGACCACTTCACACTCCAGCCCATCGGCCTCACCGACGAGCAGAAGGACTTCCAGGCCGCGATCCGCGACTTCGTCAAGCGCGAGCTCGGGACGCAGGAGCAGCGCGAGAAGGCGCACGAACCACTACGAGGAGCTCCACAACCAGGAGATCTACGAAAAGCTCGCCGAGCTCGGCTGGCTCGGGGTAGGGATCGACGAGGCCTACGGCGGCTCCGGCGGAGGCATGGTGGACCAGCTGCATCTTCCTCGAGGAGACGATGCGCGGCCTGGTCCCGATCGCCGGCTACGGCGTCTCGCTGATCGTCGCCGGCGCGTACGAGCGCTTCGGCACCGAGGAGCAGAAGCAGGAGATCCTGAAGCGGCATCACCGAGGGCCGCGTCGAGGCGATCGCGATGTCCGAGCCCGAGGCGGGCTCCGACGTGGGGAACCTCTCGTGCAAGGCCGAGCGCCAGAACGGCGGCTTCGTCCTGAACGGCCAGAAGACCTGGATCTCGGCTGCGCACATCGCCGACCACATCCTCGTCATCGCCCGCTCGGACTCCTCGGGCTCAAAGCACGAGGGCCTGTCGATGTTCTCCGTGCCGACGGACGCCGACGGCATCGAGATCCGTGGCATCCAGACGATGGGCGGCAAGGAGGTCAACGACGTCTTCCTGACCGACTGCTACGTCCCGGAGGAGCGCGTTCTCGGGCAGGTCGACGGCGGCTGGATGCAGCTGATGGCCGGCCTGAACGTCGAGCGGCTGATCCTGGCGAGCGACCGCCCTGGGCATCGCCCAGCGCGCGTTCGACGACGTGCTGGCCTACATCAAGGAGCGAAAGCAGTTCGGCCGGCCGATCGGCTCGTTCCAGACGCTCAAGCACCGCATCGCGGACCTTGCGACGGAGCTCGAGTGCACGCGCCTCCTGGTCTACGACGTCGCCCAGAAGGTCGACGAAGACCCGACCGCGCTGTTCCCGCGCGAGGCGTCGATGGCGAAGCTCAAGGCCACTGAGGTCGCAAAGAGCACGGCGCTCGAGCGGCATGCAGATGATGGGCGGCTACGGCTACGCCTCCGAGTACGACATGGAGCGCCACGTCCGCACGACGCTCGTGATGTCGATCTACGGCGGCACCAACGAGATCCAGCGCGAGATCATCTCGAAGACCTACGGGCTTTAAGCCAGCGGCGGGCTCGAATAGCCTCCTGGCCGTGCCTGCAGCAGTCGCCTTCATCCGCAGGATCGCCGCGCTCCTGCGGATGGGCGCTCCGCCTGCCCTCCTTCTGCGGGTCGGGTCGCTGGATCGTCAGGTTCTTCGCCCGCGAGTTCGCGTTTCAGTACATCGCGATCAACGCCGTCCTGATCGTTTTGGGGATCGTCTTCGGTGTAGCCGACCGCGCTCTCGGCCTCGCCGTGATCGTCGTTCTCGCCGTATTGCTTCTCGTCGAGCTCCGTTTTGCGTGGCAGGCCTGGCGCACCTCGCACGCGATCGATGCCGAGCTCCGCGAGGAGATCCCCGGCGACCCGCCCCGCTCGCGCTTCCCCCGCCTACACCTCTGGTTTCCGCTCCTGATGCTGTTCGCGCGCTCGGTGAAAGTGGAGCGAAACGTCGTCTTTCACCGCGAGGACAAGCGGCGCGTCAGGCTCGACATATACCGGGCGCGGGATGCGGACCCCGGCGAGCGCCGCCCCGCGGTGATCCAGGTGCATGGCGGCGGCTGGATCCTCGGATCGCGCCAGGAGCAGGGCATTCCTCTCCTCAACCACCTCGCGGCCAACGGGTGGGTCGGCTTCAACGTCGACTACCGCCTCAGCCCTCGCGCGACGCTCCCGGAGCACGTCATCGACGTGAAACGGGCGATCGCGTGGGTGCGCGAGCACGCCGACGAGCTGGGAGTCGACCCGGACCGGGTCTGCATCACGGGAGGCTCGGCGGGCGGACACCTCATGCGCGCTCGCCGCGCTCACCTCAGACGACCGCTCCCTCCAGCCCGGCTTCGAGGACGCCGATACCTCGGTCATGGCGGCGGTTCCCTTCTACGGCATCTACGACTTCTGTGACGAGCGAGGGCGTCTACAAGCGCTACCGCGACTGGCTCTTCGGCAAGGTGGTGCTGAAGAAGACGTTCTCGCAGGACCCCGAGCTCTACCGGCGCGGTCTCCCCGACTCATCGCGTGCACAGAGGCGCCCCGCCCTTCCTCGTCTTCCACGGCGACCAGGACACGCTGGTGCCGGTCGAGGACGCACGGAACTTCGTCGAAGCGGCTCGAGGAGACCTCGGAGAGCAAGGTCCTCTACGTCGAGATGCCGGGCGCCGAGCACGCATTCGACATCTTCCCGTCGCTTCGCACCGCCCGCGTCGTCGAGGGCATCGAGCGCTTCCTGCGCGAGGTGGCGACCGCATGAGCCCCGCAATCCGCCTCGGCGACACGGATCCGCCCGAGCGGGTCGACGCCTCCCCCGCCCGCGCCCCGGCTCGACCGTGCCCGGCTCGAGCTCGACGGAGTGGCGACGCGGATGATCCGCACCCGCGGCCACGGGGCGCCTGCGGTCCTCCTTCACGGCTGGCTCGACAACGCGGAGACGTGGCTCGCGGTGCTCGAGCGCCTGGCAGCGCTCGACCGCGCCGCGATCGCCTACGACCAGCCGGGCTTCGGCGTCGCGCCGCCACTGGGTCCGGGCAACGTCCTCGACCAGCTGGCCGACTTCGCCGAGGAAGCCGTGCTCCAGGCGGCGGAGCGCACCAGGCGGAAGGTGGTGGTGGTCGGGAACTCGCTCGGGCGGATGGGTCGCTTTGCGGCTCGCCGAGCGCGCGCGACCTGCCGATCGCCGGCGTGGTCCCGATCGGCCCCGCGGGAATCCGGATGGCGCCCGCTCTTCTTCTCGGCCGACCGGATCCCCGCCGTCTCCCAGATCATCGGCCTTCCCGCGCCAGTGCCCCCCGCCCTGACCCGTCGCGTCGTCGGCGCGCCTCTACCGCGCGCTCGCCTTCGGCGACCCCGCCTCGATCGAGCAGGTCGTGGTGGACCGCTTCACCCGCTACAACGTCGACCGCCCCGTCATCAAGCAGCGGATCGACTACGCGAAGCGCCTGCGCGAGGACCTGGACAACCCGTTCGACGCGGAAGCCATCCAGATCCCCGTCACGGTGATCTGGGGCGACCGCGACCGCCTCTGCGTCCCAGCGGGCGCCCGAACCTCTGCGGCAGTGCTCCCCCACGCAAAGATCGTGATGCTCGAAGGCGTGGGGCACACACCACAGGTCGAAGCGCCGCACGTGGTGGTGGAGGCAATCGAAGAAATCGCCGCCGAGGCCTGAGCGCCGCCTTTGGGCGGGCGCCCGCCAATAGGATGCGAGCCGATGGAAGAGGTCGTTTTCTTCGCCGGGGCAATCGGCGCATTGGGTGGCGCAATTGCGGTCGTCGCGCTGCGGAACCCGTTCTACAGCGTGCTGGCGCTGGTTGTCCACCTCGTCTCGCTCGCCGGGCTCTTCCTGACCCTCCACGCGGAGTTCATCGCAGCCGCTCAGGTCGTGGTCTATGCAGGTGCCGTGATGGTCCTGTACGTCTTCGTCGCCGCGTACGTGGGCGGAGTTGAGGAGCCCGAATGGGAGCCGATCTCCGGCCAGCGCTTCCTCGCGCCGCTGATCGCCGGAGCCCTCTTCATCGAGATTTCGATCGCCGTTCTCGGCACGGGCCTCAAGGCGCTTGGCGGTGAAGGCCCGACAATCCCGCTGGGCTTTGGCTCGCCTGAGGCAATCGGCACCCTGATGCTCGAGCGCTTCCTCGTCGCCTTCGAAGCCGCGTCGATCCTGCTCCTGATCGCCGCCGTCGGCGCGGTCGTGCTCGCGGCGCGAAAGCGCGAGGAGGAGGTGGCGGGCGTTGGCAATTGAGTGGTATCTCGTCCTGTCCGGCCTGCTCTTCGCCGTTGGCGCAGCCGGAGTTCTCATCCGCCGCAGCCCGCTTGTGGTGCTCCTCTGCCTCGAGCTGATGCTGAACGCGGGAAACCTCGCGCTCGTTGCCTTCTCACGCTCGCTCGGCAACCAGGACGGTCACGTTTTCGCGCTTGTCGTGATGGTCGTCGCCGCGTGTGAGGTCGTCGTCGGGCTTGGCCTGATCGTGGCGATGTTCCGTCGTCGCGTTCCGCTCAACGTCGACGAGATGCGGGGACTCAGGGGATGAGCGCAACCACCTTCGGCTGGCTCATTCTGGCCTTCCCACTCGCGGGCTCGATCCTGATCGCGCTCGGCCACAAGTCGTGGAGCTCCAAGACCGCCGGCTGGATCGGAACGGCGGCGATCGGTCTCGCCTTCATCAGCGCGATCTGCGCATTCGTGTCGCTCCTCGGCGATCCAGCGGAGGAGCGACAGCTCACCTCGTCCCTCTGGGACTACGCGACCGCCGTGGGGCTCGACATCAAGCTCGGGATCCTGGTCGATCCGCTTTCGGTGGTCATGTGCCTCGTCGTCACCGGCGTCTCGACGCTCATCCACCTCTACTCGACCGCCTACATGGTCTCTGATGAGGGCTATTCGAGATTCTTCAGCTACCTCAACTTCTTCGTCTTCTCGATGCTCCTCTTGGTACTCGCCGGCAACTTCGTGTTGCTGGTCGTCGGCTGGGCGTTCGTCGGCTTTGCCTCCTACGCGCTGATCTCGTTCTGGTACCGGCGCGACACGGCGACAAAGGCCGGGATGAAGGCGTTCGTGATCAACGTGATCGGCGACATCGGGCTGGTGCTTGCCGCGTTCCTGATCTTCCGCGAGGTCGGCGCGTTCGACTACCTGAAGGTCTTCGAGGATGCGCCCGAGCACTTCGACCCGAACAGCGGCACGATCGTCGCGATCTGCCTCCTGCTCCTGGTGGGCGCGTTCGCGAAGTCGGCGCAGATCCCGTTCCACACCTGGCTTCCGGACGCGATGGAGGGCCCCACGCCGGTATCGGCCCTGATCCACGCGGCAACGATGGTGACCGCGGGCGTCTACCTGATCGCCCGTACCCATCCACTATTCGAGCT
Organism: uncultured bacterium; assembly: GCA_963695215.1. Taxonomy (GTDB): domain Bacteria; phylum Actinomycetota; class Thermoleophilia; order Solirubrobacterales; family 70-9; genus JALZKA01. The sequence goes on from OY968768.1 coordinate 1,431,582, forward strand.
CGCGCCCACAGCGGCCGACATCGCCGCGTTCACCGGGCTCGCGACGCTGATCATCGCTGCGACGATCGCCCTCGTCGTCACGGACCTCAAGCGCATCATCGCCTACTCGACGATGAGCCAGATCGGCTACATGGTCGTCGGCGTCTCGATCGGCGCGTACAGCGCCGGGATCTTCCACCTGATGACGCATGCCTTCTTCAAGGCCCTTCTGTTCATGGCCGCCGGCTCGATCATCGGCGCGATGGCGGGGAACCAGAACATCGACAAGATGGGCGGCTTTCGCAAGGCGATGCCGTTCACCTCGCTCGTTCTCATCATTGGCGCTCTCGCGCTCGCCGGCTTTCCGCTGATGTCGGGCTTCTTCTCGAAGGACGAGATCCTGGTCTTCGCCGCGAACCGCGGCGGGATGTACTGGATATTCGCGATCGGTGGTTACGCGGCCGCGTTCCTCACCGCCTTCTACTCGTTTCGCATCGGCTTCCGGGTGGTCCTCGGTGAGCCGTGTGAGGAGGCGCGGGAGCTCGAGCAGGGTCACCTCGCCCATGGCGAGCACTCAAACCCCGCCACCGGCGAGAAGGAGGACACGGATGTCGGCTTCCCGGGCGCGGAGCACCACATCGCCGAGCGCGCGCCCGAGATGCGGATCGCGATGGGCACGCTCGCGTTCCTCTCGATCGTCGCGGGCTTCCTCCAGCTTCCGGGCGTCACGTCCGCGATTGAGCAATTCCTCGAAGGCTCGTTCGAGGACTCGAGTCTTCTACGGGACGTGCCGTCGGACGCCTCCGCCTATCTGGGGCTGCTGGCGGGCGCCGTCATGGCCTTCGCCGGCATCGGGCTCGCCTACCTCGCCTACGTACGCCGCCCCGGCCTCACGGGCCGCCTGCGCTCGCGCATGGAAGGCGTCCACAACTTCCTTCAGCACAAGTGGTACTTCGACGAGTTGATCGACGCTCTCGTCTATCGGCCCGCGATCGCGACGGGCCGGTTCTTCAACGACGTGGTCGAGCGGATCGTGGTGGACGGCATCGTCACCACGACCGTTGGCGCGGTTCGCGAGGTTGGCCTCCTGGTCCGCGGGGCGCAGTCCGGCTTCGTACGCGCCTACGCGCTCCTCGTGCTCGGCGGCTTCGCGGCGCTCGCCCTCTATTTCCTGGTGGTGAGCTCCTAAGTGCTCGTTGCGCTGCTGGCAATCCCTCTTGGCACCGCGATCGTCGTGGCGTTCATGCCGACGCGCCTTTCCGCGCCGCTGTCGGTGGCCGGATCGCTTGCGACGCTCGTGCTCTCGATCATCCTGGTCGCCGACTTCGACTCCGGAGTGCCGGGCCTCCAGCACGTCATCGACGAGACTTGGATCCCCGATCTCGGCGTGAGGTTCCAGCTCGGGATCGACGGCATCAGCCTCTTCTTCGTCGTAATGACCGCGCTTCTTTGGGCGCGAGCTTTGCGTGGTCCGCGTGGCGGCTTCCGGACCGGCCGAAGAACTACTTCCTGATGCTGGGCGTCGGCGAGTTCGCGGTCCTCGGCGCGTTCCTGGCGCAGGACCTCCTCCTGTTCGTCCTCTTCTTCGACCTCATGCTGGTGCCGTTCTTCTTCCTGATCGGGAGCTACGGCACGGGCGATCGGGTCCGAGCAACGATCAAGATGATGGTCTACACCCTCGTCGGCTCGCTCCTCATGCTGGTGGCCGCGATCGCCACTGCGATTCTCTCGGCGGACACGACCGGCCACCTCACGTTCGCGATGGCAGACCTGCGTGCGAACGTCCTGCCCGAGGGCAGCCAAGACTGGATCTTCTGCTTCTTCGCGGCCGCGTTCCTGGTGAAGATGCCTTCTTTTCCAGTCCACGGCTGGATGCCGGATGCCTACCGCTCGGCGCCGCTGCCGGTGCTCGCCCTCCTCTCCGGCGTGCTTCCGAAGGTCGCCGCCTACGGCTTCCTGCGGGTCGTCCTGCCCATCTTCCCCGACGCGACCATCCAGTTCCAGGAGCTCGTCCTGCTCCTGGCGCTCGGCTCGATCCTCTACGGCTCAGCGATGGCGTTCACCCAGACGAACGTGCGGCTCATCGCTGGTTATTCGTCGATCGCGCAGCTCGGATTCATCACGCTTGGGGTCTTTTCGCTCAGCCCCGATGGCGCGAACGGCGCTGTTCTTCAGATGGTGAACCACGGCCTCGTCGTCGCGCCGATCTTCCTGATCATCGCTCTCCTGGGCGAGCGGTTCGGCACCGAGGACCTGAAGGGAATGGGCGGAGCGGCGATGCGCGCGCCGGTGCTGGCAGCGCTGTTTTTGATCGTCACGCTCGCGACGCTCGCGATGCCCGGCTCGTCGAACTTCATCGGCGAGTTCTACATCCTGAACGGCCTCTTCGACGACAAGACCGCTTACGCCGTGATCGCTATGGCGGGGGTCGCGATGGCGGCCTTCTACGCGCTTCGGATGTACCAGAAGACGATGCACAACCGTCTTCCCGACGGCGTCGAGTCGCAGCGAGATGACGCTTCGTGACGCGTCGGTTCTGGTGCCGCTCGCCCTCGTGATCGTCGGGGCCGCTCTCTACCCGAGCCTGATCCTCAAGCGCGGTGAAGCGTCCGTTCAGGACAAGGTCGGAGCGGTGTCCGCGGCGGTCGACTCACCTTCTGAAGAGGTGGCGGCGAAACCGTGATCCCGTCGCTCAATCATTCACCGCGCCCGACATCGATTACGCCGGCCTCTCGCCGATCATCGCCCTGACCGCCGGCCTCGTGGTCGTCCTACTCGTCGGACTCGTCGGGAAGGGCCAACGGGAGCTCGTCTCGGCCGCGAGCTTTCTTGGGTACGGCTCAGCGGCCGGCCTGGCGATCTGGCAGTTCGGCGAGCAGAAGGATCTCGTGGCCGGCGCGCTCAGGCTCGACGAGCTCGGCCTGGTCGCGACGCTCATCTCGATCTGCGTGCGCCGCGTTTGTCATTCCACTCAGCTGGCGTGAGGAAGCCGCCGACGACGCGCCAGGCCCGGGTGGCCATGGCGAGTTCCAGACGCTTCTGATGGCGTCTGTCCTGGGCATGGCCCTGCTGGCGATGGCGCAGAACCTGGTGATCTTCTTCGTTGGGCTCGAGCTCTTGTCGGTACCGCTCTACGTACTCTGCGGATCGGCGCTCAGGCGCCGGACCTCGCTCGAGTCCGGGCTCAAATACCTGATCGTCGGCGCCCTGGGCTCGGCCACGCTCCTCTACGGGCTCGCGTTCATCTACGGCGGCTCGGGCTCCACGGACTTCTCGGGGATCCGTAGCGGGATCGGATCGGGCCTGGCCGATGACCCCGTGGTTCTGATCGGCGTCGCGATGACCGCCACAGGCCTCGCGTTCAAGCTGTCGATCGCACCGTTTCACCAGTGGACGCCCGACGTGTACCAGGGCGCGCCTACTCCGGTGACCGCATTCATGGCGGTGGCGACAAAGGCCGCGGCGTTCGCGGTGCTCGCCCGCTTCTTCGAGGTTGCGCTCGGGCCCGCGGTCGGCGACTGGCAGCCAGCGCTGGCGGCCCTCGCCGCGGTCTCGATCGTGGTCGGCAACGTCGGAGCCCTCACCCAGAGCTCGCTCAAACGTCTGCTCGGCTACTCCGGAATCGCTCAGGCCGGCTACATGCTGGCCGGAGTGGTTGCGGCGAACGAAGCCGGGATCAACGCCCTGTACTTCTATCTCGCCTCCTACGCGTTCATGAACCTCGCGGCCTTTGCCGTGATCACGATCCGCGAGCGCGAGACCGGCTTCGGCGACGACATCCGAGCCGTTCAGGGACTTGGCCGCGAGCGTCCTGGTCTCGCCTGGCCGCTGACGATCGCGATGCTCGCCCTGGCGGGTCTGCCTGGAACCGCCGGGTTCATCGGCAAGCTCTATCTGATCGAGGCTTCGGTCGAGGGCGACTACACGTGGCTCGCCGTGATGATCGCGGTCGGGACGATGATCTCGCTCGCCTACTACCTGAGGGTGATCGCTGCGATGTGGATGCGCCCTGCCTACCTCTCGGACCCGACCCCTGAGGCTGGTCATCGAGTCCTGCCGGCGATGGCCGGCGGCTCCCCGGAGCTGGACTCTTCGTCCGGCGTGCGCTATCGGGTGGTATTGGGGCTGACCGTGCTCGCCGCGGGCGCGGCACTCTTCTTCGGCATCATTCCGTCGCCGCTCGTGGACTTCGTGTCCGGCGCCGGTTCGTCGATTTCGTCCTCTCTCGGCTGATCCAGGCCCGCGGTAGATCCGCGGTGGTCACCCGGATTGCCGGAGGTCCCTACCCCGTTCTGTATCTGCCTCGAGCTCACTCAGCCGGCGCTCGAACTCTGCCGGGTCAACCGGCTCGTCCGCCGGTCCGCCTCCGCGAATCCGCTCCGCCAGGCCCACCGCTTCGAGCGCAAAGCGCCTGTACTGCTTCTCACGCACCTCCATGGCCTCTTTGAGCATCCTCACCGCTCCGGCCGAGATCAAGAGCACCGGCAGGACTACGAGTACATGATGCGCGATCTCCTTGGAGCCTTCGTCGAGATATGCAAACGGTAGGAAGACGGTCGCGGTGAAAAACGCCATGAACCCGATGAAGTCGGCACGGGCCTTCACCGCATAAGCGGTAAAGGTGGCGATGAGCACCTGAAAGAACGCGAAGTCGTCGCTGAACAGCCCCACGCCAACCAGCACCTCGGCGGTGCCGAGGAGCGGGATCGCGTAAAGCCAGCGATCGGCGAGCCGTTCCCAAGGCGCGAAGTAGAAGGCCAGGCCAATAACGACGCCGGCGAAGCTCGTCAGGTGTTTTGCAAGGTCCGGCGGCGGCTCAAGCACGAGGCCCGCCGGAACGGCCGCCATCGAGCCGATGGCGAGGAGAGCTCCTCCCAAGCGCCCGAGCTGACCCCTCTCTGCCGCGTCCATGCCTGCCATACCCACCTCTGAGTATGACGGTTCGAAACGCCGAGACCGCCGTAGGCCTATCTAGGATGGGCGCCTTGCGTTACCCCGTTGAGAGCTTCACTCCCGAGGAGCGAGCGTTGCTCGCGCCGCACTTCACCAACCTCGACCGTCCCGTCTTCGCGATGACCAATCTGCCGGAGACCGTGAAGGGCGCGATGTTCGCCCGCTACTCGCGCTGGAGCGGAACGCTCCGTCGGCTCTATCTCGACGAATTCGCGGCGGACGCACCCGACGGGGGGATCCGGCCGTTCGACGGCGAGGAGGGCGACCGTGCAGCGGGCCTCTACGAACGGGTGTTCATCGGCTACGGGGACGACTCGATTGCACAGGTTGGCGGCGCCCACCTGGCCTGTGAGTGGGCGTCGAATGTCCTCACCAAGATCCTTCAGCGCGGGCGGCTCGCCGCATACCTCGAGCAGTCCACCCGCTACATCGCCTACGACCAGCCGATGCCCGGCGGTGGCTACCGCTTCTATTCCGACGACGATCTCGGGCCCGCCTACCGAGAGGCGATGGACTCGGTGTTCGCCGACTACTCCGAGGGACTGGCCAAGGTTCAGGATTGGGCGGCAGAGACGTGGCCTCGCGGCGAAGAGCCCGAGGGCGCCTGGCGCAGCTCGATTCGTGCGAAAGCGCTCGATCTCCTTCGCGGCCTCCTGCCTGCCTCCACCCTGAGCCACGTGGGCGTGTTCGCGTCCGGCCAGGCGTACGAGCAGCTGCTCCTGCGGCTCATGGCCTCACCCCTTCCGGAGGCGCGCGAGTACGGAGCCATGATCCTCGCCGAGCTCCGCCACGTCATCCCCAGCTTCGTCGCCCGGGTCGATCGGCCCGAGCGAGGCGGAGAGTGGATCGCCTTCCTCGAAAAGCGCCGGGAGGCAACCGAGAGCGCCGTCGCGCGCCTCGGCCTCGACCGCCGCGAGGCTGCCGACGCACCGTCCGTCGAGCTCGTTCACGTCGACGGCACCGAGGCAGACCTGCTCGCCTCGTCGCTCTATGAATCGACCGGGGTAAGCGAGGGCGAAATCCGAACGCGGGTCGACTCGCTCGACCCGCTTGAGCGCGGCGAGCTGATCGCAGAGCTCGCCGGCGAGCGCGCGAACCGGCGCCATCGCCCCGGCCGCGGCTGGGAGGCCATCCGCTACCGCTTCGAGATCGTCTCCGACTACGGCGGCTTTCGCGACCTTCAGCGCCACCGCATGCTCACCTGCCAGTGGCAGCGGCTGGGGCCGGAGCTAGGGGCCGGAGTGCCGGCCGAAGTCATCGACGCAGGCGTTGGAGACCTCTATCGCCGCGCACTCGAGACGTCGGCTGCTGAGTTCGCCCGCCTCGAGGGCCAGGGCATGGCCGACGCAGCCCCTACGCGCTCTGCCTCGGCTATCGCATCCGCTACGTGCTCGACCTCAACGCCCGCGAGGCGATGCACCTTTGCGAGCTTCGCTCAGGCCGTGAGGGCCACCCGACCTACCGCGCAGTCGCGCAGGCCATGCACGAGCGGATCGCGGTCTGTCCACCCTGCCGTCGGGGCGGCGATGAAGCACGTGGACTCGATCGACCGAGCCGCGGCTTGAGCGGATCATGAGCGAGATCCGCTCGCACCGAAAGCGCGTCGCGGCAGGCCAGGATTAGCGAACGCTCTTGTAGAGCTTCTTGATCACGCCGCCGAAGTACGGGCCGAACAGCTTCCCCTCCTCGGGGTTGTCGCACGGGATCGGAAGCGGCAGCGGGCCAACTCCGCATTCGTAACCGTACGAGACGACCGAGTTCACCTTGCCGGCGTCCGTGACCCAGCCGCCGCCGGACGAGCCGCCGGTCTGGTCGCAATCGACGCGTGTCGGCTCCGGGTCCTTCTGATCGTGATCTGTGCCCTCGGCCTTCGTGTCGCAGCGATACATCGAATCCGCCGTCGTACGGATCCTCGGCCGGATAGCCGATGACGTCGTAGTTGAGGTTCCGGCCCTTGTTGAAGGCAATGCCGCGCGATCCGACGACCTTGCCGAGCTTCCTGCCCTTCAGCTTGTTCATCGTCGCCATGCCGACGTCGTAGCGGATGTCCTCCTTCGACGCCCACCCGTCCGTCGTCTTGATGCTCTTGGCGGTCCACTCGCCGAAGGGATGCCTGTTGCCGTCGTATGCGGGGATGAACATCGAAGTTGGTGACGTAGCCGTTCGAGCTGTGTGTGCAGTGGCCCGCCGTCACGACGAGGCTCTTGGTCTTCGACTCGACCGACGTGCCGGAGCACTGATAGTCGAGCCCGCCGTCAGAGAAGAACACCTTGCCGTGTGCGCGGTACGGCTTCGAAGAGGGGTTCGAGACCCGTGTCGCCGAGGCGCGCTTGTCCTGCGACGAGGCGAGTCCGAGTCCGAGGTCTCCAAGTAGATCTCCGGCAGCCTTGGCGTCAGACAGGAGGGCGTCAGCGGGGATTGCCGACTCCATTCGCTCAGGCGTCCAGTAGTCGCGGACGTCCGCGGCACTCTGCTCGACGGCGGCGCCGGAAGCGGTGCCAGGAGCGAGAAGAGCAGCGGCGGCGAGCGCCAGAACGGGCGCGAGGCGCCTTGGGACTGTTGTTGGAAGGACCACACTTTTAGCCTAGGGAACCCGCCTGATGGGCGCGCCGGTTTGGTAGGGGCGGCGATTGGCGGGGTAGTGGCCCCTAGGCGTAGGATCGCCTGCGTTGTGTCGAACGGAAGGAGCGCCCGTGGCGGACGAAGAGGAGCAGGCCGAAGTAGAGGTACCCGAACTCGACGTCCTGATGGAGACCGAGGAGACCTTTCCTCCGCCTGATGACTTCGCCGCCGACGCGAACATCTCCGACCCCGGCGTCTACGAGAAGGCCGCTTCGGATCCCGAAGCGTGGTGGGCAAGCTGGGCCGAGAAGCTCGAGTGGATCGAGCCGTGGGACGCAGTCCTCGACTGGTCCGACCCACCGCACGCCAAGTGGTTCGACGGCGGCAAGCTGAACGTCTCGGTCAATTGCCTCGACCGTCACGTCGCGGCAGGCAACGGCGACAGGATCGCCTTCCACTGGGAGGCCGAAGACGCTGACGATCTCGGCGAGGGCGGGCGAAAGGAGATCACATACGAGTGGCTCCTCGACCAGGTGCAGCGCTTCGCGAACGTCCTCAAGGATCTTGGCGTCGGCAAGGGCGACGTCATCGGCATCTACATGCCGATGGTTCCCGAGGCCGTCGCGGCCATGCTCGGCTGCGCGCGCATCGGCGCGATCCACAACGTCGTCTTCGGCGGCTTCTCGCCGGAATCCGTGCGCGAGCGCATGGAGTTCTCCGAGGCGAAGGTGCTTGTCACCGCTGACGCAACACTTCGGCGCGGCGACCCCCTCCCCATGAAGGAGAAGGTCGACGAAATCGCCGAGCAGCTCGACTCGCTCGAGCACATCGTCGTGCTCGACCGCTGCGGCACCAACCCGCCGATGACCGAGGGTCGCGACGTCTTCTGGCAGGAGGCGGTTTCCGAGCGCCGACGCGATATGCGAGCCCGAGCCGATGGACGCCGAGGACCCGCTCTTCATCCTCTACACGTCGGGCTCGACCGGCAAGCCCAAGGGCATCCTCCACACCACCGGCGGCTACCTCACCCAGGCGAGCGCCACGCACAAGATGGTCTTCGACTCAAAGGAGGAGTCCGACGTCTACTGGTGCGGCGCGGACATCGGCTGGATCACCGGCCACACCTACATCGTCTACGGGCCGCTCGCGAACGGCGCGACGTCCGTCATGTACGAGGGCGCGCCCAACTACCCGAAGGAGGACCGCTGGTGGGAGATCATCGAGCGCTACGGCGTCACGATCTTCTACACGGCGCCGACGGCGATCCGCGCGTGCATGAAGTGGGGCGTCGAGCACCCGCGAGGCGCACGACCTGAGCTCGCTTGCGCCTGCTCGGGTCGGTTGGCGAGCCGATCAACCCGCGAGCATGGCTCTGGTACCACGAGAACATCGGCGGCGAGCGCTGCCCGATCGTCGACACCTGGTGGCAGACCGAGACGGGCGGCATCATGATCGCGCCCGCTCCCGGGCCTGACCGAGACGAAGCCGGGCTCGGCGACCGTTCCCCTCCCTGGCATCGAGGCCGCGATCTTCGACAAGGACGGCAACGAGATCGAGGAAGGCGGCGGCACGCTCGTCCTCACCCAGCCGTGGCCGGGGATGGCCCGCACCCTCTATAAGGAGGACGACCGGTTCATCGAGACGTACTGGGATCGCTACGGCAAGGACACCTACCTCGTCGGCGACGCCGCGCGCCGCGACGAGGACGGCTTCTTCTGGATCGTCGGGCGGATCGACGACGTGATCAACGTCTCGGGCCACCGCCTGTCGACGATGGAGGTCGAGTCGGCCCTCGTCTCGAACGAGCGCGTTGCCGAGGCAGCCGTCATCGCCGTGCCCGACGAGGACACAGGGCAGGCGATCGTCGCCTTCGTGACACCCGAGGGCTCGGAGAAGGGCTCGGACGACATGGCAAAGGAGCTCCGCGAGCACGTCGCGGACAAGATCGGCAAGCTCGCCCGGCCCGAAGGCGATCCACTTCGCCGACGACCTGCCGAAGACCCGCTCGGGGAAGATCATGCGCCGCCTGCTGCGGGACATCGCGCGGGCAAGAAAGACCTGGGCGACACGACCACCCTGCGCGACCCGTCAATAGTCGAGGAGCTCCAGGAGCAAGTGGCGGCTTCGAAGGGCTAAACGCGAACGTTAACCGCGCTTTCCGCGGGCACTCGTCGTTTTGACACCCCTATGGGGGCTTCATAACGACGAGTGCGCGGCTGGGTCCGCACCTGCCGCCGGTGGCACGCAGTACGCGCCCTCGGAGTAGCCCTGGCCTTCGAGGCCGAAGGCCCAGTTGAAGCGGGCTCGGTAGTTCTCGAGCGCGATGATGTCCGTGAGTTCGACGAGCTGGGCCTCGTCGAAGCGTTCGCGGAGCTGGGCGAACAGCTCGTCCGAGACCTCGATCGGGCTGCGTGACATCCCGTCGGCGTACTCCATGACGAGCTTCTCGGTCTCGTCGAAGGCGTCTGAGTCCTCGTAGTGGAGAAGCTCGCGCATCTCGTCCTGCCGAGACGCCCGCGCCCTTCGAGAGGAACGAGCCGAAGTCGAGGCACCACTCACAACCGGAGACCATCGCAGCGCGCATCACAGCCAGGTGCTTGATGCGCTCCGGCACTTGGGTCGAGCGCTCGGCGGCCAGCTCGTGCAGCGAGTACCCGGTCATGACGATCTTGTTATGCGCGAAGATGCGAAACGGATCGGGCACCGCGCCGTATCGCCTTCTTGCGATCGCGAAGGACGTGCGGGCCAGCGGGCTTCGGGTCGAATCCGGCACGCCTTCAATCCGGCCGCCGGCTCCGGCTGCAGGCGCCTTCCCCGCGTGGCGCGCGAGCGTCCCGTCCAACGAGATAGAGGACTCCCAGCGGGAGCAGCACCGTCGCGGCAAGGGTCACGACGTTTGCGATCGCGTTGCCGGTCGAGTACGGCTCGAGGTTGAACAGGTGCCAGATGAAGTGCGGCACGCTGAACGCGAGGTAGGAGACCGCCGCGACCTTCACCCAGAAGCGCTCGAGGCGGATCGACGCCGCGACCAGCATCACCGCGGTCGCGAGATAAAGCCCTCCGAAGTCCGTGACCAGATGCTCGTTGTAGGCCGGCAGCGCCGAGACCCAGTTCAGGCCGAGCGGGAAGTCGTCGTAGAACGAGCGCGGGAAGAAGAGCGCGTAGGCGCCTAGCACGGCCTGAATCGCTCCGAGCTGCACGAGCGCCGCGCGGACCTCGAACCGATAGCGGGTGAGCGTTCCCGTCGTCATTTGACTCTCCTCTCGTTTGCCTCGACAAGCGCCATCGCGACCTCCACATGGGCGCCCGCATAACGCTCGTCGTCGATGTCAACGAAGTCCCTGCCGAACAGGAAGCCCTGGAGCCGGAAGCCCACGAGCGCCGAGCACAGAACCTCGCCGATCGCCTCGATGTCGTCGAACTCGACATCGTGACTCGCGGAGTAGCGCCGCAGGACTTCGACGGCGAGCGCGTGCCCCGGCCGCACGATCGCATCGCGAAAGGCCTCGCGGAATCCGGGAAGCCTGTGGCTCTCCTTCATCACGATCAGCGCCAGCGAGCGCTCACGCTCGAGCTCGGCGAGCCCCCAGCGCGCGATCAGCGTCAGCTCCGAGCGAAGGTCGGCGAGCGGCCCCATGTCAAGCCTGTCCGGAAGGGCCGTGATCTCCTGCATGCGTTGACTTAGGGCGATCTCGAGCAACTCTTGCTTGGAGCCGAAGTGCTTGTAGAGCGCCCCGGAACGCGGTGAGAGGCCCACCGCCTCCTCGATCTCCGCGGTCGAGGTCGCCTCGAACCCCTGCTCGGCAAAGAGGTCAAGCGCAGCATCGAGAATGCGCTCGCGAGTGGGGACTGTGGGCTTGGCCTGGGAAGCCGGTGTCACAGTAAGCGCCAGCTTACTAAAAGTAAGCGTGTGCTTACCAGACTACCTGCGGCGCTTACGCTTGCGCTTCTTCGCCCGCTCGCGACGAGCTGCATTGGAGCTCTCCCCCACGCCCGGGATCTCACTTGCGTCGCCCTCGATCACACCCGATCCGGCGCCGGCCGGGATGACCTGATCCTCGCCTGGCGCCGGCCATGGAACCGCAACGCCGGCGTCCCAGGCAGGCGGGCGGCCCTTCGGCGTGCGCCCTCCGACCATCAGGCCGAAGTACATGAACCACGCGAGCAGCGCCGGCAGGGTGAGCTGCGTGAGCGGCGGCAGGATGAAGGATGCGCCCAGCGCCATTCCGAGCGTTCCGTGAAAGCGAGTGAGAAGCCCGGTTCTGAAGCCCCAGAGGCACGTGTAGACCATGCCGATGATGATCGCCAGGACGGAGATCGAAGAGATGACAAGCGCCGCACTGCGCGCGCCGGAATCTTCGAGGAGGTTCGTAGACAGGGTGTAGATGTCCCCCACCCCGGCCTCTTGGACCACGAACTTGTCGGCGACGCCGACCTGGCCGACAGCGAGCAGGATGCCCTGGACCGCGAACAGGGCGGGACCAAGCACGACGATCGGCAGCAGCGCGCCCGTTACGCGGTCGCTCCGGCCCTGTGCGGCCTTGAAGAGATACACGAGCGGGATCGCGAGCAGGAGCAGCGCGATCGACCCGAGAATGGAGCCGACGATCAGCGCTCCGCTGTTCTCGTGGATCGTCCGTAGCGTGGCTGGCGCGAGGTCGGACGTCCCACCGCCGCTCGACTGCACCGCCGCCGCGGTGACGAGCAGAAGGAGGGGCACGATCGATGCAGCGACGACCCACGGCCGCCACCGGCTCTCGCGCTCGAGGATCGCCTGGGTGCTCACGGCCACAAGCCTAGTGGCGCAGCGCGGTTAGGCTGCCTTTCGATGCCTGAGCTAGCCGTCACAGCAATCGGCCGTGATCGGCCCGGAATCGTCGCATCGGTCACCGGCGCCCTGCTCGATCTGGGCGGCAACGTCGAGGACTCCCAGATGTCGATCCTGGGCGGCCACTTTGCCGTGATGCTCCTGGTTCTTGTGCCGGACGGGGTCCAGCGCGAGACCGTCATGGAGCGCCTCGGCGAGGTCGCTCAAGAGCACGAGCTCGACGCCATCTCGGTCGCGGAGGTTGGGCCGGGGTCTGAGCCGGCCCAGGCTTCACACGTCCTGTCGGTCTACGGAGCGGATCGCCCCGGAATCGTTCACGCAGTCGCGTCCGCGCTGGCCGAGGTTGGCGTGAACATCACCGACCTCGAGACAAAGCTGACCGGCTCGTCGGAGGCTCCCGTGTATGTGATGGTGCTCGAGGTCGCGCTCGGCGGAGCAACCGCGGCCGATGTCGAAACAGCGCTGCGCCTCGCCGGCGGCGAAGCCGGGGTCGAGGTCTCGATCCGCGAGCTCGACGCCGAGACGCTCTGACCCTCGGCGACGCCGTGGCGCCACGCCAGGTCCTCCTCTATCCGAACCCGATCCTCAAACAGGTCGCTGCGCCGGTACAGGCGGACGACGTCGAGCGCGTGGCTGCAGATCTCCTCGCAACCGTCGCCACCTACGAGCGCTGCGTCGGCATCGCCGCACCCCAGATCGGCGAGCTGGTGCGCGTCGCAGTTGTCGACGTCTCAGGCCACCCGAAGGCGGAGACATCGAACGGTCTGATCGTTCTGGCCAACCCGCGCGTTACGGCTTCTGAAGGCGCTGACGTCGCCCGTGAAGGCTGCCTCAGCCTCCCCGACGTCACCGCGAACGTCCGCAGGGCCACGCGGGTCGAGGTGGAGCACCTCGGCGGAAAGATCGAGTGCGAGGGCTTCGAAGCGCGGGCTGTCCTACATGAGATCGACCACCTGGACGGCGTGCTCTTCCTCGACCGCGTCGAGTCGCTGGTTGACGACGTGTTCCGGCGCCGGAGCTACGCGGAGTCGCCCGGCTCGCCGGGCTCGACCTCGGGGCGCGACGGCGGCACAAGCTCGAACGCCTCGCCTGGCGGCCGGATCGGGTAGTACTCGTCCTCCGGCCCCGCGACGCGCGAGAGGCGGTCGCCGGCGGCGAGAACGAGGTCCAGCACGGGCGCGGCGAGGCCGATCAGCGCCTCGAAACGCTCGCGAAGCCGAACCTGCTGAGGGGTCGGGTTAGCCACGGCTCATACGGTACCGTCAGGCGCCCAAATGGCTGGGAATGTGTCGCAGAGGATCGCCGTGTATGGCGCAACCGGCTACACCGGCAGGCTGGTCGCCGCCGAGCTTGCCAAAGCGGGCGCCGAATTCGTCCTCGCCGGCCGCAGCCGGGACAAGCTAGAAGCACTTGCGGCCGAGGTTGGCGGGTCCGCAAGCATCGCGGCCGTGTCTCTCGACGACGCTGCCGGCCTGCGAGAGCTGATCGAGCCGTGTGCCGCGGTGATTGCCTGCGCCGGGCCTTTCGAAGTTCACGGCGAGCCCGTCCTCCAAGCCGCCGCCGAAGCGGGGACGCACTACCTCGACACCACGGGCGAGCAGGGCTTCATGAAGAAGGTCTTCGACAAGTTCGGCCCGGTCGCCGAAAAGAGCGGCGCGGCTCTCGTGACCGGCATGGGCTTCGACTACGTGCCTGGCGACATGATCGCCGCGCTCACAGCCGAGGGTATGGGCCCTCTCGAAGAGCTGTCGCTGAACTACGCGGTCGCCGGCTTCGGCCCGTCGCGGGGAACCGCGCGGACCGCTCTGGGCCAGATGGCCGGCGGGGATGTGCAGTGGCTCGAGGGCGAATACGTCCCGGGCGACCGCAGCGTCTCGCGAGGCAAGTTCGACTTCGGCGGCGACATCGGCGTCCAGCGCATGACCCGCTACCCGGCCGGCGAACACGTGACCGTCCCGCGTCACGTCGAGACCCGCACGGTCCGAACGGCGCTGACCGCGTCCACGACCAGCCCGGTGGCGATCGCCGCACCCGTCGTCATGACAGGGCTCCAGGCTCTCCTGAAGACCCCCGCGGGCCGCGTCTTCAACGCCGCCGTCGACCGTCTGCCGGAGGGGCCTGCGGACGACAAGCGCCGCGCCGCGCGCTTCACGATCGTCTGCGACGTGCGGGCCGGAGCGCGGAGGCGCCGGGGTGTGATTCGCGGCGAGGACGTCTACGGGATGACCGGCCGCTCAATCGCGGCGGGCGCCCTTCGCTGCGCCGCGCCGGGATTTGACAGGAGCGGAGCGCTCGCCCCGTCCCAGGCCTTCAACCCCGCCGGCTTTCTTCCCGAGCTCGAAGACTTCGGCGTCACCTACGAGGTGGCCGCGGCGTGAGCGTTGAGCGAGTAGCGGTGATCGGCGCCGGGTCATCCGGCATCACCGCCAGCCAGGTCCTGAACGCCCGGGGCATCGACTTCGACTGCTTCGAGATCAGCTCTCAGATCGGCGGCAACTGGCGCTACGGCAACGACAACGGGATGTCGTCCGCCTACCGCTCGCTTCACATCAACACGTCGCGCCGGATGATGGCCTACGCCACCTACCCGATGCCGGAGGACTACCCGGACTTCCCCAACCATTTCCAGATCGCCAAGTACTTCGACGACTACGTGGACCACTTCGGCTTCCGCGACCGCATCCGCTTTCGCACCGAGGTGACGCATGTCGAACGGGACGGTGACGGCTGGAGTGTCAGCTGGCGAGATCTCGAATCCGGCGAAGAGGGAACAGAGGCCTATGGCGCGGTGATGATCGCGAATGGCCACCACTGGAACCCGCGCTGGCCCGAGCCTGCTTTCGAGGGCCAGGACTCGTTCGAGGGGGAGCAGCTCCACGTGCACCACTACAAAGAGCCGGACATCATGCGTGGCAAACGCGTCCTGGTGCTGGGTATCGGCAACTCGGCGACGGACCTCGCCGTCGAGAGCGCTCGCAACGCGGACGCCACGTTCCTGGCGATGCGCCGGGGTGCGTGGGTCCTGCCCAAGTACATCGGCGGCACCCCGGCCGACGAGCTCGCGCCCGACTTCTTCTCGCGGTTCCCCTTCCCGGTCCAGCGGATGATCTTGAAGCGGACATTCCTGAAGCACACCGGACATCCAACCGATTACGGCCTTCCCGAGCCGGACCATCGCATCGGTGAGGCCCACCCCACGGTGTCCGCGGACCTTCTCTCCCGCCTCGGCCATGGCGACATAGCGGTCAAGCCGAACATCAGCCGGTTCGCGGGTGGGCGAACGGTCGAGTTCGCCGACGGCACCGCTGAGGAGATCGACCTGATCGTCTACTGCACGGGCTACAAGATCACCTTCCCGTTCTTCGACGACTCGCTGCTCAACGCGCCCGACAACCGCGTGCCTCTCTACCGGCGGGTGGTGCACCCCGAGCTTGACGGTCTCTATTTCATCGGGCTCGTGCAGCCCCTCGGCGCGATCATGCCGATCTCCGAGGCGCAATCGGAGTGGGTCGCGGACCTGCTCGAGGGCAAGGCGAAGCTTCCCGACCCCGAGCGCATGCACGAGGTAATCGAGCGTGAGGAGGCCCAGATGGCAAAGCGCTACGTCGCCTCCAAGCGCCACACCATCCAGATCGACTTTGCGCCCTACATGCGCACGATCGCTCGCGAGCGCCGCGGCGCATTCTCGCGCTTTCGCTCGACGCACTCCCGGGCACTCGCGGGCCAGGGAGAGTGACTCGGCCGTGATCGAGAGATGTCCGCTCTGCGGTGGCCGGGTCGACGCGTGGATCGGCGTGCCGCTTGCTGAGACCGAGGCGACGGTGGGAATGCCCTCGCCAGTCGACCCCGACGACCCGGGAACAAGCGACGCTGCGCGGCTCATCGACCGCTGCAGAACCTGCGGCGCCGGAATCGAGCGCGGTGACGACCCGATCGACCTCGGTGCAGAGCTCGCCGGGCTGGAGGTGGACGGCGCGCCTGGAGCCACGACTTTCGAAGCAGCCAACCGAGCGAGCTGGCAGGCGCTGCTCTCGGGTGACGGCTGGGCCGTCCTTCCGGACTGGCCCGGAAGGCTCCTTCTGACCCCTCGCGCTCTCGCGCTCCTTGCCGAGAAGAACGGCCTGGTCGCCGACAAGCCCGCCTTCCCCCCATGGGGCTCCAACCAGCGTTGGATCTGGCAGTCGTTCTTGAACGGCATCACGCTTCACCCGAACTTCGCCACCGAGGTGAGGGCAGGGCGCCTGCGCATCGGCACCGCTCGAAGCGCCGTCGCGTTCGTCGCCGACGCCGTGGCGAGCGTCCTGGCAACCCCGCTCGTCCTGCTCGTCTCCGTGCCGCTCGAGGCGCTCGCCTCGCTCTTTGGCCGAGGCGGCCGGATGGTCGTGCGGGCGCGCCAGGCCTCAGATGCCGGAGTCGCCGAGCTCAGCGACGAGGGCCGCGACCTCACCGGCGCCCTCGACATGGGGTAGCCCAGCCTCGGTCGATCTCAGCTCCGCCCTGCCCAGAACCGCGGCGAGCTCGCGCGCTGCCTGGGCGAGAAACGGAGGGGAGTTCTCACTGACAGCAATGATCGAGGGCCGCGACGCCGCGGCGAACTCGCCCGTGGTCCTGGACCATGCGGGTACGGCCGAGAGCTCGGCGACAAGGCTGGAAGGCGCCCACGGCCCGCGATCGGCCAGAGCGGCAGGAAGGCGCTCGGCGCCGGAGCCCAGAGCCGGCAGTTGGCCATCGAGGTAGGCGTCGAGCACTGCCTCTCGCCCGCCGGCGGCGGCCACGTCGCGCACAGTGGCAACGTCGGCCGAGAGCTGCTCGGTGGCCTCGGGCACGAACGACAGGAGTGGCGGCTCGATCGCGACGACGCCGGTCACCAATTCCGGGCGGGCGAGCATCAACTCCAGCGCTGCGGCGGCGCCGATGCCTGAGCCGCAGACCACAACCGGCTCGCCGAGACGCTCTGCGATGAGCGACGCGTACCGCGCCTGCTCAGTCACGGTCGTCCTCGCGTAGCCGTCGGGAGCCTCCGCTTCGCCCCAGCCAGGCCGGTCGTGGGCGATCACCTCGGCATGTCCGTTCAGGGCCTCGGCCACGGCGGACCAGATGCGGCCGGTCGTTGCCGACTCGTGCAGGCAGAGAGCTTTGGTCATCGTCTCGCCCGGTCGCGAGGCACGCGGGTCTACTCGGCGGCGCGCCAGGCTCGCTTGGCGAGCGGCAAGACGACCGAGCGCGGCGTGTGCTGCCCGAGAACTGTTCCGGCACGATTCATGAGCCCGGGTACGACGACGCGGCTGCCCTTCTCCGCGCCCTCCACCGCCTCGCGAGCGACCTGCTCGACGTCGGTCCAGATGAACCCCGGCAGCTTGTCGTTGGCTTCGCCCAACCCGGCCTGCTCGGCGAACTCGGTCTTGACCGGGCCAGGACAGACTGCCGTGACGCTCACGCCCTTCTTCGAAAGCTCTGCATGGGTTCCCTCGGAGAGGCTGAGAACGAACGCTTTGGTGGCCGCATAGGTGGCGGTGCCGGGAATCGGCTGGAATGCGGCGGTGGAGGCGATGTTGATGATCGCGCCCTGGCCGCGGTCCGCCATCGCGGGGCTGAGGCTTGCCTGGAGGAAGACGAGGGTCTCGCAGTTGAGGGCGACCATTCCGGCCAGCCGCGCAGGCGTCCTCGCGGTGCACGTTGCCCGAGCCGCCGAAGCCCGCGTTGTTGACGAGCATCTCGACATCGAGGCCGAGCCCGTCGATCTTGGTGAGCAGTTCCTCGCGCCCTGAGTCGGAGCCGAGATCGGCGGCGATGTGCTCGGCGCGCACGCCGTGCGTCTCGTGGATCTCGTTGGCCAGGGCGACCAGCCGGTCCTCGCGGCGGGCGACCAGCGTCACGCCATGGCCGCGAGCGGCCAGCTGCCGGGCGATCTCCTCGCCGATGCCCGAGGAAGCGCCGGTGACGAGGGCGGTCGAAGTTGCGCTGGGCTCTGGAAGTGCCATCGCCCGGCAGGCTATCCAGACGGGTCAGGTATCATCGGATCACTCGAGGATGTCTGATCCGTTCAACCCATTTGGCGACCCAGAGGAGCTCCAGCGCCGTCTCGCGGAGTTCGCCGAGCAGATGCAGGGCGCCCAGCAGGTGTCGTTTGCCGACAACGCGATCAACCTGGCGGTGCAGATGACCGTCGCGTCGATCAGCCGGCTGAACCTCCAGGGAACCAGCGACGAGCAGGCGATGCAGGTGCGCGACGCGATCCGCATCGTCTTCCCGGAAGCGGTCACCCTCGTGCGCGAAGCGCGCGAGGGTCTCTCCTGATCTGTAGCGCTTAGCGTCCCACCCGTGCGCCCCGCGCACCTAGCGTGGCGGCATGACGCATCTCGACACCAGGCGGTCACGCCACCTCCTAACCGCTGTGAAGGATCTCGCCCGCTCAGCGGTCACGACCCGTCACAGCGCCACCGGATCAGCGCGCGGCTCGGCGTCAGTCGAGCAGGCCGGCCTGATGCTGATGGTCGCGCTCCTTTGCGCCGGGCTTGCGGGGGCGCTCATCGACCGCGGGCCCGACAGCGAAACCAAGGAACTCGCCCGTGCGATCGCCCAGAAGATGCGCTGCGCGCCACGCCTGCCGGGCCCGTGCTGGCGCGACCCGCTGACGGAGGCCTACGGGCGGCCCCTCGCGGGACTCGTTCGAGCTCTGGCGCCCGAGCCGGTCGGCACCGGTCCGCTCGGGCTCTTGCCGGTCGACTTTCGCACCTGCCGCCAATCGAGCTGCGCCACGCCGGGCGAACGACCTGGGCTGACGGCGTCCAATCGGCGAGTCACGGACTTCGTCTCGGTGGAGGACCATCGCCGCCAGGACGGGACGGTCGCGATCGACTACTGGCTCTACCGCCCGACCCTTGGCTGGGAACGCACGCGGAGGACCGCCACCTCAGCGGATGTCGCAGAGTTTGCGATGACACCGCTGCTGGAGACCGACAACCCGCGCCTCGTGCCACTCGAAACGCTGGCGGGCCGCAACTACGTGGAGTTCGCCCCGGGCGAGGAGCCAGCGTGGCGCTTCAAGGTGGACTCGGTGTACTGGTGAGAGGACAGGCAAACCTGTCGCTTCCCGGAGAGTGTCTACGCGAACTGCACCTGGAGGCGCACCCGCGACGCCCAAGCACCGCTCGGCTGGACGCAGGCTCTAAAATAGACCGAAGACCCTCGGATCCTTGCGAAGGCCTTGAAGCTTCTTGTCAACATCACCGCGGTCGCAACCACGCTGCTTCTCCCTTCGATTGGTTCCGCCAGCGGCTATTACAAGGGCCCTATCGCCCCGGGGAACCAGGCTGAGGTGATTGAGCTCAGGGTCGAGTTCGACAAGAACCGGCCAAAGAAGGTTGCCAAGCTGAGATGGGCGAACGTGCCCACGGTCTGCGCCGGCGGAGGTACGTCGGCTGTGAGCGGCGTTCTCGACGGAAAGGTTCGGATTCAAGACCACCGCTTCGACGCCACAAAGCCAGTCAGGAACTCCAGCGCGACGGTTCACGTCGAGGGGCGATTCAAGACTCAGCAGAAGATTGTGGGGACGTTTCAGCAAACCGGCCCGTCCGCGGGCTGTTCAAGCGGCGACACGGGAAAACTTGGCTACCGCGCCAAACGAGGAGCGCCTGAGTCCCGATAGGGCGTGTGCGGGATGTCGGAAGGTCCACGCTGGCTACCACCGAGCGTCGTGGTGCTCCATCACGCCCATGCCGCTCGCGAGCTCCAGGCCTCCTGGAAGCGTGCCTGTGAAGGTTCCGAACGGCTGGCGGTAGGAGTAGCTGACAGGCCCTCGCTTCTCGGTGCGTGAGCGCTCCGCTTCGGCCGCGCATACGAGCCGCGAACCGTCGGCGAACGCGGCCGCCTCTACGCCTTCGAAAGTCACGGGCTCTGGCTCAGACGGGACGCCGTCGATCCAGATCGCGCGTTCTGAGCGCTCGGGTGGATCGTTGACGCCTTCGACGAGGTTCCAGCCCACGGCGCGGCCGTCGGTGAGCGTCCCGATGCCTGCGGACCAGTTCCAGACGGTGTGCTTCGGGTGGTAGCCCGCGGACTCGTCCTCCACGCCGCGGGCCATGCAGCGGATCCGCCTACCTGCGAGCCGCATGTCGACCTCGACCTCGGTGTCGCAGCGCTTGCGGGTCCACACGAAGCCGTCCTCGCCGTTGGAGCACACGCTCTCGATCCATTGACCGCCGCCGGCGCGAAGGAAGCCCCGGACCTCCCCGGCCTCCGGATGCTTCGACTCGATCCGGACGAGACAGCCGTTGTCGGGCGCGTTGCTCGACCTTCCTACCCTCTCCGTCCTCGGACCAGACCTCGCCGCGAGCGCCGGGAAGCCGTAGCGCGGTTCGCTCGTATGAGCTTCTTCTCCTCGCGATCCCAGACCGCCCAGAACGTCTGGCCGAGCGGACCCACCTGCACGCGTGCGGCACAGAGCATGACCTCGTCCGAGAAGGCGGCGAGGTAGCGCCAGCGCTTGCGGTTGACGCCCCCGAACCGAAGCGGCATCCGGCCGGGCGGCAGAGGCAGATCGTCGGGGCGCCCGTCGCCCGGCCCGCGCCACGGGAAGCGCTTCGAGTCCCGGAGCTCATCCTGCGCCGAGCAAGCGTTCGGCCGTCATTGGTGATGGTCCAGAAGGGGTTGTGGGCGACCTCCCACGGATGTCCGTCGGGATCTGTGAACGCGACCGAATAACCGCCCCAGAACGTCTCGTCCGGCTCGCGCGTGACCGAGCCGCCCGCGCCGCGCACCTCTTCGATCACGGCGTCCACCTCTTCGGGCGAGCGCACGTTGAGCGCGAGGGTGAAGCCGGATGAGCCACCGGGGTCCTCGACGCCCGAGTCCTCCGCGAGCTTGGCGCGATCCCAGAGTGCGAAGACCATGCCGCCGGCCTGAAAGAACCAGACGTCGGCGTCGGGCGTCGTGCCCTTCCCAGCCCGAGCTCCTCGTAGAACGTCGCTCGCTCGCGCGACGTCCTCGACCCCGAGCGTGATCAGCGAGAGCCGCTGGTCCATGGCCGACCCGCTACTCGATCGTCGCGATCGGGTCGCCCGAGGAGATCGGCTGACCCTCGGCGACGCTCAGCGCGGTGATCTTGCCCGACTTGTGGGCGGTGATCTCGTTCTCCATCTTCATCGCCTCGATCACGCAGATGATCGCGCCCTCCTCGACGTCCTGGCCCTTCTCGACGTTCACCTTGAACATCGTGCCCTGGAGCGGCGCGACGACGTCGTTGCCCGCTGCGGCGCTGCCGCCGCGGGCCTTCTTCTCGCGCTTGGGCGGGCGCTTTGCGCCGGCGCCGCTGCGCAGCGCCGCCGGCCGGAGCCGCGGCGCCGATGACCTTGACCGAGTGGAGCCGGCCGTTGACCTCGACCTGGTAGGTGCGCTCGGACGTCGGCTCCTCCTCCTCGCCCTCGGCGGGCTTGGCGGGCGCTTCGGGCGCAAGCGTCTTCAGCCACTTCTTGTCGGCGATCTTCTCGCGGAAGGTCGAAGCCTCGAGCCCACTCCTCGGACGCCATCACGGCCTTGTGGAAGGGGATGAGCGTCGTGAGCGGCTCGATCCGGTACTCGTCGAGCGCGCGGAGCATGCGCCGGGTCGCCTTCTCGCGGTCGACGTCCCAGGTGATGAGCTTCGCGACCATCGGGTCGTAGAGCGGCGTCACCTCGGAGCCGGCCTCGAGGCCCGAGTCGACGCGCACGCCGGGACCGGACGGCTCGATGTAGCTCTCGATCGGCCCTGGAGCGGGGGCGAAGTTCTTGTGGGCGGCCTCGGCGTTGATGCGGCACTCGATCGCATGGCCGTAGATGCGCACGTCCTCCTGCTTGATCGAGAGCTCCTCGCCGGCGGCGACGCGGACCTGCTCGCGCACGATGTCGATGCCGGTGACCATCTCGGTCACGCAGTGCTCGACCTGGACGCGGGTGTTCATCTCGAGGAAGAAGTACTCGTCGCCGACCTGCATGCCCTCGATCGTTCCGGCGCCTCGGTAGTCGACGGCTGCGGCGGCGTCGGTGGCGATCTTGCCGATGCGCTCGCGCATCTCCTCGTCGACGAGCGGGCCCGGGCGCCTCCTCGATCAGCTTCTGGTGGCGGCGCTGGATCGAGCAGTCGCGCTCGCCGAGGTGGATGACGTTGCCGTGCGAGTCGGCGAGCACCTGGACCTCGACGTGGCGCGGGTCCTCGAGGTAGCGCTCGAGGTAGACGCGGTCGTCGGAGAAGAACTTCTCGCCCTCGCGGGCGGCGCCCTCGAAGGCATCCTCGAGGTCGTCCGCGGTCATCGCGACGCGGAAGCCCTTGCCGCCGCCGCCGCCCGCCGCCTTGCAGGCGACCGGGTAGCCGATCTCCTCGGCGGTCTTCTTCGCGTGCCTCGACGTCCGGAGAGGGCTCGGTCGAGCCCGGGACGATCGGGCACGCCGGCGTCCTGCATGATCTCGCGCGCCTTGGTCTTCGAGCCCATCGCCTCGATGGCGGCGGCGGGTGGGCCGATGAAGACGATGTCCGGCTTCGTCGAGCGCCTGGCGAAGGCGGCGTTCTCGGCAAGGAAGCCGTAGCCGGGGTGGACGGCCTCGGCGCCGGCTTCCTTTGCGACCTCGATGATCTTCTCGATGTTGAGGTAGCTCTCGGCGGGCGTCGGCGGTCCGAGCAGGTACGCCTCGTCGGCGATCGCGCACGTGGGTCGTCTCGCGGTCGGCCTCCGAGTAGACGGCGACGGAGCTGATGCCCATCTCCTTGAGGGTGCGGATCACGCGGACGGCGATCTCGCCGCGGTTGGCTACAAGGACCTTCTCGAACACGGCGCGGGAGTTTATGAGAAGCGCTACCGGCGGACGGCGCCTATGCCGATGCGTGCGCGGGTGTATCCCCGCGGCGAACCATCTGCTCGCGCCCGGGGCCGACCCCCGCGAGGCTGACCGGAACGCCGACGAAGTCCTCGATGAAGCGAGGTAGTCCCGCGCGGCCTGCGGCAGGTCGTCGTCCGTCCGGCACTCGCCGATGTCCTCGGAGAATCCCGGCAGCTCCTCGTACACGGGGCTTGCGCCGTGGAGGACCGTCTGGTGATACGGAAAGTCGGGGAGCTTGGCGCCCTCCGAGCTCCGGTAGCTCGTAGCGACGCGAATCGGGATCGAGCCCGGCAGGACATCGAGCTTCGTGATCACGAGCGCTGAAAGCCGGTTGAGGCGGGCGGCATAGCGAAGGCTCACGAGGTCGAGCCAGCCGCAACGGCGCTCGCGCCCTGTCGTGGTGCCGAACTCGTGGCCCTTGTCGCGGAGGTAGCGTGCCGATCTCGTCGTCGAGCTCGGTGGGGAACGGCCCGGCGCCGACCCGGGTCGTATAGGCCTTGACGACGCCCCAGACCTCGTCGATGTCGGTCGGCCCCACGCCGGCGCCGACGCATGCGGAACCGGCCACGGGGTTGGACGAGGTGACGAATGGATAGGTGCCGTGGTCGAGGTCGAGGAGGGTTGCCTGCGCGCCCTCGAAGAGGACGGTCTTGTCAGCGTCGAGAGCGTCCCAGCAGATCTGCGCCGTGTCGGCGATGTGTGGCTCGAGCCGGTGCCCGTAGCGCTGGTACTCCTCGGTCATCGCGTGCAGGTCGAGCCGAGGGTCGCGCTCGAAGGGGCGCAGAAGCTGGCGCTTGGGCTCGAGCGCGGCCATGATCTTCTTGCGAAGGATCTTGGGGTCGAGCATGTCCTGTACGCGGATCCCGAGACGCGCCGCCTTGTCCGCGTAACAGGGGCCGATGCCGCGCTTGGTGGTGCCGATCTCGAGCTTTCCGAGCTTCGCTTCGCCCGCCGTGTCGAGCATCACGTGGTAGGGCATGATCAGGTGAGCGTTCGCTGAGATCTTGAGGCCCGACGTGTCGATCCGCCGGCGGCGAAGCCCCTCGAGCTCACCGATCAGGACGCCCGGGTCGATCACGACGCCGTTGCCGATCGCGCAGGTCTTGCCCGGATACAGGATCCCGGACGGGATCAGGTGGAACTTGAACTCGTCGCCGTCGCGGACGATCGTGTGCCCGGCGTTGTTGCCGCCCTGGAAGCGGATGACGACGTCAGCCTGCTCCGCGATCAGGTCGACGACCTTGCCCTTTCCCTCATCGCCCCACTGGGCGCCGACTATGACGATGCCTGGCACGGCGGCTGATTATGAGGGAGGCGCGCGAGCTCAGCCGACGAAGCGGTTGTCGCATGTCGTCGCCCTCGAGGGGCAGCTCCTCGCACATCTCCGTCGAGGCGCGAGACGACGCGGTCGCCGATCTGCTCCTCGGAGGTCGTCGTATGCGAGGTTCGAGGTCACGATCATCGACCGCATCGCGCCGTAGCGCTCGTCGACGATCGAGTAGAGCTGCTCGAGGACCCAGTCGGACTGCTTCTCGGCGCCGAGGTCGTCGATGTGGAGGAGGTCGACCGAGGTGAGCCGCTCGAAGAACTGCGAGTAGGAGTCCTCGCCGGCGGCGGCGTCGTAGGTGCTGCGGATGCGCGCGAGGAGGCGCGGCATCGAGTAGATCGCGACGGAGCGGCCCGCCTGGATCGCCGCACGCGAGACCGCCATGGCGAGGGTCGTCTTGCCCGTTCCGACCGGCCCCGAGAGCCAGAGGCCCTCACCCGCGTCGAGCCGTTGCGTCGATGTCCTCGGCGTAGGCCCTCACGGCGCGCGTCACCGTCGCCGACTCCGGCGCGCGCGCCATGTCAGAGAGCGGCGGCCGGTCGAAGGAGACGCCGCGGTAGCGCGGCGGCAATAGCCGAGGCGAGTCCCTTCGCGCGGGATCTGGTGCGCGTGATGCTGCGGCACTCGCAGGCTTCGACAGCACCGTTCTCGGCGTCGACCCAGCCGGTGCCGTCGCACTTCGCGAGCGGGCACGCGGACCCGCCTCGCCGGTCCGCCTGAGCGGAGACGACCTGTGCCGGCGCTCCTCAGAAGTCATCCGGGTCTTCGCCGTCCAACGGGTCTACGGGCGGCGGCTCGAAGTCGTCGCGCGGGCGGTGGCCCGCCCGAGTGACGACGCGAGAGGTTCTGGAACTTCGGGTAGGGCGAGAGGAACGCAAGCTCGACGTTGCCGATGGGACCGTTGCGGTGCTTGGCGATGATGATCTCGGCCTTGCCGCGGGTGTCCTCGTCGGGCTCGTCGTCGTAGTACTCCTGCGCGGAAGATGAAGCAGACGACGTCAGCGTCCTGCTCGAGGTTTCCCGATTCGCGAAGGTCGGAGAGGATGGGCTTCTTGTCGGGCCGAAGCTCCGGCGCTCGCGAGAGCTGGGAGAGCGCAAGGACCGGAACGTTCAGTTCGCCCGCGAGGAGCTTGAGACCACGGCGAGATTGCGCCGACCTGCTCGACGCGGCTTGTGCGCGGGTCGTCCGCTCGCATGAGCTGCATGTAGTCGACGATGATCAGGCCAAGCCCGCCCTCCTTCGAATAGAGGCGCCGAGCCTTCGCGCGCACGTCGAGGATCGACAGGTCGGACGAGGTGTCGAGCCAGATCGGCGCGTTCTCGAGGCGGTTGGACGCCTTGAGCACCTTCGGCCACAGGCTTTTCACCTGACCCTTGCGGAGCTTGTCGCCGGGAATCTTTGCCTGGCTCGCAAGGAAGCGGTGGGCGAGCTCCGTCTCCGACATCTCGAGCGAGAAGAAGGCAACCGGCTGGCGCTTCTCGATCGCGACGTTCTCGGCGATGTTGGCGACTAAGGCGGATTTTCCCATCGCCGGGCGTGCCGCCACGATGATGAGGTTCCCCGGTTGGAAACCGCCAGTCAGCGCGTCGAGGTCGGAGAACCCGGAAGGTGTTCCGGTCAGGTCGCGCTTGCCCTCGGCGAGCTCCTCGAGGCGGGTCGTTTCGCGAAGAAGAACGTCGGAGAGCGAGGCGAAGTCCTGGGACGCCGTGTCGTGCGCGACCTCGAAGAGGAGACGCTCAGCCTGTTCGACCAGGTCGCGCGGCTCGGCTTCGCGTTCGTGCACCGACTTCTGGATCCGCTGCGACGTCTGAAGGAGGCGCCGGAGCATCGAGTTGGCCTTGACGATCCGCGCGTAGTGGTCGGCGTTGCCGGCGACCGGCACCGTCGAAGCGAGTCCGGAGACGAGCTCCTTGCCGCCGGCCTCCGACAGCTCCCCGAGCTGGGTGAGCTGTTCGGTGACGGTGAGGGCGTCGACGGGCTCGCCCTTGGCGTGAAGGGTGTGGATCGCCCGGAAGATCACCGCGTGGCGGCTCATGTAGAAGTCGGCGCCCGTGAGGTGGACGTCGACGATCACCGAGGCGACCGCGGTCTCGGAAACCATCATCGCTCCGAGAACCGACTCCTCGGCTTCCAGGTTCTGCGGCGGGATGTAGGCGTCTGCAGTCGTCATTGGCTTCTATTGATTAGAGGGCAGGGGACGGCGGGAATCGCCCCTTCCAACACAGGTCTCCGATGGAACCAGAACCTGACCCCCGGTGCACGACGTGAATGCGGGTTTTGCGGACTCGGCGATGTTCCCGCGGTGGCTGAGAGCCACCCGCTCCTCCACCCCAGCGGCCGAGTGACCGAAAGCGGGCTAGTGGCCCTCGGCGACGATCGTCTTGACCTTCGCCGTCTGGCCGCCTGCTAGCTCGACCTCGACCATGTAGGTCCCGATCTCGCGGATCGGATCGTCGAGCTGGATCTTCTTGCGGTCGATCTTGATCCCGCGCGCCTCGGCGATCGCGTCGGCGATCTCCGCGTTGGTGACGGAACCGAAGAGCTTGCCGTCTTCGCCGGCGCGGTGCTGGATGGTGAGAACGGTCTTCGAGAGGAGGGCGGCGGTCTCTCCAGCTCGCTCCTCAGCCTCCCGCGCCGCCTTCTCGGCTGCCTCGCGACGGCGCTGCGCCTCTTCGAGAGCGCCACGCGTTGCCGGCTGTGCGAGCTTGCGGGGGACGAGGAAGTTTCTGAGGTAGCCGGGGGACACCTCGATGGCCTCTCCGGCCTCACCGAGGTTCTCGACGTCCTTGAGGAGGATCGCCTGCGCCATGGCTTATCTCTCGCCGACGTACGGCAGCATCGCCAGCTCGCGCGCGCGCTTCACGGCGAGAGCCAGTTCGCGCTGGTGCTGGCGGCAGAGGCCGGTGACGCGACGCGAGCGCACCTTGCCGCGGTCCGAGATGAAGCGGCGAAGAAGGAGAAGATCCTTGTAGTCGACGGTCTCCGAGTTGATCCGCGTGTACTTGCGCGGACGGATGCGCTCGCCGCGCCGGCCACCGGGGCCACCGCGACGCGGACCCGAGCTGCCGCCAGGGCCACCGCTGCTGGAACTGCTGCCGCCTGCTGCGTGCGCGGCAGGCGACTTGCGGGCCATCAGGCGCTCTCTCTGTTCGCGTTAATGCGGGTCATAGCAATCAAGATAACGTCGTACCTGCTTGTCGCGCCGCCTGCGGCGACGCGTAAAAAAACCGCCGCCCTCGACAAGGGGCGACGCGTGAGCACGAGTATAGGGAGGCGCCATTCTCCAGACGCCTCCCTGAGTCCCGTTCTGTCGGCGCTAGAACGGGATGTCGTCGTCTGCGGCCGACGATCCGACCGACGCGGGGGCCGGCGAGTCGAAGTCCGAGGTATCGGCCGGAAGGTCCGAGCCGCCGCCCTGGAAGCTGCCGCCGTTGCCGTTGCCCGCCGGAGCGCCATCGCGACTGCCGAGGAACTGAACGGTGTTGGCGATGATTTCGACCGACTGCCGCTTCTGGCCCTCGTTGTTGGTCCACTCGCGCCAGTCGAGACGTCCGTTGATCGCGACCGGACGGCCCTTGCGCAGGTACGTCGCGCAGTTCTCGCCCTGGGCGCCCCAGACCGTGACGTCGAAGTAGTTGGGCTTCTCTTCCCAGTTGCCTTCGGCGGTCTTGCGGCTGGTGTTCACCGCGATGCGCAGCTTGCACACGGGCGTCCCGCCCGGGGTGCTCCGAAGCTCTGGATCAGCCGTGAGGTTGCCCGTCACGACTACTACGTTGATGTTGCTGGCGGCCATTCGAAGCCCCTTTCAGATCTCGCTTTTCTCTCCGGTCACCGAGTCTAAGGACAGGGTCGGAGCGTTCTCGCCCCCTCTGACAGAAGAAGGCGGAAACAGCGGAAAAGGGAGTTACTCGGGTGCGGGCTCTTCAGTGGGCTCGGCCGCAGGCGCCTCTTCGGCGGCTGGCGGAGCCTCGACGGCCGGAGCTTCCTCAGCGGCCGGAACTTCGGGTGCTGCCTCGGCGGCCGGGACGGCAGCCTCGGCAGGCGCGGCAGGAGCTTCGGGAGCCGGAGCAGGCGGAGCTGCCTCTTCGGCGGGAGCCGCTACGGCCTCGGCGGCGGGAGCCTCGGGCTCGGGCGCACGCGGCGGGCGGTCGTCGTAGTCGCGACGCGGGCCGCGGCCTCCCGGCCTGTCGCCACCCGCGGCAGCGAGGCTGAACGGAGGCGGCGGATCAATCACCGGAGCGCGCGGGTCGACCTTGAAGATGCGGAAGCGCAGAACGCCGTCGGTGATTCTCAGATTGTGGTTGAGATCGTCGAGCACGGGCTGGGCCTGCTCGAAGCGAAAGAACCGGTAGTCGGCCTCGTTTCGCTGCTGGATCTCGTAGGCCATCTTGCGCAGGCCCCATGAACGCTCCTGCTTGAGGGTCGTTCCCGACTCGATCCGCGTGCGCGCATCGACGGTGATCTCCTCACGACGCTCATCCGGAGCTTCCGGATCGAGCATGAGGACGAGTTCATATTCGGGGGCTGGCTTGGCCAAAACGGCCGCCGAGGATAGCGGGGGAGCGCTGAGTCGAAAGGGGGGCGCGCCGCGGCTCGCCGGGGTTGTCGGGTGTGCATGGGTGGGCGAATCCGACTCGCGATCAGGTGGACCGTGGCGGCGCAGAGTGGCCTCCATCGGCCTCCTTGCCGTCGCTGCGCTGGCCTTTCTCGCCAGCGCTCTCGAGACGCCCGAACCTCCTCCCCTGCCCCCCGACGTGGGCCTCGGCCCGCTCCGCTCCTCGCCGGCTGCCTCCTCCTCAGCCGGCGAGGACGCCGTCGGGCCGAACCGGCTCGCCGCGCTCGTCAAGGGACCTAAGCACCGATCCAAGCCCAAGCCCCGCCGCGACGCGCCGGCGCCTGAGCCCCACAAGCCTCCGGCGAGAAAGCCGAGCACCACGCCGGCACCTACCACTCCGCCGCCCGCTCCCTCCCCCGCTCCGACAGCTCCGGCGCCGCCCCCTGCGTCGCCGCCTCCCGCTGCGCCCGCGCCTCCTCCCCCGCCTTCTCCAACCCAATCCAACCCCGAGTTCGGCTTCGAGCACTAACGAAAGGACCAACCCCATGAGACGAACGATCCTCACCGCGCTCCTTGCACTTGCGCTGGTTGTCGGCGCCGCGCCCAACGCGCGCGCCGGCACCTACAAGGCGATCCAGTGCTATGAGCGAGACGGCGCCGGCCACGCGGACGCGGCTTACACCTCGAGCTCCAACCGCTACCGCTCGAGCGTCGACTGCGAGG
Source organism: uncultured bacterium (assembly GCA_963695215.1). Lineage (GTDB taxonomy): Bacteria > Actinomycetota > Thermoleophilia > Solirubrobacterales > 70-9 > JALZKA01. The sequence continues at coordinate 1,461,361 of OY968768.1, forward strand.
GCCGCGGCCTCGGCATCACTCACGACCCAGGCCAGGAGCGCACCGGCAGCGGCAAGTTCGGCGCGTGGACACTCACGGCACCGGCGGGAACGGAGATCGTGCGGGCAGCCGCGCGTGTCGACGCGGAGAGCGCCAACTGGCATGTGCCTCAGGTCCTGATCGGTCTTGACGGCGACGCCAAGGACCTTCTCGGCGACGTGCGCGGCGACCTCCACACGATCGACTGGGAGGGAACCGGCGGCACCTACTTCCAGGGCCGGCTCCAGTGCACGAACCGCGAGGACTGCGGAAACGGTGAGGCCGCCCACCTCTACATGCGGCGCGTCGGCCTCACGCTTCGCGACCTCACGCCGCCCACCGTTCAGGTCGGCGGCACCCTCATGGAGCCAGGCTCACGCCGTGGCGGTCAGGTGCTCGAGGTGAACGCTGCCGACACCGGTTCGGGCGTGCGCTCGGTAACCATCGATCTCAACGGGGCGCCCCTCCAGGCCCGCGTCCTCGACTGCCAGCTGAAAGACGGCGTGGCGGTCAAGCTCCGTCCCTGCCCGGGCAACGCGACTCCGCACTTCGACGTCGCGACCGAGAACGCGGCATTCCGCCAAGGGCCGAACGAGCTCCGCGTCTGCGCATCCGACTTCGCCGCCCAGGCGAACGCGAACAAGACATGCGAGACGCGGACTATCCGTATCGACAATGCCTGCCCGGTCTCGGCGACGCAGGGCACGGTGCTGCGCGCACGGTTCAAGGGCGCAGGTCAGCGGATGACGGCGCCGAGCGATGCAACCTCGACGGTCATCGGAACCCTTGGCGACGCCGATGGCGATCCGATCGCGGGAGCCAAGGTGTGCGTCGCGACGCGCGTCGTCTCGACCCAGGGACCGCCCGAGAAGGTCGTGGGCACTCCCACCACCAACGCGGCCGGGCGATTCACGACCCGCCTCCCCGCAGGGCCGAGCCGCGAGGTCCGCGTTGCCCACTGGTCCGGACCGCACGAGGTCACGGAGCGCTACCTCGACCTGCAGGCACGCGCCGTTCCGCGGCTCGCCCTGCGTCCAAGCCACCCGGTCGACAACGGTGACTCGGTCCGGTTCGACGTCCGCATCCCGGGGCCGGCCCAGGACGCGCGCCGCGTTGCCGTGCAGGCACGAGGCAGCGGCAAGTGGATCCGCATCGACGGTGGGCGCACCGACCGCCACGGACGCTGGCGCGGCAAGTACCGCTTCCGCTCGACGACCGGCACGCGGCGCTACGCGTTCCGCGCCGTCGTCAGGCGCCAGCCGGGCTACCCCTACGCACCGGGCCGCTCGAAGACCCGCACGCTCACGGTGACTGGACCGTGATCAGCCGGCGTCCTGCGCGCGCTTCCTGCGGACGTCTTCGAGCTGCTCGGAGATCCAAACGTCCGGGTCGCGCGTGCGGACGATCCGGCGCAGGCGCTCGGCTCGCTGGCGGCGCTCCTCCGGGTCCATCGTCAAGGCGAGGTGGATCTTGTCCGCCTGTTCCTGGATGTCGAAGGGGTTCACGGACAGCGTGCAGTCGCCCAGCTCCTCGTGGGCGCCGGTGTTCTCGGAGAGCATCACAACTCCGTCGCGGGTCGACACCGCCGGCGCCTCCTTGGCGACCAGGTTCATCCCGTCGAAGAGCGAGTTGACGATCAGGAGGTCGAAGTGCTTGTAGCGCGCAACGGCCTCCGGGAAGTTCTCGTAGATCCGCAGGTCGATCGGCATCCAGTCGGTGGTCCCGTGCCGGTGGTTGACCACGGCAACAAGGGCCTCGATCCGCTCCAGGTACTCGGCATACTCCGGCACGTCCTGGCGCGACGGCTGGAGGTGGGCGATGAACGTGACGCGTTCGCGGAACTCTGGGTGCTGGGATAGGAACGTGTCAAAAGCCGTAAAGCCGCGAAGGACATTCTTCGACAGGTCGGCGCGGTCGACCCTGATGATCAGGTGGTCACGCCGGCGGCGAAGAAGCTCCTCCTCGTAGACCGCAACTTCGTCAGAAGCAGCGGCGCGGTCGAGACGCTCGGCGTCGATCCCGAGGGGGTACGCGCGCACCCACGTCTCCCTGCCGTCGTGGAACACCACACCGTCGTCGTAGTCGACCTTCAGACCCATCAGCTCGCGGCAGCAGTGAAGGAAGTTGCGGCAATAGGCCGTGGTGTGGAATCCGATGATGTCGTTGGCGAGCAGCCCGCAGTAGATCTGCTCGCGCATCCGCGTTGGGAGGATCCGCCACGAATCGGGTTGCGACCACGGGATGTGGACGAAGTGCTGGAGGAACACGTCCGGGCGCTCCTCGCGGATCAGAGCGGGGCACGTGTAGAGGTGGTAGTCGTGAAGCATCACGAGCGGGTCCGGGTCGTCCTCGATCGTGCCGAGCACGGCGCGAGCGATGTCCTCGTTGACCACGAGATAGCCCTCGTCCCAGGCGTCGGCTTCCTCCTGACGGATATCCGGAGCGTTCGAGAGGTCCCACAGGTAGTGCTGGATGAACCACAGGATCGGGTTCGCGATGACGTTGTAGAAGCGGTCGTAGGCGAGCGGATCCGACTCGACCATGAACACCTCGTACTCGACCTCGTCCAACTCGACCGAGATCGGATCGGCGCCGGCCTCCCGCTGGACGGCCGCGTCCTCGTCGGTCATCGCCGAGGCAATCCACAGGGCGCCCCGGTTTGCGACCAGGCCGGTCAGGGCGGTGACCAGCCCGCCGCCGCCGCGCTGGACGACGCGTTCGCCTCCGTCCGAGCGATCGAAGCTGGCGGGTCCACGGTTCGAGACGATTACGAGGCGTTCGCTCATGGATCTGACGCGTCGCCGAACGGCGACGCGAGAAGCAGGTTCTTCATATGTGTGAACCTAGGAGGTCTAGACGTCGATCTCGGTGAAGATCTTGAGCCAGTCGCGAAGGAGCCTGGGGCTGAGGAAGTTCTTTCGGGCATGCTCCTTGCCTGCTTTCCCGATCCGCTTCGCCAAATCAGGATCGCCCAGAATTTGAAGGCTGCGGTCGGCGCACTCTTCAGCGGAAGACACGAGGAAGCCGGACTCGCCGTCGACGATCTGGAGCGGGATGCCGCCGACGTTGCCGCCGATCGTGGGCCGGCCCTTCCAGAGCGCCTCGGTCACGGTCAGTCCGAATCCTTCGCGAGTCGACTTCTGCATGCAAACGTCGGCCTGCGACTGGAACGCGTTGACCTCGATCGCACCGACGTTGTTGAGATTGGACAGGATCTTGATATCCGGGTCGCCGTCCGCGTGGGCCATCGTGCGGTTGAAGAAGTCCCAGCCCTCGGGGTCGTCGGTAGCCATCGAGCCAACGAGTGCGAGCTGGACGTCGGGGACCTTCTCCTTGACGGCGCGGTAGCAGTCGATGACGCCCATCGGGTCCTTCCAGGGGTCGAAGCGCGACACCTGGCAAAGGAGCGGGCGCTCGGGGTCGATTCCGAACTGCTCCGAGACGAAGGCTGCGTCCTCTGGGGAGAAGGCCATGTTCTTCGGAGAGAGCGGATCGATGGCGGGAGGCACGATGCGAACGCCGTTCTCGATCCCGTCGGGCACGTATTGCTGCATGTGCCAGACGCTCGCTTCGTACGGCTCGATCAGCGGGCGGAGGCGCTCGATCGTGTGGGGGTTGGGGGTCGAGAGGTCGATGTGGCAGCGCCAGACCCAGTGGCGGGATTTCTCCGGGGCATTGTTGAAGAGGCCCGCGGGCTGCGGGTCGTGAACGATCACCACGTCCCAGCCCTCCTCCAGGTCCCGCGCGTTCATCGCGTTGTAGCCCTGAAACACCTCCCACTGCTGATCGGTGATGTTGGCCGGGTCGCCCTGGAGCGAGTTGTGCATCAGCTTGGTGACGTTGAAGAACTCCTCAGCGCCCAGGATCACCTGCCAGTGGGTGTCCAGGCCGATGTCGTTCATCAGGGGAACGATCGTGTAGAGGATCTCCGAGACGCCGCCGCCGAAGGCGGTGGCGTTCACGTGCAGAACGCGCTTGCCCTGAAGGGGCTCGGCGAGCGCACGGATCTCCTCGATCGTGTCCTTGCCGACGATGTGCGTGTAGTCGGCAAGCGAGCGCTGGCCGAGGGAAACCTCCTGAAGCATCCGGGCAGTCTAGGGATGAGGTCCCACGGCCTCGTTCGCTTTCGGCCTGTTGCCCTAGAGGCTCTCCGGGCGCGTACCGAGCGTGACGGTCACGTTCATCTTCTCGCCGTCACGGATGAGGCCGATCTCGACGTCGTCGCCCGGATCGAGGCGGGAGATGATCCGCGGCAGATCGGTTTCGGTGACGATGTCCTCGCCATTGGCGGAAACGATGACGTCGCCACCCGTGACCACGCTCGAGGCCTGGAACTCGACCGACTTGTCATCCTGCTCCGCGTCGGTCAGCTCACAGCAGATTCCCGCCTTGTCGGCGGGGCCGTTGGGAACCACGGTCGCAACGAGGGCGCCGGTATCGCTGTCGATGTTGAGCTTGTCGGCAAGCTGCGGATAGAGGGGCTGGGTCGTCACGCCGATGTACGCGTACTCGACCTTGCCATCGTCGCGAAGCTGCTCGATCGAACGGGTGACCAGATCGATCGGCACAGCGAAGCCGACACCCTGGTTACCGCCCGAAGTGGTGTCGATCTGCTGGTTGATCCCAACGACCTTGGCCTGAGCATCGAGCAGCGGGCCGCCCGAGTTGCCCGGGTTGATGGAGGCGTCCGTCTGAAGGGCTCCGTCGATCTGAAACTGGGTGAGCGAAGGGATGGTGCGGTCGGTCTGCGAGACAACACCGATCGAGAGCGACTGGCGCTCGCCGAAGGGGCTGCCGATCGCCGCCACCGGGTCGCCGACCTCGATGTCGTCGATCGATCCGAGGTCGACCGGTTCCAGATCCAAGCCGTCAGGGTCGACCTTGATGAGGGCGACATCGGAGAACGGATCGAAACCGACAATCTCGGCCGGCACCGAGTTGCGATCGGGAAACTGGACAAAGACTTCATCAGCGGCGCGGATCTCGCCTGTGGGCTGTTCACCCGGGGGCACCGCGTCGCCATCGGTCACCACGTGGGCATTGGTAACGATCTCGCCTTCGTCGGAGATGACGAAGCCAGAGCCCTGTCCCGCGCCGCCGTTGCCTCCGAGAAGCGGATTGTCGCTGTTCCCGTTGAAGGTCGAGATGATCGTGACTACGCCCGGGGCAGCTCTCTCGTAGACGGCACGCGGGTCGAAGACACCGCCACCGGTTGCGATCTTGGCGTCACCGGGAGCGTCGCCTCCGTCGGCAGGCACCGGGGCGGCAGTCGAAGTGTCCGTGGACGACTCGTCGCCACCGCAGCCGACAGCCACCAGCCCCGCGAGGAGCAGGGCGGCCAGGAGGGCCCGGACGCGCGTCCTCACGAATGCTCTCCGGCAGGAGCGGGCAGGCTCAAGGTGAACTCGGTGTGACCGGGACGCGCCGAGAGCTCGAGGCTTCCACCCATGAGGCGAGCAAGGTCGCGGGCGATTGAAAGGCCGAGGCCGGAGCCGGAGACTTCGTCGCCGGTGAAGAACCGCTCGAACGCGCGGGCGCCGACGCGGCTGTCGATTCCAGGCCCATCGTCGGCAACGGTGAGGGTGGGCTCCCCCTGCTGGAGCTTCGCGGTCAAAGTGATCCTTGTCTTCTCGGGTGTGTGCGAAAGAGCGTTGTTGATGAGGATACGGATGACTTGAGCGACCCTCTCCGGGTCGCCCATGGCGAGCACGGCCTCGTCGGCCTTGACCGTCAAGGGAGACTTGTGGCCCTCGGCGGCGGGGCCAAACTCCGCTGCGATGGTCCTGGCGAGCTCGCTCAGGTCCAGCTCGACCGCTCGGACCACGAGCGCCTCGGCATCCAGCTTCGAGAGGTCGAGAAGGTCCGTGGTCAGCTTCGTGAGGCGGTCGATCTGCCCACGCATGGTCGCCACGAACTCGGCCCGAACCTCGGGATCGGGATCGTCCTCGTCGAGGAGCTCGACGAAGCCCCCAAGGGAGAAGATGGGCGTTCTCAGCTCGTGCGACGCGTTGGCGATGAACTCCTTCCGCGCGTCGTCGAGGCTTGCAAGGCGCTCGCGCATCTCGTTGAGGGTCGTGGCCAGCTGTCCCACCTCGTCGGTCGAGTCGATCGGGATCGGCGTGGAGAAGTCCCCGTCGGCCACCTTCTCCGCGGCCGCTTCGAGCCGCCGGAGGCGGCCGGAGTGTGCGCGCGCGGCGAGGAATCCTGCGACGAGTGCCGCCGCAAGCGCGATCAGGCCGGCAATCAGGATCTGGCGCTTGATCAGGCTCACGTTGTCGTCGACGTCCCCAAGCGACTCGGAGACGACGGCGACCCACCGCGCCTCCCCGTCGGTGAGGATCGGGATCGCAGTCTCTCCGAAGCGCTCGCCATCCACCCGCTCTACGGCCGTCGCGTTCTCGCCGGTTGAGAGCGCCGTCGTCGCCGCGGGATAGCTGGCCTCCAGCGCAGTGCGCTCGACCTGCGAATCGGCGACGACGAAGGAGGGCCGGGCGCCCTGCGGCGTTTCGCGAACGCCCAGGATCGTCAGACGCGCCCCGCCGGTGCGCTGCGAGAGGCGAAGGACGACCTGCTGAAGCTCGTCCTGGGAGAGGCCCTGGCGGATCGTCTCCGACAGCGCGCGCGACGGCTCGACGCCTGAGTCCTGGAGCGCCCGCAGCTTCTCGACGCTGAGGCTCGAGTTGAGCTGCGGCACCACATACAGGTAGATGAACCCGATCGCGGCGGCGGTGATGATGGAGAAGAGCAGGACGAGCTGGCTTCGGACCGAGCCGAACATTGAGCTCATCGTGGGCCAGCCTCTTACGCCTCGGCGTCGCGAAAGCGGTAGCCGACCCCGCGAACCGTGAAGAGATACTCGGGCTTCGAGGGGTCTGCCTCGACCTTCTCGCGCAGGTGGCGGATGTGGACGTCGATCGTCCGCGGGTCGCGGTATTTCGAGTCGCCCCAGAGCCTGCCGAGCAGCGTCTCGCGCGTGAACACCCTGCCCGGCGAGCCCGCGAGCGCAGTCAGGACCTCAAACTCGACGTAGGTGAGGGTCGGCTCATCGCCGCGGATCTTCACCGCACGGCGTTCGAGGTCGATCTCCAGCTCTCCCACGATGATCGGCTCAGAGATGTTCTGGCCCCCGCCCATCTCGGCGCGGCGAAGGGCGGCGCGGACCCGGCTGCGGAACTCGCGGACCGAGAAGGGCTTGGTGATGTAGTCGTCCGCGCCCATCTCGAGGCCGAGCACCTTGTCGATCTCGTCATCCTTGGCCGTGAGCATGATGATCGGCACCTGGCTACGGGTGCGAAGGCGCCTGCACACCTCGATGCCGTCGAGCTTGGGCAGCATGATGTCGAGGACCACGAGGTCGAAGCGGCCCTCGGCGAAACGGTCGAGGGCCTCCTTGCCGTCTCTGGCCGAGACGACCTCGTACCCGTCCTTTCGAAGCGGATAGGAGAGGAGCGTCTGCACCGCAGGCTCGTCGTCGACGAGCAGGATCCGAGAGGAGCCTTCGCTCATGTTTGTTCGGTGCCAGGATGAATCGAGGCACCGATGAGATTCACCATGTAAGTAAGGGTAGACCGACCATGCCGGATCTCCGCCTCTACAGACTCGCCTTCGCACCCGCGCTCGCAGCGCTCGTTGTCCTCGCTTTTTCCCTGCAAGGCGTGCCAGAACCCGTTGAGCCTCCGCCGGGCACGCTCGAGTTCGATGCTTCGGGCGCCGCCAAGGCCACGCGCGACGTGCTCGCTCTCGGCGAATCTCGAACGCCCGGCAGCACCGCGGACAACTCGGTCGCCGACCTCGTGCGCGAGCGCTTTGAGACGGTCGTCTCCGGGTCGGTTGCCGAGCAGGAGGTCGACGCGACGGTCGACGGCGAGGATGTGACCCTTCGAAATGTTCTGCTTACGCTGCCGGGGACTTCCGACGACGCGATCCTCGTCATCGCCGGGCGAGACACACGGGAAGGAGAGGGCGCTCCGGGAAGCGCGGCCGCCACCGGTCTCCTTCTCGAGGTGATGAACGAGCTCTCGGTCACAGGCCGCGAGCACACCCTGATCCTTGCTTCAACCAGCGGCACGAGTGCGCAGGGCGAGGGCGCGCGAGCCATCGTCGAGGGGCTGCCCGACCGAACCAGCGTTGTCGCGTCGATCGTGTTGTCGCAACCAGGCCTCGACGAGCCGTTCGGGCCGTACGTGATCACCTCCGGAGGCGAGCACGGACCAGCCGTCGGCATGGCTCGCACCGCCGAGGAGATCCTCGACACCCGCGCAGACCTGAACGGTGGCCAGACCAGGCGCGCTTGCTCAGATCGCCCGCTATGCCCTTCCCGCCGCATCGGGCGATCAGGCCGGACTGATCGCCGACGGCACGCCCGCCATCGCACTCTCCTCAGCCGGCGAGCTTCCTCTGCCGGCAGAGCAGTCGGACCGCGACCACCTCTCATCGTCGACTCTCGAGATCTTCGGTCCCGTCGTCCTTGGGCTCGTGTCCGCTCTCGACTCGAGCCCGCAGCCGCCCGCGAGTGGGCCCGGCGACTTCCTGCGGATCGGCGGCAACCTGGTTCCTGGGTGGAGCGTGGCGCTCATCGTGCTCGCGCTGCTCATCCCGCCGCTTGCCGTGTCGGCCAGCATCCTCGCCCGGGCTCACCGTCAAGGCAGGCGAATCCGGCGAGCCCTTGGTTGGGCGCTCGAGTGGTTCCTGCCCGCCGCCGTCTTCGTGGTTGGGCTCTACGTCCTCGGCTTTGCCGGACCTGATTCCGTCGAGCGGAGTGCCCTACGACCCGGCGCGGTTCTCCCTCGGCGTCGGCGAGCTGGCGGTCCTCGTGCTTCTGGTCGCGCTCGCGGGCTGGACCTGGTGGGTGCTCCACCTCCGCCGGGTCTCATCCGACCCCGGCCCGGCGGCGCTCGGCGCTTCCGCAGGGCTCCTTGCGGTCGCTTCCTGTCTCGTTGTCTGGATCTTCAATCCGTATCTCGCGTTGGTTCTCGTTCCTCTCACGCACCTGACTGCGGTACTTGGGACTGGCGGCAGGAGGCCGGCCGCGCTTGCGATCCCGGTCAAGATCGTTGCGGCGCTCCCCCTGGTCGCGACGGTCGTCTACGTGGCATCCGCGCTCGACTGGGGCAGCTCGGCGCCGTGGCAGCTCGCGGTGCTCGCCTCGGGCGGTGGTCTGCCGCTGCCCGAGGTGGCCGGATCACTGCTCGTTCTCGCGTCGTCTGGCGCCGTCTTGACCGCTGCCCTGGCAACCGCGCGACGCTCCTCCCAGGGTTCTGACCCAAATTCCGGGGTGGTACCCCCAACCGGCGCCTAGGGGCCGTCCCTCGACCTGCCCGAGATGGACGTTCGTTCGATGTTCCCGGGATTTCCCGGCGACGATGGCGGGTACGGATCAGAAGATCATGTACACGGCACTAGCGACACCCCTGAGTGATTGACCCCGAAAGATCCGATCGAGGACCCCAAGATGACAAAGTTGAGGAACCAGATCGCAGCCAACGAGTACAGCGTCGATCCAGAGCTGGTAGCTCACGAGATACTGCGCAAGGTGCGGCTGATCAAGTGGGCTCGCCAGGAGCTCGTGAGCGCACCTGGTCGTAACCCGCAGCAGAAACTTCGCGGCCCGTAGCGTCGCGCAGGACCACACCCTCCCCGTCCTCGACCCGGCCGATGAGCGCCGGGTCGGAGCCGGTTGAGCGCACAGCGTCGAGCGCTTTTTCCACCCGGTCTGCCGGGATGCTCGCCAGGAGCTCGTAGTCCTCGCCTCCCCCAGCGGCCAGCTCCAACTCGTCGACCTCGGCGGCTTGCGCCACTTCGGTGACACCCGTTTGGATCCGATCCTCGCCGAATTCGATTTCGAGCTTCGCGCCGCTGGCCTGCGCCAGGTGCCCGGCATCCGCGGCGAGCCCGTCGGAAACGTCGATCATCGCGGTGGCGCCCGCTCTCGCGAGAGCTCGTCCAGCGCTCGTCAAAGCGCGTGGCCAGAGCTGCCGAGCGCGGAGCGCGTCCGCGACGCCGTCGTCGAGCTCCACGGCCAGCTCGGGACGCTCCAGGAGCATGAGTCCCGCGGCGGCTCCTCCCACCGGGCCGGTCAGGAGGAGAGTGTCGCCTTCCGCAGCCCCGGACCGCGCAACAAGGGCGCCTGGGTCTGGCGCGTGGCCGACGACCGTGAGAGCAAGAAAGAGCGCCTGCGCCGCGACTACGTCGCCTCCGGCGACCACGGCTCCTGCTGTTGCGGCCGCCGTGCCCAGGCCATCCGCGATGCCCTCGAGCTCGCGGCCCTCGATGTCGTCGGGAAGCCCAAGCTGAACGTAGACCTCGCCGGGCTCTGCGCCCATCGCGGCCAGGTCTGATAGCGCCGTTGCCATCGCCTTGGCACCGATCGCCTCGGGCGGATGGGTCGAGCGCCGAAAGTGAATGCCGTCGACGATCGCGTCGACCGAAGTTGCCGTCGCACCACCGGGCACCGTGACCGCCGCGTCGTCGCCGCTCCCGACGACGAGGCGCTCGCTCGAGGCAGCACCAGCCGCCGCGACTCGCTCGCGCAGGAGGGCGATCAGGTCGAACTCACCGAGCATCTCGGTCAGAATAGGTGCATGCGGTGGTTGGCTTTGGCGGGCGCGATCCTCTTTGCGTATCTCGCCCTCTTTCCTGCGGGGCTCGTGATTTCGACGATCGACACCGCCTGTGTGGCCGGCACCGACTGCGACCAGCCGCTCGCGCAGGACATAGTCCTCGGCGTTCTCTACGTCGCGAGCTTCACGACGGTCCTCGGCACGGCGATCTCGATGGGCCGCTACTTCTTTTGGACCACCGTCGCCAACGAGCGCTGGATGCGCGTAGCGCTCATCGCGACGCTCGCCGCGATCGGCGCCACCCTGTTCGCGCAGTTCGCGATCACGTTCCCCTTCGCCGCCCTCTTCACACTCGGGGTGGGGGGTGTGGTTTACGGAACGCTTCGCTACATGAACCGAGGCGACGACGAGCCCCCGGACTACACGTCAAACGGCCATGGAAAGCTGAACGGCCACCCGGGCTAGAGCGGGATCGAATTCACCAGCTGGAAGGCGCTGAATGCGAGCGTGAGGCCGATCAGCACGCGGTCGCGCGAGATCGCCACCAGCGGTAGCGCCCACACCATGTACCAGGGGGTCATGTACGCCGTCGCCAACAGGAGACCGAGCGCCGACCACGCCGCACCCCGAATCCAATCGCCGCCCCTCGCAACCCGCCAGAGCCAGTAAAGGACGAGAGCGGAGAACGCCACGATCGCGGCCGCCCTGACCGAGTCCAGGTCGATTCCGCTCGCGCGCGAAAGAGTTGCCGGGAGGCTGTAGCGGCTGATCTTGTCCTGGCTCCCGCCGAGAACGTCGAGCGCCTCCGTCGCAGCCGTTCCGTAGACGGCCAGGGCGACGACGGCGATCGCCGCCCCCGCCGCTGCCGCTCCGGCGACGAGCCTCGTCCGAGCGCCGGCGCCTCGCGCGCCGATTAGCGCAAAGGGGGCGATCAGCCCGCCGGCCGCCTTCACGGCCACGGCTCCGACGGCAGCCGTCCCTGCCAGCCTGAACCGGGAAGAAACCAGGAGCCATGCGCACGCCACCATTCCGAGCGCCATCAGGACGTCGTTGTGCGCGCCTCCTACCCCATGGACGAGGAGGAGCGGATTGAGCCCGGCGAACGCCATCGCACGCTCCTCGGAGATGCCGCGCTCCGCGGCGAGGCGTCCAACCAGCGCGACGATTCCGAGCGCCGACAGGGCGGCGATCGCCTTCATCGCCCACAGGGCAAACGGTGCTCCAAGCGCCGCGAGCGGATATGAGACCAGCGTGAAGACCGGCCCGTAGACGGAGACTGCGTCGCGGTAGTCCTCGACGCGCCCGGCAGCTTCCGAGTCCGGAATCGCCGACGGCGCATCCTCGTATGGGTTCAGGTCCTCGACCTGGAGCTCGCCGTAGCTGATGTAGGAGAAGACGTCCAGCGAGAGCAGCGGCGGAGCGAGCGCGAACAGGACAACGGCGGAGGCGATGAAGCGGCGGAGCGCTCGCTTCCCGAACGACGGCGCGCACCACGCGACGGCAAGGTAGAGCGCGAACGCCACATAGAGGAGCGCGAGGTATCCACGGCCCCCGAGGCCAAATCCATCGCCGAACGTCCCGAGAATCCAGCGCGGCGCGTCAGACCCGGCGGCCGGGACGAGGGTCTCGCCCGGCGCAGCCAGTGGGATCAGGGCCAGGGCCAGGAGCGTCGCCACTCCCATCCCCCAGCCTCTCTTGGAGATCCCGCCGGCGGGCGAGGTCAGGGTGAAGTACCGCCGCCGTTGCCGTCGGCGCCGTCGTTTCCGGGCAGGTCCTGGTTACCCGCACCGGGCGCGTACAGGTCGTCCGGCTTGCCATCACCGTCGGTGTCTCCCGTGGGATACGTCGGGTCGCCTGTGTCCGTGGGCGAGGACGAGTAGTCGTCGGTCGAGGTGGCGTAACCACTGGTGCCGGGTGAGAGATCGGCGGGGTTTTTCGGTTCAGGGAAGTCATCGCAGTTGTTCCCGATCGCGGCCAGTGTGTACTCGCGCCAGACGGGGGCGGCGAGATCCGCTCCGTAACCCGGGAGGGGCTGACGGATATCGGGGTTTCCGACCCAGACGGCGGTCGAGATATGGGGCGTGTATCCGACGAACCACGCGTCCGACTGCTCCTCGGTGGTTCCGGTTTTGCCGGCCGCCGGACATGGGATGTCGCAGCAAGCGGCGGTGCCGTAGTCGAGTGGTCCCTGCATCACGTCCTGCATAACCGCGGCGACGCCGTCTGAAATCGCACGCCGGCCCGGCTCCTTTGCGATGTCGTCGACGTCTCCGTTGGGGAACTCAACCCGGTTGATTGCAGTCGGGTCGTGATGAACGCCGCCGTTGGCGAAGGTGGCGTACGCATTCGACTGATCGAGCACGGTGACGTCGCTGGTCCCGAGCACCTCCGACGCAAATCCGGTCAAGGGACTCGTGACGCCGAGCTTCTTCGCCATGACGTCTGTGTTCTCCGGCCCAACGTCGATTGCGAGCTGGGCGTAAACCGTGTTGAGGGAGTGGGCGAGCGCCGAGGAAAGGTTGGTGGTCTTGCCACCGGCCTCACCGCTCACATCCCAGGGTGCGCCGTACTGCCCATCCGGGAAAAGGGTGATCGAGGCGGGTGCGGGATAGTAGGTCGAGTCGGGATCGATTCCCTGCTCCACCGCTTCCGCGAGCACGTAAGGCTTGAAGGACGACCCCGGCTGACGCCGGCCCTGCGCTGCAAGGTTGAACTCGGAGTCGTCATAGCTGGTCGACGAAGCCATGGCCTGGATTTCACCTGTGTCAACGTCGGTCGAAACGAGGGCTTCCTGCGCGCCGGTGGGTGGCGGATTGTCTGTGATCGACTGCTCTGCCGCAGCCTGAAGGCGAGGGACGATCGTCGTATAGACCTTGAGGCCGCCGACCCGCGCGGTCTGGGTGCCGTAGCGGTCGATCAGCTGCTGCTGGACGTAGTCGAAGAAGTAGGGGTAGTTCTTGGTCTCGTATCGGTACCCGCGCTCGAGCCCGAGCCCGGCCGCGCTCCACTTGTCGTGGTCGCGCTGACTGATGTAGCCCTGCTCGAGCATCGCGTTCAGCACCAAGTTGCGGCGGGCCTTCGCCCGGTCGGGGTCGATGAGCGGGTTGTATTCCGACGGAGCCTGCGGAAGACCGGCGAGGAGCGCCGCCTCGCCAAGGTTCAGATCCGAGACGTGCTTGTTGAAATAGACCTGCGACGCAGCTTCGACGCCAACGGCCGTATCGCCGGAGTTGGTGCCGTAGGTGGCGGTGTTGAGGTACTTCTCGAGGATCTGGTCCTTCGTGTGCTCGTCCTCGAACTCCATCGACCACTTGGCCTCGGTCAGCTTGCGGTCGAGCGTGTCCTTCGGATTCCTGATGTAGAGGTTGCGAACGAGCTGCTGCGTGATCGTCGAAGCGCCCTGCTCGACCTCACCGGCCTGAGCGTTCTTGAGTGCGGCACGGACGATCGCGCCGAAGTCCACCCCATCGTGCTCGTAGAAGTGCTCGTCCTCGATGGCGATCGTCGCCACCTGAAGATTCTTGGGGATCTCTTTGAGGCCAACCGGCTCACGAACGATGTTCGAGTCGATGAGCCCGAGCAAGGACCCGTCGGAGGCATAGACCTGAGTGTTCGCGCCCTCCTTGAGTTCCCTCTGGTCGTCGAGGGTGCCGGCGTTCTCCCACTTGTCGTAGACCCAGCCCGCCGCAGCGCCGGCAGCAATTCCGATCACAACCAGGATCAATCCGAATCCCAGCAGGATCTTCTTGCCGACCGACCCGCGCGAGCGCTGATGGCGCTTTCGTGCTCGGGAAGACATAACTAGCTCTGGAAAAGGGTAACGAGAAGCGGTCCGCGCCAGATCAGGTCAGGACCTATTTCGCTGAGACCTTGCAAGCACCTTCGCGAATCGCTCGCACTCTCGTCCGATGGTCCAAACCGGCGAGGTCGAGATTCACTTGCATTGAGCAAGTCGAAAGCTTCCTCGTTGACAGGGTCAAATCGAGGAAGCGGAAGGCTTGCGTTACGCAAGTCCACCCCGACTTCGGCGGAAGCTAGCCTTCGGAGGGCTCCAGGAGTCCTGCGCGCATCAGCAGCTGGTGCGCTCGCTCGCGCAGTGCCGACTCTTCGCCGGAGACCGAGGTCCGGGCGGTTCCGTGGGGTCCGTGGACGACCATCCGGACGCCGTCCGGCGTGATTTCCGCCACCTCGATCTCGGATGCTTCGAGCGGAGCCAGCGCAGCTCTCGCCTTCTCGATGTCTCCGTTTCGCGGCAGCCAGACCGATGCGGCGACAGGCGCGTTCTGATCGCCGGTGGAGCGGTTGTAGACGGTGGTGGTCACGACGTGCTCGTTCGGCACGACCATGAGCCGGCCGTCCCCCGGGTCTATGTAGGTGTAGGAGAGCGTCAGGTCGTCGACCCGCCCGGTCGTGTCATCGAGCGTGATCGTGTCGCCGATGCGGATTGGCTGAGTGACGGCGAGGAGGATGCCCGCGAGAGGGTTCGCCAGGACCTGGCGCGCGGCAAGTCCGAGCACGATGCCAAGCACGGCGCTGGAGGCGAGAAGGCCGGTCGCAAGCTTCTCGAGTTTCGTGAACTGGCTGAGCGCCAGTCCGATCCCGACCACCACGATCGTCACGAAGACGAGGCGGCGGACCACCCGCAACCGGGTCGCCGCGGCGCGTGACACGCCGACGTCGGCGACCCCCGCGAACCGCCCGGCCCGGGCGAGGACCAGACGGTCGACGATGTACGCCAGGGCAAAGGCGACCGCGACGGTGATGATCGCGCCCAGGAGATCGTCGTTTCGCTCGAAGAAGCTCTCGTCCATCTGTGTCGATCCTGCCAAGCTTGGGCGCTCGATGACCCCCACGTCTGACACCGCGACACGCGCCGTGCTTTTAGACGCGCTCGGAACTCTCGTTGAGCTCGAGCCGCCCTGGGTCCACCTGGCCGCAGCGCTCGGCATCGAGGACCCCGCTGAAGTGGCGCCCGCAGTGAAGAAGGAGATGGACTACTACAAGGAGCACGCACACGAGGGGCACGACGACGAGTCGCTCACCGTGCTCCGCAAGCGCTGCGCGGACATTCTCTCCTGGGAGCTCAACCAGGAGGTTCCCGTCGAGACGATGATGGAGTCGATCCGCTTTCGCGCTTTCGACGACGCGAGGCCGGCGCTCGACTCCCTCAAGGCGGCCGGCCTCGGCCTGATCTGCGTCTCCAACTGGGATGTTTCTCTGGCCGAGATCCTCAAGCGCTGCGGCCTCGGCGACGCATTCGACGGGGTTGTGACCTCGGCAGGCTCAGGAGCGCGGAAGCCCGACCCGGCGATCTTCACCGCCGCGCTCAAGCTCGCGGGGTGCGAGCCCCGCGAGGCCGTGCATGTGGGCGATACCGCCGAAGAGGACATCGCCGGCGCTGAGGCGGCTGGCATCCGCGCCCTTTTGA
Organism: uncultured bacterium; assembly: GCA_963695215.1. GTDB lineage: Bacteria > Actinomycetota > Thermoleophilia > Solirubrobacterales > 70-9 > JALZKA01. The sequence goes on from OY968768.1 coordinate 1,477,366, forward strand.
TCGACCGCTCCGGTGGCGGCGACATCACCTCGCTCACCGAGATCGAAGCGGCCGTGAATGGCGGCTGAGCACCTGGGCCCGCCCGAGTCGGTCCCCCCGCCGGTTCCGTCTCAGGAACCGGCGCCAGTGGAGCGCCGTGGACCGTGGATGTGGCTCAAGCAGACGGACGCTCTCACAGGCTTTGTTGCCGTCTTCATCGGCCTGATCACGATCGGCGGCATCGTTTTCAGCGCGATCTCCCGCGAGCCGGATCGAACGCTCGTCGCGCTCGTGATCCAGGACTTCCTGTTCATCGGGATCCCAATCGCCGTCGGGACGTTTCGCGCTTCCTCGAAACCGTGGAGGGTCGTCGGATTCACCAAGTTCAAGCCAAGCGCGATGTGGCTCGTTGCGGGAGCCCTCTTGGCGCAGATCGTGGTGACGATTCTCTACTCACTCCTCATCTCCACGCCTGAGCAGGACTCGATCGTCGAGGACCAGGGCTTCACGGACACGCCCCTGGCCGCCATCACGGCGTTCACGACGATCGTGATCCTCGCTCCCATCGGCGAGGAGGCGCTCTTCCGCGGCCTCTTTTTCGGCGCGATCCGCTCCCGGGCGCCCTTCTGGGTCGCGGCCGGGACGTCGGGAATCCTGTTCGGCCTCGTCCACCTGACGACAGGGGATGCTGCCGTCGCGGGGCTCCTCGCCTTCTTCGGAATCCTCCTCGCCTGGCTCTACGAAAAGACCGGTTCGATCGGGCCGCCCATCGCGCTCCACATGATCAACAACGCGATCGCGATCATCCCGCTTCTCTTCTGATGCAGGTCCGTAACAACCTCTGACGAAGACGGACACCTGAAACGGCACCTGCTTCTCGCGTTGCCGTACGGCGACGCGTCAAATACATCCATGCCACAATTCCGCGCAATGAATCGTCTCGTCATCGCCTTGGCTTCAACGCTCGCCCTCGTCGTGCTCTCGGTGCCGACCGCTTCCGGACAGGCCGTCCAGGCTCCATCAGCCTCGGCAAGCAACATCGCCGGCGCCGCTGACGACGCGGCACAGAACACCGCTGACAAGGCAGCCGCTCCAGCCCACGTGCGGATCGCCCTCAGGGGCCTCCATGACGGCAAGATCGACGTCGGAAGCAAGGTCCTCGGTGTCGGCTATGTGCGTCCCTTCGTCGCAAACCAGGAGGTTCGCGTCTGGGTCGCGAAGGCAAACAAGGAAGTCACTGCCAAGCACGCACCGATCCGCCGTGTACCCGGCAAGGACCAGGGCCGGTTCAAGATCCGCTCAAAGCGCCTCCTCGAGGACGGCACCTACAGGGTGCGCGCAAAGAAGGACGCATCGCCGAACCAGGACGGCTTCCAGGCCGAGTCCAAGGGCGCGCACATCCGCTATCCGGACCTCGACCCCGGGAACCACTCGAACGCCGTCGCACTCTTCAACGACCTTCTCGACAAGCAGGGCTACTACACCGCCCACGGCTCCAGCTACGGCTCAACGACCGGCCGGGCAGTCCTCGCATTCCGCAAGGTCAACGGCATGCCACGCACGCAGAACGCCACGCCAGGGATCTTCAAGCAGCTCGCCGCGGGCAAGGGCGGCTTCAAGCTCAAGTATCCGAACGCGGGCAAGCACGTCGAAGCCGACCTCTCCCGGCAGGTGATGGTGCTCGCCGACCACGGGAAGGCACAGCACATCTTCCACATCTCGTCGGGAGCGCCGGCCACGCCGACGATCCAGGGTCACTTCAACTTCTACCGCAAGGAGCCGGGCACCAACTCACACGGCATGGTCAACTCGGTCTACTTCATCCGCGGCTACGCCACGCACGGCTACGCCTCGGTGCCGACCTACCCGGCCAGCCATGGCTGCCTGCGCAACCCGATCCCCCAGTCGAAGTTCATCTACAACTGGATCGACCTGGGCGACGACATCTGGGTCTACCCGTAGGGCCCCGCCAAGTTCAGTTGAGCCCTGATCTCGAAAGCGCCAAGGCGACGCTGGTCGCCGAGCTTCGCGAGCATGCGCTGATCCTCGGCGAGGTGACGCTTTCGAGCGGCGCCACCGCTCAGTACTACGTGGACGCGAGGCGGACCCTCATGCGGCCCGCGGGCTTCCGTGCCGCCGGCGAATTGATCGCGGCTGCCGCCGTCGGCGCCGGCGCTGTTGCGGTTGGCGGGCCTGTGATGGCCGCGATTCCTCTGGCGTGCGCCGCGATTGCCGTGCCCGGCGGCGACGATCTCGTCGGTTTTTTCGTTCGCAAGGAAAAGAAGCAGCACGGCCTGCAGCGCTGGGTCGAAGGCCCCGTGGAGAACGGAGCAAAGGTCCTGGTGGTCGAGGACACGGTCACCACCGGCGGCTCGACGGTGAGCGCGATCGAGCGGATTCGCGAGGAAGGTCTCGACATCGTCGCCACGCTCTGCGTCGTCGACCGGCTGGCCGGCGGCGGCGATGCGATCGCCGCAGCAGCCGACGCGCCATTCCAGGCGCTCACGACGATCGACGACATCTACCCGGAGCGCCCGGACAAGTAGCCCGCTGTCGGATCAGGTGGCCTCAGCCCACCTCAGCCGAAAATCATCCGCTCTTGAGCTTCCGCCAGCCGCCCGCGCGGTTGTTGGCGATGACCGCGCGGAAGAGCTCCACGAGAGCGGTCTCGTTGATCTCGTCGCCTTCGTAGATCGCGATCTGCCGGCCGGTCTTGTTGTCCTGGCCGGCGGTGATGATCCCGTGCGGGTCGGGGGCGATCGGGTCGTAGATGAAGACGTTCACGTGGTCCTTCGTCGCAAGTAGCGCGGCGACGTTGCCCTCAAGCACGAAGTACGGCTGAGCGCTCCGTTTGATCGTCTCCTCGATCCCGGAATCGGCGAGGTGAATGAGATCTCGGACGCGGCCGCAAATCTCCTGCTGCCATTCGGGCAGCGGGTCGATGTAGTCGTCGACGCGAGGATCCCAACCGTCGGTCACAGGCCGCAGCCTAAACGGCGTCAGGTCGCGAGGACGTCGAGAAGATTGATGCAGCCGGAACGGGTCAGGCCCGGTTGCCCGGCGGGCTGACCCACCTCCACGGCATCCCAGCAGCCGAACGACCGGGTCGTGACCTCGAACTCAACCTCCCGGGCTGCCGTTTGTATCTTGACGTCGCAGGTCCATCTCTTTTCCCCCTGCTGTACGCAATTCTGAGCGTCGCCGCTCTCGCCGACCGACTCCGCAAGTGCCGGGCCGTCCACGCCAAGGACTACCCCCGGCCGGAAGGCGATCACGACCAGGCCGATCAAACCCGCCACGAGCAGTGCGGTGAAGAAGCCCCTAGGTAGCGAAAAGCTCATTTATCCAGGCGGTTGGGTTCGAAGGGTGCCGATCGCTTCCAGCGCTTGCTCAGCCTCGGCCGTCACCTCCTTATCGGCATTCTCGGCGATCACAGCAGTAACGACTCCGACCCCCTTGCGCTCGAGAACGATCACGCGCACCACTTGCCTTACGCCCGACTTCTCCGCGGTCCCCTTCGCCTCCACGACCGCGCCCTCGTAAGGATGCTGGAACTTCTTCGCTCGTGACGGCTCGAGCGGCTCCCTGTAGCCGGAGAGCAGCTCGGCGGTTTCGGTCGCGAACGCCTTTGGGCTCGAAGCGAGCGCTTCGTTCGTCCGGTCGATCGAGATCGATGCGGCGATGAGCTTGTCGGGGGCAGTCAGTTCGGTGACGGCCCCGTCCGCCTCCGCCTTCCAGCCCGGAGGCCGGCCGAAGGTGATCCCAGCCTCGCGGTTGGTAAAGGCCTCGTAGCCGCGGTCGAGCTTCGGGAGCTTGTCGGAGGTCTCGGTCTTCAGCTCGACCGGCGCCGGGCCGGGGGCAGCGTCCGAACCGCAGCCCAAAGGCGCGATGCTCAAGGCAGCGAGCGCCAGCGCGACCGCCACCCGTTTCATGCGATCCATCGCAAGCACCAACGGCAGAGTAAGGGTCCTCGCGCTGGGGCTACTCTCTGGCCGACCGGCCCCAGTAGCTCAGTGGATAGAGCGACCGCCTCCTAAGCGGTAGGTCGTAGGTTCGACTCCTACCTGGGGTATCAGCCGACTTCGTCGTCGGCTTCGTCGTTTTCTGAGTCTTCTGCGTAGAGGCTCTCCGCAGCGACCTGGCGGAGGCGCCGGTCCCACAGGCGTACGGTCATATAGACGTCACCGTCGCCGAACCCTCGCACCGCGTCGACGGCAACCAGCGAGAAGCGGCCGTCACGGATCGGCGCCTGGTCGACGACCTCGCCGTCGAGCTCTGCGGTCGCAGCCACCGCGCCGCGCACCATCGGCAGGCCCCAGACGAGCGTGACGTCGCCGCCCCGCCCGGCTTCCGAGCGCCACGGGCCGATCACGTCGTCAGAGAGGTCGATCTCCCACTCTGGGCTGTCATCCGCTGTGACGTCGGTGAAGTCCGCCTTCGCCCTGAAGTCGGTCGGCTCGTCCTCGGACCCCCCGGATGCGACGAACGAAACCCAGCCGTAGAACTCAACCAGCACCGGCTCGGATCCCTTGGGCGAGTCGGAAGGCACCGACGGGTCCTGCGCCCTTGCCGTTGCGGGCACGTAGACCCGGCCACCCCAGGCGCGCTCGGGGAACCAGCGGATCGATTCAATATTCAGCGAGGACCCCGCGTCGGGCGCAAGCGGCCCGCAAGCCTCGGCGAAGTGCTGCGTGAGCCGCTCGGCCCACCGGCCGGTTGGCTCCGGCTCCTGAGCGGCGTCGGCGATGAAGCGGGGGAAGGGTCGGGCGCTGGGAGGGCTCATGCGGTGGACAAGCCTAGTCGTGACCCGTAGAGGGGCCTGCGCAGAGGCGGCGCCGATACTGGAGCGAAGGCCAACAAAGCTCTGCGAGGGAGGAGTCAGCCGAGCGCGTCGCGCAGGTCCGATGCAGCGCGCTCGGGCGCGTAGGTGGAGATGTCGACACCGGTGCCGAGCTCGAAGCCGGCGCGGATCGTGAGGCGCGGGACGATGTCGATGTGCCAGCAGAACTCGTCGGCGCCGCTCGGGGCGGTGCGGACCCAGAGGTTGAACTGAGGCAGCGTCCCGAAGACGCCCAGCGAGCGCGCGGAGCGCGGCTGCCGAGCATCGCCGCGCCGCCCTGACCTTCTGCCTCGAACGAAGGCGCGGGGTTGCGGGGCACGATCGCGCAGCTCGAACGGCGAGCGCGACGCCCAGGGGCAGATCAGGATCGCCTCGTCGTCGATCGCGACCATGCGCTCCTTCTGGCGCACCTCCTCGATCGCGACGTCGCCGAGGAGGTGTCCGCCCATCGTGCGCTGGTGATACGCGGTCGACCGCTCGCGCTCGCGCGCGACCTCGGCGGGGACGAAGCGCAGGCCGTAGAGCTGAGCATGGGTGTGCTCGAGCGACGCGCCGGCCGCGGGGCCTTCGTTGACGATCAGGTGGACGTAGGCGGAATCGCTCGCCACGGCGCGCATGCGCTCGCGCCAGCCGTCGACCGCCACCTCGAGCTCGTCGTCTGAGAAGGCGCCACAGCGACGTCTCGTGCCGCGGCGTGTTCACGATCACCTCGTGGGAGCCGTCCGCCGGCTGCGATCCGAACAGCCCCACCTCGGCGGTCCGCGCGGGAGTCGGCCAGTGGGTCGGCTGCTGCTGGAAAAGCCGCCGCTCTCGCGCAGTCTCGCGTCGGCCGCCGCCGCCAGCACCGGATAGAGGTTCGGGCACCGAGCGGACTCGCCACCCGGGCGTGTCCGCGTCGCCGCCGCCCGGGCGGTCGGCCCAGACCTCGGGCGGTGTGCGGTCCTCGCGGCCCTCGCAGAACGGGCACTTCTCGGCCGCGTCGGGTCGGGACTCCGCCACGGCGGGCGAGAACGCGTCCGGGCGCTCGGCCCTTCCGGGAGCGAGGACGACTCGCAGCCCGGTGAGCTGATCGATGCGGATTTCGGGAGCGGTCAGAGCGCTACTGCGGGGGAGGCGGCTCGCCTGGATCCTCGAGATTGCTCAGGTCGGGCGGCGGAGGCACGATCCTCCGGCTCGATCGGCGGCGGCATGTCTGCCGGGTCGACGGTGGGCGTCGACGGGCGGCGCCGCGTCGTCGCCGGGCCCGTCCTGGGGCACGAACGCCTTGCAGGAGGTCGATCGGCAGCGGGAACACGATCGTCGTGTTCTGGTTCACGCCCATCTCGAGCAGCGTTTGCAGATAGCGAAGCTGGAGCGTCGTCGGGTTCTGGCTCATGACGTCTGCCGCCTGGCTCAGCTTCGCTGAGGCCTGGAACTCACCGTCGGCGGAGATGACCTTGGCGCGGCGCTCACGCTCGGCCTCGGCCTGGCGCGCGATCGCGCGCTGCATCTCGGTCGGACAGCTCGACGTCCTTGACCTCGACCGTCGAGACCTTGACGCCCCACGGCTCGGTCTGCTCGTCGATGATCTGCTGAAGCTCGATGTTGAGCCGCTCGCGCTCGGCGAGGAGCGAGTCGAGCTCAGCCTTGCCGAGCACGGAGCGAAGCGTGGTCTGCGAGATCTGCGAGGTCGCGAGGAGGTAGTTCTCGACCTCGGTGATCGCCTTGTTCGGGTCGACGACGCGGAAGTAGGCGACGGCGTTCACCCGGACGGTGACGTTGTCCTTGGTGATGATCTCCTGCGGAGGCACGTTGAGGGTGATCGTTCGCAGGTCGACCCGGACCATCTGGTCGACGAACGGGATGAGGAGGCCGAGGCCCGGTCCCTTCAGGGCGATGAGGCGGCCGAGCCGGAAGATGACGCCTCGCTCGTACTCGCGGAGGATCCGCACCGCGGCGGCGAGGACGATCGAGAACGATTACGGCAAGAACTGCAAATACCACTATGCGCTGCCATCAACCGTCTCCTTCTCGGTGGTTTCCGATCGCTTTCAACCGGGCGAACCCGAGCGTCAGTCCCTCTACCGCCTCGACGCGCACTCTAGCGCCGGAGGGGATCGGCCTCATCCTCCGGGCCATCCGCCGGCTCCGCTCTCCAGAGCGCGCCCTCCACGAAGACCTGGCCCACGGGGTCGATCGATACCCTGCACTTCGCCGCCCATGCCCAACAACTGCTCGATACCCGGAATGCACCTGCCTCGCGCTGGGCCGCCAGGACCTTGCGTCCGATCAGACCACCGCGATGCCGAAGACGACCGCGATCGCGATCACCAGAGGCGCCGAGACCTCGAAGTCGTCCGAGTCCGTGTCGTAGAGGAGGAGGCCCGAGATCGCCAGCGCGACCACGCCCAGTACGCCCATGATGCCGCCGGTGGGCAGCTGCGTCTCGGCGATCAGCAAGGCCCACGCCGACGACGAAGCAGCACGACACCCGCGCTGGTCACCGGCAGCTGTGCGGACGCCGAAAAGCCCGACGACCAGGGAGACCAGCCCGGTCGCGCCCGGCAGGATCGAGGCCCGGGCTGAAGATCTCGACCACGAGGCCGATCATGCCCGCGAGGATCAGGAGGAAGGCGACGTTCGGGTTGACGATGATCTGCAGCAGCTCGTACTGGAAGCGGCATGTCCCGCTCGTCGACCTCGAGGCCCTCGGTGTCGAGCGTGGTCGCCTTGGGCCCTGAACCTCAAAGCCGTCGAGCTGCGCGAGGAGGTCATCGTCGTCGGAGGCGACGATGTCGATCAGGTTCGCTTCCAGCGCCTCGCCGGCGGTGACGTTGGTCGCGTCGCGAACCATCTCCTCCGCCAGCTCGGGGTTTCGCCCATGCTCCTCAGCCAGCGCGCGGACGTAGGCGGCGGCGTCGTTTTCGATCTTGCGGCCGAGAACGTCTCCCGATGTCCTCGCCGCCGATCGTCGATCGGCGAGGCGGACCCGATGTTGGTCTGCGGCGCCATCGCGGCCACGTCAGCCGCCTGCGGTGATGAACAGACCTGCCGAAGCGGCTCGCGCGCCGTCGGGCGAGACGTAGACGACGACCGGCATCGGCGCGGCGATGATGTCCTTGACGATCTCGCGCATCGAGGTGTCGAGGCCGCCCGGCGTATCGAGCCGGACGATCGACGAGCTCGGCGCCGTCGTCATCGGCTGCGTCCTCGAGCGCACGGCCCATCCACGCCTCGGTCGCGGGATCGATCGAGCCCGAGAGCTCGATCGAGACGGCGTCGCCCGAGTCCTGAGCACCAGCGCCGGCAGGCAGTAGCCCAGGCCAAGCACGATCGCAACAAGGCACAGGCGCAACCATGCAGGGTATCCAACAGCCACACGGCGGGGGTCCGGAATGCCCGTCATCCGGGGGCTCCGAACGGGCATGGATGCCCGGCCGGTTCGGTGAAGCATGGATGCTGGACCCCGGGGACGGGCGTCCGGACCCCCGCCGCAGGGTTAGGGAGCTACAGGGACTCCTGGGCTGAGGAGGAACCAGGCCGTGCACACGATGCCGACGAGGATCGTCGCTGTGATGACCAGGTCCTCGATCGGGTGGGTGTCGGGGCCGGTCGCGGCGCTCGGCGGAAAGGCTCCGGTTCCAGTCGTGGCGGACCGGCTTGCCCTCGTCGTGCGTGACGACGGCCTTGACCCACGCGAGCAGGAAGGCCATCAGCCCGTAGGAGAAGATGATCCCGAACAGCGCAACGCCGAGGCCGCTGAACGATGGCGCCGTACCGCCCTGGAGCTGGGAACCGACCCAGACCCACAGATAGGGAACTCCGGCGCCGAAGAGGATCACCGCGAGAATCGGCGAGCGGCCAGCGACGACGGTCCAGGCTGCGTTGCTCGACTGCTGGCCATGGCTTACTGCGCGTACTTCTCGATGTCGGCGGCGAGCTCGTCCGCTGAGCCGTAGGGGCCGGACTTCGTATAGGCGACCTCGCCGGTCGAGTCGTAGAAGACGTGACGGGCAGGCCTGCCCGATGCCGAGGTCGATCGAAGCGTCGAAGTCCGCGTCCAGGTAGCTCGGGTACGGGAGCGGGAACTCCGAGAGGAACGTCTCGCCCGTGTCGGGCCCGTCGCCGGAGAGGAGACCGACGAACGCGACATCGTCGTTCTGCTCGATGCGCCTGCTCCTGGAAGTCGGGGAACTCGTCCCGGCAGGGGCCGCACCAGGACGCCCAGTTGTTGACGACGACCGGAATGCCCGCGTCTGAGAGCTCTGCCAGGCGGCGTCGTAGCCGTCGGTCCCTTCGTCGAGGATCTCGTTCGCCTGGTCGCGGATGGCGGCAAGCTCGGGCGACGCATCGGCAAGCGGCTTCTTTGCCTGGTCGAGCGTGAGCGGCCGAATCCGCGTTCCCGCTGCCGGGATCGACCGTATCGGACCCTCCGGGCGCCGCAGCCCACGCCTACCGCAAGCGCGGCGAGCGCGAGGCATGACGGCTGCAACAAGCCTGCAATTTAGCGCCTGCTGAAGTCATCTGACGCTTCCGGGCTGGTACTTTTGTGGGGATCCCGCGTTAGGGACCGCGGGGGCATCGGCCAGGCATGAGGGGAAAGCCGCGCCGGCCGCCTCCATCGAGCTTACATCGCTCGCCACGGCGCTCTTCGTGCGTCCAAGGGGCGGGCACCCTTTCGGAGAAAGCCTCACTCTTGGCAAACACCACTGACGTGGCCGCAGGCGCGGCCACCACCGCTACGGAATCGGACCTCGGGCGCGCTCAGGAGTTCGCACGTGAGCCCTTCCTGCTCGAAGGCGAGACGCTCGACGACCTTGCGCCTGGCAGCGCGCGCCGGCGGGCGCTGGACGACGCCCTCGCTGAGCTCGAAGCCGGCCGCGAAGCCCGTCGACCGAATGGCGGCGCGAGTACTCGCTGATGCTCGGCCTGGAGCGCGTTCTGGAGATGGAGCCGCCGAAGCTCCTCGACGGCGCCGAGCTGAACGACCACCAGGTCGATGCACTCTCCGGGCACGCTTGCGGCGCTGGTCGCCGAGATCGAAGATCCGGGCGAACGGCCCAACGGGAACGGGAACGGCAAACGGAGCGAGCGCCTGCCGAGGCCGCGGCCGAGGCCGCTGAGGAAGCAGAGGAAGAAGAGCTCGACGAGGAGCTCGAGCCCGACGAGGAGCCACAGGATTGGGCCGACGAGCCGCTCGACGAGGACGAGGAAGTCGTCGTCGAGGCCGAGGAGGACCCCGGGGCGTCACGCCGCTTTTGGTTCGAGCACGCAACGGGTGCCGGCAAGACGGTCGCGGCCGTCGGCTTCGTCGAAGCCTCGCGGACGGGCGGCATCCTGATCCTCACCCACCGCCGCAACCTCGTCGACCAGTTCATCGGCGAGATCTCCGACCGTGGCTACAAGGACCGTCTCTCGCCTCCGCTCCTCGGCAAGGACGACCATCCGTACGGGCCGGTCACCGTCGAGACCTATCAGTGGTTCGTTCGCAACTCGAAGGAGATCTCGGACACCTACTCGATCGTGATCTGCGACGAGGCCCACACCGCGCTCGGCGAGAAGACCAGCGCATGCATCCGCGAGATGGACGGCCCGGTCTTTATCGGCATGACCGCCACCGGCGCGCTGATCGCCCGCCACGTCGCCGACCTCTTCCCCACCCAGACTTCGCGATTCGACCTCGCCCAGGCGGCGCGCCGCGGCGTCATCGCGCCGCTTCGCTGCATCCGCATCCCGCCGGGCCCGGGCGTCCGCTCGCTCGCCAAGGTGCCGCTTCGCCGCGGCGAGGTGGATCAGGACTTCGACCAGGAGGAGCTCGCCAAGCTCCTCGACCAGGGGCCGTTCAACGTCGCGATCGCCGACCTCTACCAGTCGCGCTTCTCGCAAGGTGCCCGGGCGTCCTCTACACGGCGGGCGTCAAGCACGCCAACAACGTCGCCGCCGCGATGCGCGATGTCGGCATCAACGCCCGCGCGGTTTCAGGCGAGACGCCGAAGCGCGAGCTAGCCGAGATCCTCGCCGCGTTCGAGCGCGGCGAGGTCGACGTTCTTTGCAACGCGATGCTGCTTGCCGAGGGCTGGAACTCCCCACGCGCGACGATCTGCATGCACCTCGCGCCCACAGCTTCACGTCGCATTTACCAGCAGCGCGTTGGCCGCGTGACCCGCCGGGCACCGGGCAAGGAGGCGGGCCTCGTCATCGACCTCGTCCACCCCGCAACGACTTCCGACGAAGCGATCATGACGCTGCACTCGCTGCTCGACCGCGACGTCTACCGCGGCGGCGCGATCGTCGTCGGCCCGGTGCGCCGCGGGCGCGGGCGCCGGGTCCGCGTCGAGCGCCGCGTTGTGCCGGTCTCCGCCGATCCCGAGCGCCGCGTCGCAGTCCTCGAGCGCGAGCTCTGGCGGATCGCAGTCGAGAACCTGAACTACTCCGAGCAGCACGCCTGGGCCGCGCTCGCCGGCTCGAAGGTCACTTCGAACCAGTGGCGCCGCGCCAAGGCGATGATTCAGCACGACGAGGCAAAGGAGCTTCGCCGCCGCTTCCTCCTGACGTGCGTTCAGCGCAACCGCAACCACCAGCTTCGGCTCAAGGCGCTCACCGAAGTCGCCGCTCTCCGCGACGCTGAAGCGTTCGACGACTGCGTCGACATCGTCGCGACGTGGAGCCGCGAGGAGCGCCGCGCCGGAGCAAAGCTTCTCCTTCAGGCGCTGGCCGAGCGCCGCATCGGCCGCCGTGACCAGGCGCAGGCCTGGGTATGGCGCCTCGCCGAGACCACGCGCGAGCTTCACGAGCAGTACGCGGTGCAGCGCTGGCCGGAGACAAAGAGGCTGCTCGGTCTGTTCGTCAACTCATCAGGTCGCGCCCACGGCCGCAACGCCCGCCGGCTCGTCACAGCCGCGCGCCAGCAGGACCGGCGTCTGTCCGTCGCGCTGCTCGCCGCCGCGGTCGCGCACACGCCCGAGGCCGAAGAGGTGCTCCGCGGCGCACGAATGCGAATGGCCCGAAAGCCGTCGGCCGTCGCACGCGAGCTGCTCCGGAACTTCCCAAAGCCCGGCTCGAAACGCCGACGCCGGCGCAAGAAGGGCGGCGGCGACGGAGGCGACTCGAAGCCGAAGGGCAATGGGGGCGACCCGAAGCGCGAGAAGCTGGAGGAAGCCGAGGCCTCGGAAGAAATCGAGGCCAACGGCTCGGACGAGGTCACGGCCGCCGACGCGGACTGATTCCGCGCCGTTACACGTGAGACCGGAGTTTGGGTTGCCCAGCAACCACAAGTCCGGTTTCGATCGTCAAAGGCGCAGCGAGACCTCGCCGGCGCCCAGGCTTACCCGCTCGCCCGAGCCGGTCACAACCACCAGGTTTCCACGGGCGTCGATGCCGTCCGCTACGCCCTCCCCCTGGTTGCCCTCGCCGCCCGCCCCTTCCCAGCCGATCTCCCTGCCGCGCAGAGCGTCACGACTCTCGAAGGCTGCCACCACCTCGCTGGGCGTAGCCGCGATCCAGCGGCCGAGCGCTTCGCGCAGCGCCCCCAGAGCGGCTTCTCGCGAGACGCCCCTACCGAGCGATGTCGCCGGCCAGCGCAGGTCGTCGGGGAACTCATCGTCGGGAATCGAGAGGTTCAGCCCCACGCCGATCACGGCCCACTCCGGAGGCCTCGCCTCGATCAGGACTCCAGCGAGCTTTCGCTCGCGCAGCCACACGTCGTTCGGCCACTTGACGAGGCACTCGACCGGCGCGAGCGATTCCGCCGCATCGCAGACGGCAAGCGGCACGGCCAGAGGCAAGAGCGTCTGATGCGCCTCGAGCGGCCGGAGGATCAGGGAGCACAGGAGCGCCGACCCCGCCGGCGCCGACCACCTGCGCCCGCTGCGTCCTCGGCCGGCGCTCTGCTCGTCGGCTACGACGGCGGTGCCGGATGCTGCGCCGTCAGTTGCCAGCTCGCGCGCGCGGTCGTTGGTGGAATCGGTGATCCGGTGGTGGACCGTCGGACCGTCGAAGCTCATTGAACCGGCGAGATGCGGACCTCGCTGTCGCGTTCGAGGCCAAAGGTCGCCGCGGCGCTGCCGCCATCGATCGCCAGCGCCAGGCGCCCTGCCGAGTCGTCGTAGACGACCAGCCCCCCTTCTCCGTCGGCGAAGGTCCGTCCCCTCGGCGCCTCCCCCATGCCCTCGACCAGTACCGGGCCTGTGTCGAGCGGGATGTCGTCCGGGGTGGCGTCGAGGACGACGTTGCCGAAACCGTCTGCGTAAAGCACATGGGCGACGAGCGTTTGGCCATCCCGGGCAGGGGCTGGAAGTTCGAGCGGCTCAAGGAACGACGGGTCCATCTCCTCGCCCGCGGTAGCAAGGGGATGGCCCATCGCGAGATGCGCGGCGACCGGAGCAAAGACGTCGCGTCCGTGGAACGTTGGCGCAACCGGGTCGAGGTTCAGCGGGCTCGCGGAGATGTCAATGGCTCGCGTGACTCCTCCCAGAGCCCCGGCCGCGAGCGAGAGCAGGCCGTTGTCCGGCCCCACCAGAAAGGACTTGCCGGACTCGATCGCAACCGCCCGGCGATCGGTGCCAACACCCGGATCCACGACAGCGAGGTGCACCGACGGGCCCGCGTGCGGCGCAGCGGCCGCGAGGGCGATCGCCCCCCGCCGAACGTCGCCGGGCGTAATTCCGTGCGTGAGGTCGAGCACCGGCGTCCCTGGCGCAAGACGCTCGATCACGACCCGACACGCCCCCGCGAACTCGTCGTCGTAGCCGTAGTCGCTGAGAAACGTGATCGGGAGCTTCACGCTTCCTGTCCTTCACCACGTTCGCAGTTGCGGAACATGTCAAGCACGGTGCCTCCGATCCGGACGAGCTCGCCTCAGAAGATCCTCTGCACCCGGTGCCAGGTACCCGTTGCGCAGGTCGAAGAAGACGCAGGGCGACGTTCCGGCGCCTGTCTCAACGCCTGCCGCAAAGAGTTTTCTATGCACGGCTCACGTCCTCGACCAAAGCTCTAACCAGTCCCTCCGGATCGTGTTGGTCCGCTTCCACGGCGACCTCCAGCCCGGCCTCCCTGGCCGTATCGCTGGTGATCGGGCCGATCGAGACGACCTTTGAGCCCTGCGCCATTCGACCTCCCGTGACCTCGAGGAAGTTTCTCACGGTGGACGACGAAGTGAAAGTCACGTAATCGGCTTCGAGAGCCGCCTCGATCTCCGCCTCGGACGGCTCCTCGCGAACGGTTTCGTAGAGAGCGACGACGTCGACGTCCGCTCCGCGGTCACGCAGCGCGTCCGGCAGGAGATCGCGCGCCTCGGCGGCGCGGGCGACGAGCACCGGCTTGCCATCGACCGGAACATCTGCGAGGGCCTCGACGAGGGCCTCCGCGACATAGCGCTCTGGCACGACGTCGGCGATCACGCCACGCTCCTGAAGGGCTCGTGCCGTGCCCGGGCCGATCGCAGCGACCTGGGCGGCTGCCAGCGCGCGTGCGTCGAGACCGGCGGCCTCCATGGCCTCGAAGAGAAGGCGCGCCCCGTTCGGACTGGTCACGCAGACGAGCGCGTACGCATGGAGGGACTCCATCGCCGCGCTCACCTCAGGCGACTCGATCCGCGGCTCGATGCGGATGGCCGGCAGCTGAACCACCTCAGCGCCGAGCGCTTCGAGCGTCGCCGCCAGGCCACTTGCCTGCGCGCGTGCCCTCGTGACCACGACCCGCTTGCCGTGGAGCGGGCGCCGCTCGAGCCACCCGATCTGCTCACGCCGCGCCGCCACCTGGCCGAACAAGAGAATCGAAGGCGGCCGGAGGCCAGCCTCTGAAACCGCATCGGCGAGAGTGGCGAGAGTGGCCACCACGGTCCGCTGCCCGGGCAGAGTGCCGCGCTCGACCGCCGCGGCAGGCTCGTTCGGATTGCGGCCGGCATCGGCGAGGCGCGTCGCGATCTCGGGCAGGTTCTTCACGCCCATGTAGAGGACGAGCGTGCCGGGGAACCGGGCGAGGGCCTCCCAGTCAAGGGCCGTCTCGGGCTTCTCAGGATCCTCGTGGCCGGTTACGAACGCGACCGCCGAGGCATCGTCGCGGTGAGTAACCGGGATCCCGGCGTAGGCGGTCGCGGCCACGCCGGCGGTAACCCCGGGCACGACCTCGAAGTCGAGGCCTGCTGCGCGGAGCGCCTCCGCCTCTTCCCCGCCACGGCCGAACACGAACGGGTCTCCACCCTTCAGGCGCACGACGCTCTCTCCGCGGCCAACCCTCTCGACAAGCTCTTCTCCGATTCGCTCCTGGGACATCGCTACGTCACCTGGCGCCTTGCCGACGTAGACGAGCTCTGCGTCGTCACGCGCTCCGTCGAGCGCCCCAGCCGGGATCAGCCTGTCGTAAAGAATCGCGTCGGCCGAGGCGATCAAGTCCAGCGAGCGCGCCGTCATCAAGCCCGGGTCGCCCGGACCTGCGCCGACGAGGTACGCCACGCCTGATCGGGCGCTCATAGATAGTCCTTGGCCCGCTCGAGAATCTCGCGTGCGCCGGCGCCGATCATTCGCTCTGCGAGCGCTTGGCCAAGCGCCGCAGGCTGATCCGCGTCACCACGGATCGCATCGCGAATCCACTCGGAGCCATCGGGCAACCCCGCGAACCCCGCCACTGCGAGCGTGCCCTCGAGGTGCCGCGCGCAGATGCCCAGGGGCGTCTCGCACGTAGCGTCGAGTGCCGCGGTCGCCGCGCGCTCGGCCGTGAACTCGATGAGTGCCTCGCTGTCCGAAATCGCTGCCGCGGCAGTTGAGGCCTCGCTGTCTGAAGTGCGCGCCTGGAGAGCCAGCGCACCCTGGCCCGGTGCGGGGACCATCTCGTCAGCCCCGAACCGGAAAGCGATCTCGTTCTCGCGGCCGAGACGGATCAGTCCCGCAGCGGCAAGCACGATCCCGTCGTACTCGCCGTCCGCGAGCTTTCGGAGCCGCGTATCCACGTTGCCGCGGATCTCCGCGACGTCGAGGTCGGGGCGAAGCGCCAGGAGCTGAGCGCGCCGGCGCAGGCTCGCAGTTCCTACGCGGGCGCCGACCGCGACCTCTGCGAGCGACGACGCTTCGCCGACGAACACGTCGGCAGGATCTTCCCGGCGGGGAACTCCCACGAGGGCAAGGTCATCGGGCATCTCGCCGGGCAGATCCTTCGCCGAATGAACGCCGAGCTCGGCGCGGCCTTCGCGCAGCGCCTCTTCCACTGTGCGGACGAAGCGTGCCTTGTCCCCCGGCGCGCCGTCCACGTTCGCCACGTGGACGAGCTCCGCTCCCCCGATCGCCCTACCGACTGCCTCGGCCTGCGCGAGGGCGAGGGCGCTCGAACGGGTCGCGATCCTCACGAAGCCCCCTGGCGGCCGCTTTCGGGGACAAAGCCCCTCACTAACCACGTTGCCGGCGGTGCTCTTCGAGCTCGGTGACCTCGGCGGACGTGCCTTCGTAGCTCGCCGCATCGGGGTCGAGACCAAAGAGCTCGCGAAGCGCGTGAACGTGCGCCGAGACTCCGTCCGAAGCCGAGCGCTTGAGCCGAAGCGTCGGCTCGTGAAGGATCCGGCTGGCGATCGCGTTGGCCATCGTGCGCAGGCGTTCGCGATCCGCCGGCGAGAGGCTCTCCCACCGGCTCTCGTTCTCAGCGAGCGTGCGCGCAACGACCTCGTCGGCCAGACCACGGAGGGCGGCCACGGTGGGAGTCACCTCCTGCGAGGTAAGCCATTCCTCGAAGCGCGCGACCTCGGCGCGAATGATCTTCTCGGCCTTGGTCGCCTCGCTCTGGCGAAGCGAGGTGTTGCGCTCGACGAGCGACTGGAGGTCGTCCATGTCGTGCACGGTCACCGCAGGCAGCTCGCGGCAGGCCGGAGAGATGTCGCGCGGCACCGCGAGGTCGATCAGGAGCAGCGGGCGTTGCCCGCGCTCGGCCATGACCTCGGAAAGGGCATCGCGCTCGACCACGTTGTGAGGCGAACTGGTCGAGGAGACGACGATGTCGGCTGTGGCGAGGAGCGAGGGCAGCTCCTCGAAGCGAACGGCGCGTCCGCCGAAACGCTGGGCAAGGCCGATCGCGCGGTCGTAGTGGCGGTTGGCGATGAAGACGGCGTCCACCCCGCGGGCCGCCAGGGCACGCGCGGTCAGCTCAGCGGTCTCACCGGCACCGACGACGAGCACCGAGCGCTTCTCGAGATCGCCGAGCGTCCGCTGCGCAAGCTCGACCGCCACCTGGGGCACTGAGAGCGCCTTCTCCGACAGAGCCGTCTCGGTACGGGCGCGCTTGCCCGTCGCCAGGGCCCCGCGGAAGAGGCGGTTGAGGACCGGCCCGGTCGCGTTCTCGACCAGCGCGAGCTCGTAAGCCCTCTTGACCTGGCCCTGGATCTCGGTCTCGCCGACGATCATGGACTCGAGGCCCGCGGTGACTCGGAAGAGGTGGTTGACTGCGCTGGCGCCGCGGAATGAATAGAGGTGTGAGACCAGCTCGGTCGGCCGGATGCCGGCTTCGCGCGCGAGCACGGAAAGCGCCTGCGACTCAGCGTTTACGGGATCCGCCGCGAACATGTAGAGCTCGGTCCGGTTGCAGGTGGAGATCGCCGCGGCCTCGGTGATCACATCGGTGGTGATGAGCTCGCCCAGGACTCCAACCGCGCGGCCTTCGGTGAGAGCGAGCCGCTCCCGCAGCTCGAGCGGGGCCGTCTTGTGCGAGACGCCGAGGACCAGTACCTCAGCCATCGGGAACCTTCCGCGATTCGGCGATGTCGGCCAGCTCGGTGAGGTCGCGCTGCATTCGCTCGATCTTCGTGGCCATGATCGCGACGTAGACCAGGAGCAGGATGATGAAAACGACGTAGGCGCCGGCGACGTACTTCCCCGCCTCGTCGAGTGGGAGCGCGGGCATCAGCCCTGCTCGGCCGGCACGGCTGGAGCGATCCGCGAGGCGGGAGCCACCGGCGCATCGGCATCGAGTACGCGCCGCAGGCGCGAGATCTGGCCCTTGGTCATCTTCGCCGAGAGCTCGAAGCGAGTGAGGGTCATGAAGAGAAGGCCCATGCCGGCGAGCGATACGAGGAAGGTGAGAAGCATCTCGCCGGGCAGGCCGCCGTCGGCGGTGGCGAACACGCGGGGGTGGACGAGCGACTGCGCCAGGCGCACGGCCATGAAGTTGAGCGGAACGAATGCGCCCGCCGTGATCGCGAAGACCGAGGCGTAGCGCGCCTGGCGCTCGCGGTCCTCGATCGAGTAGCGGAGCGGGTAGTAGGTCGCGTAGAGGAGGTAGACGATCAGGAACGAGACCAGCGTCGGCTCCTCCCAGACCCACCACTTGCCCCAAGCGGCGCGCGCCCAGATCGAGCCGGTGAGGAGCGCCGCGGTGCCGAAGATGACGCCCATGTGAATCGAGACGTAGGAGCGGACGTCGTGGATCGGGTCGCCGGTGCGCAGGTGGCGGATCGAGTGGAACGCGGCGACCACGAAGCCGACCAGCGCGCAGATCGCAATCGGCACGTGGACGTAGAAGATCTTTTGGATGAAGCCCTGGTCGGCGTCGTTGGGCGCGTAGAAGAAGACCAGCGCGAACGCGAGACCAAGCGCCGCGACCGTTGCGAACGCCATGACCTTGAGACTTGGCATCTTGAGGCTCATCGAGTGTTAGATCGTAGAGCGCGGGCACCTCGATCAGTCCTCGAGCAGGAAGTCGTACACCGCGTATCCGACAAGCGGCGAAGACAAGGTCGTAGAGCGCGAGCGTGACCACCCACTTGGCAACGCCGTCGTAGTCGGGCCCTCCGGCGGCCAGAAGCGGCTCGGAAGCGCCCGCGGCGGCGATCAGCAGCGGGATGAGCAACGGCAGCAGAACGAGCGGCGTCAGCAGATCGCGCGCCCGCGAGTTCGCTCCGATCGTCGAGACCACCGCGCCGGTCGCCGCAAGGCCGAGGTCGAGCAGGAGCAGCACTCCCGCAAGTGGGAGGAGGCCCGTTGCGCCGTCGAGGAAGAAGCCTGCGAACACCGGGAGCGCGATCGCCTCGAGCACCGCCAGGTAGATCAGGAGCGCGAGCATCTTTGCGACGAAGAGCGACGTTGGGTCGACCGGCGCGAGCCTGATCGCGTCGAACCCGCCCTCGTCGCGCTCTGCGACGAACAGGCGGTTGATCGCCAGGAGCGCGGCGAAAAGCACAGTGACCAGCAGGACGCCGGCGGCGAGGCTGCCCTCGAGCGACGTCCGGTCCAGCCCGAACCGGAAGATCACGAACGTCGTCACGGCGAACAGCGCCATCGCCGGCAGCGACTGAAGCGTGCGGAACTCGATCCGCAGGTCCTTGACGAGGATTACCCGGAACGCGCTCATCTCGGCCTCCCGGCGTAGATCGCCCGTGCCTCGCTCGGCGTGATGCCCGAAGCTGGGCCCTCGTAGGCGACCGTGCCATCGCTGTTGAGGGCGAGCGCACGGTCGGCTTCGGCAAGACCACCCTCCACGTCGTGGGTCACCACCACGCGCGTCGCCTTGGAGGTTCGGCCGATGAGAGGCTCCACCGTTTCGTACCCGGCCGGGTCGAGATGCGCGCCAGGCTCGTCGAGGAGGAGGAGCTCCGGCGAGTGGATGACGCAGCGGCAGACGGCGGCCCGCTGCGTCTGGCCGGCGGAGAGAGTGCGGACGAGCTGGCCCGCCCGGCGCTCCATTCCGACCGCCTCAAGCAGTTCGCCGATGCGGGTTTCCGCCGCCTCAACTCCGTGGAGATCGGCGTGAAAGCGGAGTGCCTCGGCGACCGTCAGGTCGCGGTAGAGAAGCGGGTCGTGGCCGAGATATCCGATCCGCCCGCGGGCCTTCCACGCTTGGCGAGGCAGCTCGGCGCCCAGCACCGTCAACTCCCCAGCGGTCGGCCGCAGGAGGGTCGCGAGCATCCGGAGAAGAGTCGACTTGCCGGCACCGTTCGGCCCGAGGACGACGAGCGTCTCGCCGACGGGGAGATCGAACGTGATGTCGCGAAGCACCGGCAGCTCGCCGTAGTCGCGACGCAGCGCCGCAGCACTCACCGCAGCTATGGATTCACTGGCGCCAGGCGAAAGCTCGCGCGCATCAGGCTGGACGGACGTGGAAGCCGGCACTCCCGCCATTGTCACAGCATCAACCGTGCCCGTCGGGCGCTACTTACCCTTGCGCATCGTCTTCGCGCCGAGCTTCGCCAGCGGAACGATCCCTTCGCGCAGCGCGTTCAGCCTGGCGCCGCCGGTGCCGTAGAGGAGCCTTGTCGAAGCTTTGAGCGCGTCGCCGAGGGACTTGTCGTACGGCTGCCACCAGAAGTCGCGAGTGAGTCCCGGCTCCCAGGCCACATGCTTGATGTTCACGCACTCGTAAAAGCCGAACTTGGAGTGAGAGCGGCCGAGGCCGGAGTCCTTCACTCCGCCCCATGAGCACTGCGCCGCTCCGTGCGAGTAGGAGTGGTCGTTGATCCAAACCATCCCGGACTGGATGCGGCGAGCCATCCGCTCGCCCTTCGCGCGGTCCTTGGTCCAGACGGATGCGCCCAGGCCGAAGTTGGAGTCGTTCGCTCGCTCGAGGGCCTCCTCCTCGGAGCCGACGATCACGATCGGAGCGACCGGACCGAAGATCTCCTCGCGCATGATCCGCATCTCATCCTCTACACCGGCCAAGATCGTCGGCGCGATGAAGCGCCCGTCGTAGCCGGGAACTTCGCGCGGGCCACCCGCAAGGCGGTCGGCGCCGGACGAGAGCGCGTCATCGACGAGGTCGGTGACGAGGTCCGCCTGGTCAGCGGAGACCATCGGGCCGATCTCCGTCTCCCACTCGAGCGGATCGCCGACGGTGAGGCGCTCGGTCTCGCGGACCACACCTTCGAGGAAACGGTCGGCGACCGAGTCGACCACGTATGTGCGCTCGATGCCCGAGCAAGTCTGTCCCGCGTTGGCGAATGCGCCCCAGACGCAGCCCGAGATGGCGTTCTCGAGGTCTGCGTCGGCGCACACGATCTGTGGGTCCTTGCCGCCGAGCTCCAGAACCGAACCCTTCATACGATGGGCGCAGATCTCACCGACCTTTCGCCCGACCTCGACCGAACCGGTGAAGAACACCTTGCCGACGCCATCCGACTCGCAGATTGCCTGGCCGATCTGCCCGCCGCCGTGAACGGCGCGAACCAGACCCTCGGGCACTCCACCGCGCTCGAAGGCTTTCTGAATCCGGTCTCCGAGGAGCGGCGTGAGGCTGGCCGGCTTCAGGATCACGCCGTTGCCGGCCATCAGCGCGATTGCCACCTCGCCGAAGGGGATGGACCACGGGTAGTTCCATGGAGCGATGACGCCTACGACCCCGATGGGCTCGTAGGAGAAGAAGCTCTTTTTGACCTTGAAGAAGAGCTGCGGGTAGGGGATCGACTCGTCGCGAAGGATCTTTGGCCCCTCATCGGCGCACCAGTGCAGCGCGTCAATCGTGGGGATCAGCTCCATCACGTAGCTCTCGGCGAGCGGCTTGCCCTGCTCGGTCGAGATCAGCGCTGCGACTTCCTCCATGTCCTCGACCAGCGCGTCGGCGACGCGACGGAGATAGCTCCCGCGGTCCTCGAGCGAAAGTTGTGCCCAGAACGGCTGCAGCTCGGCAATGTCGGCGACGATCCCGTCGACATCGCCGATCTCGATCGTGTCGACGGCGCCAACGAGTGCGCCGGTCGCGGGGTTGAATGATTCGAGCTGTTCCATTCCCGGCGGGAGCCTAGATGGTCGGTACTTTTTGGACTGCGGCTAACCGGCCGGGGACCGAGGGTTGCTCGGGGACTCGGCATGAACCAGGGAGGTCTCTCCATGTCCGTATCCACACTTATCGCCGCGCACCTGCGCGGAAACATCATCGGTTACCTGGCGCTTTTCGTCGCGCTTACCGGGGCGAGCTACGCCGCGTCGACGGTCAAGAAGAACACGGTCATCTCGAAGTCGATCAAGAACGGCCAGGTCAAGACCAAAGACGTCGCCGACGGGGCTGTCACCGAACCCAAGCTCGCCTTCGACCCGGCAACGCAGGCGGAGCTCGACACCGACAAGGCGAACCTCGCGCAGCTCTCGACGAACGTCGACGGGCTGGTCAGCGCGCTGTTCAGTCCGGGCACGATCAACCAGGCTGACAACCCTGTCGACTACTCACGGCTGAAGAACGTGCCTGCGGGATTCGCCGATGGCGTCGATGCCATCGACGGCACCTCCTTGGCGGACTTCAACAACGCAGACCCGACGCCTTCCGTGGCCGGTGTGAGCCTCCTGATTCTCTCGATGCCGAAGACGGTCACAGCGCTGGATGACGGCGTACCCGGACAAAGAGTGACGCTCCTTGCGGCACAGCCGGGTTCGTCTGTGCCCGACAACACAAGCGCGTTCGGCCTCGCCGCGAACTGGAACCCCTCCCCAGGCGACACGCTCACGCTCATCCGGGGCCAGGGGACACCCACTTGGATCGAGACCTCCCGCTCCGGCAACTGACCCCGGCGGAAAACGAGCTGCGGCCTTGCTCCTATTCAGTCGCCGCGGAGCTTCCGGAGCTCCTCCAGGCGTTGCTTCAGACGCTCCTCGGCACCTCTACCCACAGGGTCGTAGAAGCGGACGCCACGGACATCCGCCGGCAGGAGTGAATCCTCGGACACGCCCTTCGGGTCGTTGTGCGGGTACTGGTAGCCCTGTCCACGCCCGAGCTTCTTGGCGCCGGCGTAGCCGCCGCTTCGCAACTCGTCGGGCGGCAGCTTCGCCCCGTGCTCGCGCACGTGCGCCATCGCGTCGGCAATCGCGACCGTTGCGGCATTGGACTTTGGAGCCAGCGAGAGGTAGATCGCGGCCTGCGAGAGGTTGAGCGCACATTCCGGCAAGCCGACGCGGTCAACGGCGGCTCCCGCGGCGGTGGCGACCGCGAGCGCCTGAGGATCGGCGTTGCCGATGTCCTCCGAGGCGAAGATCACCATCCGCCGCGCGATGAAGCGCGGGTCCTCCCCGCCCTCGAGCATCACCGCGAGGTAATAGAGCGAAGCATCGGGGTCCGATCCTCGCGTTGCCTTGATCCAGGCCGAGATGTAGTCGTAATGCTTGTCGCCCTCACGGTCGTAGGCGATCGCCTTGCGCTGAAGCGCATCCTCCGCGGTGGCGATGTCGATCGAGTGACCTCTCGCCGAGGCGGTCTCAGCCGCGCGCGCGAGCGCGCCGAGTGCGGTGCGTGCGTCGCCACCCGCTCGGGCCGACAGGAGCTCGAGCGCGTCGTCATCGATCGGCGGCGGATCAGCGATGCCGCGCTCCGTGTCTTCGAGTGCCCGTCGAAGCAGTCCCAGCAGATCGTCCGGCGTGAGCTCGCGCAGCTCGTAGATCTGCGTCCGGGAAAGAAGCGCCGAGTTCACCTCGAAGTAGGGGTTCTCGGTCGTTGCCCCGATCAGCGTGATGAGCCCATCTTCGACCGAAGGCAACAGCGCATCCTGCTGCGCCTTGTTGAAGCGATGGATCTCGTCGAGGAAGAGGACGGTGCGTCGCCCGGACTGCCGGCGCTCGCGCGCCCGGCCGATCACGGCCTGCACCTGGGCCTTCCCCGCGTTCACCGCTGACTCCTCTTCGAACGCTGCGTCGGCACAGCTCGCGATGATCCGAGCAAGCGTTGTTTTGCCCGTCCCTGGAGGCCCGTGGAGGATCGCCGAATGCGGCTCGCGCGAGTCGACAGCGGTACGAAGGGCCGAGCCCTCGGCGAGCAGGTGGTCCTGACCCACGACCTCGTCGAGCGAGCGGGGTCGCATCCTTACCGCGAGGGGTGCGTCGGCTGCTGGGACTCCACCCGCGGCTGAGCCCTCCTCGCCTTCATCGAACAGCCTCCCTTCCATCTGCCCGAGTATGAACGGCGGCGCGACTAACCTCGTCCGATGGAGCGCGGCGAGAGGGCGCAAGCGAGCACGCTCGGAGCTGAAGCAGTCAAGCTCCTGTCGGAGCTGATCCGCTTCAACACGGTAAATCCGCCCGGCAACGAGGGGCCGGCGCAAGAACACGTTGCGCGGATCCTCAGCGACGCCGGCTTCGATTGCGAGCTTTTGGAGGCGGAGGCGGGCCGGCCCAACCTCGTCGCAAGCCTCAAGGGAGACGCGGACGGGCCAACGCTCGCCTACATCAGCCACATGGACACTGTCCCGGCCGACCCGAGCGAATGGTCCTTCGACCCGTGGTCGGGCGACGTCGTCGACGGATTCGTACAGGGGCGCGGCGGCCAGGACATGAAGGACCAGGTTGCAACCGAGGTCGCGGCGGCGGCGCACCTTGCACGCTCAGGCTGGCGCCCAGCGGGCGGCGTGCTGAAGGTGATCGTGGCGGCCGACGAGGAACGTGGCGCCCACAAGGGCGCAAAGTGGCTGTGCGAGAACCACCCGGACAAGGTCCGCGCCGACTTCGTCGTGAACGAGGGAGCGGGTGCCCTCTTCGAGATCAACGGGCGCCGCTTCTATGGAGTCGCCCTCGGAGAAAAGGGCGTGTTCCGGTTCAAGCTCCGAGCGAGGGGGAAGGCCGGCCATGGCTCGGTGCCAAGCCTTGGAGACAACGCGCTCCTTCGCCTCGCTCCGGCGATCTCGCGCCTCGTCGAGCAGCCGCCGCTGGAGCCCACCGCTCCAGGCCTGGAGTTCCTGAGTGCGACGGTGGCGCGGGACGTCGACCTCTCGAACCCCGGTGATCTCGTTTCGGCGCTCGCCGAGCTGCGTCGAGTCGCGCCCCAGATCGCCGCCTACATCGCCGAGCCGATGCTCCGAGTCACCCTCGTGCCGACGCGCATTCACGCCTCTGAGACGGACAACATGATCCCTTCGAATGCGGAGGTCGTCGTGGACTGCCGCGTTCCTCCCGGGCTGGGCGAGGACCACGTCCGTGAGCAGGTCGCGCGGGTGCTCGGAGCGCAGGACCCATCACTCGAGATCGAGTTCATCGACGAGACTGTCGGGAACGAGTCGCCGTACGAGACAGAGCTGGCCGATGCGATCCGCAAGTGGGTGGCGGAGGTCGATCCGGATGCGACGGTGGTGCCGACGGTCATGGCCGGCTTCTCGGACTCGCACTGGTTCCGCAAGGCGTTCGGCTCGTGCGTCGTCTACGGATTTCACCCGCAGCGGGCGCTCGACATGCTGACCGCGGCTCCCCTTGTCCATGGCGCGGACGAGGGCGCCGCGGTTGCCGACATCGAGCTCGCGGCACACTTCTACGAATGGCTGGCGAAGAGGATGCTCGGATGAGCGAAGTGGGCGAGTTGCGACTGGGCGGTATGGCGCTTCGAAACGGGCTGCTCGTGCACGGGCCGACGCACTGGTCCGTCGCCGTCCGAAACAAGCAGGGTGAGATCGAGGTTGCATCCGGCAAGAAGCCGACCATCTCGCAGGGACGCCTGGGCGCCACGCCCATGATCCGTGGGCCGGTCAAGCTGGCCGAGGCTCTTGCCGTTGTCCCGATGGCGCGCCTGCGGCTCCGCTCCGCCCGCCTGCCCTTCGAAGACCCGCGCGTGATACTTGCCGCCGGCCTGGCCAGCGCAGCAAGCGCCGCGGCGCGGAAGTTTGCCCGGGGCAACGCGTCGCGCGAGGCGATGATCGGAGTGATCGGCCTGATGCCGGCGCTCGCCGCGCTTCGTGACAGGGACCTCGCCGCCTATCACGGCGCCGAGCACAAGGCGATCGGCGCGTACGAGTCCGGGGGCTCCGCTGCCGATGAGCCCAAGGAGCACGAGCGATGCGGCTCGAACCTGATCGGGCCGATGCTCGCGTTCAGCGTTGCGGGCCAGGTGTTGGTGGAGGGAACCATCAAGCACCCGAACGCAATCGCGCGCGGCGCAGCCTCGCTCGCCGCCACCGGAGCAGCCGTTGAAGTCTTCGCTTTCTCCGAGCGAAAGCCCGAGGCCGCGTTGTCCAAGGCCGTGCATCAGGCCGGGCACGAGATCCAGCGGCTGGTCTCAACCCGCGAGCCGACGCCTGACCAGCTCGCCGTCGGCGAAGCAGCCGTGCGTGAACTATTACGGGTCGAGCCCGTGCCTGCCGATAGGGGATCTAAGGGCTCCGATGGGAGCTCTCAGACCTTGCCGACATGAGCCTTTCAGACATGCCAATCGCGCTGACGTACGACAATTTCAAGTACGACATCCTGCCGGTCGCGCCGGTCCTGATCCTCGTCGTCATCTGTTACTTCATGTGGCGAACCCTGCGGCTCATGCCGCAGACCAAGCCGCAGGAGATCTCATCGAAGTCGAAGCAGACGGTCACCTTCGCCGATGTTGCCGGAGTCGACGAAACGATGGACGAGCTGCGGGAGATCGTCGAGTTCCTCTCCGATCCGAAGCGCTTCAAGCAGCTCGGCGCCAAGGTGCCGAAGGGAATCCTGCTTCACGGCCCTCCCGGCACCGGAAAGACGCTGCTTGCGAAGGCCGTCGCGCACGAGTCGGGCGCAACCTTCCTCAGCCAATCCGCCTCCTCGTTCATCGAGATGTTCGCGGGCCTCGGTGCTGCGCGCATCCGCCGCCTCTTCCGCGAAGCGCGCGACAACGCCCCCGCAATCGTCTTCATCGACGAGCTCGACGCTGTCGGTGCCGCGCGCGGCTCGGACATCTCCGGGGAGCGCGACCAGACCCTCAACCAGCTCCTCGTCGAGATGGACGGCTTCAACTCGCAGGACAACGTCGTCGTCATGGCGGCTTCCAACATGCTCGAGAAGCTCGACAAGGCTCTTCTGCGCCCCGGCCGCTTCGACCGCCAGGTCTTCGTGCCGCCGCCCGATCTGAAAGGCCGGATGGCGATCCTCGAGGTCCACACGAAGTCCAAGCCGCTCTCGCAGGATGTCGACCTCGAGCGCGTTGCGCGCTACGGCTCGGGGCTCACGGGCGCCGACCTCGAGAACCTCGCGAACGAGGCGGCGATCCTCGCGGGGCGCAACCAGCGCGAGTTCATCGTGCAGTCGGACTTCGACAACGCCCTCGAGCGCGTCGTCGCCGGGCTTGAGTCTCGGAAGGTCATCACCGACCACGAGAAGAAGGTCATCGCCTGGCACGAGGCAGGGCACGCGATCACGTCAGAGCTGCTGCCCTCGGTCGACAAGGTCCAGAAGGTTTCGATCGTCCCGCGCGGCAAAGCTCTCGGCTACACGCTCAACCTTCCCCAGGAGGACCGCTACCTCAAGTCGCGCCAGGAGCTGATCGACTACATGAAGGTCCTGCTTGCGGGCCGCGTCGCTGAGCAGATCACCTTCGGCCGCATCACCACCGGCGCCTCGGACGACCTCAAGCGCGTGACGGCGATCGCCCGCTCCATGGTTTACGACTACGCGATGGGAACGCATATCCGCTCCCACCAGGTGCCCGGTGACGACTACACCGTCTCTGAAGCTCTGCGCCAGATCCGCGACGAAGAGGTGCAGGCGATCGCCGAAGAGGCCTACCGCGGCGCTCATCAGTTGCTCTCCGATCATCGCGACCTCCTCGACCTGGTCGCCGAGCGTCTGCTCGAGAACGAGGTCATCGAGCGCGAGGAGATCAAGGCGATCATGACCGCGCACAGGGCGAAACGCGACGACGAGGCCGAGCCGGCGCATCAGCGCCTCGAAGCCTCAGCGCCCACCGAAGTTCTGGCCTCCGAAGAGCGCAGGCGCGAGTCGGACGACGGCTGAGCGCCGCCCCCGTACCAGGTACCTCGCCGGCCGCCCCCCGGTACCAGGTACCTCGCCGGACTAGACTGGCGCCCGATGTTCGGGCTGATTGACCACATCGGTGTTGCGACCGACAACCTCGAGGCTTCGCTGCGCCTCTACGAGAGCTCCATGCAGATGCCGCTCGCTCATCGCGAGACGGTTGAGGAGCAGGGCGTCGAAGCAGTGCTTCTGGACGTTGGCGACTGCCACGTCGAGCTCCTCAGCCCACTCGGACCCGAGACACCGGTCGGCAAATTCCTGGCAAAGAAGGGGCCTGGGCTCCACCACGTCGCGTATCGCGTGGACGACATCGAGAGCACCCTCGCGGGCCTCTCGGAGGCCGGCATCGAATTGATCGACTCCAAGCCGCGGACCGGTATCCGCGACAGCCGGGTCGCCTTCCTCCACCCTCGTTCGACGGGCGGAGTCCTCACCGAAATCGTTCAACCCGCGGAAGGACACTGAATCCATGGCTGCTGAGCAAACGAAGGTCGAGATCGGGTTCGGCATCGGCCAGGTCCTCTCGGTGAAGCTGAACGAGAAGGAACTGGCCGAGCTACGCAAGGCCGTTGAGGTTGGTCGCGGCTGGCATGACCTGAAGACGCAGGAGGGCACGGTGGCTCTCAACCTCGCGACGATCGTGTTCATTCGCGTCGCGGACCCTGAGCAGGGCATCGGCTTTTCGGGCTAGGCCAGCCCGCTGTCGAGCCCGACGCTTGCGGCGGCGGCGAGCTGGGGCCATAGGCGCTCCTCGATGTCGCGCACCGTCGCAGCGCCTTCCCCAATCCTCTTCCACAGCACCGGATCGGGCTCGTCCTGGCCCGAGGCCTCCTGGAGAAGGCCGGCCAGCACGGTCCAGGACGCGGCGGCGGTGCCGGCAAGGCCGGCCTCTTCGGCGACCGGCGCTAGCTCTGCCTCCACACACTCACTCAAGAAGCGCGAATACATGAGCCGGAAGTTGCCGCCGCCGGTCCCGCGCCGCTCGATCACCTGATAGGCAAAGCGCGCGCACCACTGCCAGTCCTCGAGTAGCTCGGGCCAAGCCGCCACCTCCTCGGCGAACTGCCCCAGGCCGGGCAGGCCCTCGTACTCGCCGAGTGGGGGCTCGAGCATGCGCTCTGCGGCGCTGCGAATCGCCTCCGGCGCGGCGCGGCGCGGGTCGAACCCCTCAATCCCCTCTCCCGCGGCGAACATATGCCCGGCGAGAGGAAAGACCGGATGCTGCGCGTGCCTCGCATCGCGCAAGCTCAAAAGCGACGTCTGCTCGAGCTCCTCGAACGCCGTGTCCGAGAGATATGCGACCTCGTCGTCGAAGCCGGCCAGCACGACAGCATGCCCCGGGAAGTGAGCCGAGCGGCCATAGTGGTCGAGGTAGTAGAGGTCCGTGAGCAGCAGGGCAGGATCGCCGGACTCGACGAGCTCGCGAGCCGCCTCCCAGCTCTCGTCGGGGCCGTCGAACGTCTCCAGGCGGATCGGCGCTCCGGTCAGCTCTACGAACTGTTCCTCGAGCCGCGACGTGCGACCGTTCATGAACCGCGACGGCGAGGCGCCGTCCATCGGCACGAAGTAAAAGCAAGCGCCTGCACCGAGGCCGAACGCCATCTCCTCGGTCAGCTCGACGCCGTGGAACGAGAGAAGATTGCGCAGCGCGGTCGAGCCGCAGTGGTTGCCCGGGCGGTGCCGAAAGCCCGGCACCATGGTCGCCGCGCTCAGGACTCCGCCTCGGCGCCGGCCTTCTCAGCCTCGCGGTCCTTCAGGACCCGGCGCAGGATCTTGCCGGAGGCCGACTTTGGGATCTCGTCGATCTCCTCCATCAGGCGCACCTTCTTCTGTGGCGAAACCTGGTCGGCGACGTAGGCCATGAGCGCGTCGTGGTCCAGCTCCTTGCCTTCCGCCGCAACCACGTAGGCCTTGGGAATCTCGCCGGCGTCCTCGTCGGGAATCGCCGATCACGGCGACGTCAGCCACATCGTCGGTGGTTGATCAGAAACGCCTCGAGCTCGGCCGGCGGCACCTGGTAGCCCTTGTACTTGATGAGCTCCTTCAGCCGGTCGACGATGAAGTAGAAGCCGTCCTCGTCAACGATGCCGATGTCACCGGTGTGAGCCAACCGTCGTCGAGTCGATCGTGTCCGCGGTCGCCTCGTCGTTGTTGAGGTAGCCGGCCATCACCTGCGGGCCGCGGATCCAGAGCTCGCCGCGCTCGCCCTCAGCGGCGTCCTCGCCCGACTCCACGTCGACGATGCGGCATCTCGGTGTCGTCCAGCGCCCGGCCGATCGACCCGGCGCGGTTCTCGCCGTCGGGGCGGATGATGTGCGTGACCGGGCTCGTCTCGGTCATCCCGTAGCCCTGGATGACCGTGCAGCCGAGGCGCGGCTGCGACCTTGTCGGAAAGCTCGGCCCCAAGCGGCGCTGCGCCCGACATGACGGTCTCGATCGACGAGATGTCGCGCTCGTCCACTGCCGGATGCTTCGCGAGCGCCAGCGCGATCGGCGGCACCACGTAGGCCTGGGAAACCTTGTGCTCCTGGATCGAGGTCGAGGAACTGCTCGAGGTCGAACCGCGGCATCGACACGATCGTCGCCCCGGTCGCGAAGACCCTGGTTCATGATCACGGTCTGCCCGTAGATGTGGAAGAAGGGCAGGACTCCGACCAGCACATCGTCCTCGGTGATCGCCGAACGCATCCTGGATCTGGACGAGGTTCGAGACGAGGTTCCTGTGCGTGAGCATCACGCCCTTCGGCAGGCCCGGTGGTCCCGCTCGAATAGGGCAACACGGCCAGATCGTCGCGCGTGGATGTCGACCTCGGGCGCGTCGGCCGGATCGCCCAGTCAGCTCGCTCAGCGAAGTCGCGTCCGTCGGCCTCGCCCAAGACGAAGATGTCCTCGACGCCCGCGCCCTCGGCCGCCTTTGTCGCGGTCTCGAGGAAAGTCCGGGATCGTGAGCAGGATCTTCGCGCCCGAGTCCTCGAGCTGGTGCTGAAGCTCGCGAGGCGTGTAGAGCGGGTTTGCGGTCGTGGCGCTTGCCGCCGGCGCGGGCGGCGCCGTGGAAGGCGACGGCGTACTCGGGCAGGTTCGGCATGTAGACGCACAGCGTGTCGCCCTGCCCGAAGCCGCGCGCGGCGAGGCCGGCGGCCAGGGCCCTGGTCTGCTCGTCGAGCTCGGCGTAGGTGATCGTGCGCCCGCTGGGGCCGTCGATCAGCGCCGGCTTGTCGCCCAGCTCGGCGGCGCGCTCGAGGACGAAGGAGGTGACGTCTGTGTCGGGGTAGTCCATGAGGCCGGGCAGCCTTATGGAGTGTTGCCCGGTGCTGCAGCCTCAGGTATTCGGCTCGCTGGCGGAAGCTCTCTCGCATCTCCGACGTGAGCTCGTCGAGGAACTCCCGGCGATAGACGTCGTCGGTGAGCATCGAGATCGCGAAGTAGAGCCCGGTGAAGGCCGCAGATGGCGCCCGCGACACGAAGGAGCTCCTCGCTGAGGATCGCCTCGTGGCCGAACAGGTCGAATTGGACCAGCGCGTTCGGTACATGCGCCCGTCCAGGACTCGGTGATCGCCGGGTCGATCGCCAGAACACCGAGCGCGATGAAGAACCCACCGATCGCGACGCTCACCGACAGCACCTGGAGGGCCTGGCTAACGAACATCACAACGCCGACGTTGAGCCGTTCTGAGCGGTCGAGCGGCGGCGCGTCCGCACCCGCCTCGTGCTCCAAGGACCTGACCTCGCGTGGCAGCCGCGCGACCAGGAAGCTCGTGCCGAGGAGGACGAAAAGCCCGGTGAGGATCGCGAGAGTCGCAAGCTCCACCTCGGAGAAGACCTGCCACATCTCGGCGGTCAGGAAGAGGACGACGGAGAAGATCATCAGGAGCGGGAATCGCGCGCGCAAAGAGATCGAGCGACGCTCGAAGCTGGCCCGCGAGCCTGCCCAGGGTCCAGCGGAGGATCGAGAGCGAGGCCGAGGCCCGACGACGCGCGTAGATAAGCGCCAGCAGGAGGCTGTTGCCGAGCGCGGTGACGAGCGCGCTGCGCCACTGGCCGCCGAAGACGAGGGGTAACACGCCGGCAGGAGAACGAAGCCGGCGAGCTCGGGCTTGCCGACGTCCTGAGGGATCGCGATCGGCAGGCCGCCCGCGGCCCTGTTGACCAGGGCGATCGCCGACGAGGAGCACAGCCAGCGCCGCGGCGACGGCGCCGACGTTCGCCAGCGGCGACCACTCGAGGTTGAGCGCGCCGAGGATCTCCCCGATGAAGACGAAGCCGATCAGCGGGACGGCCCGGTTGAAGATGTCTGTCGCCGCGGAGCGGTCGGCGATGAACAGCGGCAGCCCCGCGCGGCGGAAGCCGCTCCTCGTAATCGCTCAACTCCCGCCTGTCTCCCCGGGCCTCCATCGCTGCGAGACCGTAAACGAACGGACACTCGCGTAGGTCGTGCGCCCATGCGCTCGATCGCCCTTCTCACCAACCCGGACTCCGGCTCGGGTGAGGCGGATGACGTTGCGGAATGCCTTCGGGGGCATGGCCTCGAAGTTCGCGAGTTCGGGCTGGACGAAGTCGGCGAAGCGCTCGCAGGCAAGCCCGATTCGCTCGTGGTAGCCGGCGGCGACGGATCGCTCGGTGGCGTGGCGGGTGCGGCCGCACGCGCTGGGATCCCGATGAGCGTGATCCCAACGGGCACCGCAAACGACTTCGCCCGCGAGCTCGGCATCCCTCGGGAGACGGAGGAGGCCTGCGAGTTGGCGGCTGGGGGCAAGCGGACCCGGAAGCTGGACGTGGCTCGCATGGACGACCGGCCGTTCCTCAATGTGGCAAGCCTCGGACTCGCACCAGCGGCAGCCGATCGCGCGACAGGACTCAAGGGCCTCCTCGGCCCCCTCGCCTACGCCGTGGGAGCGATCGGCGCCGGGCTACGCGCCCATCCGGTCCGGTGCGCGGTCAAGTGCGACGGACGTGAGATCTACTCGGGGGACTCATGGCAGGTGACCGTCGCGTGCTCCGGCGCGTTCGGCGGCGGTTCCTCGATCGAAACGGACCTCGGCGACGGCCGCCTCGACGTCGTCATCATCGAGGCGCGTTCCAGGGTGTGGCTCGCCCTACACGCGTACGGTCTCAGACGCGGCGGCCTCGGTGAACAGACCGGCGTCGACAAGGTGCGCTGCGAGACGGTGGAGGTCGCGTTCGATGGCGTCGAGCGCTGGAACGTCGACGGTGAGATCGTCGAGTCGCGGTCATGCAGCTTTCGCGTCGACTCCGACCCGATCGACGTCATCGTCCCCTGAGCCTTCGGGGCGTCCGTATCCTCGCCACCTTGCCTCGACCCTTCGCAAAGCCGAAACGCAAGCGCTCCATGCTGCCCGCCAGGCTGCGCACGCGACGCGTGCCGGCTCGCAAGCCGGGACTGGCGGGAGCATTCGGTGCAGGCGACCAGGCGGTCCTGCGCTTCCTGCGGACCCGTGCGCCTCACGACGCGGCAACCGAGTCCGCGTTCAAGGCGCTCGGAACGATCGGCGAGTACGCAGCCGTGTGGGTCGCCATCGGCCTCGCAGGCGCGGCGGCCGATCAGGCACGGCGCAAGCGATGGCTGATCGGCGCGGCAACGGGCCCGGGAGCCGTGGTCGCCAACTACGCCCTGAAGCTCAGCTTCGGCCGCGAGCGCCCGTTGATCGAAGACCACCCTCCCCTCGCCCGCGCCCCGTCGAAGCTGTCCTTCCCCTCGGCGCACGCCACCTCGTCAATGGCTGCGGCCACGGCATTCGGGCGGGTCGAGCCGCAGGACGCGCTTACCTCTTCTACGCGCTGGCGACCTCGATCTGCGTTTCCCGGCCCTACCTCGGCATGCACTACCCCTCCGACGTTCTCGCCGGCGCGTCTTCGGCACGCTGATCGGCGGCTTCGTGCCGGCGGTCGGCGAGCGAACGCTCGAGGAGCGGATGGCGGATTTCGTCGCAGACCTTGGCGGAGCAGACGCCGGACGGGGTCAGACCCCGCATGAAAGTCGGAATCGTCGGGCTGCCGAACGCCGGTAAGTCCACGCTCTTCAACGCTCTGACCCAGGGAGGCGCCGAAACCGGCGACTACCCGTTCACCACGATCGACCCGAACGTCGCAGTGGTCGGGGTGCCGGACGAGCGCCTCGTCCAGGTCGCCGAGACAGTTCGCTCGTCGGACGTGGTGCTCGAGACCATCGAGTTCCACGACATCGCCGGTCTGGTGCGCGGAGCTTCCGAAGGCGAGGGGCTCGGCAACCGGTTTCTCGCCGCGATCCGGGAGACCGACGCAATCTGCCACGT
The DNA here is from genome assembly GCA_963695215.1 of uncultured bacterium. Classification (GTDB taxonomy): domain Bacteria; phylum Actinomycetota; class Thermoleophilia; order Solirubrobacterales; family 70-9; genus JALZKA01. The sequence continues at coordinate 1,511,103 of OY968768.1, forward strand.
CGTCCGCTCACACGACTCGAGCGGCGTCCCGCATCCCGAGGGCCGCGTGGACCCGCGCGACGACATCGAGCTGATCGAGCTCGAGCTTTTCGCCGCGGACCTCGACCAGGCGACGCGGACGACTCGAGCGCGTGACCAAGCAGGCGCGTTCGCTCGACAAGGAGCTCGTCGCCGAGCGCGACTGGCTCGAGAAGGTCGTTGCCGCCCTCGAAGACGGCCGGCCGGCGCGCGAGGTTCCGATCCCGGCCGAGGCACCCGACGCGCAGCGCAACCTTCACGCACTCACCTCCAAGCCCATCCTCTACGTCGCGAACGTGGACGAGGGATCCGACGTGGTTCCCGAGGCGGTCGCCGAGCACGCGCGCGGGGCGTCCGCGGAGGCGGTCGCCATCAGCGCGCGGATCGAGTCCGAGCTCGCCGAGATCGGCGATCCCGAGGAGGCGGCCGAGCTTCGCGAGGAGATGGGCGTGTCCGAGTCCGGCCTGGGGCGCGTGATCCGAGCGGCCTTCGAGCTGCTCGATCTGATCACGTTCTTTACGGCCGGGGAGGACAAGGAAGCGATGGCGCGGAACGTCCGCCGCGGGTCAACCGCGTGGGAGGCGGCCGGGAAGATCCACGGCGACATCCAGAACGCGTTCATCCGTGCTGAGGTCGTCGAGCTGGTCGGACCTGGTCGATGCCGGCGGATACGCCGGTGCGCGCGATCGCGGCAGGCTTCGGCTCGAGGGCCGTGACTACGTGATGGCCGACGGCGACGTCATGACCGTGAAGGTCTGATCGGGCGACTCGCCGAACTCAGTCCGCGAGCAACAGCCTTGCGTTCTCGGACACCGTGATGTGGATCGCCGCCGGCTCATACGCGTAGTCGAGGATCGCGTTCGCGCGTAGCCGGTCGAGCGCGTACTGGAACGCCCTGGCCTGTTTGTCCGAGCCGTAGCTGCGCCGGATGTCGAAGCTCCAGCCCGTGGTGTGGAGCGAGTACTCCTGCGTGGCCTCGGAGTTGATGCCGACGAGAAGGTCCTGGTACTCCTGGTCTCGCGCCGCGCTTGTGACCGTGAGAGGCGTGGTGTCACCCGAGATCGCCCGGACCTTGCCGGCAAGGTAGGTGAGAGTTGCGAGTGCTTCGGGCCGAAGGACGCGGTAGAGCTCCGGGTCCTGGTCGAGCTGTGGCGCCAGCTCACCTGCCTGATCCGCGATTTTGAAGCCGAGTGATCGATCGTCTGGGATCGGGATGAGTTCGCCGTCGCCCGTCGCCTTCGCGACGTCGCCGGGGTTCTCGAACACCTCGGTGTCCTCCTCCGGGTGGTACGTCTCCTCGAGCGTCGCCTTGTGAGTCGCGAGGTCCTCGTCCGCCTGGAGCGCGTCGGGGTCCCGCCGCCACTCGGCGAGGATCTTGCCGGAGGCTCGCACCCTCCATAGATAGAGCGACGAATCGTCGCCGAAGCCGGAGAGAAGCTCCCACGCCTCGCGCCGGTTCTGTGGCGAGGAGTCGAAGAAGAGCCTCGTGTAGTCGATGTCGTTGTCGGCGACGAGGTGCGCGGTCGATTCGCCGCCGGTGTCGCCGCCGAGATATGCATCGATCACGTTCTCGAGATTTCCGATTCCCATGTGGTAGGAGACAACCGCCAGCTCCGGCGAGCCGAAGCGCTCCTTCGCGATCTGGAGGTAGCGGGCTGCTCCAGCCAGCGCGAGCTTGGGGTTGAAGCGCTCGTCCACGCTCTGTCGGTCGGCGATCAGCCGGGAAGCGACCTTGCCCTTCCCCTTGCGGAGCGCCTTCGCGATCTCCTTGGTGAGGGCAACGCTCCGGGCCAGGTCGACGTGCATGCCAAGCAGATCGGTTGCGGTGGAGGGGATGATCTGCACGAGCCCCGAAGCGGAGTTTGGCGTGCCGTCGGCCATCACCTGAGAACGGCCGGCGCTTTCGAGGAAGACCAGGGCTTCGAGCGTGTCGGGATCGACGCCGGCGGGCTTCGCGGCGGTCTCGATCTCATCGCGCCAGCGGTCGGTCCGCTCAGCGGACGCCACAACACCCCCAGGGCTCTTCTCGTAGATGACGTGCGAGGTGCCGAGTGTTGCCCTCGCAGCAAGATCGCTCGAATCGCCCGGAGACCACGCCAGGGGGTCGCCACTCGCGACGGTAGCGCCCGAGCGAGCGCTCTCGGATAACTCCGACAGCGCGACATTTACGGGCTCCGAACCCCCGCCGATCCCAAGCGCGAACGCGAGCGCAGCGATTGCGCCCGCGACGGCGACGAGGCCGAGGATGGCAAGGAGCGCCCTGACCGGCTCTCGATCCACGGCGCGCAATGTTAGGTTCCTCGCCTAATGGGGACTCAAAGGCGCATCAGGTGAGGACGGATGCCCGCTTTCCCGCGGTAGGCACCGGCACCGGCCACTACGAGAGCTTCTACATCAAGGCGTCGCGGCCCGGAGGCGGTCAGTCGATCTGGCTGCGCCATACGACTCATCAGCGGCCTGGCGAGCCCGTCCAGGGCTCGCTCTGGCTGACTCTTTTCGACGCCGAGGCGCCCGGTCCCCGCGCGACCAAGGCCACGTTCCCGGCGGCCGAGGTGTCGGCCCCGACGGGCGCGTACGTGCAGATCGGCGAGTCCGTGCTCGAGCCTGGCCGTGCTCACGGCTCGATCGGTGGCGATTCTCCCCCTGCTCGCTGGGAGCTGAGCTTCACCGACGAGGCCGAGGCGCTGCGCCACCTTCCCTACGAGTTCATGTACCGCTCGCGGCTTCCGCGGACCAAGATGCTCAGCCCGCATCCATGCGCGATCTTCTCTGGCGAGCTCGAGGTTGGCGATGCCAAGGTGTCGCTCGACGGATGGCCTGGGATGATCGGCCACAACTGGGGCACCGAGCACGCTGAGCGCTGGGTCTGGATCCAGGCTTCTGACCTGGGCGGGGTACGCGGCGACTATCTCGACATCGCCGCGGGACGCATCCGGCTCGGGCCCATTACAACCCCATGGATCGCCAACGGCCGGATCGTGCTCGAAGGACAGGAGTACGACCTGGGTGGCCTCGACAAGGCCTACGGGACCGAGATCGAGAAGAGACCGGACGGCTGTTCGTTCACCTTCCCCGGCAAGGGCATCAACATCAAGGGGAAGGTGGGCGCGCCGCTCAAGGATTTCGTCGCCTGGGTCTATGCGGACCCGGCGGGCCCGGAGCACAACGCGCTCAACTGCTCGATCTCCGACATGGAGCTGAAAGTTGAGCGTCCCGATCACAAGCACGCGCGTCTCGAGGTGGCTGGAGCAGCCGCATACGAGCTGGGCACCAGGGATGCCGAGCACGGCGTGCCGCTCCAACCGTTCTCAGACGGCTGAGCCGGATGGAGGAGCTCGTCGCGAGAGGCGTCGCGCTGCCCGGCGGCGACCTCCAGATCCTCCAGCCCGCGGAGTCGGCCGAACTGCCGGATGACATGGGCATCGAGTGGGCGCCGATCGCCCCGTACTGGTCGGTGCTCTGGCGGAGCGGAGCCGCGCTTGCCGAGGAGTTGGACGGCGCACGGCTCGAGGGAAAGCGCGTGCTGGAATTGGGCTGCGGGCTCGGCATGCCGAGCCTCGTTGCAGCGCGGCAGGGCGCGAGCGTCCTCGCCGCAGATCGTGAGCCGGAGGCGCTGGAGCTGCTCGCCCGCAATGCGCGCATGAACGAACTGACGCTGGAAACCACCGAGGTCGAGTGGGCGGAGGCTGAAGCCCTCGTTGATCGCGGTCCGTTCGATCTGGTTGTGGCCGCCGACGTCCTATACGTGAGCGAGAGCGCGGACCTCCTCCTTGCGCTCTTGCCGCGATTGGCGGACAAGGTGTGCATTGCCGACCCCGGTCGCGGCCACACCGACGCCTTTCTTCGCAGAGCGGGGCGGCACTGGACGATCGACACCCAACGCAGGGACATCGTGAGCCTCCACTGGCTCACAGCTCGATCTAGTGCTTTTTGAACCTGGCCCAGGCCGAGCGAAGGCCAAGGCGAAAGCGAAGCGTGTCGCCACCCACGGTGGTGGACCCCCGGGAGCCGACGACCTTGGCCTGAACGATTCGCGGCGATTTGCCGGTCTTCAGGATGTCGATCTTGCGGAGGTTGCCGTCGTAGAGCCCGGACAGCGCCGATGACATCTGCGAGTTCGAGAAGTGGAGCTTCCACTTGTGGTAGGGCGACACGTCGTCGTAGGGGTCCTTGACGGCCTTGAGGTAAGGCTTGGGCGAGCCGCCGGGGAAGCCGAACTCGACGTTTTCGGTCTTTCCGCCCGAGGTCGAATAAAAGAATGCGACCGCCGTCTGGCCGCCGCTCTTGATTACCTCACGAGCCGTGGCTTTCGCGGCGCGATTCGTCGAGTCCGCTTCTGAAGACTTGCCGCCGTAGACCTGGCTGCGGGTATCGTCGTAGAGGTCGTAGCCGTCACCGTTCAGGCCGGTTGCGAGCGCGTATGAGCGGGCCGCAACCGCCTGGGCCTTCAGAGCCTCCTGGGGCCAGCTCGAGGGTGACTCGTTGGGGACTACACCCTGGACGTAGCCCTCGATACCGACCTTGTTGATGACGTAGAGCGAGCCGCCAACGTCCCTTGCTCGCAGGTCACCGCGGTATTCGCCGACACCCGCGTATCGCACCGAGCCCCCACCTGATGCGACGCCCTCCTTGCCACAGCCGCCCAGCTTCGAGCCGTTTGGCCGGCGAAGGGTGATGGCGCCGGAGTCGATCCTGAACGAGTAGGTGTCCGAGCCGTTGATCCTGTGGCCGCACGCCTTGCTCGCACCGCTGAAGGGGAGCGAGCCGACGCCCGAGGTCAGGAGAACCTTGACGCTTCTCGTCTTCGCTCTCGAGACGCTCACGCCCTTGTAGTAGTGCTGAAGGATCGACTTGTAGCCCTTACCGTGCTTTGCGAAGCCGTAAGCGCCGTATTGGCTCATGCCCACGCCGTGACCGAATCCGCGGCCCGGCACGGTCCAGTCGGCGGCTGCCGAGGCGGGCAGCGCCAGGCCTGCCAATGCGGCGGCCAGAGCGAGCAGGTGTTGCGTTCGTCCCTTCATGCGTACAACGTCCTCCCCCTCTACCTTCGCCAACAAGGCACCCGGGCAAAAGTCTCGCTCCGGTCCCTGGGAGATGTCACCCGGTTTGGCTCGCTCGAGGGTGGCTAGTGTGAGCTTCGGAACGACTCACCAGGAGGAGAAACGGATGGCACTAGCCCCCGACGAGCAGAAGGTCATAGACGGAGCGCCGAACCAGCTTCTGATCGGAGGCGAGTGGCGTGACGCGACGGGCGGCGGCACGCTTCCGATCGAGGATCCGTCGACCGGTGAGGAGATCTGCGAGGTCGCAGACGCAATGCCGGACGACGCGAAGGCAGCGCTCGATGCCGCGTGCGAGGCACAGGCCGAGTGGGCCGCTACGCCCGCGAACACGCGCTCGGAGATCCTCTATGACACCTTCAAGGCAATCGGCGATCAGGCCGATGATCTCGCCCTCCTGATGACGCTCGAGATGGGCAAGTCGGTGGCAGAGTCCAAGGCCGAGCTGTCCTATGCCGCCGAGTTCTTCCGCTGGTTTTCGGGCGAGGCGCTGCGGATTGACGGTTACTTCAAGGAGGCCGGCAACCGCCAGAGCCGCGTCCTCGTGATGCGCCAGCCGGTTGGCCCCTCCTACTTCATCACCCCGTGGAACTTCCCCAACGCGATGGGCACCCGCAAGCTGGGGCCGGCGCTCGCCGCGGGCTGCACCGTCGTCGTCAAGCCAGCGCAACAAACGCCGCTATCGATGCTGGCCCTGGCGAAGCTTCTCCAGGATTGCGGCCTGCCGGACGGCGTGGTGAACGTCGTAACGTCGAAGAAGTCCGGCGACGTCTCAGCGCCGATCATCGAGGACGACCGGCTGCGAAAGCTCTCCTTCACGGGCTCGACCGAGGTGGGCCGGAAGCTCATCGCCCAGGGGGCGGACAACGTGCTCAAGGTCTCGATGGAGCTTGGTGGGAACGCGCCGTTCCTCGTCTTCGAAGACGCCGACGTGGACGAGGCGATCGAGGGCGCGATGATCGCGAAGATGCGAAACGTCGGCGAGGCCTGCACGTCCGCCAACCGCTTCCACGTTCACGAGTCGCTCGCCGAGGAGTTCGCCGAGAAGCTCGCGGAGAAGATGGGCGCGCTCAAGGTCGGCCGCGGCACCGAGGACGGCATCGATGTCGGCCCGCTGATCGACGCCGACCAGCGGGACAAGGTCGCCGAGCTCGTCAATGACGCCGTCGAGAAGGGCGCCGATTGCGTCACGGGCGGGTCGAAGGGCGAGGGAGCCGGCTACTTCTACGAGCCCACCGTGCTCAGCGGCGTTACCGACGACGCTCGCGTTCTCTCCGAGGAGATATTCGGGCCGGTCGCACCGATTGCGACGTTCTCGTCTGATGACGAGGCGATCGCGGCTGCCAACAAGACCGAGTACGGCCTCGTCTCCTACGTGTACACCAACGATCTCAGGCGCTCACTCCGCGTCTGCGAGGCGCTCGAGACCGGGATGATCGGGCTCAACCAGGGCATGGTCTCCAACGCGGGCGCACCATTTGGCGGCGTCAAGCAGTCAGGAATCGGCCGCGAGGGCGGCAACGAGGGAATCGCTGAGTACCTGGAGACGAAGTACGTCGCGGTGAACCTGTAGGCGTCCCGCAGGGGAGCTATCACCATGAGCCCCGGCCGAGGGCAGGGTTATCCCTGTCGCGGCGGGATAACCCTGCCCTCGCTGCCAAGGTGGGGCTCCGGCGGCCTATCGCACTCGCTGGAAGATGAAGAGCGCGAGTAGCACGAGCACGATGATGATCAAGATCGTCACAACTGACATGGGGCCTTTCTGCGATAGGGCAAGAAGGCTCTGGGTCACGGTGCGTGACAGAGCCCTTCTAAGCACTGGACACAAGACCGATACCCACCAGGTGCTGGGCCAAGCCAAACCCGGTTGGCGCCATGAAATCTAGGTTCCCCGCGTGCGGCGGATAATCGTTACCGGCGGGACGGCCGGGATCGGGAAGGCCGCCGCGCTCGAACTCGCCCGTCGCGGCGCCGCGGTCACCGTCCTCGGCCGCGACCAGGCTCGCGGTGCAGACACGCTCGCTGCCATCGAGCGAGAGGCTCCAGGCTCTGATGGCGAGTTCGTCCCCCTGGACCTGTCCGATCTCACGACCGTGCGCGACGCCGCGGCGATCCTGCTCGGACGCCATGACCGGATCGATGTGCTGGTCGCGAACGCCGGCGTTCACAATGTCGCATCCAGGCGCACTGCGGACGGGTTCGACCACATGCTCGCCGCGAACTACCTGGGGCACTTTCTTCTCACGACCCTGCTGCTGAGCGCGATCGAATCTTCTGCCCCGTCGCGGATCGTCGTTGTCGGCTCCGAGGCGTACCGGCTTGCCGGGCCTGTCGATCCGGAGGGCTTCGAGGATCTCGGCGAATACCGGCGGCCGGGTTCGTTTCGTACGTACGGGATGACCAAGCTTCTCGAGATGATGTTCGCGAGGGAGCTAGCGCGGCAGCTGGCCGGCTCCGGCGTGTCGGTCAACAGCGTCGATCCGGGGACCGTGTCGACCGGTCTTTACGCAGACATCCCGGTGATGCGACACATCGCTCCTGCGCTCAGCCGCACCCCGGCAGTGCGCACGCCCGAGCAGGGCGCGCGGATGATCGTTCGGCTCGCCGACGATGCCGAGTTCGCCGGAATCACGGGGCGCTACTTCAGCTCGGTTGGCCTGCTCGACCGGCTACCGGAGGTCCGAGCGCTCCGCGACATCGAGCTGCAGCGCCGGGTGTGGGAGCGAACCGAGATGCTGATTGAGCCTGACTAACCTCGATGTGTGGCCTTCACCATGACCGAAGCGCGGGACCGGATCATCGGCGACCTCGAGTCCGCCGAGGAAGAGCTCGGCCTGGCGGTCGCATGTCTCGGTGAAGCATTCGAGGCGCTGCCGGAAGGCTCAGCCGATCGGCTCGAGACGGAGCTCTTCAGACCCGTCCAGAAGGCATACGTGCGGACCAAGCGCACCCGCACCGGGTTTTCGCAGAGAGTGGCGCAGACAACCGACGAACCGGAGCCAAAAGCGCCCGGGCCGCCGTCGCAGGGCGCGAAGGGATTCGTCGAGCAGGGCGTTCAGGCCGCGGCGCAGGCAGACCTGATCCTGACCGATCTCCAGGACTCGATGATGCCTGTCGAGGGAGGCGACCCTGAGCTCAGAGCGGGGATCTCCGAGGTACGCGAGCAGCTGTCCGGCATTTCTGGCGGCGCGCGCCGCTTTCTGAGCTCGCTCGGGCGCTGACAGCGGCCAAGCGCTAACCCGGTGCCGGGCCTTCCAGTGCTCCGCCCGGTTCGTAGTCCTCGAAAAGGGCTTGCAAGAGTGGTGCCGCTTCGTCGAACCTGTCGATCTCGCAGCCGTTTGCGCGGGTGAGCGTCACGTCTATGTCCTGACCCTGGAGCGAGCCGCTGATGGTCGCCTCGTCTGGGCCGCCGAAGAGCTCGGTGCAGGCCGTGTCGGGAGAAACCGGGTCGAGGTCCTCGGCGAGGATGTCATTTGCGGCGGCGCAGACGTCGTCAGTTGTGTCCTCGTCGCAGCTCACCTCGGCAGTCTGCGGCTCCTCCTTGCCCGACGAGCCGTCGACGTCGAGCGTCACCGACAAATCGGTGTCGCCCGACGCCAGCGGCTCGTCGTTCGTGGTATCCCCATTCAGGTCGCAACCCACAGCGGCAAGTGCCAGCGCCGCGGCCGCGGATGCTGCTAGTGCCCGAAAAGCGATGAGAGAATCCCCCCGCTCTCCTTGCGCTTTTGCAGGTAGCACTGGTGGTACTCCTCAGCGCGCCAGAACGGCGCGGCCGGCTCGATCGCCGTCACGATCGGATCGCGGAACCGGCCCTGGGCCGCCTCAATCGCGTCGCGGACGCCCTGCTCCTGCTCGGCATCCTCTGCGAATACAACCGAGCGGTACTGGAAACCGACGTCGGGACCCTGGCGGTTCATCTGCGTCGGGTCGTGGATCTCGAAATACTTGTCGACCAACTCGCGGAAGGTGAGGCGGGTTGGATCGAACCAGACGCGGGCGACTTCGACGTGACCGGTATCGCCGCGACATACCTGTTCGTAGGTCGGGTCGTCGACGTGGCCGCCTTCGTAGCCGACCGCCGTGTCAAGGACGCCATCCAGCTTGCGGAACTCCTCTTCGACCTGCCAGAAGCAACCAGCGCCGAAAGTCGCCGTCTGAGTGCCCTCTGGGTAGTTCCCGTTTCCTTCAGTCATTCAATTCACCTCGTTGGATCGCTCGATCCTTGAGTCCTACGTACCCGCGGTTCGTTACGTCACGCGGCGAGCGCGAATGGGCTGCCCTCGGAATCACGGCAGATTGCCCACCGTTCGCCGGGATGGATCACTGTCCCGCCGAGCTCGGCCACGTGCTCCAGCGCCACCGCCATGTCGGGCACGGTGAAGTAGGGAAGCGAGGCGGTGTCGCCCGGCCCCCTGCCGCGCTCATGGACGCCGAGGCGAAGGCCGTCAACCTCTGCCTGCCAGCCGGCCCCCTCCTCGCCCTCGCGAGAGCGGAGCTTCACGCCGAGCATCCCCTGCCAGAAGGCAAGAGCTCTCTCGGCATCGTCGGCGGGGAACTCGATCAGCGGCGCGGGCATGCAAGAGAGGCTACGCCGACACGAGCGGCTCCATCCAGCTCGCGCATTGCCAGTCGGCGACGTCGTGGTCCACTGGTCGCCTCGGAGCCTTGAAGTCCATGGCGCTCAGGCCGCAGTTGACTGTCCGCATCTGCCACAGGCGAGCCGCCTGCGCCGGGCCGAACGCGCCCTCGAAGATCGCGTCAACCCACAGAAAGCGCAGGAAGATCCCGTGGGTCACGACGAGAGGTTTCGCTCCGTCGTCCGCCAGCGGCTCCAGCCTGCGGCGCAGCCCGCGCACGCGCTCCAGCATCCCTGCAAACGAGTCGGCGCCGGGAGGCGCGTAGCTCGGATCGTCCGCGTGCTCGGCCATCCACTCCGACCAGCGCTTGAGCTTCTGCTCCTCCGGCGTCATCTCGCCGTAGCCCTCTTCCTCGCGCAACTCGTAGATGCCCTCGTCCGTCTGGACCTCCAGGCCGAGCGCCTCGGCGATTGGCGCCGCCGTCTCCTGCGTGCGCCGCATCGGACTCACGATCAAATGCGTGATGCCGCGATCTCGCAGGCTCTCCGCAGCCTGTCGCGCCTGCTCGTGGCCGCGCTCGGTCAGCCGATCGCCCTTTTCCTCGGAGAGGGAGCGGCCTCACGCTGTGCGTTCGAGACCGACTGAGCGTGCCTCAGCAGGTAGACCCTCATCGGGCGTCCACGATTGCCCCGCTAGCCGTGCGGGTTGGCGATCTTCTTGAAGTCGATTGCCTCGTCGAGCGTTGATTCCTCCACGCCCTTCTCGATCGCGACCTCGCGCACCGTGCGGCCGGAGCTCGCAGCTTCCTTGACGATCTCGGCGCCCTTGTCGTAGCCGATGATCTCGTTGAGTGCAGTCACAACCTGAAGGTTCGACTCGGCGTACTCCTCGAGGCGCTCCCTGTTGGGCTCGAGGCCGGCGACGCACTTCTCGTCGAGCAGGCGGCAGGCGGCGGCGAGGAGTTTGATCTGGTCGAGCAGGTTGCGAGCGATCAGCGGCACGCGCACATTCAGCTCGAACTGGCCCTGCGTACCACCCGCGGTGATCGCGGCGTCGTTGCCGATCACCTGATCGCCCACCTGGATCACGACCTCGGGGATCACCGGATTTACCTTGCCCGGCATGATCGAAGAGCCCTTCTGGAGCTCGGGAAGCCGCAGCTCGGAAAGACCCGCACGGGGACCAGAGCCCATCATCGCCAGGTCGTTGCCGATCTTGATCATCGAGACGGCGATGACCTTGAGGGCGCCCGAGAGCTCGACGAGCGAGTCACGGTTGGCCTGCGCCTCGAAGCGGTCGCGCGGCGCGGCGAGCTCGACGCCCATGTCCTCGGATATGAGCGCGCGCACCTTCTCGGCGAATTGCGGGTGCGTGTTGATGCCGGTACCCGTGGCGGTGCCACCGAGTGGGAGCGCTCCGACGCGCCCGAGCGTGTCGCGGACGCGGTCGGCGCCGAGCGCAATCTGAGCGCCGTAGCCGGCGAACTCCTGACCCAGCGTCACGGGCACGGCGTCCATGAGGTGCGTCCGGCCCGTCTTGCCGATATCGGCGAACTCGCCGGCGCGCTTGTCGAACGTCGCGGCGAGCGCGTCAAGCGCGGGCAACAGGTCATTCTTCACCTCGCCGAGCGCCGCGACGTGAACGGCGGAAGGAAAAACGTCGTTCGACGACTGGCCCATGTTCACGTGGTCGTTGGGGTGAACCCCCTCGCCCGCGAGGTTGGCCATTACCTCGTTCGCGTTCATGTTCGACGAGGTGCCGGAGCCGGTCTGAAAGACGTCGACGGGGAACTGCTCGTCGTGGTCGCCCGCTGCGATTGCGTCGCCGGCGGCAGCGATCCGCTCGGCGATCTCCGAGTCAAGCTTGCCGAGTTCTGCGTTGGCCCTCGCGGCCGCTGCCTTGATCCGCCCCAGTGCCCGAATCACCGGTACCGGGATGGGGTGACCGGAAACTGGGAAATTGTCGACCGCCTTGGCGGTTTCGCCGCCCCACAGCTGTTCAGCCATCAGTCCTCCGTCGAAGGTTCATTCCTCACTGAGGCTATTGAACGACGAGGAGTCATCTCGCGCGTGAGCGCCCAGCAAATGCCGGTCCTATGCAACTAAGTGGGCGCTCGCCGCGCCCGGCGGCTAGCCCGACGCCTGGCCCGCCGCGTAGCCCTCGCCGAACGCGCGCTCGAAGTCGGCGCCCGGCGACTTGCCGTCGTCGCTGAACCGCGCGGCTGTATCGAGCCTGCGGACTAGGTCCGCGTGGATGCCGCCCGTCTCGGATGCGCCCTGCTGGATCGCGCCCACCAGGTAGCCCAGCTGCACCGTCGCGTCGCCCGCCGGATCCTTTCGTGCCTTGGCGTTCAGATCGGTGGCGACGGTGATCTGGACCTCGCCCAGCTGTGCGATTTCGCCGCCGCTCTGGTTCTCGACCAGGCAGTCGGAGATGGGCGTAGCGCCCTCGAGCCGCACCTCGCCTGGTGCCGATCCGAGGGCGGACAGGTAGACGTCCTTGCCCGCGAAGCATGAGGCGGGCGTCTCGGCATCGCCCTGGCCACAGCCCGAAGCTGCGATACCGGCGGCGACAAGCGCCATCAAGCTGCGAGTCCCGCGTCGCACCTCGCGAAGCGTACGGGGCTACTCGTGGGCGATGGCGCTCGAACCGGGCGCCGGCCTGATCGTCTGGTGACCCCCACCTAGAATCGCCTGTCCATGGCCGGTTTTCGCCCCGTCGACCCCAAGCAGAGCTTCCCGGAGCTTGAGCGCGAATTGCTCGAGCGCTGGCGCGAGGAGAACCTCTTCAAAAAGCAGCTGGAGAGCCGGCCGGAGGCACCTACCTGGAGCTTCTACGAGGGTCCACCGACGGCTAACGGGCAGCCGGGCTCCCACCATGTTCTTGCCCGCGTCTTCAAGGACATCTACCCGCGCTTTCACGCGATGGCCGGCAAGAGCGTGCCCCGCAAGGCCGGCTGGGACTGCCACGGCCTGCCCGTCGAGCTGGAGGTCGAGAAGGAGCTGGGCATCACCTCGAAGGAGGAGATCGAGGAGTACGGGATCGCCGAGTTCAACGCGAAGTGCCGCGAGTCCGTCTTTCGCTATGTGGAGGACTGGAACAGGCTGAGCGAGAGGATCGGCTTCTGGGTCGATCTCGACGACCCGTACATCACGATGACCGACGACTACATCGAGTCCGTGTGGTGGTCGCTACGCCAGATCTGGGACGCGGGGCGCCTCTACCAGGGTCACAAGGTCGTGCCCTACTGCCCGCGGTGCGGGACCGCGCTGTCCTCGCACGAGGTTGCACAGGGCTACCGCGACGTGATCGACCCGTCGGTGTACGTCAGGCTTCCGGTCACGAGCGCACCGCCCTCCGACGTGATCCCTGAGTCGCCGGTCCAGACGGGCGACAACCTTCTGGTCTGGACCACAACGCCCTGGACCCTGATCTCGCATGCCGCGGTGGCCGCCGGCGCTGAGATCGAATATCTCCGGGCGAGCCCCGAAGGGTCGGACGAGATCGTGATCGTCGCCCGCGCGCTGGCCGAGCGGGTGCTGGGCGAGGGTTTTGCCGAGTACGCCAGCTTCCCTGGCTCGGCCCTCGAAGGCGTCCGCTACACGGCCCCGTTCAGCTACGTGAAGGGCGAGGACTTCGGCCCGCTCGGCCACTCGGTTCTCCTCGGCGACTTCGTCACGACCGAGGACGGCACCGGCCTCGTCCACACCGCGCTTGCCTTCGGCGAGGACGATTTTCGGCTTGGCGAGCAGTACGGGATGACCCTGCAGAACCCCGTCAGGCCGGACGGCCACTACGACGAACGAGTGGCGGACTTCCAGGGCAAGATGGTGTTCGAGCACAACCCGGAGATCGTCGAGGCCCTCGATGCTAGGGGCGTCCTCTTCAAGCGCCAGGACTACGAACACGCGTACCCGCATTGCTGGCGCTGTGGCACCCCGCTCCTCTACTACGCGAAGTCGAGCTGGTACATCCGCACGACCGAGGTGCGCGACCGCATGCTCGCCGAGAACGAGAAGATCGGCTGGCATCCGGAGCACATCAAGCACGGGCGGTTCGGCAACTGGCTGGAGAACAACGTGGACTGGGCGCTCTCGCGCGAGCGCTACTGGGGCACGCCGCTCCCGGTCTGGCAGTGCGAGGCGGCCGACTGCGACGAGGAGTTCTGCGCCGGCTCGCTCGACGACCTCCGAGAGCGCGGCGGCGAGATCCCGGACGACCTCCATCGCCCCTACGTGGACGATGTCGTCTTCGGCTGCGGGCGCGAAGGTTGCGACGGCGAGATGCGCCGCGTGCCTGAGGTCATCGACACGTGGTTCGACTCCGGATCCATGCCGTTCGCCCAGTTTCACCATCCCTTCGAGGGCACCGAGGAATTCGAGCGCCGCTTCCCCGCTCAGTACATCTGCGAGGGGATCGACCAAACGCGTGGCTGGTTCTACTCGCTCCTCGCCGTCTCCACGCTCGTCTTCGACAGGTCGTCGTATGAGAACTGCGTCTGCCTCGGCCTGATCCTCGACCCCGAGGGCCAGAAGATGTCCAAGTCGCGGGGCAACGTCGTCGATCCCTGGGAAGTCCTCGACTCGCACGGTGCCGACGCGTTTCGCTGGTACTACCTGACTGCCCAGCAGCCGTGGTCGGGCTATCGGTTCTCGGTCGAGTCGCTCGGCGAGGCGACCCGCCAGTTCATGAACACCCTCTGGAACACGTATTCGTTCTGGGTCATGTACGCGAACGCCGAGGGTCTCGCGCCCGATAGCGCGCCCGACGCCCCGGCGCCCGGCGAAGGCACCGACCTCGACCGCTGGATCCTCTCCGAGCTTCAGGCCACCGCCGGCACCGTCGCCCGCGAGATGGAGGGCTTCAACTGCACCCGCGCGGGCCAGGAGATCAGCGCGTTCGTCGAGACGCTCTCCAACCGCTACGTCCGCCTCTCGCGCCGGCGCTTCTGGGACGGCGACGCCCACGCCGTCGGCACCCTTCGCCACTGCCTGCTTGAAACCGTTCGGATGCTAGCGCCGTTCATGCCCTTTGCGACCGATTCGATCCACCGCAACCTGAGCGCCGACGGCTCATCGGTGCACCTCGCCGACTTCCCTGCGTCCGACGCCGCACGGCGCGATCCCGAACTGGAGGCCGGAGTCTCGGCCGCGATGCGCGCGATCGAGCTTGGCCGCGCAGCGCGAGCCGCGGCGAAGATGAAGATGCGCCAGCCGCTCGCAAAGGCCGTGATCGTCGCCACCGGCGGCGAGCGCGACGAGATCGAGCGCCTCGGCGACATCGTCCGCTCGGAGCTGAACGTGCGCGAGCTGGAATTCGTGACCGAGGAGGCCGACTTGGTGTCTCACCGCGTGAAGCCGAACTACCGCTCGCTCGGGCCGCGCTTCGGCAAGTCGATGCCCCAGGTTGCGGCGGCAGTCGAGGGCCTCGACCCGGATTCGGCGCGCGCTGCCGCGAACGGCGAGCGCGCCGTCGGCATCTCGATCGACGGGACCGAGCACACGCTCGAGCCCGCAGACCTGCAGCTCGTGATGGAACCGCTCGAGGGCTACGAGGTGGAGTCCGAGGCCGGCCGAGCCGTGGCGCTTTCACTGGACCTCGACGACGATCTGCGCCGGGAGGGTCTGGCACGCGAGGTCGTTCACGCGGTGCAGAACGCCCGCAAGCAGGCCGGCCTCGAGATAACAGACCGCATCGCGCTCTCGCTCGATGGTGACGAAGAGCTTGTCGAGGCCGCCCGCGCACATGAGGAGTACGTCACCGGCGAGGTACTCGCAACCTCCGTCGCCTACGAAGCCGGCGGCGGCACCCCCGTTTACGCCATGATCGACGGCAAGGAGCTGTCGATCGGCGTCGCCCGCTACTGAGCAAACCGCAACTTCGAGGAGTAGTGTCGGTTTTCGGGATCAGGACAACTCAACCCAAGGGGGTTATGACGTGAAGGTTCTCAGGATTGGCGTAGCTTCGATTGCGATTTTCGGGCTTCTGGCCACGAACGCATTGGGGCGCGGCCAGGCACCTACCGAGGTCAAGCTGACCAACGAGGTAGACGTCGCAGGCAAGCTCAAGTCACCCGACAAGGACTGCCTCGGAGATCGCAAGGTCACGATCGTCGAAAAGCTCAAGGGCGGCGGCACGAAGAAGCACGGCAGCGACAACTCGGATTCGAACGGGAAGTTCAGCTTCGGAAACCCGGGCCTCAAAAAGGGCAAGTACTTCGTGAAGGCGAAGGCCACGGTTCAGTGCGAGTCCGGCAAGTCGGAGACGTTCAGGATCAGCGGCGGCGGCTGATCGAATGAGGCGGGGGGCAATACCCGCAGCTGTGATGGCGGTCGCGCTCGGCGCGGCCGCTATTTCAGTGCCCGGCGCAATCGCCGGTGGGAAGACCACGACGCTTCGGCTGAGCGTCAAGGCCAACGGAAAAGAGGTCCCGATGTCCGCGGCCGACTACCCGGCGGTCTCGGGCAGCGGCCGCTTCGTCGCCTTCGAAGCGTTCGGGCAGCTCGTCGGCAAGGACACCGACACCTCGCTCGACATCTACGTCTACGACCGCGAGCGAAAGAAGAACGAGCTCGTCAGCGTCAATTCCAAGGGCAAACCCGGGAGCAACGTGGGCTGCGGATCCGCCGACATCTCCCCCAACGGCCGCTACGTCAGCTTCGGTTGCGAGGGCGAGCTTTCGAACGACGACCAGAACACGAAGCACGACATCTACCGCCACGATCGCAAGACGGGCAAGACGATCCTCATCTCGGTCAAGAACGACGAGACGCAGCTGAACGGAGTGGACGACGACTCGGAGATCTCAGGCGTGGCGGATAACGGCAAGGTCGCGTGGGAGAGCTACGGCGCGTTCACCAACGACGACTTCAACACGGCCTACGACACGTTTGTCCGGGATCCGAAGAAGGGCACGACCGAGCGCGCGAGCCTCGACTATCAGGGCAACGAGCTATCCGACGGCGTTGGCAGCCTCGGCCCCGACAAGGACTCCAAGATCTCGATCTCCGGGAACGGGCGGTTCGTCGCGTTCTCCTCCTACAACCAGGCCAGCCCGGACGACGACTTCGGCTTCGCGGTGGACCGTGACGTTTTCGTCCGCGACCTGAAGAAGGACAAGACGGCGCGCGCAAGCCTCAAGTCCAACGGCAACGAGGCGGACCCCAACGACAACGCGAACTCGTCCTCGCCATCGATCTCCGCAAATGGCCGCTTCGTGGCGTTCGAAAGCGACACGTTCACCGCGTTCGACAGCCATGACAAGAACAACGCCCCCGACATCTACGTCCACGACACGAAGACCGGCAAAACGACGCTTGCGTCCGTCAAGTCGAACGGGAAGCAGCCTGCTGCGGTCGGTCTGTCGCCCCAGTTCCCCGAGATCTCTGCGAACGGCCGCTACGTCGTGTGGGACTCGAGCTGGGACTTCTCGAAGAACAAGAACAACCTTCGGAACGTCTTCCGCCACGACCTGAAGTCGGGCAAGACCGTGCTCGCCAGCGCCGGTTCGAACGGCAAACCTGGCGACACCAGCCAGCTGGGCGACGTCGCAAACAAGTCGTGGGTCGCCTTTTCGTCGATGGCAAAGCTCACCAAGGGCGCCGACGACGGCAACGACTTCGACGTCTTTGAGCGCGGCCCGCTGAAGTAGCGGATCCGCCGGTGCTCAGGCTCGGGTGGCGACAACCTCGAGATATTCGGCGGGCGCCACCAGCGCCTCGCCGCCGGAGATGTTCGCGCCCTCCATGAGCTCGCGCATCTCGCGCTCCAACCGCTCGCGGTTCGCTTCATCCGAGTTGTCCCAGGCCATCTTCATCGGCCCGAACCAGGCCCGGAAGAACTCGAAGAAGTGGTCGAAGGAGCGGAACCGCTGGTTGTACATCCGGCGCTTGAAGCGCACCTCGCTTACGCCGTCACCAAACATCTCGTATACGTGATCCTCCGTGCCCCAGAGGGAGGGGGGCTGAATACCGGGGGGCGGCGGCCCGCCTGCGACGATCTTGAACATCTGGCCGACGAGGCCCTCTGGCGTCCAGTTGTTCATCGCGATGGTCCCGCCGGATCGGCAGACGCGGAGAAGCTCGGAAGCGGCCTTGCGGTGATCGGGGGCGAACATCGATCCCCATGTCGACAGCACCACGTCGAACGCCCCGTCGGCGCACGGAATGTCCTCGGCGTCGCCCTCGACCCATTCGATCTCGAAACCCTCGGCCGCCGACCGGACCTTCGCCGCCTCGAGAAGCGCTGGAACGAAGTCCACGCCCGTCGACTCCGCCCAGCGACGGGCCGCTGCAATCGCGGCGTTGCCGCTGCCGCACGCGACGTCCAGGACCTTGTCACCCGGCGTTACGCCGGCCGACTCGACCATCACCTCCGAGACGTACTGTGCGAGCGCGCCGATGCGCGCGAAGTCGCCGGTGGACCAGACGACCTGTTGGGCCTGCTTGACGGCGCCCAGATCGATCTCGTTGGCCATGATTCCCCCAGTCCGGGCCTGATCAGCCCTGTTGCACTCCGCCCATCACCCAGTCCGACTTCTTCGAGTCGTCGAACTTGATCCAGACGTGGTCTTCTGAAGTTTTACCGACTTCGACCATCGCGTCGGTAATTCTTTTCGCCAGCTCCGCCTTCTGTTCGTCGGAGCGGCCTTCGTACCAGTGAATGTGGACGAAAGGCATGACTGTGCCCCGAATCCGCGCTAGGCGAGCGCGGGTTCGAGCTCAGCCTCGAGGCTGCGCTTCGGGCGAGCGCCGACGATCCGCTTGGCCTCAGCGCCATCCTTGAAGAGGATCAGCGTCGGGATCGAGAGGACGTCGAACTGGGACGCGTGTCTGCTGGTTGTCGTCGATGTTCAAGCGAGACGATGCGTACGTCGTCACGCTCGCCGGACATCTCCTCGAGGATCGGGTGGACGACGCGGCATGGCCCGCACCAGGGCGCCCAGAAGTCGACGAGAACGGGCTCAGCCGGAGTCGAGCACTTCGCTCTGGAAGTTCGTGTCGGTTACGTCAGGCAGCTTGCCGGTCATGTGGTCTCCTGGCTCTTGGCGGAATCTGGTCTTACTATACAAAATGAAGTATCGCCGGAGGCTCGATCGCTACGGCCGTGACTCTCGGCTCCGTCCGCGCATCCTAGGCACTCCGAGGGCGGCTTCGAGCACGATGCCGCCTGTCATCTTCGAGTTACCTACGCGGCGATCGCGAAACAGGATCGGCACCTCGACAATTCGAACCCGCCTGGGTGGCCCGATACGTCACCTCGACCTGGAACGCGTAGCCCAGCGAGGCGATCGCGTCCAGGTCGATCGTCTCGAGGACGTCGCGGCGGATCGCCTTGAAGCCGCCCGTCAGGTCGCGGATCTTGAGCCCGAGGACGAATCGAGCGTAGGCGCTGCCGACCGCGGCTGATCGAACCGGCGCACCGGGCCCCAGTCGGTGACCCCTCCGCCCTCGACGTACCGCGAGCCGATCGCGATGTCGGCCCCTTCGAGCGCGGCAAGCAACCGGGGCAGGTCGGCAGGGTCGTGAGAAAAGTCGGCGTCCATCTGCATCACGACGCTCGCCCCGCCCGCGAGGGCGTGCCTGAAGCCCGCTACGTACGCAGGACCCAGACCCGCCTTCTTCGTGCGGTGGAGCACCTCGATGCCGCCGAGCTCAACGGCAAGCCGTTCGGCGATCTCGCCGGTGCCGTCGGGCGAGCCGTCGTCGACCACGAGGACCGGCTGTGAGCCGGCAGGTTCGGACGTATGGCATCGACCATCGGCTCGAGGTTCTCGGCCTCGTCGTAGGTTGGGCAGCACGAGCCAGACCCCCTCGGATGCCTTCCATGCCACGATGCTATTTGCCGGATGGCGAAGAAGGACATGAAGAACGCCGAGATCGCCGACGCATTCTCGGAGCTTGGGACGCTCTACGAGCTCGACGGGGCGGTTCGGTACCGGGTGAACGCGTATCGCGACGCTGCCAAGACGATCCGCCAGAGCCCGGTATCGATCGCCGAGCTGACGCGAGCGGGCAAGGTCACCGACCTGCCGGGCATCGGCAAGACGAGCGAGGAGAAGATCAAGGCGCTCCTCGACACGGGCGTGATTCCGTCGGCCGAGAAGCTGAAGGCCAAGTACCCGGTGTCGCTCGTCGAGGTGACCCGGATCCCCGGCATGGGCGCGAAAACCGCAAAGCGCCTGTTCGACGAGATCGGCGTCGCGAGCGTGGAGGACCTTCGCAAGGCGATCGACGAGCAGAGGATCCGCGCGATGAAGGGACTCGGCCCGAAGGCTGAGGAGAACATCGCCGCCCAGCTCGAAAAGCTCGGCACGGAAGGCCCGGCCGAGCGCGTCCTGCTTTCAGACGTCCTCCCCATCGCCGAGAAGATCGCGGCCGACCTGCGCGAGCACCCGGCATCCGAGGCGGTCGCGGTTGCCGGCTCGGCGCGTCGGATGACCGAGACCTGCAAGGACGTGGACATCATCGCCACCGCGAAGGATCCGAAGGCCCTCGCGACGGCGCTGGTGGAGCATGCGCTTGCGGCGGCATCGGGCAAACCCTGGTCAGGGCGGGGCCAAGATCACGACACACAACGGGGTCTCGATCGACCTTCGGATCGTCGCCCCGGAGGCCTACGGCAACCTGCTCCAGCACTTCACGGGCTCGCCGGCTCACAACGTGGCGCTCCGCGAGCGCGCGGTGAAGATGGGCCTCTCAGTCTCGGAGCACGGCATCACGGACGTCGAGATCGGGCAAGGCGGAGCAGTTCGCGACCGAGAAGCAGGTCTACAAGCGTCTCGGGCTCGCCTACATCGAGCCTGAGCTCAGCGAGAACACGCGGTGAGATCAAGGCTGCGCTCAATGGCGAGTTGCCAGAGCTCGTTACGCAGGACGACATCAAGGGCGATCTCCACTCCCACACCACGCTCTCGGACGGAAAGAACGAACTGGAGGAGATGGTCGACGGCAGCGCGCTCGCTGGGCTACGCGTACTTCGCGATCACCGACCACTCCGCAAGCCACGGCTTCGGCGACCACGTGACGCCCGAGATGCTCGAGGAGCGGATCGAGGAGATCGCCGAGCTGAACGAGCGGATCGCGACGCGGCGCTTTCGTGTGCTCGCCGGCTCCGAGGTGAACATCCTCCCCGACGGGTCTCTCGACTACGAGGACTCGCTGCTGGAGCGGCTCGACTGGGTCGTTGCGAGCGTCCACACGTCGTTTCGGATGACGAAGGCGAACATGACAAAGCGGATGGTCGCCGCCGTCCAGAACCCGCTCGTCGACTGTCTGGGCCACCCCAGCGGACGGATGTTGCTGCGCCGCGAGCCCTACGACTTCGACATCGAGGCCGTCGTCGGGGCGGCGGCCGAAGCCAGGACGATGATCGAGATCAACGGCAACCCGAACCGCCGAGACCTTTCCGAGCAGAACGCCCGCCTCGCCTCGGAGGCCGGAGTGAAGATCTGCCTCAACACCGACGCCCATCGCATCTCGACGCTCGCGAACATGCGCTACGGGATCGCCAACGCGCGCCGCGCCTGGCTCACGAAGGCCGACGTCGCCAACACGAGGCCCTGGGGCGAATTCAAGAAGCTGTGTAAGCGCGACCTCTGAGTAGCCGAGAGAGAGGTAGTTTGCTAAGCTAATTAGCGATGGCAACTACTTCCAGTGCGTCGTGACGAGCGTATAGCTGAGTCCGCAGCCCGCTTGCGGCTCGCAATCGTGCGTACCGCGCGGCGCATGCGCCAAGAGGCCGGCGCCGAGCTCTCACCCACGATGCTCTCCGCCCTCGCGACCGTCGATCGCCACGGGCCTCTGACCCCTTCGGAACTCGCCGACATGGAGCGCGTCAAGCGCCCGACCGCCACCCGGATCGCGGCGAAGCTCGAGGCCGAAGGCCTGATCGCCCGCGCGCCGGATCCAACTGATGGGCGCGCCTGCCTCCTCTCCACCAGCTCTGACGGGCGCGATCTCATGAAGCGCGTCCGCAAGCGCAAGAACGCCTATCTGTCGAAACGAATCCGTCCAATGACGGACGAGGACCTGAGACGCTCGAAGACGCCGCCGAGATGCTCGAGCGAATGCTCGAGGACTCCGCGTGACGGCCGCCCTGCGACGCAGCGTCGGCTCGTTCGAGATCCCGAACTACCGGCGCTGGTTCGCGGGACAGCTCGTGTCGGTCTGCGGCAACTGGATGCAGATCGTCGCCGAGATGTGGCTGGTCCTCACGCTCACCGGCAGCGCCTTCGCCGTTGGCCTCACCTCCGCGCTGCAGTTCCTGCCGATGCTCGCTCGCCGGCGCCTGGGGCGGTCTGGTCGCGGACTCGATGTCGAAGCGCAAGCTCCTGATGGCGACCCAGGCGCTGATGACGATCCCGCCGCTGGTCCTGTTCGGACTCGCTGCCACGGACAACGTCGCCGCCTGGATGGTCATGGCCCTGGTCCTCGCCCGCGGCCTCGTCCTGGCCGTCGACTCGCCTGCTCGCCAGAGCTACGTGATCGAGATCGTCGGCAGCGGACAGGGTCGTCAACGCCGTCGGGCTCCAGAGCGTCCTCGTCCACACCTCGAGGATCACCGGCCCCGCGATCGCCGGCGTGCTCATCGCCGGCGGGTCGATCGAGCTCTGCTTCCTCATCAACGCCGCGTCGTACGCGGGCATGTTCTTGGCCCTTCGCTCCCTCGATACAGAAGCGCTGGCGCCGCCCAAGCTCGCGGCCCGCGAGCCGGGCGCCATACGAATCGCATTCCGGTACGCCACGCGCACCCCGGAGCTGGCGATCCCCCTCGCGATGATGGCCCTGGTCGGCACGCTGAGCCTCAACTTCATGGTCCTGCTGCCACTCCTGGCGCGCCAGACGTTCGACGGCGGAGCCGCGAGCTACTCGGCCCTCGTCATCTCGATGGGCGTCGGTGCCGTGATCGGAGCGGTGGTGATGGGCACGCGCGAGCGCATCGGCGAGCGGCACCTGATCGGCTCGGCCATCGCCTTCGGAGTCTTCGAGCTCATCGCTGCGACAGCGCCGACGCTGAAGCTCGAGGCGCTGGCGCTGGTCCCGCTCGGTGCCGCCAGCGTCACCTTCGCGGCTGGTGTCAACTCAACCATCCAGCTCGCGGCCGACCCCTCGATGCGGGGCCGTGTCATGGCCCTTTACATGATCGTCTTCATGGGATCGACCCCGATCGGGGGTCCGATCACCGGCTTGCTCTCGGGCGTTTTCGGCGCCCGAGCGGCTCTGGTGATGGGCGGCACGGCAGGTCTCCTGGCCGGGCTCGGCGCCGCTCTCGCCTTCGCGCGATTCCGCGAGAGCGCTGTCAGCTCGGGGCAGGCGGTGGTGGTGGCGGCTTGGCCTGAGGCGCCCGATCCCGATAGAGGCCTGGAGTGCGAACGAGCCGGATCGGCTGATGGGCGTGAGAGGCCTCGACGTAGAACCGAACGCCGTCCCGGTCCTCGATCGCCTGCACCGCAGCCTCACGCCGGCGCCACCCGAGCGCGATGAGGATCGCGTAGCCCGCGCCGATCGCCGCGATCTGAGGAAAGAACACTCCCGCGATCGCGCAGACAAGGGCGAACGCGCCGATCGGCCACAGGCGCATGAGCGCTATCCGTCCCTCCGATTCGGACGGCAGGCTCGTCTGCGTCCGCGCCGCACGCAGAGCCGGGCCGAGTGACTCCGCTGCGCGCTGGGTCGTGCCGTAGACGAGCCCTGCGAACAGGGCGAGGAGCCACCACCCACCAAGCACCGCGAGCGCGAGGTTCGATGGCTCTTCCCGCCCCGCGAGCAGGACCGAGATCGCGCCAAGCGCGGTCGCCACGCCGGCGACGAGGAGAACGGCGATTCGTAAAAGCTCGGAGAACAGCATCAGCCCAGCAGTGCCTCGAGGATCGCACGGACGCCCAGCGTGCCGGCAACCACGATGTCCGCCTCCGCCTCGATCTCGCTCGGGCTCTCCGGCGAGACGACCCCGACACGAACCGCGCTTCCGAGTCTCTTGGACCCGGCGAGACGGCTCAGCGCCCGGAAGGCGTCCAGATCGGTGCGGTCGTCGCCGGCGAAGAGCGCAGCGTCGAGCGGCGCGTGATCGACCAGGAGCCGGTGTACTGCCGAGCCCTTGTCGATTCCCGCAACCGGCCTGAGGTCGAGAACCTTCCGCCCCCAAAGGGGAATCAGCGCTCGGTCCCGCGCCGCCTCCGCGATGTCGGTCACTGCACGCTCGGCCTTGACGTCGTCGTCACAGCCGCGCCAGTGGAGAACCTGAATCGGGCCTTTGTCCTCCTGTCGCACGCCAACCGCCCCGAGCTCTTCCCAGTCGAGCTCCGAGAGGAAATCCGCGGCGCTTGACCCTCGGGGGCCGGCAGCGGGATCGATCTCAGGCACATCCTTGCCCGGCAGAAGGAGCTCGAAGCCCTGATTACCGACGTAGACCAGGTCCGCCACGCCCACCATGTCGCGCGCTTCGAGCGCACGGCGTCCCGTCACACAGGCGACAAGCGGATAGATGCCGGCGAGCCGGCGGAGGATCTCGGAGGTTTCGAGAGGTACTTCGGCGTCCTCTGGGCGGTCGACGATCGGTGCCAGGGTCCCGTCGACGTCCGTGAGCACGGCGCAGCGCTCGGGTGCCGCAACGAAGGGCGCGAGCAGGGCGGATTGATCGGTGGAAGCTTGGGTCAAGGGGCGTAACTAGTATCGCCCGCGGTGTCCGACGAGTCCCCTCGATACCTGAAGCTCGCGGTCGTAGGCACTCTGGCCGGCATTTTCAGCGGGCTGTTCGGGGTCGGCGGAGGCACGATCATCGTCCCGCTACTGGTGCTCTGGTTCGGCTACGGAGAGCGGGAGGCGACCGGAACGAGCCTTGCCGCGATCGTGATCATCGCCTCGTTTGCATCCGCCGGCCAAGGCGCCTACGGCAACGTCGACGTCGTCAACGGCCTCGCTATCGGGATCCCCGCGGTCGGCGGAGTAATCGCCGGCACCGCGCTCCAGCAGCGGATTCCGCAGCGCTTCGTCTCCTACCTTTTCGCGCTGCTTCTCGTCATCGTCGCGATCCAGTTTTTGATCTGAAGATGGACATTCTCCTGGTCATCATCTTCGGCATCGCGGGCGGGTTCGTCGGCGGCCTGGTCGGCGTCGGGGGCGGGATCCTCTTCGTTCCCGCCCTCGCGCTGTTCCTCGACGAGCCGCAGGTTCGAGCCGAGGCCACGTCGCTCCTTGCGATCGTGATCGTCGCCATCGCCGGGACCTGGCGGCAGAACCGCTACGGGAACGTGCGGCTGGGCGATGCGGCGGTAATCGGTGTCCTGTCGATCGTGGGCGTCGGCATCGGCGTGGTGGTCGCGAACGAGGTCTCGGAGCGCACCCTCGAGGTTGCGTTCGCGATCCTGGCGCTCGGCATCGCCGCGCAGCTGGTTCATCGCGCTTCGCGGTCTGAGGCCGAGGAGACCTAGCCGCCGGCCTCGAGCGCGCCCTTGACACCTGCGTCGAGGGCGTTGATGCGGTAGAGAGCCAGAGCCTCGGGCGTCGCGAACCGCTCGCGACCGCGCGGCCCGTCCGGCGGGCCGTGGTGGCTGAGGACGCAGTTCACGAGCGCGAGTCGCAGCTCGGGATCCAGCCCCTGGGCCGCAGCGTCCACCATCGAGGCGCCGAGCTGAAGGTGGCCCAGCATCCGCCCCTCCTCGGAGACGCCGAACTCGGCGCCGTACGTGAACTCGCGGACCTTGCCGACGTCGTGCACGAGCGCCGCCGCCATCAGGAGATCCGAGTTCAGCCGCGGGTGGAGCTGGCACGTCTCGAGAACGAGGGTGCCGACGGCAACGGTGTGCTCGATCAGCCCGCCGAGATACGCGTGGTGTCCCCACTGGGTGCATGGCGCTCGGCGAAATTCGGCCGCATGGGGGCCTTGCCCAACGAGAGCGATTGCGACTGCCTGGAGGCCGGCGTTGTGGATCTCCGAGAGGAGGTGCTCCAGGAACCCCTCGAGCTCAGAGATCGAGCGGTAGGCAGCCGGGAGGAAGTCGGCCGGGTCGTAGCTGCCGGGCTCGAGCCGCTGGACATCGTCGAGTTCCGCCGTCAGCTCACCGCGGAAGCGCTCAACTCTTCCCGTCACTCGGACGGCGTCGCCCGACTCGAAGCGCAGGCCGAGCCGGTCGGCTTCGCGAAATACGCGAGCGGGCAGGGTGCCGGATGGGTCGCGCAGCTCGAGGGCCAGGTAGCCCGAACCATTGCGCGCGGTGAGACGATCCTTTCGCGATACGGCGAAGGACCCGGCAAATCGCTGTCCCGGGCGCAGGTCGGCCACGCGCGGCGCCTCGTCGCCGGCGGGCGCGGTGGTGAGATCAGCGGCTGCGGCGAGATTCGGGCGCACCGGTCGATTGTGCGAGACGCCCCGGACGCCGCAAACCCCCCCACCGCCGAGGTCGGCCTGGACTTGCACTACGCAAGGCCATCTCTTCCCCGATTGAGATGCCAAAACGACGGGGGATTCGACTTGCACTACGCAAGTCGATCTCGACCTCGGCGGTGGCGTGGGTGGATCTGGCCCCGGCGCTTCGCGGTCGCGCCACTGCGTGTTCGCAGGTAGGCTCGGGCAGTGGACCACGTGATCTGGGAAGGGGACCCGCCTGAGCTGCGCTCGCCGGTCCTCGTCTGCGCGTTCGCAGGGTGGAACGATGCTGCGGGGGCCGCCTCGACGGCACTGGAGACCATCGCGGGAAGCCTCGAGGCCGACGTGGTCGCGAAGCTCGACCCTGAGGACTTCTACGACTTTCAGGTGAACCGGCCGACCATCCGGCTCATCGAGGGCCGTACGAGACACGTCGACTGGCCACAGAACACCTTCGTCTCGGCCCCCGCACCCGGCGCCACCAAGGACATGATCCTGATGACGGGGGTGGAGCCCAACCTCCGGTGGCGCTCCTACGCGACGGCGATCCTCGACGTCGCGGAGCGAATGGGCGCGGAGATGCTCATCAGCCTCGGCGCCCTGATCGCCGACGTTGCCCACACCCTCCCCGTGCCGATCACCGGCCTTGCGAGCGACGAGAAGATGATCGACGAGCTCGGTCTCAGCCGCTCCAACTACGAGGGGCCGACGGGAATCGTCGGCGTGCTTCACGACCAGGCCCGCGAGCGTGGCATGCCTTCGGCCAGCCTGTGGGCTGCGGTCCCGCATTACGTCGCCGCCGTTCCGAACCCCAAGGCCGCCCTCGCGCTGCTCCGCAGGCTGGAGGGCCTCACCGGCATCGCCCTGGAGGCATCTGAACTCGAGGACGCGATGGAGCGCTTCGACCAGCAGGTCGATCGCGCCGTTTCGGCAAATCCGGAGATCGAGGAGCTCGTCCGCCGGCTCGAGTCCCAGCAGGACGACGACATCGAACTGCCGGAGGTGCCGACAGGAGACACGATCGCACGAGACTTCCAGCGCTTCCTCAGGCAGCGCAACGACGACGACGAAGAGGTCGAGCCGGAGTCCTAGCGCGCGAGGTGCCTGAGCCCTCAGGCTTCAGACGCCGGGCAGATCAGCCGGTAGTCGCACCACGAACAGATCTCGTACGACGGGCGCGGTTCGAAGTCCTGTGCCTCGATGCCGCCCGCGACCTCGAGAACCGTTCGCTCCACCCGCTCGGCGTCGTCGGGCTCCGGCGGCACCTCGATCCGCTCGTCGGCGAGGACGTACCAGTAGGCGCCCTGCGTGGCTTCGAGCTGCCAGGCCTCTCTGGCCGCCAGCCGATAGAGCGCGAGCTGGAGATCCTCGGCAAGCTTCGAGGCCGCCGACTGCTCGCCCGTCTTGTAGTCGATGAGCTCGTAGGCGCCGTCCGGCCGCTTGTCGACGCGGTCGATGCGGCCACGGAGGTGGTGGTCGCCGATCGCGAACGAGAAGCTTCGCTCCAGCCAGACCGGCTCGGGCGTTTCGCGGATGTGGCGCTCGTGGTAGCGGGCTAGAGCCGCGACCGCGCGGTCGCGGTACTGAAGCTCGTCATCTGAAGCGCCGAAACCCGTCCGCCGCCACCCGGCCTCGAGCAGTCCGAGAAGCCGGTCGAGGCTGCCCGGCCTTGCGCCGCTCGAGTCTCCGCCGCCGTTGCGAGCCCGCATCTCCTCGGAGTGGAAGTTCTGCAGGACGTTGTGGATGAGGATCCCGAAACGCTGGTTGATCGTCGGCTCCTGCGGGATCGCGAAGACGCGAGCGAACTTGTACTTGAGGGGGCACGTCCGGTACAGGCCGATGTCTGAGGCCGAGAGGGCGAGTCCGTCGCCGCGGCGCGGGATGAACTGCTCGAGCGACGGCTCTCGCCGCGCGGCGATGGCGTCGCGGCGGCGATCGCGATCCTGCTCCTCTCCGAGCACGTAATCGTCGAGCGCCGACGTCTCGAGCACCGCGCGCTGCTCCGGCGAGGCGACGCGCGCCAAGAGCTCGTTGACAGCGCCCAATACCTCGCGAGCAGCCTCCTGGCCCGGACGCTGCAGAAGCGACGCGAGCTTGATCAGCTCGAGGTAGCGGGCGACAGCCGCGTTCACGTCCTCGGCCGTGTCGAGCCGCATCTCCGACAGCGCCGAGCCGGCTCGCCACGACGCCTCCAGCACCTCGTCGCGAACCATCCTGTAGGTCGCGTGGAGGCCCTCCGCCGGGCCGAACACCTCCTCTTCCTGAAACTCCTCCGCGGCGCCGAGTCCGTCGCGCGCTGCTTCGTAGAACGGCGCCGCGCTGACGGTCTCGCGATCGGCTTCAGTCGGCCACGAGAGAACGACCGAGCGCTTGGCGCGGGTCATCGCGAGATACGCGAGGCGCCGTTGCCTTGCGGCGACCAGCTCGTCACCGGCCTCAGGCAGCAAGCCGGAAGCCAACTCTTCGGGAACCCAGCGGTCTTCCCATGGGGCAAGGCGCATCGAGCCCGCATGGAGCCCCAGGAGGTAGACGGCCTCGAACTCAAGCCCCTTGACCTGCGCGGGCTCGGCCAGCATCACGGAACCCGGCGCCGGTGGGTCCGCGTCCTCGGCGCCCACTTCGCCTGCCTCGGCCACGGCCGCGATGTGCCTGACGAAGTCGCGGACCGAGCCACGCGGAACCCGGCGCGACCAGTCGGCGGCGATCTCGGCCAGGCGCGAGAGATTGACCAGGCGCTCCGCGGTTTCGGGGGTGGCCGCGAAGAGACGGTGGCGACGCATCCCCACGCGCTCGATCAGGCGCCGGACGAACACGTCTGGGCGCATGGCCTCCATCGCCTTGGCCGCTGACCGCTGGAGCTTCAAGAACGCCTGTATCCGGTCGCGAGCCTCCGGGCGCAGCTGTGGGCTCTCGAGCGCAGCATCGAGCGCCGAGACCATGTCGAGCTTTCGCCTGCGCGCGATGGTCGTGACGCGAGCCAGATCCGCCGAGCGCAGGTCGACCGGCGGGCGGGTGAGCGCCCGCACGACCGCTGCGGCGTCGAACGGGTCGGCCAGCATCCGCAGCCAGGCGAGCGCGTCGCGCACCTCGGGGCGGGCGAAGAAGGACGCGTCGCCCGCGTAACGGAAGGGCACGTTCCGCTCTTCGAGTGATGCAGCGACCAGGCGCCCCTGGCGCCACCCGGACGCGACGATCACGCAGATCTGCTCGGGCATCGCCTCTCCCGCGGAGAGGAGCGCCTCGATCTCCCGCGCGGCCGCCTGGGCCTGAGCCTGCTCGCCCTCGCAACGCCAGAACCGCACCGAGCGTCGGGCTCGGCAGGCGGCTCGACGGCCTCGCCGAGCATCGCCGCCACCGCCGTCGCAACCATCTCCCCGGCGCGATGCTGTCCTGTCGAGCTCGATCTCGCCTGCGTCGGGCCACGCTTCATGGAACCAGTCGTGCGGCTCCTTGGGCCGCGCCGCGAAAGCGCCTGATGGACTGATGCGGGTCGTACGCAGCGACGATGTCTTCTCGCTCTGCGTGCCAGCTCGGCCATGAAGCGCATGTGGGCGGGGGCGGCGTCCTCGAGCTCGTCAACCATCACGTGCTCGAACCGGCTCGTCAGCTCCTCGGAGGTGTCGACGCGGTCGGCCATGAGCCGAGCCCCGGCCACCACGAGATCGCCCTCGTCGAGCGAACCCGCCTCAGCGATCATCCGGTCGTGTCGCGCGTAGAGCTCGGCGAACTCCGCCTCGCGGCGTGAGCGTTCGCGCTCGGCGGGACGGGTCGCCTCGCGGTCGCGTGCCATGGCCCAATCCCGCAGGCGATCCGGAGTAACGCACTCGAGCTTGAGGAGATCTATCCGCCGTAGGAGGCGCGCCAGGAGGCCCGCGGGGTTGCCGCGGATCTCGTGGCGGCGCAGCGGCAGATCGTCAACCCGGTCGAGCATGATCGCGAGCCGATCGGCCGCGGTCACGGTGGTGAAAAAGGGATCGAGCCCGGCTTCCGTTGGGTGCTCGCGAAGGATGCGCTCCGCGATCTCGGCTTGAGTGCCGATCCAGAGCTCTTCGTGTGGATGCGCCAGAGCCCCCTCCACCTTGTCGCGCAGGTGGGCGGCGCCGGCGCGCGTCCGGCACGTCAGGAGGATCCGCTCGGCCCTCACGCCGTCCTCGACCAGCGAGACAAAGCGCCTGACGAGTGCCTCGGATCGCCCGGAGCCTGCCCGCCCCGAGACAAGCAGCGGGCCGGCGCGATGACCGACGACGCTGGCCTGTTCGCGGTCCGCGTTGTCGTACCCCTCAGCCACCATCCACGACTACGCTACCCGCCCGCGACGGTGCCCTCCACTAACGTCAGGGGCATGCTGGAGCTCGACTGGTTCGGTGCTATGCGCAGGGCCGTCGAGGCCCATCGCGAGCTGTTCGACGCGGAGCCCACCATCGAAGGCCGCACGCAGTACGAGGGCGTCGGCGAGGGGGGAGATCACGCCCTCGTTCTCGACCGCCGTTGTGAGGACGCGGTCTTCGCGGAGCTCGAGCGGCTCCACGTCGGAGTCCGGTCTCTCCTTCACCGCCATTTCCGAGGAGCGCGGCGAAGTCGCCTTTGGCGAAGAGCAGTCCGAGTGGCGCGTGGTGATCGACCCAATCGACGGCTCGCTCAACACCCGCCGCACGATTCCGGCCCACTCCCTGAGCGTCGCGATCGCGTCCGGCCCATCCATGGCCGACGTCGAGCTCGGCTACGTCTACGAGTTCGGCGCCGGCGAGGAGTTCACCGCCAAACGCGGCGAAGGGGCCTGGCTCGACGGCCGGACGCTTTCGCTCGAAGGCCCTGGCTACGGGCTCGAAGTCGTCGGCCTCGAGTCGGCTGAGCCTGCCCGCGTGGCGCCGGTTATCCAGGAGCTCGCTGGAACCGCCTACCGGGTGCGCGTCATCGGCTCGATCGCGATCACGCTCTCCTACGTCGCAGCCGGCCGCCTCGACGGGATGCTCAGCGCACGCGGCTGTCGCTCGGTGGATGCCGCAGCGGCCCAGCTGATGGTCAGCGAGGCCGGCGGCGCGGTCGGATTTGCGGGCTATGAGCTCGACGACTGCCGACCTTGGCCTCGACGCTCGCTACCCCGTGCTCGCCGCTCGCAACGAGGAGCTCCTCGACAAGGTGCGCGGTGCACAGGAGCGCTCGCCCGATGCCTGACGAGCAGCTCAAGGGCATCGTCGACTGGAGCCTTGCGTCCCGGCTCGGGCGCAAGCTGGCCGGCGATGAAGCCTCGGCGCTCGACGAGGCGTCCGTTCGAGACACGTGCTCGAGGGCACTGGGCCGCGCGCTCGCGTACTCGACGCTTGTACCTACCTCTGACGTTCCGGAGGTCGAGGTCGTCTCGAGGGACGAGTGGATCGATTCCAACCTCGCCGAGCTGATGCAACTGGCGACTCCGCTCGAGGAGCGCCTCGCCGGCGACGTCTCGCTGCCGGGACCGTTCGGGCCGCTTCTGCGTGGCGGGCTGGGAGCTGCGGCGGGCGCCGAGGCGGGAGTCGTGCTCGGCTACGCGGCCAAGCGAGTCCTGGGCCAGTACCAGGTGTCACTCCGCCCAGAGCCCGGCGAGCCGCGCATGCTTCTGGTCGGAGCCAACCTGCAAGACGCAGCGGCGAAGCTCGAAGTTGAGCCCGAGCCGTTCCTGATGTGGGTCTCGATCCATGAGCAGACCCACTCGATCCAGTTTCACTCGGTGCCGTGGCTTCGGGACCACATCGCGGAGCTCGTCGCGCAGATGATGGAAGCCGCCTCGAGCGGGATCGATATGCGCCAGGTGATCTCGCGCGCCAGGAGCCTCGTTGCGCCTGACCCGCGCGACGGCTTGCGCAGGATTCTTCGCGGTGAGTTGACTCGGATCTTCGCCAACCCCGAACAGGGCGAGGTCATGGATCGCGTGCAGTCGGTGATGGCGGTCGTCGAGGGCTACGCCGAGCATGTGATGGACGAAGCCTCGGCCGACGAGCCTGCTCTGGCGACCATGCGAGCGCGGATGGACGCTCGCCGTGCTCAGCGCTCAGGCCTCGTCGACATGATCGCCCGCGTCCTGGGCATGGGCGCGAAGCTCCGCCAGTACGAGCTGGGCAAGCGCTGGTGTGACGCCGTCGCCGAAGAGGCCGGCATCGAGGGCCTGGATCGGGTCTGGGAGAGCGTTGACACCCTCCCCTCGCTCGCAGAGCTTGACGATCCTCAGGCCTGGATCGGGCGTGTTCTCACGCCCGTAGTCGCCTGATCCCCGCCTTTTTCGCCCTCCGCGCGTAACCGTGCCCGTTCGGTGGGTAAGAACATGTGTTCGTACTCTTTGCTAGTATGAAGCTTGTTAGTTCTAAGCAACTTAAGGAAGACAGGGATAGCACCTGCTTCTCGACACCACCCACAAGGGAGTGAAGTCACACATGGCCACCACCAGCACCAAAACCACCAAGGCAAGCCGCAGCGCCGCCGCCAAGAAGGCAGCGCAGACCCGCGCGGAGAACGAGCGGAACATCACCGAGACCGCCGTCGCCTATGTCCGAGAGACCGCTGAGCGCGCAGTTGACGTCCCCGTCGGTGCCGCCCTCACCGTTGCGGACACCGTGAAGCCTCTGACCGAGACCGCAAGCCGTGATCGCGAGATCAAGCGCATCCGGACGCAGGTCACGCGCGAGATCAACAAGCTCGAGCGTCGTGGCGGTCAGGCTCGTCGAAAGGCGCAGACCCGTGCACGCGGCACGCGGAATCGCCTCGAGCGCGACCTGAAGCAGCGTCGCAACTCGGTTGAGAAGACGGTGAAGCAGAACCGCACGAAGGCTGAGCGCACGGTCAAGCAGAACCGCACGAAGGTCGAGAAGGCCGTCAAGGAGAACCGCGCCCGCGCGGAGAAGGCCGTCAAGGACCTTCAGTCCACGGTTCAGACCCGCGTCGGTGCCGGTACGACCAAGTCGTAGCCGGACCCCTTAGCCCGATGCGCCCGGAGAGGGACGCACCGGAGAAACCTGTAGCGCACACACCGCGCGCAGGATTAGTACCTCTCCTCCCGAGAAACGGGCCCGAAAGGGCCCGTTTCTCATTCTGGGTTCCGGGGTAGCAAGGCGCGTGACGAGGACGGCCCGATCAAGGAGGAGACATGAGCGAAGCGGGCGGCACCATCGAGACGCGGATCCCAGCTCGCCTGGATCGGCTTCCGTGGTCAAAGTTTCACTGGCGGGTCGTATTCGGCCTCGGCGCGGTGTGGATCCTCGACGGACTCGAGGTCACGATCATCGGCTTCCTCGCCCCGACGCTCGTCGAGAAGGGCAGTGGCATCGAGCTGACCAACGGGGACATCTCCCTTGCCGCCGCCCTCTACGTTGCGGGCGCCTGTCTCGGCGCCCTGTTCTTCGGCCAGCTCACGGATCGCTTCGGCCGCAAGAAGCTCTTTCTCGTCACGCTTGGCCTTTACCTGGTGGCGACCGTCGCGACGGCGTTCGCCTTTGCCCCGTGGTTCTTCCTAGCCGCCAGGTTCTTCACAGGGGCCGGGATTGGCGGCGAATACGCGGCCATCAACTCCGCGATCGACGAACTGATTCCAGCTCGCGCTCGGGGCCGGGTCGACCTGATCATCAACGGATCGTTCTGGCTGGGCGCGGTCGGAGGCTCGCTCTTGTCGCTGCTCTTTCTCAAAGAGACGATCTTTGCGCTCGACGTCGGGTGGCGCGCATCGTTCGCGATGGGCGCGATTCTCGGCGTTGGAATCCTCATCGTCCGCAGGAACGTCCCGGAGAGCCCGCGCTGGCTCTTCATCCACGGGCGCGAGGACGAGGCGGAGCAGATCGTCTCGGAAATCGAGGAGTCCGTGAAGAGGGAAACGGGCGAAGAGCTGCCGGAGCCCGACGAAGAGGCGATTGCGATACGCCAGCGCGAGCGCATTCCGTTCCGCGAGATCGCAAGGACGGCGTTCGGCACCTATCCCAAGCGCGCCTTCCTGGGCTTTTCCCTATTCGTGGGGCAGGCGTTCCTCTATAACGCCGTGACATTCACCCTGGGCCTGACGCTCACCACCTACCTGGGGGTCGCGGCCAACAAGGTGGGCATCTTCTACGCAGTCTTTGCGCTTGGAAACTTCCTTGGGCCGCTTCTCCTCGGCCGCCTGTTCGACACCGTGGGACGCCGGCCGATGATCGCCGGGACCTACCTCACATCGGCCGCTCTCCTCGTAGTTGTGGCGGCTCTCTTCAACGGCGAGCAATTCTCGGACTGGGGCCTGATCGCCGCGCTCGGGGTCACCTTCTTCTTCGCGTCGGCGGGAGCGAGCTCCGCGTACCTCACGGTCAGCGAGGTTTTTCCGATGGAGATGCGAGCGCTCGCGATCGCCTTTTTCTACGCGATCGGGACGGCGATCGGAGGAATTGCCGGCCCGCTCGTGTTCGAGAAGCTCGCCTCCTCAGAGGACCCGGGCCAGGTCGCGATCGGATATCTCGTCGGTGCCGGCGTGATGGCATTCGGCGGGATCGTCGAGCTCTTTTTCGGGTTGCGCGCCGAGCAGAAGGGACTGGAGGACATCGCTGAGCCGATGACAGCGACGGATGCATCCGACCCCACCGCCGAGCGCCACAAGGCGCGGTCGGATCGCGAGCGCACGGGGCGTCGCCGCTACCGCCCTGGCGCCGGCGCATCCGGCTTCTCGCCGCTGCCGACCCACCCCAGCGCGAACCGCGAGACCTGGGTCGACCAGGAGCTGGCCCTGATCGAGGACTACCTTCGCAAGGAAAAGGAGGCAGACGGCCGGACCATCGCCGACGCTGTCCGCGCAAGGCACTGGGGCCCAGGGCGCTTCCGCGCAGCGATCCGCGAAGGCATCGCGGAAGGCATCCTCGAGCGCCGCGGGCGCGGCCGGTACGCGCTCAAGGGCTGAGCTTCGTCCAGCCCTGGAACGGTTCGCGGTCCAATCGTTTCCGGATCCGCGCGCCGGGTTCCTACGTTTCGCCGTCGTAGTAGTCGACGCCGGTTAAGCGGCGAAAAAGGGCGCTGTCTGTCCTCTCGCGATCGGTCCAGACACCGACCTTGTCCGAATCTGGATAAACCGTCGCCGCCGGCCAGACCTGGTCGGAGAACATCAGGACTCTGGCGGTCTCAGCCGTGTCGTTTCGGATCTGATGCGCGCCTTCGGGCCCACGCTGGAAGAACAGGAGGTCCATCGGCTCGAGCTTGTGCTCGCCATCCGGGTCGCGAAGCGTCGGGCTTCCCGCGAGGACCAGGAGCCACTCTTCCTCGCCCCACTCGTAGTGATAGGGACAGAGCGCCTGCCCGGATTTGAGTTCGTAGAGGCTCGCTCCCGTCTGCCGAGCGCCGAAGTCCGGCCCGGGCCGAATCATGCCGCCCTCGAAACCCTCCGGGTCGGTTTCGTCGTACTCGAAGTCAGATGCTTTGGCGATGTTGATGCGATTCATGACTCACAAGCTAGTCCGGCGACGCCTGTCAAAATGGGGGCAATGAGTATCCCCACACAAGATCAGGTCACCGAAAAGCTTCGCGCGGTCATCGACCCCGAGCTGCGCAAGAACATCGTCGAGCTCGGCATGGTCCGCGCGATCGACATCGCCGACGACGGGCGGGTCGGGCGTGATCGTCTCGCTGACCACCCCTGGCTGCCCGATCCGCAACCACTTCGTCGAGGCGGTACAGAGGAACGTGGGCGAGCTCGACGGCGTCACGCGCCGTCGCCGTCGAGTTCGACGTCCTCTCCGACGACGAGAAGGCCGAACCTCCAGCAGTCTCTCGGCCGCAACCGGCTCCCGCAGGGTGCGCTCGCCGCGGTCAAGAACGTGATCTGCGTCGCCTCGGGCAAGGGCGGCGTCGGCAAGTCGACGATGACCGCGAACCTCGCCGCGGCTCTGCGCCTCCGAGGGCCAGACGGTCGGCGCGCTCGACTGCGACGTCTACGGCTACTCGATCCCCCGCATGCTCGGGGTCGACGGGCGCCCCGACGTGAACGAGGAGCGCAAGATCATTCCGCTCGAGGGCCCGGCAGGCGTCAAGGTCATGTCGATCGGCTTCTTCGTCGAAGAGAACGCCGCGGTCGTCTGGCGCGGGCCCGATGCTTCACAAGGCGATTCAGCAGTTCCTCGAGGACGTGGACTGGGGAGACCTCGACTACCTGCTCCTCGACCTTCCGCCCGGCACGGGCGACGTCTCGATGACGCTCGCGCAGCTCTTCCCGCAGGCGAAGATCACGATCGTCACGACGCCGCAGCCGGCCGCGCAGTCGGTCGCTCGCCGCGCCGCCGAGATGGCCGCGAAGGTCGACCTCGAGGTCATGGGAGTGATCGAGAACATGTCCGGCTTCACCACTCCCGACGGTCAGCGTTTCTCGATCTTCGGCGAGGGCGGCGGCGAGCTGCTCGCCGACGAGCTCGACGTGCCGCTGCTCGGGTCAAGGTTCCGCTGTCCGAGGACCTTCGAGCCCACGCTGACGCGGGTGCGCCGCTCGTGATCGAGGAGCCGAACGACCCGGCGTCGATCGCGATCCGCCAGACCGCACGCGGCATCGTCTCGGCGACTCCGCAGGAGCTGGCCGTCCTTCAGTCCGAGCCGCCGGCAATGGCATCGGCGCCGCCCGACCTCGGGCACCGAGCTCAAGGTCATCCAGAGCTAGCGGTCCGCGCGCCCGAGCGCCGATCAGTCTCGCACGTTAATCGGGCTTCCTAGCTCGAGAAGTACTGAGCGTTGATCTCGGTGTACTTCGCCCACTCCTCGGGGAGCTGGTCCTCGGCGAAGCAGGCGTCGACGGGGCACGCCTCGACGCAGGCGTCGCAGTCGATGCACTCGTCCGGATCGATGTAGAGCTGCTCGACGCCCTCGTAGTCGGGCTCGTCGGGAGTCGGGTGGATGCAGTCCACCGGACAAACCTCGACACAAGAGTTGTCCTTTTGCCCGATGCAGGGCTCTGCGATCACATAAGCCACGAAAAGTTTCCTTGCCTAGCTTGCTCGTTCAGGCCGGGTGGCCCGGCGAGCGCGACATTCTACGTAACCTGACCGGCGTGATCCTCGTAACCGGAGCCACTGGGACGGTTGGGAAGGCGCTATTGCCGCATCTGATCGAGCGCGGCGATGACCTGCGCGCCCTCGTACGCGACCCTCGGGGCCTCGGCAGGCACCGCGTCGACGTTCGAATCACCCTTGGCGACCTCGGTGAGATGGGCGATGCGAGGACTCGTCGACAGGCGCTCCGCGGCGTCAAGACGGTGATCCACCTCGCCGCTGCGATCCGCGACCAGCCGGCGGCAAAGGTCGAGGAGCTGAACGGCCTGGCGACCGCGCGGCTCCTCAGGGCGGCCGAGCAGGCGGGCGTCGAGCGATTCATCTTCTTCTCGGCGATTGGCGCAACCCAGTTCCAGCGGACCCGTTTCATGCGAGCCAAGGCTCTGGCCGAACAGGCGGTCGCGGATTCCGGGCTGCGACAGCACCGTCTTCGCCCCGTCGATCGTCTACGACCGCGCAGGACCCGTGGGTGACCCTTACGCGGCGCCTGGCCCTCCTCCCCGCCCTTCCGCTCGTTGGCGACGCCGACGCTGCCTTCGAGCCGATCTGGGCCGACGACGTCGCTCGCTGCGTGATCGCTGAGCTCGACGACAAGTCGCCGGGCAAACGCCGCCACGAACTGGCCGGCCCCGAGCGGCTCACGTACGAACAGATGAGCCGTGTCATCTCGTGGACCATGGACCGTCGCCGGCGGGTCGTTCACGTGCCCTCGAACCTCGTGCGGCTCGGGCTGAACGGAGTCCGGCGCGCGGTCGGCGACGCTGCCTTCGCGACCTGGGAAGAGGCCGAGCTCCTGGAGGTTTCGATGGTCTCCGAGCGCGGCACGGCTGACGCGGAGTCCCTCGGCGTCGACGCCGAAGCGCATGGCCGACGTGCTCGCGGGCGTCTAGCACGAAAAGTCGCGTAACGCTTTGTTCCTTGCGCTTACTCAGCCTGCGAATCAACCGAAGGGGGAGACATGGATCGCAGACTCACCTACGCAAACGTCGTTTCGACGCTGGCGCTTGTCATCGCCATCTCGGGCGGCACCGTCTACGCCGCATCGCAGATCGGGAGCGGCCAAATCAAGCGGAACGCCGTGCACTCGAAACACATCAGGGACGGTCAGGTCAAGCGCGCGGACCTCGCCGACTCCGACACGACCGGCTTCGAAGACGTCCATGCCGTCAAGGCGGCAGACTCGAGCGGCTCGGAGGTCTATCGAGTGCGGCGTTCGAGGCCAATGAGGGCGCCATGCCTGCGAGTACCTACCGGCGGGCTTCCCACCTGAATGCCGGATCCAACACGTACATCCGCCTGGGATCGGCCTTCGATCCCCTGGGAACGATCGAGGGCCGCTGTGTCGCCGGAGGGAACCTCGAGCTTCGCTTCGCTGATAGTGACGACGAGAGAAACATCTACGTCCTCGTCGACCGAGGCGGCACGAATCCCGACCTCAGTGAAGCTGTCGCCGACGGGGGTACTTCCACCGCAAGCGCAACGTCGGACGATGACCGGTTCGAGTACTTCATTGCACTCACGAGTAGCCCGAGCTTTGGAGATCCGAACCCGTACTCGCACATCGATGTAGCCGTCCACGAGGACCACAGCGGTACTCCTGGCTGCCTGGTCTGGGTGGAGGAGACCTACGGCGAACGCTCCTTTTAAGAGGAACGAAGCCGGCGAGGTCTGAGTTCGGCGGCAACGAAAAGGGCCCGGGCTTTCGCCCGGGCCCTTCCGATACTCAGCGCGGGAGCGCTGGCTACATCATGCCGCCCATGTCAGGCATGCCGCCGCCCATGCCGGCGCCATCCTTCTCGGGCATCTCAGCGACGATGCACTCCGTCGTGAGGATGTTCTTGGCGATCGACGCCGCGTTCTGCAGCGCGGAGCGGGTCACCATT
This sequence comes from uncultured bacterium, assembly GCA_963695215.1. Lineage (GTDB taxonomy): Bacteria > Actinomycetota > Thermoleophilia > Solirubrobacterales > 70-9 > JALZKA01. The sequence goes on from OY968768.1 coordinate 1,550,018, forward strand.
GTCGGGTCGATGACGCCGGCCTTGACCAGGTCCTCGTACTCGCCCGTTCCGGCGTTCAGGCCCTCGCCGGTCTTGAGACCGCGGACCTTCTCGACGACGACCGAGCCCTCGAGCCCGCCGTTCTCCGAGATCTGACGCACCGGCGCCTCGAGCGCCTTGCGGATGATCTCCATCCCGGTGGCCTCGTCAGCCTCGAGACCCTTCGGGTCGATCGCGTCCTGAGCGTTCAGGAGCGCGACACCGCCGCCCGGTACGACACCCTCCTCGAGGGCTGCACGGGTTGCCTGGAGAGCGTCCTCCACGCGGTGCTTCTTCTCCTTCATCTCGGTCTCGGTGGCAGCGCCGACCTTGACCACGGCGACACCGCCGGCCAGCTTCGCCAGGCGCTCCTGGAGCTTCTCCCGGTCGAAGTCGGAGTCGGTGTTCTCGATCTCGGCGCGGATCTGGTTGATCCGTCCCTCGATCTGCTTCTTCTCACCGGCACCATCGACGATCGTCGTGGTGTCCTTGGAGACGACCACGCGACGAGCGTGACCGAGCTGCGAGACCTGCGTGTTCTCGAGCTTGAGGCCCATTTCCTCGGTGATGACCTCGCCACCCGTGAGGATCGCGATGTCCTCGATCATGCGCTTGCGGCGATCGCCGAAGCCCGGGGCCTTGACCGCCACACCGGTGAAGGTGCCGCGGAGCTTGTTGACCACCAGCGTCGCGAGCGACTCGCCCTCGACGTCCTCGGCGATGATCACGAGCGGCTTACCCGCCTGCATCACCTGCTCGAGAATCGGGAGCATGTCCCGGACCGAGCCGATCTTCTGGTTGGCGATGAGGATGTACGGATCCTCGAGGACCGCTTCCATCCGCTCCTGGTCGGTGACCATGTACGGGGAGATGTAGCCCTTGTCGAACTGCATGCCCTCGGTGAACTCGAGCTCCATCCCGAAGGTCTGGCCCTCTTCGACGTTCACGACGCCGTCCTTGCCGACCTTCTCGATGGCGTCGGCGATGATGTTGCCGATCTCCTCGTCAGCGGCCGAGATCTCGGCGACACGGGCGATCTGCTCCTTGCCGGAGATCTCCTTCGACTGCTTCGTAGCGGAGGTGCTCGACAACCTGGTCGACCGCCTTCTCGATACCGCGGCGAAGCGCCAGCGGGTTCGCGCCTGCGGCAACGTTCTTGAGGCCCGAGCGGACGATCGTCTGAGCGAGCAGCGTCGCGGTCGTCGTGCCGTCACCGGCAACGTCGTTGGTCGCCGTGGCAACCTCGCGGACGAGCTGCGCGCCCTGGTTGGCGAAGACGTCCTCGATCTCGATCTCGCGAGCGATCGTGACGCCGTCGTTGGTGATGGTGGGGGCGCCGAACTTCTTGTCGAGCACCACGTAGCGGCCCTTGGGACCGAGGGTGACCTTGACCGCGTTCGCGACCGCGTCGACCCCTTCCTGCAATGCCTGACGCGCTTCGGCGTCGTACTTCAGCTCCTTGTGAGCCATGTTTTCAGTCCTTCCTTCGTTAAGAGTTGGTTAGACGACCTTCGCGAGCACGTCCGACTCGCGGAGGACGAGAACGTCCTCGCCGTCGACCTTGAGCTCGGTGCCGCCGTACTTGGAGTAGAGGACTTCGTCGCCCTCTGCGACGTCGAGCGGAATCCGCTTCTCGCCGTCCTCGTCCCAGCTGCCGTCACCGACCGCGACGACCTTGCCGCGCTGCGGCTTCTCCTTCGCGGTGTCGGGGAGCACGAGGCCGGAAGCCGTCGTCTCCTCTTCCTCGATTGCCTGGACGATCAGTCGATCGCCGAGAGGCTTGAGCTTCATATGACTATGTACCTCCGTTGGGTGTTTGTCTCGAAGTCGTGCCGGGAGTGGCTTCCCGGCTGATCTTGGCACTCTGGCTATGAGAGTGCCAGGCGCGCCGTGGAGTGTAGTGAACAAAGCGGTGAAATTTCCAGGATCTAAGTGAGAAGCGCTCAGATCCGCACCAGCGCGTGCCTGGTGCCTGGCACCGAGCCTGGCACCTCGACTGGCGCGCGCGTGCCTGGTACGGGGCGCCGTGCCTGGCACCTCACTGGCGAGGTCGGTAAATTGCCCGCATGCCGATGGTTCCGATGGTCGTCGAGCAGACCGCTCGCGGTGAGCGCTCGTTCGACATCTACTCCCGCCTCCTCGACGAGCGGATCATCTTCCTAGGCCAGCCGGTCGACGCCGAGATCGCGAACCTGATCGTCGCCCAGCTCATCCACCTCGAGTCCGAGGATCCGGACAAGGACATCTCGCTCTACATCAACTCGCCCGGCGGCTAGGTCTATGCGGGCCTCGCGATCTACGACGCGATGCAGTTCATCAAGCCCGACGTCGCGACGATCTGTTACGGCATCGCCATGTCGATGGGCTCGCTTCTTTTGACCGGCGGCAAGAAGGGCAAGCGCATGGCGCTCAAGAACTCGCGCATCCTGATCCACCAGCCCTCTGGCGGGTTCCAGGGCCAGTCGACGGACATCGAGATCCACGCGCGCGAGTCGCTCAACGTTCGCCGGCGCACCGAGGAGATCTACGCCCACCACACGGGCCAGGACCTCGAGAAGATCAACGCGGACATGGAGCGCGACCGCTTCTTCAAGTCCGACGAGGCTGTCGAGTACGGCTTGATCGACGGCATCATCGAGTCACGCGAGGGAACGGGCGCAAAGCCGAAGACCTCGGGCTCGAACGGCGCCTCCTAGGCGTTCACGAGCAGCTTCGCCCCGAGGAGCTTCGCGAGGCCTTCGCCTCCGTTGTGCATCACCCAGTCGTGGTTGGCGCGGAAGATCGGCTTCGCGACGGGGCTGAACAGGTTCATCCACATCTTCAACGTCCTGACGTTCCAGTCGTAGACGACCGCCGTGGTGCCGCCGTCCTCGTAGAAGCGCCACAGGCCGGTGCCGGCCAGCTCCCCCGAGGCCTCCCCGCCAAGCTGGAACGGCCGGTCGACGATCGTCGAGACGATCTCGAAGCTTCACCGTATAGGGGAGCCGCGCTCGCCAGTCGTAGATGCCCCGCTGGCCGAGACCGCCAGCGTCGCCATCCGCCAGACGCTCGGTGAGGGTGGAGCCCTTGCCACCACTCCGGCCAGCTGGCCGAGTCGTAGATCGCGTCCCAGACGCGCTCGCGATCGGCCTCCAGCACCCAGGTGGTGCAGAAGCGGTGGGCGGGCATCGGAGGGCCTCTAGTTGCGGTGGGGCGTGCCGCCGTTCCCCATCTGTGGGCGTGGCGGGCTCGATGATCTGCGAGAAGCGCACGATCGTGCACGTGTCCTCGAGCGTTACCTCGCGGCGGTAGATCTGCTCGAGGAAGGCGATGGTCTGATCGACCGAGCGGAACTCCGGGTTATCGTGCTCGATGTCACGGGGCGAAAGTTCCTTGACCCGCTTCACCTCGACCCCGTCGATCACGGCGGCGAAGATCTTCTCTCGGGGGGAGTGCTGGTAGCCGACGGTGATCCACACGACCTGGCCCGACTGGTACTTGCGCGACTTGTCGCCGAGCCGGATCGTCGCGGTCTTCCGGCCGCGCTTCAGCTGGTCGATGAACGCCGGCGAGAAGAAGTTGAGGACGAGCAGTCCGGTCACGGCGCGCGGAGCCTACCTGCCTGGTGTCTGAAAGCCGGATTCGCCGAGCAGCGGGACAAAGCGCGTTCTCGCGATCTCGCGGCTCTCGAGCGTCGCCTCTTGCGCAGAACCGTCGTCGATCCTCCTGAACACGGTCAGCATGTCCACGTTCCCGCGTGCGAGTGGAAGGACCATGCGCCCGCCGGATCGCAGGGCGTCGAATCAGCGTGGTTGGAACCTCCGGGGCCGCTGCATGAATCGCAACCGCGTCCCACGTCTCGTCCGTTGCACCTGTGCCGTCGCCCGCGAGTATCTCCGTCTCGCCGTAGCCGAGGCGCCCGAGCGTCTCACGCGCGCTGATTGCCAGCTCGGGAACCAGCTCGAACGACCTGACTGCGCCTCCGGGTCGCACGAGTTCGGCGATCACGGCGGTCGAATACCCCGAGCCACCTCCGACCTCGAGCACCCGCTCTCCGCCTCGCAGCTCGAGTGACGCGCAGATGGCCGCGACCACCCAGGGCTGCGAGATGGTCTGACCGTGCCCGATCGGCAGGGCGCCGTCGGCATAAGCGTCACCTCGAAGACGATCCGGCACGAATTCTTCGCGGGGCACCGTCCCCATCGCGGCAAGGACCCGCTCGTCGTGGATGCCGCCCGCTCGAAGCTGGCGTTCGACCATCTCCTCTCGGTCTGTACTTGCCAAGGGTCGAAGGTACCTAGACTTTTGTCCTTGGCTCTTCGCGCGACCCGATCGGCGCTGGTTCGGCTGGCGGCAGCGGGAATGCTGACGGCCGCCGTCGCAACGTTCGCCATCGCCGCCTGCGGCGCCGGCTCGTCGGACCGTGAACTCCTGGCCGCGGGTGAAGCGCCAAACGTGATCATCCTCATGGTCGACGACCAGGAGCTCGGCACGTTCAATCGCCACGTGATGCCACGTACCTTTGACCTCGTGGACGAGCGGGGCGGCTCGGAGCTTCGAGGCCATGCCCTACCGCCGCTCTGCTGTCCTGACCGTGCGGGCATGATGACGGGGCAGTACCCGCACAACCACGGCGTCCTACAAAACGACTGGGCGCTCCTCGACCAGCCCGACAACCTGCTGCCCGACTGGCTCCGGGCCGCCGGCTATCGCACCGGCTTCACGGGCAAGTACATGAACGGCTACACGCCTTCCCCCAAGCCGGCTTCGGGTTTCGACTCCTGGTACGAGCTGTCCGGCAAAGCCGGCTACTACGACTACAACGTTTCAGACCAGGGCACGCTCAAGCCGGTCGGTCACGATCGCGAGGATTACTCGACCACGGCGATCACGAGGGAGAACGAGAAGTTCATCGCGGACTCGGCCGACCACCCGTTCTTCCTCTGGACGTCCTACTACGCGCCCCATGACCGCAAGTCCGATGACCCGCATTGCGGACAGGACGCCCCTACCCCGCTCCACCAGGACTGGCTCCACTTCAAGGACGAGCCTGTGAAGCTTCCTCCGAGCTTCAACGAGGCCGATATGTCGGACAAGCCCTCGCGCATCATCAACCGGAAGCTTCCGAGGAACTACGCCCAGATTGCCAAGCAACGCCTCCGCTGCACGATGGCGGCGATGCAGGAGGTCGACCGCGGCGTCGGCTCGATCCTCGACCAACTCGACGAGCTTGGAATTCAGGATGACACCGCCATCTTTTACGTTTCCGACAACGGTTACTTCTTCGGGGAGCACCGCATTAAGAAGGGCAAGTACTTCCCCTATCTCGACGCGATCCGCGTGCCGATGCTGGCCAAGATCCCGCCCCAGTACCTAAACGGCGAGGAGCTGCCAAAGGTGCCGCAGCCTGTCGCGAACATCGACATCGCGCCCACGATCCTCGACCTGGCGGACACCGACGCCTGCCGCTCCGACGGTCGATGCCGGGTACCCGACGGACGGTCGATGCTCGCTGTCCTAAGCGGCGACGACCCGACCTGGACCAAGCACAGGCCGCTTCTGTCGGAGCTCAGCCACAAGTGCCTCGGCTTCGGATCCGTGCTCCGCGGCGACGAAATCTACAGCGAGTGGCGAGAGCCCAGGGACGGCGATTGCAAGCTCACCGACCGGGAGCTCTACGAACTGAAGGAGGACCCGTACCAGCTCGAGAACCGCCTCGCCGACCCCTCCGCCGAGGACGATCGCCGGGCGGCGCGCCTCAGCCGGGTGCTCGATCGGCTCTCGGACTGCAGCGGCGCGCCTGGCGAAACGCCAGCGGACCCCGACCTCCACACGTGCGGCTAGACGCCTAGAAGATGTAGGCGCGCAGGCGCCTTGGCTCGAGGATCGTGACGCGCCCGCGGCCGACCATGACCACTCCCGCTCGCTCCAGCGTGGCCAGGAACCGGCTCACGCTCTCGCGCGAAGTGCCGGCGAGCTGCGCCAGGTCCGCCTGGGTCATCCGCACTGTCACGCCGTCCCTATCGATGGGGATCGACTCCTCGGCCACAAGCTGATTGAGCACTCCAGCAACCCGGCTCGGCACGGTCTGAAAGGACTGACGCGCCACGCGCTCGTTCGTCTCGCGGAGGCGGCGAGTGAGCGCAACGATCAGCTTTGCGGCGATGTCACCGTGCTGCGCGATCACGCGGCGCATGTCCATCGCTGGAAGGGCCAGCAGCTCGGCGTCCGTCAAAGTCTCGACGCTGGCTGAGCGCGAACCGCCGTCGAGCATCGCCAGCTCGCCGAAGAAGTCACCAGGGCCGAGGGTTGCGAGAGCGATCGCCCGGCCGTCCGAATGTTCACGAGTTACGCGCAGGTCGCCATTGCGGACCACGTAGCAGGCATCTGAATCGTCGCCTTCGTGAAAAACGCGCACGCCTTTTGGGAATGACCGTGGGATCGCGACGGAGACCACGCGGCCCAACTCGTCCGCGGACAGCTCCTCGAACAGGGGAACTCTTCCCAGTAGTTCGATTGTGTCACCGGCGGCCACTCCCAAATACCCCTGACGGGGATTATGCCTGGCACGCCGGGCACCAGTACGCGGTGCGATTTGCGTCGCCTTGCCCACGCACCGAAATCGGCCCGCCGCAAGCCGGACAGCCTTTGCGATTTGCCCGGTAGATCGAGCGCGGGCGCCGGCCCTTCGCCATCGAGATCTGCATCACCCTCTCGTTCTCGAGGACGATCCGCTCCAGCTGCTCGGACGTCAGCTCATCGACCCGGTGCCACGGCGAGATCCCCGCGCGAAAGAAGGCCTCGTTTCTGATCGCGTTCCCGACGCCGGCGATGATCGACTGGTCGAGGACCGCCTCTCCTACCTCAATCCCAGCGCCTCGGCGCCTGAGCCTGTCGGCCGCGGCTTCGACGTCGAACCCAGGCCGGAGAGGATCGGGGCCGAGTTGCGCAAGCCCGGGGTCGTTGCGGATCCGCGACTCGGAGACCAGGCGCAGGATCTTGCCCCCGTTCTGGCTGGCGATCCCGCGTCCCGACGAGAGGATCAGCCACGGCTTGCCGTATGGCTTCGAACCGTCCGCCGAGATCCACCAGCGGCCGTTCATGCCGAGGTGGCTGTGCACTGCGTGGCCCGAGGAGAAATGCGCGATCAGGTGCTTGCCCCTGGCCTCGACCCTCTCGAGGACTGAGCCCTCCAACACCCCGGCCTTGCCGTGAATCGGCGAGCGGGCGTTCGGGGCGTCGGCGAACACGATCTCCTTGCCGCGCAACGCGGCATCCATGCGCCGCGCCGCGCGATGGATCGTGTCGCCCTCAGGCATCTAGGCGGACGCCACCAGTCGCCGCGGCTGGCGGTTGAAGCCCGCCTCGATCAGGACGTCCTCGAACTCCGACCCGATCACCGGTTCGCCGTCGATCCTTTCGATCGCGAGCTTGGGGATCACGGAATTCTGCGCCGCTTCTACGAGTTGGGTCACCGCTTCGACGAGCGCGGGGCCCTCGACTTCTCGTAGGCGAAGAATGCCGCGACCGCCCCGCTCGACGTAGAGGAGGGGGTTGCCGTTGAGGGTGAGGAGGTAGGCGCCCGCGGTTCGCGCCGGCTTGCGGCCGCCTTCGAGCTTTGGCCAGGAGAGCTGTGAGCCGTAGGGCTGCGCCGGATCGGTTGCCGCCAGCACGAGGTACTCCTCGTCAACCCTAGGCAGGCTCCGCAAGCGCTCGACGGCCCCCGCAAGCGCGAACTGCGCTCCGCCCAGCCCTTCGACGAAGTAGCCACGGCGCGTCGAGCCGAGCATCTCGAGGTTCGAGAGCTCGCCGTAGAGAGAGCTGAAGCCGCCCGGCACGCCTTCGGCCAGAACCGTCTCGCGGGTAACGATGCCGTAGCGCTCGAGCATGAGCTCTGCCTGCGCGCGCATCCGCGGGCCGGCGTCCGGCTGGCTGCGAAAGAGCGACGCAGTGAGGGACCAACGGCCCTGCACCGTGCCAGTCGCGCCCGCCCGGCGCGAAGAGAAGCGCCGGCCGCGGCGCGACTGTGACTGGACAGCGCTCAGCTTGCGGGCGCGAAGCGGAGCGAAGGCGTCGTTGGTCACCTCGCCCGCCCAGGCCAGATCCCAGAGCGCCTCCTGAAGCTCCTCCGGGCTTGCTTCCAGCTCGGCGACCAGGTCGATCCAGAACGCCGGCGACTCGCCAGCCGCTCGCGGATCAGCTCGTGGACCTCCCCCGCCGGCACCTCGAGCTTGGCGTTCGAAGGCGGCGGCCCGGCGATGCGAACGTCGTCGCGGAAGTAGAGGGCAACCCGGCCCGAGCGCATTACCGAGCCCGCGCCGATCCAGACGATCTCACCGCCGGTGGTGAGCTGGTCGAGCCAGGCCGGGTTGTAGGCGCCGAGGCGGCGCGGCAAGGACGTCCCGCTCCCAGACCTCGGGAGTGAGCGCAACACCCTGGAGCGGCACGAGCGCCTCGCGCAGGCGATCGGGGCCCGCGCCGGCCGGCCGGTGGGCGTCAACGTTTTGCCAGCTCGGCAGGAACCTGGCGAGCTCGGCCTGGTCGACCGCCTCGACCTCTTGGCGAAGCTGCGCGAGCGAGGCGCGGCGCACGCGGCGCAGAACGTCGGAGTCGCACCACTCGCGCTCGGTGCCGCCGGGAAGAAGCTCCCCGCGGACGAGAACTCCTTCGCGTTCCAGCTCGCGAAGCGCAGGCATGGGATCGATTGCGTAGCGATCGGCAAGGCGGCGAGTCGGGAACGGGCCATGGGTGCGCGCGTAGCGGCGGACAAGGCCGGACATCGCGTCCGGGACCTCCTCGCCGAACGACTCGGGGTAGCCCGCGGGCGGCGGCACGCCGAGAGCGTCGCGGTATAGGCCAGCGTCCTCGGCGGCGATCCAGCGCTCCTCGCCGGCGATCCGCACCTTGGCGGCGCGGCGCTCCCGCTCGAGCTTTCCCAGCATCGATGCCGCCGAAAGCGCCTCGCCCACGCGCGCCTGGCACTCATCCTCCGTCAGGTCCCCCAGGCGCCGCAGGATCTGCTGAAGGGCATCGCGGTCCTTTGCCTTCGCCTCCTCGACCAGGTGCTGAAGCGAGGCCTCCACCGACTCGAGCGCCTCCGGGTCGATCAGCTCGCGCAGCTCCTCCTGGCCGAGCAGCTCGCGCAGGAGATCGCGGTCGAGCGCGAGGGCCGCGGCGCGGCGCTCGGCGTTGGGCGTGTCCCCCTCGTACATGTAGGTCGCGACGTAGTCGAAGAGGAGCGACGACGCGAACGGTGAGGCCGACGACGTCTCGACCTCGACCAGGGAGATGCGCCGCGAGCTGAGATCGCTCAGCAGGGACTCGAGGCCCGGCAGGTCAAGCACGTCGCGAAGGCACTCGCGGTAGGTCTCGAGGATCACCGGGAAGCGCGGGAAGTCCTTCGCTACCTCCAGAAGCGACTGCGACTTCAGGCGCTGCTGCCAGAGCGGGGTGCGCTTGCCCGGGTATGCGCGCGGCAGGAGGAGCGAACGCGCCGCGTTCTCGCGAAAGCGCGCGCCGAAGAGCGCCGAGCTGCCGAGCTCTGCAGACGACCAGGTCCTCGATCTCGTCGGCTTCCAGGAGCACCATGTCGGCCGACGGGCGCCTCGTCGGCATCCGGCAGGTGGACGACGATCCCGTCGTCCGACCAGATCGCGTCAGCCTCAAGGTCGAGCTCTAGCGGATCTTCGCCGAGAGCGCGAGCCCCCACGCAGCGTGGACGCGTCCGCCGAAGGGCGAAAGGACGCAAAGGCGCCAGTCGCCGATCTCGTCGCGGAACTTCTCGACCACGATCGACTGGTCAGAGGGGATAACGCGTGTCGCTGCCTGCTGCTCGCGCAGGTACTGGAGGAGGTTGTTCGCGGCGAGGGGATCGAGGTCGTATTCCTTCGAGAGCGTCTTTGCGTCTGACGAGACCGCCTCGCGGGCGAACTCGCCGATCGCCCGGCCGAGCTCGGCGGGCCTGCCGATGCCGTCGCCGCGCCAGAACGGGACCGCGCCGGGAACGCCAGGCGCAGGGACAACGATCACGCGGTCTCGGGTGATCTCCTGAATCCGCCAGGTGGTCGCGCCGAGCAGGAAGGTCTGACCCGCGCGAGCCTCGTAGACCATCTCCTCATCGAGCTCTCCCACCCTGCGGCCGTCGGGAAGATGGACGCCGTAGAGGCCACGGTCCGGGATCGTGCCGGCGTTGGTGACCGCGAGCTGGCGGGCGCCCTTGCGGCCGCGGACGGTGCCCGCCGAGCGCTCCCACACCACACGTGGACGCAGCTCGGCGAAGCGCTCGGACGGATAGCGGCCGTCGAGCATGTCGAGCACGTTCTCGAACTGCTCACGCCCGAGGTCCGAAAAGGACTGAGTCGCAGTGACGACGCCGAATAGCTCGTCAACGTCCCACTCGTCATCGGCAACCATCGAGACGATGTGCTGTGCAAGCACGTCCAGCGGGTTCTGGGGGATGACCGTCTCCTCGATCAGCCCCTCCCGCATCCGCCGAGCGACCACCGCGCACTCCAGGAGGTCGGCTCGGAACTTGGGGAAGATGCGCCCCTTCGAGATCTCGCCCAGGTTGTGCCCCGCGCGGCCAACGCGCTGGAGGCCGCGGGTCACCGACTTCGGCGACTCGACCTGGATGACGAGATCCACGGCGCCCATGTCGATGCCCAACTCCAGCGACGAGGTCGCGACGAGACATGGAAGCTGGCCGCCCTTCAGCATCTCTTCGATCACGATTCGCTCCTCGTGGGCGAGCGAGCCGTGGTGGGCGCGCGCGACCTCGACGTAGCCCTCCTCGCCGGGCTGCCGGGCGGGCCGGAAGCTTCCCGCCTGCTCCGTCGCGGGCAGCTCCTGCTCTGGCAGCTCGTTCGCGAGCTCGTTCAGGCGCTTGGCGAGACGCTCGGCACCGCGGCGATTATTGACGAACAGGATCGTCGAGGTGTGGGCCTGAACCAACTCGAGAAGCTTGGGGTACATCGCAGGCCAGATCGAGTTCTGCGTTGGCGCCGCGTCGAAATTGGCGTCGCCGGAACCCGCAGCCTGGTCGCCGAGCGATGCATCCGGGTCGGTCATGTCCTCGACCGGGACGACGATCTCGAGGTCGAGCTTCTTGCGGATACCTGCGTTGACGACCGTGCACTCGCGCTTCGGCCCGACAAGGAAGCTGGCGATGCGCTCGAGTGGCCGCTGCGTGGCCGAGAGCCCGATGCGCTGAACGGTGGCGTCCGGTCCCCGGCCATCCTCGTGGGTACGGACGAGGTGGTCGAGGCGCTCGAGTGTGAGGGCGAGGTGGGCTCCGCGCTTGGTCTGGGCGACGGCGTGGATCTCGTCAACGATCACCGCCTCGGCGTTGGTGAGGATCTCACGCGCCTGCGAAGTCAGCATGAGATAGAGCGACTCGGGCGTCGTGATCAGGATGTCCGGCGGCTTGCGGAGCATCGCCTGGCGGTCCTTCTGCGGCGTGTCGCCGGTGCGCAGACCCACCGATATCGGAGCGCCGATCCCCTTCAGAGGAGCCCGCAGGTTGCGATCGACGTCGTAGGACAGCGCTTTGAGCGGCGAGACGTAGACGAGGCGCACTCCCTGCCCGAGCGCTTCTGAGTCCGGCGTCTTCGCGTCGGGATCGGGCGCCGCGCGACGCGAAAGCCTGTCGATGCCCCAAAGGAACGCGGTGAGGGTCTTGCCCGATCCGGTAGGTGCGCAGATGAGCGTGTTGTCTCCCGAGGCGATCGCCGGCCAGCCCTTTGTCTGGGCGGGGGTCGGCGACTCGAACGAGGACTCGAACCAGCGCCGGACGGGCGCCGAGAACGGTTGGAGCGCAGTGGATTTGGAGGTCGGTTTCGGGGTCATTCCGAACCGGCTGAGTTTACGTAGGCCGCGGAGCCGAAAGACTAGGACGGCTCCTAGCCGCCAGTCACGAGGTGACAGCGACTTCGATCTGATTTCTGCCGAAACCGCGCTGGACTTCGAAAGCCGGTGGGTCGCCGCGCGCGCGAGCACCTGAGCCGACGCCTCCGATGCCGGCCGTGGGGAGCGGTTTTGTCGACAACGCGATCCGCGTGACCTTCGAGTTGCACCCGCCGCGCCTACCTCTCTCCAGCCACGCACTTCGCATCGGACGACTGCAACGTCAATCGCCACTCGTGGATGGGTCTGCGCCTCGCTCAGGTTCAGGCGTCGTCCGGATCCCAGTTGCGGAGCCGCTTGATCTCGGCCTTGGACATACCTTTGAAAACGCCGTATTCCTTCGGGTCACGACTGATCTTGCGTGCTGTCCGATTGGCGTTACCGATGGTGCGGGACAGCGCGACTACGCTCATGAGGACAAGCGGCTTCCCCGGCTTGACGGCAGCGGCCTGGGGGTAGGCGGTGGGCTTCCCGTTCGGTTCAGCGCTGGTGACAGAGCCGTTGGCAGTGGATAGGCGCGCACCGGGCCCTTCCCACACATAAGCGAGCTCAACGTCTCGTCCCTCCTCACCGGGTGCAACGGCACAGCCGTTCCCGGCGAGGTCCTCGCAACTCGTCGCCCATCTGTCTTCCCTGGTCATCTTCGCATTGCCACTGCTGGTGGTACCAATCGCTGTTAGAGAATCCGATCCCAAATCGCCGAACCAGCCGAAGAAGTTCAGCACGGGGTCCTGGCCAGGTGCCTCCAGGACCAGCAGAATCCGAGCGAACGAACGGTTAGGACTCACATAGAGCTTCGGTGTCGCCAACATCGCGATATCCGGGTTGTTGTCGACAACGCGTGACGGGTAGGCAAGCTCGTGCTTTCCTTCCTTCTCGCAGCCAGCCGGATCAAAATTCTCGTATTGAAACGCTCCAACTTGCGCTCGCGTGTAGCGGTCGAAGGCGTCACCGCGGAAGGGTTTGCCTCCGGACGCGGAGAGTTCAGCGTCGATGAAGCTCCCGTTTACCTCAGTTCGCCAAACAGAGTTCGATCCTCCGTTGAGCGTTGCCTCACACGACGCGGCCGACGCCACGCTCGGAAGTGACAGGGCCAATCCGGAAAACCCCCCCGCGAGCATGATGGGCAAAACACCAACGATCGTCTTCATCCTCATAACCGCGAGTCTTCAGACTGAGCGTGACGACGTCATCAGTGCCAGCACCCAAAACGGTGCTCGTCGAACGAGCCGAAACCCCGAACTGCCGGCCGGGTCTTCTCAGCGGCTGGCCGCCGAGAAGGCGAACACTCCGCTCCCGTCCTCCTCTGCGACGAGGTAGACATTCATCCTGTTTGAAGTCACCGGCGTGCCGCCAGACGCCGTCGGCGATCTCCCTCCGTCGTCGGGCGAAGCGAGGCAGAATTTTTCACCACGGGAGGCTTCCTTCGATTTCTGAGAGCGCCGGTCCCGACTTGTCGCGCTCCGAGAGCCGGGGGTCGGACACAGGCCAGTCGACCCCCACGTCCGGATCATCCCACCTGATGCCCGCTTCCGTGTCCGGGTCGTAATAGCTCGTGAGCTTGTAGGCAACGTCCGCGATCTCCGAGAGCACGCAGAAGCCGTGTCCGAACCCGATCGGGACGTAGAGCTGGCGGTGATTCTCGTCGGTGAGCTCGACCCCCTCCCAGCGCTTGTATGTGGGCGAGTCGCGCCGCAGGTCTACGGCGACATCCCAGATCGCTCCGCGAACGCACCGGACGAGCTTGCCCTGCCCAGGGCTGGTCTGAAAGTGAAGCCCGCGAAGGATCCCCTTGCCGGAGCGCGAGTGGTTTTCCTGCACGAACGGGCCTTCGACCCCGTGCTCGGCCCAGTCGCTCTCGCGAAATGACTCCAGCAAGAAGCCTCGATCGTCGCCGTGAGCCGCCGGCTCGAGCAGAACGAGGTCCGGGATTTCGGTCTCGAGACGGGAAACGCTCACTGGATACAGATCCTTTGGCAGATGTCGCTTTCGCGCCTAGAGGCGCTCATCAAGTCAATTTGGTTCCGTACTGCTTTTCGTAGTACTCGCGGTACTCGCCCGACCGGATCGGCTCCCACCAGGCTTCGTTCGCCCGATACCAGTCCACGACCCGCGCGATGCCGTCTTCGAAGCCCACCTGCGCCTCCCAGCCAAGCCCCATCGTCTTCTCCGAGCCAAGTGAGTAGCGCCGGTCGTGCCCCGGGCGGTCCCTGACGTACTCGATCAGCGACTCGTCTCGATCGGTGCGGGTAAGGATCTCTCGCACCACGTCGATATTGGCGCGCTCGTCGGGCCCCCCGACGTTGTAGGCCTGACCGGGCACTCCGCGCTCGAGCACGATGTCGATGGCGCTCGCGAAATCCTCGACCCATAGCCAGTTGCGCACCTGCATCCCGTCGCCGTATACAGGGAGCGGATCGCCCGCGAGGGCGTTGAGGATGCAAAGCGGAATCAGCTTCTCCGGGTGCTGGCGCGGGCCGTAGTTGTTCGACGCGCGGACAATCAGCGATTCGGTTCCATAGGTGTTCTGGTACGCGCCGACGAGCAGGTCGCCGCCCGCCTTCGACGCGGAGTAGGGCGACGAGGGGTCCAGCGGAGATTGCTCGGTGAACGAGCCCTCCTCGATCGAGCCGTAGACCTCGTCGGTCGAGATCTGGAGGTGGCGGATGCCCGCCTCGCGCGCTGCCTCAAGCAGGACGTAGGTGCCGAAGACATCGGTCTGGATGAACTCGCCAGGCGACTCGATCGAGCGGTCGACGTGCGACTCAGCAGCGAAGTTGACGAGGGCGTCACAGCCTTCGACGGCGCCGCGCACCACGTCGGCGTCGGCGATGTCGCCGACTACAAGTTCACAGCCGTCGAGCCCCTCGAGGTTCTCTTTGCGGCCCGCATAGGTGAGCTTGTCGAGCACGCGCACCTCATCGCCCGGATGCGAATCCAGGCGATGGCGCACGTAGGACGAGCCGATGAAGCCGGCGCCGCCGGTGACGAGAATCCTGGTCATGGCCGAATGGGTGGCACTAGCCGCGAGGGAAGCACGTGTTGGTGGTCATCTGGCGCGGATGCTCGCACGTTCGCGCAGGTACTGGCGTAGTCCGTCTCTCCACGGCGGTAGGACCGAGCCCGCGTGGCGCTCAGTTCCGAGCACCGAGAATGGGGGACGGGGCGCGGGCCTGCCGAGCATCTCGGTGGTTCCGGCCATGACGCGGCAATCGCAGCCCTCGATGTCGAAAATCTCCTGCGCGTAGTCGAACCAGGAGCACTGGCCCGCGGCGGCAACGTGGTGGATCCCGTACTGGTCCGTCTCGATCAGCTCGGCGAGCGCAGCGGCGAGATGACGCGTGTAGGTCGGCGTTCCAACCTGGTCGGAGACCACGATGACCTCAGGTTGCTCTGAGCCGACGCGAAGCATCGTTTCGACGAAGTTGCCTCCGCGCGTGCCGAAGAGCCAAGACGAGCGCACGATCATGTGGCGGTCGTTGGCAAACGCGGTGGATGTCTCCCCCGCCGCCTTTGAGCGGCCATAGGCAGAGATCGCGGCGGGAATGTCCGACTCCACGTAGGGCTCTCGCTTGCGTCCGTCGAACACGTAATCCGAGGAGACGTAGAGGATCCGGGCGCCGTGGTTGGCCGCGGCAGCAGCAAGATTGCCCGCTCCCGCCTCGTTGACCGACATGGCTCCAGCCTCATCAGCTTCGGCGCCATCGACGTCGGTCCAGGCGGCGCAGTTGAGGACGGCATCCGGGTGAAGCTCCGCCAGGAGCTCCTCGCACGCGCCCGGATCCGTAACGTCCAACTCGGCTCGCCCCAGCGCGAAGACCTCCTGCTTTCGCCCGACGCAGGCTTCGACGACATCCTGACCCAGCATCCCCTGGGCCCCGGCGACGACCGTTCTCACGGCAGCGTGATCTCGGATCGGTCGCCGACGATCATCGAGAGCGTCCTCGGGATGCTTGCGCCCCTGGTGAGCTTGACGTTTCGGCCCAGAAGGCTCGCCTCCATCCGCGACTCGAGGTCGCAGACCGTGCAGCCCGCGAGGATGATCGAGTGCTCGACCTCCGAGCGCTCGATCGTCACGTCCTCGTCGATGGCCGTATACGGGCCGATGTAGGAATCGATGATGCGCGCGTTTGCGCCGATGATCGCCGGGCCGCGGATCAACGACCCTTCGACGTGCGCCCCGGCAGCGATGTGCACCCTGCCCTCGACCTTCGTCTCTGAAAGCTCGCCTTCGACCGAGCGCTCGAGGTCTTCGAGGACCAGCCGGTTGGCCTCGAGCATGTCGGCGAGCTGGCCGGTGTCCTTCCACCACCCCTTCACCGTGCGCGACTCCACCCTCGACCCGGAGTCGATCAGGTGCTGAATCGCATCGGTGATCTCGAGTTCACCGCGGCCCGACGGCTCGATCGCCCGCGCCGCGTCGAAGATCGGGGGGCCGAAGAGATACACGCCGACGAGCGCCATGTTCGACGGCGGGTCCTTGGGCTTTTCGACAAGGCGCACGATGCGGTCGCCGTCGAGCTCGGCGACTCCGTAGTGCCACGGGTCCGGAACCTCGGTGAGTAGGAGGAGGGCATCATGCTCACCGCCGCGGAAGGTGTCGGCAAGCTCGGAGATGCCGTCGCGAAGGAGATTGTCGCCCAGGTACATGACGAAGGGGCTGCCATCGAGGGCCTCCTCGGCGGTGAGCACCGCGTGCGCCAGCCCCCGAGGCGCGTCCTGCTCGACGTACGTGATGCGGGCGCCGAAGGCCGAGCCGTCGCCGGCCGCCTCGCGGATCTCGCCGCCGGTCTCGGGCGCGATCACGATCACGATTTCCTCCACGCCCGCGCCCACCAGCGCTTCGATGCCGTAAAAGAGCACGGGTTTGTTCGCCACGGGCACCAGTTGCTTCGCGGACGTGTGCGTGATCGGCCGCAGGCGGGTGCCCGCGCCTCCTGAGAGGATCAATCCCTTGAGTGGATCCATCCGGCGGGAGAGTACATCCAGGCCTCGCACCCCGCTCGCTCTTGGCTTACGATGCGAGATGTCAACCGCGATAGGGGGCCGCAATGAGAAGCAAAGTGTTCGCATGCGCCGGGATGGCCGCCGCGATCGCGCTCGGATCCGGTCCGCCGGCCCTCGCCGCTCAGCCGCACTGCGGCGACGCCGTCACCAAGCACTTGAAACTCAAGAAGAACCTCGACTGTTCGTCAACCAACGGCGACGGGCTCAGGATCGCGAAGGACGGCGTAACCGTAAACCTCGCGGGCCACAGGATCATCGGTCCAGGAGATGAAGGCGCCGGGATTTCCAACACCTCGGGATTCAGCGGTGTCACGGTGAAGAATGGGCGGCTCCAGGGCTGGAGCATCGGCGTGTATTCCACGGGCGGCCTGCACCCGAGGTTCCTGCACCTCGCGGTAGAGGGCGCCGCAAGCCATGACGGCTACGGCATCTACGTGATCAACTCGGCCAACTCCAAGATCCAGCACGTGAGCGCTCGCAGCGTCGGTTACGGCGTCTACACCAACAGCTCGACAGACCAGCTGGTGCGCGATCTGAAGGTCAAGGACTCTGATCGAAACAAGACCTATGGCTACTACGGCAGCGTCGTGTCGGGAAGGATCGAAGGCGTCAGTGCGAACGGAGCTCAGTTCGGCCTCTATGTCAACGGCCAGACCCCCGGGCTCGCGATCACCGACAGCACCGCGAATCGCTCGGACTACGGCTTCTACATCGCAAACGCGACACCATTTGACGACTACCGCTACACCCTCAGGGGAAATACGGCGAACGACGCGAAGTCATACGGCTTCTACGCGGCCTCTCCGGTCCATGGCCATGGCAACAGGGCCAAGGGCGCGGGCGTCCAGAACTGCCACAACGTTCCCTGCTGAGGCCTAGTAGGTCCCACCGAGCTTTCGGTGGTCCCAGGTGGCGGTGCGCATGGCGGTGAAACGGATCGCGACACGCTTGGCGGCCTGCGCCTGCATGGCGGTCGCGGCGTCGCCTTCAATCGAGTCGATCCCTTCCGAGTAGCGGATGGTCAGTTCCTTCCCGAACTCGAAGACGGTGTCGAAGTCGCTGATGATCTCCGCCTCGGCCTCGATCTGGATGCCTCTGAGCTCCAGGTACTCGTCACCGGTCTCGACCAGCAGAGTCGCGCGCGGGTCGCGCTCCAGGTTTTTGACCTTCTGCGACTTCGCGTAGGTCCAGATCCAGATCTCGCCGTCACGCACCGTGAACCACATCGGCATCGAGTGCGGCCAGCCTCGCGGGCCGAGCGACGAGATGACAACGACACGCTCTTCGTCGAGCAGCTCCGCCTGCTCTTCGGGCGAGAGGGTGATCTGGTCGCGGCGGCTCATGGGCTGGAGACTAGATGCCCTCGCTCGCTCGCACGTCATTGACTACCACCAAGGCTTGACACTCCGCGGCCGGGTCGGCTAGCTTCGGGCGAGATGGTGAGATTCAGCGCAGGGTTCGGTGGGCTCTTGGTGGCCGCGTGTTGTTTGGTAGCGGCCTTCGCGGACGCATCGGAGGAGAGGCGCGGTGGAAACCATGGCTGCGATGTGGCGAGCGGCACCTTCTATTCAAGTGACTTCTGGGATGCCGGGGACAAGATCTCTTTCGGGCTGGCCTTCCAACCCGCTTTGCCTGGGCCCGGGCAATCCGACCAGGACGTTTTGAGGGCGGAGAACACGTCACGAACGGGTGAAGGCCCAGCTGCGGTGACATGCAGCGCGGATGTCGGCACCTGGATGACGGTGACGAGTGAGCTCGGACCGGGAGACGACAGGGTGCGATTTGACGCCAAGGGCCTGGAGACGGAAGATGGTCAGGGTCCCTACGGACCGCTGCCAAAGGACATGACCACGGTAGTCACCGGCGGCCCCGGCGACGACGTCATCCGCGGCCACAAGGGCTTTGACAACATCCGCGCAGGTTCAGGCGACGATGTCTTGAACACGGATGACGGCAAGGCGGACAACGTGAATTGCGGAAACGGCCGCGACAGGGCCAACGTGGACTCCAAGGACGACCTCAAGAGCTGCGAAGAAACCCGCTAGCCGGGTTCGCGCCTGATACCGGCCGCGTCGAGCGCCTCCTGTAGGTCGAGACCGCACGCAAAGAGGCGTTCACTAGTTCTCCCGTGTGCGTTTGCCGCGCTCACTCGATCAGTTCAGAGGCGTCGACCACGCGCTCGGCCTCCAGCTTCTCGAGGTGCGCCTGCATCGCCATCGCGGCGGCAGGACGCATCGGCTCCGGCACGTCGCTCCAGGCTGCGGCGAGCAGCTTCGCGCGTGAGCGTTCGCCCGCGTCGAGCGCCTCGATCAGCTTGTCCTCTCGCCCCAGGCGATGGGCGATGTACTCGCCGATCTTCGCCTTCGGGTCCGTGACCCACGACCCGTGCCCGGGCGCGAAGAGCGACGAACGCACGAGATCGCGGAGCCGCTCCAATGACGAGAGGTAGTCGGCCAAAGAGCCACCGAAAGCTTCCGGTGGGACGATCGTCGAACCCTCGCCGAGGATGATGTCGCCGCAGAAGCACGTGTCCCCCCAGACGAAGACAGCGTGGTCCGCCGCGTGGCCCGGGGTTGGGATGACTTCAAACTCGGGCGGCGCAGCGTTGGCCGGCCGGCGGTCCACACCGGGCCGCCAGGAGCCCTCGTCCGTATCGCTCACTGCGCCCCAGAGAAGCGGCGCACCGAGGCGCTCGACTCCGGCAGAGTGATCGGCGTGGGAGTGGGTCAGGAGAGCGCCGCCGATGCCTCCGCGCGCCTCACCTTCAGCACGGACCGTTTTGATATGCAGTTCGTCGTCCGGGCCCGGGTCGATCACGTACGCCGGATCGCGGCCGACCACATATGTGTTGGTCCCGGTGAGAGTCATCGGCCCGGGGTTGTCGGCCCGGATGCGAACGAAGTCGGCCTCGTTCGGCGGAGCCTCTGGCGGGGTCACGCCCCTAAGCGGCTTCCTTGACCGCCGAGAAAACTGCCTCGCGAGCGTCGTCGGGCTCGAGGATCACAAGGTCACCCGCGCCCTTGAGGATCTCGCGCACCAGCCAGTCCTTGGAGCCGTAGGGCAGCTCGACGACCACCGCATCGTCGGCCAATTCCTCGACCACCGTTCGCTCTTCGCGCATCCAGCGCGCCCGCTCGGGCGCGACCCAAACGCGAGCGACCCCCGCGGTCGAGACCTCACCGTGCGCCAGCCACTCCTGGTTCGAGAGAACCTCGTCGATCCCCTCGCGCCGGTCGAACTCTTCGTCGGTCATCACGGCTTCCTTCATCCGGTCAAGCCGGAAATGCCGGGTGTCGGCCGGGCCCAGGTCGTAGCACCCGAGATACCAGCCCTCGGGTCCCTTCAGGAGCTGGTATGGCTCGACTCGTCGCGTGCCGAACTCGTCCTCGTTCTCCTTGTAGTAGTTGATCTCGAGGATGCGGTGGAGGTGAATCGCCTCGTTGACCGTGCGGACCACATGCGAGTCGTCGCGTCCTGGCGCGATCTCGAGGCCCTCCTCCGACGGATCGTGCCCGAGCGCCTCCACGATCTTCTCGCGCGCCGTGCGCAGGCCCGACTGCGGCAGGTGATCGCCAAACAGGTCGATTGCAGCGACGAGCGCCTTCGCCTCCAGGGGCAGAAGGCGCGCGGGCTTGGCGAAGTTGTCCCCGTAGGTGTCGGGGTCGATCTCGATGACGTCGCCTGCGATCTCGGCGTAGAGCACGTAGGTGCCGCCGCCGAAGTTGACGACGTTCAGGACGTCGATGTCCGAGCGAAGCTCCTCGCGGTTGATGTTCAGGTCGCGGAGCACATCCGCGACCGGCACGGTGGCCTCCTCGCGCGCCGCGCCGATGAGAAGACCCGCGAGGGTCACCAGGCGTGCGAAGCGCTCGGGGCGGATGACCGCTTCTCCACGGCTGCGCGATCCGCTTGAGCGGGCGGGCTTGGGGTCACCCTCGATGGCCGGGCGAGCGACGATCGACGCCACCTCGAAGTTCTTGCCGTGGCGATCTCGCAGAAGCTCCTTGCGCTCCGCACCCGCCTTCGCGGCGCCGTCGGGGCCGATCAGCTGGGCGTTCGCGCGCCAGGAGAGCACCCACGAGACGAGTTGGCGAATCGAGGCGTACTCGGTCTCATAGATCATGCCTCGGCCATGGACTCCGTCTGCCTTGGTGACCTTGCGAAGGGTTCCGTACTTCGAGAAGTCGCGCTCGATCAGCCAGGCGGTGCGCTCGCGGACGAAGATCTTGGCGGTTCCCTCGATGGATCCCATCTGCCACTCGGCGCGGGTCGCGTAGTCGCGGCGGTCGAAGTTCTCCGGCGGGGAGAAGTCGTGCTCGGCTTTGGAGGCATAGCTCACCTTGCCCTTGATCCGGCTGAGGCGAAAGATGCGCACCGCATCGCGCTCGTGCGAGTGGCCGATCAAATAGAACTGACTGTCGCGCCAGACCAGGTGGTAGGGATCGACCTTCCGGTCGGAAACCTCGTCGCGCTGCATCGTGTAGTAGCTGAACTCGATTGTCTTGCGGCGAGAGATCGCCGTCTCGATCTTCGCCAGGCGCTGGGAGAGTTCCTTGCCTCCTCCGCTGGTGGAGAGGCGGACGTCGATCGGCACGTCTTCGCCCTGGTTTAGTGGGCTGGGCCTGCCCCACGAGACCTGCTGAAGCGCAAGCCTGAGCGGCTCCGCGTAGGCGAACTCACCGTCGAGCAGGCTGAGGGCGGTGCGCAGCGCGGCGAGCTCGCCGTCGGTGAATTCGATCGGGCGCAGGTAGTAGTTCTCCGGCGGAAGCGCGTAAAGCTCGGCCTCGAAGAACCCCTCGGCGGGCTTTTCGACCTGAAGCGAGATGCCGAGACTCTCAAGCTCGGCGCGGTCGGCATAGAAGCGGCGCGCGAACGCATCCTCGTTCATCGAGCTGTACCCCTCGACCTCGCGCTTGATCTCAAGCGCCGAAACGGGACGCCGGTTTGCCATCAAAAACGAGATCAAGGACAGCTGGCGGATCAGCTTCTCTGTGTCCTTGGCCATCGCGCCTGAGGATATTCGGGAAACCGTGCCTCATCGGCCCGCGGGTGCACCGGAAACCGCGCAGTTTGCGCCCGCCTTTATCGTTGCCCCCGCGAGGAGACCGTGAATTGATCGGCGCCGGAACGATTATCAACCCCATCGTGAAGGTCATCACCACGGTGGCGATCCTCGGCGCGGTCTACCTCTTCGTCATCCGGCCTGTGCTCGACACGACCGAGACTCTTACGTCGCAGGTGGGCGAGCAGACGAGGCGAGCGCTGGCCGGCGCAAACGCACAGAGCAAGGGGTTCGATCTCAGCTTTGCTCACGACCGTGCCGAGTCGTTCGCATCGAGCCTCAGCTCGAGCTGGCCCGAGGCCGCGCGCAAGGTGAGGGATTGCGTCCGTCAGGCCAACGCCGACGTCAAGTCGATGCAGCGATGTGACGACTTCGGCCACGAACTGGTCACCGAGGGGCAGTCGCCTCGAAGCTTCGCACTCTCGTACGCCGACAGCCTC
Source organism: uncultured bacterium (assembly GCA_963695215.1). Classification (GTDB taxonomy): domain Bacteria; phylum Actinomycetota; class Thermoleophilia; order Solirubrobacterales; family 70-9; genus JALZKA01. Next base: position 1,572,425 of record OY968768.1, read on the forward strand.
AGCTCGCAGGGGAAGGCAGCCGAGGCGGGGCAGGTCGAGAATTGCGTGGACGACGCTGGATTCGACGTGGGAGGCGTGCGGCGCTGCCGCGACCTGGCCGACCGTCTTCTGTTCCCGTAATCTGCTGGCTGCAGCCGCGCCTCGCGGGGGAAACGAACTGGGGAGAGTCGAATGATCGGCGCCGGAACAGTCATCAATCCGATCGTGAAGATCGTGACCACGGTCGCGATCCTGGGGGCCGTCTATCTGTTTGTCATCAAGCCGACCCTCGACACCACCAACAACATCACCAACCGCGCGTTCGACACGTCGGATCGAATCCAAGAGGACATCCAGAACTCGCTCCAGGATTCGGGAATCAACGGCAACAGCGTCAAGATCCCGAAGGAAGCCCAGCGCGCTCAGAAGATGGGCGACTGCATGCAGAAAAACATCGGCGACGCAACGGCCGTTCAGGCCTGCGCCGACAAATTCGGGCCATAGAACGTCGCCGTTCGCGCTCTGGAGTTGGGGGAAACCTGCGCCCCGAGCCACCGCGAGCTTTAGAGTGCGAGCGGTGGGACTTGCGGGAACTTCAGGTGCTCGACGGCGGGCGTTGGGCCTGTGTGCGGCCGCCGGACTCTTCGGCTCACTGAGCGGAGACGCCTTTGCGAACGTCCCGGCGACGCTGCACGACCCGGCGAACTGCACCCTGCTCGAGCCGGCGCCTGGACACGAAGCTGTGGCCTGTAATGACGGCGTGCCAGCAACGGGCGGCACGAGCGCAAACGAAGGGGGCGTATCCGCCGTCAGTGTGCCCGCCGTCTACGACGGCTACAAAGGCCTTCCAAAGCGAGCGAGCGCCGCTGCATCTGCGGCTGGCGCCGACTCGCGCGGAACGGTCGCACTCGACATCGACGTGACGCTGCCCACGGAGCGCGCTCGTGGCCGTGGCTATCCGCTTCTTTTCCTCATGCACGGGTGCTGCGGAGGATCGAAGACCGGATGGCAGGCCGACGAGTTTGATGCCCCCGGTGAGCGCTGGCACTACAGCGACTCGTGGTTCGCGGCGCGCGGCTATGCCGTCGTTACCTACACGGCGCGAGGCTTCGTGAACGGGAGCGGGAACGGGTCAACCGGCCAGACTCAGCTGAACTCCCGCACCTACGAGATCAACGATTTCCAGTCGCTCGCCTGCCAGGTCACCAGAACTGCCAAACGCGGGGATTTCGACGATGTGACCGGCAAGCGCGTACGAATCAATCCGAGACGTGTCGTTGCAACCGGCGGTTCGTACGGCGGCGGCTTTTCGTGGATGGCGCTCACCGACCCCCGTTGGCGCTGCCCAGGCGAGCTCGGCGAAGGCCGGGCGAGAATGAAGTTGGCAGCCGTAGCTCCCAAATACGGCTGGACCGATCTCGTCCAGTCGCTGGTCCCCACCGGCATCGGGTCACAGCGGCCCGGTCACCTGCCCGACTTCACAGGCTGTGACTCGGGCCCTCTCGACCTGAGCGGATCGCCTTGTCCCGATCCCGCCCCGGTCGGAGTCGCCAAACGCTCGATCGTCGCGGGCCTTTATGCCAGCGGCAAGACCGGAGTCCCCCCTGGGTCGAGTCACGCGACCTTTCCGCCAACGATCGACGCGTCGATCGCATGCCTCGAGGGCCCGTATCCGTACAACACCGCCGACCCGAACTGCGCGGCGGCGCTCGGGAACACGCTGCCTGAGTTCCTTCGTGAGCGATCGGCCTACTACCAGTCCCGGTTCTTCCGCAAGATCGCCCGCAAGCCAAGGTGGAGGATCCCGGTCTGGAACGCGGCGACCTTCACCGACCCGCTGTTCCCACCGATGGAGCACGTCCGGATGGTCAATCGCCTGCTCAGCGTTGCTCCCGATTATCCGGTCCAGACATATCAGGGCGATTACCAGCACTTCGTCCAAAACAAGGCGAAGGAGTGGGGTGACGTCTGCGCCGTGGGGACCGATCGCCACGTCTGCACCTCGGACGAATACGCCAACGGCTTCAATCGGGCGCCGGTGGGTCGCGTCAGCGTCGGCGCGACGACGAGGCTGAACCGCTTCGTGGACCACTTTGCCCACCCAGCAGCTGATCGCCACGCTCGAAAGCCGCGGTTCGACGTGACCGCGGCGCTTCAGATCTGCCCCGAGAACGCAGGCGACCAACCCGCCGACGAGCCTGGCCCGAGGTTTCGCGCGCCGACCTTCTCAGCGCTGACGCCCGGTTCTCTTGCCCTGAGCTTCACCGGGAGCCAGACAACTACCTCGTCGGCCGCGCCGAACCTCCACGCGATCACCGCCGATCCCGTCCTGAACTCGAACTCGAACACAAACAAAGGCCGCTGCGCCGTGAACTCCGATCCCGCCGGCCCGGGTGTCGCGACGTACACGAGCGCCCCTCTCGAGGAGACCCGGACGGTGATCGGCCCGACCCGGATCACCGTCGGCTTCGCGCTTACACCCCCGACCGCCGCCGGAGCGGTGCTGGCGGCACGCCTTTACGACGTGGATCCCAGCGGCGAGGCGGTCCTGTTCGATCGCGGGCCGCGCGTCCTGACCCCAGCGGAGATCTCCACCGGCGAGGTTACGTTCGAGTCTCACGGAAACGGCTGGCGCTTCGAGCCGGGGCATTCGATCAGGATCGAGTTGGCTCAGGATGACGAACCGTACGTGCACCGCGCCGACTCGCCTGCGGCACTGTCGAGCATGATCCTCGGCAGCGTTGAGCTCAGGCTGCCGACCGTCGAACCCGGCTGAGCCTCAGGCGGCGCGGCGGGAGCTGAAGTACGCGGCCGAATCGAGGCCGCGGTCGAACTTCGACCAGATCTGACCGTCCGGCAACTCGCGCTCGATGCGATCGAAGCTGCCGAGCTTGCCACCGAGGTTGTCCATCATGTGGACGAGCGTCGCTTCACGGGTTGCGGGAACGACCGGAGAGCCCATCTCATGGGTCCCGTGGTGCGAGAGGATGATGTGCATCACGGCCCGGCCCAGCTCGGGGTCGAAGCCCTCAATCGACTCGATCTCGCGGCGTACCAGGTAATAACCGATCGGGATCTCGCCGAGCAGCCGACCGACGTCGGTCAGGTCGATTGCAAGGGGATCGTCGTTGTAGGCCTGGGTCTTGCCGATGTCGTGGAGCAGCGCTCCGGTGACGGCGAGGTCACGGTCGATACCCGGGAACGCGGCTGCCGCGGCGCTGACGGCCTGAGCGACCGAGAGCGCGTGCTCGAGCAGTCCGTGCGCGTACGCCTGGTGGTAGTACTTCGCGGCCGGCGCATCGCGGAAGCGCTCCCACGCCTCAGTGCCCGGCGTGAAGAACCTCTCAAGAAGCGCGCGTAGGTCGGGCTCGCGGATCGTGTCGAGCAGATCCCGCAGATCCGTCTCGAGCAGATCCAGCGGAACCGGCGAGCTCTCGACGAGGTCGCTGCTCGCGTACTCGCGCTCCTCGGCGAGACGAATCGCCTCGATCGTGATCTTCGGCCCGTAACGCGGGTGGATGGCGAAGAGGCCCTCGACAAAGACTACGGATCCCGGCTTCGAGCATTCGAAGCACTCGTCGACTCCGTCCCAGGCGACCGCCTCGACGGCGCCGGTGCGATCGCCGACTGTGAGCTTGACGAAATCGTCGCCATTTCTCCGGGAGAGCCGGCTTCGCTCGCGAACGGCGAGCGCCGCCCGGACGCGGTCGCCGTCGTTGAGATCGGAGAGGAAGATGCGGTTCGGTTGCTCGGGCTCAGGCGAGCCAAGGGTGGGCTGGACTGCGAGGCGAGGGGGGTTCATGAGAGGCACGGTAAAGACGGAATCGGACGAAGCATTCCTCCTTGGAGTCGTCTGCCAGCGTCCGTTTCTGACTTGGCGCGCTCTCGCGCAGGCGTCGCTACATGGCGGTTGCGTTCCGAGGCCGTTCGGCCGGTTCATCGCCCGTCATCGACTCGCCTTCGGACACCAGCGTTCCGGAGCGCGTGAGTTCGACGTTGAACGTCGTGCCGATCAGCAATACGAGGTTCGAGATCCAGATCCACACCAAAAAGACGATGACCCCGGCGATGCTGCCGTAGGTGTTGGCATACGAGCCGAAGTTGGCCACGTATGCGGCAAAGCCGGCCGACGCGACAAGCCATAGGACCATCGCCAGAAATGCCCCTGGCAGCAGCCGGCGGAAGCCGTCGTGGTCGACGTTCGGGCCTTCGTGGATGAGAACCGCGAAGAGCAGGCTGACAAGTCCGGCGAGGAGGGGCCACTTGACGATCTGGAAGATGGTCAGCGTCGTCCCGCCCACACCGACCTCATTGCCGATCGCCTCAGCGAGCGGCCCGGAGAGGACAAGGACGATGAGCACGACCGCGAGGCCGAGCATCAAGAAGAGCGTCAACCCGATCTGGCGGGGCAGCGCCTTCCAGAAGGGGCGTGTCTCCTCGACCTCGTAGATGTCGTTGGCGGCTCTGCCGAACGCGCCGATGTATCCAGAGGCGCTGTAGAGCGCGGTCGCGACGCCCAGGAGGAGAGCCAGCCCCGCGCCGCCGCCGTTCACGGCCTGGTCGATTGCACCTTCGAACGTGTTCGCCGCGTCGCCCGGCGCCAGGTCCTGGATTATCCGCTGTAAGCCGTCAACCGTTCCCTGGTCGCCGGCCAGGCCAAGGATTGAGACGAAGACGATCAGGCCGGGAAACAGGGAGAGGATCGCAAAGTAGGTCAGGGCGGCCGCGTGATCGGACAGCTTGAGGCGCCCGTATGCGCCGGCCAGCGCCTTCAGCGCGTCAACGGGCTTCCTGCTGGTGATCGGTGAGGATGATTGAGGCAAGTTCGAGGAAGCTACCCGGACGAAGCGAAAGTAACGGGATAGGGGTAGCGGCCAGGCCGAAGCCTCGATCTAGGCGCGCCTGTAGACAGCGGTTGTCACGCCGTCGCCGACGTCGTTCAGCTCCTCGAGCTTGAACTTCTTCGACTCACTCGTGTCGCCGAAGAGCTTTTTTCCCGTCCCGAGGATGACCGGGAATGTCATCAGGCGAAGCTCATCGACGAGGTCGGCCGCGAGAAGCGTCTGGACGAGCTGGCAGCTGCCATGGACGAGGGCGTAGCCCGGCACCCGGTCCTTGACCTGAGCGACCGCGTCTTCCAGCGGCGGGGCGAAGACCGTCGTGTTGTTCCACTCAGGATCAGAGAGCGTTGAGGAGATGACGAATTTGGGCATCGCGTTGAACTTGTCCGAGAACGGGTCTCCTGAGCGCTCCGGCCAGGCGGCGGCGAAGCCGTCGTAGGTCTTGCGGCCGAGGAGAAGCGCGTCGGAGTCGAAGGTTTCGGTTGCTTTGAACTCGGTCGCTGCGTCGCTCCGCTCGTACTCGAAGGTCCACGCGCCTCGCACGAAGTCGTCGTCGCCGCCCGGAGCCTGCATGACTCCATCAAGGGACACGAACTCCGTCACGACGATCCTCGACATCTCACACCCCTTTTCGGAATCTCCAGCACAAGGGATACAGGGTTGGGGACGGTTTTCGGTTGCACGTATGTCCCAGGCTCCACGTCATCGGGCGCGGTAGTTTTTGCTCATGGACGACAAAGATTTCACCGCTGACCTGGACGAACAAGCGAGCGAATCCGACGACGATTTCGACGCCCTCGAAGAGGACGCGGATGACCTCGAGGACAGCATCGCTTCGAACGAGGAGATGGACGAGAAGATCAGCGTTCCCGACGAGGACGACGCGCTCGGCCTCGGCGAGGACGCCGGCGCAATCTAGGGGCTCTGCTTGGCAAAGCTGAGGCGCCACATCAAGAAGAGGAGACCACCGAGCAAGGCGGGTGCCAGCGTCAGGCTCGGAATCACGTCGCCCTGAGCGACGCCGGAGACGCCAATCGCGACAGCCATCGTCACCGCGAGGAGAGGCGCCGAGATCAGAACTCCTCGCGCAGTCAGAAGCGAAGCGGCGCCACCCACCTCGATCAAGCCTGCCGCGAAAACCCAAATGGACGCCGCGGGTAGCCCGAACCGCTCGAAGGCGTCAAGCTCCCACCCATAGGCAACGAACTTCACAAGCCCCGCCGGAACGAAGATGAGGGCGATGACGCGCGCGACCAACAGGGCCGTGCGGTCTGTCTTGAGGGCCTGATCGGCTGTAGATAGACCCATCAATGCCTGGGAAAGGCTACGCACCGAGTCACCTCCGGTTCTGAACGTGCCGCGAGGGTATGCGTGCCCAATGAATTCGCGGCTGGACGCGGTGCGTGACGGTGTCAGAACACAGCTGTGGCCGCTACCGACCGTTGCGATCCTGTTCGGGTTGGGCCTGGGGGTGGGGCTCCCTCGATTGGAAGACAGCATCAGCGCCGACATTTCGGCGAGTACCTACCTTTTCGGTGGAGGGCCGAGCGCGGCCCGCACGCTCCTCGGCGCGATCGCCAGCTCATTGATAACTGTCACCGCGCTCACCTTCTCGCTTACCGTGCTGACTCTGCAGCTGGCGAGCAGTCAGTTCTCGCCGCGACTTCTGCGGACGTTCACAAGCGATCGGTTCGTGCATGTGACGCTGGCCCTGTTCCTGGGCACGTTCACGTACTCGCTCGCCGTGCTGCGCACCGTGCGCGACGCCGACGAAGCCGCAAGTCCGTTCGTACCGCAGGTCTCTGTCACGCTGGCCTTCATCCTCGGGATCGCCAGCGTCCTGGGTTTGGTTTTGTTTCTCGCGCATCTGGCGCGGGAGATTCGCGTTGAGACGATGCTGCACAAGGTGCGCGGCGATGCCACCAGCGCGGCTCGCCGCCTTCTGGAGACGTCGCCGGGATCCGACCAAGCCCCGGAACCGGTACCGCCGAGCGATGCCGCAGCGCTGGAGGCGGCGACGTCGGGGTTCCTGATTGCCCTTGACGAGGCGGCGTTACTCGAAGCCGCGATCGAGGCGGAAGCGGTCGTCGTTCTGGATTGCATACCGGGCGCGTGGCTGGTCGCTGGAACGCCGATCGGGGTGGCCTGGCCGCGGCCCGGCGGCAATCTCGACGGCGAGGTGATGGAGCGCCTGCGCGAACAGATCGCCGGAGCGATCACGTCGGGGTTCGAGCGAACGGCGGCCCAGGACATCGGGTACGGCTTGCGCCAGCTCACCGATGTCGCAATCAAGGCTCTCTCACCCGGCATCAACGATCCGACGACCGCCGTGCATGCGCTGGCTCACAGCTCGGCGCTCTTGTGCGAGCTGGTCGGTCATGACTTCTCGCCGCAACTGCTCCGAAACGAGGACGGTGAAGTGCGCGTGGTGTTGAAACGCCACGCCTTCCCCGACCTGCTGGAGCTGGCGATCGCTCAGCCCCGCCTCTACGGAGCCGCCGATCCGGTTGTCCTCGCCCGGCTCTTCGAGATGTTGCGTGAGCTGGCATGGCTCGCCCGCGAACCCGACCAGCATCGCGCAATCTCCAAGCAGCTGGAACGGCTGCGCCTGACTGTCTCCGCTGAGGGCTTTGGCGTCGCCGAGACAGCGCGGTTCGCCGAACTCGCAACTCGCGTGGAGGAGGCACAGGTGGGTCGCTGGTACCAGCTCGACCCCTCGGAGGGTTCGCGCGCCTGAGCCACTGAGTGAGCCCAGAGGGCGGGAATGGCGAGACCCGGAATCGAACCGGGGACACCACGATTTTCAGTCGTGTGCTCTACCAACTGAGCTATCTCGCCGAACGGCCTGACAGGCTAGCGGCGAGACGGCCTTTTGCGCCAGACCACCGAACTTCCCTCGGCGATCCCCAGGCGGGCGGCGTCGCCGGGGCGAAGCTCCAACGCCGCAACGCGCTCGCGCACCTCCGGGTCGAGTCCGGCAGGCGCGGAGGCAGTCTTCCGGCGCGCCAACTCCGCCTCGACGCCAAGCACCCTTCCAGTGCCCTCTTCCCCGTCGAGCTCGAGGTCGAGCCAGACCACATCGATGGCCGTGCGCATCCAGTACATGTGAACTGAGCGACAGCGGGGAAACAGCAGCGGCTCAACCTCATCGGCAGGCACCCGCATCAGCCCCAGGAACCGAAGCCCGCAGCCCTCCACAAGATGCACGCGAAACTCCCCACCCGGCGCCCGGACGATGAGCACTCGCGCTCCCTCGAAGCGCGAGTGCATCAGGCTGCCGGCGAGCGAGCGGGAGCTCGGAGGACGCCTTCCATCAGCTCGATCGCGCCCGCCTTGTGGAGCGGCTCGTTGAGGTTGCCGCACTTCGGGCTCTGGACGCACGACGGGCAGCCGCTGGCGCACGGGCACTCGGAGACCAGCCGCAGCGCGTTACCGACCAGCTCCGGGAAGCGCTCGAAGCCCTGCTCCGCGATCCCTACCCCACCGGGGTGGCCGTCGTAGATGAAGATCGTGGGTCGCCCCGTCTGGAAGTGGACGTTGGTCGAAAGCCCGCCGATGTCCCAGCGATCGCACATCGCGAGGAGCGGCAGCACGGCGATCTGCGAGTGCTCGGCAGCGTGGAGGGCGCCGAGCTGGATCTCGGGCGGCAGCGCGTCAGGCCCGGCCAGCTCGTCGGGCAGGACGTACCAGAGCGCCTGTGTGCCGAAGTTCTGCTCAGGCAGGTGGAGTGCGATCAGGTCGATCACCTCCTGATCGGAGACGGTCTTTCGCTGGTAGGCGATCACCTGCTCGGAGACCGAGACCTCGCCGAAATAGAGCTCGACTCCGGGGTAGATGCCCTGTGGAGCGGCCCTGCGTCCCATCGCCTCGATGTAGACGTTGGTCTCCTTCTTGGGCTGCGTGTACCAGTCGCCGTCGAAGGGCTCGACGATCGCGCGCCTGCCATCGACGTCCAGCTCGCGCACCTCGTAGGAGTGACCCATGTGGAGGTAGACCGCGCCGGGGTGGATTGTCGAGAAAGCACGCTCGGCCTCAACCGAGCCGAGCATCTCGCCGGAGCTCACGTCGACCACGGCAACCGAGTCGAGCGATGCTGACCGTAGGGAGATCCGTCCGGCAGCAAAGCCGTCGTCGCGCGGCATGTAGCGGCCGTCGCCGGAGCGGCGCAGCTCACCCGCAGCCACCAGCTCGTCGGCGCGCTCGCGCCAACCCGCGCCCATGATGTCGTCGTCCGCGCCGCCGGGCTGAGAGGGCGAGCCGCCGAGGGGCGCCTCGTGTGCAGCTGCAAGCACATGGCCGCTCTGAATACGGTGGTTCGAGTGGTCGAGGATCGCCGCTTCCACCGCGCGCCCGAGGAATTCGTCTGGATGCCGGCAGAAGAACTGGTCGAGCGCGTCCTCACCCGCCACGTAGAGAGCGAGGCCCTCGGAGCGGCGGCCCGCCCTCCCCCACATCTGCCGAAGGCTCGCGACCGTGCCGGGAAAGGTGACGCAGATCGAGGCGTCGAGCTCGCCGATGTCGATGCCCAGCTCAAGCGCATCTGTGGCGACGACCCCCAGCAGGTCGCCGCTCACGAGGCGGTGCTCGATCTCGCGGCGCTGATGGGGCGTATAGCCCGCGCGATACGGCGCGATGCGCTCCGCCAGGTCGGCCTGACCGCGCTCCTCGAGGCGGTTGCGGGCGAAGCGCTGGATCAGCTCGATGCCCTTGCGCGAGCGCAGGAAGCAGATCGTCCGCATGCCTTCCGAGACGAGGTCAGCCAGGAGCTCGGCCCCCTCGGAGAGGGCCGAGCGGCGGCGCTGGGTGCGCTCGTCGATCACCGGCGGGTTCCAGATCACGATCCGGCGGCCCGCCTTGGGCGCGCCATCGGAGCCGACGACCTGGACGGGCTCGCCGACCAGGCGCTCGGCCAATTCGCCCGGGTTGGCAATCGTGGCGGAGGCGAGAAGGAAGGTGAGATCGGAGCGATAGAGACGGGCGACGCGGCGGAGGCGCCTCAGGACGTTCGCCACGTGCGAACCGAAAACCCCGCGGTACGTGTGCGCCTCGTCGACGACGACCCAGCGCAGGTTCGCGAGGAAGTCGCCCCAGCCCTGATGGTGCGGGAGAAGGCTCACGTTGATCATGTCCGGGTTCGTGAGGATCAGGTTGGAGCGGCGCCTCAGGCCGGGGCGGTCCTCGCGCGGCGTGTCGCCGTCGTAGATCGCGTGATGGAGGAAGGGCAGGTTGAGCGCCGAGAGCTTTCGCGCCTGATCCTGGGCGAGCGCCTTCGTCGGGTAGAGGTAGAGCGCACGCGACTTGGGGTCGAGGGCGAGGGTTTCCAGCACGGGCAGGTTGAACGAGAGCGACTTGCCCGAGGCGGTGCCGCTGGTTGAGATGACGTTCCCGCTCGCGCTCTCGCCGAGAGCCTCGTTCTGATGCGCGTACAGGGTCTTGATCCCCGCGCCACGTAGGCCCGTTGCCAGGACCGGCGGCAGATCGGAGGGAAACGGGACGTTGACCGCGCTGGTCGGTTTGTCGAAGGAAGTGGCGACGAGCCGGCCGTCGTCGGCGCCGTTCGCGATGACGTTTCGCCAAGCGCGGTCGATCGACGGGCCGCGGGTGATCCGGATGTCGTCAGCCATGCGCGATCGCTTCCGCAACGCGCATGGCGTCGAGCGCCTCGCTGTCGTGGAGGCGCAGGATCTCGGCCCCCTGTGCGGTGGCAAGCGCAACGGCGGCAAGGGTCGCTGCGCCGCGGTCATCGGCCTCCAGCCGCCCGTCCCACGACTCGGCGACGATCGCGCCGAGGAAGTCCTTGCGTGAGATCGCGGCCATCACCGGCCTCCCAAGCTCGCGGAGCTCTCCGATTCGCCCCACGAGCTGGATGCAGTCGTCGACGCCCTTGTCGAAGTCTGGCCCTGGGTCGATCGCGATCTGCTCGGCCGCAACCCCGCGCTCCGCCGCTTGCGCGATCCGGTCGGCGAACCATTCGAGCTGGTACGCGACGACATCGTCGTAGGCGCGCGGGGTCCGGTCCTGGCGCGGCGGCCCCTCGATGTGCATGAGGACATAGCCGCAGCCGTGCTCGGCCACCAGGTCGAACATCTCGTCCGACCCCCCGGAGATGTCGTTGATCGCGACGGCGCCGGCGTCGAGCGCCGCGCGGGCGACCTCGACCTGGAAGGTGTCGGCCATCACCGGAACGCCGGAGCGCTTGACGAGACCGGCGATCGCGGGAGCGAGCTTGGCCGCCTCTTTGCCAGCCGGCACCGGCGGGCCGGAGCGCGCGGCAACAGCGCCAACGTCCAGTAGGTCGAATCCCGCCTCCTCGAGGCGCAGACCGTCCTCGATCGCCTGCTCGGGCGTAGCGCTGCGAGCTCCCGAATAGAACGAGTCCGCGGTTACGTTGACAACACCGGCCGCGAGCGAGGGCGGAAAGGAGAGCTCGAGCCCGCCCGAGAGCCGCCAGTTGCTCACTCGACCACCCAGAACGGGGTGCGTGCGATCGCATCCTCCCCGACCTCGAGCCTCCAGACGTAGCCGCCGGCAGAGAGGGCGAGGCCGTTGAAGCGATAGGCCTGAACCGCGTTCTGCTCGAGCCCGGGCTTGACCCCGGCCGGGCGGCCAACCTCGAGCGTCCCTCGCGCGCCGACATCTGTCTCGCCCATCGCGACCTGGTCGCCGTCGTCAGTCAGGAGCGTCAGCTCCAACCGGTGGCGCGAGTTGGTCTCGTCCCACGGCACGGCCACGACTATGCCGACGGCCATGCTGTGGACGGCTTCGGACGAGGACGACCGCAGGTGCGTCCAGCCGCCGCCCTGGCAGTAGAGCTTGCCGTTCACGGCCTCGGCCCAATCGCACAGGATCATCGTGAGGTTCACGCAGTCCAGCCTACGTGCCGCGCCCAAGGTCACGCGCGGCGAATACGGTAAGTGCGCGATGTCGCTTCGCTGCGTCTACACAGATCTGGACGGAACCCTTCTCGGCCCGAGAGGATCGCTCTTCCGGGATGCTGACGGGAACTTCTCGCTCACCCAGGCGCGGGCGCTCCAGGCGTGTGACCGCGCCGGGGTCGAGGTGGTCGTGATGTCGGGCCGGCGCGAGGCTCAGGTCCTGTCCGACTCGAGGCTGATGGGCCAGACCTCCTACATCTACGAGGCCGGGTGCGGCGTGGTGATCGACCAGGAGCGCACCTACCTCACCGGGGACTGGCAGCCTGACGAAACCGGCACGCCCGTCGACAAGATGATGGCTGCGGGTATCCCGGAGCTCCTGTTCGAGCGCTACGCGCCGATGCTCGAGTGGCACGAGCCTTGGCACACCGGCCGTGAGCTTTCGCTTCTCATGCGCGGCAAGGTCGACTCCGCGGAGATCAACGAGCTCCTGGAGGCCGAGGGGCACGATGACTTGCGCTTTCTCGACAACGGCGCGATCGGTCGCCAAATGCCTGCGGTCGAGGGAAAGACCCACGCCTACCACCTGGTCCCCGGCGGGGCGAGCAAGGCCAAGGGAGTCGAGTTTCACCGGCGCGCTCGCGGCTACGAGCGCGAGCAATGCATTGCGGTCGGTGACTCGATCGAGGACCTGGAGTCGTCCGTCTCGGTCGGCCGCTTTTTCTGCGTCGCCAACGGACCTGAGCACGATCAGGCGCTTCGCAAGGCGATTCCCAACTTCCCGAACGTCACCGTCACCGAAGGCGAGATGGGCGACGGCTTCTACGAGGCTGTGGTGACGAGCCTGATGGCCTAGCCGCGCGCCAACCTAAAGGGGGTCAGACCCTTCCCGGTGAGGGGCGCGCACAGTGGATAGGATCGCTCACAGATGGCTCACGAGGTCGCTACGGTCGCCGAGGAGGAGTACCTCCAGATCATGTTCTGGCTGGAGGAGGCCGGGCTGCCGATGACCGGTGCCAACATCGCTCGCGCGATGCAGCTCTCTCCTCCGACGGTCCACGAGATGATCGGGCGCCTCGAGCGCGACGGCTACGTCAGCCGCGCCTCCGACAAGTCGCTCAGCTTCACGGACGAGGGCCGCGAGCACGCCGCGGCAATCGTTCGACGTCACCGGTTGATCGAGCGTTTTCTAACGGACGTCCTCGGAATCCCGTGGGACGAGGTGCATGAGGAGGCCGAGCGCATGGAGCACGCGATGTCGCCTGTGCTCGAGGAGCGCATGCTCGCCGCGATCGGCGGCGCCACGACCTGCCCACACGGCCACCCGATCATCGAGGGCGCCCGTGAGGAAGGCGTGCTGCTCGCCGACGTCGAGCCGGGTGCCAAGGTCACCATCCTGCGCTTCGAGAACGAGGCTGAGGAACTTCTCCACTACTTGAAGGACACGGGAATCCACCCCGGCCTCGACGGCGAGCTCGAAACGTCAGGCGACGAGGAGGTCGTCGTCAAGTCGGCCGAGGGCAGCCATACGCTGACGCGCAGCGTCGCCGAGACTGTGTCGGTCCGCGCCGACCCGGCCCCCGCACCCAGGGCGCCGCTGCCCGAAGCGCTCGTGCTGTCGTCGGACCGCTACGGCCGCTAGACGCTGGGGACAGTCCCCGCGCTAGACGTCGCCGAGGATCTGGCGCAAGCGCCGGTAGAGGTGCTGGTCCTGCGGGCGCATCGAGTACTCGCGGCGCCGCACGTTCGCCTCGTGCTCGCGCACCGCGGCAGCCAGTGCCGAGAAGCGCCTTTCCGCCACCCGCCGATGCGCAGCGGTGTCCATCTGCCGGTTTCCCTCGATCATCGTTACTGGGTTCATGGCCGGACCGTAAGGCCCGTACCTCAACGCGGTGTAACGAGGAGGTGAAAAGTCGCTTAGGCCGCGGCGCGCATGCCCTCGAGTACCTTGGCGATCCGGCCAACGCCTTCGGCGACTCGCTCCACCGGAACGCTCGCAAACGACAGGCGAAGAGCGTTCTGCCCGCCATCGATCAGGAAGTCCGGCCCGGCGACGAACGCAACGCCCTCGTCCTTTGCGGCGTCGAGGAGTGCCGGTGTGTCGACATCGTCCTCGAGCGTGAGCCAAAGGAAGTAGCCGCCCTCGGGGACCACGAAGTCTGCTTCGGGGAGGTGCTCGCCGAGCGCCTCGACCAGGGCGTCGCGACGGTCGCGCAGAGCGCCGTTCACGAATTCGATGTTCTTCTCTAGCCCGCCGGATACACACAGCGAGTGGACGATCGACTCGGCCAGCATGTTCGGCGAAATGTAGGTCTCCCCTGCCCGTTTGGCCATGCGCGCGATCTCGTCGGGCTCGCCCGCCAGGTAGCCGACACGAACGCCGGGGCTCACCGTCTTCGAGAACGAGGAAGCGTGGATGACCTTGCCGGCGGTGTCGAGCGAGAGCATCGTCTCGTGCTCCTCGTCGGTGAAGCGGACGAGGCGATAAGGGTCGTCCTCGAAAATGGTGAAGTCGTGCTCGGCCGCCAGCTCAACGAGTCGGTGGCGCTTGTCGGCCGAGAGCGTGCAGCCGGCCGGGTTATGGAAGTTGGGGATGACGTGCGCAAACTTGACGGGGCCCGCCGCCAGTGCAGCCTCGACCGCGGCCATGTCCACGCCGTCGGACTCCAGCGGGATCGGTACCAGCTCCACTTCGGCACGGCCGAGGAGGAGCAGCGTCCGATCGTAGGTGGGCTGCTCGACGAGCACCCGGTCCCCCGGCTCGAGGGCCATGTCGAACAGGAACGCGGCGGCCTCCATCGAGCCGTTGGTGACCATGACCTGCGAGGGGTCGATGTCGTGGAGGCCGGCGATCCACTCGGCCAGGCCCGGGTGGCCCTTCCCGGTGCCGTAGGAAAGCGCGCGCTGCCAGTCCTCTGAAAGCGCATGGGCCGCAGCCTCACGCACCGCTTCGGCGGGCAGGATGTCGGCGCTGGGAGCGCCGCGGGCGAAAGAGATCGTGTCGTCAGCCATCGCGGGCGAGTCTATGAGACCGCCCGCCGCAACGAAACGTCGATATGGCACCCCCATAGGGGGGTGAAAACGACGAGTGCCCGCTAGGCGTTCAGGACTTCGACGGCGATTTGTGCCGCCTCGGTCGGGCTGGTGCCCACGCGGACGCCCTTTGCCTCGAGCGCGTCCTTCTTGGCCTGGGCTGTGCCCGATGAGCCGGAGATGATCGCTCCAGCGTGGCCCATCTGCTTACCGGGCGGTGCCGTGAAGCCCGCGATGTAGCCCACGACCGGCTTGGTGATCTTCTCGGCGATGAAGTCTGCCGCGCGTTCCTCGGCATCGCCGCCGATCTCGCCGACCATCACGATCAGCTCAGTCGCGTCGTCCTCCTCGAAGAGGGTGAGGATGTCGATGAAGTCCGAGCCGACGATTGGGTCGCCGCCGATGCCGACGATGGAAGAGTTGCCAGCGCCGGCCTGCTTGAGTTCGTTGCCGATCTGGTAGGTCAGCGTGCCCGACTTGGAGACGACGCCGATTGGCCCCGGGTCGAAGAACTGCGCTGGGATGATCCCCACGTTCGCCTCGCCGGGCGACAGGACGCCGGGGCAGTTGGGCCCGATCAGCCGCACGCCTGCCTCACGAGCCTTCCAGTAGGTCTTCAGCATGTCGTGAACCGGAATTCCCTCGGTGATCGCGATGACCGTGTGCACCCCGGACTCGATCGCCTCATCGATCGCAGCGGACGCAAAGCGCGCGGGGACGAACACCATCGAGGTGTTGGCGCCCGCCTCGTCGACGGACTCCTTGATCGAGTCGAACACCGGCACGCCCTCGACGTCCTGACCTCCCTTGCCGGGGGTCACGCCCGCGACGAGGTCCGTTCCGTAGTCGCGGTTGCGCAGGCCGTGGAAGGTGCCCTCACGGCCGGTCAGGCCGGAGACGACGAGCTTCGTGTCCTTGTTGACGATGATGCTCATAGCTCAGGCGTTCGCCAGCTCTACCACGCGCGCGGCGGCGCCCAGCATGGTCGCCTCTGTGTGCAGGTTTCCGAGGCCCGACTCGGCCAGGAGCTTGCGGCCCTCCTCCGAGTTGGTGCCGTCGAGGCGGACGACGAGCGGCACGGTGAGGTCGATCTGCTGCGAGGCCTCGATTATGCCCTTGGCGACCTCGTCGCAGCGGGTGATACCGCCGAAGATGTTGAAGAGAACCGCCGTGACCTTCTCGTCCGAGGTGATGACTGTGAGCGCGTCGACGATTGCCTCAGCTTTCGACCCGCCGCCCGCGTCGAGGAAGTTCGCGGGCTCCCCGCCGGCCTGAGCGACGACGTCGAGGGTTGACATGCACAGCCCGGCGCCATTACCGAGGATGCCGACGTTGCCGCCCAGCTTCACGTAGGTGAGGCCCTTCTCCTTGGCCATCGCCTCCTGCGGATCCTCGGCGGACTTGTCGGAGAGCTCGGCGAGTTCGGGATGGCGGAACATCGCGTTGCCGTCGATCGTGACCTTGGCGTCCAGGGCAATCACCTTGCGGTCGCCGGTGACGACAAGCGGGTTGATCTCGATCAGGGTTGCGTCTTCTGCGACGGCGACCTTGGCAAGGCCGGCCAGCATCTCGGCAACCCCATCCACGACGTCGTCGTCGATCCCGGCTTCATGCGCGAGCTCGCGGCCAAGCTCGAGGTCGAGGTCATGCCCCGGCTCGATGTGGCGCTGCACCATGGCGTTCGGATCCGTCTCGGCGATCTCCTCGACGTCCATGCCGCCCATGCGGGAGAGCAGCACCAAAAGCTTCTTCTCGGAGCGATCGAGAATCACGGAGGCGTAGTACTCGTTGGCGATGTCCGACGCGCCCTCGATCCAGAGGTCGTGGACAGTGAAACCGCGGATGTCCATGCCCAGGATCGCCTCTGAGTGAGTGCGCGCTTCCTCCTGATTCGAGGCGATCTTGATGCCGCCGGCCTTGCCGCGCTTGCCGATCGCCACCTGCGCTTTGACGACGCAGGGATAGCCGAGCTCGTCGGCCGCCGCGACCGCGTCCTCCACCGTTGCGGCGTGCTTACCCACCGTGGTGGGGACACCGTGCTTGGTGAAGAGTTCCTTGCCTTGGTATTCGAGTAGGTCCATCGGGAGAGGCGCAGCTGCGCGGGCGGCAGCTTATTGAACCCTGAGATTGTCGCGAGGTGCTGCTGCCATAATCCTCGCCCTTCATGCCACTTCCCAAGCTCAAGGACATCAAGTGGGTAACCACAGACTGCTACGGCACCCTGATCGATTGGGAGAAGGGCCTGGGCGAGGCGTTCAAAAAGGAAGCTGACCGCGACGGGCTTTCGTTCGACGAATCCGCATTCCTCAAGCGATTCCTCGAGGTCCAGGCCGAGATCATGAGCGGCTCGTACGAGCTCTACGCAGAGGTACTCCGCCGCGCCGCCGTCAAGGTGGCAGGCGAGATCGGCTGGGAGCTCGAGCCCTCGCGCGCACAGTTCGTGCCCGACTCGGTCGCCTACTGGCAGCCGTTCCGCGAATCCAATGCGGCGATGGACCGGCTCAGCAACCGCTACGAGGTCGGGATCGTCTCGAACATCGACGACAAGCTTCTCGGCGTGTCCCGCAGGCACCTGCGCACGACGCTCGACATCGTTGTCACAGCGCAGCAGGTGCGCTCCTACAAGCCGGACGAGGCCCACTTCAAGGAGTGTGCGCGGCGCATCGGCTCGAAGAAGGGCTGGGTCCACATCGGAGCCGGCTACGACTCCGACATCGCGCCCTGCCTGAAGTTGAACGTGCCCGTCATCTGGGTCAACCGCCACGGCGAGAAGCTCGAAGGCCGCAAAAAGCCGACGGCGGAGGTCAAGACCTTCCGCGACGCGGCTGCGCGCCTCGGGGCCAAGGGCTAGCTCATGGCGGCAGAGGCCGCCTCGCAGACCCCGGCCGCGGATCCCGCCGACGAGGCGATGGTAGCCCGTGCGCACGAGCGCTTCGCAGCAGAGCGGCGAAAGGCCGGCAAGCGAAAGCGCGGCGGCGCTTCGGGAGCGATGCCGAATCTGATCGTCATCGGTGGCTTGAAGTGCGGTACCACCAGCCTCCACCACTACCTCAATCTCCATCCGGAGATCGCGATGTCGCGGCCGAAGGAGCTCAACTTCTTTGTCGAAGAGCTGAACTGGGGGCTTGGCGCGGATTGGTACCGAGGGCACTTTCCCGAGTCGGCGAAGGTCCGCGGCGAGACCTCGCCCCACTACACGAACCGCCCGCGCTTCGAAGGCGTCGCCGAGCGAATGAGCGAGTTACTCCCGGACGACGCCCGCTTCGTCTACATGGTGCGGCACCCACTCGACCGCCTCCTGTCCCACTACCTCCACAACGTGGGCGGGGGATACGAGGGCCGCAGCATGGAAGAGGCGCTGGCCGACCCCGCATGCGCCTACGTTCAGCGCGGCCTCTACATGCTCCAGCTGGAGCCATACCTCGCTGCGTTCGGCGCTGAGCGGGTCCTGGTCGTGACACGTGAAGAGCTGGGATCGGAGCGCGACAAGACCGTCCGCCGCGTTTTCGAGTTTGCGGGGGCCGAGCCCGGTTTCACGTCCCCGGAGTTCGATCGCCAATGGGAGACGGGCAGCGGGAAGGGCTCGGGCGGCTTCCGCCTGATGGATCGCGCCGTGCGGATGCCCGGACTGCGAGCGTTCGACCGCAACTTCGACCGCCTGCCCGAGCGCATGCGCTGGATGGTCGAGCGCATGGTGCATGACCCGCGCTCCGGCGAGGCCGCGAAGCCCGAACTGAGCGCCGAGCTGCGCGAGCGACTCGCGGCCGTCTTCAGGCCGGACGCCGAGCGACTTGAAAACCAGGTAGGCCGGCCCCTCGGCTGGAGCCTGTAGACGAGCGATGAGTAGTAGAGTCGCGGTACCGCCGGCACGCAGGCCAGCGGGGGGAAACCACCCATCGCATCGGAGGCATCATGATTTTGACCAAGGCCGGGGCGAACGGCATCGCGATTGCATGTGCGCTCGCGCTTTCCGCATTGCTCGCTCTGCTTGCAATCGACAACTCGGCGGCTGCTCCGCACAAGCCGGGACCACGCTGTAACCAGCACAAGGCGACCGTTCCCGGGGTCGTCGGGACACCTGGCGACGACGTGATCGTCGGAACCGGCCATCACGACGAAATTCAGGGCAAGGGCGGGGACGACAAGATCTGCGCGCGCGAGGGTGCGGACAACATCGACGGCGGCCCTGGCAACGACAAGATTTTCGCGGGTGCCGGGCGTGACTTCGTCGATGCGGGCGGTGGAGACGACGTCGTCCGCGGACAGGGTGGCGACGACGGCTTCCTTAGCAAGGGTGCGATCCCTGGCCTGCTCGGAGGACCCGGCGACGACCAGATCGGCGGCGGAGCGGGTGACGACACGCTTTTCGGCGAGGAGGGCACCGACACCTACCACGGCTCCTATGGCCAGGACTACTGCACCGACGACGAGGCCGATACGCAGTACCACAGTTGTGAGTTCGTGTTCAAGCACAAGGCAGCCGCTGATTCCAAGGCCAAGCAGCGCCGATGCGGCGCCAAGGCAGCGACCGTTCCGGGCCTGATCGGCACGCCGAAGGACGACGTGATCGTCGGCACCGCCCAGGACGACGTGATCGAGGGAATGGGCGGCGACGACAAGATCTGCGCCCGCGGCGGCCACGATGAGATCGATGCCGGAGACGGCGACGATTACGTCTTCGCCGGCAACGGCCGCGACTACATCCTGGGCGGGCCGGGGAACGACCGGCTAAACGGCCAGAGCGGCAACGAGGGGTTCAGCCGGATCGGCCGGGCCGCGAAACGCCGCAGTACCGAGTTCAACCTCGGTATCTACGGCGAGGAGGGCAACGACATCCTCGGTGGAGGCTCGGGCAATGACGCGCTCTACGGCGGAACGGGCACCGACGAGCACTACGGCGGCCGCGACTTCGACGGCTGCTTCGACGAGGATCAGGACTCGTTCTTCAGCGCGTGCGAGTACGGAAGCGTGCAGCCCGTCAAGCACTAGGCGCAGGCCCGGACTGCCACCTTCGCGCGGCGGCCCGCAAAAGAGACATTGAGCACCTCGCTCTCCGGGTCGTAGCTCCAGCTCGACTCGGGGAGCGAGCGGCCGTTCACCGATAGCAGGCAGGGCGAAAGCCCCTCCTCGATCACGCCAAGGGACGCCTGAAGCTTGAACCGCGTGCGCTTGGGGCTCGTGATCCGCAAGCGCCATCGGCCGGTCGTGACCTTGGAAAAGAGCTTGCCCCGCTGGCCGAAGGCCGCGTGGCTCTTGCCGCTCGGGAATGCGAGCAGGCGAAGGTCTCGCCGCCGGTCGCCGACGCTGACCACGTCATCGTCGCGCGATCCGTAGCGCGCAAGGGTGTCGACGTCGGGGGGAAGGAGCGGCAGCACGGCACCCGCTTTCACGAACAGGGGCAATTCGTCTAACGGCGAGGGCACGACCTCGGTCGCTTCGCCGTCGAGCACGGAAGCTTCCTCGAGGCGCAGGCCGCCGGAGTGGTCGCGATACGCCGCCGAGCGCCACAGGTCTACCCACCGGCCCTTGGGGAGGTAGACGGCTCGCTGCTCCTGGCCCTGATCGACCACCGGGGCGGCCAGGATGTCAGGCCCGAGGAGGAACTCGCTTTCGACGCCCGAGGCGACCTCGTCGTTCGGATAGGCGAGAAGCAGGGCGCGCATAAGCGGCATCCCGGTGCGCCCGTAGGCCTTCGCCGCCGCGGTCAGGTACGGGTAGAGCTGGGTGCGGAGCTTCGTGTAGCGGCGCCAGTTGTCGATCTGGTCCGGGTCGGTGACCTGCGGTCGGCTGCGGGGCGGAAGCGCGACGCCGTTTCGCTGCGTGCGCATGACACCAGAGACGGCGCCGAACTGGACCCAGCGGGTCAGGAGCTCGGGCGAGAGCTTGTTGAAACCGAGCGCAAAGAAGCCGCCGATGTCCGAGCCCCAGATTCCGATGCCCGACGTTCCCGCGCTGAGCGCCTGCGTCACCGCGGAGCGCAGCCCGTCGAATCCAAACCCCGTGGTGGGGTCACCGCCCCACACAACCTGCGCGCATTTCGCGGCGCCTGTCCAGCCGGAGCGCTGGAAGCGCACCACCGGGCGCCGCAGGTCCTTGACGGCGTCGTAGCCGGCGCAGTGGTAGCGGCGCGGGTACTCGTTGTGGGCGCGAGTGCCGTCAATCGTCTCGCTCGAGATGGAATCGAGCGGCGTGTATTCGCCGAAGTCCTCCATCCAGCCGTCGTAGCCGTCGTCGACGGCCTCGTGGAGCGCTGCCCCGTAGAGCTCTCTCGCGGCGGGCTCGAAGAAGTCGTACTGCCCGACGAGGAAGAGGTCGTCAGGGTTGGCGCCGTAGCGGTACGTATAGGGACTTCCCCCGCGCGTCTCTGTCAGGGCGTCGGCGTCAACCGCCGGGCTGTACTGGCGCTGGTAGTTCGTGCAGACCATCGGGTTGAAGTAGGTCGTGATCGCGACGCCGCCCTCGTGCGCCGCCTCCGTTCGCGCCCGCTCAGCGGCCGTCGACTGCTCCCCGCACGGCAGGTAGTGCGTGTAGGTCTGAAGAACGGACACGGGCGCATCCGCCTCGCGGAGCGCTTCGAGGTCCGCGGCGTCATCGCCAGGCTGGAACCACGGGCCGAATACCCACGGCGCTCGCACGGGAGGCTGGCGGCCCGTCTCGGCCGAGAAGCGAGCCAGGGCTTTGGCCGGCGTAGGGCCGGCGAAGAACCTCATCTGCAGCCTGTCCACAGGCGGTGCCAGCTCGGCCCCCACTTCACCCTGCGGCGCAGGGGTGACCTCGACGCTCCATGCACCCGCCTCATCCGTTCCGAGCCTGAAGGTGCTCGTTTCCGGATTGTCGACGAGGACGCCGTAACCGGCGCTCGAGAGCAGCCACGGGATCGGGAAGTAGGTGGCGTCATGGCGTCCGTCACGCAGACCCCAGGGCGGTACGAATGCCTGGATGCCGAGGTATTCCTCGTCCTGGTAGGGGCCGTCGGCGACGTAGTTCTCGACCGTTGTGCCGCGCTGGTCAAGCTGATTCGAGCGCTCTCCGAAACCGATGTAGTGCTCGCTCGCAGGAGCGTCGAAGCCCATGCCCATCGCGGTGACACCCAGGTTCGGTCCCACAAGGTGAGCGTCAAGGGCAATGATGCCGCGCCCGGCTGGCCTGAGCTCGACGTGGATGGTGCGGAGCGGATCGGATGTCGCGAGATCCGCCTGAAACACATCCCCGTCCATCGACGACGAAGTCACGTGGGTGGCGTGGCTCCAACCCAGAAGCGACTTGAACCCGAGAGTGCCCGATGGCCCGCTCCCGATTCCGGCGCGTTCCGACAGAACCGCGGCGCCATCTCGGCCTTCAAACTCGAGGCGCCAAGGGTTTGCCGAGACGCGAGCTTCAAGCGGCCCGGAGCTGACAGTGGGCTTCGCAGCCTGCGCGGATGTAGCGCCCGCGAGCGCAGCCAGGGTCCCCGCAAACGCGAGCACGCCCCGAGATCCTCTTCTGCCTCTCATGCGCGCAGGCTAGACGGCTACCTTGACCGCATGCGCCGTCTCCTGCCCGAACCAGAAGCCGACGTCACCGTGCCGGAGCTGGTGGCGGAGCTCCACCCATGGAGCGATCCGCCTGCCGACCGGCCATACGTGCTCGTCAACTTCGCCGTGACGCTCGACGGGCGAGTCGCAATCGACGGCGTCTCGAGGCGCATCGGGAGTGACAGGGACACCGAAATGCTTGTCGGCCTGAGAACCCGCGTCGACGCGGTGATGATCGGCGCCGGAACGATGCGCGCTGAGAACTACGGGCGCGTGGTGGCCGATCCCGCCAAGCGCGAACAGCGCGAGGCGGAAGGCCTGACCGCGGACCCCTTGATGGTGATCGTGTCCGGCGGCCTCGACCTACCGTGGGAAGCGCCGCTTTTCACCGAGGGCATTGGCGAGGTGGTCATCTTCACTGCGGCGGACGCAGAGGCACCCGAGACAGAGACCCTGGTCACCCTCGTCCGCCACGAGGAGCGCGTGGATCTCGCGAAGGCACTCGCGCATCTGCGGAAGCAGCGTGGAGTGCGCGCGCTTCTCTGCGAAGGAGGGCCTCGCCTCCACGGCAGCCTTCACGCGATATCCGCGGTGGATGAGATGTTTGTCACCCATGCGCCGAAGATCGCGGGCGGCGACGGCCCTGGCCTGGTCGAGGGCCTGGACCATTCCGAGCGCACGGCGGCCGTCGAGTGGATCGTCGCCGAGCCTGAGACCGGCGAGATCTTCGGCCGCTACCGGGTGACCTAGGCCGGCGTCGGGATCAGGCCGCTTGCCTCGCCGCGGCGCTCGCCACGGCGCAGGATCCTGAGCGCCAGGATCGTGCCGCCGAGGAGCGCGGTGGCCCCCAGCGAAAGCTGCACGCTCAACACTCCCTCGCGCGTCCAGTAGACGTCGCGAAGGTCGAGGAGGAGAGCCGCCTCGTCGAGGGTCAGGCCCATGCCGATGCCGAACGGGATCGCCAGCTTCTCCTCAAGCCTCTCGTCGGTGGCTAGAAGCGCCGCGGTGCCGGCACTGAAGGCGATCAGGATCCCGGGCACGAAGTGGTGGATATGACGCCCACCCACCTCAACGTTGCCGAGCGGCCACCAGCCGCCCCGCATCCCGTGGGTCGAGATGCGCGCAACTGCCAGCGAGCCGGTGAAGCCCGTGAGGAGGTTGAACAGCACGGTTTCAGAATGCGGCGTGGCCGCCAGGCCCTCCACGACGACCGTCAGCGCGTCCTGCGTCGCGAGCTGCGTCGTCGCCATGGCCTGCTCGGCAGTCTCGAACACGTTCCCGGGTTCTGCTATCGCCGGGTCCTCGGCCGCTTCGCGAGCGCGCCGGCGCGACAGCTTTGCCATCTCCCCGGCCGCCACCGTTCCGGCTGTCAGCGCTGCAAGGGCAGCGAGAGCCAACGTGATGCGGTCTGCTTGCTCCTCGCGTTTGCCGCGCAAGAGCATGGGCGTGGTTAGAGCCGCACCACGTGGTCGGCTTCGATGCCCCGCGTCACGCCGCGCAAATCGAGCACCCGCTGCGCGCGGGCGACTACGAGCTCGAGGTCGATCTCGGCATGGGCGGTGACGATCACGGCCAGGTCGCAGGCCGCGAGGCCGTCCTCGAGCCCGGCGCTCTGAAGGTGGAGCTCGGGCACAGCCGCGACGTGCGGGTCGTGGTACGAGACTTCGGCGCCGAGGTCGGCGAGGATCCGCGCGATCTTGAGCGCCGGTGACTCGCGCATGTCCCCAACGCCCGCCTTGTAGGAGACGCCAAGCAGGAACACCTTCGAGCCGCGCGCGGGCTTGCCCACGTCGTTCAGCGCACGCACAGCGCGGTCTGCGCAGAAGTGCGGCTGCGCCTGGTTCACCCGGCCCGCGAGCTCGATGAACTCCGTCGGGAAGTCGTATTCGCGGGCCTTGAACGCGAGGTAGAACGGGTCGATCGGGAGGCAGTGACCGCCCATGCCGGGACCGGGGTCGAAGCGCATGAAGCCGAACGGCTTCGACGCGGCCGCCTCGATGACCTCCCAGACGTCGATGTCCATCCGGTCGGAGAGGACGGCCAGCTCGTTGACGAGCGCGATGTTGACCGAGCGGAAGATGTTCTCCAGGAGCTTCGACAGCTCGGCGACCTCCGGGCTGGAGACGGGCACGATCGTCTCGCAGATGAGGCCGTAGAGATCGGCCGCCTTCGCCGCGCAAGCCTCCGTCAGCCCACCGACCACCTTCGGCGTGGTGCGGACCGTGTAATCGGTTCGCCCGGGATCGATGCGCTCGGGTGAGAAGGCGAGGTGGAAATCGGTGCCTGCCTTGAGACCTGACGACTCGAGGATCGGGGCGAGTCGCTCGCGCGTGGTGCCCGGGTAGGTGGTCGACTCGAGGACGACGAGCTGGCCTGCACGCAGGATCGGCGCGATCGCTTCGCCCGCCGCGTCGACATAGGCGAGGTCGGGCTCGCGCTGATGCGCCAGGGGCGTCGGCACGCAGATGACGATTGCGTCGCACTCGCCAAGCGATGCGCTGTCGGTCGTTACCGCCAGCCGCTCGCCCACTAGCGGGGCCAGCCGCTCGGACGGCACGTCTTCGATCGTGCTCTCGCCACGCGCGAGCGTGTCGACGACGTCGGCGCTCACATCCACGCCAACGACATCCGCAGCTGCTTCGGCGAAGGCGACCGCAAGCGGCAGGCCCACGTAGCCGAGCCCGATGACCCCGACCTTCATACCTGCTCAGTCTAGGTCCGAGTCGGACGGCTCGGACGACCCTTCGCGCGCGAAGGCGGCAATGCGCTCGGCTGCCTGGAACGCCTGCTCACCCTCACCCACCGGTCCCACGTCGAGCGAGGCCAGGGTGGCGAGCACACGGCGTTCCCCCTGTTCGAGGCTCGAACCTCCGTCGTTCTGGCTGTCGACCCAGGCAACGAACGGAATGCCCAACTTTGCCGCGCTCACGGCGAGCGCCAGCGGCGCGTCGCCGGCGCCCACGCCGACTGCAACCCGTGGGCATTCCTCTTCCAATCGACGCTCGAGCGTTGTGAGAGCCTCGGCCATAGCGCCGGTCGTACGCTGGCCCGGCGAGCTGGGTACGGCGTGCAGGCGTGCGTCAACCCCCTTCTCGCGCAGCGCGGAGGTCAGCGCGGCGGCGGGTTCGGAATGACCTACGACGAGCGCCTTCATCGTCTCGAAGCCTACGTGCGAGCTGAAGTTCGCGGAATTACCGGCCGATGAGGCGACAGACGGTTCTCCCGTCGACACGTGGGTATACCGTTCTCGCGTGAAGACGATTCTGACTCCGATAACCGCAGGGATGGATGCCGCTCGCCACATCGCCTGGTACCTCAGCTACCAGGTCACCGGTGAAGCCAGGAGCTCCGAACGCACGTAGACTGAAGGCTTCCCGGATCCCCTAGGAGGAGCTTTCAAGATGGCGAAGGAACCCCGCTCGCTCGCGGGCAAGGTAGTTGCGATCACGGGCGGTGCCCGCGGAATCGGCGAGGTGACCGCGCGGTCCCTGGCCTCAGAGGGTGCCAAGGTCGCGATCGGCGACCTGGACCTCGAACTCGCGGAGAAAACCGCATCCGCGCTCGGCGGCGAGGCGATCGCACTTGAGCTCGACGTGACGCGTCGCGAGTCGTTCGCGAGCTTCCTGAGCCAGGTCGAGGAGCGCCTCGGCCCGATCGACGTGCTGGTGAACAACGCGGGCATCATGCCGCTCGGCAGGTTCGTCGACGAGGACGACGCGACCGCGCGCCGGATGTTCGACATCAACGTGCACGGCCTCATGTTCGGCATGAAGCTCGTGCTCCCGTCGATGATGCGGCGCAACTCCGGCCACATCGTCAACATCGCTTCGCAGGCGGGCAAGGGCGGGTTCCCCGGTGGCGCCACCTACTGCGGCACCAAGCACGCAGTTGTCGGCCTTTCCGAAGCGGTTCGCGGCGAGCTTCGCGAAACCAACATCGAGATTTCCGTCGTGATGCCGGCCGCGGTGAACACGGAGCTTGGCTCTGGTCTTGTCGACGCTCGCGCTGTCAAGAAGCTGGAGCCCCAGGAGGTCGCCGACGCGATCGTCGAAGCGCTCAAGTTCCCGAAGTTCGACGTGTGGGTCCCCAAGATGTCGAACGGGATCTTCCGGTTCATGCAGCTGCTACCGCGCTCAGGCCGTGAGGCCGTGGTGCGGGCGCTCAAGGCCGATCAGGTCCTGGCCGGCGCCGACACCAACGCTCGTGCCGCCTATGAGGCTCGTGCCGCTCGCTCAGAGCCAGGGCTCGATCCCGAGAGCGCCGGAGCCGCGGCCGAGAAGATCGAGCGCTGAGTACCGGAGTCGCGGTCCGGTATGGGCCGTGGAGGGATCGAACCTCCGACCTTGAGATTAAGAGTCTCCTGCTCTACCAGCTGAGCTAACGGCCCGGGGAATCCAGGATCGTAGCGAGGCCCTGGCCCGGCGTCAGGGCCCGAGGCCGGCGCCTGGATCGAGTCCGCCGCCGCTCGGATCTGTCGGGCCGAGGCCGCCGAAAGGATCTTCGAGCTGGGGCGAATCGCCGGTCGCGGAGTCAGGTTGCTTGTTCTGTTCCTTCTTCGCCTTGACGGCCTGCTTTCGGATCGACTCGAGCTGCTTTTCGATGAGCTTGGCCGTCTGGGGATTGCTTTCGTCGATTGCCTTGTCGCGCGCATCGTCGCCCTTGGGAATCTGAAGGTCGGAGTAGAGGAAACTGGCGAGAGCGCCGTAAGAGGGTCCGCTTGGGTCTGACTCGGCAAGCACTGTCTGCGCATCGATGGCGCCGTCGATGTCGCCGAGGTAACGGTAAGCCAGGACCACGGCATTCGCCGTCGCCGCGCTGATCTTCTGAGGGTTGGTGTCGAGGTATTGCTCCCAGGCCGTGATCGCCTTCTCGTATTCGTCACGCGATTCGTCGGAGAGGCCGGTGGGCGCTCCGGTCGACTCGTCGCGCTCGAGCTGCGCGTCGCCTGACTGGGTACGCAGAAGGGCGAGGCTCGCGAGCGCCGCCGAATCCTGCGGGTTCTTGTCGATCGCGTCTTCCTGGTCGGAGATCTGCTGCTCGAACGCGTCGTCGGTGGAGCCGCCGCCGTTGCC
This sequence comes from uncultured bacterium, assembly GCA_963695215.1. GTDB lineage: Bacteria > Actinomycetota > Thermoleophilia > Solirubrobacterales > 70-9 > JALZKA01. Next base: position 1,599,739 of record OY968768.1, read on the forward strand.
GGTGATCGAGTCGAAGATGCCGCCCCCGCCGCTCGTGCCCACCCCGAAGCCGACGAAACCGATGAAGAACAGGAGGGCAAGGATCGAGAAGATCACGCGGACCACGTTCTTGCGGCCTGGGCTGGACAGGTCGAAAAGCATGTGGCGCAGCCTAGAGAACCAGGCTCAAGAAACGCTTAGGTCTTCTCGTCCTCGCTGGAGTCCGCCTTCGTCAGCTCCGATTCTTCCTCTTGCTCGAGCTCGGAAGCTGGCCGCCCGAAGAAGCGCGCCATGACCAGCGAGAGCTCGAACAGGAAGTAGAGGGGGGCCATCGAGATCAGCATCGTCACCGGGTCCGTGCCGGGCAGAAGCATCGCCAACACGGCGATGATGAGGATCGCGTAGCGGCGGTTGGCCGCAAGGGTCTCGGGCGTGACGATGCCGAGGCGGCAGACGGCGAGAATCGCGACGGGAATCTGGAACAGGAGCCCGACCGAGATCAGGGTGAGGATGAAGAAGCCGTAGTACTCGGAGCTTCGGATCTCGATGTTGAACGAGTCCGAGTTGAATCCGAGAAGGAAGTTGAGGGCGGCGGGCATGACGACGAAGTAGGCGAAGACGGCACCTGCGATGAAAAGGACCGGCACCATGAGGAGGAACGGCAGGACCAGCCGGCGCTCCCCTGGGGCGAAGGCGGGGAGAATGAACGAGTAGGCCTGGTAGAGCAGGATCGGAAGCGAGACGAGCAGGCCGGCGTAGAACGAGAGCTTCACGGTTGTGAAGAAAGGCTCCGTCGGGCTCAGCGTCAACGGAATGAAGCCGTGTGGCAACGGCGAGTTGGCGATGTCGAGGATTCCGTCGGACTGCCAGAAGCAGACCGCGACAGCGACAACGAGAAAGATCGCCGAAAAAATGATTCGCGAGCGCAGCTCGTCGAGGTGTTCTACAAGCGTCATGTGATCGTCGAATTGCGCGGGCTTTCGTCGAGCCATTGGTCAGGCCCTTCCTACGCGCTTATCAAGAGGCATTGGCCTACGAGCGGGAGTCGCTCACGACATCGGCTTCGACCGGCTCGTCCTCTTCGGAGACTTCGGCGGTGGTCGCCGGAGACTGCTTTTCGAGTTCGGCCTTGGTCTCTTCGAGCTGCTTCTCTTCCTCGTCCTTGCCGGCAATCGAGTCCTTGAATTCACGCATCCCGGAGCCGAGCGAGCGGCCAAGATCCGGAAGGCGCTTGGGACCGAAGATCACGAGCGCGATCACGAGAACGATTGCTAGTTCGAGTGGTCCGATGTTCGGCATAGTCAGTAAGAGTAACGAGCTGAGGGGCCCGATCGGATCACACGGGTGTTCTGTGGCTCAGTCGTTGCGCTCGGACTCGGGGAAGTTGAGGTAGTAGCGCGAGGGCGTTGGGCCCTCCTGGCCCTTGTATTTCGAGCCCGTCGCGTCGCCTCCGTAGGGGTTCTCGGCCTCCGAGGTCATCTGAAGGAACGAGATCTGCCCGATCTTCATCCCGGGGTAGATGGCGATCGGCAGGTTCGCGACGTTCGAGAGTTCCAGCGTCAGGTGGCCGTCCCATCCGGCGTCGACGAAGCCGGCGGTCGAGTGGATGAGAAGCCCAAGGCGCCCCAGCGAGCTCTTGCCCTCGAGACGCGCCACGAGGTCGGCTCCGAGTGCCACTCGCTCGAGCGTGGAGCCGAGCACGAACTCGCCCGGATGAAGAATGAACGCACCGCCATCGGCGACCTCAACCAGCTCGGTCAGATCCTCCTGAGCCTTCTTGGGATCGATGTAGGGCGTCGTGTCGTTGCGAAAGACGCGGAAGAACCGGTCCGTGTGGAGATCGACTGAAGAGGGCTGGATCACGCCCTCGGCGAGTGGCTCGATGACGATCGACCCGTCTTCGAGGCCCTCCTTGATCTGTCGGTCGGAAAGGACCATTGGCGCCGGGAGTCTAAAGATCCTGCGGACGGCAGCCGATAACGCGGTCGAGGATGTCGGACAGGCACACAGCATCGGCCGGACGCGCGAAGGCGCATCTCTCCCCCGAGCAGGAGCTCGGGAGCCGGACGGACGGCCACGGACGGCCAGCCTCCCGCCGTTCTCAAACTCCTCTGGATCTGACGCTCTGCCCGTGTTGTGACCGCGATCTCGTTTTCCCTGTGGACTGGGAGCCGGCCGGCACTCGCGGGTGGAGCATCAGTCTCCGTTGTCCTGAGTGCGAGTGGCACTCGGAGGGAGTGTTCGACCAGGAAACGGCTGACCGGTTCGACGACGCGCTCGAAGATTCGGCCCAGGCCGTACTCGACGACCTCGAGCTGCTGACGCGGTCGAACATGGAGGCGGACGTCGATCGCTTCCTCGAGGCCCTCGAAAGAGACCTCATCGTCCCCGAAGACTTCTAGGCGTAGCGCTCGACCACGCCGTCAGCGACGAGGTTGAGCAGCTTTCGCTGCGCCTCACTTACGTCTGGGCAGTCCCGAAGGACCTGCTTGGCCGCCTCAACGCGTGTCCTTGCGTCCTCGCGGACCTCGTCGAGCGCGCCGGTTGCCGCGATGCGATCGCAGGCAGCTTCAGCTGAGGCTGGGTCGAGCGAGCGCAGGTCGAGGGCGGCGAGATCTTGATCGCGCTCGCGGGCGATGATCAGCGGCAGGGTGACCGTCCCGTCGAGAAGGTCGGTGCCTCGCGCCTTGCCTGTGCGTTCCGGAGGCCCGGCGACGTCCAGCACGTCGTCGAGGAGCTGGAAGGCGAGTCCGATCTCGCGGCCGAAGGTGATGAGCGGCGTCGCCGCCGGGTCGTCGGTGGCCGACGCACGGCCGATGAGGCAGGCGCACTCGAAGAGGCGCGCTGTCTTCAGTTGGCAGCGCTCGAGGTAGCGCTCAGAGCTGATGTCGAGATCGAAAGCGTCGCGGCGCTGCGCGAGCTCGCCGAGCGCGAGTCCCACCGACGCTCCCGCGAGCAGGGCTACCTGCCGCTCACCGCCCTCGCCTGCCCCCTCCCCCAGCTCTGCGAAGGCGCGGGACAGAAGGAGATCGCCCACGGCGGTTGCGCGCTCGCGGCCCGACGTGGCAACCACGGTTGGCAGGCCGCGGCGAAGCGGCGCCTGGTCGAGCACGTCGTCGTGGACCAGGGTTGCCATGTGGACCAGCTCGATCGCCGCAGCAGCCCTGAGGGCTCCGGCGCCGGCCTGCGGGCCTGCGCAGAGCAGCACCAGCATGGGTCGAAGTCGCTTGCCGCCCGCTGAGAGGGTCGCGCGGGCGTCGCCGCCGAGCGCGTCTCCGTAGCCCTCCACGAGCTCGCCCAGCCGGCCCTCCACCTGAGCCATGAGCGCGGGCAACCACACCTGCGCGGCGTCCATCACCTGCGTGACAGGGGGCGGGACGGTGGAGCGATTCACGGCTAGGAGGGGACGGAGCCGGAGTGAATGGCGATGATGCCACCGGCGAGAATCGTGTAGCGGATGCTTTCGTAGCCCGCCGTGTCCATCATCGCCGCGAGCCGGTCGGGCGGCGGAAAGCCCCGCACGGACTCGGGCAGGTACGAGTAAGCGTCGGCGTCCCCAGCCGCCCGACCGAGCACCGGGACGATGCGGTCGAACCACAGCTTGAAGAATGTGGAGAGGGGCGGGCGCTGCGGCTGGGTGATCTCGAGGATCACGAGCCTGCCGCCAGGGCGCAGGACGCGCGCCATTTCGCGCAGGCCGAGGTCGAGGTCGGCGAGGTTCCGCACGCCGAACCCCACCGTCACCGCGTCGAACGATGCATCGGCGTAGGGCAGTTCGAGAGCGTCTGCCCATTCGAATGTGACGTCGCTCAGGCCCCGGCCGGCCGCCTTCTCTTCCGCCAGCTCGAGCATCCGGTCGGAGAAGTCGGCGCCGACCACTCTCCCGGACGATCCCACGCGCTCGCGGAGTGCCAGCGTGAAGTCCCCGGTGCCGCAGCAGAGGTCGAGCGCCGAGTCGCCCGGCTCGAGGCCGGCGCGATCGGCCGCGCGCTCGCGCCACGTGTGGTGGAGCCCAACGGTCATCGCCGAGTTGATCGGGTCGTAGACGCCCGCGATGCGGTCGAACATGCCACGAACCTGAGTCGCGAACTCGTCCGACGATCGGGTGGGTTTGCTCATGCCGAAATGGGCGCGGGCGGGGCCGCGCCGGTCAGCGGAGTGACGCCAGGAACTCGACGATGGAGTCGAGCTTTTCCTGCGGAAGCTCCGTGTACGGAGGCATGATCCCGGACGGGTTCAAGAGCGTTCTTCGGATGCCTGCCGCGGGCAGCTTGGCGCCGATTTCGGTCAGCTCCGGTCCCAGGGTTCCCCCGTTCTCCCCGATCTTGTGGCACGTCAGGCAGCCCTGTCCCGCGACCGCTGTCTTTCCAGCCTCGTATTGCGGAGCGACGTCCATGTCGATCTGGGTAGGAGGACCGGCCGTGGCGCCCAGGAACGTGAGGAGCGCCATCGCGATGATGGTCATGATCCCGGCCGTGGTGGCGACCGGGCGCTTGCGCGGATCGCGCTCGGCATTTCGGTCGTAGAACGGCAGGAGCAGCAGCAGGACCGAGCGCGATCGTCGGGATGCCGATGGTCGCGATCGGCGTCAGCGCAGAGGGCTTGATGACCCGCAGGAGCTCGAAGAGGAAGAAGAAGTACCACTCCGGGCGCGGCGTGTAGGTGGTGGTCGTCGGGATCGGCCTTCGGTCCCTGCTCGGCGCCCAGAACGAGCGCCATCACCGCGATCACGATGAAGACGACGAGGAACATCGCCGAGTCCTTGGCTACCGCATAGGGGAAGAAGGGCTTGCCCTTCTTCTTCAGGACCTCGTATTCGCGGAGGTACTCCTCTTTCTCTGGTGTATTCACTTGCCAACCTTCTCCGTCCGCAGCGACTTGGGCTTGCGCTCAGCGCGCAGCCACGGCGGGGCGGTGGTGCCGAGCTTCACGACGAGGTAGAGGTGCGCCCCGATCAGGCCGATGATCGCCCCTGGCACAAGCAGCATGTGCAGGGCGTAGAAGCGCGACAGCGTGGTCGACTCGAACTCGGAGCCGGCGCGCAGGAAGTCGGCGAGGTAGGGGCCGACGACTGGACCGGTGCCGTTGATGTTCATGGCGACGATCGTGGCCCAGTAGGAGCGCTGATCGAAGGGCAGGAGGTAGCCCGTGAGGCCCATGACGAGGGTGAGGACGATCAGGACGACGCCGATCACCCAGTTGAGCTCGCGCGGGTACTTGTAGGCCCCGAAGAAGAAGACCCGGCCCATGTGGAGGAAGATCAGGATGATCATCACCGAGGCGCCCCACTTGTGGAGCGAGCGGACGAACTCGCCCATGAAGACGTCGTTCGTCAGGTGCGTGATGGAGGCGTAGGCCTCGACCGGCGACGGCGTGTAGTACATCGCCAGGAAGACCCCGGTGACCGCCTGCATGATGAAGGCGAACATCGTGGCCGAGCCGAGGGTGTAGAACCAGTTGGTCCCCTTCGGCACCTTGCGAAGGAGCATGCCGGTGAGGAACGGGGTGGCGCCGGTGCGCTCGTCGACCCAGCCGACGAGATCAACCGGAGCCTCCTTCAGCTTCTCGATGACCTGCGCGCCATCGCCGTTGCCATTGGCTCCGTTGCCGTTGCCGTTTCTGTGATGCCCGTTCTGGCCGGGCTTTGCCGGCTTGCGAAGGGGCGGTGGGATCAATGCGTCAGGGAACTTTGGCACTGGATTACTTCCTTAAACCCAAGCTACGGCGCCGGCGCGGTGGACGGGCGGGGCGGATAGAGATATTCCCAGATCCCCCCGGTGAACTCACCCGGATCGCGCGCCCTGACGGGCTCGAGATCGGAGGTGACGCTGTAACGAGGGCCGACCTCGACCTGGCCGTCGACGATGCGCGTCTGGAACCGGTCGAGCGGGCGCACCGGCGGGCCGCCGATGACCTTGCCCTCGAAGTCGTAGGCGCCGCCGTGGCAGGGGCAGCTGAAGATGCCTGCGGCGCGGACGAAGCGGACCGGGCAGCCCAGGTGTGCGCAGCGCGTAGAGATGGCGACGTAGCCGTTGGTGTCCTCGTCGAGGTCGGCCGAGCCCTGGCGGACGTAGACGGTGGTCTTGCCCGCCTCGCCGATGCCCGTGCGGATCGTGTGGATGACCGGCCGGTAGGTATCGGGCGTGAAGTCGGAGAGCTTTCCGACCTTCTCCCAGATCGTCTCGGGTGCGTCGAAGATGGGTGCGATCGCGAAGCCGACGATTGGCAGGGCGAGGCCGATCCCGGCGAGTCCGCCCACTGCCTGCCCACCGATCGTCATCGCGCGGCGGCGCGTCATGGTTTCGCCCTCGAAGTAGCCAGCGGGCTTGGGCTTTTCCAAGCCCCCGCTCCCGCTCGCGGGGCCGTTGGTGGTGTCGGCGTCGTTCTCAGCCAAGATCAGGTCGGTTAGACGAGCGGAATTGTATTGCGTGAGAGGCCGTTGCGAGAGGCTCGGCCAACCCGGCCTCCGCTGCGATCGACTGAGCGGCCTCCTCGCGCAGCAGCCTCAGCGCCGGGATTGCCTGCTCTGAGCGCAAACTTTGCATCCGCAATCCGGCCGTGCTCGCCGGTCGCAATCGCCAGAGTCGAGGCAAGCCAAAGAGCCTCGCCGGCGCGAACGGGCGCGTTTTCGGGCGCGTCGGCGTGGAGCTGGGCGCCCAGGGAGATGAGGTCGGAGAGCTCGCGGACGGCCGCGAGGTCTCCCAGGCCGGCGAGCCGCTCGAGCCCGAGCGCATAGAGGTAGTCGCCCGCAAGAAGACGCAGATCACCGTCCGCGCCGGCGATGAGCCGGGGCTCCCCGTAATGAAGGAGGTACCCCTCGCGGACCGCTTCGATGACCAGCGCGTACGCCTCGGGGTCGTGCGCAGCCTGAGAGCCGGCGGCGACGAGGTCGCCGAGCGCGCCGGGAGCGGCCGGATCGGTCACGTGCGGCGAGACCACCGTGTCTTCGGAGCGGAGCTGGTCGGCGAGGGTTGCGAGCGCGTCGGGCATGCGGGGTGAAGTTTGACGGTTGCGGTCGTGTTTCGGTGCGTTTGGCTCGTCACTGATGAGTTGCGTTGCCGGAAGGTTCGGGGGTGGCCGGCATTGAGTTCGATAATCGAACCTCACGACTCCCACCCCCTCTTTGGTGCTGCTGTGGGTGAGGTAGATGCGCGTATCGCTCGGCTCGGCTCTCGCAACAAGCGGATCGTCTCGACGCGCCAGCTTCGGGTGATTGGTCTTGATAGCGCCGGGGTGCGGCGGCGGGTGCAGGACTCTCGCCTCACGAAGCTCCATACCGGCGTCTATCTCGTCGGACCCGGCCGACCCACTCGCGAGGGCCGGTGGCTCGCTGCCGTGGTTGCCCTCCTGCCCGAGGCGTTCCTTGGCTATGGATCGGCCGGAGTCCTCCACGAACTCGGAGTCAGCGAGGGCCAGACCACACATGTCATCGCGACGCGAAAGCTCAAATCCCGCGAGGGGATCACCGTCCACATCACCCGCACGCTTCACCCCGACGACACGACCGTCTTCGACGGAATCCCGTGCACCAGCGCCGAGCGGACGATCGTCGACCTCGCCGACGTCTTGCCCTTCACGCAACTCAAGCGGGCCCTCGAGCGAGCGGAGCGAGCCAGAGCAATCGACTACGCCAAGCTCGCCGCGGCGGTCGAGCGAGCCGCTGGCCGCAAAGGGTTCCCCTCCCTACGAGCCCTCCTGCGCTACGACCCGCGACCGGCCGCCGAAGCCAAAGAGGGGCTTGAGGTCGCCTTCTACGAACTCGTCACCGGCGCAGGCCTACCGCCCTACCAGCGAAACGTCCAGGTCGCCGGCGAGGAGGTAGACGCCTACTGGCCGGAAGGAGGCCTCGTGGTCGAGCTGCAGAGCTACACCTGGCACGCGGACCGCGCGGCGTTCGAGCGTGACCATGCGAAGCTCGCCCACCTGGGGAGGGCGGGGCTCGAGACGCTCGCTCTTACCCACCACCAGGTGACGTGTCAGGGCGACTGGGTCGTCGAGCCGATCGCGGCCTTGCTCAGTGCGAGACGGGTGGCGGGTTCCCACGCATGAGCTGGATCAGCGACCAGGCCGAGACGATCGCCCACACACCTTCGAGCAGAACGAAGCCCCACTGCTCCTCGATCACCGCCAGCACCGCGAGGATCAGCGAACCGACGAAGTTGAGCCACAGATATTCCCGCGACGCAGCGCCCATCCGGCCGCGAAGCTGACCGGCGAAACCGGCGAGGATCAGAAGCGCTCCGAGGATCTGGACGGCCTGGAGCAAAACCTAGCCCTGCGCTTCGGCGAACGCCTCCGACGCCGCGTCGCACGTTCGCTCGATCGCCGCCTCGTCGTGGGCGAGCGAGACGAACCACGCCTCGAACTGCGAAGCCGGCGGGTAGATACCGCGGTCGAGGAGCGCTCGGGCGAAGCGGCCGTAGGCCTCGAGGTCGCAAGCCGCGGCGTCGGCGAAGTTGCGCGGCGCGTCGGCCGCGAAGAACGGTGTGACCAGGCCGGGCACCGAGACCACGGTCACGGGATGGCCGTCGGCGGCGGCACGAAGGCCGGATGCGAGCCGGTCGGTCAGCGCGCCGAGGCGGTCGTAAGCGCGCGCGTCGAGGAGGTCCAGCGTGGCCCGGCCGGCGGCGACCGCCAGCGGATTGCCACTGAGTGTCCCCGCTTGGTAGACGTCGCCCGCCGGCGCGACGCGGCTCATCAGCTTGCGAGAGCCGCCGTAGGCCGCCGCAGGCAGCCCGCCGCCGATCACCTTGCCCATCACGGTCACATCGGCCTTGACTCCAAGCAGCTCCTGTGCGCCGCCGCGAGCGACGCGGAAGCCGGAGATCACCTCGTCCAGCACGAGTAGCGCGCCGCTCTCGGTCGCCAGTTCGCGCACCCGTTCGAGAAAACCGGTGTCGGGAGGAACGAGGCCCATGTTCGCGGGCAGGGGCTCCGCCAGGATCGCCGCCACCTCGCGGTCAGACAGCGCCTGCTCGAGAGCTGCGACGTCGTTCCAGGGCACCACGACCGTGTCGGCCGCCTGCGCAGCGGTCACGCCAGGGCTCGCGGGAATCCCGGCGGTCGCAAGGCCCGAGCCCGCCTCGGCCAGGAGGCCGTCGACGTGCCCGTGATAGGCGCCCGCGAACTTCAAGATTCCGTCCCGGCCGGTGGCGGCGCGCGCCAGGCGCACCGCGCTCATCGCAGCCTCCGTGCCGGACGAGGTCATCCGCATCATCTCCACGGACTCGAAGCGGTCGCACACCTCGGCAGCAAGCTCGACCTCTGCCTCAGTCGGCGCGCCGTAGGACGTACCGCGCTCGGCGGCGTCCCTGACCGCGGCGACCACGTCGGGGTGAGCGTGGCCGTGGATCAGCGGCCCCCACGAGCACACCCAGTCGACGTAGCGGTGGCCATCGACGTCGATCAGCTCGAAACCCTCACCTCGCTCGACAAAGATCGGATAGTCCCGGCCGATCGAGCGCATGGCGCGAACCGGCGAGTTGACGCCACCGGGCATCAACCCAGCGGCGCGCGCATAAATCACCTCAGACGTACGAGTGTCAGCACGAAACGTCACAACTTCACGCGGAAGGTGCCAGGCTCCACGCCTCGTGCCTGGCACCTCGCGTCGTGCCTGGTACCGAGGGCGGCGCCGGGTGCGCTTCAGACACCCGCGTGCTCGCGTTCCCAGTCCGAGTACTCGTCCGTGAAGTAGCGGAGGCGGATCTTCTTGAACTCGGTCGAGCTGTAGAGCGTCGCGCGGTCCTCGCCGTGGAGGCCGTGCTCGTCGGCGATCGACTGAAGGATCGCGTCGCACTCTTCCTTCGAGCGGCCGTGGGCCATCGTGAACACCGAGTAGGGCCAGTCCTCATACGTGGGGCGCTCGTAGCAGTGCGAGATGCCCCGAACCGAAGCCATGCGCGTCCCGACGTCGAGGATCTCGGCGTCCGGCACCTTCCACACCCCCATCCCGTTCGCAGAGAAGCCGGCGCGGCGGTGAAAGAGGATCGCGGCCACGCGGCGCAGGATCTTTCGCTCGACCATGCCCTCGAGATGTGCGAGGAAGTCCTCGACCGAACGGTCGACCTCGGCGGCCGCGGCGTCGTACGGGCGCTCGACGGCCTCCATCGGACCTTGAAGGGCGCGAATGACCGCGATGTCGAAGTCGTCGTACGGCTGCGCCTCCAGCTCGCGCGGAGTGGCCGCATCCGCGACGGCGGCAAGAGCGTCCGTCCCCTTCTCCATCTCCAGGTTCATGTTGATCTTGAAGAGCTTCAGCGTCGGCAGCTGGCGGATCGACTCGGCGCCGGTCAGCTCCTGGAGCACCTCGAGCGAACCCTGGAGGCCAAGCTTCGAGTCCGGCGGCGTGGCGATCGTGAACCAGAAGTTGAACTCGTGGGTGCGCAGGTAGTTGTGCGAGACGCCTGGGTGCGAATTGATGATCTTCGCGGCGCGGTGCGGGTTGTCAGCGTCAACCTTCGCGGCCACGAGCATCGAGTCGAACCCGAGGGCACGCGTGTCGAAGATGGGCGTGATCTCGCGGATGATCCGGCCGTCGAGAAGACGCTGCGTGCGCTCGAGCGTCTCGTCGAGAGTGATGCCCGCCTCCTCCGCAACCGGAGCGAACGGTTCGGGCGCGAGCGGAAAGCTCGACTGCAGGAGATTCATGAGGCGCTTGTCCGTGTCGTCGAGCGGAATCGCCGACCCGTCTTTGCGTGAGCGTGCCTTGGACTGCGGGAGCCTTTACCGGAGCCATGTCGCCGCCTCCTTCGCGTAGTAGGTGAAGATCAGGTCGGCGCCCGCACGCTTGATCGCCGTAAGAGTCTCCAGCGCAGCAGCGCGGCCGTCGATCCACCCGTTCTGCGCCGCGGCCTGGAGCGCGGAGTACTCGCCGGACACCTGGTACGCAGCAACGGGCGCGCCCGTCTCATCCTTGATGCGCCGGATCACGTCCAGATACGGAGTCGCCGGCTTGACCATGACGACGTCGGCGCCCTCCTCGAGGTCGAGCTTGGCCTCGCGCACCGCCTCGTCGGCGTTGGCCGGATCCATCTGGTACCCGCGCCGGTCGCCGAACTCGGGCGTCGAGTCGACGGCCTCGCGGAACGGGCCGTAAAAGGCGGATGCGTACTTCGCCGAGTAGGCGATGATCGGCACGTTGGGAAAGCCTTCCTCGTTGAGCTGCGTGCGGATCATCCCCACGCGCCCGTCCATCATGTCCGAGGGGCAGACCACATCCGCGCCGGCTTCGGCGTGTGAGAGATGCGGTCTTGGCGAGAAGCTCGATCGAGATGTCGTTGTCGACCTCCCCTTCGCGGACAAAGCCGCAGTGGCCGTGCGAGGTGTATTCGCAAAGGCAGACGTCGGTCATCACCGTGAGGCCGGGATGCGCCTCCTTGACGGCGCGAACCGCGAGCTGGACCACACCCTCCTCGTCGTAGGCGCCCGAGCCGACCTCGTCCTTCGCCGACGGGATGCCGAACAGCAGCATCCCCGGCACGCCAGCCGCGTGAAGGTCACCGGCCTCCTCGACGAGCTCGTTGATCGACAGGCGGTCGATCCCGGGCATCGAGGCCACGGGCTCGCGCGGCGCCTCGTCGGCAACCACGAAGAGTGGCTGGATGAGGTGGCGGACCGACAGCTCGGTTTCGCGAACGAGATCGCGGAGCGCCGAGGTGGCCCGCATGCGCCGCATGCGCGTGGCGGGGAAGCTCACACCCCGGATTCTAGGGCGCGAGCGGCTAGGGCGAAGCGCCTGAGCGCCAGGCGCGCCAGCAGCGAGTACGCGGCGACCACCACCGCGAGGTGCACCAACGGCAGGCCGATTCCCGGCGCGCCCGAGTCGAGCGCCGCCGTCATCGCGTCGAGCGACGGGTCGAACGGGAAGAGCGCACGGAAGATCTTGAGCGCGTCGTACACGCCGCCGCTCACCGTGCCCGACGGCACCAGCGAGAGGAACGCCACCGGTAGCGAGACCATGAACGCCAGGAGCGAGCTGGCGCGAACCTCGCGCGCAGCCGAGCCGATCGCCGCGCCGAAGGCGGCGAAGGCCCCGCCGCCCGCGAGGATTGCGGCGAGGATCAGCCCGATTCGTTCCCAGGCAATGGAGACGAATGGCGTCAGCGCCGCCAAGAGGACGAGGGTGACCGCCAGGGACGCCACGATCCCAAGGAGGAGCTTCTCGCCGAGCAGCCCTCCCGGGCCGACGGTGCTGCGGGTCACGCGAGTGAACGCGTTTTCCTCGCGCTCCAACGCAAGCGACCCTGCAACGAGAAGCACGGTCACGAACATCAAGGTCACCGTGGCGGCGACGGCGATCGCAAACGAGTCGAGCGAGGTGCTTCCGCCAGAGACGACGGTCTTGTTCACGGTGATCGGGCTTGCGATGGCGCCGAGGAGCGGAAGCGCAAACTTCAGGTTCTCGCGCGCCTCGGCCGCGAAGTTCGTCACCTGCTCGAGCGAGTCCCGATCCGCGCCGGGCGGAATCTCCTTCTCGATCGCGCCGAGGATTTCCGCCGCGCGCGACAGTCCCAGGATGTTCACGTCGTCGCTGAGGAGCGGCACCGAGAACGTTCCGCCCTCCACGAGCAGGTCGATGTAGCTCGACGCCTGCTCGGAGATCCGCTGCGAGAGCAGCAGGTTGGCGTCGGTGACAAGCGCCGAGATCCGGTCGTCGACCAACTGCGCCTTGACCGGGTCGTCCTCGTTCACGAGCACGTCAACCGCCGGCGCTTCCGGGTTTAGGCTCGTCAGCGACTTCAGCCGGTCGAGCAGGTCGGCCGGAAGGATGAGCGCGCCGAGCACCTCGCCGTCGCGCACCTGTTTCTCGGCCTCTTCACGCGAAGAGACGTCGACGCACTCGACCCGCTTGCAGAGCTCGGCGCGAGCCTGACCGGCACCGAAGTTGTCCTCGCCGGCGCCGAGGCTGAAGCTGTCCTCGCCCTGCACCTCGTTGAGGAACGCGACCTTGGGCTTGCCCTCGTCGCCGGAGAGCGCGAAGCCGATCAGGATCCCGATCACCACGGGGTAGGCAACGAGAAGCGCAGCGATCAGGGGCGAGCGCCTGAGGATCTGAAGGTCCTTCACGAGGAGCCAGCGCATCAGTGCCCCCGCTCGCGGAGGAAGGCGACGAACGCTGCCTCGAAGTCCCGCGAGGCCGCCTCGGGAACGGCGGCGTGAAGGTCGGCCGATGTGCCGTCGAAGACATCCTCGCCGTCGGCGAGTACGAGCAGCCGATTGCCGTAGCGCTCGGCCTCGACCAGATGGTGCGTCGTATATATGACCGTCGTCCCCGCTCCTGCAAGGTCCAGGACGAACTCCCAGAGGCGCTCGCGCTGGCGCGGGTCGAGGCCGGTGGACGGCTCGTCGAGGAGCAGCACGGCCGGCGCGGCGAGCAGGCCGATCGCGATGTTCACCCGCTGCTGGTTGCCGCCGGAGAGCGTGCCGATCTGGTCGTCGCGGCGCTCGCGCAGGCCCGTCTGGTCCAGCATGCGCTCCACGGCGTCCTCGACGTCGTCGACCCCCTCCAGGCGAGCAAAGAGGCGCAGGTTCTCGCTGACCGTGAGCCGGCGATAGAGCGCGGCCTGCTGCGGGACCCACCCGACCTTCCCCGGCACGTTCACTTCTCCGCTGTCCGGCTTCCGGATTCCGGCCAGGATCGAAAGGAGTGTGGTCTTGCCCGCGCCGTTGGGGCCGATCACCGCAAGGAGCTCGCCCGGCGCCGCGGTGAAGCTGATGTCGCGAAGGGCGGCGCGGTCGCCGAAGGCGTGCCCCACGCCGTGCACCTCGATCACGGGTGCAGAGGCTGTGGTCTGGGCCGGGCCGCTCATGGCCCGAGAACTCTTACAGGCTCAAAGCCCCGTCGGGCCAGGCATCCAGAGCGGGCGGCCCCGCTCCTCGCGCCTGGCCATCGGTCGCTTCGCCTCTACCAACGCGCTGGACCGGCTTTTGGCCTTTGGCCCCCAGAGCACGAAGTAACAACCGCCGCACAGAATGTCCCCAGCTGAGTTCTCCACACCGAGGTTGGCCGGCACGAGCCGCAAGCAGTGCGAACAGCGCCCGTCCGGCGATTCCTCGGTGTCGTTGGCTCCTCCATTTGCCATCAGCCGCTTGATCGGCTCTTCGCCATCCGGCCTTGACGATCTCGCGCTCGCATATACGTCCGTGCTTTGCTTCAACGAATGGCGAGGCGCATCGAGTTCCAACAGGCAGACGTCCACATGATCGGCGTCCTGTTCGACCAGCTCCAGGCGAAGAAGGGCGCGTTCGAGCGGATGGGGAACACCCACCGGTGGCTGGTGATCGAGCCCGTCGGAGGCAAGCCCGACGTGCGGATCGAAGTCAACGCCGGCGACGGCGACCCGAAAGCGATGAACCTGGTCCTCAACATCCACGAGGTCGAGCCCGGCAAGGCCATCTACCCCGATCTCGCCGAGCGGGGGGTCACGACCCCGCAGGGCTGGATCCTGATGGCCGACGTGGGGTGGGTGCTCGGCTGGCGCCTCCCCCTCGACACCCCGCTCGAAAAGATCAGCGACTTCGCGTTTCGCGCGACCCGGGCCCTCGCCGGCGAGCCCCCCGAGGGCATGTGGAAGGCGCAGGTCGTGAAGCGAGGCCCACGGCCGGGCTACACGAACCCGAAGATCTAGCGGCCGGAACCAGCTCAGGCTCGTCGACTCGCACAGCTCAGCGTCGATTCCGTGTCGAGATAGCCTCAATTCATGCGCCTCCTCTTCGTCGGCGACGTGGTCGGCTCGCCTGGGCGCGCCGGGCTGTCGCGCGCCATGCCGGGTCTCCTCGAGCGCTATGTGCCCGATCTCTCGATCGTCAACGGCGAGAACTCGGCGGGCGGACTGGGGATCACCGAGCGCACCGGGCGCGACCTGTTCAGCATGGGGTTCGACGTCATCACCCTGGGCAACCACACCTATCGCCGCAAAGAGGCCTATTCATATCTCGACGAGGCAGACCGGGTGATTCGTCCCGCCAACTTCATGAACTCGAACCCAGGCAGGGGATACGTGATCGTCGAGGCGGGCGGGATGCGCGTGTGCGTGATCAACCTGATCGGGATGCTCCAGCTCCAGGCCGCTCGCTCCCCCTTCACCGAGGCGGAAGCTCTTCTGAGCCGCCTCGCGGACAAGGCGGACGCCTTCGTGATCGACTTCCACGCCGAGGTGACGAGCGAGAAGGTCGCGATGGGGTGGCACGTGGACGGTCGAGCCGCCGCGGTGCTCGGCACTCATACGCACGTTCCCACCGCCGACGCGCGCGTGCTCCCGGGCGGAACCGCGTTCATCTCCGACGTCGGCATGACCGCGTCGCGGGAAAGCGTTCTCGGCGTCAAGTGGCACCAGGCGCTCGAAGGGTTCCGCACTCATCTGCCGCAGCGGTTCGAGACGGCCGAGGAGAACGTATGGGTGAACGCCGTCGTCGTCGACGTGAACGAGCGGGGGCTCGCGGACTCGATCGAGCAGGTGCTCGAGCAGGTTCCTGGCTGAGCGCGGCATTGACAAGGGGGCGCCGAAGGCCCGATACTCCCGGGTGGCGCCGGGGGCGCCCATCGAGGAACAAAGCAATCGGGGACGGAGGGTTATGCGCATGGTGATTAGGTGGGCAGCCGCTGTTTGTGCGGCAGGAGCCACGCTGGCCTTCGCGGCGCAGGCAATGGCGGACACGGGCCCGGAGGCCGCTCCCGCGGCAAGGCCACCTGCCGGGCCGACGCCTACCTTTCAAATCGACGCGTCGAATGGGTACGGACTCACGGGTACGGGCATGGGCGGTACCTACTCCCTCATCGCCGGCAAAGGTGCGATGAATGCGAGCTACACGCGCACCACCGACGTGGTGACGACGACCAAGAGCATCGAAGCCAAGTATCCGGGCTACGGCAAGGTGAACTTGAAGTTTGAACCGAAGGGACCCAAGAAGACCGCGAAGCTTCCACCGGGCTGCACAGGAACGCCCGACGAGTTTCGCAAGGGCACCTGGACCGGCACGATCAGATTCACGACCGGCTTCACGAAGGTGAATGCGGACAAGGCTGGTGGCAGGGTGGTCTACCCCGGTAGCTATCTGTGCTCCGTTCCGTTCTTCAGCGGAGGGGTCCTCCGGGCCTCCAAGGACGAGTACGAGTTCACCGCCACCGACCCATCCGGCGATCCGCCTCCCTCATTCGACGCCAGCCACACGTTCTATGACGGAGACGTAGAAGTGGAACTGGCCGCGTCCGTGGTCGGCGAGGCAAGTGATTTTGTCGACGGTAGCTCGACGGTCACGGTCACCCCGCCCACGCCGTTCAAGGGAACTGGGACGTACACCACGGGTGGCGACGTCTGGTTCGGAGACCTGAGCGTCAAGGTTCCCGGCGAGACGATCGACCTGATCACCGGCTTCGACGCTCAGTTCGTCACGTACGTCTGAGCCTGCGACCGAGGGCTCAGCTCTCGAACAGCGCCTTCAGCTTCTCCAGCGAATCGCGGGCGGCCCGCTTGGCCGGCGCTCCCGCGATCCTTGACGCGGCTTTCTTCAGCGGGCCTCCGGGGAGCGTGAAGTCGTTCACGTAGTCGAACCGGGTGCCGCCGTTCTCGGCCGTCAACTCGTAGCGAACGTCGGCGCCGGTCCCCATCGGTCCACTCGCTTTCCATACGGCGAGATGCGGGGCGTCGACCTCGATCAGCTCCCACTCGGCGCTGAACGAGGGGCCCTTCACCTGGAGTTTCTGCTTGAAGGAATCGCCAGCTTTCAGCGGCAGTTCGGGGACATCCGAGACCTCCCGATGGGCCGTCACCCAATCGCCGAGGCGCTCGGGATCCATCACGAGGTCCCAGACCTCTTGGGGCTTCGCGGCGATATCCATGCTCTCGCGAACGTCAGGCATCTTCTGCATTCTGCCCGCTCAGACGCCGCGAAAACCCCTGTACCCACGGTCGAACCGCAAGTCCGGCCGCTCCGACCGTAGGCCTGACTTCCGATTTCGGCTGCCGATTCGTTCCCCGCGCCCTAGAATTTCCCTGTGGACCGCCGCCCACCCATGGCGAGTCCGAGGCAAGGCACGCCCCGGACCGTTGGCCTTTACGACCCCGCCCACGAGCACGATGGGTGTGGCGTCGCGTGCCTTGCGCGCCTTGACGGCGAGCCGCTCCACGAGGTTGTCGAGCGCGCCATCGCAACGCTCGACCTGCTCGAGCACCGCGGCGCGGCGGGCGCTGACGCGAACACCGGCGACGGCGCCGGCATCCTGATTCAGCTGCCCCACGCGTTCCTGCGCGAGCGCGCTCCGGAGTTCGGCATCACGGCCGACGAGGTGCCGCCGCCCGGCGAAGTCGCCGTGGCAGTCTGTTTTCTCCCTGCCGACCCTGCCCGCCGAACCGAGCTCGGACACCGGCTCGAGGAGACCGTGAAGGTCGAGGGCCAGATCCCCCTCGGGTGGCGCGAGGTCCCCACCGACCCGGCCCACTGCGGTGACGAGGCGCGAAGCGTCATGCCGACGATCCGCCAGCTCCTGGTCCAGCGCGGGCCCGAGACCGCGGACGCCGACGCCTTCGAGCGCAAGCTCTTTGTGATTCGCCGCATCATGGAGCTGGAAACGCAGGACGTTTCCTTCCCGAGCTTCTCTTCGCGGACCATCGTCTACAAGGGGATGCTCAGCGCCCCGCAGCTCGCCGACTTCTACACGGACCTCCGCGACCCGTCGCTCGCGAGCGCTTTGGCAATCGTTCACTCCCGCTTCTCCACCAACACCTTCCCGAGCTGGGCGCTCGCGCACCCCCACCGGATGTCGGCGCACAACGGCGAGATCAACACGCTCGCCGGCAACGTCAACTGGATGCAGGCCCGCGAGGCGATCCTCGAGTCCGAGCTCTTCGGCGACGACCTCCACCGCTGTCTGCCGCTGGTGACGCCGGGCACGTCGGACTCGCTCGCCCTGGACCACGTGTTCGAGCTCCTCTGCCTCGCAGGGCGCTCGCTCCCCCACGCGGCGATGATGATGATTCCCCGCGCCCACGAGAACCGCAACGACGTGGACCCGGATATCGAGGGCTTCTACCACTACCACTCGCGTCTCATCGAGCCGTGGGACGGGCCCGCCGCGGTCGTCTTCACCGACGGCAAGTTCCTCGGCGCCACGCTCGACCGCAACGGCCTGCGCCCGGGCCGCTGGCTCATCACCAACGATGGCTGGGTCGCCGTCTCCTCTGAGGCCGGCTCGTTCCAGGTGCCCGACGAGGACATCACCTACCGCGGGCGCCTTCGCCCCGGCTCGATGTTCGCGATCGACCTCGAGCAGGGCCGCGTGCTCGACGAGGGCGAAGCCGAGCGCGTCGTCGCAAACCTCGCTCCGTGGGGCGAGTGGGACGAGGCGCGCAGCGTTCATCTCGACGAGGTGCCCCGCGTCGAGGACGACAGCGCCGATCCCGAGCCGTCCGCGGAAGATCTGCGCAGCAGCCAGCTCGCGTTCGGCTACTCGCAAGAGGACCTGAAGCTCGTCCTCACGCCGATGGCGCGTGACGCGAAGGAGCCCACCGGGTCGATGGGCAACGACCTCGCGCTGGCGATGTTCTCCGAGCTGGCTCCCACGCTCTTCAGCTACTTCAAGCAGCGCTTCGCCCAGGTCACCAACCCCGCGATCGACTCGGTCCGCGAGCACATCGTGATGAGCCTTCGCACCGGCCTCGGCCCCGAGTCCAACCTGCTCTTCGAGGGCGCGCGGCCGGCAACCCAGCTGCAGCTCGAGCGCCCGGTGCTGACCAACTCGGAGATGGGAGTTCTGCGAGGTCTCAACTGGGGTGGCCTCGAGACGCGCGTGCTCGAGATGACGTTCGCAATCGCCGACGGCGACCTCGGGATGGAGGCTGCCCTCGACCGCCTGTGCGACGACGCATCGAAGGCCATTCGCGACGGCGCTTCGATCATCGTGCTTTCCGACCGGGGAGTCGACAAGGACTTCGCGGCGATCCCCTCCCTCCTCGCCACCTCGGCCGTTCACCAGCACCTCGTTCGCACCGGCGACCGCGTTCTTGCCGGCCTGGCCGTGGAGAGCGGTGAGCCGCGCGAGGTTCACCACATCGCTGCGCTCATCGGCTACGGCGCAAGCGCGGTCAACCCCTACCTGATGCTCGACACGGTCTCGGACCTCGCCCGCCGCGGGGAGATCCCGGACATCACTCCGGACATCGCCCGCGACCGACTTGTCAAGGGGATCGGCACCGGCCTCCTCAAGGTGCTCTCGAAGATGGGCATCTCCACGATCGGCTCCTACAACGCAGCGCAGATCTTCGAGGCCGTCGGGCTCGAGAAGGAACTGGTCGACCGCCACTTCACGGGTACCTCATCGTCGATCGGCGGCGTCGGAATGCAGGAGCTCGCGCACGAGGCGCAGGCCCGCCACGCGCGCGCCTGGCCGACATCGCACGGCCTCAGCCGCGCGCGGCACGTCGAGCAGGCGCTCCTGCCCGCGGCGCACGAGGAGATCCTGCCCCAGGGCGGCGTCTATGCATGGCGGCGCGACGGTGAGCGGCACATGTGGGATCCCGAGACGATCTCCGAGCTTCAGCGCGCCGCGACCGGAAACGGCGACGGCCCGGTTCACTACTCGATCTTCTCCAAGCACGTCAACGAGGAGAACGCCCGCCACGGCTTGATCCGCGGCCTGCTCAAGCCGCAGGCGCTGGGCGACCCAGTGCCGCTCGACGAGGTCGAGGACATCAAGTCGATCGCAAAGCGCTTCTCGACCGGAGCGATGAGCCTTGGCGCGCTCTCGCCCGAGGCGCACGAGACGCTCGCGATCGCGATGAACCGCATCGGCGGACGCTCGAACTCAGGCGAGGGTGGCGAGGACCCACGGCGCTACACGCCCGATGCCAACGGCGACTACCGGCGCTCGGCGATCAAGCAGGTGGCCTCTGGGCGCTTCGGCGTGACGGCGCACTACCTCGCGAATGCCGATCAGATCCAGATCAAGATCTCGCAGGGCGCAAAGCCCGGCGAGGGCGGCCAGCTGCCCGGTCACAAGGTGGACGAGTACATCGCCCAACTCCGCTATTCGACCCCCGGCGTCGAATTGATCTCGCCTCCTCCCCACCACGACATCTACTCGATCGAGGACCTGAAGCAGCTGATCTACGACTTGCGCTGCTCGAACCCCACGGCGACCGTCTCGGTGAAGCTGGCGTCCGAGGTCGGCGTGGGCACCGTCGCCGCGGGCGTCGTCAAGGCGGGCGCCGACCACGTGGTGATCGCCGGACACGACGGCGGCACCGGCGCTTCGCCGATGAGCTCGATCCAGTCAGCGGGCGTGCCGTGGGAGATCGGCCTCGCCGAGACCCAGCAGACGCTGCTCGAAAACGACCTTCGCTCCCGCGTCGTCCTTCAGACCGACGGTCAGATGCGCACCGGTCGCGACGTGGTCGTCGCGGCGCTCCTCGGTGCCGATGAGTTCGGCTTCTCGACCGCACCGTTGATCGTCACCGGCTGCATCATGATGCGCGTCTGCCACCTCAATACCTGCCCGGTGGGAGTGGCGACTCAGGATCCCGAGCTGCGAAGCCGCTTCCGCGGAAAGCCCGAGCACGTCGTTAACTACCTCTACCTCGTTGCCGAAGAGGTGCGCCAGATCCTCGCCCGCCTCGGCGCGCGCTCGCTGGAGGAGCTCGTCGGCCAGGTGAAGCACCTCGAGGCATCGGAGGCGCTCGCGCACTGGAAGGCTCATGGCGTTGACCTCTCCGGCCTTCTCGCCTACGTCGCCGGCGAGGGCGAGGGCACCCGCCACGATCCGGCGGCCGTCCCGCCGCGCGAGGGACTCGATCCGCTCGAGCTGCTGCCCGAGGCATCGGACGCGATCAAGTCCGGGCGCGAGATCGAGATCGAGCGCGACATCATCAACGCCCACCGGACGATCGGCGGCGTTCTCTCCAACCTCGTCGTCACCTCGCACGGCCCCGCCGGCCTCCCCGAAGAGACGGTGAAGCTCAAGCTTCGCGGCTCGGCCGGGCAGAGCCTGGGCGCCTGGCTTGCCGCCGGGATCTCGATCGAGCTCCGGGGTGAGGGCAACGACTACGTCGGCAAGGGGCTCTCCGGCGGCATTCTCGCGGTGCGCCCGCCTGACGCCGCCACCTACCCGGCCGAGGACAACGTGATCATCGGCAACGTCGCCCTGTACGGAGCCACCGCGGGCCGCGCCTTCTTCCGCGGCCGCGGCGGCGAGCGCTTCGCCGTCCGCAACTCGGGCGCTCGCGCCGTCGTCGAGGGCGTGGGCGACCATGGCTGTGAATACATGACCGGCGGCTGCGTGGTCGTGATCGGGCCGACGGGCTACAACTTCGCCGCGGGCATGACGGGTGGCTCCGCGTTCGTTTGGGATCCGCGCGGGCGCTTTCCCAGCCGCTGCAACCGCGACCTGGTCGACCTCGAGGAGCTCACCGAAGAGGACCGCTCGGAGCTTCGGGACCTGCTCGTCGAGCACCACGCGCGCACCGGTTCCGTGGTCGCCGAGCGGATCCTTGCGAGCTTCGACGAGACGTGCGGGCAATTCGTGAAGGTGATGCCGCGCGAGTACAAGCGCGTGATCGAGGAGCGCAAGAAGCTCGGCTCGGTCGAGGTCACGGCCTAACCTCTTCGGCTTCCGATGCCTGATCCCCGTGGCTTCATCGAGGTGCCTCGCACCACTCCGCCCGAGCGCGATCCCTCAGAGAGGGTGCGTGACTACGGCGAGATCTACCAGGTGATGGAAGAGCCTGAGCTCAAGCGCCAGGCCAGCCGCTGCATGGGCTGCGGCGTTCCGTTCTGCAACGACGCGTGTCCGCTCGGCAACCTGATCCCTGACTGGAACGACCTCGTCCGCACCGGCCGCTGGCGCGAGGCGATCGACCAGCTTCACGCCACCAACAACTTCCCGGAGTTCACCGGCCTCATTTGCCCCGCTCCTTGCGAGTCGGCCTGCGTCCTCGCGATCAACGACGACGCCGTGACGATCAAGCAGGTCGAGTACGCGATCGTCGAGCGCGCTTGGGAGGAGGGATGGATCACCCCTAACGTTCCCGAGAAGCGCACCGGGCGCAACGTGGCCGTGGTGGGCTCGGGTCCCGCCGGCCTTGCTGCTGCCGCCGAGCTCAACCAGGTTGGCCATTCGGTGACCGTGTTCGAGCGCGACGAGGCCCCAGGCGGGCTCATGCGCTTCGGCGTACCGGACGCGAAGCTCGAGAAGTGGATGATCGACCGCCGCGTCGAGGTGCTCGCGGGCGAGGGCATCGTCTTTGAATACAACGCCGACATCGGCGGCGAGGGCATGAGCGTCGACGAGCTTCGCCAAACGCACGAGGCGGTTGTGGTCTGCACGGGCTCGCGGGTGCCGCGGCCGCTCGATGTGCCCGGTTCCGATCTGCCCGGCGTCCACGATGCCATGGCCTACCTCTACCAGCGCAACCGCTACGTCGCCTCGATCACGGACGGGCCTGAGGGGCCGGCTCCCGAGGTGGAGATCTCGGCGGCCGATCGCGACGTGATCGTCATCGGCGGCGGCGACACCGGGATGGACTGCATCTCGAACGCCAACCGCGAGGGCGCCCGCTCAACGTTGCTCCTCGACGTCTACCCCGAGGTGCCGAAGGACGGCCGCTATCCGGACACACCCTGGCCGCTGCCCCTCAAGCGCTCGTTCACGACCTATGCGCTCGACGAAGGCGGCGAGCGGCGCTTCGGCCGCCAGGTCATCGAGTTACGCGCGGGCGACGACGGCCGCGTCGGCGAGCTGGTTGGCCGCAAGGTTTCCGGCTCCTCGTCGCGCTCACTCGAGCCGATTCCGAACTCCGAGTTCGCACTCCCTGCCCAGCTGGTCCTTATCGCTGTCGGCTTCACCGGGCCCGAGCGGGAGGGCCTGATCGACGGCCTCGGCGTCCAGCTCGACGAGCGCGGCAACGTCCTCGCCCCAGCCTTCGAATCCACCGAGAACGGAATCTTCGCCGCGGGCGACTGCCGCATCGGCCAGTCGCTGATCGTCACCGCGATCGCCGAGGGTAGGCGTTGCGCCCGCATCGTCGACCGCTTCCTGAAGGAAGCCGAGCCGGTCACCGCGGTGGACCTGCCGATCGTGCGCGGCTAAACCGAAGCCAAACCGCCAAGCCAGCCGAGGTGCCAGGCACCACGCCCCGCGCCTGGCACCACGCCCCGCGCCTGGCAGCGGGCGTCCATCGGCCTCCCTACGCGACTTCTCGCTGGCCGTAGATCAAGGCGCATCTGTCGTGCGCGTTCCTGCAGTCGGTCCACGGCCATTGTTCGGGAGTTCGGCACAGGCCGGCCTCGACTGGATTCATCTCGATGTAGCCCGTGGTGGCAACCAACTGCCGGTCACTCTGGATGAGCTTGCACCCGAACCGCTCTTGAAAGAGATGGCCGGATCGACCGTGTCGGTAGTTGAAGCGCCGCGCGTAGTTGCCCTGCAATTTGTGCATTCCCTCGCTTAGGTTCGGCAAGGGAGTTTCGATGAGAAGATGGAGGTGATTACCCATGAGGCAGTACGCGAGGCGATTCCACTCCGCCTTCTTACAGACCTCGGAGAGAATCGACAGATACCTGTACCTGTCGACATCGTCCAGGAAGATCGCCTGGCTGTTGTTCCCGCGGGCGAACACGTGATAGATGGATCCGGCAAGGTTTGGTCTCAGTTCTCGTCCCATTGCCGTGACGAGGCGGAACGGGTAGCTAATTCGCCCCCTCGGTGCCACGCACCGTGCGTGGTGCCAGGCTCGGCGCTTGGTGCCTGGCACCGTTGCGGTTGCGTTGCGGTTGCGTTGCCGACCGCGCCCGCTTAGGGTTCGCGCCGGGTATGGCGACTGACGCGAGGAGCGACGCATGGGGTTGATGGGTCCGGTCGAGACGGTTTTCGGGAAGGTCAACTCGACCGTCTTTCGCCAGGTGAACCGAGTGACGGACTGGTGGAACCTGCCGACGCCGGTGGCGCTTCTGAACCTTCGCGGGCTGCGCGACGACCTCCGCGAGTCGAACCTCTTCGACACTCGCGCGCCGAGCACCAACGGCGAGGCGCCGACTCGTGAGGACCTGCCGAAACACCGCACCTACGACGGGTCGAATCAGGACCCGACCGACCCCGAGATGGGCAAGGCCGGCACCCGCTTCGGCCGCAACTCTCCCACCGAGTCGACCGAGCCCGAGCCGATGCCGCAGCGCATGGAGCCGAACCCGCGCGAGGTCGCGAACCGCCTTCTCCTCCGCGACGAGTTCAAACCGGCGACCACGCTGAACGTCCTCGCGGCCTGCTGGATCCAGTTTCAAAACCACGACTGGTTCGGACACGGCGAGAACGCGCCCGACACCTATATCGACGTCGAGCTCGACGAGAACGACGAGTGGCCCGAGGGAACACCGATGCGTGTCCGCGCCACGATCGCCGACCGCACCCGCACCGGGCTCTCGGGCCTGCCGCCGACCTTCATCAACACCGTCACCCACTGGTGGGACCTCTCCCAGGTCTACGGCTCCACCGAGGAGCGCTGCCGCGAGCTCCGCTCCGGGGAGGACGGAAAGCTGAAGCTAGAGGACGGGATGCTCCCCAACGAGACCGTCGAAAAGCTCGACGGTGTCGACATGACGGGCTTCTCCGACAACTACTGGATCGGCCTGTCGCTCCTCCACACGCTCTTCGTCAAGGAGCACAACGCGATCTGCGATCACCTGAAGGGCTCCTATCCCACCTGGGACGACGAAAAGCTCTTCCTGACCGCGCGCCTGGTCAATTCGGCGCTCAGCGCGAAGATCCATACGGTCGAGTGGACGCCTGGAATCCTCGCCAACCCAGTCCTCGAGCGAGCGATGCACGCCAACTGGTACGGCGTGCTCCCGCAGTGGGTCCGCAAGCGCTTCGGCCACGTCGGCACCGAGATGATCGGCGGCATCGTCGGCTCCGACCAGGACCACCACTCGGCGCCATACGCGATCACCGAGGAGTTCATCTCGGTCTATCGCCTCCATCCCCTGCTCCCCGACGACTACGAGATTCGCAGCCACGAATCGGGCGAGCTGGTCGACGAGATCGACTTCGACCCGATCCAGGGCAAGGGCACGCGCCCGACGATCGAGAAGTACGGCTGGTCCGACCTCCTCTACTCGTTCGGAATCGCCAACCCCGGTGCGATCACGCTCAAGAACCACCCCAAGGCGCTGTCCGATCACGTACGCCTGAACGGCGACCGGGTCGACCTAGGAACGATCGACATCCTGCGCGACCGCGAGCGCGGCGTCCCGCGATACAACGACTTCCGCGAGAAGCTCCGGAAGAAGCGCATCACCCGGTTCGAGGACCTCTCCGACGATCAGGAGCTGAACGAGGAGATCCGCGACGTCTACGACAACGACATCGACCGGGTCGATCTCCAGGTGGGCATGCTGGCCGAGCCACTGCCGCCCGGCTTCGGATTCTCCGACACCGCGTTTCGCATCTTCATCCTGATGGCGTCGCGCCGCTTGCGCTCGGACCGCTTCTTCACCAACGACTACTCGCCCGACGTCTACACGCCCGAGGGCATCCGCTGGGTCGAGGAGTCCGACATGAAGGACGTGCTCCTCCGCCACCACCCCGAGCTCGCCCCGGCGCTCGAAGGCGTCGAGAACGCATTCGCTCCCTGGAACACGGTCGGCGCGTAGGCTCGCTCGCGTGAGCGAGAAGACCCTCCCGCGCGCCAGCGTCGTCGAGAACGTCCGGTTCAACGCAGCCGGGGTCGTGCCGAACGCGGTCCAGGGCATCTTCCGCCGCCGCCGCGAGGCGGTGCGTATCGTCGGCGCGGCGCACGTCGATGGTCACGTCGTTGGCCTGCTCGAGGGGATGAGCAGAAGCCACGACGGTCTGCCGATCTGGGTGAAGCTGATCACCGACGACGCGCTTCTCATGCTCGACCCCGACGACATCGCCCGCGCCTTGAGCGAATCGCCCGAGCCGCTGGCGGCCGACCCCGAGGCCAAGCGCAAGGGCATGGCCCATTTCCAGCCCGACGCGCTCACCATCAGCCGCGGCGACGACTGGCGCAGCCGGCGGAAGTTCGCCGAGTCGATCCTGGGCCGGGCGCCCGCCGACCGGGCACGCGCCGTCGCGCGCGAAGAGGCCGAGAGAGCCCTGGACGCGTGTGGCGGCGAGCTCACCTACGAGCCGTGGGCCGCCATGCAGGACCGCATCGCTCGCCGGGTGATTCTCGGCGACAGCGCGGCCGACAACGAGGCGCTCTCGGAGACACTCGCGAAGATGCAGGCGAGCGCCAACTCGATGCCCGACGAGCCCAACCCCGAGGTCGGCGCCTTCGAGGACTGGATCGACACCTACATCGAGCGGGCGGAGGACGGCAGCCTGGCCGCCCTGGCCTCGTCGGCACCCCAGGACGAGCGCACCAAGCCGAAAGGGCAGCTGACGCACTGGTTGTTCGCGATGGGCAACACAACCGCGATCAACTCGCTGCGCTGCATGTGCGCGCTGGCGTCGCACCCCGAACACAAGGCGTTCGCAGAGGACGGCCCGGAGGAGTATCTCGACGCCTGCCTTCACGAGGCGATGCGCCTGTGGCCCACGACCAGCATGCTCTCGCGCGTCTCGCTCTCGGACACCGAGTGGCACGGCGAGACGATTCCGGCCGGAACGCAATTTCTCGTCGTCAATCCTTACGCGCACCGAGATCGGGAACGGGTGCCATATGCAGACCGCTTTGCGCCCGAGGAATGGGTTGAGGGAGACGCCGCCGACTACCCCGGTTTCAACCACTTCAGCCGCGGCCCGCAGGGCTGCCCGGGCGTGGCGCTTGCCCTGCTCGTCGCCCGGACCGCAATCAGCACCGCTATGGAGCGAGGCCTCGAGCCCGGGAATCCTCGTCTCGACCCCTCGAAACCCATGCCCCACATGCTCGATTTCTTCGGGATTCGCCTGCGTATCGGATAAATCCCTCTGCCGGGTTGCGGAAAACCCGCATTCTCGCTATGGTTCTCCGTCCTTTGGGCGCCCCCTCCAGTCGCCCAAGCGTCCCCGAGCGGACGCCACGCCCAAAGAACAGCCACAGCCCACACAGTTGATCCGGCGCGCGCTTTTTTGCGCACAAACCCAGTGACGGAGCCAGAAATACGGCTTGCGTCAAGAACAAATGTTCGCTATACTTTTTGAAGTCAACTAGATGAAAGACAAGGACCACATGGCACGCACCCGAGGCGCTGGAAGCCAGCGCACCGACAACCACCGAAACCGCGGCGAGCATGTCGCCGGAAGTGCACCCGCACGGGCGCGCCGGCGCAGCGATACCCACGATCTTTCGGTCGAGACCACTGACAGCCTCCAGCTGTTCTTCAACCAGGCCGCGAAGTACCCGCTGCTGACCGCCGCTGAGGAGATCGACCTCGCGAAGCGGATCGAGAAGGGCGACCTCGCAGCCAAGGAACGGCTGATCAACTCGAACCTCCGGCTCGTGATCAAGTTCGCGCGCCGCTATCAGGGTCACGGCCTGCCCATGGGCGACCTGGTCCAGGAGGCGATGCTCGGGCTCATCCGCGCTTCGGAGAAGTTCGACTGGCGCCGTGGCTACAAGTTCTCGACCTACGCGGTTCTTTGGATCAAGCAGTCGATCCAGCGCGGCCTCGACAACACCGGTCGCGCGGTCCGGATCCCGGCGCACGTCGCTCAGCGCGAGCGCACCGTCAACCGGATCTCGGCCGAGCTGGCAATCGAGCTCGACCGTGAGCCGACGGACGAGGAAGTGGCCGATCGCGCGAAGCTGCCGCTCGACGAGGTCATGGCTACCCGCGACCTCACCCGAGTGACGTCCTCGCTGGATCAGCCGATCGGCGACGACGGCGACACCACGCTGGGCGAGCTGCGGGCAGAGGCCACGGCCGACCTCGAAGACGAGGTTCTCGAGCGCGAGCAGGAGAACGCCGTCGAGACGGCTCTCCGCAAGCTGCCCGAGCTGGAGGCCGAGGTCATCCGCGGTCGCTTCGGCACCGGCGGTCGTCCCGCCAAGTCGATCCGCGACGTAGCGCGCGACCTGGGCGTGACTCAGAAGAACGCGCAGAAGCTCGAGCAGTCGGCTCTTCGCCGCCTCGCGTCGGATGGAGCCCTCGGCGGCTTCCGCAACGCGGCCTAGCCACAGCTCAAATCGAATTCGGAAAGCGGCGCCCGCCATGGGCGCCGCTTTTTGGACCCGTCACACACAAACGTCGCCGATTGCGTCACCATCTGACGGGTGACGACGATCACTCGTCCGCCGGTTGTCCCTGGGGGTGAGGCCGGCGCGTCGGCTGAGCTCTCGCTCTATCTCTCACCCACGCATCTGGCCTGGCTCGAAACCGAGCCCGACCGCGCATGGCGCGAGGACGAGGCCACCCTGGTGTTCGGCGACGTGTCCGGTTTCACGGCGCTCAGCGAGCGCCTTGCACGGCGAGGGCGTGTCGGCTCGGAGGACTTGACTGAAGCGATAACCGCCGTCTTCTCTTCGATGAACGGCGCGATCACCGATGCCGGTGGGGAGATCCTGAAATTCGGGGGCGACGCGATCCTCGCCAGGTTCGCCGGACCTGATCACGAGCGCAGTGGCATCACCGCCGCGAAGGCAATGCGCGAGACGCTCGAGGACATCCGGCTGCCGGGAATGCGCGGCGGCAGAGCCCGTCTCTCGATGTCCATCGGCGTGGCGTCCGGTGTCGGCCACCTGTTCCTCGCCGGGAACGAGCCGCGCGACCTGATCGTCGCCGGGCCCCTGGCCACCGCCGTGGTCGAATGCGAAGGCTCTGCCGGCGCGGGCGAGATCGTCCTGAACCCTCGCGCCGAGGCAGCGGGCGCAACCGGCTCCGCTGACGTCCGCGCCGTGGCTCCCCAGCCAGCGACTGACGCAGACCCCTCCCCCGGGCTGCCGCTTCATCTCCTCGGCCACGAGGCCGGGGACGGCGAGCACCGGGGAGCCGCCATTGCGTTCGTGAAGTTCTCCGGAACCGACGATCTGCTCGATTCCGAGGGACCCGAGGCGCTCTCCGTCGCGCTCGAGGCCGTCGTCGGCGCGACAACCCGGGCGTGTCGCGAATGGGGCCTCACCTTCGTCTCATCCGACGTCGACACGAACGGCGGGAAGATGATCATTGCGGCTGGGGTGCCGGGTGCGTCCCCCGACGACGATGACCGGATCGTCCATGCCCTGCACCAGATCGTGTCGGCGGACGACCTTGTTCTCCCGGTGCGCGCCGGGGTCAACCGCGGCCCCGTCTTTGCCACCGACATCGGCCGCGACGAGCGCCGCGTCTGGTCGGTGATGGGCGACGCGGTGAACCTCGCCGCGCGAGTCATGGCCCACGCCAAGCCAGGGACCCTGCTGGCGACGCCGTCGGTTGCGACCCGGCTTCGCGATGAGTTCGAACGCACCCCGATCGCGCCGTTCAAGGCAAAGGGAAAGTCGGCCCCCGTCCGGGCCGAAGAGATCGGAGACCCTCTGGGTACGAGGGTGGCTGAGCACTCCGCAGGCCCGCTCGTAGGTCGCGACGACGTCATCGCGAGGATCGACGAAGGCCTGAAGAGCGCGCGCGACGGACGCTGGCACGTGATCGAACTGGTCGCGGATCCCGGGATCGGGAAGTCAAGGCTGGCAACCGCCACCCGGGAGCGAGGCGAGGGACTGAACCTCATCGATATCCAGGGGGGCCCGTACGCCGTCCGCACCCCATTTCTTGGAATCCGGCGTGCCCTGCGCTCAATCCTTCTCCCCGGAGTCGCCGACGACGAGGTTTCGCCCGCGCTCGTCGAGCGCATCCGCGAGCTCGAGCCTTCACTACTGCCGTGGGCGCCTCTCGTCGGCTCGGCATTCGGCGTCGAGCTGCCACCCACTGCCGAAACCAAAGCTCTCTCGCCTGAGTTCGCCCGCGAGCGCCTGGGCTCGGCCCTCACGCGCCTGCTCGCGCTCGCTACCCCTCCCGGCCCTTCCCTTCTGGTCATCGAGGACTCCCACTGGCTCGACGAATCTTCGCTGGACTTCCTCAGCCTTCTCCTCTCCCGTGGCGGGGTGGTGGGCGAGTCCGGCCTTCTTGCCCTGGTCACTCGGCGCCCCGGCCGAGGTCGCCTCGAGGGTGTCTACGACGTCGAAACCATCGACCTGGAGCCGCTCGAGCCGGAAGCGATGCGAGAGATTCTCGCTCCCGGCGCCGAGGACGAGACAGCCCTGAGCCCGCGCGAGCGCGACGAGATGATCGAAAAGGCGCACGGCAACCCGCTTTTGCTGGGCGAGCTCGCGGCGGCAGCCCGCGAGGGCACCAGGGTCGATGACCTGCCCGATTCCGTCGAAGCGCTCATGAACGCGCGCATGGCCGGTCTCCCTGCGGGGGACCGGCGGCTCCTGCGAGAAGCTTCGATCCTCGGCAACGAGGTGTCGCTGGACCTTCTGGCCGATGTCCTCGAGGTGAATCGCCGCGTCGTCACAGCTACGAGCGGTCGGCTCTCCGAGTTTTTCGACCCGGTCAGGCAGGGTGCTGTGCGCTTCACGCACGCCCTGCTTCGCGACGCCGCCTACAACTCCCTGTCCTACCGCCGGCGCCGCGAGCTCCATTCGCGCGCCGGCGACGCCCTCCGATCGGGCGCCAGCGATCACGAACTCGATGGGCTTCTTGCGATCCACTACAGCGCTGCGAAGCGGTGGCCGGAGACGTGGGAGTACGGCCGTCACGCCGGCGAGGCCGCGCTCAGAAACGCCGCCCCACACGAAGCCGCGAACTTCCTGCGCTCGGCGGTCGCCGCGGCGCGATGGGTGAAGACGGTCGACCAGGCCGACCTGCGACGTGCGACGCTCAAGCTCGGAGAGGCGGCGGAGCTCGCCGGTTCCTACGACGAAGCTCGCCGTGCCTACGCCAGCGCCCGGCGCCTGGCGCAGGGGGATCCGCTCGAAGAGGCGGAGATTCTGCTCCGCGAGGGACGGCTGCGCGAGGGCGCGTCCAGCGTCACCCAGGCGATCCGCTACTTTCGCCGCGGCCAGCAGGCGGTGCACGGCAAGCGCTCGCGTGCGGCCGCGTCCATTCGCGCCCGCCTGGTGCTGGCCGAGGGAGGGACCCGCCTCCACTCTGGCCGCCACCGCCAGGCCATCCCACTGCTCGAGCTTTCGGTCAAGGAGGCCGAGCGGGCCGAGGACCGCTCGGCGCTCGCCCACGCCTTCTACCTCCTGGAGTGGGCTCACTCGGACCTCGGAAACAGCCAAGCGGCTCGCTACCGGGATCTTGCCCTTCCGATCTTCGAGGAGCTCGGCGACTTCGACAAGCAGGGTCGCGTCCTGACGAACCTCGGCGTAAGCGCGTATCACGAGGGACGCTGGGGAGAGGCCCTCGACCTGTACGAGCGCGCGCGTGTGGCCTCCGAGCGCGCAGGCGATTCCATCGGCGCCTCGTTCAACCTCAACAACGTCGCCGAGATTCGGCTCGAACAGGGCCGCGTGGACGAGGCCGAGACGCTCTTCGAAGAGGTCCTGTCCACATGGCGGGCCGCTCGCTTCAACTTCGGAATCGGCAACGCGCTGCGAAACCTGGGAAGGATCGAAACGCGGCGAGGCAACTATGACCGTGCCGGTGAATACCTCGCTCGCGGGCGGGATGCCCTCGCCGCGAGCGGCCTGGAGGGCGCGCTACGCGAGCTCGACGCATTCGACGCGAAGCGCCTTCTTCTGGCCGGCCAAACCGGTGAGGCGAAGGCGCTGGCGCTCGAGATCCAGGCCGCGGCGCGGCGCATCGACGTCATCCCGGCACTTCCGCCGTTCGTGACGCGCGTCCTCGCGCTCTGCGCGATCCGCGAGGGGAGCCGCGAAGGGGTCGATCTCCTCCGCCGCGCCGTGACGATGGCTGAGGGCGCGCAGGCGATCTACGAGCAGGCCCTCGCGCTCGACGCGCTGGGCGAGGCGCTGGGCGAGGAGGGCTTGGGCGAACG
The DNA here is from genome assembly GCA_963695215.1 of uncultured bacterium. Taxonomy (GTDB): domain Bacteria; phylum Actinomycetota; class Thermoleophilia; order Solirubrobacterales; family 70-9; genus JALZKA01. Next base: position 1,631,627 of record OY968768.1, read on the forward strand.
GGAGTTGGCGGCGGTGATCTTCCGCCGCCTCGACGTGGTCGCGCCGCCCGCTACCGGGGTCAGCGGATCGTGATCAGAACCGGACCGGTGGCTGCCGAGTTGTTGCCGGCGTAGTCGGTGGACATGGCCGAAGCCCTCCAGATTCCGAGGCCCGGCGTGTCGGCCGTCCATGTGCAGGAGCCGCTCGAATTGCAGGTGAGCGCTCCATCCTTTGTGACCGTGTTGCTGCCGCTCGTGTAGGTCACCGTGACCGTGCGCACCCCGGACAGGGCGTCCGAAGCCGTTCCGGTGAGTTTCTGCGTGCCGATCAGGATTGCGCCGTTCGCAGTGGTGATCGCTGCCTGCGGGGCAGTTTTGTCGATCGAGATCTTCGGCGAGGTGGCCGTGGCCGAGTTGCCCGCGAGATCCGTAGCGGTCCCGGTTGCAGTCTGATCGCGTCCCTCACCGGAGAGGGTGACCTTGTCGGTTGCGCTCTTCGGGGCCCCGCTCAGCGCCTTGTTGCCGCAGCTGGCAAGACCCGACAGAGAGTCCGCGCAACCGAAGTTGACGTCGACGGGAGCCGAATACCAGCCGTATTGGTTGGGGCTCGAGGCGGGCGTTGCGGAGATGGCGGGAACGGTCGAGTCGATGTTGATGTCCCGGACGGTGATCTGACCCGAGTTGCCCGCTTTGTCGGTGGCGGAGACGCTGAATGACTGGCCCTCGCCTGACGCGCTCAAGGTGACCGGCGCCGGGCAGCTCGCGACGCCTGAGACCGCGTCGCCGCAGGTGAAGGTGAAGGTGACCGGGCCGCCGTACCAGCCGTTCGCGTTCGCCGCCCGGTCGGCCTCGGCGACGATAGTGGGCGCCTGCGTGTCCACGGCGAAGCGGGTCGACGCCGTCGAGCCGTCAGAGCCGCGGTAGCTGACGAGGTGCTCGCCCTCCGATGGATTGGGCGCGCTCACCGGGCCGTTCGCCTTCTGGAAGGCGCTGCCGTCGATCGAGTACTCGAAGGTTGCGCTGCTGTGCGCCCCGGGGTCGAGCGAGATCGAGGGCGGAGCCGAGTAGTAGCCGCTGGCCGGAGGCTGCGGGCTCAGAACGATCTTCGGGTCGCCCTGGCCCGGCGCAGGGAGCGGCGAGAATGTGTGGCCCTCCACCTTGCGGTCGGAATAGGCGACGTTGTAGGAGCGGTCATAGACCTGGACGAGAGCCTCCGGGATCCCGGTGCCCGAGGGCAGCGTGCCACCGGTCGAGAGTACGCCGGGCGCGATCACCGACAGGTCGGAGCGGTGCCACTGGACCCGACCCCCCGCGGCCTTGTCGGCGTCGGTGAGATAGAGGACGGTCCCGCCGAGGATGTCGCCGCCTTCAGCGTCGACGCGGATCGAGAAGCTTCCGTTGGAAACCAGCCCGTCGACGCGGCGAATGGTCGGTGGTGAGAAGTCGCTGGAGCTCGAGCGAAGGACGCGGCCTCCCATGTGAGAGGTTGAGACGCTGGTGGTCGCCTCGATAGGCACCGCCCATGACGGTCAGGATGTCCCTGCGCCCGGTCGGCGTTGCGACCGACTCGACCGTCGCCGGAGTCGCCGGGAAGAACGGATCGGTCGCCTCGGGCTCGGGCTCGTGATCCGAGTCGTCGATCGTTGCGCTGGCGATGGCGGGGTCTGCGGGAGCGAGATCCGTCGTGGTCAGCGACTCCAGGAGGTAGCCGTGTGCGGGACCGTCGGCGGAGGTCACGTCCCGGGTCAGCTTCGGCTGGATCGGACGGCCGTTCACCACCAGCGGGTCCGAATCGCCAGCCTCCCAGTGGGTTCCCCGGTCGTCGCTCACGGAATGGAGCGAGGTGGTGAGGTCGAACGGTTCCGGGTTCGAGGTTCGCGTCGTGGGATCGGCCGGCGGGTCCTGCGGATCCGGGATTGGCGGAACCACGCTCGGCGCCTCGACCGATCCGGCGATCCGGTACATCGGGAGGCCGTAGAAGGTCGCTTCCTCGGCCGCCTTGGTCCAGTAGACATCCGGAACTCCCACGGTCCCGATCGCCTGCTGCTTGGCAAACATCAGCGCCTGCCCAGCCGTCGAGGTGCGGGAAACGAGGCCGCTCGCGTACTTGGCCATGACCAGCTCCGAGTAGGCCACGGCCGTGTCGTCGCCATAGCCAAAGCCGGTGTTGGCCGCATAGAGAGCGCCGCGCGACGTCATGCGCTCGGCCCAGTCGCCAAGGAGCGGGTTTGACGGCGAGGAGGCATCGCCGACGGCGAGGTTCAGGCCGGCGTGGCAGCCGACGGTGAACACCAGGCTCCCGGCGGGGACGCTCGTCTGCGAGGCGGAGAGCAGGTCCGGGTTGGTGCCGTTGAAGGCAGCGGCGGGTAGCGCCCGGTAATGGTCGTAGTGCCCGTTGACCGAGAGGAACCCGGCACCCGGCGCATTGAATGCCGCGAGCGCGTCGGACGCCGTCCAGTTCTCATCGATCCGGCTGGGCGAGGAGCCCGCCGGGACCGCGCTGGACAGTGAGCTCTGAATCTCCGCTGCACCATCGCTCAGGAAGTCGTAGCCGGCGACGAAGGAGCGCTGCGGCGAGAGCACACCGCCGGAGCTGAGGAACGCAGAGGCCTGCGCCTCGACCTGCGCCGGGGTCTCCACCAGGCGGCCCAGTGCCACGTCGGGCGAGTAGATGTTCTCGGCCGGATCGAAGTCGCCATAGGGGTCGTCGCTGAGGAGGAAGCCCTGGCGCATCGCGGCGGATACCGCGCTGTCATCCGGGACGCCGTCGCCGTTTCGGTCAACCGTGGCGTCGTCGGCGTAATCGGCCTCGTGTCCGACCACCGTGCGATCGGCAATCCTCCCCTGGGGGATCACGTCATCAGGGCCGATCAGCACGATCGAGCGGAGGGCGGGCAGCCCGTTGGCGCGGCTCCGTGCGTCGTCGACCACCTCGTTGATGGCGGTGACCACGGCGTTCGCCGCCTCGACAGAGCAAGGGTTGGCGTCCCAAGCCGAGAAAGCGGCCGTCGTCGAGACGCGGGGGTTCCCCTCGACCGGTACGACCACGCCGTCGGTTGCGTTCGCGAGTTGTTGAAGCTTCGCGAGCATCGACTGTGTCGACGCAGCTCCGTCGCGGGCGGCCATTCGCCCCGGATCCACCAGGTAAAGAGCCTTGGCCGAGCTCGGAATGTCCGGGTAGGGGATCGAGAGGGAGTTCGAGAGGTTGCGCGACGGGCATGCCGGGGGCACCGCCTGAGGGGCGTCGCTGCGACGAATCACGTACGGGTCCGGATCGGAAGAGCCGTTGTAGCCCACCACCTGCGCCACGAACGTCTCGCCGGCCTCTTCGGCACCCACATCGACGCTGGCGGCCTCGTCGGCGGTGTCTCGCTGGATCGACGTAGCCCGCACAGCCAGGCCAGTACGCCGCATCGCGATGTCCTGTACCTGGTCGGGGGCGACGACGGCCTCGTCGATCGGCTCTTCGCCGTCATCCTCGAGCGGAGTGCGCCGCATCGCGGTCCTGCGCATCGCGGTCCTGCGCATCGCGGTTGCGACCACCCCGTCTTCAGGGCCGTAGACGACGAGGTCGTAATCGGCCGGGAGGTGCGAGAGCGAAATCGTGGTTCGCCCGGCTGCGGGCTGGAAGGTGAAGAAGTCCGAGTCCGACGCCGAGGCGATGTGCCCGGTCAAAAGCGCTTCGCTTCCGATCGCTCGCGCCTTGTCGGGGTCGTCTCCCGGATCGCGCGAGTCGTCGACCGTGGTGGTGACCTTGTTGGACTCGACCGTGGCACCGTTGGCGCTGACGCTGACGCTCGCCCCGTCCAGCGGACCCAGCGCCGAGCCCGGCTCGACGGCAAAGGTGAGGACCGCTTGATGATTGCCACTTGCCCCCTGGCAGCCGGGCGCGAGGGAGTAGCTGAAGGGCCCGGTCTTTGCCCTGCGCAGGCGAGCCCTTGCCGAGCGCCTTCGGCGTGCCGCCGTCGAGCGCCATCGCGGCACCGTCGGGAGTGGGCCGTGCGTCGCCGGGCGTGTTCAGACGCGCAGTCAATTCGGCGCCCTGCGAGCAATCCACGGTGAAGGAGGCCCGGTACGACTCGAGCCCGTCGGCGCGATATTCAGCCTCGCCGAGGAGGCCACCGAGGTCGAGGCTTTCGTATGGGATCTCCGAGCGGTCGAGCATCGCGAGGATGACGTCGCCGACACTGAGGTCCTGAAGGCTTGGCTGGGGCAGGCGCGCGACCAGTTGCGCGATGGTCGCGTTGCCGCGCTCGGCCACGGTGAGGTCGCTCAGCTTGCGGTTCGCACACGTGCCGCAGGCGAGAATCGGAGCGAAGTCTCCTGCGTCGGCGCTCTTGAAAGGCGCGATGGTGAGGTCGAGATCGGCGAGCCGGAAGTCGGCAAGCGGCGCGGCGGTGTCGCCCGTACCGAGGTCGGTGTGCGTGAGGGAAATCGGCTCGTCGTAGTACGAGGAGAGGTCGTCGCCGAGGGTCTCGAGGTCGACGAGCGTGTCGTTCGCGGTCGAGGCGCCGTTCGAGCAGTTGTAGGGCTGCCCGGTGAGGTACTCGCACCAGCCACCGGACGGAGCCGGCAGCGCCGAGAGCGGGCGGACGCCGAGCACCAGCGCCGCGAGGCTGGTCCGGCGCATCGCCGTGGAGTTCAGGTCGATCTGGTCGAGCGTGAGCGCGCCGACGCCCGACGGGTTGATCGCATAGGCATCTTCCAGCGTCAGGGTCTGAAGAGGAATGTCGCTTCCCAGGAGCGCCTCCCAAGAGGTCCCCTTGAGCGCGATCTCCGACAGAAGGGCGTAGCGCAACCCCGTTCGGCGCATGGCGGCAGAGAGGAGGCCGGTGCGGCGCATCGCGGTTCGGCGCATGGCGGTCGAGGCGATGTCCGTGCGGCGCATGGCGGTGCGGCGCATCGCGGTGCGGCGCATCGCAGCGGCCTGTGCGTCCTCAGCGGCCTTGAGAGCGGCGCTCGGGTCCAAGCTTGAAAGCGGGATCCGCTCGTGGCCTGCCGCCTGGGACGAGGGCGAAACCGTGAGATCGACCGGGCCGGCCGGCGGGCCGGTTGCCGTGCCGAGCCTGGCGAGCGTGGTGCGAGCCGTGGAGTCGCAGCCACCGAGGACGAGGATCCGGCTGCCGTCGAGAGCGACTCCGCTGGGACCCGCCCCGGCTGTGTTCTCGCATGCTGAAGGCACGTAGCGGCCCGATGTGCCGAACGTCGTGTCGAGCAGGGGGCTCGCGTTCGGCGTCAGGCGCATCACGCCCCAGCGAGTGGTCAGCGGCGAGCCGTAGGTCTTCGAGCCGGTCACGATCGGGCGGCCGGAGCTGTCGACCACGACATCCGCCGGGGCGAAGTCGTAACAGCAGTACATGAGGCCCCCAACCACTTTGCCGCCCGAGCCGAAGGTCGAGTCGAGGGTGCCGTCGGGCTTGACCCGCGCGACCATGCCCACGTTGTTGGCCGGGCCTGTAACCACGGTGCGCCCATCCGCGAGCGGGGCGATTGCGGCCGCGTAGTCCTCGATCGAGCTGCCTGCGATGTTGTGGACGATCTGCCCGGTGCCGCCGCCGAACGTGGTGTCGGTTGCACCCGTTGGGGTGAGCCGCGCGAGGCCGGTGTCCGTGTACTTAGCGGTGTCCACGGTCTTACGGACAGCGCCCGCGAGAAGAACCTTGCCGTCGGGGAGGACGGCTACGTCCTTCGCCGTGGCCTGCAGGTTGGCGAAGGTGACGCGCGCGATCCCGCCCGAGCCGAAGCTGTTGTCAGGCCCCTGGGGGCCGAGCTTCACGACGGTAAATACCTGGCGTCCACCAGAGGTTGCCTCAGCCGTGATGAACGCGCCCGTTGCCGTGGGGGCGATAGCGGTGGCACGGGCGTAGGTGCCGCCCAGGTTTACGGAGAGCTTGCCGGCCGAGCCCCAGGATGTATCGAGCGCCCCGTTGGCGGTATAGCGCTCGACCGTGAGCGTTCCCGCGGTGGCTGAGCCTCCGGCGACGAGGATCTTTCCATCGGGCGCAAGGGCGGTAGCCGCCTTGCGCTGGATCGCGAGGACCCCGGTCTGTGTCTCGCCCGCCGAGCCAAAGGTTGTGTCGGTTGAGCCGTCTTGCTTGACGGCCGCGAGGAAGAGCTTGTCGGCCTGGCTCTTGAGAAGGCCGGCAAACACCGTCCTCCCGCCCGCTTGGGTCAGGGGCGCTCCCACCGAATACCAGCGGTCTCCCGCGGCGAGCTTTACGAAGCCGCCGGACCCGAAGCTGGTGTCCGGGTCACCTGGCTTGGCGGCTGCCAGCGGTGCGAGCGAAAGCAGGATCGCAAACGCGGCGAACACGACGCTTCGCCTCTTGCGCACCGGCCCCCCGGGCGTCCGAAGTACTTCCCCCGTATCCATTTGGACGAGACAACCATACACCGATCGGCCTAAACGTGTTGTTCGTCACATAAGGTTTCGCGGCTCTGAACGACGAACGGCGCCCGGAGGCGCCGTTCGATACGTCTGCTTGGAGCGCTCGGCTAGCTCTTGCCGCCGATGCCAACCCTCGCGGCCAGCGAGCGACCGGTCTTGTATACCGCGTCGCCTGACGCCTTGGCGGCGTTGCCGACGCTGGAAGTCGCCTTGCCGAACTCGGTGCGCGCCTTCTTGACGCCGTCCGCCGCTTCGTTTTGCAAGCGGGTGGCAGCGGCCTTGTAGCCGGCCTGCTGCGACTCGGCCTTCTTTTCGTTGCGCTCGCGCGTCGCTGCAGCCTTCTTGCCTGCAGCTTGGCGGTCAGCCTTTGTCTGGGTAGCCATTCACGGCCTCCTTCTCGTCTGGTTCAAACGGGCGGGAAAGGGAGCCCGAACTATTCGGGTGCCCTTGCTTCCACTCAGCTAACCGGATTAAAACCGTGGCATGTGTGACGAACTCACGTTCGTATGCCAAAAAGGTCGCTCTAAGCGTGTGTGGCGGCCGAAAGACCCGCCAATTCCGCTACTCGGCGGTAGGAAGCGAGGCGATCCTGGTGGTCGTACACCATCGTCGTGATCATCAGCTCGTCGGCCTTCGTCGATTCAGCGAGCTCGCGAAGGCGGCGCTCCACGGTCTCCGGGCCGCCGACGATCGCCGACCCCGAAAGCTCGGAGATCTTTGCCTCGTCGCGCTCTGAGAACTCGTACGCCTCCGCCTCCTCGTTCGATGGGAAGCGCGACGGCATGCCGGAGCGGAGGCGGAGCATCGAGAGGCGCGCCGGCCGGGAGAGGACGCGAGCCCGTTCGTCGTCCTCGGCGCAGATGACCGCGACGGCAACCATTGCCTCGGGCTTTTGAAGGCGGTCCGACGGCTGGAAGCGCGAGCGGTAGAGCTCGAGCGCCGGCAGCGTGTTCCGAGCCATGAAGTGGTGGGCGAACGAAAACGGCCAGCCGAGAAGGCCCGCCAGCTGTGCGGAGTATCCCGACGATCCGAGGAGCCACATCTCGGGGAGGTTGCCCTCGCCCGGCACGGCCGTGATCTGGCTGTACGGATGGTTCGTCGCCCACTCGCCCTTGAAGAAGCCGACCAGTTCGCTGAGCGTGCGCGGGAAGTCCTCGTCCGAGAGGGGGTTGGCGTCGCGCCTGAGCGCCATCGCCGTCATCCCGTCGGTGCCCGGAGCGCGCCCGATACCGAGGTCGATCCGCCCCGGGTGGAGCGCATCCAGCATCCCGAACTGCTCGGCGACCACGAGCGGCGCGTGATTGGGGAGCATGACGCCGCCGGAACCCACCCGCATGTGCTCGGTGGCCGCTGCGATCTCGGCGATCAGGACCGCCGGCGCAGAGCTTGCGATGCCCGGCATGTTGTGATGTTCGGCCACCCAGTAGCGGTGAAATCCGAGCCGCTCGGCCTCCTGCGCAAGCTCGAGTGAGTTTCGGAGTGCCTGTCCAGGCGACGATCCGTCCGAAACTGTCGCAAGATCCAGAACCGAGAGCTTGGGAACGCCAATCATGGGTATCGAGTCTCGCAGGCGTGTTTCTCTTCTTTTCGAACCGGCTCGGATGCTTCGGCTCGCTGCTGCTCTCCGCTGCGGTAACCGTGGTGCTGCTGCTGATCCTCGGAGTCCTCAACTCCCACTAGGGCCGACAGCCCGCAGCCGTAGCGTCAGACCGCCCGCCTCGCGTGCGACCCTAGGGGCGTGACCGACCAGCTTCCAATCGAGGGCGCCGGCGTCGAGCCGTCGCCCGATCCCGCTTACCCGGGTCCGTTTGCCGTCGGCCGCTACGCCTCGGAGCTCCAACAGTTCCTGCGCGGGCGCTCGAAGGTCCTCGTGACCGGCGAGATCATGAACTTCAAGCGCTCGCGGGTGCAGTCGTTCTTCGAGCTTCGCGACTCGCGCGGGGCGCTGCCGTGCTCGATCTGGAACTCGGACCTCGAGGAGCTTGGCCTGGACGCCGCGCTTCTCGCCGACGGCGCCGAGGTAATCGCGGGCGGCGGGCTCGACTACTACCCGGGAAGCAGCGCCGCGTCGCCTTCGTTCTCGTTCCGGGCAACGCATCTTCGGCTTGCCGGGGAGGGCGACCTCCTCGCCAAGCTGAGAGCGCTCAGGGAAGAGCTGCGCAAGGACGGCCTTTTCGAGCCGCAGAAGAAGCTCCCCCGCCCACTTCTGCCGAAGACCATCGGCGTGGTGACCGCCCGCCAGAGCGCTGCGTGCGCCGATCTTTTGGCCGGCCTCGAGCGCCGCGGGTGGCGCGGGACGATCGTCTGGGCCGACGCCCCGGTTCAAGACCGGCGCGCGGCCCCGCGGATTGCAGCGGCCCTTCGCGGGCTCGCCGAGCAGCCGCAGGTCGAGCTCGCGATCGTGTGCCGCGGCGGTGGCTCGCTCACCGACCTCTGGGCCTTCTGCGACGAGGACCTTTGCCGCGCCGTCGCCCTGCTCCGGCTGCCGGTGATCAGCGCCGTCGGCCACGAGGTCGACCGGACGCTCATCGATGACGTATCGGCCGCCTCCTGCTCGACGCCCACGCACGCCGCCGAAGAGGCGGTGCGAATCGACGTCAACGCGGCTGGCGCGGGGATTGCGGCCCACGCCGCGCGGCTCGGGCGCGCCGGCGATGGAGCGGTGCGGGCCCGCAGCCGCCGCCTTGGCGAGCTGGCGACCGGCCCCGCCCGGGTCGTCCGCGCCGAGCGCTCACGGCTTCACCAGACGATCCGCGAGGTGCGGGCGGCGTCGGTGCGTGGCATCGCGGCACGCGGCGCGCTCGCCGAGCGACATGCGCTGGTGATTTCGCGAAAGGCAGGCTCGGCCGCCGTGTCCGACCCGGCGAAGCTGAACGCCCTCGAGCTGGCGATCCGCGGCCACGATCCGCAGCGCACCCTCGAGCGGGGATACGCCCGGGTGGAGACGCATGAGGGCGAGCCGATCACCTCAGCCGAGACGGCTCGAGGCGAGGGGAGGGTTCGGATGCAGTTCGCCGACGATGCCGTGTCCGCGAGGATCGAGGAGGATGAAGCCGATGAATGAAGCTCCGCCAGAGGCACGCACCTACGAATCCGCCGTCGCCCGCCTGGAAACGATCATCGCCCGGCTCGATTCGGGCGAGGCCGAGCTTCGCGAAACGCTGGCTCTGTGCGCAGAAGCGAAAGACCTGATCGTGTTCTGCAGGGAAGAACTCGAGGAAGTTTCGGGGGCGCTGTCAGAGCTCAAATTGGACGATCTGGTCCAAAACCTCGAACAACGCACTCCCTGACTGCTAGTTTCCCTGCCAATCGAACAGGCAAACGGCCTGCTCATACGTGGTTCGCACCCGCTTCGGTCTTACGTTCTTCGTCTGGTCGGTAGGTAGGACGGCCCGTGACGAAAGGACAGCAAAATGGCTGAAGGAACCGTGAAGTGGTTTAACGACGAGAAGGGCTTCGGCTTCATCTCGCCCGACGATGGGTCGAAGGACCTCTTCGTCCATCAGAGCGCGATTCAGGGCGAGGGCTTCCGCTCGCTCGAAGAAGGCGCCAAGGTCTCCTACGAGGCCGAGTCGAGCGACAAGGGCCCCCGGGCGGCAAACGTCCAGGTCATCTAGACCGCTCGCACGCGTTTGAATTCGGGGCTCGGCCGAAAGGCCGGGCCCCGCTTTCGTTCATCAGCGGCAGATCGCGTAGATCGTATAGTCGAGCGCGGTTGACGAGGTTCGGGTGAACCGGATCTCCCAGCCATCGTCCGGAATCGAATCTCGGTCGCTCCCGTCGTAGGGCCGGGACCCAAGGAGGTCCGGTAGATACGGGGAGAAGGAAACGCCGCCCCCGCTGATCGAGCCAGATCTTCCGCATCCCACGCGGTCGGTGACCGCGGAGCCTGATGCCGCTGCCGGCCTGTCATTGATCGTGGGAGGCGGCCCCGTGAGACAGAACGCATCCACCGTAAGCGCGGACGCCGACGAGGTGTAGTGAACCGCGTTGATGAACCACCCGTCGTCGTCTTCATAGCCTGGATCGACTCCATCCTCGGGTTGCTCCACCCCAATCCTCCAGTCGAGCGCAGGGCCCGTCGTCCTGAAGCCGCCGCCGGCGATCAAACCGTCGTAGCACGAGGCGATGGGGTTGAAGACGCTCGAGCTCGAGACCGACTGGGTGACGCTCCTGTGTTCCGTTCTCCGGGTCGCAGCGCATTCGTGCCAGGCGGTTATTTTCGATCCCGTCTCCGCGCTGGCGTGGTAGGCCTCGGTCTTCCACTTCCGGCCGGACGAGGACGCGGAGGACACGCCTCCGCCCGCGCCTGAGATCCAAAACCCTCCGCCGGCGGTGGACTCGCCGTGCGGGCACTTTACGCTCGCGGTCCCCGTGCCGGACGCCGCATCCGCGATCGGCGCTGACTTCTTGAGATACGTGATTCCGCCCGCAGTGCCCAAATCCGCCGCGCCCGCCGACGGCGCTCCGAGCGCCAAACTCAGCGCAACCGCGGCTAGCCAGAAGAAGACGCCTGTGCCTGTCCTGTCACAAGATCCCCTCATAATCGACCTCCAATACTGCTTTACAACCCCCGTGACGACCGCATTGTTTCAGCCGAAGTCTTCGATCGAAAGTGACTTCGCTCACGCAGCGCGAAGATGGCGTCCACGCACGACGCGCGAGGCCATGAGCTCCGACCACTCCTCGTCGGAGAGCGTGTATGGCTCCGTCTCGGCCAGCCAGCGGCCAATCACGTCGGCGAGGCCGGCCGGGTCCTCGAGGTTGGGGAAGTGGGCGGCGCGCGGCAGCGTCTCGAAGCGGGAGTGCGGGATCTTCGAGTGGGCGTTGCGTCCGTGCTCGATCGGGATCGTGCGGTCGCGCTCTCCCCAGACAATCAGCGTCTCCACGGGGCCCAGCAGGTAGAGGCGGTCAACGGCCGAGACCTTCTGGCCGTGGATATCGATCACGGCCCGCAGCGACTGGAGAAACGCCTGGCGCGCGCCCTCGTCCTGGAGCGGGCGAAGGGCTCGGGTGATCGCCTTGACGTAGACGGCCTTTCGCCAACCCACCTTGCCGAGCGCAGCGCCGACCCCGTCGATCGTCCCAAGGACAGCGCGATGCGAGGCCGCGCGCACGAGCGCCGTAGCACCGGGGAGGGCAGCGCCGCGAAGCATCGGGCTCACCTCCTGGCCGAGGCCTCCGCTCGACACCAGCGCAAGCCGTTCGACCTTGTGGGGGAATTGGTAGAAGAACTGCATCGCGATACCGCCGCCGAGCGAGTGGCCGACGAAGCTGGCGGACTCGACGCCGATCGCCGACAGCAGGTCGCGGATGACCGCCGCGTGGGCGCCGATCGAGTAGTCACCGCGGACGGCCGCCGTGTCGCCATGGCCGAGGAGGTCGGGCACGATCACCGTGTGGTTCTCTGCGAGGCGCGTGGCGACGTCGCGCCAGTGCTTCGACGAGTTCACCATGCCGTGAACGATCACCACGGGCGGGCCGGAGCCCGCGGTGCGGTAGATCACCTCGTGGCCGTGAAGCTCCAGCGACCAGGCTGAGAAGTCCGAGTCCATCGCGCGCGAGTCTGGCACAGCGCCGCGGATTGGTTTCGGTCGTCGCGAAACCGAGCAGACGTTTCTTCAGTAGCCCGTTTCGCCCAAGGGAGTCCCATGCGCCATATCCGAGCCCTCGTCCTGCTTGCGTCCGCAGCAGTCGCCTTCTCCGCTGCGCCGGCGCAGGCCTCGAGCCTGAACGGCTACCGAGTGGAGGCGACGCCAGCCAACCTTCGCGCGCTCAACGAGGCCGGCTTCGACGTCACCGAAGGACGGAACATCGAGCGGGGCACGATCGATGTCGTCGGCACGCGCAGCCAGGTGGCGGGCGTTGGCGCAACGCCGCTCACGAACTTCAAGGCCGGTGCGCCGCGAGGCGTGGACGACCCGACGGCGGGCGCATCCGACGCCGGCTACACCGTCTGGACCAAGTACGACGCGGTCCCCGGCGACGGCAAGCAGCAGTACACGGAGTACTACGGCAAGCTTGCCGAGAGCCACCAGCGCATCGTCGCCCAGCGCGTCACGGGCACCACGTACGGCGGGCGTGACATCACCGCCATTCAGGTGACGAAGGGCGCCACCGGCTCAGACATCCCGGACCGGCCCGCCGTTCTCTACAACGCGATGCAGCACGCGCGTGAGTGGCTCGCGGGCGAGACCTGCCGCCGAACGCTCGACTACTTCGTCAAGAACTACGGCAAGGACACCAGCGCCGGCACCGAGGTGACGAAGCTCGTGAACACGACCGAGCTGTGGTTCGTCTGCGTGAACAATCCAGACGGCTACGAGTACACGTTCACCCCCGGCAATCGCCTCTGGCGAAAGAACCTTCGCGACAACGACAACAACGGCGTGATCGAGGTCGGGGATGGCGTCGACCCCAACCGCAACTTCAGCTCGAACTGGGGGCGTGACGACGAGGGCAGCTCGCCCAACCCCGCGAACGAGACCTACCGCGGGCCCTCCCCCGCCTCCGAGCCCGAGACCCAGGCGATGGAGGCGCTCTTCGACGAGATCCACCCCGTCTTTCAAAAGAACGACCACACGGCGGCCGAACTTCTCCTCTATCCGCAGGGCTTCCAGCAGGACACGCCCAGCGCCGACAACGAGATCTTCACCGCCCTCGCCGGTGACCTCTTCAAGCCGGGCATTCCGGGCTTCCTGCCCGAGCTGTCAGCCGGGCTCTACATCACGAACGGCGACTTCACCGACTGGGCCTACAACACCCAGGACACGCTGTCGTTCACTCCCGAGGGAACGGCCGCCGAGGATCCCAACGTGACCGGCTTCGAGTATCCGGACTCGCCCCTTCAGGTGCGCCAGGAGTTCCAGCGCCACCTGCCGTTCATCCTCGACCTCGCGCACTCCGCGAACGATCCGGCCAACCCGACGTCGCACCTCGACAACGAGGCCGACAACTTTGTCGTCGACAAGTTCAAGGACTCATACGGCGATCCGCAGCCGGTGGGAGCGGTCGTCAAGCGAGAGCTCGGCAAGGTGTCGATGCGCTACCGCGTAAACGGCGGCCCGGGGCAGACGGTTCCGACCGACGCCTACAAGGGCGGCGAGCGCTACTACAAGGACCGCGGCGTCTTCTACCACCGTGTGCGCGGCACGGTCACCGGCACGGACCCCGGTGACAAGGTGAAGGTGTGGTTCGTCGGCGGCGGCAAGAGGTCGAAGGCGTTCACCTACAGGGCTGAGGTCGACTCGAAGAAGCCGGTTCTGATCCTGTCGAACGAGGACTACTCGGGCGTCCAGCCGAACCCGGAGCCCGAGGCTGGGCCGAAGTACCTCGCCTACTACCGCGACGCTCTCAAGGCCGCGGGCGTCAAGTACGACGTCTACGACGTCGATGCCCACAACCGGCGCCCGCCGGATCCGCTCGGCGTACTAGAGCACTACTCGCATGTCGTCTGGTACACGGGCGACGACTACGTGCCGCGCGAGCCCGATGCGCCCGGCGGCTCGGGCATCACGAAGCGCGCCGTCGAGATCCAAAACAACGTGCGCGACTTCCTGAACGACGGCGGCAAGCTGTTCTTCACCGGCAAGAACGCCGGGCGAGTGTTCGCGGAGGGGTACTCCTACAACCCCTACCAGGACGAGGAGCACCGCTACTGCGAGCGCGCCAACCCCAGCTGCATCATCGTCCAGGACGACTTTCTCCAGTACTGGCTCGGCGCCTACCGCTACGTCACCGGCGGCGGGCAGGACCAGGAGGACGACTCGGTCTTCCCGGTCGAGGGAACGGACGGCCCGTTCGATCCGCTGTCGTTTGACTTCAACGGTGAGGACTCGGCGCAGAACGGCGACCAGGCCGCGACGCTCCTCCTCACCTCGTCTGTGCTCGACCCCGAGCGTTACCCGCTGTTCGCCGACTCGGCGGCGCCGGCGGAGTGGGTCAGGCCCGGCGCCGACCCGTTCGAGCCGCACGACGGAGACTGGTTCCTCTCGGCGGGATACGACGACGTCTCCTACAAGCGCCTCCTCAAGCCGTTCAGCATCCCCGCTGACGGCGGGAGCGTGAACATGTGGACGTCGTTCGACCTCGAGGAGGACTACGACTACATGTTCGTCGAGATCCACACGGCCGGCCAGGACGACTGGACGACCCTCGCGGACGAGAACGGAAACACGTCCACTGACGTTGGGCTTTCATGCCCGGCCACGGGCGACGGCTCGGCGTGGCAGTCGAGCCACCCGTTCCTCGCGCACTACCAGACCGTCACGAACGACGGTGATGACTGCGACCCCACCGGCACCACGGGCGAATGGAACGCTGCCACCGGAAACTCCGGCGGCTGGCAGAACTGGTCGATGCCGATTCCCGCGCAATACGCGGGCAAGGACGTCGAGATCTCGGTGAGCGTCGCAACCGACGCCGCCGCTCAGGGCCTTGGCGTATGGGTCGACCAGCTCCAGGTCGAGGACAGCGGCGGTGCCCCGATCGACTCGGCCGACCCGTCGTTCGAGTCCGGGATCGACGGCTGGACCACCCCCGGCCCGCCGTCGCCCGACGGCCCCGCCGGCCAGTCGGATGCGACCGGCTGGGAGCGCGCGCAGACCGCGCCGTTCGTCGAAGGACCGATCACGACCACCGACGACACGGTGTTCACGGGATTCGGCTTCGAGTCGGTGACCGGCGAGGACAACCGGAACGCGCTGATGCAGGCCGTGTTCGACTTCCTGGGCCCGCCGTCGAAGCCGTAGCTCAGTGGCTCACGGGCAGGTGTCGGAGGGGATCCCCCGGTCGATAGCCATCTCGAGGCAGATCGCAGCGACGTGCGTGCCGCCGTAGAGCGCCATGTCTGCCGCGACCAGGTCGTCGACAGCGTTCTTGAAGCTCTCGCCCTTCGAATAAGCGAACTGGGAGCTCAGAACATCCTTGGCGATCGGCGGCACGCCTGACTCGAACGGGATGTTCTTCATCAGGTCGATGAGCCCGTGCGACCACACCTCGCCGAGGCAGTGGACCTCGAGGTTGCCGCCTCCAAGCGAGCATGTCGTCAATGCGTCGGAGTAGGTGTTTGTCGATCCCCCGCTGTTGACGCCGTCCGCGCGGCGGCCGCAGGGCCTGACGCCCGGACCGCCATAGCCGCCGACCCCGTCCCAGTCGAAGATGCAGAACTCGGACTCGTCGTAGTTGGGCAGGCCCGGCGTGATCTCGGTGTTGAGCGCGGACAGGAAATCTCCAAAGCCTTCGCCGAGTCCGCCGGCCTGATCGGTCGTTCCGAAACCCTCCACCTGAGCGTCCTGGACGGCGTGGCCGTACTCGTGGGTGATGACGTCGCCGTCCTCACCGTCGTCCACGTCACCTGAGCCGTAATGCATCATGTGATCGCCCGGGGAGTAGTAGCTCTGGTCGGCCTTCAGGTTGTTTGCGACCGACGTGATGGCGCCTGGGTGGACGTCCGCGGTGCCGGTGAAGCCCAGCGCGTGGAAGTACGAGGTGATCACATCGATGTGGTAGTAGCCCATCAGCGCCTCGAACTTGGGCTGTGAGCGCTTCACGGCGTTGAAATGCCGCCCGGCCTTGCAGACCTTCCTCCCGCTCCCGCTGCCGAGCTTCGAGTTCACATACTTGCCCTTGAGGCACTTGCCCGGCTTCAGGTTGTCGAGCGTGACCGGCACGCGAAGGTCGGTCAGGAGCTGCGTGTCCTCGTCGTGGTGGTCGGCAGCCCCATTCGTGCCGATGCCCGAGTAGCCGCCGTTGTTGACGACGGGGTTCGGCGTGTAGAGCTTTGCCGTACCCGTGGCGTACTTGAGGATCGCGCGCTTCGAGAGCACCTCGCCGGACACCGCGTCAACGAGCACTTCGAAGTCCTGGAGCGGGCGCTTGGACGCCAGCGTGACCACCTGGACCAACGCGTCTGCGTGGTCGGGGTCGACCGCCAGCTCAGCGGTCGGCGCAGCTCGGTTACCGCTCGCGCCGGTGGCCGCACGGGCCGCGGAGATCGCATCGGCCTTCGACACTTCCGCTGTCGGCGGGGCATCGACGCTCGCGACAGTCGAGTCGGTCATTGCCGTGGGCGAGCTTGAAGGGCCATCGATGACGGCAACGGAGCTGCCGAGCACGGGCACTCCGCCCACCTCCTGCTGGTAGCGCGTGATCGTTGCGCCGTCGATGGCGACGGTATTGGCCCGCTCGAGCTGGGACGCCGGAGCCTTTGCGCTCTTCAGCGCGCTCGCAAGCGTGGGCTGCGGGCCCTGCTCTGCGCTTGCGCCTCCCGCCAGCCCGGCGCTGAGCGCCACGGCTGCAATTACAACTCCAACCACCGGCGTCCGATTCATCGCACCCTTCCCTGCTCAGTTGACCCAGAAAAGGTTACGCGAGACGTCGGGCGCGGGCCAAGGATCAGGCTGTCAGCCACACGGATGACATGCGGAGGTTCAGCCGAAGCGGCGGGCCAGCTCCTCTGCGACGGCGCCGGGTGGCGGCATCGCCGCGATCTCATCGCGAACACGGCTGACTCTCGCTCTCATCTCCGAGTCGTCCAGGACGGCAACGAGTGCTTCGCGGATGCGTGGCACGCTCGCCTCCCCGGGCCAGAGCGCCAGGCCCAAGCCGCCGGATTCGCCCGCCTCGGCGTTCAGGAATTGGTCGGCTGCGAGGGGGATGAAAACCTGAGGCACGCCGGCGGCCAGAGCGGCGAGGAAGGTGCCCGATCCAACATGTGAGATGACGGCCGCGCACTCCGGCAGGAGCTCCTCCTGGGGGATGAACTCCGCGACGCGCACGTTCGGCGGCTGCTCACCCAGCGCGGCCGGATCGTTGCCCGGCCCGAGGGTCACGACGACGCGCACGGGCAGGTCGCGGGCAGCCTCGGTTGCGGCGGAGAACAGGCCGAGGTCCTGATTGGAGATCGTTCCGAGGGTGATGTAGACGATCGGCACCTCGGGGTCGGCGGACTCGAGCGGAGTCGCCGGGCGGATGAGCTGAGTCTCACCGATGTGGCCGGAGGCCGGTGTCTGGAGGCTGGGCGGGTAGGTGTCAATGAAGAGATGGTCGTAGGTGCCGGCGTAAGGACGCGGCTCAAGCCCGTTTGCTTCCCAGACCGGCGCTACCTCCGCGGCCGCACGAGCGAGCCGGACCTCCGGCAGCAGCTGCCCGAACCCGTGGGTCGCGTTCGGGATCCCTGCGGCGGCGGCGGCTATCGGCCCGGCGAACTCGGCCTGTTCGCAGACAAGAAGGGTCGGCTTCCACTCCTCTACGAGCGGCAGGAGGTCGGTCAACATCTGCTCGACCCGCGGGCCACCGAAGATCTTGGCGAACATGAAGTTCGGCCGGTCGCGAACCGGCAGCGCGATCACTTCGGGCGGCGGCATCGGCATGGGCACCTCGGCCGGCCCGGTTGGCGTGGCGTCGAAGCCCTTCTTCGTCAGCAGATCGCACGCCTGCTCGGCGACCGCCCAGCGCACCTCGTTCCCGGCGTCGAGCAAGGCTCGCGCAAGCGGAATCATCGGTTGAATATGCCCCCGTCCGTGGGTGCTTGTGAAAAGCACTCGCATCGGCACGCGTGACGCTACCTGTTTGCGTCAGTCGAAGCAGACCGCGTGGGTGCGGGCCTTTCGCATTCCGTGGGTGATCTACAGACCGCCGGCCTTGAGCAAGCTTTCGAGCCGGAAGCGATACCCGCGCAGATGCTGGTACGTGAGCGTCACGCGCGAACCCGCGCGCGCCGTGGTTGACGCTTTGGCGTTGCGAAGCCGCTTCGCTGCGTTCGACGTCATCTTTCTCGTCCCGTGAGCAACCGCGTTGCGGACGATCGCGACCTCGGCGGCGCCGCCCTTTCCGCCTTTGACATCACTCCAAGATTTGCCGTTGGAGTCGAGGAACTTCTCGCCCCAGTCTTCGATTCCGTTGGCCATCGAGACTTCCGGGCCGAGTTGATTTGAAACAGCTGCTTGAGTGAGCGCGAACGTGTGAAGGAGGATTGCGCCCCACAAGATCTCTTCGTCCGCTACCGCTGCAAGGTGATCGTCGAGGTCGATGTCGTAGGTCACCTGGTCGCGGGTCGTCTTGATGCGCGCCCCGTCGAAATCAGCCAGGTCGAGTGACTTCCACAGCACTTGCTCGCGCGCAAAGACCACGCGCGAGCTCTCGAGGAACCGGGTTAGCCGCTCCCATTCATCCCATAGCCCTTCCATGCGGTCCGTATCGACAGCCGGACAGGCCCGCTCAAACGGCGGGAGCGTTCTAGCGCCGCTTGCGTCGCTCTTCCGAGGCCTTCCGGCTCATCTGCGTATAGCGGGGCAGGATTTGAACCTGCGACCTTCGGGTTATGAGCCCGGAGGCCACAGATGCGGAAGGTCGTCGCCCTGCGACCTACCCCACATCCAACGCATTCGGCAGCCCCGCCGCGTACAGCTCCCGGTCAACCGCCTTCACCGGTTCGAACTCCGGCGGGTCATACAGCCGGTAGGTCGCCGGCGGCTCGGCGCTCGACCCGGCTGCCTCCAGCACGCCGATCGCTGCCTTTCGGCCCGTTTCGTTGCCGCCCTCCATCGTTGCGAGGTCGATGTCGCTCTGCACGTAGTCGCCGGCGAGGAAGAGGTTCGGCACCGCGGTCACGGCCTCTGGGCGCTTCTCCCATGAGCCGACCGTGTTGACCAGGAGCGGCGTCGCGTTGCGGTTCCGCCCGCGCTTCGGATCCCACTGGATCCCGGGGTCGAGGAACCAGGAGTGGACGATCCCCGGCGGCAGCGGGTCCGAGTCCTTCAGGTGCTCCTTGATCTGCGCCCAAACCTCGCGGCGGATCTCGGCGCGGGTGCACTCCTTCGCCGGCTTGCCGTAGAGGATCCCCGGCGAGTCCCAGTCCGAGATGTCGACCGACAGGCAGTCGACCGCCTCACCGTCGCCGTAGTCGGACGGGAAGTCGCGCTCGCCCCAGAACTGCGCCTGCGTCAGCGCCGTCAGCGCCCACGGGGCGTCGACGAAGGTGACGTGGCCGTGGGTGATGTCGAGCGGCTCGCGCAGGTAGAACTGGATGCCGGCCATCCAGTCGGTGAAGAGATCGTTGATCCCGTCGAGCGTGGGGTCGGCCTTGAGCACCTGGTGTGAGAGGAGCCGGCGCACGCGCTCGGCCGGCATCGCCGAGACGAACCAGTCGGCCTCGACGCGGCGGCGCACCCCGCGCCCGTCCTCGACGATCACGCCGACAACCTTGCCGCCGCGCATCTCGAGCGACCGCGCGCGCTGGCCGGTGTGGAAGCGGACGCCCTGGCTTTTCAGAAGCTTGACCCACGGGTTGATCCACGCCTCGTTCGTCGGCGCGTCGAGCACGCGGTCGAGGGCGCCGTCGTTCCCCCTCTGCATGATGTTCATGACGAACGCCTCGCCCATGTTCCCGATCGTGCGGGCCGAGGCCACCGTCTCCTTCGCGGCGACCAGGCTCCGCGTGAGCCCTCGCGCCGCGATCTTCTGGTACTCCTCGGACCGGGTCTCAGCGCCGATGAAGTCCCACCAGGTCACGTTCTCCCACTGACCGAAGCGCCGCTCGTCGCAGCTCGTGAAGAACACCATCAGCCGCTCGACGAGGTAGGCGGTCTCGTGAGGGGGCACCCAGTTCTGCTCGGCGATCTCGTTGATGAGGAGCCGGCGCAACCCGTCGACGGTAAGGACGTCGTTCGGGTCATAGAGCATGCCGAGGAAGAGCGCGTCCGGATGGTCGCCCGAGCGGACCGAGCGCCCTTCGGTCGTGTCGACGAGGTTGTCCCAGCAGCCATTCGGGTTGTTGCCGTCCGGGATCCGGCGCATCGAGTCCGGGACGTGGTGGTAGAAGCCGGGGAAGAAGCGAAAGCCGTGCTCGCCCGGCAGGTCGCGCCGCCCTGCGGCCGCCGTGCCGTCGAACCCGATCGAGCGCGCCTTGCCGCCGAGCGCTACCGGCTCGTAGACGTCGACCTTGAAGCCGCGTTCGACGAGCTCGTGGGCGACGGTGAGGCCGGCCATGCCGCCGCCGAGCACCGCGACGCGCTTGCCGCCCCGGCTGCCGCCGATTGCTCTTGCGAGCGCCGGGTTCGCCGCCAGGCTCAGCGCCGCCACGCCCGCGCCGGCCTGCTCGACGAAGCGCCGCCGCGTTATGCCATCAGCCGCCGACCCTGAACCGTCTGTCGTCATGCGCGTGATCCTTCCGGTGGTACCCGCCACTCGGTCAGGCCCGGCACCGTAATGGAGATCACGGGCCGATGCGGCGCCAGGCCCCGGTTTCGCCTGTGCCAGAACGGGAAGGCGAGCCCTCGTGGAAGGCACGCCGAAAGAGAACGAAGACGAGGAGCCGCCGGAGCCCGCGCCTCCGCCTGCCACCGGCGAGCGCGAGGATCACCGAACGACCGCGCCCGGCGTGACTCTTCCCGAGGCGCCCGACACCCGCCCGGCTGAGGACGACTCGGCTTAGTCCTTCTCCCGTACCTCTGCTGGCGGGGCCGGTCTAGAGTTCCACCATGCCCCGCACCGGCAAGCAGGGAGCCGCCCACGCAGGCAGCCAGCGCCAGAGCCCAGCTCTGGGTGAACGAGCGAACGGCCGAGCTCAACCAAAAGCTCGAAGAGACCTTTCCGGCCCTCGCCGGATCAACCATCACCTGGAAAAGCCCCCTTGCCGACGACGGGTTCAAGGAGTACCTCGGCGCCGCTGCCCTCAAGCAGCTCGACCTCGATCGTTTGACTCCGGAGCTGTCGGCGTTCTGGCCGAAGCGCGGGCCGCAATGGGACGCGCTGGCGGTCGTCGATGCCAAGAACCACACGCCGACCGTGATCCTCGTGGAGGGCAAGAGCCATCCCGACGAGCTCCTGCGAGGAAGTCCGTGCCGATCCAAGCCCGGTGAGAACCGAGACCTCATCGAGCAGTCGCTGAGGTGGGCGCGCTTCCGGCTCGGCGTGAGTGAGTCCTTCGCCGATGCGTGGACCGGTCCGCTCTACCAGAGCGCCAACCGCCTCGCCCACCACGTGTGGCTTCGCTCCCTCGGCGTGCACTCATTCTTCGCCCACCTCCTCTTCACCGGCGATCCCAAGGAGCCGACCACGGCCGAGGAATGGAGCGAGGCGTCGGAGCTGGCCGATGAGCGGCTCGGAATCGCCGGGCGCCTACCGGTTGGAGCCGGCTACCTCAAGCTCGAGGCCGCCGCTTAGACGCAGGCGCGGCGCCCGAATCAGGCGCAGGCCATGCCCGCCGCGGTTTCGTCGAGGACCGCGCCCAGCTTCTCGCCTACCTCGGCCCAGCTGAACCGCGCGAGAGCATCCTCGCGTGCCGCGGCTCCGCGCTGGCGCCGCACATCCACGCAGCAGACGGCTTCGACCATCGCGGCCGCCAGGCCGGCTCCGTCCTCGGGCTCGACCAGCCATCCCGTCTCGCCGTCCTTCACGATCGACGCCGGGCCGCCGCGGTTGACGGCCACGACGGGCAGTCCGCAGGCCATCGCCTCCACCAGCACCTGGCCGAACTGCTCGTTGACCGAAGCGTGGACGAGGACGTCGGAGGCCGAGAGGAAGTCCGGCAGCTCGGTCGTGGTCGTGCCAGCCTGCGAGGAAGACGCCGGGCACACCGAGACGCTCGACCGTCTCGATCGGGTGCTCGCCCTCCCACTCGCCCGGGTAGCCGCCGAGGAGGACGAGCGCGGTCGGCTCGTCGAACTCCACCCGCGCCTTCGCGTAGGCCTCGATCAGGAGCGGCGAGGCGCTTGACCTCGGTGAAGCGGCCGCTGTAGAGGAGCGTCGTGCCTCTCGAGCGGCGTCGAGATCCGTCTCGCCGTAGCTGACGCTGCCCGGCTCCTCGCCTGGGCGCCAGCCCAGCGGCTCGTCGACCAGATGCTTTCGCCAGTGCGCACCGCGGTCGATCTCGCGAGGCTTGAACGAGCGGTCGAAGCCGTTGGGGATGACGGCGAAGCGGTCCTCGTCGAGGTCGAGCAGCTTCGCCGCGCGCCGGCGCTCCCTGCGGCGTGTTGACGACGAGCCGGTCGCAGTCGTCGGCCCAGCGGCAGATGCGCTCGCGCCACTCCTCCGCGTAGGTCCAGCTCGGCGGGCGCGCCCTCGGCGATTCGCTCGAGCATCAGAAGCTCGGGGCCGTGGATGTGGCCGATCACAGGCACGTCGGCGAACTCCCGCGCCGCCGCTTCGTTCATCGGCGTCAGGTGGTTGAGGTAGAGGAGGTCTGCGTCGCGGCCCCGCCTCGTCGAGCTCGCGCGCCCACGCCTCGACCTGGAGCTCGTAGCGCTCGTCGTCGAGACAGGCGAAGACGGTGTCCTGCGCACCCGGCCTGTCCTCGAACGAGGCGTGCATCGGCGGAGAGCCGATCGCGTCTTGAAAGCGGTCGGCCGCTCGGAGCCGAGCGCCGGCGTGTAGTCGACGACGTGGAGGTCCTCGGGGCCGAAGAACGCTCGCCGCCTGGGCGACCGGGCCGATGTCGTCGCGAGAGCCGGCGACCACGGTGACCGCGACGCCAGAGCGGCGAATCTGCCGGGTCAGCGCCCTCGCCGCGTGCGCCGAGCCACCCCGTGGGTAGAAGTAGCAGCCCATGAGTACCTGAGAAGGGGTCACCCACATCCAGGTACCCAGTGTGGGTCCGTGCTACCGGGAACGTCAGCGCTCGGCGAATGCCAGGGCGGTCGAAACCGGGCGGCCGGCGGGCAGGTCGATCCCGTGCTCTTCGCGCGGCCGGTTCCGAAGGCTTCCCGCCGGTGACAAGCGACGCCGAGCCGCCGCCGTCGAGGTTGATCGCGTCGCTCGCTCCGAGATCGATCATGGCGGCCGCCAACTCGTCGAGGGTGAGCCCAGCGTCGTCATCGGTGCGCCCGTCGCAGACCGCGGCGATCAGCTCGCCGTTGGCGATGCCCAGGCGCCGCGCGCGGGTAGCGCCCCGCCGTGATGTCGGAATCGAACTGGTGGGCGCCGGCAGAGAAGCCCTCGGGGTCGTGGCCTGCGTGGACGAGGATCCCACCGTCGCGCGCCAGCATCGGCCCCGCTTGAAGGACGTCTCCCGCGGGCGCGTCGCCGAGCTCGCGCCGCGGCGCGAACCGGACCTGGCCGTCGATGTGGAGACAGGCTCGCTCCATGTCCCACGGCGAGTCGAACGGCACGTTCGCCACGGGCCGGCCGTCGATTCGCAGCTCGCCGAGGGGTGTGCCGTGGGCGCGGACGAAGAAGCCGCCGATGATCGCGTCGGCAACGTCGTTCTCGGCACACCATTCCTCGAGGGGTGCGGGTGGTTCGAGCGCGACCACTCGGGGGCGCACACGGGCGCGGTCGAATCGCGCGACGTGGAGCGTCGTCCCCCGTCCGTCCGCAAGCTCTCGGGTCAGGGACTCAAGGCGCGCCAAGCGCTGCGCACGCTAGCGAAGCCGGAGGCTGGGAGCGGCTCGCGGTGCGCGCGATCGGGATAGCCTCGCCGCCATGCCCCACCTCGATTCCGCGCGCCGAGCGGCAACCGGGTTTCTCGCAGCGGCGCTCGTCGCCCTCGCGGCCCTTGGCCTCACCGCATCGCCGGCTGACGCTTCCGCCCTTCGCGCCGGCGCCGGACGCGCGGACATCACGCCGCCGACCGGCTACTACATGTTCGGCTGGGTTCGCTCCGACGCCGCCGCGCAGGGCCAATTGACGCGGCTCTTTGCCCGCACGATCGTGCTCGAGCGTGGCGGGCGCAAGGTAGCGCTGGTCTCGGCCGATCTCGGCGCGATCCCCAACGGCATGGTGGTCGACGCGGCCGAGCGCCTCGCCGGGCGCGGCTTTTCCGAAAAGAACGTGATCGTGTCCGCGTCCCATACCCACAGCGCCCCGACCGGCTACTTCAACTATCCGGCCTTCAACACCGTCGCGCCAACCGACACGACTCCGACCGACTTCGAACTCGCGCCGCCCGCCGACGAGGAGCTCTACACCTTCCTCGTCCGCCGGCTCGCCGCCTCGATCCGCCGCGCCGACCGCGACCTGGGGCCTGCCGTTGCCGGCTGGGGCTCGACCCGGCTGCTCGGAACGACCGAGAACCGCTCAATCGAGGCCCACCTCGCAAACCACGGGATCATCCGCGAGTTCGGCGAGGGCAGCGTTGACCTCGACCCCCGCGGCTATCCCCACACGATCGATCCTCGGGTCGATGTGTTGCGAGTTGACAAGCGCTCGTCCGGACGACGGATTCCGATCGGCATCATGGTCGACCTTCGCCGACCACGGCACGGTCGTAAAGCCGACCTTTCCCTACTACAACGCCGACCATCACGCCGCTGCCGCTCGCCTTGCCGAGCGGGCGATCCGCCGCGAGGGCCATGTTCCGGCGAGCCAGGAGGTCGTGAACTCCTATGGCAACTCCGACGAGGGCGACATCACGGCCGGGATCGAGCACACGGGCCCGGCAGGCGCGTACGAGGTCGGGCGCGAGGAGGCCCGCGCGATGGTTGCCGCTTGGCGCCGGGCGGGCGCGCGGCTCGAGCGCAGGCCGGCGCTGCGCCTGCGCTGGACGCGCGCCTGCTTTTGCGGCCGCGGCACGGGTGCCGGACCCGTCGACGACAAGGCGGTGGTGGGGCTGCCGTTCCTGACCGGATCCGAGGAGAACCGCGGGCCGCTCTACGACGAGACGGGGATCCCGTTCGAGGGCTACCGGCTTCCGGTCGGCGCGGGCGTCCAGGGAACCAAGATCCAGACGATCCGCGACACCGGCCAGTTCCCGACCGCGGTGCCCCTGAGTGCGCTCCAGGTCGGCAACCGCGCGGTGGTGACCATCCCGGGAGAGATGTCTTCCGGTCTCGGGCGCCGCCTCCGAAACGCGGCGCTGGCCGCTGCTCGCGGCTCCGGGATCAGAAGGATCGTCGTCTCGGGACTCGCCAACGACTTCATCCAATACCTGACTACGCCCGAGGAGTACGGGCTTCAGCACTACGAGGGCGGGACCACGCTGTTCGGGCAGGCGTCGGGCGTGTTCGTCCAAGAGCGGCTCGCCCAGCTGGTGCATGCGATCGCCGAGCGGGAGCCCGCTCCAGCGCCCGACCCCTTCGACCCGCGTAACGGCGTGACCGACGACGAGCCGCGCTACGACCGCGGCTCCGAGGACGCAACCGTTCTCGGCCAGCCGAGCAAGGCCCGGCGGCTTGGTCACCCGAGCTTTTCCTGGTCGGGAGGCGAGCGTGGGCTCGACCGGCCACTCGACCGTGCCTTCGTGACCGTCGAGCGCCGGACGAAAGGCGGCTGGCATCGTGCCGACAGCGACCTCGGCTTGCGGATCCAGTGGACGGTGGATGACGACGGCACCTACACCACGCGCTGGGAACCTGGGCTCGGCGCCTCGATCGGCCGCTACCGCTTCGTGATCAGCGCCAACCGCTACCGGCTCCGCTCCAAAGCATTTCGCCTCCGGCGCTCTCACGCGCTCGACGCCCGCTTGCTGGAATCTGGCGGTGGGCGCGCTGTGGTCGGGCTGGGCTACCCCAAGGCCGTCGAAAACGAGGACTTGACCTGGCGCCCGGAGCGCGGGGCGATCGCGCAGCTTCGCGCCGATCTCCCGAACCGTGTGTCGCTGGCGCTTCGTGGCCGGCGCGCCGTCCTGACCGGACCCGCGGGCACCTCGGTCACCCTGCCCGCCGGCAGCCTGCGTGATCGGCACGGCAACGCCAGTGCCAACGAACTCCACCTGACGCTCTGAACGGCGCAGTCGGACCGGGAAGATGTGCGGGTCGGAAGCTCGGATACTGCGGAAGGCAGAGTGACTTGAGCGGGAGGTTTCGCTGGACAAGGATGTTCGCTGGCTTGGTCGGCGTCGTCGCCGCGCTGTCGTCGGCCGCGCCCGCTTCCGCTGACCCCGGCGTGACCGGGCGCTGGGGCGCGCTCCAGCAGTACCCGGTGGTCCCCGTCTCGATGGGCGTGATGCCCGACGGCAAGATCGTCGCCTGGGACCAGGCCAACCGGCCGCCCAACTTCCGCGAGATCCCCCACAACGGTCCCGCGATGGTCCTGGACCCTGCGACCGGCGCGATCACTCGTACGAACAACGTTGCACCGCGAACGACCTTCTGCAGCCTGATCACCACGCTCCCCGACGGGCGCTTGGCGATCGTCGGCGGTGGCTCCAACCAGGTAAACGGTCCGATCGCCGATGTCCAGCTCTACGACGAGGATTCGAAGACCTTCTCCACGCTCGGTCAGATGAACTCGAAGCGCTGGTACCCGGGCGGCACGCTCGACCGCGAGGGCAACCCCGTCGTCGCCGGCGGCACCAGCCGGGGGATCGAGCGAGTCGACCAGCTGACCGGCGCCTCGACGATCCTCGACCCCGATACCTTCCCGACCGACTGGTACCCCGACCTGATCCGCCGGGACGACGGCTCGTTTTTGATTGAAGATGTCGGTGACACGACAACCGACGTGCCGGGTCGCTATCTCCTGGACACAGACGGGTTGGCGCCGATGTCGGATCAGACCCTGCTCGAGGTTCGCAAACGCGGCGTGCGCGCCTTGGTCGGCCCCTACAAGATGTTCTACAACTCCGGAGGCCTTTCGACCACGAGCCTGATGATCGACGCGTCGGGATCGACGCCGACCTACACCGAGATGGCCCCCAGCCGCTACCCGCACATGACGGGCGAGGCCCTCACCCTCCCAACCGGCGACGTCTTGGTAGTCGGGGGAAACAGCTCCGGCTCGGGGACGAAGGGAACGCCGATGATGACGCCCGAGCTCTACTCGGTCGCCTCGGACTCATGGGCCTCGATGGCAGACCTCGAACGGCGCAGGACCTATCACTCGGTCGCGGCGCTGCTGCCGGACGGCCGGGTGTGGTCGGCGGGCTCATCGTTCCAGGAGATCCAGGAGCCGAACGGCGCCTTCTTCGAGCCGCCCTACCTCTTTCGAAAGGACGGCTCCGGGCTGCTCGCTCCGCGTCCGACCGCAACCGATGCGCCCGCGAGTGTCGCCGCCGGCCAAACGTTCTCGGTCGCCACGACCGAGCCATCGACCATCGCCTCCGCGGCCTTCATCAGGCTCGCCGCGACCACCCACCAGGTGAACGCCGGCCAAGCCTTCGTGCCGCTCTCGGTCAGCCCTGATGGGGGCCGCGTCGCGATGACCGCCCCGTCCGTCGACCAGGCCCCGCCGGGCTATTACATGCTCTTCTTGATCGACCAGCAGGGAGTGCCCTCGGTGGCGCCGATCATCCGCTTCGAAGAGTCGGCGAACTCGGCGCCGACTCCGCGCGTCACCCAGAGCTCGCAGTTCAGGCAGGCTTCCCAAGCGTGGAACGCCTTCGACGGAGATACGTCCGGCGCGGCGTTCGCGCGAACGCGAACCGAAAACCAGCCGTGGTGGCAGGTCGACCTCGGTGAGTCGCGACATCTCTCGAGCGTCACTGTCCGGCCGCATGCCGGTTGTTGTTCGGCGGCCGGTTCAAACCTTTGGGTATTCGCATCAGGTCGGCCCCTGCGATCGACGACCGTTTCCGGTCTCCGCCACCAGCCCGGCGTGAAGGCGATCCACCTCAGAGGCCGCGGTCGCGATAGGGCCGTCGCCCGGATCAACAGGACGGCGCGCTACCTGCGGGTG
Organism: uncultured bacterium; assembly: GCA_963695215.1. Taxonomy (GTDB): domain Bacteria; phylum Actinomycetota; class Thermoleophilia; order Solirubrobacterales; family 70-9; genus JALZKA01. The sequence goes on from OY968768.1 coordinate 1,659,546, forward strand.
CAGGCCGGCGGGCCGAAAACGTCGCTTGGCCTCGACGAGGTCGAGCTCGGCGCGGCCAGCGCCACCAAGACAAGGCCCGCGAACCACGGGATGTAGAGGTAGAACCAGTGGTCGACCGCGAGTTGCGTCGCGATGATCACCGCTGCTCCCAGCGCGGCGACCTGCGCGAGGGTACGCCTCGCCGGCAGGAACGCGGCGGCAATGCCGAGCACGGCCGCGCCCAGCAGGACGATCCTCTGGAGCCACTCGATCCCGTCGACCTGCCCCCAGATCGAGAAGGGGCTCTCGCGATCGAGCTGGGACTCGACCGTCCGTTCGTAGAACGAGGCGAGCCCCGGGTCGATTGCCGGGTGCGCGAGCATCAGCGCGATCGCGAAGATTGCCGCGGCGGCTCCGATCACAGCCGTCCTCATGCCGGCCCATCTCGGGCGCCGGCCGTCGAGCCGGTCGGCGAGCCCTCGCTCGCCCACCGCGTAGAGCGGCACCAGGGCGAGCGGCGCAAACTTGACCATCGCCGCCAAGCCCACGAAGAGCCCGCGACCGACGGGTGACGTGAGCGCAGCGAGACCCCAGACCAAGAAGAGGGCGACGAGGGAGTCGTTCGAGTTCGCCTGGAGCGCGAAGTCCGTATACGGGTAGGTGAGCCAGGCGAACGCCATCGCTCGCGGCGAGCTTCTGGCCGGTCGGTCCGCGCCCGCCGAGCCGCAGGCCGAGGACGACCAGGCCCAGCACCGTTGCCAGGTCGAAGAACATCGCCGCGCCGTGCGCCGAGGGCAGGTCGTCCCACTCACCGCTCCAGGGCAGCGCCGCCTCGAAGGGAACGTAGGCGTAGTAGTTGGCGGGGCCGTAGGTGTCTCCCTGCGGAACGCCGTCGGGGAAGAGGCCCTCGCCGTAGATCGCCTCGCCATGGGTGATCCGGTCGGCACCCACCACGCCCGCGTACCCGACGTCGATCACCCCCGAGTCGGTTGCGTTCAGGGTTACCCGGAAGGCGATCGCGAAGAGGCACACCACGATGAGAACGAGGCGGGGCGCGCTTGGCCTGAGCCCCTCTCCCCCGCCCCGGAAGCCGATCCACAGCATGCGCCCCAGGAGGTAGAGAAGGGGCGGGTAGGCGAGGGGAACGCTGACCCCGATGTTCGCGTCGTTGAAGAAGGCCTGGCTGACGCCGAAGCTGAGAAGGACCAGAAGGTCGAGGTGGACGATCCGAAAGAGCCGGCGCCACTCGAGCAGGCCGAAGAAGAAGAGGGCGGCCATCGGGATCCACACCCACGGCGCGTTCAGCGCGTGGCCGAACTGCCGCGGATAGCCGCGGGCCATCGTCCACGCGACCTGGTCTCCGGTCCATGACTCGGCGATGTCGCCTGAGACCCCGTCGACGTGGACCTGCACCACCTCCGTGTCATCGGAGTCGAAGAACCCGACCTGCCACTGGCCGTCGTCTCGCACCTCCATCCGGGTCGTGAGCTCGCCGTGGCTCGCGAGCTCCTCGACCGTGTTGGAGTCCCTGCCGGCGATGTGAAACGCCTCGCGGGCGTCGACCTCGAAGGAGCCGGGCGCGGCCGGGTAGCCCGCCGGAGCGACGGGCCGATCAGCAACATGGGCCGCTGCGGCTGGCGTGCAACCGAGCGCGAGCGCCAGCAAAGCGGCGAGCCAAAGCCACCGCGAGCGCCCAGAAAACCGCGCTCTATCCAACTTTCTGGGCGCTCGGCGTCAATCGATGCTCAGCGGAATGTCCACAGCTTGTTGCCGACGAAGTTCACCGGCATCGCGACAGCCACCGCGATCGCCTGGGCCAGGAGCTCGCCCATGCCGGCGCTCGACACGAGAAGCTCGAGGACGGCGAGGTTCACGCCAAGGCCGACGACGCTGACGGCAAGGAAGCGCACGCCCTGGTGGGCGGGGTGCATGCCGGGCGCCTCCTCGCGGAAGGTCCAGATGCGGTTGAGGAGGAAGTTGTTGGTGACGGCGACGAGGAAAGCGCCGATCGCGGCCGGGATGTGGTGGAGGTCCGCTCCCTCGGTGAGGGCGGCGAAGACGATGAGGTTGACGACGTAGCCCGACCCTCCGACCACGGCGAACTGGAAGAGCTGCACCCAGTTCTCGGGCTGGGTGGCGCCGTGGCGCACGCGGTGGTAGACAGCCCAGGCACGGTCCGCGCGCTCGGCCCAGGCGTCGCGCACCGGCGTTGGCTTTGGCAGCTCCTCCGGCGCGGCCGGGTCGCCGCCGGTCATGCGCCGGCTCCGGCGTGAGCTGGGTTCAATGACTCTGCCCGCGCCGGGTCCTCCAGGCCGAAGTGGGCCCTGACGAGCCCGGCCACGTCGGTGATGCGCCACTGATCTCGCGTGGACTCGGCGCCCGGCTCGAGGCCCACGAGGAGGAGCGGCGCGAGCGAGTCGCCGGCCATGAGCGAGCCGTGGCTGCCACCGCCGACGTGCGAGGTCTGACCCCAGTCCACGCACTCGAACCCCTCCTCGAGCGAGACGAGGACGTCGCCCGAGTGCAGGTGCCACGAGCGCCGACCACAGGCGAGCGAGCGCGTCGGGGTACGTCGCGCTGTCGATCTCGCCGTTCCGTCTCGGTCAACGCGAGCGCCTCGAGGTCGCCGGTCACGTGCCAGCGCGCGCCGCGGCGGTCCCTCTTTCCCGCGCTCGCCGGGGCGGAAGCGCAGCTGGCCGCGCTTGGTCTCGACGACCGCCTCGATCCTCGGGTCACTCTCCAGCGGCGAGCCGGCCGTGCGGCGGATGACCGGCCGAGCCGTCGGCGCCGGCGAGCCATGCGACGAGGTCCGTGCCCTCCAGCGCGCTGAGCCGAGCGCGCACGCCGGCGTGGCAAGCGGCTCTTCGCGCTCCTCGTCGACGAGCACGTAGACGTGCGCCCGCCCGCGAGCGTCGGGCGAGACGGCCAGCTCGGCGGACTCGGGCGTGTCGGACGACGGCTGGAGGACCCGCCACTCCTCCTCGAGCGCCGCGATCATCTCGTAGGGCTCGGTGACCGTCGGTCTGGGCGTGGTCGGCAACCAGGATCACGGCGTGCGTCGCGAGGAAGTCGTCGATGCCGCCGCAGGCCTCGACCAGCTCGCCGAAGCAGCGGTCGGCGTGGGCGATCGATGCCGGGGTCTCGTCGGGGCCGTAGCGGTGGGAGTGGTGGTCGTTGTCGGGGAGGCGAAAGAGGAGGAAGTCGTAGGCGTCGTCGGCGACGAGCTCGCTTGCGAGACGCAGGCCGAGTACTCGTCGCGCGTGCCGGGCCGGGCGAGGGTCGGCTTGCACGGCACGGGGCGCGAGCCGAAGAGCTCGCCGTAGAAGAGCTCGTCCGGGCCGTAGACGGCGTGGCGGAATCCGGCGGCCACGGCGCCGCGCTTCAAGAGGCCCTCGAGCGAGACCTCGTGGCGCGTGCGGCCGCGGTAGATGAGGAACGGGCGTGCAGGCGGTGCGGAAACCGGCGTCGCCCAGCGACTCGAAGAACGTCTCCACCTCGTGCGAGAGGTGGGCCATGTTCATGTTGTAGACGATGTCGTAGGTGGCGCGGAAGAGCCCGAACGCGCGCGTCGCCTCGAACGACGAGCCGTATTCGACGTAGCGGCGCTCGACCCGGTGGTACCAGTTCATGCCGCTGATCCAGTGGCGGTCCGACGGCTGACCCGGTCGCGATCTCCGACGTGCAGACGGGCGTGACCGAGGGGAAGGCCGAGACGCAGTCAGCGAATCAGGTGTCCTCGCGCGAGCAGCGCGCCGAAGTTCGGCGCCTTGCCCGCCGCAACGGTCTCCTCGAGCTTGTCGGTCCGGAGCGCGTCGACGAAGACGAGGCAGAGCTTGCGCTTGCGGCCGGTCACCTCAGGGAGCGGAGGCCCGCGTGCTTTTCGGAGCCTTGCTGCGGCGCGAAAAGAAGAGATAGACGGTCGCGAGTGCAGCGATCACGCCGATGAACGCGACAGGCCCGAGCAGGGACAGGCCGGCAAGCGCCGAGCGCGAACGCGCCGATCAAAAAGCCGACGCCGCCGGCTCCACCCTCGCCCGCTCTCGCCCCTGCGACGGCGGCGATGTCGCGGGCGGTGAAGTAGGCGAGCGCGGCCAGCGGGCGCGCCGACGAGCCAGCCCGGCCACGCCGGATGGTCCTCGGGCGTCAGCGAAGCGCCGTAGAGAAAGGCGCCAAGGGCGATTGCGAGACCGGCCAAGACATGCCCTGGCGTGCCCTTCTGTCCCGCGGCACCGAGGAGAGCCCCGGCCGCAACGGCGAGCGCCAGTCCCTGAGCTCCAGCCTCCAAGAGATCCATCACGTGGAGGCTAGTCGCTCAGGCACCGGATTCGGCGTCCCTGCCGGCCCGGCCGGTCCCCCCGAGACCGCACCGGACCTCAGGCTCCGAGGTCCCTCTCCTCGTACAGAACACACCTCGGCGCCTGCAGCGAATCATCCGTGATCGTGATCGCTCACGGCATCAGCGCATGCCCGGATTTCACTTGCGGGCAAATACGTACTCTAAAAGACGGAGGCGAGAACGGCAACTCGGTGTAGACAAGCGGCTCGACGAGGACTACCTTCACGCTATGACCGGAATCCAAGTAGCAGCGGAAAACGAGGAAGCAACAGAGGCCTGGAACGGGGTCCTCTACGACCGCTGGGTCAAGTTCCGCCACATCGTCACCGGGGGTCTGGCCGATCACGGAGAGGCGGCGCTGGCGAAAGTCTCGCCCAAGCCGGGCGATCGCGTCCTCGACATCGGCTGCGGGCTGGGCGACACGACGGTCAGGCTCGCCGGAATCGTCGGTTCCGAAGGGCACGCCCACGGCGTTGACGTTGCGGAGCGCATGATCGAGTCCGCTCGCGCGGACGCCAACGAGGTCGGTATCGAGAACGTGAGCTTCGAGGCGGCCGACGTGCAGGTGGCCGACTTCACCGGCACCTACGACTACGTCTTCGCCCGCTTCGGCACCATGTTCTTCGCCAACCCTGTCGCGGCGCTGCGAAACGTGCGCGGAGCGATGGCGCCCGGCGCTCCACTCAACATGGTCGTCTGGCGGCGAAAGCTCGACAACGACTGGCTCCACCGCGCCGAGCTCGTTGTCGCCGACTACCTCGAGCGAAACGAAGAGTCCGATGAGCCGACCTGCGGGCCGGGGCCGTTCTCGATGGCAAACGCAGACACGGTCACCGACGTCCTCAAGCACGCCGGGTTCGCCGACGTTCAGCTTCGGGCGAAACGACATCCCCATCACCATCGGCCGGGATCTCGATGGTGCGCTCGCCATGGTCATGGCGCTCGGCCCGGCCGGCGAGGTCATCCGGCTGGCAGGCGACCAGGCCGACGAGATACGTCCTGTCATCGAGGCCAAGCTGCGAGAGACGCTGGCCGAGTTCGAGACGGACGCAGGCGTCATTGCTCCCGCCTCGACCTGGACGGTCACGGCGCGCAACCCGGGCTAGACCGGGTCAGCGCGGCTCGCGGAACTGCCGGGCCAGCATCGGCATCAGGATGCCGTGTGGAATCCAGCGGCTCCCGTGCATGAAGACGCGAAGGGGCGCAGGCCCCGGAACGCGGACGCGCTTGTTGCGGTCGAGCGCATTGAGTCCGTCGCGAGCCGCCCGCGCCGGAGAGATGAACACGAACTTCGGGAAGAAGCCCTCGACGGGATGTGGACCTGACACCTCGAAGAACTCGGTGTGGACAGGCCCGGGGCAGAGCGCGGTGACCGCCACGCCCTTGGGCTTCAGCTCCTCGTGGAGCGCCTCGGAAAACGAAAGCGCCCACGCCTTCGCCGCACCGTAGCCCGCCGTGCGGGGCAGGGGCTGAAACGCGGACGAGGATGCGACCGTGAGGATTCCGCCGCTGCCGCGCCCAGCCATCCGCGGCCCGAAGCGCGCGGTGAGGTCGGCAACGGCTTCACAGAGGATTCGCACCTGCTGGAGCTCGAGGTCGACGTCCTGGTCGATGAAGTCGCCGGCCGTACCGAAGCCCGCGTTGTTCACGAGGACGTCGACTCGCAGGCCGAGTGCCTCCGCGCGGGCGGGAAGCTCGGCGCGGGCCGCAGGGTCCTGGAGGTCGCAGGGGAGGATCTCGGCGCGGATCTTGTGTTCCTTCGCGAGCTCGTCGGCAAGTGCGCGCAGGCGATCCTCGCGCCGGGCGACGAGGATGACGCCATGGTCGCGCTTGGCCAGCTCACGCGCGATCGCTTCGCCGATTCCTGAACTCGCACCGGTGACAAGCGCGGCTGAGTCGCCGGACGGAGGTGGAATCGCGCCCATGCTCAGCCCCCCGAAACCGTCCGACCGCAACCGGCGAGCTTTACCTTCACCGGCGCGTCGCTCGTGATCTCGACGTCGGCGTCGCAGGTGAGCTTTGCCTGCTTCATGTTCACGGTCAGCGTCTTCAGGTTCTCGAGGTCGAGGGCTAGCGTGTCGGTCTTCGGCTGGTCGGTCTCCGGCCCTGGATGGAGCGACTGCGACTCGTAGGGAAGCGCGGGGAAGCTGCCGCCGGTGAGAACGCCGCCGCCGGTGGAGGCGGAGACCGGCGCCGGGTCGCCCTTGCCGAACGCCCCGGAAACGGCGTCGACCGTTCCGAGGCCGTCGGCGGCCGTCTTGATGCCGGTCACCCAGTAGGCGTGATCGGCCACGAAGCCGAGGTCGGGGAAGTCCATCGAGGGGTTGCGCACATAGGTGACGTGCGCGGGACGGCGCGTCGACCTTGCGGTCGCCGAGGAAGTCGGCGGCCGGGCCGTACTCGTCGTTGAAGGCGAAGGTGAAGTGCTCGGCGGTGCAAAGAGCTCGCAGAACTCGTGCGTCGAGCCCGAGATCGGCGAAGGTCTGGCCCTGCTCGTGTGCGCCCGCGTACGGGACCAACTCGTCCTCGACCCCGTTCCAGATCATGAACGGCACGTGGCGAAGGGACGCGAGCATGGCGGTTCGTGTTCGAACCGGCGGCCGGGTTCACCACGCCGGGTACCCATACGCCGAGACCGGGCGGGCCGACGGTCGGCTGGCCGGCGGCGAAGAGGTCCGGGAACTGGGTCGCGAACTTGAACGTGCCGTAGCCACCCATCGAGTAGCCGGCGATCGCAGTGCGGGTGGGGTCGAGCTTGTAGAGGCGCGCAACGTCTGCCCATGCCTCGAACACCTCGGCTCCACCGAGGCCGTAGTACCAGCTGTCCGGGCCGCGGCTCTCGGGGGTGAGGGTGATGTTGGCGCCGGCGTCGCGCTCGGCGAACTGCTCCTGGTTGGCGGTTCCGTGGAACTGGTTGTAGGACGCGCCGAGCGAGTGGAGGAGGAGCGTGAGTCCGCGGCCCCTGGTCGGCGGCGGGCCTGCGGGCACGTAGATCGAATACGGCTGGAGCTTTCCGAGGTACTGGCCCGGGCAGCCGTCGGTGCCGCCGCAACCGGCATTGGGGTAGTCGACTCCCTGGCCGTTCGAGTAGCGGCTCGAGAGGATTCGTGTTGATCGGGCCGGTCACCGGCGTGCCGCCGGGCTGATCGGCCATCCGGTCGGTGACGCGATCGCGGAGCTTTCCGAAGTCGATCTCGGCGAAGAAGCTGGAGATGTCGTTGGCTGCGAGCGCGTGGCCCTGCGCCGCGTCACGCCACCACGCGGGGTCGGTAACGACGGTGGGAGTGGTCGGGTCGGGGAGCGGCTCGTCGTAGCGGAAGGCCACGTTCACCAGCGCGGTCGGGTCCGCGAGGCCGCCGGCGCCTCCCGGGGCGGTGGCGGTGGCGGACGTTCCGGGCGTCAGATAGGACTTGGCCGCCTTGTCCCAAAGGCCGGTGGCTGCAGCCATGCGGACGGTCTTTCGCCTGGGGTTCCAGATCTTCGACGGGATCGACGCGGTGATCTGGCGCCGGCGCTTCGAGACCTTCGTCTTGAACTTCGCAAGGCCTTCGGGATCCTGCGCGTCGATGAGCGTTGAGTGCCTGCCGCGGACCACCAGGAACTGGTCGGCGGGAGAGGTTGCGTTGGCGCCGAACGGCAGCTCGGCCGGCGTGTCGGAATCGCCCAGGGCGATCGTCGTTGCGACCAGGCCCGGCTTCGTCATCGAGTTGTAGGTGAGGCGGAAGATCGTCGAATGGCGCTTGGGGGCCGACGCGGAACTCGACCAGGTCGGCGACGTTGTTGCGGTACTTGAGATCGGTCGGGTAGGTGAAGGTTCCGTTCGGCGCCGAGAAGGTGTCGTCGCCAAAGCGTGGATCCGCCGGGTCGCGTGAGAGGCCGGTCGCCCCGTGGTCGTCGTAGAGGAAGTCCTGGTAGAGGAACTCGCCCTTCGCGTAGGCGGACGCCCCGGACACCTTGAGCGGCTTGGCCTTCCACGGGCCCGGTTGCGGAGCTGCGGCGCGGGCTTTGGCGCCTTCGCGTACAGGAGCTCGGGCCCGGGGAGCGGACCGGGGCCGTGGGGAAGCGAGCTCGTCGCCGACGCCGACAGCGCCCGCCGGGACAGCGAGCGCCAGGGCAAGGATGGTGATCGTGGTGAGGCGAGGGGCTTGGGGCACCCGGTGATTATCGGCGGCCCACGGTCCCCATGCGCTAGTCGATGATCTTCGTCGCTCCGGGGTCGGCCTTGGTCCCCATCAACATCTCCTCCGAGATCTCCTTCGGGCTCCGTGATGCGGATCTGGTTTCCGAATGGATCCCGGACCGCGCAGTCGGTCCCGTAAAACCTCTTCTTCGGCTCCTCGACGGCTTCGACTCCCTTGGCCATGAGATCGTCGAAGGTTCCCTGGCAGTCGTCCGTATTCAAGATGAACATCGAGGCTTCGCCCTTGGCCATCAGGTCGCTGATCGCCGCCGCCGACTCCTCGTCGCGGAACGAGCTGGCCGCTTTCTCGAGCAGGATGTTGTGGTCGCTGCCGGGCACGGTGACGGTCAGCCAGCGCATGATCTCGAGGTCAACGTCCGCTGAGACCTCGAGGCCGAGCTTGCCGACATAGAAGTCGAGCGCCTCGTCCTGGTCGCCTACAAAAACCCGTGAATGTGAAATCGCGTTGAACATTGGCTTCAACCTAGACGCGCAACCAGCGCGCCCGCTTCTCCAAAAGTGCTCGATTGCGCGCGCGTCTAGCGCGGAAGGGTCTGACCCTCTTTAGGTTCGCGGGCGGTCCCATTTGGCCGCGAAGCAGCCTGGGACGCCCGCTCGGATCGCTGCCCTCGGCGCCGCCTGTTCGCGCACCCGATAGTCGGATGGCGACGCGCCCACGATGTCGCGGAACGTCCGGCTGAACGTCCCCAGGCTCTGAAAGCCGACGTCGATCGAGATGCCGGTGACCGGCTCGTCCGTCTCGCGCAGCATCCGCATCGCCCGCTCGATCCGTCGCCGCTGGAGGTAGCGGTGCGGCGTCTCGCCGAAGGTCTCCTTGAACGAGCGGATGAAGTGCGCGCGCGAGAGGCTGACCGAGTCGGCGAGTGCCTGAATGTCGAGCGCGTCGGCGTACGCGCGGTCCATCATGTCGCGAGCCCGGAGCAGGCGGCGGTTGGAAACTGAGCGCGGCTCGGCGGACATCGCTCGAAGCCTAATCCGGAGCGCTCCGCAACCATCTGAACCGATGCGGATCTACTACGTCGAGCGTTGACAAGACGCATCGGCTCAGGCCCTGCGTGGCTCTGATGCGGATCTCCCACGCTGAAGGTTGAAAAGGCGCATCGGTTGGCCTGGGCCCCTGGGCTCTGGCCCTGCCAGTCGCGCCCCGCGGCTTAGTTCGGCGCGCCCTGGCGGGTCGGCCGCCGCTCGCGTGAAGCTCAGACCGTGACGAGTTCGTCGGCCAGGGCGCTTCGGCAGTAGAGGACCGAACGGCCGTTTCGCTGAGCGGTCACGAGGCCCGCGTCCTTCAGCGCGCCGAGGTGCTGGGAGACGCCGCCAGCCGTCATCTCCAGGCGCTGAGCCAGGTCGGTAGTGCTGCGTGGAGCGTCGAGGTCGGCCAGCAGGGCGGCCCGGCTGGAGCCGAGGACCTTCGACAGCGCTTCAGGCGCGGCCTCCGCCGACTCCCACAGAAGTGCGATGCCGCGGGCGGGGTAGATCACGGTCGGCTGCCAGTTGTCTTCCGCGATCGTCGCCGGCCTGTGGCAGGAGAAGGCCGTGGGGACGAGGAGCAGCCCGCAGCCGTCGAGCGGCTGATCGACCTCGCACTCGTTCTCCGTCAGGTCGAGCGTTGCGTCCTCGTTCCAGCGCACGCCGGGGTGGAGATCCTCGAACACCTTCGCCAGCCCGCCCTCGGTGAGGCGGCGGGAGCGGTAGAGGAGATCGGCTTCGAGGAGGGAGCGGATGCGCCCCCAGTGCGGCTCGATCGCGCGGAACCAGAACTCTTGGAGCACGCCAACCAGGCGCTCGACCTCGCCGCGCGGGTCCGCGAGGTAGGGCGCGAGCGCTTGGGGGTCGTTCCCGAGCCCGATCATCACCTCGACGTCGTGGATGATCAGGTCGGTCGGTGTGTTGCGCACCGTTTCGAGCTCTTCCTCAAAGGACACAAGGGGACCCGTCGGCGGAGGAGTCAGGAAGTCGGCGATATAGCCCTGCCTGGGAAGAAGAGCGAAGGCGGGGCTGAGGTCCATGTGCCTGATCTGGGGGCGGATCTGCTTGACCCAAGGCAGGTGCAAGGACACCAAACTCGGGTTCCTGAGCGCACGGATGGCCGCAGCGGTCTCCCACATGGGCGAGATCGCGAAGCGCGTCTTGATGAGGTCGTCTGGGCCGAAGCGCCACTTGATCATTAAGCCCAGTCTAAATCATTGGCGGCAAGTGTCAAGTCGCGAGAAAGTGCTTCTACACCGAGGAACCAACGCGAGGGGGCATTGAAATGTTCGCAGCACAGTTCGCACATCTGGAGCAGACCAAGGGCACGAAGGCCGACAGCGCGGAGGCAGCCGCAAGGCGTGCGCTCCGTCGTAGCACCGAGCACGACGGCACCATCCGTCCCGCGAGGATCGCCTTCGCCGCCCGCATCAAGGGGCTTACGCCACACTTCGGGCGTGGCCGAGCCCAACGACACAACCCGCACAGAGCCTGACGGCGAGCAGGGGCGGCGGCCACCCTCTGGCGCGCCGTCCCGCTCCCGCCGGCGAGCGCACACCACGGCCCGCGATCTCGAGAGGTACGCGGGCCTTTTCGCGCAGCGCACCAAGGTCATGCGCTCCTCGGCGATGCGCGACCTGATGGAGATCACGGCAAGGCCCGAGGTCATCTCTCTCGCCGGCGGACTGCCCGATACCTCCACCTTCCCGCCCCAGTCGTTCGCCCGGCAGATGACCCGGATCGCCCAGGAGTCGTCCGCCGAGGCCCTCCAGTACGGGCCGACCGAGGGGTTCGCCGACACCAAGGAGTGCATCCGCCAGGTGATGGCGGCCGAGGGCATGGATCCGGACCCCGACGACATCGTCGTCACCACCGGAGGGCAGCAGGCGATCGACCTCATCACCAAGGCGGTCGTTGACCCGGGCGACGTGGTCATCGCCGAGGCGCCCACCTACCCGGGCGCAGTTCCCGTCTTCTGCTCGTACGAGGCCGAAACCGTGCAGGTGGAGATGGACGCTGACGGGATGCGCGTCGACCTCCTCGAGGAGACGCTCGACCGGCTCGCCGCCGCCGGGCGGCGGCCCAAGTTCATCTACAGCGTTCCGTCGTTTCAAAATCCGGCGGGCGTGACCCTTTCGCTGGAGCGGCGACGCAGGCTCGTCGAGATCGCACGCGAGCGCGAGCTGCTCGTGGTCGAGGACAACCCCTACGGCCTCCTTCGCTACGAGGGCGATCCGCTCCCGGCGCTCTACGAGCTGGACGGCGGCGATTACGTCGTCTACCTCGGCACGTTCTCGAAGATCCTCTCCCCCGGCCTCCGCCTCGGCTGGATCTGCGCGCCGCCGCCGGTGTTGCAAAAGGTGATCCTCGGCAAGCAGGCTTCGGATCTCTGCACTTCGACGCTTGCGCAGTACTTCGTAAGCGAGTTCTTCGCCGAGGGCCGCTGGCGCGAGTACGTGGCCGAGCTCTGCGACGTCTACCGCACCCGCCGCAACGCGATGCTCGAGTCGCTCGAGCGCCACTTCCCCGCAGGAGCCACGTGGTCCGAGCCCGAGGGTGGCCTGTTCCTGTGGGCGACTCTCCCCGACTACATCGACACCACGGACCTTCTCGCGCGCGCGCTTCGCGAGAACGTCGCGTTCGTCCCGGGCGTCGCAGCATTCGCGGACGGCCGGACCGGCAAGCATTCGATGCGGCTCAACTTCTCCGGCTCGACCGAGGAGGAGATCCGCGAGGGAATCCGGCGCATCGGGCGGGTCGTGAGCGAACAGATGGACCTCTACGGCGCGATCACCCGCGAGCAACGGGTCGTCAGCGAAGGAGACGCCCGAGGTACCTGGTACCGGCGGGGGCGATGTTGTGCCGCTTCGGCCCCGTGACACGCCGGGCGACGCGGCCGGGTCCGAGTGAAGGTCGCGGTTCTCAAGGGCGGGCGCTCGCTCGAGCGGCAGGTCTCGCTTCGGTCCGGCGCCCGGGTTGAGGATGCGCTCGCTGCGCGCGGCCATGACGTTCTGCCGATCGACGCGGGCGATGACCTCGTCCGAAATCTGAAGGCCCTGCGACCCGATGTCGCGTTCATCGCGCTTCACGGCGCCGACGGCGAGGACGGCACCGTGCAGGAGCTGCTCGAGATCCTCGCGATCCCGCACACCGGCCCCGGCGTGTCGTCCTGCCGGCGCTCGACCGACAAGGCGGAGGCCAAGCAGGCGCTGCGCGAGCACGGAATCGCAACCCCCGACTGGGTCTCGTTCTCCCAGACGGCCTTCTCCGGGTTGGGCGCGGCCGACGCACTCGACGAGATCGAGGCTCGCCTCGGCTACCCGCTGGTCGTCAAGCCGGCCCGGGGAGGCTCGGCGCTGGGCGTTCGGTTTGCCGCATCTCGCGACGACGTGCCCGGGGCGATCGTGTCGGCGTTCTCCTACGACAGCCGCGTCTTGCTCGAACGCCACGTCGACGGTCGCGAACTCGCGATCTCCGTCCTGGCGGGCGAGGCGCTGCCCGCGGTCGAGGCGCTGCCCCGCGACGAGGACCGCTACTCATATGAGGCGCGCTACGAGATCGGCCGCACCGACTTCGTGTGTCCAGCGGATCTCACTCGGGAGGAAGAGTCCGCGGCACATGACGCCGCGCTCGCGACCTGGGAGGCGCTCGACTGCGAAGGGTTCGCCCGCATCGACCTGATGCTGGGCAGCGACGGGCCCGAGGTGCTCGAGGTGAACGCGGTGCCGGGCCTCACCGACACCTCGCTGTTTCCGATGGCCGCCGAGGCGGCCGGAATCGGGTTCGAGGACCTCTGCGATCGTCTGGTGGCGCTCGCCGCCGGCCCCTGAGGGCCTGCGAGAGACCCTGCTCAGGCGCGGGGCGAGGCCAGGACCGTGGCCTCGAGACGGCCGCGGAGCACTGTGCGCTCACCGCGCTCCCACTCCTCGGCCTCGATCGGCGAGGCGCGGTCGAGCGCGGCGTCGGATGCGACGACGAGGGTGCCCCGCTCCTTCGCGAGGTCAGAAAGCCGTGCCGCCTCGTTCACCGGGTCGCCGATGACCGTGTACTCGAAGCGGTGCTCCGCGCCGACGTTTCCGGCCACGGCCCTGCCGGCCGAGATACCGATCCCGAAGCCGACGTCCGGCACCTCTCGCGACAGGCGCTCGGCCATGTGCCGGGCCGCGCAGAGCGCCTGGCCGGCCGGGTCGTCGCTGGCGACCGGTGCGCCGAAGACACAGAGCGCGGCGTCGCCTTCGAACTTGTTGACGAAGCCACCCTCGGATTCGACGACGTCGACCACCACCCGGAAGAACTTGTTGAGGATTCGCACGACCTCGGATGGCGGCATCGCCAGGGCCATCGAGGTCGAACCTGTGAGGTCGACGAACAGCGCTCCGATTTCGCGCTCCTCTCCACCCAGCCGGGTCCCGTCGCGAAGGGCTGCGCGCGCCACCTCCTCGCCCACCTGACGCCCGAACAGCTCGCGAATCCGCTGGCGCTCGCGAAGGCCCTCGGCCATCCGGTTGAGCCCGGCCTGGAGCATCCCCACCTCGCTGGCGTCGTCGATCGGTACGCGAACGTCGAGGTCGCCATGGGCGATGCTGTCAACCGCTCCCCGCATGGATGTGAGGGGGTCGGCGATCGCCCTGGCGGCGATCAGGGTTGCAAGGAAGCCGACCGCGAGGGCGACGCCGGAGAGATAGACGCAGGCGCCGGCGATCGCCGATGTGTCGACGCCATCCTTCGTCAGCCCTGCAATGCCCACCACGACGACGCTCAGCATCGGAGCCGCCGTGCCAAGGCTCCACGCGATCAGCAGACGGTCGCGTACCCCGGGTCCTGCTGAGCGCTTGGGGTCGCGCACCGCCAGAACGATCGCCGTGACCGGGCGCAGCGTGCGCTCGGTGGTGAGGTAGGCAAGGGCTGCGGTTGTCTCACCTCCGACCCAGATCGACGCGCCGATGAGCGCAGCGGTGCCCAGTGAGTGATCGAGGTTGACGAGGAACCCGATGACCGCCCCGGTGCCCCATCCGGCGACCGTGAGGAGCGCGTTGAACATTGGCAGTGAAAGCGTCTGCTGGCGCTCCTCCTCGCTCGGCTCGCGTGCATCCGAGAGCCAGGCGAGAGCGGTTCGGCGGCGCCTCATGGCAACCACCATCAGTGCCGCGCCGATGACGAGGACGCTCGCAGCCATGATCGGTGCGTTCTCCCGGCCGAGGTCGTCGCTTTGGTGCGAGTCGAAGAAGACGGCGAGGAGGAAGCCGATCGAGATGAAGACGATGCCCGCGCCGATCGTGTTGGCGATGGCGCCGAACCAGGTCAGTCTGCGACCGACGGCTCGAGAAAGCGCGCGACTGCCGGGCTCGCTCATGCCGCAGCCGGGACGCGAGCGCGCTCGCCAAGCGTGACGCTCGAGCCGGCGCTTGGGTAGACGGAGATGTTCCGCCGCCGCGCGACCTCGGCTCCTCCCGGGCCCTGCTCGAGCTCATAGCGGCGCAACACTGCGGCCAGGACGACCCGCAGCTCGAGCTGGGCAAACGATGCGCCCAGGCAGCGGCGCCGGCCGCCGCCGAACGGGATGAACGTGTAGGTGCCGGGCTTGGTGTCGAGGAAGCGCTCCGGCCGGAACGCGTACGGCTCCGGGTAGATGTCCGCGTCGTGGTGCGTCAGATACGCGTTCGCGACCAGGTTGACGCCGGGCTCGTAGTGCCAGCCGCCGACCTCGACGGGCTTCTTGACGAAGCGCGGCAGGGTGTTCGGGAGGACGGGCCGGTCGCGCAGGATCTCGTTGATCGTCGCCTGTAGATATGGGCCGTCGTCGGTGTCTAGGACCTCTTCGGCCAGGTGGGCGCGCACCGCGGGCTCGCGGGCCAGGCGCTCGAATCCCCACGCGAGGGACGAGGCGGTCGTCTCGTGCCCTGCGACGAGGAGGGTCATCAGCTCGTCGTGAAGCTCCTCGTCGGTCATCGGCGAGTCGTCCTCGTGGCGCGCCTCGAGGAGCATGGCCAGGACATCGTCTCGATCCTCGCTGCTCTCGCGGCGCTCGTCGATCTGCTCAGCGATCAAGCGTTGGACCTCCATGCGGACGTCCAGAAAGCCCTTCAGCGGACCGAGCCGGTTGAGGCGCGCCAGGTTCTGGGCCATCTTGTCGCGGTCGGGAGGAGGCGGAATCAGCGTGATCGGGCTCTCCCCATAGGCGAGAAGCTTCGAGAGACTGGAACGGAGGCGTTCCAGTCTCGGGCCCGGATCGAGGCCGAAGACGGCGCGCAGGATGACCTCGAGGGTGAGCGCCTGCGAGCGCGGGTGGAGCGTGCCCGCGTCGGCGCCCCAACTTGCGACGTCCTGCTCGGTCACCTCGCGGACGAGGTTCGTGAGCGCCGCCATCTTCTCGCCGTGAAACGCGGGCAGCATCAGCTTGCGTTGCTCCATGTGCTCGCCCTCGTCGAGCAGGATCACGGACTTGCGGCCGACCAGCGGCTCGAGAACGGCGCCCCCCTCACCCGGACGAAGGACGTCAGGCGGCGCCGTGTAGATCTCCTTGATGTGCTCCGGCTCGGTGTGGATGACGAACGCAGGGGTCCCCGGGAGCCGGATCGTGAAGCGCTTGCCGAAGCGGGCGCGAAGACGCTCGAGATACGCCAGAGGCCGGGTCCAATGACCCACGCCTTGGATCAGGCTCGGGGAGCGAGGGCCTGGGGGGAGCGCCTGCTTCAACGAACTGAACGTCTCGCGGTCAGGCGTGGCGAACCGTGAGGTTCGTCACGCTCACTGGTCCTCGGCGAAGTCCTCGGGCGTCACCTGGTCGAGAAAGTCCTTGAACTTCTCGACCACCTCGTCCGTGTCCTCGACCTCGTGCTCGAACTCGATGGACGATTCCTCGATGACGTCCTCGGCGGCGAAGATCGGCGCCTGGCAGCGGACGGCGAGCGCGATCGCGTCGGACGGGCGCGAGTCGATCTCGATCTCGGAACCGTTCACCGAGATGGTGATCGACGCGTAGAAGGTGTTGTCGCGAAGCTCGGTGACGGACACGCGCTCGCACTTGGCATCGAGCTGTTCGAGCAGGTCGGTGAGAAGGTCGTGGGTCATGGGGCGGGGAGTGGACGCGCCCTGGAGCTTCATCAGGATCGCGGCCGCCTCGGGGTGACCGATCCAGATCGGGAGGAAACGGTTGCCGTCGGAGGTCTTCAAGAGCACGATCGGCTGCTTGCCAACCATGTCGAAGCTCACTCCGTAGATCTGCATCCGCTGCATGTTTTCTACGCCTCTCCCGCCACCTGGGTCACGATCCGGAGTATAGGTGTGGCTGATGCCCGTGCCCGGGACGGCTAAGCGCGGCCTGGAACCTCCTGTTAGTAATGATCGAGACATGTCCGAAGCGCGACAACAGGCATTCATCGAGGCCCCGGTCGAGCGGGTTTGGACTCTGATCTACGACGTCGAGCGCCACCCCGAGTGGTGGCCCAGGGTTGTCGCGGTGGAGTGCGAGGGGCTCGAGGAAGGCTGCACCTATCGCGAGGTCGTGAAGACTCCGTTCGGCGAGTCGGAGATGAACCTCTTCGTCGATGACCTCGAGGACTGCCGCAATCTCTCGATTCGCTGTCTCAACACGGGTACGTTCGTGCGGGTCGGCCTGACCGAGGCGCAAGACGGAACCTTCGCCGACTTCGAGATGGGGATGGAACCGAAGGGGCTCACGAACCGGGCCTTCGACGCGGTCGCCGGCAAGCGCTTCTTCCGCTCATGGATCACGCAGACGATCGACGCGCTCCGCAAGGTCGCCATCGCTCCCGAACGTGCGGATTAGAGCTTCTTGGCGACCTTGGGATAGCCGCGCTTGATGCCCGAGCGCAGGCCCGCGGCGACTGCCTTTGCGACGCCCGGGACCTTGGCGCCGACGGTGATCGTGTAGTCGAGGTGGCTGCCGCCGTTCGGCGTCGAGGAAAAGACCATCACACCGAGGTGCTCGTTGAGCGGAGTGCCCTTGGTGATCGTGTACTCGATGCGCTCGTTCGGAACCGCGACGGTGACCGTTTCCTCGAACGGAGCAATCCCCTTCAGCGAGAGCCGGCGAACCGAACCCACACCGTTCGGCTCGATGTCTCCGTCCTTGATCTTCTCCACGTTGATCCCGAAGAGATCCTTCAGGTTCTCGTGGACCGAGAGGTATTCGTAGAGGCGCTCGACGGGAGCATCGAAGTCGTAGGTGGTGTGGGTCGTTGCGGAAGCCATGCGCGCGAGGAACCTACAGGACGGGCAACGTCGCCCGCCTTGCGTAGCCTGCGCGCCATGGCCTGGATCCTCGTCGGCGCCGGCGGACTTGCCGGGGTGCTCACCCGCTACGGATTGAGCCTTGCGGTCGACTCGATCTGGACGGTCGTCGCGGTCAACATCACGGGCTCGTTTCTCCTGGGCCTTGTCGTCACCGGAGCCACGGGCTGGTCGGACGAAGCTCGTGACGCCGTGGGCATCGGATTTCTCGGCGGCTTTACGACCTTCTCGACGCTGACTGTGCAGACCGTGCTCGAGGCGGACGGAGGGCGCACCGGGATGGCCGCCGCCTACCTCGGCATCACGATCGCCGGCGGGATGCTGGCGGCTGTTGCGGGGTACGCACTTGGGCGCACAGTCGCTTAAGGGGCCAAGAAAAGTGGGCGATCCTGGATTCGAACCAGGGACCTCGTCCTTATCAGAGACGCGCTCTAACCAACTGAGCTAATCGCCCGGGGCTCGGGGATTGTAGGTGACGCTCGCGGGTAGCCTCCGCGGCTGTGAGCCCTCGCCGTCCAGACATGCCTCGGCTCGACCGCGACGATCTGGTTGCGGACCCGATCGACCAGTTCTCCGCATGGTGGGTGACGCATCCGAGGTGCCGCTGCGCGAAGCGATGACGCTCGCAACTGTCGACGCGGAAGGTCATCCGGACGCGCGGATGGTGCTCCTCAAGGGCTTCGATGCCGGCGGTTTTCGCCTCTTCACGAACTACGAGTCGGCGAAGGCGACGCAGCTCGACGCCGCCGGGCACGCGGCGCTCATTCTCTACTGGCGAGAGCTCGACCGCCAGGTCCGTGTGCGTGGGCCGGTCTGACGGCTTGTCGCCGAAGCGTCCGACGAGTATTTCGCAAGCCGTCCTCGCGACTCGCAGCTCGGCGCGTGGGCTTCGCCGCAGAGTCGAAGCCGCTTGGCTGACCGTGGAGAGCTGGACTCGCGGCTGGCCGAGAGTCGAGGCTCGATTCGACGGTGAGAGCGTGACGCGTCCGGAGCACTGGGGTGGGTATGTAGTCCGCCATGAACTTGTCGAGTTTTGGCAGGGCCAGGTTGGGCGGCTCCACGACCGCTTCGTCATCGGCGCTCGGACGACGGCTGGGCCGTCGAACGCCTCGGTCCCTGAGCCATGTCTGAGCACACGAGCTCACGGGCATACTCGAGACGGTTCTCACCTTCGACCACGATGAGGCGGAGGAGACGCTCGCTTCTATCGCGAGACGCTCGGGCTCACCGAGGTGGCCGATTGGGGAACCGGCACCGCCTTCCGCCTCGGCGCGGGCGTCCTCTTGCTTTTCGATCGCAACGCTTCTGGCGCAGAGCGATCGATCCGGTCTCCCAGCACGGCAGCTCCGGAGCCGGCCACACGTGCTTCCTTGCGGCGCCCGACCACTACGAAGATGCGCGGGCTCGCCTTGAGGAGTCCGGCGTCGAGATCGAGCACGACCACGAATGGGCTGGCGAGCGCCGCTCGTTCTACTTCCGCGACCCGGCAGGCAACCTGCTCGAAATCGCGAACGCCGACATCTGGCCCAGTTAGGGCTCTCAGCCGCCGGCGCGGTCTTCGGCGTAGGCGAGCAGGTCGTCCATGTCGTCGAAGCGATGCTCGGCCCTGAATCGCGCCCTTTTTGCCGACGGCGCTGACCCTGACGCCTCGGCCCAGCGCGGATTCCAGCCGTCCTCGGCGCGGCGTAGCGCGTCGACGACGTCGGCGTCCGGGACGGCGCGAAGCTTTGGGCGGGCAGTGCCGCCAGCGTTCGCGCGCTCGCTCCGTCTCGCGCACGGACCAGCCGCCGCTCGCCGCGTCGCGGGCGAGCTGGCTGCGCTCGTCGCGGACTTGGCGATCAGGATCGCGCGGCCGTGGCCCTCCGAGAGCGCTCCGGCCTCGAGGAGCTCGAGTGCTTCGTCGGGCAGGTCGAGGATGCGGATGAGGTTCGAGAGCGCCGCGCGGCTGCGTCCGAGGCGGCTTGCCTAGCTCTTCCTTGGTCAGGCCGAGATCCTCGACCAGGGTTGCGCAGGCGCGCGCCTCGTCGACGGGGTTGAGCTGCTCGCGAGCGACGTTCTCGATCAGCGCCATCTCCATGCGCTTGGCCTCGTCTCGTCGCGAAGAACGACCGGGATCGTCTCGAGCCCGGCCTCGCGGGCGGCACGCCAGCGGCGCTCTCCGGCGATGATCTCGTAGCGCCCGTCGGCCAGCGGGCGCACGATCAGCGGTTGGATCAATGCCCGCAGATGCGCAGGGATTCGGCGAGCGCGGAGATGGACTCCTCGTCGAAGTGCTTGCGCGGCTGGCTTGGGTTCGGCAGGATCAAAGCGGGCGGCACGTGCCGGAGCGCCGGCTCGGTCACCTCGCCGGGCTGCGGCAGGATCGCGGCGAGGCCACGGCCCATCCCGCGCTTGTTTGCTGTGCTCAGCTGCTCGGACCTCCATAACGGGGCCGACCGGGTCGGCATCCCCTCGTTCCACCCTGAACCTGTCGGCCTGTTCTCGCGCTCGCGAGCTCGCGCGCAGGCTTGCATAGGCCACGGCTCCCCGCGAGCCGGGCGCGTGCTCGGTGACCGGAACGCCGAAGCTCGGCGCCTCGGCGACGCGAACGCTTCGCGGGATGACGGTGTCGAACACCAGTTCTGGGAAGTGCTTTCTCAATTCGGCCTCGACATCGTTTGCAAGTCGGGTTCTTTCGTCATGCATGGTGATCACGACCCCGGTCAGAACCAGCTATGGGTTGAGGTTGCGTGCGCACGAGCTCGAGCGTTTCGAGGAATTGAACGAGCCCTTCGAGCGCCAGGTACTCGGCCTGGACCGGCACCAGGACCCGATCGGCGGCGGCCAGCGCGTTCACCGTCACCGGCCCGAGGGAAGGCGGGCAGTCGAGAAGCGTCAGTGCGAAGCGCTCGCGAACGGGGCCGAGGCCGTCGCGCAGGCGGGTTTCCATGTTGTCGAGGCGCGGAAGCTCCACCGACGCGCCCGCGAGGTCGCGGCTGGCCGGCACGACCCACAGGTTGTCGGGGCCCGCCGGCCGCGCTGCTTCGGCGACTGGTGCTCTCGCCCACCAGGCAGTCGTAGGAGGAGGGCGTCGCGTCGCGATCGAGGCCCGAGGGCGACCGTCGCGTTCGCCTGCTGGTCGAGGTCGACGAGGAGCACCTGATTGCCCTCCGCGGCCACACAGGCAGCGACATTCACAGCCGTGGTGGTCTTCCCCACCCCGCCCTTTTGATTTGCGATCGCGTACACGGCGCCCATGCGCGGGCGAGCGTAGCGCGGAGACCGGCCAGCGCCCTGGGGACGGAGCCGACGCGTGCTCAGGCTTGGAGCGGGCGCTTCTTTGCCATGCCCGGGCGCCTTGGCAGGTTCGCGGGAGTTGGGCCGACTTGCGGATGAGGTGAAGGTGGCGGTGCTCGTATCCGGCCTCTCGCCCACCTCGAGGATGTCTCCGGGGGTCATGGCGGTCAACGCGGCCGCGCGTTTCAACTCCGCCTCCTCCTCGTCGTCCCGCTTGCCCTTCCAGGCCACGAGCGTCCCGCGCTCCCGCAAGAGCGGCGAGGCAAGCTCGGCGAGCGTTGCCAGGCGGGCCACCGCTCGCGCCGTCACAACGTCGTAGGCCTCGCGGCCGGCTCCTCCCTCGGCCGCGTGGTCCTCGGAGCGCGCGTTGACGACCTTGGCGTTCGGGATCTGGGCGGCTGGCGATCGCCTCGCGCATGAACTCGCACTTTCGCGCTGACCGACTCGATCAGGTCGACCTGAGCCTCGAGGCAGGGCCAGGGCGAGAACGAGGCCCGGGAACCCGGCGCCGGAGCCAATGTCGGCGATCCGTGAGGCGACGCCAAGATCCGGCACTTCGAGGCCGGTCAGGGAGTCCGCCACGTGCGCACGGCGCGCTGCTTCGGCGTCGCGCACCGAGGTGAGCGAGCGGTGGATCCGTGGCGAGCAGCTCAAGCACGATCTCGAGCTTTCAGTCGGCGTCGGGCGTAAGGCCAGGCAGGCTCGACGGGCTCAGGCGTCGTCGGTCTCGACGAGCGGCGCGACGATCACGCAGCGGTCGGGCTCGTCGCCCTCGGAGAAGGTCTCGATGCCGGAGCGCTCGGCGAGGAAGTCGTGGACGACCTTTCGCTCCGAGGGAGTCATCGGCTCAAGCTCGATCTCCTTGCCGGCCTCGACGGCGCGGGCGGCGGCGCGCTCGGCCTGGTCCTCGAGCTGCTCGCGGCGGCGCTCGCGGTAGCCGCCTGCGTCGACGATCACCCGCTTGCGGTCGGTGACTCCGCGCTGCGCTGCGCGGTAGCAGATGAATTGGACCGCGTCGATCATCTGGCCGCGGCGGCCGATCAGCCGGCCGACGTCCTCGCCGTCGATCGTTCCGGTGATCTGCCGGTCGTCCTCGGAGACACCGACGGTGGCGTCGATGTCGAGCGTCTCGATTACGTGCTCGAGGATCGCGCGAACCCGCTCGGCGGGCGCCTCTGGCATTGCCTCCGTGGACACGACCGGGAGCCTACCTGCGCTTCTTCTTCTTGCGCGGGGGCGGGGGCGGGGGCTCCTTCGACTTGATCTCCTCGACCGTGGGAATCTCCGGCGGCGGGAAGAACACTCGCACGGCTGTCTGCTGGCCGAGGGTCCAGAGGTTCGTCGAGATCCAGTAGACGGCGAGGCCGGCGGGGAACGTGATCACGAAGGGGGCGAAGAAGATCGGCAGGGCGAACATGATGATCCGCTGGTTGCGGTCGGCGCGCGAGGCCATGACCGCGCTGGCGCCGAGCTGCGTGCCGATGAAGAGGATGATCAGGACGACGAGCTGCGCGCCGGTCGCCTGCTCGGTCAGGTCGGGATGAAGAGGAAGTCCTTGGGCGGGTCGGCGATGATCTGCGTGCTGGACGTCGCCGCCCTTCTTCAGCGCCTGGTAGAGCGACGAGGAAGACGGGCAGCTGCAGGATCAACGGGAGGCAGGAGGCGAACGGGTTGATCTTGTTCTCCTGGTAGAACGCGATCATCTCCCGCTGCTGGCGCTGCTTGTCGTCCTTGTAGCGCTCCTGAATCGCCTTGATCTGCGGCGAATACGCCTGGAGAGCGCGCATCGAGCGGATCTGCGAGACCGAGAGCGGGGAGGATCAGCGCACGCGTCGTGACCAGGTGAGCGCGACGATCGAGAGGCCCCAGCCGAAGCCGACGGTGTCGTGGAAGAAGTCGATGACCGCGTCGGCGACATCGATCAGCGGCTGGAGGATGTTGGCGACGAGGGACGATCATGCGGCGCTCCATGGTCGGCGGTGGGACGATGCTCGCCGCAGGCGTGCGGCGGAAGAGCTTGCGGTCCGAGACCGGGTCCCAGCCGCCATGGCTCCAGGGGTTGCAGCGCAGGAGCCGCCAGCCGGCGAGAACCGTGCCTCGGATCACGCCGAGCTCGCGGACTGCGTCGACCGCGTATGCGGAACAGGTCGGCTCGTACTTGCAGCGGCGCGGGAGGGCGGGGGAGACGAAGCGCTGGTAGAAGCGGATCGGAGCCAAGAAAAGGGTGACGAGCGTCGCGCGGAGGGTTTCGAAGCGCGTTTCACGTGTTACGCCTTCTCGACTCCCGCCTCGGTAAGAAGCTCCGAAGAGCAGTCATCCACGCCTGCGTGCCGTCGCGCTCGACCAGGCCGGCGGCATCCGGGCGAGCGACGACCACGAAGTCGAAATCCTCGGGCAGACCCTCCGAAAGCGCCCAGAACGCCTCGCGGACTGCACGCTTGACAGCGTTACGCTCGACTGCGCCGCCGACTTTACGGCTGACCGAAAGGCCGAGGCGGACTGCTCGTCGCCTCGCCCTCGACGGACGTCGTCGTCCGTCGCGTGGAAAGGCATAAAGGACGAAGTAACCGGTTCGAGTGCGAGCGGCCATCGCGGTAGACGCGGTCGAAGTCGCCGCTTCGCGAGAGGCGGCCCCGCTTCCGCTCGCCAGCCATCTAGGGGGTGAGGCGCTTGCGGCCCTTGGCCCGCCGGCGCCTGATCACATCACGGCCCGAGCGCGTGCGCATACGGCCCCGAAAACCGTGGGTCTTCGCTCGCTTGCGCTTCTTTGGCTGCCAGGTGCGCTTCATGATCAAGAGGGGCCGGGTCCCGCAGGCCGGTGCGTGGTGCTCCGGTGGGCGACGGCCAGTATAGAGACACGGCACCGCCTGCTCGCCCAAGCGGAGTCGAGTCTTGCCAACGGCTCTTTTCCCCGCGTTTTGCGGGGTGCCCTGCAAGGCGCCGCCACGCACGCCGTTATGGTCGCTCGCGTGGGCCACGAAACGCCAAAATCGGACCATGAGAGCGCCTGGGCAGCAGGTGCGCTCGGAGCTCGAGCGGTCACTACCCGCGGCGACGTTCGATCTCTGGATCGAGCCACTGCGCTCCATCGGCGCTTCGGCCGAGACCCTCTATCTGACCGGCCCGGAGCGCGTTCGCACCTGGGTCGAGCGCCGGTACATAGGGCCGCTCGAGGATGCTCTGCGCCGTCTGGCGCCCGAGCTCCAGCGAATCTCGCTCGTCGATCCGCCGCGCCGCACCAGCGCGGGCGCCGACACGGCAAGCACATCGCCGAACCCGATGCCGATCGACTCCAGCCACGATTTCGACCGCTTCCTCATCGGTCCGGACAATCGCTTTGCCCATGCGGCGGCCCTGGCGGTGGCCGAGGCGCCTGGAGAGGCCTACAACCCACTCTTCCTGCATGGCCCCCCCGGGCTCGGAAAGACGCACCTCATGGGCGCGATTGCCGGATATCTACGCGGACACCACCGCGAGTCTGACCGTGCACTACACAACCGCCGAGCGGTTTACCAGCGAGTTCGTGACCGCGCTTCGCACCGAGGGTCCCGAGCGCTTCAAGCAGCGCTATCGGGCGCTCGACGCGCTGCTCATCGACGACGTGCAGTTCCTCGAAGGCAAAAAGCGCACCGAGGAGGAGTTCGTCCACACCTTCAACGCCCTGTTCGCGGCCGGCAAGCAGATCGTGATGTCGAGCGACCGGCCGCCGGGCTCTCTCTCAGCGCTCGAGGAGCGCCTGCGGGATCGCCTCGAGTGGGGCCTGACGGTCGAGATCGAGCCCCCGGACCTTCGCACCCGGGTTGCCCTCCTCTGGCGCTTTGCCTCGGACGCGGTAGACCAGCTCCCCGATCCCGATGTCCTGCGCGAGATCGCAGATCGGGCGCCGGGCAATGTCGCGGCGCCTGGAGGGAGCGCTCACCCGGGTGCTTGCGGTCTCATCTGTCTTCGGCGAGCCGCTTGCGGCGGGAGCCGTCACCAAGGCCTTCACGACGAACGACGTCTCATCTCCCAGCGCTCCGATCGTCGCGCCGACGGTGAGCGCGATCCAGGAGGCCGTGTCCTCGGTTCTTGGCATCCAGCGATCCGACCTCCTCTCGGCAAGCCGAACGCCGGCGATCGCTCGGGCACGCCACCTGGCGATGTACCTCGCTCGCGACCTCACCCCGCTCTCGCTGGCTCAAATCGCCCGCGAGTTCGATCGCGATCACTCGACCGTCATCCACGCCATCAAGGCCGTACAGTCACGCAACGAGCCCGGTTCTGAGACCGCCGGAGATATCCACAGTGTCCGTGCAGTCCTGGGGAGAGCCGGCGCAACGGATCAGACTGACGCCACAGACTCCAACGACCCCGGTTCTCGTCCACACTCTTGATCAACATGTCTTTCCCGCATCGTCACTACCTGTTCGCAGGATCTCCACATTTCTCCACACCCCTGATACATCTGATCTTGTAGGAAGAATGGTTCAACCAATGAACGACAAAGAAGACTCAAGCTGATGAAGCTCACTGCTCCCCGCGAATCAATCGTCAACGCACTCGGTCATGCCGGGCGTGCGGTCTCGTCCCGTTCGACGCTTCCGTCTCTCGGCGGCATTCTCTTCAACGCGTCCTCGTCCGGACTCCTCCTGCGAGCGACCGACATGGAGATGGGCGTTTCGCTCACACTCGACGACGTGACCGTCGAGCGTGAAGGAACGGTCCTTCTACCCGGCCGCCTCCTTGCCGACGTGGCGCGAAGCCTGCCGCCGGGCGACGTGACTCTCGAGCAGCGCACCGAGCAACGCGACGTGGAGCTCACCGCCGGCGACGCGCGCTTTCACTTCCGCACCCTTCCCGCCGAGGATTTCCCCAGGCTGCCGGAGGCGGAGGGAGACGTCGCAACCCTTCCAGCCGGCCCGTTGGCTGAAACCATCGACCGCGTCGCGCGCGCCGCGTCGCGAGACGAGGTGCGCCCGATCCTGACCGGTGTCCTCGTCCAGGCCGAGGGCGACCAGCTCACGATGGTCGCTACGGACTCCTATCGGCTCAGCGTCAAGCACACCAAGCTGGAGACTCCGATCGCACAGGCGATCGACGCGAACGTGCCGGCCCGCGCACTTCGAGAGCTGGCGCGCCTGATCGCGAATGGCTCCGCCGAGACGGTCGACATCGCGCTCTCGCGCAACCAGGTGGTCTTCTCACTCGACAATGTTGCGCTCTCCTCGCGCCTGATCGAGGGCCAGTTTCCCAGCTGGCGCCAGCTCATCCCCGAGACGTTCGATCACGAGGTGCGCCTGCCTCGCGAGGAACTTCTGGAGGTCGCCCGGCGCGTCAGCCAGCTCGCGCAGCGCAACGCTCCGCTCCGCTTTGCCTTCACCGAGGGTGAGCTGACGGTGGCCGCTGAGACTCCCGACATCGGTGACGCCACCGAGGGAATGCCGGCACCGTATTCAGGCGAGCCTCTCGAGATCGCCTTCAACCCGCAGTTCCTCGTCGAGGGGATCGAGACCGTGGAGGGCGACGAGATCGCCGTCCAGATCTCGTCGCCGCTTCGGCCCGGCCTGCTGCGGCCGGTCGGCACCGAGGACTTCTCCTACCTCGTCATGCCGATCCGGCTGAACGTGTAAGGACCCCGGCCCCATGCGGGTCGTCTCGCTCACGACGCTCGGATTTCGCAACCTCGCGCCGGCCGAGGTCGAGCTGGGGGAGGGGATCACCCTCCTGCACGGGCCGAACGGCGCGGGCAAGACCAACCTGCTCGAGGCTCTCTACATGGGCCTCGCGGGACGCTCATGCCGGACCCGGGCCGATCGCGAAACGATCGCGTTCGGCGAAGCGCTCTCCCGCTCGGAAGTCGTGCTGGAGGATGAGGGCGAGCGGCGTGAGTTCCTCTGCGCCGTCGACCGCGAAAGCGGCCGTCGCCACCTGGTGAACGGCTCCAACCCGGACGACGCCTCGGCCCTGCGCCCGCCGATCGCGGTCTTCATGCCGGACCGCCTCGCGCTGATCAAGGGCCCGCCGGCAGCGCGGCGCTCTCACCTCGACGGCTTCGTCACCGCGCTTCGCCCCGCTCGCGCCGAAGCTCGCCGGCGCTACGCGCGAGCCCTGTCACAGCGCAATGCTCTGATCGGCCGTATCCGCGCGGGCGTGTCGAGCGCCGACTCGCTCGACGCCTGGGACACCGAGCTCTCAGAGGCTGGGATGGAGCTCATCGCCACCCGCTCAGAGGCAGCCGAGACCCTGGCGCCCCTTTTCGCAGCCGCCGCTGAGGACCTGGGCCTCGGCGAGGCAGCTGCCCTTCGTTATGCGCCGCGCAGCAAGGCGGCGACGGCAGCGGAGCTGCGCGAAGAATTGGGGGAGCGCCGACGGTCCGATCTTTCGCGCGGCTTCTCCTCCCACGGACCGCACCTGGACGAGCTGGCGATCACTGTCGGCGGCCGCCAGGCGCGGCGCTACGCCTCGCAGGGCCAGCAGCGGACGGCGCTCCTGGCGCTCCTCTTCTCCGAGCGGGACGCCCTACTGGCCGAGCGCGCAACGGCCCCGCTGATGCTCCTCGACGATGTGACGTCAGAGCTGGACCCGAGCCGCCGCAGGCTCCTCTGCGAGCGGCTGACGGAGGGAGGGGGCCAGGCTCTGGTGACCGCAACGGAAAGCTCGCACCTACCCGGCTCCTGCCCGCGCCGAGAGCTCGCGGTCACCGGCGGCGCTGCGATCGGCGGCGTCGATGGCGCGTCCGAGGCCGCGTGAGCCGGCGAGACGATCACCGGCGGCAGGGCTCACCGCGCTCCCTGGCAGCGGCGCTCGAGGCCGTCCGGGCCGAGGTGGCACCGCAGACGCTGCTCGCCGCGGTCCAGGAGGCGTGGCCCGAAGTGGCGGGCGACCTGGTCGCCGCGCAAGGCGATCCGGTGGCTGAGCGTGGAGGCGTGGTAACCGTCGCCTGCCGGACCGCGACATGGGCGCAGGAGCTCGATCTGATGAGCCCGGTCCTGTTCTCAAAGCTCGCCGAAAGGCTGGCCGCGGGGCCCTTTGAGGACGCCCTTTCAGGCCTCAGATTCACCGCTGACGCCGCCCGTACGGATCCAATATGAGTCTCGATTCACTTTTATGCTCATTTGCAGGGATTTTGTGAATCGCTGCACGCGGTTCCGCCCTTCGGTGCTGATATCCTTATGTGAACTTGGTCGGTGACCCCGACCCGCCCGAATCCCGGTCCCACAGCCGGTTGCGGCGGTCGGGGTCCTTCCATGTAGAGACGACCGGAAAGGGTTAAGTGGCGAAGGCAACGAGCGCTGACGAGACGGGCGCGGAGAAGAACGGGCAGAAGCAGGAGGGGGATTACACCTCCGGCGAGATCACGGTCCTTCGTGGCCTCGATCCCGTGCGCAAGCGCCCGGGCATGTACATCGGGTCCACCGGCCCGCGCGGCCTTCATCACCTGGTCTACGAGGTCGTCGACAACTCCGTCGACGAAGCACTCGCCGGCCACTGCGACCACATCACGGTCACGATCCATCCCGACAACTCGATCACGGTCGTCGACAACGGCCGTGGCATCCCAGTCGACGAGCATCCGGAGGAGAAGCGGCCGGCGGCTGAAGTCGTCCTGACCGTCCTCCACGCCGGCGGCAAGTTCGGCGAAGGCGGGGGCTACAAGGTCTCGGGAGGCCTTCACGGCGTGGGCGTCTCGGTCGTCAACGCGCTGTCGGCGCACCTCCATCTCCACGTGGCCCGCGACGGCTTCGAGTGGGACCAGGATTACGAGCGCGGCGCCCCGCAGGGCGACCTCGTGAAGGGCAAGGAGAGCAAGGAGACCGGCACGACGATCTCCTTCTCACCCGACCCGGAGATCTTCGCCGAGATCGACTACGACTATTCGACCCTGGCCGAGCGCATGCGTGAAACGGCCTTCCTCACCCGCGGACTTCGCATCGACATCGAGGACGAGCGAAGCGGCGGGCAGAAGGAGTCCTTCATGTACGAGGGCGGCATCGTCGACTTCGTCCACCACCTGAACGAGAACAAGGACGCTCTGCACAGGAAGACCGTCTTCTTCGAGAACGAGACCGACGACGGAGCGGTCGAGGTCGCGATGCAGTGGAACTCCTCGTACCAGGAGTCGATCTTCACCTTCGCGAACAACATCAACACCCACGAGGGCGGCTCCCACCTGTCGGGCTTCCGCTCGGCGCTGACGCGCACCATCAACGCCTACGGCCGCGAGAAGGGCCTCCTCAAGGAGAAGGACCCCAACCTCTCGGGCGAGGACGTCCGCGAAGGCCTCACCGCGGTGATCTCGGTCAAGCTGGCCGAGCCGCAGTTCGAGGGCCAGACCAAGACCAAGCTCGGGAACCCGCCGGTTGAGGGCCTCGTCAAGGAGACCGTCAACCGCAAGCTCGGCGAGTTCCTCGAGGAGAACCCGACGGACGCGCGACGGATCGTCTCCAAGTCGGTCGACGCCGCCCGCGCCCGCGACGCGGCGCGCAAGGCTCGCGACCTCACGCGGCGCAAGTCGGCGCTCGAGAACTCAACCCTCCCCGGCAAGCTCGCCGACTGCTCGGTCAAGGACCCGCGCGACGCGGAGCTTTTCATCGTGGAGGGCGACTCGGCAGGCGGCTCGGCCAAGCAGGCGCGCGACCGCTCGACGCAGGCGGTCCTGCCGCTCAAGGGCAAGATCCTGAACGTCGAAAAGAGCCGGATCGACAAGGTCCTTTCGAACATCGAGATCCAGGCGCTGATCACCGCGATCGGCACTGGCGTCCACGAGGAGTTCGATATCGAGGACGCCCGCTACCACAAGCTCATCCTCGCGACGGACGCTGATGTCGACGGCGCTCACATCCGCACCCTTGCGCTCACCTTCCTCTACCGGCAGATGCCCGAGCTGATCGATGCCGGCTTCGTCTACATCGCGAAGCCACCGCTCTATCGCGTCAAGCAGGGCAACCGTGGGCGCTACGTGGAGAAGGAGTCGGAGCTGGAGGAGTACCTGCTCTCCGACCGCCTCGAGACCTACGGAATCGTCGACTCGGAAGGCAAGGAGACGAAGCTCACCGCCGCGCGCTGGCAGCGTTTCAACCGAAAGCTCAAGGAGTACGAAGGCTGGTACGACGCGCTTCGGGCCCTGCACGGATCCGAGCTGATCGCGTTCCTCTCCGAGTCTCAGGTGCTTGACGCAGGGGCCGGCTCGCTTGCGGCCGTTCGCAAGCTGATCGAGGGTGACGATCCGGAGACCGAGCCGTTCGAGACGGAGCTCGTGTCGGACTCGGGCTACTGAGGTCCACATCAAGGCGACGCACCGCCGAAGCGGTCTCGCCCGCTTCTACACGCTCGGCTCCGATCTCTTCGACTCGCAGGACTACGCGCGCCTCGTGAGTGTTCACTCAGAGCTCCTGAGTCAGGTCGGCAGGCCGCCGTTCACCGTGACCCTCAAGGAGCGCTCGCGGATCGCCGAATCGTTCGGCGCCCTGCGAACCACGGTCGTCGACCTTGCAAAGCATGGTGTGACGATGCAGCGGTTCAAGGGCCTCGGTGAGATGAACGCCGATCAGCTTCGCGAGACCACGATGGACCCGGCAACACGCACCCTTCAGCGGGTGACGATCGACGACGCGGCGGCGGTCGACCGCGTCTTTACGGATCTCATGGGCGACAAGGTCGAGCCCCGGAAGATCTTCATCGAGAACCACGCGGGCGAGGTGAAGTTCCTCGATGTCTGAGGCCGGCAACGGAGGCGCCGCCGGGAGCGGCGGGCTCGAGGCCCTGACCGGGCGCATCGAAGACCGCGAGCTGACGCAGGAGATGCGCAGCTCTTACCTCGATTACGCGATGAGCGTGATCGTGGGCCGTGCGCTGCCTGACGTTCGCGATGGCCTCAAGCCGGTGCATCGCCGCGTCCTCTACGCGATGCACGATCTCGGGCTTCAACCCAATCGCGGCTACCGCAAGTGCGCCTTCATCGTCGGCGAGGTGATGGGCAAGTACCACCCTCACGGCGACTCGGCGATCTACGACACCCTGGTCCGCCTCGCGCAGGACTTCGCACTCCGCAACCCGCTGGTCGACGGCCAGGGCAACTTCGGCTCGATCGACGACGATCCAGCCGCCGCGATGCGGTACACCGAGGCTCGCCTCGAGCGCCTCGCCACGGAGATGCTCCGCGACATCGACGCGGACACCGTCGACTTCGGCCCCAACTACGACGAAACGTCGAACGAGCCTCTTGTCCTGCCGGCACGCTTCCCGAACCTGCTCGTCAACGGATCGACCGGCATCGCCGTCGGTATGGCCACGAACATCCCGCCGCACAACCTCGGCGAGGTCATCAAGGCGACCAAGGCGTACATCGAGAACCCGTCGATCGACCTCCAGGGCCTCATGGAGTACGTCAAGGGCCCCGACTTCCCCGGTGGCGGCATGATGAGCATCCAGGGCATCGCCGACGCCTATCGCTCGGGTCGCGGCAGCGTCAAGATCCGCGCTCGCGCTCACGTCGAGCCGATCCGCGGCGGCAAGGACGCGATCATCGTTTCCGAGCTGCCCTACATGGTCAAGAAGGGCGGCGAGGGCGGCCTGATCACGAAGATCGCCGACCTCGTCCGCGACAAGAAGATCACCGGCATTTCAGACCTTCGCGACGAGTCCGACCGCTCGGGCATGCGCCTCGTCATCGAGCTCAAGCGCGGCGGCGATCCGGCCGCCGTGGTGCTCAACCAGCTCTACAAGCACACGCCGATGCAGAACTCCTTCGGCCTCAACATGGTCGCGCTCGTCAACGGCGTACCGCGGACGCTCGGGCTCAAGGAGCTCATCCACCACTACGTGCACCACCAGCGCGACGTCATCGTGCGCCGCACGCAGTACGAGCTCCGCCAGGCCGAGGCTCGCGCCCACATCCTCGAGGGCCTTCTCATCGCCCTCGACAATCTCGACGCGGTCATTGCTCTCATCCGCGCGTCGGCCGATCCCGAGACCGCAAAGAAGGGCCTGGTCGAGAAGTTCGAGCTGACGCAGATCCAGGCGCAGGCGATTCTGGACATGCGCCTCCAGCGCCTCACCGCTCTGGAGTCCGACAAGGTGCGCGCCGAGCACGCCGAGCTCATGAACAAGATCGCCGAGCTCCGAACGATCCTCGGCGACCCGGCCCGCATCGACGCGATCATCGTCGACGAGCTCAACGAGATCGAGGAGAAGTACGCCGACGACAGGCGCACCGAGATCACAGCGTTCGAGGGCGACCTCAACATCGAGGACGTCATCGCCGACCAGCAGATGGTGGTGTCGCTGACCCACTCCGGCTACGCGAAGCGCCTGCCCCTCGCGACCTACCGCCAGCAACGCCGTGGTGGCGTCGGCGTGATGGGGATGAACCTGAAGGACGAGGACTACATCGAGCACCTCCACATCTGCTCGACGCACGACTTCCTCCTGTTCTTCACCAACCGCGGCAAGGTCTATCGCCTCAAGGTCTATGAGCTCCCGGAGGGTTCGCGAACGCATCGCGGCCAGGCGCTCGTCAACGTGCTGCCGCTTCGCGAGGGCGAGCGGGTCATGGCCGTCATCCCCACGCGCGACTTCAAGGAGGACAAGTTCCTCGTCTTCGCAACGGCTCAGGGACAGATCAAGAAGACCGAGTTCCTCGAGTACAACACGAAGATCAAGGCGGACGGCATCATCGCCATCAAGGTTCGCGACGACGACGAGCTCGTTCAGGTGCGTCTCACGTCGGGCGAGGACGACATCCTGATGGTCTCGAAGTCGGGCAACGCCTCACGCTTCAACGAGTCCCAGGTCCGAGCCATGGGCCGCGGCACCGGTGGCGTCCGCGGCATGAACGTCTCGAAGAAGCTGCCCGACGGCGGCGCGAACCGCGTGCTCGCCATGGACATCGCCCGCGACGACTCGCAGCTCTTCGTCGTCACCGAGAACGGCTACGGCAAGCGCACGGAGGTTCCGGAATACCCGGTCAAGGGCCGCGGCACCCAGGGCGTCCTGACGATCCGGATGACCGAGAAGAAGGGCGGCCTCGCCGGCGCGCTGATCGTCCGCGAGCACCAGGACCTTCTCTTCATCTCGCAGAACGGGATGGTCCAGCGCACCAACGCCGGCGGCATCTCGCTGATGGGCCGCGCGACGCAAGGCGTGCGCGTCATGAACATGAAGGAGGACGACTGCGTCAGCGCAGTGGCGCTGGTGGTCGAGTCCTCAACGGGCGAGCCGGGCGACGAAACCCCGGGCATCCAGGAGGAGCTCGAAGCGGCCGAAGCGGCCGGCGAAGAGGCCGAACCGTCAGGGGAAGTCGAGCCGTAGCGCTCGACCCGCCTCTCCGTTTGGTTCAATCATTGGACCAGAGAAAGGAGGTGGTCCTAATTCACATGATTTACGGGACTCTGGAGGCGTCGGAACACTAGACCGGCACCGTGCGAGCCGTCTGGTGGAATCTAAACCAGGCGCCGGTGATCAATGAGAGGCGGGAAGTTGTCCCACCTGCAAAAGAGAACTACCAGCACACGCTGGTTTCGGGGCTAAAGGCCCCTCACTCGATAACTCTCCGATCACTCGAATCGTGCGAACGCGTACCGAAGGGCCGCCCCTACGAAGGGCGGCCCTTCGTCTTTTCACGCCGGCGCCGAGTGTCGCCTGAAGGTCCCATTGGTACCTCGAGACGACTCTCGACGCAGAACTGGGATCTCGGCTAGGCAGCTAGGAGGTACTGCTCCCACGCGACCGGGACGCGTGGGCTGGCGATGCGGATGAAGACCGTTGGGCCTGGCGGGCGCGGCGGGCTCTTGAGCGGCATCTGTGCTTCGAGGGGAAGGCGGTTCCCCTTCTTGCGGTTGCACGGCGCGCAGGCGGCGACGATGTTGTCCCAGTGCGACGAGCCGCCGCGGCTGCGCGGGATGACGTGGTCGACGGTCAGGCCGACCGACTCGCGGCCGCAGTACTGGCACGTGTAGGAGTCGCGGGCGAGCACGGCGCGGCGCGTGATCTTGCGGCGATGCACGTCGCGCGGCACGTGGACGTAGCGAACGAAGCGGATCACACAGGGCCGGTCGAGCTCGAGGCGCTCCGAATGAAGGACACCTTCGCGGCGCTCGAGCACCTCGGCGCGCTCCTTCAAGACGAGGACGGCCGCCCTGCGCATGGTGCACACGTTGATCGGCTCGTAGCTGGCGTTGAGGACCAGGACCCGCCCGCCGGGGCGCCGCATGCGTCCTGCCCCCGTGAAGGCGCCCGGAGATCGAGACGACCTTCCCGTTCGCCTTTCCTACATGAGGCTCCGCCACGCTGGTCACGCCTTGCGGATTCTAGACCCGCCGGGCGGCGGCGGGTGCAATCAGGGAACGGGCCCGTCGATCGGATAGCTCCCGAGCACCCTGACGTTCTCCGCCTTGTTGCGAAGCGCGCCGATCGCCTCGGCCACCGCGGGGTCGGTCTCCGCGCCTTCCAGGTCGATGAAGAACATGTAGCGCCCGAGTTCGAAGCGCCGTGGCCGCGACTCGATGCGGGTCATGTTGACCTCGCGATTCGAGATCTCGTACAGCGCGTCGACGAGCGCGCCCGGGTGGTCGGCGCCCAACTCGGAGAAGATCAGAGTGGTCCGCCAGTCCTTGCCATCCTCGCGCTCCGGACTCACCCCTTCCGGCGCGAGCCACGCGAAGCGGGTGACGTTGCCCGGCTCGTCCTCGACACCGTCGCTGGAGGACGACACACCCGTAGTCGCCCGGCGGCCGACGCGGCGCCCAGCGCCGCCCATCGGCCGTCGGACTCTCAGAGACCCGGCGCACCGCCTCGGCCGTGGAGTCGGTGCCACGGATCTCGGCCTGCGGCAAACTGCTCGCGCAGGAACCGTGCGCACTGGGCGCTCGGCTGCGGGTGGCTCACGACAACCTCGATCAACTCCAGGCCCGACTTGTTCGCGCGCGATCAGGGCCTGCGAGATCGCGTGGTCGTGCTCACCGGCGATCTTCGACCGTCTCGGCGTCGAACGCCAGCGCGTCAAGCGTGGGGCGCACCGAGCCCTCGATCGAGTTCTCGAACGGGACCAGCGCACGATCGGCGTTCCCGAGCGCAACAGCCATCACGGCATCGTGGATCGTCGCGGCAGGCCGCGGATCCGACTTCGGCCGCAGCGCGAAGGCTCGCGGCGCGCGAGCGCGTCGTCGGAGAAGGTCCCGGCAGGGCCGAGGAAGGCAACGGAAAGCGGCGGCATGGCGCGAAGGTAGCGGCCGTCAGCCGCCGAAGCGGACTTGGTAGGCAGCTCGTTGTTGTCCACGATCGACTCGCCGGGGACCGGGAAGACGGTGACGATCAAGGTCAGCTCGTCGCCGTAGGGGATCTCGCCGACGATCGGCAGAGCGACCGAAGCTGTCTCACCCGGGTTGATTCGCGCGAATCGGGCATCTCGCCCTGGATGGGTTCGGTCGACCCGAGAAACTCGTAGGAGACCAGCACGTCGGTCTCGTCGTTGACCCCGCCGTTGAGGACTCCGACCTCGATCTCGGTCGGGATCTTCCGAGAGCTGATTGAGCGTGTCCGGGGTCAGCGGGACGTTCCCCGGCCTGATGATGACGGTCGACAGCTCGGTACCGCGCGTCGTGTCGCCGGCGGCTCCCGTCTCGCCGGCGACCTGGGCGAGCAGCGCGGCGATCTGGAGGTCGTCGAGCCAGAGGTCAATGGGCTCGGGCAGGAAGGTGGAGGCCGGGACCTCGCCGTCGATGCCCTGCTCGTCCAGGGCGTCCGTGATCTCCGAGCGCGCCCGCTCGTAGAGGACGTCGGATGCAAGGAACTCGCGCATGTCGGTCGCGATCCGTCGATCGCGTCAAGGCTGTTCTTCTCGCCGAGCGCGACCTCGGCCTGCTCGACGATCGAGTTAACGCCATCGCGCCGGAGCTCGAACGCGAGGTCCAGATCCGACTGCGCGTCCTTGAGGTCGCCAGGTGTATCGAGTCCCTCGGCCCGTTTCAGGAGGTCCTCGGCCGTTCCGCGGCTTGATCCGAGCTGCGCCTGGAACTCGAGCTCGGTCGCGCCGCCCGGATCGCGGAACCGGCCGAAGAACTCGTCGGAGAGCTGCGAGGAGGTGGTGACGAGCGCGTCGAGGTCGCGCAGGTAGTTGTCGTAGGCGCGCTCCTTCCGTGCGTTCAGGCAGCCTTTGACCAGGAAGAGCAGGGCAACCACGACCGCGGCCCCGATCAGGAACGCGATGAAGCGGCGCTTCAAAAGGTCGCCGGTTGGCTCGCGCGGCGGCGGCGGGCGACGCCGGCGTGGTGCGGGAGGCTGCGTTCTCCGTTGCGCGGAGGCAAAGGAATCGTCGGGTTGCGAGGCTTCCACTCGGGGTGAGTATTACCGCGCGCGCGGCAGGAAAGCGCCCTGAGCCAGCGAATTGCGGATCTGAAGTGTCAGGCGAACTCTTGATGGGGCGGTTCCGGGTCGGCGAGCGCATCGGCTCGGGCGGCATGGGAACCGTTTTCCGCGCCTTCGACGAGCGCCTTCAACGCGAGGTCGCGATCAAGGAGATTCAGACTGCGGGCGCCGACCGGGTGCTTCGGGAAGCCCAGGCCGCCGCACGCCTGAACCATCCAGCCATCGTCACGCTCTACGAGCTGGGCGAGCGCGACGGGCACGCGCTGCTGGTGTCCGAGCTGGTTCACGGCAGGACACTCGACCGGGTCGCCCGCGATGGATCGATCTCCGACAAGGACGTTGCCGAGATCGGCACCGATCTGTGCGAGGCCCTCTGCCACGCCCACGAGCGCGGCGTCATCCATCGCGATGTGAAGCCACAGAACGCGATCGTCCGGCCGTTCGACTCCCAGGGGCGCCGGGCGAAGCTCATGGACTTCGGCATCGCGGCCGTCGCGGGCGCTCCTGCGCTGACCGGTACCGGCGAGGTGATGGGAACGCTCGCCTACATGGCTCCCGAGCAGGCCGAGGGCGCCCACGCCGGCCCCGAGGCAGACGTCTACTCCTTGGCGCTCACTCTCTATGAGGCGTGGGCGGGAGAGAACCCGGTCACCCGCCGTACCCCCGCGCAGACCGCTCGCCAGATCGGCCAGCCGGTCCCCTCGCTCGGAATCAACCGCCCCGACCTGCCGAACCCGCTGATCGCCCAGATCGACGCCTGCCTCGAAGCGGATCCGCGCAACCGGCCCACCCTCAAGCGCCTGCGTGCCGAGCTCGCGCGCGTCGGGCCTCAGCTCGACGACGAGTGCGCCGTGCCCTCGCCCGATGGCGACGATGCGCCGCTCGTGCGCCGTTCCTTCGGCCGTGTCCTCGGCCTCGTCGGCGCCGGAACCGCGCTCGCCGCGCTTGCCGGGCCCGCGGGCCTCCCCGGCCTTGCCCTGGTCCTCGCCGTCGTGCTCCTCCCGGCGCTAGCCCTCGCGAGCAGGCCGCTGATGGCTCTCCTGCCGCTGGCCGCTGCGCCGCTGGGGGCAATCGGCGCCCTCGCCGTGGCGCCGACGCTCGTAGCCCTGCTCGGGCGTAACACACGAGAACGAGCTTCCCTGGGCGCACTGTCATTCGCCTCGTACCTGGTTGGAGCGATCGGTCTTGGATTGGGCGACAACCTCGGGATCCGCGAGCAGGCCCCGGCCGCGTGGCGAGACTCTGCCTCGACCGCCCTCACGGACGTGCTCGGAGTTTTCGCCGAGCCCTCTGCGCTGATCGGTCTCGCTGTGCTCGCGGCCGCCGCGGTCCTCCTCGGAATGGTCATGAATACGCATCCGGCCTTCGCGCTCGTGGGCACGATCATCTGGGCCGCCGGCCTGGCTGCAGGGCTTGCCGCTGTGGGCGATGGGTCGCAGAGCCCGGGCGCTGCATTCGCCGTCGTAACCGTGGCGCTGGCCGTCTACGCACGCACCGGCGCCCAGCGATCTGACCAGCCGGGACGCCTCCGCGCGCTCACGAGCGTGCGCCCAGCCCTGCACGGTCACGGGTAAAACCGGCCAGAGCTCCCAATCGCGGCTAGGATTCCGGGCTTACAGCGGGCCGCTGGAGGCGATGCCCGTGTGCCCGCGTCGCGTGCCCCAAGGAGAATCGAGATCAGCGTCCTTCGAAACCTCGAAGCACGGATAGAGAGCCTTGTCGAAGGTGTGTTTTCACGCACCTTCTCCTCGCAGGTCCAACCCGTGGAGATCGCCCGCAAGCTGGCGAAGGAGATGGACGCCCACCGCACGGCGTCGGTCGCGCGCGTGTACGTCCCCAACCAGTACACGGTCTGGCTCGGGCCGGAGGACCGCGAGCGCCTCGAGGGCTACGAGAGCTCACTCGAGCAGGAGCTGTCGGCCTACCTTCTCGAGCACGCTCGCCGCAACGACTTCGCCCTGCTCACCCGGCCGGAGGTGACGCTCGAGACGGACGAGCGTCTGCGCCTCGGCGAGTTCGGGATCCAGACCCGCCTCGTCAAGCCGGCCCAGCGCGAAGGCCAGGCGCCTTCCCAGGGCGATCCCGGCCACACGATGGTCTATCAAGTGCCTCCCAAGGCCGAGCGTCAGTCCAAGACGGCTCGGAAGACCGCCCACCTCACCGAGACCAAGGCGATCGTCTCGCTCGACGACCGCCGGTTCGTGCTCGACGGTCCCGTCGCATCGCTCGGCCGCTCGCGCGAGTGCGACTGCGTTCTCGCCGACCCCAACGTCTCGCGCAAGCATGCCGAGCTTCGCCGCAACTCGAACGGCGACTGGGAAGTGGCCGACCTCGGCTCGACGAACGGCATCAAGGTCAACGGTCGTCAGGTCGATTCGGCTCGCCTCAGCCCAGGCGACACGTTCAGATCGGCACCACCTACTTCACCTTCGACATCGAGCATTGAGGTGAGCGGCTAATGGACACCGAGCCGATCGCGGTCGGCCTCAAGTTCGGTTTTTTGGCCGTGCTCTATCTCTTCCTGCTGTGGGTCGGGCGCAGCGCGCTCAAGGAGCTGCGCCAGACCGCTACCCCGGCGCCGGAGGCAACGGGCTTCCATCAGGCGCAGGCCGGTGGCGGCCGTGCGCCGTCTACGGACGCTTCGCTGGTCGCGATGAAGGGCGGCGGTCTGGAGCCGGATACCCGCTACGACCTCTTCGGCGGCCTCACGATCGGCCGTGACGACGGATGCCGACGTTCAGATCGACGACAAGTTCGCCTCCGGCGATCCACTGCCGGCATGCTATTCGCGCGGACTCGAGCTTATTACGTCGAGGACATGGGCTCGACCAACGGCACCTATCTGAACGGCGGCCAGCTCCGCTCCGAGGCGACGCTTTCCGACCTGGACGAGATCCGCATCGGCGACACCGAGCTTCGATTCGAGATGGACGTCTGGAGCCGATGCCCCTGCGAGTCGCCGAGGAGGCATACAAGACCGACACGGGCCGCCAGCGCACGGCTAACGAGGACTCCTACTTCGTCCGCGGCCCGCTCTTCGCCGTGGCAGACGGCATGGGCGGCGCCCAGGCGGGCGAGGTCGCCTCGCGGATGGCCGCTGAGGCGTTCGAGCCCGCAGAGCGCGGCTCCGAGTCGCCGGAGTCGTTCCTGCGCACGGTCGCCGAGAGCGCGAACAGCCAGATCCACTCCCTCGCACAGCACGACGCCACCCGCTCGGGCATGGGCACGACGCTCACCGCCGCTCTGGTCGACGGCGACGAGGTCGCGATCGGCCACGTCGGCGACAGCCGCGCATACCTTTTCCGCGACGGCGAGCTGAAGCTTCTCACCTCGGACCACTCGCTTGTCGAGGAGCTGCGCCGTCAGGGCCGCCTGACCGACGAAGAGGCCGAGGACCACCCGCAGCGCTCGATCATCACGCGTGCCCTGGGGCCGGAGGCAGAGGTCGAAGTCGACACGCTCACCGTGAGCGCGCGGCCGGGGGACGTCTACCTGATGTGCTCGGACGGCCTCACGACGATGGTCAAGGACTCGCTGGTCGCAGAACGTCCTGACCGAGTCGTCGTCGCTCGACGAGGCGACCACCTGGCTCGTCAACGAGGCCAACGAGGCCGGCGGGCGCGACAACATCACGGTGATCGCCTTCCGTCTCGAGGAGGGCGAAGCGGTGGAGGACGACGCCGGCGCCACGCTCGTCGGACCCACCGCCGAGGGCGCTGGGCTGACCGCCGAGGCCGTCCGCATCGAGGCGGCGCGCCGCCGCCGTGCCAGCCTGGGCGGTGCAGCGTCCGGGGCGCCACCGCGCCGCCGGGAGCCTGAGCCGAAGAAGCGGCGCTTTCCGGTCAAGTCGTTGATCGCCATGATCGTCATCGCGGGCATCGTTGCCGCGGGAATCGTCGCGGCGAGGCAGGTCTACTTCCTCGGCACCGACGAGGGAGGCCGTATCGCCCTTTACCGCGGCCTCCCGTACGACCTGCCGTTGGGAATCGAGCTCTACTCGGAGGTCACCTCGTCACCCACGCAGGTGGCCTCGCTTCCGGAGGACCGCCGTGACGAGGCGACCGATCACGACCTTCGCTCCAAGGACGACGCCGCTGACCTGCTCGACGACCTCGAGGCAGCTGTCGCTACATCCACGACGCCGATCGATACCGGACAGAGCGGCACCAAGAACGACGTCAACGGCAATCAGAAGGACGATCAGGGAGGAGACAAGAAGGGCGGTCACAAGAAGCGGCCGGTCAAGGGATGAGCGCCCGGAACCGCGAGCTCTTCGCGCTGATTCCGGTTGCGCTTCTGGTCAGCGCCGGCTTTGGGGCCGTCTTCGCCGTCCGCTCGGACGAGATCAGCGACCTCAGCCTCACCTACGGCGGCTATTTCCTTGCGATCTGCGTTGCCACCCACCTGTTCCTTCGGGTCGCGTTGAACAACGCGGATCCATACCTCTTCCCCCTTTGCGCAGCGCTCGCCGCAGTGGGCATCGTGATGCTCTACCGGATCGACGAAACTCTGGCCGTCGAGCAGGCAACCGTCTTTTTGATCGGGCTTGCCGCATTCGCCGCGACGATCGTGTTCCTGCGCGATTACCACCTGCTCGAGCGCTATCGCTATCTCATCGCGGCCGGCTCGATCGCCCTGTTGATGGCCCCGCGCCTCCCCGGAATCGGCTCGACCGTAAACGGCGCGTACCTGGCGATCAACATCGGGCCGCTCTCCTTCCAGACAGCCGAGCTGGCGAAGATCGGCGTGGTCATCTTCCTGGCGAGCTACCTGAACGACACGAAGGAGCTCCTGTCGGTTGCGGCGCGGCGGTTCGCCGGCATCACCTTTCCGCCCATCAAACACTTCGGCCCGCTCCTCGTTGTGTGGGGAGCCGCGATGTTCATGCTCGTCTTCATTCGAGACCTCGGCTCGTCGCTCATGTTCTTCGGTGCCTTTCTCGCCCTCGTCTACGTGGCGACGAACCGGTTGTCCTATGTCCTCATCGGCATCTCGATGTTCTTCGTCGGCGCCGCGTTCTTTGCCAGCACCGTCGGCCACGTCCAGGACCGCGTCGACATCTGGACCAACACGTTCGACGCAAACCCGTGCGATCTTTCGCAAAAGCAGATCGACGGCGGTGAGGACTGCGGCGTTGGGCAGGTTCGCCAGGCGCTCTACACGGAGTCGGAGGGGGGCCTGTTCGGCGAAGGCCTCGGCGAGTCGCTCATCAAGCTCCCCGGCCCATTCGCGCCCGACTGCAAGGGCGAGAAGTTTCCCTACTGCGGATCGATCCTGCCCGAGCCCCACACGGACTTCATCTTCGCCGTGATCGTCGCTGAGCTGGGCCTGTTCGGAGCCTGCGGGCTGATCGCCCTCTACGCCTTGATCGGAGCGCGGGGATTCAAGACGGCCTTGATGGCGCCTGACGGGTTCTCGAAGCTCCTCGCCACCGGCCTCAGCGCGGTCTTCTGCCTTCAGGCGTTCGTGATCATCGGCGGTGTCACCAAAGTGATTCCGCTCACCGGCGTGACCCT
This sequence comes from uncultured bacterium, assembly GCA_963695215.1. Lineage (GTDB taxonomy): Bacteria > Actinomycetota > Thermoleophilia > Solirubrobacterales > 70-9 > JALZKA01. Next base: position 1,701,415 of record OY968768.1, read on the forward strand.
GCCGTTCATCTCGTTCGGCGGCAGCTCGATCGTGGCGAACATGATCCTGCTTGCCCTGCTGCTCCTGGTCTCCGACCGCGCCCGTGCGCGGCCAGGGGAAGTTCGCGTGAACCGCCAGATCGTCCGGCTCTACGGGGTGATCCTGGTCCTCTTCTCGTTTCTCGTGATCTTCACGTCGCGCTGGGCCGTGCTCGAGGCGGACTCGCTGTCCGAGAAGCCGGACAACAAGCGACCTTTGATCGAGGAGCAGCAGATTCCACGCGGCTCGATCACCAGCTCGGACGGCGAGCTGATCGCCGAGTCGAGACCGGCCGGCGGCGCAGGCGGAAACCCCAATCAGCAGGTGTACGTGCGGAGCTATCCGCTCGGGACTCTCTTCGGCAACCCGGTGGGCTACTCGTTCGCCGACATCGACCGAACTGGCGTGGAGCTTTCCGAAAACGAACTTCTCTCGGGCGACCAGAACGAGTTCGCAACGCTGATCGACCAGCTCTCGGGCACGCCGCGCGAGGGGGCTGACATCACGCTCACGCTCAACGCTGACGCTCAGCGCGTCGCAACGCAGTCGCTTCAGAGCGCGGTCACCTCGACGGGCGCGGCCGGCGGTGCGGTGGTTGCGATCGAGCCGGACACGGGCGCTGTCCGCGTCATGGCCTCCGTCCCGGGCTACGACCCAGACTCCCTCGACGAGGGGGACACCTTTTCGCAGCTCACGCAGGAGGGAACGAGCTCGCCGCTCTTCAACCGCTCGACGCAGGCGACGTACCCGCCGGGCTCGACGATGAAGGTCGTCAGCGCCGTCGCCGCGATCGACTCCGGCGAGTTCGACACGGACACGGTCCTCAACGCCGATTCACCGAAGACGATCTCGGGCGCTCCGCTCTCCAACGACTTCGACCAGAGCTTCGGCGACATCGACATGACCACTGCGCTCACGCAATCGGTCAACACATACTGGGCGCAGGTCGGTGAGAAGCTGGGTAGCGACACCTACTTCGAATACATGCAGCGCTTCGGCTTCGACCAGGATCCGGAGCTCGACTACCCGGACGACACGATGGCGCCGAGCGGCGTGTACGACTCCGGAAAGCTCCTCGACGCGACCGACTCGATCGACATCGGGCGTGTCGCAATCGGCCAGGAGCGCCTCCTGACGACGCCGCTTCAGATGGCAGAGGTCGCTGCCGCGGTGGCCAACGACGGTGTGCTGATGAAGCCGCAGATTCCTCGAGCAGGCCGTCGATCCGGACGGTCGCAAGATCGAAGAGCTCGACCCGGAGGAGCAGTCTGAGGTGATGAGTGAGGAGACGGCCACGAAGGTGACGGACATGATGACCCAGGTCGCGTCGATCGGAACCGCGGCCGGCCTGACGACTTCGGTCGGCACTCTCGCAGGGAAGACCGGCACCGCTGAAACCAACATCGAGCAGCGGTTGAATCAGCCCTGGCTCATCGCGTTCGCTCCAGCCGAGGATCCGCAGATCGCGGTCGCCGCAACGCTCGAGCCGTGCATGGGGTGCTTTGGCGGCCACCGATGCCGGGCCGGTGGCCACGGCCGTCGCTGGACGCACTCGGCGGATGAGGCTCCAAGCCGGACAGCGATCGGCGACCGCTACACGCTCATCCAGCGTGTCGGGTCCGGCGGCATGGCGGACGTGTGGTCGGCCGACGATTCGATGCTCGGACGGGTCGTGGCGCTCAAGTTCCTCCACGAGCGGTTCGGAGCCGACGAGCAGTTCGTCGAGCGCTTCCGTCGCGAGGCGCAGGTCGGCGGCCGGGCTTCAGCACCCGAACGTCGTCTCCGTCTACGACCGCGGGGTTCACGACGGCCGCCACTTCATCGCGATGGAGTACGTGCAGGGAGCCTCGCTGAAGGATCTGATCGACCGCGGGCTCTCGCCCGCCGAGGCGGTCGAGATCGTCCGCCAGATCCTCGTCGGCGTGAGGTTCGCCCACGAGCGGGGGATCGTCCACCGCGACCTGAAGCCGCACAACGTCCTCGTTGACGCGGAAGGACGCGCGCGGGTTACCGACTTCGGGATCGCTCGCGCGGGGGCGTCGGAGATCACCGCAGACGGGCTCGGTGCTCGGCACCGCGCAGTACCTGTCGCCCGAGCAGGCGCAAGGCTTCGAGACCACCGCGTGTCTCGGACATCTACTCGGTCGGGGTGATCCTCTACGAGGCGCTCACCGGGCAGGTCCCCTTCGAGGCGGAGACGGCGGTGGCGATCGCGCTCAAGCAGGTTTCGGAGGCACCGGTCCCGCCGCGCCGGATCAACCCGTCGATCCCTCCCGCCCTCGACGCCGTGGTGCTGAAGGCGCTCGCGAAGGATCCGAAGGACCGCTACGCCAACGCAACCGAGTTCCTGCGCGCGCTCGACGCCGCCGAGGCCAATCCGGGCGCGGGCGGTACCGCCGTCTACGCCGCAGCGGTCGTCGCCCCGGCGTCGGAGGAAGACGAGGAGGACAACAGCCGTCGCAACAAGATCATCGCTCTTGCCATCCTCGCGCTCCTGATCATCGCCGGGATCGCCTTCGCGCTGACGCGCAGCGAGAAGGTGCTGGTGCCCTCGGTGATCGGCCAGAACCGACAGTCCGCGACCGACGAGCTCGAGGGAGCCGGCTTCGACGTCGCGTCGAGAGACGTCGAGATCTGCGACGAGCCCGGCACCGTCTCGGAGACGGACCCGCCCGCGGGCACCGAGCGCTGACAAGGGCTCGAGGTGGACGATGTCGGTCAGCCTCGGCCTTCAGGTGCGCGATTCCGGCGAAGGGCGTCATCGGCGAACCGGGGGCAGATGCGACCAAGAAGCTCCAGGACGACAATCTCCAGGTGAAGTCCGAGCAGGTCTTCTCCAACAGCGTCGAGCCGGGGAAGGTCGTCGTCGACGGAGCCACCGGCCGGCGAGAAGGTCGAGTGCGAGTCGACGGTGACGATCCTGATCTCGAAGGGCGAGAACTCCGTCACCGTGCCCGAGCGTGGTCGGTCTCCAGGAGGACGAGGCCCAACGCAGATCCGCGACGCCGGCCTGATCCCGAACGTCGAGGAGAAGGACTCCGACGTGCCCGGAGGGTGAGGTGATCGCGCAGGACCCGGCGGGTGGCAGCGGAGGTCAAAGCCGAACTCCGAGATCGCTGATCACCGTCTCGAACGGCGCGGGGTCGGTCCTGATGCCGAACGTCGAGGGGCAGCCGCAGGACCAGGCGGAGGCAACTCTGCAGGGCCGCGGCGCTCACCAACATCAAGGTCATGATGCAGGACACCGAAGACGAATCGCTGGACGGCCGGGTCACCACGCAGGCGCCCGGAGCCGGCTACCGCCTCCGCGCCTCCGATCCGGTGACGATCTTCGTCGCCGATTTCGTGCCGCCCGAAGACCCCGACGATCCGGTTGACCCGGTGGAGGACGCCGCGCCAGCCGTCGGAGGGCCGTACGGCCATGAAGGTCGCCGTCCTCTCAGGCGGCCGCTCCTCCGAGCACGATGTCTCGCTCCGCTCGGGCGCGTCGGTCGCCGACGGCCTCGAGCAGGCGGGCCACGAGGTCGTTCGCGTACTGATCGAGCGGGACGGGCGCTGGCTGACGTCGACGGCCAGGAGGTCGAGCTGCGGGCCGCCGGCGGGCTGCTGGGCTGCGACGTCGCGTTTCCGGTTCTCCACGGGCCATTCGGCGAGGACGGGACCGTGCAGGGGCTGCTCGAGTGCCTCGACGTTCCCTACGCGGGGCCGAGCGTGTTGGCCGCCGCGGTTGCCATGGACAAGCTCATCTGCAAGCGTCTCCTCGCCCACCACGGCTTCCCGCAGGTGGACTTCTGCCAGGCGGGCGAGACCGGTTGGCGTGAGCAGGCCGCGGCGATGGGGATGCCGCTCTGGGTCAAGCCGTCGCGCCTGGGTTCGAGCGTCGGGATCACACGCGTTATGTCCGTGGAGCAGGAGCTCGACGACGCGGTCGAGCTGGCGCTCCGGCACGATCCGCGAGTGATCAGTCGAGGCGCACTGCGAGGGCCGGGAGAGTCGAGTGCTCGGTCATCGGCAACACCGAGCCCGAGGCTTCGCTCCCTGGCGAGATCGTCACCCAGGGAGCCGAGTGGTACGACTACGAGGCGAAGTACACGGACGGCGGCATGCAGCTGGCCGTGCCGGCGCCGATCGGCGACGAGGCGCGTCGAGCGGGTGCGCAGCTCGCCGTCGAGGTCTACAAGGCGCTCGACTGCCGCGGCCTCGCGCGCTGCGACTTCTTCGTCACCGAGGACGGCGAGGTGCTCGTGAACGAGATCAACACGATCCCCGGGTTCACCGAGACGAGCGTCTTCGGAAAGCTCTTCGAGGCGACGGGCGTCTCCTACCCGGACGCTCTGCGACCGGCTGGTGAAGCTGGCGGTCGAGAGGCACGGCCGAGGAGCGCTCGTACGAGTTCTGATCGGCCCATGTCCGAGCGGTCAGGCGATCGTCGTCGGCGCTGGGGTCTTCGGAGCGGCGGCAGCAGATTCGCTGGCGCGGCGCGGCTGGGACGTGGCGGTCTTCGATCAGTACGCGCCGGCCAACGTGCGGGGCAGCTCTGGCGACCGAACCCGCCTTCTGCGGGTCGGGCACGGCGACTCGCCGAGAAGACGAGTGGTACATGCGCTCGGCGCTGCGCGCACGCGAGCTCTGGGCCGAGCTTTCGAGGCCCCAGGACACGCCTCTGTTCGAGCGGACGGGCCTCGCGTGGTTCGAGTGCGGAGGGGCGATTGGGTGGCGAAAGCGGCGGCCGGCCTCGAGCGGCTGGAGGTGCCGCACGAGTGGCTCGCGCCGCAGGATGCGCGGGACGCTATTCCCTGACCTCGGAATCAGACGACCTCATCCGCGTCCTCTACGAGCCGGATGCGGCGATCATCCGAGCGACTGCCGCCGTCGAATCACTCGTTCGGCGCGCGAAGAGCAATGGCGCGGCGTTCATGGCGAGAACGCGCCCGGTCCGGCAGGCCCGCGCCGGTCGAGCTACAACGGCCGGGGTTCGTACGAGGCCGACGTCGTCGTGTGGGCTTGCGGCGCCTGGCTTGGCGGTCTTTTCCCGGACGAAGCGCCCGTCCGAGCGACCTGGCAGGACGTGCTCCATTGGCACTCGCCTCCCGCGTGGCGCGAGGGCCCGGCGTGGTTCGACGAGGCCGCCGGCCTCTACGGCTTTCCGGATTTCGAGGGATTGGGCATCAAGGCGCTCTCGCATGAGCCCGGTCGCGAGTTCGACATCGAACGCGACGCTCGCGTCCCCGACGCGACGGCGATCGAGGCGATTCTCGCAGTACATCGCCCGCCGCTTCCCGGCGCTTGCCGGAACGGGTGTTGTCTCGGCGCGGGTCATGCCGTACGAGATGACGCCTGATCACCACTTCGTGATCGGTCCCTCGGAGCGACTTCGAGGGCCACTGGCTCCTCGGCGGCGGCTCCGGACACGGTTTCAAGCACGCGCCCGCGCTCGGAGAGTACGTGGCGGACCTGATCGAAGGAAAAGCCGAGCTCGAGGCGTGGCTCGCGCCCGGCCCGCGCTAAACGTCTCACGCAACCGGTGAGTTATTCCTTCCAGGTCTTGCTCGGCAGCCCGACGGCAGTGACCGCCTCTTGCGGATCGGAGTAGCCCTTGCGCCGCACGATCTTGCCCTCCCTCATGTCGTAGACCTCAGCGTGCACCTCATCGATATTTAGGCCGCTCTTGCTCGTTCCGTGCTCTCGCATGAAGAGGAGCACACGGTCGCCGTCAGCCTCAACTACCTGCTTGATCTCGACCGTCCAGTCGTCCCAAGTGTCTGCCCATGCGGCGACATGATCGAGAACCGCTTGACGGCCGAAGCCCACGCGCCCGTCCGGAAGGTTCGTCCCGTCCCACTCGACGTCGCGGTCGAAGTGGCTCCACGCAGCCTCGACGTCACCGGCCAAAAACGCCTGCCACATCTGGCTCACGACTTCGGCATCGCCAAGCGTCATCTGGACAGTATCCCCGGGGCGGGGCACCTCGTGGGCGCCCGAGCCCGCGCGCCTAGATGTTGTCCATGAGGAAGACGACGACGCCGACGGCGATGGCGATGCCGGTGAGCTTCGCCATCTGCGAGCCGCGCCGGCCCGTGGCGGCGACGTAGAAGCCCAAGAGGGCCGCCAGGGCCCCGATCACTCCGCAGATGCCGGCGAGAACGCGCTGCGCGTTGTAGACCGCGCTGGAGGAATCGATGCATTCGAGCGTCGGGCCCAGCTTTGCCTTCCCCGCAGCGACGTCGTCGCACAGAGGAAGGTTGTCGGGGTTGATCACGATGATGACCATCACCGCAACGCCGAAAAGCAAGACCAGCGCGACCACGGCGGCGAGGGCCCGCATGGCTCCGCTGGCCTTCGGCTCACCGGAAGCGGCGGTCGGCGTGGGCGGGGGCGGTGGGGCTGCAGTGGCGTCGCTCATCGGCGGGGACCCTACCCGCTGCCGCCGGACGCGGTCGTCACGCGAACCCCCGAGCACTGAGTGTCACCTGAAGGTCCCATTGGTACCTCGAGACGACTCTCGGCGGTTCGCGCGCTCAGTTGAAGAGCGCCACGTCCCCGATCGAGGCGAAGTAGCCGCCGTCGGGGTTGTCGGCGAGTTCCGTGATCCAGATCAGGTAGTGGTCTGAATGATTGGTCGAAAGTTCGACCGTCGTCGTGTCCTCGTTCGTCGTGAAGGGCTGTGAGACCGGGTCTCCCCAGCCGGCGAGATCGTCGGGGGGATCTCCCTCGATCCCGTAGATGATCCCTTTCCAACCCGGGTCCCCGGTCTGGATCTGAAGCTGCCGGCCATCCACGGCCTCGCCTGGAGACACGATGAGCCCGACCCCGGCCTTTTCTCCAACGTTCTCTTCCAGGACTGGAGAGACCGTGTAGCTCTCGGTCGACCACGATGTGTTCGGACTTCCGTCGATGGCGCTTTGAACGGACTCGCCGTGTTCGTCCTCATCACCGGGAGGAGGGTCGAAGTCGTCGGCATCGCTCAGCGCAATCTCGTCGCCTGACTGTGGCGCCCCCGCCACCGTCTCTCCACCGACCTTCGAAGGCTTCTTCTCGGCCTCACCGCCAAGCTCAATCAGCGCCAGGGCGACGAGGACACCCGCAAGTACGAGCAGGATGCCTGCGATCGAAACGGAGCGGGAAGAGAGGATGCGGCGCTTGGAGGGAACCGAGTCGAGGACCGTCGTCGCCTCGCCGGTGCCGCCGCCACCCGAACGGGCGATCTCGACCTCGAGCGCGCCTTCGAGGTCAGCGAGCATCGCACCCATATCGCGGTAGCGCTTCTTCGGCTCCTTCTGCGTCGCCTGCTCGATGACGGCGGCCAGTGCGTTGGACGTCCCAGGGCGGGTGGCCTGAATGTCGGGCATCGGGTCGTTGACGTGCTTCATGGCCACGCCAACGAGCGTCTCCGCCTTGAACGGCACGTCGCCGCGGAGCATCTCGTAGAGGAGGATCCCAAGCGAGTAGACGTCGGAACGCTGGTCCACCTCCTTGCCCATGGCCTGCTCGGGCGAGACATAGTCCGTCGTGCCGAGGACACGGCCGGTACGGGTGAGGCCGTCGGCCTCCTGGGAGAGCGCGATACCGAAGTCCGTGACCTTGGCACGGCCCTCGGTGTCGATGAGGACGTTCTGGGGCTTGACATCGCGGTGCACCATGCCGGCGTGGTGGGCGGCTTGGAGACCGCGACCGATCTCGATCGCGTAGGCAGCGGCCTCGTCGAGCGGGAGGCGGCCGAGTCTGTCGATCCGCTGCTTGAGCGTCTCGCCCTCCACGTACTCGAAGACGATGTACGGGTGGCCATCGACGTCATTGCCGGCATCGATGACGGACACGACGTTGGGGTGCGAAACCTGGGCCACCGCGCGCGCTTCGCGGCGGAAGCGCTCGAGCTGGTCCGGCTGGTCTGACATCTCGCGGTGGAGAACCTTCGCGGCGACCTGCCGCTGGAGCGTTTGGTCGAGCGCCAAGTAGACGGTCGACATGCCGCCGGAGCCGAGCTTGCCGTCGAGCCGGTAGCGGCCGGAGAGCACCGTGCCGATCAGGCCGGTTCCGCTTCGTGGTGTGGCGTCGGTGCTCATCGTCGTCATCAGGGCTTTCCCTTGCGGGATTCGCCGCCGGAGCGCCGTTTCCCGAGCGCTCCGGAACTGGGCGCGATATCCCGATCCTACGATGCTTGGCCCCCCGGCAGGGGGCGTCCGGCAAGGTTCAGGCGCGGGTCAAGGGTGGGTAACCGTCAGGCCGACGTAGAGGCTCGCTCGCCGACCTTGACGAGTTGCCGATTCATGATCCGCATCACGAGGTTGTAGGACGGGGGGAAATACCGTTGCGCCAGTGCCAACGCATGAATCTCATGTGACGTGAAAACCAGGTACTTGTTCTTTTCGACAGCCTTGAGAATGCAGTCCGCGACGTGCTCGGGCGTCGTGGCGCGGCTCACGAAGCGGTCGGTCAGCTTCTTCACCGAGCGGTGCTCCCTATCGACGCCGACAATGTCGATCGTTCCGACAAGGGGGGTGTGGACGGCGCCGGGGCAGACGAGGCTGACTCCGATGTCGAACGGCTCGAGATCGAAGCGAAGGACTTCGGACACTCCGCGCAGGCCGAACTTCGCGGCGCTGTACGCCGTGTGCCAGGGCAGGCCGAAGAGGCCGGCCGCGGATGAGACGTTGACGAGGTGGCCGCCCTTGCCGGCCTTCACCATCGGAGGTACGAATGCCTCGATTATGTGGATCGGTCCCATCAGGTCGATCTCGACGAGCTTTCGGTAGTGCTCCACCTTCAGGCGATCGACCGAGCCCCAGGTCGAGGTTCCGGCGATGTTCATGACGACGTCCAGCGGGCCGTGCTCGGCGTGCACCTTCTCGGCAAGAGCCGTGACGGCCGCGTGGTCCGTGATGTCGAATGCCTCGAAGTGGAGAACCTCGGCGCCGCGTGCGCGGACGTCCTCGGCGGTTCGCTCCAGCGGCTCCGCCTGGATGTCGGTGAGGACGAGCTTCGCGCCTTTCGAAGCTGCGGCCAGGGCGGTCTCCCGCCCGATGCCCCCCGCCGCGCCGGTGATCAGACAAGCCTTGCCGGCGACCCCACCCTTCATCTGTGAACGTCCTCCTGAATTCCCAGAGAGTTGATGAGCCCGGCAAGCATCTCGTAATGACCCTCGACCATGCAGAGTTCCACAAGGTCCCTGTCGGAAAGTTCCGAGCGAAGTGCGCCAAACGTCTCGTCGCCGATCCGCCGGTTGGCGTGAAGCTCGTCCACCGCGCGGATCAGAGCGACCTGCCGCTCGGACCACAGGCTCTCGTCGATCGCGTCGGCCTCCAGGGCGTCGATTTGCCCCTGGCTGAGGCCGGCCTTGCGGGCCATCGGGCGATGATGTCCTGCCTCGTAGGGGCAGCCGGTGCGGTGGGAAACCCGAAGGATCACGAGCTCGGTGTCCTTTCGCGGTAGGTCGCCGCCCGGCATGAGCTTGCCGGCGAAGAAGAGCCATCGCCGGAACAGGCTCCGGTGGCGGCCCATCGTGGTGAAGAGGTTGGGCGGGGCCTTGGTCTTTGCGACGCGATGGGCGATGCCCGTCAAGAGGAAATTGATCGCGCCCAGCTCCCCGCGCTGAGCTGGGTTGACCCTGGGTGTCGTGCTGTCGGGGTGAGCCAGGGGCGCCACGGGTTTAACCATCATTTCACTGCTCGTGCCCGGTGGGCGCCGCCAGGTCGTCAGTGACCGAATGGGCAAGGTGACCCTCTCTGGCTTGTAGATGATCACTTCTGCCTGTATGAAGGCGGTCAGCTATCTGGAAGCGAGGACGCAAAAATGGACCAAGCGGAACTGCGAAGCCTGCAAGGGCCGCTCAAAGAGCGCTACGCGACCGACCCAGGGGAGGCTCGCGTCACGCTCAGCGCGACCGGCTCGCTAGCCGACGGGATCGCCTGTTCGGTTGAGACCGGTCGCGCGCTTGCGGTAGCCGGGTTGCATCCGGCCACCGGCGGCGACGGCGCACAGCTCTGCTCGGGCGACATGCTCCTCGAAGCGCTGGTTGCCTGTGCGGGCGTGACCCTGCGCGCGGTTTCCACGTCACTCGGAATCGAGGTTCGGGGTGGAACGGTGCGCGCGGACGGCGTGCTCGACTTTCGCGGCACCCTCGCCGTTGATCGCGCGGCTCCGGTCGGCTTTGCCGAGATCAGCTTGGCATTTGATCTGGATACAGATGCCTCCGGCGAAGACATCGAAACTCTCATCAGATTGACCGAGCGCTACTGCGTCGTCCTTCAGACCCTGCGCTCGCCGCCGCCGATCGACGTGGCGGCGGCCTGAACCAAGCACGGGACTGACCTACCCGCTCTCCCTGTCCTCGACGCTCCTCACCAGTGCCACCAGATCCTTGCCGGCCTTCTCCGGCGAGCCGGCGTCGAACGGCGGGTCGGGGTCGTATTCGATGCCGAGCTGGATGGCCTTCGCGACCTCGTCGTCGCTGAGGCGTGCGGCAAGCGTCAGGCCCATGTCGATTCCGGCCGAGACTCCGGCCGCTGTGATGATCTTCCCGTCTTCGACAACGCGCTCCGCCACGGGCTCCGCGCCGTAGTCGCGAAGCGCATCGCGATGGGCCCAGTGACTCGTGGCCCTCTTCCCCTCGAGAACGCGGGCCGCCCCTAGGACGAGCGAGCCTGTGCAGACGGAGGTGGTCCAGGCGCTCGATTCGTGGACGCCGCGCACCCAGTCCAGGACGCGGTCGTCATTGAGGAGCGGCCGGTTGCCGGTGCCGCCGGGGATGACCAGCACGTCCGGGTCGGTGAGCTCGTCGATGGACGCATCAGCTCTAAGTCCGAGCCGGCCGGTGTCGGTGCGCAGCTCGCCGGCCTCCGGGGCGACGAAGGTGAGCTCGGCACCGGGGATGCGGGAGAGCACCTCGTACGGGCCGATTGCGTCGAGGGCGGTCAGTTTCGGGAAAACGAGAATTGCGATCTTCATGACGAGATCGTCGCGCCGGCCGCGTTCCCACACAAGTGGCAGGAATGCCAATATGCGATAGCTTTCGGCCATGCACCGCGTCGTCGCTCTTTGCCTCGATCAGGTGGTCGCCTTCGACCTGGGAGTGGCCGCCGAGGTGTTCACGCTCGCTTACGACCGGGAGGGGAGACCTCTCTACGAGTTCACCGCCTGTTCAGCGCGAGGTGGACGCGTCGCCACGACCACCGGGTTCGGCGTCGACAGGCTCGCCGGTGCGGAAGCGCTCGACACGGCGCACACCATCATCGTCCCGGGATACCGGGCCCTCGGAGATCCGCTGCCGGACCCGGTGGCGGAAGGTCTCAGAGCGGCGCACGAGCGAGGAGCCCGCGTCACATCCATCTGCACCGGGGCATTCGGCCTGGGACGCGCGGGCTTGCTCGATGGGCGCCGGGCCACGACGCATTGGTTCCTGGCCTCCTGGCTCCAAGAGCTCTACCCGGCCGCCGATATTGATCCCTCCGCCCTCTACGTCGAGGACGACGACATCTACACATCCGCCGGCCTGAGCGCGGGCATCGACATGTGCCTCCATCTGGTGCGGAGCGACTTCGGCGAGCGGATCGGCTCGGCGGTCGCGCGGGCAATGGTCGCCTCACCGCACCGCGAAGGAGGCCAGGCGCAGTTCATCGCCCGCCCTCTCGGCGACTCCGGGGACGGAAGGCTCGGCGAGGTACGGGCCTGGGCTCTCGACAACCTCGACGCGCAGCTCGACGTGGCGACCATGGCGGGCCGCGCGTCGATGAGCCCGCGCAACTTCGCCAGGCGCTTTCGCGAGGAGACCGGCCAGACGCCGCTGCGCTGGGTGACCGCGCAGCGAGTCCTCGAAGCACGCCGCCTCCTCGAGTCCACAGACCTGCCGGTCGAGCATGTCGCGACACACGCGGGCTTCGGCTCGGCGCCCAGCCTGCGCCAGCACTTCCGCCGCTCGCTTGCGACGAGCCCGGCCGCCTACAGGCGCGCCTTCCGGACGCGCTGACTCCCGGGTCTTCCGGTAGACATCCCGTGTGAGCTCAAATCCGCCGTCCCCACTGCCCCTCGATCCAGTCGCCATGCGGATCCACCTCGACGGCGAGCATCGGGACGTGCGCGAGCACGTGCGCGCCGTCCTTTCCAGTTCGCGCTTCGACAAACCCGACGGTCCGCTCTCGACCGACGAGTACCGCGAGAAGGTGGCGGAGTGGACAGGCACCCTCGCCGAGACGGGCGGGCCGGCCCTCCTCTTCCCTGAGGAGTTTGGCGGGCTCGGCATGGTCGGCGCTGCGATCGCGAGCTTCGAGACCCTAGCCCTGTCCGATCTCTCCCTGCTCGTCAAATGCGGCGTGCAGTTCGGCCTCTTCGGTGGCGCCGTCCACCATCTGGGGACGCGGGGTCACCACGAGCGGTACCTGCAGCAGGTCGCAACATTCGAACTCCCGGGCGCCTTCGCGATGAGCGAGTCCGGCCATGGCTCGAACGTTCAGCGGGTTCAGACGACGGCTAGCTACGACGCCGCGACCCGCGAATTCGTGATCGACACGCCCACTGACGAGGACCGCAAGGACTACATCGGAAACGCCGCGCGCGATGGGGTCCTGGCGGCGGTGTTCTGCCAGCTCATCGTCGACGGTGAGAAGCGCGGCGTGCACTGCATTCTCGTGCCGCTTCGCGACAAGAGAGGCAACGTCTGTGATGGCGTGCGAATCGAGGACTGCGGCCACAAGCTCGGCCTCAACGGCGTCGACAACGGTCGCATCTGGTTCGACTCGGTACGCGTTCCGCGCGAGAACCTTCTCGACCGTTACGCCTCGGTAAGCGAGGATGGGATTTACGAGAGCCCGATTGAGAACGAGGATCGGCGCTTCTTCACGATGCTCGGCACGCTGATCCAGGGAAGGATCAGCGTTGGCGGGGCGTCGATCAGCGCGACGAAGGCTGCGCTCACGATCACGATCCGCCACGCGTTGCGACGGCGCCAGTTCGGCCCGCCCGACTCAGAGCACGAGGTGCCGCTTCTCGACTACAGAGTGCACCAGCGCCGTCTTTTGCCGGCGCTTGCCAGGACGTACGCGCTCCACTTCACGCAGGAGGGAGTCGTTGCGGAACTCGACAGGATCTTCGGCGCGGACGACGGCTCTCCCGAGCAGAGCGATGAGGAGCAGCTGGCTCGCCGAGAGCTCGAGTCTCGCGCTGCCGGTTTGAAAGCCCTTGCGACCTGGCACGCCACGCAGACGATCCAGACGTGTCGCGAGGCTTGCGGAGGCGTCGGCTACCTCAGCGAGAACCGTCTCGGCGAGCTCAAGGCGGACACCGAAGTCTTCACGACGTTCGAGGGCGACAACACGATCTTGCTCCAGCTTGTGGCGAAATCGCTCCTGACCGGATACCGCGACACATTCGGCGAGCTCAACGCGGTAGGAACCGCGGCCTTCGTCGCCGGCCAGGTGTGGGAGACGGTCGTCGAGAGGACGGCTGCCCGTGAATTGATCGGCCGCCTCACGGACGACCTCGTCCCGGGGCGTGAAAGCGAGGACGACCTACTGGACCGCGAGTACCACCTGGGACTCCTGCGCTGGCGCGAGGAGCACATCCTCTCTGGCGCCGCGCGCCGGCTGAAAGCGGGGATCGACGATGGCGCCGATCCCTTCGATGTCTTCAACGAATGCCAAGACCATGTCCTGGCCGCCGCCAGGGCTCACACGGAGCGCGAGATCCACGAAGCCTTCGCCGAAGCGGTCAAGCGCTGCGAGGACTCGGCCCTGGCTGAGGTGCTGGGCCTTCTGGCCGACCTCCACGCCCTGAGCGAGATCGAGCGCGACAGGGCCTGGTTCCAGGAACACGGCAGAGTCTCCTCGACGCGTGCCAAGGCGGTCACGCGCCAGGTGAATGAGCTCTGCTCTCGGGTCAGGCCGCTCGCCGGCGACCTCGTGGACGCGTTCGGAATCCCAGATGCGCTTCTCGCCGCTCCGATCGGGCTTCCCGGCGGGGTAGCGAGCAGAACCGCATCGGCGGAGATCGGCGACGAGCTGCCCGATGTGCGTGAGCTGATTCGTGAGCTGAGACCCGGCGGGCTCAACGAGACGGACGCGGTCTAACCGCGCGTCACGTCGCCTGCGCGTTCCGTGACCGCGCCGATCACCCGCGTGCCGGGGTGGTGCGCTGCAAGCAGCTCGACCGTCCCACCGGCGTCGCCCGCGGGCACCACGCAGACAAACCCGAGGCCCATGTTGAAGACCTCGTGCATCTCTGAGTCCGAGATCTCACCGAGCTCCTGGATGAGGCGGAACACCGGTGGCACATCAAGCGGGTCTGAAAGCTCGTATCCGACCTCGCGCGAGAGCCGCAGCAGGTTGTTGAGTCCGTCGCCGGTGATGTGTGCCAGGCCGTGGACTTGGGCGTCTGAGCGAAGCAGCTCCATCACGGCCCGCACGTAGATCGTCGTCGGCTCGAGCAGGACGTCGCCGAGCGAGCGGCCAAGGCGGTCGTCGTCGTACGCGACCTCGTGGAGAACCTTGCGTGCGAGCGTGTAACCGTTCGAATGAAGGCCGGAAGAGGGGATGCCGACCAGCGCGTCGCCGGGCTCGATCGCCCTCCCGGAGACGATGGAGTCGAGCTCGACCAGGCCGATCGCCGAGCCGCCGAGTTCCCAGCCCTCGACCACGTCACCGACCTGCGCGATCTCACCCCCGGGAATCTCGATGCCCGCCAGCTCAGCTCCCTTGCGTAGACCCTCGCCGATCTGGCCGCAGATCTCGGGGGTCGCCCGGCGGCAGAGAATGAAGTCGACGAGTGCGATCGGCTCGGCGCCGACGCAGATCAGGTCGTTCACGTTCATCGCGATGCAGTCGATCCCGATCGTGTCGAACCGGCCCAGGCGCTCGGCAACCACCATCTTCGTCCCGACGCCGTCAGTTCCGAACGCGATGCCGGTCGAGTTGTTCAGCCGCAGGACGCTCGCGTAGTGGCCGGGGAGGGGAACGCACGCGCGATTCCTTGCCCGTGTCGATCCTTCCGAGGTGGGCAACGAGCGCAGCGATCGAAGCATCAGCCTCGCTCTGGCTCACGCCCGCTTTCTCGTAGGCCTCCTGGGTCACGGCGCTGATTCAACACGACGCGCCCGCTGGAGCACCAGCCCGGCGAGTGCGAGCCGGTAGGCCGCGTAGGGCCAGAGCGCCCGATCGCGCTCCACCAGGCGGATCAGCCGCATCGACGCGAGTGTTGATGCGAAGGACGCAGCAGCGCCGGTGACAAGTGCGCGTTTCGTAGCAGGGGTCAGCCCCCGTTTGCGAAGTCGTGCGCCTTTCAGCGCGACCGCGCCACAAATCACCGGCAGCGCGACCGTTCTCGAGAGCAGGTTCGACTGTTCGCGGTCGAACCCGCGGGCCCGGGCCGCGGTGAGGGTCGCCCCGTTGCGTGAGACGCCCGGCACCAGCGCACACGCCTGGGCGATTCCGAGCAGCAAGCCGTCGAGGGCGCCGGCGTCTCCGGGCCCGCGCTTTTGGGGAGTCCGGTCAGCCGCCGCCATCGCGAGCGCACCCACGATCAGGCCGCCGGCGGTTGCCCTAGGCGCTCCAAGCTCCTCGATTCGCCGCTCGAGCCGAAGTCCCGTGATTGCCGGCGGGACGAAAGACAGCCCGACCACAAGCGCTCGCCGCATGTCGAATTGCCGAAGCTCTGAGGCGATTTCGCCGCGCAGGCCGATCACGAGCGCTGCCGCGGTCCCGCCATGAAGCGCGACCTCGAAGGTCTTTCGCGTTTCGGAGTCGATCCGGCGCCAGTCCCACCCGGCGAGCCACGGCACGAGCGAGATGTGGGCGGAGGAGGAGACCGGCAGGAGCTCGGTCGGTCCCTGGATCAGCCCGAGGACAAGTGCGCGAGAGTCCGCCAGCTCAAGAGCAGCGGGCTCGGAGCTCACGCGTCGGCTGGAGCTGCGGGGGGCGGGTCAGAACGCCGGCGCTTGATCAGGAGGTAGGCGATTCCGGCGATGATCGCTAGAAGAGCCGCGTAGTCGAGGTAATGGAGGTTGTCGCGCCAGTCCTCCCAGTTTTGGCCGACCTCGCGGCCGAGCACGCCAAGCGCGAACACCCACGGAATCGAGCCGAGGAAGGTGAGAACGGTGAAGCGCCAGAACGGCATCCGCGCGACGCCGGCGGGAAGAGAGCTGAAGGTCCGAACGATCGGCAACATCCGCGTTGCGAAAACGGTCAGGTCACCGTTCTTCGCGTACCAGCGGTCGACCGCGGCGAGATGCTTCGGGCTGAGGTGGATCAGCCTGTTCTTCTCGAGAAGCTCGAGGCGGCCGAAATAGCCGAGGGCGTAGGCGAGCCACGAGCCGACCACGTTGCCCAGCACCCCCGCGGCGACGATCCCGAACAGGGTCAGGTCGCCCTCCGACACGTTGAACCCGGCGAACAGCATGATCGCCTCGCTCGGGACCGGGATACACGCCGACTCGAGCATCATCAGCACAAAGACGCCAAGGAGACCGACCGAGTCGATGAAGTCGGTGGCGACATTCACGATCGGGTCGAGCACGAAGTCCGTGACCGAGGCGACTGGGATAAAGGCGAGGGGTCCCACGGGGAAGTCAGACTACGCAAGAGACGAGATATCCATGCCCCGCATCCTTTACGTCCACAGCCGCCGCAACACGTTCACCCGCATCGACCGCGATGCGCTGGAGGAGCGTCACGACGTGGTCGACTACCTCCAGCCCGGCTTCAAGCCCCGACCCCTGGAGCTGTGGCGAAGGGTTGGAGAGTGCGACGCCGTCGTCGGCTGGTTCGCCTCCTGGCACACGGCGCTTGCCCTGCGCTTCGCGAAGATGCGTGGCAAGCCATCACTCCTCATCTTCGGAGGCTTCGACACGGCTGCGATGCCGGAGATCGGCTACGGGTCGCAGCGCGGTGGCGTCCGGGCTCGCCTCGTCCGCTCGACCGCGGCGCTTGCCACCCGCCTTGTCACCAACTCGGACTACTCGCTCACGCGAGATCGGCGAGAACACGGACGTCGATCCGGCGCGCGTCACCGTTGTCCATCACGGCATCCCCGACCGCTTCGCGGACGTCGACCCGACGGCTCCCCGCGAGCGCCAGGCGCTGACGGTTGGCGCCGTTTACTCGGTGAACCTCGCGCGCAAGGGCCACGGTCCGTTCTGCCGAAGCGGCCCGTGACCTTCCTGACGTCGAGTTCGTCCTCGCAGGGGAATGGTGGGACGAGACGGGCGCGGAGCTTCAGGCGAACGCGCCGGGCAACCTGCGCCTCACCGGCTACCTCTCAGACGACGACCTCGACGCGCTCTTCCGCTCAGCCGGCGTCTACGTGCAGGCATCGCTTCACGAGGGGTTCGGCATGTCGCTGGCCGAGGCGATGCTCGCGGGCGCCGTGCCAGTGGTGACGGCTGCAGGCGCGCTTCCCGAGGTGGTGGGGGACACCGGGATCGTGATCCCCGACCAGTCCGCGCGATCGCTCGCAACGGCGATCGCCGAGGCGCTTCGCACTGCCGCCGGAAGCACATGCCGCCGCGCGCGAGCGGGTGCGAACCCAGTTCACGTACGAAAAGCGACGGGACGGCATCCTGCGAGAGCTCGACCGGGCGCTCTGCCGGCGAGCGCTCCTGACCGTAGAATCTTCCGGTCCATGAGCCGGTTGAACCATCCGGCCTACCGCCATCGGGCCCTGCAGTTCCTGGCCGACGCGGTCTTGGCCGCAGCAGCGTTCGCACTCGCGTTCTTCCTGCGCTTCCTCGACGCGAGCGAGATCCCCGGCCGGTACGTCGACATGCTGGTCACGTCGGTCGCGTTCGTCGCGCTCGGCAAGGCGATCATCTTCACCATCCTTGGCCTCCACGCGAAGTGGTGGCGCTACTTCCTCACCCGCGACTTCCCGGCTCTCTTGCGCGCCACGGCGCTCGCGAAGCGCCGCGCTCGTCGTCGTCTTCACGGTCGTCTCGCCGTTCGACGACAACCTGCCCCGCTCGGTCGTCGTCTTCGACTTCATCCTCACCACGGGCTTCCTCGCCGGCGCGCGCATCGTCACCCGGCTCTGGATCGAGCGGCCCGTCGAAGGAGGAGCGCGAGCGGAAGTCCCGCGGCTCGCTGATCGTCGGCGCGGGGTCGGGCGGCCAGATGGTCGTGCGCGAGCTCCAGCTCAACCCGGCGCTCGGCGTCCAGGCGATCGGCTTCGTCGACGACGATCCGCGCAAGCGCGGCATGGGCCTGCTCGGCCTGCGCGTCCTCGGTACGACCGACGAGATCGCCGACGTGCTCGAGCGGAACAAGCCCGACGAGGTCGTGATCGCGATCCCGTCGGCCCCCGGCGAGCTCCGCGCCAAAGTCGTCGCATGCGTGCCGCGAGCGGAACGATCCCGGTCCGCACGCTGCCTACTGTCTTCGAGCTTCTGCGCGGCGGCGTCCAGCTGACGCGCCAGCTTCGCGAGGTGCAGGTCGAGGACGTGCTTGGCCGCGACCCGGTGCGGATGGAGCTCGACCGCGTCGGCGCCTACCTCGAGGACAAGGTCGTGCTCGTAACCGGTGCGGGCGGCTCGATCGGCTCCGAGCTCTCCCGTCAGATCGCCCGCGTGCATCCCAAGCTCCTGATCCTGCTCGACCACGCGGAGGACAATCTCTTCCAGATCGAGCGCGAGATGACCGAGCAGTGGCACTTCAGCCGCTGCGAGGCGGTGCTTGCCGACTGCAAGGAAGGCGACCGCATGCTCGAGGTGATGCAGCGCTTCCGCCCGGACGTCGTTTTCCACGCGGCCGCCTACAAGCACGTTGGCCTGATGGAGATGAACCCGCTCGAGGCCGTTCGCAACAACGCGATCGCAACCAAGGTCACCGCCGAGACCGCCGCCGTGTCCGGAGCCTCGCGCTTCGTCCTCGTATCCACGGACAAGGCCGTGAACCCGCAGACGGTGATGGGCGCCTCCAAGGCGATGGCAGAGTGGATCGTCGCCGCGGCGGGCCAGCGCCACGCGACGACGCGGTTCGTCTCGGTGCGGTTCGGAAACGTGCTCGGCTCATCGGGTTCGGTCGTGCCTATCTTCCGCTCGCAGATCGAGAACGGCGGCCCGGTGACGGTCACCCATCCGGACATGGAGCGCTACTTCATGACGATCCCCGAGGCCGTTCAGCTCGTGATCAAGGCGGGCGACCTCGGTGCCGGAACTGGCGAGGTCTTCGTGCTCGAGATGGGCGAGCCGGTGAAGATCGTAGACCTCGCCCGGAACATGATCACGCTCGCCGGGTACGAGCCGGACACGGAGATTGCGATCGAGTTCACGGGACCCAGACGCGGTGAGAAGCTGGGAGAGGAGCTCTTCAACCGCGACGAGCGCTCCCAACCAACGAGCGCGGATCGCATCGTGCGCGCCGTGCGTCCAAGCGCCCTCGATCCCGTGTGGGTTGAGCAGACGGTCGAGCGCCTGACCGACCTCGTGGCGTCCGGGGACGAGACCGGTCTGGCCGCCAGGGTGGTCGAGCTCACCTCTGCGCGCCCCGGCGCCGCGCGGCTGTAAGCGCCGTAAATCCTGCCTCGCACTCGGTTGAGCCGCCCACGTTCATAGACTGCGCGCACCCGTATGAATGTGATCGAGGACATCGGCCCGATCCTCGGGATCGTCGCCTTCCTCGGCTTTGCGATCCTGGCATTGCTCATCGTGCTTCAGGCGCGAGAGGTTCGGCGCCTGCGCGAGTGGGCCGGGCGAGCTCCCGAGCGCGCAACTGAGGCCGACAATGCGGCCCAGTCCGTCAGCGACGCGCGCGACGAGGCGGCCGGCGTCGAGAAGCCGTCGCGCCTTCAGCGCTACCGCAGCCGCGTAAGCGCATTCTTTGGCCCCAAGTGGGACGAGTTCGACCGCCGCTCGCCAGTCGAGCCTCGATTTGTCGTCGTCTTCCTGCTTATCGCGGTCATCGCCGCGGGTGTTCTCACCAGCGGCTTCGGCCTCTTCGGCGGTGACGACGCGGTGATCGTTGGCAAGGCGGGCAAGACGGACAAGGTTGAGCCGACCGAAGTTGCCGTACTGAACGCGACCGAGGTGCCGAACGTCTCAGACCCGGTCCCCGGCATCGCCGACCTCGTCGCCCAAGAGCTGGTGAAGCCCGCCGACTTTGCGGTCGGCGTAAAGACGAACGCGCTGGTCGGCGAAGAGGACTCGGTGATCATGTTCGAACCCGAGGGCGAGGACGATGCGAACACCCTCGCTGATGCTGTGTCGAAGGACCTGGGCGATACCAGCGTCGAGCCGATGACCGAAGCGGTTCGAGAGATCGTGAAAGGCGCACCGGTTGCGATCCTGGTCGGGGCCGCCGACTCAACGTTCGGCGTGGAAGACACGACGACCACGACCCCGTAGGGCCGCCCATGACTTCGGACCTACTTCCCTTCACCGAGGTGACCTCAGCCGTCGCCGCTGTCTCCGTGATCGGCATCTTCTTGCTCCTGCCGCTCTACCTCTCTCAGCGCCGGGACGTTCTGCGCCTTCGCGAATGGATGGAGCAGGAGCCCGACTTCCCCGCGTCCGACATCGTCGTCTCCGACGCCAGGCTCGATCGAGCCGAGCGCGACCTGGCGGCTCTTTACGCCGACAAGGGCGCGCCGGTTCCGGGCACCACGGAGTTCGCTGCGGTACATCCGGGGATGGTTGTGCCCGAGACGTCCGAGCACCCCGCGCTCACCCAGGCAACGATGGAACGCTCGGCGCTCGAGCCGCACCCTCGCTGGAAGAAGTTCTCCGGTCAGATCACGCAGCCGCGCTGGCTTGCGCTGATCGCTGTCGTCGCATTTGCCCTGGCAGCGGCGGGGATCGTCCTGCGTCGACAACATCCTGAGTGGTGACGGCACATCGAACTCGGCGAGTGCACCCGTCGCGTCGGGCATCGAGATCGCAGTTCTCAACACCACGTCGTCCTCCGGGCTCGCAGGCAAGATCTCAACGCAGATCGAGGACGCGGGCTTCGTCCGCGGTGACGTCGGCGATATCGCACGCACCACCGACCAGACGCTGGTCATGTACGAGCCGGGACAGCAGCGCGCCGCGAAGCGCGTCGCAAACGAACTCGGGGGTGTCGCGATCCAGAAGATCGACCGTGATGTCGAGGCTGCGGCGGGCGGGGCCGATGTCGTTGTGATCATCGGCCAGGACCGCGTCGGCTAGTGACCGGGGCTGAGACGCCGGCTTCCCGCGTGGGCCGGCTCGGGGCTTTCGGCCTCATCGGCCTCCTCGTTGCCGCGCTCGCACTCGGCGTCTACGTCTACCGCGCGAGGACTCCCGACCTCGCGCTCGAGGTTCCGGGCTTCCAGCGTGAGCTGGACGACGAGGGGAAAGCGACGCTGGATCTCTTCGTCCGCTACGACGAGCCGGACGCCACAATCGAGATCGTCGGGCGAAACCAGGTGCTCGCCCGCACTCTCGAGGAGTCGATCCCGCTTGAGAAGGACCAGCGCATTACATGCGTCTGGGATGGCCTCGACGATGGGGGCGACAAGGTGGACCCCGGCCGGTATCGCCTCCGAGTCACGCTTCCGGGGCAGGACAGGGTGATGGTGTTCCCACGGCGAATCGACGTTCAGCCCGGCGCCCGTGACGGATATGCCCTCGTCTCCGACCCGGTGTGCGCACCTTCGGAGGACGCGGAATGAGCGCGTCGGTTCTCGAGGTGTTCGGCGTCTTGGTCGCATGCGGTGGCACGGGCGCTGCGCTTTGTCTTGTCGACCCGCGTCTTCGGTACCTCGCCATGGGCGTTGGCCTCGCCGCCGCCGTCGCGCTTCTCGCGGGGCAGGTCTGGAACGAGGGCCGCTTCGACGAGCTGACGTCCCAGCCGGGAGCGCTTGTCCTCGCTCTGACCCTGGGCGGCACGGCCCTCGCCGCGACGGCAGCGACGTTTCAGCGGGTCCCGGCGGCGTTTGCAATCGCCGCGTTCACGGTTTTGCCGCTGCGGGTGCCGCTTCAAATCGGTGGTGAGACGAACTTCCTCCTGGTCCCGCTCTACGGCGTAATCGCCGGCGGTTTCCTTCGCGGGGCGTGGCTCTGCTTCAAGCAACGCGAGGATGAGCTGCGAAGCGACAGCTCGCCGCGGACGGGTGAGCCGCCGGCCGTCAGGTGGCTCTCGATCGCCCTCGCCCTGTCGCTCGTGGTCTACGCGCTCGGCACCGCGTGGTCGGAGGACCCGACCAACGCGGTCAGGACCGTTGCGTTCTTCCTCGCGCCGTTTGCGGCGATGCTCGCGCTGCTCCGTGATATCCGGTGGTATCGCAAGTTGGTGGGCCGTGTGCTGTTGGCGTCGGCGATCGCCGCGCTCGGCTTTGCGGTGCTCGGCCTCTACCAATACGGAGCCAGAGACCTGCTGCTCAACAAGGACCTGAAGGACGCGAACGAGCTCCACCTCTACTTCCGCGTCAACTCGCTGTTCCGCGACCCGAACGTGCTCGGGCGCTACCTCGTGTTCCCGGTCGTCGGGATCGCCGCGTGGATTGCGTGGCAGCGGCCGCGAATTGAAGCGCTGGCCGGCCTCGCGGTGGCCGCTGTCCTGCTCGCCGCGCTCACTTTCACCTACTCGCAGACCAGCTACGCGGCGCTTATCGCCGCTCTGGGAACTCTCGTCTGGCTTCGCTTTGGCAAGCGCGGCTTTGTGGCAGCGGCGGCGCTCGCCGTTGCCGGAGTTTTGGCGGTCGGGTTGATCGGAGGCCCTGAACGCGACGACTCGGTAGACAAGCAGCGCTCCGACCTCGCCGAGTCGACGAGCGGGCGCACGGATCTCATCTCGGGCGGTATCGACCTGTTCAAGAAGGCACCGATCGCCGGCCAAGGCTCGGGCTCATTCGCAATCGCCTACAGGCGCGAGATCGACAGGGTCAAGCGCCCGGTCAGCCACACCGAACCGGTTACTGTCGCGGCCGAGACCGGCGTGATCGGCCTCATCCCGTACGCAGCGATCATTGGCCTGTCGCTCCTCGTCCTCTTCCGGCCGTGGCCGAGCGAAGACATCGCCCGCGCCGGCATCGCTGCGGCGTTCGTCGCGCTCCTCGTCCATTCGCTCGGCTACGCGGGGTTCTCGATCGATCCGGCGATGTGGGGACTCCTCGCGCTCGGCGTCGCGATGCGCGAGTGACGTTCCGGCCTGCCGCAGTGGGAGTCTGACCCACGATGTTCGAGCACCTCCGCCGTCTTGCGACCACCGGCGCCGCCTACACGGCGTCGAGCGTCCTCTCGAAGCTGATCGCCGTCTTCCTGCTGCCGATCTACACGGCGTACCTGAGTCCTTCCGATTACGGCGCCGCCGAGGTGATGCTCGCCTCGCTCGTCGCTGCGTCAATCGTGGTGCGGCTCGGAGTCATCGAAGCTATCCTGCGCTTCTACTACCTCGCGGGGGAGAGCCCTCAGGCCGTGGTCCGCACCGGCTTCGCTTCGCTGTTCTGGACGACCACCGTAGCCGCGCTGATCGCGCTGCCATTCGCCGGTCCGATCTCCGAAGCCCTTCTCGAGAACCCGGACCCGGGCCTCGCCCGGCTCGCGATCATGGGCCTCTGGCAGCTCACGCTCTGGGAGTACGCGCTGACCCTGCTCCGTCTCGACGAGCGGGCGAAGGCGTACTTCTCGTTCACGATCGCGGCGGTCGTCATCACGATCCCGATCACCGTTGCGCTGGTGGTCGGCACCGACCTCGGCGCAAGTGCGATCCTCCTTGGCAACTTCGGCACCGGCGTGGCGCTGCTCCTAGCGCGTCTATGGGTGGAGCGCCGGCGCTTGAGCTTCCGGATCGACGTGCCGCTCCTCAGGCGCATGACCCGCTTCGGCCTGCCGACGATGCCCGCCGAGCTCACTCTCTACTCACTCAGCTTCCTCGACCGCATCATCATCGCGCGGCTGGCGGGTCTCGCCGAGGCAGGGCTCTACGCGCTGGCGGTCAAGTTCGCGAACGGCATGCAGGTGCTCGTCCGTGGCTTCCATCTCGCGTGGCCGCCGCTCGCCTACTCGATCCAGGACGACGACGAGGCGAGAAGCGCCTACGCCCTCATCGTCACGTGGTTCGTCGCGGTGTGCACGTTCGCAGTGGTGGGACTGTGGTTGCTCGCGCCGTGGTTCGTGAGGCTCTTGGCGGACGACCGCTTCTTCTCGGCGAACGAGGCCGTCGGGCCACTGGCCGCCGGCACGGCCCTTTACGCGCTCTATCTCGTGCTCGTAGTGATCCTCGGCCGGACCGGCAAGACCGAGTACTCATTCCCGGCGACTGCGACGGCCGTGGTGGTCAACGTCGGCCTCAACCTGCTGCTCGTCCCCGCCCACGGGATCATCGGCGCGGGCGTCGCGCTGGTGGTGAGCTATCTCGTGGTGGTTGCGCTGATGTACGCGATCGTGCGCCGGCTCTTCTACGTGCCGTACGAGTGGCGGCGGCTGGCGACGTGCGTCGGGTTGGCGATCGCGCTGATCTTCGTGGGGGAGGAGTTCGTCTCGCATGACGGCGCCGGTGGACTGGCGCTGACGCTGGCGCTCTGCGCCGCGTACCCGGCGGGGTTATGGGCGGCGCGATTCCTCACGGACGAGGAGCGCGAGCGGCTGGGGGCGTTGCTCGCGCGATTGCGCGACCGGGCGCTCAGCGATTCGCGAGAAGTCGACGAGCGCGAGGCCCGGGCGGAGGCAGCGGTGGCCCAGGCGGCGCGGGATTCGGACCGGGGCGGGACGTAGGAGATGTCACTCGAAGGTGGGCGCCCCATTGTCGGATCAGGTGGCCTCACCCCGCATCAGCCGATATCGGGCCCATTCGACGGCAAAGTTCACCGGTATTCCCGTTCCTGGCCTGGCGCCGGCTTCTCGCAGTCCCATGCCCCGCCGATCCGCTCGAAGCCCAGCGGCTCGTAGAACCCGCGGCCGATCTCCGGTTCTGCGAACAGATACACCGCCCGGGCTGACAGCCGCAACGCTGCGGCTGTGGCGCCACGAACCGCGGCTGCGCCGTAGCCCTTGCCGCGCGCGCGGCCGAATGTCGCGACGTCCTCGAGGGCGCAGATGTCGCCGCGCAGGAACGCCGATGCGAGCGCCATCGGCTTCTGGCCGTCGTACCCGGCGAAGGCGAACCGCGCCGCGGCCCGCCCACGCAGGTCGTCGTAGCGGTCGAACTGTTCGACGAAATCGGGCGGCAGGCCGTGCTCGACACCAAGCCTTGCCTTAAGCCTGCGCATGGCCGCGCCCTCGACCCGCTTGGCCATGTGCGGGACCTTCGGCGGCGTCCGGCAGATCATCAGCCAGAGCTCCACGACCTCCCAGCCGTCTCGCGCGATCGAGTAGGCGAGCTCGCGTCCCTCGTCCGTCCCGGCGATGAGCGCCGTGCGGTGCTTGAGGCCGGGGTGCCACTTCGATGGCAGCTCGGCCGTTGCACGGAACTCGTCCAGGCTGGGCATCTCGCCGTCGGGCTCAACCTGCGTTCTGCTGGCCGACCAGACCGAAGGCAGATCCGCGTTCGCGCACACGAACCCATACGGCGTGCGTTCGAAGCGTGTCGCCGCAGCCTTCTGAAGGAGCCGCTCAAGCTCCCACGCGGCGAGGATCTCTGATGAAACTGCGGCCATCGGACTGAGTGTGGGGGATCGGCAGCAGCTCAGCAGCTGCGGATGTCTTCGGAGCGCTTCGCGTCCGGACAGGAGTCCTTGCCAGGACCCCCATCAATGACGTCGCGGCTGGGTCCGCCGAGCAGCACGTCCTTGCCGCCGCCACCATCGAGCTTGTCCTTGCCCCGAAGCGCGCAGATCGTGTCTGCGCCCGCGCCTCCCTTGATCTTGTCGGGTCCCGCCGTCCCCAGGATCACGTCTGGCCCATTCGTCCCATTCGTCGCTTCGCCCGCGGTTGCCTCGATCGTTACGTCCTTGCCGTTGCAGAGAGGGGCCGGTGGCTCGGGCGCCTCAAGTTCGAAAGCGCCGATGTCATCGACGGCCCCCTGCGGCCGCCCGGTTCCGCGCTGGTCGGCAACCAGCGCGGTCGAACCTGTGTCGTACGCCGGCGAGGACACCGTGATCGCGTGAGTGGACGTGAGGCCGTCGTTCGAGGCGAGCGGGGCCAACCCAGGGTCGACGCTTGTTGGCGATCCGGTGATCGTGCCCGAACCAAGCGCGGCCTTGGAGACGACGATGTTGGGCGCCGAACCGGCGGCGGCAACGCTGGTTGCTGTGTTCGCCAGGTTCGACGGTACGAGAAGGCCCGGAGCATTCGAGACGAGGTCGGTCTGACTGTTCGCCGAGTTCGAGAGGATTGAGTTCGTGAGCTTGAGCTGCGCGACGTAGCCATGGCCTGAGGGATCGCCGGTGTCGCTACCCATGAAGCCGAGGTTGTAGATCGCCCCGCCCCCGCTCGCAGCGGTGTTGAAGGCAGCCGTCACGGAGTCGAGGTCTACCGACCCGTTCAGGTTGAAGATCGCGCCACCCAGCCCGCTTCCTGAACCGCCCCCCGAGCCGCCTGTCGCGGAGTTGGCGCTGAAGGTTGAATTAGTGACGATGACGTCACCTTGCTGGTTGAAGATGCCGCCGCCCATACCAGCGCCTGCGCCGCCGGTTGCTGGACCGCCATTGCCTCCCCCAAATCCTCCGAGGCCGGTGTTGTCCGGAAAGCCGGTGTTGGTAAAGCCGCCTCCTCCGCCGCCAAATCCGCCATCGCCACCGACAGTCGTCCCGCCGCCGCCTCCTCCGCCGAAGCCACCGCCGCCCCCGGCGCCGTTGTTGTCGACCGTGGTTCCTCCTCCGCCTCCTCCGCCGACACCTCCGCCTCCGCCCGCACTGGGGGTGGCTCCGCTGCCGCCCTGCCCGAATCCGCCGCCCGCGGCACCGGCGCTTCCGCCTCCACCGCTGCCGCTCCCGTTGCCCGGGCGACTTGCGATCGGGCCTGCACCGCGGCCGCCACCCCCGGTCTCGGGACCTCCGCCGACCCCTGGCGTCGTGATCGAGGATCCCGAACCGCCGCTTTCCGACGCGCGAAAGCCGCCACCGCCACCGCCAGTCGTGTTACCGCTCGCTCCGCCGCTGGAGCCAACTCCGAAGGTCCCAGGCCCGAAGCCTCCGCCCGTCGGCGTGGCGAGCTGGCGGTCCTGCCCGATGCCGCCACCGGCGAGGCCACCCGGGTTGTCGGATGTGTCGCCGCCGCGCGCCGTGTTGGAGACGAACGTTGATTGCTCGATCGTCAGGTCGCCCTGGTTGTATATGGCTCCGCCAAGGCCTGCGCCCGCGCCGCCGAATCCTGCGTTGCCGCCATGCGCGAGTCCGCCGCGAAGCGTCACCTCGTCCAGGGTCAGCTGGCCGGCGCCCGGCGTCGTGTAGTTGAAGGTGTCGGGGTCGGTTGGATCAGCGCCGACGAAAAGGAGCCGAAACGGTACTGTCGCCGCAGCCGCCCGCTCGATCGTCGCGCCGTTGCCCTGAAGGGTGATCGGAGAGGCAATGGCCGGCAGAGCCGACGGCCCGTACCAGTTGGCGTAGCCGCTGCTCGGGGATGCGTAGGGCGCCGTATACGAGTAGGTGCAGCCGGCCGCGAGGCTGAGCATGTCGTCGCCGGAGTTGGTGTTCGCCGTGATCACGGCCTGGACCAGCGCCGCGTTGTCGCACGCGACAGAGATGCTCGCCGCTCGTGCGGGCACCGCGAGCACGCCGAGAATCGCCGGAATGAGCACAACACCCATCAGACGGCCGCGCCTTGTTCTCAAGAGGTTCCCACCACCTAACTCACTATCTCACGATCTCGCCGCGATCGAGTTGCGCGTTGAACTCCGCCGCTGCCTCGCGGATGCCGTTGCCTTGCGGGTTCAGCGCGAGCCGAGCGTGCATCCACATCCAGCCGGCATCCTGGCTCGGGAAGCCAAGTGCAAGGAGGGCCCGAACCGCGTAGTTGAAAGCCGTCAGCACTCGCACAACGAAGGCCCCGGCTGCCCAGTGGTGCTTTCGCATGTAGAGGTCGCGGTTGCGGTGGAACTCGACCGCCCTTCGCGTGCCGCTCGTCCGGTCGTTCGTGAGCTGCTCGTGGTGGACCGCTCTCGCCGTTGGGACATGGAGAATGTCCCAACCGGCGTCGTGAAGGCGCCGTTGAAAGTCGGTCTCGTCCGAGTAGACGAAGAACTCCGGGTCGAGGTAGCCGACCGCCTCCGCCGCCTCACGCCGGACGAGCATCGCCGCCGATTGAACCCAGCCCACACGCTTCACTTCGGATCCCCGCCCGCTCTGGGTAACGAAGATCCGGTGGAGGAAGAGCGCCTGGGCGAGAGCTGTACCCACGCCGGGAAGCCGCCATGCGCACGCGGACTCAGAGCCTTCGGGGCCGATCAGCTGCGCGCCTGCGGCGGCAACCTCCGGCTCATTCTCAACGGCCGCCATCAGCGAGTCGACGCAGCCGGGAAGAAGCTCGGAGTCCTCGTTCAGCAGCAGGCACCACTCACCGGTCGCCTCCTTCAAGAGCGCCGAATCGTTCTCCGCCTTGCCACGGCGCCGGTCGAGCTCGATCACCCTGACGCGCTCGCCAAGGTCGCCAGCGCCGGCGATCCAGCCGCTCACGGCCTCACCCGAACCGTCTCCCGGAGCGTTGTTCAACACCAGGATCTCGGCATCCAAACCAGCCGGAAGCGTGGCCCGGATGGAGTCGAGGCAGCGCAAGAGATGCGTCTGCCCAGCCGTATTCACGACGCAGAAGGAGAGGTCCACGCGACAATCGTTGCCTATGCGTGTCCAGATAGTCGATCCGTCGGCTCAAACGCCACCGTTCGACCGCTCTCTTGCGGCGGCGCTGGCGCGCGCCGGAGCGGACGTAGAACTACTCACCGCGCCCTTCGTGCACGGCGAAGTGCCGCCCGCCGAGGGCTACTCGGTGACCGAGTCGTTCTACCCGCGCTCGAGCGGGTTCGCGTCCGGGTCGGTCGCTCGCCGAGCGGTCGGCCTCGCCGAACACGTGCCGGGAATGCTCAAGGCGCGCCGCTCGAGCGCGAACGCCGACGTCGTTCACTTCCAGTGGCTCACCCTTCCGGCAATCGACGCCGCGCTGCTGCCGAAGCACCCCGCGAAGGTGTGGACCGCGCACGGCTTCCTCCGCGCGAGCGAGTCGTCGGGGCCCGGAAGCCTCTCCGGCTCGCGCCGCGCGATCGAGCGGATGGACGCGATCGTGGCCCTGTCGGACTACGGGGCAGACCGCCTGCGCGAAGCGGGTGTCGACAACGAGCGAATCGAGGTGATTCCCCACGGGGCCTTCGACTATCTCGCGAAGATGCCGGTGGGGCAGCTGCCGCTCGAGCTCGAAGGGGCGACCGGGCCGGTGATCCTCCTCTTCGGCCTCATCCGCCCCTACAAAGGCGCCGACATCCTCCTTCGCGCGTTCGCCGAACTCGGCCCCGATGCCGAAGTCTGGATTGTTGGCCGCCCGCTCGGGATGAAGATGGACGAGCTTCACGCGCTTGCAGAGAAGGCGCCGGGGCGAGTTCGCTTTCTCACCCGATTCGTCGAGGACGGGGAAGTCCCCGCCATCATGCGCCGCGCCGACGTCGTCTGCCTGCCCTACCGCGACGCCGAGCAGTCGGGCGTGCTCTACACGGCCCTCGCGTTCGGCAAGCCGATCGTTGCCACGAGCGTCGGCGGGTTCCCCGAGGTCGCCCAAGCCGGCGGAGACGGCATCGAGACCATCCGCATCGTCGCGCCGGGAAACCCCGCGGCACTCGCGGTGGCGCTGGCGGAACTGCTCGAAGCCGACGATGCTCGGGAGAGCCTTGGCGCTGCCGCAGCCGCCGCGGCAGCCGGGCCGTACTCTTGGGACGCCGTCGCGGAGCGCACGATCGCGCTCTACGAGCGGCTTCTCTCTCGATGATCGTCGTAGCAATCATCTTCTGGCTCTGCGTGGCCCTACTCGTGCACACGCACGTGACGTACCCGCTCTCCCTCGCGTTGCTCGCTCGCCTGAGGCCCTTTCACGAGCAGCCCCACGCCGTCGAGGGACTTCCCCTGGTCTCGCTCATCATCGCCGCCCACAACGAGGAGAAGGTGATCGCCGAGCGGGTGCAGAACGCGCTCGAGACCGACTATCCGCGGGAGCTCCTCGAAATCATCGTCACCTCCGACGGCTCGGAGGACGACACCGTCCGCCTCGCCGGGGAGGCGGGCGCAGACCTGGTGCTCGACCTCTCACGCCGTGGCAAGGTCGAAGCTCAGAACGAGGCGGTCGAGGAGGCGCACGGGGAGGTCCTCGCGTTTTCCGACGCCAACTCGTTCTGGCACCCAGAGGCGCTCCGTCGGCTGGTGAGCGCCCTCGACGATCGCGAGGTTGGCTACGTCTGCGGGCAGGTGCGGTTCACCGACGAGGGAGGGAAGAGCCAGGAAGGCGCCTACTGGCGCTACGAGATGGCGATCCGCTCGCACGAGTCGCTCCTGGCGAGCGTCACCGCCGGAAACGGTGCGATCTACGCGGTGCGCCGCGAGTCCTACGTGGTCATGCCCTCGGACCGGGGCCACGACCTCTGCCTGCCCTACCTGACGGTGCGAAGCGGCAAACGTGCGATCTACGAGCCGGCGGCGCTTGCCGAAGAGCTCGCCGCACCGACGATGGCCGGCGAGTGGGAGCGAAAGCGCCGCATGATGAACCGCACCTGGGGCGTCCTCCTCCACGACCGCATGCTCTCGCCGCGCGGCTACGGAGTGACCTTCGCCTACGAGATGTTCTCCCATCGCGCGCTTCGCTACGCGTCGCCGTTCCTCCACCTCGCCGCCTTTGTCGCCAACCTTGCGCTCCTCGGCTCCGGTCCGATCTACGTCGCCGCGCTTATCGCGCAGCTCGCGCTCCTCGGGGCAGCGGGCCTCGCGCGGTTCGTTCCAGCGCTTCCGTTCCGCATCGCCGCCTACTACGTGTCGGTGACGGCCTCGGTCGCGGCAGGGCTCATCGACCGCATCCGCTCAGGCCCTGCGACCACCTGGGAGCCGGTGGAGGGAACGCGATGAGGCGCCCCGGACTACCTCGCGCGCTCGACCTCGCGCTCGCCCTCGGCGGTCTCGTCATCGCGCTGCCGGTTATGGCAGCCGCGGCGATCGCGATCAAGCTCGATACTCGCGGGCCCGTCTTCTTCCGCCAGGCGCGGGTTGGACTCGACGGAGCGATGTTCGACATGTGGAAGTTGCGGACGATGACCCACAACGCTCCTCTCGGCGGCATCTGGGATCCGCTGACAAAGGACGACCCACGGGTGACGAAGGTCGGTGCCTTCCTGCGGCGCACGTCACTCGACGAGCTGCCGAATCTCTTCAACGTCCTGCGCGGCGAGATGGCAATCGTCGGCCCCCGCCCGACGATCTCCGAGCAGGTCGACGAATACACGCCCGAACAGCGCCGGCGACTTGATGTGAAGCCGGGGCTCACCGGCTGGGCGCAGATCAACGGCCGCGCTTCGCTTCCGTGGCCCGAGCGGATTGAGCTCGACGTCTGGTACGTCCAGAACCGAACGCCCGCCCTCGACGTGAAGATCATCGCCCGCACCTTCCGGCTGCTCATCACCGGTCGCGGCCTCTACGAGGCATGACGGCGCGCCTTCTAACCACGGCCGATCCGGAGGAATGGGAGCGCGCCCTCCCAGCTTCGGTCAGCGCGTTCGGGAGCGTCGGCTTTGCGCGGGCACAGCGGGGTGTGAAGGACGCCGAGTCGTGCCTTCTCGTCAGCGACAACGGCGTTGCCACACCGCTGGTGCTGCGCTCGATCGAGGGGTCGGACCTGCGCGATGCGACGACGCCATCGTTCACCGGGCCGCTGGTCACCGGCTCCAGCCCGGACCGCTCCGAAGGGGACGCGCTCCTCGCCGCCGAGGGCATCGTGGCCGAGTTCAACCACATCCACACGTGGCGGCAGACGGCTGACGTCGGAGCCCAGCCCGACCGGGAGATCGTCTGGGTCGACACATCGCTCGAGCCCGATGAGCTGTGGCGCGATTCGTATTCGAAGGCGTGCCGAAAGAACGTGAAGCGCTCGGAGCGAGAGGGGGTGGAGGTCCGTGCTGCCGAGAGTGCAGACGACATCGCCGAGTTTCACCGCATCTACACCTTGACGATGGACCGAAACGAGGCGCTCGAGGGCTACTACTTCGACGAGGGGTACTTCCAGGCGATCTACGAGGAGATGCCGGATACGGCGCGCTTCGCCATGGCCGAGCACGACGGGAAGGTGATCGCGGCAACGCTCTACTTGCACGACGCCGAGGACGTTTACTCCTACCTGGGCGGGGCCGACCACGCTCACCAAGACGTGAGGCCCACGAACGCGGCGGTACATCAAACGATCGAGTGGGCGCGCGGCGCGGGGAAGAAGCGACTCATCCTCGGCGGTGGCTACACGCCGGACGACGGAATCTTTCGCTTCAAGGCGAGCTTCTCCCCGGAACGCGCGACGCTGGACCTGGCACGCCGGGTGCACGACCAGCCCATGTACAACCAACTTGTCTCGGCCTGGCGTAAGCGCGGGGGCGGGGAGGACACCGGCTACTTCCCGCTCTACAGGCAGCCGGTTTGAGCGAGCAGCGCGACTTCTTTCGCGACGTCGAGCGCGCGTACTGGGCCGACGCCGAGGGACTGAAGGAAGAGGAGGAGGCGCTGATCGGCCGCTACCTCGCCCCGGCGCTGAAGACGGTCGACGCCGGCACGGGGGGCGGCCGTATCGCACGGGCGTTGGTCGCCTCCGGGTTTGCCGACGTGAGCGGATACGACTTCACGCCGGAGCTGATCGACGCCGCGCGCGAGGCGGACCCCGAGGGCCGCATCGACTGGCTGGTCGCCGACGCGACTCGGCTGCCGTACGGGGACGGGCGCTTTGACCAAGCGCTCTACCTCCAGCAGGTGGTCTGCACGATCGACGACACGGCCGGCCGCACCGCTGCGCTCAGCGAGGCGGCCCGGATTCTCAAGCCCGGAGGCAAGGCGCTCTTCTCGTTCGTCTGCTTCGAGTCGCGTCTGGCATCTTCGGCGCAGCGCGCCTATGTGGCGTACCTGCGGTCGTGGCGAGCGCTTCGCCGAGACAAGCGACCAATCCAGTCGATGCCACGCCTCCGCCTGAGCGGCAAGAAGCGCGATGCGGCAGCCGGAGCGCTCCGCGACCGCGGCCCATACAACTGGTGGTACCGGGCAGACGAGGCGGAGGCGGCTCTTCACGGAGCAGGCTTCGAGATCGAAGGTGCGGCGTTCGGGCCAGCGCTGGTGGCGGGCCGAGTCGCGAAATCGGCAGCCGAAGCGCTGGAAGAAGGCGCGGGCGGAACGCTGTACGTCGCATGCCGCCGAGGAATTTCGGCCCGCTAGCCGCCCACGCCCCCGCCCGAACCGCCGCCGCCACCGTCGATCCGGGCTTGCACCTT
Organism: uncultured bacterium; assembly: GCA_963695215.1. Classification (GTDB taxonomy): domain Bacteria; phylum Actinomycetota; class Thermoleophilia; order Solirubrobacterales; family 70-9; genus JALZKA01. Next base: position 1,734,727 of record OY968768.1, read on the forward strand.
TTTGCGGAGCTTGTCCAGCTGGCGGTAGAGGGCGTTGCCCGGGCATTCGGTGTAGCCCGTGCGGCGGTGGCCGATGATGCGCTTCGTCTTTACCTTGGCTCCGGTTGGGAACCGGTTTGCTTCCCCGCCGGCGGAAACCATCTGCGCCGTGCCGGTCGTGTCGTGGCCGTGGACCGGAAGCTTCCAGGCGAGCCAGCGTGCCATCGCACGCATGGTGGCCTTCGAGATGGGAATCGAAGTGTGGGTGCCGATCGCGGCCACGCCGGTGGTCTGCGCGTTGTAGCCCTGCATATGTGCCCCGATCACGGCCCTCGAGAGGCCGCCGGCGCGTCCCTCGTAGATGTTGCCGAAGCGATCCACCAGCGCGTTGTAGCCGATGTCATTCCACCCGTTCGAGTTGCGGTGGTAGCGGCAGATGCCGAGGACGATCCCAGGCGCTTGCGCCTCCGAATAGTCAACTGCGCTGACGGTGTGGTGGATTGCGGCGGCCTTGACCTTCCCGTAGATCGGGGCCTCGCGCGGCTGACATCCGCCGCTGCGCTTGTTGGCACCCCACCGCTTGCGGCTGATCACGGAAGGCATCCCGCTGGCGCCGCGTTTACTCGTGGCGACCGGCGACGCAGACCCCTCGGTGATGTCGACGTAGTGGACCTTTCCGGTTGGAGTCCATCCCCGCGCGCGCACCTGGAGCTCGTTCATGCCTCCGAACCAGACCGGGTCGCCGTTACCCGTCTCCGTCCAGTCCGTCCACTCGCCACCGGTGTCTCGACCTCGGATTTCGTAATCGCCGGACGCGTCACTGATACCCGCGAGGTCGAACTCCCGGGGGGCGGCTATCACCGGGCTCTTGCTCGTAACGGGCCCCTCGTCGGCGTGGACCTTGTTGCCGGCGCGAGCCGCAACGCTCTCGAATCGCGGAAGGACTTGCTCGAAGTCCGAGCCGCTGGGAGTCGCCGAGGCGGAGGGGGTGACGTCCGCCGAGCTACCTGGCGCAGACACCGCGGCGGCTCCGGCAATCGCGATCAGGAGGGCCACTCGCGCCCGAGGGCGTGCCTTGGCCGTCGCTTTTCGCTGGGGGAATCGCAAAACGCCTGCCGGTAGCTCCAACACGAGCTACCTCGAATAGCTTCGGTGATCCACACCTTCGCTGTAGTCCGCCGGACGGCGCTGCAGCGGGTCGTTCAGCCGTTGATCGGGAACGGTTCCGGGCCCTGGCCGCGATAGATGTCGCGGAAGTCACGCAGCACGTCGAGCGTCTTGGCGCCGTCGTATTTGTCGCAGCCCACAAGCTGGGTCCAACCGGTCGCCGCGACCTCGTAGGGCATGTTCGGATTGGGAAAGAGCACGACGGACTGAGGCGATTCGTCAAAGACGCCCTTGATCTCGAGTTGATCGGCCTCTGAGAGGTCGGGCGAGTACTGGATCTCGATGCGGCCATGCTCGAGCGCGTGGACAACCCGGCCCACCGGTGGGTACTCGGCGTAGGCGCCAGCCGCGAGCGCGCCAGATGCTGTCTCGCTTGCGTTCGCGTAGTGGTCACCGGACGTGGGTGGGCTGGTCTTGTAGTTCACGTCAGCCGCATTTTCGTCATCGATGTGAGTGTTGCCCTCGTCCGGTAGGTCGAGCATGAGGTCGCAGCTCGCCTCCTCCGCGGCGCTCTCCAGATCGCCGTTCACTAGGGCCGGCGGCGGGGTTCCTTCCCGGCCGTCGAACTTGATCCCGTCGGGCACGGCGCCGGAAGTGTCCTGGATGTATGCCAGTTCGGGGAACTCGTTGCCCGAGGAGTCCGTGCCGGGAGCCGAATCGCTGCTCGTGATCGCGACAACGATGCCCGCGACGATCGCCACGACGATCAGGCCGGCAACGGCGTAACCGAGATAAAGGCGCCGCTGTCCGGAGCTCTGTGCCGCCTGCTGCGCGGCGATGCGCTCCTCGCGCAGGCGTTCTCGTTCCTCTTTCCTACTGGCCATGGGGAGTCGTCAGGCTAACGAACGGTCCGCAACCGAAGCTAAATCCTCTGAGCCGTAGACCTCGAGAATGAAGCCCTCCAAGACATCGTCGAGACGGCTTGGCGTGAGGCGCCACTCCATGATCGAGTTGGCGTTGACAAGCCTCGCGTTTTCCATCTCCTCGACGAGCATGCCCGCGTCGGAGAACGGGTGGAGCGGATCCGAGGGATGACCGATCACGAGCGCCGACTCCTTGATGTCGACGCGCTCCTCGTGAGGCGGCGCGGTGCGGTCGAAGAGAATCCCCTCCAGCACGCACTTGGACGGCCCGGGCTTCTGGCGCAGCCAGTCGAGGCCGATGTCCACGAGTTGGTTGGTGCGCGGCACCCAGCGCAGAATGCCGGAGAGAGGCTCGAGCACGGGCCGGCCAAACCTCAACCCCAAAAGCACGGGCGTGAACGCGAGCGCCGCACCCAGAAGCGCGTTGTCAAGCACCGGCATCTCCACCAGGAGGCCGCGGGCCTTGCCGGGATAGGCGTGCGCGAATTCAAGGGTCGCGTTCGCGCCGAGCGACGTGCCACCCACCACCGGGCGGTCAAGGCCGAGGTGGTCGATGAGCGCCGCAATCTGATGGCCGAACGCGGGCATGCTGTAGTGCCGTGCGTCCTCAGGGCGGTCGGACTCGCCGTGGCCGAGCACGTCGATCGTGACCACTCGAATCCCGCGCGAGGCCATCTCCGGCGCCACCCGGTCGAACATGTGGCGGTTCATCAGGAGGCCGTGCATCAGGACGAGCGTCCGTTCGCCCGAGCCGAAGATCGAGAACGCGAGGGTGTGCCCCTCGTGCTGGAAGGTCCCGTCGGTGCGAGTCATCCGGTCGCCTCGTGGAGCGGGGCGGTCAGCCGCTCCCACGGCTTGGAGGCGCGAAGGGCGCTGAGGACGGCACGCGTCGCGGGCGCCCGGTTGAGCGCGTAGAAATGGATGCCCGGGGCGCCGCCGGCCAGAAGCTCCTCGCACTGGCGGGAAGCGAACGCGACACCCAGAAGGCTCTCCGCCTCGCTGTCGCCGCTCATCGCCTTCATCGCATGATCCAGCTCGGGCGGGATCGACGCGTCGCAAAGCGAGCAGATGCGCTCGACCTGCGGGTAGCTCGCGATCGGGATCACTCCCGGGATGATCGGCACGTCGATGCCCCGGTCGCGCGCCGCGGCGACGAAGCTCCAGTACACGGCGTTGTCGAAAAAGAGCTGCGTGATCAGAAAGCTCGCGCCCGCGTCGACCTTCGACTTCAGATACGTGAGGTCGTCATCCAGGCTCGCCGCCTCCGGGTGCACCTCCGGAAAGCACGCGCCGCCGACGGTGAAGTCCCAGTTCGAGGTGATGAACTCGGTCAACTCGGCCGCGCTCGCGAGACCTCCGTCGGTAGTCGCAAACGCGCTCTCTCCGCGCGGGGGGTCGCCCCTGAGCGCGAGCACGTTCTGAACTCCCGCCTCCGCAAAGCGGTTCAGGATTGTCGTCAGGCCTTCGCGCGTTTCGCCCACGCAGCTGAGGTGGGCCATCGTTTCGATCGAGTGCTCCGACTTGATGCGGTCGGCGATCTCCACGGTGCCGTCGCGAGTCGCTCCTCCAGCTCCGTAGGTCACCGATACGTAGTCGGGCTCCAGGGGGCGCAGAGTCTCGACCGCGCCGAAGAGCTGTTCGAGTCCCTCGGGAGTCTTCGGCGGGAAGAACTCGAACGAGAAGACGGGCTCAGGCCCAGCGAGTGCGTCGGTAATCCGCATGTGGGAATCGTATTGGCGTCTCGGTCAGAGACACTCTGCACCGCGCGCGTTCAGCGGTGACCGAGCTTGAGCTTCTCGCGGCTGAGCGTCTCGCGCTTCACGTCCGCGGCGCAGAAGGCCTCGTGGAGCCACCGGCCCTTCGAGAACGCCTTCGTGTAATCGCTCGTATGCGGCGAGTCGGGATTCTCGGACTCGCTGTAGGTGAGGAAGGTGTCGGTCGAGACCGGGCAGCCCTTACCTCTCTCGAATTGGGCGGCCATGATAAAGCTCGAACCGTGAGGAATGTTCGTGTAGCCGCCGTTGTCCGGATCCCACGGCGAGCTGATGACGTTGAATACGCCGAGGGGATGGGGCCCGCCGCCGATCGGGATCGCCTGGCGGCCACGCTCGTCCGACTGGACCCCGCGCAGGGGGGAGTCGAGCGCGATGCCCGCGTCATCCAGGTCGGTGACGGCGTCGGCGAGCGCAACGCCCACCAACGGATTGGCGACGTTTAGGCCTGCCGGCGTATGAACCGGATCGCTCGGCGAGAACGGAGTGGTAAACAGCGTTTCTTGCCCCGCGCAGTACGAGCCCTCGAGCCCGGTCGGCAGGCAGGTGAAATTGGCGAGAAGGTTCGTTGCGAAGCGCCGGAAGAGGACAGAGCCCTTTGAGTCGAGCCTGTCGGTCAGGTCCCAGTCACGAAGCGGGTCGCAGGCACCTGAGACGTCGACCGGTCCGTTTGAGCCAAGGAGCATGCCGGCCGGCGCCACGTCGCACAGCTGCACGATGCCGTCGCGCCACTGCTCTCCCAGGTAGACGCGGTCCATCAACGCCACCTTCTCGACAATCTTGCGGTTGAACTTGGTGCCGGGGAAGCCGTCTGTGCCCGCGAAGCGATCTTCAACCTGTTCGAGGCCCATGCGGGTGCGGAAGTATCGGTCGGCCCCTTCGACGCCGATGATGCGGTCGAAGCCGGTGAGAGGTTCCTCCGGATTCGAGAGCCAGTGGCTGTCGTTCGAGTTCTCGATGTAGTCGTCGCGAAAGAGCGTCGGTATCGAGTCGGGCGGGAAAGTCCCGGGCGCAACCGCGTCGGGTGACGTCTCCCACTTGCAGTCCGACCGAGAGCCGTCGAGGATCGGGAGGCCGAGGGTCGAGAACACGGGCTCGGCGACGTTGCAGGTCGCCGCGTGCTCGTCGCTCACATACGGCACCGCGCCCTGCATCGTGTAGTAGGCGTGGCCCTTCGAGTCGGCGGCGATCGAGTTGACCCACGGGATGCCCTGGTACTTGCGCTGGATCTTGTCGTACTGCTGGACGGTCTGGGCCTTGTTGTTCTCGTAGAAGTGGTTGAGGTAGCGGAAGTTCGTCGAGTTGACGTCGCCGAGTGCGAAGCCGTTGCCGCCTCCCCACGGCAGCGGGATGCCGACCAGGTCGGTGACCATCGGCCCGTACTCGGTGTTGTAGATCGAGCGCGTGACATCAGAGAAGCCGCCGTTTCCGTCAGCCGCCTTGACGGTCACGTCCGACTTTTCCATGTCCTTGGTCTGGCCGTCGACTACGTACGTGTGTGGGTCGGACCCGAGCGTGAGCTTGAACGGCGTGAAGCGCCACGCCGTCGCCACCGTATGCGACCAGGCGAGGCCGCGTGTGTGACCGATCAGGATCAGCGGTACGCCGTACAGCGAGCCACCGGCGACGTCGAGCCTGTGGGGGATCGTCAGGTGCGCCTGGTAGAAGCGCTCGGAGCCGTCCCAGGGGAAGTGTGGGTTGCCATAGACGAGCCCCTTGCCGTTGTCGGTCGCTTGCTTGCCGAACGCATAGGCGTTCGAGCCGATGTCCATGTTGAGGTTCGAGAGCACGCTGGGGTCGGCGATGGCCTTGTCGTGTGCGGCCTGCTGCGTAGCAAGCGCCGCCCCGCCGGCAGGGGCAGCGTTCGCGATGCCCGAGATCGCGGCCCCCGAGCCGGCGAGGATTCCGAGCTGGTAGAAGCGCCGGTACTCGTCGATCTTGCGAATCGGCCGCACCCACTTGGCGCCCTGACAGCGCGGGTCGTTGATGCCGTCGGCGCCTCCGACTGACTTCAGGTAGGCGTTGTAACCCTTCACGTATCCCGCCACCCCCTGGCGGATGCCGCGCTTCGGCCCGAACGGCGCCTTCTGCTTGACCAGAGCCTCGACGGCCTTCTGATCCTTCACCCACTGGAAGTAGACGTCCGCGTCGATGTTCTTGTAGGAAATGCCGGATCCGGAAAAGGTCCAGTTTTCGTCGGGGCCGAAGTAGCGGGAGCGCTTGGCGGAGGTCGTCACGTACTCCGAGGCGATCGAGCAGATGTTGTCCTCTGCGAACGCGTAGGCGTAGCCGGCCGCGAGGCTGCGGATGTTGTGAGCCTTGATGTGCGGGATGCCGTACTTCGTACGGCGGATGTGCGCACGAATCGGCTTCGAATGAGAGCCGGCCTTGAAGGTGTCCTGCGGGCTGCCGGCAGCCGCTCCCGCGGGCATGCCGAGACCCACAGCGCCGATTGCCAGCGCGCACACGCAGATTCGCGAAATTCGACTCCCCATCCTGTACGGAAGTCTAGGTCTGGGGTTACCTACGTGCGCCGGTTGTGTAGATGCCGTGATGACCGAGGAGACACCAGAGTGAGCCGTCGATGCAACCAGAGAGGCGAGCATTCTCCTCGCGGTCCCCGAGAGGAAGTTCCTGGGCTGGATCGCCGCCTGCCTGCCGCGCTGGATCCTTCCGGAGGACATGACGGCGCTGGGAGTGCTTGCCGCATTCGGCGTATGTGCCACCTACCAGCTTTCGAACGACTCCGACGCGTGGCTTTGGGCCGCGAGCGGACTGCTCGTGATCCAGTGGATCGGCGATCTCTCGACGGCACGCTTGCCCGCGTCCGCGGAATCGAGCGCCCCCGCTGCGGCTACTACCTGGATCACCTTGTCGACGCAATCGCCACCGCCGCGATCGGGATCAGGCTGGGCCTTTCGCCGTTCATGCTTTTGTCCGTCGGCACCCTGATCGTCGTCCCCTACCTCGCGCTCTCGATCAACGTCTACCTCGAAAGCCAGGCCTTCGGCCGGTTCTCGATCGGCTACGGAAAGATCGGGCCAACCGAGATCCGACTTGTCTCGATCGCTCTCAACACGGATCTCCGGTGGGATGATCGCGATGCTCGGCGGAGGGGCGTTCAAGACTCCGCGAGCTTGCAAAGGCAGAGCCCGCGGCGTCCCGTAGGAGCTGATAACCGCAGAAACCCCAATTTGCGGAAACGTGCTTTCCGGACCCCTTGACGGTTCCAGAACCGCGGCGTAGGTTGATTTCTGCGGCCCAGGAGAGAGAACGAGCCACCGCAGCCAGGTGGAGTCACTCTCGAAGGAGACCAGCGAAGCTTCATCACTCGAAGGCTACGAGTGAGGCAGGCAGAGCGGAGTCACCACTGGGCCGCTTTTTCTTTGCCGTTTCGCGACAAAGCGCCACGCAACCTGCAACGAAGGGTCTGACCCTCTTTAGGTTGCGTCCGACTCGGTGCCTACCTTGGGCGATGCGGCTCACGCGCCGCCGGCCACGCGGCCCGTCTGCCGACCGCGAAGCCGCGCGACCGGGGCGCAACCTCGGAGAGCTGGGCGCCGCCGGATCCCCCCGGGGCCAAGGATCCACGGCTAGCCCGCCCGCTCTCCTCTGCAGGGCTCGGCGCTGCCTTGATGCCGAACATCCGCCGCGCGGCGGACCCGGCGCGCTCGCAACGAAGCCGCCGGCCCTTCTGGCACGCACTCGGGTCAGACGGCTCAAGACAGGTCACAGATTCGAACTTAGGCTCACCCCGGATGAGCCTGATCGCGCAAGAGCAGGGCCAGACCTCTGCCGAATACCTCGGCGTGATCATCACCGTCAGCCTCTTGGCGGCAGTCCTCGTTTCGCCGAGAATCGGCCCTCGGATCGCCGGCGGACTCGACTCGGCGATCTGCAGCGCTCTCAGGAGCAACTGCGAGGAGCGCGCACTCGTAGAGCGCCTCGCAAACGGCAGCCTTGAAGAGTTCGAGGACTACAAGCACTCAATCGAACACGATGGCCGGCTCGACTACTCCGACGACGACTGCTCTGCTCCGGTCGTTGGCTCCACCGGAATCTCATTCGATTTCACCAGGGCGTGCGAACGACACGACTTCGGATATCGCAACTACAAGCGCCTCGGCCTCTTCGACGAAGAAAAGCGGAGTGTGGACAGGCAGTTCCTCCAGGACATGCTCGATCACTGCGCCGCGCGTAGCGTGTTTCAACGCGGCCGGTGTCGCCGCTGGGCCTACGTCTTCTTTGCGGGTGTCGCGGCTTTCGGCGGCCACTGTGACCCACCCGGTCCGGTCGGTCGCATCCCCGGCCCGTGCGCGCCGGAGTACGGGTAGATGATCGGAGCGGGACTGGCCTGAGCTGCGCGAAGCGCGCCGTACGATCGATGGCGTGAACGCACTCGAAATCACCGGCCTCTCGAAGCGCTACTCGACGGGGGTCGAGGCACTCAAGAACGTTTCCCTCGACATTGCCGAGGGTGAGTTCTTCGGACTGCTCGGTCCCAACGGCGCCGGAAAGTCGACGCTGATCCACTGCACGACGGGCCTCGCCGTACCCACATCTGGCGAGATCCGGATCTTCGAACAGGATGCGATTCACGACTACGCCGATGCGCGGGCCGCGGTCGGCCTCGCGCCGCAGGAGCTGAACCTGGACTTCTTCCTCACGCTCGAGGAGTCGCTCGACTACCACGGCGGCTACTTCGGAATGCCGAAGAAGGAGAGGCGCGAGCGCACGAAGGAGCTCCTCGAGACGTTCTCGCTGACGGAGAAGCGTAACGACCGCACCCGGACGCTCTCGGGTGGAATGAAGCGCCGGTTGATCCTCGCCCGCGCGCTCATGCACCGCCCGAAGCTCCTGATTCTCGACGAGCCCACCGCCGGCGTCGATGTTGAGCTCCGGCTCGAGCTATGGCACTACGTGCAAGAGATCAACAAGCAGGGCACGACGATCCTGCTGACCACTCACTACCTGGAAGAGGCGGACCAGCTCTGCGACCGGATCGCGTTCATAAACGAAGGGCAGATCGTCGCCGAGGGCTCGAGCGAGGAACTCGCCGCCCGTTACGGCGTGTCGAGCCTCGAAGACGCATACCTCGAGCTGGTCGGGCGCAAAGAGCTCTCACGCGGTCAGATGAAGCCGATCGAGGAGCTCACAGCGTGACTTCTGCGCAGATCCGCTTCGCGTCGCTGTTGCGACGCGAGGTAAGCCGCTTCCTGAAGATCAAGCGCCAGACAGTCGGCGCGCCGCTCCTCGAGACTTTCCTCTACATCTCGGTCTTCGGCGCCGCCCTCGGCTCGCGGATCGACACGCTCCACGGGTTCGACTACGTCGTCTTCATCATCCCCGGGCTGATCATGATGGCCTGGGCCATCAACGCCTTCTCCAACAACTCCTCCTCGATTCTTCAGCAGAAGTTTCAGCGTGCGATCGACGACCAGCTGTCCTCGCCGGCTTCTCCCACCGAGCTGCTCCTCGCGTTCTCACTCGGCGGCTTCCTGCGCGGGATGACCGTCGCGACGCTCACCTTCGTCGCGGCCTCCTTCCTCGTCGACATCCCGGTCGAGCACCCACTCGTCCTGATCCCAGGCCTGTTCTTCGTCGGCTTCTTCTTCGCCCAGCTGGGCGTGCTCGTCGGTGTGCGGGCCGAGCAGTTCGACGATGTCTCGTTTGCACAGACGTTCGTGCTGCAGCCGCTGATCTTCCTCGGCGGGGTCTTCTACTCGGGCGCTCTGCTGGACGAGCCGTTCCAGACCCTGACCCATTTCAACCCGATCTACTACATGATCGGCCTCGTCCGCTACGGCTTTCTCGGCTACCAGGAGACAAACATCGGGCTGTCGCTCCTGTTCCTGTCGATCGCGACGATGGCTCTGTTCGCGCTGAACCTCCGCCTCTTCAAGCGCGGCTACAAGCTGAGGGTGTAGATCGAGCGGAGGTCCTCGCCCGAGCGGGATGGCTTCGAGGCTCAGCTTGCGCAGGCACCGGATTAGCTCGCACCTCCCGCGAGCTTTAGTCTGTCGCCATGAAGCTCAGGCAACGCAGACCGGAGCAGTTGCGCCTGCCACCCTCAAGCTCCGCTGATCCATGCGAGTCCTGATTGCAGGTGCAACGGGCGCGATCGGCGCCAAGCTCGTTCCGGCGCTGGTCGAACGCGGCCACGAAGTGATCGGGACCTCACGCTCGGCCGATCGGGCCGCTGACGTTGATGCGATGGGCGGCCGTGGCGTCGTCTGTGATGCGCTCGACCGCGAAGCGATGATTGCCACCGCCCGAGAGACAGAGCCAGAGATCATTGTTCACCAGCTGACGGCGCTGCCGAAGGCGATCGACCCAAAGGACAAGAGCGTCTACGGGGCGACCGATCGCCTCCGCCGAGAGGGCACCGCGAACCTGATGGCCGCCGCCCAGGCCACAGGGGTGCGAAAGGTGGTTGCCCAGTCGATCGCCTTCATGTACAAGCCGGAAGGCGATTGGGTGAAGACCGAGGACGCGCCGGTGCAGACGGAAGCTCCCGAGCCGTTTGGCCCGACGGTTCGCTCGGTGATGGAGCTCGAGCGCCAGGTGACCGAAACCGAAGGGATCGAGGGCACCGTCCTTCGCTACGGCTGGCTTTACGGCCCGGGCACGTACTACGACCCGGCCGACGGGTTCATCGCCGGCGAGGTGCGAAAGCGGAGGTATCCGATCATCGGAAGCGGCGAGGGTGTGTCTTCGTTCATCCACACGGACGACGCGGCAGCGTTAACGGTCGCTGCAATCGAAAAGGACGCGCCCGGGATCTACAACGCGGTCGACGACGATCCGATCGCCATGCGTGAGTGGCTGCCGCTCTACGCCGAGGCGATTGGCGCGAAGAAGCCGCTCAAGGCTCCCCGTCTCGTCGTGCGGATGGCAGCGGGCCCGGTGGTTGCAGCGCTTGGCACGGACCTGCGCGGAGCGTCCAACGCGAAGGGCAAAGAGGCCTTCGGCTGGACGTTCCGCTTTCCGAGTGTGCGGGAGGGCTTCAGCTCGCTCGCGAGCGACACTCCCTAGCGTCGGAGTTAGGCAGACGCTCCACTCGCGTCAGGCGTGTCTTCCGTGTCCGCTGCGCCCCCGGCCTCGGGCTCGACGTCCTCGTCCTCGGTCTCGGGCGAGCCACCGGGCTGGTCGTCGGTCTCGGGCACCGTTTCCTCGTCGCTGACATCCGTGGCTTCGTCCTCTGAAGGAGCCGGAGCGCCGGTCGGAGCTTCGGCCAAGCCGGGATCCCCGGCCGTCTCGTCGTTCTGTGTTTCTGAGCCTTCCATCAATCTCTCCTTCTGCGGGTTACAGGCCCCGGATACCCGCGGGCTGCGCCGCCTAACGAGAGAGCGGGCGGCGGCAGAATTGTCATCGATCAGAGCGTGCGCCCAATGACTGTTGCGCGATATCGCGCCAGTTCGAAGTTGCGCCTGAGCCTCAGCTCGTGACGCAAGAAGTGTGGCGCGCCGCAGGTTCTTGCTCGACGAGCTCCATTCTTCAATGGCCAGAGCGGCTCGCTCGCCACTCCGGCGTCTCCAAACGCTCGACGGCGGTTTGAACGCCCGGGCCGATCAGGAGCGCAAACAGGACGGTGCCAACTCCCACGGTTCCGCCGAGAGCGAAGCCCGCGACGAGGACCGTGAGCTCAACCGTCGCGCGGACCAGGCGAAGCGACAGACCCGTGCGCCGGTTGAACCCGGTCATGAGGCCGTCGCGAGGGCCGGGCCCCAGTGCGGCCGTCAGGTAGAACCCGCTTCCGATCGCGACCAGGCCGATGCCTCCCAGCATCAGGCCCCACCGTTCGGGCAGGCCGGGATCGTTTGGGATCGCCGCAACGGTTGCCTGCAGCGCGATGCCGATCCAGATGGCATTGGAGATGGTTCCCAGCCCAGGGCGCTGTCGCAGGGGAATCCAGATCACGAGCACGCCGAAGCTGATCACGATCGTCGCTGTGCCGATCGAGAGGGGTGAGTTCAAGGACACACCCTGGGCAAAGACGGTCCACGGCGAGTTGCCAAGGTCTCCTGAGACGATGCAGCCCTCGCCGGCGCCGAAGACAGTGAGGCCGAACATGAGGCGCGCGAAGCGGGAGGGCGTGGGGCGCCAGAGGCTTGGCATCGCACGAATGTCGCATGTGCGGCGAAGCGGCGCGGCTCGAACAATCAGAAAGTGTCACAGAGACAGAGCGTCACGATGACCTCGGCCTCGCCGGCTGGGCACGTGGCGACTCGATCAGGAAGTGCGCGTCCTCGGGCTCGCCGAGCATCCGCTTCATCGCCGCTCGGTTGAACGGCCACAGGTCGATGGTTCCGTCGTCCTTTTGGTACCAGGAGTTGCAGCCCGTGTTCCACACGGTGGGCTGAAGAGCCTTCGCGGCTTCGGCGTTGAAGGCGGACGTCGCTTGCTCGGTCACCTCCACCGTCCCGACCTCGCCGTTGGCGAACCGGTCGAGCCACCGGACGACGTAGGCGGCTGAGAGCTCAGCGGCGTGGTGGAGTGGCAGCGAGCCCACGGGTGAGTTGGGCCCGAGGATCGTGAACAGGTTCGGGAACCCGGGGATCGCTGACATCCGGTAGGCGCGGGGCCCGTGGTCCCATGCGTCGTCGATCGTCACCCCGTCCCGCCCGATCAGGTTCATCGGGCGCATGTAGTTGTGAGCCTTGAAGCCGGTGGCGAGAGCCATCACGTCGAAGTCGCGGGCGTGCGCGTCCTCGGTGACGATGCCGCCGGCGCGGACATGGTCGATCCGCTCCGTCACGACGTCCACGTTCGGTTGCTGGACCGCTCGGTAGAACGAGCCCGAGACGACCTGGCGCTTGCAGAGAGGCTGATAGTCCGGTTTCAGCTTCTCCTTCAACTCAGGGTCCTCGATCGTGCCGAGGTGCTTGTGAGCGGACCCCTGGACGAGACGCCGTCGCCACGAAGGCCGGGTGACGACATCCGTGAAGAGCCATGTGAGCTGGAGAAGACTCTGGAACGTGAGCCGGTTGAGGATGGGGAAGCGCTTCAGGAGCAGCGTCGCAACCGCGGGCTGGCGCATCTCGGTCGGCCCCCACAAAACCCACTGCGGGCTCCGCGAGAACAAGGTCACCTGCTCGGCCATCGGTTGCATGGCGGAGACGAGCTGGACCCCCGTGGAACCCTGGCCGATCACGGCGACCCGCTTGCCGGTCACGTCGACATCGTCGTCCCAGCGGGCGCTGTGGAGGGTCCTTCCCGCGAAGTCGTCGAGGCCGGGGATGTCGGGAATGTTCGGGTGGTGGAGCACGCCGGTTGCCATGACGACGAAGTCGGCGCGCTCCGTCACACCGTCGCCGGTGGTCACGTCCCAGCCGCCTTCGGCCCAGATCGCCTCGGTGACCTCGGTGTTCAGCCGCAGGTGCCGGCGCAGGCCAAAGCGATCGACCACGTCGCGGTGATAGGCGAGGATCTCGGGGCCGGTCGCAAAGACGCGCTCCCAATCGGGCTTGAGGTGAAACGAGTACTGGTAGAGCTGCGAAGGCACGTCGCAACTGAGCCCGGGGTAGTGGTTCCAGTACCAGGTACCGCCGACGTCGGCGCCCTTCTCGAGGATCACGAAGTCGTCGTAGCCCGCCTCCTTCAGCGCGACTCCCATCGCGATGCCGGACACGCCGGCTCCGACGATCACGACCTTTGGCTGGCGGGGTCCCCCGGTCATCGACGAAATCCTATGGAGCTCAACTAGCCCCGGGGCGTCATCAGGGCGACCGGCAGTCCGCCCGTCGCTTCCTTCCGGACCGTCGCAATCATCCGGCCTGGCTGGATAGCGTCCTTGACTGCTCCGAGTCGGTCGCCAAGAAGCTCCGCCGTCACGTCGATGTCGGAGACGACAAGAGTCAGCCCCCAGAAGCGAGCGCGGTCGCCGGGTTTGCCGTCGGCTCCCGCCACCACCTCAACCAGGAAGTCATCAACGAGGAAGAACCCCTGGCGGACTCCGTTGCCAGCGTCACGGACGCGCCGGCAGTCAACTCCGATCTCGGCGAACGCTGCGGTCGTCCGCTCGAGTGAGGGGGTGAGGACCACGAGATGGTCGATCCCCACGACGCCGTTGGGGTGGGGAGGCCCGGCATCGCCTCGCTGGGCGCTGTCGGTGCGAAGGCCATCGATTCGCTCGGGTACATTCGGGCCGTCGAGCGCCCATGAGGCGATTGAGCCTTCCTCGGCGTGGGACAAGAGCTCGATCCGGACCGGCCCGACCATGGCGGTTCCGTCTGCGGCCACCTCGAAGCCAAGCGCGCTCCAGGTCTCTTCTCGCCCGCCGATTCGCAGCGCCGCAACCTTCACGAGACGGGCATGGTTCAGATCGCGGGCGTGTATGTATCGGCCAGCGCTCTGATCTCCGTGTAGATCCGCTCCTCGCGCTCCACGTCGATCGCTGGCTTGCGGATCGTCTCCAGCACCCATTCCTGTTGCTCGGGGGTCGAGGACGCCTTGCCGTAGAGCTCCAGTGCGAGGGTGGAGAAATCGCGCACGAGCCACTCGAACACGAGGTCGATCACGTCGGCGGGGGTCGCCTCGACTTGCGCTTCCTCCAGGATCAGCTGCCCGTACGGGATCAGCGAGAAGACCTGCGCCAGCGCCTGCTGGAAGTCGAGGTCGCGCTTCATCTGATCTTCGGTGAGTGGGGCCTCGGCAACCATCCTCACCAGCGCCTCGGCCTGTTCGCGAAAGACGCCCACGTTCGGGGTATCGGAGAACGCGTCGAAGGCCGGCCGCCAATCGCCGAAGGCGATCTTGCCCAGGCCACGGGTGGGGCCCTGCGCGAAAAGAAAAGCATCGTCGCCCGCCTCGCGAATCGTTGGCACGGGCTCGTACGCGGCCTGGCCAAACAGGTAGTTCGGCAAAAACTTGAGCGTCAGCGCGAGGTTCACGTGCACGGTGCCCTCCAGCTTCGGCAGTCCACCGACGATGTTCTTAGCGCTCTCGAAGTAGGTGTCGCGCTCGAACCCCTTCGCCGAGATGACCTCGCCGAGCAGGGTCACGATCCGCTCGCCCTCCATCGTCACGCGCATCTTGTTGATCGGCGTGTAGAGGAGATAGCGGCGGTCGTCGAGCGACGCGCTGCGCACGTAGTCGACGGCCCGGGCTGCGTAGAGCTTGGTCGCGAGGAGGCGGCCGTAGGCCTCGGAGAGGATCCGCGCACCTGCCCGAACTCGGTCACCCTGTTGCCGAAGAGGACGCGGTTCTCGGCCTGCGTGATCGTCTCGTAGAAGCAATGCTCCGCCATGCCGATTGCGCAGAAGCCGAGGTTGAACTTGCCGACGTTGATCGTGTTGAGCGCAGCCTCGAAAGCCGCGGGGCCGGTATGGAGGACGTCCTCCGGACGGACGGGGTAGTTCTCGAGGTCGAAGGCGCTCACATACATCTGGCCGTAGACGACGTTCTTTCGCAGCTTGTAGGCGTCGTGCGCCGGAGTCGGCGGCGAAGAAGACGTACGCCTCGGGGCCCTCCATGTCTTCGCGCCGGCCGAAGACGGAGACCATGCCGAGCGAGGTTCCCGTTGCCGATGTAGTACTTCCCGCCGCTCGCGCTGAAGCCGCCCTCGCCGTCGGGCTCGAGGATCATGTCGGTCGAGTAGATGTCGGCGCCGTGCTCGCGCTCTGAGAGGCCGAAGGCGAAGATCGCGCCGTCCTCGAGCAGGTCGGCAGCGCGTTGCCGAGCGGCCGCGTTGTCCGACTGCCATATCGGCCCGAGCCCGAGGATCGTGACCTGCCACGCGTACCAGTAGGGCAGGCCGTAGAAGCCAAGGATCTCGTTGAAGACGGCGTTCCGTCGCCGTGTCCCAGCGCTTGTCCGGATCGCCGCCGCCGTCCCGCTCCGGGGTGATGAGGATCGCGAAGGCCCGCTCGCGCGCCAGGAAGTCGATGAAGTCGGCGTACCACTCGTCGCGCCGGATCTCCTCGGCGATCTGTGCGGTGCCCTTCGTTTCGAACCAATCGATGGTCGCTCGAAAGAGCTTCTGCGTCGCCGGGTCGAACTCGGCGGCGGCGTACGTGGAGGGGTTGAAAAGGCGGGCGGTGCGGGTGGCGGTGGTCATGGCGTGAGCCTCGCAGATCCGCGCGAACTCGGTTAGCGTCGCCGTCGTGCCAAGACTGAGACAGGCGGTACTCGTCGCCCGAGACCTCGAGGCTGCGGTCAATCGGCTGCAATCCGACTTTGGCCTCGGCGAGTCATACCGCGATCCGGCCGTCGCGTACTTCGGCCTCGTCAACGCGGTCTTCGCGATCGGCGACCAGTTTCTGGAGGTTGTCTCGCCCGTCGGGGACGAGCCGGGAGCCCAGACCGCGAAGCGGCAGCTCGATCGCACGGGCGAGCAGGCAGCCGGCTACATGGCGATGGTGCAGGTGGACGACCTCGCCGCAGCCAGGGGGCGCATCAGAACCGCTGGAGTGCGCGAAGTTTTCGAAATCGAGCTCGACGACATCCGCGAAGTTCACCTCCATCCCGGCGACATGCGGGCGATCCTCGCCCTGTCGGAACCGCATCCCCCGGCGTCATGGCGGTGGGGCGGCGAAGGCTGGAGCGAGCGCTCTGTTCCCGGCGAGCTGCTGGGAATCGAGGTCGCTGTGGCTGATCCGACAACGATCCGCGCGCGGTGGGAGGACGCGAGCGGTGGACCAATCCCAGGCTGCAGCTTCGTAGGGGACGGCGAGTCTCCGGGGATCACCGAGGTCGTGCTCGAGATCCAGGGCACCCGTCACGCGATTCGGCCGGAGTTCCTTTAGACGCTGCGCGAGTAGCCAGGCCGAGCTGATTGACTGCAAGGGGTGTTGACCTCGCTGAGCCTTCCGCCGGGTCCGTCCGCTTCGCCCATTCTTCAGACAGCTCGCTGGCTCTTCCGGCCGATCGAGTTCATGAACTCGTGTCGCGCCGAACATGGAGACGCCTTCAGCGTGATGTTCCTGGGCTTCACGACGCCGATGGTGATGATCTCCGATCCCGACGCGATCAAGGCGCTCTACCGGGGACGGGAGAACGGCCTCCCGCCAGGGCGCACGCTCACGCTTGAGCCCGTTATGGGCTCGCGCTCCGTTCTCCTCCTGGAAGGCGACGAGCACCTCTCTCGGCGCAAGGCGATGCTGCCCGCATTCCACGGCGAGCGAATGCGCCAATACGACTCTTTGATCGGCGATGTCACTCGCTCCGAGATCGCGACGTGGACTGAGGGCAACTCATTCCCGATCCACGAACGAATGCAGGCAGTGACGCTCGAGGTGATCCTCCGGGCCGTATTTGGCATCACCGACTCCGCACGCCTGGAACGGATGCGGGGAGTGTTGGCCCAGATGCTCGCCGACCTCGCCGGGCCTCGTCTGCAGCTTCGGGTTCTGCTTGCGCGGCGCTTCGGCCGCAGTGACCCCATGGAAGACGTGCGCCGGCGAGGCAAGGCCGCCGATGACCTCATCCAGGCAGAGATCGACGAGCGGCGCTCAAGTCCGGAGGTTGACCGCGACGACATCCTCTCGATGCTCATGGCCTCCCAGTTCGAAGACGGGGGCAAGATCAGCGACGAGGAGCTTCGCGATCAGCTGATCACGTTGCTCTTGGCTGGGCACGAAACGACCGCGACCGCTCTCGCCTGGACCTTTGATCTCCTGCTCCGCCATCCGCAGGCACTCGCGAAGCTTCGCGCTGAACTCGAAGGTGAGGGAGACGAATATCTGCGTGCCGTCATTGCCGAGGCGCTTCGGCTTCGGCCCGTCGTGCCGCTTGCAGGGCGGCGGCTCCAGTCCGAGTTGCGGGTGAACGGCTACCACCTCCCCGAGGGCACGGACGTGACGCCTGCGATCTGGCTCGCGCACACCAATCCCGGCGTCTATCCGGAGCCTCTCGAATTCCGCCCAGAGCGCTTTATCGACGGGGCTCCAGAGACCTACGCTTGGATTCCGTTCGGTGGTGGCGTACGCCGCTGTCTCGGCGCGGCATTCGCCGAGTTCGAGATGCGAATCGTCCTCCGCGAAGTTCTTTCGAGTTGCGACCTCGAGCTGGCGAGCTCAAAGCCGGAGCGAATCGCAAGGCGGAACATCACGTTCTCTCCGCGACGCGGCACCCGCGTCAAGGTGACCGGACGCCGCGCCTGACCCTCGACAAATCGACGAGGAAGACAGCGTTGGCCGGCAATCAGCCGGACGTGGAAACGCCCGGCGGCAGGCAGGCGTTGGATATCTCGGTCAGGTGGTGATGGTCGGTGCCGCAGCAGCCACCGAGAACGTTGAGTTGAGGAAAGCGGTCGCGAAGAGCCGCATAGCGGGCGCCCAGGTCGACCGGGTCGCCGGCGTCCAGCTCGGTCGCCTCGTCGAGTTCGGCGTGGCTCTTCGTGGAGGCGTTGGCGCGTAGCCCGCGCAAGCGAGAGGTCCACGACTCTTGCGAGTCGAGTATGGGCTCGAAGTGGGTCGGGTGGGCGCAGTTGATCATGTAGTAGGCCGGAGCGTTGCCGGTTGCGGCGTCGACCTGGGCGATCGCATCACCGAGCGGGGAGCCGTTCGGCAGCCGCCCGTCGGTTTCCAGCGTGAATGAGATCGCCGCCGGGATGCCCGCCTCAGCCGCGGCGCGGGCGATGCCGATCGCCTCGTCCGCATAGGTCATCGTGACCGCGGTGACCATGTCCGCCTCGGTGTCCCGGAAGGTCTCGATCTGCGTCTCGTGGTACGCCTGGGCGGCGTCGGCCGTCAGTACGACGGCTGGGTCGTAGCCATCCCCCTGCGGACCCACGCAGCCGCTGATCACGATCGGCGCGCCGTTCGCGTAGTGATCACGGATCTCGGCCATGAGCGCTATCGCCTTTTGATTCATCGCCTCGAGCTCCGCATCGTCGTAGCCGATCTGGGCAGCCCAGGCGGGACTCGCGCGCCAGGTTGGACTCTCGAGCACGAAGCCGACGCCTCGTTCGCGGGCCAGCTCGGCGTACGGTGCGTAGTAGGCGCGGAGCGCATCGGTCCCCGCCTCGTCCTTCAGCAGATCGAACGCGGCAAACATGGGGAGATCGAGCCCCTCGTGGAAGATCAAGACCGTCTCGATCCCACCGTCGGTGAGAAAAACATCGCCGTCGAGTTGCGGTAGGTGGTTACGGAAACTCATGGGCATCGATGCTATCGCTGAACGAGAGTTAGGCCGGCGTGAGGATCATCACCGGGATCTTGCGCTCTGTACGAGCTTGGTACACCGCGTAGTCCGCGTACGTATCCACGACCAACGGCCACAGCCGCTCGCGCTCTGCGTCGGTGGCCTCGCGGGCCACGACAGCGATCTTGCTTTGGCCAATTTGGATCGTCGTGCGCGGGTTCGCGCGGAGGTTGAAGACCCAGGATGGCGTCTTCGGAGCACCGCCTTGAGAGCCCACAAGAATCACGTCGTCGCCGTCCCGTGTGTACACCAGGGGCGTGGTCCGCTCGGTGCCGCTCTTGGCGCCAACGTGATCGAGGAGTGCAATGGGTTTGATGTTGCCGATCGCTCCGCCGATGCGGCCCCCGGTGCGACGGTAGAGGAATACGTTCAGGGCGGTTAACCGGTTGACGACCTTCAGCCTGAATGAGTTTGGAGGGGGTCCCTGGGGAGGAGCTGGCACGGGCGCGAGCCTACGGGCTGAGGCTTGCGTCATCATCGGTCCATGAGCGTCGACCCGACAGGCCAGGACCTCAAGCGCTACCTCGCCGAAGATCCGGGCGGTCCCGTGGTGATGCTCAACCTCCTCAGGTTCAAGGACGGCGGCAGGGACAGCTATGACCGCTACGTGGAGGAGTTCCGCCGGCACTCAGGGCGCTTCGGTGCCGAGGTCGTCTATGCCGGCGATTGCGACACGGTCCTGGTCGCACCCGAGACGCATGTGTGGGACGCCGTGCTGCTCGTGCGCTATCCAACCCGCCAGGCGTTCAGCGACATGGTTCGCGATCCGGACTACCAGGAGATCACCCACCTGCGCTCCGAGGCGCTCGAGAGCGCGGTGCTTCAGGCAACGGAAGCCTGGTAGAAGGTCTAGGCTGAGGCTCGCATCGCCAGAACAACTCTTGGGGGAGGTCGTGGTGTCGAAGACAGAGTTCGGGCAGTCACACAAAGCTAGGTGGGCAGCCGTGATGATGCTGATCGCCGTGTTCGCGGTCTTCGGCCTCGCGGCCTGCGGTGGCGACGATGAAGGAGATGGCGGTACCCCTGCCGCGGATCTCACCACCGGACTGCCGACCGCCGACGACGTAGGGCTTGACGAGCAAAAGTCATGGGAGTTTGCCGATGCAACAGACCTCGTCGCCCGCGGCCTCGTGATCGGTGGGGCGACGAGCGCCAGTGACTTGGGCGCGAAGATCGAAGACGCCGGGTTCCAAGGCGCAGTGGGAACCGACTTTGGACGTCGCAATCTCAACGTGCGCGTTCGCGCGGTTGGGTTCGATTCCGAAGAGGGAGCTCTTGAGGCACGGGACCTCCTTCACGATGAGGATCTGAAGACACCCTGCGCTGACGCATGCATCGTGGCGCCGGTTGAGTACGAGTTGAGCGATGTCCCGGATTCAGTCGCGGTGCATCACGTGCCTACCGGCGTCAAGCTCGAGCCTGGCCAGTCCGCAGTCGAGGCCCATCACGGAGAGTTCGTCGTCGGCACGACGCTTTACGTGACGCAGATGGACGGGAAGCCCAGTCCGAACTTCAGCGACGAGTTTGACGAGCTGATGGGGACCATCTACGAGTCTGCTTCTGTCGCTGGAACATGACTGACAAGGATTCCCGGTCTACCGGTCCGCCAGGCCGACGGCAGCTAGTGCTTCAGCGTGGGTGGCATATCCGGCCTCAGCCCGCTTGAGGAGACCCGTCTCAAGCTCTGCCACGACGGCGAGGGGAACATCAAAGGTCGCACCGCCCGCGCCCGCGGTACCTGTCTGGTGGCCCAGGACCACCACGCGGCCATCTTTGGCGGTGGTGGTGTGCTCGACGAACATCCGGGAATCGGGAGCCCACTCGTACGCGGTCTCCGCCCAGCGGCGGACCCCGTCATAGCCAGTGAATTCCCCCTCGAGATTCGAACGCTGAGCGACGATGACGCAATCGGGCGTGACCATCGCCACCAGGGTGTCGACATCCTGGGCATTGAACGCCTCGATGAACCGGTTTACGGCGTGGACGTCGTTCTCAGACACGATCGAGCGACAGTGTGGCGAATCGCTGACTCAGGCCAAACTCAAGATCGGCGACACGCACGCACGATTTCGGATTTGGCGGACCCGACCCTTCGGTGAGATCGGCTTGAGTGCGTTCATCGAAGTTTGCAGCAGGGTGTACGGTTCGCTCTCACCACGGGTTCGTTATGGGGAGGTCAGTGATGTTCACAGTTCGGCCAAGGCGCCGGTTCGGTCGTGGGGTGGTCCCGTTCGCGGTCGGACTCGCAGTGACTTTTGCGCCCGCAGTCACCGCGTCCGCTGAGAAGCTCACCGTCAATACGACGAAGGACAATCCCGACAAGAAGCCGGGAAACGGCGTCTGCGACGCCGCAGCGAAAAAGGGATCACAGTGCACCCTGCGTGCGGCGATCGAGGAAACGAACGCCCTCGGCGAAAGGGGAACGATCCGATTCGCCATCCCCGGCAAGGGTGTGAAGACGATTTCGCCGCAGACCCTGCTTCCGGATGTAACCGAGCCGGTGAAGATCGACGGCTACACGCAGAAGGGCGCTCGCGAGAACACGCTGACGACGGGGAGCAACGCGCGGCTGCGAATCCAGATCTCTGATCCTGGCGCGCTGAGCATGGGACTTCGCCTGATCGCCGGACGGAGCACCGTTCGCGGCCTCGTCGTCAACGGCTTTCACACCGGCTTGGAGATGGCCGATGGCGGCTCGAACAAGATCCTCGGGAATTTCATCGGTACGGACTCGACCGGCACCCAAGCCGTTGGCAACAACACCGGGATCTCGCTTTCCTCGAGCAGCGACAATCTCGTCGGTGGGAAGAACCCGGCCGCCCGGAACCTGGTATCGGCCAACGCCACCACGGGTGTCAGCATCTTCGGTCTTACCGGCGAACCTGCCAATGAGAACCGGATTCTCGGCAACCTGATCGGCACCACATCGACCGGGAGCGGGGACCTTGGGAACGGTTTTGGGGGAAACGGAGGCAACGGCATTCGAATCAACGGCCAGGATGGGACAACGATGGACAACGCCGTGGGCGGCACCGAGCCAGGAACGGCGAACGTGGTCGCGCACAGCACCTATATCGGCGTGAACATCCTCAAAGGCACAGGCAACACCGTGCTCGGAAATTCGATTTACGGCAGCAGGATCCAGGGCATCAACACCGATAACGAAGGCGTCGCTCCCAACGATGACGACGACATCGATGTCGGCGCGAACAATCGTCAGAACTACCCAGTGATCACCGACGCGGACTCCGCGGTATTCGCGAACACCGACATTCAGGGAACCCTGAGCAGCACCCCCAACACCACATACAGAATCGAGTTCTTCTCGAGCCCCGCCTCGGACGAGGCAAACCACGCCAATGATTTGGAGGAAGGAAGGCAGTTTCTCGGCGCGACCTCAGTGACCACCAACGGCGCGGGCGACGCCGCGTTCAGCGGCGACTTCGCAGCCTCAGGTCTCGACGGGGGCTACGCCACGGCTACGGCGACTGATCCGTTCGGCAACACATCCGAGTTCTCCAATGGACGGATCATCGACGGACCTGTAATCGGTCCCTGAGAGGAAGCGGCTTCGGGGGCCGGGCCGTGGGCCTCTAACCGGCCGGCGGGCCGCCCAGGAGCAGCACGTCAAAGAGCAGGAAGATCGCGACCGCTCCGACTATCACGCCGAACCCGTGCGCGAGCGTGCGTTGGTTGAGGCGCCGCCCGAGCAAACTTCCAAGAACGGCGCCAGCCGCAGCGGTACCGGCCAGGACCCCGGTTAATCCCCAGTCCGGCTCCGATCCTGCGGCGAGGTGGCTTGCTAGCGCGGCGAGCCCCGTGAGCGTGATTATCGCGAGCGATGTGGCAATAGCGCGACGCATGCTCAAACCCAGCAGCATGGTCAGCGCGGGGACTATGAGGAAGCCACCGCCGACCCCAAAAAATCCGGTCATCACCCCCACGCCCAGCCCGCCGGCAAGTGCTCGAAGTGATCCAGAGGGCGGGCATTCGCCTTCATCGGCATTCGACCCAGGCCCTTCATCGGCATCTCCGCGCCGGTACGTCGAAAGCGCGGCCAGGAGCATCACGGGCACGAAAGTGAGCACCAGGAGTTCGGCGTCCACCCGCTGATTTGCGAGCGTGCCGAGATAGGCACCCACGGCCGCCGGCGCTGAGAACGAGAAGGCGACACGCCAGCAAAGACGACCGTCGAGAGCTTGCGAGCCGGCACCGAAGGATGCGGCGAGTGCCACAACGATCAACGACGCGGTTGAGGCCGGGCTCACCCCCTCGCCCAGGACATAGACGAGGACGGGCAGTGCGAGGATTGCACCTCCTCCGCCGACCGTGCCCACGACGGCGCCGATCGCGAAACCGAACGGGATGGCCAGAAGTAGCTCCATCTGATCATTCAACCATATCGTTATACTTGCGGTATGGATTTCACACCCGAGCTAGCCGGCCTCATCGCTCGCCGGTTTTCCGTGCTGGGCGAGCCCACGCGCCTCAGGCTGCTGAACGTGATGCACGAGCACGGAGAAGTGTCGGTCGGACATCTCGCCGAAGCGACCGCGAGCAGCCAGGCGAATGTTTCGAAACATCTGGCGCTCTTGTTGAGCGAGCGCATGGTTGCGAGGCGGCGGGAGGGTGCGCGCGCGATGTACTCAATTGCGGACCCCACCCTGATGCGGCTGTGTGACGAGGTCTGTTCGGCCGTCCGCGACCAGCTCCGTGAACTGGCCGAGCTGGTCAGGGACACAGAGGAGGCAGTCCGTTGATTTTCCGCCAGATCATTCACGACGATCTCGGATGCGCGTCGTATCTCGTCGGCGATGAAAGCTCTGGACGCGCGGCGGTGGTCGACCCGAAGTTCGAGATCGATGAATACCTCGTGCTCGCGCGGTATGCCGGTGTCACGATCGAGCACATCCTCGAGACGCACAACCACGCCGACCATGTCTCGGGGCATGGAAGGTTGGCAGCGGCTACCGGGGCAGCGATCTACATGCACCGGGACGCCGAGCCCGAGTATGAACACGTCGCGATCGACGATGGCTTCGAACTGGAGGTTGGCGACCTGCTGATCCGAGCGATCCACACGCCGGGGCATCGGCCCGAGCACACCGCCTTCGCGCTGGTGGACCGAAATCGCGGCGACGATCCCTGGGCGGTTCTTACTGGCGACACGCTCTTCGTGAACGACGTTGCCCGCCCGGACCTGGCGATCGAAGAGCGGGAAGGCGCGCAGGCCATCTTTCGCTCGCTACGGGACAAGCTTCTAACCCTGCCGGAAACTTGCGAGGTCTGGCCGGGGCATCTTGGTGGCTCGATGTGTGGCGGACCTGGAATGGACATGAAGGTGTCTTCGACCATCGGTTACGAGCGCCGGCACAATCCCACCCTGCAGATCGAGGCCGAAGAGGACTTCGTCGAGGACGCGATCTCGAAGCTCGGGCCTCAGCCCCCCAACTTCAAGGCGATCGTCGAGCTGAACAAAGGCCCGCTCCTGACCGAAGGAACTGAGGTTCTGCCTCTCGCGCCCCGTCAAGTCGAGCAAAAACGCTCGACGGGCGCGCTCATCGTCGACGCTCGGACGGACCAGCAGTTCGACGATGCGCACATACCCGGGGCGATTTGCATCCCCATGCTCTCGGCTGGCTTCGGATCACGTCTCGCATGGCTTGCCGACCGAGACCAGGAGATCGTGATCGTCGGCAGAGACGACGAGGACGGCCGCCGGGCGGCGCGCCTTGCCGTGGCTGTCGGGATCACGAAGTTCGCAGGCTTCCTCGGAGGAGGGATGACGAGCTGGCGTCAAGAGAAGCGCGACGTCAAGCGGATCGAGCGACTTCCGTTGGCCGAGCTGAAGGACCGAGCCGAGGCTTCGGAGCTTCAGATACTGGACGTTCGCGAGGAAGGTGAGTGGAACGCAGGACACATACCCGACTCGACATTCACCCCCTGGCACGACATCGAAGGCATCCCGGACGGCCTGGACCCACAACGACCAGTCGCCGTCGTGTGCGGGTCGGGTCAGCGCGCAGCGGTCGGTGCGAGCCTTCTCCAGGCTTTCGGCGCCGGAGATGTCATTCACGTGATCGACGGCGGCGTGCCCAAATGGAAGCAGCTCGGGCACCCCGTCGAGACCGGTTCGTGAACGCCACGTCGTCAGAGGGGGCTTTAGGCCCGATAGGGCGGCTCGGGTGCTGGGCGGCGACCCATCGCCGTCTCGTCTTTGGAGTCTGGATCGCGCTCGCACTCGGCCTCGGGGCCCTTGCACCGCAGGTCGAGCGTGCCCTGTCAGGTGCAGGGTGGGAAGCCTCGGGCTCAGAGTCGGTTCAAGCCAGAGGGCAGATCGACGCCAATTTCGCGGGAAGTGGAAGCTACGCCGTCCAGGTCGTAGTCAGTTCAGAGTCACTGACGGTCGACGACCCACAGTTCGCGAGCAGCCTTGCGGATGCCGAAGCGATCCTCGCCAACGACGATCGAATTTCACAGGTCTATGAGCCACTCGACGGGAGTTCGATCTCTCAGGATCGGCACACGGCGATCATCGTGGCCGGCGCAGCCGCGCCGCCAGACGAGATGGTCCGAGCTGCTGACGATCTCAAGGACAAGCTTTCAGACAGCGCGTCCCCAGCGACGACAACGAACCTTGCCGGCGCCGCTGGAATGTGGTCCGATTTCAACGAAGCCAACAAGTCGGCAATGCTGAAGTCTGAGCTCATCTCGTGGCCGGTGACGCTCCTGATCCTTCTGCTTGCCTTCGGCTCGCTCGTGGCTGCCGGGCTTCCTCTGATGCTCACCGTTCTCGGGCTGGCCGCCGCCGCGGGAATGCTCTTTATCAGCGCGCAGTTGTTTGACGTCTCAATCTGGGCCATGAACTTCGCGCTCATGTTCGCGCTGGCGCTCGGCATCGACTACTCACTTTTCATCGTCGCGCGCTTCCGGCAGGCGCACTTCGAAGAAGGACGCGATCCAGTGGATGCCGTGGGTCAGGCGATGGAGACCGCCGGCAAGGCGGTTTTCTTCTCGGGTGTGACCGTTCTGATCGCTCTGTCAGCGGTGATGTTGGTTCCCAGCCCTGCGTTCCGCTCGATGGCCGTCGGAATAATGCTTGCCGTCAGCTTTGTGCTTGCCGCCGCCCTCACCCTGCTTCCCGCGGTGCTCGCGAAACTCGGCGACAAGGTAAATCGGTTTTCACCCCGGCTTCTGCGGCGCGACTCGCAGCGATCTCCTCGGCTGGCCGCCTGGGCGGAGCGGGTGTGGCGCCGCCCGGTGCTCTTCGGTTTCGCTGGATTGCTCGCGATTGCCGCCCTCGCTTGGCCCGTCTCGCAGCTCAAGACGGGGATGCCCTCGATTACCGTCGTCCCGGAGGAGGACGGCTCGCGCCAAGGCTTCGAAACGGTGCAGAACGCCTTTGGCTCGGGTGCTCCCGGCACGTTGCAGGTTGTGGCACCTGCCTCGGAGAGCGACACGGTTATGGCGACGCTTGAGTCCGACCCCGGCATTGCTTCGGCGCTGTCTCCCCGAAGCGGTGAAGGAGGCTTGGTCCTGATCGCCGGCCTGCCCGTTGGCGAACCCTCAGGAGACGGCGTCCGGGCCGCGATCGACCGGCTTCGCGCCGACCTACCTCCAGAGGCGCTCATCGGCGGGGCTGTGGCGGAGAACTACGACCTGGAGCTGGCACTCGGCGACGCGACGCCCCTTGTCATCGGGGTCATCCTGCTCCTTGGCTTCTTTGTGCTCTTGATCGCCGTGCGCGCCCCGGTCATCGCCTTCGCCGGCGTCTTGCTCAACGTTCTCGCGACCCTGGCTTCGTTCGGCGTTGCCAAGTGGATCTTTCAAGACGGCGCGCTCTCTGGCCTTCTGGGATTCGAGCCGCAGGGCTACCTGGACGCCTGGGCACCCGTCTTCTTCTTCGCGATGCTGTTCGCGCTTGGAATGGACTACACCGTCTTTTTGCTCGCGTCGGCCAAGGAGCGCTGGGACGCGAGCGGAGACCCACGCGAAGCAGCTGTGGAGGGCATTGCGGTCTCCGGCCCGGTAATCACGGCGGCGGCTGCGGTCATGGTGGCGGTCTTCTTCACGTTCGCGCTCTCCGGGCCGCTGCCGCCGAAAGAGATGGGGATAATCCTCGGGGTCGCGGTGCTGATCGACGCTGTGCTCGTCCGCCTGGTCCTGATGCCGGTCTTGATGCGAGTCCTCGGACGAAGCGCATGGTGGCTTCCGACTTGGCTCGGGCGCTTGCTCCCGGATGTCCGGTTCGGGCACGGCTGACCGCTCGCACAACGTCCCAGGCCACGCCCACTTCTCGCCTTAAGGTCGGTTTGGCCCCGCCGAGCCCGTTGATGTAGTCTCGCCTGGGGGTCGGGGTTCGGGGTTCTAATTAGGAGGCGGGCATGAGGGCGTATGCGGCGGCGGGATTGACGGTCATCTGTGTATGCGCGGGTTTCGTGGGTTCGGCTCGCGGCGGAACGCCGGCCGCCGAGACGACTGTGATTCGCCAGACATTGCTGTGCTCCAACGCCGAGGCGATTGCCTCGACGTCGTACCCCGAGGGCATCAACACGGTCCAGGTCTCGGTCACGGGCGGCTACGGCTACGACCCTGGCTTGCAGGGCCGTGGCGGCAAGCCGGTTCGGGTCCTGGCCAAGCTGCCCACGCCGACTGCGGCGTCGCCCATCTATGTCAACGTCGGCTGCGCGAGCACCGGAGTTCAGGGCGGCTACAACGGCGGCGGCGACGGAGCCGACGGTCCGGGCGTTGCGGTCGGAGCGGGCGGAGGCGGAGGCGCGTCCGACCTGCGAACGATCCCGACAGGGGCCTCTGGTTCCCTCGCATCGCGCTTTCTCGTTGCGGGCGGGGGCGGCGGCGTGGGTACGGGGAACATCAACTCGAGCTCCTCCCCGCCTGCGCTCACCTACGGCGGCTACGGCGGACCGGCGGGCCGTGCCGGAGGCAACGGAGGCGGCGACGCGGGCACTGCTCCGAGCGGAAAGGGCGGCGGGCCCGGAACTCAGAGTGCGGGCGGCGCGGCAGGCGCTGGGGGGACCGGATCAGGCGTGCCCAACGGAACTTCGGGTACTGCGGGAACTCTCGGGAAGGGAGGGAACGGGGGCGTCGGCGTTGCCAGACCCGGCGATTCCTCTAGCCGGACCGGCGACGGCGGAGGCGGAGGCGGAGGTCTTTACGGCGGCGGCGGAGGTGGTGGTGGTTCGGTCACCACTTCGGATCCAAAGCCGGTTGGCGGAGGCGGCGGAGGCGGAGGCGGCGGAAGCTCGCTCGTGCCGGTGGGCGGGACCGCTTCGGACCCCGACGATTACACCTTCACTCCCTCTGGCTCCAGGGTTGTCTTTTCATACTCATACCCCGGCACCGTCATCGACAAGGCTCCACCGGCGGTGGTGAAGACGCGAAAGCGGAAGACCAAGGTGAGCTTTTCGTTCAGCTCTCCAACGGGAGCCACTTCGTTCGAATGTGCGGTGGACGCAGGGGACTACGCACCATGCCCCAGTCCCTTCGCGAGGCGTTTCGCAAAGGGCCCCCACACATTTTCGGTTCGCGCAATCAACGCGGACTCGAACCGGGACCAAATGCCCCCGGAGCCAGTCGCGTTCCGCGTCAAGCGCAAGCGCTGAAGCCCACGAGACAGGTGGACGCGGCTCTTGGCCTTAGGCCTCGAGTCCCGCTGCTTTCAGGGCGCTTTCGCGCTCCCAGAACGACTGCAATCGGATGACCTTGCCGTCGCGAAGGGTGAAGAGGTTTCCACATGGCTGGCTTACCACGATTCCGTCGCCGCAAGCCGAAGTCGTGGGGTGGTGCCGAGGCGTCAGACGTGGCTGCGGACGAGCTGCCGCGAGGCAGGCCGAGATGGCGTAGGGTGGCTCTTCCAGCGCTTGGCGGCGGCCGACTCGAGCAGGATGGGTTCGCCACGACCTGGTTTCGCCGGACCTCTCAGAACGACTGGAACCAAAGCACGTTGCCAACACGACAGGATCGATTGTGGGGTGCGAAGGTGGCCGGGGACGGCGCGCTCGCAACGGCACGCTCGATCGCACTTTTCGTTAGCTGCGCCCTCGTGCTTGCGGTTGCCATCGCACTGTCGATGCCAAGCCCCTCGAATGCCGCGGGCATCGTGCACGACCCTGCAGATGCCTCAGGCCCGCTCGACATTGCGAGCGCCAACTTGGCGCAAAAACATCGCACCCTCGCGTTCCAGCTTGAAACACGTGGTCAGTGGAACCCAGGCTCGCTCGACCGCCTTCCGGAGTTTCACGACCCTGAGGAGCGCTTCGCATGTCTGTTCATCCGCCGGGTCGCTAGGAAAAGCACGACAAAGCTTTGCTTCGGGAGACCTGGAACAGGAAAGCACTCGATGCTCGGGCTCTCGAGGGCGACAGGTAGCGGTCTTTCCCAAACGTTGATTCCCGCTCGGGTGGAGGCCGTAGGAGATGGCCGCTTCAGAGCGACCTTCCGGCCCGAAAAAGCCGGATTGAAGCCGGGCCGCTATCGATGGCAATCGGTAACGCAGTGGAGCCAGACCGATTGTCAGCCCGAGGCGTCCCTGTCCTGCCAGGACCAGGCGCCCAACGGCCGCGAGGCAATGCACCGTCTGCTCCCCGTGCAGCCGGTGCGATGTAGGGATACGAGCCCGAGCCCAGTCTCGAATGGCCCACGAGGCAAAAAGGCGGTAGCCCTCACGTTCGACGACGGTCCCAGCCCCTATACCCCCAAGATCTTTTCGATCTTGCGCCACCAAAACGTCTCCGGCACCTTCTTCCAGGTCGGCAACCAGATTGTCGGAAGAGAGCAGCTCGCGCGGGACCTGCTCGCAGGCGGTCAAGAGCTTGGGAACCACAGCCTTCGCCACGAGTACAAGCCAGGCCATTCGAGCATGGCGACCACGAGCCGCCGGATCAAAGAGGCGACCGGCTTTCGGCCCTGCGTATTTCGCCCGCCCTATGGCGCATTCGATTCTCGTGTAGTCAGCGACGCACGGAGCCTTGGCATGACCACCGTCAACTGGGATGTCGATCCCACGGACTGGGCTACCCCAGGGTCCGACGCGATCTACCAGCGTGTCGTTTCAAGCGTGCGGCCCGGCTCGATCGTTCTCATGCATGACGGCGGCGGAAACCGAAGCCAGACAGTGGCAGCGCTTCCGCGG
Source organism: uncultured bacterium (assembly GCA_963695215.1). Classification (GTDB taxonomy): domain Bacteria; phylum Actinomycetota; class Thermoleophilia; order Solirubrobacterales; family 70-9; genus JALZKA01. The sequence continues at coordinate 1,764,804 of OY968768.1, forward strand.
ATCATCCAGAACCTGAAGGGTCGCGGCTACCAATTTTTGACGGTGAGTCAGATGCTCGGACAGCGGACGATCTGGGAGCCGGTCAGTCGAAAGACGTTGAAGCGCCAACGCGCCATCTCCCGTGACACGCGTCCGGTGAATCAGAACCAATTCGAGCCTCCGAAGCGGTTCAAGGTGGCCGACAACCGGCATGGCCTCGGACGGGAGTGAGCTTGACGAGTCCTGCGCGTCTAGGCAGGGCTCGTTCTGTAGCGCTTCGCGGTTACTCCTGAGAACGGCCAATCCCGGTGGGCGGTCCGCCTAAACGAGACCAGCGTCCCTGAGAGCCTCGACCTCAGTGTCACGGTGCGTCACACGAATTGCCTGGCCACGCTGCATGACCCAGATTTGCCAAAACCTCGCCTCGACCGGCGCTCCACTCCCTTTTCCCACCCCCCGCTGGTGGATCTGGGCGATTACTGTGCCCGGCCCCGCGGTGAGCTTCTCCACCGTGTAGTCCCAGTCCTGAAAAGTCCCAGCCCAACGGCGGAAAAAGTCGCGTACCGAGTCCGGGCCGTGTGATTTGAGTGGCGCGTCAGGAGCGGTCGGTATGCCGCTTAGATCCCAGACGACGTCCTCGTGAAAGATTCCCCAGACCGGCTCCGGCCGATCACGAGCTTGCTCGAGAAAGCGACCCACGATGGCAAGGTTCTCCTCTGAGCGCAGGTCCACAGCGAGAGTATTCCTGATCTCGCGCTCCGTCCTGACCGTGCCCAGGAAGGACGGGATTCATCCAGAGCGCTACGCCTGGAGTCCTGCCGCTTCGAGGGCTTCAGCCCTGCGTTGGAAGGACTCCCATCGGACGACCCGACCGCTTCGAAACGTCCACAGCTGGGGATGCGGTCTGTCAAAGGGGGCGCCGCTGCCCTTGCCGCGACCGGATTCGTGAAGGATGACGACAACGCTCGGCCCTGCATCGAGAAGCTCTCGAGCGTCGACTCGATAGTCGTCCCAAGTCCCCCAATATCGGCGGGAAGCTTTCGTGACTGCATCCCGCCCAAAGTAGACGGCGTCAAGATCTGGGGCCTTCGGCCAGGCCCGCAGGTCCCAGATCACGTATTCATCGAGCATCGCCCAGAAAGCGTCCACGCTCTCGAGACCCCGCCGGACCAGCTCAATGTTTTCCTGAGACATTTCCTCGCATCTCCGAGGTGGATTGCCACGGCGGCCGACAACGAGCGTGGCCTCGGGCAGGCGTAAATTACCGGCCCGACCTGGCGCTGACTCGGCGCATGGGCACTCGCAGGCGGTTTCGATCGACCTTGCCCAGGATCCCCTTTACCCGCGCTGAGCTCGTGTGTTGCCAGATCGACCAGCTTTGGCCCGCCCAGTCGGCTGCGGGTGTCAGCGGCGCGTCGGTGTTCCAGCTCGCGACCCAAAGCGGGTGGCCGGCAAGCGCAAACTCGGTCGTGTTGCCGGTCGCGTTCCAGCTCGATTGGTTTGTGTAGATGATCGGTTTTGCGCCGAGCCTATGCTCCACTCGCCGCAGCCAGGTGTGGATCCAAAGGCGAAGGCGGTTCGGACCGAGCCCGCCAAACGGCGATTCAACGTCAAGCGCCGGCAACAGATCCCGTCTGCGCAGATGGCCGACCATGGAGACGAACAGATTGGCCTCGGCCCTTGCGTCCTCGCGGGCGCCGGCGCGATCGCCGCCGCCGACGAACGCTCGGTGGTACGCACCGACGCGAAGTCCCACTGCCCGCGCTCCCCGGTAGTTGCGGGCGTAGTACTTGTCGGTGCCGCAGCGGCCGGGTACGACAGTGCAGTCGCTGCCGTCACCTCGGCTCGCCTGCGCGAACACAAAGCGCATGGGAGTGCCGCCCACGGCTTCCCACCCGATCTTTCCCTGGAATCTAGAGACGTCGATTCCAGGCTTCCAAGCGCCCGGCGCCGGCGCGGCGAGCGCAAGCGCCAAGACCGCTGCCATCGCTATCGCCGGCCCGAGGAGTCGGGCACGGCGAGTGCAAAGCCAGTTCTGCATCATGCAAGCCTAGGGTGCTCTTCATCCGAAGGCCGACACGGGTTATAGGGTGCCCTTCGTGGCCAAGAAGGGGGATCGCTTCGAGATGCCGGACGGCAGCGTGTACGTCATCGAGATACCCGGGGCTGAAGCGGATGGGGATTATGTGCAGATGGAGTTCATCCTTCCCGGCGGCTGCGTCGCGCCTCCACCTCACGTCCACCCGCAGCAGGTCGAGGAATACGAGGTGCTCGCGGGCCGGCTCGATGTCATGGTGAACGGCGAGTGGTCAACCATTGGTCCGGGTGAGAAGGCGACGGTGCCCGTTGGGGATCTTCACACCTTCAAGAACAGTTCCGGCAGGGAGATTCGCCTGCGTAACTGGCACCGACCCGCAATGCAGTTCGAGGATTTCATCGAGCGTGCCAGCGCGAACCTGAAGGCTGCTGGGGTATCGGGCGGCAGGGACCCGCGGGTTCCCATGATCCTCTCCGCCGCGATCTTGCGCTACCCGACCACGATCGTTCCCGGCCGGCGCCGCGAGATGATCCCGATGCGCATCATGGCTGGGTTGGGGCGGCTGCTCCGTCTTCCTTCGTGAGAGCGAGAATCACCGGGTCATTGCGAGCACTTATGCCCGAAGCGGCTTAGGGCGCATGTCGTCCAAAGCGTCTAATCGACACGGCCGGGGCCGCGTGGTTCACTACACGGGTACCAGCTACTTGCGCGAGAGGGAGCCATGCTTCGAAAATTCGGCTCGACCGTCCGCAACCAGTGGGTAGGCGCACTCGCTCTTTTCATTGCGCTCGCTGGGACGCTTACGCGGCCAACACCGTCCGATCCCGTGACATCGTGAACGGCCAGGTAAAGACCGTGGACCTCGCAGATTCAGCCCGCGGCTTGAGCAAGGTGACTACGCGGAGTACCTACATCAGTTCGAGCAACGGCACAGCGGAATGCAAGCCCGGTGAGGTCGTGACGGGCGGCGGCGTGGGGACCGATGTTCCGTCCTCCTCGTATGTCGCGCGAAGCGAGCCTAGCCCGAACAGCGGGGTCCCCACAGGATGGGCCGCTTTTGTCAAAAACAGGGCTGACGGCTCTGCAGCCTCCGGCACGGTGTTCGTCATCTGCGCCCGATAGATACAAGCCGGGATGCGGCCAGCCATCAGCGGCTCCGGTCGGCCTCCAGGTTCACGCCGGCTGAAACGTGAATGCGAAGCGGCTCGGTGCCCAATGGGCTGCGACCGAACCGCTGTCGCTCAGTCCATTCGGACACCGCTACTCATCAAAAAGGCCTCTACCTCTGAAGTACCCGGACCGTCTGGCGGCCCTGCGCTGTTATGGACCGCAGGCGTCATCCGTGCCGCGTCGTGAAGACGAGGCGTCGTTGTTGAACTCGTCAAAGAAGGCGCTCAGGTCTGGGACCTTCTCTCCAGTAGCGAAGCAGCTCATCTGACCTCCACCATCCTTGTCCTCGTACAGGATCGACTTGTGGTTCCAGCGGTTCTTGACTGAGCTGACCTTGTTGTCCATCTTCTGAGAGACCCTCGTGGAGAGGATTCCCGGCGGACTGTTCAGCTTGAGGCGCTTCCCTTTGTAGTTTTTTCCGGTGTAGACGCAAAACGACTTGGCCGGGCAGCTCTTGGAGGACAGCTTGGCGGTCGCACCCGCCGGCTTCTCCTGTGTCCTCGCCACAGGCGCGATCAAAATTCCGCTTGTCAACACGGCCACCAGGAAACCCCCGATACCTGTCCGCTTCTTGCTCACAGTGACCTCCTCTTAGACGCGTGATCCATTGGAACTTCTGGCCCCGTCCTGAGCGGCGAGCGTCTGCTCGACTTGGGTCAGGCTGTCTGGAGCCGGTTCCGACCATAGTCGACTGTCGGGTAGGCGAGGCCCCCGCCGTGGCCGGCGCTAGTCGTCGCAGATCGCGTAAACCGCGATTCGCTCGGTGTTCTCGCCGTAGATGCTGGTGCCGACCTTCCGCAGTGCAGGGCTGTCAACCGAAGGCGCCCTCTACATGCCGGTTTTCGCGAGCGGCCCTAGGGCGACACGAACCGATGACCCCTGGTAGTCGCCGTCAGATGGACGCTTGCCGAAAAAAAGCGATTACCTCTTCGGCGCAACGTTTAGGCTCGTCCTCGAAGAGGAAGTGGCGGACCCCCTCGAGAAGCACAAGCTTTGAACCTGGGATTTCCCGCGCGAAGCGGGAGGCGTAATCGAGGGGGAGAAACTCGTCTTGCTGTCCCCACAAGATCAACGTCGGCACTCCGAGTTTCGCGAGCTTTCGGTGATAGGGCGCGAGCTCATCGAGGTCGAACGAGCGATAAAGCTCGAGCATGCCACGGCGGCTGGCTCCGGTGGAGAAGGCCTTCCAATACTCGTCGATGGCACGCTGGTCGAACCCACTGGCGGCTTCCTCGAGCATCGTTGAGAATCCCTCGCGGGAGAGGCTGTTCACAAGCGCCTCCCCCTGGATGGGAGTGCGCATCGTCTTGGCAATCGCGACCCACTCGATATCGGGAAAGAACCCAGTATTGGAGATAATCAGGCCGCTGACGGCATCCGGGTGCTCGCATGCCCAGCGCAGGCCGATTACTCCGCCCGTGTCGTGGACTACCAGCACCACGCGGTCGAGCCCCATCCGCTGGCGAAACGCCTCGACAGCCTGCACCTGGCGTTCGAGAGTCCCGGGTGGATCCGGCGGAGAGTCGCCGAATCCGGCGAGATCCGGGGCCAAGGCTCTGCGGCCTGATGACGCGAGCGCGGGCAGTAGATAGCGCCACATGTACGAGCTCTGGGGCCACCCGTGGAGGCACAGCACCGGAGAACGATCAGGTGTGTTTGAGGGCACCGACTCCCGATAGGCGATGCTGCCGGTGCGCTTGACGATCAGCTGGGGCATGCACGCAACCTACCCGCGATGTCTCGGACATTCGCTCGCGGCCCAGAGTGAATCACGCAAACTAAATGCGTCGTGCAGGGGCCGATTTCATCCGCCGGTTGCGGAGACCGGAACGTGTTCTTCGAGGAAGGCGAGCTGGTCGGCGACGACACGTTCGAACTCCTCGCCGACGTAGATGTCGAAGTGCCCCACCGGATAGCGGTGGACGGTGCCCTGGGAAGCCTTCGCTGCGTGACGCAGAGTCGCCTTGGCCGGGGCAACGCTGTCGGCATCGCAAACGCAGAAGAGGATCGGGCAACGCACGTCCGAGACTCGTCGGCCCGGCGCGATCGAGCGGGATCTCAAACGCGACCCGGGCCGGAACGTCATTGCGGAAGTCCTCCTCGCTCAGCCCGGAAGCATCGAGCAATCTGAGAGAGCCTTCCACTACGTCCGGGCGGTCCATCAGCCCAACCTCGCCAGGGCGGGCCGCGACCTTGACGCGCACTGGTGGACGGCCAGCGAGGCGAGCGAGATGATCCTTCGCCGCCGCGACACCCAGCCGGGCATTGCCACTCAGCGAGAGCTTGCCGAGCGGAGGCAAGACCGTCGGTAAAGGGACACTGAGCGATCGCGGCGACGATGTCTGCGTCGTCGGCCGCGGTGACGATCGCGTGTCCACCACCGAAGGAGGTTCCCCAGACCACGACGCGTTCAGTATCCACCTCGGACAGCGATCGTGCGAACGCAACCGCCGCGCGCCAGTCCTCGCGCTGACGATCCAGGCTAAGCAACTCCCTTGGCTCGCCCTCGCTCTCGCCGAAGTGCCGATAGTCGAAGACCAGGCAGGCGTAGCCCTTGGCCTGGAAGCGCTCGGCGAACGCCGAAAGGCGCAGGGCCTTTACGGCGCCGAGGCCGTGCGCCATCACGATGATGGGCGGTCTTGCCTCTGAGGAGGCTCCGTCTGGCATGTAGAGCCAGCCGTGGCAACGCGCGTCGCCGGACTGGAAATACAGCTCACTCCTCTCGGCGCGGGGTTCGGCAGGCATCGGCGCATCCTACGTGTCAGCGACCGGAGTCCGTTCGGGAAAACGGGGACGTTGGACACCGACTTGGGCAACCGAACGCGGGTGGTGCCCAACGAAACTCTGTGACAAGAGTCATCGACGCATCGCCACCGGGCGTGGACAATCGCCGCAACACAATGACTTCGAGGAGCGAAATACCGGGCGGAACGCGGCGATACCCCGGAGCACTGCGGTTCTGCGTGTCCGCGCTCAACGTGGCCCTGGCGCCCACGTTTCACTCGGCAGCTGCAAAACGCGTGAGGTTGCCCGTGCTCGCCGCGTTCTTCGCGTTCACGCTCGCCGTGGTCATGGTTCTCAGTAGCGAACCGGCATTGGCAAACCACGTGAGCTGTGGAGACACGATCACCACCGACACCGCCCTCGACGGAGATCTCGTCAACTGCCCCAACAACGGGATCGTGATCGGCGCGGATGGGATCACGCTCGACCTCGCCGGTCATCAGATCGATGGCGACGGGGCCACCGCGGTGGGGTGCAACCCAGAGACCGAGTTCTGCGATAACGGCGTCACGAACGACGGTCACGACGGGGTCACTATCAAGGATGGCTCGGTGCAGCAGTTCGATTACGGCCTCACCGTCGGGGGCGCACATGAGAATCGCGTTCTGCGGATCTCTTCGCGGCGGCACGTCCTCTTCGGCGCAGTGATCTTCGGGTCCGCTCGAAGTCTGATCCGCGGCGGCACCTTCAGCCACAACATCCCTCCTGAGGGAGACGGTATCGGCGTGTTTGGCTGCCGCCAGATCCGGATCGTCGACAACGAGATTCGAAGCAACGAGGGTCCTGGCATCCACCTGGGCGACTCGTCGCACAACGTGGTCAAGCGGAACACGTTCGAGCGCAACGGACCTTCCGTGTCAATCGAGGGAAACGCCAATCACGTGACCGACAACCGGATCGTCGGAGGCGCGGGCATTCTCACTACCGGTGACCGAAACGAGATCACTGAAAATCACGTGGCTCGGGCTGTTGACAGCATCGCTCTCGACGACGGGCGTCGGAACCTCGTCGCTCACAACCTCGTCGCCCGCGCTCGCGGGACTCAGGGCATCTCGGTGGGACACAACCGTCCCCCGATCGGCGGCGGTGGGGACATCGTGCGCGGAAATCGGGTGAAGAGCAGTCGCGGAGACGGGTTCAACGTCTCCAGATACGACAACAACAGCGTGCTTAAGCGAAACGTGGCTATCGGAGCGGGAGACCACGGCTTCGATATCAACGGTCCCTCGACGATGGTCACGGGGAACCGAGCGCGGCGTAACGGGGATCTCGGCATAGCCGCCAGCCCGAGTTCCATCGACGGAGGCGGCAACGTCGCCCGGCACAACGGGGACCCCCGCCAGTGCACCAACGTCGCGTGTGGCTGACCGGGTTCGACCCCAGAAGCGATATGCGCAGCTACTGCGAGACCGGGCGACCGCTAGCTGTAGTTCCTCAAGACGTTGTTCATACATCCGGGCCTCGCTAGAGGCTGGGGGTGCTTAAGCCACCCAACTCCTAGGAGGACCGGATGAAGATCCACGCTAACGCCCGCACCTGCCCGAAAAGCCGACGCCTGCTCGTTTCGAGGGTCGAAGACGAAGGCTGGACGCTGATGGAGGCGGCCGAGGCCGCCGGAATCAGCGTCCGCAGCCGCCGCCAAATGGCTTGCGCGCTTTCGGACCGAGGGCAATAGGGGTCTGATCGACCGAAGCTCCGCTCCCAAGACCAGGCCCACTCAGCTCCCCCAATCTGGCGTCGATTACGGGACCGGATGCATGCGGATTCGGGCACCAGATCGCAGCTGGTGCCCAATGGCGCGGGACTCCAATAGACGCGATACTCTCCTTGAAGTTTCCAGGCCGCCCTTCAAGCCTCATCATGGTCTCCCTCTCTTGATCGCGCGACTCGAACCTCGAGGGAGACATTGGCTGGGGGTTCTCTTGAAAGCGTTTGGGGCGAACAGCGTGGGGTCCGGGCAGATCAGCGGCGATCCAGAACAGGCGCACGGAAGCCTTGGCTGGGGAAGTCAACCGTCATGACCGGCCATCTGAACACGGCTGCTCGTTCCATGCGCTGCTCGCTGGTCGGCATCGTGGCGGTCCTGGCGACGGCTTCGCCGGCGCTGGCCAAGACCTACGAGGTCACCCGAACGGATGACCCGACTCCCGGGTCATGCAAGCCCGACGACTGCTCCCTGCGGGAGGCAATCTCTGCGGCGAACGCCCGCGCTGGGGCTGACACGGTTCTCCTACAAGGCGGCAAGACCTACTCGATCGAGATTCCCGGAGCCAGCGAGAACATGAACGCCACGGGTGACCTCGACGTCACTCCCGGAGGGCTCACCATCACCCGGTCGGGTCTCGGCCGCCCAACGATCGATGGCAAAGGCCTGGATCGCGTGCTGGACATCCCCCCCGTCATCATGCCGCCGCTTGCGTCGCTGAAGGTTGCGCATCTCACGATTCGAGGCGGAGACAGTACCGCCACCTCAGACACCGGAGGGGGTATTCAGTCTAACGGCAGGTTGAGGGTTCGCGACACCAAAATCGTTTCCAATCGTGCGGTGAACGGTGGTGGGGGCATTTACGCACTCGGTGATTTGACGGCGACGCAAAGTGTGATCGCGTCGAACGACGTCCTGAGTGGAAGCGGCACCTATGGAGGTGCCGGCATCTCGGCGCGTGGCGAGCTGAACCTGAGCAAAGTCACCGTACGGGGCAACACCTCAAACAACGGCGGCGGCGGCGTTTTATGGAGTGTCGGCTTCGCGGGTTCGAACGCAACGCTCCAATCAGTCTCGATCGTGAGGAACAGCGCCGCAACGAGCGGCGGCGGTCTCTATCTCGAAGCGATCAGCGGAAACCGGGCAACGGTCACCAAGTCGACCATCGCCGGCAACAACGCGGGCCAGCACGGCGGCGGCATTTACTCATCCGCCGAGACCCGCATCTTCAAGTCGACCCTGAGCGGCAACGATGCCGGCTCAAATGGAGGGGGGCTCGCCAACGTCACCGAGGGTGGGGGCCTTCCCGGCGCCCTCACGATGGAGGACGTCACGGTCGCAGGCAACACGGCAGCGAGCTTCGGCGGCGGGATCGACGTCTACGACGGCGCGACGGCCAACCTGCGCAGCGTGACGGTTGCCTATAACGACGCCGACTCCGACGGCTTGGGACCCGGGCAGGGCGGCGGAATCCAGAACGGCTCGGGGAGCGGAGCCGTGACGCTGAACTCCAACCTGATCGCGTTAAATCAGGGAGTCATCGGGCCCGACTGCGCCGGCTTTACCTACTCTTCCGGCGGTCACAACCTGCTCGGAACAACCGCCGACTGCACCGGCTTCGTTGCGCCGAGCGACCTGGTGAGGCCAAATCCGAAGATCGGCCAGCTCGCCTCGAACGGCGGCCCGACGCAGACGATCGCACTTCGCAAGGGCAGTGCCGCGATCTCGAACGGCGGCCCGGACTGCCCGAAGACTGACCAGCGCGGCGTCAAGCGCCGCAACTGTGACATCGGCGCGTTTGAGCGTCCCTAAATCAGAGGGCAAGAGCTACCGGATAAAGCTCGACGCAGTGTGGTCGGGCTGCGGCCCTTAGAGCGGTGCTTGCCAGCGCTACTCCCGTAGCCCGCGACGGCACGAACTCTCACGCAGGTTGCGTCTGGCGAGTACGCGAGGGAGCTACGAAGCGTCCGCGCCCATCCGCGAGATCACGAGCTCGCGCATGTCTTCGGCGGTGATCTCGGCAGCCTCGGTTTCGTCGATGAAGCTGGCGAGTAGCCGTGAGACCCGGACCGCGTCCGTCATATGGGGAAAGTGACCGGCGCCTTCGATCAGCTCGAGCCTGCTCTGAGGCATTGCCTGGTGGGCGATCTCGGCGTGGTGCGATGGGATGATCCGATCTTTTTCGCCCCAGACGATCAGGGAGGGCAAAGCCTCGGCAAGGTAAAGACGGTCGAGCGCCGACACTCGCTGTCCCAACGGGTCGATCACCGCGCGGATCGTGTGAACGAAAGCGGCCCTGGCCTCGCGGTTGTTGAGGGAGGCGTAACCACGCGCGCCCTCGGCGATGTCCGCTCCGGCTTGGAGGCCTATCGCGCCGAGCGCCCGGCTCAGGCCCGCGCCCGCTGCGAGCAGTCGCGCATGGGTGATCAGCGGCAGCACGATCTCAGCGCCAGGCAAGCTCGCCGCGCGGAGAAGGGGGTGCACATCCTGCGAAATGCCGCCGCTCGACATCAGGACCAACCGGCCGCAACGCTCTGGGTACTGGTACGCGAGCTGCATTGCGATTCCGCCGCCAAGGGAATGACCGACGACCGTTGCCCGATCCATGTCCAGGCCGATCAGGAGGTCCCGGATGCCGGATGCGTAGGCACCCAGCGAATAGTCGCCGCGCGGCTTCGCTGACTGGCCGTGGCCCAGGAGATCCGGGGCGAAGAGCGTGTAGCGGTCGCGAAGCACGTCCATAACCGGGATCCACTGGGCCGAGCTGCCGGTGATTCCATGAACGAGGACGATCAGCGGGCCGGACCCGGTGAGGCGGAAGCACACCTTGTGCCCGTGGATCTTCACCTCATGGAGGTCCTCGGGACCGCCGGCGAAGTTCTCAGATGTCAATGCGGGTTCGGCTGTGGAGCTCGGTGCCATGTGTGCCTTCAATCTATCCAGGCAGCAGTCTCGGCGCCGCCGCCGCGCCTGAACGCGGGGTAGTGTCCCACGATGGACGCGACTACCGCCGCTTTTGAGCTGTTCGCGCAGCGATGCGAGCTCAGCTTCATTGAGCGGGGTTCGCCGGACCTTCTCAGCGAGCATGTCGGAGACGGTGAGCGCGCAATCAGTGGGATCGTGGCAGGGCGTCTTCCATCGGGGCAATCCGGTCTTTTGGCTGCAGTAGTGACAGAGGTCACGCCGGCGTTAGGTGAGGCGATAACCGAGGAGCTCACGGGTGGCCTCGTGCGCCGGAAGAATCTGGAGCTAGCGTTTACCCATCCCGACGGGTCGGCATCTGCGGCCGGCTACCTCCGCAAGTTTGGCGTGATGGTTACCAGCGTCCCCGAGGCGGCGGCGTTCATGCCGATCCTTTCGTGTCGCGACACGCAGGTCCGAGGACTTGTCGACCGGCTGGGCGGACCTGGCGGGCTACTCCGGCTGATTGACCGGTACGAGTTCGAGAGCGTCGCCCTCAATCGCAATTACCGAATCGGCGCCCTACGCGGAATCAGCGAGAACCGAGTGCGACAGCTGTTTTCGCCGGTTTTCATCGATTGGCTCGCCAGCAACGCCCCCAAAGGCACCTACTTCGAGCTCCACGGCGGCCTGCTTGTGGTGACGGTCGACGGCGACATCACAACAGTGGCGGATGTCGAGCGGCTATGCGAGATCGGATCGTATGTCGCGAATCGCATCCGCTCAGAAGCCGCGGAGAGTGCGATCGACGCTAGTTCCCAGTTGGATCCTGGCACGCAAGAGACGCACGAACTCGACGAGAACCTTGCCGAGGCCATCTTTCCGGTCCCGCCAACCGTCGTCTCTGAGGCGGCGCAGCAACTATCCGGTCTCGCCAAGGACGCGGGTGAGAAGGAACGAACGCACCTCGGGCTTGCGATGCGGATGATGATGCGAGTTGCGAGACGATCGATAGATCGGGAGCGGGCATTGCAGCTCGGGCTCGAGGCGGTGCTGCGCGCGTATGCGAACGCAAAGGGATTGGAGTTGCGTTCCTCCGTGGAGTGGCTGGCGCGCCGGGCCTCGCTTGGCCTTGAGGCGGAGTCGGTCCGCGTCATGGCTGGGCCGTTGCCGGGTAGCGCGATTCCCTGCGAATTGATAGTTCGGGTGGTGAGGACCGGCACCGGCCTGGCCGTTGGTGCGGTTGTCGTGTTTGAAATGGATCCATCGGTGGTCCACGGAACCCTCCGGGTGATGCCGTGCCACGCGCACCCGCCCCTGTACGTAGCGGGATTCGCGATTCATCCGCCCGACGGCAAGATCGAGATCGCAGACGACAAGCGGCGCGCGGCCAAGGCAGCGGAAGACCTGGCCGAGGGACGCCTCCACACGACCTACGAGGTCATCACCTCGAGTGAAAACGGAACGTTTCCGGCGTTGGACGACTCTGCGGTGAATTGGTTGCTGGATCCCGTTCGAGCCGGAAAGGCGACGATCGTTATCCAGAACGGAGGGCTAGCTATGGCCGAAGCTCTAGTACCGCTCAAAATGTGGCGCTCGGACATGCTCGATCAGTTCTGCCTCAGCGTGGCACCCGTCGCACGGTCGGGTGTCGTACGGGATCGGATGCCTGCCGATGAGCGCGGATATTCTGGAGTTAGGCACCAGAACGCTGCTGGGGCCCATTCAATTGTCGCGGCTCTGCCGCGGTTGGGGGCGACTGACGCTCCCCGTCCGAAGCGCCTACTCCGACAGCCCGGCGGCTTCGAGGGCGAGCTCACGACTGTCGTACTGCCGATATCTCACCACACGATCATCCTTGAGGTCATAGACGCCAAACATCGTCATCTCGGTCGGGATGCCGCTCGTTCTGCCGCGTGCGCTCCAGTGAAAGACCCCCACCACGGAGTCGCCTGCATCGATGAGCTCTACGAGTTGAAGAGCCGGGTTCTCCCAGGTCCCAAGCCAGTCGATGAAGAACCGCTCCATCCCGGCGTGTCCCTCGTACACACCGGCCATCGCGACCATCGAAGTCGCCGAGATATCCCAGACCACGTCCTCCGCGAATACTTTCCTCCACGACTCCCGGTCGCCCGCCGCGAAGCGCTCGAACATCTCACGAATGATCTCGACTTTCTCCTGCGACATCGCCCGCGCAGTTACTCGGAAAGCCCTGCGGCTTCGAGGGCATCGGGCAGCTCTTGATAGAGAGCGAAGCCGATCACTTTGCGATCGCGAAACGTCCACAGGTGTGCGCCACGAACCTCGACGTCGACCCCGCTACCACGGCCTCGGCCAACACCGTGAACGAGGGCTATCACGGCGTCGTCCGCCTCGATGAACTCCTCCGGCTCGAGAGTGAACGACTCGAATGCCTCCCAGTAGACGCTGAACAGGTGCCCGATCCCCTCGAGGCCCGAGTACGTCCCTCGATCCGGACTGCGCGACTCAGAGAAATCGAGTTCGAAATCGGGGTGCACATCGTCGCGGAGCGCATCGACGTTGCGCTCGTTGAACGCCCGGTAACCCCGGCGCACCGTCTCGACGCTCTCCTTCGACATCACTGTGCAGTATCGCGTGCCTGGAGACTTAGGTGTCTGGTGTAGTTTCTACCCGTGGAGAACGGTAGGAGTTTGCGCTGGGGTTCTGTTTCGTTGACCATCGTTGCCTGCCTGGCGATCTCGCCGGCAGCCCAGGGCGCCAAGGCGAGCAAGATTGACCTCGGGCGCCTCCATACTTGTGTCCTGACTGGAGGCGGCAAGGCGCTCTGCTGGGGTCGCGACGACTCTGGCCAGGCCTCGGCGCCGGATGGCCGCTTTGCCACGATGAGCGGCGGCGACTCCCACACTTGCGCGCTGCGACCGAGTGGCGAGGCGACCTGCTGGGGGGGCGATCAATCCGGCCAGTCGTCAGCGCCTGGGGGGCGCTTTCGCGCCATTAGCGCGGGCGGCGCGCACACCTGCGGGCTGCGACCGAGCCGGAAGGCGAGGTGCTGGGGAGACGATTCCTACGGCCAGGCCTCGCCGCCTAAAGGTCGCTTCAAATCGATCAGCGCGGGCAGCGATTTCACCTGTGGATTGCGCCCTAGCGGCAAGGCGCGCTGCTGGGGGCGCGATGCCTCCGGCCAATCGTCTCCGCCCGGCGGCCAGTTCATCCAGGTCAGCGCGGGCTATTACAGTGGCTGCGGCATCAGGGAGAGTGGCACGGTCCGGTGCTGGGGCGACGGCTTGGGCGAGGGACTGACCTCGCCGCTGTCAGCGCAGTTCAAGTGGTTCAGCGTGGGCGGCGAGCACACCTGCGGGATCATGCGAAGTGGCAAGGCCGGCTGCTGGGGCGCCAACTACACCGGGCAGAGATCTCCTCCCGGAGGGGAGTTCACGAGGATCGGCTCCGGCTATGACCACAGTTGCGCAATCAGGCCAAACGGCGGGGTTAGATGCTGGGGCGATGACACCTTTGGGCAGTCGACGGTCCCCCTCCCGCTGCGGTAGCGAACGCGCTCATCGTCCAGCCCGGTCCTGACTGGGCGATAACCACGTGATGCCAGCCGCCCCGGGTCTGCGTTAGGGTGGTCGGGCTGGGCGAGACGCGTCCGAAAGGGTCTAAAGGGGTTAGGGATGCATTTCACTTCACGCCGTATTCGACTTGTGACATGCGGCGTAGGGCTGCTCGCCTTGACGACCGCCCAATCCGCAAACGCCGGGCAGGAGCAGTTCACGTCCGGCGACCTCACCTATGTCACCCAGAACAGGGTTATGCCGAAAGGGAAGGTGACCACCGCGCGGGCGGCCTGCCCTGAGGGAACCCGTCTGACCGGTGGCGGCAGCGGGGTGTTTGGAGAATCGGTAACGCCGTTCGAGAGTCTTTCGGCGGCCATCCCGGTTGACACCGCAGCTGATCTCGACACGGATCGAGACGACGCTTTCAGATCGGTGGTTCGAAACGTCAGCAAGTCCCAGCGCACCCTGGGCAACACGGCGATCTGCCTCGAAGCTGGCAGCGCCGGCTTGACCTACCCGGTCGTCCAGCAGGAGATACAGGGCGGCGCGGACATTGGAGACGAAGTCGCGTGTCAGCCTGAGACCGCCCTGGTAGGGGGAGGTGCCGGGTGGTCGGGTAGCCCTGGAACCAACGAATTTGTGCGAGCCCCGAACCTGGCCATCAGAGCCAGCCGACCCGTCGAACAGATGTGGGCCGCAGCTGGGAACATTCAGTCAAATGCCGGAACCCGCACATTCACGTTGAGCGCGGTGTGCCTCGCCACCGGGCTTGGTACGGTCGAGCTCAAAACAGCAGAGAAGCAAGTTGGGAATAAGGGCGGGACGGTCAAGGCTCCGTGCTCCCCGGGCTACCGGGTAACAGGCGGCGGTGGGGTTGGCGGCGGCGCTATCCAGTCGCAGCCTTACGACAGCGGTGATGCAGGCAAGGCACCGGACGACGGCTGGAAGGTCCGTGTCGCGACCAATCCGCAGCAAGCGGAACCGCAGCAGGTCACTGCGTCCACGCTGTGCTTCCAACCCGCGATCTGAAGCTCTGCAGCCCTCGCGGGCTTAGCCGGCCCGGCCCGATATTTGCTGCACGGCCCACTCGTTTCCGTCTTCGTCGCTGAAAAAGACGAACCCGACGTTGTCGAGGGGGTCCGCCTCAGGCCTGGGATTCTCGCCCATAACCTCGATCTCGCTGACTGGGACTCCGCGCTCCGCAAGCTGAGCCCGCGCCGCACGGACGTCCGGAACGACCAGCTGTAAGCCCTTGAGGGAGCCGGGCCGCATGCCGGCGGCGGACCCCTCACGGAGGACGACCGAGCAGCCAGACCCTGGCGGCGTGAGCTGAACGACGCGGTTTCCTTCGACGATCTCGACGTCATGGTCGACGTTGAATCCGAGTTTCGCGCTGTAGAAAGCCTTGGCTCGGTCCACGTCCGAGACGGGGACCACCACCACTTCGAGCGTCCAATTCATGAAGTCTCTTTCCTTTGTTGCTTTGTCGACCCGGCACGCCTGGAAGCGAGACGTTCTCAGTTGCAGCCGACCGCGGCAATTAGAACTGGGACGAGTTCGGATTAGCGTGTCTTATCGGTGTCGTGGCGCAGCCGAGCAAGGGACCGACCAGATAGTCCTTTCTCTTTGATGGTCGTTGGTTTGTCAAGCCAAAGGCGTTGCAGCTCCTTCCGACCTTCCGCTCCCATTCATTGAGTCGAGCTCATTTCTCTTTCGGCGCTCGCGGCGCAGATCGTTCGTGGGAGCTGCCTCGGCTTCTCAATTCCATGCAGGGCCGTCCTAGCGGCCAGAAAGCGTCGGGAGTTGGCCGGGGCAGTTGTTCATGGCGCCGCCATCTCGGCGGCTGGTCGAAAGACTTCGCCTCGCGAGAGCATGTGCCAGGTGGTGATCAGGAGCTTTCGGGCGACCGCCGACTTCGCCGGGTTCTTGCCGTGCTTCGAGGCGATCCGCAGGTAGTGGGGGTGGAACGGGTTCGAGGAGCGCCAGGCCTGATTGGCCGCCTCGACCGCCGCCCAGCGAAGCGTTCTCGAGCCCGCCTTTGATAGCCGCCCGGTCGCCGAGCGCTCCCCCGATTGCGAGATCCTCGGGGCAAGGCCGGCGTAGCCGACCAGCTTCGATGGCGCCGAGAAGCGCGAGACGTCGCCGATCTCTGAGGCGAAGGTGAGCCCGATCAAGGGGCCGATGCCGGGGATCGTCGCCAAGAGCCTCGCTCTGGGATCTGCGCTTGCGATCGGTCTCAGCTCGCGGTCGATCGGGGCGATCAGGCGGTCGAGGTGGTCGATCTCGGCGAGGTGCCCCTCGATCGAGGCGCGCCAGACCCCGGGCACCCCGCGGCTCTCGAGGAACTCGAATGCATCTGGCTCGCGAAGCCGGCGGAGCGAGACTCGAAGCCCGAACTGGGTCAGGAGGCCGAAGATCCGGTTTCGCTCCGAGGTCCGCGACTTGACCAGGTGAGAGCGGCGGCGAAGGAGCTCGCGGATCGCCCGGTCTTCAGGCGAGGGGACCCAGAGCGCCGGGACCAGGTCTCGTCGGCAGAGCTCGGCGAGGACTCGGGCGTCGACCTTGTCGGTCTTGCAGGCAAGCGGCGCCACGTCTCTGACCTTTCGGGCGTGGGCGACCTCCATCTGCCAGCCCGCCAACTCGAGTTGGTCGCGGACCCAGACCGCTCCGCTCATCATTTCGACGCAGCCCTTGACCTCTGTGCCGAGCTCCAAGACGAGCCTTGCGAGCCCGTCTTCATTGGCCGGGACCAGGCCTTCCGCCTTGATCTCGCCAGCCTCGCCCATCGCGCACCAGGCGGCGCGCCCATATGCCCAGTCGATTCCGACATAGTTCATGCCGGGTCTCCTCTCGCTCTCTTGGAACAGCAGTGCCAACCGCCGTTCTAATGGGCGTGGCGGAGGCCCCTTTTCATTTCGGAGCGAAAGGCCGCTCCGTCATGACATTCCATGCAAAGCGACACTTTTCGCGAGCATGCGCAAGAAGCGACGACGAGTCGCTCGATCGGCGCGCGGAGTCCGGCAAAGGGGGGTTTGGGCACCAGCTGCGAGACGTCTCGCTGGGCGCTGAGCGTTCCTCGCACAGGAAACCCGGCGCCGAGCAGGGCTTTCCGAGATGGAGCTAGGCGGGTTCGAACCGCCGACCTCCTGATTGCGAACCAGGCGCTCTACCAGCTGAGCTATAGCCCCAAAGTTCCCGGAGGGCCGGGTCGGGCAAGAGTAGACGATTGAAATTCATCGCCCAAGACGTCTGGACGCTTTGCCGGTTTACCGGTCAACATCTTCAGTGAACCGGACAATGACGTCGATTTAGGCTCTCAACGTGAGCTTTCGCACCAAACTAGGCCTGTTCTTTTTGCTCCTCGTGGCGATTCCGATCGCTGCGATCGCCGTGTTGGTCACGGATGTGACTGGTGACTCCGAGAACGGAAAGGCGGATGCGAGCGTCTCGACCGGCCTTCGGGCAGCGCTTTCGGTCTATCGAGACGAAACGGACGCCGCCACGGAGCAGGGCAAGGATCTGCTCGCCGATCCGCAGGTCCTATCCGCGCTCGGTGGGAACAAACTCTGACGAAATCGACCGGGTCACGGCCGCCGCCGGCTCGGACCGCGGAGTCGAGTATCTCCAGATCACAACACCGGCCGGGGACGAGATCACTCCCATTCCGTCGAAAAACGTGATGGCGACGGCGACGATCCGCACGACCGGCGGGGGAGGCGCCTACACGTTTGCCATCTCGGTCACCGACCCGAATGACTATCTCGCTCGAGTCACCAACCTGACGGGACTGGACGCTGCCGTTGTGGGTGAGGACGGCGGAATCGTGGCTTCGGACGGCGTCAACAAGAGCGGCGTGCCCGAGGCCGGGGAGACCCAGAGCGTGAGCGTCGGCGGAGTCGACGGAAGGGCTGCCTCCGCCGCTCTCGGTGACTCCGCGGGCTCGCGCGTAGCGGTCTTCGCGCCGGTGACGACCGGTGGATTCTTCGACTCGCGCCCTCGCATCGCTTTGTTCGTGGCCCTCTTTCTGGCGATCGCGCTCGGCGGAGTCATCCTCCTTGCCCGGACGCTTCAGTCGCAGATCGCGGCGATGCTCGAAGCCGCGAGGCGCATCGGGTCGGGCGACTTCTCGCGCCGCGTGCCCGTGGTTGGACGCGATGAGATGGCTGGGCTCGCCGGCGAGTTCAACAAAATGACCGATCGGCTCGAGGGCCAGATCGATCAGCTGCGCAGGCAGCGCACGGAGCTCGACCGCTCGGTGCAGCGCCTTGGCGAGGCGTTCGCGGCTGGCCTTGATCGCGAGGCGCTCCTGACCATCATCGCGGAGACGGCGCTCGGTGCGTGCGAGGCAGAGTACGCGCGCGTTTCCCTCGAAGGAGGAGAGCTCATCGAGGTCCCAACGAGATCTACCGGTGTCGCTCGCGATGCCGCGGTCGCTGGGCAGAAGCGGGCGGACCGCGAGGGCGCCAAGGTCGATGTCAGGCGCGACGACGGTGTTGCGTTGGCCGCCCCGCTCAAGCGACTCAGCGACGGCGACGTGGTCGGCTCTCTGGCGATCGGCCGGCGCGGCAAGCCGTTCGATGACGCGGATCGCGACGTCTTCCTCTACCTGATCGGACAAACGGCGGCTTCGATCGAGAACATCTTGGCCCACGAGCGGGTCGCCGAACAGGCTGTGACCGACGAGCTGACAGGCCTTCCGAACAACCGCGCGTTTCGCGAGACGATCGACCGCGAGGCGTCACGTGCCGAGCGCTTCGGCCACGAGCTGAGCCTGATCATCCTCGACGTCGACAACTTCAAGAGCGTCAACGACACATACGGCCACCTCCAGGGAGACGAGGTTTTGCGGGAGATCGGAAAGCTCCTGCTCGAGGAGCCGCGCGCAATCGACGAGCCCGCCCGGTACGGCGGCGAGGAGTTCGTGGTCGCTTTGCCGGAAACCGGGCAAGACGGCGCGATCGAGCTTGCCGACCGCATGCGAGAGCGCCTCGAGGAGTCGGAGATTCCACTCTTGGACGGCAGCGGGCAACTGAAAGTCACGGCCAGTTTCGGCACGGCGACGCTGCCCCATTCGGCCGGATCTGTGCGGCAACTGTTCGCGGCAGCCGACGAAGCTCTCTACGAAGCCAAGCGCTCGGGCAAGAACAGGGTTGTGACCGCGCCCGGCGTCGTCGAGGCGCGCCGGTAGCATTTCCCGTAGGTTCAAACGCGATGGGAATCTTTGACGACGCCATCCGCGAGCACCTTGATCTGAAGCGCCAGCTTGGCGCCGACGAGGAGGAGCTCAAAGAGCTCGAGGACGAGGCCTTCGGCCCGCCCGAGCGTCCTGGCGATTCCGAGTTCGCCGGAGGAGAGACCACCGAGGTTCCGTTCGATGCCGACGAGGCGAGCCCGGCGCCCGCGTCGGGGGCCGTCGAAGAACCGGAGCCCGCGCCGCCTGTCGCGGAGGTGGGCGAACCGGAGGCCGCTGCTGATCCCGAAGCCACGATCGAGGCGCCTGTCCCCGACCTCCCCGAGATCGCCGCTCCCGCCGAAGAGCCCTCGACGGGTGAGCAAACGATCTTCGAGCCCGACTCTGAATCCGACGAGCTGGCAGAGTCACCCTTTACGACTGCAGAGCGTGAGGCGATCGCCGACCAGCCGACGGTGTTCTTCGATCAGGCCGAGCCCGGCGAGTTCGATTTCGGTGAGCTCGAGCTGGACATCGACGAGGAGGTAGAGGACGTCGGAGGATCGGTTGAGGAACCGCTCACCGGCGAAGATCCGCTGGCGGACGACGAGTCTTTGACGGGCGAGGAGCCTGTCGCCGAGGTGGTTGAAGCGGATCCGCCCCACGAGGTGGAGCCGGAGCCCGTGACGCCTGCGGAGCCCGAGCCCGAGCCCGAGCCCGAGCCCGAGGTCGCAGCCGCACCCGAGACCGAGCCAGGCCCAGACACAGAGCTTGTGCCGGAAGCCGCCGACGACGCGGCGCCCGGCGAGGAGGACGTCCTCGAAGAGACGCCTGAATTCTTGCGTGACAACCCTGACGACGACGAGCTGTGGTTCGAGCAGGGCGAACCGAAGGACTTCGACTTTTAGGTCGGTCGGCTACTCGACCGGGACGACGCTCTTCGAGCCAGGGCCCTGTAAGCCGAAGTAGGTGACGAGCGCACCCGTATCAAATGCTCGGAAAACCGCTCCTGGCTCAGCGCCGTCGGCGAGAGTCACAACGGCACGCGCGGCTGACACACCGTTACGCCCGAGCGTGTCGATGTTGGCGGAGTCGTAGACCTCACCGATCGGCTTTCCAGTAGTGATGTCGACGGCTTCGGGTGCGAGCTGTTCATCCAGGGCCGACGCGTAGGACTCGACGGCATCGGCGGACTCGTCGACACCACAGATCACCTCCTGTCCGGGAGAGTCGCCCTCCGGAGCTCGTGCGCCCATCACGAAGAGGTCGGGCCCTACCCCTGAGATGTAGGTGAAGTTGTTCGGCACGACGCGGGCCGCCACGACATCGCCGAGGCACTCAGCCGCGAGCTGGAGAGAGGCCGTTTCGTCGCCGGGATGTTCGACCAGGGTCAGGTCATGGCGCGCCTGATCGGCGCGGGAAAGGACGACGGCGCCGCTGCCGATCCCAACATGCGAGGACAGCGCATCGGCCGCCTTCTGAAGACGGCTGTCCGGGAGGACGCCGCGGTCGGCCAGGTCATAGCGGGTCCATCCATCCGTCTCGGGCTTGAGCTCCTTACCGTCGATGGCCGCGATCCTCTTGACCCCGCTGGGGTCGACGCGATCGAGCCGGACACCGAAGGTGAACGAGGCGACGATCGAGATCGCATCGCCTGATTCGTATGGGTCAACGCCGACCTTGGCCATCTCGGGCTGAAGCGCGGCGAAAAGGGCGCCACCGCCAGGCCCGAGGGCCGGCGCCATTCGGCTGAATGTTTCCGGCGGGTCGGCCGCGCCTTCGCGGATCGCGTCCGCGTCGATCCAGCCGATACCGGCTCCGACGGGCTCCCCGGCGTCGACTGTTGCGAGTGCGTCGAGGAACGCGGTGCGTGGGGCAGGCGCGGAGTCGTCGTCGGACCCTCCGCCGCAGCCAACGGCAGAAATGGCGGTAGCCAGGACCGCGACTGCCAGTCGCGAGCGCACTGGCTAGGCAGAATCCTCGATGTACCCGCGGGTGCGCGCCGCCTCGACCACGCGCTCAATCCCGACGAGGTAGGCGGCTTCGCGAAGATCGAGTCCTTCTTCCTTGGCGCGAGAGGAGACGTCGCGGTAGGCCTTCCGCATCTTCGTCGCGAGCCTGTCGTTCACATCTCGCTCGTCCCACTGGAAGTGCTGGAGGTTCTGCACCCATTCGAAGTAGGAAACGACGACGCCGCCGGCGTTCGCCATGACGTCGGGAATGACATAGGTGTCCTTCTCGCGGAGGATTTGGTCGGCGGCGGGAGTGGTAGGGCTGTTCGCGCCTTCGACGAGGACCTTGCAGTTCATCCGGTCGGCGTTGTCCTCGCGGATCATGCCGCCGAGCGCTGCCGGGATGAAGACGTCGCACGGCACGGCGATGAGGTCTTCGGGATCGATCTCTTCGACATCGGGGAACTCGGTGATGTTCCCGCCCTCGGAGAGGTGCTCGTGTAGCGCCACGGCGTCGATGCCCTTGTCGGATTTGATCGCGCCGTGGACGTCTGAGACGGCGACCATCTCCGAGCCGAGCTGCTGCATGATGCGCGCGGCCCATGAGCCGACGTTGCCGAAGCCCTGGACGACGAACTTGGTGGAGGCCGGGCTGAGGCCGAGCGACGGCGCCGCCTCGCGGAACATGTAGACGCAGCCGCGGCCGGTGGCGGCCTCGCGGCCGAACGACCCCTCGAGCGAAAGTGGCTTGCCGGTGACGATCGCCGGGGTGTGTCCGTGGAGCTTCCCGTACTCGTCCATCATCCAGGCCATCACCTGGGCGTTCGTGTTCACGTCGGGAGCTGGGATGTCACGGGTAGGGCCTAGGACCTTCTCGATCTTGTCCATGAACGAGCGCGTGATCTTCTGGAGCTCGGCCTGGGTGAGAACCGACGGGTCGCAGTTGACTCCGCCCTTCGCGCCGCCGAACGGGACGTTCGCGACCGCCGTCTTCCAGGTCATGAGGGAGGCAAGCGCTCGCACCTCGTCCACGTCCACGTCGGGGTGGAAACGGACGCCGCCCTTGTAGGGGCCGCGGGCGCCGTTGTGCTGGATGCGGTAGCCCGAGAAGACGTGGATCTTGCCGTCGGAGCACTTGAGTGGGATCTGGACGGTGACTTCGCGATACGGGGTCCAAAAGACGACTCGGACGTCGTCAGGCAGCTTCATGTGGTCGGCCGCCTTGTCGAAGTAGTGCCGCACGATGTCCAGGTTTGAGACCTCGGCTCGCTGGGACGGCTTCGAACCGCCGGACCCCTCACGCTCCAATTCGCTCGCCATGGGCGAGTGGTCGGTGCTTTCTTCCGCGGCATCTTCCTTCGTCGCGGTGTCCGTGTCCGCCATCAGCTGTCCTCCACGCTTGACTCCGTCGATGATCCTCTCACAACGGCGCTTGCCCCATGCCAAGGCGTTGAACCTACAATCGGAAGCCTGGGGCCATAGCTCAGTTGGTAGAGCGCCTCCCTTGCACGGAGGAGGCCGCCGGTTCGAATCCGGCTGGCTCCACTAGATCTGAACCTGCGACGGAACAAGACGCGAGCGTGCCGAGTGTGTGTCAGCATCGTTCGGAATGCCAAAGCTCAAGCTCGCACTCCTTCGCGGCATCAACGTCGGCGGCAAGAACAAGGTTCCGATGGCCGACCTGCGCTCGTGTCTCGAGGACCTCGGCTACGAGAACGTGCAGACCTACATCGCAAGCGGCAACGTTCTCTTCGACTCGACCGAGGCCGCGTCGACGCTCAGAAAGGAGATCGAGACCGCCCTCCCCAAGGCGTTCAAGCTGGACAGCGAGCTCGTAAAGGCGCTCGTCCTTTCGCGCGACCAGCTCGCGAAGGTCATCGACAGCGCTCCGAAGGGCTTCGGCGCCAAGCCCGACGAGTTCCACTCCGACGCCGTCTTCCTCATCGGCATCTCGCCGACCGAAGCCATGAAGGTCTTCGATCCGCGAGAGGGGGTCGACAAGGTCTGGAAGGGCAAGGGCGTCATCTACTCCCAGCGCCTCAGCGCGGAGCGGACGAAGAGCCGCATGGGCAAGATCGCCGGCACCCCCGCCTACAAGGAGATGACGATCCGCGGCTGGAAGACCACGACGAAGCTCCTCGAGCTCATGAACGAGCGCCAGTAGACGCACGCCCGCCAGCCGGTTAAGCCGGCAGCCACTCCACCGGCAGCTCCACCGGCATCGGGCGTCCAAAGTCCGGCGCGATGCGCATCGCGTGCTTGCCGGCGTGACGAGTCTCGATGAACGGGCGAAGCTGGGGGAAGTTGAGAAGAACGCGCGTTGACGTCGCGATCTGAAAGTCGGCTGCGTTCAGCTCGGTTCCACCGATTGTCCCGGCCTCGATGAAGGAGTCGATCTTGTCGAGATGGGCCGGCAGCTCGGCCACGTCACGGCGCGCTGCTTCCTTCCCGCCTCCCTCGTAGCGCAGGTAGAACTGCGCGAGCGGCCACATCGACCACTGCATAACGCTCGCCACCGGCAGGCCCACGGACCTGGCCATCACGGTCCGAAGGCCGGAGTCCGACGACACTGCCCAGCGAAAGATCCGGCGCGGCACGGGCTGAAACGTCCGCTCGCCCCATAGCTCCGCGACCTCCACGTCGTCACGCGCGTCACGGTCCGCCGGGAACAGCGCGGGCTCTGGCTGCGCCTCCTCCAGCGCTCGCGCGATCTGTCGCGTCCCCTGTATCCGCTGCCCGTCGAGCTTCAGGCCGGGCACCGTCCCACCCTTGAACCCGTGACGGCGCATGAGCAGGCGTTGCGATGCCGGTGGGATCTCGATCCGCTCCGCGTCAATCCCCTTGTGCGCGAGCATCAACTCGGCGGTTCGCGCCGGGTGGGAGATGCGCATCGCGTAGATCGTCGCGTCCACGGCCCGAACGCTAACCACTCACCGATGCGGATCGACCACGACCAGCGGTGGAAAGGCGCATCGGAATTGCACGCAAGCCGGCTGAACCAACCCATTGAGTCAGCGCTTGGGAGCGAGCGGCTTCATTGCCTTCTGCACGAAGCGGGGCGGGAACGTCAACACCGTCTCCTCGCCGTGGCGGTCAAGAAAGCCTGCCGCCCACCTGGCGCCTTTGAAGCTCGTCGGAATGCCTCCCTTCATGAACAGACCGGCGCGCGCGGCCTCCGCGCTCTCTGTCAGGAAGTCCTCGAGATGGAGCGCCGGCGAGACTTCGCACCCCAGGTGTGCCTCGGCGCCGCTTTCGTTCTTGAAGCCGTGGACGATGCCCGGCGCCACGACGATCCTGCCGGTTTCCGGAGTAAATGGCTTCCATTCTCCGTCGAAGTGAACAGTCACCTCTCCCGAGATGACCCACCACGTCTCGGTCTGTTTGGGGTGGTAGTGCTTCGGCAATCCCCCACCGGCCTCCATCCACGTTTCGACGAGCATGTCCTCGCCCTGGTGCTCGAACGTGTAGCGGACGCGATGCACCGGATCGGAGATAGCTTGGCTCATTGGATCCTCCATTCGTTGTTACTGAGCAGTAACGTAGCACGAGTGGTTACCAGCCGGTAACGCATTCGCTGTAGTCTCGGCACATGAGGGCAGTCACCTGCAAGAACGCAAAGCTGGAGGTAGCAGAGCTCCCAGAGCCCACGCCGGGGAAGGGCCAGCTTCTGATCGAGGTTCTGCGCTGTGGCATCTGCGGCTCCGACCTTCACGCGCGCCATCACTGCGACGATCTCGCCGCGGTCATGGAGGAGACCGGCTACGAGGGCTTCATGCGCTCCAGCGACGAAGTGGTCTTCGGCCACGAGTACGTCGGCCGGATCGCCGAGCACGGCCCTGGCTGCCGCAGGACCTCGCCGCCGGGTACGGACGTGGTCGCGGTACCACTGCTGCGGGGCGGAGGAAAGGTGCACGCCATCGGCCTCTCAACGGCGGCGCCCGGCGCGTACGCCGAGCGAATGCTCGTCGAGGAGGCGCTCGCGACCCCGGTGCCGAACGGACTGCCACCGAGCGTCTCGGTTCTCACCGAGCCGATGGCGGTGGGCCTCCATGCCGTGAACCGCTCGGAAATCAAGAAGCGCCAGGTGGCCATCGTGATCGGCTGCGGCCCCGTGGGTCTTGCTGTCATCTCCCACCTCAAAGCCAAGGGCGTTCGCACCGTGATCGCCAGCGACTTCTCACCGGGACGTCGTGCCCTTGCAACCGCTTGCGGCGCAGACAAGGTCGTCGACCCCTCGGCGGAGTCGCCCTACGCAGCTGCGTCGGGCAAGGGCCACCTCGACAGCATCCCCGAGGCGGTCGACATGGCCGTTGGAACGATCGAGAAGCTCCAGCGCCTTCCCGTCTCCTGGCACCACGTCTGGCGGGCGGCCGAGACGCTTGGCGTCAAGCCAAAGGCGCCCGTGATCTTCGAGTGCGTCGGAGTGCCCGGCGTGATCGACGGCATCATCGGAGACGCTCCGCTCTTCTCCCGCGTGGTGGTCGTCGGCGTCTGCATGGGGGAGGACCGGATCCGCCCAGCGATGGCGATCAACAAGGAGATCGAGCTTCGCTTCGTGATCGGCTACACACCGCTCGAATACCGCGACTCGCTCCACATGCTGGCCGAGGGAGAGGTCGACGCGTCGCCGATGGTCACGGCCGAGGTTGGCTTGGGCGGGGTGGCCACGGCGTTCGACGCGCTCGGCGACCCCGAGGTGCACGCCAAGATCCTGATCGATCCGGCGAGCGCGGCCACGGAGCCCTCCGCGAAATAGGAACACATGGCGAGCGCCCGCGAGACCAAGGTGCGCATGCCCGGTGCCGAGCGCCGAGAGCTGATCGCGACCGAGGCGGGGAAGCTGTTCGGCCGCTACGGCTATTCAGCAACCCGACTCGACGACGTCGCCAAGGCGGCTGGGGTCACGAAACCGATCGTCTACCGACATTTCGAGTCGAAGAAGGAGCTCTACATCGCGCTTCTCAGGCGGCACGAAAAGGACCTGCCCGGGTTCATTCAGGACATCGAGCTTCCCGGGGACGCCGACGTCGGCGTACGCGTCGCGATCATCCTCGACGGCTGGCTCGACTACGCGCACGCAAACTCCTACTCATGGCTGATCATCTTCCGGGACTCGACCGGGGATCCCGAGATAGAGGCGGCCCGAGCGCATGTCAACCGGCGCGCGCACGAGATCCTCGCGGCGCTCCTGAGCGAGATGTCGCCGGCTCTCAACTCCGAGTTGGTCGAGCCGACAGCGGAGTTCCTCTCTCGCGGGCTCGCCGGCCTCGTCCTGTGGTGGATCGACAACCCTCGCGTTTCGAAGGTGACCGTTCACGCGGCTGCCACCCGGGCATGTATTGCGCTCCTGGAGCAATGAACCGGGCGCGCCTTTTCCCGTCCTGGCGGCTAGGCAATTCATCGCTCGCCCCCTCAAGGACCTGTCCGCCTAACGCCGCGGCTTGTTTCCGCCGCCGCCCTCGCCGAACGCGCCCCAGAGGGCGACTCCCAGCAGGCCAAGGATCAAGAGGGCGAACACGACCAGGATCGTGACGCCGTCCTTGAACAGGACCACCAGCGTCATCCCGCCGAACAGGATCAGGAAGAGGAGGACGCCGAAGAGAATCGCCGCTCGAGAGTCGAGATCCATCAGCCGAATCCCGCTCGCGGCAGAGCGTCACGAGCGCGGGATGCGAACACTTTGATCATCGCGAGTCCGAAGATGAACCCGCCGACGTGCGCGAAGTAGGCAACTGAATCGCCGGACACGTCGGGCGCTCCCACCTGACCAAGGGCAGGCAGGAACTGCAGGACCGCCCAGATCCCGAGCAGGATCGCTGCGGGAATCTCGATGAGAGTCACGAAGAAGATGATGAAAACGAGCGTGAGCACTCTGCGCTTTCGGATGGAGCAGGATGTAGCCGCCGAGTACCCCCGCCACGGCACCAGAAGCTCCGATTGTCGGCAACGTCGACGAGGTGTCGATCGCCGACTGGGTGTAGACGGCTACCGCGCCCGCAAGAAGGTAGAAGAGGATGAACTTGAGGCGGCCCATCGCATCTTCGACGTTGTTGCCGAAGACCCAGAGGAACAGCATGTTCCCGATGATGTGAAGCCAGCCTCCGTGCATGAACATCGAGGTGAAGATCGTCACCCACCAAGGTGGCGCGCTGAGGTTCACGATCTCCACCTGAGAGGTCGCCTCAGCTTTCCGCTCGGCGTCGCTGCCCTCGCACACCACCGGTTCGAGATTCTGAAGCTGGCGCCCGCCCGGAGTGATGACGATTCCGCAGTCCTTGCCGGGATGGGTCAGGCGATACGGAATGGCTCCAAGCTCGAAAGTCGCCTGGTCAGAAGCCGACAGGCCGGCGATAGCCGGAGACGTCGACGAGTTCGGCCCGTCGTCAAGCGACAGCTGCCAGACGAACACCACGACGTTGATCGCGATGAGCACGACCGTGACGATCGGCAATCGCGCGGTAGGGATGTAATCTTTGAGCGGAAGCACGTGGCCTGCGAGAGCCTAGAGGCGATGCCGCTAGCGGGGTTGGTGGCCGCTAGGCTGCTGCGCGCGCGGATGCTGCTTTCGCGGCGGCCTCGTCGGCGTGGTACGAGCTGCGGACCAGCGGGCCTGATGCGACGGCGTCGAAGCCCATCTCGTAAGCGGCATCCTCGAGCGCCTTGAACTCGTCGGGGTGCCAGTAGCGATCGACCGGCAGGTGGTTCTCGGTCGGGCGCAGGTACTGGCCGACGGTGAGGATCTGCACCTCGTGCTCGCGCAGGATCCCGAACGTCTCGACCATCTCGTCGAAGCTCTCGCCCAGCCCGACCATCAGGCCGGACTTGGTGACGACGTCGTCGCCGCCCATCTCCTTTGCCATCCTCAGGACGCGCGCTGAGCGCAGGAACTCGGAGCCGCGTCGCGCCTTCGGGTACAGGCGCGGGACGGTCTCGACGTTGTGGTTGAAGACGTCGGGGCGTCTCGTGCGATCACCTTGGCGAGCGGCATCTCCTGGCCGCGGAAGTCGGGGGTGAGGATCTCGACCTTGCAGCTCGGGCGCCATCTGGCGGATCGAGCGGATCACGCCGACGAAGGCCGAGGCGCCGTAGTCGGGCAGGTCGTCGCGGTCGACCGAGGTGATGACCGCGTGGACGAGGCCCATCTTCTTCACCTGGTTCGCGACGCGCAGCGGCTCGAGCGGGTCGTGCCAGGTCGGGCACCCCGGTCTGCACGTTGCAGAAGCCGCAGCGGCGGGTGCAGACGTCGCCGAGGATCATGAAGGTCGCGGTGCCGCGCTCCCAGCACTCGCCGACGTTGGGGCAGGCCGCCTCCTCGCAGACGGTGTGGAGGTTGTCGTCGGCGATCGCGGTCTTCAGCTTGCGGTAGGTCGGACCGCCCGGCGCGGGGACCTTCAGCCACGGCGGCTTGCGCTCGCGGAAGGGCCTGCCGCCCTCCATCGCCTTGCCGCCCGGCTTCGCCCGCGAGCGCGTGACGTGGACGCGCTCAGTCGCGGTTGCAGCTATCCGTCGAGGTGGCTTCAGCTCCCTGCACACCTGGCTACTCATCGTCGACCTTTGCCACCACGGCTTACTCGCCCTGGCGCGGCGGCGGCGCACGGCCACGCCCGCGCCGATGCCGGCCGCCGCCAGGCCCGCGGCGATCAGGCCAGGGTGTGCACGAAGGCGCGAGAACTCGCCGGAGACCTTCGGCCAGAGCTCGTCGTCGAGAAGGTTCGCCCGCGGCCTCGGGCGTGGCGGGCACCTCGTCGACCTGGACAGGCTCGCCGAAGGCAACGCGCACCGTGCGCGGGCGGGGGAGCGGTCCGGCAAAGAGCTTCTCGGTGCCGGTGATCGCGGCAGGGATGAGGGGAGCGCCGGTCTCGAGCGCGAGCCGGACCGCGCCGCGCTTCGGTGCTCCGAGCTCGTCCGGATCGCTCACTCGCGTTCCCTCGGGGAAGAGCGACAGCAGCTCGCCTTGCTCGAGGATGATCCTCGCGGTCTCGAGCGCCTCCGCGTCCGACTGCCCGCGCAGGACCGGGAAAGCACCGAGCCGGACCAGGAGCTTGCCCTTGCGGCCCTCGAACAGCTCGGACTTGCCCATGAACCGGAGCGGGCGCTTGGTCGCCGCGGCGAGGAAGAACGAGTCGAAGAAGCTCTTGTGGTTGGGCGTGATGATCGCGGCGCCCTCAGCGGGCACGTGCTCTTCGCCCTCGATCCGAAGGCCCCACCAGACGCGCATGAACGGAACGGCGACGAAGCGCACCGCGCGGTATCGGCGTTGGCGACACACCCTTCTCGCGCGCCATGCGCTGAGCCTCTGCGTGGTTCACGCTGCGCGCTCCTCGAGGTCGGACTCGGGCACCTCCACGGGCGTCAGGCCCAGAGCCTCGCCCACATGGTCGCGCACCACGGTCGGAGAACGTCAGCATGTCCTGCTCGCGCCGAGCTCGCGGCCCACCGACGTCATCCGCAGATGGTCGATTGCGCATGGCACGATCCATTCGAACGGCTGAAGGTCGTTGTTGACGTTGATCGCGAGGCCGTGCGTCGAAATCCCCCGGCTGACGTGGATGCCGATCGAGCCGATCTTCCGCGCCTCGCCGCCCGGCAGCGTGCCGCTGCCGACGGGAGTGCGCTGCGGTCCCATCTCGCCTGGCTCGATGGGCGGGTCGCCGGCAGTCCAGACTCCGGTCAGTCCATCGAAGACCTGCGCTGGGATGCCGTAGTGCGCCGAGCGGCGTCGATCATCGCGCGCTCCAGGGCACGCACGAAGGCGTGGACGTCGCCGTCCATCGCCGCCAGGTCGAAGATCGGATAGGCGACGAGCTGCCCGGGGCCGTGGTAGGTCACCTGCCCGCCGCGGTCCGTCTCTGTCGACCTCGATGCCCTGCATCCGGTACCAGTCCTCGCCCATCGGCAGATGGCCAGGCTCAGACCGGCGGCCCTTCGTGTAGACGGGCCAGTGCTCGAGCAGGAGCAGGACGTCTGGGATCTCGCCCGCGCGGCTCGCGCTCGCCGCCAGCGCTTCTGCAGCGCGCGCGTCTGCGCGTACGGGACCCGGCCCGCGCGCACCACCCAGAGGTCCCGGCGACTCACTCACGTAAGACGAGTCTTGCACTACCGGTCAGGGGGCGCGGCGAGCCGCTCGCGGGCGAGCGCGCCGCGCGGCCTCCAGCGGTGTCGTGCCCGGCCGCGGTCGCGCTGGCCGAAGACCCGCGCCATGGTCCCCTCGATCGAGAGCGCAAGCTGCGTGCCTTCTCCGCGGCGTAGTCGTGGATCTCGCGGTAGACGTTGATCAGGCCGCCCGCGTTCGCGATGAAGTCGGGCGCGTAGAGGATTCCCTTCGCCTGCCAGAACGCTCCGGCCAGCGCCTCGTCGGCGAGCTGGTTGTTCGCCGCTCCGCAGACGACGCGGCACCGGAGGCGATCGACGTTGCCGTCGTGGATCGCGCCGCCGACCGCGCACGGGGCGAGGATGTCGCACTTCAGCTTCGAGCGCGCTCGCCGGCTCGACCCATCGAGCGCCGAGTCGCCTCTGCCACCGTGCGCTTTCGCAGGTCGATGTCGGCGACGACAGCTTCGGCTCCAGCATCAGCGAGGCCGCGCGCCAGGTTCTCGCCGACATGGCCGAGTCCGGCGACGACGACCGCGCGGCCGGCGAGATCGCGCCGACGCCGAACGCCTCGGAGCATGCCGCCCGCATCGCCGCCTGGACGCCGATCGCCGTGAACGGGCTGGGGTCGCCGGTGCCTCCGCGCTCCGGCGGCATGCCGGTCACGTGGTGGGTCCGCGTCGGCGATCTCGACCATGTCGGCCGGTGAAGTGCCCACGTCTTCGGCTGTGATGTACGAACCGCCCAGCGACTCGACCAGGTCGCCGAAGTCGAGCAGGATGCGCGTGACGCTCGTCGCCCTCGGGCGGCGCCTCGGACGGGGCACAGATCACGCCTTTGCCGCCGCCCAGCCCGAGCCCGGCGGCGGCCGCCTTGAACGTCATGCCCCGTGCAAGCCGCAACGCGTCGGCGACGCCGTCGTCGTCGCGCGTCGTAGTGCCACAGGCGAGCGCCGCCGAGCGCCGGGCCGAGCCGCGTCGAATGGATCGCGACGGCCATCGTCGCTCCGCTTCGCTCGCCGCGTCGGCGACCACGAGCTCCTCGTGGTCGAGCCGCGGAGGCGATCGGTGTCGCCATCGGGCTTCAACTGACCGCTCCGGACTCGAGCCGGTCCTTTACCGAGCCGAGGAACCGCGCCGCCTCCGCGCCGTCGAGCGCGCGGTGGTCCCAGGACATCGGCAGGAAGCCCATCGGGCCTGATCGCGATCGAATCGCCGGCCTCCGACTCCACGACCACACGGCGCGCTTGACGATCGCCTCGAGGTCGAGGATCGCCACCTGGGGCTGGTTGATGATCGGCGTCGCGAGCACGGCGCCGAACTGGCCGGGGTTGGTGATCGTGAACGTGCCGCCCTGCACCTCGTCTGGTGCGAGCTTGCCGCTCGCGCGCCCTGATCGCCACGTCAGCGATCGCTGCGGCCAGTTCCCTCGAGTGATAGACGCTGCGCCTGCGGGATGACGGGCACGATCAGCCCCGCGTCGAGCGAGACGGCGATGCCCAGGTTCACATCCGCGTGGCGGACCAGCTCGTCGCCCTCGACCGACGAGTTGAGGGCCGGGAACTCTTCGAGCGACTCGACCACCGCCCGGGCGACGAACGCCAGGTAGGTGAGCGGCACACCCTTGTCCGCGAACCTCGGCTTCAACTCGGTGCGCCGCGACGCGACCGCGGAGAAGTCGACCTCCACGATCGTCGTGCAGTGCGCCGCGGTCTGGACCGAGCGCACCATGTGCTCGGCGATCGCCTTCCGCATCGGGCTCATGGGCTCCCCGCCGATCCCGTCGCGGCTTGGCGCGGGAGAATCGGGGACGTAGGGCGAATCGGTATGCAGCGGCCGTCGACGGCTTCGATTCCACCGGCGGCTGGGCACTCTCGATGATGACGCGAGCAGGTCCTTCTTGCGAATCCGCCCGCCGACCCCGTGGCCCTCGACCCGCGAGAGGTCGACGTGGTGCTCGTCCGCCATCCGGCGCACGACCGGCGAGACGAAGCCGGAACGGTCGGCCTCGCCCTGCGTGCTGGGCGAATCGGTTACCGATGGCGGGTTCGCGTCGCCATGCGCGACAAAGTCGCCATTGCCGCCATCGCCTGTGTCGATCTCGGCGATCGGCTCGCCGACCGGCACCGTTTGACCGGGTTCCGCGAGGATCCGCGCGAGCACGCCGGTCGCGGGGCAGGGGATCTCGACGTCCACCTTGTCGGTCGTGACATCGCAGATCGTCTCGTCGGCCGCAACGGGGTCGCCGACGCGCCTTGCGCCACTCGAGGATCGTGCCTTCCGACACCGAGATGCCCATCTGCGGCATGAACACACCTAACGTTCCGCCCTCTCCTTCGCTTCGCGTCCGGGGATGGCCGGGTCAGGCGCAGGCTCAGTAGTTGAGGAGCTCATGGATGGCCTCCTTCATGTCGTCGGGCTGGGGCAGTACGGCCTGCTCGAGCGGTGGGCTGAACGGGATCGGTACATCCGGCGCAGTGAGGCGCCTGACTGGTGCGTCGAGATGCTCGAAGGCGTGCTCGGTGATGAGCGCGGCGACCTCCGCTCCGACCCCGCATGACCGGGTCGCTTCGTGAGCGACCAGGACCTTGCCTGACTTGCGCGCGGTCGCCAGGATCGCTTCGGTATCGAGCGGGCAGAGCGACCGCAGGTCGAGGACCTCGATGTCTTCGCCCAGCTCCTCGGCGGCGTCCATCGCCAGGTGGACCGCTCGAGCCGTAGGCGATGACGCTCAGCTTCAGAGCCCTCGCGGGCAACGCGCGCTTTGCCGATCGGCACGGCGTACTCGCCCTCCGGAACCTCGCCCCTGACGTTGCGGTAGAGGCCCTTGTGCTCGAGGAAGCAGACCGGATTGGGGTCGCGGATTGCGCTGGTCAGGAGCCCCTTTGCGTCGGCTGCCGTCGCCGGTGCGACGACCTTCAGGCCGGGGGCCTGAAGGAGCCATGCCTCGGGGTTCTGCGAGTGGAACGGCCCGCCCGAGAAGCCGCCGCCGGATGGCAGGCGGACCACCATCGGGAGCCGCAACGCCCTGGCGATAGTGGAGCTTCGCGGCAACGTTCACGAGCTGGTCGAAGCCGCACGAGATGAAGTCGGCGAACTGCATCTCGCAGACGGGCTTCAGGCCCTCTGTCGCAGCGCCGACGGCGGCGCCGATGATCGCGTTCTCGGCGAGCGGTGTGTCGATGACGCGCGCCGCGCCGAACTCCTCGATGAATCCGTCGGTGACCTTGAAGGCGCCGCCGAAGGCGCCGATGTCCTCGCCCAGGCAGATGACCGTCTCGTCGCGGCGCATCTCCTCGCGCAGCGCGTCCGAGATCGCCTCGAGGTAGGTCGATCTCGCCGATCGCAGCGGTCGTCTCGGCGACGGCGGTCATGCCGCCCTCCTCTCCGCCGAGTCGTTACGGTCGCAGCCACCGCGACCACGGCGCCTTGCCGTCGCCGAGCGGGCTCGAAGTGCTCGGCGAACACGCCGTCGAGAGCGCTGTCCGGGTCGGGCATGGGCGAGGCGAGCGCCTGCTCTGCGCATTCGGCCACGTATCCGTGAACCTCCTCGCGAATCTCTCGACCTCATCGCGCGAGAAGCCGTAGTCGGCGACAAGCCGCTCGGAGTAGAGCTCGATCGGGTCGCGCTGGGCCCACTCCTCGAACAGCTCGGCGTGGCACGTAGCTCATGTCGTCGTGAGCGCCGTGCCCATGCATGCGCATCGTCCGGCACTCGATCAGCGTCGGGCCGCCGCCCTCGCGAGCCCGCTCGACCGCCACGTGAGCGGCTTCGAACACGGCCTCGACGTCGTTGCCGTCAACCGTCACGCCCGGGAATCCATAGGTCCGCGCGCGCTCGACCGGGTCGACCGCGAACTCGAGCTAGTTGGGGGTCGAGTAGGCGAACCGTTGTTCTCGAGAATGAAGACGACGGGGAGCTGCGCTGGACGCCGGCCATGTTCATCGCCTCGTGCCACTGGCCGTTCGCGGTCGAGCCCTCGCCGAAGTACGTCATCGCCACGCGCTTCTCGCCTCGCGTCTTGAAGGCGAGCGCCATCCCCGATGGCGACCAGCGCCATGTCGGGGAGCATCGAGACCATGCCCACGCAGCCCAGGACGGGTCGCCGAAGTGCATGTTGCCGTCCTTGCCGCCGGTGACCCCGCCGGAGCGGCCCATGTAGTTGGCGAGATAGCGGTCAGGGGTGAGGCCTCGGACGAAGTGCGCCCCGAGGTCGCGGTGGAGGATGCACATCCGGTCCTCGCGGAGCGAGCGCGAACGCGGAGCCGACCGAGATCGCCTCCTGGCCACAGCCGTCGTAGAACGAGCCCGGGATCTTGCCCTGCCGGTAGAGGGTGAGGCCGCGCTCTTCGGCGGCCCGCATCATCGCCATGAACCGCAGGAGTGCTGCGCGGTCGTCGCGTTCGAGCCACGCCGATCGGGCCAGCTCGTGGATCTCGGCGTTCGCGAGAGCCTCCCCTTGCCGGGGTTCGCTCGCGACAGCGCCATCGCTTCGCTTCATCTCTCCGTCCTTCGTGTCTGGCCGGCCTCCGGGATCTCCTCGGGCCGGGCCGGTCATCGCCGCTTCGGGATCTCCTCCGCGGCGCCTACTGGACGATGGGAGTCCGGGGATTCCCCGGGCTCCCTATGTCTGGATCAGCAACGAGCTGATGGCTCGTGCCGATCGCTACTCGAGGACTATACCCCCGCCTGACGATGTTTCAACCCGAAACGATCAGACGCGGACGGGCGGCCGGGCGTGGATGCGCTCGGCCCGCTTGCGCACCTGGCGCAGGATGCTGGTCGTGACGATGACGTGTCCGTGCGTTCCGATCACAAGCCCGCGATAGACGCGGCCTTTGCGGCCGGGGAAACTCCGCGCGGGTCTGCGCGCTGAGCAGCATCAGGCCACTCGGCTTCTCGAGGATCGAGAAGATCAGCGCGTACCGGGAGAATCGGTGCTGGCCCATCAGCGCCAGTACCGCGGGCCTGCACCGACCGGGTGACGACGAAGCCGGGAATCTTGGAACCGATCTCGCCCGGTCTCGCCCTCGGCAACAGTCTCCTCGCAGCCCAGCGCCTTGAGCATCGGGGCGCCGGAGCGCGCCTCACTGACCCCTGCGACTGTGCGGATCAGCGCGTCCCAGACCTCGTCTGGCTTCGCGGCGATCTCGATCCAGTGCTCGTCGATGAAGGGGAGCGATTCGATCGGAACGTCGATGATGCGGTGGGGCATCTCTCCGGTTCCGTGACCCCCTGAAGTCCATCGCTACTCGGGTTCCGTTCGCCTCGAGAGTTCCGCTTGGATCAGAGTCCAGGAACGCCGCCGCCTCCGGTCCCGAGATCATCCGCGCGTCGGCTGCGACCGTGGCGCCGATGGCGCCGTCGCGAGGGCTTCCGATTCCCAGGTTCGCTGCCTGGCCTGCGTTGATCACGGGTAGATAGGCGCATCCCTCATTTCCGAAACCACCGGCAAGGGTGAAAGTTCCGCCGGCGATGTCCCGCGCCGTGATGGTTCCCTCCGCTGCCTTGCCTGCCAGCGCCTCCCATTCGCCGGCGATCTCGGCGTCTTCCTTGGTGTCGGCGTCGAAGATCGTGGGCACGACGAGGCCATCCGCGTCGTCCGCAACGACGCCGACGTTGATCCGCGAGTACGTCTCGAACGCTCCGTCACGGTAGGCCCCGTTCAGCCGCGGCGACTTGCTCAGGCCCTCGCGACCGCCGCGACCATCGCAGCCGCCGTTGGCGTGCCCGTTGCGCCCAGCGCAAGGTTGCCTTGGACGTAGAGGTGGGGGATCGTCGCCTTCGATTCGGCGACCCTGCGCGCAGCGGCGCGCTGCGCCTTGGTCGGCTCGGTGCGCTCGACCGATCCCCTCGCGCTCGTCTCTGACTCACTCAGCCGACGATAGCCGAGGCGGCGGCAGCTTCTTCGAGGCGGTCGTCGCCCCAGAAGACCTCGTCGCCGACGACGACGCGGGCACGCCGAAAACGCCGGCATCGCCGGCCTCTTGCGTCGCGTCTCCGCAGACGTGCCTTGATCGAGTCGCGCTGGACGGCGGTGGTGAGCGCGCGGGGGTGAAGCTCGGCGGACGCCGCGGCGATCAGGACGTTGTCGGGGTCCGAGAGGTCGCGGCCGGCGGCGAAGTGCTGGCGGAACGCGGCCGAGGGGAGGGAGACGCCCCGGCCGATCTCGGTTGCGAACGTCGCGACCCGCATCGCGAAGAGGTAGTTCGACGGCCAGCCGTCGGGCCAGCGGATCGGCGGCAGGCCCGTAGCGCCTGTGCGCGGCGCTCGACATTCGCGCATCCCCTCTTCGCGCGCCTCCGTCAGTGCCCACGAACCGCGGTCGAAGCGCTGGAAGAGGCCGCCGAGCAGCACCGGCTTCCAGACCGGGGGCGGCGCGCCCGCTTCCTCGAAGACGTCGTGGATGCGCTCGGCGACGAGGTACGCGTACGGGCGAGCCGAGGTCGTAGTAGAAGCGAGCAGGCGACCTGCTGTGAAGGGTTTCGCCCGCTGGGCGATCAGGAGCCTTCACAGCGCAGCGCAGCGCTAGGCGTGGGTCGCCCAGCCGTCGACGGCGCGCGCTGCGTCGAGCATCGCCTCGGAGATCGTCGGATGCGGGTGGACGATCCGGGCGAGCTCCTGGTAACCGCCCTCGAGCGCCATCACGTTCACGATCTCGGAGATCATGTCGCAGGCGCGGTTGCCGACGATGTGGGCGCCGATGATCTCGCCGTACTTCGAGTCGGCGACGATCTTCACCATGCCCTCGCGGTCGTCGTAGACGGCAGAGGCACCGACGCCGCCGAGCTTGAAGCGCCCGACCTTGATGTCGTGCCCGGCCTCCTTCGCCTGCCGCCTCGGTGAGGCCGACCGAAGCGACCTGCGGGTGGCAGAAGGTCGCGCCGGGGATCAGGTCGACGTCGACGGGATGGGTTGGCGCGCCGGCGATCGTCTCGACCGCGACGACGCCTTCCTCGGAAGCTTTGTGCGCGAGCGCCGGGCCTCGCACGAGGTCGCCGATTGCGAAGACCTTCTTGTTCGTCGTGCGCTGCAGCTCGTCGATCTTGATCTTGCCGTTGTCCTCGGTCTCGATACCGGCTCCGGAGAGGTTGAGCGCCTCGGTGTCGGGTGCGCGGCCGCCGGCGATAACGAGGTAGTCGGCCTCGCCCTGCTGTGTCGCCGTAGGTGAACTTCACCGACTTCGCGGTCTCCTCGACGTTCTCGATCGGGGCGCCGGTGGCGACCGTGATGCCCTGCTTCTTGAAGGTCCGCTCGACGACGCGGGCGCAGTCCTTGTCCTCGAGGGGAAGGATCTGGCCGAGCATCTCGATCAGCGTCACCTCGGTGCCGTAGCGCACGTAGGCGGAGGCGATCTCCGAGCCGGAAGCTCCGGCGCCGACGACGCAAGCTTCTTCGGCTGTGAGGGAAGCGACCACGCGCCCCACGTGTCGACGATCGCGCTCCGAGAACTCGACGCCCGGGATCGGCATCGCGACCGAGCCGGTCGCGAGGACGACCGCTCTTCGCCTCGTAGGTCTCTCCGCCGACCGTCGACGTTCCCGTCGTCGGTGAGCGAGCCCTCGCCCTCGATCTTGGTGATCTTGTTCTTGTCCCAGAGCATCTTCGACGCCGCCCGAGAGCGTGTCCGAGACCTCGCGCGGCGCTCGCCGAGCGCCTTCCAGTCGAGCGTGGCCTTGGTGACCTTGACCCCGAGCTCGGCGCGAGTTCTGCGCGTGGTCGAGGACCTCGGCGGTGTGGAGCATCGTCTTCGCCGGGATGCAGGCGTAGTTGAGGCATCGACCGCCGGGCTTGTCCTTCTCGACGACGGCCGTCTTCTGGCCGAGCTGGGCGGCGCGGATGGCCGCGACGTACCCGCCGGGACCACCGCCGATCACGATCACGTCGAAGGATTCGGCCATGCCTTCGACTCTATAAGGGACGAGCTGGGCGCACGGGCTGAAGAGGTCCTCCGACCGTGCCTTGTCGCAGCCGTCTCTCGATTGAAGGTCGCTTGGCAGGTGCCGGGTCCGCAGTTATCCGCGCCCGCCCCCGGGCTCCGGCATCTGAATGCGCGCCATCGCCTTGACCATCCGATAGAAGAGGACGCTGGCGGCGACCAGGAGGGCAAACAGCGCGAGAGCACGAAGGACGTCCTGAGCCTGAACGAGTGCGAGGACGGTGACCACGATCATCAGCACGAGGATCGTCTGGAATCCCAGCACCGCCCAGTACCGGGCTTTCCAGAGCCCCCAGGCCATCGCGCTGAGGATCCCCGCTGAAGCGATCGTGTAGAGGAGGTTCGGTTTTGCCTCGCCCGTCTTGGTTCCGAACTGGTCAAACTTCCCTACCTCGAGCCCGGCGACGTAGGCGATCACGGTGCCGAGCACAAGCAGGGCGGAGATGACGGCTGCAACGGTCACGATCGTTGGCCGCTCGTCAGGCTCGAGCGGATCGAGCGCCTCGCGCGCCGCTTGGTTCTTCGCCTCCGTCCTGGCAGCGCGTTCCGCGCGCTTGGCATCGAGCTCGGCGCTGCGATCTCCTGCTCGTTCCTTGCGCTTGCGCCTTTCTGCCCGCTTGCGTTCCCTGCTTCCCATCGCCTAGCCCGACACCTTTGCATCAAGGGCATCCCGCAGGTCGCGCGCAGCCCTCTCAGGATCGGTGGCGTCCCGGATCGCGCGGACAACCACGACCCTCTGAGCTCCCGCGTCACGCACCTCGCCGACGTTTGCGAGGTCGATGCCGCCGATGGCAAACCACGGCACGTCAGTCGAGGCCGAAGCCGCGTGCCGGATCAATCCGATGCCTGCGGCAGGGCGTCCTGGTTTTGTCGGCGTCTCCCAGACCGGTCCTGCGCTCAGCTGATCTGGCCGCTCGTCGCCGAGCTCAGCAATCGCCGCGT
The DNA here is from genome assembly GCA_963695215.1 of uncultured bacterium. GTDB lineage: Bacteria > Actinomycetota > Thermoleophilia > Solirubrobacterales > 70-9 > JALZKA01. The sequence goes on from OY968768.1 coordinate 1,804,013, forward strand.
CGAACTGCGCCGGCGAATGGGTGGAGAGCCCGATCAGAGCGGCCATGCCCGCCTGGTTGCGCGCCTCGGCAACGGGGGTGTCGTCCTGCCCCACGTGGACTCCGTCGGCTCGGCAGTCTCCAACGAGCTCCGGGTGGTCGTTCAAGAAGAACAGCGCGCCGTGGTCGTCGGCCGCGCGACGGAACGGCTCGGACAGAGCAATCAATTCCTCAGCGCAGCGCGGCGCCTTCTCCCGTAGCTGGATCAGGTCCACTCCGCCCTCGAGCGCTGCCCGCAGAAGTGGCTCCGGGTCGCCGTCCCCTGGCCTGCCCTCGCAGACGAAGTAAAGACGGGCCTGTCGCAGGCGCTCGGCGCGCTCTTCCCGCTCGACGAACGCCAGCGCATCCTCGTAGGTCTGAAAGAGAGTCGACGCGGTCACCAGGTCGTCGCGCACGGCAACGATTTGCGCACCGCGCGAGTCGATCTCGAGTCCACTTCCCCGTCCCCTGGCACGAACCCGGGTTTGGATCACCATCCGGCCGTCAGGGAGCTCCTCCGTGGCCTCGAGCGTCCAGTGCCAGTCCTCCCAGGTGTCGTGAAAGTCGGCGAGAAGCCCTAGCACCCCGTCCGTTCCGCGAACCGCATCCCTGTACGGGGCAATCGACCGGGTCCAGTCGAACACAACGTTGGGATCGAGCATTTTGCGCACGGTCGCGCGATCGTTCAGGTTGATGCTGTTGCTGAAGCGCTCGATCAGTTCCTGCGTGGGGGCACCCATCGCCACTCAGTATCGCGGGAGTACCATCCATGCCGTAACGGGAGCCCGACCCTGAAGGGCTGAGAGGGCGGCAATGGGCCGCCGACCGTCAATACCTGACCCGGGTAATGCCGGCGATAGGGATGGAGGAGGCGATGGCCTCGGACGAGGTCGCAAAGAGAACTGAGGCACTCGACGCGGTGGTGGTTGGCGCGGGCGTGATCGGCCTTGCGTCGGCGTGGCGCGCCGCCCAGCGTGGCCTGCGAGTCCGGGTGCTCGAGCGAGACACGCCTGGTTCAGGTGCTTCCGGGGTGGCCGCGGGAATGCTCGCGCCCGTTGGCGAAGCCACCTGGGGAGAGGAGAAGCTGCTGGAGGCCGCTCTTGCCTCGCATCGCGAGTGGCCCGCAGTCGCCGAAGAGCTCGCCGCGTACGGTGGCAGCGCATCGCTTCTTCGTCACGGCGCTCTTCACGTTGCCCTTGATCCGGACGAAGCGGGAGAGCTCCGGCGCCGTCATGACCTGATGCTCAGCCTCGGGCTCGAAGCGGAGTGGCTCACCAGCCGCGAATGCCGCTCGCTCGAACCGGGCCTTGGTCCGTCCGTCTTCGGTGGCGTTCACGCTCCGCACGAGATGGGCGTCGACCCGTCCGCTGTCGTGGACGCCCTCCGCGCCGCGTGCGAGGCGGAAGGCGTTGACGTTTGTACCGGCGCCGAGGTGACCGGCGGGGTCTGGGACGGCGACGCCCTGGCCGGCGTGGTGACGGCCGACGGCCTCGAGCACCGTGCCGGGAGGACGGTGCTGGCCGCGGGATCGTGGTCTGGCTCGCGCGACTGGCTGCCCGAGGAGCTCCAACCGCCTGTGCGCCCGGTCAAAGGCCAGATCCTCACGCTCCGCGGCCCAGCCGAGCATCCTGTCGCCGACCGCATCGTGGTTTCGGAGCGCGTGTACCTGGTGCCTCGTGCCGATGGCCGGCTGATCGCCGGGGCGACGGTCGAGGAGATGGGTTTCGATACGCGCATCACCGCGGGCGGCGTTCACGAGCTCCTTCGCGAGGCCTATCGCGCACTACCCGACGTCGCCGAGCTCGAGCTCGAGCGCGCGGTTGCAGGCCTTCGGCCAGGCACGCCGGACAATGCTCCGCTTGTGGGCGCCGGGGCGACCGAGGGTCTTGTCCTGGCGACCGGGCACTTCCGAAACGGCGTCCTGCTGGCCCCGCTTACGGCCCGCGGGGTTGCCTCTCACCTTTCGGGCGAGGCGATGCCGGCAGAGCTCAACGTGGCCGATCCGGCAAGGTTCGCCGAGGTGTCGGCATGAAGGTCGTTCTGAACGGCCAGGAGGTGACGCTCGTCGACGGAGCCACTGTCGCCGACGCCGTGGAGCTTGCGGGCGCTGGTGAGGAGGCTCGTGGTGTCGCTGCAGCTGTGGCCGGCGAGGTCGTTCCGCGCGCAGGCTGGTCCAAGCGCGAGCTGACCGAGGGCGAGAGCGTGGAGGTGGTGCATGCAGTCCAGGGTGGATAGCCCGTCCACCGCGGGCAGCTGGGTTCTTGGCGGCCGCGAGTGGCGCTCGCGGCTGATCGTCGGCACGGGCGGGTTTCGCTCGCTCGAGCAGATGGAGCGGGCGATCGAGGCCACCGGCGCAGAGATCGTCACCGTGGCGCTTCGCCGTGTCGACCCGCTCGCCCAGGGTTCGGTGACCGACGTGATCGAGCGGCACGGTCTCTTCACCCTGCCGAACACCGCCGGTTGCTACACGGCCAGGGACGCGGTGCGGACGGCGCGGCTTGCGCGCGAAGCCTTCGGGACCGACTGGGTCAAGCTCGAGGTGATCGGCGACGATCGCACGCTCCTGCCGGATCCGCCCGAGCTACTCGAGGCGGCCGAGACGCTAGTGGGAGAGGGTTTTACGGTTCTGCCGTACACGAACGACGACCCGATCCTCGCCCGCCGCCTCGAGGAGGCTGGCTGTGTGGCCGTCATGCCGCTGGGGTCGCCAATCGGGTCGGGCGCCGGGATTCGAAACCCGTACAACCTGCGAATCATCATCGAGCAGTCGTCGGTGCCGGTGATCCTCGACGCGGGGATCGGGACGGCTTCTGACGCCGCGATCGCCATGGAGCTTGGCTGCGACGGCGTCCTTCTGGCGAGCGCGATCTCCCGCGCGGAAGACCCCGAGCTCATGGCTCGGGCGATGCGAAGCGCCGTGGTCGCGGGCTACGCCGCGCGCCTCGCCGGCCGCATCCCGCGCAAGCTCCACGCGCAAGCCTCTACCCCCGACGAAGGCCTGCCGGAACTTTGAGCGTTTCGCCAGGTACCAGGTACCTGGCTCAGCTGCGGCGGAAGAGGCCGCGGCGCTTCGTGCTGTCGGCGTCGCCCTCTGACGAGGAGGCGGCCTCGCCGACTGCGCTCGAGGCTTGATCGAAGAAGCCCTTCGACCTGGCTACACCCTTGTCGACAGCCTCGCCGACGGTCCCGGCGGCGACGGCTGCTCCGTGCGCAGCCTTGCCGACCGGCGTCGGGTCGAGAGCCTCGATCGCGTCATCGGGCGAAGCGCCCATCTCGATCGCTGTCTTGCGAAGGGCGCTGACCTGGCGGCGAAGCTTGCGCTCCCAGGTGCGGCAGAGCTCCGGAAGGTTCTTCTTGCCGCGCGCCTCGGAGACGGTTGCGATGTAGGCGAGGAGGGTGGTCACATGCTCGACGTCGTCGACGGCGAAGCGCATTGCCTGGTTGCGCTCGAGGAAGCGATCCAGGATTTCGGCGCGGACGGTTCCGATGCGCGCGCCGCTGCCGCGCGCCGCCAGCTCACCGTGGAGGTCGTGCTCGGCCAGCGCGGGCTTGAGAGCGTCGAGCATCTCGCCGAGGGCGTCGGAGGCCTTGTCGGCGATCGCCCTGGGCTCGAGGTCAAGGTGTCCTCCGATCCGCCGCAGCCGCGTGCGCGCCTCCTCGGCGGTCAGCATCAGCTCTCGATAACCACGGTTCTCGGCGGGGTGAAGGGCCATGTGCGGTTTCTAGCAGGACCGGCGCCGATCGGCATCCCCTTCTTCGACCAAAGGGGGTTTTGGTACCGTGACGGACCTTTTACAACCAAATCAATCGAGAAAGGCAAGAATCGGTACGATGAAGTTCATGAAGAGCAAGCTGAGCACCGCCGTGGTGCTTCTCGCCCTTCCGTTCGGAGTGGCCGCGTGTGGGGGCAAATCCGGCAGCGGCGGGGGCGATGGGTCCGGCGGCAGTATCGATCTGGTCTCGTACTCGACCCCTGAGGCCGCTTACAACGACTCGATCATTCCCGCGTTTCAGGCGACGCCGGAGGGCGAGAACGTCGAGGTCACTCCATCGTTCGGTGCATCGGGCGATCAGTCGCGCGCCGTCGAGGGCGGGGCCCCGGCAGACGTCGTGCACCTGCCGATCGAGCCGGACATCACGCGTCTCGTGGACGCCGGGCTTGTCGACGACAACTATGCGGACGAAGAAGAGAACGGCGGCGTCGTTCAGACTTCGGTCGTCTCGTTCGGCGTCCGCCCGGGCAATCCCAAGGACATCAAGGACTGGGATGACCTCCTGCGTGACGACGTTGAAGTCGTAACGCCCAACCCGTTCACCTCCGGCGGTGCTCGCTGGAACATCATGGCCGCGTTTGGCCAGGCGGGTGGCGCTGATGACGAGGCTGCCGGCCTCGACTACGTGAAGGGCATGCTTGGCAACACGGTTGTTCAGGACGCCTCGGCGCGTGACGCGCTGAACACGTTTCTCAGTGGCCAGGGAGACGTTCTCATCACCTACGAGAACGACATCCTCGGCGCTCAGGACGCCGGCGAAGATCTCGACCTCGTGATCCCGGACGACACGATTCAGATCGACACGATCGCCGTAACGACGACGGATGCGGACCCCGCGGCGCAGACGTTCCTCGATTTCCTCTTCTCCGAGGATGGCCAGAGGGCGTTGGCCGAGAACGGTTACCGCCCCGTCAACGAAACGGTTGCCAAGGAGTTCGAGGACGACTTCCCCGTGCCTCCAGGCCTCTTCACGATCGACGATTTCGGCGGCTGGGAGACCGTGGCGCCGGACTTCTTCGATCCCGAGGAAGGCAAGATCGCAGACGTCGAGCGCGAGCTGGGCGAGGACACGGAGTAGTCAGTGGCTCCCCCCGCTGTCGCACAAGCCGAGAACCCCCCGGGGCGGATCCCAAAGATCCGCTTCGGGGGCCCCGGCCTCTCCAGAGGCCTGGTCGCGGGCTACCTGTCGATCATGGTTCTGCTGCCCGTTGCAGCAGTACTGACCAAGGCGTTCGAGGACGGAACGGGAATCAGCGGATCGCTGTCCGAGTTCTGGAACGCAGTAACGCTTCCCGACGCCACGCGCGTCCTCAAGCTGACCTTTCTCTGCTCCTTCGCCGTCGTCCTCATCAACGGCTTCTTCGGCACGATCATCGCCTGGGTGCTCGTGCGCGACGAGTTCCCCGGCAAGAAGGTGCTCAACGCAATCATCGACCTGCCGTTTGCGCTCCCGACGATCGTCGCGGGCCTGACGCTGCTCGCCCTTTACGGCGACACGGGCGCTACCGAGGGAACGTTCTTTCACATCACCTTCGTTCAGGGAACGCAAATTGGAGTGATCCTCGCGCTGCTCTTCGTGACCCTGCCATTTGTCGTTCGCTCGGTTCAGCCCACGCTTATCGAGCTCGACAAGGACATGGAGGAGGCTGCAGCGTCGCTTGGCGCGAGCGGCTTTACGATCTTCCGCCGGGTGATCCTGCCGAACCTGATGCCGGCGCTGATGGCCGGCGCAGCGCTCGCCTTCGCCCGGGCGATCGGCGAATTCGGCTCACTCGTGCTGCTCTCCAACAGCTTCGACACGAAGGTCGCGTCCATCTACATCTTCGAACAGGTCGAAGCAGGACAGACGACGAACGCGGCGGCGGTTTCCGTCGTCCTCCTCTTCATCTCGGTCGTGATCCTGTTCTCGATCCAGTGGCTCGGGCGGAGGGCGGCAAAGGCATGAGCGCTCCAGCCGAATCCCGGCCCAATGTCGTCACGGGCAGCCGTGGCTCTCGCCTCACCCTGCGCTTTCTCGCGCTGGGCTATCTGGCGCTGCTCCTTGTCATCCCGCTCCTTGTGGTGGTCCAGCAGGCGTTCTGGCCAGACGGTCTGGACGCCGGCGCGAACTTCGGCGGCGTCTTCGATTCGCTCACAACGCCCGAGGCGCAACACGCCTTCTGGCTGACGATGATCATGGTCGCGATCGCGGTGCCGCTCAACACGGTTTTCGGGATCGCCTGCGCGCTCGTCCTCGTCCGCCACAAGTTCCGCTGGAAGGGGGTCCTGAACGCGCTGATCGATTTGCCGTTTGCGATCTCGCCGGTCGTGATCGGGCTTGCGCTTTTGATCGTCTATGGGATCAACAGCGACTTCCTCAGCTTCATCTTCGGCGAGGGCTTCGGCAGTTGGCTTGCTGACCATGGCATTCGGGTTGTCTTCAACCCGGTCGGCATGGCTCTGGCGACGACCTTCGTGTCGCTGCCTTTCGTGGTCCGTGAGGTTGAGCCGGTCCTGCGAGAGATCGGTGACGATCAGGAGCAGGCTGCGGCCACGCTAGGCGCTAATGGCTGGCAGACGTTTTGGAGAGTCACGCTCCCCGCGATCCGTTGGGGCGTTACCTACGGCGTGATCCTCGCGACAGCACGGGCGCTCGGCGAGTTCGGGGCGGTCTCGGTGGTCGCGACGAAGACGGCCGGCGAGCAGGAGACGGCTCCGCTCCTTGTGCGCCGCCTTTACGACACCTTCGACAACTCGGGCGCCTACGGAGCTGCGTTGGTCCTCGCCCTGATTGCGCTCGCGTTCCTGGGCGCCATGAATCTGATCCGGAGACGCGACCACACCACCCAATTCAAGATCGCGGGCGACCGCGAGCAAACCGAGGAGGCTCCTGCCTGATGGCCATCATCGTTGAGAACGCAACCAAGAAGTTTGGTGACTTCGTCGCGCTTGACAACGTGTCGATCGAGGTTCCCGATGGCTCGTTGACCGCGCTGCTCGGCCCGTCGGGCTCGGGCAAGTCGACACTCCTGCGTGTGATCGCGGGGCTCGAGTCGCCCGACGAAGGCCGGGTCGTCATCTCCGGGTCGGACATGACGAAGGTTTCGGTCCAGGACCGTCACGTCGGCTTCTGCTTCCAGCACTACGCGGCGTTCAAGCACATGACCGTGCGCGAGAACGTGGCGTTTGGCCTCAAGATCCGCAAGGTCGGCAAGCAGGAGACGGAGGACAAGGTGCGCGAGCTTCTTCGCCTCGTTCACCTCGAGGGTTTCATCGACCGCTATCCGTCGCAGCTCTCGGGTGGCCAGCGCCAACGCATGGCGCTTGCCCGGGCGCTCGCGGTGGAGCCCAGGGTGCTCCTCCTCGACGAGCCGTTCGGTGCGCTCGATGCCAAGGTGCGCGAGGAGCTCCGAGCTTGGCTGCGCAGGCTCCACGACGAGATGCACGTCACGACGATCTTCGTCACCCACGACCAGGAAGAGGCGATGGACGTGGCTGAGCAGATCGTCGTCATGAACGACGGCAAGGTCGAGCAGGCTGGCGACGCGCGCGACATCTACGAGCATCCGAAGACGGAGTTCGTGATGGGGTTCATCGGCCCGGTCAACCGCGTCGGCCAGGAGTTCATCCGCCCGCACGACATCGTGATTCAGCACGTGCCCGAGCCGGGCGCGGTGGAGGCGATGATCGAGCGGATCGTGCACCTCGGGTTCGAGGTTCGCGTCGAGTTGACGCCGGCCGAGGGTCCTGCGATGTGGGCACAGCTCACGCGAGCGCAGGCAGAGGAGCTCGAGCTTGCCGAGGAGGAGATCGTCTACGTGCGCCCGAGCCGCAAGAAGGTGTTCGACGAAAACGGGCCGCGCACCGAGGAACTCGTCGCGGTCTAGCGGCGCCTGAGGGCGTCGGCGGCTGGTCTCGGAGAAGGCTGAGAAGGCTGGCGTGATCGAGCGCGGGTCGCCGTGGCCTAGCGATCCGCCGTCGCCTCGGGATGCGCGGAGAGCCCGCGCACTGGCTCGGGAAGAGCGCCACTCACAACGTCATGGAGAGTGACTGACTCGAGGACGATGCGGATGTTCGCCCGAAGTGCGAGCCACACGTCCTTGAGCGGCTCCGCGGAGCCCCGATAGCCAAGCTGGTCGGGGCGCTCTCCGCGCACCGACGCGAGCGGGCCTTCGACCGCGCGGATGATCTCGGCGACGGTGATGTCGTCGGGCGAGCGGGCAAGCCAGTAGCCACCGTCGGCTCCGCGCCGGCTGTGAACGATGCCATGCTGACGCAGCTCGCCAAGAATGTTCTCGAGAAACCGGAGCGGGATGTCCTGCGAGATCGCGATCTGGTCGCCCTTGATCGGAAGCTCCTGCGGCTGGGTCGCAAGCTCGATCGCCGCCCGGACGGCGTAGTCAGCCTTGGCGGAGACGCGCACAGGATGAACCTATCGCGACGCGGGGAGGGCAGCTCTCGAAAAACCAGGTTCGCCGTAGGATTGCGGGGCCCCCGTAGCTCAGTTGGTAAGAGCGGCAGCCTTTTAAGCTGTGATTCGTCGTGGGTTCGAGTCCCACCGGGGGCATCGCCGAAAGTCGTTTGAAGGTCCCATTGGTACCTCGAAACGACTTTCGGCGCCGCTGAGCGCCCCGGCAGCAGGTACCCCCGGGTGAAACGCTCTGTTGCCGGCGTCATCTGCGCGCGAAGAATTCGATCGCCCGGCGGCCCCTTCGAGGGTCGCCGGGAAGGTCGGATCCGCAAAGCCCTCAGGCGCCGCGCTCGCCTAGCGCCCGTACATGTCCTTGAGGTCGTGCTCACGCGCCAAATGCTCGTCTCGCGCCTGCGCATCCTCGAACGACTTGCCGCACAGCGAGCAGCCGAACGCCTTCTCCGGACGCTTCAGTGCCCGCCGCAACCAATCGAGCATCACGCGGCGCCTAGTGACGGAAGTGCCGGCGGCCCGTCATCACCATCGCCACGCCGGCCTCGTCGCAGGCTTCGACCACCTCGGCGTCCCGCTTCGAGCCACCTGGCTGAATGACTGCCGTCGCTCCCGCGTCGATGGCGCCCTGAGGGCCGTCGGCGAATGGGAAGAAGGCGTCTGACGCAACGACCGAGCCGGTCAGCTTCTCGCCCACACCCGCGCCGTATGAGTCGTGCGCCTTCTCGACGGCGATCCGCACCGAGTCCACCCGGCTCATCTGCCCGGCACCGATGCCAACCGTCGCGCCGTCCTTCGCAAAGACGATCGCGTTCGAGCGCACGTGCTTGCAAACGCGCCAAGCGAACTCGAGATCGCGCCACTGATGCTCGGGCGGCTGCGCCTTCGTCGCAACCTCCATCGCGTCGCGCCCCTCCTCGATCAGGTCGGGCGTTTGCACGAGCAGCCCGCCGCGCACGCGCTTCAAATCCCTCTCACGAGGCTCCGGGCCCGTCTCCTCCGTGTTGTGGAGGATCCGGATCGCCTCCTTCTGCGTGAGCACCTCGAGCGCGTCATCGTCGTAACCGGGCGCGATCAGCACCTCGATGAAGTTCTCGTGCAGGCGTTCGGCAAGCGCCTTGCCGACAGGCCTGTTCAGCGTGATCACTCCGCCGAACGCCGACAAGGGATCGCACGCGAGCGCCTTCTCGTACGCCTCGGCGATATCGGCGCCGAGCGCCACCCCGCAGGGATTGTTGTGCTTGATGATCACCGCGGCCGGCTCGTCGAACTCGGCAAGGAGCTTCGACGCGGCATCCAAGTCGAGCACGTTGTTGAACGACAGCGAGCGCCCGTGCAGCTTGGCCATTCGCGCCAATACGTGCGAGCGCGCCCCCGCCTCCGTATATAGAGCCGCCTTCTGGTGGGGGTTCTCGCCATAGGAGAGATCGAGGAACTTCTCGTAGGCGAACACCCAGTGCTGCGGGAAAGCCTCGTAGCGAAGCCCGAACCATCGCGAGATCGCAGCGTCGTAAAGCGCGACCTCGGCGAACGCCTCATTCGCAAGCCAGTGCCTGGTCTCCTCGGAGATCGCGCCCTCGGAGCCCTCCAGCTCGGCGAGCACCGCGTCGTAGCTCTCCGGCTTCACCACCACGGCGACGTAGTGGTGATTCTTGGCCGCGGCACGAATCATCGTCGGACCACCGATGTCGATGTTCTCGACCGCCTCGTCCTCGGTCACATCGGGCCGCGACACGGTCTCCTGGAACGGATAGAGGTTCACGCACACGAGGTCGATCGGCTCGATCCCCTCGCGCTCGAGCGTCTCCATGTGCTCGGGGTCTGACCGCTTTGCCAGGAGGGCGGCGTGGAGCCGGGGATGAAGCGTCTTCACCCGGCCGCCGAGAATCTCCTCCTGGCCCGTGAACTCGGAAACGTCCGTGACGTTGATCCCGGCGTCGCGAATCGCGCCCGCCGTCCCGCCCGTCGAGAGGATCTCAACGCCCATCTCGTCCAAACCTCGCGCGAAGTCCACCACGCCCGTCTTGTCAGACACGGAAACAAGCGCTCGGCGGACGCGGATTGGTTCGCCCGCAGGCGCGGAGCCCCCTTCGGTCGCCTCGACCTCCTGAACCTGATCGGTCACCAGCAGCACCCTAATCCAAGCCCAGTCCGGAACCCCGGATAGCCAGGCGAAGACCCGCTAATTCCGACAAGAACGTGCAGGCTTGCGACAGATCGGTCGCGGTGGTAGCGTCGTCAGCGACCTCTGGAGAGGAGCTCAAAGTGTGTCTGGCCATCCCTGGCCAAGTACTGGAAGTCGTCGACGAGACGAACCGTCTCGCGAAGGTTGATGTGGCGGGGGTGCGACGCAACGTCAACATCGGCCTCCTCGACGACGATCCCTCAGGGGGCGTCGAGATCGGGGACTGGGTGCTCATCCACGTCGGCTTCGCCCTGTCCAAGGTGGACGAGGAAGAGGCAATCGCAACCCGAAAGATGCTCGAAGGAATGGGCGACCGACTACGAGCAGGAGCTCGAGGAGCTAAGGGCCAGCGTGATCGAGTGACTCTCGCCCCACAGCCGCAGGGGGTGAACGCCGAAGAGAGCGGCGTATGCGGTATCGAACACGGTGGTGAGTGCATCACCTGCGGTGACGTAGCCCTCCCGCTTCGTGTTGTGAGGGTGGACGCCGATCGCACGTTGGCGCTGTGCGCGAACGAGACGGGCGAGACGGAAACCGTCGAGATTGCCCTGGTCGGCGCCGTGGCCGAAGGCGACGAGCTCCTGGTCCATGCCGGTACAGCGATCGCGCATCTTGGTACCGAGGTGGCGCGCATGAAGTTCGTCGACGAGTTCCGCGACGCCGATCTGGGCCGGGTGCTCGCGGGAGAGATCCTGAACGAGGTCGACCCCAACCGCCACTACAAGCTGATGGAGGTCTGCGGCGGCCATACCCACTCCATCTACAAGTACGGCATCGACGACCTCCTCCCCGAGAACGTCGAGCTCGTCCATGGCCCCGGCTGCCCCGTCTGCGTCATGCCCATGGGCCGCATCGACGACGGCATCGCGATCGCCGCCGAGAACCCTGAGGTGATCCTCACCTGCTTCGGCGACATGATGCGCAGTCCCCGGCTCGACTCAGAGCTTCCTCGAGGCCAAGGCCGACGGCGCCGACATCCGGATGGTCTATTCGCCGCTCGACGCGCTGCGGATCGCCAAGTCCAACCCGGACCGGACCGTCGTCTTCTTCGCCATCGGCTTCGAAACCACGGCGCCATCCACAGCACTCACGCTGAAGCGCGCCAAGGCCGAGGGCGTGACCAACTTCCTCTGCGTCTGCAACCACGTCACGATCGTCCCGCCGCTTCGAGCCCTCCTCGACTCGCCCGACCTGCGGCTCGACGGGTTCATCGGCCCCGGCCACGTTTCAACCGTAGTGGGCGTCCGGCCCTTCGAGTTCATCCCCGCCGAGTACGGAAAGCCCCTCGTCACCGCCGGGTTCGAACCTCTGGACGTGCTGCAGACGATCCGCATGATCCTCACCCAGCTTCGAAAGGGCGAGTGCAAGGTCGAAAACCAGTACAAGCGCGTCGTCCCATACGAGGGCAACCCCGCCGCCTTGAAGGTCATGGCCGAGGTCTTCGAGCTTCGGCCCCACTTCGAGTGGCGCGGCCTGGGCTTCATCTCCCAGTCCGCCCTCAAGCTCTCCGAGGCCTACGCGGACTTCGACGCCGAGCTGCGGTACCAGGTACCGGGCGTCCGCGTCGCAGACCCCAAGGCCTGCCAATGCGGCGAGGTCCTCAAGGGGGTCATCAAGCCGTGGGAGTGCAAGGTCTTCGGCACGGCCTGCACGCCCGAGCACGCGATCGGCACCTGCATGGTCTCCCCCGAGGGAGCCTGCGCCGCCTATTACAACTACGGCCGCTACGCCCGCGCGTCCAAGGAAGAGCCGAGCAGGTGTCTGATGACCGTGAGCCTCGTCACCTCCGAGAAGCGCATCGGCGCCGGGCGCCCCTCCGCTCCCGACCGCGAGCAGCGCGTCCAGGAGATCATCGAGACCGCCCGCGCGAAGCGCCCGCGCTTCAAGGACTCGACCGTGAACATGACGCACGGCGCCGGCGGCAAGGCGACCCAGACCCTGATCGAGGGCCTCTTCGTTCCCGCGTTCGAATCCGAGGCCCTCGCGGAGCTTGGCGACTCCGGCGTCGTCACCATCGGCGATACCTCCGTCGCGATGACCACCGACACCTTCGTCGTCAAGCCCCTCCGCTTCCCCGGCGGCTCGATCGGCGAGCTCGCCGTGTGCGGCACCGTCAACGACCTCGCCGCCGCAGGCGCCAAGGCGCAGGCACTGAGCCTCGCCTTCGTCCTCGAGGAGGGCCTCGATGCGGACGTCCTTCGCGAGGAGGTCGCCGCGATCGCGGGCACCGCCGCCGAGGCGGGCGTCTCGGTCGTCACCGGCGATACCAAGGTCGTCGAGCGGGGACACGCCGACGGCATGTACATCTGCACTACGGGCATCGGCCAGGTCGATTCGCGAGCCACTCTCGGCCCCGCTTCGCTCAAGCCCGGCGACAAGTCCTGCGTCTCGAAGACGATCGGCGAGCACGGCACCGCGATCATGCTCGCCCGCGGCGAGTTGGGGATCGAGTCCGACGTCGTGTCCGACACACGCTCGCTCTGGCCGGTGGCCGACGCTCTCCTCGACTCCGCCGGCGAGAGCCTTCGCTGCATGCGCGACGCCACCCGCGGCGGCGTCGCCTCGCGCTCTCAACGAGCTCGCGCGCGCGTCGGCCGTCGGAGTCTCCGTGCGCGAGGCCGACGTGCCCGTCATCCCCGAGGTCGCGGGTGCCTCCGAGCTCCTCGGCATCGACCCCATGTACGTGGCGAACGAGGGCGTCATGGTCGCCTTCGTCGCTCCCGACGCCGCCGACGCCGGCGCTCGAGGCGCTCCGCGCCGTGCCCGGCTGCGAAGCCGCCGTCGAGATCGCCGAGGTCACCGAAGAGCCCCCCGGCATGGTCCTCGTCGAGACCGCCTTCGGCGGCCGGCGCGTGATGGACCTCCTCGCCGGCGACCCACTTCCGAGGATCTGCTGATGCACTGCGTATCGCGAACGTTTCTAGTCCCAAAGAGGGTGGCGCGGGCCCCCTCACCAAGGAGAAGTGCGATGGCACTGACCGGCTGAGTTCGTACCCGACCAGGCCGCAACTGAGGCGGTAGAGGCGCACGTTCTGTGGATGACCACGGGCCTCTCCTGCGACGGCGACTCGGTCGCCATGACCTCGGCGGTGAACCCGAGCCTGGAGGACCTCATCCTCCAGACGATTCCGGGGATGCCGAAGCTTCACATCCACCATCCGGTTCTCGGCGTACGAGAACGGCGCCGAGTTCATCGAGTGGTGGTGGCGTGCAGAGAAGGGCGAGCTCGACCCCTTCGTCCTCATCGTCGAGGGCTCGATCCCGAACGAGAACCTCTCCGGCGAGGGCCACTGGGCCGCGATCGGCGACAACCCCGAGACGGGACAGCCGATCACCACCTCCGAGTGGCTCGACCGGCTCGCGCCCAAGGCCGCGGCGGTCGTCGCCGTCGGTAGCTGCGCGACGTTCGGTGGCATCCCGGCGATGAAGAACAACCCGACCGGCGCGATGGGCGTCGCCGACCATCTGGGCTGGAACTGGAAGTCCTCCGCCGGGCTCCCCGTCGTGAACATCCCGGGCTGTCCCGCGCAGCCGGACAACGTGACGGAGTCCCTGCTCTACCTGGCGATGCACCTCGCCGGCAGCGCGCCGGTGCCGGACCTCGACGAGCAGCTGCGCCCGCGGTGGCTGTTCGGCCGCACGGTCCGCGAGGGCTGTAACCGAGCCGGCTTCGCCGAGCAGGGGCAGTTCGCCACCGAGTACGGCGACGACCCCCGCTGCCTGGTGAAGCTGGGCTGCAAGGGACCGGTGGTCAAGTGCAACGTGCCGGTGCGCGGCTGGGTCGACGGCTACGGAGGCTGCCCCAATGTGGGCGGCATCTGCATGGCCTGCACGATGCCCGGCTTCCCCGACAAGTACATGCCGTTCATGGAGCCGGATCGCGGCCGGGAACATGGCGTCGAATTTCGAGAAGTTCGCGTTCGGGCCATCGGTGCGGTACTTCCGCTATCGCAACATCGACAAGAAGTACGACGTCGAGCCCGAGTGGCGCAAGCCCGGGAACACGCTGACCACGGGCTACCAGCCCCGGAACTACGCCAAGTAAGGCGGCAGAGGAGAGAGGAGATAGACAAATGGCAGCAACGGAGACACCCGCAGCTGACCAGAAGGTCATGGTCAAGGAGATGTCGTGGGACCCGATCACCAGGATCGTCGGCTCGCTGGGCATCCACACCGAGATCGACTTCACCAACAAGAAGGTACAAGTGCTACTCGACGTCGATGATCTTCCGGGGATTCGACATCTTCATGAAGGGCATCGATCCCCGGGACACGCACTTCATCACCAGCCGCATCTGCGGCATCTGCGGTGACAACCACTGCACGGTTTCGTGTCTGAACCAGAACATGGCGTACGGCGTGAAGATGCCTCCGCTCGGCGAGCTTGCGTTCAACCTCGCGGAGACGGCGGACTTCATGTTCGACCACGCGATCTTCAACGACTGCATGTGCAACGTGGACTTCTGCGAGCAGATGGTGAAGGAGACGAATCCCATCACTGCTCCGAAGGCCGAGCAGGAGCTGGCGCCGGGAGCCGGACATCCATGGCTACCGGACCATCGCCGACATCATGCGCTCGCTCAACCCGTTCACCGGCGACTTCTATCTGGAGACCCTCCAGGTAGCCCGGTACACGCGCGAGATGTACTGCCTCTTCGGCGGCAGGCACACGCATCCGTCGACGATCATGCCCGGCGGTTGCTCGGCGCACATCACGCACCAGACGCTGACCGACTACTACGTGCGGCTCATGCGCTACTTCGACTACGTAAAGCGCAGCGTGCCGATGCACGACGACCTCTACGACTTCTTCCTCAGGGAGTTGCCGGGGTACGACCAGGTCGGCTATCGCGAGACCGATCTCGTGAACTGGGGCGCGTTCGACGACCCGGACTACGCCGACTCGTCATACGAGAACATGAACGAGTGGGGCAACAAGCGCTACGTCACGCCCGGCATTGCGATCGGGGGCGAGCTGATCACGACGGATCTCGTCGACATCAACCTCAAGATCCGCATCCTGCTCGGGTCGTCGTACTTCGACGACTGGACAGAGACGGAGAAGAAATTCGTCGACAAGGATCCACTTGGGCAACCCGGTCGACCACAGGCACCCGTGGAACAAGGTGACGATTCCGAAGCCGCAGGCGCGCGACTTCAACGACAAGTACTCGTGGGTCGTCTCCCCGCGGATCTACGACGATCGAACCGATCGCTACGTCGCATGCGACACCGGCGGCGGCCCGTTTGCCCGTCAGTGGTGCACGGCGAAGGCGGGACTGGTCGACTTCGGCTATGCGAAGGCGACCGGCAACTCGATCCAGATGGTCCTGCCGAAGTCGGCAAACCACGGCGAGATGCAGCTCGAGTGGACGTGCCGGAGAAGTCCAACGCGATCGAGCGTGACCGCGCCGGACCTATCACCAGGCGTACTCGGCTCTGATCGGGCTGCACTGCCTGGAGCGGGCGTTCGTCGAGGTCAGGGCGGGCCGGACCAAGAGCTGGTCCGACTTCAAGGTCCCGCAGGACGCCGTATCGGTCGGCTTCCACGAGGCCGCTCGCGGCGTCATCTCGCACCACATGGTGATCGAGGGCGGCAAGGTTGCGAACTACCAGCCCTACCCGCCGACACCGTGGAACGCCAGCGTGCGCGACACCTACGGAACTCCCGGCCCCTACGAGGATGCGGTGCAAAACACGCCCATCTTCGAGGAGAACGGCCCGGAGAACTTCAAGGGCGTCGACATCATGCGGGCGGTGCGGAGCTTCGATCCGTGCCTGCCCGTGCGGCGTGCACATGTACAACGGCAAGGGCATGGTGCGGAAGGTCCAGCACACGCCAACGGGGATTGATGCTGAACGGGAACGCGCCGGCTGCGCCGGAAGATCGTCTCGTCACTTGGGTTTACCCAAGCTCGCTTCGCCGATCTCCCTGCGTCCTTGCCATCCGCCCATCCTCGCGATTAAGCACGAAGGGGCGGGATTGTCCTGGCATCGAGGAGTTCAGGTTCTCAGGAGGACCTGGACCAGATCGCGACCCCCGCGCGAACGTCGCGGAGGAGCTGGTCGGCGCGATCGTCGAGCTCTATGGCGAGGGCATGCGGCGGATCGTCGGCGATGTCGAAGAGCCGGCAGCGAGGAGGGCCGAAGATCCGCGAGGCGATGGCGGAAGACGGCGTCATCGCCAGCCTCCTGCTGATCCACGACCTCTATCCGGTGCCGCTCGACGAGCGGGTGATGGAGGCGCTCGACCAGGTCCGCCCGTACCTCGACTCGCACGGCGGCGGCGTCGAGCTGCTCGACGTGACCGAAGGCGTTGCGCGCATCCGGCTCGAGGGCAGCTGCAAGACCTGCCCGGCGTCCTCCGCGACGCTCGAGCTGGCTGTCAAGCAGGCGCTCGACGAGGCGGCGCCCGACCTGGCGGGTCTGATCGTCGAGGGCATTCAGGATGCCAGCCGGAGCCCTCGACCGGCTTCGACCTGCCCGTGCTTCAGGTCCGGTCGAACGGCGACCGAGGAGCCAGGCGTCGAAGACCGCCGCAGGCGCAGGCGGCGCTTTCAACACGTCGGGCGGCGGCCGCCTGGCACGACCTGGCGGGCAGTCGAGCGGTCGCCGAGGGCCGCATCCAGGCCGCCGAAGTCGGCGGCGCGACCCTGGCCGTCGCTCGAATCGACGGCACGCTACTCGCGTTCCGCGACTGCTGTCCCGTCATGCAGCTCGCCAGTCGACCGCCGGCACGCTTTTCGGCGGCAGTGCTCGCCTGTCCCGAGTGCGGCACCTCGCTACGACCTTCCCCGGGCCGGGCTCGCCACCGACGGCGGTGCGCAGCTCGATCCCGTCCCGCTCCTCGCGGAGGCCGGCGGGGTCAGGGTCGCATCTGCCGGCATGACCGAGGACGCGCAACGGCAACGGCAACGGCGCCCTCGACCGGCTGACGGCCAACCGCGGCGGGCGGACCTGGTGAGTGGGCTGCGGGGCCTTCGGCCGGCGCGTACGGGGTCAGGCACGCCGCGGGTGCCAGGCGCGACGCGGCAGCCCGGAAGCCTGCGGTCCAGGGGTCAGACGCCGGTTCAAACGCCAGTGAGCTCTGCGACGTGTGTGGAACTCCCATCGCCCACGACCACCGCCACTTGCTCCAGCTCTCCGAACGGCGCATCCTCTGCGCCTGCGAGGTCTGCCTTGCCGAGAAGTCCGCCGAGGCCGAGTTCCGGCCCGGTGGGTCACAAGGTCACCTGGCTCGACGACCTCGAGATGGCCGACGAGATGTGGGCTCGCCTCGGCATCCCGATCGCGCTCGCCTTCTTCACCCAACGGCGACACGGGCGAGACGGTCGCGTTCTATCCCAGCCCCGCCGGCTCGACCGAGTGCGAGCTCGACCTGGACGCGTGGGCCGACCTCGTCGAGGCAAACCCGAAGCTTTCAGAGCTCGAGCCGGACGCCGAGGCATTCATCGTCAACCGCATGTCCGACCCGCCTCAGTACGTGATCGTCCCGA
This sequence comes from uncultured bacterium, assembly GCA_963695215.1. Lineage (GTDB taxonomy): Bacteria > Actinomycetota > Thermoleophilia > Solirubrobacterales > 70-9 > JALZKA01. Next base: position 1,821,886 of record OY968768.1, read on the forward strand.
TCGACCGGTGCTACGAGATGGTTGGGGCCGTGAAGGTGGCTTGGGAGGGGATCTCGGGGGGCGACGAGGTGGACATGGCGATCGCCGCCTTCTTCGATCGACTTCGGGAGGGATCGCCGGCATGAGCGAAGCGAACGGGGAGGTGATGCGGGGCGTGAAGGGGTCAGACCCCCTGGCACGTCGGCGAAAGCATCGACGCTCGAGGTCCAGGGGTCAGACCCCGGCTCGGGGGTCCAGGGGTCAGACCCCGGTTCGGAGCCGGAGTTCGCGATTGTGAGCGTCGAGCCCGTTCCCAGGTCAGTTGAGCCGGCGCTCTGCTTTCAAGGGCACGATCGCCGACGCTTCGGAGCGGCCCGTCTATCTGATCGCCCTGACCGCGATCGTGGTGGTTGAGCCCGGCAAGCGCTCGTACACGCCGGGGGAGCGTGAGCGGTTGATGGAGCTCTTCGGTGGGCCCGAGCGGTGGGCTTCCACGACGGGCGCTTTTCGCTGGGCGGCTACCTCGGCGATGGTCCATGGCTTTACGGGGAGGGCGAGTTCGAGTTGATCGTGCCGTGTCAGCTACGACCTCGAGATCGCTTCCGCCAAGTACTTCGGGGCGCTGGACGAGGGCGGGATAGTGCCCGCTGCGGTTCCACTTCAACGGCTCGATCCTGTACGAGCGGGGCGACGGCCGGGTCCAGACCACGCCGGTGGCGTGGGACCGCTCCGAGCGCTTCGAGATGCCGATGGAGGCCTGGAACGCGCTCACCGCCGAGCACCACCCGTTCCGCAACTGGGTGCCGCTCCACTCGGAGACCGTCGCCCGGATCGAGAAGCTGAAGGCCGAGATGGGCGCGCCGACGTTCGACGACGCGGTCTCCGAGCATCCTCGACCGCGCCGAGAGGGCGAACAAGCCTGAATGGAGAAGCCGCTCGAGACACTCGTCGAGTCGCTCCTCTACGAGGGGTACGCGCTCTACCCCTACACGCCGACCGCGACCAAGAACGCGACGCCGACGCCGTTCGGAATCGTCTACCCGCCCGCCTACGCCGAGGAGAACCGCGGCGACCTACGACCACCTGCGGGTCGACTGCATCCTCCACGTCGAAGACGGCGCCAAGGTGAGCGGGACCAGTCCGCTTCCTCCAGACGGCGGGTGACCGGCACGAGGGCGAGGCGCGCCAACTCGAGATCCCGCCCACGTCCGTCGCTGACCTCGCCGACGGCGGCGTCGGTGAGCGAGTTCGCCTTCGAGGGCGAGCAACCGGTCCAGGGCCGCATCCGCCTACGCGCCGACGAGGCCGGCCCGGGCCTCGCCCGGGTGCGCACTGTGCGTCCACAACTCCACGCCGGTCGAGGACGGCGGCCGAGATGACCAGGGGCGAGGCGCTGAACGCCAGCCTGATCTCTACTCACGTCGTCATCGAGACCATCGGCCGGCCGCTTCGCCTCGCCGCTGGAGCGCAAGGGCGCCGGCCGGCGAGGCGGTCGCAGAGTGCCGAAGCGTCAACTCCTTCCCCGTCCTTGCCGATCCAAGGACGACCGCGCGATCCTGGGCGCGGCGATCGTCCTGCCCGACCATCCGGAGCTCTCGCCGCACAGCCTGGGGAACCTCTTCGACAACACGGAGATCGAGGAGGCGTTCATCCTTCACGTGCGAGCGCTCTCCGACTCCGAGCGCGAGGAGATCGAAAAGCAGGACCCCGCCGTCCGCGAGATGATCGCCAAGGCGGATGGGGCGACCGACGAGGACCTGATGCGCCTCCACGGCCTGATGCGGGCCAGCGACGTACTTCCGCAAGGGGTCAGACCCCCTGGCCCAGATCGCCGGGTTCGGCCGCTGCGGTCCAGGGGTCAGACCCATGGCCATCCGAATCCCGGCGAGCCCGAGATGGACTGTCGCCGCGCGGCACGATCTACAAGGGCGGCAAGGTGATCCTGCACCCCGGCGAGACGAGCCGCGATCCGATGGACACGATGTTGCGCCGGCCGCACCGCAACGGTCGAGCGGATCTACCGCGACATGGACGACAAGATCCACGTGGGCGTGACGATCGACGGCGACGCGTCGCAGGAGCTCTTTCGCGAGACCGGCCGCTACATCTTCTTCAAGGGCGACGAGGTGGAGCCCGCGATGACCGCCCAGCGCCGTGCCGCAGATCCTGGTCGCCGGCGTCGGCAACACGTGGATGAGAGACGACGCGTTCGGCGGCGGAGGTGGTGAAGGCGGCTGAACGACCGGGAGCTGCCCGAGGGCGTGACCGTCCTCGACTTCGGCACCGGCGGGCTGGATCTCGCGTACGAGGTGATGCGCGGCTACAACGCGCATGATCCTGGTCGACGTCGAGCAGCCAGGGCGGCGACGCAGGGACTCTCTACGTGATGGATCCCGACCCCGCCGAGATCAAGCCGATCGGCGACGGCGAGGTTGTGAACCCCCACGGCATGGACCCACACACCGTCCTTCGCTTCGTCAAGACGGTCGGCGGCTGGCCGGGCCGCGTCGTCGTCGTCGCGTGCGAGCCGGCCGTCGTCGAGGAGATGGGCCTCGGGCTGTCACCCGGAGGTGGAGGCGGCCGTGGACCGCGGCGTGAAGCTCGTGCTCGAAACGGTTGACGAGCTCCGCGCCGAGGCCGAGGCAGCGGCCGCCGAGCCCGAGAAGGCCGCCGCCAAACCCGGCGGACCCGTTCTGGAAGGCACTGATGCACGAGCTCTCGATCTCATCCGGCGATCGTCGAAACAGCCATCAAGCACGCACGCGGGCAGCACGTCACCGTCGTCGACGTAGGCTCGGGCGGCTTCGCCAGGTCGTGCCGGACTCGCTCTCCTTCTACTTCGACATCGTCTCGCGCGAGACGCTCTGCGAGGGTGCTGACCTGCGCATCGAGCACGTCGATTCGTCGCTTCGCTGTCCCGCCTGCTGGTGCGAGTGGGATCCGGCGCCGCCGCCGCTGGCGACGCACGAAGAGGCGCGAGCTTCGAAGGGCCGCCGCCGGTTCCGTCGTTCCGCTGCGCCGACCTGCGGCGAGCCCGGAGAGGTCCTCACCGGCGGCGAACTCGAAGTCGAGTCGATCGAGATCTCGCGACAGAGGCCGCCCCCAGCCGCAAACCCACTGAAAGGAGACGCCTGATGCACCGCACAAAGATCAAGGTTGCAGAGGACGCGCTTGACGCCAACCAGACGATCGCGCGGGCCAACCGCGACGACTTCGACCGCGAATGCGGTGCGCGTCGTGAACCTGATGAGCGCTCCGGGCGCCGGCAAGACGACGCTGCTCGAGGCCTCGCTTCGCGATCTCACGACCTTCGGGTCGGAGTGCTCGAGGGCGATGTCCAGGGCTCCATGGACGCGGATCGGATCGCCCACCTCCACATCCCGGTCGTGCAGCTGAACACCGGCAACGGCTTCGGGGGCGAGTGCCACCTCGACGCCAACATGGTCCGCTCGGCGATCCCCGACCTCGACCTGTCGGCGATCGACCTGCTCGTGATCGAGAACGTCGGCAACCTGGTCTGCCCGGCCGAGTTCCGGGTCGGCGAGGATGTCCGCGCGATGATCACCTCGGTCACCGAGGGCGAGGACAAGCCGCTCAAGTACCCGCTCATGTTCCGCGCCTGCGAGCTGGTCGTGATCAACAAGGTCGACCTCCTGCCGCACCTCGACTTCGATGTCGACCGCCTGCTCGCGAACATCGAGACGGTCAACCCCGGCGCGCCAGACGATGCTGGTCTCGGCCAAGACCGGCGAGGGCGTCGACCAGTTCCGCGACTGGCTGCTCGGGCGTCCCGCAGCGCGCCGGGGCGGTCGCCTGACGCGCGCCAGCACCGGCGCTCGCCGAGCGCCTGGACGAGCTGACCGGGCTGCGGACCCAGGCCAACCAGGCGTTCTTCGACGCGCAAGCCGAGCCGCATCGCGCGCTGCTGCCATCGCATGGCGGAGCGCTTTGCGCGCGGCGGCCGCCTGGTCGCCTTCGGGGCGACGCCCGTCTGCGCGCTCGGACGCCCGCCACGTCGCCGTCGAGTTCGTCCACCCGGTGATCGTCGGCAAGCGGGCGCTCCCGGCGATCGGCCTCGCGTCCGAGGGCGGCGACACTGGTTGCCGCAGGCGCGTGCCGTCTGCGAGCCGGACGACATCGCGATCGCGTTCGGCTGCGACGACCCCGTTGGAGCAGATGAAGCCCGTGAAGCGCTGGCGCGTTGCACGGGAAGTCGGTGCCCTGACAATCGCCTTCGGACGAGGACTCGGGCGCCGAGTGGGAGTTCGTGCCACCCGCTGGGGCTCGACCCGTTCGCCCGCCAGGAGCTTGTCGAGACTCACTACCACCTCCTGTGGGAGCTGGTTCACGTCTTCTTCGACCACCGCGGGCTCCTGGAGGGCCGCGAAGCACGCCAGGTCCACGACCCCGGAGCAGTCGAGCTTTCTGTACCCGTTTCTCTCCGAGTCTCAGACCGACCTCGAGTCCGTGGTCGCCGACGTCCGCTCGTCGGTGCTCCTGAAGGCGGAGGAGATCGGCCAGCTCAGAGAGCAGACGCTCGCCGACAACCGCGACGCGCTCCTGGCGGCCGCCGTGGCTCTCAGGGGAGCCTTCGGCTCGGGCGGCCGCCTCCTCGCGTTCGGGAACGGCGGATCAGCCACCGACGCGATGGACGCGGCGGCCGACTTTCGCGCCTTGCTCCCCGATGGGTCGGGCGAACCGCGCCGCGCGATCGACCTCACCGAGGACACATCGATCATCACCGCGATCGCGAACGACGTCGGCGTGGAGGAGATCTTCCAGCGCCAGGTGATCGCTCACGGGCGCGCGGGCGACGCCGCCCTCGCTCTGTCGACCAGCGGCAACTCGCTCAACATCATCGACGCCCTCGCCGAGGCTCGGCGTCGTGACATGCTCACGATCGCCATGGTTGGCTACGACGGCGGCCGCATCGCTCAAGACTCGCTTGCCGACCACGTGATCGTGACTCGCTCTCAGCACATCCCGCGGATTCAGGAAGCGCAGGCCTGGGCGTACCACGTGCTCCGAGAGCTGGTCGAGGCGCCGGAGCTCGCCCCGACGTGAGCGCGCCCGTGCGCCGGGTGAGGATCAGGGTCACCGGGGTCGTTCAGGGAGTTGGCTTTCGGCCGTTCGTCTACCGGGAGGCGCTCGACCTCGGGCTGGCCGGCTTTGTCCTGAACGACGAGCACGGCGTGGTCGTGGAAGCGGAGGGCGACGTCTCCGACGTGGGGGAGCTGGTTCGGAGACTCGAAGCGCACGCTCCACCCCTGGCCGAGGTTGAGTCGGTGTGCGCGCGATCGGCGGAGGTCGTGGGCGAGACGGGCTTCCGCATCGAGAAGTCCGAGATCGGAGATCCCCCTGACGCGCTGGTCTCACCCGACATGGCGACCTGCGACGCGTGCCTGGCGGAGCTCTCCGATCCGGACAACCGGCGGTATCGGTACCCGTTCATCAATTGCACTGACTGCGGCCCGCGCTTTTCGATCATCAGGGGAGTGCCGTACGACCGGCCGCTCACGACGATGGCCGGATTCGAGATGTGCAGCGCTTGCCAGGCCGAGTACGAGGACCCGCTCGACCGGCGCTTTCACGCGCAGCCGAATGCATGCCCGGATTGCGGTCCGCAAGCTCGGCTCATCCGCCCTGACGGCAGCGAGGTGGAAGGCGACGGCGATGCTGTGGCGCTGGCTGCGGTCTTGCTGCAGGCGGGCCAGATCGTGGCGGTCAAGGGAATCGGCGGGTACCACCTGGCCTGTGACGCGGCAAGCGAGCGGGCGGTCGAGACCCTGCGGGCGCGAAAGGTGCGCGAGGACAAGCCGTTCGCACTGATGGCGCCCGACCTGCAAACGACCCAAGCGCTTGCCGAGCTGACCGATACCGAGCTGGAGATCATGTGCGGGATGGAGCGTCCGATCGTGATCGCGAGGCGCGCTGCGGATGCGCCAGTCGCTGGCGCGGTCGCTCCCGGGTCGGCTGACATCGGGGTGATGCTCCCTTACGCGCCTCTCCAGCACATCCTGTTGAAGGACTTCGGCAGCACCCTCGTCATGACGTCCGCAAACCTGTCTGACGAGCCGATCGCGTACGTCGACGAAGACGCGCGACATCGCGTCGGAGGCATCGCCGACGCCCTCCTTGTCCACGATCGCCCGATTCACATGCGCACCGATGACTCGGTATTGCGATCGCTCGCATCCGGTTCGCCCCTGACGCTGCGTCGATCTCGCGGCTACGTCCCGCGCTCCGTGGCGCTCACCGGAGAGGTGGCGCCCGTGCTCGCGTGCGGCGCAGAGCTCAAGAGCGTGTTCTGCGTCGCCAAAGGCCATCGGGCCTGGCCCTCACATCACGTCGGCGATCTCAAGAACTGGGAGACGCTCGAGTCGTTCCGGGCCGGTGTCGATCACTTCGAGCGGGTCTTCGCGGTCGAGCCCGAGCTCATCGTGCACGACCTCCATCCCGACTACCTCTCGACGCGCTACGCGATGGAGCGTGCGGAGCAGGAGGGGCTTCCGCTGCTCGGCGTTCAGCACCACCACGCGCACTTTGCGGCCTGCCTGTCCGAGCACGCGGAAACGGGCCGGGCGCTGGGTGCGATCTTCGACGGCACGGGCTACGGGCCCGACGGAACGGTCTGGGGCGGTGAGTTCCTGGCGGGGACAATGGCGAACGCAGATCGCGTGGGAATGCTGATGCCGGTGCGTCTACCGGGCGGCGATCGCGCGGTGCTTGAACCGTGGCGCATGGCCGCTTCATGGCTCACGCACGCGTTCGATGCCGATCACCCCCCGATCCCGGTGGCGCTTCGCTCGTCGGTTGCGTTGAAAGAGTGGGAGGCCGTTTGCGGGATTGTCCAGACGGGCGCGGCCTCGCCGCTTACGACCAGCGTGGGCCGCCTCTTCGACGCCGTGTCCGCGCTGTGCGGCATCCGGGGGCGCGTCAACTACGAAGGCCAGGCAGCCGCCGAGCTCGAGGGTGTGGCCGACCAGAGCGAAGGCGGCGCGTACAGAGTCGATATCGAAGGGGGAGGCGATGCGCCCCTTCTCATCGATCCCCGTGCGGCAGTCCGCGAGCTCACCGCCGAACTCGAATCTGGCGTCTCGCCTGGAGTGGTGAGCGCGCGGTTCCACAACGGCTTCGCTGAGGCGACCGCCAAGGCGTGCGAGCGGGCGTGCGCGGAACTCGGCCTCGGCACGGTCGCGCTGGCCGGTGGCGTGTTCCAGAACCGCCTACTCGCGGAAGCGACCTCGGATGGCCTTGGGCAAGCCGGCCTGCGGGTCCTCACCCCGGTGGCAATGCCTCCGAACGACGGTGCGATTTCGTACGGACAGGTTGCGGTGGCGGCGGCTCGAGGCCGTGAGGAATAGCTCGCGTCAGGTAAGCCCGGCGTACCAGAGGCCGAAGACCATCCCAAACACCCCGAGGGCGGGAATCAGAACCGAACGGAAGACCGGCTCCACCATCGGCCGGGTGAGAACCCAGGCGAAGACTGCGGTGCACGCGGCCATCGAGAGCACCGACATCGGCGCGAAGACCGCGAGGGCGGCGGCCGCTTCGAGCTGGCCTGGTAGCGCCGCGATCAGCAGGAGGACGATCGCCCCCGTGCCCGCCAGGCCGTGGAGAACGCCGATCATGAATGCCTGACGAGGGGTCCTCGGGCGGTCGTGGGGATGAGTTCCACCCTCGTGGAGGTGGCGGTGTGAGCGCGTCCCGTCCTCGTGAACGTGAGAGGTGGCCCGGTAGTCGCCCCGCGTCCACTTCAGGAGAACTCGCAACGCGAGAATCAGAATGACCACTCCAACGGCCTTCTCCGCTCCCGACTCCAGCCAGGCCGGAAGGCTGCCTTTGAGGGCGATGAGCGGTAGGCCGATCACGAGAAGCGTCGACGCGTGGCCCGCCCCCCACCACGCGCCAAGGCGAGCGGCTGCCCGCGTGTCGGGATCGTCGGCGGCGACAAGCGAAGTAACCGCAACCAGGTGATCGGGATCCGAGGCGTGGCGCAGGCCCAGGAGAAAGGCGATTCCCAGCGCGACGAGGAGAGGTGCGCCCTCGAAGAGATGGGTAAGTGACTCGTCGAGCTGCTCAAACGGGGAATAGAGGAAGTCGAAGCTCACGGTCGATGCGCGTTCGAGCACTCGGGGCACAGGCCCACGATCGGGAAGTGGGAGAAGGCCGCTTCGAACCCGAACCGCTCCCGAACTACCGAGCGCACCGCCTCGAGCTGGTCCGAGTCAGCGGCCACGCGGTTGCCGCACTGGTCGCATACGACGTAGCCGTCGGCAAACGAGCCGGCGAGTGCGTACAGGCCAGGGCCGTGGCCGAGGTGGACGTGCCGGACGAGGCCGATCGCTTCAAGCCGTTCGAGGTTGCGGTAGACGGACGCGACATCCGTCCCGGCCCCCTCGTGCTCGGCTGCCAGCTCCTCCGCCGTACGAGGTCCGTCCGCCGAGAACAACGCTTCGAGGAGAAGCCGCCGAGCGGAGGAGAGCCGCATCCCGTGCTCCCTGACGGCTGCCTTTGCTTCGGCGAGGTCGCGGGCGACGAGGGGCGGCGCGGGGTGGCTTGAAGTCACGTGTTGCGTGTGTCCTTCAACTGCGACTTCATTGCAATTGACACTATCCCTGGCAGGGATCCGAGTCAACCCCTGACGCCCTCGACCATCCCTTCAGGGGGAGGGATCACCCAGAGGCGCTCCGCATAGGTGAGGATCGTCTCGGGTTCGAGGTCCCGCACCGCTGTCGCCTCGGCCCGTTCCATCTCGGCGATCAGGAGCTTCCAGGCGTACGCGACCTTCGCGACGCGCTGAAGGGGCCCCCACGTTCCAACATCCGAAAGACGCTCCGCCTGCACCTGGGCATTCTCGACGGTCACGTCGCCGAATGGGATTCCAGAACCGCCGATGTCGACCTTGGAGGCGAGTGCCCGGTCCAGCCGCGCCATATCGGGCTTCTCACTCACCGGCGACGAGGACGACTCGCGGGTTGGCGGGATCGACGGAGATCCTGCCTGCGCCAAGCATGCGGATCGCTTCCGGTAGCAGGGCGTGTTCGGTCCTGTGGATCGCATCCTCGAGCGCCGCTCGGTCTCGGTTCGGCGGAATCGGCACTGGCCGCTGCAGAATCACGGGGCCGGTGTCAACCCCGTCGTCGACGAAGTGCACGGTCACGCCGGTGATCTGGACGCCGTGGTCGAGCGCCTGGCCGATCGCGTCGAGTCCCGGGAAGGAGGGGAGCAGCGCCGGATGGACGTTGATGATCCGGTTCGGCCACCGGGCGATGAACTCGGGCGAGAGCAGCTGCATGTATCCCGCGAGGACCACGAGATCGACGCTCAGCTCCTCGAGCCAGTCGCCGACGGCGGCGTCCCTCGAAGCACGGTTGTCGAATCCGTCGCGGGGGAAGCACTCGGCCGCGATTCCCGCGTCAGTTGCGCGGTCGAGCGCCATGGCGCCGGGCTTGTCCGACGCGACCGCGACGACCTCGATTCCATCTCGGCCGTGGACGGTGTCGAGAATCGCCTGGAGGTTGGTGCCGGTGCCTGAAGCAAGGACCGCAACTCGGAAGGGCTTCATCGGACTCATTTCAAGCGGCGAGCTCGAGCTTCGGGAACTTGCCGCCGGTGGATCGCAAGGTGCCGGCGGCGAGTAGCGCGTCGACCTCGCCCAGGATCTCGTCGGCACGCCAGTCGTTGAAGTCGCCGTAGCCGGGAAGCTCGTCGTAGGCGTATTTGGCCACGACCTTTGAGCGCCCGCCGCGCAGGATCTCGACGGCGCGAGTGCGCCCGACCGATGGGGACGCCTCCTCCACGACGCGCAGGATCGCGTCACGTACATCGCCGCCACCCTCGGATCGCGAGCCCGCATGCGCCGGTTGGCGGGCGGCTGTGCCAAGCGACGCGAGTACATCGAGCGGCCCATCGCAAACGTCGCAACAGCGACCGCTCGACACGGCCTCCGTCCGGTCGCCGAAGTGACGGAGGATCGCGACGCGCCGGCAGCCCTCGCCCTCGACGAACCCCCACACGGCTCTGTATTGAGCCCAGCGATTCGATTTCGCCTCGTCGCCGTCGGTCTGGTTGATGAAGAACACGTGGAGTCCCTTGTCCTGCCCCGAGGCGAGAAGAACGCACCGGGAGGGCAAGCCGTCGCGACCGGCACGCCCTGCCTCCTGGTAATACGCCTCGAGCGAGGAGGGCACCGCCTCGTGGATCACGGTTCGCACGTCGGCCTTGTCGACGCCCATGCCGAATGCATTTGTCGCGACCACTACCGGCGCCTCGCCCGACATGAACGAGCGCTGCGCCTCGGCGCGCTCCTCGCGTTCCATTCCCGCGTGGTAGGAGGGGACGTGGCGCCCCAGTTCTTGCGAGAGTCGCTTCGCGGTGGCGTCCGTGCGCTTGCGCGTGCCCGAGTACACGATCGCGGGTAGCGCATCGGGCTCAGACAGGAGAGCGGACACCGCGCGATCGCGTGCCCGCTCGCCCTGGATCGGGACCACGTCGTAGGAGAGGTTCGGGCGCTCGAAGCCGGTGGCGATCCGGACGGGGTCACGCAGCCCGAGCCGGCCGATGATGTCGAGGGCAACGCGCGGCGTCGCCGTGGCTGTCGCGGCGAATATCGACCGAACCCCGAGACGCTCGGCGATCTCCCCGAGGCGAAAGTACTCGGGGCGGAAGTCATGGCCCCACTGGCTCACGCAGTGGGCCTCGTCGACGACGAAGAGGCCGACCTGTCCTTTCAGTTTCTCGCCTATGCCCGGCGCCCAGAAACGCTCAGGAGCGACGTAGAGCATCTTTGCTTCGCCTGCGAGGGCGCGCCGGAGCGACTCCGAGTTCTCCGCGCTGGTCCGCTGGGCGTTGATCAGCTCGGCGCGATCGCCCAGTCCATCAACCTGGTCCTGCATCAGCGACACGAGGGGCGAGACGACGACCGTCAGCTTCTCGTCGTCCTCCAGCGCGGGGAGCTGGTAGCAGAGCGACTTGCCGGCACCCGTGGGCATGACAACCAGGGCGTCCTTCCCGGCCATCGCCGCTTCTACCGCCGCCTGCTGGCCGCGGCGAAAGCCGGGATGGCCGAAGTGGCGGTGAAGTGCTTCGTTGGCTGAGTCCGTCACCCCATGATCATGGCCGACCGGCCGGCGATTCGCCCCACCGGCTACGACGCGACTACCGGCAGTTCTTCGAGCGCGAACTTGCCGTTCGCGCCGCCGGGGGCGCCGAGTGGGTATTCACCCGTGAAGCACGCATCACAATGAGATTCTCGCGGTGTGCCGACCGCCTCGTACACGCCGTCGAGGGACAGATAGGCAAGCGAGTCGGCTTGGAGCTCCTCGGCGATCTCGGCCTCTGTGCGGTTGTGGGCGATCATCTCTTCGCGCGTGGACATGTCGACGCCGTAGTGGCAGGGGTTGCGGATCGGTGGCGCCGAGATGCGGAGATGAACCTCGGTGGCCCCGGCGTCGCGAAGCATGCCGACGATCTGGCGGGTCGTGTTGCCGCGGACGATCGAGTCGTCCACCACCACGACGCGCTTGCCGGAGAGGATCTCCGGAAGGGGGTTGAACTTCATGCGCAGGCCGTGCTTTCGGAGCTCCTGTCCCGGTTGGATGAAGGTTCGCTGGACGTAGCGGTTCTTGATCAGACCGTCGTCTTTCGGGAGCCCGGCGGCGCGGGCAAAACCGGTGGCAGCAGGATTTCCGGAGTCGGGCACCGAGATGACCAGATCGGCCTCGACAGGCGCCTCGCGCCAGAGGATTTCGCCCATCTTGCCTCGCACCTCCTGGAGCACCTGGCCCTCGAGCCGGGTGTCCGGACGGGAGAAGTAGATGTGTTCGAAAACGCAGTGGGCGCGCCGCTTGGGCTCGATGACCTGCCGCGTCTCAAGCCCGCGCTCGCCGATCGAAACCAGCTCGCCGGGCTCGATCTCACGCTCCAGCGTGGCGCCGATGATGTCGAAGGCGCAGCTCTCCGATGCGACGCACCAGCTGTCGCCGAGCTTGCCGAGCGAGAGGGGGCGCACTCCGTGCGGGTCGCGGAAGGCCACAACGGCTCGTTTGGTCATGATCACCGTTGAGAACGCTCCGCGGAGTCTCGGCATGACGGCTTCTACGGCGTTCTCGATCGGGCGCTCCTCGGCGACAGACAGAAGTGCACAGATGATCTCTGAGTCAGACGTGCCCCTGAAGTGAAGCCCCCTTGCGGTCAGCTCGTTGTAGAGCTCGACCGCGTTGGTGAGATTGCCGTTGTGAGCGAGGGCGATCTCGCGGCCATCGTCTCGCCACACCGGCTGGGTGTTGTCCCATGACCCCCCGCCCGTTGTCGAGTAACGGACGTGACCGATCGCCATGTCTCCGTCGAGCGCGCGGAGTTTCTCCTCGTCGAAGACCTGAGACACAAGGCCGGTATCGCGGAGGGTGGTGATGTGACCGCCCTCGCACGTGGCGATGCCGGCCGACTCCTGGCCTCGGTGTTGAAGGGCGTACAACGCGAAGTAGGCGAGCTTGGCGACCTCCGAGTCCGGCGAGTAGACGCCGAACACCCCGCATTCGTCGCGGGGGCCATCCCGGTCGGGAACGGCTGATGAAGCCCCCTCGGGGGCACGTCCAGAAGAGCTCATGAGGTGCTTCGCTTCGGTCTGATGGGGACTCGAGGAGCGGGCTTACGCCTTACCCGGTAAGGGTAGCGAGCGGGGCGGATCAGAAGCCGGGCGGCCCTCCTACCGGCGAGCGCCTACTTATGCCGGCTCTATCCAACTTTCTGGGCGCTCGCGGGGCCTCAGGCGACTGGTTCGGCGAAGCGCTCGGCGAGCGAACGCCACGCCGCCGCGGCCTCGGCGACGGGCACGCTCGGTTCCATCCATTCGGAGGAGATCTCGACTCGATCTCCGGCCGCGGAGCCGATCACCCAGGCGTCGACTCCGGCGTTCTTAGCGGCTCCCTGAAGATCGCGAATCCGCTCCTCGGGCCCAGCGGCGAGAAAGCCACCGGGCCCTTCGCCGAATAACGCGGATTCCGGGTCGCAGTTGCGGGTGCGGATCAGTGCATCGAGGTCGACCCGCGCGCCCACCTCGCCCGCGATCGCCATTTCGGCCAGAGCGCAGGCCAGACCGCCGTCTGAGATGTCATGGACCGCGATGCCCCCCTCGCGAACCTGCCCGCGAACGAACCCGAGCGCGGCAGCGTGCGTATCGGTGTCGATCTCCGGGAGGCCCTGGTCGAGCTCGCCGCGGCGCTTGGCCAGTTCCGAGCCCGCCAGGGCAGGAGAGAACGGTCCGACCAGGGCGATCGAATCTCCGCCTGTGAGGGCCAGGCCGCCCGCCTTTCCGACGTCCGGCAGCTCGCCGACCAGCGCGACAACCGGCGTGGGGTAGATCGGCCCGCGGTCGGTCTCGTTGTAGAGGGAGACATTGCCGCCGACGACTGGGATCGTGAGCGCGTTGCAGATATCGGCAAGGCCCTGTGTCGCGCGGTCGAGTTGCCAGGCGACGGTGGGCTTTTCGGGGTTGCCGAAATTGAGACAGTTGGTGAGGCCCAGCGGTTCGGCGCCGACGCAGGCGAGGTTCTGGGCGCATTCCAGAACGCCCTCGATGACCCCGACATAGGGATCGCAGGCGACACGCCGGCCGTTGCCATCGATTGAGACCCCGACGGCAGTGCCGGTCTCCGGAAGGTTGAGGACCGCGGCGTCCGCCGACTCGGGCCGGCGAACGGTGCGCGAACCCACGATCGAGTCGTACTGCTCGAACGCCCAGCGCTTGGAGGCGATCGACGGAGACCCAAGAAGCGCAAGCAGTATCTCCCCGGGATCGTCCGTCTCGAGCGTCACCTCGTTGCCGTAGATCCACTCACCCGGGTCGGCGGGCTCGAGGTCGTAGAGCGGACAGCCGTCGACGAGCGCCTCCACCGGCATCTCGCCGGTCACCTCGTCACCACGAAGGACGCGGAAGAGCCCTGAGTCCGTCACCTCGCCCACGACCGCGGGAGCCGCCTGCCACTTGCGGCAGATCCCGAGCACCTCGTCGACCTTTCCGGGCTCGACGACCGCGAGCATGCGCTCCTGCGATTCGGAGACCATGATCTCGAACGGCTCCATGTCGGCCTCGCGAAGCGGCACCCGCCCGACGTCGATGTCGATACCGACGCCGCCCGCGGAAGCCATTTCGGCAGCGGACGACGTGAGGCCGGCCGCGCCGAGATCCTGGAGAGACACGAGAAGGCCCTTGTCGAGGAGCTCGAGACAACACTCGACGAGCTTCGACTCCTCGAAGGGATCGCCGATCTGCACCGTGGGCCGCTTCGACTCGTCAGCCTCGTCCAGCTCGGCCGACGCGAGAACCGACGCGCCGCCGATCCCGTCGCGGCCCGTCGATGCGCCCATCAGCACCACCTGGTTCCCGACGCCGGCGGCGGCGGCGCGAACCATCGCATCAGTTTTGGCAAACCCCACGCACATCGCGTTCACCAGGCAGTTCTGCTCGTAGGGCGGTTCGAAGTAGACCTCCCCGCCGACCGTTGGCACCCCGATCGAGTTGCCGTAATGCCCGATTCCGGCGACGACGTGGTCGAAGAGATAGCGCGAGCGCTCTGACGTCAGCTCGCCGAAACGCAGCGAGTCGAGGATCGCGATCGGCCGGGCCCCGAGCGCAAAGACATCACGAAGGATGCCGCCGACGCCGGTGGCCGCCCCCTGGAACGGCTCGACCGCCGACGGATGGTTGTGGGACTCGACCTTGAAGGCGACCGAGTAGCCGGAGCCGACGTCGACGGCGCCGGCGTTCTCGCCCGGCCCCATCACGACGCGCGGGCCGTCGGTCGGCAGGCGGCCGAGGAGCTTTCGCGAGTGCTTATACGCGCAATGCTCGGACCAGAGCAGCGAGAACATCGCGAGCTCGACGTCGTTCGGCGCGCGGCCGAGCTTCTCGTTGATCAGCTCGAACTCGGAGTCGGTGAGTCCGAGGTCACGGTGCTTTGCGGTGGTGGGTTCGCTCACGGAAGGGGCGACTCTACCCGCGGGGGTGGCCGCACTTCCCTTCGATAATCGAACTTCTTGGCGGTACCCACTCACCGCAAGGGTGAGTCATCTATGACGAGAGCTCGTAGCCCAGTTCCTCGAGCATCGGCCCTGCGATGCGCTCGTAGGACGCGATCTCTTCCTCGGTCATCTTGTGGCGCCACGCCTCGAGGCGGTCCTCCCGGGGCGGCTCCTTCGCGAGCCTGTGCGACTCCATCCGAGCCTCGGCGGGCTGGGTAGGACCATGGCGGCGCACGAGATCGACGTTCTTCTCCTGCAGGCGCTCTTCCGCGCGCTCGTGGTAATTGAGCATCGCCGGGTCGAAGTCGAGGTCGATGAGGCCGCAGACCTTGCGAAGGGTTCCCTCGGTGTCGCGGACGAGATCCTCGAATTTGACCTCGTGGTAGTGCTCGACCTTCGGCGCGATTCGCCGCGCCTTGCCGATGCGATCGGACCAGAGCTGC
Source organism: uncultured bacterium (assembly GCA_963695215.1). Classification (GTDB taxonomy): domain Bacteria; phylum Actinomycetota; class Thermoleophilia; order Solirubrobacterales; family 70-9; genus JALZKA01. The sequence goes on from OY968768.1 coordinate 1,837,332, forward strand.
GCAGACTCCTCGTAGGTCTCGGGACCCCAGTTCATTCGCATGTGGGAGAGGGAGACATCGCGGCCGTCGCGGATGATGTGGATGAAGCGCGCTTCGGGCAGGGTGCGCTGGATTCGCACCATGTCCTTGATGTAGCCGGGGGTCTTGTCGCCGTAGCGGGTCTTGCCCTCGCGCTCCGCGTAGAGCCTGATAGAAGGCGCGGATCGCTTCGGTTGCGTTGCCGCGTTCTATGTGCCGCAGAGCGCTCGCGAAGCGCGTCTGCGTCGAGGTGAAACTCCTGCCAGCGCTTGGAGCCGATGACCAGATCTCGCGAGTTCGTCCGGCTTCAGCCGGTGCTGTTCGAGACGCCGGATCATCTTCGGAACCCAGTGCGTCTCGCCGGGGATGGCCATGTCCGGATGCGAGTCGAGCATCAGGCGGATGAGCGTCGTGCCCGAGCGCGTGACCCCGCAAACGAACGGCGCCGGGGGCGGCACCGGTGCGTCGCTGACCAGCCGCCGCTTGGCGACGATGATGCGGGCGCGCTTCTCTCAGCTTCCGGTACCTGCTCACGAGCGCGGCCATTTCTAGCAGCGCCTCGAAGCCGCGAACGGTGTGCTCCCACGCGCGCTCGCCGTCGCGAGAGCTCGAGCGCGCCGGCGCTCAGCCTCGCTCGCAGCTCGTCGTCTTCGGCCAGCCGGTCGATCGCCGCGGCCATCGCGGGGGTGTCGAAGGCGTGCGCGGGGATGCCCGAGCTTGGCCTCGCCGACGGGAATCGACGGAATCGTCAGGCCGTTCTTCCCATCGAGCGTGATTTCGTTCATCGGTGCGACGGCATTGGTGATCGCGGGCTGGCCGAAAGCCACTGCCTCGTAGAGGGGAAGGCCAAGACCCTCCCAGCGTGCGGGCGACAGCGTTACGTCGGCGGCCGCGACCGTCTCCAGGTGCTGGCGTGTCGGCTCGTCGGCGATCCGCAGTTCGATTCGCGGGTCCTCGGCAGCGGCACGCTCGGCGTCGGCAAGGCGTTCGCGCTCAACCTGCGCCTTCACGATCAGCCGGGCCTTGTCGGACTGCACGTTCTGCCACGCCTCCAGCACCGGCTCGAGCGGCTTTCGCCTGCCGAGGAAACCGCCTGTGAACACGAACGTGACCAGCCCTTCCGAAGAGGGCGTCCCACGCTGCCCCGCATAGGGATCAGTGTGGGACGCACTTCGCCGTTCGGCGACCGACTCGGCTACGTCGATCAGCTCGGGATGACAACCCCACGGCACGTATGGAGTCTCGAGCCCCATCTCGCGATAGCGCTCCTGCTCGGCGCGGGTCATCGAGAAGACGACGTCGTACGCGTTGCGGGCTCCTTCGAGGTGGTCCGATGTGAAGTGCTCCCAGACGAAACGGCCGATCACCTTGACGCCGCGGGAGCGCAGCTCGGCGAGCTCTGAGAAGCCGTAGTTCTGGTCGCACAGGATCGTCTCGATGCCCTCGCGCTCGACCCACTCGGTGTAGTCGGCGAGCGGGATGTCGTACTGCGAAGCCTCGGTCACCCCAGGCTGGTCCCAGACGTCGTCGCGCGAGAGCGCGCCTGGCTGGGGCCCGCGCTCCTTCTTCGGCCGGGCGAGCACGAATGTCTCGTGCCCAAGCGCGTCGATTGCCGAGCGCGTGTGCCGGCCCACCACGGGCTGCCCGCGGTTGAACCACTTGGTGACGACTCCGATTCGCACTACGAGACGAGTCTCATGAGCTCGCCGTAACCCTCGACGGTGCGCGCCCATGAACGCTCGCCCTCGCGCAGCTCGCGGGCGCCGGCTGCCAGCTCGGCGCGGTTCTCGTCGTCGGCGATGCGGTCGATGGCCTGGGTGAGCTCTCCGGGATCCGGGCTCCACGAGGTGATTCCCGAACGCGCCGTGCCCTCGACCGTCGCGCTAACGAGGTAACCATTTTCGCCGTCGATCACGGCCTCGTTCATCGGCGCGTTGTCGTTGGTGATCGCCGGTTGGCCGAAGGCGATCGCCTCGTAGAGCGGGAGACCAAGGCCCTCCCAGCGGGTGGGGGTGAGGCAGACGTCGCATCCGGCGACGAAGCTGAGGTGCTGGTCGGTCGGCTGATCTTCGATCAGGACCTGGATGCGCTCGTCGGCGTCCGCCGCCTTCTGCGAGCTTGCCCTCCTTGCGCGCCGTCTGGCCCTTGATGATCAGCCGCAGGCGCTCGTCCTTGGTCGCCATGAACCCCTCGAGCATCTCGTCGAGCGGCTTGCGGCGTCCCATGAAGCTTCCGGGCACGAGCAGACGTACGAGGCCGTCGTCTGAGCGCTGCGGCTCGACGGCGAGAAGCTCGGGGTGGCAGCCCCAGGTGACGTAAGGGCTGTCGATTCCCATCTTGCGGTAGCGCTCCTGCTCGCCGCGGTGGAGCGAGTAGACGACGTCAAGAGCTTCCTGCGCTCCCGCAACGTGCTCGTCGTCGAAATGCTCCCAGACGAAGCGGCCGATGGTCTTGACGCCGTCGGCGCGAAGCGCCGCAAGCTCATCGAACTGGTAGAGGTTGTCCGTCATGACGACGTCGAGCGAGTTGTCTGCGACCCACTGGCGATAGGTCTCGAGCGGCACGTCGGACTCGCCCGTCTCGGTCACGCCCGGCTGGTCCCAGATGGGATCGGGCACGTCGGTTTCAATCCCGGAGCGGGGGCCTGTTCCTTCACGGGCGAGGATGAAGGTCTCGTGACCGAGCTCGTCGAGCGCCGAGCGCACGTAGCGCGAGACCACTGCCTGGCCTGACGCGAACCACTTGGTGACGATGCCGACCCGCATCAACCCGCACGGCACATGCGCTTTGCCCTAAGGTGCTCATCAAGCATCCGACTGCGCGCGTCGACCGGCTCGCCGACCGGATAGCCCAGCTCTTCGAGGAGGTCGCCCGCGACCTCTTCGAACTCCTGGCGCTGCTCCTCGGTCATCTGCTTTCGCCAGCGCTGGACGCGATCTGCGCTCGGGCGGCTTTGTCGTCATCTCGTGGGTCTTCAGGCGCCGCTCGACCGAAAGCTCCTTCGACTTGCCGCCGCCGGGGAGCGCGCGAGCCATCTCCTGAAGGCGGTCGGCGGAGCGCTCGTGGTAGGTGAGGAGCTCGTCCTGCCACGGAAGCTCGAAGAAATCGCAGACGCTGCGAAGGACCGGCTCGGTGTCGAGGATCAGGTCCTCGTAGCGGATCTCCATGTAGTGCTCGAGCTGCGGGGGAGTCCTCGCGAGCCTTCGTGACCTTCTTCTGCCAGCGCTTGGCGACGTCGCCGGCGGTCAGGTCGCGAACGGTGCGGTCAAGACCGAAAGCGCAACGTCGCGCCCGTCGCGGATCACGTGGCAGAAGCGCGCCTCGGGAAGGGCGCGCTGAATCAGCTTCATCTTCTGGACGTAGGTGGGAGTCTTCTCGCCGTAGCGCGGCTTGCCCTGACGCTCGGCGTAGATCTCGTAGAACGAGCGGACCGCGGGGCCCGGCCTTCAGCTTGGGAAGCGCGTTGAAGTGGCCGAGCATCTCCTCGTCGGAGATCTCGAAGTCGCCCCACTCGCGGTGCGCCTTCATGGCCTCGAGCACGCTCTCGGGCGTGGAGCCGTCGGCCTTTGCCGCTTTGATCATGTCCGGCACGAAGTGGGTCTCGGGCGGGATCGTGAGGTCCGTATGGGCGTCGAGCATCATGCGCAGGAGCGTCGTGCCCGAGCGGTTCATGCCGACGACGAAGGGGAATGGAGCGCGGCTGGTGCCGCGCCGAAGGAAGGATGGGACCAGGACTGCCATAGCGGCTGCCAAAGCCTACGAGGACGAAGCTCGGGCGTAGCCGAGATCGTCCAGAAGCTCGCCCGCCACCTCCTCGAACTCCGCCTGGTCCACGGCGCTCATGTCCTCGCGCCAGACCTCGATCCGCTCCTTGGTCGGCGGCTTGGTGGCCAGCGCGTGGGCCTTGAGGCGCTCGCCCGCGTCGCGCTCGGGCCGGCCGTCCTGGCGGGCATGGCGCCCGCCATCTCCGAGAGGCGGTCGGCAGCAGTCTCGTGGTAGCGGAGCATCCTGCGGCTCGAAGTCGATCTCGATGAAATCGCAGACCTTCCGCAAGGTCGGCTCGGTGTCGGCGACGAGGTCCTCGTAGCGGATCTCCAGGTAGCTCGCCGAGCTTGGGGCCGTCGGCGCGAGCCTTCTCGATCCGGTTGCGCCAGCGCCGGGCCGAGCGCGCGGCCGGCAGCGGGTCGCGGTGGCCGCGCTCGGCGATGCGCCTGTTGTTCGAAAGCGTCACGTCGCGCCCGTCGCGGATCACGTGGATGAACCGCGCCTCGGGCAAGACGCGGTCGATCCGGCGCATCGCTTTACGTAGTCGGGCGTCTTGTCGCCCCACCGCGGCTTGCCCTGCTTCTCGGCGTAGAGCTCGTAGAACGCGCGAAGCGCATCCGAGGTGTTGAAGCGTGGGATCGCCTCGAAGCGGTCGAGCAGCTCGTCCTGTTCAAGTCCGAAGTCGTTCCAGCGCCGGTGCTCGTCCTCGACGATCGCGTCAAGCGCAAGGCGCGGGTTGAACCGAAGGCGCCCCGACGTGTCGTGGAGGCTCTGGAAGAAGTGGGTCTCCGGCGGCATGGCGACCTCTGAGGCCGGCGTCGAGCATCAGGCGCAAAAGCGTCGTGCCGGAGCGGCCGACGCCGACGATGAACGGGCGCGGGAGCGCCAGGCTCGGCGCTGCCGCGAAGCCGCCGCGGGCGCAGGCGCTTCGCGATGGCGGAGTCGTTCGCCATGGGCCGGGAAAGGCTAGCCCCGGCTCGCGGCCAGCGAGGCGATTCAGGTGCTCGTCGAAGGTGTGCCGGTAGACGATTCCCTCGAACACAGCCCTCCCACTTGGCCGAGCCTTCGCCGGCGCGAAGTTCGCGCCAGGCGGCCTTCGCCTCGTCGGCACGGTAGATCTCGGTCCAAGCGCCGCCAGCTCGCGAGGATCTCCTCGAACACCGCGCGCGTCCCGTTCGATCTCCCAAGGCCGGTCGCGCCGGATCGGCGGCACTTCCGGGTGGGGGCCTCGAAGAAGGGCTGGTCCGTCCACTCGGGCACGAGCCGGCAGATCAGATCGAGATGGAGCCGATCCGTCGGTCCGGTCCTCGGGCTCGAGCGCAAATGATGCGCTTGATGAATCCCGGCGTTGCGAAGACCGAAATGCGCTCGGAGTCGGTCGCGAGCCCGGAGCGATGGGCGAAGCGGTCGACGAGGTAGAACCAGTCGAGGAGCACTGGTCCCTCGAGCCCGGCTCCGCGCCCCGGCGTCGAGCGATTGCGAGACGACCGGCGCGGCTTCCTCATACGCCTCAGGCTGCGCAGCTTCGTGATCCTTTGCGAAGAACCGCATGATCCGCTCGGGGACCCGCTTCTTTCGCCGGGAGATCCTTCTTCAGCTGCTTCGAGTTCTTGTAGAAAAAGCCGTGGGCGATCTCGCCGCCGTGGCCCGACGAAGGTGGCGTCTTAGGACGGGGGCGCGGAAGGGTCATCTTGCCCCGGAGCTTTTGCGGGTGACGCACGCCGTCGTGAAGGAGGTGGAGGTTCGACGCTCGTTCGAGGAGGCCCGTGCTGGGCGTCGCGGTGCCTTCCTTCGGTCTTGGCTGATGCGATGTGGGGGGCCTTGGCGCGGCGTCGATCAAGCGCCGGGCGACGTCGGCTTCGCCAGGCGTCGCGTCCGAGGTGAGGAAGGTGGCCTCGGTGCCGGCGGCAACGACTGCGGCGGCGGAAAGCCTCGAGTCTCGGCCACCCGAGAGGTCGACGCTGGCCTCGCCCGGCCAGAGCTCCGCCGCGCTCGACGCCTGCGCCCTGGCGTGCTCGTCGGCCTCGCCGGTCAGCTCCTGGACAGCTCCCACTCGGCTTGACCCAGTCGCCTAGCGCACCGGTCCGTCGCGAGCTCACACCTTCACTCGATGCCACGATCAACGGTGCCGCCCGGCAACCTGCGCATGCCTTCGATCGGCACTGTGTCAGCCAGGAACCACGACGCGGCTGCCAGCACCAGCCATGAGCGGGTATCCGCTCGTGCGTCGAGCCCGAGGAAGAGAACCAAGGCACCAGGGCGGTTCGACCATGCGGTTACGCCTTCCGCCTCCGCTTCGAAAAAGCGAGCGGCGCCGAGGGCGTCGTTCATCACGGTTAGTCGCTCGGAACGCTTGTCGAGCACGGCGGTCGCGGCCGGAGCGTTGAGCAGGCGGCTTGCGTCGTCCGGACGCTCGCTGAGCTTTCGGGCAAGGGCGAGCGGCGCCTCTAGGATCTCACTTTCATCCGCGATCCGCTGCCAACCCGTTGGGACATATGCGGTCGCGATCGCCACATCATCGCCCACGGCAAAGTGGGGCCATCGGCAATGCGGCTCGGCGTCACCGATCGTGGCGACGCCACACGCGCCGGCGACTTCGCTCTTGACGACCGTCGCGTAGTCGACGAGCTGCGCATAGTGCCGACGCACCCGTTCGAGCCGATCGCCGGCCCATTCGGATCGCGCACCCCCACGGGTTGCCCAGCAAAGCCAGGTCGGGTCGATGTTCTCGCCCATTGCCCGCGAGGCTATCCGCGAGGGTTGCTCAACCGAGTAGAAAATGGGGCATGTCAGATCAACCCGACCCGTCAGGCCGCCGCGGTCACGGCACCGAAGCGTTTGGTGGAACGCCTGTCGGCAATCGCATCGCACTCCCCTCCGGAGCAGAGGAGCCGATCAACGTCTACGTCAACGGCGTGAAGCAGGTTAGGGGCGAGGACTACCTGGTCGAGGGCAAGCACATCCACTTCCGTGAGCCGATCTACAAGGAAGAGCTGAAGAAGCTCAGCCCACTTCGCAAGTTCGGTCTCGGACTGGGCCTTTTCGGTTGGTACGAGCGAAACGAGACAGTCGACATCGAGTATCGAAGCGGCGGCAAGACGAAGCTGATCTCGAACGCGCCCGTTCTGTCGGATCGAGACTAGAGCCGAACTACCCATAGGGGGCAATATGTGCCTCCAAATGGCAACGCGTCCCGCCGCTGAGCGCTAGGCCGCCATCGCTGCGTTTGCGACCGCCGCGAACAGCTTGAGCCCGTCGGCCGAACCCGTGAGGGGGTCCACCGCGTGCTCCGGGTGCGGCATGAGGCCCATGACGTTGCCGGCCTCGTTGGTAACGCCCGCGATGTCGCGTGACGATCCGTTCGGGTTCTCGCCTGGGCAGTAGCGCAGCACGACCTGGCCTGCGGCCTCGATCTCGTCGAGGGTGGGGTTTGGAGCGAAGTATCGACCGCTCATGTGCTTTACGGGGACCGAGAGTCGCTCGCCCTCCTCGAGCCCGCGGGTGAACGCAGACGCGGTCGAGACCACCTCGAGGTTCACCTGGCGGCAGAGGAAGCGAAGGCCGTCGTTCGGGAGCAACGCCCCCGGGAGAAGGCCCGCTTCGCACAGCACTTGAAAGCCGTTGCAGATGCCGAGCACGGGGCCGCCAGCCTCGGCGAAGTCGCGGACCGCGTCCATCGCAGGCGCGAACCGCGCGATTGCCCCAGCTCGCAGGTAGTCGCCGTAGCTGAAGCCGCCGGGCACGATCACGGCGTCGATGCCATCGAGGTTCGTCTCCTCATGCCAGACCATGCGGGCGTCGCCCACCCGTCTCGCATGCCGCCAGCGCGTCCCGCTCGTCGCATGAGCCGGGAAACTGGAGCACGCCGAAGGTCACTCGATCTCCTGGATCTCGTAGTCCTCGATCAGCGGATTGGCGAGGAGCTTCTCGCAGAGCTCATTGAGGTGGCCTGCGTCGTCGGCTTCAAGTTCGACAAGCCGGCCGACCCGCACGTCGCGCACATCGTCGAAACCGAGCGCGGGAAGGGCGCGCTCGACCGCTTTGCCCTGCGGGTCGAGGATGCCTTCCTTGGGGCGGATGAGGACTCGTGCCTTCACGGATGAGAAAGCTACTAACGGCCTCGGCCGGTCGCCCGATCGACCGCGCGGCGGGCGCGGTTGACGGCGAGGTCGAGGCGTGATCTCGACTCCGCCTCCGGCGGCGCGAGGCGAACCGGCGACGCCTGCGGGGAGGCGAGATCCATCACCTGGCTGTAGCCCGCATCGCCAAGGGCGTCCTCCATCCCCAAGAGTTGCGCGGCCTCGGCCCACCGCGGATCGTCGCCGTAGGGGATATCTGCGTCGCGCTTCACGTGCTCGGCTGCCCAAGTCTTGACTCCCTCGGGCGTAACGCGCCCGATCGCGTCGTAGATGCGGTGAAGCTCGCCGGCTGGATCCACCCGAAGGTCTTCGAGGCGAACGAGCACGTAGCGGTCGCCGAACAGGCGCCGCCCGTCACCTCGAGTGCCATCCCAGGCCGTCTTCCAGACAGTGAGCGGGCGCATGAAGTCCGGCACGCCGCGCTTGAGCTCGGGGTAGTCGCCCGCAGCGAGCACATCCCCTGCGATATCGCGCGACGACCAGAGCTTGCGCCGGGTCCAAGCATCGAAGAACGCGTCCGCGTCGGCGAACCGCGGCGCGTGCCTACGTCCACGGCCGAGCATCATCGACCCCGCGACGGCCCGCGGGTCACGCACGATGTGGATGAGAGTGGCGTCCGGATCGATGCTGTGAAGATCGGCCACCTTGCGAAAGAGGCGCACCTCCTTCACCAACACCTGCGGCGCCTGGCCGAGAAGGTGGCGCAGGAACGCGGAACCCCACTCCGGCAGCGACGGGTGTAGCTCCAGCCCAGGCGCCCTCGGACCGCCGTGATTGAAGAGCTCGAGGGGAACCTCGGGGTGCTCGTCGCGCTGGAACGCGCGGCGCAACTCGCGCGTCTCGGCGAACAGGTCCTCGGCGCGCGCGCCGGAGCCACCGCCGAGGCGTCTCGTCCTCCTCGCGGAAGGGCTCGTAGAAGCGGCGAAGGTCCGGGTCCTCGGCAAAGGCGTCATAGAGGATCGTCGTCCCCGACCGCCGCATGCCCTGGATGAAGACGTTCACACGACGGACGCTACCCGCGTCTGTGTTTTAAAAGCTGCGGTCAGTAATTCGCTCGTACGCCTCGACGTACTTCGCGCGGGTGCCGTCCACGATCTCGTCGGGCAGATCGGGGCCGGGCGGCGAGTGGTCCCAGCCCGCCTCGTCGAGCCAGTCACGGACGTACTGCTTGTCGAACGAGGACTGGCCGCGGCCGTCCTCGTAAGTCGTCGGCCGGCCAGAAGCGCGAGGAGTCGGGGGTGAGCACCTCGTCGCCAAGGACGATCTCGGCGCCTGGCGAGGAGCCGAACTCGAACTTGGTGTCGGCGATGATGATCCCGCTGCTCCAGCGCGTGCTTCGCCGCGTGCTCGTAGAGCGCGATCGACGTGTCGCGAAGGTTCTCCATCAGCGCCCGGTCGCCGATGACCTCGACGGCGCGCTCGAACGACGATGTTCTCGTCGTGGTCGCCGACCTCGGCCTTGGTCGCCGGCGTGAAGATCGGCTCGGGAAGCTTCTGCGACTTCGACAGCCCGTCGGGGAGCGGGATGCCGCAGACCTCGCCGGAACTCTTGTACTCCTTCCAGCCCGAGCCCGTGATGTAGCCGCGCACGACGCACTCGATCGGGTACATGTCGAGCTTTTAACGCGGAGGCCGCGCCCTCGGCTTCGGCGGGCACGTCATCAGTGAGCATGTGGTTCGGGCAGATGTCGCTCCGTCGTCTCGAACCAGAACACCGACATGCGCGTAAGAACGGCGCCCTTGTCGGGGATCGGGGTGGGGAGGACCACGTCGTAGGCGGAGATTCGGTCGGAGGCGACCATCAGGAGGTCGTCACCGATCTCGTACATCTCGCGCACCTTGCCGGAGGCGACGAGGTTCAGGTCAGAGAGTGATTCGTTCATCACGGCGCGCGACTCTAACATCCGGCCCGTATGGTTTTCCTCGCCGCCCCGAGCGTCCCGCTCCCGAAAACGCTCCAAACTGCGCGATTTCTCGTTCGGCCGATCTCGTTTTTGGAACGCTGGCGCAAGGAGCTCGGCGAGACGTTCCACGCGTCGCTCTTCGGCCCGGGCGAGGTTGTGCTCGTTTCCGACGCGCCGTCGATGAAGGCGCTCTACGGTGCCGATCGCATCAACACGATTGCTCCCGGCCGGAACGTCGCGCTGAGGCCGATGGTGGGCGCCAGCTCGCTTCTTCTCCAGGAGGATCAGGAGCACCTGCGCCGGCGCAAGCTGATGCTCCCGCCCTTCCACGGCGAGCGCATGCGCGCCTATGAAGAGATGATCGTCGAGGCGACCGAAGACGTGGTCGCGAGCTGGCCCGCGGGTGAAGCGTTCGCGGTCCATCCGGGCATGCAGGCGATCACCCTCGAGGTGATCCTGCGGGCCGTGTTCGGCGTGACCGACCAGGAGCGGCGCTCGAAGCTGAGCAGTGCCCTGGTGGAAGCTCTTGCGGTGAGCGCGTCACCCCGCGCGATCGGCTTCATCGTGCCCGGCCTCTCGAAAGTGCCGCCGTTTCGCAACCTCGAAGCGCTCCGAGACCACATCGATGTGCTCCTCTTTGCCGAGATCGCCGAGCGCCGGGTGGACCCGGATCTGGAGGAACGCAAAGACATCCTTTCGATGCTCGTCTCAGCGCGATTCGAAGATGGATCGCAAATGGAGGACCGCGAGCTTCGCGACCAGCTCATGACTCTTCTCCTCGCCGGTCACGAGACGACCGCGACGGCATTGGCGTGGGCGATCGACCTCCTCCTTCACCACCCCGCGAAGCTCGAGCGGCTCACGGACGAAGTCAACACCTCCGACGGCAGCGGGTACATGGATGCGGTGATCGACGAGACACTTCGGGTGCGTCCGGTCGTTCCATTCACAGGCCGGCAGCTGCGCCAGGACTCCGAACTTCGGCGGGTACGACCTGCCGAGCGGCACCGTCGTCCTCGCCGCCGATCTACATGACTCACACCCGCGAGGACCTCTACCCGAACCCGTATGCGTTCGAGCCCGAGCGCTTCCTCGAAGGGTCGCCCGAGACCTTTTCGTGGGTTCCCTTCGGAGGCGGGACGCGCCGGTGCATCGGCGCCGCGTTCGCCGAGCTCGAAATGAAGGTCGCGCTGCGAACGATCCTCTCCGAGTGCGAGCTGGTGCCCGCTTCCGAGAAGCTTGAGCGGCCCGCGAGGCGCAACGTGACGATGTCGCCCGCGACAGGCACGAGAGTCGTTCTCAAGCGGAGGGTCGCACCGCCGTCTGCGAAGCTGGCCGCTTGAAGTTGAGACGACGAAACAGGGTGCGAGCCTCCGCCGGCTCGGAGGCTCCGGCGCCGTTCATCGTGGGCGTCGGGCGCTCCGGGACGACGCTCCTGCGGTTGATGCTGGACGCGCATCCGGAGCTGGCGATCCCGCCCGAGACGCACTTTGCCGTGCGTCTGGTCAAGCGCTTCGAAGACGGCTCCCCTGGAGCTGAAGAGACCGCGCGCTGGCTTGCGGAGCGCAACCGCTGGGGCGACTTCGGGATCGAGGCTGCGGCGCTCGAGGAACGACTGGCCGCGCATCGCCGGCTCACCGCGGGCGACACGCTTCGCGACTTTTTCGCGCTCTACGCCGAGCGCCACGACAAGGCGCGCTGGGGCGACAAGACGCCGATCTACGTGCGCAACATGCGCCGGCTCGAGCGGGCAGTTCCCGAGGCGCACTTCATCCACATGATCCGCGACGGGCGCGACGTCGCCTTATCGGTCTGGGACCGCGTCGGCCGGGAAAAGGACGCGACGCGCATGGCTCGCCTGTGGAAGCGGCGGATCCGCAAGGCCCGCCGCCAGGCGGAACAGCTTGGCCACTACATGGAGGCTCGCTACGAGGATCTGATCCTTGACACTGAGCCCGTGCTGCGGAAGGTCGCAGGTTTCGTCGAGCTCGACTGGGACCCGGTGATGCTCGACTACCACGAGAAGTCGGCGGAGCGAATGGCCGAGATGGACCGGGACCTGCCGGCTCTTTCGAGCGGCCGCGAGCGTCCGGCAGAGCGCCGGCTCGGCGCGTTCAAGCTCACTTCCGAGCCTCCGCAGAAGAGTCGCGTCGAGCGCTGGCGCGAGCAGATGTCAGACGAGGACCGGGCCGCCTTCGAGGAAACCGCCGGTGATCTACTCGCCGAGCTCGGGTACGAGGTGGGCTGATGGCCCATCCGATCAAGACCCTTCGCAAGAAGCGCAATCAGCGCCGAAAGCAGAAGCGAAAAGAGGCGAGGAAGGCCACCGGACGCGCGCCGGTTCCCTTCGTGGTGGGCGTCAACCGCTCCGGTACGACGCTCCTGCGGATGATGCTCGACGCGCACCCGCAGCTCGCGATGCCGCCGGAGACGCATTTCATCCCTGCGCTCAACAAGGAGATGACCGCCTCGAAGAAGGAGGGCGCTCGCTGGGACGCCGCCCAGACCGTTGAGTTTCTCGTCGCCCACCGCCGCTGGGGCGACTTCGGGATCGACTCCGCCGAACTCGAAGCGCGACTTGCCAAGCAGGGCAACCTGCACCCCAAGAAGGTCCTGCGCGAGTTCTACGGGTTGTACGCCGAGGGGCAGGGAAAGAAGCGCTACGGCGACAAGACGCCCGGCTACGTCAAACAGATGGGAATGATCCAGCGCTCACTGCCGGAGGCTCGCTTCGTCCACCTGATCCGCGACGGCCGCGATGTGGCTCTTTCGCGTGATGACCGAAGCGACAGCGAAGAGCTCACCGTCGACCGTCTCGCGAAGATCTGGAAGCGCCGCATCAACCGGGCTCGCGGTCAGAAGGATCGGCTCAATCACTACATGGAGGTCCGATTCGAGGACCTCGTGGCAGACCCCGAACCGTCGCTCCGAAGAGTGTGCGAGTTCATCGACCTGCCCTACGACGCGGCGATGCTCAGCTACCACGAGCGTTCGGGTGAGCGCCTTCAGGAGATGGACCGCGACCTCACCGACGACGACGGCGGTGCCCTTCGGCCAGCCGAGGATCGCCTCGAAGCGCACGCGCTGGTCACCGAGGCGCCGCGCTCGGATCGAGTGGAGCGCTGGCGCGAGGCGATGAGCGCTGAGGACCTGGCCGCGTTCGAAGAGGTCGCGGGGGATCTCCTCGCCGAGCTGGGGTACCCGCTGTCGAGCGAGTCGTAGTACCCAACTCCCGCGCAGGCTGGCCGCTAAGGGCAGCCGTCCACGCCCGAGGGTGTGCAGCGGAAAGTGATACCGCTCATCGAAATCCACTGCTTGACGCTCCCGCCGGTAGCCGGTGGCAGGGCGAAAACATCTCCGTTTCCACGGACATCGATACGCCCCGGAGCCCCATCTGACAACGTGGCGAAAACCTCGTTTCCTTCCGGGCGATAGCCGACGGGGAGGGTGAAAATTTTGCCGTCGATGAATGCCCCTGAGATGTCGCAGACGTCGTCAAATGGCTTCCCTGCCCTCACCAAGCCCCTTAAATGTACGAAGCCGGAGGCATCCCTGACGAAGGCGCCAGAAGTAAAACCTGAGCCAAAGTTGCTCCAAGAGCATTCGGATCCGTTGTCAAACGAAGGGTTACCGGGTGTGTTGAGCACACGCCAGGGCTCAGCACCAAGGGCGAGTGTCCCTTCGTCAACGTCGGCCCCAGTCAGGCCGTTGTCGGCGACGTCAGCAGATTTGACTTGGCCGTTGACGATGTGCTTCGACTTGACGCTGTTGCGATCGATCTGGGTGACCGCGTATGCGGTGCCTCCACCAAGAACGAGAAACAGCGCCAAGACACCCGCCCACTGGTTTCGAAGATGCGAGCCGAGCTTGCGCAGCATGAGAACTCCCTGTAGTTCAGGCGACGCTTACCCCCTCAGGTCCCCGCCGCGGTTCAAAGACAGACTAGACGCCAGATGCCACTCTGTCTACTGCCACAGTGAGCGGTGTCCGCTGAGGGATAGGCCCTTTCCATGCGAAGCGCATGTCAGCTACTCAGCTCGTAGCCCAGTTCCGCCAGCAGGGCGCCCGCGGTCTGCTCGAACTCCTGGGCGTCGGCTGGCTCCATCTGCGTTCGCCATTTGCCCAGGCGGGACGGGTCCGGCGGGCCTGACGTTGCCGAGTGCATCTCGGCTCGGTAGCCGGCTGGGAGGCTTTGTTTGTCCTCGCCTCCCTCGAGCTCGCCCGACATCTCGCCGAGCCGTTCGGCCGCTCGCTCGTGGTAGTTCAGCATCGCCGCGTCGAACGGAAGCTCGCACGATTCGCAGACCTTGCGGAGCGTCGCTTCGGTTTCGGCGATGAGGTCCTCGTAGCGGATCTCGAGGTAGTGGGCGACCTTCGCGCCCTGCTTGCGTGTTCGCTTGATCCGGCGCTTCCAGCGCTTCGCGAGCTCTTCGATCGTCCGCTCCTTGAGACCTCGCTCCATCACCGACAGGGCGACATCGCGGCCGTCGCGAATGATGTGGACGAACCGGGCCTCGGGCAGAACGCTCTCGATGGCGCGCATGCTGCCGGAGTAGCCGGGCGTCTTGTCGCCCGCTCGCGTCTTGCCGTGGCGTGAGGCGTAGGAGCCATAGAACGCGCGCAGTGCGTCGCCCGCTGTGTTGGGAGCCGCCGCCATCGCCGCTTCCAGGTGCGCCGCCGGCAGTCCGAAGTCGGCGAACTCCGGCTGCCCGGTGATCGCCGCAAGCGCGTCCTTGCGCGTCGGGTCAGCCTGGTCGAAGAGCTCGATCAGGTTCGGAACGAAAAACGTCTCGGGCGGGATCGCGAGCTCCGGATGCGCGTCCAGCATCAGGCGCAGGAGGGTGGTGCCCGAGCGGTTCGCTCCGACGACGAACGGCATCGGGCCTTCGGGCGATACCGCTGGGGATCAGTCGGGGAGCCCATGCCCGCCTATCATGCCGCGCGTGTCGCTTGCGGTGGTTGCCTGTGTCGAGGCCGGTCCACTCGAGGAGCAGGGGATCCTGCTTGTTCGAGTCCGTTCGGCGCTGGGCTGGTGCGTACTCGGACGCCCGATTGGTGAGCGTGGAGCCGCGCGGCGAGAGCGGGCTCGACCCCGCGACGCTCGCTGCATTCGAGCGCTTTGGAGTCGAGCGCCACGTCGAAAACCTGAACGTCGAGTTCGCCGACAACCCCATGGCCAACCGCCTCTTTGCAGGCGCCTGGGCCGAGCAGGCACTCGGCGACGAGTCGATCGCGCTCGTCGATACCGACACCGTGTTCTTCAACCCGCCCGACGACCTCGTCGACCTCGGGGACGCGGTCGCCGTGCGCCCGTCGGCCAGAAGAAGCGCGGTTCATCGGGCGCCGACGATCCCAAGGACCGCTACTGGCGAGAAGATGTACAAGCTGTGCGGCACGCCCGAGGATGGGCCATGGGTCGAGACCGTGTGGACCGGCGATCGCATCCGCGGCTACTGGAGCGCCGGCGTGGTCGCGGCGCCGCCAGGGCGCGGCGTTTTTGGCATGCTGGCTCGAGAACTTCCGCACTCTCATCCGCGAGGACCACATCCCCAAGGCCGGGCCCGCGGAACATGGACCAGCTCTCGCTCGCCGCGACCCTTCCGCACGGTGACGTCAGAACGCTGGACGGGCGCTACAACTACCTCGTCCGCCGTCGGCCGAAGCTGCCGGCAGACCTTCAGGCGCTGGGCCTCGAGGAGATCGTCCATCTTCACTATCGCCACTGGTTTCATCAGCCGGGCTTCCTCGACCAGCTCGAGCCGCCCTTCCCGGCCTCGGAGCAGCTCGACTGGTTGACCGAGCGCCTGCCCCTCGTCCACCCAGGCGGCGAGGACGCGGGTCACGAGGGCAGCCGCTTCGCCCCCGACGCCGACCTCTAGGCAGGCCTACTCGGTCCCCTCGGAGGGCTCGGGAGCCTCGGAATCTGCCTCGGGCGGCGGTGCCGGCGCAGCCTCCAGGCGCTTCTCGTAGGTCGCGCGGACGATTGGCGCCGAGCTGACACCGTCCCGCTCGAAGCCCTCAATCACTTCCACGTAGCGGGCCTCGATCTTCCGGTGCTTGCGCTCCGACAGGCCCTGTTTCCAGCGCGCGGTGTTCGCGTTGTAGTGGTCCATTTGCGCGAAGAAATAGCGCCGCATCCGGCGTCCGAAGCGAACCCCGACAAAGCGGGTCACCTCACGCGCGTCGTCATGTCGCGGCGGCGTGAGAATTCCCTCGAGGCTCACCTGCATCAACCGGTCCTTGGGGATGTGCCGGGCACCCTCCTCGATTCGGCGCATGCGCTTGTCGTACCAGCGGATTCCCTGCATCCGGGTTCGCGGGTAGACACGCCCCTTGGTCTGAGAGACGCGCGAGGCCGACGAGTCGCGCCCGTCGCGGATGACGTGGACGAACCTCGCTTCCGGAAACAGGCGAAGGAGGGTGGGCGCCGCGGCGATCGTGTCGCAGCTCTGCTCGATCAGGCCGCTCGCCTGCTTCTCGATCGCCCGGGGCCAGAGAAGGTCGATGAAGAGCTCGCGGCACGCGGCCTCGGGCGACTCGGGATCGAACGCAGCGTCGAACTTGGCAACGGCCTCTTCGAAGCGGTCCTCCGGGACGAACCTGAACATGCCGCGATCGCGGCCGTTGATGTTTCCCCGCCACCAGAAACCGCGGAGCCTCTTCAGAAACTGCTCCTTCGTCACACTGCCGTCGAGAAGGCCGGGGAAGCCCTTGTCCTCGACGTGGAAGCGGCATTCAACTCCGATCGCCGTCAGGCGCTTGTGCCGGCCGAGGAACTTGGCGACCACGTGAGTGCCGCTTCTGCCGGTGCCGCCGACGAAGATGATCGGGGTGATGTGCTGGGCAGGCCGGTCCGCGACGCCGTAGACGAGGCCCTCGGTGTGCCGGCGCCGGTTTGGGTCGAGCGTCATGCCTTGGAGCCAACGGGGTAGCCGAGCTCTGCGAGCAGGTCTCCTGCGACCTCCTCGTAGGCCGCCACATCCGCCTCAGGCATCTCCTCGCGCCAGCGCCCGGCGTTGGAGGCTTGAGGAGGCTGCTTGGCGAGAGCGTGCGCGCGAAGCCGCTCGGCGCCGGGTCGAAGGGGCCGACCGTCGGCTTCGGGCAGGTCCCGTGCCATCTCGCCGAGGCGCTCGCCGGCGCGCTCGTGATAGCTGGTCATCGCCGGGTCGAAGCCGAGGTCGATCGCCGAGCACACCTCCATCAGGATGCGCTCGGGCTCGGCGACGAGATCCTCGTAGCGGACCTCCCGGTACGCGGGCAGCTCGGCGCTGAGCCGGCGTCCGCGCAAGATCAGGCGCTGCCAGCGCTTCGCAAGCTTCGCGGGAGGCGGCGGCTCGCGTGGTGGATCCATTCCGCGCAGGCGCTTCGAATAGGAGAGCGCCACGTCGCGGCCGTCGCGGATCATGTGAATGAAGCTGGCCTCCGGAAGCGCAGAGTGGATGCGGTCCATGCGCTTGAGGTAGAGCGGCGTCTTGTCGCCCCAGCGCGTCGCTCCGTGTTTCTCGGCGTATAGCTCGTAGAAGGCTCGGAGCGCCTGACCGGGCACGGGCTTCTCGATCGCCTCGAGACGCCCGAGTAGCTCTCTCTCCTCGAGGCCGAAGTCCCCCCAGCGGTGGTGATCGTCAGTTGTGATCGCGTGCAACAGCGACTCGGCCGGCGCTGGACGCTCGCGCCGAGCCGTACGGATCAGGGAGGGCACGAAGTAGGTCTCGGGTGGGATCGCCATGTCGGGATGCGCGTCGAGCATGAGCCGCAGCAGGGTCGTGCCCGAGCGGCCGACGCCGACGATGAAGGGGGCCGGCGCGCGCTCCGGGGCTCGGCGCTTGGGAAATCTCGGCAAGGGTGCCATCGGCGAAAACCCTAACCAGAGGGCTTTGAGTTCCGGCCCGATGCGTCGCCGGCGACCGCAAGAATTCTTTACGTCACATTTGTTTGGCGCGGAAGAAGTGAAGTCGCGACATCGAGCGTGTGAGATGCGCGGAAGGGTCAGACCCTTCTCATGAACGGGGTCTGACCCCCATCTTCTCCAGTCTCGCCATCACTCCGGGCACCTCGCCGAGGTAGGCGTTGTAGTCGAGGACGGCGTCGAGATCGAGGTTTGGCGCCGCCCTACCGAGAAGGTCGCGGAACGGAGTTGCGGTGTCCCAGGCCTCCTGGGCGGCTGCCTGGACCGTCCGGTAGGCGTCGTCGCGCGTCATGCCCGAGTCGACGAGCGCGGTCAGGGCGCGCTGGGAGAAGATCGCGCCGTGCGTCAACTCGAGGTTGGCCCTCATCCGGTCGGTGTGGACGACCATGCCCGAGGCGACCCGCGTTGCCAGGTGCTGCATGTAGTCGAGGCCGATCGTCGCGTCGGGCAGGATGACCCGCTCGGCGCCTGAGTGAGAGATGTCGCGCTCGTGCCAGAGCGCCACGTTCTCGAGCCCCGTCTGGGCGTAGCCGCGCAGGACTCGTGCGAGGCCGGTGATCCGCTCGCACGTGATCGGGTTGCGCTTGTGCGGCATCGCAGAGGAGCCCTTCTGCCCTTCCCGAACGGCTCTTCGGCCTCGCGGATCTCGGTGCGCTGCAGGTTTCGCATCTCGGTCGCGAAGCGCTCGAGCCCCGCGCCGGCGAGAGCGATCGCGGAAAGGAGCGCCGCGTGGCGGTCGCGCGGCACGACCTGGGTCGAGATGTCCTCGGAGCGGATGCCCAGCGACTCGCAGACGCGCCGCTCGATCGCAGGGCGGGACGGAGGCGTAGGTGCCGACCGCGCCAGAGATCGCGCCGACGGCCGCGTCGGCGAACGTCGCCTCGAGCCGTTTCAGGTTGCGGTCGGCCTCGAACGCGAAGCCGGCCAGGCGGAGGCCGAACGTGGTCGGCTCGGCGTGGACGCCGTGGGTGCGCCCGACGCACAGGGTCTCGGCGTGGCTCGAGGGCACGGTCGCGCAGCGCGTCGCGGTAGGCGCGGGCGCCGGCGACGACGATCTCGCCCGCGTCGCGGATCTGCAGTGCGAGCGCGGTGTCGAGAACGTCGGAGGACGTCAGGCCGTAATGGATCCAGCGTCCGGCGTCTCCGCCGACCGAGTCGGCGACGACGTCCACGAATGCCGCGACGTCGTGGTTGGTGGTGCGTTCGCGCTCGGCGACCGCTTCGACTTCGAACGCGGCCTTCTGGCGCGCCCCGCGTCGCGGCCTCCTGCGGGCACGACGCCCTCGGCCGCCCACGCTTCGGTCGCCGCCAGCTCGACGGCGAGCCAGCCTTCCATCTTTCGGCGGTCGGTCCAGACCGCGCCGATCTCCGCGTGAGGGATCAAGTGAGGCCTTTAGGTCCGAAATCACCGTGCGTTGGACCGATCAGCAGTTGATGATCCGCGCGGCCAGGACTCCCGCGTTCTTCGAGCCGTCGATGGCGACACAGGCGACCGGGATTCCCGGAGGCATCTGCACCGCGGAGAGCAGGGCGTCGAGCCCGCCCAGCGACTTGCCCATGATCGGCACGCCGATGACAGGCAGGTCGGTGTGTGCGGCGGCGACTCCGGGAAGCGCGGCCGACATGCCAGCTCCGGCGATGATCACTTTCAGCCCGCGCATCTGTGCGTTGTGGCAGTACTCGCGGACCTTCTCGGGGTCGCGGTGGGCGCTCATCACGCGGACCTCGTAGCGGATGCCCGCATCCTGCAGTGCCTGGCCGGCGGCCTGCATTTTCGGCTTGTCGTTCTTCGAGCCCATGATGATCCCGACGCGTGGAGCGTCGACTTCGATCTCCTCGAATGCGGACTCGACGTCCGGCATCGGCTCAGTCGGCGTCTTCTGTTCCGCAGTCTCGGCCGTTCCGGTCTGCGTTTCGGGCCGGCCGGGGGGGTCGGCAGCTTCCATTTTCTTCCTTCCTTTCTTCCGGCTTAGCCGGGGACTCGCTCGGTCGCCCTTGCGGCGATGTCGGTGCGCACTTGCATACCTTCGAAGCTGATTAGAGCGGCCGCCTCGTAGGCGCGGTCGCGTGCGTCGGCCGGGCTTGCCCCGAGCGCGGTTACGTTGAGAACGCGGCCTCCCGCGGTGACGACGCCGCCCTCGCTGTCGAGGGCGGTACCTGCGTGTGTGAGTTCGATTCCGTCGAGCGCGGCCGCCTCGTCGAGACCGGCGATCACGTCGCCCTTCGAAGAGGCGTCGGGATACCCGGCCGACGCGAGGACGAGGGTCACGGCCCAGTCGTCGGCGAATTCCGCTCGGATCCCGGCCAGTCCGCCGCGCTCCCGGCTCGCGAGGCAGAGGTCGGCGAGATCGGATTGGAGCCGCGGCAGGACTGCCTGGGTCTCCGGGTCGCCGAAGCGCGCGTTGAACTCGAGGACCTTCGGCCCGGCCGATCCGATCATGAGCCCGGCGTAGAGGACCCCGTGGAAGGGCGTGCCGCGATCGGCCATGAGCTCGAACGACGGGGCGATGGACGAGGTCGGCCAGTTGGTCCACCCTCTCAGCGTCTACGTCCGGGACGGGCGAGTAGCTGCCCATGCCGCCGGTGTTCGGCCCCTCGTCGCCGTCGAAGATCCGCTTGTAGTCCTGCGCGGGAGCGAGCGGCACGACGTTCTCGCCGTCGCAGAGGGCCAGGAGGGACAGCTCCTCGCCGTCGAGGAAGTCCTCAAGCACTACCTCGGTCTGGCCAAAGCGCTGCTGGCCGAAGAACACGTCCACCGCTTCGCGCGCTTCGGATTCGTCCTGACAGATGATCACGCCCTTACCTGCGGCCAGGCCGTCGGCTTTGAGGACCACCGGGTAATCGGTGCTCGCCACAGCGTCCAGAGCCTCCTCCGAGCTGCGAAGGACCACGTGGCCTGCAGTGGGCACTCCGGCAGCGTCCATCAACTCCTTTGCGTGGACCTTGGACCCCTCGAGTCTTCGCGGCCTCGGCGCTGGGGCCGAAAGCCGGGATGCCCGAGGCCTCGAGCGAATCGACGGCCCCTTCACGAGCGGCGCCTCTGGCCCGACGACCACGAGGTCGACGCTTTCTGAGGTTGCCGCGGCGACGATCGCTTCTACGTCCTCGGCGCTCGACGTCGAGAAGGCGCGCGTCAGCCGCTATGCCCGCGTTGCCCGGCGCGCAGAGCACCTCCGGGCTACGGGCGCGAACGCCGGAGCGCGCGCACGATCGCATGCTCACGACCCCCGCCTCCTACGACAAGGATTTTCACGCGTGGCTTTCCGTTGGGGCCGGGGTCAGCGCGTCTCGCTTCAGATCGCGTCCGCGAACTTGTCGGCTGGGATCGCGACCAGGGTCTCAGAGGTCATCGTGCCGCGCGAGCCGAGCTCGACCGACACCTTGGCCATCGTCTCCGAGTCGGGGGCTTCGACGATGGTGACGAAGTCGTAGCGGCCGAGGACCGCGTACTGATCGATCACCTTGGCGCCGAGCGCCTCGACTTCCTTGTTGACCTCACCAACGCGGCTCGGGTTCGACTTGAGGGTCTTCACTCCGTCCGCGGTCAGGTTCGTAAGCATTACGTAGGTCGGCATCTCTCTCCCTTCGGGGTGGGAGATCCACACTATCCGCTGATGAGCTTCTTCACCGCGTCGCGCCGGTAGTCGAAGATCCGCTCGAGGTCACGAGCCACGAACAGGCCGTGCGCAATTTCTCCAAATGGCCCGAAACCGACCCTGTAGCGGACGCGGTCGGAGGCCATCGTGCCTCCTTCGACTTCCTGAAAGGTGTGGGTGTGGTGCCAGAGCGCGTAGGGGCTCTTGAGCGCCATGTCGGTGAAGCGGTAGGGCGGCTCCCAGGTCTCGATTTCGGTGCGCCAGCGGACCGGTATTCCGTGGACGCGAAGGCGATATTCGATAAGCGCGCCCTCGCACATCTCGATCGGAAGCTGGGAGGTGATCCGGAAGTGGAGCCACGGCGGCGTGATCGCCTGGAGGTTTCCCGCGTCGGCGAACGGAGCGAAAACGTCCTCGACCGGGTGCGGGAAGAACTGCTCGCGCTCGAGCAGCCGGTCGGTCACCCGCCGACTTCGAGAAGTTGCCCAAGCGCTTCGACCGTGCGGCTCCACGAGAGCTCCTCGCGCCGTTCGAGTGCCCCTGCCTCGAGCGTGGAGCGCAACTCGGAGTCGCGCAGCCGTTCGATCGCCCTCGTCAACGCGCGGCGGTCGGGGTCGAACGAGCCGATATCCGACCTCGGGCGCTGCTTCGAAGGCTTACCGGGAACCAAGAGGCCGTTGCGACCGTCCTCGACCACCTCGTTCATCGGCGGATTGTCGTTGGTGACTATCGGTAGGCCGAGTGCGGTTGCCTCGAAGAGGTGGAGGCCGAGGCCTTCCCAGCGGCTTGGTGCGAGGCAGACATCTGCCGAGGCGAAGAGGCGAAGGTGCTCGTCGGTCGGCAGGTCTTCGGCGATCACCTCGATGCGCTCATCCTTGCGTGCTGCGTCGCGCACGTCGCCGACCCCGCGCTCGACCTGCGCCTTCACGACGAGGCGGAGCTCAGGCCCCTTCGCCTTGCGAAATGCCTTGAGCGTCTCGCCAAGCGGTTTTCGCTTGGACATGAATCCGCCGGGAAAGAACAGGCGCACGACACCCTCCTCGCCCGGAGCCGGCTCCCGGACCAGCTCGGGGTGGATGCCCCACGGAACCCGCGGCGTGTCGAGCCCGAGGGCCAGGTAGCGCTCGACCTCACACGCCGTCACCGAATAGACGGACGTCAGTGCGCGGCGTGCCGGCTCGACGTGCTCGGCGCCGAAGTGCTCCCAGACGAACCGGCCGTAGGTCCGCACGCCGGACTCGCGAAGCGCCTGGATCTCCTCGAACTGGTAGTTCTGGTCGAAGAGGGCGACGTCGAGCCGGTTGTCGCGTCCCCAGGCCAGCATCTCGTCGGCGGGGATCCGGTAGCTCGAAGCGATCGTCACGCCCTCCTGGTCCCAGACCCCGTCCGAGTCGACGAACGACGGCTTGATGTTCGTGTCGCGGGTCGGACGGGCAAGAACGAACGTCTCGTGGCCGAGCGTCTCGAGCGCAGAGCGCAGCTGGCGGCCCACCACGCCCTGCCCGCGGTTGAACCAGTACGAGGAGACGCCGACGCGCACCGTCAGCTCCCGACCGGATAGCCGAGCTCGGCAAGAAGTTCGCCCGCGACCCCCTCGTAGTCAGCGATCTCGGTTGGCGTCAGATCGGTGCGCCACCGCTCGATGCGCTCGCTGGTCGGAGGTTCTGAGGTCAGAGCGTGAGCGGCGATCCGCTCTGAGCTCGGGCGGACCTGGCCGCCCTTGCCGGGTAGGTCGGAAAGTTCCTGCAGCCGCTGAGATGCACCCTGGTGGTATTCGAGCATGGCCGGATCGAACTCGAGGTCGATCGCGGCGCATACCCTCCGAAGCGTCCCCTCCGGGTCGGCGATCAGGTCCTCGTAGCGAACCTCGTCGTAGTGCGCAACTGAGCGAGCCTGCTCACGTGCACCATCGATCCGGCGCTTCCAGGTCTCTGCCTCCTTCGCCGCGGGAGTCGGCTCGCGGCCTCGCTTCGCGGCACGAGCACGCCGGGAAACGGCGACATCGCGGCCGTCACGGATGAGGTGAATGAAGCGGGCCTGTTCGCCGAGCACGGAGCCGATCTGTGTAATCGCCTCGATATAGACCGGGGTCTTGTCACCCCACCGGGCCTTGCCGTGGCGGGCGGCGTAGGCGGCGTAGAAAGCGCGGATCGCACCTGCCCCGGCACCAGGTACCGTCGCGTTGAAGATCCCGGCCAGCTCCGCCTCCGAGAAGCCGAAATCCCGCCAGCCCGCGTGGGACTTGGCCGCGGCGACGAGCCTCGCTTCGCTGGGCTCGTCGCCTTCCGCGTACACCTCGATCAGCTTCGGCAGGAAGTGCGTCTCGGGTGGGATCGCCAGCTCCGGATGCGCGTCAAGCATCAGCCGCAAGAGGGTTGTGCCCGAGCGCCCGACGCCGACGACGAAGGGCGCCGGCTTCAGCGCGTCGCTCACGGCGAGGAGTCTAGGCGGCGTCTGAGACCGCGACTGGCGCCGGGCGGAACGCCAGCGCGCCGTCCTCGGTTCCCACCCGCACCCGCGTGCCATCGGCGAACTCGCCCTGGAGCAACTTCAGCGCCAGAGGGTCGACCAGCTCGTGCTGGATCACCCGGCGGAGGGGCCGTGCGCCGTAGATGGGGTCGAAGCCCAGGTCGCCGAGCAGCGCCTTTGCGTCGTCGCTGAGATCGATCTCGATCCCGCGCTCGGACACGCGGCGGGTGAGGAGCTCGACCTGAAGCTCGACAATCTTGCCGATGTCCTCGCGCGAGAGGCGATGGAAGATGACCGTCTCGTCAATGCGGTTGAGGAACTCGGGCTTGAAGGTGGTGGCGAGGATGCCTTCGATCCGCTCGCGCATGCGCTCGTCGATCGATTCCGAAGCGATCTCCTGCGAGCCGACGTTCGAGGTCATGATGAGGACGGAGTTGGTGAAGTCGACCGTTCGGCCCTTGCCGTCGGTGAGGCGGCCGTCGTCCATGATCTGGAGCAAGACGTTGAACGCGTCCGGATGCGCCTTTTCGATCTCGTCGAGCAGGACCACCGCGTACGGGCGGCGGCGCACAGCTTCGGTGAGCTGGCCGCCTTCGTCGTAGCCGACGTAGCCGGGAGGCGCGCCGATCAGACGGGCGACCGAGTGCTTCTCCATGTACTCGGACATGTCGATGCGGACGATCGCCTGCTCGGAGTCGAACATGAATTCGGCGAGGGCCTTCGCGAGCTCGGTCTTGCCGACGCCGGTGGGGCCGAGGAAAAGGAACGAGCCGATGGGTCGGTTTGGGTCGGCAAGGCCTGCGCGCGAGCGGCGCAGCGCGTTCGAAACCGCTTCGACGGCCTCCTCCTGGCCGATCACGCGATCGTGGAGGCGCCCCTCCATGTGGATGAGCTTTTCGACCTCGCCTTCCATCAGACGCGAAACGGGGATGCCCGTCCACTTGGCGACGACCTCGGCGACGTCCGAGTCCGTGACTTCGTCGGTGAGCATCGACGCGCCGGAGGCGTGGAGCTCTGCGAGCTTCGCCTCCTGGGCCGCAAGCGTTTCCTCCAATTCCGGCAGCTCGGCGTATTTGATCTTTCCGGCCAGCTCGAGGTCGGCGTCGCGCTGCGCGCGGTCGTAGCGACGCTCGGCTTCGCGGATATGGTCCTTCGCCGCGTCGATCGCCTCGATCGCGGTCTTCTCGTTCTGCCACCGGGCGGTCATCTCGGACGAGCGCTCGCCCAGTTCAGCCAACTCGGCCTCGAGCACGTCGAGCCGCGCCTTCGAAGCGTCGTCCTTCTCCTTCTTGAGAGCCGAACGCTCGATCTCGAGCTGCGTTTCGCGCCGGCGAACCTCGTCGATCTCGGTGGGGACCGAGTCGATCTCGATCTTGAGCCTGGACGCGGCCTCGTCGATCAGGTCGATCGCCTTGTCTGGGAGGAAGCGGTCGGCGATGTAGCGCTCGGACAGCGTCGCGGCGGCAACCACGGCCGAATCGGCGATGCGCACGTTGTGGTGGTCCTCGTAGCGCTCCTTGAGTCCGCGGAGGATCGCGATCGTGTCGCCGATGTCCGGCTCGCCGACAACGACCGGTTGAAAGCGGCGCTCGAGTGCGGCGTCGGGCTCGATGTACTTGCGGAACTCGTCGAGGGTGGTGGCGCCGACTGCGCGGAGCTCGCCGCGGGCGAGCATGGGCTTCAGAAGGTTGGCGGCATCCACCGCACCCTCGGCAGCACCGGCGCCGACGATGGTGTGGAGCTCGTCGATGAAGAGGACGATGCGGCCGGCGGCCTCTTGCACCTCGGAGAGAACGGCCTTCAGCCGCTCCTCGAACTCTCCGCGGTACTTCGAGCCTGCGAGGAGGGAGCCGATGTCGAGTGCAATCACGCGCCGGTCCCGGAGCGAGTCGGGGACGTCGCCATCGACGATGCGCTGGGCGAGACCCTCGACAATGGCGGTCTTGCCCACGCCGGGCTCGCCGATCAGGACCGGATTGTTCTTGGTCCGGCGCGAGAGCACCTGGATGACGCGGCGGATCTCCTCGTCGCGGCCGATCACCGGATCGAGCTTTTGCGCCTCGGCCTCGGCGGTCAGATCACGACCGAACTTGTCGAGCGCCTCGGCCATCTCCTCGGCGTTCGGCGAAGTGACGCGACCGGGCCCCTGGAGCTCGTCAAGGGCCTTTTCGATCGCGGCGGGCTCGGGCAGGTGACGCGAGACGGGCGAGTCGTCGGCGGCAAGGGCAAGGAGGAGGTGGCCAACCGTCACGTACTGGTCGCCTCGCTTCTTCATCAACTTCTCGGCGGCCTCGATGACTCGGATCAGGCCTTGGGACGGGCGCATTTCCGGCGTGGAGTCGCCGGTGAGCGTCGCGAGCTCGGAGATCGCACCGCGCACGTCCCCGGTGGTGGCGGGAACGTCGATCGAAAGCTTTTGAAGCGCGGATGCGGCCAGTCCATTCTCCTGCTCGATCAGGGCCAGTAGGAGGTGCGCGGGGGCGACCTCGGTGTTCCGCGAGGCGTCCGCAAGCTGCTGGGCAGCGGCGATCGCTTCCTGGGACTTGGCTGTCAAGAGGTCAGGTCTCATCGTGCGTTGAGGATAGCGAATTGAGCCGTGTTTATAAAGAAATCTAAGTGACTCATACTTAGGTATGCGTTGGGCTCCTCAGTCCTCTACGCTCGCGCCATGACCGACCACGACGAACGTCTCAAGCGCTACGCCCGCCTCGTGGTGGGCGCGGGGGTAAATATCCAAGAGGGGCAGCACCTTCTGGTCAACGCCGAGTTAACGCACGCTCCGCTCGTGCAGGCGATCGCCAAGGACGCCTATGCCCACGGTGCGTCGTTCGTCGACGTTCTCTACAGCGATCCGTGGGTCCACCGCGCGTTCGTCGCGGGCGCGCCCGACGAAACCATTTCTACATCGCCTCCGTGGCAGATGCGTCGGCTTGTCGATGCGGTTGACAAGAAGGGAGCTGCGATCCGTATTGCCGGCGCAGCGCACGCCGAGATTTTCGAAGGACTGGACCCGCAGCGGCTGACGGATGCCCGCATGCCCGAGCTTCGGCAGCGGTGGCTCGAGGCTGTGCGTGATTCGGAGCTCTCGTGGAGCATCGTCGCCTACCCCGACGAGGAGTGGGCGAAGGAGGCTCTCGGTGAGCCGGATGTCGAGCGGCTCTGGGAAGCGCTGGAGATCGCGCTTCGCCTTGATCAGTCCGATCCCGCCGCGGCCTGGCACGAGCGCGCCGACGAGCTCATCGAGCGCTGTGCACTCCTGAATGAGCGGAACTTCGACGCGCTCCGCTATCGCGGACCCGGCACCGAGCTCGAGATCGGCCTGATCAGCGGCGCCAGGTTTCTCGGCGGGCGCGAGGAGACGTCATGGGGCCAGCAACACATGGCGAACATTCCGACGGAGGAGGTGTTCACCAGCCCGGATCGCACCCGCGCCGATGGCGTTGTGCGGTCGACCAAGCCGCTCGCGCTGAGCGGAAGTGTCGTCGAGGGGCTCGAGGTCACGTTCTCAGGCGGGGAGATCAAAGAGGTGCGCGCGGATCGCGGCGCAGACGTCGTCAAGGCGGAGCTTGCAAGCGACCCGGCGGCGAAGCACCTGGGAGAGATCGCCCTCGTCGACACGTCCTCGCGAGTCGAGAAGGCCGGCCTCGTCTTCTTCAACACGCTCTTCGACGAGAACGCGGTTTCCCATATCGCCTACGGGGCCGGGTTCACCTGGACTGTCGATCACATGCCGGAAGACGCTCCCGAGCGCACTCTCGTGAACGAGTCCAGGGTCCACACCGACTTCATGATCGGCGGCTCCGAAGTTGAGATCGACGGGGTGGATGCCGACGGAGATGCGGTCCCACTCCTCTACGGAGGCGAGTGGCAGCTGTAGGCGCGCTCAGCGGCTGAGTCGCCGAGTGAGCCAGGCGCCGGCCAGGGTCGCGGGCCCTGCTGTCGCAACGCCGTGAAGGCCAGCCTTGGCGTTCTCGCCGCCGCCACTGGCGAGCAGTGCGAACGTAAGCGCGTCCCCCGCGTCGCAGGCGGTGAGCGCCGCGGCCGGTACGGCGGGACTTCCGCCCTCCTTCAGCTCAGCCGCGAGCCAGATGCCGAGGATTACGTCCCGAGTCGCCGCAAGGCGAGCGAGCGCAAGCCCCTCACCCTCGAACCGCCGAAGGCCGAGGCCCTTGGCTGCGAGTGACGGCACCGCCCAGATGCCCAGCCCGATTGCGATGCGGCCCGCAGCCAGGCCAGATCCGACCAGCCGGTCGAGTGGGTCGATCTGGGGGCGGCGTCTCATGAAAGGTTCAGGACCCGGGGCGTTTGACGGAGATCCTGACCGGCTCGATCCCCTCAGACTCATACTTGCCGTAGGGCACGATCTCGGCGCGGGCGTGTTCGACGCGCCTCTCGCCTAGTTCGACCTGCTTCTCGAGCTCGGCTGCGCGCTTCTTGAGATCCGCGAGCTCGGCTTTCGAGCGTTCGAGCTCGGCCTCCATCTCCAGCACCGTCTCGACGCCAGCGAGGTTGAGGCCCTCCTCGGCCGTCATTTGCTGGATGCGGCGCAGGCGCTCGACGTCGTCCTGGGAGTAAAGCCGGGTGTTCTTGGGCGAGCGCTTTGGGGTGATCAGGCCGCGCGCCTCGTACATGCGAAGCGTCTGCGGGATGCATCTCCGCCAGCTCGGCGGCGACCGAGATCATGAAGACGCCTCGGCTGGACGAGACGGTGACAGTGGTGTGTCGGCGAGCGGGAGTCATGACCCCATCTTCTCCCTCGCGCCGGTCGACTTCCGCAGGATCCGCTCGCGCGGGTCGTGGCCGTTCATCGCCTTGGCGAGGTCGTCGACCGCTCGCTTGCCGGCGCGGGAGAGATCGGAGGGAACCTCGAGCTCGAGGCGATAGTGGATGTCGCGCCGGCCGCGGCCACCGGGGCGCGGCGGGCCCTCGCCGCGAAGGCGCTGAACGGTGCCGTGCTGTGTGCCGGCGGGCACGCGGATGCGCTTGGTGCCGTCCAGCGTGGGCACCTCCACGGTCGCGCCGTTGATCGCCTCCGGGATGGTGATCGGAACCCGTACCTCCAGGTTGCCATCGGAGCGACGGGCGAAGATCGGGGAGGGCGCGACGCGCACCTTCACGTAGAGGTCTCCGGCAGGCCCACCCATCGGGCTTTCCTCGCCCTTGCCGGCGACGCGAATCCGGCTGCCGTCGTGAACGCCCGCCGGAACGTTCACCCGGTAGCGCTTGCGCTGCATCGTCACGCCCGAGCCCTGGCAGGTGGGGCACGGGTCGTCGACGACCTCGCCGCGGCCGCCGCACGCGGGGCAGGGCTGGTTGATCGAAAAGAAGCCCTGGCTCTGCGAGTCGACGCCGCGCCCCTGGCAGCGCGGGCAGGTGTGAGCCGTCGTGCCCGGCTTCGCGCCCGAGCCGCCGCACGTGGTGCAGCCGGCCTGCTTGGGGACGGTGACGGTGATCTCCGTGCCCTGCATGGCCTGGTCGAAGGTGAGCGATACCTCGGTCTCGAGATCGTGCCCGGGCGCCTGCCCGCCGCCGCGGCCGCGCGTGAAGAATGAAAAGATGTCGCCCAGGTTCTGGCCTGCGCCGCCCGCGAAGTTCCGCGGGTCGAAGCCGAACGCGCCGCCCGAGTCGTACTCGCGGCGCTTCTCGGGGCTCGACAGCGTGTCGTAGGCGCCCTGGATCTCCTTGAAGCGATCTTCCGCCGCGGGATCGTCGGGGTTGCGATCCGGGTGGTTCTCCCTGGCAAGCTTCCGGTATGCCTTCTTGATCTCGTCGTCGGTGGCCTTCTTGTCGACTCCGAGCACCTGGTAGAGATCGCGTTGTGGTGCCATCGGCGCTCCTTATGAGGTGACGACTACCCGCGCCGGGCGAATGAGGACCTCGCCCAGCGAGTAGCCGCGCTGGAGCGTCTCGGCGACTGATGCCTGGTTCCTCGCCGTCGGCGGCGGGTCGTGCCGAGAGCGCCTCGTGGAGGCTTGGGTCGAACCGCTCGCCGACGGGGTCGAACGACTCGACTCCGGCTGAGCGCAGAGCGCCGACGATCTCGCCGTGGACCAGCGCCACTCCGGCGGCAAGCGCCTCGTGCGCCGAAACCTCACGGCTCTCGGGTCTGGAGACTCGGCCATCGGTTGGATCGAGGTTCACGCCGGCCGACTGGAGAGCGCGCTCCAGGCTGTCGACGGCGGGCACGAGGCCGCGGGCCACGTGGGCCCGGCCGCGGACGCTCGGCGCTCTGGGAGTCGCGAGCCGAGCGCTTGCGGAAGTTCTCGAGCTCCGCGCGCGTGCGCTGCGCGAGGTCGAGGTACTCGTCGCGCTCGCGCTCGAGCTCGACAAGCGCGAGCCTCCTCCGAGACCTCTGCCGGCTCGGGGGCGGCGTCGCCGCTTCCGGGTACACCGGGATCCCTCGGCGGAGGCGGACTCAGCCGCCTCCGCGTTGGGTCAGCCCGCGTTCGGTTTTCAGCTGCCGCTTCGCCATCAGGCGCGGTCCTCGTCCACTACCTCGGCGTCGACGACCTCCTCCTCGGCCTCGGCCGGTCGCGCCGTTGGTCACCGGTGGCGTCGGCGCCGTTCGGCGCCTGCCCTCGGCCGCGGCGGACTGGTAGATCCGCTCGGAGATCGCCGTGGAACGCGGCCTGAAGCGCCTCGGTCTTCGCGGTCAGGTCGGCAGCGTCACCTGAGTCGAGCGACTCGCGGATCGCGGCGATCTTCGTCTTCGATCTCGGTCTTCTCCGACGTCCTCGATCTGGTCGCCAAGCTCGCCAACCTGCTTCTCGGCCTGGTACGCGGCGTTCTCGGCCACGTTTCTTGCCTCGGCGAGCTCGCGCTGCTTGCGGTCGTCGTCGGCGTGAGCCTCGGCGTCCTTGATCATCTGCTCGACCTCGGAGTCGTCGAGTCCGGAGCCGCCCTTGATCTCGATCTTCTGCTCCTTGCCGGTGCCGAGGTCCTTGGCCGAGACGCTGAGGATGCCGTTCGCGTCGATGTCGAATGCGACCTCGATCTGCGGCATGCCCCGCGGGCGCCGGCGGGATGCCGGCGAGCTGGAACTTGCCGAGCGACTTGTTGTAGGCGGCCATCTCGCGCTCGCCCTGGAGCACGTGGATCTCGACCTCGGGCTGGTTGTCCTGCGCGGTCGAGAACGTCTCGGCCTTGCGCGACGGGATCGTCGTGTTGCGCTCGATCAGCTTCGTCATCACGCCGCCCTTGGTCTCGATGCCGAGGGTGAGCGGGGTGACGTCGAGCAGGAGGACGTCCTTGACGTCGTCGCGACAGGACGCCGGCCTGGATCGCTGCGCCGACGGCGACGACCTCGTCGGGGTTCACGCCCTGATGCGGGGTCTTGCCGGTCAGCTCCTGCACCTTCTCCTGGACGGCGGGCATGCGCGTCATGCCGCCGACGAGGACGACGTGGTCGATCTCGGCCGCCGACGCATCGGACATCGCCTGCTTGACGGGCGCGACGACGCGCTCGAGCAGATCAGACGGTGAGCTCGGCGAGCTTGGCGCGCGAGAGGCGCATCTCGAGGTGGCGCGGCTGGTTGTCGACCGCCGTGATGAACGGGATCGAGATCTGCGTCTCCTGCGTGGAGCTCAGCTCGATCTTCGCCTTCTCGGCCTGCTCGTAGAGTCGCTGGAGGGAGTTCTTGTCCTGCGAGAGATCGACTCCCTGGTCCTTCTTGAACTCGGACGACCATCCACTCGACGATCGCCTTGTCCCAGTTGTCGCCACCGAGGTGGTTGTCGCCCGCGGTGGAGAGGACCTTGAAGACGCCGTCGCCGATCTCGAGGATCGAGACGTCGAAGGTGCCGCCGCCGAGGTCGAAAACGAGGACGTTCTGGTCCTCGGCCGACTTGTCGATGCCGTACGCGAGCGCCGCGGCGGTCGGCTCGTTGATGATGCGCTTGACCTCGAGGCCCGCGACCTTGCCGGCGTCCTTGGTCGCCTGGCGCTGGTCGTCGTTGAAGTAGGCGGGGACGGTGATAACTGCGGAGTCGACCGTCTCGCCAAGCTTGGCCTCCGCGTCGGCCTTCAGCTTCTGGAGGATCATCGCGGAGATCTCGGGCGGCGAATACTGCTTGCCGCGGGCGTCCACACGCACATCGCCGCCGGGGCCGGCCTCGACCTTGTACGGGACGATCGTCTCCTCTTCCTTGACCTCGGCCTCCTTGCGGCCCATGAAGCGCTTGATCGAGAAGATCGTGTTCTCGGGGTTCATGACGGCCTGGCGCTTGGCGACGGTGCCGACGAGGCGGTCGCCACCCTCGGTGAACGCGACGACGGACGGAGTGGTGCGCCCGCCCTCGGAGTTCTCGAGAACCGTGGGCTCGCCGCCTTCGAAGACGGCGACGCACGAATTGGTCGTTCCGAGGTCGATTCCGATTGTCTTTGCCATAGGTGTTCAGCTCCTGGTCATAGGCAGGTTTAAGTAAAAAATCTAAGCGTGAGGCTAGCAGATATGTGACAGGGGCACGAACGATGCCAAACCGGCGCACAGCGCACGACGAGCGACGCAGGTGCTACCGGAAACGCGCGGATCTGTGACACACGGACGCGTTCAGGCGTCGCTGGAAGATGGGAGGGGTCTGACCCTTCGTCAGTTGCCGTTGCAGGATTCCGGGGCCGGCGCCCGCGGAGCTTCTTCTGGATCGTCCGTGTCGACCAGCGGCTTGGCGTCGTTGCCGTCCTGGCCCGCGTAGGCGCCGACGAACGCCGCGACCTCCTTGGCGTTGTCGCCCTGGACAATCCCGGCGGGCATCCGGCCGCCGCCGAAGCCGCACGTAATCGCCTGGAGAGCCCGGCCGTAGCTTCCCGCGTAGTTGGCAGTACCGCCCGGTGCGAGGAGCTGGTCGAGGTTGGGGCCGACGATGCCGTCGGCGCCCGCGGCGGCCAGCGTGTGGCACGGGCCGCAGTTGGTGGCAAACAGGGCCTTGCCGTCTTCGTCCTGCTTCTCGACCACGACGGCAGCCGCTTCTTCGCCGCCGGTACCTGTGATCGCCCAGATGGGGATCACCAGCACGCACAGCGCGGCGACGGCGAGGAAGACGAAGAACGGGCCCCGGTTCACGGGCGCGAGTCTATATGCCGGGCGTGCGGACCGGACCGCAGATCGCGCAAGGGCGGGCGCCCCTCAGAGGCACCCGCCCTTGGCGTCAGATACTGCGAGCCGTCAGCCGACCTTCAGCTGAGCGACAACTCCGCCGTGGTCGGTCGGCCAGAGGTTGGTCCCGGAGCGGTTGTCGGGATCGATTCCGATCAGGTCGGCAGCTGAGCCGGTCCACGACGCCCTTGCCAAGGACGTGATCGATCCGCTGTCGAACATCGGCGCCGCGTCGCGGATGTCCTCGCCAAAGCAGCACGTGTTGGTGCCGCTCGGTAGACCAAGGTCCGTGAACCCGCCCGCGATGACGGCTTCATAGGCGTCGTTGTTATCTGTCGGAATTCCCACCGAATCCACCGACGGGTCATCTGGATCCGAGTTGAGATCTCCAACGAGAACGATCGGGCCGTCTCCAGCGGTCACGCCGCTACCACCCACGAGTTCCTGCGCTTGCGCCTTGCGGAAGTAAGCGCTGAACGACTCCAGGTGCGTGTTCACGAACCGGAACGTTGTGCCCTTCGCCCGTTTCCTGTCGATCCGCACATCTGCCCACGTGTAGCCACGCAGCACCGTGACGGTGCCGAACGCCGCCGTGTTGACGAACGCGTTGCTTGAGTAGTTGTCACTGCCCGTGTCCTTTACCTTGATTCCGTCTTTGACCAGGATCACGTCGCGCATTGTCAGACGGCCGTCGAAATCAGGCACGCCGTCTGGCGCATCGTCCGTTGTGGCGCCGTGCGTGTCAGCAGGGAACTCCAGGTCGGCCTCCTGCTGAATCACAGCCGGCGTGTAGTGAAGGCCGCGCCTCTCCAGCTCGTCTGTCAGCAGCTCGAGGTAGTCGTAGACGATCTCGGTTGCGGGGGTCGCCGGACCATCCGGTGCACCGATCTGACCACGCCTCCAGAGGGCGACCTCCTGCAGCCCGATGAGGTCCGGATTCTTCGCCTCGATCTCGTTGGCCAAGAGCTTCGCGCGGACGTTGAAGTTGAGATCCTGCACGTGCTTGTAGATGTCGCCGACCGCTGTGTAGGCAGCGGCGGGAGTTGGCGCGACGATCGCCGGTGTCAGATCCGCCCCGAGATACAGGTTGCGCGTCATCACCGTCGGTTTCGACGGCTTGATCGGCCTCGGCTTTGCATCAGCGACAGCGGGAAAGAGCACGGCTCCGATACCGATCGCGGTTGCGATCGCCAGCGCCCCAAACCGACCCTTCGCGCGACCGCGCGTGGATGTTGTGTTCAAGATGACTCCTCTGGTAGGCGGGCGTGGTGCCCTCGTTCTTCCTGCCCTCGGAAGCTTGAAGATGCTTCAGGCGTTGCGCATCCGTACTAATCCGCAGTTGTCTGACACGTTGCCGAACGGCAACACGAGAAGCGGGAGCCGCTCAGGCCTTCTTGCCGTACGGGCACATCCTCAGTAAGGCGCACTGATCGCACTTCGGCCGGGCGGGCCGGCAGAGCGCCCGCCCGTGGTAGATCAGGTTCATATGGAACTCGTACGCGTCCTCAGGCGGCGTGATGCGCCGCATCTCGTCGTGCGCCTCTTCGAACGAGGCCTTGGCACGGAACAGGCCGAGGCGCCCGCCGACTCGGTGGACGTGTGTGTCGACAGGGATCTCCGGGCGGTCGAAGGAGAAGATCATCACGCAGGCAGCCGTCTTTCTGCCCACGCCCGGAAGGGCCGTGAGATAGCCAAGCGCCTCGTCGCGGTCCGCGGTGCGGATCCAGTCGAGGTCGATCGGGTCGCCGAGCTCGCGGAGCACCGCTTGGATGCGCGGCGCCTTCGTGGGCGCAAGGCCGCCGCGCCGGATTGATTCCTCGAGCTCGGAGGTTTCGGCGTCTCGCACCTCTGGCCACGAGTCGAAGCGTGCCCTGAGCCCCGCATAGGCGACGTCGCGGTTGGTGTCCGACGTGTTTTGGGACAGGATCGTCAGGACAAGCTCGTGAACCGGATCCGCGTGAGGATCGTTGACCGGCCGGCCGTACATCTCGCGCAGCCGGTCGCGGATCGCGATCACGCGCCGGCGCGGTGGCCGCTTCCAGCCCGCCCTTGCGTTTTCCCGGGTCGCCACGCCCGCAGCTTAGGATCCGCCGCTGTGGGCGCGTACTCCGAGCAGATCGTCAGCGTCGACGGAATCGATACGTGGGTGCGCCGTAAGCCGGGGGAGGGAGTACCGATTCTCTTCTGGCATGGCAATCCGACTGACGCCGACGATTGGCTGCCGTTCTTCGAAAGGGCAACCGCTCCCTGCATCGCCGCCGACATGCCGGGTTTCGGGCGATCCGCGAGGCCGCACCCGCGAGACTTCGCCTACACGATGGATTCTTACGCCCGATGGGGGGCG
Organism: uncultured bacterium; assembly: GCA_963695215.1. Lineage (GTDB taxonomy): Bacteria > Actinomycetota > Thermoleophilia > Solirubrobacterales > 70-9 > JALZKA01. Next base: position 1,872,565 of record OY968768.1, read on the forward strand.
AGCCTCGTGCGGGAGCTCGGCCTGGACGTCTACGACTCGGTTGTCCACGATTGGGGCTCCATCGGCCTCCTCGCCGCAATCGACGATCCCGCCCGGCTTCGGCGCCTCGTGATCTTCAATTGTGTTCCCTTCGGCGTCGGCTATCGCTGGCATCCGGTCGCCAGGATCTGGCGCGCTCGAGGCTTGGGCGATCTCACCAGCGCACGTGCGGCGCCGCGGCTAGCGGAGGAGATCGCACTACGCCCCGCTCGCCCTGGCTGGCAGCCGATGCCGGCCGACTTCACCGAGCGATACCGGCGCAACTTGCGAAGGCGAGAGACCCGCGACGCGGTGGTGCGCCTCTATCGCTCGGCGGATCCGGCCAAGCTCGACGAGGCCGGCGAGGGGCTCGCCTCGATCTCGGCACCGGCGCTCCTTCTCTGGGCTGCAGATGATCCGTATATACCTGCGCGTTACGGCCCGCGCTTGGCCCGCCGGTTCACGAGCGCTGAGCTCGTCCAAATCGAGAACGCCGGACACTGGCCATGGCTCGATCGCCCAGGGCTTGTCGATTCCGCACTCGACTTCGCAGAAACCGAGTGACAATCGTTCCAAACTGCCAGTGGCCTTTTACAATTCCGCAATCTCCATGCGGAATCTCGGAACGAAGATCAAGGACTTCGCACCGCGAGGATGGCTCGACGCTGGGCTCCAGCTCGGACTCTTCTTCCTGGTGTACAACGGCTATCAGGTCGTTCGCGGGATCGTGGACGGAAAGGAAGCGCTTGCGATTGCCAACGCAGACCGCATCGTGGACTTCGAGCGCGCGACCGGAACGTTCTTCGAGCCCAACCTCCAGGCGTCGCTGATCCATCACACCCGCTGGCTGATCGACTTCGCGAACTTCTGGTACGTCAATTCGCACTTCGTCATCACCACTCTGTTTTTGAGCTGGCTCTACTTCCGGCGCAACGAGCACTTCTATTTCGTGCGCAACATGTTCATGGTCGCGATGCTCACCGCGCTCGTCCTCTACACCGTCTATCCGACCGCCCCGCCCCGCCTACTGAGCGGCTACGGGTTCGTCGACACGATCGATGTATTCACCGGCTTGCCGCAGGACTCGGAAACCGCAGGGGCGCTCGTGAACCGCTACGCGGCGGTGCCGAGCATGCACATCGCCTTCGCGCTGATGATCGCGGTGCCGGGTGTGGCATTGTCGCGACATGCCCTTGCGCGAGCGTGGTGGTCCGCATATCCCGTGGTGGTGTTTTTCGTGATCGTCAGCACGGGCAATCACTACTGGTTCGATGCCGCCGCCGGTGCGGCAGTCGCGTGCTTCGCAGCATTCTGCGCCCGCCAGCTCGCTCGTGCCCGACCAGACCACTGGGCCTGGGAACCCGCACAGGTCACGGCTTGAGTCGCGCGGACGAGCGCAGCTCGCAAGCTTGGCGTTCTTATGCAAAGAGCCGACTGATCGAGTCGCGCTTGACGCCGAATGCGATCTCGATGACGGGCCTTGCCGGGAACCTCCTGGCCGCAGGGCTCGATCTTTGGCGACCTGATCTTCCTCGGCGGGGTGGCCTTCATCCTCGGGTCGATCATGGACACGCTGGACGGCCGCTACTCGCGGATGTCTGGCAAGGGCACGCTCTTCGGTGCGTTTCTCGACTCGACCCTCGACCGGATCGAGGAGGGGATCGTCCTCACCGCAGTCGCCTGGCAGTTCGCCGAAGCAGGCGATTCGGACGCCGCGGCAGCGTGCGTCTTCGTTGTCCTCGGTTCGCTGATGGTCTCCTACACGCGGGCTCGTGCCGAGGCGCTCGGGGTCGAATGCAAAGTTGGCGTTGCCACCAGACCTGTACGCGTGGTGATTCTCTCGATCGGACTCGTGTTCGGAGCGGGCGAGATCATCGCCGACGTCGACCTTCTGCCCGCCTCGATCTACGTCATGGCGGCGCTCACCACCTTCACGGTGTTCCAGCGCGTCTGGCACGTGCGAGGCGAGCTAAAAGCTCAAGAGATGTAACTCAGGTGTAACCGGGCAGTGGGAGTGGCGTACATTCACTTCGCTACCCGCACCGCGAAAGCGCGCCTGTGCGCGCTTGAAGCCCGGCGTCAGAAGACCCGGCCGATCCAGGAGGATTTCGACGTATGAGCACTAGCAACGGCGCGCCTGAGACGAACGGCGCCTCAAAGAACGGCACGCATTCCGACGACGGCAAGGTCCGTGTCGCGATTGTCGGCGTAGGCAACTGCGCAAACAGCTTCATCCAGGGCGTCGAGTACTACAAGAACGCCGACCCCAACGAGCAGGTTCCGGGCCTGATGCACGTCGATCTCGGCGGGTATCACGTCTCTGACATCGAGTTCGTGGCAGCCTTCGACATCGATTCTGAAAAGGTCGGCAAAGACCTCTCCGAGGCGATCTGGTCCGGCCAGAACAACACGATCAAGTTTGCCGACGTGCCCGAGATGGGCATCAAGGTCCAGCGCGGGATGACTCACGATGGCCTTGGCAAGTACCTGAAGCAGAAGATCACCAAGGCTCCGGGCGAGACCGCCGACATCATCGGCACCCTCAAGCAGACCAAGGCGGACGTCCTGGTCTGCTACCTGCCCGTCGGTTCCGAAGCTGCCACCAAGTGGTACGTGGAGCAGGCGCTCCAGGCCGGCGTCGGCTTCGTCAACTGTCTGCCGGTCTTCATCGCCCGGCAGGACGACTGGGACAACCGCTTCAAGGAAGCCGGTCTTCCGATCATCGGCGACGACATCAAGTCGCAGGTCGGCGCGACCATCGTTCACCGTCAGCTCGCCAGGCTCTTCCATGAGCGTGGAGTCGAGCTTCAGCACACGTCGCAACTCAACGTAGGCGGGAACATGGACTTCTTCAACATGCTCGAGCGCGAGCGCCTCGACTCGAAGAAGATCTCGAAGACCAACGCGGTCACCTCGGTCATGGGCACAGAGCTTCCCGCGGATGACGTCCACGTCGGTCCCTCGGACTACGTGCCGTGGCTGACCGACCGCAAATGGGCGCACATCCGCCTCGAGGGCAAGTCCTTCGGCGACGTGCCGCTGACGGTCGAGCTGAAGCTCGAGGTCTGGGACTCGCCGAACTCGGCGGGTGTCGTCATCGACGCTGTGCGTCTGATCAAGCTGGCGCTCAACAACGGCATCGCCGGCCAGCTCGACGGCCCCTCTTCGTACCTCATGAAGTCGCCGCACACGCAGCGCCCCGATGATCAGGCACGCCTGCACACGGAGGAGTTCATCGCCGCGAACGCGCGTACGGCCGACGCCGCCAAGGCCGCGGAGGCCGCCGCGGCTGCAGTTGCCGCCGAGTCCTGAGCTTCGCCGGCTTGCCGGCATCCAACTCAGCGGGTAGCTGAGCCGAGAGCCCGCCATCGTGGCGGGCTCTTTGCGTCCGGCTCCTATGCTGCGCGGGTGGGCAAGACCGCCGACCGCCTCAAGATCGCTCAGGTAACACCGCTCTCGTGGGGGCAGCGCCACGAGATCAACGAGTTCGTCGAGCGCACCTCAGCAGAACTGGCGGAGCGCGGCCATAAGGTGGTGATAGCAGCGCCATCCAGCGCCCGCGGAGGCACCCGGGAGGCAAAGCGCCTCATCGAGTCCGCACGCGAGCGTCCCGAGGCTCTCTTCAACGGCGCCTGGCGTGGGGAGCGTGCGGGCGGCGGAGGCCCGCCCGTCCTCCCGGTTGGAACGGGCCTGGCCATGCCACGCGGCCCCCGGCCACGAGGCGCACCCATTCCGCTCGACGTTTCGAAGGCGCTCGACTCGCTCCTCGGCGGGGTGAACTTCGACATCGTCCATGTGCACGATCCGTTCGCACCCAGCGCCGCTTCTGTGGCGCTTCGGCACTCGCGGTCCCTGAACGTCGGAAGTTTCCACGAGCCGTCCGAGCGGGTCCTCTCGACCCAGGTTGCTAGACCTCTCGTCGAGGTGTTCTTCGGCCGCCTCGATGCGCGGACGGCGAGCTGCGGCGAAACGGCGGCTCTGATGCGGCGGTTCTTCCCAGGCGGCTACGAGCTGGTTGCGCCGGGCGTCCGCGAGGTGCAGAGCTGGTGGCCCACGTCCGGGCGACCCGACGGCACGAGGCCCTTTCGCATCGCTTTCTGCCTCGAGGAGGAGCGTGGCGCACTGCGCCTGTTCATGCGAGCCCTGCGGCGCCTGCCCGAGGAGCTTGACTGGGAGGCCGCGGTCTGGATGCCCGATGGCGGTGACGTGCGGATGTCGAAGCGCATGCGCGAGCGAGTGCATCTCGTCGGCCCGCGCACCGTCGAGCCGGAGGCGCTGGTTGCCGGTGCGGATGCCATGTGTGTGGCGTCGGGCGGCCCCGACGTCGCGCCTGGCCTGGTCCGCGCGGCGCTTGGGTCGGGAACCGTGCCGGTGGCTTCGCAGCTGCCTCTTTACGACGAACTGGTTCGGGAGGGCGAGCTCGGCCTGCTCTTCCCGCCCGGTGACGCGATCACCCTCGCCGGCCAGCTCCAGCGCCTGATCGAGACGAATGGATTGCGGGACGGTTTTGCCGGGAACGCGCGCGGCACCAGCCGCGACTGGGGCGCCGTTACCGATCAGATCGAGGAGATCTACGCGCGTCTCGCCGCACGCCGGCGCGATCCGCGGGGAGACCCCGCGGTGCGAAAGCGCATATCGCGCCGCAAGCAGATCGGCGTGGACCTTCACATGCATACGGACCATTCGCCCGACTGCGCCACACCCGTGCGCACCCTTCTGGAGACGGCGAGGGACCAGGGGCTTGGCGCCATCGCGATCACCGATCACAACGTTGTCTCCGGCGCGCTCGAGGCACGTGAGATCGCCGACGATGTGGGAATCAAGGTGATCGTCGCCGAAGAGGTCAAGACCGCTGAGCAGGGCGAGGTGATCGGGCTTTTCCTGGAGGAGAAGATCGAGCGCGGGATGACGATGGCGGAGACGATCTCCGAGATTCGCCGCCAAGGCGGTCTCGTCTACGTGCCGCACCCGTTCGACCGTCTCCACTCGGTCCCTGACTACGAGCACCTCTTGGACATGGTCGACGAGATCGACATCCTGGAGGTCTTCAATCCGCGCGTGACTCTCACGGCGTTCAACGAAGAGGCGGAGCGGTTCGCCACCAAGTACAGAATTGTTCCCGGCGCCGGGTCTGACTCGCACGTTGCGCAGGGGCTCGGCAGCGTGATGACCCGCGTCCATGACTTCGATGGCCCCGCCGAGTTTCTCGAGGCGATGCGGGACGCGGACATCGTCCGCAAGCACAAGAACCTCGTCTATGTCCAGGCGCTCAAGTTCATCCAGACCTCGGGCGGGCGAGGCGGAAAGAGTCTCGGCAAGGCCTGATGCAGGAAGGGGCTCCGGCAGGAGGCGGGCTGCCGTCCAAGAATCCCCCGGCAGTGCCCGTGACCGACGACGAGATTCAGGAGAAGTACCTTGAGCGCGCGATCCGCGAGCTGAATGCGCTTACGCGCAGGCTCCAGGAGTGCTCCCACTGCCCGCGCGGCAACCTGATGCCCGTGCTGGGATCCGGTCATCCCCAGGCAGACGTGATGATGCTCAAGTACTCGCCGACGTCGGCTGAGATCGAAGAGGGCGTCGCCTTCTACGGTCGCGCGGGCAACGCGCTGATGAAGAGCTTCAAGCGGCTGGGCGTCGATCCACTCACCGTTTACGGGACCCTTTGCGTCAAGTGCCCGATCTCCGACCCCGCGCTCGCCTCGGCGGAGTGCGTGGAGCGGATCGTCGAGGAGATCGCGATCGTCGGACCCAGGCTGATCGTGGTGATGGGAGCGGAGGCTCTCGACGCCCTCAACGAGGTGGGAGTTCCGCTTGCGCGCCCACTCGAGAGAAGCCGGGCCAGATCCAGCCGTTCACGCCCACGATCGAGGCTCTCTACGTGCCGGATATCGACAACTCGATGGACTCAGAAGAGTCGAAGCGCGAGTTCTGGAAAGCGTTCCGCCAGCTGGGCGACTGGTACGCGGACCTTCCGCCGTACTGAGCCACGCGGCGTGCCAGGCACCACGCCTGGAGCCTGGCACCGGGTTACGGTGGCGTGACAGTGACGCTGACTTGCGTCGCGCTCTTGTCTCGTTTCAGCTTCAGGACGTGCGCTTTTCGCCGTGAGACGACCTTGGCGCCGGTTGCTTTGACCCCGTAGCCCTTCCGGTATTGGATCTTCGGAAGGAAGACCTCGGTGAGCTTTCTCCGGGGGACGGTCTGGCCCGCCGGATCGTTGACGCCGTAGGTGAGGTCGAAGGTTTTCGGTGTCGAGGTCGAAGCCGTAGGAGGTGGGGGTGCCCGCCACGGCGCGCGGATACGGGCGCGCGACGACCTTCAGCTTCTTGCGGTTCACGTTGTCGCCCTTGCGGAGCCTTCGTCGCATCGATGACGATGGATTGGACGCCCTCGGCGGCCTGGGTCGTGGGGTCGTCGCACTCGCAGTAGTGCCAGATCTGCCAGCCGACCATCTCGTCGTCGGCCATGCTCGACCAGGCGGTCGTTGGTCGCCTCGTCGTTGGTGGCGCTGAACTCGGTGAGCAGCGATGTGTCGCCGGTGGCGGCGATGTGGTCCTCCGCGTTCTGGAAAGGCAGACCTTCCTCGACACCGCACGCGTCGCCCTGCGCGGGAAGCGTTCCCGCGCCGAGGCCACCGGGCAGGCAGTAGTCGTGAAAGCTCAACCCGGCGTTTGGGTCGCCCGTGTCCGCCAGGGCGGTGTCGGCGCCAAAGTCGAAGACCACCCACGGCTCGTAGAAGGCAAGGGTGGTCTGGTCGACGCGCCGGATCTGATCGATGACCCTGAGATTGAAGGGGTCGAGGAGTTGCGCGTCGGCCACGGGACACCCCCCGGGGTTGGCACAGGTCGGCCCAAGGCGTGCCAGGGAATGGCTCGTTCAGGAGGTCGTAACCCATCACGTGGCGACGGTTGCGGAAGCGTTTTGCGACGGTACGTCCACGCCTTCGCGTAGTGATCCTGAAGGCCGACGCCGTCAGGAGCCGGGTCGTTGGCCCAGAAGTGGTCGTAGGCGCGCCACAGGGCAATCATCGCGAAGTAGTTTGCGGGGAACCCGTTCTGCGGGGTCGCCGGCAGGCCGTCATCCTGCGACGGCCCAGTCCGGCCACCCCTCGCCCTGGAAGCGCTCGTTGTAGAGGTCCTGATGGAAGTCGAGCATCGAGAAGATGCCGTTTCGGGCGAGCACCGCTCTCTGAGACGGGCGATGCTGTCGAGGTACGGCTGGCTGATCTTGCCGGGCTTCGGCTCAACGCCCGCGTAGATGAGCCCGAGCCGGACGGTGTTGAAACCGGCTCGCTTCATGAAGCGAGCGTCCTCGGGGCCAAGGCCAGCATCCTCTGGCCGGTAGCTACCGACCTTCGAGACGAAGTTGACGCCGTGCAGGATCACCACCCGGCCCGAGCGATCGGTGATCCACCTGCCCTCGTGGGATAGCGGCCCACGCGGAACCGCGTGGGCCGCGGGCGCCAGCGCGAGCGCGGCAAGGAGAACGAGCGGGGCGGCGAACCTGCGCATCCGCGATTGCACCGCTACGGGGCGGCCGCTTCGGCCAGGGCCGACATCGACTCGAGGTTCGCGCTTGCGAGCCCACGGCAGACGGTGACGTCGAGGGCATCGAAGGCGGCAAGCTCCGCCTGGGCCGAGGTCCGGTCGGCCTCGGCAACTCCGACGGTGCCCTCAGGCTCGCCGAGCCGATCGAAGTGATTTCGGTAGCCGGCGTGGAGGTCGCGGTAGAAGGATTCCTCCTTGGCGAGCCGCTCCTTTGCGTCATCGCCCACCGCCGTGCGCACGTAGCCCATCACGGGCGGCGCTTCGCGCCCCGCCTCTTGCGCTCCACGCTCGACGTGCACACGCGCACCGGCGGCGAAACCCGGGGTCATCCAGTTGAAGAAGACGCCGTCGAACTCGGCGCCGGCAAGGCGCACATCTTTGGGCCCATCGCGGCCAGCACCAAACGGATGCCGGGGAGCGCCTCGCGCAAAGCGGGGAGGCCCTCCTTCATCGCCGTCAGCGGCTTTTTCGAAAAGCCGGCGCCGACGCCAAGCCACAGGCGCTCACGTGGGAGGCCGAGCGCCTCAACCTTGGCGGCGATCTCGTTCGGCTCATGGCGGTCGAGGGCGATGACGGCGACGCCGAGATCCACGGAGTCGGCGCCTTCAGCGAAAGCGGCGAGCGTTTCCAGGCCGCTGGCCATCGGCGTGTCGTTGGACCACACCGAGCCGTACCCAAGCTCTTGGCAGCGTGCGGCGAGCGAACTTGCGATCTCCGGGTCGAGGCCTGCCGCGACGCCGAACGCTCTCGTCTTCTCCGCCATTGACCCGACCCTAACTGTCAACGCGCTCGAGGAGCGCCACGCACTCGACATGGGGCGTTTGCGGGAACATGTCGACAGGCCGGATGCGCTTCAGCCCGTACCCGGCTTCGACGAGCTGAGCTGCGTTCGGCGCGAGCGTCGTCGGGTTGCAGGAGACGTAGACGATGCGCTGCGCCTCGGCCTCGATGAGGCGGCGGACGATCTTCTTCGACAGGCCGGCCCGTGGCGGATCGACCACGATCACACTCGGGCTTGCCGGCCTGCTCGACGAGCGGCCGGATGCCGAGCCGGGCGTCCGCCGCGACGAAGCGTGCGTTGCTGGATTCCGTTTCGCTTCGCGTTTCGCTCGGCGTCGACGATTGCCTCTGGCACCGACTCGATGCCCCACACCTCGCCGGCGCTGGATGCGAGCGAGAGGCCGATGGTGCCGATGCCGCAGTAGAGATCCCAAAGCTTTTCCGAGCCGGTGAGCTCGGCGTATTCGCCAGCGATGCCGTAGAGATTCTCGGCCATGTTCGTGTTGGTCTGGAAGAACGCGGGGTGAGAGATCTGGAAGCGGAGCCCGCCGAGCTCCTCCTCCAGGTACTCCTCGCCGAGAACTCCGGTTGGGCCGTCGGTGTTGCCGGACGGCCCATCGATCACGGTGTGGAGGTCGACCGGAGGGCGGGGAAACTCGGCCGCTGTGGTGACGAGCCGCGTCTGGACCTGGCCTGTCCGGACTCCTTCACGCACTACGAGATTGCGAAGAACGCCTCGCTCGTCGCCCTGCTCGTACGGCGGCAGGCCATTCTCGCGTGCCCAGGCTCGGACCTCGTTTCGCGCGGCGTTGTTGCGCTCGCTCGCCAGGTGGCAGTCGTCGACGTCCACAACCCGTTGCCAGTCGCCGCGGCGATGGAAGCCAAGCGCGGTCTCTCCGTCGGCGTCGCCGAACGAGTACTCGAGCTTGTTGCGGTAGCGCCATTCTTCCTGCGCGGGGACGATCGGCTCCGTTTCGAAGCCGTCGAGGCCGCCCAGGCGGCGGAGCGCCTCGTCGACCTGTTCGGACTTCAGCTCCAGCTGGCGCTCGTACGGGAGTGCCCTGCCACGGAGCGCCGGGGCAGGGCTCGCCATCGTGGACGCAGGTGTCTGGGATGCGCTCCGCGCTGGGCTCGACGAGCTCAACCGTGGTCGCCTCGGCGTAGCCGCGCTTTGAGCGCGCGACGCGTGCTCGCACCGTGTCGCCGGGCAGGCCGCCGTTGACGAACACGACGAACCCGTCATCGCGCCGGGCGATGCCGCGACCGCCCTGGGCGATCGATTCGACAGTGAGAGTCGAGCTCCTCGCCCTTGTGGGGGCGAGCGCTTCGTGGGGCGGCGGTCGACACAGGCTTATGGTGGCACGGGGGCGTCAGACCGCCCACGAGCATGAGGGGTCAGACCCCGAGATTGCCCCGTGATTTGGGCCGATCGAGGGGGTCAGACCCGCGGGCGTTATTTGGCGAGCCGCTTTTCGATGTCGTCGAGGATGCCCTTGCGCGCCTTGCCGCGCTTTTCCTGGGTCCTCACCTTGCGCAGGTCGGCCTTTCGCATGTCCTTCAGACGGGCCTTCACCTGGGCAGCTGACAGCCCCTCGTACCCGGAGATCGGGCTGGACCCGGCAACGCCGGCGCGACGGCGCAGGCGGTCGGCCTCTACGAGTGCGGGCTCGGCAGTGGTGCGGGCACGCTTCACGGCGCGGCTTGCGGCCTTCTCGGCGCGCTTGCGAGCGGGCGCGACGCGGGCCTCGACGCCGGAGACACGTGTCTCGATCTGCTTGCGTGCCTGTGTCGAGAAGCTTTTCGAGCTCGGCTACCAGCTCGTCGGTCTGCTGCGCGGCCCTTCGACACGAGCGTGGAGACGGTCTTCTCCGCATCGGCACGGGTTATGCGCCCGCGCTTGACGGCGTCGTCCATCACTTCCTGGATCCGGTCGCGGCTGAGAGTGACGCTCTTTTCGAGCGCGTCGCGAAACGCCTCGACGCTCTTGTCGCCTCGGGCGGCGGATGCCGTACGTGCCGAGGACTTCTTCGCGGCCGGCTTTGTCTTCTTGGACTTGGCGGCCTTCTTGGTCTGCGCCATGCGCTCTCCGATCTAAGTTTGCGGGACTCTCCGGCGCACCCTACCCCGCGGGAGCGGCAAAGACAGCCTTGACGGGTGAGTGGTCGGAAAGTCGCACGCGAACGTCGCCGCCCCACGCCACTTCGCGAGCCTCCGGCGGCAAGGCGGCTGGGTGCTCGATCGTGTCGAGGCCGTGCACGAGCAGATGGTCGATTGAGTTGTCGTCCGTCGTCCCGGCGAGGCCGTATCGGCTGGCAACGTCGTCGAACACCCGCGTCTGGCGTGGCCTCAGGTTGAGGTCGCCTCCGAGAATGAGGGGTGAGTCGCCGGCCCACTCGAGACTCGTCTCAGAGGCTTGGCGCAGCTCAGCTTCCGCATGCGCGCGAAGAGCCGCCCCGGCGCTCAGGTGGCCGTTCGCCACACAGAGCCCGTTGGCGCAGCGCGTGAGGGCGAGGGCGCGACGCTCGGGCTTGGGGCCGGGCGCGACGACGATCTCGCGGCGCTCCGTGATGCGACCCCGCACCAGGGTGACGTTGGATCCGCCGTCGTTCGAGCCCAGGAGGTCGGGGTTGACGAGGGCGGCTAGGCGCCGGAGCGGAGCGAGGGAATTGCGCGAGGTCAGAACGAGCTGCGACTCGGCGCCAAGCCGTTCGGCAACCTCCGGGTGCCAGCGCGGGGGGAACTCCTGAAATAGCGCGATGTCCCACTCGATGCTCGCGATCACCGCGACGAACTCGTCGAGGAGGTTTCGGTTCACCTGCGCATGGGCCGCATTGCGTTCGGTGATCCGCAGGAGCTTTGAGCGCTTCGTAAACAGCGCGGGGTCCGGGGGAAAATCTCGGCCGTGAAAGAGGTTCCACGTAAGGACGCGGATGGGGTCGCCAGGGTTCATGGCTCTAGTATCGGCGCCTTTCCGATGACGGCGCTCCGACACTTCCTCACCGGCACCGAGCTCGAGCCTGGCGAGTTGCTCGCGCTGATCGACCGCGGGATCGAGTTGAAGGCCGGACGCGACTCGGGCGTCGGGTCGGATTCGCTGGCCGGCAAGTCGATCGCAACCTACTTCGAGCAGCGCTCGACACGCACCCGGATCTCGTTCGGCGTTGGGATTGCGGAGCTCGGCGGCAACGCGATCTCGTTGCGAGAGGATGAGCTGCAGATCGGGCGCGGAGAGTCGATTGCCGATACGGCCCGGATGCTCTCCCGATTCGTTCACGGCGTGGTGATCCGAGCTGCGTCGCAGGCGATGGTCGAGGAGCTGGCGCAGGAGTCGGAGATCCCGGTGATCAACGGCCTGACGTCCGACCACCACCCCTGTCAGGCGATCGCCGACCTGATGACGCTCAAGGAGCGGTTCGGCGAGCTGGACGGGTTGCGCATCGCCTACGTGGGCGACGGCAACAACGTCGCCCGATCGCTCGCAGTCCTTGGCGGCATGGTGGGGGTGGATGTGGTCGTCGCCGCGCCGGAGGGCTATCAGCTGGAGGACGGCGTCGCGACCGTGCTCACCAGCGACCCGTTCGAGGCCGCCGACGGAGCGGATGCTCTCTATACGGACGTCTGGGTAAGCCTCAACGACGACGAGGCCACGAAGGAGCGGAGGTTCGCCGCGCTCAAGCCGTACATGTTGCGAGAGGAGCTCTTGGACGCAGCGTCCGATCATGCAGTTGTGTTGCACTGCCTGCCGGCGCATCCAGGTGAGGAGATCACCGAGAGCCTCCTTTACGGGGATCGTTCAGCCGTCTGGGATCAGGCGGAGAACCGGCTTCACGCTCAGAAGTCTCTGCTTGAGCTCCTGATTCCGGCATAGGGACGCCGGACCTCCGGGTGAAGTACCGAAGTCGAAGACGGTCACCCCCTCCTAAACTGGAGTCTCGCGGCCCCGTCGTCTAGTGGTTAAGACGCCAGGTTTTCATCCTGGTAACAGGGGTTCGATTCTCCTCGGGGCTATGAACGGTTCGATTCGACTTCCATGCAGCCAGAGATCCACATCGGCCCCGTCACGCTCCAGACCTTCGGTCTGTGTTCGCGCTCGGGTTCATCGTCGCCGGTGCCGTGCTCGCGAAACGCTTCACTGAGCTGGGCAAGTCGCCCGACTGGGCGTACGAGATGGTCTTCGCTGGACTGGTTGGAGGGATGGTTGGCGCTCGGGTCGACTTCATCGCCCAGAACTGGGCCGAGGTGTCTGACGATCTGCTCGGCAACCTGTTTTCGGGCTCGGGCCTCGTGTGGTTCGGAGGCGCCATTGGCGGTGCGATCGGCGTGCTCGCGTGGGCGCGCTGGCGAAAGATTCCACTGTGGGAGATCTGCGACATCGCCGCCGTACCGCTTGCGCTGGGCTACGCGATCGGCCGCATCGGCTGTCAGCTCTCAGGTGACGGCGACTACGGAATCCCGTGGGACGGTCCGTGGGCAATGTCCTACCCGGACGGCACCGTCCCCACCACCCAGCAGGTGCACCCGACCCCCGTCTACGAGACGATTTTCGTGGGCATCATCGCCTACGGCCTCTGGCGCGTTCGCGACCGCTACAGCGTGGGCACTCTGTTCTCGATCTACCTGGTCCTCACCGGCCTCGAGCGCCTGCTGGTCGAGTTCATCCGCCGCAACGAGAACGTGGCGTTCGGCCTCACCCAGCCTCAGCTGATCAGCGTCGCGATGATGATCTTCGGGCTCACGTGGATCGCCACCCGCGCAAGGCGAGGTGACCTGTACGCCAAGGGACAGCCCGCCGCTACGGATCGCCCGGCGCCGCAACCGTGAGCGACGAGCCTGGGCCTCCCAATAACGAGGAGCCGGCGCCACCAGGACGGGAGCGCGTCATCTTTGCTGCCGTCGCAGCACTCGTCCTCGCTGCGATCGTGGGCGTGGTGGTAGTCACCGGCTCGTCCGGCACGGACGGTTCACAGGCTGAATCGTCGAACGCATGCATCCGGGCGTGGAACTCGGACCCGATCGCGCCAACCCAGGACGGGATCCACGCGTACCGCTTCCACGGCTATCGCCAGACGCTCGTTACCCGCATCAACGCCGACGACCAGCTGATCGAAACCCCGGACGACTCGCTCGACCCCAACGACCCTGACGCCCGCTGCGTCGTCATCTTCGCCTCGCCGCAGCCCGACTCAGAGCTCGAGTTCGGCGTGCGCGTGTTCGAGAAGAAGCTGTGGGTCGGCCTGGCGGTCGCGGACAGGGTGCCCGTCGAGGCCATCGCCGCACTTCAGGCGCAGGCGGTCCCAACTGCGAACTCCACTCTTCAGGAGAACGGGACGATCGAGGACGACGGCTAGGACGAGCGCAGGAGGCCGCCGTCGATCGGGATCGTCGTTCCGGTGATGTAGGCGGCACGTTCGGAGCAGAGGAACGCGACCAGATCCCCGTACTCCTCCGGAGTGCCGAGACGGCCGGCAGGGACATCCCGCTCAGCCATCTCACGCGCCGCGTCCATCGAGCCCTGAAGCGTCGCCAGGCGATCCGTGCCGATCTTCCCCGTCGCGACGGTGTTGAGAGTCACGCCATCGCCCGCAACCTCGCGCGCGAGCGTCTTCATGTAGCCGATCGCGGCCATACGGTGGGTGTTCGAAAGGTTGAGACCCGGAATGGCCTCGATAGTCGAACTGGAGCCCACGTTCACGATTCGCCCCCAGCCGTGGGCGCGCATGTCCGGCAGCACCGCCTCGATCAGCGCCCTGGGCGCGAGCACCAGCGAGCGGTACGCGTGCTCCCACTCGTCGGTCGAGCGATCGAGAGCGCCTCCTGGCGGCGGCCCGCCCGTGTTGGTGACGAGAATCTCGACGCTGCCGCCGAACTTCTCCGAAACCTCGCCCGGGAGGCCGCCAAGACGAGCGAGATCCGAGGTGTCGGCCTCGAACGTCGCGGTCTCACCGGCGATCTCGCTCGCGGCGGCATCGAGCCGCTCGAGCGACCGGCTAGCCATCGCAACCTTGGCGCCTTCGGCGGCCAGCGAAGCCGCGATGCCTCTGCCAATTCCCTGACTCGCGCCCATCACGAGCGCGACGCGCCCCTCGATCCCGAGATCCATGCGACCACAGTACGCAAGGCAAAGGGCGGTCCGACTTCCTGTCGTACCGCCCTTGGCCCGAATCGCAGATCCTTGCCGGCCCCGGAGGGCGGGTCCGGCGAGGGTGACCTATGTAACGCGCGACTTGCGAGGTTGGATCATCGAAGCGCAAAGTGGGCAGTGCCGGACTCGAACCGGCGACCCCCTGCGTGTAAAGCAGGTGCTCTAGCCAACTGAGCTAACCGCCCACCCGCATTGTGACGGGTGGGCGGCTCGAGATCTCTCAGTCGAGCGGGACCTTCAGGTCCTTGCCGAGGTTGTCGACCGGGTCATCGACGCACACGATGTCCGTCGTGGCGTCACCCTCGCCCACCGTCTTCGTGCTACGAGGATCGTTCGCGCACTGAACCTTGTCGATCGGCGCGCCGTTCAGGTAACCCACCACGGGGCGGTACCTAAACACCTTGCCCGCGTTGTCCGGAACGTCGAGCGTCAGCTTTACCTTGCCGTTGCTGGGGATTCCACCGGGGGGCGAGTTGGAGATGTATCCCAGCCAGTGCTGGCTCTTGTCCCTCGGAGCCTTGCGATCCATCTGCGACGAGTACGACCGAGACGGCTTGAACTTCACGTTCGGGACGTCGGTCGACGCGAACTTGTCGGGACCCCGGGTGCCATCCGGTACACGAAAGCCCAGCAGAAGCCTCGTCTCAGAGCTGCCACGTCGGGCCCTCATCATCTGGTCCTGGCAGGCGCCCTGGTCGTAACAGAGGGCGAACTTAACCTTGACGCTCTTTCCATCGGGCGTCGCTTTGCTCTGAATCTCACCGTCGAACGCGACGCACCCGCTGAGGCCCAAACCTCCTGCGCCGAGCGCTGCGCAAAGAATCAACTTCTGCTTCAACTTCATCCCTCCTGTTTGATCTGGCTGCCTCCGACGACGGCATCCGAGCCATCGGGGAATCGCACCCATGCCTTGTTTCCACCATCGTAATCCGGGGCCCAGAGAACGAGGGTCGCCTCGTCTCGTTCCTCGGCGTCAGCAGGGCCAACCGAGACCGGCTCGGAACCCTCCTCGTCGAGACCCCGCCAGATCCGGATGAAGGGGTTCTCCTCCCACTCGGTTCCTATCGTTGTGGGCTGCTTGTGGCCGGGATGCACACGCGTCTCCGGCGGCAGCTTCATCAGCTTGTCCATGATCGAGCTCTTCAGATCCCCGAAGCCCGTCGCTCCTGGTGCCCGGGTGCCTCCGACCGTCCCCTTGAACAGGACATCGGCGGTGATCACGTCCGTGTCATCGATCTTGAGCGCGCAGTGGTCGGCGCAGTGACCCGGTGTCTCGATCACCTCGATCCGCAGATGACCCGATTCGATCACGTCTCCTTCGGTGAACGTCGTGCCGACCTTCCCCTCCAGCAGCGCCGCGGTCTTCTCGTGGCCGATGATGGGAACCCCGAAGCGCTTCGCCAGCTCCTCCATCTCAAAGACGTGGTCCCAATGGTGATGGGTTAGAACCAGGTGCGTGATCTCCGTGCCCTCGCGCTCGGCGCGCTCGGCCAGGGGGTCGGTGACGCCATTGGAGTCGACGAGCACGCCATGCCCGCCCGGCTCATCGATCACGAGGTACGCGTTGGACAGCCACTCGGACTGTTCGACTCGCTGCAGAATCAATATTCGGTTCCTTCCTAGTTGAACTCGATCACGCTGCGGATGCCGTCCTGGGCCTCCATCAGCCTGAAGCCCTTGTTGACTTCGTTCAGCGTGATTCGGTGAGAGATGAACGGATCGACGTCGATGTCGCCGGCGAGGTGCCGGTCGACGAGCGCAGGGACGCCGTCACGCCCCTTGACGCCCCCGAACGAGGAGCCGGCGACGCGGCGGCCGGTGATGAGGAAGCGCGGGATCACGTCGAGCGTTTCGCCTTTACCGGCCACACCGGCGACGGTTGCAAGCCCCCAGCCCATCCGCGCCGACTCAACGGCCTGACGCATGACCTTCACGTTGCCGGTGGCCTCGAAGGTGTAGTCCGCGCCAAAGCCGTCGGTCTCTTCGAGGATCCGCTCCACCGTGTCCTCGCCGCCCGTCATCACGTCGGTCGCGCCCTGGCCCTTTGCCAGCTCGAGCCGGTCGTCGGAAAGATCGACGCAGATGATCCGCTCTGCGCCCTGAAGCCGACAGCCGGCCACAGCGCCCAGACCAACCAGTCCCGCACCGAAAACCACGCAGGTCGCACCGGGCTGGACCCTGGCGGTGAACATCGCGGCGCCGAGGCCGGTCGACAGGCCGCAGGCAAAGAGGCAAGCGCGGTCGAGCTCGGCCTCCGGGTGGACCTTCGCGAGCGCGATCTCCGGCATCACGGTGTATTCGGCGAAGGTCGACGTGCCCATGAAGTGGCGGATCGGCTCGCCCCCTCGGGAAAGCCGCGACGTGCCGTCAGGTAGGTAGCCCAGGTTCTGCTGCTCGCGGATCGCGAGGCACAGGTTCGTCCGCGGATCGAGGCAGTGGACGCACTCCCGGCACTGCGGCGAGAAGAGAGTCACAACGTGATCGCCGACGACAACGTCCTTCACGCCTTCGCCGATCGCCTCCACGACACCGGCGCCCTCGTGACCGAGGACGGTGGGTGAATAGCCTGACGGGTCGACGCCTGAAGCGGTGTAAAGGTCGGTGTGACAGACGCCGCAGGCGACCAGTCGAACAAGAACTTCGCCGGGGGCAGGATCCGCCAGATCAACCTCTTGGACGATGAGCGGCTCGCCGAATTCCTCCAGCACCGCGGCACGCATCTTCACGCTTTCCTACCTCCTTGGTCGCCTCGGCCGCATCCTACGCGGGGGCTTGGCCGAGCGCAGGAGGCTCAGCGAGCGCGAGCGAGCTTCCAGTCCTTCTTGGTCGTGTCGAGCGAGACGAGGTAATGCCGCTTCGAGATGCGAGTGGCAAGGCCGCGCCGCTCGAGCTTCTTCATCGCCGCCGGGCAGCGCTTGCAGCGCGGACCGGACTTGCAGCACTTCTTCTTGACCTTGACGTCGCGAACCTTCGACACGCGACCAAGTTATCACGACTTAGGGAGCCCTAACGCTGCTGGCTTCGAGGAGCAGGCGCGTCACGCCTTCCGGGTCGTCGCGCGTTGGCGTATGCCCCCAGCCCGGCACGCTCAGGTACCTGGTACCGGGTGGCATCCGCTCGGGGCGGGGCGGCGCGACGAGCCGATCCTGCTCACCCCAGGCGATCGCTACCGGCACCTGCACCTCGGCCGCGCGCTCGAAGGGCGTCGAGCGCATCATCTCGTTCGCGTCGTCGTACGCGGGCGCGTCGAGCCAGGCGTCCAGCCAGCTGATGGCCTCCTCGGCCGCTCAGTAGGTCCGGCCTGGCAACCGTGGTCCCCATCAGCGTCCGCCGGCCACGCTCGGAGCGGAGCATTCCGTGGATCACTGGCCGCATCCGTTTCCCGGTGCGCCGAGTGTTGTACGCGCGCGGTCCAAGCGATCGCTTCCACAGGCCGGCGGGGGAGATGCAGCAAACGGAAGCCGCCTCGCCATCCGCCGCCATTTCCAACGCGGTCCATGCGCCCAGCGAATTGCCGGCGAGATGTGGGCGCTCGACGCCGAGGGAGCGCAGATGCGTTGTCACCGCCCGGCCCATCGCGACGGCGCTGTGACTTGTCCCCCGAGGAAGCGGATCAGACTTTCCGAAACCGGGCAGGTCGACAGCGATCACGTCGCGCTCCTCGGCCACCAGATCGATCACCGGCATCCAATTGACGAGGCTTCCGCCAAGCCCGTGAATCAGGACGAGGGTTGGCCCCTCGCCCCTGCGCACGTAGTTGAGGCTCACGCCTCAGCCGTGGCCAGAGCCGGCTCGCGCAGGGCGGGCGGTGCGAATCCAGGCTTTGCGAACACCATCTGCAGGTCGCGAATCCGCCGCTCGCGGAACCCACCTTCCGAGAACGCGAGGTAGAACGTCCACATGCGCTGGAAGCGCTCGTCGTAGCCGGCGGGCTCGAGGCTCGGCGCCGCTTCCAAGAATCGCTCGCGCCACTCGCGAAGCGTTTCCGAGTAGTGAGGCGTGATGTCGTCAACCCAGCGCACGCTCATGTCTGTCTGGTGCGTCACGAGCTCGGCGATGACGCGCTCGGAGGGCAGGCACCCGCCGGGGAAGACGACCGTGTTGGCAAAGCTCTTTGACGCCTTCTCCAGCTCGTAGAGGTCGTCGTCGATCACGATTGCCTGGAGTGCCATCAGCCCATCGTCTTGGAGCAGGTCCGAGCACTTGCGAAAGAAGGTCTTGAAGTACTGCCAGCCAACGGCCTCGATCATCTCGATCGAGACGAGCTTCGAGTACTTGCCACGCAGGTCGCGGTAATCCTCGAAGAGAACGGTGACGAGGTCCGACAGGCCTGCCTCTTCGATCCGCTCGATCGCAAGCTCGCGCTGCTCCTTGGAGATCGTGGTGGTGGTGACGCGACAGCCGTAGTGCTCGGCGGCGTACATCGCCATGCCGCCCCATCCGGTGCCGATCTCGACCAGGTGGTCGTCAGGGGCCAACTTGAGCTGGCGGCACAGGCGGTCGAGCTTCTCGGTTTGCGCCTCGTCGAGCGTCGAATCGGGGCTTGGGTAGTAAGCGCTCGAGTACATGAGCCGGTCGTCGAGAAACGCCTCGAAGAGATCGTTCCCCAGGTCGTAGTGGGCCGAGATGTGCTGACGGGCGGCCTCCTTGGTGTTCCGGGGTACCAGCCGCGTGGCGCGCTGGATCTGCCGGAGCACGGGGTGCCAGCGCTTTCTCACGCGGTCAAGCGGCGGCATGCTCCGCGCGACGATGCGCACCACTCCCACCGGGTCGTCGGTGTCCCACAGCTTGTCGATGTAGCCCTGTGCGAAGCCGTTCGAACCGCGCATCAGCACCGTCCACGCATGGGGGTCCAGGATCTCCACCCTCGCCCTCAGGTCTGACTCGGGCGAGCCGAAGACGCGGAGCTTCCCGCCCTCGACCACTTCGAGACAGCCGTCGGTTACCGACAAAAGCATCGCGTGGCCGAGCCGCCTCGCCGCGTTGTCGCGCCGTCGGGGGTTCATCCTCGCTCCGGGTGCGGGGAGTACGGGGCGCCCTTTAGCCACAGCCGGAGCGACTGCCAATAGATCTTCGCGACGACCTGCATCGTCATCGCGGGGTAGCGCGCGAGGATGCGCCGCATCGTCGCGGGCTCGAGCTCTCGCCGTTCGAGCGACAGCGTTGCGTCGAAGTCCTTGCGGCCCTCCTGGGGGGAGCGCGAGTCGATGTGCACCTGCAGCGCTTTTGCGGGCTCGGTCGAGCGCCAGTCGTAGGTGTGTTCCATGTCCATCAGCGGAGAAACGTGAAACGCCTTGTCGATATCGCCCCTGATGACCCGGTTCTCTTCGCCGGCGCGGCCGAGAAGGTAGGAGTGCTGCTCACCCCACGGTGTGTTCGTCACCTGCGCGAGGACCTGGTCTACCCGCATGCCCTGCTTGTCGAAGCAGTAGTAAAAGGAGACCGGATTGAAGGTATGCCCGAAGTAGCGCAGATTCGTAAGGAGCCGGATCGGCCCTTGCGGTTGCGTCCCGCCGGCGTCAGCGACAGCCTCGCGGACGCAGTCGGCCAGGGGCCGTTCCGGGTCGCCGAGGTAGTCCGAGCGCTTGAAGCGCGCAAGCGCTGGGCGCCGCGCGGACCAGCCCGTGAACGGGTCGAGAACCCAGGGGAGCTCGTCGAGGTCGAGGTATGTCATGAAGAGCGGGTAGCGAAACTCGTGCGCGACCGGGTCGTGCCTGCGGTGGCGCACCCACCCCTCGTAGATCGCGCTCTGGACGGTCATGCCGCTATCTCCATGGCCAGGGGCTCCTCCGCGCGCGCGCCGAGCAGCGGTGAGCACGCCCGGATGCCGCTCCAGCAGCCGTCCTCGTGAAATCCCCAGCGCCAGTAGGCGCCGCAGTAGTGGATGCGATCGACGCCTGAGACATCGTCCCAGCGTCGCTGAGCCGCAGCGGCTTCGTGGGTCATGATCGGGTGCGCGTAAGGGATCACTTCGATGACCGTCCCGGGATCGATCGATTCTCTCCGATTCAGCGTCACGAAGAAGTCTTCGGAGGCATCGAGGAGCTGCAGGCGGTTCATCCAGTAGCTCATCGTGGGCTGCTCGGCGCCTTCGGTGAGATGGAAGTTCCAGCTCGCCCAGGCCGCTCGCCGCTTCGGCATCAACGACGAATCCGTGTGAAGCACGGCCTCGTTGGGCTGGTAGGCGATCGCGCCGAGAACTGACCGCTCGGCGGGTGTGGGTTCCGCGAGCATGGCCAGCGCCTGATCGGAGTGAGCTGCGATCACGACCTCGTCGAACATTTCGGAACCGGCCCCATCAACGCTCACTGCGACTCCCCCGGATGCCAGGCGCTCGACCCGAGAGACCGGGGAACTGGTTCGGAGGCGATCGCCGAGCTCATCCGCGATCGCGTTCACGTAGGTGCGCGAGCCTCCGATCACGGTGCGCCACTGAGGCCTTCCCGCCAACTCGAGCTGCCCGTGGTTGTGAAGGAACTCGGCGAGAAAGCCGACGGGAAAGTCCCAGACAGCGTCTGGGTCCGACGACCAGACCGCCGATACCTCGGGCTTGAGGATGCGCTCCAAGAACCAGTCCGAGTAGCCCATGTCCCGTGCGAACTCGGCGACCGAGGGCGAGCTCTCGCGGCCGATCATCGCCCGAGCTTCCCGGTTGAAGCGCATCTGGTCGCGCAGCATGCGCAGAAACTTCGGGCGGGCGAGGTTTGACTTCTGGGCGAATATGCCACGCGCGGTGCCTGCGAATTCGAAGGAGCCATCCGCGCTCGAAATCGACAAACCCATCTTCGCGGGCTGCGTCGGGACACCGAGTTCTTCGAGCAGCCGTTCGAAGTTCGGGTAGTTGCGCTCGTTGAGAACGATGAAGCCGGTGTCCAAGGCGTGCTGTGCGCCCTCACTGTCCTGAACTGAGATCGTGTTCGCATGGCCGCCTGGGCGGATAGCACCCTCAAACACGACCACGTCGTGGCTCTTGCACAGGAGGTGCGCGGACGTGAGGCCGGAAATGCCCGTTCCGATGACAGCAATTCTCATGTGATTCTCATCCGCGACTTATTTGCTTGTGATGGTTTCAACCAGTTGCATGGACTTCTTGTCTCTATCTACGAAAGAAAGCCGTTCGTGGCTCACCCGCATATTTCCGGTGAAGGGCTCTGCCCGGGCGAAGGGATTTGGGCCTTGAGCGCGCAAGAGGAAGGTCGATGACCGAACTGGGGCAACACGACGAACCAGACGGCCGTTGGGCGACGCGGCAGCTCGCCGACTTTCTCTCGTTGTTCAGCTCTTTCGAGGATGAGGCGACTGCCACCGCGCGGCTCGTCGAGCAAGCCGCGGAAGTGCTCGAGGCCGAAGGAGCCGCGCTGGTCGAGCGCAATGAGGTGATCGCTTCGGCGGGGTCCGTTGCCGCGGAGCTCTCGGCAGCCGCGCTGCGCGCTGTCGCATCCGGGCGCCGCGATTACGTGAAGCTCGAGAAGCACGGTCGGGCACACGCGCTGTCGGTTCCCGCGGGCGACAACGACAGCCGAGCATTGGTGATCATTCGCGCCGGCGCTTCGTTTGCCACGAGCGAGATCGATCTGGCCCACGGAATGGGCCGGGTAATCGCGCTCGGTAGGCGCACCCTGAGCCTGGTTGACACCGAGCGGAGCCTTCGCGCAAGTTCAGACAACCAAGCCGCTGAGAACGCCAGGCTGCTCCAGGCCCTCCGCGGTCGTCAGGTTCTGCTTGAGCGACTGGCGTTCATTCAGAGAGCGATCGTGGCGCAAAAGCCACTCCACGACATCTTCGACAGCGTGGTGAACGCAGCGTGCGAACTGGTCGGCGACGACGCCGGCATGATGCGGATGCGCGACCTCGACGGCAGCGACCGCTCGACAGTCGTGGCATCGGTCGGTCTCGACCCCGAGTTTCTCGGGAACAGCCGGCGGATCGATGACCCAGGGCTCGGCGCCCGTTCGATGCTGGAGGGTCGCTTGATCGTCGTCGACAAGGCCACGGATCCGCTCACGCGGCAGGTCCCTGCCTTCTGGAGGCGAGCGGGTCTCCACGCAGGCATGGCCGCCCCGGTTCTCCAGGGGTCGACCGTCGTCGGGAGCGTCGGGACTGCATCGTCTGATCCCAACCGCTCCTACACGGCCCGCGATCAGCAGACGATGCTCGCCCTTGCCGAGCACGCCAGCCTGGCGCTGAATCATGCGCGGGCGCTCGATGACGTCGCGCACGAGGCTTTCCACGACAGCCTCACCGGGATGCCGAACCGCGCCCTGTTCCTCGATCGCCTCTCGCTTGCGGTCGGCCGTGCGGCAAGAAGCGCCGCACCGGTGGGCGTCCTGTTCGTCGACATCGACGACTTCAAGACGATCAACGACAGCCTCGGTCATCGCGCGGGCGATGAGCTTCTGCGTTCCGTCGCCAACCGCCTTCAGGCGTGCCTTCGCCCCTCGGACACGATCGCACGCCTCGGCGGAGACGAGTTTGCGGTTCTGATCGAGGAGATCAGCGATACCTCGGACGCTGCTACGGCGGCGGGTCGCATGCTCGACTCGCTGGCCGACCCCTTCGTGATCGAAGGACGCGAGGTCTATGTCGGCGCGAGCGTCGGTATCGCGGCCGGCCCCGAGGATGCCGAGACACTTCTGCGCGACGCGGACCTTGCGATGTACCGGGCCAAGGCCGAGGGCAAGGGGCGCTACCGCGCCTACGCCCCGCACATGCACGCCGACATCGTCGAGCGGCTCGAGATGGAGGTCGATCTCAAGCGTGCGATCGAGGCAAACGAACTCGAGCTCCACTACCAGCCCATCTTCAGGCTCGCCACCCGCGAGATTGCCGGCCTCGAAGCGCTCGTGCGCTGGAACCACCCCACGCACGGCCTGGTTCCACCGGACCGCTTTATCCCGCTGGCCGAGGCGAGCGGGCGGATCCACGATCTTGGCCGCTGGGTCCTCGCCTCGGCTTGTCACCAGACCGCACTGTGGCGCGCGCGCTACCCCGCAAGCGAAGGAATCACGGTTGGAGTCAACATTTCGGCGTCGCAGCTTCAGGACGATGGCGTCGTCGAACAGGTTGCGGACGCGCTGCGCACCGCGCAGCTCGATCCAGCAGGTCTCACCCTCGAGGTCACTGAAACGGCACTGATGGACGACCTCGATTCGGCAGCCCGGCGCCTGGGCGAGCTGAAAGCGCTCGGCGTCGGCATCGCCGTCGACGACTTTGGCGTCGGTCACTCATCGTTGCGCTACCTCAAGCAGCTCCCCCTCGACAACCTCAAGATCGCGAAGCCCTTTGTGGACGAGATCGGCAAGCCCGACCCGGATCCCCCAATCCTGCGAGCGATCCTCGACCTGGCGGAGCTGTTCGGGCTGCAGGCGGTTGCGGAGGGAATCGAGCAGCCAGAGCAGGCGAGCCGCCTCGTCGAACTCGGCTGCCATCTCGGTCAGGGCCACCTGCTCTCAGAACCTCTGACGGCTGAGGCCGCCGATCAGCGCATCCTTCATTCGGGACTCCTGGGTGGCCTACCGGCAAAAAGGCCGGGTGTCCCGGAGTTCGATCCAGATGCCGGCCCTATGCCACACGCGTCTGAAGACGGCCCAGCTGCGGCGAACTGATCTCAATCTCATCGCCTGGCTTGAGCCAGACGCTTGGCTTACGGGCAATGCCGACGCCGGACGGCGTGCCCGTCGAGATGAGGTCGCCCGGCTCCAGCGTCATCAATGTCGAGATGTGAGCGACGAGGTCCGGCACGGCGAAGATCAGATCCGACGTCCCTGAGCTCTGCATTTCCTCGCCGTTCAGGGTCAGCGAGAACTCGATCCCGTCGTGTGGGCCGGCCTCGTCGACCGTGACGAGGGCCGGACCGCAGGGCGCCGCGCCGTCGAAGGTCTTGCCGGCGGTCCACTGGGTCGTTGCGAGTTGCAGGTCTCTCGCGGAGAGGTCATTGAGCAAGGTGTATCCGGCCACGCCGGCGAGCGCCGCTTCGACGTCGACCTCCTTGAGCCGCTTGCCGATCACGACGCACACCTCGGCCTCGTAATCAACCTTCTCGCTCGCCTTCGGAAGCGTCACGGTCGCGCCCGGCGCAGCGAGAGCGTTCCGGAACTTCGCGAAGAGGGTGGGGATGTCGGGCGGCGTCTGTTTCGTCTCCGCGGCATGCGTACGGTAATTCAGGCCGATGCAGATGAGCTTCTCGGGGTCGGGAACCGGCGGCAGGAGTGAGACTTCGGCGAGCGGTGATCCATCGCCAGCTCCGGCCGCGGCATCCGCGAGCTCACCCAGGCGATCGTTCGCCAACAGCTCCCGCACGGACGAGCCCTCGTCGCCGAGAAGGTCCCAGGCGTCGGCAACGCTCTCATTCCCAAGCACCCCGGCCCGAGGGCCGCGGTCGCTCTCATAGGTCACCAGCCGCACGACGCGGAGGCTATTGGGCCCGGTGCGTAGAATCGGCGCCGCCGGGGGCGTAGCTCAGTTGGTTAGAGCGCCGGCCTGTCACGCCGGAGGCCGCGGGTTCGAGTCCCGTCGCTCCCGTTCCCCGGCAGGCTCAGTTGAGATCGGCCTTCTTCTTGACGAACCCGAGGTTGTCGGCAACCCGTGCAAAGACCGTCGGCTTCGTGCGCCCGCAGCGGACCGCCCCGTAGGAAACGACGCCGACCAGAAGATCATCGGCCGCGGTCTCCGCGATGAGCGGCCCGCCGCTGTCGCCGTAACACGCGGTCCTGTGTTTGTCTCCCTTGTAGGTCTCACCCTGGGTGCAGATCTCCTCGCCGGGCTCAAAGAACCTGAACGCGTCGACGCACTCGTCGTCCTCGACCGCAAGGGTGGCGACGTCGCGGAGTACGGGCGAAGCGCCGCCTCCGTCGGGTTTGGTCGCGCCGTAGCCGGCGACCCGCAGCTCTTGCCCCAGCGCGGTCTCGGCCGCGTCCTGAGCCTTTGTCGGGAGGGTCGCAGGGGTCGCGCTGGTCGCACCCTTCTTCCGTCGCCGCCCACGATGCGTTCCCTGACATATGCGCCCGGCGGAGATAGGCTCCCCGCCCATGGCCGACGCGGCGCGCAACGAGGAGACGATTCGAAAGCTCTACGACGGGCTCGATCGCCACGATGGTGAGGCCATGGCCTCCTGTTACGCGGACGGGGCGACGTTCTCGGATCCGGTGTTTCCGGAGCTGACCGCCGGCCAGGCTCAGGACATGTGGCGCATGCTGACCGCGCGCGCGACAGACCTCGCCGTCGAGTTGCCCGAGGCAAGGGCGGACGAGGAAGCAGGCTCCGCCCGCTGGATCGCGACGTATTCCTTTGGCGATACGGGCCGCAAGGTCGAGAATCGCGTCCGCTCGGACTTCAAGTTCGACGCGGCGGGCTTGATCGTCGACCAGCACGACGACTTTCCGTTCTGGCGCTGGTCGCGCCAGGCGCTTGGTCTTCCGGGCGTCGCCCTTGGCTGGTCGCCTCTTCTGCGCTCGAAGGTCCGCTCCAACGCGGCCGCCGAGCTTGCGCGCTTCCGGGCTGACAAGCCTGGCGCTCCCTCCTAGACCGCGCCGCCTGCCGCGGTGGGCGCTGAGGGGTCGTTTTCCTCCTGACCCAGCGCTTCTCGCGCCAGAAACTCTTCGATCTCGAGCGGTTGGTCCTTGGCTCGCTCGACGACCGTGAGAAGGTCGCTCATGAGCGACACCTCCTCGACCTGCTCCTTGAGGAACCACTGGAGGAACTGCTCGCCCTGGAAGTCGTTGGCGCCGCGAGCAATCGACGTCAGCTCGTTGAACTGCTCCGTGACCTTCCGCTCCTGCTCGAGTGCGACCCTCACGGGCTCCACCAGATCCGCGAAGCCGTTCTTGGGCGCATTGATCCCGGGAATTGTCACCTCGGCATCGATGTCCATCAGGTACTGGGCGATCATCATCGCGTGGTTGCGCTCCTCGATCGACTGGCGATAGAAAAACGCAGCCATCCGGGGCATCGTGAAGCCGTCGTAGTAGATGGCGGCCGCCAGGTACGCCTGCGACGCGGCGAATTCGTTCGGGATGTGTTCGTTCAGTGCTTGAGCGAAAGTCTTGTCCGGCACAGAGGCTCCTTGGTCGGGTCGCCGCGAATCTAGTGGGTGTGGCAGAGTTCCGCCTGCACGGGGGGTTTCGTGCGTAAGGAGAGGAGCGATGTGGACGTTCGCGAGGACAAGGCTTGGCTGCTGCGAAACCGGTTCAACCCGTTCCCGATCTCGGGCGCGCTAGCGCTCACCGACGATGAGATCTCGTTCACCCTCGACGGCGATGCCGCGGAAGCGGCGCTTGGATGGCTCGAGGAACTGCTGGAGAAGGACGGCCTCAAGGGACAAATTGAGGCCGGTGACGAAGTCGTTGCCTTTTCCTATCCCCTCGAAGAGTGCGAGGTGACGTGGCCCATCACCGGCGGCGGCGCGATGATGATCGTGCAAGCACCAGGCCGGCGCTGGGTCATCTCCTACGACTACCCCTCCGGCGGCGCGATCTCGCAGACGCTCAGCCTGGTGTCAGGCCGGCGCAAGGCGAAGGAATGGAAGAAGGCCCTGGCGGAGGCCGAGGCCTAACCCCAGCGGAAGCCGGTTGCCGACGGAACCGGGTCCATCGGGCTCGACGGCATCCCGTCCGGCACCGCAGGGTCGTTGAAACCCGAAGGAGCGCAGTCGTTGGGCGTGTCCGCGTGGTAGAGCGAGGCCATGTACTGAACCTGACCGCGGCCAAGCCCAACCTCTCCCTGGCCGCCGCTGTAGACGGCGAGGCCCTCGCTCTCGCAGTACTCATAGATCGCAAGGATCTCCTCGAGCGAGCCGAACCGCGACGGTTTGGAGTTGACCGCCTTCCGCGGCGCGAACTCCTTGATGTCGGCAAGGGAGTGAAGCGGCGCGTCGAACGTAACGCGGTCCCAGTGGGGCTCGAGCACCTCACGGGTCTCATCGGTCAGATCGGGGTCCTCGAGATAGGCATCGGGGAAGCGCTCTGCGACCGCTCGGTAGAGCTCGGGATCGGTTTCGACCTCGACGACCGTGCCCTTGTAGTAGCCCTTGAGGTCCATCACCTGGACGGTTGCGACCTCGGCGATCTCCTCGATCAACTCCGGCGTCCAGTCGTTCTCGGGATCGAGTTTGAACTCGAGCGTCGGGTATTTCTCGAGACGGCTCGTGATGGCATGGGTCGAAGAGGCGCTCTCCTCACCGAAAGTCGTCAAGCGGGTCGAGCAGACGAAGCGAAGGGGCTTCGGCTCGCGCCCGACTGCGTCGTGCAGCGAGACGCCGTTCTGCCGAAGCGCCAGGTCGAGCGCCGCGGATTCGAACGCCCATCGCCGGTAGTGCCGAGACGGTTCGCGCTCGGGCGGTGCGCCCTCGAAGAGATCGATCTCGCCCGTGAGGGCGCACAACTCGCCAAGCGTCTTGGCGCCTGTGAAGTCAAAGCGCGCGCCGAGGTCGCGGTTCGCGATGTGGTCGAGCACCTCATAGACGACATCCTCGCCAAGGCCCTCGTCACCACCACCCTTCATGTGGACGATGGTCGAACCGCGCGTGAACTCGGGCGAGTACTCGTGGTCGTTGGCCTCGAGCTCATAGCCCTCGATCTCGATCGGCAGGTCCTTGATCTTGTCCCAGTCGCTCATGCGAGCGACGTTAGCGAGGCCGTCAAGCCTTTCGCAGGGTCTGTCAGCGATGCTCTGGATTCGGAAAGTCGAACCTGCAACCTGCGTCCCATTCCGAGCGCTGATTCCCGTGCGCGGGGATGCCGCCGGCGTCCTTCAGCATCCGAGTGATGTGGAGGAGATTCCACGTCATGAACGTCGTATTGCGGTTGGTGAAGTCGTTCTCGGGGCCGCCGGAGCCCTCGTCCAAGTACGACGGCCCTGGCCCGGCCTCGCCGATCCAGCCCGAGTCCGCTTGCGGCGGAATCGTGTAGCCGAGGTGCTGAAGTGAATAGAGCGTGTTCATCGCGCAGTGCTTCACGCCGTCCTCGTTGCCGGTGACGAGACAGCCTCCGACCCGGCCGTAATACGCGTACTGGCCCTCGCCGTTGAGGAGATGCGAGTTTCCGTACAGGCGCTCGATCACCTGGGTGCAGACCGATGACTTCTCGCCGAGCCAGATCGGCATTCCGAGCACGAGGATGTCCGCGTCCATCACCTGCTCGAAGATCGCGGGCCAGTCGTCCTTGTCCCACCCGTGCTCCGACATGTCAGGCCACACGCCAGTTGCGATGTCGTGATCGATCGCGCGGATGCAGTCGACGGTGACGCCGTTCTTTTTCATGATGTCCATCGAGATGTCCATCAAGCCCTGTGTGTTGGAAGTCTCGGGCGAGCGCTTGAGCGTGCAGTTGATGAAGAGGGCCTTGAGGTCGGAGTAATCGGTGTTCGTATCCGTCATGTGAGGAGTTCCCCCTTGGATCTGGATTGACAGCTTGAAGTCCTCGTAGGCGCTCGCTCGTTACAGCGGCGAGAGTTCGATCTCCGGTCCGAACTCGCTGAAGAGCTCGTCCAGCGAGCGAGCCGCAAGGTCATCCGGCAGGTCCTCGCCCGCAAGCGCGAACAGCTGGCGGACGAAATCCTCCCAGCGCAGCGGGGGTCGCATCTCGATCCGGACGACCACCTCTCCCGCACCGAGGTCCCGCGCCGAGTGCGGGACGCCGGCGGGCGCGGTGACCTTGTCGCCGGGGCCTGCGACCGTCTCCTCGTCGCCGATCGTGTACCCGACCTTTCCCTCGATCACCGTCCAGCGCTCCTCCATCCCCGGATGCACATGACGGGGCACCACATGGCCGGGACGGGTCCAGTGATCTTCCATGACGAGGATCTCGCCTCCGGTCTCGCCGGCGGTGAGCACGAAGCGAACGCGCTCGCCTGTGGCGTGATTCTCGACGGTGCGGTCGTTGTGCATCATCTTGCGAGCACCGCTGACGCGAGCTCCCCGTAGGCCGCGATCGCCGCTTCGAGATCCTCGTCCGCCGTGTCCTCTTCCATGGCGTGGCTGATCCCGCCCTTCGACGGGCAGAAGAGCATCGCCGCCGGCATCACGCGCGCAACCTCCGCGGCATCGTGGAGCGCGCCGCTCGTGAGCCTGAAACCCTTTCCCGTCGCCCCTTCGCAGACCGAGTCCGCCATCCCGACCAGATCGCCGTCGAAGGCGATCGGCTCGATCCGAAAGATCGGTGCCTCGGTGAAGCCGCACCCGTAACGCTTGGCGCTCTCACGCGCGGCCTTCCTCGCGGCCGTCAGCATCGAGGCGAGCGCCCCGGGGTCCGGATTTCTCAGGTCGCAACCGAGATGAGACACGCCCGCAACGGCTGTGATGATGCCCGGCTCCAAACGGAGGTCGCCAGTCGTGGCAACCCCGCCGTGTTCAGCGGGGAGCTCAGCCATCCGCAGCGCGCAATCGGCCGCCGCCAGCCCGGCATCTCTGCGCATGTCCATCGGGGTCGTTCCCGCATGAGATGCCTGCCCGGTGAAGGTGAATCGATGGCGTTCGATGCCCTGACAACCCTCCACGGCCGCAAGCGTCGCGCCTTTGGCTTCGAGCACCGGCCCCTGCTCGATGTGGAGTTCGAGATAGGCGCTCAGGCCTTCGCGGCGCTTCGAACAGTCGGCTGCCTTCAAGATCTCGACGCCATTCTCGGCCAGGACGGATTTCATGTCGAGACCATCCGCGTCGCGCAGCTTGGCGGCAGCCCTGGCATCGAGCGAGTCGGCAAACGCCGAGCTGCCAAAGAGGCTGATCCCGAATCGCGCGCCCTCCTCGTCCGCCCAATCCACCAGGACGATCGGCCGCGGTGGCTTGCGCGCCGACTCGGCCCACGCCCTCAGGACACCGACGGCGGCCATGATGCCGAGCGCGCCATCGAGCCAGCCGCCGTCGGGAACGGAATCGATGTGGGAACCGACAACGAGCGCATCGGCGGTGGGGTCCTCGCCCTCGATTCGCGCCCATAGGTTGCCTGCCTCGTCGACCTCGCAGGCGGCTCCGACCGAATCGAGCTGCGCTCGCAGGAACGCGCGCGCGTCTCGCCAGGTCTCGGTCCAGCAGAGGCGCTGGGCGCCCGCCTCGTCGCCGGTTCGCAGAGCGAGCAGTCGCAGGTCGGCGATCACCCGGACCGCGTCAACCTGCGGCGCTTCGAGGGTCATCAACCCTGCGGATCGCGGTGAAGCGCCTGCCCAAGGCAGTGCGCGCTGCCGCCGCCAAGGGTGAACATCTCCAACTCGGGCGCGAGGAGGTTCAGGCCGTGGGCCGCCATCTGCTCGTTGAGGTTGCGTGCGCCGGCGCCGGTAAGCACGCGGTCGTTGCCGAGGGATATCGCGTTGACGCCGAGAGCGAACGCATCTTCGGCGGGTACCGGCAGGATTTCGAAGCCCTTGGCCTCGAGCCAGCGGACGAGTCCACCAGACACGATGTCGGTGCAGACGGCTGCGAGCTTGGGTGCGATGACCGCCATCAGAACGTCGATGTGGACGAAGATGCCTGGGATCGGCTCAACCCGCGCCTCCCAGCCCTCGGCCTCGAACCAGGCGGCGAGCTGCTGGGCCGCCTTGCGCTCGGTGCGCTCCTCGCCATTTCCGATGACCACGCAGCCCGGCTCGACGATCATCACGTCGCCGCCCTCGATCGCGCCGGCGGTGGCCATCTGCCAGATCGGAATCTCGGAGTCCTGATAGAAGCGAATTACCGGTGCGTATTCGCCGCGGCGCCAGTATTGCTTCGGTGCCGTCACATACGGACCCCACGGCGTCATCACGCTCGAATCGCGGGCGAACACCTGGTAGGGGAGGGCCGGGTCCGGCTCCAGAAAATGGCAGGTGACTCCAGCTTCCTCGTAGGCGGCCACCAGCTCGGCGTGCTGCGCCTGGGCCGCCTCCGCGTCGAACACCCGCCCGCTCTCCAGCGTCGCGCGGGAGATCACGCTGGTTGCGCCCCACTTGAAGTTGTCGGGTGGGCACAGGAGGACGTCGCGCATGACTCCGTACTCGGAATCGACTCCCCAGATCATTCGACGACGACCCTCACGGTGCGCAGCGTACGGTCGCTGGCGCCTCGAAGCTTTCCGCCGTGGGCGAGGGTGTCGGTGATGAAGCCGAGAGTCTCTCGCGTCAGCCGCTCCCCTGGCAGCACATTCGGGATCCCCGGGGGGTAGGCGGCGAGGGATTCGCTGGCGATTCGGCCCTCCGCGTCACTGAACGGCACGGCCTCCTGGGGCCCGAGAAACGCGTCGCGCGGGCTTCGCTCGAGAGGTCCCCACGGCGGCGGCACGGCGAACGGCGTGTCGTGAGCCTCCTCGCCGCCGCCGAGGTCGCCCACGACCCGCTCGAGTGCCGCAAGCAGATGCTCAGCCAGGTCTGCGGCGCTGCCGCCCATGCCGAACGCCAGAACAACGACGGTCTCTGTCGCGAGCTCGTAGTCCACGTCCATCGCGAACAGGCGGTCGGCGAACTGGTGGCCCGTAACGCCGGTCCCGCGGACATCCACGGTCAACCGGAGAGGGTCCCAGCCGTAGACGCCCGGGCTTCCGATCACTGACTCGTCAAGGACGCCGAGGCCCGGAATCTCCTGAATCCGGCGCCGGGTGACGCGGAGGGTCGCAAGCGTCTCCGCCAGGAGAGCCGCTCCGTGAACGGATGCCATCCGACGTGCGGCGTCGAGTGAGAGTGAGAGGAGAGAGCTCGGGCTTGTCGACTCCAGCAGTGTCACGACCCGGTCGACCACGAACTGATCGAGCTTGCTTTCGTGGCCCAGATGAATCATCGCCGACTGAGAGAGGCTCCCCACGATCTTGTGCGTCGAAGAGATCACGAGGTCTGCTCCGGCACTGAGCGCACTGTCTGGAAGCTCGTCCGAGAAGTGGAGGTGGGCGCCCCAGGCCTCGTCGACGATCAGCGGCATGTCGCGCGAGTGGCAGATCTCGGCGAGCGCTTCGACGTCAGCGCACGCGCCGAAGTACGTGGGCGACACGACCAGCGCGCCAACGGCGTCTGGAGCGGAGTCGAGGGCCGTCTGAAGCCCGCTGGGTGTCGCGCAGTGTGCGACGCCGAGGTCGGGATCGATTTCCGGAGCGATGAACGTGGGGTCCAGGCCGGCGAGGATCGCCCCGTCGATCGCGCTCGAGTGGACGTTGCGCTGCATGACAACGCTGCGGCCGGAATGGCGGAGGGCCAAGCAGGCGGCGTGGTTGCCCTGCGACGCGCCCCCGACGAGGAACCATGTCCTGGCCGCACCCCACGCCTCGGCGGCAAGGACCTGCGCCTGCTGGAACGGGTTCTCTTCGAGCGGCCCGACGTCGATGCCGCCCACGAGGGCCGGGATGTCCAGCTCCAGCGCCCGGGCTCCGACGGCAGCGATCAGCGAGGGGTCGGCTCCGTGCCCGCCCTTGTGGCCGGGGACGCTCAGTCTGGCGGGTTCGCGTGATGCGTGCTCGACCAGGGCGTCGACATACGGAACGGAATCCTGCTCGGAGTCCACCTGGGCAACCTATCGAGAGGAGCGGTGACCGATGGGCAGATCTGTGCCTGCCCTTACTCCCATTGGGAGCGTCAGTCGTGTTTCCTGGGTTCTGGGTATCCTTCACCCGTCGCCGATGGACGACGACCACCCTCCCAGTACCGGTTCTAGACCGGTCACGACGCCCCGATGACAGCAGTCGCGCTTATAGCGCTGCTCGTACTTGTCTTGCTCAACGGCCTGTTCGTGGCCGCGGAGTTCGCGCTCGTTCGCTCGAGCCGAAGCCGGATTGAGGCAATGGCGCAACAGGGGGACGCCAGCTTCGACGAGGTGCTCGAGCAGCTCGGACGGCTCGACGAGGTCCTGGCGGCGTGCCAGCTCGGCATCACGATGGCCTCCATCGGCATCGGTTTCCTTGGCGAGCCCGCGATCGCGGAGCTGCTCCAGCCGGCTCTCGGCGACAGCGGCGGCGCTCACGCAGCCGCGCTCGTCATCTCGTTCGCGATTGCAACCTCGCTCCACATAACGATCGGCGAGCAGGTGCCGAAGATGCTTGCGATCACGAAGCCGGAGCCCGCTGCCCGCTTCCTGGTGAGGCCCGTCAACTGGTTCCATGTCGCAACCACTCCCTTCACCTGGCTCTTGAACCGTGGCTCCAACGCAATCGCCCGGCTGTTCGGGGTCGATCCCAGCTCGCTGGAGGAGAAGCACACCTCGGAGGACGTCAAGGGAATCATCCGCAGCTCCGCTCGGGGCGGCACACTCGATCCCGGCGAGGCGATCATGCTCGGGGGCGTTTTTCACCTCCACGAGCAGGAGGCGCGCGAAGTTATGACCCCAATCCCCGCAGTGGTGACTGTCAACGCGGACGAATCCGTTGAAGACGCGCTCCAGCGCTGCGTTTCCTCTGGGCATACGCGCTTAGTCGCTATCGAGCACGACAATCCGGATCGCGTCCGCGGTGTCGTCCACAACAACTCACTCGTCCGGCTTTACATGAACGCTGGCGCAGACGCTTCGATCGAGAGCGCCATCCGCGATGTTCCCATCGTCCCGGAAACCAAGCCGCTCGACGATCTGCTGGCCGAGCTCCAGCGTCAGCGCAGCTCGATCTCCGTGGTTTCCGACGAGTACGGGCGGACCGTCGGCATCGTCACCGTCGAGGACATCCTCGAAGAGGTCGTTGGCGAGATCGAGGATGAGACCGACGCCCGCTCGTCAACCGTGCGCCGTCTCGCCGACGGCGACTGGTACGTCCGCGGACACGTTGCAATCGGCGACCTCGAGGACGCCGGTATCAGCCTGCCGGTCGACTCCGACGCCTACAACTCGGTCGGGGGTTACGTGTTCTCGGAACTCGGCCGGCTGCCGAAGCGTGGCGACCGCATCAGGGCCAATGGTCACGAGATTCGAGTGGAGTCCGTGCGCGAGAACCGCATAGTTGCGGTGCGGATCAGGCCGATGACGACGGAGCATCCGGTCGTCATACCGCCGGTCGACGTCGATGACGACTAGCGCCTGCCTGAGAAAGCGTCCGGCGATCCGCGTACCTTCAATCATCGTGTGGACTGTTCGTCTGACCGATCGCCAGTTGGAGGTGTTGCGGGCGACGCTTCAGGCGCAGGAGCGCCTGGGTCCCGCGCTGAGCGGAGCGCTCGAGGCGCTCGAGCTCGCCCGGTGGGACGAGCTTCCCGAAGCCGCACTCCCCTGGGCCGAGGTTGCCGACCTTGCGAATCGCCAGCAGGTTTCCGAGGCGGACGTGGTCTGGGACCTGGCCGGCAAGGGCCGGCGCGCAGCGGCCTAGTACGAGTAGAAGCCTTCGCCTGACTTCCGGCCGAGCTTGCCTTCGACGACGAGGTCAGCGAGCAGGGCGGGCGCCGCATGAGCTTTCGACCCTGACTCCTCCTCCAGGCTCTCGCCGATCGCGAGCGCCACGTCGAGGCCGACGAAGTCGAGGAGCTTGAGGGGCCCCATCGGGTGACCTGCGCCGAGGCGCATGCAGTCATCGACTGCCTGCGCTGTGAGGCCGGTCTCCTCCATGAAGCGCACGGCGTCGAAGAGATAGGGGAAGAGCAGGCGGTTGACGACGAAGCCGGTCGTGTCAGGCACCTCGACCGCGACCTTGTCGAGCGCCTCGCACCAGGCGCGCGCGCGGTCGCCCAGGCCGTCGCGGGTCCCCACCGGGATGCAGAGCTCGATCAACTCCATGCGGGTTACCGGGTTGAATACGTGAAGGCCGAAGAGCCGGTCGGCGCAACTACCGCGGTCGGCCAGGTCAGCGATCGAGAGGGAGGAGGTGGTGGTCGCGAGATCTGCCGCCGGGGCGGCCTGAGCGAGTGTTGCCAGAAGCTCACCCTTGTGATCGGCATCTTCAGCGATCGCCTCGACCACCAGGTCGCAGCCCGCGAGCAGCGCAGGATCGGTCGTGACCTTGATGTGGCCCGTCACCGCACCATCCAGCTTCTTCGCCTGCTTTTGTGCCTGCTCCTCTGCCCGCCAGGCGGAAGCGTCGGAGCGTGCCAGGAGCAGTACCTCGCCGAGCGTCGAAGCGCACGCGGCCAGCCCGCAGGCGATGGTGCCGCTGCCTGCGATCGCGGGCCGTTCGTATCCGTGTGGAGGATTCATCGGGCGGCGAGTCTTCCATATCGCTCAGCCGCCGGTCTCGGCCTCGGAGACATAGGGCCAGCCCGATCTACGATTACCTTCCCGTAATGGCCGCGATCCTCTACTACGCAATTCCGTATTTCATTCTGCTGCTGGCGGCTGAGTACCTCGCGTTCCGGCATCTCGGCGACCATGACGAGGAGCTGGTTGGCTACGAGCCTCGCGACACCCGCACAAGCCTGACGATGGGCCTGGGCAACCTCACGATCAATTTCGCGTGGAAGTTCGCGGTCCTGGCGAGCTACGTCGTCCTTTACGAGCTGACTCCGCTTCGGCTTGACTCGGGCGACTGGTGGGTCTGGGTTTTTCTCTTCTTCGCCGACGACTTCTCGTACTACTGGTTCCATAGGGTCTCGCACGAGAGCCGCCTGTTCTGGGCGAGCCACGTGGTCCACCACTCCTCCCAGCATTACAACCTGTCGACGGCGCTTCGCCAGACCTGGGTGCCGATGACGTACTACCCGTTCTGGCTCTGGATGCCGCTCGTCGGCTTCGAGCCCTACATGGTCTTCCTTGCCCAGGCCTGGTCGCTCATCTACCAGTTCGGCATCCACACCGAGCGCGTGCGCCGGTTCCCAGGCCGATCGAGTGGATCCTCAACACGCCGTCCCACCACCGCGTCCACCACGGCGTGAACGAGCAGTACCTCGACCGCAACTACGGCGGCATCCTGATCATCTGGGACAAGATGTTCGGCACGTACGAGCCCGAGGGCGAACGCGTGCGGTACGGCCTCACGACGCAGCTTCGAACCTTCCGCCCCGTCCGTGTCGCTTTCCACGAGTACATCGCGATGTGGCACGACATGAAGAGGGCGAGCGGATTCCGCGCCAAGGCCGGCGTCCTCTTCCACGGTCCCGGTTGGACGCCGCCCGGCGTCACCGAGACCGAGGCGACGCGGGGCTAACCTCAGCCGGGCAACTCTCTCTCGCTCAGGAGGCTCTCCCATGGCTCAAAACGGCAAGTTCGGCGGCCGCGAAGTCGTCATCGTCGAAGCGGTTCGTACACCAGTCGGACGCGGTCACGAGGAGAAGGGCTATTACAAGGACGTCCACCCCTCGACGCTTCTCGCGAAGGTCTACTCCGAGGTCATCGACCGCGCTGGGATCGACGCCTCCGAGGTGGAAGATGTCGTCGCGGGCTGCGTTCAGCAGTTCGGCGAGCAGGGGATGAACATCGGTCGCAACGCTTGGCTCGAGGCCGGCCTTCCCATCGAGACGCCCGCCACCACGGTCGACCGCCAGTGCGGCTCGTCTCAGCAGGCCGTCAACTTTGCCGCGGCGCTCGTGGCCTCCGGCGTCCATGACGTGGTCATCGGTGGCGGGGTCGAGCACATGGGCCACATCTCCTTTGCCGACGGCGCCCAGGTGATGTCGGAGCACGGCGCGGCCTACTCGCCTGAGCTGATGGCCAAGTACGACCTGATCCCGCAGGGACTCTCGGCCGAGATGATCGCTGAGCAGTGGGAGATTCCCCGCTCAGAGCTCGACGAACTCGGTGTTCGATCCCAACGGCTCGCAGCCCGCGCGACCGAAGAGGGCCGCTTCGAACGCGAAATCGTCCCCTTCCAGGTCAACGGCGACACCTACACGACCGACCAGGGCATCCGCCCGGACACGAACATCGAGGGGCTCTCGAAGCTGAAGACGGTCTTCAAGGAGGACGGCACGATCACCGCCGGCAACTCCTCGCAGATCTCCGACGGTGCTGCCGCGGTTCTCCTCATGACCCGCGAGAAGGCCGAAGAGCTGGGTCTCACACCACGCGCCCGGATCGTCGACCAGACGACCGTGGGCGTCGACCCCGTGATCATGCTCACGGGCCCGATTCCGGCGACGCAGAAGCTCCTCGAGCGGAACGCGATGAAGATCTCGGACATCGACCTGATCGAGGTCAACGAGGCGTTCGCCTCGGTCGTCGCCGCATGGCGCCGCGAGCTCGATCCGGACATGGACAAGGTCAACGTGAACGGCGGTGCGATCGCGCTCGGTCATCCACTGGGCGGCTCGGGCGCGCGCCTCATCACGACGCTTCTCCACGAGATGGAGCGCTCCGATGCGGAGACTGGCCTGGTGACCATGTGCTGCGGCGGCGGCCTCGGCACCGGCACTCTGATCGAGAGGGTCTAGGCGTTGCAGCCCACGGCCGCCGCACTTGTGGTGGCCGTCTTGGCGCTGTCTTCCTGCGGCGGGGGTGGCGACACGAACGACGGCAGGTACTCGCCGGTCGTCTCCGACTCGCTGTCCAAGGTCGAGTTCCTGAGGCAGGCGGACCAGATCTGTCACGCGTCGGAGTCGCAGATCGAGGCCGCTGCGGATGACATCGTGACGCAGAAGCATCCGGACCCCGCGGAGGTCGAGCAGGTAGCCACCGGCATCGTCGTGCCCGCGCTCGAGTCGGAGACGGCGGCGATCGATGCGCTTGGCGCACCCGAGGGCGACGAAGACCAGATCCAGGCGATCCTGGACGCCACCCGGGAGGGGATCGCCCAGATCGAGGCCGATCCTCGAGGTCTTGCGGACGCCGGGGTGCCGAGCGGCCTGAAGAAGGCCGAGAAGCTCTCACGCTCATACGGATCCCAGGAGTGCGGCATTCGCTGAGGAGTAGGGTGTCGCGGTCCCGAAATGTCAGAAGGAGACTTGAATTGCTCGTGCGTAAAACTCTCGCCCTCGTCGCCGTCGCCAGCACGATGACCTTTGCCGCCGGCTGCGGTGGCGACGACGATCCCAGCCCCTCTCCCACCACAGAAGCCGCTGGCGCAACCGGCGCAACGGGTTCCTCCGGATCGGCGGCCCTGCCAACGGACGTCGTCGAGCAGGGGAACCAGATCTGCCTGGACGGCAACGAGGAGCTGGACCAGGCGTTCGGCCAGCTTGGCGGTAAGCCCAGCCCTGACGAGTTCGCTCAGGCCGTGACGGATGTCATCGTGCCGAATATCCAGGGGCAAATCGACGACCTCCGTGCGTTGAGCGACGACGAGGAGCTCAACTCTGTCCTCGACCAGGCGGAGAACGAACTCGCAGACGTATCGGACGACCCGACGCTGCTTCAAGGTGACGCATTCACGGACACGAACGAGAAGTTGTCCGCTCTTGGGCTCACCACCTGCGCCAGCTGACCGCACTGGACCGCATTCAGGTAATCGCCCTCGGTGACTCCGCGGAGGAGCTCGCCGAGGGCGCACGCCTGGCCGAAGACGCCGGAATCGAAGGCGTCTGGGCGATCGAGCTCTATCGCTCGACGATGACCCAGGCCACCTGGCTCGCCGCCAAGACCGAGCGGATCGGCATCGGTACCGGCATTACGTGGGGCTTCACGCGGAGCCCGATGATCCTCGCCATGTCGGCGCTGGACATCGACGAGATGTCGGGCGGCCGGTTCCGGCTTGGACTCGGCGCAGGCGTAAAGCGGCTGAACGAGCGCTGGCACGGTGCGGATTACGGGCGTCCCGCCCCGCACCTGCGAGAGACGATCGAGGCGACGCGGTTGATCATGGAGTCGGCAAGCGCCGGCGAGCCGATCCGCTACGAGGGCTCCTACCACAACATCGACATCAAGGGCTGGGTACGCCCTCACAAGGCTCTCCGCGATCGGGTGCCGATCTACACCGCGGCCGTGCAGGAGGGTATGGCGCGAATGGCCGGGGACGTTGCCGATGGGGTCCTCGGGCACCTCATCTGCTCCGACCGCTGGCTCGAGGAGGTGATGATTCCCAACTTCGAGAAGGGACTCGAGCGCTCGGGTCGCGACCGATCCAGCTTCGACTTCGTTCCCGGCATGTGCGTGGCGATCACCGAGGACGATTCAGAGCTCGAGGATGCGTACGGCGCAGCGCGGCGAACGCTGGCCTTCTACGCGACCGTTCGCACCTACCACCCGCTGTTCGAGATCCACGGCTTCGGCTCCGAGGCGGAGGCGGTCGGCAACGCGTTCCGCGCCGGCGACCTGGCAGGCGTCGCGGCCGCTGTCACCGACGAGATGGTCGACACCTACTGCGCCGTGGGACCCATAGACAGGGTGCGCGAGAAGGTCGGAGTGATCGCCGCGCTTGGCGACGCGATTTCGCTCGGGCCGCCCACGTACTTCATCGCGAAGGAGCGGATCGACGAGTACCAGCGCCGCGTCATCGCCGCGTTTGCGCCATCGGGGATGTAACGAAGTCGCTGGGGGCGCTAGCTCGGGAGCCGGCCGCCCACGAACTGGACGAGGCCCGAGACGCGGCGACGCACGCCTTCGAAACCCCGTTCGGCCAGGGCGTTCGTCATCTCGTCGGGCTCGAAGACCTTCATTCCGCTCAGGCGCTCGACCACGGGCTTCATCGGCTTGATCGTCACGGGGCGGCGGATCGAGGTCATGATCGCGATCCGGCCTCCGGGCGTGAGAACTCGAGTCATTTCGTCGAGAGCGGCGAACGGGTCGTCGAAGAGGTGGATCGCGGCGAAGCAACACGCGCAGTCGAACGAGCCGTTCTCGAAGGGCAGCGCCGTGGCATCGCCGCGGACGAGAACGAGATTGTCGTGTCCAGTCTTCTCATTGTCCTCGGCACCGCGCTCGAGCATCGTCGGCGAGGCGTCGATGCCGACGACGAGTCCGTCGCTGCCGGCGGCCTTGGCGAACTGGCGGGTGAAGTTTGCGGGGCCGCAGGCGACATCGAGCACGCGGTCGCCGCGTCCGAGGCCCATGAAGAGGCGCGCGATCCGTGCCTCTTCGGACATTCCCGGCCCGGTGAGGCCCTTGGCGGCGCGCCCGAGGGCGGGCCTCCACCAGCGCTCGTAG
This sequence comes from uncultured bacterium, assembly GCA_963695215.1. GTDB lineage: Bacteria > Actinomycetota > Thermoleophilia > Solirubrobacterales > 70-9 > JALZKA01. The sequence continues at coordinate 1,912,919 of OY968768.1, forward strand.
ATGACTGGCACGATCCGGGTGAGCATGAGGTCCTGCGTGACGCCGGTGGACTCGAGGCCTTCTGAGCCGAGCAGGTTGAGGTAGCCATCCGCCCAGGCGCCCTCCTCCGCAGCGATCGCGTTGGAGCGCGCGTCGAGGACTCCGGTCAGGCTTTCGCGCGACGCGGTCGCGGTCATCGTGCGCCTCGCGGCTCGCCCGAGTGGGCGGATAGCTCCGTCAGGCGAGCGATCTGTTGCTCGCCCTCCGCACGGACCGGGCTGTCTGAGGGAAGGCCCTGGATCAGCTTCGCGATCCGGTTGCGGATCTGAAGGCAAAAGTGGGGCGTCGCTGGGCCTGCGAGCGCACGGATGTCATCGATCGTGATCGCTCGGCCGCCGAGCCGGTCTGGGCGTTCGCTCTCGCTCATGGCTTCTCGTCGTCCTTCGGCTCGTCTTTGGGTTTCGCGGGCGGCTGGTTGCTCTCGGGCTCGGGAACGTCGTCCGGCTTGAAGAGGGCGTCGCCCGAGCCGGACTCTACCTGCGCTGCCTCCGCGATCGTGTCGAGCTCGACCTGCGAGGCGATCGATACAGCGGTCTCATCTCCCACGATCCAGATGTGGTTGTAGACAGCCCTCGTCGGGTCGTCCTCGTAGCCGGGCTTGAGGTCGAGAAGGAAGCCCTGGAGCGCGGATGGCGTCTCCTCCGCGTCGTCGGTCAGGAGCAGAGGCCCCCACGTGCCCGAACCGGACAGGGCGGCCGCTGCGCCCGCATCTGCCGGGCGCGAGAGGTTGGCGATCACGAACCCGTGGCCAGGGTCGTTGATGTTCCAGCCGAAGCTCCCGTCGATGAAGCGGGCAAACGAAACGGCGTTGGTGAGCGGATCGTCCTCGGTGGCGGCACGCGTGACCTGGCTGTTGGATGCCTTGGCGATCTCCTTCTCGGCCTCCTTGGAGATGACCCCTTCGGAGCCGAGGATGTATACGGGGACGTCGGCCTGGTCCTCAATCACCTTCAGCGTCGCCGACGGGACGGAGTCGGCCTGGGCAAAGAGCACCGGGTCGCCTGAGCGCGCCGCCCACGCCGCCGCGGGCATCGCGTACTCCGGATCGTCTGAGGTGGCGATGAGGAGATGATCCGGTGGGCTCCCGGTGAGCTTTTGCCGCAGGTCGGCCACTGCGGCGGCGACGTCCGCGGCGGTGTCTCCCTGGACAGCCTTCACCTCGAGCCCGTCGGGCGCCGCCGCGCCGCCCAGGGTGAATGCCTGCGCGCCGCCTGTTGCTGCGCCACCCCCTGGCTTCAGTGCGTCGAGGGCACTGGTGGTGAGGTCCGGCAGGTTGTCGCCCTCGGTCAAGAGGATCGGCGCTGAGACCGGCTGTGCGACGAGGCTCGACGCGGCGATGCCGGCTGCCCAGTCCTCGGAGTCGACCAGGGACACGGCAGCCGGGCCTTTCACGACGCCTCCCGTGGGAAAGGTCGCCAGGGCCACGCCGGCGGCGTCGGCGGTGGGGTCGGCGCCGGCTACGCGAGTCGTGTTGCGGGTCGCGAAAGCGGGAAAGCCGAGGTCCGAGGCGGCCTCGGGCGCTTGCCCCTGCTCGACGAAGATGTCGGGGGCCGGAGCCGGCCCTGCAGGAGGTGCGTCTTCGCCGAGCCGAGTGCCGGCAAAGATTCCGCCGGCGACCAGAGCCGCCAGGACCAGCAGGCCGAGGAACCCCCGGATCGGATGTGACCGAATCCAGAAGAAGACGTCCGAGAAGAAATAGCGCACCCCGGTGAGCACGAGGGAGACGTTAATGGTCGGCACCTCCCGCCGCCCGATGTACCCTCGGGCCGTGGGCGGAGATCATTCCTACGGCCACGGTCTCGGAGGCCACAGCCACGGCCTTGACGCTCGGCGCGCGGGCAATCGCAGCCGGATGCGCGTCGCCCTGCTCCTGAACGTCGCGATGCTCGCTGTTGCGATCGTCGGCGGTCTCATCACCGGCTCGCTCGCCGTGCTCGCCGATGCGGGCCATGTCCTCTCCGACGTCGGCGCGATCGCCCTCGGGTTCCTGGGCGCATCCCTGGCCGCCCGGCCCGGTGACGGGCGGAGAACGTTCGGCCTTCAGCGAAGCGAGGTTCTGGCGGCGCTCGTCAACGGCGTCGCCCTGGTTGTGATCGCTGTGCTCATTGCCGTCGCGGCCATGGACCGTCTATCTGACCCGCCCGGCATCGAGGGCGGCGGGGTGCTCGCGATCGGCCTCTTCGGCCTGGCCGGGAACGCTGCTGCAACCTGGGTCCTGATGCGCGGCGACCGCGAGGACGTGAACCTCGAGGGCGTGCTCCGCCACTCGTTCGCCGATGCCCTTGGGTCACTGGCGGTGATCGTCTCCGGCGCTGTCATACTCGCGACGGACTGGCTTCAGGCAGATCCCGTCGCCGGACTCGTCGTCGCGGTCCTGATCCTGCTCTCGTCGGTCCGTCTCATTCTCGAACCGCTCGAAGTGCTGCTCGAATCTGCGCCTGCAGGTCTCGACGTCGATCGTCTCGGGCGTGAGCTCTGTGACGTTTCGGGGGTCACGAGCGTTCACGAGTTGCACGTGTGGACCGTGACCTCTGGGTTCGTCGCGCTTTCGGCGCACGTCGTGACCGGGCCGGGAGCCGACCGCGACGCGGTTCGTCGCGAACTCGAATTCCTTCTTCGCGACCGCTACGACATCGAGCACTCGACCCTCCAGATGGAGGAGAGCGTGCCTGCGGGAGCCCTCATTCAGATGACCTGAGGCGCTCCGGGGACACTGCACGGAGACTTGCAAAGTGCATAAGTAGTGTTAAGAGATGCTTGCAAACGGCGCTCCGGTTGCTACTTTGACGCCTGAATTCCTGCCTGCGTAGGCAGGACCGACGCTGCGTCCGGGGAACCCCGTACTCGGGAACGAACCTGACGCCCGCAACCATGATCCGGCAGCTCAACACCACCAGGCTCTCACTTCGCACGCTCTTCGTAGCGCTCGTTGCGGCGCTCAGTGTCGTGGGTGGGACCGCCGTCGCCCAGACCCTCGAGGACCAGCGCGACTCGAAGCAGGCGCAGCTCTCAGAAGCGCAGCACAAGGACGAGGTGCTCACGACCCAGATCTCGAGCTACTCCGACCAGATCAGCCAACTTGCGGGCGAGGTGGCCACGCTCAGGGCTCGCGAGGCCCAGGTGGCCCAGCAGCTTCGTGAGACGGAGAACCGCCTGACCGAGGAGAGGGATCATCTCGACCTCCTTCGCAAGCGCCTCAGTCGCTCGCTCAACATCCTCTCCAGCCGCCTCGTTGACATCTACAAGAGCGATCAGCCCGACGCGCTGACCGTGATCCTCGACTCCGACGGCTTCGACGATCTCGTCAATCGCTACGACTACCTGACTCGGATGCAGGATCAGGATGCGGGCATCGTCGACCGCGTTCGCAGCTCCGTGACGAGACCGTTGACACGGTCCGGCGGGTCAGGGGAGCACGCGATGAGATCGCGGCAAAGAAGGCAGAACTCGAGCGCACGCGCGTGCAGCTCGAAGCGCGCGAAGCGGAGCTCGACGCGGTGCGCGACGAAAAGGCGGGGGCTCTTGCCCGGTCGAAGCTGAAAAGCACGACCTCGAGGGCGACATCTCGAGCCTCAACGACAAGATCCAGGCCCAGCTCGCGGCTGCGCAGAGTTCGACAACGACCACCGACCCGCTTCCCGCCGGGCCCATCCAGGGCGGCGGCAGCGGCTTCATCTGGCCGGTGAACGGTCCGGTCGTGTCGCCGTTCGGCATGCGCTGGGGAGTCCTGCACGCGGGGATCGACATCGCGGTGCCCGCAGGGACGCCGATCCGCGCCGCCAAGGACGGAACGGTCGTCCTCGTCCAGACCGAGGCGGCTAGCGGCGGGTACGGCAACTACACCTGCATCGATCACGGCGGCGGGCTCTCAACTTGCTACGCCCACCAGTCCAGCTTCGCCATCACCTCAGGCCCCGTCAAGCAGGGCGACGTGATCGGCTTCGTGGGGTGCACCGGGCACTGCTTCGGTGACCATCTCCACTTCGAGGTCCGCGTGAACGGCACCCCGGTCGATCCGATGGGTTACCTCTAGGCCCAACTGGGTACCTGTAATCGCTAGGTGCTGGACGCTCGGCCTACCACATTTGTGGCCGTTCGTACTACAGAACGGTGAAATCGCTTCAGACGGCTCAAGTTAGGCCCGAAAAGCTGAGTTACAAGCGCCTATCCGCGCTCGTTCCGATCGGCTTATGCAGACCGCAATCGAAATCCCCCGGACTCCCGTCAAGGGCGCCACCGCTCGTGCATTCGCGGCCGGCACCGGGGTCACGACTTCCCTTGTCGCGGCTGCCGTGCTGGCGTTCATATCGGTCGCGGCCCTTGTCGCCTTCAACGGCATGCCTTTCGGCTCGGATGGCGCCGCCGACGCCACCGTGGCTCTGCCCGCTGCCGCACCGAAGGCCGCAGCCCTTGCGGCGAGCCCGACCGCAGGCGCCGTAGCCGCATCGCCGGCGAGACCAAGTCCGGCTGCCGCCACAGAGATCCTTGCCGCCCTCCCGGCTGGCGCACGAGACGGCCCCGTCGCGCCCGGCACCATCGCCGGCCCAGGTGGCACGGGTACCACCGATCTTTCGGGCGGCGGCACCGGTGCCGCGGGTGTTGGCACCTCCGGCACCCCCGGTCTCGTGCAGGGAGCGGTTGGCGGGGTCCAGAATGCCGCCGCCGGTCTCGGCGTGAGCCTGCCGCTTAGAGACCTGACCGACGGAATCACCAAGCCTCTCGACGACACGGTCGGTGGTGCGCTCAACGGCCTGGGCGGCGGCCTTGGCAACAACCACCTCGGCGATCAGGTCAATGGGGGACTCGGCCAGGTCACAGGCGGCTTGGGCCACCTTCTCGGCTGAGCCTCAGATCCTGCGCGCCATCCACTCGAGCGCGACCGACTGAATCTCTGGGTCGTGCTGGATCGACCGGTGGTGGCCACCGGGGAGGATCACCAGCTTCTTCGGATCGGGCTTTCGCGCGGCGACCTGCTCGGAGTGGTCGTACGGGATCCGCTCGTCGCCCTTCGCGTGGAGCACGATCAGCGGCTTCGAGTCCATCAGTTCGGCCGCCTCGCGCAGATCGTGCTCTTCGAGCCACGCCGTGAGCGAGCGCCGTGAAGTCCTCGGACATGCGGAATTCGGCCTCTCCGGCGGCGAGCATGCGCAGGAGGTGCTCCTCGCCAGCGGGGCAGATCGCGATCGCGCCGGCAATTGCCTGGAGGTCGCCGCCGCGTGGATCGCCCAGAAGCCACCCATGCTCGACCCGCGCACGCAGATCCGGGCCGGGTCCACGCGCTCGTCAGCGGCGAGGAAGCGCGCCATCTTCGCGACATCGCCGAGCGCGGCGGGGACCATCTCGTCCTGCGCCTGACCGTGCCCGCGCTGGTCGTAAGAGATCACCGCCCAGCCGCCTGCCGCACACATGCGGGCGAAGTCGCCGTGGTTCTCCTTGCGTGATCCGGCTCCGTGGAGGATGGCCATCCCGGGCCAGGGTGGCTCCGTTTTCGGCAGCCAAAGCCAGTACGGCCTGCCCTCGTGTTCGCCCCGCTCGCTGGGCGCGTCGGGCGATGGAAGGGTGCGTCGAAGCATCGCCTGGGAATAATGACCACCCGATGAAGAGCGCGATCCGACATCCACCTGCCGCGTGGCAGCCGAGTGAACGACCGGGGCCACCTGGAGATCGGTGGCTGCGACACGATTGCGCTGGCGGCCGAGTTCGGAACCCCCGCGTACGTCTACGCCGAGGACGACATCCGCTCGCGTGTCCGCGACTACCTCGATGCATTCGCTGCGCGGACCAGCGACTTCGAGGTCATCTATGCGTCAAAGGCCGCGCCGATCGGAGCGATCTACGGGCTGATGGCCGAGGCTGGGCTCTCGGTGGACGTGGCGTCAGCCGGCGAGCTTCACGCTGCGCTCCGTTCCGGCGTGAAGCCGGAGCGCATCTACCTTCACGGGAACAACAAGACCCGGACGGATCTGAGCCTGGCGATCGAAGCAGGAGTGGGCCGTGTGATCTGCGACTCGTTCGACGAGATCGAGCGTTTCGACGGCATGCTCGATCGCCCGCAGGAGGTGATGATCCGTGTCACCCCCGGCATCAAGGCGGACACTCACACCTACATCCGCACGGGTCAGCTCGACTCCAAGTTTGGATTCGGTCTCGAGGACGGGCTCGCGGCACGGGCCATCGAGGCCGTCCGTCAGGCCGCGAACCTTCGCCTTGTCGGACTGCACGCGCACATCGGCTCGCAGATCTATGAGCTGGAGCCGTATGTCAAGACGATCGAGGCTCTGGGCAGGCTCGTCGAGAGCTCGGCCCTCGACGAGTCGGAGCTTCGCCTCCTGAACGTCGGCGGCGGGCTCGGGATCGCCTATGCGCCAGGTGACGAGCCTCCCTCCATCGCAGACTACGTCGAGGTCAAGGCTGAGGGCGTTGCGCGGGTCTTCGACCCGGTGCCGCGCATCCTGGTCGAGCCGGGGCGGTCGCTGGTGGGAAACGCCGGCATCACCCTGTACGAGATCGGGACCGTGAAGGAGATCCCCGGGGTGCGCACGTACGTGGCGGTGGATGGCGGAATGTCCGACAATCTGCGCCCGATGCTCTACGGCGCGCGCTACGACGCGCTCATCGCAAACCGCGCCGGGGACGCGCGTGACTCGCGCGTGACGGTGGCCGGGATGCACTGCGAGTCGAGCGACGTGATCGTTGCCGACGTTGAACTGGCGGCACCACGGGTGGGCGATGTCCTGGCAACTCCCGCGACGGGTGCGTACGGTCATGCCATGGCGAACAACTACAACGGCATGCCGCGGCCGCCGGTGATCTTCTGCCGCGACGGCCAGGCTCGGGTGGTCGTCCGCCGCGAGACGCTGGACGACCTGGTGGCAAGAGATGTCTGAGCCCGTGCGCATCGGCCTCCTCGGGAAGGGGACGGTGGGTGGCGCGTTCGCCGAGCTGATCGAGCAGCAGGCTGCCGACGTGGAGGCGACGGCCGGCAGGCGGCCCGAGCTCTCAGGCGTCCTGAGACGATCCGGGGGAAGCTTCGACGAGATCCTCGAAGGCTCCGATGTGGTCGTCGAGTTGATCGGCGGGACCGACCCGGCGCGCGACTACGTCCTGCGCTCGCTCAAGGCGGGGAAGCACGTGGTGACCGCGAACAAGCAACTCGTCGCCCAGCACGGAGAAGAGCTGTTCGAAGCGGCACGCGAGGCTGGGGTGCAGCTTCGCTTCGAGGCCGCGGTCGCCGGCGTCGTGCCGGTGATCCGCGTGATCCAGGAGAGCCTCGCGGCCACCGAGATCACGAAGGTCTTCGGCATCGTCAACGGCACCACCAACTTCATCCTCACCGAGATGGCCAAGACCGGCGCGTCGTACGCCGACGTTCTCGCCCGTGCGCAGGAGCTCGGCTATGCCGAGGCAGACCCAACCGCCGATGTCGGGGGTGCTGACGCGGCCGCGAAGATGGCGATCCTCGCCCGGCTTGCCTTCCACACTCCGGTTCACCTCGACGACGTCTCATTTGAGGGGATCACCGAGATCCGGCCGGACGACATGTCGTATGCGATGGAGCTCGGGCTCTCCCTGAAGCTCCTGGGCGTCGCCGAGCTCATCGACGGCGGCGTGAGCGTGCGGGTCTTTCCCTGCTTTCTCTACCCGGGCCACCCACTCGCCCCGGTCGAGGGCCCGTTCAATGCAGTGATGGTCCAGGCGCCTGCGATCACCGAGATCACGATGTCCGGCCCGGGCGCGGGCGGCCTTGCGACGGCAACCGCGGTCCTGGGAGATGTCGTCTCGATTCTGTCGGGCGACGCGCCGGTCCACGAGACGCGGCGCAATCTGCGGATCGTGGGCGATGTCCAGTCGTCGTTCTACCTCCACCTCGAGGTGGCGGACCGGCCGGGCGTGCTTGCCGCCGTCGCAGACGTGCTCGGCCAGGCCGGGATCTCGGTCAAGAGCATGGTTCAGAGGGGAACCGCCGAGCAGGCGCGCCTGGTCATGGTGCTTCACGAAACGATGGAGAGCGCCTTCTATGGCGCCCTCGACGAGCTCGCAAAGCTCGACTTCATGCGCGCCGATCCTCGGGCGATCCGAGTCATCGAGGAGCAGTTCGTCTGATGCCTGCTGGACTGATCGAGCGCTACCGGGAGCACCTGCCCCTTGAGGTGGACGATCCGGTCGTGACCCTGAACGAGGGTTCGACGCCGCTGATTCCGGCGCCAGTCCTCTCCGAGCGTGTGGGCGCCAACGTCTTCATCAAGTTCGAGGGGGCCAATCCCACGGGCTCGTTCAAGGACCGCGGAATGACCGTTGCCGTCTCGCGGGCCGCCGGTCGCGGGGCCGAAGCCGTGATCTGTGCGTCAACCGGCAACACCGCCGCTAGTGCCGCCGCGTATGCGGCTCGCGCCGGGATGCGCGGCGTCGTCATCGTCCCCGAGGGCAAGATCGCCATCGGCAAGCTCGCCCAGGCGCTCATGCACGGCGCCCGCGTCGTCGCGCTGCGCGGCAACTTCGACGAGGCGCTGACGATCGTTCGCGAGCTGGCGCAGAAGCACCCGATTGAGCTCGTGAACTCGGTCAACCCGTACCGGATCGAGGGGCAGAAGACCGCTGCCTTCGAGGTCATGGAGGAGCTTGGCGAAGCGCCCGCTGCGCTGGCGATCCCGGTCGGCAACGCCGGCAACATCACCTCTTGGTGGAAGGGCTTCGGCGAACGAGGCGCCGCGCCGATCCTCTACGGCTTCCAGGCCGAGGGCGCCGCGCCGCTGGTCAGCGGCAAGCCCGTCGCGAACCCCGAGACGGTCGCTTCGGCGATTCGCATCGGCAACCCGGCCCGCTGGGAAGAGGCGATGACCGCGGTTACCTCTTCACGCGGCCGCATCGCCGCGGTGTCCGATGACCAGATCCTCGAGGCGTATCGCTTGCTGGCTTCGCGCGAGGGCGTCTTCTGCGAGCCCGCTTCCGCCGCGTCGGTGGCGGGCCTTCTGGCGCACGGCCTTCCGACCGTCGAGGACATGCCAAAGCCGGAGTCGGTCGTCTGCGTCCTCACCGGTCACGGCCTGAAGGACCCGGACACGGCGCTGGGCAAAGCCCCCGCGGTAATCGGCTGCGAGAACGACCTCTCCGAAGTGGAGCGAGCCGTCTTCAACTAGCGCCGCGGGGGCGACGGGGGCGACGGGGCGACGGGGCGACGGGGCGACGGGGCCGGCGGGGCGCCTGGGCGGCGGGGCGCCTCCGAGCCGCCACGCCCCTGACCGCCGAGGTCGCGATTCACCCGTCAGTGACGGGTCAAGTCCGCCTTCGATCTGGGCCTCAAAACGAAGGAGTGGTTTGCCCGTTCAGAACGGGCGAATCGCGACCTCGGCGGTGGGGGCGCTTCGTACCGCCGCCCGCGCTCCACGCCAACCCCGGGGCGGTCGAAGCGCTTCGTACCGCCGCCCGCGCTTCGTACCGCCCCGGACTCGCCTACGTGGCGCTTTTGGCTCGCCTGTTGCGCCACGGGTCACGCTTGCCGCGGGACTATCGAGGGCGCCTTGCTTCGTGTTGCCGCCAGCATCCTCGCTCCGCCCCTCTGTTCGATCTGCGGCGCTGCCTGTGATGCCGATGACGCGCTTTGCCGCAGGTGCTCCACCAGCCTCGAGCGTTTGCCGGCGTTGCGCGGGCACGTGTCCGGGGGCCTCGAGATCGTCAGCGCTGCTCCTTACGACGGCGTCGCGCGCGAGCTTGTCAGGCGCCTCAAGTTCTCGGCTCGTCTGACTCTTGCCGAGGTCGCGGCGGAGCGCATGGTGCGGGCGTGGGGCGCCACTCGCGCCGGGTGGCTGGTCCCCGTTCCGCCCGCGCCGGCGCGCGAGCGTTCGCGCGGCTTCGACGACGCGGCGATGCTCGCGCGGCTCATCGCAGGTGAGTGTCCCGGCGCCCGCGCGTGTTCGTGCCTGGTGCGCGAGGACGGCCCGAGACAGGTTGGACGTGCGAAGGCCGAGCGCACTGCCGATCCGCCGAGGATCCGGCTGCTCGGCCCCAGGGCGCCCGCGCCGGACGGCGACGTGTGGCTTGTCGACGACGTGGCGACGACCGGCGCGACGCTCATGGCATGCGCAGCAGCGCTTCGTGCCGCGGGCGTCGACAAAGTGCGCGCCCTGACGTTCGCCCGAGCAGACGAATAGGCCATCGCAATGGACTTGCGCTCCCCGCTCAGGCGACAAAGTGCGCGCCCTGACGTTCGCCCGAGCAGACTAATAGGCCATCGCAATGGACTTGCGCTCCCCGCTCAGAGGCGTAGGATCGCAATGACTTAAGTCCACTACGCGAGGAGGCTTGCCATGAGGATCGAGGTCAGAGGTCGGAACACCGAGGTGACTCCCGAGCTCGAGGACGCGATACGCAAGCGCTTCAAGCGGATCGCTCGGCAGGTTTCCGAGCTCGCGACGCTCGATATCGAGCTCTGCGAGGAGACCAACCCGCGGATCTCGGACAAGTACATCGCCGAAGCGACGCTTCGACTCAAGGGCAACACGATTCGCGCCCGCGAAGCCACGCCCGAGATGCTTCACTCCGTCCACGAGCTCGCAGAGGACGTGCGGCGCCAGGTGAAGAAGCACCGCGACCTCAAGCGGAGGCGTACCGAGTCCCGCCGCTTCTCGGCCCGCATGCGCCGCGGAGGCGCAGCGTCTGCCTAAGCCGCTTCGAGGGTCTCGCGAACGAAATCCACGTCGGCCTTGAGCACGTCCACCGGGTCGCGCGGCGTCTCTACGACCGCGGGCGCCGCCGCGGCGCGGATCATGTGCCGCAGCACGTCGAGGTCGATGTGGCCTTCACCGATGTTGGTGTGGCGGTCGGCCCCTGTGCCCGCCTCGTCGCGAGAGTCATTCACGTGGAGTAGGTCGATGCCGCCGGTGATCGCGATCGCGCGTTCGACCGCGTCGCTCAGGTCCTCGCCTGCGGCATGCGCGTGGCAGGTGTCGAAGCAGAACCCGATCTCGTTCTTCGTCTCGGCGGCTCCGACTGCCTCCCAGAGCTTCGCCAGAGCGTCGAAGCGGCGCGCGACCGCATTGTCGCCGCCGGCAGTGTTCTCCAGGTAGATCGGAACCTCGGATTCGACCTGCTCCAGCGTCCGCGTCCATCGCGAGACGCCCTCGTCGATCCCGTCCTCGGCGTGTCCGGGATGAACGATCACCGCGATCGCCCCGATCTCCGAGGCCGCCTCGCACGTCTGGTTGAGAATCTTTCGCGAGCCGTAGCGGACGTTCGGCTTCGGCGAGCAGACGTTGATCAGGTATGGCGCGTGGACGTAAACGCCGACCTTCCACTGGCGAAGCTTTTCGGCATCGTCGCGCAGCGGCGGCTTTTCCCAGCCCTGCGGGTTGGACAGGAAGAGCTGGATGCAATCCGCTCCCACCTCCTCGGCCTCGCGGAACGGGTCCTCGCCCCAAACGTGTGCGCCAACGGGTGGAATCGCCATTGCTACGCGAGGATAGGAGGCTCCCCCAAGTCCTTCAGGGGGACGGACCCTAGTACCGATGTGCCTGCCCCAGGTGTTGCATCGATTTGGATCTCGCCCCCGAGGGCTCCGATGCGATCGGCCATGTTCTGAAGGCCTGCCGAGCCGTTCACGGTCGACGGATCGAACCCCGCGCCGTCATCTGTGACTTCAAAGCGAAGCTTGCCGCCACCTTCCGTCAAGGAAACAGTTGCTTTCGCCCCATCCCCGGCGTACTTTGCTGCGTTTTGAAGCGCTTCAAGGCAGGAGAAGTAGACGGCGGCTTCGAGTTCCGCCGGAAAGCGCCCGATATTCCTGGATGCAACGGTGACCGGGAGAGCCGAGGCCGCCGCTGCCCCCTCCAGCGCTGCGATCAGCCCGTCGGACGTCAAGGCCTGCGGGTAGATCCCGTGCGCAAGATCGCGAAGGTCGGATAGCGCAGCACCGAGATCGGCCTGAAGGTCTTCGACCATCGGCGCGACCTCGTGTTCTCCGAGCCCTTTGCGAAGAAGACCCAATTTCAGATTCATCAGGACAAGGTTCTGCTGAGCGCCGTCGTGGAGGTCGCGCTCGACCGCTCGCCGACTCTCGTCTGCGGCTGCGACGATCCTCGCCTGCGAAGCGCGCAAATCGTCGACGAGCCCCGTGTTCTCTTCACGGAGCGCCTCGCGCTCGCGCAAACCGGCGACCATCTGATTCAGGGAGCGACCGACGTCGTCGATCTCGTCTCCTGCCAAGAACGGGACGGAAGCGTTCAGATTCCCCGAGTCGACGTCCTGGATGGTCTCGCGAAGATCGTCGAGCCGCTGAAGCAAGGACCTGCGGAGCATGAGTGAAAGACCGAGCGAAAGGGTGAGCGTGATAGCCGTCGTGGCGGCAACCGTCACAGCAAGCCTCCCCTCGATGTCGAGCTCATTTGTCGAGATCGCCGCAACGGTCATGCCGGTGAACAGGTTGATCGCAGGAACGAGAAGAAGCAGCTTCGTCCCGAGCGAAAGAAGTGCGCCGTGTCTGGTCTCTTCTTCAGGAAGCCAGCTCGCGAGCTCCGCGATCAGGGGTCGCAACCATTGCTCGGCGAAGAGATAGCCGAACACGATGACTGCCGAAACCATGATCGCCAGGAATGTGAGATAGAGAAAGAAACCGAATGAAGACAGCCCGACGAGTTCGGACGTGTAGATCGCGGGCGGCACGCACAAGACGCCAAAGAGCGCGGCGGCAACAAGGGCGAGCCTTGATATGCCTGACACGGTCAGGTCCCAAAGACCGGCCGCCGGTCTCTTCCCAGCGCCAGACCGCAGCCACTCGATCGTGGGCCCGAACACGTGGCGAACAGCGATCCACATACCGATGCTTGCCGGCATCAGAGCGACCTCGAAAGCAAAAACGATTTTCAGATACTGCTCGAAGCTCGCCCGGAAATAGGGAAAGAGCATCGCCGAGTAGCTCGGGATGATCATGAGATGAATTGCGGACGCGAGAAGAACCGCAAACAGGTCGACGTAGTGTCCGCGATGTTTCGCGTATGTCCGAGCGCCGATCGTCATCTAGATCGCGGGCACCGGGTCCGACGGCACAGGAATTGCACCGCGCACCGTTGTCCCCGCCCCCGGCATCGATTCGATATCGACCTCGCCCCCAAGCGCCCCGATGCGATCGGTCATGTTGTTGAGCCCCGAGAGCGAACCGGCCTTGGCGGGGTCGAAACCACGGCCGTCATCACGGACCTCGAATAAGAGCCTGCCGTTCGTGACCGCCAACTTGACCTGGACGCTCGCATCCTTCCCTGCGTACTTCGACGCGTTTTGGAGCGCCTCAAGGCAGCAGAAGTACACCGCGGCCTCAATCTCGTCGGCGTAGCGGCCCACGCCGACGCCGCTCACCTGGATCGGAGTTCGCGCTTCCGTCGCTACCGATTCGAGGGCTGCGACCACCCCATCGGAGGTCAAGACCTGCGGATAGATGCCACGGGCCAGGCCGCGAAGCTCTTCCAATGCCGAGCTCAGGTCATCGGCGACCTCCTCGACCGTGCGCAACGAACGACTTCCCTGGAGCTCCTTTCGAAGTAGGTTGAGCTTCAGATTCATCAGCACGAGGCGCTGCTGGGCACCGTCGTGAAGGTCACGCTCTACTCGGCGGCGCGCCTCGTCGGAGGCGGCAACGAGGCGCGCACGCGAGGTCTTGAGATCCTCGGTGAGAAACACGTTCTGTTGCGCGTAGCGCTCCCGCTCATGCAAGCCGCCCAGCATCGAGTTGAAGTGCTGGGCGACGGTGCCGATCTCGTCGGCGGAGAGCACAGGGAGGCGAGCTTCCAGGTCCCCGCGTTCGACCCTTCCCATTGCCTTCAGGAGCTGGTCGATCGGGCCCAGGAGCGATCTGCGCAGCATCATGGTCAGGGGAAGGCACACAAGCGCGGTGGCCAGGACTGCAACCGTAAGGCCGACGACGATCCGTCCCGTGGGGCCGCCCAAAACGCTCGCCAGCGAGTAGGCCGCCAGCGTGCTGATCAGGTTCATCACAGGGATAAGCATCAAGAGCCTTCCGCTCAGGGTCAAAGATCGCCGCTCGGACTTGAACCCCGCTGGAAGCTGACTGGCAAGATCCAGAACAACGGGCCTGAGTGCGCGTTCCCATAGGAGGTAGTGGAGTGCCCCTCCCGCCGCAACGAAGGCCCAAACGAACACGATGGCGCCAGCGATCGTCGGCCCGGAAGCATCGAGTTCGGCGGCGACCCAAAGCGACGCGGGGACCGAACCAACGACCACAACGGATCCGCCCACCAGAACTGCCCCTGCAAGCCCGGGCACTGCTGCCTCCCAGGCGGCTGGTGCCAACTCCGCACGCCGGCTACCCCGAAGCCATACCCGCACAGGGTCGAGCCTGCGCCCGACTGTCCACTCGGCCGCGACACCCACTAGCGTCATCCACGGAAAGACGAGCAGCATCGACTTGCCGTACTCGGAAGCGGTCATGTCCAGAATTGGGATTGCGAAGGCCGCAGTTACGAGGGTCAGCACTGCGATCGAACTGGCTGCACCGAAGCGCAGGAAGTCGGTGTAGCGGATCGGCAAGCGGCGGTACAGACGCCCGAAGAGTTCCCCCGCGGCGCCGCGGCTCATCCGGACTCTCGAGCTGCCGGCTTCAGCCGAGCTACCACAGTGGGATCGATTGCCGACCCACCACTCGCAACGGTCCTGATCGCGCTGACCAGCTGGGCGACGTCTCCGACCCGGTCCTTAAGGAGGTAGCCGATCCCGTCGGTGCCACCGTCAAGGAGTCGCTGAGCCGCTCGGGCCTGGAGCTCCGCCGATAGGACGATCACACCGACCGTCGGGGTCTTGTCTCTGATCTGAGCAGCAGCGTCCAGACCTTCTGTCGTGTGCGTGGGTGGCATCCGCACATCGAGCAGCACGACATCGGGATCGGCTGCTTCCAGCCTGGCCATCAGCTCCACCGCGTCGTCGCATTGGAGCACCACGTCGAAGCCCTCGGCATCCAGAACGCTGGCGACCCCAGCCCGGAGCAAAGCCGAGTCATCGGCAAGCGCGACGCGCAATGGCCGCTCGTCGTCGCAGTCCCACTTCACCCGGCAGGCGGTGACCATGCCTGGGATCCCCTTCAGCTCGAGCGGGGCTATCGGCTCCAGGTCGTGCATGCCGCCCCAGCCCACAAGCATGCGAACCACGTCCGACGCCAGGATCTGGCCGGGCTCCGTTGCGGCACACAGGCGGCTCGCTTCGACCACGGGTGGTCCGAAGAAGTCGCCGCCCTCGGCCGTGACTTCGCCCGCGCTGATCGCGACTCGCATCCGGATTCGCCGCTCGCGTTGCCACGAGTCGGCTGTTACGAGGCGTTGCATCGTGATCGAGCAGGCGAGGGCGTCCGCGGCGCTATCGAAGACGGCCATGAGACCATCGCCCAGATTTTTCACCTCCCGCCCTCGATGAACCGCGAGCGCCCGCCGGAGAGCCGCAAAATGCCGCGTCCGAAGCTCGTCTGACTCGATATGGCCTCGCTGGGCCATGAGCTCGGTCGAACCCACGAGGTCCGTGAAGATGATGGTGACGGTGCGTGTCATATCCGTAAGCTCATCCTCTGCCCGCGTTTGGCCCTCGCCCGAGCGCAGGCAGCGACCTTCTTCTCCCCCGTGCTCATGAGACAGGCACGCGGCCGCGGACGCGCGTGCCGAAGTTGGGACGCGATTCGATCGCGACCTCGCCGCCGAGTGCGCCGATTCGATCCGAGATGTTCTCGATGCCGCTCCCTGCTTTGGTCTTGCAGGTGTCGAATCCGCGGCCGTCGTCGGAGACATGAAAGTGGAGGTGGCCGTCGCGCTCGAAGAGTCTCAGCGACGCCCGAGAGCCCCGGCCAGCATGCTTCGATGCGTTTTGGAGCGCTTCTGCACAGCAGAAATAGATGGCTGCTTCGACCTCGGCGTGGTAGCGCCCAATGGACCCCAGCTCGCCCGTCGTCCGGATCGCGCACTTTGACGCGAGCTCGGCCAGCGCAGGGCCAAGCCCACCGCTGGCCAGGATCTGCGGATAAATGCCGCGAGCCAGGTCACGGAGTTGCGCGACTGCGGTGTCAAGGTCGAGCCTGGACTCGTCGAGAAGCGTCGCGGCTTCCTCCGGATCGTGTTCGATGTGCTCGCGAACCATTGCGAGCTTGAGCTGAAGCAGGACAAGGTTTTGCTGCGCTCCGTCATGGAGATCACGCTCCACCCGCCGCCTAGCCTCGGTGGACGCAAGTGCGAGCCGCGCCCGCGAAGCGCGAAGCTCCGCGAGGAGCGTGTCCGTGTCCGATGTCGTCGCCGCGAGCGGGTCCGGCGCCCCCTTATCCCCAAACACAGTCGCAACGTAGGCTGCGGTAGTGCTGATGGGAATACCCGCTGGGGGTGGATCAATTCACCCCTATGCCTTCATAATCCGAATGTGTCGCATGAGCTAACGACCGGCGAGCTGGTTCGCATGCGTGAGGCAGAAGATGGCGGGGTTCCGTTTGTCGCGTATCGCGACGGCGGGGGAAATCTCGCCATCCTGCCGCTCGGCGCGGGCGAGCGGCTGACATTGGGACGTGATGCCGGCAACTCGGTTGTCCTGGCTTGGGATACCACTGTTTCCCGGACTCACGCGGTGCTCGAGCGCCTGGGTGACCAGTGGGTCCTGAGCGACGAGGGACTTTCGCGTCACGGCACCTTCGTCAACGAGAAAAGGGTCGTAACACGCCGACGACTCGATGACGGGGACGTCTTGAGGCTCGGCGCAACCTCGGTGCGTTTTCACGATCCGGCAAGCGCGGCTTCTCCGCCACAGGTGACGACCATGGCTGGGGATGCTTCGCAGCTCGCGCGAGTCACTCCAGCGCAGCGACGCGTGTTGGTTGCACTCTGTGAGCCCATGGCCGGCGGTGAGGTCGCCTCGACGCCTGCCTCGAACAACGAGATCGCCACGGCGTTGGTGCTTTCGGTCGACGCGGTCAGAACCCACATGAAGGCCCTGTATCGCGAGTTCGGAGTCACAGATATGCCCCAGGAGAAGAAGCGCGCGGAGCTTGCAAGGCGGGCCCTGGGCACCGGCGTGGTCCATCGGCGCGATTTCAGGGCGTCCTAGTTCGCGAGCCGGAGCGAGCTCTGTGCCACCCGGTACTGGTGAAAGACAGTTGAGCCATCCGGGTTTGACCATGTGATCTCGACCCCGTTTGGTTCCTCGCCCCAGTAGCCGAAGCGCACGAGTGTGCCCCCGGGATCCGCGTCCGGCACGGGAAGCCGCGCGACGCGGCGCTTGCCGTCAAAAGAGTCGAGAGCAACACCCTCGCCTGCGCGGATCACTACGGCGTCTCGTGGCTCGCCACCCCGGGGCGAGGACACGAGCAGAGCCTCAAGTGAGGTTCCCTCCGGGAGACCGGCCGCCTCGGACCCGGTAATGGGGCTTGGCGATGCGGATGACGCTCCTGGCTCAAAGGCCACGCGCAGTGCCAGCGGGAGATTGAGCGAGGCCGGCGTCTGTGAGTCGGGTTGGGTCACGTCTCGATCAAGCGAGCCGCTGTAGAGCAACGTCTTTCCTCCTGCGGTGCCCTCGACTCCGAATCCCGAGCCTGCTTGAACCAGCAGTCCAACGAGGTCGCCCTTTCGCACCGCTATCTCGCTGTCGAACTGCTGTGGCGAGGCATTGGCCGGCCTCTCGATCGGAGAGGTCCCCGCGTCGGTCAAGAGGTCGCCTCGCGGGCGGAAGACCTGGAGGCTGAGCTCGCCGGTTGCATTGGTGACCGCCCAGGCGCGCAGCACCCCATCGGCCGGAATCTCGATCACTCCCTGCCCCTCGGCTCTCACTACCGAACAATCCACCGTCGATGGCTTGGGCTCGAGGCCGTCGCACCCGATCGATTCAGCCTGGGTATTGAGTTCGCTTCCAATGACAGACGTTCCCGCGGGAGCAGGCGGAAGAGGTTCTGGTCCCTTGCCGCCTTCTTGAGAAGCCATCCAGATTGCGCCAACAGCCGCCGCCATCGCGAGGCCGGCAACAAGCCGCGCCCGACTCGGGCCCGGACTCACGCGCAAAGCTTCGAGCGCCTCCTCGTCTCGGCGGCGGGCATCGTCCGTGCCGTAGATCGCACCTGCTGTGCCTGCGTGCAAAAGGACTACGTTGCCCTCCGGGTCGATCCGGATCGAGTCAGCATCAAGCGCGCCGTGGGCAAGGCCCATGTCATGGAGTAGTCCCAGGGTGTCCTGGGTGTCCTGGAGGATCCGCGCGCGTCGGGACCTGCCAATGCGCCCAAATGGGCGACTCGGTCGCAAGGCGAATGCGGCATATGAACCCCACTCGCTGCTCCCGACGGCGAGTGGCCTCGGGATCGCGGTGCTTCGGAGCTCCGTTAGCTTGCCCATGGCTTCCCCAAGTTGCTCGTGGTACCGGTCATCGGCACCAGTGATGAGCCGCAGAATGACGTCGCGTTCCAGGCGAGGCTGAGTGGCCGCCAGCACAAGCCCACGCGCGTCAGTCGAGACGACGCTGCGAACCTCGAACTCTCCGAGCCTGGCTCCCGGCGGCAGGTCTGACACTCAGAGAAAGAGTTCCAGCGTGGAGGGGTAGACCCCGAAATCGCGATCGATGATGCGGCCGCTCGCATCGTTTACGTACTGGAAGAAGAACTCTCCTGAGTTGTCTCCCTTATACGTGTATGTGTCCGCGTCCACTACTTCGCCGAAGGGGGACGCGTCGGGCACCTCCATCCGTGCGGCTCTCTTGCCCCCGTTGAACAGATCCAGGTAGACCGCCCCGTCAAGCGCTATGAGGTCCAACCGAACCGTTTTCGGGTTGTCGAGGCGCATCGTGTTGCTTTCGATCAGGCGGCCAGACTCGAGCTTGGCGGCCTTCGAGCCGTCGACGAGCTTGGGCAGCTCAGGCTTCGCTCCTGCTTCTATGTCCGCTCGAACCGTGATTTCACCATCCACGCCGGTGCCCGGTCCCTTGTCAGGTTCGGATCGGCTCGGGTATCCCGTCAGATGGGGGAACCAGCGGTTGGTGGTCGCCTGATCAGTAGGTGCGATGCCGGCGCTGGCGCCCGGCGCCAGCGAGAGCGCAATGAAGTCTCCCTTCGAGATCGGCAGGTCGGCGTCGAAGGTGTGCGGGATGGGGTCGGGCACGGACAGATACTGCGTTCGGGCCACCTGATAGGAGTCGTCGCCCTCCGTCCGCATGACTTGGAGCGCCAGGTCTCCCTGGGCGCCGGCGATACTCCACGACGTCACGACTCCATCCACCGGCGAGCGCAGGGTGGCGCCGGAAAGGTCTGCCTGGGCGATCGAGCACGGCCGGATACTCAGGCTGGACTTCTCACCCGTGCAGGACGTCGGCGTAATCGCAGGCGCATCGAGTGCGGAGCCAAGCGACACTGTCTCTTTCGGCGGCGGCGCGACCGCACCGCCTGCTTCTGAGGGGCGGTCGTCGCTGTTGTCCGATAGCGCGAGAAGCGCAGAAGTGGCAATCAACGCGACGCAGGCCGCGCCCAGGCAGTACGTGACAAGGCGATTTCTCCGCGGCGAAGGCGCGGCACTTCCCGCGATCCACCGAGGCGCTTCGGTTCCGTAGGTGGGCGGCTTGATCGGTCCGAGCTCCGTCGGCGCCTGCATCACGGCCGCTCGCGTGCCTTCGATGAGCGCGGAAGCCGACGAAGGGCGATCGCCTGGCTCTTTTGCCAAACCGCTCCTGAGAATTGAGTCGAGCGCATCGGGGAGGCCAGGACGCGCCTCGCTGGCCGCGGGCGGGGGCTCGCTCGTGTGAGCGAAAAGCGTGGCGGCGGCAGTGGGCCGCGGGTAGGGCGGTCGCCCGGTGAGGCACTCGAACACCATGGCCGCAAGCGAGTAGCGATCGCTTGCCGGCGTCGCACGACCTCCGTGGATGATCTCGGGTGCGATATAGGCGACGGTCCCCATCACTGCAACGCTCTGGGTGGCGCGTGTCATGCCCAGCTCGCGAGTCAAGCCGAAGTCGGTGAGAAGGGCGTCGCCGGACGAGTCGAGAAGAACATTTTGCGGTTTGACGTCGCCGTGAACTACTCCCGCGGCATGCGCCGCGTCCAGGGCTGATGCCACTCCGTTCAGCAACGCCAGCGCTTCCTTCACATCGATTTCACCCGCGGCGATGCGCTCGGCCAACGAGCCGCCCTCGACGAGCCGCAGTGCCAGGTAGAGGCCGTGTGGCGATTCGCCCGCCTCATAGACGTCGAGGATGTGCGCGTGGTGAAGCGATGCCTGGACGCGCCCCTCCCGGCTGAAACGCTCTACGAATTCGGGATCCGCGCTGAGCTCAGCGCGGAGAACCTTGATCGCGACCGCCCGGCCTATGGAAAGCTGAGTTGCCTGGTAGACGACTCCACCACCGCCCCAGCCGATCAATCGGCCGATGCGGAAATCTCCGAACTCCGTCCCCTCTGTAATCAATCGTCCCCCCAACCCCGTTCGACGCTACCCGCGGCAATCTACTCGCTGAGAGGCCCCGCCGTCAATGAAGTGCCCCTCGGTATAACCAGGGATAACACTGAGGCAGAATGTGGCTGAGTTGTGCAGGATGCCAGCATGGAGGTAACGATGACAAGGACGTTGCTGATCGTTGATGACCACGCGAGCTTCCGCCAGTTCGTCGGATCGATGCTGGCAAACGACGGATTTGAAGTTACGGGTACGGCCGTAGACGGCGAGACCGCAGTAGCGGAGGCGAGGCGGCTGCGCCCGGAGGTCGTGCTCTTGGATGTGCAACTGCCTGGGATCGACGGCTTCGAGGTTGCCCGCCGCTTGGCCCTCAGCGACCATCCGCCGATGGTTGTGCTCACCTCCAGCCGCACAGCTCTCGACTACGGCGCCCGCCTTGAAGACGCGCCCGTGCGCGGCTTCATTCCGAAGCATGAACTGTCGGGTGAGGGCATCATCGAGCTTCTCGGCTGATCATGCGCGTCGTCGTAGCTGACGATTCGCTGCTCTTCCGGGAAGGCTTGGTAAAGCTGCTCGAAGAGCGTGGCTTCGAGGTCCTGGGGCAGGTCGACAACGGCGAAGACCTCGTGCGGCGGGTGGGCGGGCTCAAGCCCGACCTTGCGCTCGTCGACATCCGCATGCCGCCGACCCAGACCGACGAGGGGCTCAGGGCAGCCGAGGCAATCGGCGAGCAGCACCCCGAAGTCGGCGTTGTGGTGCTCTCGCAGTACATCGAGGCCGGCTGGGCGATGCGCCTCCTAGAGAGCCGAACTGCGGGACGCGGCTATCTGTTGAAGGACCGTGTCCGTGATCTCGACGCTTTCGCAGCGGCGGTGCGCCGAGTGGGAGCAGGTGGGTCGGTGGTTGACCCACAGCTGGTGTCGGCGCTTTTGGGCGAGCGCGACAGCAAGGGCGGCTTGGGCGAGTTGAGCGAACGCGAGCGCGGCATTCTGTCGCTCATGGCGGAAGGCCGCTCGAATCAAGGCATTTGCGAGCGCCTCGTTCTCAGCCCGCGGACCGTTGAGAGCCACGTGAGGACGATCTTCCAAAAGCTCGACCTGCCCCCGACGACCGACGACCATCGCCGCGTCCTCGCCGTGCTCGCGTTCCTTCGGTCGTAGCTGCCCGGTTAGCAGCGGGCTGAGCGTGACGCGCCCCTCAGCCGATTTCCGTGCCTCCACTGAGGGATGGGCTGCCGGTCGTTCCTAACCTGCGGGCCATGTGCTTCGAGCGAACGATCCAAGGCAAAGTCTTCGCAATTCTCTGCGCGTTTGCAGTTCTGGTCGCCGCTCCGCCGGCAGAAGGGGCCACTTATAAGCCGACCCGCACGGATGACCCTGCGCCAAATGGTTGCAAGCGAACGGACTGCTCGCTCCGCGAGGCGGTCGAAGCGGCTGACGCCACCCCGGGAACCCCGGATGAGATCGTGCTTAAGCCGGCAACGACCTATGTGCTCGACTCGAGGCTCTCGCCGCGAGACACCACGTTGACCATCGCGTCCGGCTCGAAACGGAAAGCGACGATCGATGGTCAGAAGCTTCCCGATGGTGTGATCGACTTTCCGTACCGGTTGACCCTACGAGGTCTCTTCGTGCGCGGGAACCCGAATGCAACAACGGGCTACGGAGTCGTAACGGGTGCGGAGGTGAGGATCGAAGACAGCGTGATCACCGGACACGGCGGGATTGGCGTGCTGGCGAGCAAACCCACAATCGTGAATTCGACCATCTCTCACAACGGCGGGATCGGGGTCGACGCGACGAGCGGCGGACTTGTGAAGGGCTCTCGGATACTGAGCAATGGCTCCGGCGGCCTTCGCCTCCAGCCGGCATTTGGTCAGCCTCAGGCGCCGGTAGTGATCAAGGATTCGACTATCGCTGAGAACAGCAATTTCTTCTGGGGGGGCGGCATCGTCAACCATGGGAACGACATGAGACTCATACGTTCGACCGTCTCGGGCAACGCTTCGAGCCTGGGAGGGGGAGGGATCGCGAACGAAACCCTTCAGGGCGGCGGGGGCTCAGTACCGCATCTGACCATAGAGAACTCGACCATCGCGGATAACGAGGCAGACGGATATGGCGGTGGGATCGACAACTTTCGCCAGAACGGGTCGGTGCCGGTTCCCGAAACCACGATCCGGTCATCGACTATCGCCTACAACACAGCCGACGCGGATGGCGACGGGGGAGAGCTCGGCGGCGGCCTCCAGAACGGGGGCGCAGTTCTCAAGACCGAAAACTCAATCATCGCCGTCAATTCGACATTCAGCGGCGCTGCACCGGATTGCCAGGGAGGCATCGGGTCGCAGGCCAACAACCTGATCGGCGACCCCACGGGATGCGTTTCGGCCCCTGGTGACCTGTTCGGCATGGCTGGACTCCGAACATTCGGGGACTACGGCGGCCCCACGAAGACCATCGCCCTCAAGAAGAACTCGCAGGCAATCAACGCGGGGACCGACTCCACGTGCCCGAAGAGCGACCAGCGCGGCGTTAAACGCGACCGTTGTGATCTGGGCTCCTACGAGCGCCGCTAGATCTGACCCCACCCATCGCTCTTCATGGATCGGGATATTCAGTGCAGCCACGGAAGAGAACGGAATCGCCGAGCTGGAGCATCTGAGTATGAGAACGAAGCTCCTAGGTGTATTTCTAACGATCATTGTTGCAGCGGCTTTGGAGGCCGAGGCGTCCGCTCTTCCGGAGCGTGACACGGACCGCCTCTGCGGACTGATTTCCGACAACGAGGTTGCCGAGGTCTTTCACTGGCCGCCCGGTATCGGACTCCATTGCGAGGAGGGGGGTGGCCGCTCAGGGCAGTGGAACGTCAGCTGCGAGGACGCCTCGAATCCGAACGATTGCGAGGACGAGGCCGAGATCACCGCGGTCGAGAGCTACGGCTTGAAGGTCCCCAAGGGGAAGAGCGGCGACCGATACCTTCGCGAGTTGAGGAAAGTGGCCGACGATCGCATCGCCGGTCACATGGCCCTGACGAAGGTCCGGGGCTCAGCTCCCACCTCCACCCAGGTCACCGTCCTGGGGCCGAGTCGCAAAGTGGTTGCGATGGGCGTGTACTCGTACCAGGGCGGTCAGGTTGGTGGTGCCCATGCGCTCGCAAAGCGCGCTCTGGATCGCTATTTCCGATGAGAGTGGGCACGACCGGAGTCTGGCTGGCGGCGTTGTTCGCCTTCTTTTTGCCTGCGACTGCTTTTGCCGCGGACGACCTGATTGCCTTCGCCAATATTCAGTCTCGCGTGTGCGTCGCTGCCGTCAGCGGCAACGACCCCAAGTGCATCACGAGCAAGAAGGGGTACGACACCGACGTCAGCACCTCGCGCGACGGCAGGTGGATCGCCTATGCCCACGGGCAGAAGGGCAGCGACTGCGGCTATCAGATCCGGGTCATCAAACCCGACGGGTCTGATGTCCGCAAACTGACTTGTTTCGATGGCAATGACCGGGCGCCCGCCTTTACCCGAGATGGGCAGACCCTCTACTTCGACCGGCAGGATGAGGGGCTCGACATCTGGCGTATAAACATGAACGGCAAGCAGCTCAAGCAGGTCACGAACACTCCGCTGATCAGCGAAAGCCAACCGGTTGCGAATCCAGCTCAGGACCAGATCGCGTTCACGATCTTCACTCCCGACGAGATCCAGATCTGGCTGGCCAGGCGGAACGGATCGGACTACAGGCAGCTGACGTTCGGACCCGCAGATCACTTTGATCCGAGCTACGCCCCTGATGGCGAACGGATTGCCTTCACAACGAGACCCGATGGCTTTTCGGGTGACAGCGACCTCGAGTTCATCGCCTCCAGTGGGCCGCAGCCACTTGCCGCGACCGACGCCGAGGAGTCCAGTGCTTCGTACTCGCCTGACGGAAAGACCATCGTGTACTCGATCAACGACGCGATCTGGACGATGCGCGCCGACGGATCGAAGCGGCGACGGATCGTGGGTCTCAAGGGGTCTGACCCGGCTTTCGTCAAAAAATAAGTGGTGGCACCGAGGCTTCGCCGGAAGGTTCGACATACCTTCGACACATGAGATTCAGCTACTCGAACGTCATCGCATCAGTCGCACTCTTCATCGCGCTCGGCAGCGGCGCTTACGCCGCCAGCCTTGGAAAGGACACCGTGGGGTCGCGCCAGATCAAAGAGAACGCGGTGAAAGGGATCGACGTGGACGAATCCACGCTCGAACAGGTGCCTGAGGCTGCCGCGGCCGACTCGGCGACTTCAGCTGGCACGGCGACGACGGCCGCCACGGCCCAGAACGCGCTGAAGCTTGGGGGCAAGTCGCCGGGAGAGTTCGCACCTTCGACAATCGCGAGATCGATCATCCGGAGCGAGGAGAACTCCGCCAATGACTATCCGCTGGGACGCTTCGGCGATCTCGAGTTGGCGCTCTCGTGCGATCCGGGCGCCGCCGCCATTGTCGCCAGGGATGGGTTCGGTTTTCAGCAGCCGTTCGATTTCGAGATGGTCCGGGCGGTCGACGGCGTGAATCCAACGGCTCTGACCGGTAGTACCAAGGTGACTTCCGCCTACAAGACTGTCCTGCCGGTCCTGAGCGGCGGAGAGGGGCAGTTCGTGCTGAGCAGCGGCACTTTCACGTACCTAGACTCAACAGGCAGGATCATCTCGGGGATCTACAGCTTTTCTCAGACGACCGTGCCCGCAAACACAACGTGCAATTTTCGGGCAACAGTGTTCGTACCCAACGATTAGCTCAGCCAACGAGTGGCTTCAGGGAGGCATTGAGCTCGTCCAGGGCCGCCGCAGACCATGGCTCCGTTGCCGGCGGGAAGGACATGAGACTTAGAGTTCCACCCGCGAGCGTTGCGATCGCCCGGGCGCGCCGCTTTTCGTCCATGAGCCAGGAACACAGCTCGCTGGCGATCGTTTGTCCGGCCACGCACCGTTGAGCGCTCACCGAGTAGTGGCCCTGAAGTTCTGCTTCAAGGAGCTCAGAGACCTCCGAGTCCCTTTGCGAAAATTCGCTTGTTCTGCGCTCACCCTCCGCGACGCCGACGCGGAACCCTCCGATCGTCTCAAGCTCTTGGTTCTGCTCGGCTGACGGCGATATGAGTGCGACCGCGTCCCGATCGGGCCACGGGATCGCCACCCCGGTAGCGAGAGCGGGCCGGCCTTCCGCCGCGCCTCTGAGCACGAAGAGATCCCCGGTCACCCCCAGACCCGGCAGGGGCCCGCGAAGGGCCTGCTCGGCGGCGAGCGGTAGCGGTGAGGCTGCCTGGCGATAGAGGAACTCGGCAGGGCGCTGCCATTCAAGGCCATGCATGCGGCCGTAGGCGCGCATGACGGCCTCGAGGGCGAGGCTCTCGGCCTCGTCACGATCGATCCCCTTGAACACCTTCCGCAGGAGGCCCTTGCTGCGCTTCTTTACGACGGGCTCGATCCGCTCCAGAGCCTCGGCAATCGTTTGTGGCGGATCTTCGAAGCTCGATTCCGCGAGCGTCTCTGCGCGGTGCCGCTCAATCTCGGACTGCTCGGGCGGCAGGCTGAAAGAAAGTGTTCCAGTCGGCGTGATCGATTCGAGTGCCTCCGCGCGGATTCGCTCTGCAAGATGAGTGGCGAGTCGGCATGCATCCTCGATCTCGGACTCCTGCGTGGCTCGTCCTGTCACGGTCGCTACCAGGACGCCGGCGAACAACTCGAAGTAGAGACCTTCTGGGGCGATGTTTGCCATCCAGTCGATAAGGGTCGGCGAGAAGAGTTGCCGGAGCATGTTCTCGCTTGATCCCTTGAAGGCGCCGATGCGGTAGCGCCGGCCGAGCTCGATCGATTCGAACTCGAACTGATCGACGATCGGGATCAACCCGCCGGGCCCGATCATCCGATCGGCGAAACTGCGGGTCACGACGTCGCGGCATGTGATGTAAGGAAAGAGTGCGGCGCTCTCGGGGATGCGCGTCATCACCAGGACTGAGTCGCGGAAGTAGCGCACGGCGTCTCCACTCGATGAGCGGTCGACTCGCAAAAGGTCCTGGTCCCTGGGCCCGAGAGTTGACCCCTCGGAAAGAGTAGGCCTGATTTCCTGAGACCACGGGCCCACGATTCCGATCAGGCCGCCGGGAAGGCTCCCTCCAGCCACAGGCCCGTCTACACCTCGCGGCAGCGTCCCTCCGGCAGGCGCGACCGAGCGGGCGTAGTCGAGGTCGTGACGTTCGGCGAACGCTCTGAAGGTATTAGCGGTGCTCGTCACTCGAGAGCACTACTTGGGGTGCGGCGGAGCCTCGGGTTCCGGCGCGGCATCCGCCGGTGGATCAACGGGAGGCTCGACCGGCGCTACCGGTTCGGTCGGGGTCGCGGTCCCACCGACGGTCTCGGTCACGGTGCTCGTCACAGTGGAGACGACGGTCACCGTGGACGGCTGCGGCGCTCGGGCACCTCCACCGGCCGGTGAGCCGGAGCTCGGTTCGGTTCCTCCGAGGGCGAGGCCCGTGGCTACTCCACCTGCCAGAGCAAGGATGCCGAGACCTGCCAGAACGGGCGTGGTCCTCCAAAGCGGCGGCTTGGGGGGTGGGGGCGCCAAGGCCGGTGCCGGAGGCTTGGGGGGCGGGGGCGCCAAGGCCGGGGCGGCCGGCCTTTCGATCGCATCGATGAGTTCCTGGAGCTTTGCCGGGTCATCAGGCCTATTGAATTGCTGAGCTGGACCAAGGTTCCCGTCTGCGGGTTGCTTTTTGGCCGTCTGTCTTCCAAGTTCCTCGCGGATCTGATCAGCCGCTTTCTGCCCCTGCTCCATTTGCCTTTGCCTGAGCTTGGCGAGAATGTCGTCCGCAAACCCCATCTGACCATTCAAACGCGCCGGTTTCCGGAAAACCTCAGTGCTACCGCGGAACCGAGAAGGAGTTGCCGACCGCATGAGGGCAGACGTTTTGCGTGTCAACGCTGACGATCACACACCTCTGCCGAAGAAGCATGTGATCATGGAATCAATCCGACGCAAATCCTCCTTCGCGATCTCCCTAGCTGTGCTGGTCGCGGGCGCGTATCCGGCCCAGGGCAGCGCAATTTCGTTCGAGGCATCCGTGTCCTAAGTCCCGGACGGAACCCAGGGTGAACTGCAGGTGAGTTGCCTAAACGGGGAGAAGGTTCTGGGCGGCAGGATTGAGATGGGGACGGGTTCGGACACGGGGTGGGTGAACTCGACCTACCCGGTGGATGGGCCGGACGCAGAGAGAAAGAACGACGACGCGTGGGTCGGCTTCGTCGACACCACGTGCGCCGTGAGCGCCACGGCGGGATCCTGATCTCGGGAGGCATCGACGTCAGGCCGGCGCTCTCGAACGTTCACGGGACGGCTCGCTTCGACGAGAGCCTTTGGGCCGGTTCTGTCGACAGCACCGGCGGCGAAGACGTCAAGTTCCGGGCCCACTCGGTCTGCGCGATGTAAATCAGTGGCAGCACGGTCGAATCCGCTCAAGCCGCGGCCTAGTTTGCGTTCATGAATTCAACATTTGCACGGAGCCTGACAGTCGCTTTCACCTCGGCGCTAGCGGCAGCAACCTGCGCCGTGGGGGTGGCGCCGACCGCTCAGGCGAAGGTCATCTACGAGACCAACGGCGGCCCACTGTTTCAAGGTCAGCTCGGCGTCGAGTTCGTTCAGTGCCCCAAAGGCTCGAAGGTGGTTGGTGGCGGCCTCCGCACATCAGGCAACTTCGCGGATGCGGTGCGTGTGGTTCAGTCCGGACCCGAAAATGGCCTTGACGGGGACCGCAAGCCTGATGACGCCTGGCACGGCGAGTACATGAACTTCCATGGACCGGACGGTGTACAGACGAGCGCGTTCGCCGTCTGTATCAAGGGAAACCTCGCCGGCGATGTCGTCTACGCGACCGAGAAGGGGCGAGCGACCGCCAGCGACCAGGGCTTCGCCGTAGCTCAGTGCCCCGGACGGTCCAGAGTGATCGGGGGAGGGGTGGCGAGCGGGAGCACGACAAGTCAGACGCTTGTCAACTCGACATTTCCGGGCGCCGGCCACCGACCAGACAGGTGGACTGTGTATATGGACAATTCCGGACCGAATGTCTTCAAGTTCGGAGTCATCGCGATTTGCGCTGAGGGTGAGCTCGCTCGTCGGCTTTCCTACCGAAGCGCAGTCAGGGACGTTCCGAAAGGAACTCAGGACTATTCGGACGTGGAGTGCAAGCCAGGAGACAAACTTTTGGGCGGAGGTGTCTCCCATCCGCTGGGTTTCGGTACGGCCTATTTGAATAGCGCTTATCCAACGGATGGGAGCGATCCCGACGGCGCTATCGGCGATTCGTGGCTCAGCTACGTCGATTACGTCAGCGGCGACCCGGCCTTCCTGCCGGTCACTTCATACGCAACTTGCCTCAAGGATTAAATCGGCGAACCACAGGAGCGGCAGGCGGTCCTCCTGGCTATGGGAGCGACGTGAATCAGTGCCAGCACGGTCGAATCCGCGTGGGCCGGGACCTAGTTTGCGCTTATGAGCTCTGCACCTAGAGGACCCTTCACGCGAAGCCTGGCCGTCGCCTTCCTCGCGCTTCTCCTGCCGGCTGCCGCGGCGCACGCCGGCTCGTTCGTCGATCCGCATCTGTCTATCGACAGTCCCGGCCCTGCGAAGGGCACCGCAAAATCCTTCTGCCCATCCGGGGAGATTGCGACAGGTGGTTCAGCACGTGCCGGAATGATCCGCAGAAGCGAGCCGATCATCGAGAAAGGTCTTCCAATCGGCTGGAAGCGGTTGGGGGGCAACCCACCGTTCGACACGATTGACGGCCCTGAGCTGACTGAAGCAATCTGTGTTCGCAAGTCCGAGCTGCCGGGTGTGCAGGTCCTCAGCAAGTACGGCGAGAAGGAATTCCGTGTCTCGTGCCCAGGGTCGATGTCGGCGATCGGAGGCGGGGTCGGCGTCGACAAACCATCGGTGGGCTTCGTCACGCGCTCGGAGCCCGTCGCTGAAAACCAAGGTCGTCCTGTCGGATGGAAGGCCAACATCCAGGGGGAGCAGGTCGGGGACCGCCTATGTCATCTGCGTTCCCCGAAGCGAAGCTCCGCGCCTGCGCGTCGTCAGCGACTATGCCACGGCCTCCATCGATCAGAAGGACCCGATCGCATTCGCGAGCGCCAGCTGTCCCAACGGGAAGCAGGTCGTTGGCGGCGGGGGCGGCGTCGACTCTCCGTCAAAGGCATGGCTTGCGAACCTGGGCGCCACCGGGAACTTCGGCGGTTCGGATCCGCATCCGTCTGTGTTCCATGCGGTTTCCCGGGGGAAGCACCCAGCGGGCGTTTCCGCCTACGCAATCTGCAACCTCGCGGATTTTCCGGCCCCGCCCTTGCCTCTCACCATTCTCTACAGCTTCTTTGCCCCGTCGGGCGACCATCAGCTGTCCTGCGGCAAGGGGACCGCCATCGGCGGCGGCACGCGCACAAACTCCGGCTATCTGACCCGCACCGAACCCGTTGTCCCCAGCCCAGGTCAGGATCCAAGCGCCTGGAAGGGGCGCGCTGGCGCCGACGGGGCGGCGATCACGACCATCTGCACTGGGCCCGTCCCTGGCATCTCCTTGGTGAGCGCCTATGGCGCCGGTGAGTTCAAGGTTTCATGCCCCGGGATAGACCTCGCGACGAGCGGTGGCGTCGGCGTTGACGACCCGACGTCAGAGGTCATCACGCGCAGCGAACCGACGCTCGACCTCGGCCGAAGGCCGACTGGATGGAAAGCCAACATCCAGGGCGGCAGCCAGACCGGCACCGTCTACGCAATCTGCATCAGCCGCCTGGAGGCGCCCAGGATTTTCGTGTATCCGACCTACGTCAACATCGCGGACGGTCTCGGCGATTACGCAGAGTGCCAGGGCGATGGCCGCCTCACCGGGGCGGGCGCGGGTGTGGACGACCCAACGCAGATGGCACTCACGAGCGTCCTGCCGGTGCCGGCTGTCTCTAGCGGTCCTGCCGCGTTCAAACCGGACGTGGTCGAAATGAGGACTGCTCCTCGCTCCGGGACTCCGTCGGGCGGGGCGACGATCTACCCAATCTGCATGGTCGACTAGAAACGGTGTCGACTCGCTCTGAAACCCGGCGGGCAACGCTCCGACTTCGTCTCGCCGGATGCTTCTCGCTGCTATTCGCCCTGGGCGCAGGCTCAGGCGTTGCAACCCCGGCGCCGGCAGCAGAGCGGTGGTGCGCCACCGGCTCGTCCCCCCCGTGCGTGAAAGCGGCGAGCGTGGACGGTCTGCCAGTCGGCCCCACCCACCCTCAGTATCGGATCGATACGTCACCCGTCGCGACCGGGGGTTCGACGGAGTTTCTCTGGAGCGTCGAAGACCGCGCCACCGGAGCTGACCTCGGTTCGAGCGCGCTCGCTCAGGATTGGGCGATCGAGTGGGACACGGGCCTCGTGCCTCCGCGCGTGTCCTTCGTTAGGGGCGGGGAGGCCGACGTCGTCCGAACGGAAACAGCCGGCACCCACTCGATCGAGATCACGAGCAGCCCCGCATACGCCGCCAACAACGCCGACTGCGACCAGAGCAGCTCGCCCTGGGAGTGCCCCGACTTTCCTGGAGCCGAGTTCGCTGCCTACCTGGCCGGCCAGGTGACCGACTACGGCAGTTGGGACGACGTTCCGCAGCGTGAGGCGTTTTATGGCATGGACTTCGCCACCAACGTTGCGCTGACGAGCATTCCGCCGGAGATCGTCGGCGACCCGGCAACAGGCGCGAGCCAGCTCCGGGTACCCCTTGCGAGCCATCACTTTCTCGGCAACGGCACGACCGTGTTCGAAGGGCGCGCGGAGGTGCGGATCCCGAACGAATTCCTCAAGACCGTTTACGGAATCGACGATCCGGCGAGTCTCACGTCTGCGGGGCTAGCGACGTCCGGCGCTGGAGGAGGCACGGTCATCGTCTCTCAGGAGCCCGGTCGAGAGGCGATGCTCGTCGAAATATCGGGCGTGACCTTTTCCCAGCGGAATGTGAAGATCAAGCGCGGGAAGATCACACCTTCCGCTCCGCGAGAGCTCGAGGCAAGCCGCGCCTCACCGAAGCGGGCCAAGTTGGCTTTCGAGGCATCTCTCCCGCGCGGCTCGCAGGTCAGGGGCTATGAGGCCCGGTGCAAGCCGCGGGGCCGTGCCTCCACCGAGGTGGCGACCGCTGGGAGGTCGCCGCTGGTGGTCTCTGGGCTCAGGGGCGGGACGGCCTACGACTGCTCGGTGCGCGCCGATTCGAAGGCTGGTCTTGGACGTGCTGCCTCGGTGAGGCTTGGGAGGTGAAACGTCGAAGGAAGGCGGTAGTCGCTTGGTGGATTCTGCTCGTGCTGCTCGCGGTGGCGCCTGAAGCTGCGGCTCAGGGGTACCCCGACCCACCGCTCAACTTCGCGCACGGGGGCGCCCCCCACGCGCCCTACTTCTCCGAGCAAAGCGGGAATACCAGTCGGCCGCACCTGGTGATCATGGTTTCGTTCAAGGACCGGGCAATGCCGAGCGACGTGACCCCCGCGGTGGTAGCCAGCAGGGCGTTCGCCGAAAACCCGTTTGTCACCGATACGAGCGCCGAGCCCTTCAGCGTTTTCAACTACTACAACGAGTTTTCGCGCCACAACGTCTCGCTCGCTCCAGCGCTCGAGTCCGACACATCGAAGGGAGGGGCAGTCAATGACGGCGTCGTGTCGGTGAAGGTCGACAAGACTGTCGAGGAGTGGCAGGCCATGGGAATGGATTCTGCTGCTCAGAACAGGCTGGTGCTGGAGAAGGCCAATGACTTCGTCGCTTTCAACCTGTTCGATCGACCCCTTGCGGACACCGGGATTGGGGACGACAAAGTGGATCGCGAGGAGCTTCTGATCTCTCGAATTGATGCCGAAAAAGGGCTTGCCGCGGGCGGTAGCGGAGCATTGACCCGCATCAGCGGCGTGAACCTGGACGGGAAGGACTTGAGCGACCAGGCGGCCGCGTTTATCGGCAGCGGCACAAATCTGAGGACATGGATCCATGAAATCGCGCACGTGGCGTTCGGCCTGAGCGACTTCTACGGGCAGGGCGTTGGCAGCGCCGACATCATGGGCCCCACGGCTGCGGCCGATGACAAAACCCTCGACTCCGACGACGAGTTCTTTCTGCCGAGCACGTGGCACGCTATGCACCTCGGGTGGCTGCATCCCACCGTCGTCAGCCGGGATGGCTACTACGACGTGCCGCCCTATGCCACCACCGGGCAGTCGTTTCTCCTTTACGACTACGACCGCGGACCGAGCGACTACTTCCTGATCGAGAACCGAAGCCGACCCAGCCCGCTGAACGCAGCCCGTTACGACACCTTCGACCCTGGTCTCGCGATCTTTCAGGTCGATGAGAGCAAGGCACCGAAACCGTCGAACGACGACGAGCGTCCTCTTTCGCTGCAGGCCCCACTGGGAGAGACGGCAACCGATACCTGCTTCACCAAACCCGATGGCCGCGTCAGTTGCTGTCCAGACGACAAGTGCTACGGGGGCTCCTCGAAGGACGCTTGGGATCCCAGCGACCCGTCGACCCCGCCGCGTGCGATGGACGCTCGTCCTTGGCAGGACGGCACGGCGTCGCGGCTGGCCGTCCGGGCGATCCCTCGCCAGAGCGAGTCGATGCGCGTCTTCTTCGACGTTCGGGGTCCAGGCGTCCTGATCGATTCGTACCGCTTCCAGGCGCCGGACCGGCTGAACTTGAACGCTGGAGAAACCACGACGGCCGAGTTCCCGGTCCGCAACACGGGCGAGACGCTGGAAACCTTCCTGTTCGGCCTGGAGAGCCCGCCCCCGGGCTGGATCGTCACCACAGACAGACAGACGCTCTCCATGGATACGGAGGGAAGGGCGCGGATCTCCATCACGCCTCCGATCACCGCCCCCAATCAGGACCTCGAGCTGTCGGCAAAGGCGCAGGACGCGGACGACGCATCGGTCTTCTCCGTCAGCCCCTTCCAGGTGAGGGTTGCCGCAGACAAAACGCCACCTGCAGTCTCAATCGACTCGGGCCCGTCCGGTCCGACCAACGACAACACGCCGACGTTCGCGTTCTCGAGCCCCGAGGCGAACGTCACGTTCACCTGTCGTTTCAACCTCGAATCGTTTGCCCCCTGCAGCGGCCCAGGCAACGTTCACACGCGAGATACGACACAGCCGCTGGTCGACGGAAATCACGATTTCGATGTCAAGGCGACCGACCAGGCGGGCAACTTCGCGGTTGCAACTCGGACATTCAGCGTCGACACGAACGTGCCCGCAGTCGCGATCGACACTGGTCCGGCTTCCGCGGGCGACGACACGACACCTACGTTCACGTTCTCCTCGACCGATCCGAGTGCCTCGTTTGCATGCGCTATCAAGCCCGCCGCGCCGGGGCCGTGCAGCGGGCCAGGCGCCTCGCACACAACTCCTGAACTAGCCGACGGCAGCTACGAATTCTCGGTAACGGCGAGCGACGCTGCCGGGAACACAAGCGCGCCCGCGACCTTCGCCTTTGTTATCGACACGGTCGCGCCGCCAGAGACTCTCATCCAAGCCGGGCCTGAGGGCTCTACCTCCGATCGGACCCCCACATTCCGCTTCGGACCTGACGATCTGGGCTCAATGCAGCCACGGCTCTCGGAGCCGACCGACGAGGTTCCGACGCTGAAACGTGGATCGGCGGGTGGCGGCTCGGGTTCCGAGATCTCCTACGCATGTCGGGTTGACGACGATGACGAACGATCTTGTGAGTCACCGCACACCGTCGACAGGTTGTCGCTAGGCCCGCACATCTTCCGTGTGCGTGCAGTCGACGAGGCGGGCAATGGCGAGCGAAGTCCCGCGCAGGTGCGGTTCACGGTGGTCGCCGAGGAAAATGGTCCCGACGGCGAAGGTCCAGGTGGCGGCCTGGGCAGGGGCTCCCTGCCCTTCACGGGCTTGGCGCTCGGACTCTTGGTTGCGATCAGCGGCGTGCTGTCAATTGGGGGCGCCACCCTCCGACAGCTGGGAAGAACGGCAGGCAAGTCAAAACTCGAGAAGCCATGAGTCCTTCAGCCAGTATCACCGACCATCTCAGATCAAATGCCGTGTGCATGAACCAGTAGCCGCAGGCAAGATCGCGTACCCGCAGTGCCTGTCGCGCGCGTTACCCTGAACGGTGATGGCAGGCCGAGGAATCATCGACCGCGCACTCCGGGTCGGAGAGGGCAAGAAGCTCAAGGAGTTTGAGCGCACGGTCGCTCGGATCAACGAGATCGAGCCAGAGATGGAGCTCCTCGACGAAGAGGACCTTCGTAAAGAAGCCGACGCCCTCCGTGAGCGCGGCGGAAACGGTGAGCCGCTCGAGTCTCTGATGCCCGAGGCGTTTGCTCTCTGTCGCGAGGCAGGCAAGCGCGCTCTTGGCCAGCGCCACTACGACGTGCAGCTCATCGGCGCGATGGTCCTTCACGATGGCGCGATCGCGGAGATGAAGACCGGCGAGGGTAAGACCCTCACCGCGACCCCGGCCATCTTCCTCAACTCGCTAGCGGGCAACTCGGTCCACGTCGTCACGGTCAACGACTACCTCGCCCGCCGAGACGCCGAGTGGATGGCGCCCGTTCTGACGAAGCTCGGCATGTCCGTCGGCGTGATTCAGGCGATGATGCCGCCGCCCCAGCGCCGCCAGATGTACAGCGCCGGCGTCACCTACGGCACCAACTCCGAGTTCGGCTTCGACTACCTGCGCGACAACATGGCGTCGACGCTCGAGGAGTGTGTCCAGCGCGACCACGTCTTCGGGATCGTCGACGAGGTCGACAACATCCTCATCGACGAGGCGCGGACCCCGCTGATCATTTCCGGCCGGCCCGAGCAGGCCGCCGACACCTATTACACGTTCGCCCGCCTTGCGAAGCAGATGGTCGGCGTGGAGGCCGTGACCAAGCTGAAGTCCCTCGGCGAGTCCCGCGACACGTCCGAGGCCGAGCACGACTTCGAGTACGACGAGAAGCACAAGACCGATCGCCCCGACCGAGGCAGGCGTCCACAAGGCCGAGAAGTTCATCGGCGTCGAGAACCTCTATACGTCCGAGAACGGCACGCTCGTCAATCACCTGATCCAGTGCGCTGAAGGCAGAGGCGCTCTTCAAGCGCGACACCGACTACGCGGTCATCGACGGCCAGGTGATGATCATCGACGAGTTCACCGGCCGCATCCTCGAGGGACGCCGCTGGTCCGAGGGACTCCATCAGGCCATCGAGGCCAAGGAGGGCGTTCGGATCCGCGAGGAGAACCAGACGCTCGCGACGATCACCCTCCAGAACTACTTCCGCCTCTACGACAAGCTCGGCCGGCATGACGGGCACGGCGCTCACCGAGGCCCAGGAGTTCATGAAGATCTACGAGATGCCGGTGATCGAGATCCCGACCCACCGCCCGATGGTCCGCGACGACGCGAACGATCAGATTTACAAGACGAAGCAGGGCAAGTGGAAGGCGCTCGTCAACGAGATCAAGGAGCGAAACGCCGCCGGGCCAGCCGATTCTGATCGGCACCATCTCGGTCGAGATCTCCGAGATGCTCGGCGCGGAATTCGAACGCAACGGCATCGAACACGTCGTCCTGAACGCAAAGCCCGAGCACGCGCAGCGCGAGGGCGAGACGATCGCCCAGGCCGGCCGGCTCGGTTCGGTCACGATCGCGACCAACATGGCCGGCCGCGGAGTCGACATCAAGCTCGGCGGCGACCCCGAGGCGATGGCTCAGGCAGGAGGCCGTCAAGAAGGGCTTCAAGCCGGGCGATCGACGGCTATGACGAGGCGGTCGCCGAATTGCTGCCCGGCGCTCAAGGACCAGTGCGCAGGCGGAGGGCGACAAGGTCCGTGAGCTCGGCGGCCTCTACATCTGCGGCACCGAGCGGCATGAGTCGCGCCGGATCGACAACCAGCTTCGCGGCCGCTCCGGCCGTCAGGGCGATCCCGGAGAGTCGCGCTTCTTCCTGTCCGCCGAGGACGACCTCGTCCGCCTCTTCGCCGGCGACCGGATCTACAAGATCCTCGACCGCCTCGGGCCGGTCGACGAGGACGGCGAGGAGTACCCCCTCGAGGCGAAGATGCTCACGAAGCAGATCGAGGGCGCCCAGAAGAAGGTCGAGCAGCAGAACTTCCTGATCAGAAAGCGCGTCCTCGAGTACGACGACGTGATGAACGAGCAGCGGCGCGTCGTCTACAAGTACCGGCGCGAGATCCTCGAGGGCCGCGACATGTCGGAGGTCGCGCGCGCGGAGGTCTGCAGAGGTGCCGGAGCGTCTCGTCGCCGAGTTCACGCCGAGCCGACGTCTTCGAGGAATGGGACTCGCCGGCCTTCGATCGCAGGCCGAGTCGATCTGGCCGCTCGAGGTCGATCTGGACGATCTCGACCCGCAGACCTCCACGCGCGAGGAGATCTCGGAGCTGCTCTGGCCGACGACATCCTCTCCGCCTACGAGGTCCGCGCCGAGGAGTTCGGCCCGGAGCTGATGGGCTGGCTCGAGCGCCAGGTTCTGCTTCAGATCATCGACAACCGCTGGCGCGAGCACCTCTACGAGATGGACTACCTGCGCGAGGGCATCCATCTGCGCGGCTTCGCGCAGATCGACCCGCTCGTCGCCTACAAGAACGAGGGCTTCACGATGTTCGAGGAGCTCATGGCCTCGATCTGGCAGGAGTTCGCGCGCGTGATCTTCCACGTCGAGGTGAACATCGAGCCGGAGCAGCGCGCAGGAGATCGAGCGCCGCGCCGCGCGAGCCGCAGAACGTGAGCTACTCGGGCGGCACCGAAGAGGGCCAGCCCTCCGCGCTCCGGGACGCGGCCGCGCAGGCGAGCCCAGCGGCAGCAGCCGCGGCCGCCGACCGCGGTGCCGGCGCCAGCAGCCGCAGAGCGGCGAGAACCCGCAGACCGTCGTGAAGTCGGAGAACGAGAAGCTCGGCCGCAACGATCCCTGCTGGTGCGGCTCAGGCAAGAAGTTCAAGAACTGCCACGGCGGCTGAGCGCCACGTGGGCGTGGCCTCTAGCGCCGAGATAGTCGAAGAGCTTCTCGCCGCGCTCCAGGCTCGTGACGAGGCGCGCTGTGGCGGCCATGCTTCACCCTGACGTCGTCGCGGTCGGGCAGCAGCGGCCCGAAGCGCGGGCCAGCCGAAGTGGTCGCGTGGGCGAAGCCGTCGATTGAGGGCCATCTGGTGTCCAGCGTGGAGGTCGACGACATGCGGGTCCTTCATGAGGAATGGGTGGCCGTTGCAGCAAGGCGCCTCTGGACGTGGTCGGAGTCCAGCGAAGTCGCCGACGAGGAGCAGTTCGGCGTCCTCTTCCGGATCGAGGACGGCCTGGTGATCCACTGGGACCAGACCTTTGGTTCGATGACAGACGCGATCGACTGCCATTCCAGCGCCGTGAGCGACCACAAACTCGGCTTTGCAGTCAAGGTTCTTGGCGACGGTGGGCTGCCGTCCCACGACGCCCGGCGCTGGCAGTCGGGCCCGCACCTGTCGGTCTCGCTGAACCACCTGGACCGGATCCTCGACCACTTGGACGGGGTCGACCTGCGGATGTACCGCATGGCGACCTCGCTCGCGCCCTATCTGACCCACCCCGATCTCCCGCAGTTTCACGGGCAGATCTCCGGCTGCGAAGAGCGACTCGCCGCGATCGGAGCCAAGGCGGGCAAGCTAGGCATCAGGCTCTCGACCCATCCGGGCCAGTACACCGTCCTCAACTCGGAAAACGACCAGGTCCGTCGGCTGGCCATCGCCGAGGTTGAGGCACAGGCGGACCTGTTTGACGCCATGGGTCTTCCACCGGAGAGCGTGGTAGTCGTCCACGTCGGCGGCGCGGCCGGCGGCAAGGACGCAGGAATCGACCGGTTCTCGAAGGCCGCGGAGAGCCTCTCCGACAGATCACGTGAGCGCCTGGTTGTCGAAAACGACGATCGCACCTATTCGCTCACG
This sequence comes from uncultured bacterium, assembly GCA_963695215.1. Classification (GTDB taxonomy): domain Bacteria; phylum Actinomycetota; class Thermoleophilia; order Solirubrobacterales; family 70-9; genus JALZKA01. Next base: position 1,951,322 of record OY968768.1, read on the forward strand.
GACGTCTTAAAGCTCAGCGAGCGTACGGGCATCAAGGTCGTCTGGGATGCACACCACCACTATGCGAACGACCCGGACGGAGTTTCCGAAAGCGACGCTCTCGACCTGGCTACGGGAACTTGGCCCGAGGGCGTGCGACCGAAAGTCCATTATTCCTCGCCGCGGCTCGACATCGGCGAGCGCAAGCGAAAGGACGGACGCCGCGTTATCCGCGAGCCCGTTCTGCCACAGCTACGGGCGCACGCGGATCTGATCGACCCGCTTGCCTTCGAAAACTTCCTCCGGGGACCGCTTGCGGGCCGGGACGTGGACGTGATGATCGAGGCAAAGGGAAAAGATCTGGCCGTCTTGCGTCTGCGCGAGCAGCTCGCCGCGCGCGGATTCGGCTGGGAGAACGGCGCCGTCTCCCTCTAAGCTCGGCCGATGGAAGAGCGCACGGCTGAGGAGAGAATCGGGGAGGCACGCGAGGGGCTGACGCTTCTCTCGGACTACCTTTGACCCGGCTGGGCTCGAGGGGGAAATCGCCGCTCTAGAGGAGCGGATGCAGGCGCCGGGCTTCTGGGACGATCAGGAGCAGGCGGCGAAGACTTCGGCTCAGCACGCACGGGCGCAAAAGCGCCTCAAATCGTTCCTCTCGCTCGAGACGGATGTCGGCGACCTTGCGGACCTGGCCGAGATGGCGGCCGAGGACTCCGAGATCCAGGCCGAACTCGACGGACAGCTCGGCTCGATCGAGCAGCGACTGGCCGAGCTGGAGGAGGCGCGCCTCTTCAACGGCGAGTACGACGCCGGCGACGCCGTCGTGACCGTCCGCTCGGGCGCCGGCGGCACCGACTCGCAGGACTGGGCCGAGATGTTGCTTCGCATGTATCTGCGCTGGGCTGAGCGCCGGGGCTTCAAAGTCGAGATGGGCGAGGCGTCCGAGGGCGAGGAGGCCGGCTTGAAGACGGCGACTTTCATCGCGCGCGGCGAGAACGCCTACGGCCTGTTTTCCGCAGAGCGCGGAGTTCATCGACTGGTGCGGATCTCCCCATTCGACGCTCAATCACGCAGGCACACTGCATTCGCGCAGGTCGATGTCGGCCCGATGGTCGCCGACGAGGTGGAAGTCGAGATCGACGAGGACGACCTGCGGGTCGACACCTACCGCGCTTCAGGGGCCGGAGGTCAGCACGTCAACAAGACCGACTCGGCTGTGCGGATCACCCACGTCCCGACGGGGATCGTGGTTCAGTGCCAGAACGAGCGCTCCCAGCTTCAAAACCGCCAGACCGCGATGCGCTACCTCCGCGCGAAGCTCCTCGAGGAGGAGGAGCGCAAGCGAGCCGAGACGATGGCGGCCGAGCGCGGGGAGCAGAAGGCGGTGGAGTGGGGGTCGCAGATCCGCAGCTACACGCTTCATCCGACTCAACGCGTAAAGGATCACCGCACCGGGCTTCGAGATGGGCGACGCGGGGCGGGTGCTCGACGGCGACATCGATGGCTTCGTCCGCGAGTACCTGAACCAATCGGCAAGCGGCTAGTCAGAGCGGGGCGCATGTAGCGTGAGGGGGTGGCCGTTTCCATCTCAGTCGGCGTCTCCGAGGACCTCGACACGACGCAGGCATTCATCGCAGCTGCCGAGGAGGCCGCGGCGGGTCTCGACGGCGGTTGCGACCTGTGCGTGGTCTTTGCGGGAGCTCCCCACCTGGCCGAAGCCCGAGAGGCTCTCGGGATCGTCGTGTCGCGCCTTGATCCCACCGCTCTGATCGGTTGCGGCGCCGGGGGCGTAGTTGGCGGCGGGCGCGAGATCGAGGCCGGCGCCGGTGCCGTCGTCTGGGCGCTTTCGGCGCCCGGAGCTGAGATCGAGCCGCTTGTCCTGACGACCGCCCCTGTCGACGGCGGTGTCGCTCTCGGCGGCCTGCCGGAGGACCCAGGCGAGTACGGAAACGCGATGATCGTGCTTGCTGACCCATCCAGCTTCTCCGCCGATGCCCTGCTTCTGCACATGAACGACGCGCGACCTTCCATGCCCGTCCTCGGCGGACTTGCGAGCGCTTCGATTCCCGGGTCTGCCTGCCTTTTCCTGAACGACGAGGTGATCGACGAGGGAGCCGTCGCGTGCACGCTTCGCGGAGTCGAGGTCCTGCCGTGTGTGTCGCAGGGTGCCGCCCCGGTCGGACCGGAGATGACCGTGACGGGTGCGGAGGGCAACCTCATCACCGAGCTCGCGTCCAAGCCGGCGCTCGAGCGGCTGCGCGAGGTGATCGACGACCTCGACCACCGCGAGCAGGGTCTTGCGGCCCAGGGCTTGCTCCTCGGCGTGGTGATCGAGGAGAACCAGCCCGAGTACGAGCGCGGCGACTTTCTCGTGCGCCCCATCGTCGGCGTGGACCCGGCGTCCGGTTCCGTCGCCGTTGCGGATCAGATGCGGGTGGGCCAGACGGTGCGTCTCCACGTGCGCGACGCCGGCTCGGCAACGGACGACCTTCGCGACGCCCTCGAGACGCGCGCGATCGCGCTGGGTTCCGCGGGTGCGGCCGGGACCCTCGTGTTCACCTGCAACGGGCGGGGCTCGCACATGTTCGACGAGCCGGGTCACGACGCCCGCGTCCTGGCTGAGGTGCTTGGGGGCCCGGCTGGAGGATTGTTCGCGGCCGGTGAGATTGGGCCGGTCGGCGGACGCAACTTCCTTCACGGCTTCACGGCGACGATGGCGGTGTTCCCGCGTGAGTAACGAGCTGCAAGACCTCGTCAGACGGGCACTCTCCGAAGACTGCGGGCCCGGCGACGTCACCGCCGAGGCGGTCGTCCCTGAGACGTCGGTCGCTCACGCTCGCATCGTGCAGAAGGCGCAGGGTGTGCTCTTTGGGTTCGAGGTGGCAGCCGAGGTCTTCGCCCAGGCCGGAGCGGCGTTTGAGCCCCTGGTCGCCGAGGGTGAGTGGCACGACAGCCTGCCGCTCGAGATCGCAACGATCGACGGACCCTCGCGCGGCGTGCTCGCGGCAGAGCGAACAGCTCTCAACTTCCTCGCTCATCTGTCCGGCATCGCAACGATGACGGCTCAGTTCGTACGAGCGGCGGCCCCGGGAGGCGCCCAGATCCTGGATACGCGAAAGACGACGCCGGGATTGCGAAAGCTGGAGAAGGCCGCAGTCGCGGCCGGCGGCGGGCGCAACCACAGGATGGGTCTCTACGACGCGATCCTCATCAAGGAAAACCACGCCGAGCTGGCCGGAGGTGTCGGCGCCGCGGTAGCCAAGGCGCGCGCAGCCCACCCGGAGATGCACGTGGAGATCGAGGTGCGCGATGCGGCCGAGGTCCAAGCAGGGCTCGAGGCCCAGGCCGACCGGCTCCTCCTCGACAACATGGGCATCTCCGGCCTCAGGTCCGCGGTTGCGGCGCGCGACGCGGCGGTTGCGAGCGGCAAGCCACGGGCTGAGCTCGAAGCGTCAGGTGGGGTGTCTCTCACCACCGTCCCCGAAATCTCCGCAACTGGAGTCGACTTCATCTCGGTCGGCGCGGTGACTCACTCGGCGCCTGCGCTCGACCTGAGCCTCCTGCTCGATTGACGAACTCATTCCGGGCTCACTTGAGCAGCCTCGATAGTCGCCGGTCGGCCATCACCTTGCCGCCCGTTTGCTCCTCAGGGCAGTAGTTCACCTGGTGCTCTGAGTAGAAGATCGCCTCGATCTTGGTGCCGCATCGCGGGCACGGCTCCCCTTCCTTCTTGTGAACCTGGAGGGGAAGTGGGAGCTTGTTCGGTACCTCGTCGCCGATGACGTCCTCGTAGTGGTCGATCGCGTTCCCGAGGACGGCGAGGGCGTCGTAAAGGCGGTTGACGTCATCCGAGTCGAGATCCGCGCCCTTCTTGAATGGCGACAGCCGAGCCTCCCAGAGGATCTCGTCGCTCCACTGGCGCCCGATACCTGCGATCGCCCGCTGGTCGCGGATCAGGGGGTGGAGGAGGCGCGGCTGATCGAGCGCAGCAGCAAGCTCAGGCACCGGCGGCGCGGGCCACGCCTCGGGGCCGAGGGTCGAGATCATCTCGTCCTTCTCCACCTCTCCCGCTCGCAGAACCTTTCCCCACGCCCGCTGCTTCGAGCCGAACTCTCGTAGGCGAAGCTCTCGTCCATCGGTGAGGCGGATCAGGATCCGCGACGCCTTGTCTCGTAGCGAGGCGCGCTTGTCGAAAACCTGCAGGCGACCCGCCGACATCAGGTGGACGAGGAGGTCGAGGCGGCCTTCCTCGCCACCCTCGAACTGGACGACCGGCATCTTGCCGTAGCGCGTCGTTCCGGTGACCTTCATCTCCGACAAGCGCGTTGAGGGGCGGGTCGAACGTCTTGAGCGCGACCATGCCGGGCGAGAGCGTCGACTCGACCTCGGCGCCGGCAAGCGCCGATCCGAGGCGGCGGGCGGTGATCTCTACTTCGGGTAGTTCAGGCATTTGTCACAAACTGCTCGGCAAGTTCCTTTAGGATCTTCGCAGTCATTCGCTCCGCCTATGGGCAAGCGAACATCGGAAAGGAAGACCTATGGCAGTCGAGCTGCCGACCGTTGACCCAACCATCGAGCTCGGGCTTGAGCCCGAGGAGATCCGTGCCCTCTCGGCGGAGGTGCGCGCGCTCGCGGCTGAGCGCGATGCGGTGATCCTCGCCCACAACTATCAGCTGCCGGAGCTCCAAGACGTTGCCGACTTCACCGGCGACTCCCTCCAGCTGTCGCGCCAGGCCGCGGCTGCAGAGGCCGAGGTCATCGCCTTCTGCGGAGTCCACTTCATGGCCGAGACCGCTTCCATCCTCTCTCCCGAGAAGACAGTTCTGATCCCAGACCTTGGCGCGGGCTGCTCCCTTTCGGATTCGATCAACGCTCAGCAGCTCGCCTCGTGGAAGGCGGAGCACCCCGGCGCGCTCGTCGTCATGTATGTGAACACCTCGGCAGACGTCAAAGCCCTCACCGACTACTGCTGCACCTCTTCGAACGCGGTCAAGGTCGTCGAGCACATTTGGGCCGAGCACGGTCCCGACCAGGAGATCCTGTTCGGGCCGGACATGTGGCTTGGCTCCTTCGTCGCCCGCGAGACGGGCCTGACCGAAGATCCGGATCGCTATGCCCGCTTCCACGTCTGGGACGGCGAATGCCACGTCCACGCCGGCATCCGGCCCGATGACATCAAGCGGACCCGCGAAGCGAACCCGAAGGCCGAGTTCCTGATCCACCCCGAGTGCGGCTGCTCGACCCAGGCGATGGAGTACGTCGCCTCGGGTGATATCGACTCCGAGGGTGTTCACATGCTCTCGACGTCGGGCATGCTCGCCCATGTCGAAGCCAACCCGGAGGGCGAGTTCATCGTCGCGACGGAGAACGGGATGCTCTATCCGCTCCAGCAGGCTGCGCCGGGGGCAAACCTCGTCGAGGCCAACCGGATGGCCTTTTGCAAGTACATGAAGATGATCACGCTGCCGAAGCTCCGCGACTCGCTTCGGGACATGAAGTACGAGGTCAAGGTCGATCCGGCGATCGCCGAGCGGGCGCAGGTACCGATCGACCGCATGGTCTCCATCGGGTAGGTCCATCCCTCTTCTGTAGCGTCATTTCGATGGTGGAGATGGGCCTCAGGCTGGTGCTCTCAGGGGTTTTGGCTGGCGCGGCGTTGGCGAAGCTCGCGCAGCCATCCGCCGGCAGGGAGGCACTGGCGGGCCTGGGGTTCGAGAGCCCAGTCGCGCGAGCGATCGGGTTCTGGTCGCTGATCGCGGTGGAGATGGGTCTGGCGGTAACCGTGGTCGCCGGGTCGACGGAGGGGGCCATCCTCGGCGCCGCGCTCATGGCGATGTTCGGATTCGTCATGGCCAGCGCGATCGCTCGAGGCAGGGCGCGAGCACCGTGCGGCTGCTTCGGCGCTCGGTCACGGATCGGCTGGACGGGAGTCGCACGGAACTTCGTGCTCGCTGCCGGGTTCGCGGCCGTAGCGGTGCTTCCCTCAGACGACCTCTCGACCGACCACATCCCGGGCAGCCCGCATGCCGTTGCACTCGATCCGCAGGGAACGGTCTTGGCCAAGGGAACCTTCAACAGCCTCGCCCAGCTCGAGTCGATACTCGCCGCAGGCGAGCGCCGGCGTGGGGGGTAAGGGATCCCGAACGATACCGCTCGCCCGTAAGCCGGGCTCCTGCGCCTCCATGGCAGCGGCAGTTCGCGCCGGTTACCTCGCAATTTGCGGGGCTCCGGCACCGGGGGTTCCGTCTCCCGCCGGACCTAGGCTCGCTCGCGATGGCCCAACCTCAACGACAGCCCGAATGGCTTGCGAGCGCTAACCTCGCGCCGATGAGCCACTTGCGCTCGGTTCCCGATCCACGGCCACCCTCGAAAGAGGGCGCACGTGGCGACTCTGCACCTTCGACCGCCGAGCTCGAGCGCTGGGCGACGGTCCTGCGGATCGAATGCGTCCGGATGCTCGCCGTCGCGAAGTCCGGGCATCTCGATTCGTCGCTGTCTGCTGCCGACATCGTCTCGGCGCTCTACAACCGAGTGCTCCGCCATGACCCGGAGAGTCCAGGCTGGCACGAGCGCGACCGGTTCGTGCTCTGCAAGGGCCATGCGGCGCCCATCCAGTACGCGGCCCTGGCTCACCACGGCTACTTCCCGCACGAAGACCTCCAGGGCCTCCGCAAGATCGGCGCGCCACTTCAGGGCCACCCGGACATGAACAAGACGCCCGGCGTGGAAGTCTCGACCGGCTCGCTCGGTCAGGGCCTTTCGATGTGTCTCGGTATCGCGCTTGCCCTGCGCCTCGACGGTCTCGAGGAGACGGCGCATGTCTTCGGAGTCCTCTCCGACGGCGATTGCCAAGAGGGTCAGACCTGGGAGGCGGCGACCGCAGCGGTCCACTTCGGCATGACCAACATGACCGCGATCGTCGACTACAACCACCTCCAGACGGACGGCACAACCGAGCAGGTCATGGACATCGGCGACATGCGCGCCAAGTTCGAGGCGTTCGGCTGGGACACCATCCAGATCGACGGTCACGACATGGACGCCGTCGTTGAAGCGCTCGAGCGCAGCCGGACTCTGGATTGCCCGGCAGCGATCATCGCCCAGACCAAGAAGGGCCGGGGCGTCTCGTTCATGGAGGGCCGCTTCGGCTTCCACGGCAAGCCGCCCACGCCCGAGCAGGCATCCGAGGCTCTCGACGAGTTGATGGCCCGCCTCGAAGAACAGACCGCGGCACTACAGGGAGAGGAGTCCTGATGGCCGGCAAGTCTGAACCCGGGGCAACACGTAACGCCTACGGCGCGGCGCTTGTCGAGCTGGGGGAGAAGCACGAAGAGGTCGTGGCGCTCGACGCTGACCTTTCGGTCTCGACCCAGTCGGCGAAGTTTGGTGCGGCTTACCCGGAGCGTTTCTTCAACGTCGGCGCCGCCGAAGCGAACATGATGTCGATGGCCTGCGGGCTAGCCGCCACGGGCAAGCGCCCGTACGCGTCGACCTTCGCGATCTTTGCGACCGGGCGCGCATACGACCAGATCCGTCTCGGAATCGCGCACAACGAGTTGCCCGTGAAGATCTGCGCGTCGCACGGCGGCGTCTCGCTCGGCGAGGACGGCGCCTCGCATCAGATGATCGAGGACATCGCACTCATGCGCGTAATGCCAAACATGACCGTCGTGGTGCCGGCCGATTACAACCAGGCCTACCGCGCGACGCTCGAGTCCTACGAAATTGACGAGCCCGCCTATCTGCGATTCGGCCGGCCCGCCACCCCAGTCGTTTATGAGGATGTGCCCGAAACCCTCGGCAACGGCGTCGACGTCCTGCGTGAAGGCAAGGACATCTCGCTGATTGCGACTGGCCACATGGTCTGGCGAGCGCTCGAAGCCGCCGAGACCCTGGAGCGAGAGGATGGGGTCGAGGCCGAGGTGATCAACGTCTCGATCATCAAGCCGATCCATTCGGAGTCGATCCTGGAGTCGCTCGCGAAGACCGGCGTTGCCGTGACGGCGGAGGAGCACCGCGTCGTCGGCGGTCTCGCGGACGCGGTGCGCCAGGTCGCGGCGGAGCGCCACCCGGTGCCGATCTTCGCGGTGGGGATGGGCGACGAGTTCGGCGTGTCCGGAACGGGCGAAGCGTGCATGGAGCACTTCGGGCTCACGGCAAGCGGCATCGCCGACCGAGCCCGCGAAGCGCTGCTGCTCAAGCCAATCGTCTCGCACCCGCCGATCTTCGGGAACGACTGGACCTAAAGCGCGCGAGTGCCGGGTTCCCGTCGCTCGACCCGGTCGTCGTCCCCGTCGCCGTCGAGGTCCCGGGCGGAATCGCTTCCGGCGGTGGAGCGGGTGCCGGCAGGTTCCCGGGTGCGGCGGGCAGTGGCGGTGTCGTGCACGCCTCGGTCCTCGCCGCCGACCCTCGGCGCGAATACATTCAAAAGCAGTACTCCAGCGGCAATCGCCCAACCGAGGCTGGTCCAGAAGTTCGACGCTGCGAGTCCGAGTACGTCTCCGTCGACGAAACCCAGGATTGCGCAGGCGGCAAGGGCCAGACCGACGGTGAGGCTGAACGCCTTCGCGAGCGCGTGCTGGGCAGCTCCGAACAGCAGGAGGACGCCCGCGGCGGTCGTGATCCATGCGGTCCAGCCGTTCCACTCGAAGCCGATGAACTTCTCGCCTACGGCATCACCACCGGCGAAGCCATCGGTGCTGAAGTCGACTGGGTCACTGCCCTGCTGGATGAACAGGATCAGACCGAACGCAGCCAAGATAGCTCCGACGACGTATGCCGGCCCCCGGGCCAGTCCAGCTTTACGATCGTCCACTCCAGCTTCCCTGCGTCGCAACACGTTGCTCCCTTCGTAGCCTGATGTCCGGAGCGCCTACCCCGCTAACGCGTCGGCTAGCGCCGGGGAAGGATTTCCGCCAACCGCGACGCCACTACACCGAAGGCGAAGTAGAGGGCTGGCAGCCACTCCGCAACGCCCGCCAGGCCGTCGGCTGCGGAGGAGTAGCGCGCCAGGTCCGTCTCGACCACCAGGATCTCCGCCAGGGGGCCGAACACGGCGGCGGCAACGGCGCAGACAATCGTTGGCTTCCCTCCGCCGAAACGCGCCGCGATGACCAGTGCGAGCGCCCATATCAGCACCGTGGACGTCAACGGATCCTCGCCAGTGACCACCGCGGTAAGGGCGTAGAGCGCGATCACGCTCGCGATCGCACTCGCGGCCTCGATCCAGTCGCCGCCCTCGCGCGCCGGCCCGAGCCGAAGGCGCAGACCTCCGGTGACCACGGTGGCGAAGCCGACGGCGACCGGGAACCACAGTTGGCTCTTCCAGATGAACGGCAGGGAGTCGTCGAGGTACTCGGTCGTTCCCGACGCGACGTGGCAGGCATCGCCCACGAGCCCCCCCGCGGCCCCGATCACGAAGAGCGCGAACGCTTGGCGCGGCGTCAAACGCACGAGGCGACCCTACAACCGAGAGAGAACGTCCAGCGTTACCCCCTATAGGGCCCAGCGTGGGACGTTCGTATGCGGACGTCGCCGCAACTTTCGTTGCGCATAAGCGTTTGTTTAGCGTTTGCTTACACTGTTCGCTAATCTGGCCTTTGCTCAGGTGGCCGTTGCCTTGCAGGGGAGATGGCCGAAAGGAACCGGCGCCAGGCCGGAGAAGGATTCCAGCCGATGGCACTAACTCGCTCACGCTCCACCCGCAATCGCTCGCGCGACCATGCCGACGCGCAGAAGCGCTACGAGGCCCGTACCGGGTCACGTGCCCCGATGCCGCCGATCGTGGCCTTGAAGGACGCGACCGTCGTCTACCCGGGCGGGCACGTTGCCCTGGAGCGCATCTCGCTCGAGGTCGACCGAGGTGAGTTCGCGTTCGTCGTCGGCCCCACGGGCTGCGGCAAGTCAACGCTCATCAAGCTTCTGATCCGCGAGGTCGAGCCTGCGTCCGGCGAGGTAATGATCGCCGGCCACGACATCAACGACATGCCGATGACCCGCGTGCCGAAGCTGCGCCGCCGCGTCGGCACCGTGTTTCAGGACTTCAAGCTCCTTCCCAATCGCACCGTCTACGACAACGTCGCCTACGCGCTTCAGGTGATCGGCGAGTCGCGCTCGGAGATCCGGCGCAAGACGCCGGAGATCATCCGCCTCGTCGGGCTTCAGTCGAAGATCCACAACTACCCGGACCAGCTCTCGGGCGGCGAGCAGCAGCGCGTCTCGATCGCGCGGGCTTTCGTCAATCACCCACCGCTTCTCCTCGCGGACGAGCCCACCGGAAACCTTGACCCCGAGACGTCGATCGGGATCATGCAGCTGCTCTACCGGATCAACCGCACCGGCACGACCGTCCTCGTAGTCACCCACGATCGCGAGATGGTGGACAAGATGCGCCGCCGCGTGATTGCCCTCGAGGACGGCCGCCTGATTCGCGATGAGGTCTCCGGCGGCTACCACGACGAATCCACCCGCGAGTTTGCGGCGCGCCTCCATCGTGAGCTTCGAGGTCGAGCCTTCCACCGGCGTCAACGACATCCTGGACTGGTAGATCGTGGGCCGCCCGATCTTCTTCCTATCTGAGGCCTTTCGCGCCCTTCGCCGCTCGGCCGCTCCTTCGATCGCCGCGATCGTGACGATCGTGGTCACCACCCTTCTTCTGGGCGTGCTCGTGCCCGTCCTCAAGGCTTCCGAGGACAAGGCCCAGGACGTGCGTGACCAGATCGGCCTAAATGTCTATCTCTACGACGATGCAACGAAGGGCGAGATCAACGAACTCGAGGCACAGCTCACGAATGTGCCTCATGTGGACTCGGTCGAATACATCTCGAAGGAAGAGGCCATCGGGATTCTCGGGGACAGGCTGAAGGGCGACCTCAGAGACTCCCTCTCAGAGCTCAACTCAAACCCCCTTCCGGCTTCGTTTGCGATCGACATCGACGATCCGGACAACCTCACTGCCGTCACGAACGCGATCACCAAGACTGGCCCGTCCGGCGACCGGCAGCCGATCAGCCCGATCATCGAAGAGGTCAACGACGCTCGCGCCGACGCTTCCAAGATCACGCGGGTGACCGGTGCGGTGAAGATCGTCCTCATCGTCCTGGCCGCGCTTCTCCTGGTCGCATCGCTAATGCTCGTCGGCAACACGATCCGACTCTCGATCTACGCGCGACGCCGCGAGGTCGAGGTGATGCGTCTCGTCGGCGCTACCAACTGGTTCATCAGGTGGCCGTTCATCATCGAGGGCGTGATCGTCGGCCTCACAGGCGCGATCCTCGCGGTGGGCATACTTTGGCTTGGAAAGGTGACCGTCGTAGACCCGCTCTCGGACAACTTTGATCTCGTGGACAGCTTCTCGACTATGGGCTTCCTGCCCCTCGTCGTGATCCTCGTTTCCTCCGCGATGGTCGTTTCTGCCCTCGGCAGCGGCATCACTCTGCGCCGCTTCCTGAGGGTTTGAGCAAGGACCACGCGCGCACCGGATTCACCTCGGGCCTGATCGTCGGCGCAGCCGCGACGCTGGCGGCTATCGCCCTTTACTTCGAGATCTCGGGCGACCGGCTTGACCAGCCGAGCGTTCAGGACGACGCCGAGTCGTACATACAGGACAACTACTTCCACGAGGTATCCGACGCCGAGCTCGAAACGGGTTCCATACGGGGGATCATCGAAGAGCTCCGCAAGGACTACGACGACAAGTTCTCTCACTACTTCGACCCCGAGGAAAATGAGGAGTTCGAACACGCGCTGAGTCCGGAGTTCTCCGGCGTCGGCCTGACGATCAAGGACAATCCAGCGGGCCTCGAAGTCACCGCGGTCATCCCGGACTCGCCTGCTGAGGCCGCCAACCTTCAGGTGGGCGATGTCGTGACCGAGGCGGACGGGGAGTCTTTGGCGGGCGTGCCGACGGAAGTTGCCACCGCCCGGATCAAGGGCAAGCCCGGTACCGAGGTGGACCTCCAGGTCGACCCCGTCACCGGCGGCAAGCCGCGGGACATCACCCTCGAGCGAGCCAAGGTGAACCTGCCTGCTGCGACTGGCCGCATCGAGCACGCGAACGGTCAGAAGGTCGCGTACGTTGCGTATCAGAGCTTCGACGAGGGGGCTCACGGCGAACTCCGGTCGGAGATCGACCGCCTGTACACCGACGGGGCCAAGGGCCTCATCCTCGACCTGCGCGGCAACGGCGGCGGTCGCCTCGACGAGGGCGTCCTGTCGGCGTCGATCTTCGTCGACGACGGCACGATCGTCACCACCCGCGGAAGGGCCGTGGGCGAGAAGGTCTATGACGCGGCCGGCGGCGCCATCGACCCCAAGCCGATGGTCGTGCTGATCGACGGAGGCACTGCTTCGGCCTCGGAGATCCTCGCGGCTGCCATCAAGGACTACGACCTGGCAACGGTTGTGGGTGAGCGCTCGTACGGCAAGGGAACAGTGCAGCAGCGCGTTCCCCTGCCGGACGGAAGCGCCATCAACCTGACCGTCGCCCAGTACTTCACGGCTGACGGGACATCGATCGCGGGAGAGGGCATCCACCCCGACGTGCGTGCCGTCGACGACCCGAAGAGTGAGGACGTCGACGAAGGCCTCGAAGGCGCGCTCGACGTTCTCGGCAAGAAGCTTCCTTGAGCTACGGCCCGGGCGGCCTGGTGGGGGTCGTCGTCAAGCGCGGACGGTTCCACGTCGTTGAGCCGCTGTTCGAGCGCGGAGGCAGGCTGGCGCTCGAACGCGGCAAGGTACGCGCGGACCCGGGCCAGATGGTTCTGGTCAAGCCAAGCGCGCGAGGCGTGAAGGCGGTCCGTGCCCTCGGCTCGCCGAAGCGGGCGCGCGACGTGGTCGAGGCTCTTCTGTGGCAGGGCCTTGAGCGCAGGGGATTCCCGCGCCGGGTCGAGGGCGAGGCAGCGGCTGCCATCGATGGAGCCGGCGCGGTCGATCCGGCGAGGCGCGACCTGCGCGACCTGGCAACGTTCACAGTCGATCCTGCAACGGCTCGGGACTTCGACGATGCCGTCTCGGCGCAGCCGGACGGTGATGGCATTCGACTCTGGATCCACATCGCCGACGTCTCGGCGCACGTGCGGCCCGGCTCGGCGCTCGACGCTGAGGCGTCGCGGCGCGCGACGAGCGTGTACATCCCCGGCCTCGTCGAGCCGATGCTGCCGCGCGCGCTCTCGAACGAGGCCTGCAGCCTTGTGCCTGGTACCGATCGCCTCGCGGTGACTGCCGAGGTCAAGCTCGATGCCCTCGGCGCCCCCAGTTCCGCAAGCTTCTATCGCAGCACGATCCGCTCCGATGCGCGCCTCGACTACGACCAACTCGACCGGATCTTCGCCCACTCAGACGAAGCGCCCGAGGTCGTCGCGGAGCCGCTGCGGCTGGCGCGGCAGGCCGCAGCCGCGCTCGCCGACCGGCGTCCGCGCGGAGCGCTGGAGGTGGAGTCGTTCGAACCGGAGTTCGAGTTCGACGGCTCGGGCGATGTGGTCGGAGCCAAGAGCGTTCCCCAGACAGAGGCCCACCAGCTGATCGAGCACCTGATGATCCTCACCAACGAGCAGGTCGCCGACCTTCTCGAAAAGCGCAAGGCCCCGACTCTCTACCGTGTCCACGAGCAGCCGGACCCTGCCCGGGTCGAGCGCCTTCTCGATCAGCTTGCCGCCATCGATGTTCCGGCTCCGGCGTCGGTGAAGAACATGAGCCCCACGCAGGCCGGTGACCTCGTGGGCGAGATCAGCAGGTGGGTTGCGCGCGAGGCCGAGCGCCGCGGCCACGGCGCGCAGGCTCTGGGTTCGCTCGTCCTGCGCTCACTCAAGCAGGCCTACTACACGGAGAAGAATCTGGGCCATGCGGGCCTCGGCAGCCCCGCCTACACGCACTTCACCTCGCCGATTCGCCGTTATCCGGATCTGATCGCTCACCGGTCGCTTCTCAACATGGTGGGCGCCGGTGAGGTTGCGCCGGATCCGCCGGATGTGCGGCAGGCAGGCACGTGGTGCTCCGAGCGCGAGCGCGAGGCGATGAAGATCGAGCGCATGGCTGATCGTGTCTGTGCGGCGTTTCTGCTGGAGCGCGAGCTCTTTGGCCGTGGCTGGAAGACGTGTTTCGAAGGCGAGGTGTCCGGAGTCATCAACGCGGGTGCGTTCGTCCGGTTCACCGGCCAGCTCGGCGACGTCTACGAGGGCTTTGTCCCCGCTCGTACTCTGCGGGGCGAGCGGTTCAACCTCAATGAGACAGAATCCGCCCTGGTCGGCCAGAAGACGGGCCGGCAGGTGCGCTTCGGCGATCCCATGCGGGTGACAGTGACCGGGGTCGAAGCGGCTCGCGGCAGGACCGACCTCGAGGCCGTGTATGGAGATGGGTCAACCTAGACAGATGGAGCGTGGCCCGGACAACGACCGGTACTTGGCCGTCGACGCAACTCAGGCGGAGCTCCCCTGATGGCCAAGAAGGGCAAGCGCAAGGTGGCGTCTGGCGATGTCGCGTCCAACCGCCGAGCCTCCCATCGGTACGAGTTCGTCGAGAAGTTCGAATGCGGCATCGAGCTGCTGGGCACCGAGGTCAAGTCACTTCGAGGGGGCAAGGCGATGCTGAGCGATGCCTACGCGGCCGTAGATGACGGCGAGGTGTGGCTGCGCAACATGCACATTCCGCCCTATCCGCCCGCGGCGGCAGACAACCACGATCCCGAGCGGCCTCGCAAGCTCCTCTTACACGCTCACGAGATCGAGCGGCTGATCGGCTCGACGCAGCAGAAGGGCCTGACTCTTGTCCCGACGAGGGTGTACTTCAAGGGTCCGCGGGCGAAGGTTGAGCTGGCGCTTGCCAAGGGCAAGGAAGGGCGAGATCGAAGGCGTGAGATCCGAGACCGGGAGGTCCGGCGCGAGGTCGAGCGCGAGATGCGCCACAGGATGCGGTGAAAGTCACTCTGCAACCTCCATCACGGGCTGGCTTGCGAGCCGATTCGCGGCCGTCAGGTGTGCGACGATAGGCCCAGATGCGTTCGTTTCGCCTGCAACGACCCGGCAATGATGACGAAGGGGACGAGCCGCAAGACCCTGCGGCCGGCTCCGAGCAGCCTGCTACGCCATCCCCGCCCGGCTCGCAACCGCTCCCCGAGGGTGCAGTGCCTCCCCCGGAGGCGCCACCGATGCCGGCAAGCATGGTTCAGCCAACTCCGCCGCCAGAGCCAGCGCCGGATGCGGCTCCACCCCCTGCCGGGCTGATCGGCGCCGAGGCGCCCCAACCTTCACGACCGGAGCAGCCCGCTCTCTCAGGCGACTCGGTACCTCCGCCAAGCTCGCCACCTCTCGCGTCGCCCGCTGCTCCGTCCGCTCCCGCTACGCCGGAAGCCGCCGCTGGACCGGCCCCGCCTCCCTCGCCCTCCTTGGATCCGCAGACGAAGGAAGGCAAGAAGGCGGCAAAGGTTGAGGAGAAGCGCCGGAAGCTGGACGAGGCAAAGCTTGCGAAGGAACAGAAGCGTGCGCAGAAGCGAGCTGAGGCCGCGGCCAAGAAGGAAGAGGCCCAGGCGAAGAAGGGCGACAAGCCCGGGTTCTTTTCGCTGAGCCTCTTCGGGCTTGGCGGTGGCTCGAAGTCCTCGAGGGAGGACAAGGTTCGCGAGGCGCAGGCCAAGAAGGCCGAGAAGCTCAGCGCCCGCGAGGAGAAGAAGCGCGTAGCCGCTGAGCGCCGAGAGGCTGCAAAGGCTCAGCGCGCGTCCAAGCGAGCCGGTGCGTCCGGTGCCCCGCCGCCGCCTCCGCCACCACCTCCTCCAGCGGCGACAACGCCCGAGCCGGTGGCAGAGGAGCCCGCACCGACGGTCGAAACAGGCGGGTTGGTTGAAGCATCGGCTGCCGAGCTGGCCGAGCGAGCGGCGCTGGAGAGCCTGGCGGCTCGCGAGCGCGGGGACGACCCCATCGAGGCCGAGGTCGACCGCCGAGTCGAAGCAGCGGCTGAGCCTGTTTCCGAGCCCGAGGTACAGCCGGTGATTGGCGAGGCCCCGCAGGGCGAGCCTTCGTTGCCCCCCGCCCAAGAGCCCTACGCGCCTCCTGAGCCGGAGCCCAGCCCTCCCGCGGCGGCCGAGCCGTACGTGGCGCCGGCCGTCGCAGGCCCGGAGCCTTCGCTCGAAGAGGTGCGCGCGAGCGTCTCGAAGCTTGCCGAGGAAGCGGCTGCCGAGGCCGGAGCGCGCGTGAATGCCGAGGCCGACCGCTCAGAGCCCGAGCGGACCCGCCTGGTCCAAGAGCTCCGCGACGCCGAGCGCCAGCTCGAGCAGCGCCGCGTCCAGGAGCAAGCCCTTGCTGCCGAGCTTCGTGAGACCGAGCTGCGGCTACTCGAGAGCCAGCAGCGGACAGCGGAAGCGCTGGAGCGTGCGGCTGAGCGGCTGGAGGATGTCGAGAGCCGCGCCGCGGAGGCTGAGGCACGGGTGGCTCGTGCCGAGCGCCTCGCGCAGCTCAAGAGCGACGAGCTTGAGCGGGGACAGCGGCTGCGCGAGCTCCTTGACCGGATTTCCGAAGCGGAGCAGCGCGCGACCGACGCCGAGGAGCGCGCCAAGGCCGTCGTCGACGACATCTTCGTACCTGGTACGCCGGACTCCGGAGTGGACGTGGCGGCGCAGATGTCCGTGCCGTTCGAGTCCGGCGCCGAACCGGAGCCAGAGTCCGCCGCCGAAACGCCTGCCGAGCCCGAGCCGCACCCGGAGCCCGAGCCGCACCCGGAGGCCGAACCGGACCCGGCACCCGAGGCAGTTGAAGAGCCCGAGCCGGCCGCAGCGGCCCCCGAGGCGACTCAGTCTGAGGACGAGAGCCCCGAGCCGGAGGCGGCCATCGCGCCGGAGCCGGAGACGGCTCAACAGGTGCCGCCCGCGGGATCGGATCCCGTGAATCTCAATTCGGCTTCCTACGAGGACCTTCGCGGCCTGGGCCTCTCGGTAACCCAGACGGGCCGAGTCCTTGCCTTCCGCGAGCGCGAGGGCAGTTTCAAGTCGCTTGACGAGCTTGACGCGATCGCCGGATTCCCTCGCGGGTTCCTCGACGATCTGAAGACTCGGCTCTCGCTCTAAAGCCCGTACTCCTCCAGCAGCCGCAGCCAGATCTCGTTTCGGGTCGGGAAGGCCGGAATCGCATCGACGAGCGTGTCGACCGTGACCTCGCCGGCAACCGCGACGACTGCTGAGTGAAGAAGCTCTGCCGTTTGGTAGCCGACGAAGGTGGCGCCGATCACCACCCGCCGCTCATCGTCGATGACGAGGCGAGACGTGCCATCGGTGCCGCGCCCATGGAAGCTGGCGCCTGCATTGCCCGAGGTCGTCACGTCAACGGCCGTTGCCTTGACGCCATCCTCCTTCGCCTGTTTCAGCGTTGCGCCTACAGCTGCTACCTGGGGGTCGGTGAACGTAACCCGCGGCTGCCTACCGAGATCGGCCGTCGCTTTGGCGTCTCGCCCCAGGATCGTCTCGCAGGCGACGCGCGCCTGGTATTTGCCTGAGTGGGTGACCATCGAGCGTTTGTTGACGTCACCGATCGCGTAGAGCCAGTCGTTTCCGGCCACGCGCATCTGGTCGTCTACCTCGATCCAGTCGCCAGGCTCGAGACCCACCGTGTCGACGCCCGCGTTGGTAGTGCTGGGCTTTCGGCCGGCAGCGACCAGGAGCTTCTCGGCTTCGAGAGTCTCGCCCCCGTCGAGGGTCACGTGGACATGGTCGTCCGCGCCGGCGACGTTGGTGATCTCAACCCCCGTCCGCACATCGACCCCGTGGTCACGGAGAGCTTCGGTGAGCTGCTCCGAGGCGAACTCTTCCTCGTTGATGAGCACGCGATCAGCCACCTCGAGCAAGACAACGTCAGACCCGAGGGAGGCCCAAGCCTGCGACAGCTCGCAACCAACAGGCCCCGCGCCGATGACGATCAGGCTCCCGGGGACCTCCTTGGCAGTGGTCGCTTCGCGATTGGTCCACACATCGGTTTCGGCAAGGCCGGGGATCGGCGGCGCCGAGGCAGTGGTGCCGGTTGCGACGATCACCGCCTTGCGAGCAGTCAGGACATCATCGCCGGCGATGACCCTGCGCTCGCCGTCGAGCTTGGCCTCCGCGCGAAAGAGCTCGATCCCGCGATCCTCGAGCCACGGCATCTGGGCCGAATCGTCGAGGTCGTGAATCACCTCGTCGCGCCGGTCGAGCACCGCCTGTGCGTCGGGATGCTCGTTCGCTGGCGAGACTCCGGGAACTCGCCCGACTTCTCCGATCAGCTCAGCTGGACGGAGCAGGGCCTTCGAGGGCATGCAGGCGTAATAGGAGCACTCACCACCAACGAGGTGCGGCTCGCAGATGGCAACGTCGAGTCCTGCGTCGGCGAGGCGGCCTGCGGCCACCTCGCCCGCCGGCCCCGCGCCGATGACGATGACGTCGAACTCCTTTTCGTGCATAGCCATTGAGTGGCGATCCCGGCGCAAGCGTTACTACACGTCGCCGAAGTCGCGTACGAGGTGTGTCTCGTTCATCCCCAGGGCAAGCAGGGCCGCAAGCCCCAGATAAACGACCGCGACCGCGATGCGCGTGTTTCGCGGGACGGCGTAGAAGGCCTGGGCTTCAGGGGTATTCCGCGCCTTCCAGCGGCGCCACGACTCCATACCTCCCAGAAGAAGGATCAGGATCATGATCGGGTTCGGGAAGGCGAAGGTGAGCGCGACGAGTGCGGCGTATCCGACTCCCCAGACCCACGGCGAGAGCGCCGCCATGGCCCTTCCGCCATCGAGCGGCAGCACCGGTAGGAGGTTGAAGAGGTTGAGGAAGAAACCGGTGAACGCGAGCGCCTGCCAGAACTCGTTGCCGGTTGCCTCGAAGATCGCGAGGGGAACGAGGCAGCCGATCGAACCGAGGATCGGCCCTGCGAGCCCAACGCGTGCCTCGGCCGCCGCGTTGTCGCCAAGGGACTTCGCCATTACGACGGCGCCAAGGAACGGTACAAACATAGGCGCGGAGGCCTCGATGCCTTCTCGCCGTAGCTGAAAGACGTGGCCCATCTCATGGACGAACAGCAGGATCACGAATCCAAGCGCAAACTGCCAGCCCCAGATCAGCGAGTATGCGGCGATCGAAACAAGCATCGTCGCCGAGGTCGACAGGAGCTTGATCTTCGGGAGAAGGAGAAGGAGGGCCTTCGCCTTGGTCGCAAGCGCCGCGAGACCAAGGAGGATTGGCCCGAAGAACCGCTTGAGGCGCTCACCGAACGATTCCGACCGGCCACCCCCTGGATGGATCGGTCCGTATTCGGCTGGCGTTTCGTTTGCGCTCACCCTCATGTCTCCTTTGAGCGACTCTGTCGCGAAACCAAGTTTGCCCGAGTGGCAACGACTTATCTTGTCCTACTCGCATAACGGGACGATGAACGCATGACCGAGACAGTCACCTACCTCGAACTCAACGATCCGGCTGAGTTGCTCGAGCCGGAGTCGCCGCCTCGGGTTGATTACGAGATCGCCGAGGTCAGCGATCCGGCGATAAACCGGAGTCTCTACGAGGAGATCGGAGGACCGTACCGCTGGGTCGACCGCCTGCGCTGGAGCGGCGATCAATGGGCGGCATGGGCCGCTGGGGTCGAGACGTGGGTTGCCACGGTGGACGGAGAGTTGGCCGGCTATCTCGAGCTCCGCGTCGACAGGGACTCGACCCTGATCTCGATCTTCGGCCTCCGCGAGCGATACCGAGGTGTCGGCTTGGGAGGGACGCTGCTCACCCACGGAATCAAGCGGGGGCTCGAGCTGGCCCCGCGCGTGTGGGTCTCCACGAACACCATGGATTCAGAGCACGCCCTTGCGAACTACGAGGCGCGGGGAATGAAAGCGTTCCGCACCGCCGAGTTCGGGGCGCCAGACCCGCCACCGGCTCCAGGAGCCTCAGACGCCTGACCCGCCGAGAGTCGCCTGAAGGTCCCATTGGTACCTCGAAACGACTCTCGATGTGAAAAGCGCCGGCCTCGAGGCCGGCGCTTGGGTGGTTATGGAGGCGGCCGGTACTGCCCCGGCGTCCGCGGATGTTGTCTCGAAGCGTCTACGAGCGTTCCCATCGGAGTCGAATCTCGGTGGCCGGGTCGGTCAATCCGTGGGATACGTCGCCGGCACCACACCTTCCTGAAAATGTCCTCTCGATTCGAAGGTCCTAACCGAGTAGCGAGCCTGCTTGTTGATACCGGTGATCCGGGCGCAGGCTCCCGGGCCGATACCTAACGGTCCTAGTTTTGGCTAGGCCGCGAGGGCGAACTCATGGTCCGCAATTATGGTTTTCCAGGGGGAGATTTACGAGGCCAACCCTGGGTCCTCGACTCGCAACAACGAGACGAACAGAATCCACGTCGAATCTGATTCGCCCCCTATGTCGCCGCTGATTCTAGCCCCGGTCGGCTAGCGTCACCGCTCTATGTCCGACCAAGTGAACGAGATCAGCCCTCAGGGCAAGGCCGATGCAGAAGCCGAGCTGGAAGACCTCCGCGACAACCGACGGCCCAAGATCGTCGCGGCGATCAAGGCTGCGCGTGAGGAGGGAGATCTTTCCGAGAACGCGGAGTACCACGCTGCCCGCGAAGAGCAGGGCCACCTCGAGGCCCGCATCAGACTGCTGGAGAGCATGCTTGCCAACGCCGAGGTCGTCGACGCGCCTTCGGGCGACAAGGTTGGAGTCGGTTCTCAGGTGCGCTTCAAGGACGCCGACTCTGGTGAGGAGAAGACGGTGACGCTGGTCCACAGGCTGGAGGCCTCGGTCGCCGACGGCAAGCTTTCCGCGGAAAGCCCGGTTGGAAAGGCACTCATGGGCGCGAAGAAGGGCGTCACCGTGACGCTTCGAAACCCCGCGAGGGAAGAAGGAGCTGGAAGTCCTCGAAGTTGGATGACGATCGAGCTCAGCTTCGGTTCGTGAGGTTCGCGAGGGCCAGTTCGATCTGGTTCTCGCCCTTCACGAGTTCGAACGTGTAGCCGATCGTCGCGGGATCCGCGAGCACAGCGGCGAGCACGGACGCGACATCCGCGCGAGAAATCTCCTCGCGACCAACCGAATCGCCCAGCTTCACCCGGCCCGTGGGCTCTGAGTCGGTGAGGCCGCCCGGCCGGACGATCGTGAAATCGAGGCCAGACTCGGCCAGCTCGTCGTCCGCCCGGCCCTTGGCGCGGATGTAGACGTCGTAGACATCGTCGCCCTCGTGGTCCGCGTCAGCCGAAATTGCGCTCACCATCACGTAGCGCGGAGCGTTTGCGAGCCGAGCGACCTCGATCATGCGGATCGCCGCACCGTAATCCACGGTTTCCTTGCGCGCCGCGCCGCTGCTGGGCCCGGCGCCCGCCGCGAACACGACCGCGTCCGCATCAGCGATGGCCTGCGCCATTTCCTCCGGCTCTGAGTTCTCGAGGTCGACCAGGACGGGCTCGCCACCTGCTGCCTCGACATGAGGCGCGTGGTCCTCGTTGCGGATCAACGACAGCACCCTGTCGCCGCGCTCGGCGAGAAGTGTGGTGAGAAGCAGGGCGATCTTGCCGTGTCCACCGGCGATTGCTACGACCATGTTCCTGGAGTACCCGGCCCAGCTAACTTCGAACTTCCTTGAACGCGATCGACATGAGAGACGTCCGAAAGACCTTCGGAGACATCACTGCGGTCGACGGTCTCAACCTCGACGTGCCGAGCGGCATCTGTCTCGGTCTCCTGGGTCCAAACGGTGCCGGCAAGTCGACAACGATGCGGCTTCTCACCGGGCAGGCCATCGCCGACTCAGGCGAGATCAACGTGCTCGGCCACAGCCTTCCGGCCGAGGCGAAAATTGCCCGCGGCGAGATGGGCGTCGTCCCGCAGCTCGACAACCTCGACGTCGACGTAACGGTCGAGGACAACCTGGCGGTGTTCGCACGCCTGTACCGCGTGAAGGATGTGGGCGCGGCGGTCGACGCTGCGTTGAAGCTCGCCCGGCTCACCGACCGCCGGAAGGACGCGGTCGACAAGCTCTCGGGCGGGATGCGCCGCCGCATGCTTCTGGCACGAGGCCTCATCCACGATCCGAAGCTGGTGCTCCTCGACGAGCCGACCGTTGGCCTCGATCCGCAGATCCGCACCGAGCTCTGGTCGCTGATCGACAACCTGCGCGGGGGTGGCTCGACGATCCTGATGTCCACGCACTACATCGAGGAGGCGGAGCGCCTTGCCGACGAGGTCGCGCTGATGACAGCCGGCAAGGTCATCTCGCGCGGGAAGCCGAGCGACCTGATCCGCGAGCACGCCGGGCAGAAGACCGCCGAGATATACGGCCCACCCGAACGCCTCGCCGAGGCACGAACAAAGGCAGAGGCTCAGGGGCTGCGCGTCAGGCCCGCGGGCCCCGCGATCGCCATCGTCGGCTCCGAGCGCGCGACGGATGGCGCCGTGCCCGAGGACGCCGTCGAGCGAGCCGCATCGCTCGAGGATGTCTTCGTGCTGCTCACGGGCGAGGAGGCCGAATGAGCCAGGTCGGCGCGAAGAGGCTGGAGCCCGCAGCAATCACCGGCGTGATGAGCCGAGAGGTCGCGAACTTCCGCACGTTCTGGAAGGCGACAACGTTTTCGAGCGTCCTCGAGCCGATCGTCTACCTCCTCGCGTTCGGCCTCGGGCTGAGCGCGACCCTCGTCGACGACGTTGGCGGCGTCCCCTACGTCGAATTCGTGGGCACCGGCATGGTGGCGACCGCGGTGATCTTCTCGAGCGCTTTCCCCTCGATGTTCGGCACCTTCGTCAAGCACCGCTTCCAGAACACCTACGACGCGATCCTCGCCACGCCCGTCGACGTCGAGGAGCTCGTGACTGCCGAGATCCTCTGGATCTCGCTTCGCGCAGGCTTCTACGGCTGTTTCCCGCTTGTGGTCGCGATGTTCTTCGGGCTCGACCCGGAGTTCGGAATGCTCCTGGTTCCAATCTTCTGCTTCGTCACGGCGCTTGGCTTCTCGGGCTTTGGCGTTGCGACCGCAGCGACCGTCGGCAAAATCGACCACTTCAACTACGTCACGACGCTCGCGATCACGCCACTCTTCCTGGTCGCCGGCACCTTCTTTCCAATCGACCAGCTGCCGAAGGGAGCCCGGATCGCGGCGGAGATCAACCCGCTCCACCACCTGGTCGAGCTGGTTCGCCACGCGGCCTTTGGTTTCGAGTCGACCGACCTGCTCCGCTTCGGAGTGCTTCTCGTCGTAGCCCTTGCGATGTGGCGCCTCGCCGTGGACAGGATGGAAAAGCGGCTGATCGATTGATGGGCGGCCGGCGGACACTCGGCACGCTCGTTGCGCTCGCGATCGGCGTCGCGGGTTGCGGAGGCAGCGACACAGGCGAGGCGAGTGATTCCGGCGCGACCGGCGCCGCCGAGTCGGGCGACATCACCGTGGCCGAGTTTCTGCCGAAGGTTTTGCCTGAGAAGGAGGTTGCGCTCGAAGCGGTTGTGGCCACCTCGGATGCCTGTGCGGATGTGAGCGTCGAGCCATCGTTCGTCCTCGTCGTGAGCGACGCTGCTTCGAAGGCCGACCCCGACACTCCGCTGACCGAGATCGTCGAGAGCGAGTGCTGATGGCCAAACGCCGTGCCAAGCGCGAGCCGGCCACAAGCGTCGACTACACCGACCCGGAGGGCAACGTCCTGACTCTGCGGGAATCGCTCTCGGGCGGATCGATCCGCAAGATTGCCAAGGCACGCGAGCGGGGCGCGGCGACGGTCGATGACGACTGGCGCCGGCGCACCGAGATGCTTTTCGAACGCCTCGCCGTGCGCTGGGACATTGCCGGGCTTCCGATCGACGATCAGAAGATGCTCATTGGCCGCTACCGGATGGCCGACGCTGAGACCCAGACGTGGGTGCGCCGCACGCTCACCGACCACATCGCGAAGCACATACCGGAACTTCTCTAGCCACCGCAGCCTCACCTCGCGCTGCGTGAGTCGCTACGTCTCGCCTACTCCGACAGCCCGGCTGCTTTCAGGGCTGCCTCCTGTGACCGATATGCCACCGTGTGAACGATCTTTCCGTCTCGTACGGTCACCACGACTCCCCAGCGATTCCAGGTCCCACGCCAGGTGCGTGCAACTTCGACCAATGCGCGGTGTCCCACGTGTATCGCCCCATCTGGCCTGTACTGGGTGTCATCCCAGACGGTGTTCTCGGCGTAGGCCCCGAGCGAGGTTTCGTAGTCGCCTCGGGCGTAGGCGGCCCATGACGCCGTCACGACCTCCACGTTCTCCTGCGACACCCTTACCTACCTAAGCCCGGCCCGCTTCGAGCAGCCGCCGCAGAAACCTCTTCGTCTCGGGCTCCGACGGATCCTCCAAAAGCTGCTCAGGTGGGCCGAGCTCGAGCAGGCGGCCCTCGTGGATGAAGCCCACACGGTCGGCGACCTCGCGGGCGAAGCCCATCTCGTGCGTCGCGAGCAGCATCGTCACCCCCTCGGTACGTAGATCGCGTACTGCGCGGAGTACCTCGCCGACCAGCTCGGGGTCGAGTGCTGACGTCACCTCGTCGAGGAGCATCGCCCGCGGTCGTGCTGCGAATGCACGGGCGATCGCCACGCGCTGCTGCTGGCCGCCGGAGAGGTTGTCGGGGCGTTCTCGCTCCCGGCCCTCGAGGCCGAAGCGGGCCAGCAGCTTGACCGCCTCCTCCTCTGCCTCTGCCCGCGACGTATCGCCGGCGCGGACGCGGCCGAGAGTCACATTGTCGATCACGTTGAGGTGGGGGAACAGGTTGTAGGCCTGGAAGACCACGCCGAGCTGGCGGCGGACGCCGACGGGGTCGACAGTCGGGTTTGTGATCACCTTGCCGTCGAGGAAGATGTCGCCGTCGTCGATGTCTTCGAGGAGGTCGACGCAACGCAGGAGGGTCGACTTGCCCGAGCCGGACGCGCCGATCAGCGCGACAGCCTCGTGCTCGGCGACTTCGAGGTCGATGCCCCGCAGCACCTCCCGGTCGCCAAAGGACTTGGTTACGCCTCGCAGTTTCAGAACGGGCGTCATCCGCGAGCGCGCTCCGGTGAGTCCCACCAGTCGAGGAAGCGGGCGAGGGGGACGGTGATCACGAGATAGAGCAGCGCGGCCCCGACCAGCGGCGTGTAGTTGAACGACGACTGCGCATCGATTTGAGCAACGCGAAACGCCTCGCCGGCGACGCCGAGGATCGAGATCAGCGCAACGTCCTTTTGGAGCGCGATGAAGTCGTTGAGAAGAGGTGGACCAACTCGGCGCACAGCCTGAGGAACAACGACGTGGCGGAGCGCCTGGCGTTCGGTCAGCCCAACGGCGAGCGCGGCCTCCCGCTGTCCGGGGTGAATCGAGTTCAGCCCGGCGCGATACACCTCGGCCACGTAGGCGCCGTAGCTGAGAGTCAGCGCGATCCCTCCGAGAACCACCGGGTCGGTCGGCAGGCCCTCGAGCGCAAGGGCTGGGATGCCGAATCCGATCAGGTAGATCAGGAGGATCGTCGGCACGCCGCGGAAGACGTCTGTGTAGACCACCGCGAGGATCCGAAGGGGGAAGAGGGCGGGCACCCTTGTGATGCGCGTCACCGCAACGATCAGCCCCAGGAAGAGAACGGCCGCTTCGACCACAAGAAAAATCCTGATGTCGAGCCAGAAAGCCTTGAGAACTTCGACGAGGGTGTCCTGCACGTCGGAATCGCCGAAGTTGAAGAACGACCCCTGGACCTCGTCCCAACCGGGACTCGAAACGATCAGCGCGGTCAGCGAGCCGAGAACGACGACCGTGGAGATCGCGGCGATCGTTTGACCGCGCCGGGCTTGCGCCCGGCGTAGAGCCGCTCGTTCAGCGCGCCGGTCGCGCGCCTCGGGAGCTATTCCAGAATCGGAGCGTTCGCCGCCGCGCTCAGCCACTGCTCCTCGATCTTGGCGAGCTCACCCGACTCGCGCAGCGAGTCGATCGCCTGCGAGACGCAAGCGGTCAGCGGCGAGTCCTTTTCGAGGAGAGCACCGAACTCGTCGCCCTCCGGCCCGGCGAACTGGCCGACGATCGAGGCGTCCGTCACCTGGACCGCTGTGAGGTAGAAGGCTGTCGGGACGTCAACCACGACTGCGTCCACCTGCCCGTTCTTGAGGGCGGAGACCACGTCGTTGGAGGTGTCGAACACCTGCGGGTCGGTTTGGGGTTGGATGACCGAGTCGACCGCTTCGAGGCTTGTAGTGCCGATCTGGACGCCGATCTTCGCGCTGGCAACGTCGGCGATCGACGAGGCGTCAGCTGCGGGCGAGCTCTTCGAGCGCGACGATCGCCTGCTTCGCCTCGTAGTAGGGCGAGGAGAAATCGACAGCCTGGGCGCGCTTGTCGGTAATCGAGATCTGGTTGATGTCGAGGTCGAAGTCCTTGGGCCCCGGTGCGTATGACGAATTGAACGGTTGGACCGTCCACTTCACCTGATTCTCGGAATAGCCGAGCTCATCGGCGACCGCATAGGCGACCGCGCTTTCGAAGCCCCTGCCGTTCGTCGGATCGTTGTCCTCGAAGTAGGGCGGGAAGGCGGGGTCGTCGGTGGCGACCGTCAGCGTGCTCGCGTCCCTGGTGTCGAGCTTGTCCGGGGTGCAGTCGCCCGAGGAGACGCTGGCGCTGGTCGAGCCGGCCTCGTCCGAGGACTCGTCGGCTCCGCAACCCGCGGCGACGAAGCCGAGGGCGGCAACCAGGCACAAAACGAACAGAATGCGCGACTTCACGTTGGGATACCCCTCGGGCTCGACTACTCCGGAAGTCGAGAATCCTAGCGCTGCTACCATCACGCAGCACAAACCTACCGACGGTAGGAAAGTACGAAGAGAGGCTTCGATGGCAGTAGCGGACAGAGGAATGGCGGTCGCGCTGAGAGCGCTGACGTCCCTTGCGGGCAGCGACGTTCTGGACAGGCTCGGTCTGCGGGACCGCGCCGAACGAGCGCTCAACGGAGCCACCAAGGGTGGCTTTCGCGCGGCGGGCGCAGCCGCGAGAACCTTCTCGACCGTTCAGCGAAACGGCAGGCCGGCTCGGCAGAAGCCCGGCGTGCGCTCAGACCTCTTCGACCTCACCCCGGACGACGAGCAGGCGATGATGCGCGAGGCTGTAGGCGACTTCGCCATGACTCGCTTTCGCAAGGCCGCTCTCGACGCCGACGCGGCCTGCGAGCCTCCCGCCGACCTCATGTCACAGGCCAACGAGTTGGGCATCTCGATGCTCGGCGTGCCGGAGGAGATGGGCGGCGCTCTCTCCGAGCGTTCGGCCGTGACATCGGCTCTCGTTTCCGAGGCCCTGGGCCGCGGCGACATGGGCTTGGCGGTTGCCGCCCTTTCACCCGCAGCGGTCGCAACGGCGATCGG
The DNA here is from genome assembly GCA_963695215.1 of uncultured bacterium. Taxonomy (GTDB): domain Bacteria; phylum Actinomycetota; class Thermoleophilia; order Solirubrobacterales; family 70-9; genus JALZKA01. The sequence continues at coordinate 1,978,622 of OY968768.1, forward strand.
CCTGTGGGGTGACTCCGGCCAGCAGGGGACCTACCTTCCGGCGCTCGTCGGCGACGATGTGCCGGTCGCAGCCTTGGCGATTCAGGAGCCGCGCGCCCTGTTCGACCCGCTCGAGCTCAGAACCACCGCGACGCGCACCGACGGCGGCTTCAAGCTAGACGGCGAGAAGTCGGTCGTTGCTCGCGGCGTCGGACTCCGAGCTCTTCGTGATCGGAGCCGCTCTTGATGACCGCCCCGCACTCTTCATCGTCGAGGCCGGCACCAACGGCGTCCTCGTCGAAGCGCAGCCCGCGATGGGCCTTCGTGCAGCAGCCACGGCGAATCTCAAGCTCGACGGCGTGGACTTGCCTGCCGAAGCTCTCCTTGGCGATGGCAACCCCGACGTCTATGCCGAGTGCATCCGCCTTTCGCGCATCGCCTGGGCAGCCGTGGCAGTCGGTACCGCGCAGGCGGTTGTCGACTACGTCATCCCGTACGTGAACGAGCGCATCGCCTTCGGTGAGCCGATCTCGAACCGACAGGCCGTTGCCTTCAAGGTCGCCGACATGGCGACCGAGCTCGAGGGCATGCGCCTCTCGATGCTGCGGGCGGCAAGCCGCGTCGACCAGGGACTCGACTTCGCTCGCGAGTCGGCTCTTGCCCGGCGCCTCGTTGCTGACAAGGGCATGCAGATCGGCTCGGACGGAGTGCAGCTCCTCGGCGGTCACGGATACATCAAGGAACACCCGGTCGAGCGCTGGTATCGCGACCTGCGAGCCGCCGGCGTCGTCGAAGGAGGCCTACTGGTCTAACTATGGCGATCAATCTCGAAACACCCAAGAAGTTCAAGACGCTCACCGAGCAGGCCCACCAGGTCGCTCAAGAGGTGCTGCGCCCGATCTCGCGCAAGTACGACGCGGCGGAGCACGCCTACCCGAAGGAGCTCGACATGCTCGCCGCGCTGATCGACGGCATGAACGACTCCGGGGCCACTCAGGGCGCCGGGGCGACCGGCGTCAGCTCGTCGAAGCCGAAGGACACCAACGGCGGCAATCGCAACGGCAGCAACATCTCGGCCGCGCTCAGCGTCGACGGAGATGTGCTGGGGCGACGTCGGCCTCCTTCTCTCCATGCCTCGTCAGGGCCTTGGCAACGCGGCAATCGCCGCGGTCGCAAACGACGAGCAGCTCGAGCGCTACGAGGGCAGCTGGGCGGCGATGGCGATCACGGAGCCCGAGGCGGGCTCCGACTCGGCTTCGATCCGCACCACCGCGACCGTCGACGGCGACGAGTACGTCCTCAACGGCGAGAAGATCTACGTCACCGCCGGCGAGCGCGCCGAGCTGGTGGTCGTCTGGGCCACCCTCGACCGCGAAGCCGGCCGCGCGGCAATCAAGTCGTTTGTCGTCGAACGCTCGAATCCGGGACTCATCCTCGACCGGCTCGAGCACAAGCTCGGCATCCGCGCGTCGGATACCGCCGCCTTCCGTCTCGAGAACTGCCGCGTGCCGAAGGAAGACCTCCTCGGAAGTCCCGACATCGACACGAAGAAGTCGTTCGGCGGCGCGATGAAGACGTTCGACAACACGCGCCCCCTCGTGGCCGCGATGGCGGTGGGAGTTGCTCAGGCAAGCCTCGACTTCACCAAGGAAAGATTGTCGGAGGCCGGCGTCGAGATCGACTACGACCGCCCCGCGCACTCGCAGTCTGGCGCCGCAGCGACGCTGCTGGAGCTCGAGTCCGACCTCGAAGCAGCCCGTCTCCTGATGATGGAGGCGGCCTGGATGGCCGACAACTCGAAGCCCAACTCGCTGCACGCCTCGTATGCGAAGGCCAAGGCGGGCAGGGTGGGCACCGACATCGCGCTCCGCTGTATCGAGCTCTGTGGCTCGATCGGATATGACGAGTCCGAGCTGCTCGAGAAATGGGCGCGTGATGCAAAGATCCTCGACATCTTCGAGGGCACGCAGCAGATCCAGCAGCTCATAATCGCCCGCCTTCTCCTCGGCAAGACCTCGGCGGACCTCCGATGAACGCCGAGACGCGTCCAGTCCACGTCCTCGGCGGCAACCGCATTCCGTTCGCTCGCTCGAACGGTCCGTATGCGAAGGCCTCGAACCAGGACATGCTCACCACCGTCATCGACGGCGTGGCGCAGCAGTTCGGTCTATCGGGCGAGCGCCTCGGGGAGGTTGCGGCCGGCGCCGTGCTCAAGCACGCGCGCGACATCAACCTGACCCGCGAGTCCGTACTGGGCACGAAGCTCGCTCCCGAGACGCCGGCCTATGACGTGGGACAGGCGTGTGGCACCGGCCTCGAGGCAACGATCCTCGTCGCGAACAAGATTGCCCTCGGCCAAGCGGACTCCGCCATCGCCGGCGGCTCCGACACCACCTCTGACGCGCCGATCTCGCTGAACGACGACCTCCGCGAGATTCTTCTCGAGGCGAACGCGGCGCGGTCCACAACCGCCCGCCTGAAGGCGCTCGCGAAGGTCCGACCGGGCCAGATCGTCCCGGACTTCCCGCGTAACGCGGAGCCGCGCACCGGCCTGTCGATGGGCGAGCACACGGCGATCATGGCGAAGGAGTGGGGCCTGACGCGCGAGGAGCAGGATGAGCTCGCCGCGTCGAGCCACCAGCACCTCGCGGCTGCCTACGACCGTGGGTTTCAGGACGACCTCGTTACCCCGTATCTCGGCCTCGAGCGCGATCAGAACCTGCGCCCCGACGCAACGGTCGAGAGCCTCGGAAAGCTCAGGCCGGTCTTCGGCGGCGAGGACGGCACGATGACCGCCGGCAACTCGACCCCGCTTTCCGACGGCGCGTCCGCCGTCCTCCTCGGAACGGAGGAGTGGGCGACGGCGCACGGCATCGAACCGCTCGCGCGATTCGTCGACGGCGAGGTCGCCGCAATCGACCACGTCGGCAAGAAGGAGGGCCTCCTCATGGCGCCCGCATACGCGGTGCCTCGCATGCTCGAACGGAACGGCCTGACCCTTCAGGACTTCGACCTCTACGAGATCCACGAAGCGTTCGCGGCACAGGTGCTGTGCACGCTCAAGGCCTGGGACGACCCGGTGTTCTGCAAGCAGCGCCTCGGCCTCGACAAGCCGCTAGGCGAGATCGACCGTACGAAGCTGAACGTCAACGGCGGCTCGCTTGGCGCGGGCCATCCGTTCGCCGCTACCGGCGGGCGCATAGTCGCCTCGCTGGCGAAGGCGCTGGCCGAGAAGGGCGGCGGTCGCGGACTGATCTCCATCTGCGCGGCGGGCGGCCAAGGCGTCGTCGCGATCCTGGAGCGCTAGGCCGTGCCCGAAGACCTCTACTCCCAGGTCGTCAACAGCCGCATCGGCGGCTTCGTCGCCGGGAACGTCGGCCTACCGCAGCCCGTAGACCTTGACCGTTACGAGCCCGGCCAGCCCGTCATCGCCGGAGAGATTCTCCTGGGTGCTGCGCCCGGCGCGCGCCTGTCCGGCTCCATCGCCCGCGTGCTTGCGGGTGCGGGTGCGGAGGTGCGGACCGAGCTCGAAAGCGAGGTGCGCGTGGCGGCGGGAGAGGCCGGCCTCGATGCCGCAATCTGGAATCCGGATGTCGCTCAGGACGCGCGGTTCAAGGCTCTCGTGTTCGATGCGACCGGCATCTCCGACTCGGCCGAGCTCCACGAACTCTGGAAATTCTTTCACCCGGCAATCCGGCTCGTCGAGCGTTCCGGTCGCATCCTCGTCCTCGGCACGCCGCCCGAGTCTTGCGGGTCGCCACGCGAGGCGACGGCGCAGCGCGCGCTCGAGGGCTTCACCCGAGCCGTCGGCAAGGAGGTGCGAAAGGGCGCATCCTCAAACCTCGTCCTGGTCGATCATGGAGCCGAAGAGGCGATCGACTCAACGCTTCGCTTCTTCCTCTCGCCGCGCTCGGCCTACGTCTCGGGCCAGGTCGCACGCGTGGGGGACCCGGTGGCGGACATCCCGGCGCTCGACTGGGATCGCCCCCTGCACGGGAAGGTCGCTCTGGTCACCGGCGCGTCTCGCGGCATCGGCGCCGCGATCGCCGATGTCTTGAGCCGTGACGGCGCGCATGTCGTGGGGCTGGACATCCCGGCGCTCGAAGCTGACCTCGAAAGGACCACCGGTGCGCTCGGCGGTTCGTCACTGGCTGTTGACATCACCGAGGAGGGCGCGCCCGCCCAGATCGCCGACCACCTGGCCAGCGAGCACGAGGGCGTGGACATCATCATCCACAACGCCGGCGTCACGAAGGACAAGACGCTCGGCCGCATGGACGCCGAGCGCTGGGACCTTCTGATGGACATCAACCTCTCGGCCCAGGAGCGCATCGACGACGGGCTTCTCGAGCGCGACCTGATCCGGCCGAACGGGCGTCTTGTCGGCGTTTCGTCGATCTCCGGCGTTGCCGGCAATGCCGGGCAGACCAACTACTCGACGTCGAAGGCCGGCGTGATCGGCCGCATCCAGTCGATGGCACCCGTCGTCGGCAACGCGGGCGTGACGATCAACGCGGTCGCCCCGGGCTTCATCGAGACCGCGATGACCCAGGCCATGCCCGTTCCGACCCGCGAAGCCGGCCGGCGCATGAACTCGATGCTCCAGGGCGGGCTGCCGCTCGACGTCGCCGAGGCGATCGCCTGGTTCGCCAGCCCCGGCTCAGCCGGCGTCAACGGCAACGTGGTCCGCGTTTGCGGCCAGAGTCTGATCGGCGCCTGAGGCTCGGTGCCTGGTACCCATGGGACGCTCGCGCTCGACACGCACGCTCGACGGACCTCCGTCCACCCTCGGCGTCTACGGCCGCGCCGCTCTCAGCTCGCTGCCGCTTGCGGGACGTCTGCCGTTCGTAGCGGGCGGCGGGGGAGAGATCCCGGACACGGAACTCGCACTCGAGGACGTAGCGGCTGATCCGGTGCGCCTCGCCGAGTACTGCCGCGTCTGCGGCTTCACGATGCGCGACACGCTGCCGGTGACCTACCCGCACATCCTTGCTTTCCCGCTTCACATGGGCCTCCTGACCAGTTCCGACTTTCCCTACGCGGCCGTCGGCCTGGTTCACGTGACCAACCGGATCGAGCAGCGCCGCCCGATCGCCGTCACCGAAGCGCTGACCGTCTCGGCACGCGCGGGCGATTCGAAGCCCCATCCGAAGGGCACCACCTTCTCCCTCTTCACCGAGGTGCGCTCGGGCAACGAGCTGGTCTGGTCCTCGGAGAGCATCAACCTCCGGCGCGGCAAGGGCGACAAGTCGGTCGTAGATCCGAGCCTTTCGTTCGATCCCGAGCTCTCAACCGAGGCCGAATGGTCGTTGCCCAGCGACCTCGGCCGCCGCTACGGCGGAGTGTCCGGGGATCGCAACCCCATCCACATGTACGGCGTGACCGCGAAGGCGCTCGGCTTCCCGCGCCAGATCGCTCACGGGATGTGGACGAAGGCCCGCGCGGTCGCAGCGCTCGAGTCACGCCTCCCCGACGCCGTGGCGATTGAGGTTGCGTTCAAGCGCCCGATCCCCCTACCGTCCAAGGTCGCCTTTTCGACGGGCGAGTCCGACGGTGGTGGAGTTGCATTCGGCGTCAGCTCACCAAAGTCCGGCGAGCCTCACCTGGCCGGCACGGCGCGCCCGCGCTAGCCGGGCGAGCGCCCATCAGTTCGCATAGACCGGGGAGCGATGGCGTTGCGGCCGCAGCTAACGCGCGCGCCGAGGAGGGCGCGACGATCCCGGCCAAGCGATCGAAGGCATGCTCACCCAACCCCGCAAGTTAGTCTCCGATTCGGTGGCCGACATCGATGCAGTCGAGACTGAGGAGTGGCTCGAGGCCCTCGATGCCGTCGTGGAGAACGATGGGCCTCGCCGCGCCCACGACCTGGTCGAGCGAGTGGTCGAGCGGGCACGCCTCAAGGGAGCCGCGATCGAGTACGTCGGGCCGACTCCGTACGTCAACACGATTCCTGTCTCCGAAGAGCCGCCGATCCCCGGCGACCCCGCCATGGAGCGCCGCGTCCGCTCGCTGATCCGCTGGAACGCGATTGCGATGATCCTGCGCGCGAACAAGGAATCGTCCGAGCTGGGTGGCCACATCGCTTCCTTCCAGTCCGCGGCCCTTCTGTACGAGACCGGCTTCAACCACTTCTGGCATGCGCCCTCCGAGGAGCACGGGGGCGACCTCGTCTACATCCAGGGGCATTCGTCGCCCGGGATCTACGCGCGCGCCTTCCTCGAGGGGCGGATCACCGAGGCTGAGCTCGAAGGCTTCCGCCAGGAGGTTTCGTCCGAGGGCGGGCTCTCGTCCTATCCCCATCCCTGGCTGATGCCCGACTTCTGGCAGTTCCCGACCGTCTCTATGGGCCTGGGGCCGATCATGGCCATCTACCAGGCGCGCTTCGCTCGCTACCTCGAGGACCGGGGGATCGCCGACACGAAGGACCGCAAGATCTGGGCCTTCCTCGGCGATGGCGAAACGGATGAGCCCGAGTCGCTCGGCGCGATCGCACTCGCCGGGCGGGAGAAGCTCTCCAACCTCGTCTTTGTCGTCAACTGCAACCTGCAGAGGCTCGACGGCCCGGTTCACGGCAACGGCAAGATCATCCAGGAGCTGGAGACGATCTTTCGCGGCGCCGGCTGGAACGTGATCAAGGTGATCTGGGGCGATCGCTGGGATCCGCTCTTGGCCGAGGACACCGACGGCCTCCTCGTCCGGCGGATGGAGGAGGCGGTCGACGGCGAGTATCAGACCTACAAGGCCCGCGATGGCGCCTTCGTGCGCGAGAAGTTCTTTGGCGCCTACGACGAGCTAAAGGAGCGCGTAAAGGACATGTCCGACGAGGAGATCTGGGCCCTGAACCGCGGCGGCCACGACGCCCGCAAGGTCTACGCGGCCTACGCCGCTGCCCAGGGCGCCTCGCGTCGCCCGACGGTGATCCTCGCCAAGACGATCAAGGGCTACGGGATGGGCGAGGCCGGCGAGGGCCAGAACATCACCCACCAGCAGAAGAAGATGAACGAGGCAGCGCTCGAGGCGTTCCGCGACCGCTTCGACCTCGACATCTCCAACGACGAGATCACGGACATCGCCTACCACCGGCCGCCCGACGACTCGCCCGAGCTGACGCTACCTGCGCGAGCGCCGCGAGAAGCTCGGCGGTTACCTCCCTGCCCGCCGGCGCAAGGTCGACGAGCCACTGCCCGTGCCCGAGCTGAGTGCCTTCCAGTCGCAGCTCGACGGAACCGACGAGCGCGAGATCTCGACCACTATGGCGTTCGTCCGCGTCCTTGCCGCCCTTCTTCGCGACAAGGAGCTGGGTCCGCGGGTCGTGCCGATCGTCCCCGACGAGTCACGCACGTTCGGGATGGAGGGCATGTTCCGCCAGCTCGGCATCTACTCGCACGTCGGCCAGCTGTACGAGCCCGAGGACGCCGGGCAGCTCATGTTCTACCGCGAGGACAAAAAGGGCCAGGTGCTCCAGGAGGGCATCAACGAGGCTGGTGCGTTCTCGTCCTGGATCGCCGCCGCCACGTCGTATTCCAACCACGGCGTCCAGATGGTTCCGTTCTACGCCTACTACTCGATGTTCGGCTTCCAGCGAATCGGCGACCTCGCGTGGGCGGCCGGCGACTCGCGCGCGCGTGGCTTCCTGATCGGCGGCACGGCCGGGCGGACGACCCTGAACGGCGAGGGCCTCCAGCACGAGGACGGCCACTCGCACATCCTCGCCTCGACGATCCCCAACTGCGTTTCGTACGACCCGGCCTACGCCTACGAACTCGCCGTGATCGTCCACGACGGCCTGCGGCGCATGGTCGGAGAGCAGGAGGACGTCTTCTACTACCTGACCGTGATGAACGAGAACTACCGCCACCCGCCGATTCCCGACGGGGCGGAGGAGGGGATCCTGCGCGGGATGCACCGCATCGTCGAGACGGATGACGCGAAGGTGCGCCTTCTCGGCTCCGGCACGATCCTGCGCGAGGTCGAGGCGGCGGCCGATCTCCTGCGCGAGGACTGGAGCGTTCCCGCCGAGGTGTGGAGCGTCACCTCGTTCACCGAGCTTCGGCGCGACGGCCTCGCCCGTGAGCGCGAGGATCGGCTGGGCGGCGCGGACGTCGCGAAGACGTGGGTCGAGGAATGCCTCGGGGGAAGCGAGGCCCCCGTCGTCGCGGCGACCGACTACATGAAGGCTCTTCCTGACGGCATCCGCCAGTGGGTCCCGGCCCGATACGAGGTTCTCGGCACCGATGGATTTGGCCGCTCGGATTTCCGCAAGGCTTTGAGGAGCTTCTTCGAGGTCGACCGCCACCACGTCGCGGTGGCGGCTTTGCGCTCCCTCGCCCGTGAGGGTGAGATCGAGGCCTCCGTCGTGGCCGAGGCGATCGAGAAGTACGGCATCGATCCCGATGCCCCGGACCCGGCGGTGAGCTAGGTGGAGGTCAAGGTCCCGGACATCGGAGACTTCGACAGCGTGCCGGTGATCGAGGTCCTTGTGGCCGAGGGGGACGACGTCACGGTCGACCAGCCGCTCGTGACCCTCGAGTCCGACAAAGCGACGATGGACGTCCCCGCGCCCGCGGCCGGCAAGGTGACCGCGCTCAAGGTGAAGGTGGGCGACGAGGTGAGCGAGGGCTCGCCCATCCTCGACCTCGAGCCGGCGGACGGGGATCCGAAGGCCGAGGGCGAATCAAGCGCCGAGGAAGAGCCGGACGCCGACGACGGGTCGGAGGCCAACGAAGAGCCGGACGCCAACGACGGGCCGGACGCCAACGAAGAGCCGGACGCCACCGACTCAGACGACACTCGGCGGGAAGAGGGGGGTCGGGCGACCGGGGGCGACACGGTCTATGCCGGGCCTGGGGTGCGCCGGCATGGCTCGCGAGCTTGGCGTCGATCTCGCGAATGTGTCGGGCTCCGGGCGCAAGGGCCGCATCCTGAAGGAGGACGTGCAGGCCGCCAAGGACTCGCCCGCTGCGAAGGGTGCAGGGGCCGGCGCGCCCGCCGGTATTCCTGGCCTCACTCTCGCGCCGTGGCCGAAAGTCGACTTCGAGAAGTACGGCGAGGTCGAGCGGGTAGCCCTCTCGCGGATCAAGAAGATCTCCGGCCCGGCGCTCTCGCGCAACTGGGTGATGATCCCGCACGTCACCCACAACGACGAGGCCGACATCACCGACCTCGAGGCCTTCCGCAAGGAGATCAACGGCGAACAGAGCGTCGTGAAGGTGACGATGGTCGCCCTGCTCATTAAGGCGTGCGTCGGTGCGCTGCGCCAGTTCCCGGAATTCAACTCGTCGCTTGACGGCGACGAGTTGGTGATCAAGCGTTACTTCAACGTCGGCTTTGCAGCCGACACACCGCAGGGTCTGCTTGTGCCGGTCGTGAAAGAGGCGGACCGCAAGGGCCTCCTCGAGATTGCGGGCGAGCTGGCGGATCTCTCCGGCAAGGCGCGCGAGGGCAAGATCTCGGCGGAGGACATGCGCGGCTCCACGTTTACGATCTCGTCGCTCGGTGGCATCGGCGGCACCAGCTTCACCCCGATCATCAACGCGCCCGAGGTGGCGATCCTCGGGGTGACCCGCTCGCGCATGCAGCCCGTGTGGGACAAGGAGACGGAGGAGTTCCAGCCACGCCTCATGGTCCCGCTGTCTTTGAGCTATGACCATCGCGTGATCGACGGTGCAGCGGCGGCACGATTCACGGCCCATCTCGCCTCTGAGCTCGCCGACCTGAGGAGGGTTCTCCTTTGAGTGAGATCAAGGTCCCGGACATCGGCGACTTCGACGAGGTTCCGGTCATCGAGATTCACGTCGCGGCGGGTGACACCGTCGAAGTCGAGCAGCCGCTGGTCACGCTCGAATCCGACAAGGCGACGATGGACGTGCCATCGCCCGAGGCGGGCACGGTGAAGGAGGTCCTCGTGGCGGTGAACGACAAGGTCAGCGAGGGCACACCGATCGTCGTCCTGGAAGGCGGCGATGCCGACGCGAGCGCTTCGGAAGAACCAAGCGTCGACGCCGATTCAAGCGCCGAGAGTCGTTCTGAGGTATCAATGGGACCTTCAGACGACACTCAGCGGGCAGAGGCGCCCGAATTGCCAGAGGGCAAGCGCGTCGTCGTCCTGGGTTCCGGGCCCGGTGGTTATTCGGCCGCGTTTCGCGCCGCCGACCTCGGCCTGGAGGTCACGCTGATCGAGCGCCATGAGCGGATCGGGGGCGTCTGCCTCAACGTCGGCTGTATTCCCTCGAAGGCTCTTCTTCACGCCGCGAAGGTGATCGCCGAAGCCGAGGAAGCGTCCGAGTTCGGCGTCTCGTTCTCAGACCCCGAGATCGACGTGGACAAGCTCCGCGGCTGGAAGGAGGAGGTCGTCGGCAAGCTGACCGGTGGGCTCGACGGCCTCGCAAAGCGACGCAAGGTGAAGGTCGTCCACGGCGAGGCGAAGTTCACCTCCGACCACGAGATCGAAGCAGGCGGCGAGAAGATCGAGTTCGACCGCTGCATCATCGCGGCGGGATCGCGTGCCGTGATGCTGCCCGACCTGCCCGAGGACGAGCGCATCGTCGACTCGACCGGCGCCCTCGAGCTCCCAGACATCCCAGAGAGCCTTCTCGTCATCGGGGGCGGCATCATCGGCCTCGAGATGGCGTCGGTGTACGAGGCTCTCGGTTCCAAGGTCACCGTCGTGGAACTCACCGACCAGCTCATTCCCGGATGTGACCCAGACCTGGTGAAGCCGCTGGCCAAGCGGGTCGGTGAACGCTACGAGGCGGTCCACCTCAATACAAGGGTTGCGGGAGTCGAGGCGACTGACGAGGGCATCGAGGTCACCTTCGAGGGCGACGATGCGCCTGGCGCGCAGACATTCGACCGCGTGCTCGTGGCTGTGGGCCGGCGGGCGAACGGCGACATCCTGGACATCGAAGCGGCCGGGGTGGAGGTCAATGACCGCGGCGAGATCCCGGTCGAACCCAACCGTCTCACCAACGTCTCGCATATCTACGCGATCGGTGACATCACCGGGGCGCCGATGCTTGCGCACAAGGCCACGCACGAGGGCAAGACCGCGGCCGAGGCGATCGCCGGCCACGACGTTGTCTTCGAGCCGCGGGCGATTCCCTCGGTTGCCTACACCGACCCCGAGGTGGCGTGGTGCGGGATCACCGAGGCCGAGGCGGTCGAGTCCGGCACCGACTTCGAGAAGGCCGTCTTCCCCTGGCAGGCTTCAGGCCGCGCGCTCTCGCTCAACCGGCCCGAGGGACTTACCAAGCTCCTGACCGAGCCCGGCACCGGCAGGATCCTCGGCGCCGGGATAACCGGACCGGGGGCCGGAGACCTGATCGCAGAGGTCTGTCTTGCGATGGAGATGGGCGCCGACGCCGAGGACGTCGGCCTCACCATCCATCCCCATCCGACTCTGTCGGAGACCGTCGCGTTTGCGGCCGAGATGGCCGAGGGGACGATCACCGACCTCTACGCGCCGAAGAAGAGGACCTGAGTTGGCGTACCGGAGACTTGACGAGGCGGACGAGTTCTGGCGGCGATCGAATCAGATGAAGGTCCTCAACACCGACCTTGCGAAGCAACTCGAGGCGGAACAACTGGGCGCGAGGCTGTGGCGGCTCGAGCCGGGGCAGGCATCGACCAAGCACCGGCATCCCACCCAGGAGGAGCTGTACGTCCTCCTCGAGGGCACGGGCCGCATCAGGATCGGCGACGAGGTGCTCACCCTTGAGCCGCGGACGTCGCTCTTGATCGAGCCGGGAGACATACGCCAGCTCTTCAACGACACGGACTCCGACCAGCTCTGGCTGGTCGTCGGCGCCCCGCGGGAAATCGGCAGCACGCTAGAGATGTCGGACGAGCAGCTCGAATTCATGTACCCGGGCGGACCAAAGGCTCTGCCGCCCGAACTCGAGTGAGATCGGCCACAGCTCCGTACTGACACGGTTGCATTTGCCGGCGCGGCGGACATAATCGCGCCGTGGGGAAATCGAGTGTGCTCATCTGGGGGGCCGTTGCTCTGACGTACCTCACGGCCGGTGCCGCGCTCGTGATGGAAGCAGGCCTCGGGTCAAACGCAAGCCCTCCGCTCGAAAACGTCGTGTTCGCGAGCATGATCGTGCTCCTGGCAGGCATGGGGCTCCTTATCGCGCGGAGAGCTCCCGGCAATCCCATCGCGTGGCTCTTGATCGCAGAAGCGATCGCCCTTGCGCTCAGTGGGCTCGCCTACGACTGGGCTGCGTATTCGCTCGACCAGCCGGGCTCCCAGCCTCTGACTCGGATCGCCGCCGCCTGGGACACGCATGGCTGGCCATCGATCTTCGCGCCGCTCGTCGCGCTTCTCTTCGTGTTTCCGGATGGCCACCTTCCCCCGGGGCGCCTGTGGCGCCGCTCCGCCATCGGAGCGGCGGTCGCTTTTGCCGCGACGACTGTCGGCGGCACTCTCGGCTCGGAGCAGCTTGACGCGCCATTCGAAGGCATCGACCCCTTGGCGGCTCTACCCGAAAGTCTCGCCCAGTCGCTTCAGGGCCTTGGCCTTTTGGGGATGATCGCGACTTTCGTGCTGGCGGCCCTATCAGTGCGCTCGCGCTACAGGGCAGCGGCCGTCGTCGAGAGGTCGCAACTGAAGTGGCTCCTCTATGCCTCGGCGCTGATTCCCTTCGCGATCCTCTGCGGGACCGTGGACGGCCTCGTATTCGGTGGCGATGGTGTCCTCACGCTGGTCCCGTTTCTCGCCTCTGCGATCGCCATTCCGCTGGCCGTCCTGGTGGCGGTGACCCGGTATCGCCTCTACGAGATCGATCGCCTGATCTCGGCGACCGTCCTCTACGTTCTCCTCACCGTGGCGCTGGCCGCGACCTTTGTCGCGATCATTCTCGTGGGAGGTGTTGCGGTAGGGGGAGGCTCGCCCGTCACGACCGCTGCTGCGACCCTCGCCGTGACGCTCGCGTTCAGGCCCCTTCGGACGCTGTTCCAGGATGCGGTCGATCGGCGATTCAACCGCGCGCGCTACGACGCCCTCCATCAAGTCGACGCTTTCCTGGTGCGCCTCCGGGCCGGCGACGAAGAACCAGAGGCGATCGAAGCTGTCCTCCGTGAGGCGCTGCGCGATCCGTCCCTGCGGGTCCTCTTTTGGCTTCCTGACGAAGACTCATACGCCGATTCCAAGGGACGCATCATCGACTTGCCTGATTCGCCCACAGGCAGAACTCCCGTCAGTCGAGGGGACCTGCGCCTGGGAACAGTGGTCCACGATGCGAGCCTTGACGGCGGACCGTCGCTCGCCGACGTGATCGTCCGAGCAGGCCTGGCGATCGAGGTGGCTCGCTTGCGTGTTGAGGTCCGGCGGCAGCTCGCCGAGGTGGAGGAGTCCAGAGCGAGGATTGCGTCAGCAACGCATGAAGAACGGCGGAGGCTCGAACGAGATCTCCACGACGGCGCTCAGCAGCGACTCGTATCGATTGGTCTCGACCTTCGCCATCTCCAGCGTGGTCTCGACCCGGAAGACACGGCGCGGGCCCAGCTTGACGGCGCCGTGGATGGGCTTACCGACGCGATCGCAGAACTCAGGGAGCTTGCCCGAGGAGTCAGGCCCGGAATGCTCGACGAAGGACTGGCCGCGGCGCTCTCCGACCTCGCTTCGTGCTCCGCGCTACCTACGAAGGTGGAGGTGACGAAGGAGCGGTTCCCTGACGAGATCGAGGCTGCGGCCTACTTCGTCGCTTCAGAGGCCCTTGCGAACGCCGCGAAGCACTCGCGAGCCGAGTCGGTGTTCGTTTGCGCTGGCCGGAGTGAAGCGGCTTTTCTCCTCACGGTCCGAGACGACGGAACCGGTGGCGCCATCGCCGCGCACGGCTCGGGCCTGACGGGTCTGGCTGATCGCGTCGCGGCACTTGGAGGCCGGTTCACGGTCGACAGCCCAGCTGGCGGGGGCACCGAGCTCAGGGCGGAGTTTCCATGCGGGTCGTGATCGCTGAGGACCAGGCGCTCCTGCGCGAGGGACTCGGCAGGCTCTTCGCCGATGCTGGGCACGAGGTGGCTGCGATGGTCGACGACGCCGATCGGCTCAGAGCGGCGGTCTCCGAGCACGCTCCGGACCTCGCGGTCGTTGACGTCAGGATGCCGCCCACTCACACCGACGAGGGCCTCAAGGCGGCGCATTGGATAAGGGGGGCGCACCCAGAGGTCGGAGTCCTAGTCCTCTCTCAGCACGTCGAAGTGAGCGGTGCAGTGACCCTTGTGTCCGAGCGAGGCTTCGGTTACCTCCTCAAAGACAGGGTTCTCAACGTCGAGGAGTTCATGGACGCCGCCAAGCGCGTGGAGGCGGGGGGCTCGGCACTCGATCCCCAGGTGGTCGCAACCCTGGTATCCGGCGACAAGGCTCACGGCGAGCTGGCGGAGCTGACGGCGCGCGAGCTCGAGGTGCTTTCGCTGATGGCGGAGGGCCTGACCAACGCCGGAATCGCCGAGCGGCTCGTGCTGACGGAGCGCACCGTCGAAAGCCACACCCGGAGCGTGTTTCAGAAGCTGAGCCTCCAGGGCGACGGCGACGGGCACCGCAGGGTCCTCGCGGTGCTCTCGTATCTCGGCGCGCGTCAGTAGCAGCACGCAGATCGGGATCGGTGCGAGCCCCCTCGAAGTCCGGTGCTGGTGCCGACGACAGAGCTCGAGATCGGACCTAGGTTCGGGATGCACTCGTAATCCGAACCGAAGGAGTCTCGAAAGTGGAATCCACAGCATCCAGAGGCGTCGATCTCTCGGCGCGCACCACGCACCCCGTTGCAGCCTTGATCCTCGCCATTCTCTCGGTCCCCGGCTCGACCATGGCATGGGACCTGTTCGACGGCGCAGGCTTCGTCATCGGGGTCCCGCTGGCCGTTGCCGCCGTCGTCCTGGGCGTCCAAGCCCGCAACGAAGGCAACGAGACGGGAAAGGCCACAGCCGCCGTCGTGATTGCTGGCTTGATGCTCACGATGACGCTCATCTGGACCGCCGTCAGCCTGATCTCCGGCTAAAGCGACGATCCGCACATAGGTGACGACCCTCACGCTTCTGTCGGCTTAGGCGCGAGGGTCGTCACATGAGCAACTCGAACAGGGAGTAGGGGAAATGATGAGGAAGGTCCGAACGGCGGCGCTTGCGAGCGTCATGGCAGCGGGGATCTTGGGCTTGACCACGGGAAGCGCCGTCGCGAGGCCCGACCACGCCAAGACGACGGTGAAGCTTCAATCGCTGAATCCGGGCGAGGCTTCGAGCTTCGTCGCAGGCAAGATTTCGAGTCCGGAGGGCGCGTGTGCCAAGGGCCGCGGCATCGAGGTGCTCGCCATGCACTCCGGGGACGGCGGTGATGGAAAGAGCCTCCGTAGCGGGCAGTTCCAGGTGAGCGTCGGCGGCTTCGATGCCGTGTTCTCCGCGGGCGGCTACGAGGTCACGGTGCCGAGGAAGACGGTCGGGTCGGGCAGCCACAAGACAATCTGCGACGAGGGGAACGCGGACGTGAACTACAAGGTCTCAGACCTCGACCAGTTCGACTTCGAGTACTCGAACGGTGCTTTCAAGGGAACTCTAGGTCCGGTGAGTTCGCCGTGCGCCGCTCCGTACGCGTACGTCACCGTCACCTCACAGCCATTTAACGGGACCCTTGGCTCCGTCCCCACGGACCAGACCGGTCATTGGAGCCTCACTTCGTCGTCTCCCGGTCCAGGTACGTACCGGGCCACCACGGGCGGCACTTTCGGCGCGGCCCAGAGGCCGAAGCCAAGCGGAGATCTCGACGTCATCAATTGCGATCAGGTTTTCACCCAGATCCAGGTGCCATGACATGACCGAACCGAGCGAGAGCCAGATGTCCAGTTCGATCCGAACCCACCTCCGTTCCAACGTCGTCGGCTACGTGGCGGTATTCCTCGCGCTGAGCGGTGGCGCATATGCAGCGGGCCTCAAGGCGAACAGCGTTCGCTCCAAGCAGATCAAGGACGGTCAGGTCAAGAACCCCGACCTCGGTGCCGGTTCGGTCACCTCCGACAAGGTAGCCCCCGACTCCCTGACTGGTGGCCAGATCGACGAGTCGTCGCTGGCGCAGGTGCCCAGCGCGGCCAGCGCTGACGCGGCGACAAACGCCGGCCAACTAGGTGGTCAAGCACCTTCGGCATTCCAGCGGCGGGTAACGGGAACATGCACCGGCACCCAGGCGATCAAGTCCGTAGGGACAGATGGAACGGTTACCTGCGGCTCGGCGGGGGGGAGCGGGACAGTCACGCAGGTGAGCACAGGCACTGGCCTGAGTGGCGGCCCGATCACGACGACAGGCACGATCGACCTCGCGGCCGCCTACCGGCTTCCGCAGGGCTGCACAAGCGGCCAGGTGGCGAAGTCGAACGGATCGAACGTGTGGGCGTGTGCCAACGACTCGACCGCGCCCACCGGTACGGCCGGTGGCGATCTGTCGGGCACGTATCCCTCGCCGACGATCGCGGCCAATGCAGTCAATTCGGCGAAGGTCGCGGACAACACCCTGACGGGAACCGACATCGACGAGTCGACGCTCGACGCGGCGGTCGTACAAAAGCGGGTCACCGGAACTTGCACCCCACATTCGGCCGTCCAGTCCGTCGCACAGGCCGGCAGCGTCACGTGCGAGGCGTTCGGCTCGCGGCTCTGGGTGAAGGTTGCAGCGGATGGCACTCAGCTCGCAGGCGCCGGCGTCGCCTCGGTCTCCAAGTTCGGGACCGGTCGTTACGCCATCACGTTCAACCAGGACGTCGGCTCGTGCGGGATCATCGCGACGGTCAACATGACCAGCGCCAGCGACCCCGGGATCGGCAGCGGCTCGGCGATCGCGGGGGCAACCGGCACCGGCGTCTTCGTGCGCACTGCGACCCCCTCGGGCGCCGGAACCACCAATGTCGACGATGACCGCCCGTTCACGCTGGCGGCGATGTGCTGAACGCCGAAGGTGTCTATGTGGCGATACGCACATATGTGGTGCTCCTCACGCTAAACGACGCGCGGAGCGACGAGTGTTTCTCGAAAGGGCAATGAGGGAGTGAGAATGATTCGCATCACGATGGCGTTTGCAGCAGGCTTGACGCTTGCCGGCGCCGGCGTCTCTTGGGCGAGCACGATCGCGTGGTCGCAGTTCGCCGGAGACGGTTCACGTGCCCGGATACTTTCCGCGCAGCCGGACGGGCACGGCTTGCGGACCGTCAGCCACCCTGACAAGCACTTCTACGACATCGACCCGTCCATCTCTCCCGACGGCGGCTCCGTCGCGTTCGAGCGTGACGACGGCAAGGCAGAGACCAGCGCGATTGGCGTAGCGGAGGCGGACGGCACCACCGAGGACGCCCTCGATCTCGGCTGCGACGATTCATGCGCTGGCGACCTCACGCCAGGCTGGCTTCCCGACGGATCCCGGATCACGTTTACGCCGGTTATCGGGCCGTTCGATCTGCCCGGCGAGACCGCCCACTCAGCGGTCCTTTACACCGCGAACCCGGACGGCACCGACGTCCAGCGGCTCTCGGAACCCGGCATCGACGGCGTTTATGAGGACTACCACGCGCGCTGGGCAGCCGACGGCTCGTACTACATCTTCACGCGGGTCCGGAACGCTGGGTTCAAGATCGCCACCTTCCGAGCCGATCCTGATGGCTCGAACGCGGCGCGGCTGACCCCCTGGAAGCTGGGCTCGGACCTGCCCGACCTCTCGCTTGCGACGAGCGGGCCGTTGAAGGACCTCATCGTCTTCGAGACATACGGGACCGGGGCGCCCAAGGGGGAGACTTCTAACATCGCCACGGTGCCGGCAGATTGCGGAAGCATCGCGGAGTGCCGCAATGCAATCCACTACGTGACCCATCGCGGTTCTGGGAAGGTCGCCAGTTTCAACCCCACCTGGTCGCCGGACGGAAGCGAAATCGCGTTCGTCCACTACGAGGAACGAGGCCGGCACGAGGTACCCACCGGAGACATCTGGACCTCGCGTCCCGACGGCTCGCATCGCCAGGTTGTGTCTGACTCGCCGCGGTTCGATTTCCGGCCCGACTGGGGTCTCGACGATCCGTTACGCAAGGCGGCGCCGCGCTAGGCCGACAAGGCGAAGACCGAGGCCGAGCTCACGACGGGACGACTTGTTTCCTAGGCTGCGGCAATGCCGCAGGCGCTGATCGCCCCCGATTCGTTCAAAGGCACGATGAGTGCGGCGATCGTGGCCGATGCCGTCGCCCTGGGGTTTGAGGCGTCCGGTTGGCGGGCTGACAGGTGTCCACTGGGCGACGGTGGCGAGGGCACCGCCTCGGCTCTCGTCAAAGGCGTCGGCGGCGAGTGGATCGAAACGCCCGCAACCGACCCACTCGGGCGTCCCGTCGGCGCCCGGTTCGCGGTCCTCGCCTCCGGCATAGCGGTGGTCGAGACTGCGGAAGCGAGTGGCCTGTGGCGCGTCAGTGAGGACGAGCGGGATGCCCTCCGCGCTGACACCAGGGGAACGGGAGCACTGATCGCCGCGGCGGCGCGCCATTCAGACACCGTCCTCCTGGCGGCCGGAGGCAGCGCGACAACAGATGGCGGCGCGGGGGCGATCGAGGCGATTGTGGCCGCGGGCGGACTGGAGGAAACGGCCCTCGTTTGCCTCTGCGACGTCGAGACCTCGTGGGAGGACGCGGCGCAAGTGTTCGGGCCGCAGAAGGGGGCTTCGGCCCGTGAGGTCTTTCTACTTGGTGAGCGGCTCGATGAGCTGGCTGGGCGCCTCCCGCGAGACCCGCGGGGCGTCCCACGGACCGGCGCCGCAGGCGGGCTTGCCGGCGGCCTCTGGGCGGCCCTCGAAGCCAGGCTGGAGTCCGGCGCCGCCTATCTGTTCGACGCTCTCGAGGTCAACGCGCGGATCGCGCGGGCCGACCTCGTCATCGGGGGAGAGGGTCGTCTGGACGAGACGACGCTTGCGGGGAAGGCACTCGCCGAACTGGCACGGCGCTGTCGGGCCGCGTCGAAGCCGCTCCATGCGGTTGTCGGGGAGGACCGCTCAGACCTCCAGCTGCGCGAGCGGCTCAACCTGGCTTCGGTGCGAAAAGCGCATAATGCCTGCGAACTCGAGCGCGCCGGCCGCGAGCTCGCTTCAACCTGACGAGCTAGCAGCGATCCTCGCCCTCGCTGCGTTCCCTTCCGCCTCGCGCCGTGCGGCCGATTCCGGGTTGCCGTCCCGATCGACGAGGATCACCTCCGTGCCGCCGAGCACATCGTGGAGGCCCCGCCGGCGGTCGGAGACCAGGACAACCAGGAAACCGAGGCCGAGCGGGATCGCTGCGAGGAAGATGCCTAGGAGGCGCTTCGCCGCCGCCCCGCCGCTTATCGCCGGAGTGTCATCGGCGTCGTCGAGGCGGATGCCCAAGAGGCGCATCCCGAGTGTCTGACCGGCGAGCGTCCAGAAGAACATGAGATAGCCGGCGACGATCGAGATGAAGGCAACCGTGCCAAGCGCGAGGGCCCCGGTCGAAGAGCGGTCGAAGTCCGTGAACAGCGAGGAGATCGCGTAGGCGATGAAGCCCGAAAGGGCGAAGAATGCCGCGTTGATGATCGCCGCGTCAAGCGCAAGGGCCAGCCCGCGCGTGACCAGGCCTGCGTTGTCGGTCGGCTCGGTGCGCCGAGGCCGGAATGTGATCCGCCGCGCGATCGCCTCGGCGACGCCGTCGAGCCGATGAGCGATGTGGCGTACCTGCCGGCCGAGGTCCTCGAGGAGGCCGACGCCCTGCTGGGTGATCGCCGCCCGCACCTCCGGAGCTTCGGCGATCCGCTCGACCAGCTTCTGCGCCTCGTCGCTTTGCAGCAGGCGCTCCCAGACCTTGTCGACCAGGGGGCTGTCGAGTGCGTTGATCGCCGCACGTTCGACCGCTGGGCTGGAGAGGAGGCGCTCCACGGCCTCCTCGACCGCAGGTCCCTCGAGCACGCGCACGAGGGCTCGCTCGACACCCGGGCTCTCGAGGGCGCGCACGATGGCCTCCTCGGTCGCCACGTCGAGCGCGTCATCGATGCCCGTCGCTTCGGCGACGGCTCGCGCGCTTCTCGCGCCGCCACCCAGAAGCCGGGCGGCAAGCGAGGGACGGCGCTGCGGCGGCTCCATCGGCGGAGCGTAGGTAGCGCTTCGGTCGGACGTCGCGAAGGCCTCGCGACTTAGGTTGCGTTTCAGCGCTGAGAGCGAAATCCGCAACACACGTCTTAGGCCGCGAGCTGTCCGCAGGCGGCGTCGATGTCGCGGCCGCGCGTAAGACGGATGGTTGCCCGCAGGCCGCCTCGTTCCAGTTCGCGCCGGAACGCCTCGATCGTGCCGCGATCAGACCCGTCGTAGGTCCCGGTTGGGTTGTAGGGAATTAGGTTGAGCTTGAACGCGCGTGGGTCCAGCACGCCAGCCAGCTCTCGTGCAAGCGCGACGGAGTCGTTGACCCCGGCGAGCATCACGTATTCGACGAACACCATCCGGCGACGCTTGCGGTTGTAGGCACGGCACGCTTTGAGAACGTCCGCCAGGGGGTAGCGGTCGTTGACCGGCATGAGCTCCGACCGAAGCGCGTCGTTGGGAGCGTGCAACGAGAGCGCGAGGCGAATCGGCATCTCTGACTCGGTAAGCCGCTCGATGCCTGGAATCCACCCGACGGTGGAGATCGCCGTACGCCGGTGCGTGATGCCGATGTCGGGCAGCCGCTCACAGGCCGCGAGGACGTTGTCGAGGTTCATCATCGGCTCGCCCATGCCCATGAAAACGCAGTGGTCGACGTCGTCGAGGCGGCGGAAGTGGAGTGCCTGGTCGACGATCTCGGCGGCGGTGAGGTTGCGGCCGAACTTCATCTGGCCGGTCGCGCAAAAGGTGCAGGTGAGCGGGCATCCCGACTGCGACGAGACGCAAATCGAGCGGCGACCGTCGCGATAGCGCATGAGGACAGCCTCGACCGGGCGGCCGTCGGCAGTCGTGAACAGGGCCTTGACCGTCCCATCCTTGGAGCGAGCCTCGTTCTCGAGACTTAGCGTCGAATACGGCACATCGCGAGCGAGATCCCCGCGAAGAGCGGCTGGCAGGTTGGACATCTCGTCGTAGCCGGCCGCGCCGCGTGCCGCCCACTCCCACACCTGACGGGAGCGATACTCGGGTTCGCCGCGATCGGCAAGGGTGCGTTCAAGGAGCTCTGTGTCCATGAATCGAGGGTACGGAGGCCTACGCTGCAGCTGGCTCAGGGCGCAGGTCGCTACGTCCGAGCAAGGCCACAATGCTGCCCGCCAGCGTTATTCCCGCGCCGACCACCACGGCCGCCTGCCAGCTTCGCGCGTCAACCACCCCGCCCGCGATCGCCGTACCCAGTGAGAGGCCGGCGATCATCGACGTCATCAGCCAGCTGAAGGCTTCCGTTCCGAACGCAGTGGGCGAGACGTCTGCCATCAACTGGTTCCGCGAGGCGATCATGGGTGCGATCAGCGTGCCGGAGAGCATCACCAGGACGCCCATTGCCAGCGGCGACGAGGCGAGCGCGATCGGCAGGCAAAGGAGCGGGAACACGAGCGTTCCCACCAGGAAAACCGCAAGCGCATCCCGGCGCGGCGGGCGAGCTCCGAATGCCAGGCCACCGAGTCCGCTCGCGAGCGACCAGGCGGCCAGAAGGATCCCGGCGAGAGCACCAGCTCCGTGTTCGTGGCTGAACGCGGGGATCGCAACTTCGACCGTCCCGATGCAAAAGCCAAAGGGGACGGCCGACAGAGCGAGGGTTCGGACGGCGGGGATTCGCATCGGCCCCAAGCCTCCCACTCGATTCTCAAGGGGAACGACTCGCCGGGCGTCCGGGAGCTTTTCGATGAAGACGGCCGTGCCGAGCGGCACGAGGATCGACGCCAGCACCAGCGCCGCCTCGGGCCCGATCAGCGCAACGAGCGCGGCGGTGATCAGGGGTCCCGAAACGAAGGACACCTCGATCGTCACCGAATCGAACGCAAAGGCGCCCCGGAGGAGTTCCGCGTCACCGCCCATCATCTCCGGCCAGCGCGAGCGTAGAACCGAACCCGAGGGCGGGAAGCACACACCGGCGACAAGAGCGCAACCGACGAGGGAAACGGCGGGTGCTCCAGCCGAGCCCAGGGCCCAAAGACCGAGAATCGCGCCGGAGTGACCGAAGGCGAGAGGCATGAGCATCACCGCCCCGCGGCGGTCGACGACCCGAGCTGCCAGGGGGGCGCCGATCCCGGCGCCCAGCGCCAGTGCCCCGGCGGCGAGGCCGGCGGTCCCGAAGGAGCCCGTTTCCGCGTGGAGGAACAGGATCGTCGCAAGCCCGTTCATCGCAAAAGGGATTCGGGTCAGAGTGGTCGCTGCGATGAGCACGGCGAAGCCCGGAACCCTGAGGACTCGCCGGTAGATCTCCATCCATCGAAGGTAACTGGCGGCCTCGAGGGTTTCGGTCCCCCGAGGACGGGTATTCGATGCTTATGCAACTAATTCTGTTGCAACGATTTCGAAAGGACTTGAAATGGACATCGCACTACTCGCTCTGAGAGTTTTCGCAGGACTCCTGTTCGCAGGGCACGGAGCGCAAAAGCTCTTTGGTTGGTTCGGAGGCAACGGCCTCGAGGCCACGGCTGGCTTCTTCGAGAACATCGGTTTGAGGCCTGGGAAGTTCCACGCCACCGCAGCTGGCTTCAACGAATTCGCGGGCGGCATCCTGCTCGCACTCGGGCTGTTCACGCCTCTGGCCGCGGTGCTGATCATCGCGACGATGACCGCCGCGGTAATCACAGTCCACGCCAAGAACGGCCCGTGGGTCACAGAACAGGGCTGGGAGCTGAACGCGCTCTACGGCCTGATCGCGTTCGCAGTGGCCGGTATCGGCGCGGGTCAGGTCTCGCTCGATAACGCCCTTGGACTCGACATCGCGGGTGTCGGCTGGGCTATCGGCGCACTCGTCGCCGGGATCGCGGGCGGTGCGGCAGCCGTCATCGCCGGGCGCCACGAATCCGGGCCTGAGCACCACGGCACCGGCGCGCCGGCGGCGACCTGAGCCTGAGCTAGCGCGAGATCGCGCGGAAGACGACCAGGAGCACGGCCGAGCCGCCGATCGCTACGAGCCAGGTCTCAAGGTCGAAGAAATCGCGCAACTTCCCGAGGTCCAGCTCGGTGGCAAGCCAGCCACCGAGCAGGGCCCCGAGGATCCCGACCGCGGTGGTGCCGATACACCCGCTTGGCCCGGACTTGCCCGGCACCAGCGCTTGGGCGATCGAGCCGGCGAAGAGGCCGAGGATGATGAATCCGAGGAAGCTCACGTGACCTCGAATGTATCGCCGTCGGGCCCGAGGTTCGCGATCTCGGTGGCGCCGATCTTCGAGCGAGCGCCCCAGCTCTCGTGGATGTGTCCGCAGACGGCGAGCTTGGGGCTCAGTCGCTCGATTGCGTCGGCGAGAGCCTGACTGCCGAGGCTTTCCCCGGAGCCCGCCACATCGCAGTGGCCTTTGGGAGGGGAGTGGAGGATGAGCACCGCACCCGCGGGACACGGCTCGAGCGCCGCAGCCGCCTCGTCATCGGTGAGGTCGAAGCTCCAGTCCCAGGGCGTGGTCGGAATGCCTGCTCCGAGGCCGTAGAACTCGACGCCCTCGATTTGCGTGCCGTCGCCGTGAAGCACCGTCGCGGCGCTCCAGCCGCGGGCCGCCTCGCGGAGAGCGTCAGCGGTCTCGTTGTTGCCGGGCACGAGGACGGTGGGCGTCTCGATTGCCGACAGCGCATCGATCGTCTCCCTGAGACCCTCGTGCACGGAGGCGAAGTCCCCCGCGCCGATCACGACGTCAGCGCCCCTGCTCTCTTCAACGAGCAGAGCGGCTCGCTCGAGATCGCAATGAAGATCCGAAAAAGCAAGTACACGCACGGCGCGGATCCTACGCCGCCCGGGCCAGCGCTCCCGGCGATTCCCGGCCCGCTCGGATCCGTGCCCGCTCGGCTGCCGCGACGTCGTCGAAGTAGCTGGTGCACCTGCCTCGCAACACCGAGCGCGGTGTGACCGGCCTCGCAGCTCGTGCGGCGGAGACGGCGGCGCGGAACGCTGCTGCCTCGGCGCGCGTGAAGCTGAGGCCGTAAAGCTCGCGGATTCTGGCTGGCAGTGCGCCCTTGATCACGACGTTGTGCACCCTCATCGCCGGCCAGCGCGAGCGGGCTACCGGAATCTGGAGCATCACCGCGTGCCCGACGTGGAGCGCTTCCGGCGTGAGGTGGGCATCGGGTCCGTTCACCTTCGTGTCGAAGTACTCACGGAACTCCGCCCAGGAGCGGGGCGACACGGCGGGGTCCATGCCAAAGAGCTCGCCAAAGCGCGTGTAGTCGACCCAGAACGCGTCCCTGTCGCCCGGTGAAAGCTCTCGGACGAAGAGCTCATAGAAGTAGACGGCGGATTCGGCGGACACAGCGATCGTCCAGAGCATGAGCTCGGAATCGAGCGCCGAGTACCTGGTACCGGCCGGCATGGTGCCCGCGTCCTCCACCAGCTCGCCGTTGACCTGCGAATGCATGCCGTGAACTGCGGCCAGCACGCGGTCGGCGTCTGCCTTGGAGCCGAAGAAGATCTCCTCGAACATCTTGCCCGTGGCCGCAAGGCGGTGGAACGGGCGGTCCGGTGCCTTCGTGTGGGCAAGAGTGCCGACGAAGTTGCGCGGGTCGATCGCCCCGATCGCCAGGGCCCGCTGGCCGTAGAGAAGGCCAACTGAGCGCTCGCGGTGCACGCGGCGAAGGACGGAACCTTGCGGGAAGTAGCCGTGGTCTGACGCCATCTGACAGAGTCTCCGGTCAGATACTACACTCGGCGGCGTGGCGATGGGCGCACGTACCTACGGGGGAGTGAGCGCCGAGGAGCGTCAAGCCCGCCGTCGCGCCCTGCTTTTAGACGCCGGCCTCGAGGTACTCGGCACGAAGGGGTGGGCGGCGACCACGATGACCGCGGTATGCGCCAGGGCGAAGCTGACCGAGCGCTATTTCTATGAGAGCTTCCCGGACCTCGAGGCCCTGCTGCTCGCGGTCTTCGACCAGGTCACGGCCGAAGCGGCAGAGGTCGTACTTGCCGCGGTTGAGGATTCGCCTCGCGAGGCCCGGCCGCGCACCCGAGCAGCGATCAGCGCGTTCGTCGAGCTCCTTACCGATGATCCGCGAAAGGGCCGCATCGCGTTCGTCGAGGCAATGGGCTCAGAGGCGATGATGGCGCGTCGCCATCGCACGATCAGCGCATTCGCTGCGCTCCTCGGCGAGCAGGCACGCGACTTCTATGGCACGCCCGAGGGAAGCGACCGGATGATCCAGCTCACCAGCTTCCTCCTCGTCGGCGGGCTAGCCGAGGCACTCATGGCATGGCTCGAGGGCGAGCTCGACGCAAGCCGCGAACAACTCGTCGAGGACTGCACGGCTCTCTTCGTCGCCACCGGCGCCGCGGCCGTGCAAATCTCCTCGACTAGATGAGAGACGCCGACAACCACTGGTGGGACGACGCCGTCATCTACCAGATCTACCCGCGTTCGTTTCAGGACTCAGACGGAGACGGCATTGGCGATCTGGCTGGGATCACGGCCCGGCTCGGCCACCTCCGGTGGCTGGGCGTCGATGCGCTCTGGCTCTCGCCGATCTACCCGTCGCCCCTTGCCGACATGGGCTACGACGTGTCCGACCACACGGCGATCGCTCCAGAGATGGGCTCGCTCGAGGACTTCGATCGTCTTGTCGCCGAAGCTCACTCACTTGGGCTCCGGGTACTGCTCGATCTGATCCCCTCTCATACTTCGATCGAGCACCCCTGGTTCCGCGAGCATCCCGAGTACTACGTCTGGGCTGACAACCCGCCGAACAACTGGGTCGCCACCTTTGGGGGGCCAGCGTGGACGCTCGACCTCGAGTCCGGTCGCTATTACCTCCATTCGTTCTATCCCGAACAGCCTGATCTCGACTGGCGGGTCCCAGAGGTGCGCGCGGCAATGGCCGGAGTCGTGCATTTCTGGATCGATCGGGGCATTGACGGGTTCCGGGTAGACGCCGTGCAGCAGCTGATGAAGGACGAAATGCTTCGCGATGATCCCAAACGGGAGACGCCGTTTGCCCTTCCTCTCGGAGACGAATTTGCAGCGCTCGACCACGTTCACTCCGCTGCGGGGTCCGACATCGGCGTTGCACTCACATCGATCCGCGAGGCCGCAGGCGACGCGTTTCTGGTTGGCGAGGTCTACCGGCCGGCGGCCGAGCTCGCTCCGTACCTCGAGCACCTGGACAGCGCATTCGCGTTCGAGCTCCTTCACTCGCCGTTTCGGCTCGATGCCCTCAGGAGCGCCATCACCGAGGGTGTAACCGCGGGCCGCGTCGCCTGGGCGCTCTCCAACCACGACTTCCCACGGCTGGCTACGCGACTCGGCGCCAGCCGGGCAGCGCTCGCCGCCGTCCTTCTGCTCACTCTTCCCGGCCCGGCGTTCATCTACCAGGGCGATGAGATCGGGATGATCGACGGACCGGGGGCCGAACCTCCCTACGACCGCGCCGGGCGTGACCCCCACCGTCACCCGATGCAGTGGACTCCCGACGGTGGCTTTACAAGTGGTGACCCGTGGCTCCCCCTTGCCGACCCCAGCGCTCGCAGCGTGGAAGCACAACGCGGCGATCCACATTCGGTACTCGAGCTTCATCGTGCGCTCGTCCGGCTGCGTCGTGATCTCAGCGGGCCAATCGAACAGCTTGAGTCTGCTCCGGCGCTCACCTATCGCCGTGGGCGCTACCTGATTGCGCTCAACCTGTCGGACGAGGAGGTCGTCGTCCCGTCCGGAGGGGAACGCGTCCTTTCCACGGTCGGCTCGCGCTCACCGGACGCGCGGCTTGCCCCCGGTGAGGGTGCCGTCTTTCGAGACGGCTGACTGACGTTTTGTTTGGCACCCCTCCGAAGTGGGGTAGCAGCCCGGCGGAGAGAGGAGGAGAGCGTGCTGAAAAGGGCCGCGGCAGGTTGCCGCGCTTGCATCGTCACCGTCGCGCTTGCGCTGAGCGCAGCGACCCTCTCGTCGTGCACCGGCTCGAGCGACGCACCGGGCGCCGGCACCGACATCTCGTTCTTCGTGTTCAACGAGCCAAGCGGTGCCTACAAGGAAGCTGCCAAGGCCTGCAGCGACTCCTCCGGCGGCGAATACACGATCAGCTTCGAGTTCCTGCCCTCAGACGCGGACGGCCAGCGCGAGCAGCTCGTGCGGCGACTGGGGGCGGAGGACTCCTCTATCGACCTCATCGGGATGGACGTGATCTGGACCGCCGAGTTCGCCAACGCCGGCTGGGTCAAGCCGTGGGAAGGCGATCTCAAGCAGCAGGTGACAGACAACGTCTTTGACAGCGTGGTGGATGCGGCGACGTTCGAGGACACGCTCTACGCTGCTCCGTTCACCTCGAATACGCAGCTCCTCTGGTATCGCAAGGACCGGGTAGACAAGGCGCCCGCTACGTGGGACGAGATGCTTCTGGAGTCTCAGCGGATCGGCCGCGACGGGCTGATCCAGGTGCAGGGCGACCAGTACGAGGGCTTCGTCGTGTGGGCAAACGCGATGCTCGAGTCAGCGGGCGCGCACTTCATCAAGGGGCCCGAAGAGGCAAGTCTCGATGAGGGACCCACCGAAAAGGCGCTCGAGACGATGGCGAAGTTCGCGAGTTCGAGCTCGGCGGCGCCGGATATCGACACCTCCACCGAGGACACGGCCCGCCTCTCCTTTGAAGCCGGCGGCTCGAGCTTCATGCTCAACTATCCGTTCGTCTATCCGAGCGCGAAGGAAAACGCGCCGGATGTGTTCAAGAACATGGCGGCCGCCAAGTACCCGGAGGTCGTCGAAGGACAGCCCTCGGCACCCCCTCTTGGCGGCATCAACATCGGTGTCTCCGAGTATTCGGAGAACCAGGACGTCGCGTTCGACGCCGCGTCCTGCCTGGTCAAGCCCGAGAACCAGATCACCGCGGCCTCCCTGGGCGGCTTGCCTCCGGTTCGCCAGGATCTCTATGACGACAAGGAGATCAAGGACGCCTACCCAGGTTTCTCAGGCCTCATCAAGCAGTCGATCGAGGATGCCGCCCCGCGCCCGGTGACCCCGGCCTACACAGACCTGTCGCTTGCGATTCAGAGCGCGCTCCACCCGATCGGCGACAAGAATCCCGACGACATCGGGCCTGCGTATGACGATCTTCACGAACTGGTCGAGCAAGCGGTGAAGCGGGAGGGTCTGTTGTGAGCGACAGAACCAGGTCGGAGCGAAGGCTGGGCTGGATGCTTTGCGCCCCCGCCGTGTTCGCGATGGTGCTCGTGACGGCGTATCCGATCGGCTATGCGGTCTTCCTGTCGCTCCAGGACATCGATCTGCGTTTCCCCGACGAGAATGGCTTTGCAGGCCTTTCCAATTACGCGACCGTTCTGGGCTCCGGCCTGTGGTGGAAGGACGTGTTCAACACCAGCTTCGTGACGGTGATCTCGGTCGCCTTCGAGCTGACGCTTGGGATGGTTATCGCTCTCGTCATGCACCGGGCGATCTTCGGCCGCGGGATCGTGCGCACCGCCGTGCTTATTCCTTACGGCATCGTCACTGTGGTTGCCGCATTCTCATGGCAGTTCGCCTTCCAGCCGGACACCGGCTTCGTCAACAGCCTGCCGTTCATCGCCGATGACAAGGCTTGGTTCGGAGACCACTTCTCCTCGCTGGCCGTGATCATCATGGCGGAGGTCTGGAAGACCACGCCGTTCATGGCGCTCCTGCTCCTCGCCGGGCTGGTGACGATCGACGACGGCCTCTATGAAGCGGCGAAGATGGATGGGGCGAGCGCCTGGCAGCGGTTCTGGAAGATCACCCTTCCCCTGATGAAGCCGGCCATCCTGGTGGCGCTTCTCTTTCGCACGCTCGACGCGTTCCGGATCTTCGACAACATCTTCATCATGACCGGGGGTGCTCAGGACACCCAGTCGGTCTCCATTCTCGGCTACAACCAGCTGATCGAGCGCCTGAACCTGGGCCTTGGCTCAGCCGTTTCGGTCCTGATCTTCCTCTCGGTCTTCGTGA
The DNA here is from genome assembly GCA_963695215.1 of uncultured bacterium. Classification (GTDB taxonomy): domain Bacteria; phylum Actinomycetota; class Thermoleophilia; order Solirubrobacterales; family 70-9; genus JALZKA01. Next base: position 2,007,641 of record OY968768.1, read on the forward strand.
TCGCGTTCATATTCATCAAGGGCTTCGGAGTCAAGATGGACGAAGGGAGGCCGAACTGATGACGGCAAGGCATTCGGGCCGCGAGTACGCCTTCTGGTCGATAGGCATGCTGCTCGTGCTGCTTTTCGCTTTGATTCCGGTGCTCTGGATCGTGTCGATCTCGTTCAAGGATCCTTCGACGATCACCGAAGGGACCGGCCTGCTTGATCGGTTCTTCCCTCAGGACTTCACGCTTGACAACTACAGCGGTCTCTTCGACGGCGGCCTGAAAAGCCCGTTCCTCGCGCCGCTCATCAACTCGGTCCTGATCGCGATCATCGCGACCTCGATCGCCATCGTCCTCGCCGCTTTCGCCGCCTACGCGATCGCGCGGCTCGAGTTCCCGGGCAAGGCGCTGGTTCTCGCCGGCGCCCTGGCGATTGCGATGTTCCCGCCGATCTCGACGGTCGGCCCGCTCTTCGACATGTGGCGTGCACTGGGTCTATACGACACCTATCCAGGCCTGATAATCCCGTATTTGACGTTTGCCCTGCCGCTTGCGATCTATACGCTCGTTGCGTTCTTTCGTGAGATCCCCTGGGACCTCGAACAGGCCGCTCAGGTCGATGGCGCAACTCCGTTTCAGGCGTTCCGCAAGGTCATCGTCCCGCTCGCGGCGCCGGGCGTGTTCACGGCGGCGATCCTGGTCTTCATCTTCTGCTGGAACGACTTCGTATTCGCGATCTCGCTTACGTCTTCGGATTCGTCACGGACCGTGCCCGCGGCGATTGCGTTCTTCACCGGCGACTCCCAGTTCACGGAGCCGACGGGGAACATCGCCGCGGCCGCGAGCCTGGTCACGGTGCCGATCATCATCTTCGTGCTCATCTTCCAGCGGCGCATCGTCGCTGGCCTGACCGCAGGCGCGGTCAAGGGATAAGGAAAGGACCGCGCTATGGCCGAGATAGTTCTGGACGGTATCTCCAAGAGGTTCGACGACGGCTTTGAGGCCGTCAAAGATTTGGATCTCAAGATCGAAGACGGCGAATTCATGATCCTCGTTGGCCCCTCGGGCTGTGGAAAGTCGACCGCGCTACGGATGATCGCCGGGCTGGAGGACATCACCGACGGCAAGCTCACGATCGGCGGCAACGTGGTGAACGACCGCGCTCCGAAGGACCGCGACATCGCGATGGTGTTCCAGAACTACGCGCTGTATCCGCACATGAGCGTGCGCGAGAACATGGCCTTCCCGCTACGGCTCGCGAAGATCGACGACGCCGAGGTCAACAAGAAGGTTGAGGAGGCGGCGAAGGTTCTCGACCTCGAGCAGCATCTGGATCGCAAGCCGGCCAACCTCTCGGGCGGCCAACGCCAGCGCGTGGCGATGGGGCGGGCGATCGTGCGCGACCCCTCCGCCTTTCTCATGGACGAGCCGCTCTCGAACCTTGACGCGAAGCTGCGGGTGCAGATGCGCACGGAGGTCTCGCGCCTCCAGGCCGATCTCGGCACCACGACTGTTTACGTCACCCACGACCAGACCGAGGCGATGACGCTCGGCGACCGCGTCGCGGTGATGCGCGCAGGCGTCCTCCAGCAGGTCGGGTCGCCCGCCGACCTCTACAACCATCCGGACAATCTCTTCGTCGCCGGGTTCATCGGCTCGCCTGCAATGAACTTCATGGCGGCGACGGCCGAGGAAGGCAAGGTGAAGCTGCCCTTCGGCGAGGTTGACCTGCCCGACCGTCTGAGCGGCGCCTCCGGCAAGGTCATCGCGGGAGTCCGCCCGGAGAGCTTCGAAGACGCGAACCTGGTCGGCGACGCGAAGGACCGCGGCAACACGTTCACCGCCAAGGTCGACCTGGTCGAGTCGATGGGCTCGGAGAAGTACGCCTACTTCACCGTCGAGGGCGAGTCGGTTGAGTCGCAGGAGCTCCAGGAGCTGGCCGAGGACGCCGGAACGTCTGAGGTTCCAAGCTCCGGCGAGGGACTCGTGGTTGCCCGTCTCGATGCGGCGTCCGAGGTTGAGCGAGGCCACGACGCCGAGCTGTGGGTGGACGCGTCAAAGCTCCACCTGTTCGATCCGGACTCGGGTGCAAACCTGGCTAAGCGAGCCGAAGGGAACGGCAGCTAGCCCTTCAGCTTCCCTCGCATCAAACGGGTGAGGGTGTCCTCGTCTGACGGCTTGCGGCGCAGTTCTTCACGCAGGCGGTCCAGCGTTTCGGTGTCCCAGCGATGGGTTCGCAGGAGGAGGTAGCGGAGGCTGACGATGCGCGAGTAGGCCTCGGCGTCCGTCTGCCCCTCGGCAAGTCCTTCCTCGCGAACCAGTTTCACCACCGGCTCGAACTCGTTGGTGAACCAATCACGCGCGACCTCCTCGCGCGTCATGAACTCGCCGCGCGCCTGCATCGCCCGGAAACCCCACGCCTCAACGCCTTCGGCCATCCCGGCGTACCATGAGCCCTGCGTCAGCTGAATCCGCTTGCGGAGGTCGGCGGGCAGGGGCACACGTTCGAAGAAGAGGCGCTCATGGCTCTTAAGTGCAAGGTCGGCAACCCGCACGCCGGCGTCGACACCCACCGCGGTGACGATCTGGGTCACGTAGGCCTCGATCACCTCGAGGTCGAGCTGTCGCGCCACGGACACGCGGTGGTGCCCGTCCTTTACGAAATACATGTCGGCGATCTCGTAGACGTCGATCGGGGGCATTCCCTCGCCTCGGCGGATCGCCTCGGCGATGCGCTGCCATCGTCCCTTCACCTTGCCCGACGTTGGGCGAAAGCTGCGGTCGAACTCGCGGGTGCGGTCAACGGTTCCGACGATCGCGTCGAGCTCGATCGTCTTGAGGCCCAATGAGCGCTCACCCTTTCGCCCCAGCGCGGCAACAACCTCGTCGAAGGGAAGGATCACGTTTACGTCGCCGGGTTCGCCTCGGAGCCGGCGCGCCAGGCTGGCACCAAGATGCCGCCGCCGCGCACGCCCGAAGTCGCTTTGCGCGTCGGACGTTGGGAAACCCGTGTCCATTCTGCGAGACATCAGTTCGGCCATCTTGCCATGGGTCCGATACTTCCCGTAGATGGCGATTGTGAATCCTGGGCGCACATGGCAGATGACGTAGGCGAAGACGAGAGGATCGTCTGCCTGGGCGAGGCGCTCGTGGACTTCGTCTGCGAGCGGCCCGTGGCGTCACTCTCCGAAGCGGACTTCTTCGTGCCGCGCCAGGGCGGCTCGCTCGCGAACATCGCGATCGCAGCGGCCCGCTTCTCCGACAAGGTCGAGATGATCGGCGGAGTCGGCGACGACGAGTGGGGGAGGTGGCTTCATCGGCGGATCGAAGCCGCGGGAGTGGGGACGAGCAGGTTCGAGCTTCTCCCGGGCGTAAGCACCTCGCACGCGTTCGTATCGGTGGACCAGGGCGGCGAGCCGGCGTTTGCCTTCTACGGGGACTCGGACAGGCCATCGGCTCACGCGGGTGACCATCTCGACGTGGCGCTTGCGGGCGACTCCGGCGTTCTGGTGGTGGGCTCGGACAGCCTGCTCGGCGACAGCGAGCGGGCGGTCACGATGCAGGCAGTCGCGCTTGCGCGTGAGCGTGGCTGGGCAGTGCTGTGCGACCCCAACCTTCGTCCCAATCGCTGGGAGTCCCAGCAGGAGATGGTGGCGGCGATCTCAGCGCTGATCGCCGGCGCCGACGTGGTCAAGCTCAACCAGAGTGAAGCCGTCGCAATGAGCGGCATGGCTTCGACCGAAGCGGCAGGCGAGTGGCTTCTCGGTCTCGGCCCCCGAGCGGCGATAGTCACCCGGGGCGACAGGGGGGCGCTGGTCATGACCGAACGTGCACCGGTGCCGGTCGAAGGCGTCCAGGCGCACGTCGTCGACACGACCGGGGCGGGCGACTCCGTCTGCGGCGTGATCGCGGCGGGCATGGCGCACTGGCTGCCCCTGGCCGACGTTGTAGCGACGGCGATGAAGGTTGCGGCCGGCGTAGTGGGGGTCTGGGGCGCAACCGAGGGCCTGCCGAGCCGAGCCGACGCCCGCGCGCTCCTCGGCCTATAGCGCGATCGCGTGCTGGACCTCGGCGACCCGGAGGAGAAGGCGTGCGAGAGCATGCAACTTTGTGAGCAAAACGTTGCGTGTGTGACCCTCGTCACACATGGAACGTGTGTTCGCCTGCCACCCTCGTTCAACAAGAGATTCCCGGCACGCGTCGCCTAAAGGCGCGAAATGAACATCCAGCCGCCGGGGACGACAGTCGCCCGGCACCGAAGCCGGGGCCCTTTCCGCCGGCGCCGCGTATCGCGCTGGCCTTCTGGCCCGGCTTCGCCATGCGCCCTCGTAGGTGCGCCGGGTTCGATGGAGGTGCATTTCATCGTGATTCGCAAGATGCAAGTTGTTGGCCTTTCTGCCGTGGCGAGCCTCGCAACGGCCGCCGGCGTCGCTCAGGCCGCGCCGATTGGCTCGCTTGACGAGACGCCCCGGCGAGCAGGCATCGAACAGCCGGAGAAGCCGGCCGAGCCAGCCATCCCGGCGGTCAAGAACGGGACGATTGAGGGAGTGTCACTGTCGACGTTGAACACGATCGCAGCCTGTGAGTCGGGTGGCGATCCGACGGCCGTCAACGCCGCGGGCTACTACGGCAAGTATCAGTTCGACACGGGCACTTGGGCGTCCGTCGGCGGGTCCGGCAACCCCGCTGATGCCTCCGAGGCCGAGCAGGACTACCGCGCCGCGACCCTCTACTCGCGCGCCGGTTCCAGCCCCTGGCCCGTCTGCGGGGTTTAGCTCCCCGGCTCCGGCAACTCGCGCCCGCTGCGTTCACGCGCAGCGGGCGTTTTGCCGATAGGTCATCCGATGAGCGTCTCGGAGATGGCCCTTTCGCAGGGAATGCGCGACACCCGCGGGGCGCTCGCTAAGTGGGGTGGAAATCCGCGTCCAGTTCTCACGGCGTGGGTTCTCGGCGGGCTCGGGTTCGGCGTCGCGCTCCTGACAGCGGTGATGATCATCGCCTCGATCGTTCAGCCGGACCTCACGTTCGTCTTCATTCCCGGCGTCGATAGCCCGGTCAGCATCGGTGACTACCTCCACGTACTTCTACGCAACAGCCTGGTTCTGGCCCTCCACGCGGTCGCATGCGTGGCGGGCTTCATAGCCGGGAGCTCTCTACCGCTTCAAGCGCAGCACATGACCGGCCTCAAGAAGGTCGTCCACGAGCGGGCTCGCCCGATCGCCTTCGCGTGGGTGGTTCTCGTCATCTGCTTCTCGCTGACGACCCAGGCATACATCCTCGGCTCGTCCGGGCGCAGCTGGCCGAGAACCTCGGGATCTCAGCGCCTCTTCTCGTGTTGACCGTCGCTCCTCACGCCCTGCTCGAGCTCACCGCGGTGTTTCTACCTCTCGCGGCGTGGACGATCGCCAGCCGCCGCAACGAGTGGAGCGATCTGCTGGCCGCAACGTTCGTGACGGTCGCGATCGCAATCCCCATGCTGCTGGTCGCCGCCGCTTGGGAGTCCTTCGTGTGGCCGGAACTCCTGCGCATGGCCTCGCCGCGCATCTTCTGAGTCAGGCGGCCTCGTCCGGCTCGTCGCCGAGCAGAGCGCGCCTGAATACATCGCGCTCGTCCTCGAACAGGAAACCCCAGAGGTGGTCTCGCTCGAGCAGGGTGCGCCGCTTCGTCTCGAGCACCGCGTCGCGAGGGAGGCCCGCCACCTTCGCGGCCAGCTCCTGCGCGTGCCCGACCACGTCACCGTCCACCACCTGCCGCACGATGCCGAGCCGCTGAGCCTCATTCGCGTCGACCACTCGACCAGTGAGGCACAGGTCCTGCGCGATCGTGGCGGGCAGCACGGCCCGGGCGGATGCGTAGCTGGGAGGGATGCCGCGCGGCAGCTCCGGGAAACCGAACATCGCCGAGAAGCGAGCGATGCGCAGGTCGCAGAGGAGGGAGAGCGCGAAGCCGCCCGCGATCGCCGGGCCGTTCACCGCGGCTACCACTGGGCGTTTGCAAGCGCCGACGGCTTCAAACGCGCTGGTCGAGGTCTCGACCAGGCGCCTCCGGTTCTCGCGATCGCCGCCGAACTGGGTGACGTCCATGCCGGCGCAGAACGCCGACCCCGCGCCGGTGAGGACCACGCAGCCCACCGCCGGATCGTCGCCGAGTGCCTCGAACGCCTCGGTCAGCTCGACGCGAAGGTCGATCGAGAGAGCGTTCCGCTTTTCGGGCCGCTGGAGGGTCACGACGGCGACCTCGTCCTCGGTCTCGATGGTCAGAAGCTCCGACACGCGGGCATCGTATGGGCGTGCGCGCGTCGGCGGTGCGAAACTTCGGCGCGTGAGTGATGACCGATCCGATGAGGAGGTCGCCGAAGGCGCGGAGGAGCCCGCCGGCCCCGGTGTGCTGGGCATGCGCCCACTCGACGCGATCGAGCGTGCCCACGTCAAGGCGCCGACCCGCGGCAACCGCAAGCTCGAAGCCCTGCTCGCAGGCCTGAATGCCGACCCCGAGGTCCGCGGCTGGTGGCACATGGCCCAGCTCAACTCGGAGCGGCTCGCGATGTCGGACCACTCCTGGGTCCACGTGAACATCGTCCTCAACATCGCGCTTCGCCTCCTGCGGCTCCTCGTCAAGGGTGGGGTCGAGCCGGCGATGGTCACCGACCACGGGATGCGCGATCGCGACGCGGAGGTGGTTGTCGCGGCGGGAGCTCTGCTCCACGACGTCGGCATGTCGATCCACCGCGCCGACCACGAGGCCTTCAGCCTCTTCCTTGCCGAGCGGAAGCTGCGAGAGCTTCTCGCCGACGTGTATCCGGACGGCGAGCGCACGGTCGTGATCTCGGAGTGTCTCCACGCGATCATCGGCCACCGCCGCCGGGGCGAGCCCTACACGGTCGAGGGGGGCGTGGTCCGCGTGGCCGACGCGCTCGACATGGCGCACGGCCGCTCACGGATCCCGGTCGACGCAGGCCAGGTGGGCATCCACGCGATCTCCGCTGCCGCGATCGACAACATCGACATCGCGGCTGGGACCGAACGGGCGGTCCGTATCGAGATCACGATGAACAACTCGGCCGGTGTGTTTCAGGTCGACGACCTCCTGGCAACGAAGCTGCGCGGCACGCCCCTCGCAGAACACGTAGAGGTGGTCGCGGCCGTCGAGGGCGAGTCGGAGAAGCGCCTGCTGAGCGAGTTCCGGATCTAAAACGTGTGCCTAGACCCCGGCTCCCGCGCCGCCGCGGCCCTCGCCGCCCGCAAAGCGCGCCGCTCCCTTGGTGCCGGTGTCGACCGAGTCGCGGCCAAGCTTGGCTTCGTGGGCGAGCCCGTCGGTGAAGCTCATCCCGATGCCTTCGACCGCGGCTTTGCGGTCCGAGAGCATGGTGGTCTGGGGGAATGCGGCGAGCCCCTCGGCCATCTCGAGCGCACGCTCGAGGTGCTCCCCATCGGGAACGATCTCATTCAGAAGCCCCCAGCCGTGGGCCTCCTCGGCGTCGATGATGCGGCCGGTCAGGATCAGCTCGAGAGCCCGGCCCATGCCGACGATCCGCGGCAGGCGCTGCGTGCCGCCATCGATCAGTGGCACGCCGAACCGCCGCTCTGTGAAGCCGAGCTTGGCGCCGGTTGTTGCGATCCGCAGGTCGCACCAGAGCGCGAGCTCGAGTCCTCCCGCCAGGCACCAGCCTGAGATCGCGGCAATCGTCGGCTTCGACGCCGCGAGGCGGGTGAAACCGAGCGGCCCATCGGGGAACCGGGGAAGCCAATCGAGAGGCTCGATGCCGTCGGCCACCGCCTGAGCCAGGGCCTTGAGGTCGGCGCCGGCGCAGAAAGCCTCAGGGCCCTCGCCGGTCAGCACCATGACGCGGGCGTCGTCATCTGCCTCGAAGCGGTCGAATCCCTCCCTGAGACCAGTCGCAGTCGCAACATCGACCGCGTTTCGCCGCTCCGGGCGGGTAATCGTGAGGACGGCGGCCGCTCCGATGCGCTCGTAGCTTGTCTCTGGCACGGGCGCGATACTACGCGGCCGTAGTCTCGCGGTCGATGAGTTCCGACAGCCGCGATTCGAAACGCGAAATCTTCGTCCGTTTTCTCAAGTTCGGCGCTCTCGCCTGGGGCGGCCCAGCAGCCCAGATCGCGATGATCAAGCGCGAGTGCGTCGATCAGGAAGGCTGGGTTTCCGAGGAGACCTTCAAGAAGACTCTCGCCGTCTACCAGGTGCTCCCCGGTCCGGAGGCGCACGAGCTCTGCGTTTACTTCGGGCGGATTCGGGGCGGCAAGGTTGGAGGCTTCCTTGCCGGCTTGGGGTTCATGCTTCCCGGGTTCATCCTGATGCTTGTCATGTCGATCGTCTACGTGCAGGCGGACCTCGCGGGACGACTCGACGAAGTCTTCTACGGGCTGAACGCCGCGGTGGGTGCGATCGTGGCTCGCGCAATAGTCAGGCTTGGCCCTGCGTTCGTGACCGATGTTCCCCTTGCCCTCATTGCGGGCGCTGCCTTTGGCTCGACTCTCGGCCTGGACGCATCATTCATCCTGGTCCTCTTGGGCGGCGGCCTTGTTTATGAGGTTTGGAAGAACGCGCGAGCGTGGGTCTCGGCGGCTCCGGCGGTCTCGCTGGGCATGCCGTCGCTGTTGGCGCTGGCACTGGGGACGATCACCCTTTCGCTGACCGGAGAGATCTTCGTTGAGGGCTTGAAGGCCGGGCTGGTCACGTTTGGCGGTGCGTTTACCGTGATCCCGTACCTGCATGACGCCGTCGTGAATGGCAAGGGGTGGCTCACCGACAGCCAATTCCTCGACGGGCTTGCGATGGGAGGAGTGCTCCCTGCCCCCTTAATCATCTTTTCGACCTTCGTCGGATATGTGACCGGCGGGCTGATCGGGGCCTTGGTGATAACGCTGGGGATCTTTCTCCCCGCCTTCGTCTTTCCGATCTACTTTCACCGAGGGCTCGTCGCAATCGCTGAGAACCCACGCTTGAGGCCCTTTCTTCTAGGGGTTGCAGCAGCGGTGGTCGGCCTGATTGCCGCGGTCACGGTCGACATCGTCGATGCGAGCGTCGTCGACCTTCCGACGGCTCTACTCGCGATCGGGGCGTTCGCTGCTCTCAATCGCTGGCACGGAAAGCTCACGGTTCTCTACGTCGTGACCGCGTGCGGAGCCATCGGAGCCGCCCTTCAGGCAGCGGGCGTCGCCTGAGCGTTACGGCTTGCGCAGGCGCTCGATGTCCTCGCGCACCCGCTCCTTGCGGCTGTCGAGGCGGTGCTGCAGGTAGGACATGATGACCACGAAGGCGGCGAAGAAGATGATCACACCGAATGCGAAGAACGTGACGACCTGGTCGTCCGTGCGGCCGTAGAGGCCCTCGCCGTCGGCAGCCATCGCCAGAGGCGAAGGCGCGAGCATCGCTGCGAAGGTGAGCGCGATGGTGATTGCGGTGCGGCGGGCGCGGTTCATCGGGCGCGAACTCTACCGCGCCCGGCGGGCTTTCAGGTCGTAGACAGGTCTCCGGGATACCATCGCGGCCCTCATGTCCTGGCTGGAAGCTCTCCTGCTCGGGATCGTCCAGGGAATTACCGAGTTCCTGCCGATCTCGTCGTCGGGCCACCTCATCCTTGTGCCCTGGGCGCAGGACTACACGTTCCTTCGTGACCACGAGAGCTTCAACAAGACGTTCGACGTCGCGCTTCACATCGGCACGCTCGCCGGGGTGATCTTCTACTTTCGCAAGGACCTCTGGGCAATGACCAAGGGGTTCTTCCGGACGCTGCGGCCGGAGGGCCGCGGCGATCGCGACGGGCGGCTCGCCTGGATCGTCATCGCCGCGACGATTCCGGCGGTGCTGGTAGGCCTCGTCGGCTCCGACTTCATCGACGAGCACCTCGGCGAGCCGTGGATGATCGGCATCCAACTCATAGTTTTCGGCGTCCTCCTCGGGGTCGCCGACCGCTCGCCGCAGAGCCGCGAGACAGGTTCGATTCGCATGCGGGACGGCCTGCTCATCGGCGCAGCTCAAACGCTCGCCCTTGCGCCGGGCACCTCCCGCTCGGGAGTCACCATCACGGCCGGGCGCTTTCTCGGCCTCAGCCGGGATGCCGCAGCCCGCTTCTCGTTTCTCCTTCTCGTGCCGGCGACCGCAGGCGCCGCGGTGTTCAAGGGAGCAAAGGCCGTCCATGACGGTCTGCCCGATGGCGTCGCCGGGCCGATGGTGGTGGGGATCATCGCGTCGGCTGTCTCGGGCTACTTTGCGATCGCCGGGCTTCTGGCGTTCGTGCGCTCCCGCAGCTACGACGTGTTCGTGGGCTACCGGATCCTCCTGGGTATCGGCGTTCTGCTCGTGATCGCCACGGGCTTGCGTAGCGCGACGTTCTAGGCAAGCCTGACGGCGTGTATCGCCCCAGGGTCCCGGCGGCGACTCTGGGTCGCGATGTGAAAGTCCTGTGAACGAGGCGTTTCCGCGTCCGCACGCCAACTACCATTGGGCTCGCCATGTCTCTCCTTCCAGGAACGGTCCGGCTGGCGGTCATCGACACCGACAGTGGGTTCGTCCGGGTTCTCGCGAAGCGCTTCGACGCTGCTGGCTGGGAATACCGGATCATGTCGAGCACGGTTCCGGCCGAGGAGCTCGTCGCGATGAAGCTGAACGCTCTCGTCGTCGACCCCGACTCGCTCGGCCCAGCGGCCTGGGAATACCTGGAGCGCGTCGCCACGATGCTGCCCGACCTCGGCCTCATCATCGCTTCACAGGGTTCAACGGTCGCTCAGCGCGTCCGCGGGCTTCGGATGGGCGCCGACGACTGGATCAACAAGCCTTCGCACCCGGAAGAGGTGATGGCTCGGGTCGAGGCGATCGTGCGCCGGCGGCGGGGGCGCACGAGCAGGGAAGAAGGACCGCTCGTTGCAGGCGAGCTCGAGATCAGGCCCGACCAGTTCCAGGCATTCGTTGCCGGCCGAGGCCTCAACCTCACCCGGCGTGAGTTCGAGCTCCTGCAGAACCTCGCGGAGGCGAACGGCAAGGTGCTCGAACGCGAGGAGATCTATCAACGCGTCTGGGGCTACGCGATGGCGCATGGCGACAGATCGGTCGACGTCTTCATCCGCAAGCTTCGCTCCAAGCTCCAGAAGGCGTCACCCGAATGGGCGTACGTGCATACCCACTTTGGCGTCGGCTACCGGTTCGAGGCCGAGCCGGCGGATGCCGCGGAGGCAACGGCAGTCAAATCCGCTCCAGTACCCGCTGACGAGAATTCCTCCCAGCGTTCACATCCTTTTCACAGGACGTACTCACAGCGGTAACAACCCACGCCCGAAGCGCCGGAATGCTTCGGGTTATGAAATACATCTCAAGAAAGAACGCCCTCGCGGCGGTCATGACAGGCGTGATCGCCCTCGGAGCGACGGCATGTGGGAACGATTCCACCAACACGGATTCATCGGGCGGTAGCACAGCCGCCGACCTCTCTGGCGACCTCGCCGGCGCAGGATCGAGCGCGCAGGAGGCTGCACAAGAGGCCTGGATCGCCGGCATCCAAGACGCGAATCCCGACCTGACGGTTGCCTACGACCCCGTTGGTTCGGGCGGCGGCCGCGAGCAGTTCATCGCAGGCGGTGTCGACTACGCCGGCTCCGACTCGCCGTTGGCCGACGAGGAACTGACCGCCGCAGAGGATCTGTGCGGCGGTGGTGAGAAGCTCGTCCAGGTTCCCGTCTACATCTCGCCCATCGCGATCATCTACAACCTCCCTGAGGTCGAGACACTGCAGCTCGATGCCGACACGATCGCTCAGATCTTCAACGGTGACATCACCGCTTGGAACGATCCGGCGATCGCCGATCTGAACCCCGATGCACCTCTCCCGGATACGGACATCACGCCGGTGCATCGCTCCGACGACTCGGGCACAACCAAGAACTTCACGGACTACCTTTCGAAGGGAGCCCCTGACTCTTGGTCCTACGAACCAGACGACGCCTTCCCGGTGAAGGCAGGCGAGTCCGCGGAGGGCACCTCGGGTGTGGTCGAAGCGGTCGGTGCCGGTGAAGGCACGATTGGCTACGCGGACGCGAGCCAGGCGGGCGATCTCGGCGTCTCGGCCATCGCGGTCGGCGACACATACGTCGAGCCCACGCCCGAGGGTGCTGCGAAGACGGTCGAGATCTCAGACGAGAACGCCGAAATCGGTGGCGATCAAAACGTGTTTGCCTACGACCTTGAGCGGACCTCGGACGATCCGGAGACCTACCCGATCATCCTGGTCTCTTCGCTCATCACCTGCGCGAACGGGGAGAACGCCGACCTGGTGAAGGCACTGTTCGAGTACGTGATCTCGGAGGACGGTCAGAACGCAGCCGCTGACAATGCCGGGTCCGCTCCGCTGACGGAAGCGGTCCGCGCCGACATCCAGCCTGCGGTCGACGCGATCGGCGGCTGACCCGGCGTGGAGGCGCACGCAGAACTGGGCCCAGGCCCAGATGGACTCCTCGGCCGCTCGGTGAGCGGCCGAGGCAGGGCGGGTGACCGGATCTTCTCCGGCCTCGCCCTGTCGGCCGGGATCGCGATCCTCGCTCTCCTCGCGGGGGTCGCGATCTTCCTGATCGGCGAGGCGGCGCCAGCTGTCTCTGCCGACGCGGCCGAGCTGCCGGACGGAAGCAGCATCCTTGGCTTTGTCGCGCCGCTCGCGTTTGGCACGGCTCTCTCGGCGGTGCTGGCGGTGCTCATCGCACTCCCGCTTGCCGTCGCGGTCGCGGTATTCATCACCCACGTCGCGCCCAAGCGCATCGCGCAGCCGCTGAGCTACATCGTGGATCTCCTGGCGGCAATCCCGAGCATCGTCTACGGCCTCTGGGGAATCTTCATCCTGGGCCCGTCGGCCGTAGGGATCATGGGGTGGCTCGAGAACCACCTGGGATTCATCCCGCTGTTCGCGGGTCCCGCGTCAGTCACGGGTCGCACCATGTTCGTCGTGGGGATCGTCCTCGCGGTGATGATCCTCCCGATCGTCTCTGCCGTCGCCCGTGAAGTCTTCGCTCAGACACCGCGGCGCCTGGAGGAGGGCGCGCTCGCTCTGGGAGCGACCCGGTGGGAGATGCTCCGGATGGCCGTGTTCCCCTTTGGGAAGTCGGCTGTGATCAGCGGCGCCATGCTGGGCCTCGGTCGCGCCCTCGGAGAAACGATGGCGGTCGCGATCATCCTCTCGGCAACCGGCGTCGTCAGCTTCAACCTGATCAGCTCGACCAACCCGTCGACGATCGCGGCCAACATCGCACTCGACTTTCCCGAGTCCTCCGGCCTCGACGTGAACGCGCTGATCGCCTCCGGGCTCGCGCTGTTCGCCATAACCCTCGTCGTCAACATGTTCGCGCGGGCCATCATCGCGCGGATCAACGTCCAGTAAGGGACAGCTATGGACCAGCCGACACCAGCCCTTGCCTCTGAAGGCCGTGCCGCTGACATCCTTGCCGGCGACCACGGCAGCGGCGTCGTCTCGAACGCCCTCGCGTACGCGATGATCGCCGGATCAGCGCTGGTTGCCGGCGTCGCGCTCGCAGCCGTGGGAGGTTTCAGCTTCGTCGCGTTCCTCGTCGTCACGGCGATGCTGGCGACCTCCATCACGTACTCGGTTGCGCGCGTTATCGAGGGCCGGCGCCAAGCTTTCAACGGCGTGATGATGCTGGCGATCGGCTTCGCGTTCGCCTTCGCGATCCTGCCACTCATCTCACTGCTCTACGAGGTCGTCCACAGAGGCCTCAACCGCTTTGATGCCGACTTCTTCACACAGTCCGCGCGCGGCGTGGTCGGCGAGGGCGGCGGCGCTTCGCACGCAATCCTGGGAACGCTCATCATCACGGGCATCGCCTCGGTTATCTCGGTCCCGGTCGGGCTGATGGCGGCGATCTATCTGAACGAGTACGGCACCGGGCGCCTCCGCAGGGCACTGACGTTCTTCGTCGATGTCATGACGGGTATTCCGTCGATCGTCGCCGGCCTATTCGCCTACGCTCTCTTCGAGCTCTTCCTCGGGCCTGGCATCCGCCTTGGGATCATGGGCTCGATCGCGCTGTCGGTCTTGATGATCCCGATCGTCATTCGCTCGGCCGAAGAGATCCTCAAGATCGTTCCGAATCACCTTCGAGAGGCCGCCTACGCCCTGGGGACGCCGAAGTGGAAGACGATCACCAAGGTTGTCCTTCCCACCGCTCTCGCGGGCCTCGTCACCGGTGTAATGCTGGCGATCGCTCGCGTGATCGGCGAAACCGCGCCCCTGCTCGTCACCACAGGGGTCGTGGATTCGGTGAACACCGAATCCGTTCGACGGCCGCATGCAGAACCTCGCGGTGTACGCGTTCAACGAATACAAGAACCCCGGAGTGCAGAAGGAGGCAGCGTTCGACCGCGCATGGGCCGCAGCCTTGACCTTGCTCCTGATCGTGATGGTCCTCAGCTTGATCGCGCGCTGGGTGTACCGCCGCTTTGGAACCGACATCCGCTGAAGCCAGTCGACAGAAAGCTATGGAGACATGCCTGAACTATTCACCCGAGACGTCATGACCACGGACGATTCCCCTGTGCACGGCGAATTCACGCCCACGGCCGAGCTTCCGGGGCTCGAGCCGGTCAAGAAGGCCGAACGCACGGTCGAGCGCAAGGCAACCACCCTCGAGATTCGCGACGTGAACCTCTTCTACGGTGACTTCCATGCCGTGAAGGACGTCTCGATGACGATCGAGCCGAACAAGGTGACCGCGCTCATCGGCTCGTCCGGTTGCGGCAAGACGACCTTCCTGCGGTCGATCAACCGCATGCATGAACTGACGCCGGGCGCAAGAGCCGAGGGCAAGATCACGCTCGACGGCCACGACGTCTACGGCGAGGGGATCGATCCCGTTCAGGTGCGCAGGCTCGTGGGCATGGTCTTTCAGGCGCCCAACCCGTTCCCGACGATGTCCATTTATGAGAACGTGGCGGCGGGTCTCGCGCTCAACCAGAAGGGAATCAAGAAAGCCCGGATGGACGAAATCGTCGAGAAGGCGCTGCGGGGTGCGCACCTCTGGGACGAGGTGAAGGATCGTCTCGGCAAGCAGGGCTCGAGCCTTTCGGGTGGTCAGCAGCAGCGCCTCTGCATCGCCCGTGCGACTGCCGTTGAGCCGGAGGTTCTCCTCATGGACGAGCCATGCTCGGCTCTCGACCCTGTGGCGACCCTCGCGATCGAGGACCTGATCTCAGAGCTCCGTTTGAAGTACACGATCGTGATCGTCACCCACAACATGCAGCAGGCTGCCCGCGCCAGCGACATCACGGCGTTCTTCAACCTGGAGGAGAGCGGCAAGCCGGGCCAGCTCGTCGAGATCGGGCCTACGGAGAAGCTCTTCACGACACCCGACGAGAAGGCAACCGAGGACTACGTGAGCGGGCGGTTCGGCTGAGACAATGGCCAGCGAGCACCGCATCTCCTACCAGGAGGAGCTCACGAGCCTCGAGGAGCGAGCGCTTGACGGGCTCGACCTTGTTGTCGAGGCGCTCGACCAGGCGATCGAGGCCGTCCAGCATCGGGACTCAGAGCTCGCGAGCCTCGTCGTCGCAGGTGACGACGTCCTCGACGGCCGCTATCTCGAGGTCCACCAGCGCCTGTTGACGATGCTCGCCACCCAGGCGCCGGTGGCGACCGATCTGAGGCTGATCTCCGCGCTGCTCCACGTGATGAAGAACATGGAGCGCATGGGCGATCAGTGCGTGAATATCGCCAAGATGGTCCCCATCGTCGGGAATGATCCGCCGGCCGACGAGCGCCTCCTCGGCAACATCTTCAGCATGGGCCGGCAAGTGCGCTCGCTTGTGACCCAGGTAAAGCGCGCCTTCGCCGAACGCGACGTGGAGGCCGCGATCGACCTCGTGCGACAGGATGATGTCGTCGACACCCTCAACAAGGAGTGCTTCCAGATCGCGATCGAGATCGGCGATGACGCCGACACTCGCGAGTGGGCGATGACGATGATCCTCGTAGCCCGCGCGCTTGAGCGGATTGGCGACAACGCAGTCGACATCGGCGAGCAGATCGCCTTCATCGTCACGGGCCTCTTCAGGGAATTTCAGGACGCTTCCCACCCGGTTCACTCCTGAGCGTCTGCCACACTCGTCGCGTGCTGTGCGCGGCCATCGACATCGGCTCGAATACCACGCGCTTGCTGGTTGCTGAGCCGCAGGAGGGCCAGCTCCGGAAGGTCATGGAGCAGCGGGCCTACACCCAGATCGGCGCCGACGCGAAGCGTGACGACGGCACGATCTCCGACGAAAAGATTGCCGAGGTAGGCGAGGTTGTGGCAACGCAGCTCCGGTTGGCCGAGGAGCTCGGAGCGGAGGCAACGCGCGTTGTCGCTACAGCGGCGATTCGCGACGCCGAGAACCGCAAGAAGGCCGTGAAGAAGATCGAGAAGGCTGCCGGCATCGAGATCGACGTTCTCTCCGAAGAGGAGGAGGGCAGGCTCGCGTTCGTCGGCGCGACGAAAACCCTCGGTCACCCCGTCGAGGGAGACATCGGCGTTGTCGATGTGGGCGGCGGCTCGTCGGAGATCATCATCGGCACGGTCGCTGACGGGATGAACTGGGTCAAGTCCTTCAAGATCGGCTCGGGGGCACTCTCGGAGGAGTTCTTCGAACAGGATCCGCCTTCAGCCTCGGAGATTCGCAAGCTCCGCGACCACATCGATGACTTCTTCGCCGGCATCGATGTGCCCAAGCCCGATCAGGCCGTTGCCGTCGGAGGCAGCGCAACCTCGCTTCGGACTCTCGTCGGATCGGTGCTCGAGTACGAGACGCTGGAGCGCGGGGTCAGAGTGCTTGCGAGCGATCCGGTGGACGATGTGGCCAAGCGTTTCGAGCTCGATCCTCGCCGGGTGCGGATCCTGCCGGCGGGCGTCCTCCTGCTCGAAAAGCTTTCTGAGCTTCTCGGCCAGCCGCTCCAGATCGGCAAGGGCGGATTGCGCGAGGGAGTCATCCTCGACATGCTCCACGAGTCGGCGAACGGGCAGCCGGCGAATCTCGCTGCCTAAGCTCTGGCCATGGGAAGAGGCAGGAAGCTGGCGGTCACGGCAGCGGTCGCGACTGGGGCCATCGCGAGCGTTGCATTCGCAGGCGCAACCTTCGTTGGCTCCGACGGCGTGGACGACCCGTTCTTCCCGAAGATGGGCAACACGGGCTACAACGTCCAGACCTACGTTGTGGACCTCACCTACAAGAAGTCGGGCACCGCGTCGGAGAAGACCGCATTCCTCGCAAACGCCGACACGGACGACGGCAACCCGTCTGGCGGCTCTCCGCTCGCCGGATTCGACATCGACTTCCAAGGCCCGAAGATCACCAAGCTCGAAGTGAACGAGGAGCCGGCCGACTTCACCCGTGAGGGTCAGGAGGTCATCGTCAGCGGCTTCACGCCCATTCCCGACGGCCAGTCTTTCCCGGTGACCGTGAAGTGGAAGGGCAAGCCCAAGCAGAGGACCTACCCGGACGGCAGCGCGGACGGCTGGACCAAGACGAAGGACGGTGTCGTGGCGCTGGGTGAGCCGGGCCCCACGCCTACATGGATTCCCGTGAACGACCACCCCACCGACAAGGCAACGTGGAACATCAGCATCACCACTCCGCGGGACCTCATCGGCATTTCGAACGGCGAGTTGGTCGACAGGAATCGCACCAAGCGCACCACCACGACCGAGTGGGAGCAGAACGAGCCGATGGCGAGCTACCTCGCGATGGCGGCGATTGGCAAGTTCAGGGTCGACCAGGCGACGATCGATGGACATCCGTACCTCGGGGCGGTTGACCGCTCGCTCGACCGGGCGCAGGTGAAGAACCTCCGCGAGCACACCGAGACCGCTTATGACTTCCTGGCGAGCGTCGCGGGGCCATATCCGTTCACAGCAATCGGCGGAGTCGAGGATCCCTCGAGGCTTGGGTTCGCGATGGAGACCCAGGCACGGCCTTACTACCCCGGGTCGGCCAACCAGCAGCTGATCATTCATGAGCTTGGCCACCAGTGGTACGGCGACTCGCTCGCCGTCAAGGCATGGCCCGAGATCTGGCTGAACGAGGGATTCGCCACCTACATGGAATGGCTTTACGAGGAGCAAAACGGCGGCGAGACGGTCGCCGATCGCCTCCAACGCATTCACGACAACACGCCCGCGAGTGATCCCGTCTGGGACCCGCCTCCGGCTGACCCCGGCACCCCCCGGAACCTATTCGCGGGCTCTGTCTACGACCGTGGCGCGATGGCGCTCGAGGTGCTTCGCCTGGAGATCGGTGAGGACAACTTCTTCGAAGTGCTTCACGACTGGGCACAGGAGAATGCCGGCGGAAACGTCAGCACGCAGGACCTCTACGACCTGATCGACGCGGTCACGGGGAGCCCGCGGCCGGATTCGTTCGACGACTGGCTCTACGAAGTCGGGAAGCCGGACCTGCCGATCGTCCCCTGAGCGCTCAGCCCTCCCAGGCGCGCCAGTAGCTCTCGATCCGTCCCGTGAACTGCCGGGGCGATTCGCCGTAGAGGCGATCCGCGAGGGGCTTCGCTTGCGCGATCAGGTCTCTCTGGCGGGCGCGGGCGTGGTCGACGAGCTCGGCCCTGAACTCGTCCCGTAGCGGCGAGTCACTCGAGATCGCAGTTGCCGCGAGCTCGGCGAGGTCATGGTGGTCGCCCAGGTTCTCCGACAGGCGATGCACCTCTCCTGCCATGGGGTCCACAACCGCCGGCCAGACCTGGCTGAGGAGCCTGAGGTGGTACCAGAGATCTTTCACACGCTTTCGCCACTCGTGGAAAGCTTCGTCGTCATGGGCGTCCATCGCGGAGGAGAAACCGTCGCGACCGCGGCGGTACGCCTTGCGGAGCCCCGGCTCGATCATCTCCCAGCCGCCGTCCCCGAGCGACCACAGACGAGCGTCATCGCGGGCGTCCTCGATGATGAGCGACGCCGAAGCGGCCGCGTCCGTCACGTCGCTCCGCCCGGCGGGTCCCGACGTCATGTGGCCGAGCCACGCCTTTGCGTCGGCTGCGCACCCCGGACTCATGTCCGCCACCGACGCCTCGATCAGCCGCGAAAGCGATACGACCATCGCGTCTGACTCTCGGACGCTCGCCAAAACCTGAGCGGCGTCGCGGAGACGAGCGTTCTCGGTCCGGTAGCTCTCTTCGCGGAGGCTCTCGCGCACGAGCCGCAGAAGCGACCGCGTCTTCTTCAGGTCCTTGCGGGCGTTGTGAATGGCCGCGGCCGGGTCCTCAGCGACACCGTTTCTCAGCTCGCCCAGGGCGTTGTCGAGGCGCTCGGTCGCGATCCGCCTGACTTCGGCGGATACACGCTGCGGCTGATCGATGCGGTAGCCCATGCCGAAAGGATCGCGTACTCCAGCGGATCGGTGGGCCTGATGAGTGCCTTGTCTCATGTTCACCAGCAGTTCACGAGGAGAGGAGACCGCGGAACTACCATCAATCGGATGGCGTTCGAGTTGAGGAGCAGGGTCCCGGAGGTCGGCGAACCGACGGCCGCCTCCGAACTCACCGGGGCCGAACCCGAGCTCACCGACCACGGTCTCTACACAAACCGCGAGCTTTCCTGGCTCGACTTCAACGACCGCGTCCTCCAGCTCGCCGAGGATGAGAACGTCCCGCTCCTGGAGCGCATCAAGTTCTGTGCGATCTGGGAATCCAACCTGGACGAGTTCTTCATGGTGCGCGTGGCGAACCTCGAGGAGCACATCGAGGCGGGGCGCGATCCTCGCGGCGCCGATGGCATGGGCGCGACCGATGTCGTTGCCGAGATCCACGAGCGGGTGATTGCCCAGCGCAACCGCGTCAGCGCGACCTTCAAGTCACTCCGGCCGAGGTTGGAGGAACAGGGCGTACGCGTCCTGCCGGTCGCCGAGGCAACGGCTGCGGAGAAGGCGGAGCTCGCTGACCTCTTCGAGCGTCAGGTGTTTCCGGCGCTGACGCCGCTCGTGATCGGGCTCGGGCGTCCCTTCCCGTACATCTCCAACCTCTCGCTGAGCCTTGCGGTCAGCCTCAGGGATCCGCAACAGGACGTGGAGGTTCTCGCCCGCGTGAAGGTGCCGAAGGAGCTCCTGGGGCGGTTCTTGCCGCTGGGCGACGAAGGGCGCACGCTTGTGCCGCTCGACGACCTGATCGCTGCCAATCTCGAGGCCCTGTTTCCAGGAATGGAGGTCAAGGACTACTCGTTCTTCCGGGTCACGCGCGACACGGACTACGACGTGTCCGATGAGGCGGACGACCTCCTCCAGGCCGTCCAGGAAGAGCTACGCCGTCGGCGATTCGGCGAGGTCGTGCGCCTCGAGGTCGAGGCCGGTATGGACCGGCGGTTGCGCTCGCAGCTGGTCGCCGCCATGGGCCTCGAGGAGCGCGAGGCTTACGAGGTCAACGGCCTTCTTGACCTGACGGACCTCTGGGACGTCTACGACGTCAAGGGCCTCGCGCCCGAGCTCCGCGAGCCGCCGCACACTCCAGTGACACGTCCACGGCTGGTCGGCGAAGACGGACGCGACGCCGACATCTTCGCCGCCATGCGCGAGGCCGACGTTCTCGTCCACCACCCCTACGACTCCTTCAACACGTCGGTCGAGCGCTTCGTCCGCCAGGCGGTCGCCGACCCCGACGTACTCGCGATCAAGCAGACCGTCTATCGCACCTCGGCGGACTCGCCGCTCGTGCCTTCCCTGATCACCGCTGCAGAGCGCGGCAAGCAGGCGGTGTGCATGGTGGAGCTGAAGGCGCGGTTCGACGAGCAGGCGAACATCACTTGGGCGAAGAAGCTCGAGCAGGCCGGGGTTCACGTCGTCTACGGCATCCCGGCTCTCAAGACTCACACAAAGTGTGTCCTCGTCGTTCGCCGCGAGGGCGACGGGGTCCGCCACTACGCGCACATCGGCACCGGCAACTACAACCCGAAGACAGCACGCATCTACACGGACCTCGGCCTCTTCACCTGCGATGAGGACATCTGCTCCGACATCGCCGAGATGTTCAACTACCTCACCGGCTACGCGCGTCCCGAGGGCTTTCGCAAGGCACTGATCGCGCCGCTGAACCTCGCCAAGGAGATGCTCGCCGAGATCGACCGGACGATCGAGTCGCACTCGCCCCAGTCGCCCGCCCGCATTCGCATGAAGATGAACTCGCTGCTCGACGCCGGCTCGATCCAGGCGCTTTACCGGGCTTCGCAGGCGGGGGTCAAGGTCGAGCTGAACGTACGCGGCATCTGTGCCCTGGTGCCGGGGATTCCAGGCGTATCGGAGAACATCAGCGTCGTCTCGGTGGTCGGTCGCTTCCTCGAGCACTCGCGGATCTACTCGTTTGAACGGCACGGGCATGACCCGTGCATGTACATCGGCTCAGCCGACCTCATGCCGCGCAACCTGGAGAAGCGCGTCGAGCTCGTCGTGCCGATCTCAGATCCCAAGGTCCGGGGCGAGCTCACCGACATCCTCGACCGCTCGCTAGCAGACGACATGAATGCGTGGGACCTGGGCTCACAGGGCCAGTGGCGCCGGCGCGATGGTCGCGAGGGCCGCTCGGTGCAGCGCGAGATGATCGAGCGCCACTCGGCCGCCCAGGCGAACTAGTCCTTAACTAGATTCAGGCGTCGTGATCCACGACGCGCAGGGATTCTGGCTCTCTCAGGAGGTCAAGGCCGAACCGCTCGCGATACTCGACGACGAGGTCAGCGCTGACGTCGTCGTGATCGGCGGGGGCTTCGCGGGGATGTGGGCCGCGTGGCTCATCAAAGAGGCGGATCCTGGGACGCGCGTTGCGCTCGTCGAAGCAGGCCTTTGCGGCCACGGTCCTTCGGGCCGCAACGGAGGCTTCGCGAACTCGATGTGGTTCAGCCTGCAGTCGATGCGCGAGCGCCTTGGCGACGAACCCGCGATCGAGGTCGCGCGCGCCGCTCAGGAGGCCGTCGACGAGATCGGCGAGTGGTGTGAGACGCGGGGCGTCGACGCGTCATACCGGCGCGGTGGCTATCTCCAGGTCTCGACCGCGCCGGCCTTCGACGACACGTGGGATCAGACAGTCGAGGCGTGCGCCGAACTTGGCGAGCCCGATGCGGTTACGACGCTCAGCTCCGGCGAGGTGCAAAAGCGCTGCGCGTCTCCCATCTTCCGCGGCGCCGCGCTCTTTCCGGGGTCGGCCACGATCAACCCGGCCCGGCTGTCGCTCGGCCTGCGGAGCGAGCTGGTGGAGGCGGGCGTTCAGGTCTACGAACTCTCGAAGGTGCGTTCCTTGCGCGTGGGTGGCGGCGGAGTCGAGGTGCGCACCGACACCGGCGTCGTGCGGGCCGCACACGCGGTGCTCGCGAGCGGCGGCGCGCAGGAGGCGGTCGGGCCGCTGCGCAGGCGGCTGACTCTCACATCCAGCCACATGGTGATCACCGAGCCGGTGCCGGAACTTCTGGAGGAGATCGGCTGGACGGGCGGCGAGTGCATCACCGACGCGCGCCACATGCTCCATTACTTCCGAACCACCGAGGACGGGCGCATCGCGTTCGGCTGGGGCGGAGGACGGGTCGTCTGCGGAGCGCGGCTCTCCGGTCACGCCGAGGTCGACGGGGGAGTCGCTGCCCAGGTAGCCTCGCACCTCGCGCGCTTCTTTCCGCAGCTGGAGGGCGCCGCGATCGCACATGCGTGGGGTGGCCCCATCGACGTGTCGCCGACCCATACTCCGATTGTCGGCACGCTCGGCGGCCGGGTCCACTACGCCTTCGGTTTCACCGGCAATGGCGTTGGCCCCTCACGGATGGTCGGCCACGCGCTGGCGTCACTCGCGCTCGACCGCCGTGATCGGTACTCGCGGCTCGCAATCGTCGAGCCGGAGGAGCTCCACGTGCCACCGGAGCCCTTCCGATACATCGGAGGCACCGTGATCCGGGAGGCCCTGCTCCGTAAGGAACGGGCGGAGGAGCTGGGCGAAAAGCCGTCGGTGCTGAGCCAAGCGCTCTCGGCAATCCCAGAGCGAGTGGGAGTGCAAGTCGGCCGCTGACCACCGAGGTCGCGCCAACAAGGGGTCAGACCCTCCTCATGAGAAGGGTCTGACCCTCCGCCTACGCTGGAGGTGTGCCCCGCAAGGTCGCCCATATCGACATGGATGCGTTCTATGCGGCTGTCGAGTTGCAGCGGCACCCGGAGCTCGCCGGCAAGCCTGTGATCGTGTCCGGCACCGGGCCCCGGGCCGTGGTCACAACCGCCTCATACGAGGCGCGGAAGTTCGGTGTCGGGTCGGCGATGCCGGCCTCTCGTGCCCGCCGGCTCTGTCCCGACGCGCACTGGCTGCCGGTCGACCATGCGCACTACCGCGAGCGCTCGGCCGAGGTGCGCAAGCTGATGGAGGAACTCGCCGTTCCGCTTGAGCCTGTGTCGCTCGACGAGGCCTATCTCGACCTCTCCGACGTGACGGACCCGATCGCGAGGATGAGCGGCCTCGTCAGGCGGATCCGCGAGGAGACGGGGCTCGACGCTTCGGTCGGCATCGGGCCGAACAAGCTCGTCGCCAAGGTCGCATCAGACGCCGAG
Source organism: uncultured bacterium (assembly GCA_963695215.1). GTDB lineage: Bacteria > Actinomycetota > Thermoleophilia > Solirubrobacterales > 70-9 > JALZKA01. The sequence continues at coordinate 2,031,177 of OY968768.1, forward strand.
AAGCCCCGGGGCTTCGTCGTCCTCACTCGCGAGCAGGCGGCGGAGCGGTTCAAGAACGAGCGCGTCCGCATCATTCCCGGCATCGGACCGAAGACGGCGACCCGCCTGGAGGGCTACGGCGTGAAGACGATTGGCCAGCTTCAGCGCTGCACCATCCCCGGCTTGATCGAACGCTTCGGCCCGACCCACGGCCAGGCGCTTCACGATCGCGCCCATTTTCGCTCCGACTCGCCGGTCTCGACCGAGCGCATCGCCAAGTCACGCTCGGTTGAGACCACCTTCGATTTTGACGTGACCGAGCGCGAGCGGCTGGAGCAGGTAATCGGCGATCAGGCCGAACGGCTTGCGAAGCAACTGATCGATCGCGACATCTCCGGCCGCACCATCGGCATCAAGGTCCGCACCGACGACTTCGCAACCTTCACCCGCGACCGCTCGGTCAAGGCATTCACGAATGATCCCGGCACGATCCGCACCGTCGCGCTCGACCTCCTACGCGAAAACCTGCCCGAGCGCCCAGTCAGGCTCCTGGGCGTCAGGGTCGCGAAGTTCGCCGACGAGGTGTCGCCGCCAGTCCCCGCGGACCCATCGGCACCAAGCCTGCTCGACGGCTAGTCGTGGTCGTGCGAGTGGTCGCCTTCGAGGCCCTCTTCGTGCACGTGCTCGTGGGAGTGCGTGACGTCCCCGTGCGAATGCTCGTGCTCGTGCTCGGTGTGGTCGTGATCGGCCACGGTGTGGGCGTGAGTGTGGGTCTCGTCGCCGTGGGAGTGCTCATGCGAATGAGCCTCGTCGTGGTCGTGGTCGTGCTCGTCTGGATTTCCGTGGTGCATGGTTCCTCCTTCGAATCCAAGTTGAGACTACCCCGCATCCGACCTCACGAAAAGCTCCGACCGGACGTCCCACCAACATGGAACGCATCGACTCAGCTACGTATTTAAGCCCACTTGGGCGCCACCTTCTCACGGCGCGGGGAACCGCCCTCATCGGCCTCGCGTTCTCCTCTCGGGAGCGTGAACGCACAGCGAATATTCCGGCCTCGCTGAAGCCCGCCTTCAGCCAGCTCGACGAGTATTTTGCGGGCGAGCGCACGAAATTCGACCTTGAGCTCTACCTCCACGGCACTGAGTTCCAGCGCCTCGTGTGGGCGGCTCTCCGCGAGATTCCCTTCGGTGAGACCACCACCTACGGGAGGCTCGCAAGAAGGCTCGCCGAGGAGACCGGCGAGAGCTTTGATCCGCGAGGCGTCGGCAGCGCGGTGGGGGCGACGCCAGTTCCGATCATCGTTCCCTGCCACCGGGTGATCGGCGCCGACGGCTCACTCACGGGCTACGGCGGCGGCCTGCCACGAAAGCGCGCGCTTCTCGATTTCGAGTCGACCGGCAACCCGGCGGCGCTCGACAAGGAGTGGGGCCGACAGCTCTCGCTCGTCTGAACGTGCTGAAATGACCCAATGAGCCACGGCCTGCCCGTAGACGAGGTCTACGACTCCCTCAGCCAACGCGACGTGGAGCGCTTCATCGAGTTCTTCTCCGAGGACGCCGAGCTGCACGACCTCCCCGAGATGCCCGATTCCGACGTGTATCGCGGGCGCGAGGCGATCGCACGCTGGACCCAGGACCGGGTAGATATATCGACGGCATGGCAGTGGGATGCGACGGTGCTCTATGAGAGCTCGAACTCCCTGCTCGCAAGGGTTCACGTTTCTGTCAATTCGATCCACGCAGGTGTCCCGGTCGAGATGGACGTGTTTCACATCGTGGATGTGCGAGACGGGAGGATCGCGAAGGTGCGCGCGTTCGCCACCGAGGAGGCCGCTCGCAAAGCGTCCGAAATTCCGGCTCTCTAGCTCGCGTCGAGCGCGCGCTTGACGAAGTCCACCGTGTCGTCGAGGACCTCGCCCTGGTTCGTCTCGTTGAAGATCTCGTGCCGCGCCTCCGGATAGACCTTCTCCTCGGTGTTCGGCCCCCGCAGGCGCTCAACCGCTTCGCGGGCGTAGTCGACCGGCGCCAGAGCGTCGTCTGACCCGTGGATCCAGAGGACCGGCAGGTCGCCGAAGCTATCGCCGGCATGCACGTCTTCAACGCCCTTGACGAACATCTGGAGCGTCTCGCGCTTGAAGGGTCCCGAGTAGACGAGCGGATCGGCCGCATAGCGCTCGCCGACCGCGGGATCGCGCGAGAGCACCGCAGGATCGATCGGAACCTCGGGGATCGGGTCCATCTCCAGCAGCCCCGTGATCGTCGGGTTTCCTCCGATGACCGGCCCCGACAGCACGAGCGCCGAAAGCTCACCGGGGTATCGCTGCACAAACCGGGTCGAGATCAGGCCGCCCATCGAGTGACCGACCAGCACGACCGGCAAACCGGGATTCTCCTCACGCGCGAGGTCCGCGACGGTATGAAGATCAGCGCTCATCACCTCGCCGTCGTCGACCAGGCCGGGCTCGCCCTCTGACTCACCGTGGGCATGGTGGTCCGGCGCGTACACGGTCGCGCCCTCTCTGACCAGCCGCTCAGCGACGTGGTCGTACCGCCGTGCGTGTTCGGCGTAGCCGTGGGCGATGAGCGCCACGAACGTCGCCTCCTTGTTGGACCAGTGGTGGACGACAATCCTGCCGGCGGCGCCGGCAATCGCATGCTGATGGGGAGAGCTCATGCGGGCGATTCTCTCAGAGGCCCATCGTCTTGCCGATGAGCTCCTTCATGATCTCGTTCGTGCCCGCGTAGATCTTGCCGACCCGGGCATCGATCCACGCCTTGCCGATTTCGTACTCCGTCGTGTAGCCGTAGCCCCCGTGAAGCTGGACGCCCGCGTCGGTGACCTCGGACAGGAGGTCGGTCGTCCAGTACTTGGCCATCGCGGCTTCCTCGACCGAGCAGGTGCCGCCTACATAGCGTTCGATGCAGCGGTCGACGAAGCAGCGGCTGATCTCCACCTTCGTCCTGAGCTCGGCGAGGAGGAACCGCGAGTGCTGGAACGAGCCGATCGGACGGCCGAACGCCTGGCGCTCCTTGACGTAGGAGAGCGTCATGTCGAGGGCCGTCTCGCAGCCGGCCATGCTCGAGACTGCGAGCGTCAACCGCTCGGGGACGAGGCGCTGCACGAGCTGGAGAAAGCCGGAGCCCTCGGCGCCGAGCATGTTCTCCTGCGGGAGGGCGACGTTGTCGAAGAAGAGCTCGGCTGTATCCGAGGCGTGTTGGCCCAGCTTTTCGATCTGCTTGCCCTTGACGAACCCCTCCATACCTTCTTCGACGACGAAGAGCGAGAGGCCGCCGTGCTTGTCATCCGAGGTTCTCGCGGCAACGACGACGAGGTCGGCGTTGATCCCGTTGGTGATGAAGGTCTTGGCGCCGTTCAGAATCCAGCCGTCGCCGTCGCGCTTGGCGCTCGTCGAAATCGCGGCCAGGTCGGAACCTGTTCCCGGCTCGGTCATCGCGATCGCCAACACCTTGGTGCCGGCGGCAACCTCCGGCAGCCAGCGCTGCTTTTGCTCCTCGTCGCAGGACGTCATGAGGTAGGGCAGAACGACATCGGAGTGGAGGAGAGGCCCGGCCATCGCATCTCCGACCCCGGCCTTGACCGACTCCTCGTTCAAGACGACGTTGAACCGCCAGTCGTCGACCCCCGGGCCGCCGTACTCCTCGGGGACCTCCATCGCGAGGAATCCGTATTCGGCGCACTTGGTGAACAGCTCGCGTGGAACGATCCCGGCGTCGTGCCACTCCTTGTAGTGAGGGACGACCTCGGCCTGGAGGAAGCGGGCGTAGCTCTCGCGGAGGTCGCTCTGCTCGTCGGTGAAAAGAGTGCGCTTGGGTGGGGCGATGGCGGTCGTCATGCCGCGAGGCTACTAAAACAGAACGCGCGTCCGGTTTGTTAACGGCGCAGCTACGGCAGTCGTTTTAGGAGCCACGAGTAGAAAGGTCCGTACCCCTCGCGCTCGTAGAAGCGGAGGCCGTCAACGTTCGAATGCGCGACCGCAACCGACACCGACTGGGCGCCTGCTTCGGACGCAACCCGCGCGACCTCATCCATCAGCGCCTTGCCAACCCCGCTCCCGCGCTCGCCTTCCAGTACCGACAGCGTCTCGACCTCCGCGCCCGAGTCGCCGAGCTCCCAGGTGGCACCGGTCTCCATGCTCGTCGCGACCATCGCGTACCCCACGGGCTCGCCATCACGCTCGGCAACGAGCAGGACGTGGTCGTCTCCCGCGAGCCACTTTTCGTACTGAGCGCGCCGGTGAGCCCACGAGTCATCGAGCGAGCGGACGGGCGGCAGCGCCGGCAATGCTGCGTGGTGCTCTTCGAGGGCTTCCCAGAGCGGCAAGAGGCGCGGGATGTCCTCGGCGGAACCGTGGCGAATCTCGAGGCCCATGCGACTCATCGTCGCAGAGCATCAAGCTGAAGTAGGCGATGTCAGCCCTGGTCGGCCAGCACGGCCATCGCCGCGTTGCGCCCGTTGAGCCCGATGACGCTTCCGCCGGGGTGCGTCGCTGCGCCGCAGAGATAGAGCCCTTCCACGGGCGTCCGTGAGGGGAGGCGCCTGTCCCACATCTGGTCGGGGAACACCTCGCCCTGGAAGATGCAGCCTCCCGTGAGGCCGATGCGTTCCTCGATGTCGGGCGGGCCGAGCACCTCGAACTCGACGATCTGGTCGCGAAAGCCCGGCGCGAAGCGCTCGATCATCGAGAAGACCTGCTCGGCAGCCCGGTCTCTCAGGCCGTTGTCCCAGTCCTCGACCGTCTTGCCGGCCGGCGCGTACTGGCAGAAGACGCGAGACGACGTGGCGGTCCGGGGGCGCGACCGAGGGATCATCGGCCGTCTGCGAATACATCTCGGTGAATCCGATCGCCAGCTCGCCGTTCGCCGAGCGCTCGAAGGCGTCCTGCGCCTCGTCGAGCCCGAGCCGGCAGTTGACTGTCCCGGCGGCCGGCCACGTCTCGCCGTCGGTCGCGGTCCAGTGCGGAAGCTCGGTGAGTGCGGCGTTCACCTTGACCACAGGGCTTCGGACCTTCCACGCGTCGAGCCGCCGGCGGTAGTCGTCGGGTACGTCGCCGTTGGCCCCCTCGAGCATTCCGAGGACGCGCTTGGGATCAGCATTGGACAAGATCGCCCTTGCTCGCACAAGCGTGCCGTCCTCGAGCTCGACTCCCTCGCAGGGCTTGATCGCGGCCACCGGCACGCCGCAGGCGATCGTGGCTCCGGCGTCCAGAGCGGCATCGGCGATCGCGAACGAGACCATTCCCATCCCGCCTTTTACGTAGCCCCAGGCGCCGGGCATGTCGGGGCCCAGCTCGCCCATGTGGTGCATCAGGTGGACCATCGCCGTGCCCTTGTCGCGCGGCCCGCCGTATGCGGCGATCAGGCCCTGGCCGTAGAGGGCGTCCTTTATGCGCTGGTCCTCGACGTGTGCGTCGAGCACGTCGGCGATCGATGCTTCGAAGACAAGGTCGATCAATTCCTGCTCGCCGAGCATCTCTTCGATCTCGGGGCGGGAGGGCGAATCGCCGACCCACGAGTCGCGCTCGCCCTTGCGGAGCTTTCGCCGCGCGCGATCGAAGGTCTCGCCGTAGGCCTGAAAGCCCTCGATGTCCTTCTCCGAGACCCCCAGCTCCCTGAGGCCGGCGAGTGTCTTCTCGCCGTCGTCCCAATCAACGAACGCAGTGCCGTCGTCGAACGGGACGAAGAGGGCGGGGTCGGCGAGGGTGATCGAGACGCCCCTCTCGCGCAGGCCCAGCTCGGAGATCACGAGCTCGTCGAGCACGCCGGCCACGTAGGCGCAGGGGCTCACGACGTAGCGCTCGTCGGAGAACGGCCGCTCGAGCGTGCACGCGCCGCCGACGCGATCGCGTCGCTCGAGGACCAGGACGCTTCTACCCTCACGGGCGAGATAGGCGGCGGCGGTAAGCCCGTTGTGGCCCGCGCCGATGACGACGACGTCCCAGTCCTTCGCGGCCAGCTCGGACACCGGCGTGGGTAGTCCCAGCTCGCCCAGCTTTTCGGCGACCGGGTTCACGGGGTCAGCTCCACCGCGACGTGATCACCTTCTTGCGAGTGAAGAACTCGACGGCGTCGTTGCCGTTCGCGTGGAGGTCCCCGTCGATCGAGTCCTTCCAGCCGGAGAACGGGAACCACGCAACCGGCGCGGCGACGCCCACGTTGACGCCGATCATCCCCGCTTCGACTCCGTAGCGATAGCGCCGCGCGGCGTTGCCCGACGTGGTGAAGATCGACCCCGCGTTGCCATAGCGCGAACCGTTCACGAACTCGAGAGCCTCGTCGAGGTCGGTGGCTCGCACGATGGTGAGGAGCGGGCCGAAGAGCTCCTCCCGGGCGAGGTCCGACTCGTGGTCCGAGGTCTCGACGATGGACGGCCCGATCAGCGTGTGGCCAGGGCCTCCGTCCTCGGGCGCGTGCTCGCGGCCATCGAGCACCACGTCGTCAGCAGCTTCGAGCGCGCCGGCGATCCGGTCGCGCGCCTCGGGGCCGACCAGCGGGCAGACCTCCACGCCCTCCTCGTCGCCCGGACCGACTCCAAGCTCCTTCGCGGCCTTTGTGAGCTCGGTCAGGACGTGGTCCTGGCGCTCCGCGGCGCCCACGAGCACTGCGACCGAACCGGCCAGGCAGCGCTGCCCGCCCGCGCCGAAGGAGGAGCTCATGATCGCCGGGATCGAGACGTCGAGATCGGCGTCGGGCATGACGACGAGGGAATTCTTGGCGCCGCCCAGCGCCTGGACGCGCTTACCGGTAGCCGCCGAGCGCTCGGCGACGAGACGCGCCGTCGAGGCCTGGCCGACAAACGACACTGCATCGATGTCCGAGTGGTCGAGGATCGCGCTCACCGCATCGCGGGCGCCGTGGATGAGGTTGACCACTCCAGCCGGGATCTCCTCGACCTCTGAGAGCAGCTCGACGATCCGCTCGGACGGCCGGGGGTCGCGCTCAGACGGCTTGAGGATGAACGTGTTGCCGCAGGCGATCGCGTATGGCAAAAACCAGAGCGGAATCATCGCCGGGAAGTTGAACGGGGTGATCGCCGCGCAGACGCCAACCGGCTGGCGGATGAGCTCGACGTCGACGCCGGTTGCGACGCCCTCGAGGTTCTCGCCCTTCATGAGGTGTGGGATGCCGCACGCCGCCTCGGCCGACTCGATGCCGCGAAGCACCTCGCCCCGCGCATCGTCGAGCGTCTTGCCCATGTCCTGGGTGACGAGCTGGGCGATCTCCTCGCGGTGGGCCCACAGCTTCTCGCGCATCGCCATCACGGCGCGCGCCCGCTTCTGAGGCGCGGTGCTCCGCCACGCCGGGAACGCCTCTCGCGCGGCGCGAACAGCGGCGTCGACATCGGCTTCGCCGCTGAGCGGCACGAGCGCCGTCAACTCGCCGGTTGCTGGGTTCACGTCATCGAGCGTGTCTCCGGCCGCGGCATCGACCCAACCGCCACCGATGAAGTTCTTGAGCTTTCGCGTTTCGGTTGCTTCAGACATCGCAACCGATTGTGACGGTTCGTCCTATGCCGAAACGTCCAAAACGCTCGTCAAGTGTTGGATAGCTCAGGGCTACGTGTTTCAGCTCGGCCACGTACTTTGAATTGTCGCTTTCGGACTGGTCGAAAATTCGAGCGGCGCCTGTTCAATCAGACGGCCAAAGACACGTGCGCTCCTCGTCCAAAGCAGCCTAAAGCGATGGACGTCCCGATTGGTCCCCCATAGGGCTCACCGTTGGACGTTCATCAGCCCTTGACGCCTAAGTACGTCCCGATCTGCCCCCTATAGCCCACGGCGTTGGACGTGCTTGCGCTTCCGGGGGTGCTTTTCATGCAAAGCGCCAAGCCCTGCGTGGCCTCCCTCGTGCTCAGCCGCCCGCGTCGGCGATCCTTGCCGGCCAATCGAGTCGCGCCGATCTCCGCGGGCCGAGCGCATCGCCGCCCATGGTGGCCTGCCCGTACAACATCAGCTGTCGATCCACGCCAGAACAACTGAAAGCGAGTGATATAGGCCAATCCGCGTTTAGACAAGCCCGATGCGTGGTACGCCTGTTCCGTGATCAAGCTGGGGCGCCGTAGCCGTGTTCGTGGGCGTACGCACGTGCAATCCGGATATCCTCGCGCCATGGACGTGGTGGGAGAAGTCCGGCGCGAACCGGCTGGAGACGGGATCGAGGTCGTCGCGCTCCGTGGGGAGCACGATCTGGGCACCGTTCCACAGGTTCGGGAAGCATTCGACGCAGCTGTCGAGGAGGAGAAGGCCCTGGTGGTCGATCTCTCCTCAGCGACCTTTGTCGACTCGTCCATCCTGGGCGCCGTACTTGAGGCCCGGCGGCTCGCCGGGGAGTCCGGGCGCGGCTTTGCCGTTGCCTGTGAGGGGGCCGCAGAGCCCGTCCGCCGCGTACTCGAGGTGACGGGCCTGGCGGAGGAACTGCCAGTGCACCCGAACCGCGAGGCCGCGCTATCAGCGTTGGCCGGCGCGCCCACCTAGGAGCCCATCAACGTGAGCGCGCCACCCACCGAGCTTCGGCTGGCGCTTGCTGCCAAAGCCGAGAATCTGGCGCTCGTCAGGCAGGCGCTGTCTGGCCTTGCCGATGGCGTTTCGATCCCTGAGGGGCCGCTGGCCGACCTCAAGCAGATCGCCACAGAGGCCTGCATGAACGCCGTGGTCCATGCATACCCGGATCGCGACGACGGGCGCATTGACGTGAGCGCAACCGCCAACGGCACCGAGGTGGAGCTCCGCGTTCGCGACTGGGGTGTCGGGTTCCGCCCCCGGCCGGCCGATTCTGAGCATTCGCTGCGGCTGGGCCTGCCGCTCATCGCCTCGGTCGTCGATTCGTTCAGGATCGAGAGTCCTGAAGGCGGAGGTACCGCGCTCGTCGCACGCGTACGGACTTCCGACGAAGCGCCTGAGCCACCGGAAGAGATGCCCGCTGCACCGCGTGAGGCGGAGATCGACATCACGGCCGGCGAATTCGCGAAGCCTGTCATCTCGAGAGTCTTTGCCATCGCGGCAACCCGCGCCGGCTTTTCGCTCGACCGGATGTCCGACGGGATCCTGCTCGGCGACGCGATCGCGGCGGCCAAGGTCGAGGACTTTGCGGACGGCCGGGTCGGCATCGAGATCGAAGAGTGCGGCCCCAACCTGTGCCTGCGGGTCGGCCCTTTTCGCGACGGCGGCGCGAGCCGGTTGCTCCAGCGAATGGAAGTTCCTGAGCTGGGCGTCTCGATCTCCAAGCTCGCCGACAAGGTCGAGGTCGTAGACGGAGACGCGGGCGAACACCTCTCGCTCATGATCGCGCCAGAGCCCGCCGGGGCTCCGGCCTAGTAGCTACTCCTCGTCGGGAACCTGGCCGCGCACCGCCTCGAGCGCTCTGCGCAGAAGGCGCGACACGTGCATCTGCGAGATACCGACGCGCTTGGCGATCTCTGACTGGGTGAGGTCTTCGACGAAGCGGAGGTTGAGGATCATTCGCTCGCGATCCGGGAGGAGCTCGAGCGTTTTCGCGATCGCTTCCCCGTACTCGACGGTTTCATAAGAGGCGTCCACCTCGCCGAGGGTGTCGACCAGGGGCGCAGCGTCCTCGTCGGGGCCGACCGTGGCGTCAAGCGAATATGGGCGGCGGGCGCTGGCAGCTTCCATTGCCTCGAGGACCTCTTCGATGTCGAGGCCGGTGTGTTCGGCGACGTCGGTTGCCGAGGGCGCTCGCGCGAGCTTGGTGGGTAGGTCGTCGACCGCCCGCTCGATCACCGCGATGCGTTCCTGGAGCCCGCGCGGCAGGTGCACCTGGCGTCCCCGGTCACGGAAGTGGCGCTTCAGCTCACCGAGGATCGTGGGAGCCGCATAGCTTGCGAAGGTGTAACCGAGCGTTGGATCGAAGCCTTCGATCGCCTTGACGAGGCCGAGGCTCGCCACCTGGTGGAGGTCCTCGGTTGGCTCGGGGCCGCCGGAGTAGCGATTCGCAAGGCTGCGGGCCAGCGGCATGAAGCGGGTGACGAGCTCCTCGCGGAGCATCGGGCTGCGCTCGCGGTGGTAGCGCTCCAAAAGCAGCTTCTCATCGGCCAAACGCTCGTCTGCGCCAGGCAGTGGTCCTGTCCCCGTCCCGGTCATAACGCTGGAGATTATGGACCGTGGGGGCGGGGAAGTTGACGGCGCGTTAAGGCGTCGGGTCCAAGTCACGCTCGAGCGAGCCGCGAGGAGCAACGAGCGGCTTGCGCTTGAAGAACTCCGGGCTGGCCACTCGTTGGAAGAGCATCAGCACCAATCCGAGGATTCCGAAGAAGATCGCGATGGCCAACGGCGGCCCGAGGCCCAGAACGTCTCGCTTGCCGGGTTCGCTCAGGTCGCTGACCGACTTGATGAAGATGTAGGCCAGGCTGACTCCGCCGAGTGTCGGCAGCACCCCGGCAAGGAAGAACGCCTTGGCGCTTGACATGATCTCGCGCCGGTAGAAGATCACGCAGGCGAAGCCCGTGAGCCCGTAGTAGAAGGCGATCATCAGTCCGAGCGCCGCGATCGAATCCCCGAGGATGTCCTCGCTGATGATCGTCAGCCCCACGTACCAGGCGACCGAGAGGACTCCCATCAAGAGCGTCGAGAAGTCCGGCGTCTGGAACTTTGGGTGAACCCGGGCGAAGATCCGTGGTAGCGCCTTCACGGCTCCCATCGACAAAGACGTGCGAGCGGTCGGCAGAATCGTGGTCTGTGTCGACGCTGCGGCCGAGGTGAGTACCGCAATGATCAGCAACTTGTCGAAGGGCGAGCCGAAGACGTCGGTGCCAAGGGCGGAAAGGACGTCGTCCTTGTTTTGGCGCAGGAACTCCTCGCCATGGACCGCCTGGGCGGCGATCGACACGATCACATAGATGCCGAGCAGGATCAGGGTGGAGACCACGGCCGATCGCCCCGGCCCCTCCGTTGGATCCTCCGTCTCCTCGTTGACGGTCACGGCCGAGTCCCACCCCCAGTAGATGAACACGGCGACCAGCACGCCATCGATCAGCGCGGAGCTGTCCTTGATCTCGAAGGGGTTGAGCCAGCCAAAGCTGGGGTCGATCGAGTCGCCGAAGTCGCCGGCGTATACGCGGACCAGTGCGACGACTGCGAACACGGCCAGGGTGATGACCTCGGCGCCGAGCAGGAAGACCTGAGTTCGGGCCGAGAGCTCGATCCCGATGTAACAGATGGCGACCATGATTCCGATCCAGATCACGCCGATCGCTGTCACCGCAAGCGTTGAGGGGTCGTCGATTCCGAACAGGAAGAAGCTGTAGAGCCCTGCGATCTGAGCGAGGTTCGCCATGACGATTATGTCCGCGACGATGATCGCCCAGCCCGTCAACCAGCCGACCGAGGGCCCCATCGCCGAGGTCACCCATGTGAATGACGTCCCGCAGTCGGGATCCGCGCGGTTCATGTAGTAATAGGCGGTGCTGATGCCGAGCATCGGCAGGAACGCGACCCAAAAGATTGCGGGCGATGCCAGGCCCACTCCCGCGGCAACCACGAATCCGAGGCTGGCCGCGAGGCTGTAGCCGGGCGCGGTCGACGCGACTCCGATGACGACGCTCGATACGAAGCCGATCGCGCCACCGCGAAGGCCCTTGTCACCTGATGAAGCGGCCGCTATCGCCGCTTTGGCGCCCGTCGGGTCCTCGTTCCCGAGGGCTGAGCTCTCCAACGATCCCTCTCTGCTCACATCGGCTGGACGGCCGCCATGCGCTCTGCCCTGCGCTGCTGCCACACGACGAGGATCATGCCGACAACGCTCAGCAGGAAGAGAATCGTCGCGAGGACATTCACCTCTACCGGGATCCCGCGCTGAGATGCACCGAAGATGAAGATCGGGAACGTCACCGTCTGCCCGGAATTGAACGCCGAGATCACGAAATCGTCTAACGAGAGCACGAACGCCAGCAGCCCCGCGGCGATAATTCCGGGCGCGAGCAGGGGGAGGGTCACGGTGCGGAAAGTGGTGAGGGGAGACGCACCAAGGTCGGCGGCCGCCTCCTCGATCGAGCGGTCGAAGCCGATCAGGCGCGAGCGCACGACCACGACTACGAAGCTGATCGAGAACATGATGTGCGCAACCAGCAGCGTCCCAAACCCGGTGCCGACGCCGACGTAGACGAACATGGAGAGAAGGGATGCGCCGATCACGACCTCGGGGGTCGCCATCGGGATCACGATGAGGAGGTTGGTCGTCTGCCGGCCTCGGAACTCGTAGCGAACGAGTGCGAGCGCAACGAGCGTGCCGATCACGGTCGCGCCGAGCGTCGCGAGTGCCGCCAGCTCGACCGAGCTTGACAGGGCGTCGTTCAGTTCGGAGATTCCGAACGCGTTGGTCCAGTGTTCGAAGGTGAAACCGCTCCAGGAGAAGTTGAACTTGCCTTCGGGGTCATTGAAGGAGAAGATGGCGATGACGGCGATCGGAATGAGCATGTAGGCGATCGCAAGCCCGCCGTAGAGGAGGACGGCGTGGTCCTTCAGCCAGGTCCAGGCATTCCTCATGACTCTTTCGCCTCATCGCCCATCAGTGCCTCGGATCCGGCGAACCGGATGTAGATGAGCACCATGGCGAGGATCATCGCCATAAGCACGAACGAGAGCGCCGAAGCCACCGGATAGTCCTTGATCACCAGGTACTGGCTCTGAATGACATTTCCGATCATCGCCTGCTTAGGGCCGCCAAGAAATTCGGCGTTGATGTAGTCGCCGACGGCGGGGATAAAGGTGAGGAGCGTCCCCGCGATGATTCCCGGGGCGGAAAGCGGCAGCGTCACCCTTCTGAAGGACATCTTGGCGTCGGCGTAGAGGTCCTTTGACGCCTCGATGAGGCGCTTGTCGATCGAGTCGAGGCTCGCATAGATCGGCAGAATCATGAACGGCAGGAAGTTGTAGGTGAGGCCGGCGATGACCGAACCCGCGGTGTCAAGGACGCGGCCATCGTTCGCGACCAGGCCGACGGTCTTCAGGACGTCGACAACTGGACTGTCGTCGGCCAGGATCGTCTGCCAGGCGATGGTGCGAATCAGATAAGTAGTGAAAAAGGGCGCGATCACCGCCAGGAGCAACGCATTCTTGTACTTGCCACCTCGGAACGCGATCGCGTACGCGAGCGGGTATGCGATCAAGAGGCAAAGGAGCGTTGCGGCGCCCGCGTAGAAGAACGATCGAATGAATTGCGAGTCGAAGCTCGAGAGTGCCTTGGAGAAGTTGCCGAACTCCCAGGTAAACGAGAAACCACTGTCGAGGGACCCGGACTCGAGCGCAACGACCCCCATGAAGAACAGCGGGATGACGAAGAAGACCAGGAGCCAGGCGAAGCCGGGCCCCAGGAGCGCGTACGGTGTCGAGCGGCGGTTCACGCCGGGCTTAGCCGCCGCCGGTGATGAGCGACTCGAACGCCTGGTTCACCTCGTCCGCGGAATCCTCGGGAGGCTCGGGCTGCGCCGTGCAGTTCTGCACGAAGTCCTCACTCGGGAACACCAGTTCCGAATCAGCGGCAGGCGACCCCTGCTCGTCAAGGATCTCCTTAACCCCTGAGACGGGAGTCAGGTAGTAGTTGTAATCCGCGATCTGCGCCTGGTTCTCCGGCTCGTAAACGTAGTTCATGAACTCGTACGCGGCCGTCGGATTTGGCGCTCCGACCGGGATAACCATGTTGTCCGACCAGAGGATGCAGCCCTCGGAAGGCATCACGAACTCGATGTCCGGGTCGTCCGCCTGAAGCTGAACCGCGTCACCGGACCAGCCGATGGCGATCGAGGCATCGCCCCTCGCGAGCGAGTTCGTATAGCTGTTTCCAGTGAGGTCGCGGATCTGACCGGAGTCGACGGCTTCCTTGAGCTTGTCAATTGCCGCAAGCCAGTCGTCTGCCGTGGCGTCGGTGGGGTCCACGCCCATCGACTTCATCACCAGCGGAACCGTGTCGCGGAGCTCGGTGAGCACCGTGACCTTGCCCTTGTACTTCGGGTCAAAGATATCCGAGATCGAGTCCACGTCCGGCGCCTCGGCGGTGTTGACGACGAGTCCGGTCATGCCGCTCTGCCATGGCAACGAGTAGGACCGGTCGGGGTCGAAGCTCGGACTCTCAAGCGACGGCACGAGGTTCTCCTTCGCCGGTGCTATCGCCTCCTGGTCGAAGTTCTGGAGGTACCCGAGGTCGTACATCTTCTTCGCCATCCAGTCGGTGACGACGACGATGTCGCGATCGCCGGACTGCCCGTCCTGAAGAAGCGGTTGCATCTTGGAGAAGATGACGTTGTTGTCGTCGACCTCCTCGCGGTAGGTCACGGAGATCCCGGTTTTGTCCTCGAACTCGGGAACGGTCTGCTTATCGACGTAGAAGGGCCAGTTGGCGACGTAGAGGTCCCCGGATGCCTTTCCGGAGTCCGCCGTGGCCGTCTCGACTTCGCCGTCACGGCCGCCACCGCCTAGATCGGACCCGCAGGCTCCGAGCCCGAGCGCCAGCACGGTCCCCGCCAGTGCAACCAAGAACCTATCCCGCATCTCGTGCTCCCTCTAGATTTCGTGTTTCTGAATCTTTGACCAGGTGAATGTGTTCGGGGGCCCAGCTGAGGCTCACCGTAGCGCCGGCCCCCGGGAGCCGCCCGCGCTCGGCATCGTCCGCATTTGGGACGAGGACCGTCATCGGCACGTCCCCCGCCAAGCGGACGACGATCTGCGTTGCGGTCCCGAGATACACGGAGGACTCGACCGTCCCCTCGACCGACGGCCAACCGTCGCGAGCCGAGCCCTCCGTTTGGATATGAAGCTTTTCCGGTCTGACGACGGCGTGGCACCGATCGCCTGAGTTGAAGCCGTCGCCGGAGACGTCAAGCTCGACCCCGGCATCGAGCCGCACCTTGGTGCGGTCACCGCCCGAGCTTTCGACCACCGCCGGCATGAGGTTGGAAACTCCGATGAATCCGGCAACGAAGCTGGTCGTGGGGCGCGCGTAAACGTCCTCCGGGGTCGATATCTGTTCGACACGCCCGCGGTTCATCACCGCAATCCGATCGGACATGGTCAGGGCCTCTTCCTGGTCATGGGTCACGTAGACGAAGGTGATGCCAACCTCGCGCTGGATGCGCTTGAGCTCGACCTGGAGGCCCTTGCGGAGCTTCAGGTCGAGCGCGCCGAGCGGCTCGTCGAGCAGCAGCACCTTGGGCAGGTTCACAAGAGCGCGCGCCAGTGCGACGCGCTGCTGCTGGCCGCCTGAGAGCTGAGCGGGCCTGCGGTTGCCTTCGCCGGGAAGTCCAACCCGCTCGAGCTCGGCAGCTACGCGCTCCTTGATCTCACCCTTGGCAACTCCCTGGCGCCTGAGACCGAAACTCACGTTTTCAGCGATCGAGAGATGCGGGAATAGGGCGTAACTCTGAAAGACGGTGTTGGTGGGGCGCTTGAAGGGCGGCTTCCCCGTCTGGTCCTCGCCGTCGATCCGGACCGTGCCTTCGGTGGGCTGCTCGAACCCGGCAACCATCCGCAGCGTTGTGGTCTTGCCGCAGCCCGACGGGCCCAGCATCGTGAAGAACTCACCCGTTGCGATCTCGAGGTCGAGGTCGTCAACAGCTACGAACTCGCCGAAGCGCTTCGTAACTCCTTCCAGGCTGACGCTCGGCTTGTCGTCCAACGTGCGGGCAGGCTATGCGCCTGCGCGGCTACGCGCAAGCGGCGAATGTCCCAAAAGGTCCAACAGGGCTTATACAGGATGTACAACTCTCGCATTCAAGATTTGCCCGGGCTGGGGGTTGCCTACGCAGTTCTGGCGATATACGGTTGTACGAAGCGTCAGTTCAGACTGGACAAAACCCGTCCGAGGAGAGAGATGGAAACCACGACCGCAACTCCCCCGAGCTCTCAGACCGCCGAAGGCGCCGACCTTCAGGAGCTCGCCCGCCGGCATCTATGGATGCACTTCACGCGGATGGGGGGCTACGACGAGGAGCATCCCATCCCGATCATCGCGAGGGGCGAGGGCGTCTACGTCTACGACGAGCACGGGAATCGCTACCTGGATGGCCTATCGGGGCTGTTCTGCTGCAACGCCGGTCACGGGCGCACCGAGATCGGCGAAGCAATGGAGCGTCAGGTGCGAGAGCTCGACTTCGTCACCAACTGGAGCTACGCGCATCCACGAGCGATCGAGCTCGCGGCACGGATCGCGAGCCTTGCGCCGGGTGATCTCAACCGCGTCTTCTTCACGTCGGGCGGCTCCGAGGCCGTCGAGTCGGCTCTGAAGCTCGTCCGGAACTACTGGCGCCTTCAGGGTCATGGACAAAAGCACAAGGTGATCGCGCGCGAGGTCGCCTATCACGGCACCACCATGGGCGCCCTGATGGCCACTGGTCTCACGGGTCTGCGCACGCCGTTCGAGCCGTACGCACCTGGCGGCTGTCACGTGCCGAACACCAACGAATACCACTGGCCCGAGGACCGCGACCCGCTGTGGGCTGCGGAGAAGATCGCCGAGCGCATCGAATTCGAGGGACCCGAAACGGTCGCCGCGGTCATCCTGGAGCCGCTTCAGAACGCGGGCGGATGCATTCCGCCTCAGGAGGGCTACTTCCACCGAGTGCGCGAGATCTGCGACGAGCATGACGTGCTGCTGATCTCGGACGAGGTCATCTGCGCTTGGGGCCGCCTCGGCCACTACTTCGGCTGCGAGCGCTACGGCTATCAGCCCGACATCGTCACGTCGGCGAAGGCGCTCACCTCCGCATACGCGCCGATGGGGGCGATGATCGCCTCGGACAGGCTCTTCGAGCCGTTCTCGAAGGGCACCGCGTCATTCGCGCACGGGTTCACGTTTGCCGGACACCCCGTTGCCGCCGCTGCTGCGATGGCAAACCTCGACATCTACGAGCGCGAGGATCTGTGTGGTCACGTGCGCGAGACCGAGGGCGAGTTCCGTGGGAAGCTCGAGGAGCTTCGCGAGATTCCGATCGTCGGCGACGTTCGCGGCGCCGGGTTCTTCCACGCGATCGAGCTCGTAAAGGATCAGGAGACCAAGGAGGGGTTCACTGCCGAGGAGGGCGAGTGGCTGCTCCGCGGATTCCTCTCCGGCGAGCTCTACAAGCGCGGCCTTATCTGCCGCGCCGACGATCGCGGTGACCCCGTGATCCAGCTCTCGCCTCCGCTGATTTGCGGCACCGCCGAATTCGACGAGATCACGGACATCCTCCGCGGCGTCC
This sequence comes from uncultured bacterium, assembly GCA_963695215.1. Lineage (GTDB taxonomy): Bacteria > Actinomycetota > Thermoleophilia > Solirubrobacterales > 70-9 > JALZKA01. Next base: position 2,048,358 of record OY968768.1, read on the forward strand.
TCACCGAGGCGGCCGAGCGCGTCGCCGCCTGATCGCGGACTCCTCATGCTGACGGTTGCCTCGCTCGTCTCGGACTGCGGCCTTGCCCTGGCGGCGGGCGCCGAGGAGGGCGGGCGACCGGTCCGCTGGGTCGCGATTTCCGAGCACGAGGACCCGACGCCGTGGCTCTCGGGCGGAGAGGTTCTGCTGACGACGGGCTACAACGTCGATTCCGACGCCAAGCAACGCGACTACGTCGCACTGCTTGCGTCGCACGGCGTTGCGGCGCTCGGCTTCGGCACTGGGTTCGACCACGCCACGGTGCCGGAGGCAATCCTGGAGGCTGCTTCGAAGCATGCGATGCCGCTCTTCGAGGTGCCCTACGAGATGCCGTTCATCGCGATCTCCGAGCAAGCCGCGAAGCGGCTCGTCAGCGAGCAGTACGACACGCTGGAGCGCGGGACCAAGGTTCACGAGCAGCTCGAGAGGCTGGTGATCGATGGGGGCGGGCTGGCCGCGGTCACGGCATCGATCGCGGGTGCCGTGGGTGGATCCGCGCTCGTCTTTGACGCGAGCGGTAACCAGGTGGCCCGGCACCCCGGCAAGGGGTCGCCGCGAGCCGACGATGTCGTGCGGGTTGCCGAAGAGCTGACGGGTCGCACGGGGTCGAGCGGAGTCGGGGCGACGGCGTTCGAGCCCGAGACGCTCGAAGGTCGCGCGCTGGCGGTCCCTGTGCCCAGCCGCCGTGGCGCGCCGCCGGCAGGATGGCTCGTCGTCTTCGCCGAGCGGGAGCCGTTTGGAGGCTTCGAGCGTCTGATCGCGCGGCAGGCTTCCATGGTGGTCGGCCTCGAGCTGATGCGCGAGCGCGTGGTGAACGAGACCGAGCGAAGGCTCGCGGGAGATCTTTTGGCGGATGCCCTCTCAGGCCGCCTCGACGCCGACGAGCTCGCGGGCCGCCTTCGCCCCTTCCGGGTTGAGGACGAGGCGGCGATGCTGGTGTTCGCGCTCGAAGATCCGCCCGGCGCCGAAGGGGCGCTCGAGGCTCAGCTCACAGGCGCCGGAGTCCCGAACCTCGTCGCCACCGCCTCGGCTGCAGGCGGCCCGCTTCTGTGTGCGGTGATCGCAGCCACCACACGCGATCCCGTTGGGGTCGCGCGCGATGCGCGGACGGCCTTGATCAGCGCTCATCCGGAGATCCGAGTGGCCGCCAGCCGGACGGTGCCAGTGGGTTCGCTGAGGCGCGCATTCCACGAAGCTCGTTGTGCGCTCGAGGCCACGTCACTTCAGAACGGGGGCGGACCCGACGTCGCTTCGCACCGCGACCTGGGTGCCTTCACCCTGCTCCTCGCCCTCCAGGACGACGATGCCCTTCGCTTGTATTCGGAGGGCCTCCTCGAGCCGATCGGGCGCGGCGAGGGCGAGTACGGAGGCGAGCTCCTGCGTTCGCTCGAGGCGTTCATCGAGAACAACGGCAACTGGGAGCGGGCCGCTCGTCAGCTCTACTGCCACCGCCACACGCTTCGGTATCGGATCAGGAAAATCGAGGAGCTGACGCAGCGGGATCTCTCGCGGGCAACAGACCGAATTGAACTATGGCTCGCTCTGCGAGCTCGTGAACTTGTGAGGTAGATGAATGAAGGTCGGCGTACCCACGGAGATCAAGACGGATGAGTACCGCGTTGCCCTGACGCCCATCGGCGTGCGCGAGCTCGCGGAGCACGGGCACGACGTCGTCGTTCAGAAGGGCGCCGGCGAGGGCTCAGCTATCTCCGACGCCGACTACGAGGCGCAGGGGGCGTCGATCCTGCCGACCGCCGAGGACGTGTGGGGCGAGGCCGACATGGTCCTGAAGGTCAAGGAACCACAGATGCCGGAGGTCGAGATGCTTCGCGCGGAGACGACGCTCTTCACCTACCTCCACCTCGCGCCGGCGCCTGACCTGACGAAGGCGCTTTGCGAAACCAACGCGGTCTGCATTGCTTACGAGACGGTCGAGGACTCGATGGGCGGCTTCCGCTGCTGGCGCCGATGTCGGAGATCGCCGGCAAGATCGCGACCCAGGCGGGCGCCTTCATGCTCGAGAAGCCGCTCGGCGGACGAGGAGTGCTGCTCGGCGGAGTCCCGGGGGTGGCAGCCGCGAACGTGATGATCATCGGCGGTGGCGCGGTGGGGATGAATGCAGCGTTCATCGCGATCGGGATGGAGGCCGACGTGTTCGTCTACGACACTTCGATCGACAAATTGCGCGAGCTGGATGTCATCTTCGCCGGCCGCGCGTCGACGGTCTTCTCGTCGACGCTCTCGATCGAGGAGCGGCTTCCGGACATGGACCTCGTCATCGGCGGCGTCCTCGTCCACGGAGCGCGCGCTCCGCATGTGATCACACGCGAGCAGCTGAAATTGATGAAGCCGAGCGCCGTGCTGGTGGACGTCGCGATCGACCAGGGCGGCTGCTTTGAGACCTCTCGCCCGACCACGCACTCCGACCCGACCTACGAGGTCGATGGGATCATCCACTACTGCGTGGCGAACATGCCGGGCGCGGTGCCGATCACGTCCACCTACGCGCTTACCAACGCGACTCTCCCGTACACACTGGCGCTCGCCGATCACGGCGTTGTGGGCGCCGTTGAGAAGGTTCCGGGTCTGAAGCCCGGCATCAACGTCGCTCGCGGCGAGGTGACTCACGCGGCGGTGGCCGAAGGCGTGGGAATGGACTACAGGGCCCCAGAAGAAGTTCTGGACTTCGACCCATCCGCCAACGGCGCGAGCGACAGCGCAGGCGACACCGCGGCCCGAGCCATGCCGGGCTCAGCCTGATCCGAAGCGCCGCCGACATAGCGGGGCGCCGCGGGCGGTCCGCAGCGCCCCCACCGCCGAGGTCGGCCTGGACTTGCCTATTGAAAGTCCAGCACTCCGCCGTTTGCACATCTTTGCCGGCGTCACTTGTGACTTGCATAGTGCAAGTGCGTCACGACGTCGATCGTGGGGCGGCGCGGAGCGCGTAGGCCCGTGCGATGCGTGCAATGACCTTGGTGGGGTGCTTGGTCAGTTGGTTCCAGGTCACGCGGATCGTCAGCCAACCGAGTGCCGCCCGGTCGGCGTCTCGGGTCTTGTCGCGCTCGATTCGCCCCGGCGTGTTGTGAAAGGCCCCACCGTCCATCTCAACCACCAGCTTCGCCTCGGGCCACACGAGGTCCGCGCGCTTGCCGGCGACCGGATACTCGGTCTGAGGATGGGGAAGATCGGACGACCGGATGAGCTCGAGCAGCATGAGGTGGGCTCGCTCGATCGTCGCGGACGGAGGGGCGTCTCGATCGATCAACTCACGGACTCTGCGAATTCCGCGGCGCCCTCTGTGTCGCATTGCCATGCGGATCATGAGGTCGCGGTCGAAGAGCCCGGTTATGAGACCCTCCTCGTACGCAGCTTCGAACTCCCATTCGGCCGCCTGTGAAGCGAAGTCGAACACTGCCCGGGCTGCTGATGTAACGGGAATGCCATTGCGGACGTCGACTTCATCCGGGGGTAGCAGGGCAGTTCGGTGGACGTAGAAGCCCTGCGGCCCAAGTCGCCGGTGGCCTGGCGCAGTGATTTGGAGGGCAAAGCCGGCACGCGGCTCGATCAGATTCCACTCTTCTGCAGCGCTGCGGTGAGAAAGGACGGCGAGCGGCCCGCATGCGTATACGGCCGCGAGACGATCGGCCCCCTCCGGCATCACGACCCCGACCAGGTAGACACCGTCATAGATGCGAGTGAGCCGTCCGCGCGCTACCCACGAGTCGATCGTCCCTAGTGGGATACCAATCGCTAGCAGCTCACTCCGCTTCACGAGTCCCTTTGCAGCCGATGCGATCGCGACGACGATCTCCCAGCGAGGTCGGCCTGGACTTTCGCTGGTCAAGTCCAAAGCCCCTTCGATCGGCGAGCGAAATCGAGCGAGGTTTGCGCTTGCACTATGCGAGCGCAGGCCGACCTCGGCGGTTGGCGACGGTTCATACCTCGAACAACCCCGCGGCTCGCCGCGGTGCCCCTTGCGCTTGCCGCCGCGCCGCCCCTTTCGGCTCGCCGCCCGCGCCGTTGGACGTTCAGGCATGTTGACGCTGGACGGAGGAGACCTCATCCGGAGTACGGTTTGTGCCGACAATCACTTGGAGCGATGAACGGCGAACCAAAATCCGATCGCGCTGACGCGATCTTGGACGTTGCGGAGGATCTCATCCGCACCGAAGGCGCGGATGGATGGTCATTCGACGATCTCGCCTCGCGTGCTGGGCTGACAGTCGAGGGCCTTCTGGACGACTTCGAGTCCGAGTGGGCGGTATTCGACGCCGTCATCCGGCGAGACGACCGGCGATTCGAGAGAGTGGTTGCTCGTGAACCGGGCTCGAGCGCCGGCGAAGCGGTCATAGGCCTACTGGGGGCGTGCGTTGCGGACTACGACTGGACCTACTGGATTGAGCTCTGGAGCTTCTCGCTGCGCGACGAGCGCGCTCGAGAACTGCGAGTGGAGCTTGACGAGCGATTCCGGCGCCTGATCGAAGAGATGGTGTGCGACGGGGTGGAATCCGGCGAGTTCAGCGTGCCCGACGCACGGATCGCCGCGGTCACGATCGCGACCCTTATCGACTCGATGGCGGTTCAGGCCACGCTTGGCGACTCAACCGTGCGGCCCAATTACATGCTGGATGCCTGCGCGACGGTGACCGGGTCGCTACTCGGCGCGACCCTGCCCCTGCCACCGCTTGGAGGAAATGGCCATGCCTGACAGCAAGCTTCCAAGGGTCGGATGGGGCACCGTCGTGACCGTCGGCTCGCGAGTGATCCGCGATGGCGGGATCGGCGCGCTCGATCTGTCCGAGCTTGCGACCGAGCTCGGAACCGACCCTGCGGCGATCACGTACTGGTTCCAGGAACCTGGCCAGCTTCTGATCGCGATCATGGAGATGCGGCAGAACTGGTTCCTTGACGAAGCGCGAGCGCGAATGGCGCCGCTTACTTCGCAGACAGACCGCCTGCACGAGTTCATTGAGCTGAGCGCCGCCGACTACGACGCGGCCTTCTTGATCGAGCTCTGGCGCCTGAGCGCCACCGACGAGCCTGCGCGCCAAGCGCGCCAGACGCTCACCGACGCCTACAGGCGCACGATCGCTGGGATCATCCGGGCGGGGCAGCGAAGCGGTGAGTTCGGCCCGGTTTCGCCGGACAAGGTCGCGCTGGTGCTCGCATCCCTGATCGCGGGCTTTTCGGTGTGCGCGACACTCGGAGACCCCACGGTGACTCCCGATGTGATGCTCAGGACGCTGCTTGACGCGTGCGAGCGCCTGCTCGACATCGAATTTCCGGTCGCAGCCTAGGCGCGCTCACTGAAGCATTATCAGGATCCGCTGGTTGTCGGTGATCCATACGGGCACTGAACTCGCAATCAACACCACAGTCCGGAAATGCGACGGCGCCGTCACAAGGCGCGTGCCGGAGCGTGATCCCCGAAGTCGGAGATCCCGGTTTTGGCACCAAACCCCGAACGGAGGTCAATTTATGACCGTAAACAACAACCCCGAGCAGCGAAGCGCAATCGCGCGTGCGGCGCGGGACCCGTTCTCTCGGCGCAAGTTTCTTGTGCTGACAGGCGGTACCGGCGCGGCAGCCACGTTCTTGGCCGCTTGCGGCGACGACAAGGAGGAGCCCACAGCTTCTTCGACCAGCAGCTCGACCGACAGTGGCAGCACGGGCAATGTGCTCGCTGACGCTGGTTTCGGCGAGGGCGACATCGGCATTCTCAACTACGCCCTGACGCTCGAGTACCTCGAGGCCGGCTTTTACGCCGCCGTCGCGGACAGCGGCCTGTTCAAGGGCGACGACCTGGCTCTGATCAAGACGATCGGCGAAAATGAGCAGGAGCACGTCGACGCCCTGCACGGCGACGCGTCGAAGAAGCTGGGCGAGAAGCCCGCTGCAGAGCCGAAGGCGGAATTCCCGCTCGACGATGCTGAGACGGTCCTGAAGACCGGCAGCGACCGTCGAGAACCTCGGCGCGGCGGCGTACCTGGGTCAGGCAGCAGCGATCGAGAACCCGGACGTTCTCGCGGCGGCACTGTCGATTCACACCGTCGAGGCCCGCCACGCGGCGCACCCTCAACATCTTGATCGGCGAGGAGCCCGACGCCGGACGGCGCGTTCGCTGTCCCGGCCGAGGCCCAGATGGTGCTGGACAGTGTCCAGCCGTTCCTCGCAAGTCGTGGCGGGACGACTCAGAAAGGAGATTCGAAAGCAATGACTGACAAGACACAAGCAGCTCCCGAACTCGACCACGATCGAGTTCGAAGCCGCTCGACCGAAGCGCATTCCTGATGAAGGGCGTTCTCGCCGCAGGCGCCACGTACGGCGCTCTCGCAGCAGGTCCGCTTGCTCAGCCAGGTGTTCGCGCAAGGCTGGCGGAAGTGATGGGGACATCGAGATCCTCAACTTCGCGCTGACCCTCGAGTACCTCGAGGCCGCGTTCTACGAGCAGGCCGCAAGAGCGTCAAGGGCCTCGAGCAGCGAAGTCGCTGGCTACGTCAAGACGTTCGGCGATGAGGAGCAGGAGCACGTTGACGGCCTGACCCAGGCGATCTAGGACCTCGGCGGCAAGCCCGTCAAGGCCCCCGGCGTCGATTTCGGCGACGCGTTCGCCAGCGCCGACGCGTTCATCCAGACCGCGATCACGTTCGAGGATCTCGGCGTCAGCGCCTACAACGGCGCCGGCCCGAGCCTCAAGTCGAAGGACCTGCTGGCCACGGCCGGTGCGATCGTTCAGATCGAGGCCCGTCACGCGGGCGCGATCCGCTTCGCCGCCGGCGAGCCCCCCGCGCCGAACGCGTTCGATCCGACCATGACGGTCGACGAGGTCACGAAGGCAGTAACGCCATTCCTGGCCGGCTAATAGCCACGCCGTTGCCACGTTCACGGCGGCCCTCGCATTAGCGGGGGTCGCCGGGTGCGGCAATGACGAGTCGGGCGACCAGACGGTCGCCGCGGCACCCCCTGCGAGCGAGTCGACGACAACTGACAGCTCGGCAACGGGAGGCAACACCGACTCGAACGTCCCGGACACCGGTGCGGACGGGTCGAGCGGCTCGGCGGATTCCGGCAGCGGCTCAGATAGCGCAGGCTCCGGTACCGGCGACTCCGTAGAGATCGTCGATTTCAAGTACGACCCCGAAACGCTGACAGTAGACGCCGGTACAGAGGTCGCGTTCACGAACCAGGACGCGGCGCCCCACACGGCCACGGCAGACGACAGCTCGTTTGACACCGACACGCTCGACAAGGGCGATGAAGGCGACCGTGACTCTGGACGACCCAGGCACTTACACGTACTACTGCCGCTTTCACGCCTTCATGAAGGGCACGATCGAAGTCAAGTAGACCGGCCCGAATCCCAACCATCCTGAAAGTAGGAAATCAAATGCCCAACATCGGTCCCATGGAAATCGCAATCGTCCTGATCATCGCGCTCATCGTCTTCGGTCCGTCGAAGCTCCCCGAGCTCGGTAAGTCCGCCGGCAAGGGCTTTCGCGAGTTCAAGGAAGGCGTCACCGGCAGCGACAAGGACGAGACCCCGAAGGTCCTCGACCAGCCGACGACGACAAACGTCTCTTAGGTCTCAGACGCGGCAGCGGGCGCCGGAGCGGCGCCCGCACCCGAGTCCACCTCGCTGGACAGCCGGTGTGCGAAGTACACCGGGATGATCGAGATCAGGATCACGAATACCGCGACCACGTTCACGATCGGCAGCTGATTCGGCCTCGAAAAGTTGTTGAGGATCCAGATCGGCAGCGTTTCGTCGCCCGCCCCGATGGTGAATGTGGTGACGATGATCTCGTCGAACGAGAGGGCAAATGCCAGGAGGGCGCCCGCAACGAGCGCCGCTTCGCATGTTCGGCAGCGTGACCATCCGGAACGTCTGCCAAGGCGTCGCGCCGAGGTCGGCAGATGCCTCCTCGAACGAGATTCGACATCCGTCCGAAGCGCGCAACCGCGTTGTTGTAGACGACGACGATGCAGAACGTCGCGTGAGCGATCACGATGTGTCGACCAGGCCGAGCGGGAGCCCAAGAACCTGCGTGAACGTCGAGTTGAGAGCGATGCCGGTGACCAGACCCGGGAAGCGCGATGGGGAGGATGACGAGGAACGAGATCGTCTCGCGTCCAAAGAATCGGTAGCGAGCTACGGCTAGCGAGGCGAGCGTGCCCGAGCACGAGCGCGACGGGGTCGCGAGGACGCCCGTCTTCACCGAATAGAGGAGGGCGTCACGTGCGCCCGAGTTGTGGATCGCCTTTCGAACCACTCGAAGCGTGAAGCCCGGCGGCGGCCACACGAACGTCTTGCGCATCCGAGAACGCGTAGACGACGACGAGCGGCAAGCGGCACGTAGATGAACGCCAGCGTGAAGCCGGTGCCGATCCGCAGCAGAACAGCTCTGTGCGGTTCGAGAGGCGCATCTAGATGTGTTCGAACGCGCCCAAACCGGCGGGCGATGAGCAGGTAGATGATCATGATCACGATGGGCACCGTCGCAAAGGCCGCCGCGAATGGCAGGTTGGTCGTGAAGTTGGAAACGACGAGCGTGCCGATGAACTGCGTCGCCGGAGCCCACGAGGTTTGGCGTGATGAAGTCGCCGAGGGTGAGCGAGAAGGTGAAGATCGATCCGGCGACCACGGCCGGGAAGTATGAGGGGCAGGATGACGCGGCGGAACGTGTTGCCGGGCTTGGCGCCCAGGTCGTCGGACGCGCTGAGCAGCGTGTTCGGGAATCCGGTCGAGGCCCGGCGTAGATCGGGATGATCATGTACGGCAGCCAGATGTAGCTCATCACGAGCCAGACAGCGACGAGGCCATAGCCCGGCCCCTCGATTCCGAGCGGGTCCAGGAGCCAGTTCAGGAACCCTCGGTGCGCAGGATCCCGCGCCAGGCGAAAGCCTTGACGAGATAGGCCGACCAGAGCGGCACCAGAACGGCGACCACCAGGATGCCCGCGCATCCTCGGCTTGGCGACCTTCGCCATGTAGAAGGCGATCGGGAACGCGAGCACGACGTCGGTGAGCGTCACGAGCGACGCGATCAGCACCGTCCGCCCGGTGACGACGCGATAGACGGGCTCGGAGACGACGTCCTTGAAGTTGTCGAGCGTGAACGTCTGCTCGATCTCGCCGCTCAGCTCGCCCAGCGACCAGAAGCTGCGTGACGAGCAGGACGGCGAGCGAGCCGAGGTAGCCGACGACGAGCCAGCCCACGGGGCCGGCCAGGAGGGCGCCCGACCTGGAGGCGGGGACGGCCGTGGAAGAGGCCGGCGAGCCTGCGGCCCACCGACCTCCTCTCTGCGGCTCGAGGCTTCGATCAGCCCTTCACCTCGTTCCAGCCCTGGACCCACTCGTCGTAGGTCTTGCACACGTCACCGCGATCGTCGCCGCAGTCCGAGACGGGCGTCTTCCAGTACTCGATCTGGTCGAAGAACTCCTCGTCGTCCGCGTGGTAGACCTCGCAGTGCTTCGGATCGGCCGTCGGGAGGTCGCACCCGACTTCTCGTTCGACGGAGCCTCGCCGAACCACTCGGCCACCTGCTGCGTTGGCCTCCGGGCTGATGATGTGGTCCATCCACATGTACGTGCAGTTCGGGATGCTCAGCTTCCGAGCTGATCATCCAGGTGTCGGACCAGCCGGTCGCGCCTTCCTCGGGGAGGATCGCCTCCTCCGGCGAGCGTCGGCGTTCAGCAGGTTCGCTGATGACCTGCCAGGTGGTCCCAACCGACGAGTCGCCGTTCGCGAATGCCTGGATCTCCTTCGTGTAGTCCGACCAGTACTCGCCGACGTTCTCGCGCTGAGCCTTCAGGAGGTCGATCGCCGCGTCGAACTGCTCCTCGTCGAGCTCGTACGGATCCTCGATTCCGAGGTCCGGCTGATGCTCGCGCAGGTAGAGCGCGGCGTCCGCGATGTAGATCGGGTTGTCGTACGCGGTCACCTTGCCCGCTGTAGTCGCACGCGTCGTCGAAGACGACGTCCCACGAGGTAGGCGCCGGGCTGAGACCTCGTCCGGGTCGTACATCAGGAGGTTCGATCCGCGACCGTGCGGCACTGCCGTACATCTGGCCGTCGAACGCTGTTGAAGTCCTGATCCTTCAGGCGCTTCATAGACGTCGGCGTAGTTGGGGATCAGGTCGGTGTTGACCGGGTCGACGTCGCCGCCCTCGATCAGGCGCGGTCGTCGCGTCGCCCGAGGCCGACACGCCGTCGTACTCGCCGGTCCGCATGAGCTGGACCATCTCGTCGGAGGTGTTGCCGACCTTCACGTTCACCTGGCAGCCGGTTTCCTTCTCGAAGTCCGAGACCCAGTCGACCTTCGGGTCGGTGGATCCGTCCTCGACGTAGCCGGCCCAGGCGATGAGGTTGACCTCGCCCTCGCCCTCTCCGAGCTCGGCCAGCATCTCGTCCGCCGCCGACTCGGCTCCGTCGTCATCGCTGCCACATCCGCAGCGAAGACGACCGCGATCATGGACATGGCGATGAGCCACGCGAGTCGCGCTGGATTCTTCGATTAGGCGCTCAAGGCGCCTCCTCTCCCTTTTGGTTTCACACGCGACCCCACCGTGTGCTCCGGCGGCCATGCCGACTGTCAGTTCGCTACCCCGGCCCGCCTCCCTAGGTCTCTCCTCGGGCGAGGAGTCGAGGTTCTGGCGTAACGACCTGAAGCGTCCGCCCGCCTCGAGCTCGACGACGAAGCGGGTGATCGAGCCCGCGTAGGCGACGTCGGCGACGCGGCCCCGCTCGGTGTGGAGGCCAGCCGAGTCGCCGTTCGACGATAGCCGGACCTTCTCGGGGCGGACGGTGAAGCTCTGGCCGTCGCGCTCGATGCACGTTGGAGGTGCCGACGAAGCCGGCGACGAACGGATTCGCGGGACGCTCATAGACCTCGTCCGGCGTCCCGATCTGCTCGATCCGGCCGTCGTTGAAGACAGCGATCCGGTCGGACATCGTGAGCGCCTCCTCCTGGTCGTGCGTCACGTAGATGAAGGTGATCCCGACGTCGCCCTGGATCGACTTGAGCTCCACCTGCATCTGCTCGCGCAGCTTGAGGTCGAGCGCCCCGAGTGGCTCGTCGAGGAGCAGGACCCGGGGCCGGTTGACGATCGCCCGGGCGAGCGCCACGCGCTGGCGCTGGCCACCCGAGAGCTCGGCTGGCTTGCGGCCGCCGAGGTCGCCCGAGGCGGATCATGTCAAGAGCCTCCTGCGCGCGTTTTTGCCGCTCGGCCTTCGTCGACCTTCGCGACGCGCATGCCGTACTCGACGTTCTGCGCGACGGTCATGTGTGGAAAGAGCGCGTAGTCCTGAAAGACGGTGTTGACCGTCCGGTCGTAGGCGGGAAGGTCGTCACATCCTTCCGCCGATCTCGACCGTCCCTGAATCCGGCACGTCGAACCCGGCAATCATCCGAAGTGTCGTGGTCTTGCCCGAGCCCGACGGGCCGAGCATCGTGAAGAACTCGCCGCGGCCAACCTCGAGGTCGACATCATCGACCGCGACCACGTCTCCGTAGCTGCGAGTCACCCCTGCCAGGCGGACATCCGGCACATCGCTCACCCTGGCCGACGCTATCCGTTCTCGCAGTAGCCCGAACGCCTTGCGGGTCTGGCCAAAATTATTTTCAGGGGTCTGACGCTCAGGCGAGAGCCGGAGTACGCGGCCGGTCGATGGCAGCCGCGGCCACCGCGCCTACGCGAGCGCCTTGCGGTGAAGGCGTAGACGGCGAGTGCCGCGGCTAACCCGCCGGCCCGGGCGTCGATCGTGAGGATCGCCGTCCGATTCGGTGAAAGTCCCGACGAACGATCAGCGCCGGCGAGGATCGCGGGAGCGAGAAGCTCGATCACCTTCATGAACGGGGCGCGGCAGATCCGGCCACCCAGGAGCACGGGTCCGACCGCCTTCGATGAGACGGTCGCGACGTCAGCGCGATGACGGTGACCCAGGTGGCGCTCACGCTCACGCCGTTCTCGTTCGGCGGCAGGAGCGCGATGCAGCGCGGCGAGGCAGCCGGCGATGATCGGAACGCCCGCGGGGTGAACGGCGCGAGGGACAGGGCGACGCGGCTCCGAGGAGCGCGGCGATCACAGCCCCGGCGGCCGCTCCGTGCTCTCGCCGACCAGCAGGCCAAGGAAGAACGCGGGGAAGAGAGCGTCGAGCCCCAGGCGGTCCGGGTCGCCGATGAGGTCGCCCGCGAACACGCCGAGAGCGGTGCCGCCAACCCACATCGGGTAGCACGCAGCCGTGACTCCCCACATGTAACGGGACGTCGTAGCGGCCGCCGCCTCGGTGGGACATCGCCCAGCCCTGCGTCGATCAGCGGCTGCGCCGCAAGGCCCCGCCGCAGCAAGCCGCCCTCGGTTGACGATGGAGATCGAGATGCCCATCGGCAGGTAGCGCATGTTGAGGAGGACACCCGCGGCGATCGCGGCGCCGGCTCCGCCGCCCGCGGCCAGAACTGCGAGCGCGCCGAACTGCGCCGAGCCCGCGAAGACGATCGCGGACATGACGATCGGCGCGACCGTGCCCATGACCGGCTGGGCGAGCACTCCGAAAGAGGTCGCGAGCAGCAGTGACGCGGCGGCGATCGGCACGCCGGCCTCGCATCCCCTCGCTGAAGCTGGGCCCGTCAGCATCCGCGCGAACCTAGTCGAGGCAGTCCCGCGATACCAAGGTCATACAAACGAAAAGCGCGCCCCCGAAGGGACGCGCTTTTTCGAAAGGGTTCGCGTGGAAGCGAGGGATTGGCCTAGAGGCCGCCCTTGTGGCGCGCGGCGCTCTTCGACACGTTGACGAAGCCCTTGCCGACGTCCTTCGACCAGCCGGGCCCGGACTTGCCGTCGTCCGGCTGCGAGGTGTCGAAGCGCAGGCCGGCGATGACGACGAAGACGTGGCCGGAGTCACCGTAGGTGGTGATCCAGTGCCCTTGCCCTTGCTCGCCCACCTGGCAAAGTCGCCAGAGGTCATCGGGTGATCGATCAGGCCGGCACCCTTCGGACCGAGCGCGTAGCTCACCGCGCCGGAGCAGTCATAGCCGTTGTTGCTTGCGCGCTCGAAGTGTGACCGCCGCCCGTACATGTAGTGGATACTTGTCGATGCTGTTCGCCGCCGCGATGGCGTCCTTCACCGCCTGTGGGGCCGATGCTGGGAGCAACCGCCTTGCCGTTCGGCTTCAGCTTCGCCTTGCTGCCCTTGGTCGTGTGGCCGCCGCCTCCTCCGCCGCCGGTGCCAATCCCGCCACCGGCGAGAGCTGTCCCGGCCGGGAGTGCCGCAATCGCGGTACACGCGGCGAAACCCGCGAGCGCTGCGCGCCTACGGGTGCGTTTCAAGTGTGATGCGTTTGAATTCAAGAACCAGTCTCCTTGTCAAGCGCCTACGGGGTTAGCTGACGGGCTGGCGCTTTAGGAGTCGCGCCCCCTTTCCATAAGAAAAGAGTTAGCCCCAACTGAATCGGTTCCCCCGCTCCGTCCTCTTAGTTGTGCAAGGACAGACTCGGCTACCGGTTTGTCGGTTTACGAATTTCGGGAAGGTTAGCGAATTGCAAGCCCTTTTGCAAAGAGGTGCTCACAATCGGGTTTACAAAAGGATTATCCCGTGCCTGAGCGCCGCCTGGAGGCGTTCTCAGGAGTTTGCGGTGCCCGGATGGGCTGCGGCCCAGTCCGCGATGCGCGAAGAGTCTGTGATGACCTCTCCGTCATCGAGTACGAGAACGGGCACCGTCTTCTGACCGGAGATCTTCTCGACCTCGCGTCGCCCATGGGTGGACACCTGCAGGAAGCCGGGCCCAACGCCCAGGCCGTGCACCTTGACAACCTCCGGGTCGTGGCCGGCTTTCTTCAGAGCGTTGTAGGCGTTGGCGCACGGGTGCCCGCCCGGTCGCGGGGTCTGAAATGTGCCCCAGCAGATATAGAGCTTCATGGAACGCGACTCTATTCCCTGGAGTAGGTTCCGGCGCGATGGAACTTCAACAAAACACGATTCTGCTGACGGGGGCGACGGGCGGCCTTGGCCGTGCGATCGCCGAAGCGCTTGCAAGCGAAGGAGCGAGCCTCGTGCTCAGCTCCCGCAAACAATCCGAGTTGGAGGCGCTGGCCGGCTCACTCCCCGGTGAGCATCGGATTGCGGTCTCCGACCTCGCCGAACCGGGCGCGGCTCTCAGCTTGCTCGAGGACGCGGGCGAGCTCGACGGCTTCGTCGCGAACGCCGCATTGCCTGGGTCGGGCGCGCTGGTCGATCTCTCGGCGCGCGATGTCGAGCGTGCATTGCGGGTGAACCTGGAGGCTCCGATGCTCATGGCCAACGGGGTTCTAGGCGGCATGATCGAGCGCGGGTCCGGACACATGGTCTTCGTCGCCTCCCTTTCAGGGCTTGCGCCGACGGCTCGCCAGTGCGTCTACAACGGCACGAAGTTCGGGCTGCGTGGCTTTGCGCTGGGCCTGCGCGAGGACGTGCGCGGCACCGGGGTCGGGGTCTCGCTCGTCTCGCCCGGCTTCGTCCGCGATGCAGGGATGTTTGCCGACTCGAGAGCAAAGGCGCCGACGGGAATGGGCACCACAACTCCGGGCCGGGTTGCCGAGGCCGTCGTCTCGGCGATCAAGAACGAACCGTGGCGAGACCAACGTCGCCCCCTTTCATCAGGTGCAGCTCGCAAAGTTCGCGGGGCGCCATCCCGAGACTGGCCGGACAGGCATGGCTCGGGAAAGGCTGCGAGTCCAACGGGCCGGCGACGAAGTCGCGAGCGGCCAGACCGAGAAGTCGCTAGCGGCCCATCGCGATCGATTCGTTCCACGTACCCCGGTCGAAGAACTCCAGGTCAGGAGCGTCGGCGGCACCCTGTGCGCTCACGGGGTACATCCGGCGCGGTTCGCGCCAGGTCTGAGGGTTGGCGGAACTAAAGTCGGTCGCCAGCGCTTCGAACGTCTTGGAAGCCGCCTTGGCGTATGAGTGCGGGCCGAGCGCCAAAAGCGCCGCCGCCTCGCCGCGGGTTACATCGAACATGTGCGACCGGCCAGTCTGGCCGCGCCAGCTCTTCGGAGCCGGGGCCGAGCTTGTCCGTGAGGACCTGCCTCGATCTGATCCTTGAACTCTTCCCAGATCGCAACGCCCGGGTCGACCGTGCCGTTCGCTGTCCTCGTGGTCGTAGCTGCCGTTCCAGGCGTTGAGTGCGTCGATGACCGCCTTCCCGTTTGCATCAGCCTTCTTTCGCGCCCTGGCGAACTTGCGCTTGTCGCGAAACGGGAACTGCTGTGCCGTTGTGCCCGAAGTCTTGACGATGTTCGTGAACTTGCCGAAGCTGGGGTTCTTGGCGACCTTCCCGACGAGAGCGCGCAGGATCCTGACGCGGTGGAGAGGGCCGGTCGCTCGCTCCAGTGCCTCGGAATCACCGTTCGTCCAGCCCTTGGACGGCACGTTGTTCCAGTTGGCGAGCCAGCCCTCCGGTGGATCGATCACCTGAGGCGTCTTCGAGCGCGGCAGAAGGCCGCGCCATTCCGCTTTGCCGGTCCCGGGGAAGGGCAGGCGCTCGTCCCACCGCTTCGGCGCGAGCTGGTGAAGGCCCGGGTGCCAGAAGCCGATGTGGCCACGGTCGTCGGCGGCCATGACGTTCTCATTCCAGGTGACGTTTTGCATCGCCTTGTCGATGTCACCCATATTCTTCGCGTTGTTGAGCTGTCGATGCCCACGATCGTCTCGAGCTCGCGGTTCCAGATCGCGTAGCGCCTCGCGAGCGCGATGCCGTCGCCGTTCGCCTGCACGGGGCCGTGCACCGTGCGGCAGATCCGCTCGGTCGTCGTGCCGGCAGGTGGCGCCTCCCCCGGCACCGCCGCCCTCGATGAGGTCCATAAGTGCGTCCGGCGGGATCCGGTCGGCGGGGTGCTGCCAGGTGAAGAGCTCGTCGCGGCAGTCCATCGCGCGCTCCTCGCCCTTGTACCGGTAGGTCTCGGGCCCGGTCACCTTCTCGACGTAGAGGTCGTCCTCGTCCGAGAGGCCCGACGTGAAGCCCCATGCGACGTGGCCGTTGTGGCCGATGCCCACCACGGGAACGCCGGGCGGCGCTCACGCCGTGGATGTCCTCGGAGCGGGGAGTGGACCTCGAACTCGACGAAGAGCTCGGGAATCGAGAAGCCGAGCTGCGGGCCGTTGTAGAGATAGGCCTCGTCGCTCTGGGTGTTGCGAACGCGAACATGAACGAGCCGCCGGGGCTCGGCAGGATGCCGCGAAGGCCGGCGCCGGGATCGTCGGCGGGCACGTCTCGCCGGCGGCGCGGGGGATCTGCGTGGCGTGTGTCGACAGATGCCATCGAGGTCCGTTCTGCGCGACGAACTTCTTCGACTTCCGGAAGCCCTTGCGCTCGGTCGGCGCCTGTAGCGCCCGGGCTGCGCGGGGAACTTGCCCTCGGCCGCGCGGGCACTGTCGAGAGATGCGCCCTTGGTGCGGACCGGGAGGAGCTTGTTGAAGGCCTTCGGGCCGGCATCTGGAGCGCAAGGCGCGTTGCGCAGCTCGCGCGCCGTCGCTGGAGGGCACGGTGCGTGCCAGGAAGATGCCAACGCGCGCCGAGTCGAGCACGGTCCAGTCGGCAATCGGGAGGTCGCCGAGCGCGACGAACTCGCCGGGCATGTCGAGCGGCTGGACGTCGTGCTGACTTTGTCGATCTACGCGTTGATCCCGTCCGCGTAGGACTGCGTCCGGTCCTGGAGTTTCTGCGGGATCTTGTCGACCATCGCCTGGACCTCGGCGTCCGTGTAGTAGTCGCGGCGGGCGATCAGGTCATCGTCGAGGTAGCCGGGCCCGAGGATCTCGGCCAGGCGGCCCGATGTAGCGCGGCGGAAGAGGTCAAGTTCGAACAGGCGGTCCTGAGCGACCGCGTAGCCGACGCCGAACCAGGCATCGTCCTCGGTCTCGCCGTCGACGGTTGGGACCCCGAAAGCGTCGCGGGTGATGGTAACCCCGGCTCGTGGCGACTCGGTGCTCTGCGCGGGCTGGTTGAAGGTGATGTCGCGGTACTCGAAGTTCTCGAACATCGAGGACCTGATCGGTCAGGTGGGGTGACCCGGTTCCGCTCGCGACACCGGTGATCGAGACGTAGCCGCTCTGGCCCGGCGGCAGGATGCCCTGGGCCTCGAGCGTTTCCGCGTGGGCAGCGGGTACCAGCGCGAGCGCAACGATGGCGCCCGCAAGCGCGGCCAAAGAGCCCCTTGATGCCTCCATGCACTGGCGAGACTACCGTTGCCCGAGCGGGGTCGCGCCACTTGTGGGCAGCAGGTGACGAGGTGCTCAGGATGGGTAGCCTGAACGCATGAGCGATTCGAGCGATTCCTTCGGTGCCAAGGCCACTCTCGAGGTTTCTGGAAGCGAGTACGAGATCTACCGTCTTGACGCGCTTCAGGACAGGTTCGACGTCGCGCGGCTCCCGTATTCACTGAAGGTCTCTGCTCGAGAACACGCTGCGCCTGGAGGACGGCGAGTCCGTGTCCTCCGAAGGACGTCGAGACGATCGCCAGCTGGGACGCCAAGGCGGAGCCCTCGAAGGAGATTCCGTACCAGCCGGCTCGCGTCTTCATGCAGGACTTCACCGGCGTCCCCGCCGTCGTCGACCTCGCCGCGATGCGCGACGCGATGGACGACCTCGGCTCGGACCCGAAGAAGATCAACCCGCTCGTCCCGGTCGACCTCGTGATCGACCACTCAGTGCAGGTCGACGCGTTCGGCAACGACAAGGCCTTCGACATCAACGCCGACCGCGACTACGAGCGCAACGAGGAGCGCTACGCGTTCCTTCGCTGGGGCCAGCAGGCCTTCGACAACTTCCGCGTCGTGCCGCCCGCGACCGGCATCTGCCACCAGGTGAACCTCGAGTACATCTCGCGAGGTCGTCTTCAGCCGCGAGAAGCGACGGCGTGCATGCAGGCCTATCCCGACACGCTCGTCGGCACCGACTCGCACACCACGATGGTCAACGGCCTCGGGCGTCCTGGGCTGGGGCGTCGGCGGCATCGAGGCCGAGGCCGCGATGCTCGGCCAGCCGATCTCGATGCTGCTGCCTCAGGTGCTCGGCTTCCGGCTCGAGGGCGAGCTGCCCGAGGGCGCGACGGCCACCGACCTCGTGCTGACCGTGACCGAGATGCTGCGCGAGCGCGGCGTCGTCTCCAAGTTCGTCGAGTTCTTCGGCCCGGGCCTTCACACGCTCGGCCTGGCCGACCGCGCGACGATCGGCAACATGTCGCCGGAGTTCGGCTCAACGTGCGCGATCTTCCCGGTCGACAAGGAGACGCTTCGCTACCTCGAGTTCACCGGTCGCCCGACCGAGACGATCGAGCTCGTGGACGCCTACGCGCGCGAGCAGGGGATGTTCCACGACAGAGGACGCTGAGGACCCGACCTTCTCCGACCAGATCGATCTGGACCTCGGTTCGGTCGAGCCGTCGATCGCCGGGCCTAAGCGCCCGCAGGACCGGATCGCCCTTACCAACGCCAAGGCCGCGTTTCTCGAGTCGCTCGACGGAGTTCGATCGAAGGCGCCGCTGAGAAGCTCGGCAACGGTCACGACAAGGCTGGCGCAGACTCGTTCCCCGCCTCGGATCCGCCTAGAGCCGACGACGAAACGAGCGAGGCGGGCAAGCCACGAGCAGGGTGGTGAGGGGGGCACCGCGGTCGAGGAGCGCGAGGCGAACCCCGTGAAGGTGACTCTCGAGGACGGCACGGAGACGACGCTCGACCACGGTCGAGTCGTGATCGCCGCGATCACGAGCTGCACCAACACCTCGAACCCGTCGGTGATGCTGGGCGCCGGGCTTGCTCGCCAAGAAGGCGGTGGAGGCGGGGCTCGAGCGGAAGCCATGGGTGAAGACGTCGCTCGCTCCGGGCTCGACCGTCGTCACGGAGTATCTGGAGCGGGCCGGGCTCGACGAGTACCTCGACAAGCTCGGCTTCAACCTCGTCGGCTACGGCTGCACGACCTGCATCGGCAACTCGGGGCCGCTGCCGGAGGTGATCTCCGAAGCCGTCGACCGAGAACGACCTCGTCGTCTGCGCCGTGCTGTCGGGCAACCGGAACTTCGAAGGGCGGATCAACCAGGACGTGCGCAACAACTACCTGGCCTCGCCGCCGCTCTGCGTCGCGTACGCGCTGGCCGGCCGGATGGACATCGACATCTTCGAGGAGCCGCTCGGCCAGGGCTCGGACGGGCAGGACGTCTATCTCAAGGACGTCTGGCCCTCGTCGGAGGAGATCAAGGAAGCCGTCGCCGAGGCGGTTCGCTCGGAGATGTTCAAGGAGGGCTACTCGGACGTCTTCGAGGGCGACGAGCGCTGGAAGGGGCTCGACACGCCCGACGGCGACCGGTACACGTGGCCCGACTCGACCTACGTGCGCAAGCCGTCGTTCTTCGAGGGGATGGACTCAGAGCCGGCCGAGGTACAGCCGATCGAGGGCGCGCGCGTGCTCGCCGTGCTCGGCGACTCGGTCACAACCGACCACATCTCGCCCGCCGGCGCCATCAAGAAGGCAGAGCCCCGCCGGCGAATGGCTGATCGACAACGGCGTCGAGGCGCGGCGACTTCAACTCGTACGGGTCGCGGCGCGGCAACCACGAGGTGATGATCCGCGGCACCTTCGCGAACATCCGCCTGCGTAACGCGCTGGTCGAGAAGGAGGGTGGGTTCACGCTCGGGCCCGATGGCGAGGAGACCACGATCTACGAGGCCGCGATGGCCTACGCCGAGGAGGACATGCCGCTGGTCGTTCTCGCCGGCAAGGAGTACGGCTCGGGCTCGTCGCGCGACTGGGCCGCAAAGGGCACGGCGCTCCTCGGCGTCCGCGCCGTGATCGCCGAGAGCTTCGAGCGGATCCACCGCTCGAACCTGATCGGCATGGGCGTGCTGCCGCTCCAGTTCCCGGACGGCGAGTCGGCGGAGTCGCTCGGGCTCGACGGCTCGGAGACGTTCGACTTCGACGGACTTGCAGAGGCGCTCGACGCGCCGACGTCGGAGAAGCGGGCGCTGCAGGTCAAGCGTCGAAGGACGGCGGCGAGGACGTCGAGTTCGAGGCGACGCGTGCGTCTCGACACGCCGAACGAGGTCCGCTATTACCAGCCACGGCGGGATCCTCCACCGCGTTCTCCGCGACCTGCGTGAGCGTTCAAGTCGACTGCAGGATCGAGATAGGGTTCAACACGCCGTGGCGCCGAGAAGTTGCGGCGCCGGGTTGACACGTTGCGGCCTTATAGGTCATAGATGGACGAGTCGACGTCGCCGCCGCACGGCGGCGCGAGAAGCAGGTGCAGAAACGTGCGTAGGACCGCGCAGGGAGCGGAACTAAGGGACTACCCACGAAATCGACTTCATAAAACTCGTCCCCGGCCAGTCCCGCCTCCGGGGGCGAACGCGTCGGCATCCCTCCCTGGCTACCGACGCGCTAGGCGCGGGCGCGGGCTGTGTGGACCCCCTGCCTCCCACAGCCCCGCCCCGCCTTTTCTTTTTCAGTCGCGGTGACGGGGGCGTCACACCTGAGACCGGGGTTGTGGTTGCTATGCAACCCAAAGTCCGGTCTCAGTCCGTGGAAGCGATTATCGGGGGTCTTGCGGGGCAGCAGCACGGGGCCGTCGCGAGGTGGCAGTTGCTCCTTCGTGGCGTCACAGAACAGGAGCTGAAGTCTCGGATCGCGAGCGGCTATCTGCTCCCAGTCCACCGTGGCGTCTACCTCGTCGGCCATCTCGCCACGGCGCCGCTCGCCTACGAGGCGGCCGCGAGCCTCGCCTATCGGAACGGAGCCGTGATCAGCCACCGCAGCGCGGCAAAGATCCACAAGCTCCTCCCCTGGCCGCCCTCCGGAAGCGTCTGGGTCACGACCGCGAGAGGCGATAGCGACCGCAAAGGCCTGACCGTCCGAGGCGCGACCCTGGACCCGCAGGACATCACGATCAACGAGCGAATCCCGATCACCACGCCCGCTCGCACGATCCTCGACTGCGCAGCAATTCTCGCCGCCGACGAGGACTACCGGCTCGAGGAGATGTGCGCCCAGGCGCACGCGAACCACGGCGTGAAACTCCCGCAGCTTGTCGACCAGATCGAACGCAACCCTGGCCGGCGCGGTGTTGCGCGGCTCGCGAAGCTGCTCGCCAAGCATCCCGAAGTGGCACTGCTCAAGAGCAACCTCGAGCAAAAGCTGCTGAAGCTCGTTCGCGAGTCAGACCTTCCGAATCCCGAGACCAACCAATGGGTTCACGGCATCAACGTCGATCAGCTCTGGCGGGAGCAGCGCGTCGTGGTCGAGGCCGACAGCTATCAGTTCCACTCGCACTCAAAGCCCTGGGCGAAGGACGTCGGCAAGACGAACGAACTTCAGCTCCACGGGTATATCGTGCTGCGCTTCACCTGGTTCGACGTCACCCAGCGACCGGGATGGGTGCTCGAAAAGATCAGACGAGCGCTGGCCTAGAAATGCGAAGCGCCCGCCCCTGAAAGGGTCGGGCGTCGCTTCTTGTCTCTCCCACGTCAGCGTCAGCGCGTCTTGAGCGGGAGGCGACCGGGCAGCGGGCGACGCTGCGAATCCAGCCCGACAAGGCGACGCGCTTCGCGCGCCACCAGAGCCACGTCACGGACCGATCGGCCGCTTTTAGCGCTCAAGGTGCTCTGCATGGACGGAATATTCCCGTGTGTGGGGCTCGAGACCTATGGACCGGTGTCCAATCCTGCGAAAGCGCACTTGTACCGGTGGTCGGGGGCCTGGTTTTCGCTCTGTGACTGCCAAACTGCGTTGAGTGAGCACTCAGGAGACCACCGCAGACGCGTCCGAGCGACCCTCAGATGTGCTGCGCAAGCCGACCCTGGGGCCAATGTTCCGCTGGGTCAAGATCGCGTCCTGGATTGAGCTTTCGATCTTTGCGGCTCTCCTGATCGTCTGGGCGATCCCGGGGCTCGAGTACGAAACCTTCCTGGCCGGACTGGCGCACGGCATCGGATACATCGCGCTGGCGATCCTCATCTGGATCGCGGTCCTGAGGCATGAGGCGCCTTACACGCTTCTCGCCGCGACCCTTACACCGGTCGGTCCGGTCGGCAGCGTGATCGCGATCGAGTGGCTGGAGCGCCGTCACACCTGAGACCGGACTTCGGGTTGCACGGCAACCACAACCCCGGTCTCACACGTGACGCCCCTCTTGTAGCTCGGCTTTACGAGGATGCGAGGGCCGTCAGCACGATGCGCTCCTGCTCGGAGCGGTGGGCTACCGGGTAGCCCTCTGAGGGCGATGAGCGCTGGGGACGGCCGATGTACGGAGAACGTCACGCCTTCTGGGAGAAGCTCGGGCATGCGGCGCGCCATCACGCTGTAGGCGCCCATGTTCTTCGGCTCCTCCTGGACCCAGGCGATCTGCTTGAGATTCGGGTACTTCGCGATGAGCTCGCGGATCTGATCCCGGGCGAAGGGGTAGAGCAGCTCGATCCGCGCAATGGCCACGTTCTTTGAGTCCTCGCGTTTGTCGTGGCCGTCCATGTCGTAGTAGACCTTGCCCGAGCACAGGACGAGCTTCGTGACCTCTTCCTCGCGGTCACCCGTGCGTGGGTCGTCAAGCACGAACTGGAACGTGCCGTTGGTGAGATCGGCCAGCTTCGAAGATGCGCCGGCGAGTCGCAAGAGGCCCTTGGGTGTGAACACGACCAGGGGCCGCGGCTTGGCGATGCGCGCCTGGCGCCTGATGAGGTGGAAGTACTGCGCGGCGGTCGTGGGGTTCGCGAGGCGGATATTGCCCTCGGCGGCGAGCTGGATGAACCGCTCGATGCGCGCGCTCGAGTGTTCCGGGCCCGAGCCTTCGTAGCCGTGGGGGAGGAGAAGGGTGAGGCGAGTGGTCTGGCCCCACTTCGACTCTCCGGCGACGAGGAACTGGTCGATGATCACCTGCGCGGAGTTGCCGAAGTCGCCGAACTGCGCTTCCCAGAGGATCAGGCTCTCGGGCGAAGCCGCCGAGTAGCCGTACTCGAAGCCGAGGCAGGCGATCTCGCTCAACGGGCTGTTGTGGACCTCGAACGGAGCAAGCGCCCCGGAGAGGTTCTGGATCGGCGCGTACTTGAGGCCGGTCTTCTCGTCGTGAAGGACGAGGTGGCGATGGGAGAACGTGCCGCGCTCGGTGTCCTGACCGGTGAGGCGAATGTGCGTGCCCTCGGTGAGAAGCGACGCGTACGCGAGGCCCTCGGCGTGGCCGTACTCGATCGGCCCATCGTCGAGGATCTCGAGCCTCTTTTCGAGCGGCTTTTTCAGCTTGCGGTGGATCGAGAAGCCGTCCGGCACCCGGATGAGCTCTTCGTTCAGGGAACGCAGGCGCTTCTCCGACACAGCGGTCTCGACCTCGGGCGACTTCGTCCGGTCAAGCTCGCCCGTGCCGACGTGGGTAGACGTCGGATCCTCGTAGTCGCCCGTTTCCATCTTCCCGCGAAGGTCCTTGAGGGTCTGCGAGAGGTGATCGGAGAGCTCCTTCGAATCCGACTCGACGTCGTCGGTGGTGACCACGCCCTCCTTGATGAGCTGCTCGGCGTAGATCTCGGAGACCGGGGGGTGAGCCTTGATCTGCGCGGCCATCTTCGGCTGCGTGTATGCGGGCTCGTCCGTCTCGTTGTGGCCGTAGCGGCGGTAGCCGATGAGGTCGATCACCACGTCGCGCGCGAACCGCTCGCGGTAGGCCATCGCGAGGCGCATCGCCGACATGCACGCCTCGACGTCGTCGGCGTTCACGTGGATGATCGGGCAGTTGTAGCCCTTGGCGAGGTCGCCCGCGTACGGCGTCGAGCGGTCCTCGGAGGGGTCGGTGGTGAAGCCCACCTGGTTGTCGGTGATGAGGTGGACGGTGCCGCCGGTCGAGTAGCCGGCGAGCGACTGAAGGTTGAGCGTCTCCGCGACAACGCCCTGGCCGGGGAACGCCGCATCGCCGTGGAGCAGAAGCGGCACGGCAACATGCGGGTTGTGGTGAAGGCGCGGACCCGAATGCTCGGTCTGCGCTGCGCGGGCGCCACCGGTCACGACCGGATCGACGAACTCGAGGTGCGAGGGGTTTGGATACATGCGGACCCGGATCTCGTCGCCGTCGGGCGTGGAGAAGATGCCCTCGGCGCCGTGGTGGTACTTGACGTCGCCCGTGCCCGAGTGGGGGATGGCGGCGATCGCCTTGACCTGGTCGAGCGCCTTCGCGCCTTCGAACTCGGCCATGATCGACTCGGCCGAGCGGCCGCAGTTGTGGACGAGCACGCTGAGGCGGCCACGATGCGCCATCCCGATCACGACCTCTTCGGCACCGCCCGAGCGCGCCTGGGTCACGAGCGAGTCGATCATCGGCACCACCGCGTCGAGGCCCTCGATCGAGAACATCTTCTGGCCGAGGTAGGCCTTCTGGATGAAGCGCTCGAAACCGAACACCTCGATCAGCCGCCTGAGGAGCGCACGCTTTTCGTCTGCCTCGAGGGGCACGCGATGCGCGCCGGTCTCGATCATCTCGCGCAGCCACATCCGCTGCTGGTGTGAGGAAAGGTGCTCGATCTGGTAGGCGATCGAGCCGCAGTACGCCTCGCGCATCCGCGGCAGCGCGTCGAGGAGCGTCTCGCCCTCGACGCCGATCCGCAGGATCGAGGCCGGGATGCGTTGCATGAGCTCGGGCGTGAGATTCAGGCTCTCCGGCTCGAGCGCGGGATCACCCTTCGGCTCACCCTCGGCAAGCGGGTTGACGCGCGACGCGAGGTGGCCGTGCGTACGGAAGGCCTTCAGCAGGGAGGTCGCAGCCTGGACGGCCTGAAGCAGCTCGCGGTCGGGCTCGGCCGCGACCATCGCGCCCGCGCCGCCGCCGGCCGCGCCAACGGCGGAGAGTGGGGGCGCCGAGGCGGAGGCCGGGTGCGCGTTCGTAACCACACGGTCCGGAATGCCGAGGTCGTGCGCGACCGTTTCGTAGAAGGTCTCGTTGCCTTGGAGGTACTGGTCGATCGTGCGGAGGAAGGCGCCCGATTCCGCGCCCTGGATGATCCGGTGGTCGTAGGTCGAGGTCATCGTGGTGACCTTCGAGATGCCGAGCGCGCGGATCTTGTCGGCCGGCGCGTGCGCCCACTCGACCGGGTAGGCGATCGACCCAACGGCCACGATCGTGCCTTGGCCGAACATGAGGCGCGGCACCGACGCCACGGTGCCGATGCCGCCGGGGTTGGTCAGCGTGATGTTCGTGCCCTGGAAGTCGTCTGCGGTGAGCTTGTTGTCACGGGTCTTCGTGATCAGTTCCTCGTACTTCGAGTGGAAGCCTGCGAAGTCGAGCTGGTCGGCGCCCTTGATGCACGGCACCATCAGCGAGTGCGACCCGTCCTTGCGCTCGACGTCGACGGCGATCCCGAGATTGACCCCTGAGTCCACCTTCACGAAGGCCTTGCCATCCTCGTTCTCCGAGTACGTCCGCGCCATCACGTCGTGCTCGGCGGCGGCGCGAACGATCGCCCAGGCGATCAGGTGGGTGAACGAGACCTTGAGCCCCTTCTCCTTGAGCTGTCCGTTGATCGCCTTGCGCTTGGCGTCGAGCGTGTCGACCGGAAGCGTGCGGAACGAGGTGGCGGTGGGCATCTCACGGCTCTTGTTCATGAGCTGCGCGAGTGTTCCCGCGGGTCCTCGGAGCGGCTTTTCCTCGCCCTGGGCCGGAGCAGCGGCGGGCGCGGCACCGTTCGAGCCATCCGCCGCAGCGAGCACGTCTGCCTTCACGACTTTGCCGCCCTCGCCAGAGCCCTTGATCTGCGCGATATCGATGCCCTGGTCCGCGGCCATGCGCTGAGCGACGGGGGAGACCGAGCGGCTGGGCGTAGCGTCGCTTGATCCTGTGGAATCAGACCCCCGGTCTGTGCTTTCGGACGGCGCAGCTTCTTCAGGGGTCAGACCCCGACCTGAGGTTGGCTCTGCTCCTGCGGCCATTTCGGCCAGGGGCTGGCCTACTTTCACGATGTCGTCGGGCTCGACCAGAAGCTTGGTAATGGTTCCGGAGGTGGGCGCGGGGACCTCGGCGTCGACCTTGTCGGTCGAGACCTCGACGACCGTGTCGCCCTCGGCGATCGAATCGCCGGCTGCGACGTGCCACTCGAGCACCGTGCCTTCCGTGACCGACTCGCCCATCTCAGGCATAGCGATCACAACCGACGTTCCGCCCGACTCCTCAGCTTCGCCTCCGGGGTCGGCCGGGTCAGGCGCCGGTTCGACGGTTTCGCCCGCGCTTTCGCCCTGTGCCGACTCGAGGAGGTCGCCGGGATCGCTGCCGCCGATGTCGGAATCGCCCTCGCCGCCGCCGGCAACCAAACCGTCGGTGCCGCTGTCGGAATCTTCGGCGCTCGGCTCGGTCTGGGTCTGGCCGGAGTCGTCCGGCGCCGTCTCTGGATCCTCCTCCTGCTCGGCCTCGGCATCAGCCGCCGGCGCCGAGGCGCCATTGCCGGAGCCGTTCGTATCCAGTTGCGCGAGCACCTGGCCAACCGAGACGGTGTCGTCCGGGTGGGCCATGATCTTGGTGATCACGCCGCTCGCGGGGGCGGGCACCTCGGCGTCGATCTTGTCGGTCGAGACCTCGACGATCGTGTCGCCCTCGGAAACCTCTTCGCCTTCGGCAACGTGCCACTCGAGGATGGTTCCCTCGGTGACCGACTCGCCCATCGCGGGCATTTGAATCTCGAGCAAGTCTTCCGCCAATTCGTTCTTCATCGAGTCTATGCGCTTGGCGTCACACGCGGTAGCGCTCGAGAGCTTCCTCGCGCGCTTTCTTGCGATCGAGCATCGGTTCGGGGTAGTCGTTGCCGATCTCTACGCCGCAATCGCATTGCACTTCTTCGGGCATCGTCCACGGCTCGCGGAGGTATTTGTCCGGGACATCGCGGAGCGCAGGTACGTAGCGGCGGACGTACTCGCCCTTCGGGTCGTAGCGCTCCATGTGAAGCGCTGGGTTGTAAATGCGCCTGAATACGGGTTGCGGGTCTACCCCTACGGAACCGATCCATTGCCAGTTCCCGTTGTTGTTCGCCTCGTCGCCGTCGATCAGGTAGCGCATGAAATGCCGCTCGCCCCAGCGCCAGTCGATGCCGAGGTCCTTGGTGAGGAAGGAACCGACGACGAGGCGCGCCCGGTTGTGCATCCAGCCCTCCTTCAAGAGCTGTCGCATCCCGGCGTCGACAAGCGGGAAACCGGTCTCGCCCTCGCACCAGCTTCTCGAAGCGCTTTTCGGCGTGGCTCCATTTGATCTTGCCGCGGTAGCGCTCCTGAAACTCGGACTTGGCGTTCTGTGGATGGAAGACGAGGACGTGGTGGTAGAAGTCGCGCCAGCAGAGCTGACGGCGAAACGCCTCAGGACCCTTGCCCCGAGGCAGCCGCTCCTCGATCTGGCGCGGGCTGATGCAGCCGAAGTGGAGGTAGGGGGAGAGCCGTGACGTCTTGTCCTTGCCGAGCGCGTCGTGGATCTCGGTGTACTCGCGCACCGGGCCGTCGAGGAAGCGATCGAGGGCCTTGTGCGCTTCGGACTCGCCGCCCGGCGCGGGTTCCTCCACCTCCTGCTCGAGGCCGAGGGTGTCGAGTGACGGCAGCCGGCCCTTGGCGACCTTCGACGGCAGCGCCGGCATCTCGCGCGGTGCCTCGAGTACTTCGCGCCGCTCGACCGTCAGCCAGTTCTTGTAGAAGGGGCTGAAGACGGTGTACGGCTTGCCCACTTGCGTACGGATGTCGCGGAGCTGATCGATCGCGTTGAGCCCGGGGTGATCGATCGCTTCGATCCCCGCCGGCTCGAACGTCTTGCGGCAGAGCTTTCCCGCTCGCGGCCGAACGGGCTGATCTCCCGCGTGAAATGGATCGTCTCGGCGTTGCAGGCGCTGGCCAGATCGACCAGCTCCCTCTCGGGCTTGCCGTGCCTGACGACGAGGCCTGAACCCCGCTCACGAAGCTCGGAGTCCAGATCCTGCAGGCACTCGAGGAGAAACTGCGTGCGCGTGCCGGACTCGTGGCGGCCGTGGAGCAGGCGGTCGTCGAAGCAGAACACCGGTATTACGAGCTCATGGGCGTCGAGCGCCGCGCGCAGCGCCGGGTTGTCGCGAATCCTGAGATCACGACGCAGCCACACGATGCCGGTCCCGCTTGCGGCCATTGCTCGAAAAGCTACCCCGCGACGGGCGAAGGCCGGCCCGGTCCTATGCCAGACGGGCGACCAGCGCCACGGCGTTCGCCTCAGTATCCGAGACGTTGTGGCGCAGGAGCTCGCGGGCTCGGGCCTCGTGCCCGCACCATGAGCAGCTCAGCATTTCGGACGCCCGTACTGCCGGTCTGCCGGGCAATGGAAGATCGCACTCCGAGCACACGAGGGAGCCGCGGGCGATCACCTCGAAGCCATCACGCAAAAGACGCCGCTCTGCGAGTGCCTCGTCGCCGCCCACTGTCCCCGACGTGACCCTGTCCTCGCCGGGGTCGCCGTGGTCGGGTTGCAGCAGGGCCATCGCGTGATGACTATAGAAACAACACCTGCTGCTTTCGGGGCAAAGCCCCTCACGAGATGCCTGTAGGGTCAGACTCCCGCGGTCAGTACTTGGAGGAGAGGCAAATGGGCTACTTCGTCACCGGCGCCACCGGCTTCATCGGACGCAATCTCGTCGAGCTCCTGCTCGAGCGCGAGGGCACGGTCTACGTGCTCGTCCGCGAGGGTTCGAAGGGCCGTCTCGAGGAGCTCCGGAACCGCTGGGGAGTCGGCGAGGACCGCGTCGTCGGCATCGTCGGCGACCTCTCGCAGGAGCGCCTGGGCGTGTCCGACGAGGACGTTGCGCGCCTGAACGGAGAGGTCGATCACCTCTTCCACCTCGCGGCGATCTACGACATGACCGCCGACGCGGACTCGCAGCAGGTCGCGAACATCGAGGGCACGCGCCACATGGTCGAGCTGGCCCACGCCGTCGAGGCCGGGCGCGTTCACATGGTCTCCTCGATCGCCGCCGCCGGTCTCTACAAGGGCACCTGGCGCGAGGACATGTTCGAGGAGGCTGTCGCGCTCGACACCGATCCGTATTTCCGGACCAAGCACGACTCGGAAGGGGATCGTCAGCGACGAGTGCGAGCGGCCGTGGCGCGTCTACCGCCCCGGCATCGTCGTCGGCCACTCGGAGACCGGCGAGATGGACAAGATCGACGGCCCGTACTACTTCTTCAAGCTCATCCGCCGGATCCGCAACGCGGTTCCGCAGTGGGTGCCGATGGCGCTCGATCGAGGGTCGCGAGATCAACATCGTGCCCGTCGACTACGTCGTCAAGGCGATGGATCACATCGCTCACAGAGACGGGCTCGACGGCCGCGCATTCCACCTGACCGACCCGAACGCCCTGACGGCCGGTCAGGTGATCGACACGTTCGCCCAGGCGGCACACGCCCCGCAGTCCACGCTTCGGCTTCCCGCTGGAGCCACCGAGATGCTGGAGCCGCTCTTGCGCTCGCTCGTCAACAATGCGCCGTTCGGCAACGCGATCACCGATGCCGTGCTCGCTGACTTCGGCGTGCCGCGCTCGGTTCTCATCTACGTGAACTGGCCGACCAAGTTCGACTCGCGGGCCGACCCAGGCCGCGCTCAAGGGGAGTCGGGATCACGGTCCCGCCGCTGCGTGCGTACGCCGGCAAGCTCTGGGACTACTGGGAGCGGCATCTCGACCCAGACCTCTACCGCGACCGAGACTCTCGTCGGCGCCGCTCGCGGCCGGCTCGGGCTGGTTGGCGGCTCGAGCCAGATTCTCGAGCAGCAGGTTCCGGACGAGCTGATGCGCGTCGCGCGGCGCGTCCGCGGCAACGTCTCGCTCGAGCAGTCCGTGCGCGGCCGGATCGTGATGGTCACCGGCGCGTCTTCCGGCATCGGCAAGGCAGCCGCGATGAAGATCGCGGACGCGGGCGGCACCGTGCTTCTCGTCGCTCGCACCCCAGAGAAGCTGGAGGCCACCAAGGATCAGATCGAGGCGATGGGCGGCATCGCGTATGTCCACCCGTGCGACCTCTCCGACTTCGAGGACATCGACCGGATGGCCGAAGAGGTTCTCGACCAGCACGGCCACGTCGACGTCCTGGTCAACAACGCCGGACGCTCGATCCGGCGCTCGATCGCGCTCTCTTACGACCGGCCACACGACTTCGAGCGGACGATTCAGCTCAACTACCTCGGCGCGGTGCGGCTGATCCTGAAGCTGCTGCCGGTCATGCGCGAGCGCAAGTCGGGCCAGATCATCAACGTCAGCTCGATCGGCGTGCAGACGAACATGCCGCGCTTCTCCGCCTACGTGGCCTCGAAGTCGGCGCTGGACGCGTTCAGCCGCTGCATCGCCTCGGAGATCGTCGACGACAACGTCGCGATCACGACGATCAACATGCCACTGGTGCGGACGCCGATGATCGCGCCGACCAAGATGTACGACCGCTTCCCGACGATCACTCCGGACGAGGCAGGCGACATGCTCTGCGAGGCGATCATCCACAAGCCGAAGCGGATCGCGACGCCGATGGGGACGCTCGGTCAGATCATGTACGCCCTGAACCCGAAGTCGATCGACTACATCCTCAACACGGCGTACCACCTGTTCCCGGACTCGGCCGCGGCGAAGGGCGACAAGGAGAAGGCAAAGGTCGCGGGCCAGCCGGCGCCGCAGCCGACGAGGGGGCGACGAACCAGCAGGTTGCGTTCGCCTACCTCATGCGCGGCGTGCACTGGTAGTCGCGCCGGAATAGCCTGCTGCCATGAGCCAGAAGCGCCGATCAAGCGGCGAACGCGCGCGTGCGGTGGCGAAAGCTGCCGGCGGCGTGCCAAAGAACCTGCCGGTGGCGAACCCGTTCCGCGACCGTTCGCTGCGCACAGCGGTTGAGGGCAAGACGATCCTGATCACGGGCGCCTCGTCCGGGATCGGCGAGGCGACCGCCAGTCCGGGTCGGGCGCAACGGAGCGAAGGGTCCTCCTGGTCTCGCGCACGCAGCGAGAAGCTGAACGCCGTCAAGGCGGAGATCGAGGAGGCGGGCGGCGAGGCCCACGTCCATCCGTGCGACCTCACCGATACGGACGCGATCGGCGCGATGGCCGACGAGGTACTCGCCGAGCACGGTGGCGTGGACATCCTCGTCAACAACGCCGGCCGATGTCGATCCGGCGCTCGGTCGCCAACTCCTACGACCGCATCCACGACTTCGAGCGCACGATCCAGCTCAACTACCTCGGTGCGGTCGCGCTCGATTCTGAAGGTGCTGCCGGGCATGCGCGAGCGCGGCTCGGCCACATCGTCAACATCTCCTCGATGGGCGTGCAGATCAACACGCCGCGCTTCTCGGCGTACGTCGCCTCGAAGAACGCCCTGGACGGCTTCTCTCGCTCGATCGCGTCGGAGATCGTGGACGACGGCGTCCTGATCACCACGGTCTACATGCCGCTGGTGCGGACGCCGATGATCGAGCCGACGTCCTTTTACAAGGCGATGCCGTCGATCAGCCCCGAGGAGGCGTCGACGATGGTTGCGAAGGCGATCGTCAACAAGCCGAAGCGCCAGTCCACCACAGGCGGGCGCATCGCCGAGATCACCTACCAGGCGGCGCCCAAGGTGCAGGACGCGCTGATCAACGGCGCCATGAAGCTCTTCCCGGGTTCGGGCGACAAGCCTTCAAAAGACGACGGTGACCGACCCGCCTGAGCGGCGCAAGCACTGGGGCTGGGGCGCGGAGTCCGCGCAACCGGGGCGCGCAGCGCTCGAGGGCATGCGCCCGCTTGCACAGGAACGGCTGGGCTTCGGCGGCGAAGAGATCGAGGAGCCGGTTCCGCTCGAGCGGGTCAAGCTACCGGCCTCGCGGGTAACGCCGCCCGCCTCGTTGGCAGCGACCTGCGCAGACGACCCGCACTCGCGTGCCTCGCACGCGCTTGGCAAGGCCTATCGAGACATCGTCCGCGGATTTCGCGGTGAGTTCCCGTACCCACCCGACGTTGTTGCCAGGCCCGGCGACGAGGGTGAGGTTGAGGCCGTTCTGGCCTGGTGCGCGGATGAGGGCTACGCGGTCATCCCCTACGGCGGCGGCACCAGCGTGTGCGGCGGGGTTGAGGCGAAGCTGCCTCGCGAGTACCCCGGCGTGGTCACGCTCGACCTCGTCGCGCCTCGACCGCGTGCTCGAGGTCGACGAGGTCTCGCGCTCGGCTCTGATCCAGGCGGGAGCACCGGGCCCCGGGCTCGAGCACCAGCTCCGTGAACATGGCCTGACGATGCGCTGCTTTCCGCAGTCGTTCGAGTTCTCGACGCTCGGCGGATGGATCGCGACGCGAGCGGGCGGTCACTTCGCCACCAAGCTCACGCACGTAGACGACATGGTCGAGTCAGTCCGCGCGATAACGCCGGCCGGGGCTTGGGAGAGCCGCCGCTTACCGGGGTCGGGTGCGGGGACGAGCCCCGACCGGATGCTGATCGGCTCCGAGGGAATCCTGGGCGTCATCACGCAGGCATGGGTTCGAGTCCTGCCGCGGCCGGCCTTCAAGGCGTCGTGCGGCGTAGAGTTCGACTCGTTCGCGGCCGGTGCGGAGGCGGTGCGCGAGCTCTCGCAATCGGGCCTCGATCCGTCGAACTGCCGCCTGCTCGACGCTGGCGAAACAGCCTTCACCGGTGCCGGAACCGGCGAGAAGGCGCTTCTGATAATCGGCTTCGAGTCGGCTCATCATCCGGTCGACGGGGCGATGCGAGTGGCGGTGGAGGCAGCCCGCTCGCATGGCGGCAACCCGGGAGATGTCCAGGTGAAGGCTGATCCCGACGGCACCGGACGCGTAGCCGAGGAACCATCGGGCCCGGTGTCTTCCTGGCGCTCGGCGTTCCTCAGCGCTCCCTACCTTCGCGACTCGCTCGTGTCGCTGGGCGTCCTATCCGAAACCTTCGAGACGGCGATCACCTGGGATCGCTTTGCCGAGTTCCATGCGAGCGTGATGGAGACGGCCAGGCGAGCGGTGGGCGAGCCGGCCAAGGTCACCTGCCGGTTCACCCACGTCTACCCGGATGGCCCGGCGCCCTACTTCACGATCCTCGCGCCCGCGCGTCGCGGCTCCGAGGTCGAGCAGTGGGACGAGGTCAAGGCGGCGGTGTCCGAAGCGTTGATCGACGCCGGCGGCACGATCACGCACCATCACGCCGTCGGGCGCGACCATCGGCCCTGGTACGACCGCCAGCGGCCGGAGCCGTTTGCCGAGGCACTGCGAGGGGCCAAGCGCGCATTGGATCCTGCGGGCATCCTCAACCCAGGTGTCTTGATCGACCCCGCTCCCTAGAGTTCGGCGGCCATGCGCCCGCTGATCGCATCGATGCGCCCGCAGGAGTGGGTGAAGAACGTGCTCGTGTTCGCGGGCATCGTCTTCTCGCGCCGCTTCGACGAGTCGGGCGCGGTGAGCGACGCGCTCCTCACCTTCGTCGCGTTCTGCGCGATCTCGAGCGCCGGATACCTGTTCAACGACCTGCGCGATGTCGACCACGACCGGCTTCACCCTGACAAGCGGCGGCGGCCCATCGCTAGCGGCGCGCTGCCGGAGCGAACGGCGGCGATCGCGGCGGTCTCGCTCGCACTGTTCTCCGTCGTCATGCCGCTGGTCGCCGTTGCCCCCGAGGTTGCCGCGATCGTGGCCATCTACGGCGTTACGACGGTTGCCTACTCGGTAATCCTGAAGCGCCTCGTGATCATCGACGTGATGACGATTTCGGGCCTCTTCATCGTTCGAGTCACAGCAGGTGCGGTTGCCGTCGGCGCGGGAGCGTCCCCGTTCCTTCTTATCTGCACGGCGATGCTTGCGCTCTTCCTCGGCTTCACCAAGCGACGCCAAGAGGCGATCCTGGAACAGGATCCGAAACTAGCCGACGACACGACCCCCACGACGCGCCCAGTCCTCGAGCACTACTCGCTGCCGTTTCTCGACCAGATGATCGCGATGGTCACGGCCACGGCAATCATCTCGTACATCCTCTACGCGGTCGACTCGCCCTTCGCAGGCTCGAAGATGCTGGCGACGGCACCGTCCGTGCTCTACGGGGTGTTCCGCTACCTCTACCTGATCTATGACCGCCAGGACACGCGCTCGACGGCGGCGATCATTGCGCGCGACCCCGGCGTGATCTTCGCGGGGGTCTCCTACGTGGCGAGTGCGATCGTCGTCCTCTACGTGCTCGACTGACCCTTGGCATCATCAGGTGTCGTGCGCGGCGTCCGCTTCACCGTTCTCCTGACCGCAGGCTTGATCGCCGTCGGGAGCCTGTCTTTCGGGACAGGACGCGCGGCTGCGCCCGCCGGCTCAAGAGAGTCTGCGCCAGAGGGGTACGCCTACGCCCTCATCCTCGGTGCGAACGGCAACTGGATAGGCCCGACCACAGGGGGTAGGCCAGACCTCAGCATCTTCGATGCGCTCGAGGCAGCTCGCCCGAAGTTTCTCAGGGTGTCTACCCATTCGGGTCCGCGAAGCACGAACTCGTCTCCGGTGCCGCTGCCTGAATCACCCGCGGTGCTCGAACGCCTCGTTGCGTTGCGCGACTCCGGAACGAAGCTCGGTGTGAGCGTGAACGCCTTCTACGCGCATGGTGCCCGGCGCGGCGAGAGCAAGACGGTTGCAGACGTCCTCGACGAGGGGTGCGCGATGCTCGAAGGCAGCGAGGGCCTCTACGAATGGGTCTTCCTCGACTTCGCGCTCAGCCGGACTTCAAAGGAACTCCGCAGACTCGTGAGCGGCCTGGAGACGGGAAGGCGGTGCGGCGGGCTCGGGTGGGATCACGTCGTGACGAATTCGACCAACTGGAAGAACGCGGACTCGGCGCGCCTCCCGCCCAACGCCTCGGCCCACGGAGGTCGCCTGGCGGTGATGAACAACGGGCCGGAGGATTCGAGCAACCGCTGGAAAGAGCGCGCCAGGCTTGCGGCTGCCGGCCGGTATCCGGCCATCGGGGTAAATGACCGCGCCTTCATCGAAAAGGTGCGGACCGTCAGCCCGGCGAGCACTCCACTTCTCAAGCTCGAGGTTCCGCATCAGACCAGCAACTTCGCCTCCCTTTCCGGGCGGGTGCAGAGAAGCCTCCTGCGCCAATGGGCGAGCGCGCGCGATCGCCTCGGGTTCGACTTGATTTTCCCTCTCTTCGTCCACAAGCGTTCCACCGCGAACGCCTACGACAGTCGCGTCGAGGAAACCTTCCAGCTCCAGCGCCGGTTGTTGCATGACTCGCCTTGATTGCCGCCCAGATAGGCTGACGCGCCCATGGACTTGACCCTCACCGACTCCGAGAAGCAGTTCCGGGATGAGTTCCGGGCCTGGCTCGAGGAGAACCATCCCGGTCCTGCCCCTCAGGGTGGTGACCAGGTGCAATACGAGTTCGAGCGCAAGTGGCAGCGGAAGCTCCACGAAGGCGGCTGGGCCGGCGTCTCCTGGCCGAAGGAGTACGGCGGCCGCGGCGCAACTCTCATCGAACAGTCGATCTTCGGTGAGGAACTGGCACGCGCCAAGGCTCCGCGCCCGGCGAACGTGCTGGGCCTCGTCATGGGTGGACCCGTCGTTATCGCCCACGGTACCGAGCAGCAGAAGGAGCGCTTCCTCGAGCCCATTCTCTCCGCCGAGGAGATCTGGTGCCAGGGCTTCTCTGAGCCCGAGTCGGGCTCAGACCTTGCCTCGCTCAAGACCAAGGCGGTCAAGGAAGACGGCGGCTGGCGCATCACCGGGCAGAAGGTTTGGACCACGTTCGCCCACGAGGCCAAGTGGTGCATGCTCGTCGCCCGCTCCGACTCGGACGCGCCGAAGCACAAGGGGCTCACCTACTTCCTGATGGACATGGAGCAGGACGAGATCGAGGTCCGCCCGCTCCGCCAGATCACCGGCGAGGCGGAGTTCAACGAGCTCTTCATCGAAAACGCCTACGTCCCTGACGAGAACGTCGTCGGTGGCGAGGGCAACGGCTGGATGGTCGCGATCACAACGCTGATGAACGAGCGAGCCGGCCTTGGCTCCTCGGCTGCGCTCGGGCTCGCCAACTCACTCGACGAGCTCGTGGAGCTCGCGAACGAGAAGGGCCTGGGCAACGATCCGCTGGTACGCGACAAGGTCGCGCGTCTCAAGATCGGCATCGAGGGCCTGCGTATGGGCGCGCTCCGAGCGCTCACCTCCACGATGAAGGTTGGAATTCCCGGTCCCGAGGGTTCGATCGCGAAGCTTCAGTGGTCG
Source organism: uncultured bacterium (assembly GCA_963695215.1). Lineage (GTDB taxonomy): Bacteria > Actinomycetota > Thermoleophilia > Solirubrobacterales > 70-9 > JALZKA01. Next base: position 2,084,596 of record OY968768.1, read on the forward strand.
TCCACCAACCAGGCGATGACCGAGCTTGCGCTCGACATCGGCGGTCCGGAGATGCTCGCCAAGGACTCGCCTTGGGCCTACCGCTTCCTTCGCTCCCGGGCGAACTCGATTGAGGGTGGCACCACAGACGTCTTGAAGAACATCGTCGCCGAGCGGGTGCTGAACCTGCCGAAGCTGAGGTAATAACGAAATGGATTTCGATTTCAACGACGAGCAGCGCGAGATCAAGTCGACCGCTCATGACTTCCTGGGTAGCCGTTTCAAGCCCGAAAAGGTTCGTGAGCTCGCCGAGTCCGAAAGCCCCTATGACGATGGGCTCTGGAAGGAGATGTGCGACCTCGGCTGGTCTGGAATCGCGATCTCCGATGAGTACGGCGGTCAGGGCCTCGGCGTGGTTGAACTCATCATCCTGCAGGAGGAGCTCGGCTATCACCTCGCGCCCAGCCCCTTCATCGCCAACGCCTTCGCGGGCGCTCTCATCGAGGGGGCCGGTTCGGATGAGCAAAAGCAGAATTGGCTTCCCGGCATTGCCTCGGGCGAGGAGCGTGGTGCCGCAGCGATGACGCAGGAAGACGAGCCCATCGTCGGCGCCGCCAAAGGCGCCTCGATCCTGGTACTCAACGAGGGGGACGGTGGCCGGCTGGTAAAGCCTGACGACGCCACACTGACGCGGCTCGACCTGATCGACACGACTCGCGCGTACTACAAGGTGAGCGCGGAGGGTGGCGAGTCGCTGCCCGGCGATGTTCGTGCCGCGGTCTGCGTCGGCATGGTCGCCTTCGCGGCCGAGCTCGTCGGCGTGGCGCAGCGCGCGCTTGACATCTCGGTCGAGTATGCAAAGGAGCGCCAGCAGTTCGGCCGGGCGATCGGCTCGTACCAGGCTGTCTCGCATCGTCTCGCCGAGATGCTCTGGGAGGTCGAGGAGGCCCGTTCACTCACCTATTCGGCGGCTTGGGCGGGCGACGCCGACCCGGACCTTCTGCCGATGGCAGCACACATGGCCAAGGCGCGAGCATCGGATGCGGCGACCTCGGTTACCCACAACGCCATCCAGACCCTTGGCGGTATCGGGTTCACCTGGGAGCACGACATCCACTTCTTCCTGAAGCGGGCACGCGCGGGTGCCCAGCTCCTCGGCTCGTCTCGCATGCACCGCGACATGGTCGCGGGCTTCGTCGGCCTCGGTTAGCGCCCGAGCTTCTTCACCTGCTTGGGGCCGAGGGCGTCGTCCCAGATGCGAAGGCGCGCGATCTCACCACCGCTGTGCTCAGCATCCTGGTTGTGGTCGTCGATGAGGAAGTTAAGGACGTTTGAGCGAAGGATCTCGTCCTCGTCGAGATCCTTGACCTTGTCGATCAGCTTGCCGTCGACGTAACCGCCGACGATGCCCGCGCTGTTGCGCGTAAGGACAACTTGACGCCACTTGCCCGCGCGCATCGGCGTCGTGTCGTAGTCGAACGCACTGATGCTGTACGGGTAGAGCGACCTGTCGTAGGCATACCAACCAAAGTCGTCGGTGAGATCGTTGAAATCGACCAACTTGCGGTAACCGCTGACGTTGTTGAGTGCTATCAGCAACGCGAACGTGTACGTCTTGCTCTGGCCGCCGAGTGTGGGTTTTGCCTTTTCGAGCCGCAGGCCGTCACCCTCGGGCCACTCCCACACACCCTGCTTCTTACCGTCGACCTTCTCCATCTTGAAACGGGCGCAAGGGGGGCACAGCCGGAGCGGGCCCTCAGGCTTCAAGTCCTTTGCCTTTCCGGCGTCGCTCTTGAAGTTCTTCTCGAACTGGTAATCAGCCTGAAGCGTCGGCTTTGCGTGTGCGGTCGGCGCGAGCACGGCGGTGAAGGCGATGGCGAAGAGTGCGGTTACGGCAACACGGCGCATGGGTCCCCCTGTGGACTCGTGGGTTGAGCAGGGAGTATCGGGTATGGGTCGGCGCATGACAACCCTTCCCAACGAGAACGCAGGAACGATCACCCTCGGCGACCGTGAAGTTCGCCGGCTCGGCTACGGCGCAATGCGCATCACCGGCGAAGGCGTGTGGGGGCCGCCCGAGGACCCGGAGGAAGCGAGAGGGGTCCTCAAGCGGGCTGTGGAGCTCGGCGTCAACTTCATCGACACCGCGGATTCGTACGGGCCCGAGGTCTCCGAAAACCTGATCGCGGAAGCCTTGCATCCATATGACGGCATCCTGATTGCGACAAAGGGTGGGCTCGAGCGAACCGGGCCCGGCGAGTGGCCGCGGAACGGACGGCCCGATCACCTGAAGGCAGCGTGCGAGGCGAGCCTGCGGCGCCTTCGAGTCGACACCATCGACCTCTACCAGCTGCACTCGCCCGACGACGATGTCCCATACGAGGAGTCGGTGGGAGCGATGAAGGAGCTCCAGGACGAGGGCAAGGTTCGCGCCGTCGGTGTTTCGAATGTGAGTGTCGACCAGCTGGAGACGGCGAGGAGCATCGTGGACGTCGTTTCGGTCCAGAACCGCTTCAGCCTCGGCGATCAGGACTCTGCCGACGTTCTCGAGCGCTGCGAGGCCGACGGGCTCGCCTTCATCCCCTGGTTCCCGCTCGGCGCGGGTGATGTGGATCACGATGCGGTCGAGGAGGTCGCCGAGGCGCACGGCGCTTCGGTTTTCCAGATCGCCATCGCGTGGCTTTTGGCGCGCTCGCCGCAGATCGTGCCGATCCCGGGCACCTCGTCCGTGGATCACCTTGAGGACAACGTTGCGGCGGCCGGTATTGAGTTGAGCGAATCCGACCTCGAGAAGCTCCGATAGGTGTAGCGTTCCTGCCTGAAGATCTGAGACTCGAACCGGAGGGACAGGATGCGAAATCGATTGATCACGGCTGCCGTCGCGACCGCACTCGCTATCCCAGCGCTGGCGCTCGCCGCTGACACCGCGACCTACAGTGGCAGGGGAGACGACGACAACCATGTGAAGGTCTCGTTCAAAGTCGCCGATACCGGCGGCGACAAGGTCATCAAGCAGGTGACCCTCAAGGGGCTTCCCTACAGCGGCGGTCTCTGTACCGGCTCCGGGCGCACGCCCGAACTCAAGGCCAAGGGACCGTTCAACGTAAAGGACGGCGGCAAGATTCGCATCGTCGGCAGCGCGAGCAACGGCGACCCGCTCCAGGCAGGGGAGCTGCACGTGAACGGCAAGCTGACCGGTGGCAAGATCACCGGCGACATGAAGTTCCGCTACGGCAAGGACGGGTGCACGACCGAAAAGGAGAGCTTCACCGCTCGGAGCTGAGCGCCTCTCTGATTGCCTCGAATGGACGAGCGCCGGGGTCGAGTTCGGAACGTCGCACGCCGCCCTCGTAGGCGACAAGCGTGCCGTCACCCATCACGTCGATCCCGGCCTCGCGGCCGCGTTTGAAGAAGCCGCCGGTCGAAATCTCGACCCTGCCGGCGACCTGGTCGCCGGCTCGAAGTTCCGCAGCGCCTTGCGGGCGTCGAGCGGGCCCGCCGAGCGAATCTCCTTCGCGCTCGCTTCGAGCGCGGCGAGCGCTCGTCTCGAGATCCTCGAACTTCTCCCGGGTTACCTGGGGGCCCTGGCGAACAGTGAGCTTGAAGGTCAAGCCCCGCGCTTGGTCCTGACCGGTCGCCGCAGCTGATCGTTGGTGATCTTCTCGGGCTCGGCGGAACGCTCGGTCCATCGGGCGTGTAGTCGATCTCGCGGCCGCCCGTGTAGATCTGGCGCGGGCGAGCGATCTTCTGCTCCGAGTCATCGATCATCTCGAGCCACTGCGCGACCCAGCCGGCCGTGCGCGGGATCGCGAAGATCACCGTGAACATCTCGGTTGGGATCTCGAGCGCCTCGTAGATCAGGCCCGAGTAGAAGTCGACGTTCGGGTAGAGCTTGCGGTCGGTGAAGAACTCGTCGTCGAGCGCCTGCTTCTCGAGCTCGGTCGCGATCTCGACGAGCGGGTTGTACTCCGTCGCCTCGAGGACCTCGTCGACGTGCTTCTTGATGATCCGCGCACGCGGGTCGTAGTTCTTGTAGACGCGGTGGCCGAAGCCCATCAGCTTCTCCTCGCGGTCCTTCACGCCCTTGAGGAAGTCCGGGATGTTCTCGACCTTCTCGATCCGGCGGAGCATGCGCAGCACAGCCTCGTTGGCGCCACCGTGGAGCGGGCCGTAGAGGGCGGCAACGCCCGCGGCGACCGCCGAGTAGGGATCGACCTGCGAGGAGCCGACCGCGCGGACCGCGTTGGTCGAGCAGTTCTGCTCGTGGTCAGCGTGGAGGATGAAGAGAACGTCGAGCGCCTTCGCCAGGCGTGGATCGGGCTCGTACTTGAGCTCGGTCATCTTGAACATCATCGAGAGGAAGTTCTCGGTGTAGTTCAGGTCGTTGTCCGGGATAGTTGTAGGGGAGCCCGCGGTTGTGGCGGTACGAGAACGCCGCGAGCGTCGGCATCTTGGCGAGCATCCGGATCGCCGCCATGTAGCGCTCCTCGTGGTCGTCGAGCTGCCTTCGCGTGCGGGTAGAAGGTTGAGAGCGCGCCGACGCCTGCGAGCAGCATCCCCATCGGGTGGGCGTCGTAGCGGAAGCCCTGAAGGTGCTGCTTGATGTCCTCGTGGAGGAAGGTGTGGTGCGTGACGTCGAAGACCCAGCGCTCGAGCTGGGGAGCGGTGGGCAGCTCGCCGTAGATCAGGAGGAAGGCGACCTCGAGGAACGTCGAGTGCTCGCAGAGCTGCTCGATCGGGATGCCGCGATGCTGGAGGATGCCTGCCTCGCCGTCGATGTAGGTGATCGCGGAGCGGCACGACGCGGTGTTCGTGAACGCCGGGTCGTAGGTCATGAGGCCGAAGTCGTCCTCGGACGCCTTCATCTGGCGGAAGTCCATCGCCTTGACGGTGCCGTCGGTGATCTCGAGCTCATAGCGTCTCGCCGGTGCGGTTGTCGGTGACCGAGAGGGTGTTCTCGCTCAAGTTCGTCTCCTCAGAGGTGGTGGGAGTCGTGTTGCCGTGGGCGCTTCTTATTCTCGCAGGTGGGTCATCGATCGAAGCTCGCCGAACCGGCGTGCTCGATCTCGTCCCGCGTGAGGCTCGGATACCCGCTCCGTGCCGAATTCCTCGACGTTGAAGGAGGCGAGCACGGTTCCGTAGGCCATCGCCCGTCGAAGTAATCGTCGCCGGAGACGTCGCCGTCGAGACCATCGAGATAGCCCAGAAAGCCGCCGGCGAAGCTGTCGCCGGCACCCGTCGGGTCCTTCACCTCTTCGAGCGGCATGCCCGGGCAGGGCGAAGAACCCATCGCTGTCGAACAGGGCCGCTCCGTACTCGCCGCGCTTCGCGACGACGACGCTGGGGCCCATCGCCATCAGCGCCTTCGCCGCCCTGGCGAGGTTCGGCTCTCCGGTGAGCATCCGAATCTCGGCGTCGTTCAGGAGCACGCAGTCGACCCCGGCGATCGCCTGCGAGCAGCGAGTCCTTCGCGGTCTCGATCCAGAGGTTCATCGAGTCGAGCGCCGCGAACCCGGCGGACGTGCACTGCGAGCGCACCTCTCGCTGGAGATCCGGCTGGATGTTCCCGAGGAACAGCGTGGAGGCCGCTTTGCGATGACCCACGGAGAGCTTGGGCTGCGAACTCGGCAAACACGCCGAGCTGCGTGTCGTCGGTGTGCGCGACGTTCAGGTCGTGCTCGTAGTGGCCCAGCCCAGAAGAAGGTCTTGCCGCCCTCGACCCGCTCGATATCGGCGGTATCGATCACCGCGCGAGCGACAGAAGGTCCATGTACTCGTCGGCGAAGTCGTCGCCGACCGGGCCGACCACGTGCACGTCGGTGAAGAAGCTTGCCGCGAGCGCAAAGTGGACAGCAGAGCCGCCAAGCATGCGTTCGCGCTCGCCAAACGGCGTGCGCACGCTGTCGAACGCGATGCTCCCGACCACAGTCAGAGCCATAGAGCGCGCCAGCCTATCCAGCGCGGCGCTGCGCGGCACCCCCCAACGCCGCGCCACACCGCGCCAAACGGGGCGCGGACGTGACGCGAGCTGCCCCCGACCGCCGAGGTCGAGGTTGACTTGCGTAATGCAAGTACAGCGCGACCTCGTTCCGGGTGCTCGAACGGAGGAGGGGTGGGCTTGCGTAGTGCAAGTCCAGGCCGACCTCGGCGGTTTGGGGGCTGGGGCTGGCGCGGCGCGCTGGGCTTCGATTCGGCGGCGGAGATAGGCTCCGCGACCGTGAAGGCCATTCAGCTCACCGAGTTCTCCGGCGCCGATGCGATGGAGTACGTGGACGTCGATGATCCCGTGGCCGGGGACGGGCAGGTCGTGGTCGACGTTGCGCGCTGTGGCGTCAACTTCGCGGATACCCACGCACCCGCAACGACTATCTCGCGAAGCAAGAGCTGCCGTTGATTCCCGGCGGCGGAGGTTTCGGGGACACGCCGGACGGACGGCGCGTAGCGGCAATGCTCGACAACGGAGGATATGCGCAGAAGGTCGCGGTGCACGAGGCCGATGCTGGTGCCGGTCCCCGACTCGGTGTCGGACGATCAGGCCGCGGGGATTCTGCTGCAGGGACTTACCGCACACGCCCTCATTCATCGCTGCGCCCGGCTCCAGCCAGGCGAGACGGTTGTGATCGAGGCGGCCGCCGGGGGCACGGGCAGCCTGGCGGTTCAGCTCGCGAAGCGCCACGGCGCGCGAGTGATCGGGCTGGCGTCCTCGACCGAGAAGCGCGAGCTCGTCGAGCGCCTCGGCGCCGATGCCACCGTCGACTCCCGGGCGGACGACTCAAGGACGCGATCCTGGGGGCGAACGGCGGCAATCAGGTCGACGCGGTCTTCGAAATGGCCGGGGGCGAGATGTTCGACGCGGCTCTGCAACGCTCGCGCCCTTCGGGCGCATGGTCACTTTCGGGATCGCCTCTGGCGAAGCAGAACGAGGTCGCGACGGGCGCTCTGATGCGTACGAGCCGCTCGGTCGATCGGCTTCTGGCTCGTGCATCTGCTTTTCCGATCCGACCGGCGTGGCGGAGAATGATCGGAGACTTGTTCGGCGCGGTCGAGATGGGCGACCTGGAGGTCGTGATCGGCGACGTACGCCCACTCTCGGACGCGAAGGCCGTCCACGAGGACCTGGCCGCTCGCCGGACGCAGGGCAAAATCCTGCTCGATCCCGGCCGCGTAAGCTCTCTTCAATGTCAGTCGTCACACTGATGTACGTTTCAAAGAACTCGGGCTCTCCGAGCAGATCCAGACTGCCATCGACGAGCTTGGCTTCGATGAGCCCACCCCGATTCAGGATCAGGCCATCCCTGAACTGCTCTCCGGGCACGACGTAATCGGCCAGGCCCAGACCGGAACCGGCAAGACCGCGGCCTTCGGGCTTCCGCTCCTCCAGTACCTGGACCCGGAGTCCAAGGAGCTCCAGGCGATCGTCCTGACGCCGACGCGGGAGCTCTGCATCCAGGTGACGCAGGCGCTTCGCTCATACGCCGAGCACCTCGACATCGAGGTCGTCGCCGTCTTCGGCGGCCAGCCGATCGCCCAGCAGGCGCCCCGTCTGCGCGCCGGCGCGCAGGTTGTAGTCGCCACCGTGGGGCGCATGAAGGACCTGATCTCCCGCCACATCGTGGTCCTCACGTCGGTTCGCTACGTCGTCCTCGACGAGGCGGACGAGATGCTCGACCTCGGCTTCATCGAAGACGTCGAGAAGATCCTTCGCATGTGTCCGAATGGCCGGCAGACCGCGCTGTTCTCGGCCACGATGCCGCCGCCGATCGCAAAGCTCGCAGAGCGCTACATGTACGACCCGGTGGTCATCAGCATCACGCCGAAGGAGCTGACGGTCGATGCCATCGAGCAGGCCTACGTCGAGGTCGCGGCTCGAGACAAGACGGACCGCGCTGAAAGAGGTGCTGCAGCGCCGAGGAGCCCGAGCAGGCGATCATCTTCTGCCGCACGAAGATCGGCTGCGCACGCCTCGACAAGCAGCTCCGCGACTCCGGCTGGCGCTGCAAGGCACTTCACGGCGACATGAGCCAGGGACAGCGCGACGGCGTGATGATCCAGTTCAAGGAGCACAAGCTTCCGTTCCTGGTCGCCACCGACGTCGCGGCGCGCGGGCTCGACATCGAGCACGTCACCCACGTCATCAACTTCGACCTTCCGAACAACACCGAGATCTACGTGCACCGCATCGGCCGAACCGGCCGCGTCGGCCGGACCGGTCGCGCGATCACCTTCGCGACACCGGCGCAGATGGAGGACATCCGCACGATCGAGCGCGAGGCGAAGACTTCGATCTGCGAATGGGAGCCGCCCGAGGAGCGCCTCAAGCACGCGCCTCGCCCGCGTCGTCGCGACCACTCTTCGGAGAAGCCCAAGCAGCGCGAACGCGAGAAGCTGGAGGCGACCGAGGAAGCCGAGGCCGATGAGCCGAAGTCGAATGGCGCCAAGGAGCTCCCCACGAACGGGGCCGCGAACGGGGCCAAGCTCTTCGTCAACCGCGGCTCGGGCTCGGGCATCGAGCAGGAAGACCTGCGCTGGGCGCTCGTCGAGGGCGCGGTCATCCCCGAGGGCGACATCACCCGCATCGAGGTGCTCGACCGCTTCTCCTTCGTGGAGCTAGGCGAGGAGCACGCCGCGCTTGCTCTTGAACGTCTCGACGGCACCAAGCTGAAGGGCAAGCGAGATCCGCGTCGAGTACGCGAAGAGCTAAGCGCTCTCCGGCGATTCCGGTCCGGTCGCCTGGCGACCTTCGCGCAATAGGCTCCGCCAGTCGCGCGTCCGGAAGACGAACACTAGGGCCACTGCCGCGATCGCGACCGACCACACCGTGACGGCTGCCTGCTGGCCGACGGAGTAGGCGAGGACCGCTGAGCGCGTGGGACCGTTCAGCGTCGCTACCAGAAGCGCCTGCTGAGAGCCGGCGCCGCCTGGCGTGAGCGGAAGCGCGCCCGCGATCGCCTGGACGCTCATCACGAGCAGCACGGTCTGGAATGACCCCCCGATGTGGAAGGCGTCCAGGAAGAGCCAGAAAGACGCGAACCGCAGTGCCCATCCGAGGCCCTGCCAGGCGACCACCTCGCGCAGGTAGCGCCGTGGCTCGCGCAGGATCGCGACGCCCTGGCGAAGCCGCGCCCAGAAGCCCTCGACCTTCCTCGCGAGATAGACGAAAAGCGCGATGGCGCCGATCCCCAAGACCGTGAGGGTCAGGAGCAGGAACTCGGGGTGACCGACCCAGAACGAGATGTCGAACGCCGGAAGGTCGGGGATCTGGGGCAGTTCCGGCAGTAGGCCCTGAGTGATCGCGTAGAGCAGGACAAGGATCCCGGCCGCGCTGTCGAACGGGGCAAGCACCGCGAAGGACGAGACGATCGCCGGGTACGAAGAGCCGGGCACGCTCTTTTTGGCGAGGACGATCTTGATCGCGTCGCCGCCCTTGGCCGGGAGGACTCCGTTGAGCCCCGTCCCGATCAGGAAGGCCGCTGTCACCTCGCGTTCGCGGAAGGAGCTCCCGGGATAGGCGGCACGCAGCGAGTTGGACCAGGCGTGCGCACGCGAGAGTTGAAGGCCGAGCGACAGGACGAGCGCGATTACAAGGGAGCTCCAGCCCACGCTGCCGAGATCGTCGACGAACTGGTCAACCGCGCGGAAGAACGGATCCAGGTCGAAGGCTGCGGTGGGGAGGGGGCCGGGCACGCGCATAAGCTAACCCGCGCGATGCTCCCCGCCGTTCTCCTGGCGGCCGTCTATCTGATCTGGTCGCCGCCGAGCGCCGACCTGGCAGCCCAGACGTTCCGCGCTCACCTGTTCGACGCCAACGGCTTCGAGGTGTGGTCCAACGCCTGGTACGGGGGATTTCACCTGCCCGGATACAGCCTTCTGTACCCGCCGCTCGCCTCGGTGATTGGAATCCGCGTCGTTGGTGCGATCTCGGCGGTTGCCGCAGCGGGATTGTTCGCAGCGCTCGTCCGCCCTCGCTACGGCGATCGCGCGAAACTCGCGATCTTCCTGTTCGGCCTTGCCACGGCGACCAACCTCTTCACGGGACGGCTCACGTTTGCGCTCGGGATCGCCGTCGGGCTCGGCGCCCTTGTCTGCCTCGATCGCCGAAAGCCGGTCGCGGGCGGAGCGCTCGCCGCGGTCAGCTCCCTGGCGAGCCCGGTCGCGGGTCTCTTCCTTGCTTTCGCGGCAGGTGTTCTGTTCTTACGGGGAAAGCCGCGAGCGGGCCTTGTCCTTGGGGTGCCGGCGCTCGCCGCGATCGCACTCCTCGCACTGCTCTTCCCAACCGAGGGAGTCGAGCCCTTCGCCGGCGACACCTTCACGCTCATCGCGCCGGCAGCCCTGATCCTGGTGATAGTCGTCCCCCGCTGGGAGCCGGAGATCCGCCTCGGGGCCGTCCTCTACATCGCGATGTGCCTCCTTCTTTTCGCCGTCAACACGCCGATCGGGGGCAACGCCACCCGGCTGGGGGCCCTCGTCGCGGCGCCGCTCCTGGCGCTCGGCGCCTGGGAGCGCAAGCCTCGAGCCCTGGTGCTTGTTGCGCTCCTGCCGCTCGTCTACTGGATGTGGGTGGCTCCGGTGCGCGACGTCACCGACGCTCTGGGTGAGCCATCAGTCAAGGCCGCCTACTACAGCCCGCTGCTCTCTGCTCTCGGCGAGGTTGCGCCGACTGAGCCCTTTCGCATCCAGGTGCCGCCGACCCGGAACCGCTGGGAGGCAAATTACGTGGCCGAGCGCTATCCCCTGGCGCGCGGGTGGCTGCGCCAGGCGGAATCCGACGACTTCGACCTCTTCCAGGATGGAAACCTCACCGCGGCCAGTTACCGGGACTGGCTCGACGAGCGCGGCGTTGCCTTCGTTGCGATTTCCACGGGGGCTGAGCCGGATTACCTCTCGGAGGACGAGATTGACCTGATCCAGGACGGCCTCGCCTACCTGGATGAGATCTGGTCCAACGAGAACTGGGAGCTCTACGCCGTAGCCCACCCGGAGCCGCTCGCCGATCCGCCCGCTGAGATCGATGCGCTGTCGGACGACGGGTTCACCATCTCGGCTTCCCGGGCGGGCACCTATCGGGTGCGGGTCGCGTTCACCCCGTGGTACGAGGTCGTCGAAGGAGAGGGAGGAGTCGAGGAGGACGGCGAATGGACCGAGGTCACCTTCGACGAGCCCGGCACGATCGAGGTCGAGGCGAACTTTCCCTAGAGCGGGACGCCCAGCAGTTCCTCGAGGCGCGTGATGGTTGTCGCGGCATCGCGGTGGAGGATCGCCTGCATCCCGACAGCCTCAGCTCCGCTCACGTTCTCGCGCAGGTCGTCGACAAAGACGCAGTCCGCCGGCACGACACCCAGGCGCTCGCAGGCAAGCAGATAGATCTCGGGCTGGGGCTTGTGCAGGCCGACCTCGCCGGAGATAATCGACTCGTCGAAGAGATCGATCGGCGCCCTGTCGTAGATCCCGAGGCCCCACGAGTTGGAGATGAGCCCGATCTTCTTGCCTGCCGCTTTGGCCGCCTGAACAGCGCCGATCATGCGGTGGTTCGGTCCCAGCCCGCCGAACAGGCGGTCGATCAGACCCTCGTGGCTCTCGATCTCGAGCAGCGCGGCAAACGAAGGCTCGAAGGCCTGCTTCGTCCAGCTCACCCGTTTCCAGCCCGCGAAGGAGGCGCATCGCTTCGGGGTCGGTGCGAAAGAGGTTCTTGACCGTCTCGGGATCCAGCCCTTCCGCGGTGCAGAACTCACCGAATGCAACCCAGATGTCGGTGGTCAGAACGCCGCCGAAGTCGACGACGAGCGCGTCGAGGGTCTGAGTAGGGTTCTCCGCCATGAGTGAGGAGCAGGAGGCTATCGACGGCATCGATCGCGCCGAGATCGAGCCGTGGTTCGAAGAGCACGTCGACGGGGTCGAGCTGCCGCTCGAATTCGAGCGGATCGCCGGCGGGCGATCGAATCTGACCTACGGGGTCACGGATGCCGGTGGCAAGCGCTGGGCGCTTCGCCGGCCTCCGATGGGCCGCGCGCTTGGTAACGCGCACGACATGGGGCGCGAGAGCCGTGTTGTCTCGGCGCTCGCTTCGACGCCCGTCCCGGTGCCACCAGTCGCCGGATACTCGCCCGACGACTCGGTGAACGGCGCGCCGTTCTACGTCATGGATTTCGTCGAGGGGCCGATTCTGCGCTCGAAGACCGAGGCCGAGCCGTTCTCCGAAGACGAGCGCCGCGCGATCGGCGAGCGTGTTGTCGACACCCTGGTCCAGATCCATGAGGTGGATCCCGATTCGGTCGGCCTCGGCGATCTCGGCCGCAAGGAGGATTACGTCGCGCGAACGCTCAAGCGCTGGCAGGGCCAGTGGGAGAAGTCGAAAACTCGCGAGCTCGATCTCGTCACCGAGATGCACGATCGCCTCGCCGCGCGCATTCCGGAGCAGGGTCCGGCCACGATCGTCCATGGCGACTACCGCCTCGACAACATGATTCTCACGCCCTCGGGTGAGGTCGGCGCGGTGGTCGACTGGGAGCTTTCAACGCTCGGTGACCCTCTTGCCGACGTCGGCCTTCTCCTCGTCTACTGGGCCGAGGAAGGCGACGAGATGATGCCGCTCTTCGATCCGGCGACCATCGCTCCCGGCTTCCCGAAGCGCGAGGACGTCAAGGCCCGCTACGCGGAGCAGTCGGGCCGCGACCTCTCGCTGATCGACTTCTACGTGGCTCTCGGTTACTGGAAGCTGGCGATCGTCCTCGAGGGTGTGTTCGCGCGTTACCGCGCCGGCCAGTACGGGGCCGAGGACGCCGACGACGAGGCGACAAAGACCTTCTCGCGCACCGTCGAGCGGCTCGTGGAAGCCGCCGACGAGGCTGAGCAGCGACTCGACTGAGTCGAGCTAGCGTTTGCGGGGCTTCGTGACCGGCAAGCGCGCCTCGAGATCCGTGATGCTCACGGCGCCGGCAGCACGCTGGGCGTCGAACAGGTTCGACTGACCGACCAGCTGGAGCTCGTAGCCGGCGGCGGGAGCGTCACTGGCGATCCTGGTCAGGCTGACGCGGATGCGATGCTCCTTACCGTCGAGCTTGATCGTGATCGGCGTGTCCTGATTGCCGGCGACGACGTTTCGCTCCTTGTCGACGATCCGGCCGAAGATGTGAGTCTTCCCATCCGTTCGCGTTGTCGACACCGCGGTGGCCTTGTAGGTGAAGCGCAACGTCGGAGCGCCGACGATGTCCTCGCCGCCCTTCGGTTCGAATTCGACCTTCACCGGGGCCGTCGGATCCGGGTTTGCCTGAACGAGGATGCCTGAGGTTGGATTGAGCCCCGGCAGCAGCGGCACGGTCCCGTTGGCGAGCGATCCGTCGAGATGTCCCACGTGCCTCAGCGGATAGCCGCCGCTCTTGTGCCACTTGCCGTTCTGGTCGATCCACTCGAACGGTGGGCCCGTCTTCGTCGACTTGTGCCCCTTGAGGTAGCGGTTGAACCATGCCAGGCGCCGCTTCGCAAGCCTCTTCGAGTCGAGCGCCAGTCCTCCGCCCGCCCCATCGGAGTCGACGTTGCAGACGCCGTGCCCACCGCAGAACCACATCATCTTCAGCGGGTCGTCGTTCTTCTCTAGAGCCAGATAGTTCCGGTGTCCCTGGTTGAGGTCGAAGAGGGTGTCGACGGTTCCCTGGCTGATCATCACCGGGATGTCGATCTTCTTCAGGAGATAGTCCGGCCCGTGCTTCTGAAACCAGTCGACGTCGGGGTTCGGGATGATCCCCGTCGCGAGGCCCTGGACAACCGAGTCGTAGAACTCGGGCGCCTGGTTGCCGGTTTCGATCCCGGTCGGGTTGAAGATGCCGAGGGCGACCGATGTCGGAATTCCCACGCCGATCAGCGCCAGATCCCAACCGGCCTTGGCGGACTGATGGGGGTAGAGCGACTGCAGAAGGTTGTGCCACGGGATCGTCGGCGAGATCACGTCGATCCGTTTGTCGCGTGCCGCTGAGACGAATTGGATGCCGCCGCCGTAGCTGGGGCCCGCCATGCCCACCCGCGGGTCACCTGGCTTGTCGAGCTGTGCCTGGGGCTGCTCGGCGACGAAGTCGACGAGCGCGGAGACGTCCCTGGCTTCGAACCTGGGGCTGTCGATCATCACCGTGCCGCCCGACTGCCCGAAACCGCGCGCGTCCCAGGTCAGGACGTTGTAGCCGATATCGAGGTACTGGGCAGGCTCGCCGCCTTCAGCAGCCCCCGTTCCGCCCCAGCCGTGGCCGACCAGGATGGTCGGTGCCGTCGCGCCGTCGGCGAGGCCGTGGGCGGGATAGAAGTGCGTCACGATGTCAGTGCCGTCGAAGGACTCGACCTCGGTGTCGAGCGCCAGTGCAGGCGCAGCCAAGAGCGCGAAGGAACTCGCGCACGCAACGATCAGAATCTGGATCCGCCCCGGCATGAGGCGGCGAAGTCTACGTCGCCGCGACGGGCTGAGCGCCGGTTGTCGATCCTTCGCTATCGCCTTCGGCCTGCCTCTTCCAGTGGTTGAGCTCACGACGTGCAACGACCATCTTGTGCACCTCGTCAGGACCGTCTGCGATCCGCAGCATGCGGCTGAAGCGCCACATGGTTGCGAGGGGCGTGTCGTCGGACATGCCCAGCGAACCATGCACCTGGATCGCCCGGTCAAGGACGTCCATCACCACGTTCGCGGCGATGACCTTGATCATCGAGATCTCGCGGCGAGCGGCCTTCTTGCCCTCGGTGTCCATCCTCCACGCGGCCTTCATCGTGAGGAGGCGAGCCTGCTCGACCTCCATGCGCGATTTGGCGACGAAATCCTGGATGAACTGCTTGTCGGCGAGCTTGCCGCCGAAGGCCTCGCGCTCGTTCGCGCGGCGGCACATCATCTCGATTCGCCCGCTCGGCGGAGCCAATCGCGCGCATGCAGTGATGGATGCGGCCCGGGCCCAGGCGGTCCTGAGCGATAACGAAGCCGGCCTGGCGCGGTCCGAGCAGGTTCGCCTCGGGCACGCGGCAGTCCTCGTAGCGGATCTCGCAGTGGCCGGGGCCGCCGTCATGGCCCATCACGGGGATGGGGCGCACGAGGTTGAAGCCCGGATTGTCGGTGGGGACGATGATCATCGAGGCGCGCGCGTACGGGTGCGCGTCGGGATCGGTCACGACCATCGCGATCGCAAGTGCGGCGCCGACGGCTCCTGAGGTGAACCATTTGTGGCCGTTGATGACCCATTCGCCGTCGACGAGCTCGGCGCGCGTCTGAAGAGTCGTGGGGTCGGAGCCTGAGACTTCCGGCTCGGTCATCGAAAAGCACGAGCGCGTTTCTCCATCGAGGAGCGGCTGAAGCCAGCGCTCCTGCTGCTCATCGGTGCCGTGCTCGGCCAGGATCTCCATGTTGCCGGTGTCCGGCGCGGCGCAGTTGAACGCCATCGGCGCGACCGCGGGCGAGCGTCCCATCTCCTCGCAGAGGACGCCGTACTCCCAGTTGGTCAGCCCGGGGCCGAATCGGTCGTCGGGGAGGAACATGTTCCACAGCCCCTCGGCCTTCGCCTTCTCGCGGATCTCGCGGATGATCGCCGGGTAGGCGACGCCGGCGCCGGGGCGAACCTCGTCGTCGAGGGCTTTCAGGGCCTCGAGCTCGACGGGCAGCACCTCCTCGTCGATGAACGCTCGGACGCGGTCGCGGAGGTCAGTGACGCGGGGGCTGAGATCGAAGTCCATGGCCTCAGCCTAATGGGGCTCGGGCGCTCTAAGTGGGGGCGGTTGCCGGGCGGCCGGTGCGCCGGCTGCGCTGAATCAGCTGCAGGGTGCCGATCAGGACGATCATCACGCCGCCGACGATCAGCGCGGGTACGAGACCGCCGGATCCTTCCTTGATGATCAGGGTCGTGCCCGATGCGGTCAGGGTTACGCCCAGCGCTCCGCGCAGGAAGCCCTGAGGCGCCTTGACCGAGAGCTTGGTGCCGATGATCACGCCGGGGATCGAACCGACGAGGATGTTGCCGGCGAGGCCGAAGTCGATGTTGCCGCCCACCCAGTGCGCCGCGCCGGCGGCCCAGAGAAGCACGGCCGCATGGAAGACGTCGGTGCCGACGACGCGCTGTGGGGTGAGGCGGAAGATCGCGATCAGGGCGATGCCGATCAGCGTGCCGCTGCCCGCCGAGGTTAGGCCGATCACGAAGCCGGTGACGACGCCGGTGACGATCGCCGCGATGATGTGGCGGCGATAGAGGTGCATCGCGCTTCGCTCCTCGATCACGTCCTTGAAGAAGATCGTCCGCAGGAGCGTCGCCACGCCAACCACGAGTCAGCGCGCCGCCGAGCATTCCGAGCACGAGCTGCTCGAGCCTGTCCTCCCCGTATTCGCGCTGGAGGATCTCGATCACGTAGACGCCGGCGATCGCGGACGGAACTGAACCGATGGCCATCCAGAACGCGATCCCACGGTGGACCGTCTTGAGCTTCAGGTGCTGATAGCCGCCGACCGTCTTCGTGATCGCGGCGTAGAAGATGTCGGTGCCGATCGCGGTCACCGGCTTGATGCCGAAGATCAGGATCAGGAGCGGCGTCATCAGCGATGCGCCACCCATGCCGGTCATGCCGACGAGCACACCGATGCCGAAGCCGAATACGACGATTGCAGGATCCATGGGAAGAGTTGAGGTCCGGGCCCGGTTTAAGCCTTTGTTGACCGACTAGGTCAGGAGCACGGCCCGGAAGGGTAGCGGATCAACCCAACGGTCGTCAGCGCTTGTGCCAGGTCTGCGGGTCGTTCAGCATCGCGTCGATTTGCCACGGCAGGTTGCCCGACGCCAGTTCCTCAAGCGTGACGCTCTCCAGGACGGCGCGAAGGTTGTGGCGCACGGCGACCCAAACGTCACGAAGGCGCTCCGCCGCGCCGGCATAGTGGAGCTCTTCGGGCGCCGACTCGTGGATGTTGGCGAGCGGGCCTTCGACCGCTCGGATCACGTCGGCGACGGTGATGTCAGCGGCCGGTCGTGCCAGCCAATAGCCCCCGCGCGCTCCGCGGCGAGCCTGGATCAGGCGCGCGTGCTTCATCTGGAGCAGGATGTGCTCGAGGAACTGCAAGGGGATCTGCTGCGCCTCGGCGAGGTGGGTGCCCTTGACGGGATCCTTCCCTTCTGCGGCCGCCAGCTCGAGAGCCGCTCGTACTGCGTAATCGGCCTTGGCGCTGATCCTCACAGGCCCATTGTCGCAGCCAGGGTCAACAATGCAGAGGGCCGCTACGTTTGGCACATGATCGATCTTCAATCGCACTCGGTTGTCTCCGACGGCCAGCTCGAGCCCGCCGACGTCGTCCGTGCTGCCGCTGAGGCCGGAATCACCGTGATGGCTCTCACCGACCACGATGGGGTTGCAGGCGTCGCCGAGGCGAATGCGACCGCGGAGGAGCTAGGCATGCAGAACGTGCCGGCCACCGAGATGTCATGCGTCCACAAGTACTCGGAGGACCTCCACATCTGCGGCTATTGGGTCGACATCGAGAAGATCCAGCCGGCCTGCGACCGCGCTCAGCAGGAGCGGGTCGACCGCGCGAAGGAGATCATCGCCAAGCTCAACGAGCACGACGTCGAAGTGACCTTCGAGGCCGCGGTAGAGAAGGCCGGAGCCGCCGATGCGATCGGCCGCCCGCACATCGCAAAGGCAGCGGGTGCCGGCCCGGACCTAGGGCCGTTCTTCGAGGAGTACCTCGTGCCCGGAGCCAAGGCCTTCGTCTCGCGCAGGTGGCCAACCGCCGAGCAGGCCGTGGAGATCATCCATGACGCGGGCGGAGTCGCGGTCGTTGCCCATCCCTACTGGGACGTCCAGGACCCCGAGCAGGTGCGCGACCTGGTCGAGAGCCTCGTGCGTGATGTCGGCCTGGACGGCATCGAGACGTTCTACCCGCCTCACACGGCCGAGCAGACAAAGCATTGCCTCGAGCTGTGCGAGGAGTTCGGGCTCGTGCCCACCGCATCGTCCGACTTCCACGGCCCGACGCATAAGACCTTCAGCCGCTGGGGCGCGTACGACACTTACGGCCTGGGCGAACCACGGGTGCCGGAAAAGCCGTAGCGCCGCCGTACCCCGCGGCGCCAGTGCGGCGCATGCGGCCGGGGCGCGGCAGCATCCGATGCGGATCGACGACCCGAGACGTGGGGAACACGCATCGACCCTAGGCTCGCACCTTTCCGATGCGGATCGACAACGCCCGACGTTGAAAACCCGCATCGGTAGATCAGGGTTAGCGGCGTGTGCCCGCCTTGGCTTGCGGACGCCTGTGAGCGGCTAGACACACGATCGCCTCGCTTTTGAAGCGCTTCGGGTGCCACACGTGCGCTTGATCGCGGGAGGGTCGGTCGATGCGGCTCCGCAACCGACCACGAGGGAAAAGCGCATCGGCAAGGACTGGAACCGGGCCTCAAGCTCTGCCGCGGAAGCTTGCCCTCGAGCGAAAGCTCTCAGCTCTGGCATCGACGCAGAAGGGAACGGTCGGTCGCGATCAGCTCCTTGCCCTCGGGTTCACGGCGCGCGAGATCGACCTTCGGATCGCGTCGGGCAGATTGATCCCGATCTTCAGCGGTGTTTACGCGGTGGGCCACAGCGCAATCTCCCGCGAGGGGCGCTGGTTGGCGGCCACGCTCGCCGTTGGCTCCACCTCCGCGTTGAGCTATCGCGACGCAGGCGCGCTGTGGCGGATGCCGGACTTCACTTTCCTTGACCGAATCGACGTAACGTTGCCCGGCACCGGGTCCCGAAGCATCAAGGGCATCCGGGTTCACAGATCGAGAGATCTGAACCCAGCCCACATCGGTGAGCAACAGGGAATTCCGGTGACCTCAGCGGCTTGGACGGTGCTCGACCTTGCCAGCACACTCGGGTTCCGGCGCGTGCGACAGTGCTTCGATGTCGCTGCCCGGCGTGGAGATCTTGACCTCGACGAAGTTGCGTACCTGGTCGACAACGGGCGAGGTCATCGCGGAAGAAAGCCCCTTGCACTTCTTGCCGGCCTGGATCGGACCCAAGCCGGGCGAACCCGATCCGTTCTTGAGCTCGACTTCCTGGCCTTCTGCCGCGAAGAGGGCTTACCGGAGCCGCTGATCAACCATACGCTCGACGGGTTCGAGGTCGATGCCTGTTGGCCGTACGCGCGTCTCGTCGTTGAACTGGACAGTTGGGAGTTCCACGGCGATCGCGAATCGTTCGAGCGCGACAGAGCAAAGTCGGCCGAATTGCAGGCGGTCGGGTTCAGTGTCATCCAGGTGACCAACCGGCGCTTGAAGACCGAACGCCCGAAGATTGCCGACACCATTTGGCGCCTCCTCGATCGAGCTGATGCGGATCGACAGCGCTGAGAGTTGAAAAGCCGCATCGGAACGGCCCAGCGCCAGGATCGGTTCGATCCGATGCGGATCGATTACCGCAGACGTGGGAAAGCCGCATCGGAAATCTCGGGGGGGGGGCTGTCCCCTGTGGCATCAGTCGCCAGGCGGCGCGGACCGGGCCTCAGCGAGCTTCGCCTCGTTCGCGGCGGCCTTCCGCCGGCGACCAGACTGAGCGATCGGCGCAAGAGCACGGATCTCTGCGAGAAGGCGCACGGGAAGGGCGGTCGCATCCTCGCCCTCGCGTGTTCCCCCTCGCTGGGCGGAAAGAATGAGACCCTGATCTTCGGGCGCCTTGGAAAGCGCACGATGTCGACGGTGCCGGTGACCGTGACGCAAACGATCGTCGCGTCGGGAACCGCGAGCGCCAGGCGGCCCAAGCCGCTACGGGCGCGCAGCACAGCGCCGCGGGAGATCGTCCCCTCTGGGAAGACGCCGATGCACGCGCCATCGCGCAGCTGGCGGATCGCCTCATCGAGCGCGCCAGAGTCCGCCTTGCCGCGCTGGATCGGGATCTGGCCCATTCCGCGCAGGATCGGGGCGAGCCCAGGGATCTTCCACAGGCTCGCCTTGGCCAGGGCGCGAATCTGGCGCCGCTTGCGGCCCGCGATGCCGATGGCGACCGGATCCCACTGCGAGTCGTGGTTGCCCACGATCAGGAGGGGTCCTGTGAGCGGCATGTGCTCTGCGCCCTCGACCTCGAGCCGGCCCCACCAGCGAACTACCGGCGCGCAGGCGGCCATTGCGAAGCGGTAGGTGCGGGAGATCGGCTCTCGGTCTTCCATTTGCTCGTTCCTACGAACAAAAGAGGCGGCCCGGTTGCCCGGACCGCCTCATCAGTGTTCCGAACCGGGTTGGCTCAGTTCTTCGAGATGAACCCGTTGTCCTCGAGGTAGGTCAGGATCTGCTGAGCGGACTCCTCGGGGGACTGGCTCTCGGTCTCAACGACGATCTCCGCATTCTCAGGCTCCTCGTAGGGATCCGAGACGCCGGTGAACTCCTTGATCTCGCCGGAGCGCGCCTTCGCGTAGAGGCCCTTGACGTCGCGCTCCTCGCACGCCTCGACCGAAGCCTTGGCGTAGACCTCGATGAAGCGGTCGTCCATCATTTGACGGGCTTCGTCGCGGATCGCACGGTAGGGCGAGATTGCGGCCGTGATGACCGGCACGCCGTTGCGCGAGAGCAGGTTCGCCACGAAGGCGATACGGCGGATGTTGGTGTCGCGGTCTTCCTTCGAAAAGCCGAGGCCCTTCGAGAGGTTCTCGCGCACGACGTCGCCGTCGAGCACCTCGAGCTTGGAGCCACGGGAGAGCAGCTCTTTCACGAGGTGGTTGGTGATCGTTGTCTTGCCGGCTCCGGAGAGCCCGGTGAACCAGAGGGTGAAGCCCTTTTCGTCAGCCATGAGTTGATTACTCCTCTTCCTGATAAGCGTCGATGAGGATCTGGGCAACTTCCTCGCGGGAGAACTCGGGCGGCGGCTTCTCGCCCTCGCCGAGCATCTCGCGCACCTTGGTTCCCGACAGGAACAGATGCGACTCCTGCGGGTGGGGGCATGTCTTGGCCGAGCCCATGCCCTCGCACTCGTTGCACCAGAAGGTGTGCTCGAAGAAGAGCGGGGTGATCCCGAGCTTCTCCGTGTCGATGTCGTCGAAGATCCGCTGCGCGTCGTAGGTGCCGTAGTAGTCACCAACGCCCGCATGGTCGCGGCCCACGATGAAGTGGGTGCAGCCGTAGTTGCGGCGGATGATCGCGTGGAGAACAGCTTCACGCGGGCCGGCGTAATGCATCTTGCCGGGGTTGACCCCGAGCATCACGTGGTCCGGGTGGTAGTAGTTGTCCATCAGGACCTCGTAGCACTTCATCCGCACGTCAGCGGGGATGTCGCCCTTCTTGGTCTCACCGATCAACGGATGGATGTAGAGGCCGTCGCAGATCTCGAGCGCAGCCTTCGTGAGGTACTCGTGCGCCCGGTGGATCGGGTTGCGGGTCTGGAACGCGACGATGCGCTTCCAGCCGCGGTCGGCGAACGCCTTCTTCGACTCCTCGGTGGTCTGGTAGCGCTTCATGAACGCTTCCTCGTGATCCGGGAGCGCGTCGACCTCGATCGGCCCGGCCAGGCAACGGTTGCCCTCCTCGCGGATGGCCGCGACGCCGGGATGATCGTTGTCGGTCGTGAGATAGACCTTCTCGGCCTCGACCTCGACGTCCTTCTCGAAGATCTCCTCGACGGTCAGACGGCCGAGCTTCTTGCCGTTCGGCGCGGTCAGCTCGACGACGTCGCCTTCGGAGCACTCGAGGTCCGTGGCGAGAGTGATCGGGATTGACCAGATCTCGCCAGAGGCCAGGCTCATGTTCTCGCAGACGGACTTCCAGTCCTCAGAGCCCATGAAACCGGTGAGCGGCGCAAAACCGCCGTTGCCGATGAGCTCGAAGTCGGAGGCTTGTCTACTCGATAGCTGCAGCTCAGCCATTGATGCCGCACTCGGTCCGGTCGGTCCCGGCCCAGCGGCCAGCTCGGGAATCCTCGCCCTGCGCCGGGCTTTGAGGTGCAGGGCATGCATCCGATTGACGGATAGCCCTGGTCGTGAAGTGGGTTGTAAGGCACGTGATGTTCCTTTATGTAGGTCCAGACTTGCTTGTCATCCCAGTCGGCGAGGGGATTCAGCTTCCAGCGATCGAACCGGGCGTCCCAGCCGAAGCGCTGGGCGCTGGCACGAGTCTCGGAATCGACCCTTCGGACGCCGGAGACCCAGCAGTCGACCCCCTCGAGGGAGCGGCGCATGGTAGCGACCTTGCGCGGGGCGCAGCACTCGTCGTCCGGTCCCCACTCGCCCGCGCGCCACCGTTCAGAAAGCCCGGGCGGGTTGTCCTGCACGTATCTCTCGAACTCGATTCCGTACCGATCCGTGAGCTTGTCCCGCGTTTCGTACGTCTCGGGGAAGAGCAATTCGGTGTCGATATACACGAACCGCGCGCTCGGATCGACGCGGTGCGCGATGTCGATAATCACGGAACTGGTCTTCTGGAACGAGACGGCGAAGGTGAGACGCGAACCGAAGGTTTCGGCGGCCCACTTGATGGCGCCCTCGGCTCCCATCTCCTCGACCTCGGCAGAGATCTCCGCCGGGTCCACCTCGCGTCCGCCGATCATCGGCACTGGACGGTACCCGTCGTCTTCAGGGAGAGGAGCCTCGTCGAGGGGCCGGACGCGAATTACCGTCCCGGTCATACCGCGCACTCGCCTTCGCCGCGCTCGACCTTGTACGGCTCGGCGCGGTTCCAGTCGATGAACTGGTCCATCGTCGCGAGGGAGAAGTCCGCAGGCATCGCAAGCTCCTTGATCTCCTCCTCGAAGCGCGCCACGCCGAGGCGCTCGACGAAGTCGTTGAAGGGCTCTTCCCCGTTGCGCTCGGCTTCGTAGAGCCGCAGCCAACGCTCGACCGCATCGGGAACGCGCTTGGCGGGGAGTCGCGACTTCAGGCGTGCGCCGTAGACGACCTTGCCGCCTTCGTAATTGCCGCCGAGGTGAGGGATGTAGGCGGGAACCGGCCGGCCGGCGACCTTCAGAGAGGCTCCGTAGAAGCCGATGTTCGCGATGTGATGCTGGCTGCAACCGTTGGGGCAGCCGGACATCTTGATGTGGATCTGCCTCGTGAGCGGATCCGTGATCTCCATCTCCTCGACGCGCTTTTGAATGGCGGCGTTGAGGCCCATCGAGGCAGTGATGCCGAGCTTGCACGAGTCGGTGCCGGGGCAGCTCACAACGTCGGTGATCTCGCGGGCTCCGGATTCGGCCAGGCCCAGCTCGCCGAGGCGCTGCCAGACGTCGTACACGGCCTCGTCGCGCACCCAGCGAAGCACCAGGTTCTGCTGGACCGTGGAGCGGGCAAAACCGCCGGTGAAGTCACGCATGATCTGGCCGAGTCCGCGGAACTGCTCAGGCGTGAGATCGCCGCGCGTCACCTTGACGAGAACGGTCGAGAAGCCGTCCTGGCGCTGTGGCCGGACGCTCGACTCCCGGAACCGTTCGAACTCGGAGATGTCACCGTTTGGAGACGCGTAGCTGGCAGGCGCCGACGGAGCGTGCGCTTCTTCGTCGTACATGTCGTCCGGCAGGAGGTGCTCGATGGAGAAGTCGCGTTCGCCGACCCATTCACCTTCGAGCTCCAGATCCACCATCTCGCGGAACGCGTCCATTCCGATCTTGTCGATCAGGACCTTGATTCGCGCGCGGGCACGATTGGGGCGGAGCCAGTTCTGACGGTCGAAGATCCTGAGAACGGCCTCGGTGATCTTCAGGTAGTCGCCGTTGTCGAGCTCGACGAACTCGTAAAGCGTGGGGGCGATGCGCGGCATGATCGAAGTGCCGCCGCCAACGACGATCTCGACCCCGCGGACGCCATCACGCTCACGGGGGATGAAGCCGATGTCGTGGATGCCGGTGATCGCGACGTCCTCGTCGGTCGCCGTGAACGCGGTCTTGATCTTTCGCGGCATCAGCTGCGTCGTGGGGTGGCGCACGAAGTAGCGCACGTAGGCGCCGGCGTAGGGGGTGATGTCGAAGAGCTCGTCAGCGGCGACGCCGGCGAAGGGGTCGCCCGTGACGTTTCGCATCGTGTTGCCGCAGCCCTCGCGGGACGAGAGGCCTGCATCCGAGATCGCACGGATGAACTTGGCGGCGTCAGGCAGCGGGATGTGGTGGATCTGGATGTTCTGCCGGGTCGTGATGTGGCCCTTGTTGAGCGGCGCCCACTGCTCGATTGCATCCGCGAAGGTGTCGAGCTGGTCCGGCGTTACCCCGCCCATGGGAAGCTTCACCCGGATCATCTGGACCCCGGGTTGGCGCTGTCCGTAGACGCCCTGTTTGAGGCGAAAGCCGATGAACTGCTCCTCGGTCTGCTGACCGTCCAGGAAGCTCTTGGCCTCGGTGTCGAAGTCGTCGAACTCGCGCTCGATGATCGGGATCAGATGCCCGGGTACGTTGTCGTAGACCTCGGGATTCTCAAGCGTCCCGAGGCGACCCTTGCCCTGTTGCTCCTTTCCATGCTCCTGGTCGAGCTGGTCAGGGGTGGCCTTGTCCTTCGTGCGCACAGGCGCGGCTGTCGGCTCCATACGACGGCATATTACACAAATCCCAATCGGGATTCAGGGTTTTACCGCTCGTGGACTATGTCCTCGCAGCTTTCGTCCGCCTTGTCCCTGTTGCCGAGGATCGCGGTGTCGAATCCGGGGCCGCAGGTCATGCGGTCCTTGGAGCCATCGTCGCCGGGTTCGGCGCCTGAGCCGACGAGTTGATCGTCCCCGTCGCCGCCGACGAGAACGTCCGCGCCAGCGTCGCCGTAGAGGTCGTCGTTCCCGTCGCCGCCAGTGATCATGTCGTCACCCTTGCCGCCAAACAGGCCGCCGATGAGGTACCGGTCGTCGCCGTCGCCTCCGGAGATCTTGTCGTCTCCCTTGCCGCCTTCGACGTAGTCGTTACCCGGCCCCATCTCGATCACGTCGTTGCCGCCGCCCGCGTACGCCTCGTCGTTACCGGCCTTGGCGTTGATGCCGTCCTTCTTCGAGCTTCCGGTGATCGAGTCCTCGAAGGGGGTCCCGTTGCACTTGCCGCCGTGGCAGGTGATGTCGTCCGCGAGGGCGATGGCCGCCCACGCCAGCGCGGCGACGCCAATGCCTGCGAGTGTGATCCCTGCCCTGCTCCTCATCAATCGACCTCTTCCTTGTCGACGATGAACGCGACGCGCACGTGCGCCCGGTACTCGTCGAGGTTCGCGCCGCGAATGCCGGTCGACACGATGTCGACCGCGCGGATGTTCCGCAGCGAAGACTGCGCCTCCGCGAGCGCCTGCTTTGCCGCGTCATCCGTTGACGTCTTCGAGCTTCCGACGAGCTCGATGATCTTCACCACTGCCATTGAATCCTCCTGTCGAGCTGAGGTTGGGACCTTACGCTTCTCCTCAGCGAGGCGGCGGTGCGTGCCCTGCTGCGTTGCCGTAAAGCTGGCGAGCGTCGATGCCCTCGCGAAGAGCGGCGCCGGCCCATGGGCTGATGATCGTGCTGCTCTCAGCGGGCGGCGGCGCGGTATCGGCGAGGAACTGCTCGACCGCGGCGACGATCGCGGCGGTCTCGGAGTCCGAGGCGTTCGAGGTGACGTTGATGCGCACGCTCATGCCGGCGCCACTCTATTCGCCGAGGGTCGTGGCGGGGCGCCGTCTAGGTTTGGCTCGTGGCTGAGGCCAGGATCATCGATGCCGATGAGGTTTTTGCCGCCGTCTCGCCCGCCGAGGCGGTGAGGCGCACCCGTACGGCATTCATTCGCCACCACGCGGGCGACTGGGTGATGCCGGCGAAGACGTACGTCGACGCTCCGCCGAACGGCGACTTTCGCGCGATGCCTGCTCGCGGCGAGGGCCTCGCGATCCTCAAGTGGGTCACGTCGTTCCCGGACAACCCATCGCGAGGGCTCCCGGTCGTCGCGGGTGCTCTCCTCGTCTCGAGCGCCGAAACTGGCGAGCTCCTCGCGATTCTCGACTGCGGGGCCGTGACCTCACTTCGCACCGGTGCCGCCGCGGCCGTGTCAGCGTTCGCGCTCGCGCGCGATGGCGCAACCTCCGTCGGCATCGTCGGCTGTGGAGTGAATGGCGCGTGGGCGGCGCGTTGCCTCGCCGCGGTCGGGTTCGGGCCTGGGATCTGCTTCGACGCTCGCGAGGAGGCTGCTTTCGGTCTCGCCGGCGAGTTGGGCTGGAGCGCGGGCTCGCGCGAGGAGGCTTGCGCTCAGGACGTCGTCGTGACCGTCACGCCGGGCGATCATCGCGTCATTTTCGCCTCAGATCTCCGGCCCGGCCGGCACATCGCCGTCCTCGGAGCCGACGCCCACGGCAAGGCCGAGGTTGAGGCGGGCGTGATGGCGCGCTGCACCGTGTTCTGCGACGAGTGGGAACAGGCCTCAAACGGAGGTGAGCTGTCGGGCCCCGTGGAACGCGGCGAGATCACACGCGCCGGCGTCACGGACCTTGGCGCTGTCCTCGCGGGCGAGGCGGAGGGCCGCACCACCCGCGAGGAAATCACCCTCTTCGACTCGACCGGTTTGGCGATTCAGGACCTGGGCATCGCCCTGGCGGTCCTCGACGAGGCCAACCGTCGCTAAGACGTCGCTATAGCGACAAGTCTCCGGCGATTGGCGCTAGCGGCGCTTTCGCTTTTCGCAGCCTGTGAGCTGGTCCGTCTTGTCGGCGACGGCGCGGTCGTGGTGGCCCGTGCCGCACTTGACGGTGTCCACCTCGCCGTCCTTCGCCTTGATTATGTCGTTTCCGCCTCCGCCCCGCAGGGTGTCCTCACCTGAGCCGCCCTTGATGCGGTCGCGTCCTCTCCCGCCGCCGATGCAGTCGTCGCCGCCCTTGCCGTTCAGGCGGTCGCTGCCCCGCTTGCCTCGAATGCGCTCGCTGGCATCGGTGCCCTTCAGGCGATCGGGATCCGCTGTGCCCGCGATGGTTCGAGAGCACGCCTCGCCGCCACCACGCTTGCGTGGATCCCCCACGATCAACTCGACGTTGCGGTCGACCTCGGTGCCCTCGCCACACGCGGGGGTGCAGGCCCGGGCACCCGATTGGAGATCGTTGTAGGACATGTTCCGCCCTGCCGAGGCGAGCTGGTCGAGGCTGAACGCCGAGGCGTTGGAGTTGGATGCGGGCGCCGTTGCTCCGCCGGCGTGGTCGAGGATCGTGCCGAAGATCGAGAGCGTCCCGTCCTTGTTGTCGAAGATCTCCAGAAGGCGGCTCTGCTGCGGCCAGTCGGCTTCCGCTGCAACGCGGATCGACCAGAAGCCGCCCGTCCCGTCCGGATCCGGATAGGGCTCGATCGAGTTCACGTGCGAGTGGCCCGCGACCCAGGCGATCACGTTCGGGTACTGGTGAAGGAGCGAGGTCATGTCGGCGCCGAGGTGGATCGGGGCGGAGTTGCGCGGGTCGATGTCGCATCCCGGGTTGGTGTCGTGGCCCGTTGCCGGAGGCTGCGGCGGGCCGCCGGTGCAGGGTGGGGCCATCTCGTCCGCGACGTCTGCCGTGAGGCTTGGGATCGCGTGGTGGGAGAAGAGCACCACCAGCTCGTCGGCAGCGTTCGCGTCGTTGAGCTGGCCCTTGAGCCACTGGTACTGCGGATCGTCGATGTTGCCGTCGGCCGATGGGCCGATCACGCCCGCCTCCGAGATCGTGTCGAGCGCGATCATCCGGATGCCCGGCTGAGGGCTCCACGCGTAGTAGCCCGCGGATCCGTTGGACGCGGCTTCCTCGGCGGGGTCGACGTAGCCGAAGCCGTGACCGTCGGCCTGGGTCCCGTCCTTGAAGACCTTCTTGTACTGCGGCTTTGAGACGAATTGGCGCTTCGGGTCGGGGGGCACCAGGCGAAGCTTCGTAGGGTCGGTGCCCAAAAGACTCAGCAGGTTCGCTGGATCCAGCGCGCCAAGCGCAGAGCTCAGCGTGCCTGGATCGAATACCACCGGCGATGCGGCCTTGATGCAGCCCGTGGCCACGCCCTCGTAAGCGACGTTGGCAGCGGCGTTCCCCTGGACGAGCGCGTCGTGGTTGCCGAACGCGATGTACGAGGGCATGGTGAGGCCAGTCGCCTCGAACGATTGCTGCGCCTTGTCGAGGATGCCCGTGTACTTGGGCCAGTCAGAGAACGCGCCTGCCGGCTGGTTGGGATCGTAGAACTGGTTGTTCACGCCGAAGTCTGCGTAGTCCTGAACGCCCGTGTACTTGGGGGTGGCGCCCTCGTCGGTCACGCCCGGGATGCATCCGACACCGGGATAGCCGATGGCGGTGTCGATGCCGCTGTTGGGATCCAGCGGCCCACCCTCCATGAGGGTTCGGGTCCATTCGGTCTCGTTCAGCTGTTTCGAGTCGGCGAGATCGCCGGTTGCGATGGTCAGGTCCATCGCACGATTCGAGCCGTCAGCCGCTTCGATCGGGCTCGAGGCGGCAAATTGGTCGAGCTGGCGGACCATCGCGTCGTCGATCTGCGGGTTGAGCGCCTCCCACGGGCGCCAGGCGGCGCCAAACGGGCCGGTGTCGATGAACTCAACCCGCGCTGGCGACTCCTCGTCAGCCAGCTGGAAGTCGGAGAGCTGTCCGAAGTAGAGGAGCGACTCGCGCCGGCTTTCACGGCCGGCTTGCGCCACGCCCAGGTCGCCGGCGTCCGGCATGCCGATCGTGCCAGCGGCAGCGCCCTCGCGAACGGTGTAGCCCTCGCCGGCGCCCAGCGCGAGCTCGCGGTAGCCGGCATCAGCGTTGGGAACGATGCGCTGCTCGACTGTTGACTTGCCCGTGGTGTCGGATACGGTCGATGTACCGGCATCGGCGGGCGCGGTAACGCCGGCCGCGATAGCCAGCGCGACGATCACGGTCGTTGAAGCCCGCGCCCGAACCGATCCCCTCTCGCTCACATCCATGCCCGTCTGCGACCGTACCACCGCGCCGGGAGACAAGCGCCGGTTACAGCGGGATGTTGCCGTGCTTGCGCTTCGGCTGCTCGACCCGCTTGGTTTGAAGAGTCCGTAGAGCTCGGATCAGCTTCGGGCGGGTCTGTCGGGGCTCGATCACGTCGTCGAGGTAGCCGCGCTCGGCCGCCGAGTAAGGGTTGGCGAAGCGCGCTTTATAGTCGTCCATCAGGCGCGCGCGGCGCTCATCGGGTGTCGGCGACTCGGCGATGTCGCGACATGAACGACCGGTGGCTGACAGCAGTAGGTCGTGAATCGAAGTCCGAAAAGCAGACTTCGATTCACAGCTGAGCATGGAAGGATGGGGACCATGCAGGACACCTACGACCAGGCCTTCTGCCCGCTCGCCCGCGGATCCGAGATCTTCGCGAATCGCTGGACGCCGATCATCATCCGCAACCTGCTCCTTGGGGCGTCGACCTTCAGCGAAATCAGGGATGGCGCGCCTGGGTTGCCGAGGAGCGTCCTGAGCGAGCGGCTTCGGTATCTCGAGCACGTGGGCGTGGTCGGGCGCAGTTCAAAGCCGTCCGGCCGAGGTTCTGTTTACAGCTTGACTCCGACGGGGCAGGGTCTCGAGCCGGTTTGTGACGCACTCAGCTTGTGGGGCGCCCGGTGGATTGAGGTGACCCCGGCCCGCTCTGACCGCGGCGCGCTCCTCTGGGCGATCTGCAAGTCCATGGATCCGAAACAGCTTCCCGACGACCGCGTCGTGGCGAGAGTCGTGTTTCACGACTCGCCGCAACACCAGTTCTGGCTCGTGGTTCAGCGGCCGGAACCCGAAGTGTGCGTGAAGCCACCTGGGTTCGACGAGGACATAGTGCTCACATGCGAAACCGACGCGCTCGTCAGATGGCATACGGGCGAGCTGTCCCTTGGCCACGCCATCCACTCAGGGAAGATCTCGATCGAAGGGCCACAGCACATCGTGCGCGAGTTCGCGAGCTGGGGCGGGCTCTCTCCTCTTGCCGACATCGAGCGTGCCTACTAGGGCAGTTTCCGTTCGAAGGACCCCGAGTCGCAACCGGAGTCGGGGCGTTTAACGCCACGCTGGTCGCGCTTCGGGCAGCCGACGGCGTTGGCGATAGCTGCGCTGCCCGACAGAAGCTCAACCGTCTGCGTGGGTCCACCGTTATCAGCGAGCAGACCAACCAGTGGGTTCGCCGTGAGCACGGGGGAGCCCGAGACGTCGCAGGTCACAGCCTGGGTCTGAAGCACGGTGCCGGCGTTGACGGCGAACGATCCCGCGCACTGGGGGCTGGCACCGCTGGCTCCGACCACATTGGCTCCGACCAGCGAGTCGAGGAGGGCGACTCGAAGACTGGATTGCTGCCATATGCCACCTCCGTCGCCGCCACCGGTTCCGTCGTCGTCCGCGGCGTTGTAAGCGAGCGTTGAGCTCGCCAAAGTGAGCTTCGCTCCGTGGTTGACGAGGATGCCTCCGCCGTCGCCACTCGCGGAGTTGCCGGCAACGGTCGAGTTCAGGAGGGCGGCCTTCGGAGGCTTCTGCTCGGGGTCGAACGTCGGCTGGCCGTCGGCAAGGATGCCGCCGCCCTTTACGGCGAAATTGCCCGAGATCGTGCTCGACCGGATCGCCATGGTGGCCGGGCGGCCTGGCATAGCCGGGCGAAGGTCAATGCCACCGCCCTCGCCGGCGTTGTTGGCGGCGATCGTTGTCTTCTTGATGATCACGTCCCTACCCATGGAGCGCAGCCCGCCGCCGAACGTCGCTTCGTTGCCGGTGATTCTCAGCCCGAGGAGCTTGACGTCACGCACGGTCCGGTCCAGGTAAACGCCGCCGCCCTCGGTAGCAGAGTTCCCGATGATGTCCACGTCGCGAAGGGCGACGTGGTTCGAAAGCACGTTGACGCCGCCGCCGGTCGAAAGGCTCCCGCCGGTCACCGTCAGCGACTCAATGGATGAGGAGCCGCTGGTTGAAGCTAGGCTGAATGGTGCGCCCATCCCGTTGGCGTCAACGATCGTCTCGTCGGGCCCCTTGCCCTCTATGTCCAGACCGCCCGGGCCGCCGGCCGAGGGACTGCCAAGGACCTCGCGCTCGTAGGTCCCAGATTTGAGCACGATCCTGTCGTGACCGCCGTTCACTGTCGTAGCGTTGATCGCTTCCGTGAGCGAGCAGTCGTTTGGCTTGCAAGCGCCGGGCGAAGGGTCGTCGAAGCGGGTGGGCCGGTACGTCTCGGCGAACGCGGTGGCAGGCGCAGCCCATGCGAGCACGATGCATGCCGATAGAACGAGCCTCACGGGATGCTCCGTTCCAATTCACAGCCGGTCGCTTTGTCACGGCCCGGCCCCCCGTCGCAGACATCGTGCCCACGCCCGCCGACCAAGACATCGGCGCCCCGACCACCCTCAAGCCGGTCGCTTCCGCCGCCGCCGCAAAGCCCATCATCACCCTTGTCGCCGCGAAGGTGATCTTCGCCGCCGAGCCCGAGGAAGCCGTCAGCGTCAGCTTCGGGCGCCAATTCAGCGTTTGACCCGCCGTCCGCTTCCGCAGTTCCGACGCGGTCAACGAGCACTCCGCCGCATTGCCTGCGTTCGTACGCGCCGATGTCGCACGGAGCTTTCCTCGGCACACCGCGGCCGTCCACGCCCTGACAGTCACCGAGATCCTCGGATCCGCCGTCAACCGCCGGGCTCGACTTGCGGAGTGGGAGGGTGAACACGGCGTCGAGGAGCCCCCCGTTGAAGCTGTCGGGCCCGAGCATCGGGTCGACAGGGGCCGCGGGGCCGCCGATGAGGTCGCCATCGGCTGGGGTGACTGCGCAGCCTTCCGAGTTCCCGATGAGGTTGTGCCCGCCGGTTACGAGCAGACCGTCAGCATTCTGCGCGCAATCTGGATGGGTGCCAGCCGTGTTTCCCGCAACGACGCTGTGGTTGATGTGAATAGCCGCTGGGTCCCCTCCCGCGTCGTCGCGGATGGAAACCCCGCCGCCGTCCGTGGCGCTGTTCGCAGCGACCGTGGAGCTTGCCAAAAAGACGGTGCCGTTTGCGACGCGTAGTCCGCCGCCCGGCCCGAGCCCGGCGCCATTGTGGTTCACCGTCGTGTTGCGAAGCTCCGTGATGCCGGACCCGTAGAGGTAGCCGCCGCCCCCGTCGCCGGAGGTGTTCCGGCGCAGGCTGGACGAATCAAGGAGAAAGCCCTCTCCAGCAAGTCCGCCGCCGAAGGCGGCGTTGTTAGTGCGCACGACTGAGCTCCGAAGCGTGACGCTCCCGCCCGGTTCGTTGAAGATTCCGCCCGCGAACCCCCCGACGTCGTTGACGCCGCCGAGTGAGCTCGCGTCGTTCGCTTCGACGATCACGCGTTCGAGCAGAATGGCGCCGCCCGCGTTGTAGAGACCGGCGCCCTTCGATCCGTTGTCACGGGCGGCGCTCTGAGCAATCCGGCCGTCGCGCATCGTGAGGGTGCCGCCATCGGCCCGGATCCCGCCGCCCCGTCCGACGTCGTCCCCGTCGGGCGGAGCGTTTCCATCGATCACACTCACGTGCTCGAGCGTTAGTGCGCCGGAGTGGAGCTCGAGGCCACGGTCGTCGATCGTGGCGCCGTTTGCGTCGATCACGGCGTCGCCATTGCGCGTGCGAATCACAACGTTATGGGTCACGTCCAGATCGCCTTTGAAGGAGTCCGGAAACTGGGAGAGCGACGAGCGCGGGATCGTAAGGCCATAGACGCCCGGTGAGAGACCGATCGTGTCCGCGCCTGCATCCTGGTTGGCGCCGACGATTGCGCCCCGCAGCGAGCAGTCGCTGGCCGAGCAGCCCCCTAAGGGCGGATCGTCGGTTCGCGTGACAACGAACTCCTCGGCCCTGGCCGGGGCGGGCGCCAGCGCCGAGATCGCGGCCAGCGCAAGGGAGGGGGCCGTGGCGTGACGGAACTTCGGATATCGCTTCTCGTTCATCAGCGGCGCACGGTCGCACGCGGCGCGGGGCCATTCAAGACTGAAAATCGGACTTGATCACCTCGGTCGGGGTGGCCGATCCGGCGGGATCGATGTTCTGATCGGCCCACAGGACGTTGGCCTCTGGCGCGCACGGTCACCGGGAGCTCAGCCCGCCGAGCAGAGGCCAGCGCAGCCGCGAAGTCGACGGCATCCGCACATCGCGCGATTGCGGCGGGCCGGCGATCGATCGCTCCTTACCAGACCTGCCGAGCGCTTTCGTAGGACGGGTGACCGGGCATCAGCAGCTCGCCTCGCAGCGACGTGCCGAGTCGGTGAAGAGGCTTGACTTGCGGCGCTTTTGGATCGATCCGCCGGTTCGCTGTCACTTACGAGGCACGATTTCAAGCGGATTTTGGGCTGTCAAGTCCGCAACCTGGACCTCGCCTGGGCGTCCAATGCGGCCTGCGCCGCCTAGAGCGGAATGTTGCCGTGCTTGCGCTTCGGCTGCTCGACCCGCTTGGTCTGCAGCGTGCGAAGCGCGCG
Organism: uncultured bacterium; assembly: GCA_963695215.1. Taxonomy (GTDB): domain Bacteria; phylum Actinomycetota; class Thermoleophilia; order Solirubrobacterales; family 70-9; genus JALZKA01. The sequence goes on from OY968768.1 coordinate 2,117,859, forward strand.
GATCAGCTTCGGCCGGGTCTGGCGCGGCTCGATCACGTCGTCGAGGTAGCCGCGCTCGGCCGCTGAGTAAGGGTTGGCGAAGCGCGCCTTGTAGTCGTCCATGAGCCGCGCTCGGCGCTCGTCCGGCGTCGGCGACTCGGCGATGTCACGGCGGTAGATGATGTTGACGGCGCCCTCGGGCCCCATCACGGCGACCTCTGAGGTCGGCCAGGCGAAATTGAAGTCGGCGAGCATGTGCTTGGAGTTCATGACGTCGTAGGCGCCGCCGTATGCCTTGCGCGTGACAACGGTCAGCTTCGGCACCGTGGCCTCGGTGAACGCGTAGAGGAGCTTTGCGCCGTGGCGGATGATGCCGCCCCATTCCTGCGAGGTGCCGGGCATGAACCCGGGAACGTCGGTGAAGGTGAGAAGCGGGATGTTGAAGGCGTCGCAGGTGCGGACGAATCGCGCGCCCTTGCACGACGAGTCGATGTCGAGGACTCCGGCCAGGTGCTTTGGCTGGTTGCCGACCACGCCGACCGGAATACCGTCGAGCCTCGAGAAGCCGCAGACGATGTTCTGCGCCCAGTGCTCGTGAACCTCGAAGAACTCCTCGTCGTCGACGATGCGTCCGATCACATCGCGCATGTCGTATGGCTTCTGCGGGTCGTCGGGCACGAGCGTGTCGAGCTCGGGGTCCTCGCGGTCGGGATCGTCGAAAGGCTCCACCCGCGGTGGCATCTCGAGGTTGTTCTGCGGCAGGAAGCCGATCAGGTAGCGAACGTCCTCGAGGCACGCGTCCTCGTCCTCGGAAGCGAAATGGGCGACACCCGACTTCGAGTTGTGAGTCATCGCGCCGCCGAGCGCCTCGAACTCGACCTCTTCGCCGGTGACCGTCTTGATCACCTCGGGTCCGGTGATGAACATGTGCGAGGTCTCCTTGACCATGAAGATGAAGTCGGTCATGGCCGGGGAGTAGACGGCGCCGCCCGCGCAGGGGCCCATGATCACCGAGATCTGCGGGATCACGCCCGAGCATTGAACGTTGCGGACGAAGACGTCGCCGTACGCGCCAAGTGAAACGACGCCTTCCTGGATCCGCGCGCCACCCGAGTCGTTGATGCCGATGACCGGCGCGCCGACCTTGGCGGCGAGATCCATGATCTTCACCATCTTCTCGGCCATCACCTCGCCGAGCGAACCGCCAAACACTGTGAAGTCCTGGCTGAAGACGAAGACGGGCCGGCCGTCGATCGTCCCGTACCCGGTGACGACGGCATCGCCCCAGGGCCTGTTCTTGTCCATCTCGAAGTCGTGCGTGCGATGGCGGACGAAGGTGTCGAGCTCCTCGAACGAATCTGGGTCGAGCAGCTTCTCGATGCGCTCGCGGGCGGTGAACTTGCCCTTGGCGTGCTGTTTCTCGACCGCGGCCTCGGAGGCCGAGTGGATCGCCTGCTCGCGAAGTTCGCGCAGGTAGTTGAGCTTCTCTTCGTGTGTCTGTGGATACGACTGGCGCACGGGGCGCCGCAGTCTATTTCAGGCGCCCGCGCTTTCGAGCATCGCCACCAGGGCATGGACCATGGCGGGGTCAAGCTCGGTGTCGGTCATGTCGCGGAGAGCGGCTTTCACATCCGCAGCGCTTGTGCCTGGCTCACTCGCAATCGAGTCACCTGCCTTGGCTGCCCGGACGATCCGTGAGAACACCGGGATCTCGGCGCCGGCCAGACCGAGAGGGCCGCTGCCGTCGTAGTTCTCGCCGGCCTGTGCAAGCCATTCGCAGGCCACCTCGGGCACGCCCGCCCCGAGCGCGAGCTGCGCGCCCGATTCGAAAAGATGGTCCGCGCCGTAGATCCGGCCGATGTCGGCCAGCCTGGCTGTCTGGCGGCAGAGCTCCGCCTCTTCTCGGCTGAAGCCGAGGCCAACAGCCACTGCCAGCGCGTAGGAACCGGTGGCGTTCGCCCGGTCGAGGGATCCCGGGTGCCCTGCCTCCAGGGCTTCAAGCAGCGGCTCGCCACGCGCGGCAACGATTTGGCTCAGCGCGGGTTCGGCGGCGTCCGGCTCGTCAGCCGGCGATGAATGGGTGTCGGTCGGGGGATCCGAGCTCATCCAGAAGCCTCTCCATCGCGTCGGTCGCGACTTGCCCGGTCGCCTCGTGGTTGGCGGTGATCTCGACCGCGGTGCCAAAGCCCTTCTCGGCCAACTCGACCGCGATGCGCGCCTGCGCGCCCGGCCCCATGACGCTCCAGGCAAGCATCTTTTCCGGGCGCCGGTCGGTCACCTTGATCTCGATCGACTTCGAGCCGACCAGGCTCGATCCCCACGATTCCATCCGAGCGAGGTCATCGGCCAGCTCCCAAAGCTCGGGCGCCGACTTGACCAGGGTCCGTTTTACCTTGATCTCCATTCGGCCGGGGTTTCGCGCGCCACCACCGCATTCCTGCCAAGAATCAGGCGAACGTCTCAGAGTGCGTCACTCTCCGACTTTCGCCGGGGGCGTTGGGGTTAGAAGAACGTCCCGCCTGTGTATTCACCGAATGCTTCGCGCATCGCGCCGCAGACCTCGCCGATGGAAGCGCCCACGCGGAGCGCCTCCTTGATTGGGGGCAGGAGGTTGCCCTCGCCGTCCGCGATCTGGCGCAACTCGCCAAGCTTCGATTCGAGCGCCGCGTGGTCGCGGTTCTCCTTGAACTTCTCGAGCCGCTCGAGCTGGCGCTTCTCCGCCTCGGGGTCGACCTTCAGGATGTCGACGTCGTCGACGGTGTCAGTGACGTACTTGTTGACCCCGACGACGATGTCCTGACCAGAGCGGTAGCGCTCGTGGTAGGAGGCGGCCGATTCCTCGATCTCCTTCTGCATGAAGTCAAGCGCGCGCACCGATCCGCCCTGGCGCTCCACCTCTTCGATCAGCTCCCACGCGCGCAGCTCGATCTCGTCGGTGAGCGACTCGACGAAGTAGGAGCCGGCGAACGGGTCGACCGTGTCCGCTGCGCCGGACTCGTGGGCGATCACCTGCTGGGTGCGAAGCGCGATCCGGGCCGAGCGCTCGGTGGGGAGCGCGAGCGCCTCGTCGAAGCCGTTGGTGTGAAGCGACTGCGTGCCGCCCGATACCGCGGCGAACCCCTGGAGCGCGACGCGGATGATGTTCACCTCAGGCTGCTGGGCCTGGAGCGTGACGCCGCCCGTCTGCGTGTGGAAGCGGATCATTTGCGAGCGCTCCTTGGACGCGCCAAACCGCTCCCGCATGATCCTCGCCCACATCCGCCGCGCCGCACGGAACTTCGCGACCTCCTGGAAGACGTTGTTGTGGCAGTTGAAGAAGAAGGCGAGCCGCCCAGCGAACGCGTCGATCTCGAGGCCGCGATCAAGTGCGGCCTCGGTATAGGCGATCGCATTGGCGAGCGTGAAGCCCACCTCCTGGACAGCCGAGCAGCCCTTCTCGCGGATGTGGTAGCCGGAGATCGAGATCGTGTTCCACTTCGGAACGCGCTCGGTGCAGTACTCGAAGATGTCTGTCGTGAGGCGCATCGTGGCCTCGGGCGGGTAGATGTAGTTGCCCCGCGCCATGTACTCCTTGAGCACATCGTTCTGGACCGTTCCACGGAGCTCGGTGGACCCCACGCCCTGTTCCTCGCCGACGAGTTCGTAGAGAAGCAGAAGAACCGCCGCGGGCGCGTTGATGGTCATCGAGGTTGACACCTGGTCGAGTGGAATCTGGTCGAAGCAGATCCGCATGTCCTCGATCGTGTCGATCGGGACGCCGGTGCGGCCGACCTCTCCTTCGCAAAGCGGGTCGTCTGAGTCGCGGCCGAGCTGCGTCGGCAGGTCGAACGCCATCGACAGGCCGGTTGAGCCGTGCTCGAGCAGGTAGCGGTAGCGGCCGTTGGTGTCCTCTGGGCTCGAGAACCCCGCGTACTGGCGCATCGTCCAGAGCCGGTCGCGATACATGCCGTCGTGAATGCCTCGGGTGAACGGATAGGCCCCGGGCTCTCCGAGCCGCTCGCTCAGGCCGTCGCCGACGTCGCTCGGGTCGTACAGCGTGTCGATCTCGATCCCGGAGTCCGTGAAGACGCGCTCGTCGTCAGGCCCGGTGACGGGCGCGATGTAGCGGTGCTCGCCCGCGTCGACTTCTATCGGCTGATCGTCTGCCATCGGCGAGGAGGATAAGGGGGCCTTCAACGGCACGCCCTGCCTGAGCAGTTGCGCAGCCGGGCAAGGGTTCCGGAGAGCTCGCGCCGGACCGTGTCGTATCGAGGGTCAGAGTTCAGATTCTCGAGCTCGAACGGATCGCTCCTCAGATCGTAAAGCTCATCGACGCCGTTCTCGCGCTCGGCGTATGCCCAGCGTTTGGTCCTCAGGCCTTCGAACTGATCGGCCTTGCGGGAGTTGACTTCGAGCAGGATGTCGCGGTCACGCCCGCCAGGCTTCAGCGCTTCCTCGAGAGGAATCCCGTCCAGGGGGTGTGGAGGCTTCACGCCCGCCGCCCGCATGATCGTCGGGGCAAGGTCCACGTTGGCGACCGGGTTGGACGTGCTCGAGCCAGGCTCGAAGCCTCGGCCTCTGACGAGCAGCGGAACTCCGATCGCTTCCTCGTAGACCTTCGCCTTACCGGAGTCGAGGCGATGCTGGCCTCGCAGGAATCCGTTGTCTGACGTGAAGATCAGCAGCGTGTTTTGGAGCTCGCCCTCCTTCTTCAGGGTGTCCGCCACCTTCGCCACGAGATCGTCCACCGCCAAGAGCGATTCGAGCTGGCTGCGGTAGGTGAGGTCGATGAAGTCTCGTGATTCCTTGTCGAGGCGAGGGAGACCCTGCACGAATTTGGGCTTGTCGGAGACATCGCGCTCGTCGAACGCAGGGCCGGGGTCGGGCATCGCCCCAGGAAACGCGTTCTTGTCTCGCGGAGCAGGAGCCGGGTTGCGCTTGGCGCCCTCGAGGACGGGGTCTAAATGTGGGGCGCTTGTCGCGACCCACAGGAAGAGAGGCTTTTCGCGGTCTGCGTTGTCACGGATGATCTGGGTGGCGGCGGTCGCGAGCTCGTCGGTCTTGTAGCTGCGCTCTTCCTCGCCAAACGACTCAATCTTTCCGTTTCTGTTCGCGTCGTAGCTGAACGCGGCCTTCTTGGTCTGCGCGGTGAGGCCGAACCAGTCGTCCCAGCCGGGCGGGACGTACGTGGGGCCACCCAGGTCGTCATGGCCGTACCCGTTCAGGTATTTGCCGACGAAGGCGGTGCGGTAACCCGCCTCGCTGAGCCAGACCGGCATCGTGGCCTTCTGATCCAGGCGCCCGAGGCCTCCCTCCGGTGGGTGGTTGTCAAGGACTCCGTGGTTGTGGGCGTACTGACCGGTCAGGAAGGTTGCGCGAGACGGGCAGCAGAGGGGAAAACTCGTGACGGAGGCCTCGAAGGTCGTCCCCTTGTCTCCGATGATCCGCTGCGTTTGCGTCATCGCCTGCATCGTGTCTGTCGCTTGGTCGTCGGTCATCACCACCACGATGTTGGGAGCTTTCTGCGGCCCCGGGCCTACGGCGCCATCCGGCTCGGGCCGAACTTGCGAATCGCCCTTACCGCAGGCGGTGAGGGCGACGAGAGCGATTGCGAGCAGGAGTGCTGGGCCGCGGTGCGGCATCGCCTCAGCCGCGCCCGGCGACGGCCCGGTCGATCACGGCCGCCATCCGCTCCGCGACCGCCGGGTACGCGTACTCGGCGCGAGTGTCCGGGTCGCTCGCCGGCAGCTCGCGCCTCGCGGTTCGCGCCAGCCCCGCAGCGATTGCAGCGGGGTCTCCCGCGGGGAGTACCTCGCCGCCGAGGCTCTCCACCACTGTGCCCGCCTCGGTTCCTGCGGCCAGCGCGAGGATTGGCGGGCCGGCGTTGACGTACTCGTAGAGCTTGAAGTTCGCGAGCTGGGTGCGAACCGGGTGCGCCACGAGAAGGAGAGCGTCAGCGGCGCGCTGTAGCGCCAGCGCACGCTCGCGCTCGAGCGAGCCGACAACCAAGATACGCGCGGGCGAAACGTCGCGGGCGAACAGATCGCGTTCTTCCTCGGTCAGCGGCCCGGCGATAACCAGCTCGAGCTCGCCCGCGTCCTCCGGGCTGCCTGCGGCCAGGCTGGTGAGTGCCTCGACGAGCGGCCTGGGGTCGCGCCCGCTGCTGCCGAACCTCCCCGTGTAGACAAGCGAAACCCGGTTGGGGTCGAGGAGCTCAGCGACCGATGCGGGATCCGCGGCCTCGAGCAATTCGGGGTCCGCTCCGTTGCGAACGATCGCGGGATCCGCGATGTTGCGATCGCGCAGGTCTTGAGCCGCCGGTTCGCTCACGCACACGACCGCGTCGGCAGCGCTCAGGAGCCGGCGCTCCATCCGCTCATCGCGCCGACGCTGGAATGCCGTCGGAAAGCGGGGGCGAAGGGGCTCGAAGGTCCACGCGTCTCTCACGTCCGCGACCCAGGCGGCTCCGCGCCGTTGAAGTGCGCGGCCCACAGAATGGGCAGATTCGGGTGGCGAGGTGGTGATCACGCAGTCGAAGTGAGTGGCCCGGTGAAGCGCCCGGGCACGGTGCCGAGCGAACGGCGCCCACGCCAGCGCCAGCGCCTCCGGCACGATGACCTTGCTCAGAAAGTGGGGGTTGCCCGAGTACGTGTCGTTGTCGTACATCGAGCCGACGTGGTCCGAACCGCGCAGCTTCGCGCGCCAGAGCTGTGCGTCGGTCGTTCTGACGATGCCCAGCTCGTCATCGTCAGAGAGGGAGCCGTAGGCAGAGGTGGTGAGCACGGTCACGTCATGCCCTCCCCGCCGCAGATATTTGGCGAGCGCCGCAGGGCGGTGTGCCCCCGTGTCGGTGCACGGCGGATAGAAGTAGGAGACGAGCAGGATGCGGCGCCCGTTCATCGCGTCCCGACCTTCGCTTTCCGGGTGGCGATCGCCTCCTCGTAGGCCACGTCCATGCGGTCGAGCAGCCGTGGCCAGTTCCATTCCGCAAGGGCCCGTTTGCGGCCGGCGTCGCCTAGCTTTCCGCGGCCGTTGGGTCCCGCGGCGACCAACGTTCGAATCCGGGCAGCGACCGCGCTCGCGTCGCCCCGGGGGGCGAGCAGACCTGTCTCTCCCTCCACCACGACCGCGCGGACGCCCGGGTAATCGGTTGCTACAACCGGCAGCCCGGTCGCCATCGCCTCGATCAGGACGATGCCAAAGGACTCCGGGGGCTCGGTGGTGAGGAGGAAGAGGTCGGCCGCCCGGAGTACATCGGGCAGCTCGGGATGGGGGACGGCACCGAGAAAGTGGACGCGCTCGCCGACGCCCTGCTCGGCCGCCCTCTTTTGGAAATCGCCGACCAGCTCCCCGCCTCCGGCAACGACGATGTGAACGGCTGCGTCGCCGAGTTCGGCGAGTGCGTCGATTGCGACGTCCAAGCGCTTGAAGTGGTGCGCGCGGTCGAGCGTCGCCACGAACGCCGCGACCACATCGTCCTCGCCGATGCCGAGGCGAGCGCGCAGGCCAGTCCCGTCACTGCCGGGACTGAAGCGCTCGGCGTCGACTCCGTTGGGCATCTCGATGAGCTTCGCCGGATCCCGCCGGCCGGCCCTGCGGAGGTAGGAGACCGAATCGGCGTGGTCGGGGCTGAGGACGCACACGCGGTCGGCAGCGCGGATCAGGACTGGCGCGACTGAGTGCTCGTAGGCCTCGAAGAGCGCGCCGCGACGCCCGTCCCCCACGAGTCGGTTCTTGTAGTGGACGAGCAGAGCCTGCAAGCGAGCCCTGCGGCGCATCCGGGCGAGCAGTGTGAGCTCCGATCCGAAGATGAATGGGTAGTGGACGTGAACGACGTCGAAGCCGGAGATTGCCGCGAGCTTGGGGATCAGTGGCGCGTTGCCGATGGCGAAGACAGGGTCGATGCGATGTACCTCGACGTCGGGAGATGGGGGAACGGCGCCCTCGTACGGAGCGGTGAAGACCTCAACGTGGTGTCCGCGTTCCGCCTGGCCAACGGCGAAGCGATGCGCCGTGTTTCCCGCCCCACCGGGGTATGGCGGGAAAGTTGCAGTGAGGTGGGCGATCCGCAGGGAAGTGCCGCTATTCGGGACGGTGCCTTGAGTGGAGGACATGAAAGCAGTAGGAAGGAAGCTGAGCCCTGGACGGATATCCGATGATCTGCGGCGTTCTACCTATAAGGAGTCTCAGCGCTTTGACGATTGAAGGTACGAGGTCAGCTTGAAGGGAGTCGTTTTCAACTTGCTCGAAAAGGTCGTCTCTGAGGAGGCGGGCGAGTCTGCGTGGGAACAGGCGATCGCTGACTCCGGCGTCGAAGGGGCCTATACCTCCCTCGGCACGTATCCCCATGAGGAGCTCCACGCTCTCGTCGCAAGCCTCTCCGAGCAGCTCGGGCAGGAGTCCGATGAGGTTGTCCGCTGGTTCGGGACGAAGGCGCTGGGAGAGCTCGCGGTCATCTACCCGTCGCTCTTCGAGTCGCACAGCACAACGCTGCCCTTCCTGCGCACTCTCAACGACATCATCCACCCAGAGGTGAGAAAGCTCTACCCCGGGGCGAACGTTCCGACCTTCGACTATCGGCTCGTCGAGGGCGACCGGATGCTGATGGGCTACACATCCAATCGCGGCCTCTGCTGGTTCGGCCACGGATTGATCGAGGGGGCCGCCATTCACTTCGGCGAGACGCTCGGGGTCGCTCAGCCCACCTGCGTCAAGCGCGGCGATCCGGAGTGCGTCTTCGAGGTCGTGGTCCTATGAGCGACCGCGCCCTCGAGGGCGCTCCTGCCTCGAGCGACCTCGACGCCAGGACGCTTCGCGCGAAGTACGAACGCGAGCGCAAGGCGAGGATCGCTGCGGAGGAGATAGCCGAACGCTCGACGCGTGAGCTTTACGACCGCCAGAGCGACCTTCAAGTCTTGGAAGCGGTGGCGGCTGCAGCGAACTCAGCTGACGGCGTTAGACCGGCTCTGAAGGTCACCTTGGATGCGATCTGCAAGCGCTCCAGTTGGCCGATCGGGCATGTCTTCCTACTCAGTCGAGACGGCGAACACATGGTTTCCTCCGGCGTCTGGCACCTCGATGATCCGGCACGCTTCGCCGGCTTCAAGCGGATCACCGAAGCGAACACGTTTACCCGAGGGGTCGGCATTATCGGCAGGACCATGGCGGCCGCGGAGCCGCTCTGGATACCGGACGCGAAGGCCGATACGAACTTTCCCCGCGCTCAAGCTGCGGAGGGCGCAGGGATCAACGCCGCGTTTACCTTTCCGATCCTGATCGGAGAATCGGTTGCCGGCGTGGTCGAATTCCTTTCGGAGACTGTGGCTGAGCCGGACGATCGTCTGCTCGAGCTCGTGCGACAGGTGGGTCTTCAGCTCGGCCGCGTGATCGAACGCGAGCGCCACTCGCGCGAAATGTCGCGCCGCGCCGGTGAACTTCAGCGCTACGCGACCGAGCTGGAGCACGCGAACGACGAGCTCAAGGAGTTCGCGTACGTGGCCTCACACGACCTGACCGAGCCGCTGAGAACGATCGCCGGGTTTGTCCAGCTGCTGAAAAAGCGCTACGAGGGACAGCTCGACGATTCCGCCGACGAGTTCATCGGCTTCATCGTCGACGGCACGGAGCGAATGCAGGCGCTCATTAACGGCCTTCTCTCCTACTCGCGGACCGGACGATCGGAGCTGGTTCAGACACGCGTGGACCTGAACGACACCGTCAACCACGCGCTCGGTGCGACGGCGGCGGCAATCGCCGCATCGGGGGCGGACGTCGAGCACTCGAGCCTTCCGGTGGTAGGCGGCGACGCGAGCCAGCTGAGCCGCCTGTTCGAAAACCTCATCGCGAACGGCGTCAAGTTCCGCCGCGAGGGCGTGAAGCCCCAGATCAAGATCGGGGCCGAGAAGCGGGGCGGGGCATGGCACTTCTTCGTATCCGACAACGGGATCGGGATCGAGGAGCGCCACCGCGAACGCATCTTCAACGTTTTTCAGCGCCTTCACGGTGCAGGGGAATATCCAGGAACAGGGATTGGCCTCTCGATCTGCAAAAAGGTCGTCGAGAGGCATGGAGGCCGCATCTGGGTCGAGGAGACGCCGGGGGGCGGCAGCACCTTCAAATTCGTGCTACCCGACCTGGGAGAGGACCTGGCTGGCGGATGATGGCGATCGAACCGATCAGGATCCTGTTGGTGGAGGATCAGCCGGCGGATGTCCGGCTGACGGAGGAGGTCCTCAAAGCCGGCAAGGTGGCCAACGAGCTCTATGTGGCCGAGGACGGCGAAAAGGCGATGGAATTCCTGCGTCAAGAGGGGGACTACTCAGACGTGCCGAGGCCCGACCTGGTGATCCTCGACCTCAATTTGCCGAGGATGGACGGCAAAGAGGTCCTTGCCGCGATCAAGAGTGATCCCGCACTGCTCCAGATCCCAGTCTTGATGCTCACCACCTCGGCCGCCGAGCGGGACATCCTCGACGCGTACGCACAACACGTGAACGCCTACATCACAAAGCCGATTGACCTGGACGAGTTCGTGGGCGTCGTGCGCTCGATCGAGCAGTTCTGGCTTTCGATCGTGAGGCTCCCGGACGGGCTCGAGGAGCGAGGCCGCGGCTGATGACGCCGGCGGTCCCCTCCGTTCTCCTCGTGGAGGACAACCCGGCAGATGCCAGGCTGCTCCAGGAGATGGTTGCCGCGTCGGGCGATCACGACATCGCTCTCCATCCGTGCCGCAAATTGTCCGACGCGATGGCGCGGGTCGAGGACGGGACCACCGACTGCATACTCCTTGACCTCTCCCTTCCGGACGTCAACGGCCTCGAGGGCATCGAACGGCTTCGCGAGCGGTTTCCGCACATGCCGATTGTCATTCTCACCGGCCTCGCCAATGAAGACGTTGCGCTCGAAGCCCTCCAGGCGGGCGCGCAGGACTACCTCGTCAAGGGAAACATCGAGGGCGGGGGCGTGAAGCGCGCCGTTCGTTACGCGATCGAACGCAAGTCAGCCGACGTCGAGCTGGCGCGTCTCGGACGCCAGAACGAGTTGATCCTCGACTCCGCCGGGGACGGGATCTGCGGCCTCGACCCTGAGGGCAGGGTGACGTTTGCCAACCCCGCGGCAGCGCAGCTGCTCGGCTGTTCGCGCGAAGAGCTCCTGGGCATTCGACTTCACGACGTCGTCCACCCCAAGGGCGCTCCGGGTGACGGCCACGACGCGACCGACTGCCCGATTCACGCAGCGCTGGCCGACGAGTCCAAGGTGCACGCCGACGATGACATCTTCTGGCGCTGGGACCGGGCGAGCTTCCCGGTTGATTACACCGTTGCGCCGTACGCGCCGAAGGGCGCGGATCACGGGGCCGTGATCACGTTCAAGGACATCACCGAGCGAAAGCGCGCGGAGAATCAGCTCCAGTACCTGGCCGACCACGACGTCCTCACCGGCCTCTTCAACCGTCGCCGGTTCGGTGAAGAGCTTTCGCAACAGATCGCAGTAACCGGTCGCGTGGACATGGAGTCTGCACTTCTCGTCCTCGACATCGACAACTTCAAGTTCATCAACGACGCCCTTGGCCACCCGGCGGGCGACGAGCTGATCCGCAGCATCTCCGGGCAGCTGAAGGGACGTACCCGCCGGGCCGACATCGTGGCTCGCCTGGGCGGCGACGAGTTCGCCGTGCTTCTTACCGGCACCAGCGCCGACGCCGCCATGGAACTCGCCGAAGAGCTGAACGCGATGGTGCGCAGTAACCGTGTTCTCGCTCGCGACAAGCCGGTCCAGGTGACCACGAGCATCGGTATTGACGATGGTCGATTCGCCCGACCTTTCGGCGCAGCAGCTTCTGATGGAGGCCGACGTAGCGATGTACGAAGCGAAGGGCTCCGGCCGCGACCGCGCCGTCCTCTTTACCCGCGACACGCCCACGTCCGAACGCGCAGCGGGCCGGCTTCGTCTGGACCGACCGGATCAAGCGCGCGCTCAACGAAGACCTATTCGCGGTCTACGCCCAGCCGATTGCGAGCCTCAGGGGCGATGGCCTCAGGCCGCTACGAGCTGCTGGTGCGAATGCGGGAGGATGACGGCGGGATCGTCGCGCCCGGCGCCTTTTTGCCCGTCGCCGAGCGTTTTGGCTTGATCTCGGAGATCGACGTCTGGATGATCCGCCACGCGATCGGCCTGATCGAGCGCGAGCAAGCTCATGGGCGCAAGATCGTGCTCGAGGTCAACCTGTCCGGGCACTCGATCTGCGACCCGGAGCTGCCGGAGATGATCGAGAGGGAGCTGACGAAGTCGCCTATCGATCCTTCGCAGCTCGTCTTCGAGATCACCGAGACGGCAGCGATCGCGAACATGGACGAGGCGCGCGCCCTCGCCTCGCGGATCCGCCGCTGGGGTTGCCGCTTCGCTCTCGACGACTTCGGCGCCGGCTTCGGATCCTTCTACTACCTCAAGTACCTGCCGGTCGACTACCTGAAGATCGACGGTGAGTTCATCCGCAACCTCGACAACTCTGAGATCGATCAGCGCATGGTCAGAGCCATGGTCGAGATCGCGCGAGCCCTCGGGCTTGCAAACGATCGCCGAGTTCGTCGAGAGCGAGGAGATCCTCGACAAAGCTGCGCGCCTTCGAGGTCGACTTCGTCCAGGGCTTCCACGTCGGCCGGCCGGCGCCCGTCGAGGAGCTCTCGCCGGTCGCTGTCTAGACCGGCGCCCTAGTACCGAGCGTCGACGAGCTGTTCAACCCCGGCGTTCTCGATGGTCTTCCGAAGGCCGTCTCGCAAATCGGTCTCCGGAAGCCAATCGAGGAGTTGCTCTGCGCGCGCGATGTCGGGCTGTCGAACTTGCGGATCGTCGATCGGCAGCGCTTCGTAGACGATCTCGGAGTTCGACTCAGTCACCTCGATCACCACCTCGGCGAGCTCCAGCAGCGTGAACTCGTCGGGGTTTCCGATGTTCACCGGCACGTGGACGTCCGATTCCGCCATGGCGATGTAGCCGCGAATCTGATCGTCGACATAACAGAAACTGCGCGTCTGACTGCCGTCGCCAAAAACCGTCAGCGGCTTGTCCTGGAGGGCTTGGCGGAAGAAGGTTGGGATTGCTCGGCCGTCGTGCGGGCGCATCCTGGCTCCGTATGTGTTGAAGGTCCGGACGATCCCGGTGTTGACGCCCTGCTGGCGGTGGTACGCCATCGTCAGCGCCTCGGCGTACCGCTTCGCTTCGTCGTAGACGCCGCGGGGACCGATCGGGTTTACGTGGCCCCAGTACTCCTCGGGCTGCGGGTGGACCTGCGGGTCTCCGTAGACCTCGGAGGTCGAAGCAAGGACGAAGCGCGCACGGTGAAGCTTTGCGAGGCCGAGCATGTGATGGGTTCCGTAGGAGCCGACCTTGAGCGTGTGAAGCGGCAAGCGCAGGTAATCGATCGGGCTCGCCGGCGAGGCCAGGTGGTAGACGAAGTCCACGGGCTCTTCGACGAAGAACGGCTGGGTCAGGTCGTGAAGGATGAACGTGAACGCATCGGAGTCGATGTGCTCCACGTTCTGAAGGGAACCGGTGTCGAGGTTGTCGACGCAGATCACCCGGTTGCCCTTTTCCAGGAGCGCCTCGCACAGGTGCGAGCCGAGGAAGCCTGCGCCACCCGTGACGATGCAAGTGGCCATATCGCGAGGATAGAGCCGCTCGCGCCTTTAGGCGCCGTCTCGATGCCGCTCGCAGGAAGGCTTGCCGGGCAGATCCCGCTGGGCGAACGTGCATCCAAGGCTCGACAAGGGCCTGGGAGGGGGCGCGCTCGTCGTCGCCGGGGTTGTTCGATGCGTGGACAGCGCAAGGATCAGACTGGCCATCGAGCTTCTCGAGCAGCACGGCGCGGCGTTTCGCCGGACCGCCAGGCGCGTCTCGATCTGCGCCGACGACGCCGATGACGCGTATCAGCGTGCGACCGTGATCTTGATCGAGAAGGCGCCCGCCCACCCGTCCGCGCGCCTTGCCGCGTGGATGCACGTCGTGACCAAGCGGGAGGCGCTTGCCGTGCGCCGCGAGCGCGAGCGGATTCTGGGCGGCGAGCTAACAGATGCGGTCGAGGCCGGCAGCCCTTGTCCGGCCGAACGGGCGCAGCGGCTCGAAGGCGCTCGCCTCAAGGCACGCGCACTGCGCCGGTTGAAGCCCGACGAGCGGCGAGCGCTGGTCTTGAGGGGCGAGGGCTATTCGTACGCGGAGATCTGCGAAATGACCGATTGGACCTACACGAAGACGAACCGCTGCCTGGCCGAGGGGCGGGCGCGCCTCCGGCAGCTCGGCGCGTACGACTGAGGCTCAGCTCTCCGAACACCTGAAGCATGCCGAAGCGGGCGGGACGCCCACCAGGCCTACGGCTGCGCCACCGGCAGCTTTTCGGCGACCCCCGCTTCGGTCGTGACGAGGATGGCGCCCTCGCCGGTCAGGTATGCCTCCTCGCCGTGCTGGACGACGTCCATGCCGATGGCCTCCTCCTTCGGAGTTGCACGCAGAGGCATGAACGCGCCGATCACGCGAAGCAGGAGGTAGGTCATCCCGAACGCGTAGAGGGGTGTGACCACCACCGCCAGCGACCTGGTCGACGAGCTGGTCGAGGTTGCCGTAGATCGCGCCGTCTGCGACCCCGTTCCAGCTGGCCTGCGCGAAGAAGCCGATGGACAGGATCCCCGTGAAGCCGGCGACACCGTGGGCCGCAAGCACGTCAAGCGTCTCGTCAACCCGGGTTCGCGGCCGGTACGGCGATCGCGAAATAACAAGGCAAGTGCGCCGACGGCGCCGAGCGAACATCGCCCAGCCGGGCTGATGAAGCCGCCGGCCGGGGTGATGAGGACGCAGCCCACGATGATCGCCGTCGCGGCGCCGATCGCGGTCACCTTCCGGCCGAAGACGAGGTCGAGAATGAACCACACCATCAGCGTGCACGCGGGGGTGAGAAGCGTGTTCGTGAAGGCGAGAACGCTGTTGTTGCCGGTGTTGAACCCGCTGCCGCCGTTGAACCCGAACCAACCGAACCAGAGGAGGCCGGCGCCGACGAGCACGTAGATCGCGTTGTGGGGAAGCAGCGCCTGGCGCCCGTAGTCGCGCCTCGCCCCGACGACCAGTGCTGCGGCGAGCGCCGAGAAGCCGGATGCCATCTCGACCGCGATGCCTCCTGCGAAATCGAGCGTGCCGCCCTCGAAGAGCCAGCCGCCCCCAAAGCCCCAGTGCGCGAGGACCGAGTAGACGAGGAGCGACCAGAGACCGGCGAAGACCAGGAACGCGCCAAAACGCATCCGCTCGACGACCGCGCCCGAGACGAGCGCCGTGGTGATGATGCAGAAGGTCGCCTGGAAGGCGAAGAAAACGAGGTGCGGGATGGTCGTGCCGTCGCGCGGCGCGAAGCCCACGTCGTTGAGGAACGCGTTGTGAAAGCCGCCGATGAGATCGCCCGTGCCGTCGAATGCCAGCGAGTAGCCGACCAGGGCCCACACGACTGTCGCAACGGCCAGCGCGGCGACGGACATCATGAACGTGTTGAGCGTGTTCTTCGAGCGGACGAGGCCTGCGTAGAAGAGGCCGAGCGCAGGCGTCATCAAGAGGACCAGCGCCGTCGCGACGAGCATCCACGCGGTGTCGCCCGTATCGATTTCGACCTGAGCGAGGAGCGTGAGTGGGTTCACTTGTCCACCGGCGTCACGGCGCCCTTGTCCTTCTCGCCGGTGCGGATGCGGACGGCCTGCTCGAGGGGAAGGACGAAGATCTTGCCGTCGCCGACCTCGCCGGTCTGCGCACCGGACTGGAGAGCCGCGAGGGTGGCCTCGACGAAGTCGTCTGAGACCGCGATCTCGAAGCGGACCTTCTCCGAAAGCCCCATCTGAACCCGGGTTCCGCGATACGTCTCGACACGCTCCAGTTCGCCGCCGTGCCCTTGCACGCGGCTCATGGATACACCTCGGACGTCCGCCCTGTAGAGCGCCTCAAGCACATCGTTTGCCTTCTCGGGGCGAACGATCCCGATTACGAGCTTCACCTGACCCCCATGCAGTTGGGTTTTTCCGACTCCTCCAAGCCGCGCGCGGCAGCCTATCCGAGGTTGCGGAGGGGGCGCGCCGGGTCAGTCCTTGGTGCCGGGTGCGTACGGCGCGTAGCGCTTGTTGTTGAGGATGTGCCGCAGGGCATCGCGGGCGCCGGGGTAGTGCTGAAGGTTGAACTCGTTCTTCCGGTCGACGCTTCGGAAGTAGGCGAGCGCTCGCACCCGCGTCCGGTCTCGTGCCCACTTGTGGATTCGCTTCGTGAACTCGCCGTCGTAGTCGTTGTCCCAGGCGCCGTACTCGCCGAGGATGAACGGGTATCCGCGCTTGTGGTTGAAGAAGCGGTTGAGGTTGTGCCACAGGGTGGAGTTCGAGAACTTCGCGTAGACGTCGGTGCCTACCCAATCCACGTACTTGCGCCCGGGGAAGTAGTCGTTCGGGCTGTTGCCGGAAACGTCCGGCGATCCCCTCGTGAGCGGCGTCCACATGAACGCAACCTTGGGCGGGTCGAGCGTCTTCGGCACGTCGAGCCGGTTGTAGATCGGCGAGTCGTTTCGCTTGGCCCGATAGATCCGCGGCATGCCCAGGTGGCGAAGCTTGTCGTTGATCTTGTCCCGATTGCCACCGCGGACGATCAGGACGATGCGTTTCCACGCGAGCTTGAAGGCGTGGGTCGAGTGACCTGGGCGGGGCGACCCGTCGATGTTGAACGCCGAGTAGGGGTTGTAGTGAAGGTTCATCTCCCCGAACGGGCGGATGTAGACGACCTGGCCCGAGACGTTGATCGACTGCCGGAGCCGAAGCGGGTAGCGGTCCGACTTCCCCCGGGAGATCTCGCGCGGCGTCACGACCTCGGTGCCCCCTCCGGGCGCCGTGGAGAGGCTCAGGATGCCTCGAGTGTCCGTCTTCTCCCAGCGGTCGAGCGCGCCGGTCGAAAGCGGGGTGTCCCAGTGAAAGAACACCTCGTCGAGCGCCGTGTGCGCCTGGACCTGACTGTTGAAGCGCTTGTAGTCGGGAACGCGCCCGGTGTCTGAGACGCCATGCCAGATCTTGTTCCCGGGAGGGGCGTAGGTGTTCCTCGCTGCGGCTTGGTCGGCCGCTTCGGCCCCGAAGAGTGCAAGCCCGCACGCGACCGCGAAAATACGCGCTCGGACCGACCTGTTTTGCCGCATTTCGAACACCCGCGTGCCCAGGAGAACACAACTCAAGCGCCTGGGCTGCGGCAGGCGGCCAGTCGGGCGACCTCGTGCACCTGAGTGTGATGGCGGTCACAGATCGCGTATGGCCTTCGACTAGCCTCCCAGTGTGAGCGAGGAAAGCGAACGGGAGGACAATCTTCCCGGTGCGGGTGACGGAGACGGGGGCGTATCCAAGCGTGCCCGCTGGATTGCCTTCGGCGCTCTTCTTCTCGCACTTGTCGCTTTTGTGATGGTCGTCGGCGGCAAGGACTCCTACGCGGTCACGGCCGAGTTCGAGAATGCCAGCCAGCTCGTCAAGGGCAACGAGGTCCTCATCGGTGGCGCCAACGTTGGCTCCGTCAAGGAGATCCGCCTCGGCCCCGACGGCCAGGCGCTTGTCGATTTCACGGTGTCTGACGACTTCGCTCCGCTCCCCCGCGGCACCACCGCGACGGTCAGGCTGGGCTCGCTCTCCTCCGTGGCCGGCCGCCAGGTTCAGCTCACCCTGCCGCCCCAGGGCGCAGACGACCAGGGCGAGATCGAAGACGGCGGCACGATGACCCAGGCAGAGACGGTCTCTGCCGTAGACCTCGACGAGATCTTCAACACCCTTGATACGAAGACGGTCAAGGACTTCAAGGCGGTGATCGTCGGCTTTCGCGACTCCTACGCGGGCAAGGGGATCCCCGAGGCCGCCAACGAGGGCGCCAGATACCTCAACCCGCTGCTTTCGACCTCGCGCCAGGTCTTCGCAGAGCTGACCCGAGACACCCCGGCCTTTGAGTCCTTGATCGTCGACACCGCTTCCCTTTCGGGCCTTCTCTCCGAGCGCCACGACGACCTCACAGACCTCGTCTCAAACGCCTCCGGCGCCCTCGGGGCGATCGGCCGAGAGCGCGAGTCGCTTGCCCGGGCGATCTCAGAGCTCCCCGGCTTCATGCGCCAGGCCAACACAACCTTCGTAAACCTGCGGGCGACCCTCGACGACCTCGACCCCTTGACCCAGGCCTCGCTGCCGGTCGCCGATCGCCTCGGCCCGTTCTTTTCGAACTTCCGCGCCGCCGCCGCCGACGCCGTCCCGACGATCAGAGACCTCGACCAGATCGTCCGCCGCCCCGGCAAGGCAAACGACCTGGTCGAGCTGACCCGCCTTCAGGTCCCGCTCGCCAAGGCAGGAGTCGGCACGGGCGCTCCCGACTGCGGCTCTGACCCGACCACGACCGACTACGTCAGCCCGCCTCCGCCTGCCGCCGACCAGGACTTCACCCAGGGCGCCCTCGGCGAGACCGTCTGCGCGCTTCGCAACTCGAACCCCCAGACCTCGAACCTTCGTGCCTACACGCCCGAGCTGGTGGGGTGGTTCGACGGGTTCAGCCCGACATCGGGGTTGAATGACGCCAGCGGCGGCCTCGGAAGGATCAACACCACATTCAACGCCTTCTCGCCGGCAATCAGCGGTCTGCCGGATCTGCTCTCGCCGGTGGACCCGGCAGACGTCCTCTCGGGCACCGGCGCTCTCGATCTCAACAACACCGCGCGCTGCCCCGGCTCCACCGAGCGTGACCCCGGCGACGGATCGACGCCGTTCACCGACGGGGGCACGATCAACTGCGACCCGTCACAGACGCCCCTCGGCCCCTAGGTACCAGGTACCGAGGCACCCCGTACCGACCCTGGCCTTCTAGCCCTGGTTGCGGCCCTTGTATTCCGGAGGGAGGGGGGCGAACGACGAGCCGGCGATCTTGTTGCGGAGGACGTCGAGCGCGCCGGGATAGAACTGAATGTTGAAGATGTTCGTCGGGGTGACGCTTCGGTAGTAGATGAGCATCCGGGTCCGACCGTGGGATTGCGCCCAGTTGAACATCTGGTTGACGAACGCGCCGCTCGGATCCGCGTCCCAGGGGCCGTATTCGCCGATCAGGAACGGATGCGAGTGGTACTTGCGGTAGAAGGCGTTCAGGTTGTTCCAGAGCGTGGAGTTCGAGAACTTGGCGTAGGCGTCGGCGCCGACCCAGTCGACGTATTTGTTGCCGGGGAAGTAGTCGGACGGCTGGTTGCCCAAGATGTTTGGTGACCCGCTCGTCTGCGGAACCCACTGGAGGGAGACCTTCGGCTTCGGCAGGACCTTGGGGACGTCGAAGCGCTTATAGATCTTGTCCTGGTCGGACTTGGCACGAAGGAGGCGCGGCATCTTGAGCTTGCGAAGTCGGTCGTTGATCTTGTTGCGAGCGCCGCCGTGGACGATGATCGAGAAGCGCTTCCACGCGCGCTTGAAGTTCGCGGTCGAATGGGACGAGCCGCGGCTGGAACCGTCCGAGTTGAACGCCGAGTAGGGATTCCAGTAGCCGTTCATCTCCGGGAAGAGGCGGATGTAGACGACCTGCTTCGAGTCGGAGATCGAGCGGTTGAGGCTCAGCATGTAGTCGTCGCCGCGGCCCTCGGCGATTTGCTGCGGCGAGATCACTTCGGTCTGGCCACCCGGGGCGGTGGA
Organism: uncultured bacterium; assembly: GCA_963695215.1. GTDB lineage: Bacteria > Actinomycetota > Thermoleophilia > Solirubrobacterales > 70-9 > JALZKA01. The sequence goes on from OY968768.1 coordinate 2,137,508, forward strand.
GAGGCTCACAACCCCACGCGTGCGGGTCTGCCTGTAGCGCTGCAGGGCGCCGGTGCCGAGAGGCACGCCCCAGTGGAAGAAGCTCTCCGTGATCGCGGAGTGCGTCCTGGTCTGGTCGACGAAGGTCTTGTAGTCCTTGGTGTCGCCGGTGTCCGAGACGCCGTGGAAGCTGTTCCCGTTGGGCGGGACGAAGGAGTTGCCGAGCGCGGACGAGGCTGTCGCGAGCCCGACAGCGGCAAGCACGGACGCGAGAGCAATTGCGGTCCTCGAATGGCTCATGTGTCCATCATCGGCGTGGGGGGCACCCCCTTCATCCGTGCCGCAGAATCTGGACGAGTAGCCGAGTACCTCTTATCGCGCCCCGTTGCTCGGTCTCGGCTCAGGCGGCCGCTTCGAGCGCGAGGACGACGATTCCGAAGATGGCCGCCGCCACAAGAACGGTGCCGACGACCTTGGTCGGCGGGCCGCCGTGGATACCGGTCTCGTGTACCGCCGTGTGGCCCTTGCCTCTCGCCAGGAGGTAGCGGTTCACCGGCACGGCTACGACAAAGGCGACCGCCAGCGAAAAGGCGAGGCTTCCCCAGAAGAGGAGGGTGTCAAGACCTGCATCGATCGCGCCGGGGACCATGAGGATGACGAGGTTGTCGACCACCTCCATCGTCGCAATCGACAGCGTGTCCGACGCGAGCGCGATGGGGACCACGGCGGAGAGCACGAGCCCTGCGCGAAGGAGGGGGAGGCTCGTCAGCGAGTAGCCGAACGCGAAGGCCAGCGCGATGGCGAGGACGATCGTCCCGAGGTTCGAAAAGCCCAGCGCCATTCCGATCGCCATTCCCGCGATCTCTCCGATGGCGCAGCCTGTGAGGCAGTGAAGCGTGGCGCTGATCGCAACGCCGGTGAGCTCCCCGCCCTCGGTGGGCATCTCGTGGTGGCTGTCGTGGTTCATCGGACCACTGTATCAGATACCCCTGGGGGGTATCACCGGCCATGAAGCGGAGGGGGTGGGATTCGAACCCACGAGACCGGTCACCCGGTCCACTGGTTTTCAAGACCAGCGCATTCAACCGCTCTGCCACCCCTCCAGGAAGGCACGATCAAACGGTCGCGTCGCGTCAGCGTAGCCCGGGGGACCGCAGCACGACGGTGCGACACTTTGGCCCGTGGCTAGATGGACGAACTGGTCAGGGCAGCAATCGTGCGAGCCGATCTCGATCGAGCGGCCCGGAACGCTTGACGCGCTCCAGCTCACAGTTTCGCGATCCGTCGAGCGGGGCCATCGTGTCCGCGCGTCGGCATCGGGGCACTCGTTCACCGGCTGCGCCCTCACTGAGGGCGTGATGATCCGCCTCGACGGCCTGAGTAGAAAGCTCGACTTCGACCGGGAGTCAGGTCTTTTCAAGGCGGAGGCGGGAGCCGTGCTCTACGACCTCAACCGTCTCCTGGACTCGGACGGGGTCGCATTCGAGAACCTCGGCGACATCGACCGCCAGACAGTTGCGGGGTCGATCTCGACCGGAACGCACGGCACGGGAGAGCGCTTTCAGAACGTCTCCGCGCAGATCGACGCTCTCGAGCTGATCGCGCCTGACGGCTCGCTCGTCACGGTCGACTCCTCCGAGCCAGACCTCCTGCGCGCAGCCAGGGTCGCGGTCGGGTCGCTCGGGATCATCTACTCGGTGACGATCAGGACCGTTCCCGCGTACACGATCAATCGCGTTGACTCGCCCAAGCCGCTTGCCGAGGTTCTCTCCACGCTAGATGAGCTGAACGCGGGCACCGATCACTTTGAGTTCTACGTTTTTCCCTTCACGGACGTCGCCCTTTGCCGCGAGTCGAAGCGCACGCTGGAGCCGCCGGCGCCCAAGCACCCCGCCGTGGTCTACGCGCAGGAAGTGGTGCTCGAGAACTGGGTCGGCAAGGCGTTCTCCGCTGCAGTCAGGGCACGGCCTTCGCTGGCGCCGCGCCTTGCGCGGCTCGCAGCGAAGGGGATTGGAAGAGCGACGAAGGTAGATGCGAGCTACAAGGTGTTCGCTTCAGAGCGGCATATCAAGTTCACGGAGATGGAGTGCGGCGGTTCCGCGCGCGAACGGCCGTGAGTTCGTCGAGCGTGTGCTGGAGCACGCCGCGCGACCGGATCTGCACGTCGCATGGCCGATCGAGGTGCGCTTCGTCAAGGGCGACGACTCATTTTTGAGCCCCACGTACGAGCAGGACTCCTGCTACGTCGCGGTCCACCAGGACACGAAGCTCGACTGGCGCTCGTACTTCGAGGGGGTGCAGGCAATCGCGCTGCGAGCTGGGCGGCCGCCCGCACTGGGGGAAGCGCCATTTCCTCGAGGCCTCCGGCCTGGAACCGCGCTACCCGCGCTGGGCCGACTTCCAGGCCGCACGCAAGCGTCTGGACCCGGACGGTGTGTTCCAGAACGCCTACACCCAACGGGTGCTGGGACCCGTCGGGTGAGGCGACGCGCTCAGGCGCCGGACGAAGCCTGTTCGTCGATGCAGCTCTGGATGTCGGACGAGGTCTCATCGCTGAGCTCCGTCTCTTTTTTGGGTGTGAACGGGATGAGGCCGACGACCACTCCGCCCACCGTCTGCGTGCTTGTGGCACCGAGTGGGCCGTTGGCCTGCTCGGCCAGGACAGGCGCGATGGAGTCAAGCGCGGCCTGAAGGTCCGTGCTGACCGTCTCCGCTCCAGCGGGATCGTCGAGCACATAGAAGCTGACCAGGCCGTCATCGGCCTTTCCTGCCTCGAACAGTTCTGCGCCGTCGCTGTCGGCTACCTCTTGGAGCTGCTGCGCCGGCTGCGAAACCTCCTGGTAGACGCCCCGGTCGATGCTGTCCGAAAGAATGCAGTCCTTGAATGCGGTGGCGTCTACAGCTACCGCCGCTGACTCGCCGGTGCCCGTCGTGGTCTCTCCCGAGCTACCGCCGCCACAGGCGGCAAGCGTGGTCGACGAGAGCAGTACGCATGCGACGTGCGATACCCGGCTAGGGGGTGCGAGGTTCAACTGATTTCCTCCGATTGGTGATGGTGGACCCCCCGGACGAGGATGACCTTAACCGGGCGCGGGGTGGCGGGTCAGGGCGGCGGGAACAGCAGCAGGTGGAGTAGGCCCGCGCCCAGGCCGAGCACGGCCCCGTGGAGGTAGAGGAGCCACTCGTCCTCGCGCATCGCGGTGCGGAGCATTTCCGAGAAGTCCAGGGGCGCCATCTCGCGCATGCGATCCGTGATGAGTGTCTTGATCGCCGTCGACTGGCGTTCGTTGAAGCCCGGATCGGCGAGCGGCGTCATCGTGTACTCGACGGCTTCCGTCGCAACGGACTCGCGGATCGAGTCGTACTGGCGCCTGCCCATCGCCACGCGTACGGCTGAGCGCATCGGCCCGATCGCCCGGTCGAGCGCGGGCCGCATGGCGTTCTCGATGAGCTTGCGGGTGCGGTCCGAGCGGGGCCCCTTGAGGAGCTCGTCGCCGATGTTGTTCAGGGTGACGATGTCGTCGGCGACGATCTTCGCGTAAACCGCCGCGACCTCTCGCTGGCGGCGGATGAAGAGGCCCTGGAACTTGAAGCCGAGAAAGCTCCGCTCCTCGATGGGCTGAAAGATCATGTAGATCGCAACCAGATTGGTCACGTAGCCGACGATGATGCCGAGGAGCGGCAAGAGGGGCAGGAAGTGGACCGCATTGGTGAGGAACGCCACCGGTATGCCCAGCGCGAAGCCGAAGAAGAAGCCGAAGTTCGTTATGAACCGAAGCTCCTTGTGGCCGATCTCCTCGAAGATCCGATTGGCCATCTCCGGGTTCTCCTCGAAGTAGCGGATGACCATCAGCTTGATATCGAGAATCTGGTCGGTGTGCGCGCCAATCGCGTCGGTCACCTCGCGCACGATCTCGGGCAACTGCTCCTGCACCCTGGCGTGAACCGCCTCGCGGACGCGCGGAGGCAGGTCGTGCCACAGCTCCGGGTATTCACGCTCCATGATCCGCTCGACCATCTCGCGCATATCGCCACGCGCGGTCTCGAGGATGTGCTCGGCGATTTTGTCGGGCTCGAGCTGCTTGTAGAACTCCGACGGGCTTCCGAGCTTGGCGATCCCCTTGTCGACTGAGATCGAGCCCATCTTGGCCGCCCGTGAGGGCACGATGCCCTGCCAACCAAGGCCTCCGTGCATAACGCCGGGGATCTGCTGGATCTTCCGCGGAAGAAGTTCCACGATCGCACTGAGGCCGGGGACCTTGAATCCCTTGAAGTGCACGGGGTTGAACAGCATCCACACGCCGCTCCAGTTGGTCGTGTAGCCGATCGCTCCCATGAAGAGCGGCACGGTGATCAGGTTGAGTGTCTCTGCGCTCATTCGACGGAATCCCCCGCCGCGATTCTCACAGGAATGAGAAGCCCTCGCCCCGGTAGGTGGGGACCTCGTCGACCACGGCGTCTCCCTCGACCAGGTAGAGCGAGTTAAATCGCTCGCATAGCTCGCCCGCCTTGGCGTGGCGCATATACACGCGGTCACCCACGCGAAGCTTCTTGGCCGCCGCGCCGACGAGAGGCGTCTGGACCTCGCCGGCGCCTTCGTCGGAGTCCAGCGTGAGGCCGGCCGGCATGTACGGCTGGGGGAGCCGGTCCTTCCCCGGCGCACCCGACGCGACGTAGCCGCCGCCCAGCGCCGTGGCGACGCCCGGGTGAGGGCGGCGCACGACCGGGATGCAGAAGAAGGCCGCGGGGGTGAGGTTGAGGGAGCGGTAGTTGTCGAAGAGGTGGGGCGCGTAGAAGCCCGAGCCGGCGGTCAACTCGGTTGCGAGGCCGAGGGCCTTCGTCCGCGAAAGACTGCCGGTGCCGCCCGCGTTCACCCACTCGAGCTCGCCGCCAGCGGCGTCGCGGATCGCGTCAAGCACGCCGGGCAGCCGCTCGCCGAGCTCCTCCAGCGAGCGCGACTGCATCGTGCGGATCGCCGCGCTGCGAAGCCGGGTTGCCGGGGACGATGTCGCCGACGCCGGCGATGTGGCCCTCGTAGGCCATCGCGCCCGACCAGCTTCGTGCCTGGGCGCTCGACGATCTCGGCGGCGAGGCGCCGCGCCTGCTCGGGCGTGCGGATCGGCGAGCGCTTGGGCCCGATCCGCGCAACACGCCCGCGGGCGGGCCACCAGCTGGGATCGATGTCGATCGCGACCCGGATCGGGGCCGACCCGCGCCCGGCCGCCGACTCGATCAGGTCGAGGTGCGCGACCTCGTCGACGATCAGCGCGGGGTGCGTGTCGGGACGCTCGGCCGCGAGCGCGCGCCAGCTCGGCCAGAGCGCCGCGGTTGGCGGTCGGATAGCCGACGAAGATGTCGTCGTGGCCCTGCGCGCGCGAGGTGGAGCGCCTCGGGAAGCGTGAAGCTCAGGATCCCGCGGAAGCTCGTCGGCCAGGCCGAGGATCCGCTCGAGCACCTTCACCGAGCGCAGGGACTTGGAGGCGATCCGGATCGGCAGCGGACGACGCCTGCGCGGCGAGCTGGCCTCCGCGTTCGAGCGCATGGCGTCCAGATCGACGAACGCGAACGGGCGGCGAGATGCCCTCGAAGATCGCGTCGTAGCGGCCTTCGCAGGCGCTCGCAGCTCGGGAGCCATCTGCAGCGGTCGGACTATCCGAGGCTCGGGCCTACGGCGCGGCCGAGGCTATCCCGAACGTGTAATCTAGAATCGCCCGCAGTTCCCGGAGAGGTGGCCGAGTGGCTGAAGGCACTCGCCTGCTAAGCGAGTAGGGGGCTAATAGCTCTCTCGAGGGTTCGAATCCCTCCCTCTCCGCTCGGCGGGCGCCCATAAGGTGGGGCGAACGTCCCGGGGTGGTCGCCTGGTGATGGCATGTGGGACGTTCGCATTGCCGCGCTGGCGCCCTCCGCTGCTACACGACGACTGGGGCAAGTGGATGGGCGCGACGCTTACCGCCGACGGCACCGCGCTTTGCCTTCAGAGTGCGGCTGCGGCATGGGGCTTTTGGACCTTTCCACGTCCCTACGAGACAGTCGTTCGCCCCGGCAGTGGTGGGCCGCGACGAATCGGTGGTCTCCTCGTCTACAGAAGTGCGTCCCTCGAGGGTGACCTGAGTACGAAGCGAGGTATCCCAATCACAACGCCGGCGAGAACCGTGTTCGACCTCTCGAGTCGCGTCAGCCAGAAAGCACTTGCGTGGGTCGTGCGGACGGCGGTAAGGATGGGACGGACCAACCTGGTTGAGCTAGGGGACACGATTGGAGAGCACCACGGAAGGCGAGGTTCAACGGCGCTCGGGAAGGTGATCTCGAACCCCTCGGGACTCCCGTTAGAACGCGCCAGGAGCGGCGCCGAGATCAGATCGCTGGAGCTCCTGCGCGACTCAGGGCGGCCGATGGCGCGGCTCAACCACAAAGTTGCGGGTGAAGAAGCCGACCTGAGCTGGCCTGAATTGAAGCTCATCGTTGAGATCGACGGTGCCCCCTGGCACCTGGACACGGGCGAGGACTCCAGAAAGGAGGCTGTCTGGCGCTCGGCCGGTTGGACAGTCCGGCGCATTCCATCAGACAACGTGTACGACCACCCGGCCATGTTTCTTGCGCTGGCTCCGGTCGCGCTGTGTTGAGCGTCCGGAATTGCGTCACCGGGCGACCAATCGGGGACGTTGGGTGGCCGGGGGGTCAAGATGCGAGGCGGGCGTGACGATGAGAGTTGAGATGACTTCGATGGTTCCAAGGGCGGCTGCGCTGGCATTGAGCGCCCTTGCATGCTTCGCAGGCTCGGGCTGCGGCGGCGACTCGAGCTCCGCGGCCACCGCGGCTGACGCAGGGGCTTCCAAGCCCGAGGCAGTCACCACCACCGAGGTGACCGAGACGGCCAAGCCCGCCGAGCCCAAGTCGCTCGAGTTGCTCAAGGGCGGCAACCCAACGGTCTTCGTACGGATCGGCAAGGTGGTGGACCTCTATGACGAGCCGGGCGGCAAGGTCGTCCAGCGCATCGGTCACGCGACTCAGTTCGGCTCTCGCACGGTCTTCTCGGTGTCTCAAAAGAAGGGCGACTGGGTGTCTGTCCTGACGCCCTACACCGAGAACGGCCAGCCGCTGTGGCTGAAGCTCGACCCGAAGCGCCTCCAGGCGGGGCGCTCGGAATGGAGCATCGACGTCGACCTCTCCGAATACTCGGTGCGCCTCTACGACAAGGGCAAGGTCGTCCGCAGTTTCCAGGTCTCGATCGGCATGCCGACGGCGCCAACTCCGACGGGTCGCTTCGCGATCACGGACACCTTCCGCGGCGGCCTGAACGTCGCCTACGGCTGCTGCGCCCTCGCGACAACGGCGCGCCAGGTAAACCTGCCGTCCGGCTGGCTCGGCGGCGACCGGATCGCGATCCACGGAACCACCGGGCCGCTCGGCGCCAGGTCTCGCACGGCTGCATCCGCGCGCGCGGACGAAGACGTCTCAGCGCTGGTCGACAAGGTGCCGCCGGGCACCCCGATCGACGATCCACCAGTAGGGGGCTTAAGCGCTCTCGCCGAGCTTTCGCTTGAGGACCTTGCCCGTTGCGTTCCGCGGCAGCTCGTCGATGAAGTGGACGTCGCGCGGCACCTTGTAGCGGGCGAGGTTCTCCTTCACGTAGCCGCTTGAGCGTCCTCGCCCGACGGCTCCGTCGCCGCCTGCGCACCACGTACGCGGCCAGGCGCTTGCCGAAGTCCTCGTCGTCGACGCCGATGACGGCTGCATCCGCGATCTCCGGATGGCCGAGCAGCAGCTCCTCGACCTCCTGGGGGAAGACGTTCTCGCCGCCCGAGACGATCATGTCGTCATCGCGCCCGTCGATGAAAAGGCGCCCCTGCGTCGTCGAAGTGGCCGACGTCGCCGGAGGACATGAGCCCGCCGATGACCTCCTTGGTCTGGCCGTCCGTATAGCCGCCGAACTCGATCCCGTTGGAGACGAAGATGCGCCCCGTGCTGCCCGCGCGGCACCTCGTTGCCCTCGTCGTCGAGAAGGCGGACCTGCGTCCCGAGCGTCGGCTTGCCGACGGTGGTCGGCGCCTCGCGATGGTCCTGCGGCACGGTGATCGACGCGTAGGCGACCTCGGTCGAGCCGTAGAGGACGTAGAGCACGTCGCCGAACACCTCGAGCGTCTCGGTCGCCGTGGCGCCGGGAAGCTGAGAGCCGCCGCAGAAGATGATCCGGAGCGCCGAGGTGTCGAAGCTCCGCGATCCGCTCAGCGTCCAAGCGCAAGCGTGCGCTGGAGCATCGCCGGAACCACGACGGCCGATCGTTGCGCGGTGCCCCTGCGATGCCCGCGAGAAAGCTTTCGGCGTCGAAGCGCCTGCGACAGATCACCTTGTTGCCGAGCTGAGCGCCAGCGACAGGTTTGCGAACCCGAGCGCATGGAAGAACGGCGGCGCGACGTAGGTGACCTGCTCGTCCTGACCGGGACGCCGGTCGAGCATCGCGCCGAGCGTGTCACGATCGTCCCCACCTCGCTCCGCGGAGCGCCCTTGGGCGTGCCGGTGGTCCCGCTCGTGAGCATGACCACGGTCGGCTTGGTGTCGCCGGCGTCGACCGGGGTGACGGGCGAGGCCGAGATCAGATCTTCGAGCGTGGCCTGCGGCGCCGCCGGCGTCGCCGGAGTCGGTCCAGGCGCGATAGTGGCGCTTGGCCCACGTGCGGCGCACGCTCGTCGTACTCCTCATCGAAGATGAGCGCAGACACGCCCTCGCGCTTGCAGACGTCGTCGATCTGCGGCCCCGCGAATTCGGTGTTCATGTAGACGGAACGCAGGCCCGCCTTGGCCGCGGCGTACGTGGCGTCCGCGAAGCCGCGGTGATTGCGGCACAGGATCGCCACGGTGTCGCCCGGCCTGAGGCCGTCGTTCATCCACGCGTTCGCGAGCGCGTTGGAGCGCTCGTCGATGTCGCGGTAGGTGAGGACGCCTACCTCGTCTTCGAGCGCCGGGCGGTCTCCCCAGCGCATAGCCGCGATGGTGGCCGCGGCGGCGAATGGCCCGCGGCGCGCAACCTCGAACCCGATCTTCGCCATCCTGTCGGGCCGGCCGGGGCCGAGAATGCCCGAGCGCGCGACGGCGGCAGTCGCCTGAGCGGTCACGGCCGACTTATTCAAGACGCGCCTGAGCAAAGCCGGGCGAATCTATCTGGAACCCCTCGCTTTCCGACGACCCCAGGCCATAGGATTTCCGCGTATTGACCGCGGCGTATCAGACCCTGAGGGGGGTTGGCGGAACAAGTGAGTAGCACTGCCGGTGATTTGTCGCCCGATGAGCAAATCGGGCTCGACGTACCGAACCTGCGCGAGATAGTCGACTCGGTCTCAAGCGTTGTCTATGAGTCCGAGACCGGTCCGCACGGTCGCTTTCTCTATGTCAGCGCGAAGATCGAGGAGCTTCTCGGCTACACGCCTGACGAATGGCTGGCCAACCCAGACCTGTGGCTGAGCCTCGTCCACGCAGAGGACCGCGAGTCCACGATCAGCATCGAAGGGCGTCAGGTCGCCAACGGCCCCGGCGACTCCGGCGTGATCGAGTACCGGATGCAGCGCCGCGATGGGACCGTCGTGTGGATTCGCGACGACGCCCGCCTGTCGCGCCGCGGGAACTCGTACGTGTGGCGCGGCACCCTGACCGACGTTACGCGCGAGCGGCGCGGCCGCCAGATCCTGGCCTCTGCCGTTGAGCGCTACCGGGAGATGATCGCGTCTCTCCCCGATTGCCCCTACCGGGCGACAGCGAAGGAGGGCGGGAGGTGGCTCGTCGTCTCGCCTCAGATCGAGGAGCTGCTCGGTTACACCGCGGAAGAGTGGCTTGCAACACCCGGGCTGTGGGAGGAGAGCCTCCACCCAGAAGACCGCGAGCGCATCCTTGGAGAGGAGCGGAGGCTTGCGGGCCTGCCCGACGTGGGCGCGACGGTCGTGAGCTATAGGTTGCGCAATCGCGCGGGCGACTACGTCGAAGTCCGAGACCGGGCTCACCGCAGGCCCGGGCCCGCAGGCGTCCCGGTCCGCGACGGAGTCCTGTCGCTCGTCAACACGAAGCGCCGCGAGCCCGACGGCGACGACTCACCCGACGCCTTTCGCCTCACGTGCCTCGACTGCGAAGCGACATGGGTCTCGAAGGGGGTGCAGGCCTGCCCTGAGTGCCGGTCGGGCTTCGTCGACGCGCTGTCACTCAACGCGACCCTCCGCGAGCTCACCAGAGCCAAGGCTCGCGTGAAGGAGCTCCTGGGCGGAATCGAGCACCACCTCGAGACGCTCGCGGCCAGCCGTCGCGCGGGGGAACGGTGGCGCTCCGAGGTTTAGTCTTATGGCCATGGGGATGTTCAATTTCTTTTCCAGGCGGCGTGAGCGCGAGAGCGCGATTCCGTCTGCGGAGGCGCAGGCGATCCTCGGCAAGCTCGAGGCAAATCAGGCACCAGTCGGCCAGCCGATCGAAGCCACTCCGGCTCAGCCCGGGATCGATCTCAGCGCGTTCGGCGTCCCAGGCGGCGCCGGTCAACCCAACATCTTCCAGGTGATTGGGATGATCAAGGACGCGTACCAGTCCGGAAACATCCAGGTTTCGCAGGGCGAGAGCCAGACGATCGACCTGCGCGGAACCACCGAAGGCGATGCGCTTCGCGAGCAGATCACGAACGCGATGCGGGAGCATGGCATCGATCCGCTACAGGCCAATCCTGAGCAGACCGAGGGGCTTCCCGACGGCTGGCTCAAACCGGGCGGCGACGGTTCCCGATAAGGATCAGCTAGGCCGGGGCGAGAAGTTCCTTCCTGGCGTCTGGCGCCTGCGCCTACCGCTTCCCTGGCCCGGAGTTCCCCACTGCAACGCCTGGGCGATCCGCTCGGGCGACGGCATCGTCCTCTTCGACACCGGCTATTGCGGGGAGAGACGGGACGCGCGAGCTCGAGTACGCAATGGCGCAGATGGGCTTCGGCCTCACCGACGTGAGGCTGATCGTCTGCACCCACTCCACTCAGACCACTACGGCCTCGCGGGGCCGATCATCGACGCAGCCGGATGCGAGTTGTGGATGCACCCGGCCTGGGAACACATCCGCGGCATCGCCGAGGACCCCGAGGCCGCGCTCGAGCGCCGGGTCGAGGTCGCGCGGCAGTCGGGTGTGCCCGCCGTTGCCATCGAGCGGATGCGTGAGAGCCGCCGCGGGCTTGGCAGCGGCGTTGCCCGTGTCGTCGGGCCTGACCGCGAGCTCGTACCCGGCGTCGAGGTGGAAACGGACCGCGGCGCCTGGCGGGTCGTACGAGACGCCCGGGCACGCGCCCTCACACGTTTGCCTCCACCAACCCGACTCTGGGATCCTGATCTCGGGTGATCACCTGCTCGGCCGGATCTCGCTCTTCTTCGACTACGGCCACACGCCGGACCCGGTTGGCGAATTCATCGGCGGACTCGACGAGATCGAGGGAATCGACCGGACGACCCTGTGCCTCGCGGGCCACGGCCGCCCATTCCGCGATGTGGGAGCAAAGGTCGCGGCCAATCGCAAGGAACTCGCCGAGCAGCGCGACCGCGTGCGAGACGCGGTGGGCGACGAGCCCAAGACCGCGTTCGACGTGGTGCCGGACCTGATCGGCGCAGAGAACATGAGCGCAGGGCGCGCGCCCTGGGGTATCCAGCTTGCCCTGTCGTACCTCGACCACTTGACTCTCGCCGGCGAGCTGGTGCGAGACGACGATGGCGACGTGCGCCGCTGGCGCGCAGCCTGATCCGGTTCCGGCGCGCCGCGCCGGGTAGCCGAGTCGTTCACGCAATCAAAGAGAGGAACACATGGCGGAAACCACCGCTAGTCAGGCAAAGCTGATCCAGTATCTGAACGAGGCCTACTCGAAGGAGAAGGAACTCGAGGTTTCGCTGCAGGCGCACATCGGGATGACCACGCTGACCGAGCGCAAGGCCTACAAGAAGCGGCTTCAAGAGCACCTGCGCGAAACAAAATCTCATTCGAAGCAGCTTGAGCGCCGAGTGAAGAAGCTGGGCGGCTCGCCAGGAGTCCTCGATTCGCCCGTCGAGGCGATCGCTACGGGTGCCGGCAAGGTCGCCGCCGTAGCGAAGGGCCAGGTCGCCGCAGCGAAGGGCCCGCTCCACATGGTGCGTGGAACCTCCGACCAGGAGAAGCTCCTGAAGAACGCGAAGACCGAGTACTTCAACGAGCACGAGGAGATCGCAACGTACTCAGCGATCGAGACGCTGGCAGAGGCCGTCAACGAAGCCGAGACCGCAAAGCTCGCACGGTCGATCCGGCGCGACGAGGAGCGGATGGCGAAGTACCTCGAGAAGCTGATTCCGACCCTCACGAGGGCCGTCGTCAAGGAGGAGATTCCGGCATCCGAGCGGCGCAAGCCGAGAAAGCGTTCCAAGCCCAAGGCCCGGGCGAGCGCCTGACCGGCCGGTGCGGCGGCTCTCGTATCTTCAACAGATGACGACTGCCGCCGCCCCGCGCCGGACGAGGCGCTCGCCGACGCCCGCTGGAACCTCGACCCGCTGGTCGACGGCAAGGGAGCGGAAGGGACGCTCGCGATGCTCGACGAGGCGCGCGACCGATCCGTCGCGTTTGCCGAGGCCACCACGGCAAGGTCGCCGAAATCGATGCGGCCGGCGCTGGCTGCGGCGATGCGCGAGCTCGAAGAGATCTTCGACATGATTGGCCGCGCGGGCTCGTATGCCTCGCTCTGGTTCACGGTGGACACCACGGACCCGGAGCGCGGCGCGCTGCTTCAGCAGGTCCGGGAGCGCGGCGCGGAGATCGAGACGTCGCTTCTCTTCTTCGAGCTCGAGTGGAACGAGGTTGCCGGACGAGCGGGCCGAGGAGCTACTGGCCGGCGACGACATCGAGTTCTGCCGCCATCACCTGCGCATGTCGCGCCGCTACCGCCCGCACCAGCTGACGGAGCCCGAGGAGCGTGTGCTCACCGAGGCCGATGTCACCGGCCGCTCGGCCTTCCGCCGCCTCTTCACCGAGCAGACCTCCTGCGCTCATCGGTCGACCTGCCCGACGCCGACGAGCCGGTGCCGCTGATGGAGGCGCTCAGCCGCCTTCAGGATCCGGACCGCGAGCGGCGCGCGCGAGGCCGCGGAAGCCGTGACCGCGTCGCTTCAGCCCGACCTCCGAACCCGCGCGTTCATCTTCAACACGCTCCTTCAGGACAAGTCGACGAAGCGACCGCCTGCGCTCGTACGACAATTGGCTCGCGGCCCGCAACCTCTCGAACGAGGCCTCGGACGAATCGGTCGAGGCGCTGATCGAGGCCGTGGTTTCGCAGCTATGAGCTCGCGCGTCGCTGGTACCGCCTGAAGGCGAAGCTGCTCGGCCTCGACAAGCTCGCCTACTACGACCGCATGGCGCCGGTCGCGACCGAGGAGCAGCGGATCGGCTACGCCGACGCCCGCGAGCTGGTGCTCGACTGCTACCGCGGATTCTCACCGGAGCTGGGCGAGGCGGCGGAGGGGTTCTTCACCGGCAACTTCATCGACGCGCCTCCGGAGCCCGGCAAGCGCGGCGGGGCCTTCTGCGCCTACGCCGTGCCTTCGGTGCACCCGTACGTGATGCTCAACTACACCTCGCGCTCGGGTGACGTGCTGACGATGGCGCACGAGCTCGGACACGGCGTTCACGCGGTCCTGGCGGGCGAGACCCAGAGCCTCTTCCAGGTCTCGACGCCTCTCACCGTCGCCGAGACGGCCTCGATCTTCGGCGAGACGATCGTGCTCGAGCGGCTCCTGACGAGGCGCCCGATGCTGCGGCGCGCCTGTCGCTTCTGGCCGAGTCGCTCGACGGCGCCGTCGCCGCGGTGTTTCGCCAGGTCGCGATGAACCGGTTCGAGGACCGGATCCACACGATGCGCCGCGAGTCGGGCGAGCTGTCGGTCGACGAGTTCAACTCCGCGTGGCTGGAGACGCAGGCCGACCTTCTCGGCGACTCGGTCGAGCCGACCGACGACTACGGCTCGTGGTGGTCGTACGTGCCGCACTTCGTGGACACGCCGGGCTACGTCTACGCGTACGCCTACGGCAACCTGCTCGCGCTGTCGGTCTACCGGCGCTTTCAAGAGGACGGGCGAGGGTTTCGTCCCCTCGTATCTCGACCTCCTCCGCGCCGGCGGCTCACGCTCGCCCGAGGACCTCGGTCGCATCGTGGGCGTCGACCTCACCGACCCGGGTTTCTGGGCGTCGGGCCTCGGCCTGATCGAGGAGCAACTCGACGCGGCCGAGAGGGCCGCGAGTGAAGCCGGCCTGATCTAGCTCAGCTCCGCCGCCCTTGTCAGTCACCTTGACGGTGGTGTTGGAAAAGACCTTCTTGCCGGGTCCCAGGACTTGAACTTGGAGCCCCGGTAGTTGCCCGCCAGCGCGCCCTGCGTCTGCTTGAAGGGACCGTCACGGATTGCGCGCTTGGTACACACATGCAGATGGCGCACGTGGAACTTGAGCCGGCCGAGGTGGAAGCGGAGCCTCTGCCTGAGGAATTCTCGCTGTCGCGCACCTGGCGGGCGTTGATCCTTCTCGCAGCCGCGGGAGCTCTCGTCGCCACTCTGATCACCCTGGCCCCGGGCCTCGTCTCGGTCCGAGACCGCCTCGGCGACGTGGATCCAGGCCTCCTTGCCCTTGCCGGCCTGATGCAACTTCTCTCGTGCCTGTCCTACGTCGTCGTCTTTCGCACCGTCTTCTGCCAGAAGATGAGCTGGCGAACGAGCACTGAGATCGGGTTCTCCGAGCTCGCTGCGAACTCGATCCTCTCGGTCGGAGGCGCGGGCGGGCTAGCTCTGGGCGCTTGGATTCTCAGACGGGGCGGAGTCAGTCGCGACCACATCGCGCGCCGAAGCGTCGCCTTCTTCCTCCTTACGAGCCTCGCCAACGTCTCCTTCTTGGCGTTAGGCGGCCTCGCGCTCGCGAGTGGGATCCTGCCGGGCTCGCCAAGCGTCATCCTGTCGCTGATCCCGGGGCTGATCGGGATCGCCGCGATCCTCTTCGCACTCGCCGCCCGCCCGGCGGCGCATGGGCTGGCTAGGCGGGTTGGTGGCCTGAAGCTCGAGACGCTCTTTCAGACGATTGGCGACGGCGTAAGCGAAGCCCTGATGTTGCTGCGCACGCGACAGCCCATCCTCAGCCTCGGGATCATCGGCTATCTCTTGTTTGACGTCGTGATGCTCGGCGTGGCATTCGCGGCGTTCGGCAATCCGGCTCCGGCCGTGGGCGTTCTCCTGATGGCGTATCTGATCGGGCAGCTCGGAGGCCTGATCCCGCTGCCCGGTGGCATCGGCGGCGTAGACGGTGGCCTGATCGGGGCGCTGGTCGTGTACGGCATCAATCCGGCCGACGCTGCCGTTGCGGTGATCGCCTACCGAGTTCTGCTGCTCGCAATTCCTGCTGCGCTTGGCCTGCCCGCTCTCGCCGTTCTGAAGCGCCGGCTGGACACCGAGGCGCACGACATAGCGGCATGCGGACCAGGGCAGGAAGTTGAGATCCTGGGCCGAGGTCCGGTCAAGACCTGGATTCCGGCCGGTCAGGTCGAGAGCTGAGATACGAGTTGGCGCTAGCCTGTCCGGTCCCGGGCCCGTAGCTCAGCCGGATAGAGCGTCGGTCTACGAAACCGAAGGTCACAGGTTCGAATCCTGTCGGGCCCGTTCATCGGACTGCATGAATCTGCCGGATTCCGCAGGTTTCAAGCGCTAACGGCAACTACTTCGGAATCGCTCTCGTCACGGCTGTTCACGGCCCTGCCGCTCCGTTCCGCGATCCTGCGTGATCTGCGGCACTTCCCTCGTTGAAAGGCGCGCTAATGCACGCCATTGCGGCGGCCCGTGTCGCGCTGAAGCCAGCCGACTTCGCCCTATCCTGGACGGCGTCGGCGCCCCGCCCTACTTATCTGCGAAAGCGGTTCGATGACCTCGTCGTAGAGCTCGCCAAGCTTGGCGCGGACTTAGCCAAGCGGTCTGAACGAGTGGTAGCGTACGCGCGCAAGGCGCAAGGTGAATGTGACGAGCAGCTTTTCATCCGGCGACCGGGTCGTGACAACCGAGCCGTATCGCGGTTTCGATTTTGGCCTCTCGGCCACGGTCGTGTCTGTTGATGCGGGTTCTGGCACGGTCACCGTCGCACCTCCGACTGATGAGGCACGGTCGGTTTTTTTATCGGTTGAGCCGTCGAGCTTGCGCCACCCGCATTCCCAATCCCCGAATGGGCGTTAATGCCGAACACGACCATCAGGCGTTGGCTAAGGACCAGTGCGCATGACCCGGTAATGACGTCCCGCGTCCTCGGCGTGTTTTACCTGGCAGGTGCGTTGCTCGTTCTCCTGTCCCTCTTGCTCCCCCATCCAAAGGGAGCCGATGACGTGGGGCTCTTCGGGATCGCGGGCACGGCCGCCCTGGTCGGCAGTGCGAGCCTGATCTGGGCGAATCATGCGCGGACGTGGACCGTGCACGCCGTGCTTGCTGCCGGTACCAGCTTGATCAGCCTTTGCGTGTACTTCGCGGGAATCGCCACCGACATCTATTCGGCGATGTTCATCTGGGTTGTGCTCGTGGCCGGAAGCTTTTTCGGGAGCCGGGCCGTTGCCGCCCACGTCGGCTGGGTCCTGATCAGCTGGGGCCTGGTCCTCGCCCTGGTAGAGGAGCCGACCGGCTTCTCTACCGTCACCAGATGGACGCTGGGCAGCCTCGTGCTTGTGGTCGCCGCGGTGGTGATGAGCGAAATCGTGGCCGGACGCAGGTCGACCGAGGAAGAGTTGCGGAGCGCCCGGGAAGAACTTGAGGAGCTCGCTCACCACGATCCGCTCACCGGGATCGCAAACCGGCGGTTTCTCGAGCAAGAGCTCGCGCGGGAGCTCGCGCAAGCCAAGCGACGGGACGCGCCGCTATCGGTTGTGACGCTCGATCTCGACGAGTTCAAGAAGTACAACGACGAACACGGGCATCTCGCGGGTGACCGGCTCCTGAAATCCGCGGTAAGTGCGTGGGTCAAGGCACTTCGAGCAGGCGACCTGATCGCTCGATTCGGTGGTGATGAGTTCCTGATACTCCTGCCCGATTGCCCCTCGGCCGAGGCCGAGCGGGTGGCGAAGCGTCTCTGCGAGGCGCTTCCATTGAGCTCTCTCGATTGCACATGCTCCACAGGCATTGCCCTCTGGGACGGTCACGAGACGGCCGAGGGCCTGCTCTCGCGAGCAGATAAGGCGCTGTATGAGACCAAGAACGCCAGGTATGCGTCCCCTTCCCAAGAGGAATCGATCTAGCGGCAGTGAGGCTCTAGGCCGCGGCTGCCGTGTCGAGGAGCGCCATAGTCCCCACCGGGTACCAAAGCGAAAACCACCGGGTACCGAACTGGGTACCGAACGGAGCAATTCGGAGCGCAACGGGGCCCCAACTGAGAGCCGCCAGTCGGGCACAGCGCAGCCGAGCAGCGCGTAATTGGCCCACCTACGAAACCGAAGGCCACGGGTTCGAATCCTGTCGGGCCCGCTTTTCCTCGTCCCTCTCATGAAGCCAGATGTCGCTTCCTTAGCAGCATCCCGGCCCAGCGCAGGCCGCTGTCATTGAGGCCGAGCGTGATCTAGATGCATAATGGAAAGCACCTAAGTGTTGGTCCCCTCACGAACTCAGGCTAAAAAGCGAGGCGCAGCGAGGGCAAGAGCCAGTTCGGACGCTGCACTGGGCCTGTCATGGCCACCCCGCAGCAGTATTTGCTAAAACGCTGTGGCCTCAATCCGGCTTCCCGAATAAGGCGGTCGCTCGACGAGCGATTGCTCGCCGCCTTGGTCTCGACGATTGCGAATCCGGGGCGCATAGACACGTTTCCCCCGTCCTGTAAGGAGGCGAATCGCGGGTTAAAGTCGAATGTCACCCGTTCAGCGCCCCCTGGTCCGACGAGCGTGCTCCGCACATAGGTGGTGCGGAGAACGGGCCGCAGGCCGCGCGGTGAAGAGGCTCCGTGGTGGGTCACGAGGCATCCGTCGAGAAAGGTCATCGCTTCCGGTGTCACGCGCTCGAGGTCTTCTTGACGGCAGGGAATCCGCAGCTTCGAAGTTGTCGCTCGGCCAGAGGTGAGCTTGACCTCGAAGAGCCACGGGCCGGCGTCGCCGTAGCTGCGTGTGCGGGCCTTGAAGCGCAGCCGCCGACCTTGCCTGTGGGCTCGATACGAACCGTAGTCTGCGGTATCGAAGTACACCGACTCGTAAGTGAAGCGGCGGGTCTCATCGATTTCGAGAGCCCGATAGCCCGGACCCAACTCGCGGATCAAAGGTGCGACTGAGTCGATGGGCACTAGGTACTTATGGTCGTGCCTCTCGCGAAGGGCTGCAGTTTCTTCGAGTTCGCCCAAGTCGATTGCCTGCAATTGGGCGAGCGCGGCTTGGACGTCTGCGGTCATGTTCCCGAGGGGCGGAAGTGGAGCTCGTAATCGCCGATCATTCGCCCGGCGAACGCCCCCGCCGTTAGGTCGCTGAGGTAGTGGCTACCGGCGTAAATACGCGAGAACGCAATCTCATCTGCCATCCACCGATATTCAGCGAGCCGCTTCGGCTCGAAGTGCCCTAGGACCGTCAGTGCCGAGAACGAAATCAACGCGTGCCTGGACGGGAACGAATAGCGGACCTCGTCTGAGAAGCGATCTCGGTTGAGGGCGTGAAGGGACTCGTCCGCCTGGTAAGGCGAAAGCCGAGCGAACAACACTTTGGCCTCGTCGGTGAGCTCCTCGCCCAGGTCTCGCCCGTCGTCCTGCGCGTTGTTCGCCGCGTCCCCCAACACAACTGGGGCGAGATTGCGGTAGTCGTGCTCCCACTCTTCCCAGATGTCTTTGTCGCCGTACTGCTCGAACCACGCAGCGGCCTGATCCCCCTCAGTTGTGGCGTTTTGGCGCAGCGCGTGCAGCGTTCGTAATTCGGCCTTCTGCGCTCCCTCCCCGGGCGGCGGGGGCATCTTCCGAATTGCGTACTTGACGAAGGCATCGCCGTCCGGGTTCGGATGGCTGGCAAACCAGGCGTTCGCCGCACGGTCCGCGGCAGGGAGCACGTCCTGGAGCGGGCCATCCACCAAACGCAATTGCCGGTCTGAGTACAGATGGAGGGGAGGTGGGTTGTCCTCGAGGTCACTGCTTGCGTCGGCGGAGAGATCGAGATTCAAAACCAGTGCCGCGACTCCCACTCCGATCACGATCGCGAACATCGCCACCTTCAGGAGTACGCCGCGGCGACTGGAGGGTGGTGGCGGGGGAATTGCCATAAACCGTTTATAGGCCCGGCCGCTTAGAGAACGCTGAGAGTCGCAGTACAACTTTCCCCCATGAGACTTTTGATCATCGAGGACGATCCGAAGATTGCGCGGCTCCTCGATCGGGGGCTCGCGTTCGACGGAATGCACTCGACGATTGCGCGCGATGGCGAGGCGGGCCTCGAGGCTGCTCGTCAAGGAGATTTCGACGCCATCGTTCTCGACCTGATGCTCCCGAGAATGGATGGGCTGGCGGTTTGCCGGACCCTCCGGGCCGAGGGGGATTGGACGCCAATTCTCATGCTGACTGCCCGTGGTGCTCTCGAAGACAGGGTGAGAGGTCTCCGAGACGGAGCCGATGATTACCTCGTCAAGCCGTTTTCACTCTCCGAGATCACTGCGAGGCTCCACGCGATTACCCGCCGGGCCGACAAGCCTGGGCCTCGGGTCCTCCAGGTGGGCGAGCTAAGTCTCGAGCCCGGCGAGCGGTGGCGAGGCGCGGTGGGGTCGCCGTGCAGCTCTCACCGAAAGAGTTCGACCTACTCGAGTTCTTTATGCGCCACCCTGGACATTTGCTCTCGCGGGAGCAGATCCTGTCCGAGATCTGGGGGGAAGAATCGGGTGAGCGGGCGAACGTTCTGCAGGTCTACGTCGGCTATCTACGCGAGAAGATCGACAGGCCCTTTAGCACTGACTCGATCGAGACAGTGCGCGGCGTCGGCTACCGCCTGAGGCGGATGCCGTGATCGCCAGGATTCCCTTGCGACTGCGCCTGACGCTCATCTTTGCGCTGCTCATGACGTTGTTGTTCGCCGCCTTTGGAGTCGTGACGTTCGCCCAAACTAAGGCCAATCTCGATGACGGGATCGACCGCGAACTGGAGGCCCGAGCGGCGGATGTGGCGAGTCTGATTGACGGCGGCCAACTGCAGGAGATTTCAGGCCGTGGAGACCAGTCCTACGTTCAAGTGATTGCCCGCTCTGGCCGGCCACTCGTTTCGAGCGACAATGCGCCTGCCTCGCGCTTGCTGGAGCCACGCGAAATCGACGATGCGTTCGCTGGAAAGACCTTCATTAGGCGTGACGAGAGTTCGCGCCTCCTTGCCCTGCCACTCCCGGTCGCCGACAAGGCGCGTGTACTCGTAGTCGGCGAGTGGATAGCCGAGCGCGAACGCACCCTGGAGACTCTCGGGGCGGCACTCTTGGCAGGCGGACCTTTAGCGGTAATTCTTGCGTCACTCGCCGTCTACACCCTTGCCGGGCGGGCACTTCGACCGGTCGACCGCATGCGCAGGCGTGCACGGCAGATCTCGATCTCTGACAGCTCGGACCGACTTCCGGTCCCCATCGCTAAGGATGAGTTGCGCGCCCTCGGTGAAACCCTCAATGAGATGCTCGACGGCCTGGCGGCGACGGTGGAGCATGAGCGTAGATTTGCGGCCGATGTCAGCCACGAGCTGCGGACGCCCCTGGCTATCCTCAAGATGGAGCTAGAAGTCGGGAGGCGCGCGAGTCTCGAGGATCCCACAGCGTTGCCGGCAGCAATTGACTAGGCTTCAGAGGAGGTAGAGCGCCTGCAAGAGCTGACGGATGATCTTTTGCTACTGACACGTGCGGATCACGCAGCTCTTCCGCTTCGCCTGGGACCAGTCAATCTCCGCCAGGCCGCCGACCGGGTTAAGCGTCGCTTCGCCTTACTCGAAGACGGAACGTAGGTAACGAGAGATCAGAGTGGAGGTTGGCGCGGTCAGGATCGAAGGCGACGAAGTCCGGATCGAGCAGGCACTGACCGCTCTGGTGGACAACTCCTATCGGCACGGGGCGGGGGCGATAACGATATCTGCAGATCAAGCGCCTGGTCGAGTTGTGGTCCATGTGACAGACGAAGGGACCGGGTTACCGCCAGAGTTCATTCGGGTGGCGTTCGATAGCTTTTCTCGCGCACGCGATGACCGGACCGGCGGAGGCACTGGACTGGGTCTTTAGATCGTCGCCGCGATAACTGAGGCCCACGGAGGAGAGGCTGGTATCGCAACAGGCGGCGAAGGCGCCGACGTGTGGTTCTCGCTCATGGATCAGGACAGCTTCTAAGGGAACTGTAAGCGGCCTGGCTGAGAATGAGCGGGATGCTCCTGCTTGCTAATTCGGGCACCCCGGATTTCAACGATCTCTTCGTGAGGCTGTTCATCGATCTCGTTGCCTTCGCGAGCCTGGCGTGGCTTCTCTACTACCGCCGTCACGGCCGCAGGGATTTGGTGTTTGCGTTCGGCGCCTTCAATCTCGGCGTATTCGTCGTACTCGCAGCGATCTCGGAGCAGCACGTTTGGGTGGAATGGCGGCGAGCGCGGCGCCCCCGCCTGGGAGCGCTACCACCTCGACCAGCTCGTCCCATTGGTTGAGAAGCGCCTCCGCATCAAGCCAGGCCGGCGCTGGCACGCGATCGCAGGGCTCTCCATGGGCGGGGAGGGAGCGATGTTTTACGCTTCGCAACGCCCGGGTTACTTCGGCTCGGCCGCGTCATTTTCCGGCCCGCTTTCCATTCAGCGTGTGACTTACCAGCAGGCGTTCAACGCGGCGACCGGCCAGAAAGGAGTCCATCTTTGGCGATCCCCAAGCCCAAGACCTATGGCGGGGGCACAACGAAGGAACTGGTAGAATCTGCGTGCAGAGGCTGTATGTGGGCGGGAAAGGGGAATGCGGTGAAGCTCCGACACTTTCGGCCAAGCCGCCGAGGCCGAGCTTGGCCAGCATGCCGCGGAGTTCGTGCAGGTAGCCGAGGAGAACGGAGCGGAGGTCACGTACGACCCCCACCAGGGAATCCACGATTGGCCCTACTGGCGGGCGGATCTAGCTAATGCGATCAAGTGGGGGTTTTTCAAACGCCCGCCCCGACATGATCAGCATTGGACCTACAACACGGTCGCTAGCAGCAGTAAGGCTTGGGGTCTGAGGGTTCGTTCTTCCCCAGCGCCCACAGAGGTAATCCGACTCGAACGCGACGGTGCGCGCCTGCGTGGAAAGGGAAGTGGTGCCGTGACCCTACGGCGCGCCGGCGGCTGTCGGGTTACCCGTCAGCTCCCATTTGATATTCGTATTCGTCGCCTGGCTAATGATCGAAAGGCACACGGCCGGTGTGCCTAGTCCGCGTGGCACCCGGCAATCGCGGTCTCATCGTCGTGGCTTGGGCGCTTCCCGGCGCACTTAATCCCGGCGTAACCGCAAGCTATGGAGCGATGAGTAGCTTCTGAGATTCCGGGTAGTGCCACTGTCGTGGAGGCAAGGACCACCAACCCCTCGGAACGCGATGCAGGTTTTGTCGCCGCGGCCGTTGGCGGCGCGCTACTCGCGGTCTCACTCTTTCTCGACTGGTATGGGTTCGGTCGCGGTTTCGGCGAAGAAGGCATCACGGGCTGGACCGCATTCGAGGTCGTTGACATCTTGCTGGCGCTGATCGCTCTTGCGGCGATCTACGCAGCGATCGGGCCATATCTGGGCAGGCAGCCCGCTCGATCTCCTGACACCTACATGGCGCCGCTGGCGGCCATGGCACTCATTCTCGTAGTGGTGTCGCTCGTCAACAAGCCTCCCGTTGCAGACGGGACGACGCTCGAAGCTGGAGCCTGGCTGGCGCTCGCGGGGGCAATCGTGATGTGCCTCGCCGCGCTCCTGGCGTCAAACCGGGTTGCGCTCGTCATCGCTCCGAAGGACCGGACTCGGGACCCCGTGGCCAACGTCGGCCGCACCCCGCCCCCCACCGCAAGGACGGGCGAGACAGAAACGCACGATCTCGGCTGACCGGCGCAAGCCGACTGCTCTCACTCGCCAGCGTCCTCGACGCGGATTCGTGTCAGCGTGCCGAGGCCGAGTGCTTTCGAGCACGTGCCTTCCGCTCGAAGGCTCCGATGTCGCAGCGTCCCGCAGCTCCCTTTCTGCGGAAGCCGCGCTGATCGGTTGCGGGACATGCGGGGAAAGGACCACCGACGGGCAGCGCTTTGTTGCCGTGGTCAATCGCGAAGTTCCCGGCTTTGAGAGCGAACGTGGGAGTGCTGCCATGTTTGGAGCGGAGCGGACCGAGCTTCGATGCGGAGCCCTTTACCGAGTCTCCCGCCTCGATGAAGCCGGAGCATCCAGGCTCAAGAGTTTCACGCAGGTTGTATCCAAAGGAGGTGTGGGCACCACCGCATTGGCTGGCATCGCCCGTCGCAGACCCGACCGTATTTCCGGCGTACAGCGAGCCGGCCACGCTGATAGCTCCGGCGTTCGAAGTCCCGCTGTAGGTACCGCCTCCATCGCCGGTTCCGTCGGAGGCTCCGATATTGCCCACGATCGTGCTTGACAGGATCTGAACAACACCCGTCCCGACGTAGATTCCTCCGCCGAAATCGGAAGCCGAATTTCCGGCGATCGTGGAATTGACCACCTTTCCGGTGCCGATATCGCTGCCGAATTTGCTGGCAAGGATTCCAGCGCCAAATGCAGCCCTGTTGTTCACCACCGCGCTGTTGCGGATCGAGGTAAGACCCCTGTCGTAGTAGATCGCACCCCCTTGACCCGACTCGTTGTCGCTGAAGACAACCGAGTTGATCTTCAGCTCGCCCAGGCCACCCATGACCAGACCGCCCCCAGCAAAACCCGTGGCTCTCGCGCCCGAGACCTTCAGCCCTTTGAGCGTCACGCTGGAATTCGCAGGCGGGACGACCGTAAAAAGCCGAAATTGATTCGAAAGAGGCTCTGCCGGATCACGGCGCACGTTGACTATGCCGGCCCCCTTCCCTTTGATTGTCATCGGCGTTTGAATAGCCGGAAGGGCGTCCGCCAAGTTGATATTGCCGGTGAAGGTGATCTTGATCTGGTCGACTGCCGGCCCGTTGGCATTGCCCTCGGCGTCGGTAATCGCCTGGCGTAGAGATCCAGCGCCGCCGTCGCTCCCATTGGTGACGGTAAAGGTGTCGGCACTCGCTGCGGTGGCTGGCAGCAACAGCACGACGCTCGCCAGACACGACACCCCGAATGTCCGAATCCCCTTTCCTTGCACGGCTTATGAACCGTATAGCGTCAAATCCGAACTATCAAGCCTCCGGCAAACAGTGGGGTCGGGGTCGCGGCCACCCTTAAAGTCGCGAAGCTGGGCTACCGAGAGGGCGTTCTGGCTCGCTCGCTTCGGACGGTGTCGGGCATCTGACCAAGCGCTTCGCTGCCGCTCGTGCCCGGTGCGGGAAACCTTCGGGGCCTCGTCCTCGTGCGCGCCGGGACCGATGCCTCGTCGGGCTGCCTGATCGCGCCCGGTCGCACCCCGACCATCGCGGCGGCGCCG
The DNA here is from genome assembly GCA_963695215.1 of uncultured bacterium. Taxonomy (GTDB): domain Bacteria; phylum Actinomycetota; class Thermoleophilia; order Solirubrobacterales; family 70-9; genus JALZKA01. The sequence continues at coordinate 2,162,034 of OY968768.1, forward strand.
AACACGGCGACCAGGCCGATCCCGAGGCCGGCCACGTCGTCGATGACGTAGTGCCATCCAAAGTAGATGGTCGCAAGCAGGGTGAGGCTGAAATAAGTCCAGAGGCCGATGCGAAGTACGCGCGGAGCGTGCGCGAGCTGGGCGATGAGGGCCGCGGTAAAAACCACTGCGATGTGCAGCGAGGCGAAGCCCGCGATGCTCTGCACGGTGTCCGACGTGCCCGGGTTGGCGAGCACCTCGTTCCGATGCTCCATCAGCGTTTGCTGTAGCTGCGATACACCGGTGGTCGGAAGCGAGTTGAAGAGGTGCGGGTCCGCGTAGATTGGGCCCAGGGACGGCACCACGTAATAGCTCAGGGCACCGAGCATCCAGCACAGCGCGAGCGCCGTCACGTACCAGACGCCCTCGGCGATACGCGACGACCAGATGAGCGCCGCGCCGATCGAGAGCGGGACGAAGGTGAGGAAGGCGAGATAGACCGCTGACAGGACCTCGGCCGAGATGCCAGTGCCGAGCAGGCTATGGAGGACGCTCGACGGGGGCGTGCCGAAGAACATCGTCTTGTCGAGGCTGAGCAGCCCGGCGTCGTGAAGCGATCCATCGGTGACGAAGGGAACGAAGCTCTTCAAGTTCCGGTAGGAGAGGTACGTGGCGTAGAAGCCAAGGATGCAGACGACCACGATCGCCCCGCGGCGACCCCACCACCGCTCGAGGAACAGCCGACGCGTCCCGGCGTACACGCCCTCCCCGCCGTCGCGGGCGCCCATCGCCGCGCGCGGCACGACGTCCAAGAAAACGAAGATCGCGACGATCAGGCTGATCAGCGCGAGGGGTGATCCGACGTAGCGCGCGTCCGGATCGCGGATTGGCAAGCCATGCGTCCCCGCCAGGGTGAGCATCGCGACGAGCGAAAATACGCCCAGAACGACGATTCCTCCAACGTTTCGGACGCCCAGAGCTGCCGCCTGTTCGGCGTAGGAAGGAGCCGTCGGCTCTGCGGGCTGACTCGGGCGAAACACTGGATGAAAAGAGCCCGCTCCAACACGCGGGCCGGGAGGCTTTGCGCCCCGAACGGACTCGGGGAGGCTAGTCAACTCCGATTTGGAACGCGTCACCAGGGGCTGTTGGGGCGCCTGTCTGCGCCCAGCACCTAGGCTTCCCGGCCGTGTCGACGACCGGACAGGCTGTGGAGATCCGCACTGCGGAGGCGACGGGTAGCGTCGGCCTTCCGAGTAGCGCTGCGGCCGGTTGGCGCCTCGGGACGGCCCCGGCGGTGGTCGCGATCGTTGCTCTCGTAGCCGGCCTCATCACGAGCGCGGAGGCTGGTTTCAGCTTTCGCGATCCCGATCATGTCGCGGCCCTTTATGTGCTCGAGGTCGGGGCCGGGGTGGCACTTCTCATCTGCCTCGACGTCTTCCTGCGCGCCCGGCAGGTCGGCGGCACCCGGCTGCCGAGCCGAGCGGTCATGGGCGCGGTTCGCCGCGAACGATGGACTGCAAGGCGCATCGCGCTCGTCGCGGGGGCCATCGTCGCGTTCTATGTGACATACCTGGCCTACCGCAACCTGAAGGCGTCCCTGCCGCTCCTGCGGACGGACCTCTTCGATCTGCAGCTCGCGGACGTCGACCGGGCGTTGTTCTTCGGCAACGACCCTGCAGCGCTTCTCCACGACCTGTTCGGAACCGGGTTGGCGGCACACGCATTCTCCGGCCTCTACGTGGCCTTTATCGTGTTCCTGCCGCTTTCGCTGGGACTGAGCCTGGTCTTTGCCGAGCGCCTGTCGACCAGCCTCTTCTACGCAACGGCCCTGTCGGTGAACTGGCTTCTGGGGATCGCGAGCTATTTCGCCCTGCCCTCGCTCGGCCCGATCTACTTCGACCCGGGACAGTTCTCCGAGCTCCCTCACACGGAGGTCGCCCGCCTGCAGGAGCTACTGATGAACGACCGGATCGCGTTCATCGCGGATCCCTCGAACGGAACGCCCCAGGCCATCGCCGCCTTCGCATCGCTCCACATCGCGATGAGCGCCACGGCGCTTGCCGCCTCCTACACGTTCGGTCTCGGCAAATGGATGAAGACCGCCCTTTGGATCTGGATCAGCGTGACCGTGCTCGCGACCGTCTATCTCGGCTGGCATTACGTCCTCGACGACGTCGCCGGCGTCGCGATGGGAGTCGGCGCACTTTTCATCGCACGTTGGCTGACCGGATTTCGCGCCGGCCCGGCCTAGCGGTGTGGGTACCTGGTGCCTGCTCGCATGGCTCAGGGACCCAGACCGGCTCAGCTTTCGCCGCTCCGTCCAACCCAACGGGGCATTTTCAGCGCTTCAGCCGGGTAGCGTGAACTGGATAGGGCTGGCAGGATGCCAACCGTCAAGCGAGACCCATGAGGAGAGCCCACGCATGAGCAGCTACGCAGTCGTCAACCCGGCCACCGGCGAACAGGTTCAGGAGTACCCGGAGATCTCCGATTCCGAGCTCGAAGAGGCGATCGCTGCGGCCGAGGCAGCGCATCGAAGCTGGTCACAGACGACAACTGCCGCCGAGCGTGCCGCGATGGTCAAGCAGGTCGGCGCCTATCACGCTGAGCGTCGCGAAGAGCTCGCTGCGATCGCCGTTCGTGAGATGGGTAAGCCGATGGAGCAGGCGCTTGCCGAAGTGGACTTCTGCGGCGACATCTACGACTTCTACGCCGATCGCGCCGAGGAATTTCTGGCCGACGAGCCGATTGAGCTCCTGGCGGGCGACGGCACAGCGCTTATCCGCCGCACGTCGGTTGGGCCGCTCATCGGGATCATGCCGTGGAACTTTCCCTACTACCAGGTCGCCCGATTCGCGGCTCCAAATCTGTGCACTGGCAACACGATCCTCCTGAAGCCCGCGCCGCAATGCCCGGAGTCGGCCGAGGCGATACAGAAGATGTACGACGACGCCGGGTTCCCTCCGGGCGCGTATCAGACGATCCTGGCCACCAACGACCAGATCGAGACCGCAATCGGCGACCCCCGGGTCCGCGGCGTTTCGCTGACTGGCTCCGAGCGGGCAGGCGCCGCGGTGGCGGAGATCGCCGGGCGCAACCTGAAGAAGGTCGTGCTTGAGCTCGGCGGCTCGGATCCTTTCATCCTGCTCAGTGCTGCTGACCTCGACGAAGCCGTCGGCGCCGCGATCGACGCCCGTCTCGACAACTCGGGCCAGTCGTGTAACGCAGCGAAGCGGTTCATCGTGGCCGACGAGCTCTACGACGACTTCCTCGCGAAGTTCTCGTCGAAGATGGCCGAGGCTGAGCCCGGCGATCCGGCATCAGACTCCGGCGCTTACGGGCCGCTGTCGTCCTCGAACGCTTCCGAGCGCCTCCAGGACCAGCTCGACCGCGCGGTCGCCCAGGGTGCGGAGGTCGTCGTGGGCGGCGATCGCAAGGACAACTTCTTTCCCGCCACGGTCCTCACCGGCATCACTCCCGACAACGATGCCTACCGCGAGGAGTTCTTCGGCCCCGTCGCGAGCGTGTACAGGGTCGGCTCGGAGGACGAGGCCGTCGAGCTGGCGAACGACACCGCGTTCGGTCTCGGCTCATACGTCTTCACGGACGATCCCGACCAGGCGGAGCGGATCGCCAATGCGCTGGACACCGGCATGGTGTTCGTCAACGGCGTTGGCCTCGACGGCGCCGAGCTCCCGTTTGGCGGCGTCAAGCGCTCTGGCTTTGGCCGCGAGCTCGGCAAGTACGGCATGGACGAGTTCGTCAACAAGAAGCTGATCCGCGTCGCAAAGTAGGAGCGGCCGCTCGCCGCGCAAGCTCAGCGACGCTGGCAGTTCGGGCACCACCAGATAGTCCGCGCGGCCACTTCCTTCGAGCGCACCGGGGTACCGCAGCGCCGGCAGTGTGTTCGCTTGTAGACCTGCACGCGGTCGCGACCGGTGAGCTTCGAAGGCGCGCCGCCGGCCTCCGATGCCGGGACGGTGACGATCCGCCCGGAGCGCTCACCCGCGCGGAGCATTGCCCGGGTCGTCTCCCAGACCCCATCGAATCGAGGGCGGCTCAGCGACTTCGCCGGGAGGGACGGACGGATTCCACATGCGAACAGGACCTCGGCGCGGTAGACGTTGCCGATGCCGGCGATGACGCTCTGATCGAGAATTGCCGCTGAGATTGGGATGCGCCGGCGCTTGAGCGCGGCCCACGCACGCTCGGGATCGGCATCCGGCCGCAGCGGGTCGGGTCCGAGACGCGCCAATAGCCTGGCCTCGGCTTCGGTGCTCATCAACTCAGACGCCGTCGCCCCCGACAGGTCGACGGCGCGATCCCCGGTGTGGAACCGCAGGCGAACGGCGCCACGCGGAGGAGGAACGGGAGTCTTGTGAGTGCGAAAGCGCCCGAACAGCCCGAGGTGCACGTGAATCGAGGCGCCGTTGTCGAAGCGGTAGAAGAGGTGCTTGCCGTACGCGTCGGCCAGCTCGAGCTCACGCCCGTCGACCGCGTCAGCCGCCTCCTCGGCCCAGCCCTGAGGGGACGTCACGCGCAACGTTTCGCCGGCGAGGGCCTTCGTGTGAAGGCGCGCGTAGCGGTGGATGGTGTGGCCTTCGGGCATCGACTTGCTCGCGACTGGCGATCAGACGCTAGGAAAGCCGCTCGAACTCTTCCTGAGTGAGCTCGATGTCGAGCGCAACCAGGTTCTCCTTCAAATGCGCAAGCGAGCGCGTGCCGGGGATGGGTGCGATGTTCGGCGAGCGCTGAAGGAGCCAGGCGATCTTCACCTGATTCGGGGTCAACCCCCGCCCCGCGGCGATCTCTTCAACCGCGTTGCCGCCGCCTCGCAGAGGGAAGAAGGGCACGAACGCGATGCCCTCGACCGCGCAATAGTCGACGACCTCGTCGTGTTTTCTCTCGCCGAGGTTGAACTCGTTCTGCACAGCCGCGATGGGGGCGATCCGACGCGCCCTGTCGATCTCGCCGATCGAGACCTCGGAAATGCCGATGTTTTCGATCAGGCGCTCCTGCCTGAATCCGGCAAGTGTCTCGACCGACTTCTCAATCGGGGCGTCGCTGACCCGATGGAGGTAGTAGAGGTGAATCGTCTCGGTCTTGAGCGACTCAAGGCTCTGCTCGAGCTCCGCGCGTAGCGCACCGGATGAGTGGTAACCGCCCTTGGTGGCGATGGTCACCTCGCCGGAGTGCGGGGCGAGCGCGGCGCCGATCGTGCGCTCGCTCTCGCCGCTCGAGTAGAGGTGGGCGGTGTCGATGTGGTCGAGGCCGGCCGCGACCGCGGCTCGCAGGAACGTGCGGTTCTCCTCGGTGTTCTCGAGCCGGTTCGTTCCCAGGCCCACCCGCTTCGTGGTCCGCTCACCGATCTTCATGGTCCGAAGTTACCCGTGGGATGGGCGCGCAACCGATCGCAATAGCTAGGTTCTCGTGCATGTCTGAACCTGTGAAGCTCCACCGCTGCTCGTACACCTTCCTCCACACCGAGATGGATGCCTGCTGGAAAGTCGAGAAGGCTTTGAAGGAAGAGGGAATTCCATATGAGGTCGTGAAGCACGGCTACGGCAAGTCCGAGAAGTCGCGCGCACAAGTCGTCGAGCTCTCAGGCCAGAAGCTCCTTCCCGTGCTGGAGCTCCCCGGCGGCGAGATCTACCGCGCGGATTCGGGCGACATGGCCGAGCGCGTTCGCAGCGGAAACCTGACCTCCCCAGCGCCTGAGGCTCGGCCCTAGGCCTTCTTTCGGTCCGTATCCCGCGAGGGCTGCACCCGTTTGGGCTCGCCCGGCATCTTCGGGTAGTCGGGCGGATAGGGCATGTCGCCCTCCGCGTCGCGCTCATACATCTCGAGGAGCGGCTCCAGCGAGTGGTGCTTGTCATCGATCTCGGCGAAGCGATCGCCGAGATCGGCGAAGCGTGCCGGCATCGACTCGACCGTGAAGTCCTCGGGGGCAACCTCTGAGACCTCCTCCCAGAGGAGCGGTGCGGACACCGGCGCCCCGGGCTTGGGGCGGACGCTGTAAGGAGAGGCGATCGTGCGGTCGCGAGCGTTCTGGTTGTAGTCGACGAAGACCTTCTCGCCGCGCTCCTCCTTCCACCACTTGGTCGTCACCTCGCCCGGCATCCGGCGCTCGAGCTCACGCCCGAATGCGATCGCCGAGTGCCGAACGTCGGTGAAGGTCCACTTCGGCTCGATGCGCACGTAGATGTGGATGCCGCGACCACCCGACGTCTTGGGAAAGCCGCGGTAGCCCAGCTCCTCGAGAAGCTTTCGGGCCTCACCGGCGACTCGCTGGGCGTCCTCGAAATCGGTTCCCGGCTGCGGGTCGAGATCGATGCGCAGCTCGTCGGGATGGTCGACATCGGCGCGGCGGACCGGCCACGGGTGAAAGGTGAGCGTGCCCATATGAGCGCACCATGCGACCACGCCCAGCTCGGTCGGGCAGATCTCGTCCGCGTGGCGCCCCGAGGGGAACTCGATCCGCGCCGTTTCCACCCAGTCCGGGGCGCCCTTGGGTATCCGCTTTTGGTAGAAGGCGTCGCCTTTGTGGCCCTCGCGGGTTGAGATCGTCATTCCCTCGAGCACGCCCTTCGGCCAGCGCTCCAGGGTGGTCGGTCGCTCGCGAAGGGCGCGCATGATCCCGTCGCCGACCGCGATGTAGTACTCGGCGATCTGAGCCTTCGTGATGTTCCCCGTCCTCTCCGTTTTCGGAAAGATCACGCGGTCGGGGCTAGACACGCGAACCTCGCGCCCGTCCGCCTCCAGCATCACCGCCTTGGCTGCCATGGAGGCAGCATGACAATCTGCCCGCTGGAAACACAGCCCCGCGGCGAAGTAGGGTCGCCAGGATGGCAAACGGGGATGGCGACGGGCTGCGGGAAACGGTTACGACCTTCCTCGCGTCCGAGGAGGACAAGCAGTCGGGGGAGGATCTCTCGACGGCGATGAGCGCCGTCCTCACGTTCGGGGTTGTGGTTGCGAACATCATCGGAGCGACCGCGGTCCTCGCCGTCATCTATCTCGTTCTGCCGCTTCCCGAAGTGGATGACTCCGATCACGTGCGGATGGTGAACGCGGTCCTGGCGGCGGCTTACATCCCGTTAGCAATCGTCGCTGGGGTGATCCTCGGCAAGCGGGCGCTGACGGGGCTTCAGACCTGGCTTCGCTCCGAGAGCGACGCCGACGATCGTGTGCGCAGGATGGTGATCGAGGCGCCCCTGAGGCTCTTTCGCCTCCAGGCTGCACTCTGGTTCGGGGCCGCCGTGTTGTTCGGCGTGCTCGACGTCACCTATTCGGTGGGGCTTGCGGCGGTTGTCTCCTCGACGATCGCGATCACTGGTGTCACGACCGGCGCCTGCGCCTACCTTGTCGCCGAGCGCATCCTGCGCAAGCCCGCATCGCGCGCGCTAGCCGACGAGACACCCTCGGAGATCGACGTCCCCGGCGTTGCGACCCGGGCGGTGCTGGCCTGGGCGCTCGGCACCGGTGGGCCGTTGATCGGCCTCATGGCCGTAGGCATCTCTTCGCTCGCCGGGCTGCCGGCGAGCGAGACTCAACTCGAGGTTGCAATCGTCGCCCTTGGAGGCATCGCCGTCGCGGTCGGACTCCTGGCCGTGGTCCTTGCCGCCCGCGCCACGGCGGATCCCATCGACGCCGTGCGTATCGCGCTCGAAACCGTGCAGAGCGGCGACTTCGACGTACGCGTTCCCGTCTACGACGGCACGCAGATCGGCCGGCTTCAGCTCGGGTTCAACCGCATGGCCGAGGGCCTCGCGGAGCGCGAGCAGATTCGCGAGACGCTCGGCACCTACGTGGACCCAGATGTCGCCGAGCGCATCCTCAAAGAGGGCGTTCAGCTCGAGGGGGAAGAGGTGGATGCGACGATGATGTTCATCGACGTACGGGACTTCACCGCGTTCGCCGAGCAGCACGATGCCCCTGAGGTGGTGGCAGCGATCAACGCGCTCTTCGAGGAGGCGATCCCGGTGATTCACGAGCACGGCGGGAGGATCGACAAGTTCGTCGGCGACGGCCTGTTGGCTGTGTTTGGAGCGCCTCGAAGGCTCGAGAACCACGCGGATGACGCCCTTGCCGTCGCGCTCGAGCTAGCCGAAAAGGTCAGGGACGGCGAGCTCAAGATCGGCATCGGCCTCAACTCGGGCCCGGTGGTGGCGGGCAACGTTGGCGGCGCGGGCCGCTTCGAGTTCAGTGTGATGGGCGACGCGGTGAACGTCGCCGCCCGGGTCGAGTCGGCGACCCGGGACACTGGCGACGAGATCCTGATCTCGGAGGGCACTCGCGAGCGCCTTTCCTCCGAGCCTGTCGAGTTCCACGAGCGTGGCGGTATCGAGCTCAAGGGGAAAAGCACGGAGGTGCGCCTGTTCGCGCCCGGCTCGGCCGAATGACTTGAGGCGACGACGGCTGGGTGGGTCGAAGCCGAACACCATCATCAAGCGTGGCGAGTCTCGTACCCCGAGGCGCTCGGTCGGGCGCTCGTGAATCGCGGCTTGCGCGTGAGCGGGCCTTGGGCGTTTCACGACCCTTTCATGCGCCGTGACTAGAACGTCGCTAGCCCGCTCAGGAGTCGTTAAGCCAGGGCGGTTGACACTGAACCTCCATCACCGAATTGAAAGGCAGAGCGATGACCGAAAAGATCAAGAAGTCCCTCGCTGTCGTTGCCGCCCTCGCGGCACTGGCGCTTGGCGGAGCGGCATACGCCGCAGCAACGAACGACGCGCCGAGTGGAGGCCCGCAGACGTCCGATCAGGCCGAGCCCGGCGAGAGTGCAGGCGACGCCGACGGGTCCGAGGCTGCGGAAGCCGCCGAGAACGATGGCGCGGACGAGGCCGGCGGCACGGAAGCAGCGGACGGCGAGGAAGGCGACCAGGGCGAGGACGTCTCTAAGGCGGACGACGCGAAGGCAACCGCAGCGGCGGAGCGCGAAACCGGCGGTACGGTCGACGAGGTCTCAAGCGAGACACGCGACAAGCCGGAACCGGGCGATAAGTCCGACCCCGCTGAAGCGGCAGCACCGGCAGGATCTGCGTTCGAGGTCGACGTGACCAAAGGCCAGAAGGAACTGAAGGTGTACCTGGAGAGGGACTTCAACGTCCTCTCCGTCATCGACGACGGCGAGTAGCTCCGGGAGTGCCGACTGGACGACGAGGGGCCCGCACGTGCGGGCCCCTCGTCCAGTTCCGTCGGTAGCCGGTCCAAGGGTTACTTCAGGAGCTCGATCTCCTCCCAGGCGGCGGTGCCGTGTTCGATTTCGAGCTCGGCCTCCTGGACGACCGCGCCGACCACGAGGTTGTCGGCGGAGCAGCTCTCCTCGTCGTCCGACTCGCCGCCGTCATCGCTGCGAGCGATCGCGCGATCGCTGTCATCGTCGCCGTCGCCGTCATCGCCGCCGTGGTGGCCGGAGCCGGAGTGGTCTCCGCCGTGACCGTCGCCGTCCTCATCGCCATCGTCGTCACCGTCGTCGCACTTGACCTCGGTGTCCTCGGTGACGGTGCCCGTGACGTCGCCGCCACCGAATACGGAGATCGTCAGAACGCCGGTCGCGCTGTCATAGGCGCTGATCGTGCCCGAACCCTCGGCCCCGTCATCGATGCCGTCGTCGTCGGAGTCCGAATCGTGCGGATCCATGCCCGACATGAACTCGTGCTTATTGGTGAGCTTGTCGCGGTCCTGGTCCTTGCGGGCCTGATTCTTCTGAAGCGACAGCCCGTGCTTCTTCTCCCACTTGTCGGGGATACTGTCGTGGTTTCGGTCCTTGGCCGATGCCGCTCCCGGAGCGACCAACAGGGCCAACCCGACAGCGCCGCCAAGGGCGAGCGAGGTCAGGCGGCCTCGCCGCGTCCCCTCAGTTCCTGCTTCCATGCTTATCTCCTTAGTGCCCTCGCCATGCGAGCCGGGCATTCGTTTATCCGACTATCGGCCTTGGGCGCCTCCTCCGCCATCGGACATTGGTCCTAAGACCAGCCTCGACATCGGATCGCTATGGGGCGTTGCGTGGGTCCCGGAGCGTCCACCTGACGGCCAGGGGGGCGAGCAGGATCATCGCGAACACGCGCAGGCTCTGGATGAGGTCCAGGAGGTTCCCGCCCGCGAATACGCAAGCGGCCAACCCGGCCCATGCCAACCACCGACGCATCTCGCTCAAGCTAGCCATCATCGACGCATGCGCCGCATCTGGGCAATCGTGAAAAGGACCGCAGTCGCGTTCTACGACGACCAGATGACCCACCATGCGGCCGCGATCACCTACTACTGCCTGATGTGCCTGTTCCCCGCGGCACTGCTCGCGATCTCCCTCCTCGGACTGATCGGCCAGTACCCCGGCACCTACGACGCGATCGTCGGCTATCTGCGCGACGTCATTCCAGCAACGGCCGTATCCGCGGTGGACAGCTCGCTACGCGAGGCTTTCCGGAGCCACAGCACGGCTGCCGTGGGTCTCGTCCTCAGCATCGTCCTGGCTCTCTATGGCACCACGGGCGCCCTCGAAGCGGCAAGGCGAGCGCTGAACGTCGTCTTCGAGATCGACCACGGCCGCCGCTTCTTGACGCGCAAGGCAAACGACATCGCGTTCAGTTTCATCCTCATGGGCCTGATCCTCGGCAGCCTCGTGATGGTCTTCCTGGGCGGATCGTTCGCGCGCGACATCTTCGGCTTCATCGGCCTGGGCGACACCGGCGCAGACATCTGGAGCTACGTGCGCTGGCCCGGCGCCGTGCTCGGAGCGATGCTCGCCTTCAGCCTCGTCTACTACTTCATCCCCGACGTGCAGCAGCGCTCCTTTCGCTGGGTCACGCTGGGTGCCGCGGTCGGCGTGCTGTCGTGGCTGGGCGTTTCCTACCTCTTCTCGCAGTACATCTCCCGAGTGGCCGACGTTGGCGCTGTCTACGGCACGTTCGCCGGCGCGATCGTCCTGGTCGGCTGGCTGTGGCTCACCAACGTGGCGCTCCTGTTCGGTGCCGAGGTAAATGCCGAGGTCGAGCGCGAGCGCGAGCTGGCGGAGGGCATCCCCGAAGACGAAACCCTGAACCTTCCGGCGCGGACCGGCTGAGCCTCAAGAGGACTCTTCGAGCGCAAGCCCCGTCTGGGCGCTCAGAGCGGCGAGCTTCAAGAGCTGCCACGACGAAGGCCGCTTCCCCGAGTGCGGGAGGTCGACCGACAGGATTCCGAGAATCGTGCCCGTGGAGGATCGGATGGGCACGAAGAGCGCATCGCCCTTTCGCCAGCGGTCGTCTCCTTCGCCCATGTCCGAATCCGGTACGTAGACGGGAAGGTCATCGGGCCAGTCGCCCTTTCCCTCGGGAACAAGGTAGGTCCCGTACCGCTCGAACTCGGGTTTCAGAAGATCCATCCACACTTCGCGCGACATCGTTGTGCCTCCGAGCGTCTCGCGAACTGCATCGTCACCGCGCAGGACACGCGCCTAGTCGTCGGTGTCGGGGCGATAGAGATTGACCACCAGGGTGCTGAAGCCGGCTGCATCGTCGATGGCTGAAGCCAGAGTTTCGAGCACACCCTCCTTTGAACTCACCCCGCGACCGTACCCGCATCGAGCCACTTGTGCACCCTAGATGGCAGGATGCCTATATGCGTCTGGTGACCTTCAGCTATGCGGATCGTGCCGAGGCCGTCGGGTACATCGAAGGCGATTCGATCGTGGAGCTCGAGGCGCCGAACATGCTCGCCTGGCTGGGCGGCGAAGGCGAGAGCGAGACGGGCCGGACGTGCCCCAGGGCCGAGGCGTCGATTCAGGCGCCGGTCCCCTGGCCTCCGAGCATCAGGGACTTCTTTGCATTCGAGGGCCACGTCGCGGCTGGATGGCGCAGGCGGGGCGGCGTGATCCCACCTGCCTGGTACGAGGCACCGGTCTTCTATTTCTCGAACCCGGCGGCGGTCCACGGGCCGGACGAGCCGGTGGCGCGACCTCCGGCGACCCGGATGCTCGACTTCGAGCTCGAGATCGCGGCCGTGATCGGCACCGACGGCCAGATCGCCGGCTACACGCTCATGAACGACTGGAGCGCGCGTGACGTCCAGGCGACCGAGATGACGGTGGGGCTTGGCCCCGCAAAGGGCAAGGACTTCGCCACTTCGCTCGGGCCGTGGCTCGTGACCCCCGACGAGCTGTCCATCAAGGATGGGCGGTTGGATGTCGAGGCCAGTGTGAGCGTGAACGGGCGGGAGCTCTCACGGACGAGCGCCTCTCAACAGCACTGGCCATGGGATGAGCTCGCCGGCCATGCCGCACGCGACACGCAGCTGGTCCCCGGTGACGTACTCGGATCGGGCACGCTGAACCGAGGCTGCCTGCTCGAGCTCCTGCCCGAGGTGGGAGACGGCTATCTCGAGCCCGGCGACGCGGTCTCGATCGCCGCGGACAGCCTGGGCGAGCTCACCGCGGTGATCGTCTAGGAGGATCAGGCCCTGGGCCTTGCGATCCGCTGACAGGGCCGTCACTCCACCGGCCGTTCGAAGAGCGTCGAGAGCACCACCTGGGTCTGAGTGCGGGTTATGCCAGGCGCGTCGCGCAGGCGCTCGAGTGCCTCCTCGAGGTGCTCCGTGTCGCGGGCGTGGAGGTGGAGGATGGCGCTTGCCTCGCCCGCAACCGTGTGGGCTGCCGCCACCTCGGGGTGCCGCCCCGCCGCGGCGAGGATGTCCGCCGCCGACATTCGTCCCTCGCAAAACAGAGATACGACCGCGTGAGACGTCCAGCCAAGGGCGCCGTGATCAAGGACAGCGGAGTAGCCGCGGATCACCCCTGCCTCCTCAAGCCGGTCGACTCGTCGCTTCACCGCGGGCGCGGAGAGCGACACCCGCGAGCCGATGTCCTGGAACGACCGGCGGGCGTTCTCACGCAGCAACGAAACGATCTGCTGGTCTATTTCGTCGAGAGCCACGACTAATCACCCCCTCACGCGCAACAAATAGGCATTGAAATTGCGATATGACAAGCGGATCATAAACCCATGACTTCACAAACTGTCGCGCGCCCTGCGCCGAGTTCCGCCCCCGCCAAAGACTTCATGCCGCTCAACGGCATCGACCACGTTGAGATGTACGTCGGAAATGCCGCCCAAGCTGCCTTCTTCTACGAGCACGCCTTCGGATTCCGACGCGTCGCGTACTCGGGCCTCGAGACGGGCGTTCGCGATCGCTCGTCGTTCGTTCTCGAGCAGGGCCGGATCCGGCTGGTCCTGACCGGCGCACTCCGGTCGGACACCGACGTCGCCCGCCATCACGCCCGCCACGGCGACGGCGTCCGCTCGATCGCGCTGTCGGTTCCAGACGTCGACGACGCGTACGCCGAGGCGCTAGGCCGCGGTGCCCGCGGCATCTCGAACCCGGTCGACCTGAGCGACGACGCAGGAACGATTCGCACGGCGACGATCGCCGCATACGGCGACACGCATCACACGTTCGTCGAACGCTCGGGGTACGCGGGCGCCTTCATGCCCGGCTTCGAGGCGGTCGGAGACACCGATTCACCCGGCTCCGATTTGCTCCTGACGATCGATCACATCGTCGGCAACGTCGAGCTCGGCCACATGGAGGAATGGGTCCACTTCTACGAGCGTGTCTTCGGGATGACCGAAATGATCCACTTCTCCGACGAGGCGATCTCGACCGAGTACTCGGCCCTGATGTCGAAGGTGGTCGCCTCCGGCAACGGCCGCATCAAGTTCCCCATCAACGAGCCGGCCGAAGGGCTCAAGAAGTCGCAGATCGACGAGTACCTCGACTTTTACGAAGGTGCGGGCGCGCAGCACATCGCCGTTGCGACGCGCGACATCGTGGGCACCGTCGCCGAGTTGCGGCGGCGCGGCGTGGGCTTCCTCCAGATTCCGGACGCCTACTACGAAGAGGTGCCTGAGCGGGTGCCTGAGGTTGCGGGGCAGTTGGCCGACCTGCGCGAGCAGGGGATCCTGGTCGACCACGACGACGAGGGTTATCTGCTTCAGATCTTCACGAAGCCGGTGGGGGACAGGCCCACCGTGTTCTTCGAGATCATCGAGCGCCACGGGGCGACCGGCTTCGGGGCCGGGAAACTTCAAGGCGCTGTTCGAGGCGATCGAGCGTGAGCAGGACAAGCGGGGGAACCTTTAGTGGCAACGGAGGTGTTTTGATGCGCTACACGCAGCTCGGCGAGGTCCCGGCGAAGCGACACGTCCAGTTCCGGCGAAACGGCAAGCTCCTGGTCGAAGAGGTTCTCGGCTTCGAGGGCTTCTCCGGAAACGAGTCGATCCTCTACCACCTCCACTCGCCGTGCCGGGTGGCCGAAGTTGGCGACTTCCAGCCGATCATCCGCGACGAGTGGGTGCCGGACACGCACGTCCACCGCCTGACCGACACCAACCCCGTCGAGCCCGGCGGCGACTTCCTCACGTCGCGGCGCCTCCTTCAGTGGAACGGCGACATCGAAGTCTCGATCGCGAAGCCCACTGAGGAGCGCGACGGCTTCTACCGAAACGGCGAGGGCGACGAGATTCTCTTCATCCATAGCGGGACGGGCACCCTGGAGACGATCTTCGGCGACGTTCCGTACCGCCCGCACGACTACGTCGTGATCCCCCGCGGCACGACCTACCGGGTGCGTATGGACGACCCAGGCGCGGGCGAACAGGTCTGGCTCTGCTTCCACACTCCGGGAGAGATCGAGACGCCCAACCGGTACCGCAACCGCTACGGGCAGTTGCTCGAGCACGCGCCGTTCAGCCAGCGCGACTTCCACCCGCCGCGCGACCTGAACACCCATACGGACCGCGATGAGCACGAGCTGGTGGTCCGCGTGCGCGAGGGGCATCAGACGCTACGTCCTCGACTACCACCCGTTCGACGTGGTGGGATGGGATGGATACGTCTACCCCTACACGTTCAACACGGACGACTTCGAGCCGATCACCGGCCGCATCCACATGCCGCCGCCGGTACACCAGACGTTCCAGGGGCAGAACTTCGTGATCTGCTCGTTCTGCCCCCGCGAGCTCGACTACGACCCCGAGGCCATCGCTCTTCCCTACCACCATTCGAACGTGCAGTCCGAGGAGGCCATCTACTACGTCGACGGCCAGTTCGGTAGCCGCAGGGGAGTGGACATCGGGATGATCACGCTCCATCCCTCGGGCCTGCCGCACGGCCCGCAGCCCGGCCTGGTTGAGGCGTCGCTCGGCGCCCGGCGCACCGAGGAGCTGGCGGTCATGTGGGACACATTCCGGCCGCTCCGGCTCTCAGGGCTCTCCTGCGACCTCGACCAGCCCGATTACGCGATGTCCTGGTACGAGGAGGAAGACACCGGAACGGCACCTGCTTCTCGCGCTGCCGTTCGACAGGGCGTCTGACATCCGGTGTTCGAAGAAGCACAGCTCTACTCACCGGTCACCCGCGACGAGGACGGCGGCGTCACCGTCCATCTCGATGACGAGCATCCCGGTGTCAACGACCTCGGGTACCGGGAGCGACGCAACTCGATCGCGAAGGCGGCGCTCGACTGGAGCCTCGGCGAGCCCATCCCGCAGATCGATTACGACGACGCCGAGCAGGAGGTGTGGCGTACCGTCTGGCGCGAGCTGGAGCCGAAGCACGAGCGCCTAGCGTGCAAGCGCGTTCCGCGACTCCGTCGTGGCGCTCGACCTGCCGCGCGACCACATTCCGCAGCTCGACGAGATCACGAATCGCATGTGTTGCCTGACCGGGTTCGAGTACGTACCCGCGGCTGGGATCGTTCCGCTCGAGGAGTTCTACGGGTCGCTGGCAGACAAGCGCTTTCACTCGACTCAGTACGTGCGCCACCCGGACGCGCCTCTGTATACACCGGAGCCCGATCTGATCCACGAGGTGATCGGACACGGCCACCTGCTGGCCGACCCGCAGCTGGCCGAGGTCAACCGTCTTGCTGGCGAGGCCGCGAGGAGAGCCGAGACGGCCGAGGCGCTCCAAGCTGGTGGCGGACGTCTTCTGGTTCACGATGGAGTTCGGCGTCCTGCGCGAGGACGGTGAGCTTCGCGCATACGGCGCCGGGCTTCTGTCTTCCTACGGCGAGATCGAGGAGTTCCGCGGCGCCGACATTCGCCCGCTCGACTTCGCCGAGATGGCGACACTCGAGTACGACATCACGCACTACCAGCCGATCCTGTTCGGGGCTGAGTCGATGAGCCACCTGATCGATGCGGTTGGCAGCTTCTTCGCGGAGTGCAGCGACGACACACCGGCGCGGCTGGGCGTCGAGGGGCAACCGGTCGAGACCGCGCATTAGTCTCTTCTGAATCGAGACCTACGACCACATCGTGATCGGTGCGGGCTCGGCCGGCTGCGCGGTCGCCTCGAGGCTCAGCGAGGATCCGGAGCGCCGCGTGCTGCTGGTCGAAGCCGGTGGGTCGGCCAACCGTCTCGAGGTGCTGGCGCCGCTGGCGTTCTCGAACCAGTTCCACTCGAAGACGGACTGGGACTACTACTCGGAGCCCGAGCCCGGCTGCGACAACCGGCGGATCTACGAACCGCGCGGCAAGGTTCTCGGCGGTTCGAGCTCGATGAACGCGATGCTCTGGATTCGCGGTCACCCCGACGACTACGACGGTTGGGGGATCGACGGCTGGAGCTGGGAAGACGTGCGGCCCGTGATGGAACGCATCGAGCGCCGAACCGGGATTCCGGGCTACGCGACCAACGCGGAGGGCGTTGTTCACATCACGCGACACCGCGACCCTGACCCGGTGACTACTCTCTTCATCGACGCCGCGAAGAGGGCGGGCATCCCGGCGAACGAGGATCTCTCCGGTCCTGACGAAGGCGTTGGGTCCTCACCCGTGACGATCTGGAAGGGAAGGCGGTGGAACGCGGCGCGGGCGTATCTCGGCTCGGCGCGAAAGCGCTCGAACCTGACGATCCTCACCAAGGCTCTCGTCAAGCGCATCGTCATCCGCGACGGCCGGGCGGTCGGTGTCGAGTGGGAGCGACGGGGGCGCAAGGGAGCGGCTGCGGTCCGCGGCGACGTCGTGCTATCCGCGGGCGCCTTCAACACGCCGCACCTCCTGCAGCTCTCGGGCATCGGGCCGGCGGATCACCTTCGGTCGATCGGCATCGAGCCGCTCGTCGACAGCCCCGAGGTCGGTGCCAACCTGACCGAACATCCGCTGACCCTCGTCAACTGGGAGCTCAAGCCCGGGAACGTCGGGCTGTCCGACGCGACGAGTCCAAAGTACCTCTTGCGCTGGCTCGCGGGTGGCCGGGGCAAGCTGTCGTCGAACATCGCCGAGGCGCTTGCGCACGTCCGCTCGGACGAGTCGCTGACCGCGCCCGATTTCCAGCTTCTCTTCGGCCCTGCGTTCTTCTGGCAGCACGGCGCCGTCGAACACCCGGGGCCCGCGATGGTTATTGCGCAGTCCTACTGGACTCCGAAGAGCCGTGGCACCGTCATGGCGCGCTCAGCGAACCCGAGGGAGCTGCCGGAGGTTCGCCTGAACATGCTCACCGAGCGCGAGGATGTCGAAGCGATGATCCGCGCGATCCGCCGCTCGCGCGAGATCGCCGCGACCGAGCCTCTGGCCGGAATCGTCGGAGCCGAGATTCAGCCGGGTGAGCGCGTGCAGACCGACGAAGAGATCGAGAGGTGGGTCCGGTCAACCTGCGAGCACACCTATCACCCGGCGTGCACGGCACGGATCTCCGAGGACATCGGCTCCGGCGTGGTGGGTGCTGACCTTCGCGTCCATGGCATCGAGGGACTCCGCGTCGCCGACGCCTCCGCTCTGCCGGTGATCACGCGCGCGAATACGAATGCGCCGGCGATCATGGTCGGCGAACGCTGTGCGGCGTTCATCCGCGCCGGCGACCGAGCACCGGCTCCGGTCGACTCGGTCGCGGTCTGACGCGCCGTACCCTCAGTGCCGTCGATGAGTGGCGGGCTCTTCACGGACGATTCGATGATCAGGCGGATTCACCGCGAGCGTGCCGTGGCGATTTCCGGGCCGCGGGCTCTCTTGATGCAGGCCGCACACCCGCTCGCTGTGACCGGATTGCTTGCGCATTCGAGCGCTCTCGACGAGCCGTATGAGCGACTCGCGCGAACAGCCGAGATCATGGACACGATCACGTTCGGGTCCAGTGAGGACGCGGAGCGGGTGACTCGCCGGGTCCGCGCGATGCACACGCGCGTGAGCGGAGAGCTCGACGAGCCCGTTGGCCCCTACCCGGCAGGAACCCCCTACCGCGCCGGCGACCCGGAGCTCCTCCTTTGGGTCCTGTTCACCCTCGTCGATTCGGCGGTTGTCGTCTATCGCAAATACGTGGGGTCGATTTCGGCGGCCGATGAGGCGCGGTTCTGGGACGACTACCGAGTGGTCGGAGCCCTGTTCGGGCTCGAGGACGGAGACATGCCGGCCGACCTCGAGAGTCTTCACGAGTACAAGCGGGAGATGCTCGAAGGTGATCGCCTCCACGTCAATGCGTGGGCTCGCGAGCGCGCGCGAGAGATCGTGCTCCAGCCACCGGTTCCGATCTACCTGCGCCCGCTCGTGGAGGCGGTCAACTTTGCGACGATCGCTCTCCTGCCGGACCGGATTCGCGACGAGTACGGCTTCTCCCTGCTTCCACCACCCGCCCTGCGGAGGGCTCTCGTGGCAGGGGGAGCCGAGTACCTCAAGCGCGGCGTGGTCCCGTTTCTTCCCGGCAGACTCCGGCTTGTCCCGTCGGCACGCGCGGCCGCCTGAACAGGCGTATATTCGAAGCGTGGCCGACGACCCGACAGAGACCCACGAGCTCCTCGTTGAGCAGGCCACCAAGGAGCAGCGCGAGGAGGGCCTCCTCGATGGCTCTGACCTGCCGGATGAGGCCGAGCAGCACGAGCGCCGGCGCGAGAAGGCCGAGTACCTGAAGGAAAAGCTCGCCGAGCGCGAGCGGTCAGAGGTCGACGCCGAGGATTAGGCCGTCAGGCCTTGAGAAAGCGGGCGATCTCGCGGTTTACCTGCGCGGGCATCTCGACCTGCGGGACGTGACCGCAATCGAGCTCGAGGTGGCGGGCGGCCGGGAGCGCGTCTTCGACGTGCCGCATGAACGAGATCGGGACAAGCTGGTCCTGGCGGCCCCAGACGAACAGGGAGTCGGGGGCCAGCTCGCGAAGCCGGGTCCAAAGGCCCTCCTCGCCGTGCGGCTCGTCCATGTAGATGCGGCGCGCCGACTCGTAGAAGGCAAACCGGCCGTTCGGAGTCAGGTACGCGCGCAGGAACTCATCGACGCCCGCAGCCGTCCAGCCATCGCCGGCGCCGGGCACGAGCCGGCGCACAATCGGCTCGACCGCCCAACGCGGCGTTGGCTGGAGGTAACCGAGCTGGGGGAGCGGCATCTTGAGAAGCCAGCGCCAGCCACGGTCGCGAAGCCAGGCAAGCGCCGGCGAGAGCAGGACGAGCCGGTCGACGCGGTCCGAATGGATGAGGCCGGTCTCGATTGCGACGCGGCCACCCATGCTGTTTCCGGCGAGGTTGGTTTTCTCGATTCCGAGTTCGTCGAGAAGCTCAACGATTGCCCGCGAAAACCACGGGGCGTCGTAGGTGCCGGAGTGGGGCTTGTGGGAGTCGCCAAATCCGGGAAGGTCGACGCAGATGACGCGAAAGCCTTCGCGCGCAAGGCCGGACACCGTTGGGAGGAACGACGCTTTGGTGCCGCCGAGGCCGTGAATGCAGACGAGCGGTATGCCCGTCCCGGCGCTGAGGATCGCGAGCTCGTGATTGGTGGTTCGGATGCGCTCGAAGCGCAAGCGCCGCTCATCGGTGTCGCCGCTGGTCGCCGCGAGAAACCCGACACCGAGGTGAAGGTTGTTCCTGATCTTGAGTTGCCCCTGGCGGTAGGCCGCCATACCCGCTCGCACATCGCCCGCGATCTTGTCCCAGACCTCGGGTTCGGCCTCGAGAATCGCATCGGGCTCGCCCGGGGTCGAAGCAGGGATCAGGCGGGCGACGCCGCCTTCGATCAGAGCATCCGCGGGACCGGCCGTGCCAGCGTCGAGGCGAATCCGGGCGGTGCCACCGGGAACATCCATGTCGGCGGGCTCGAATCGGGAGACCAGTTCGGAACGCGATTCGAGCTTGACCGCTGTGGTCGTCATCGAACCCATGTTCCCACTTTCGACGGCTTTACCCCTGCGGCGGCTGGGTACGAGCTACGCATGAGTGGCGGATTCACCCTCGGCAAGGAGGCATCGGGCGACGGTTCCTTCAACCGTCAGGACAGCGCATTTCGAGGTTGGGTCGCTGACGACGGCTCCACCGAGTATCCGCTCGAAGCCGGGCGCTACCACCTCTACGTGAGCTGGGCGTGTCCGTGGGCCCACCGCTCAGTGATCGTGCGCAAGCTGATGGGCCTTGGCGACGCGATTGGCATGTCGGTCGTCGACCCTTACCGCGATGGTCGCGGCTGGGAGTTCACCGGCGGGGAGTACACGAACAACGCCGAGCAGTTTGTGCTCCTGGCAAGCGCCTACGAGGCAACGGAGCCCGGGTACGACGATCGCGCGTCGACGCCCGTGCTTTGGGATACGGAGCGTGAGGAGGTCGTCTCAAACGAGTCGGCGGACATCATGCGAATGCTCGGCACGGTCTTCGCGCCACTGGCTGAGCACCCAGTCGACCTTTACCCGGAGGATTTGCGCGACGAGATCGACGAGTTGAACGGCCACCTGTATGACTCGGTCAACAACGCCGTCTACAAGGCCGGCTTCTCGACCAAGCAGGAGGTCTACGAGCGCGAGGTAGGCGGCTTGTTCGAGATGCTCGACGAGCTGGATGCGCGCCTCGCCGACCGCAGGTATCTGTTCGGCGACAAGCCGGTTGAAACGGACTGGCGGCTCTTCACAACCCTCGTCAGATTTGACGCGGTCTACAACATCCATTTCAAGTGCTCAGTCCGCAAGGTCGCGGAGTACGAGAACCTCTGGCCCTACGCGCGCGATCTCTTCCAGGTGCCCGGAATTGCCGACACGGTGCGCTTCGACGATATCCGCCGGCACTACTACACGACACATCCCATGATCAATCCGAGTGGCCTGATCGCGATGATGCCGGCGGTCGATTTCACGAAGCCTCACGGCCGGGATGGGCTCACCGGCTGACTGGAGCGAGCGCGGCTAGCCTGCGAGCCGTGCGCATCCTCTTCGTCTGCCTTGGAAACATCTGCCGCTCACCGACCGCGGAGGCGGTCATGCGAGGTCTGGTCGACGATGCCGGCCTCCAAGGCGAGATCGAGATCGAGAGCGCGGGCACCGGAAATTGGCACGTCGGCCATCCACCCGACGAGCGCTCGGTTGCCGCCGCTGCGGAGCGCGGCGTCGAGCTCACCGGCACGGCCCGCCAGGTGACCGGGGCCGATTTCGGCGAGTTCGACCTTCTGATCGCGATGGATCGCGCCAACCGTGACGATCTGCTCGGGCTCGCCCCCTCGCCCGATGCCCGCGACAGGGTGCGCCTTCTTCGCTCGTACTCGGATGGAGAGCTGGACGTGCCCGACCCGTACTACGGCGGCGAAGATGGGTTCGCCAATGTGGTCGAGATCGTCGAGCAGGGGTGCCGCGCACTTCTCGAGGACATCTCGCCCGCCATGAGTTGAACGAGTTCGTCAAGGCGAGAGGCGGCGCGATACGCGCCGACTGGGAGATGGAGGCGGCTGGGCTCCGCTGGATCGCGGAGGCGGCGGGGATCCGGGTGCCCGAGATGTTAGCCGTCGAGGACGAGCGCATGGTTATCCGACGGATCCACGAGGGAAGCCTGAGCTCCGAGGGCGCGGAGGAGTTGGGGCGGGGCCTGGCCGCGATGCACGCGTTGGGTGCCGAGTGCTTCGGGTCCCTGCCGCCGGGTGCGCCCGATCGCATGCTGCGGATCGGCCTCGCGCCGAGTCGAGCTGACGGAGGCCGATCATGGCCCGGGTTCTATGCCAGCCAGATCCTTCTCGAGCCACTCGCGAGCGAGGGCGAGTGAGGTGGGCAACCTCGGCTGCGAGGATGTCGAAGCGGTCGAGTCGGTCTGCGAGCGAATCGGCGAGCTCTGGGCCCGGCCGAGCCGCCGGCCAGGCTCCACGGCGACCTGTGGTCGGGCAACGTGATCGCGGACGAGGACGGCCGCGCGTGGCTGATCGACCCGGCGGCGTACGGCGGCCATCGCGAGATCGACCTCGCGATGCTGCGGCTCTTCGGATCGCCAAGCGAGCGCATCTTCGACGCGTACGCCGAGGCCGCGCCGTTGTCCGAGGGTCACTCGGAGCGCGTGGATCTCTGGCAGCTCCTGCCGCTCCTCGTTCACGCCCTCCTTTTCGGCGGCTTCTACGGCCGATCGGCGGGCGACGCGGCCCGGCGCTACCGATAGGGGGACGAAGTCGATCCGTGGGATGTCCTCTCAGGTTGCGAGTTTTCGAGACGCTCTGCCAGCCGATTCATCCCGTACTTCGTCGCGGACCGTGCGCCGCCCTTCCAGTTCGTCGGCTTGTCGTTGGGCGCTCATCTTCGCGTCGCGGAGCGTTGCGATGTCGAGGTAGTAGCGGATTTCGTCGGCGGTGTCGAGGCGAGCGTTGTGCTCAGCGCGGGCCGCTTGATGCGGATCGCGCTTCGAGTATCGCCTCGAGCGATCCGTGTTCTCTCAAGAGCTCCGCCGCCGTCTTCTCGCCAACGCCCTTCGCGCCCGGGATGCCGTCGGACGGGTCGCCGCGCAGGGCGATGAAGTCGGGCACGAGCTCTGGCCCGATGCCGTAGCTGCGCCTTGACCTCCTTCGGGCCCGATCGCCTCGGCGCCGCGCTTGCCGGTGCTGGAGATAGAGGACGGTCACCTGCTTCGAGGCACATTGGAACATGTCGCGGTCTCCGGTTAGGAGGAGCGCCTTGCCACCCGCCTCGGTTTCCAGGCGGGCATAGGTCCCGAGAAGATCGTCGGCTTCCAGGGTCTTGTGTTGCTGAACGGTCCAGCCGAAGCCCTTGAAGAACCCGCTCGCGTTGCTCCATTGATGCTCGAGGTCGGCGGGCATCTCGGGGCGATCGGCGTGGTAGGCCGCAGGAGCTTCTTGCGATAGACGGCTGCTTCGGCGCCAAAGCACAAGACCACCGCGCGAGGCGCGTGCTGCTCCACCTCCTGAAGGATCAGGTTCGTCGCTCCGAGGAGAGCGTTGACCGAGCTTCCCGTCGCCGTCCTTGATCGAGTCCGGGAGACGCGAAGAACGCGCGGTAGAGAAGCGAGGGGGCATCGATTGCGAGGAGGGGTCCGCTCATGCGGCCACCGTATCGACAGCGGCGCCTGACAAGATCTTCCGGTGAGGAGCGCCGAGACTGGAGCAGATCGTAAAGCTCCTCTTCGCCGATCGCGAAAAGCATGATCCGGCGGCGCAGAACGATCGGCAGCGACGCGACCGCCTCGACGGCCTGGCTGATATCTTCCCGCTGCCCGACGACATCGAGCGCGAGGAAATCGAGGCCGGAGGCGTTCCTGCGGTTGGACTCGTTCCTCCAGGAGCCGGCGACGACGTCCTCCTCTACTTACACGGGGGCGGCTACGGCGGTGGATCGGCGCGCTCGCACGCAGAGCTGGTGGCGCCGGCTGGCGCGCGCCGCGGCGATGTCGGCCGTCCTTCCGGAGTACCGGCTCGCGCCGGAGCACCGGTTCCCCGCAGCGCTCGACGACGCCGTGGCCTCCTACCGGGCGGTCCTGGGCGAGCTCGACGGCGACTCGTCACGTCTTGTCGTCGGCGGGGACTCCGCCGGGGGAGGCCTGGCGGTGGCGATGTGTGTCGCTCTTCGCGACGCGGGCGAGCCGCTGCCGCGAGCGCTCGCGCTGCTCTCGCCGTGGGTGGACCTCACGTGCAGCAGCCCCTCGTGGGACGCCAGGTTCGAGGGCGATCCAGTGCTGGACCACAGCCTCCGAGACGGCCGCCCGGCGCTATCTCGACGGAGGCGACCCCCACGACCCGCTCGCGTCGCCCCTTTTTGCAGACCTCCAGGATCTTCCGCCGATGCTGGTTCAGGTCGGCACGCACGAGATTCTCTATGACGATGCAGTGAGCCTTGCCGACCAGGCCACCCGTGCAGGCGTCACGGTCGAGCTCGAGATCGGGGAGGAGCTAATTCACGTTTGGCAGATCTTCCCCATCACGCCAGAAGCGATAGCCTCAACAGCTCGAATCGGCAGGTTCTTGGCCGCAAAAGCGGGTACGGGTTCGGAATAGCGTCGCGTAGTTAGGCGGCCCTAACTCGAATCCTTTAGCCTTCCGGACTCTTCATGACGACCGCAACACCTACAGCAACCCGCAAGCGCCCCGAGTGGGCAGTCGCTCTCGACCCTTACTCAGAGCCGGTCCCATGGCGCACAGCGGTCGACATCGCCACCTCGATCGTCCCGTATCTCGCACTGTCGGTTGTCATGTATCTGCTGCTCGACGTCTCGTACTGGCTCGTCCTCGCCGTTGCTATTCCCGCGGCGGGCTTCCTGCTTCGCACCTTCATCCTCTTTCACGACTGCACCCACGGTTCGCTCTTTCGTTCCCGGCGCGCGAACAACCTCTGGGGGATGGTCCTCGGACTGGTCGTAATGCACCCCTTTCACAACTGGCGCTGGCATCACGCTTCGCATCACGGCAGCGCCGGCGACCTCGACCGCCGCGGCACCGGAGACGTGCCGACGATGACCGCCGCTGAGTTTCGCGATGCCTCCACTGGCAAGAAGATCGGCTACTGGCTCTTCCGCCACCCGATCGTCATGTTCGGGATCGGACCGATCTGGTCCCTTGTCATCGGCCCGCGATTCATGCCGAAGAACCCCTCGAAGCAGATGTTCCGGAGCGTTCTCCTCACCAATGCGGCGATCGTCGTGATGGTCGTTGGCTTCAGCGTCCTGCTCGGTCCTTGGCACTACTTCCTGCTCCAGGCTCCCACCGTCTTCCTCGCCGGTACCGCCGGCGTCTGGCTCTTCTACGTGCAGCACCAGTTCGAGGATGTCTACTGGGAGAACTCGGACACCTGGAGCTACCAGGAGGCGGCGCTTCAGGGCAGCTCATATCTGAGGCTCCCACAGCCCCTTCAGTTCTTCACGGGCAACATCGGCCTTCATCACGTCCACCACTTGAATGCGCGCATCCCGAACTACAACCTCCAGCGCGCCCATGACGAGAACGAGATGTTCCAGCAGGTGCCGGTCCTGACCTTCTGGGACGGGATCAAGTGCACGCGTCTCAAGCTCTGGGACGTGCAGAACAAGCGCCTGATCACGTTCCCCGAGTACCGCCGACAGCTCCGTGAGGAGCGCGT
Source organism: uncultured bacterium (assembly GCA_963695215.1). Classification (GTDB taxonomy): domain Bacteria; phylum Actinomycetota; class Thermoleophilia; order Solirubrobacterales; family 70-9; genus JALZKA01. The sequence continues at coordinate 2,187,289 of OY968768.1, forward strand.
TGCGGCGAAGCCCGCTTCGTCTCTCGGCTAAGAACCCGCTGCTAACGTCCTCAATACGGGCGACCTTCGCCCGTGAGTTTTCGTCTCAGTCCTTCGTTGCGCTCTAACGCAGTTCGGGTCCGGATCGAATACTTCCCCGAATTGCCGCGTGCCCACGGAAACCGGGCGCGCAAAGGAGTACACACATGTCCCAGACGTTTGCCGATCTCGGCATCTCGCGCGCTGTCGCGAACCCGCTTCGAAAGCGCGGAATCGAGAATGCGTTCCCGATCCAGTCGCTTGTCATCCCCGACGTCCTCGCCGGTAACGACGTCCTCGCCGAGTCCCCCACGGGATCCGGCAAGACGCTCGCCTTCGTAACGCCGATCGTCGACAGGCTCGACCCCGGCGCCAAGTCCCCCGCCGCGCTGATCCTCGCCCCGACGCGCGAGCTGGCGGTCCAGATCTTCACCGAAGCTCAGCCGCTCGCTCAGGCTCGTGGCCTTCGCGCCCTCGCCGTCTACGGCGGTGTCGGCATCCAACCTCAGATCAAGAACGCGCGGAAGGCGCACATCCTGGTCGCAACCCCGGGCCGCCTCGAGGACCTGCTCGACCGCCGTGCACTCACCCTCGAACATGTCAGCGTGGCCGTGCTCGACGAAGCCGATCGGATGCTCGATATGGGCTTCCGGCCCGCCGTCGAGCGCATTCTGGATCAGACCTCCCAGAGCCGGCAGACCCTGCTCTTCTCCGCGACCCTCGCCGGCGAGGTCAACTCGCTTGCCAAGCGCTACACCCGCTCGGCACGCAGGCACGAGAACGCCACCACGCGCGAAACCCGCCCAGACGTCGAGCACAGCTTCGTGAGCGTCGAACACGAGCGCAAGCTGGACGCCCTCGTTGACGAGCTCGAGCGTGATCGCGATGGCCTGGCCCTCGTCTTCGTGCGCACGCGTCGCGGCGCGGATCGTCTCGCCAAGCGGCTTGTCGCCAGGAAGGTCAGCGCAGCGGCGATGCACGGCGGCAAGTCCCAGGGCCAGCGCACCCGTGCGCTCGAGTCCTTCGAGAAGGGGCGCCTCAGCGCTCTGATTGCCACCGACGTGGCCGCCCGAGGCATCGACGTCCGAGGCATCACTCACGTCATCAACTTCGATCCGCCCGAGGATCGGGAGTCGTATGTCCACCGCATCGGGCGCACCGCTCGTGCCGGACGCAGCGGCAAGGGCGTCACCTTCGTGATGGCCGATCAGGCTCACGACGTTGGCCGCATCGCGCGCGATCTCGATCTGCGCCGGGAGTTCGTCGGCAGCGGGTTGCACGACGGCCGCGGTCACTCCAGCGGCCGCAGGCGCCGCCGGCCCCCGGCTCGCTGAGTCTCCTCACCGGTGAAGGAGCGGCGGCCGGCGATCAGCCGGCCGCGCGAACCGAAAAGACCTTGATCTCGGGTGGTACGCCCTTGGCACGAAACATGCGCTTGCGCCGCGACCTGAAGGTGCCCTCCTCCAGCTCGGAGAGGACCTCCTCGGTCGCGAGGATCTCGCCGCCTCCGGCGGCCTCGGCCACGCGCGCAGCGATGTTCACGTCCACGCCGAAGTAGTCATCGCCAACCCGCTCGGGGCGGCCGACGTGCATACCTGCCCGCAGCACCGGCCGGTAGCCGGCGACCTCGATGTCGGCTAGGCGCTCCTGGGCGGCAGCCACGGCAGCGAGGGCGTCTGCCGGACCTGCGAACACGGCCATCATCCCGTCGCCAAGACGCTTGACGACCTTGCCCGTGTACTCCGCGACCGGAGGCTCGATTGCCGTCGAGACCTTCCGCAGTAGCTCGACGGCCGCGGTGTCGCCCGCACGCATCGACCAGTTGGAGAACTCGACGAGGTCGGTGAAGACAATTGTCAGGTCTGCCTTCACCGGGATGCGACCCGCTCCCTGACCAAGGGCATCCCAGACCTGAAGGGCGGTGAGGCCTGCCTCGCGAAGCACGCTGGGCTTCGCGGCCGTGGCCTCGGCGAGGCGGCGCCCGAGCTGCTGACTCTGCTTTTCGCCGGCGGTCGACAGCGGATCGTCGCCGAAGCTCGAGTCACCCGGGAGCGCTTTTCGGAGCGCCTTGGCGGCCGAGATGAGGCGCGGATCGGTGGCGATCTTCGCGGCCTTGGACTCCTCTTCGCTTGGCGGCTCGGCCTGTGGCTCGTCGGTCACGCGCTCATCTTGGCAAGGTCGCCGTAGGATCCCGCTCGATGGCGGAGGAGCGGAGAGTCGCGCTTGTTACCGGAGCGTCGAGCGGGATCGGCGCAGCCGCGGTCCGCGCTCTCGCGAGGGTGGGTTTCGAGCACGGTCGCGGCCGCTCGCCGTGTGGAACGGTGCCAGGCTCTCGCCGACGAGGTCGGAGGCCGTGCGATCGAGCTGGACGTCACGGATTCCGCCTCGGTCGATGCTCTTGCCTCGGCTCTTTCCGATGTCTCGGTCGTGATCCACAGTGCGGGTGGCGCCCTGGGGCTCGGCCCGGTCGCCGACGCGGACGAGGATCAGTGGCGCGCGATGTACGAGACGAACGTGATCGGTGTTGAGCGGGTGACCAAGGCGCTCCTGCCCGCGCTCGAGGCGAGCGGCGACGGCCACATCGTCGTGATCGGTTCGGTTGCGGGGGTGGAGGTCTACCCGGGTGGCGGCGGCTACACGGCCGCGAAGCACGCGGTCAACGCGCTCTATCCGCACGCTCAGGCTGGAGCTTCTCGGCAAGCCGGTCCGGGTCACAGAGATCGCCCCCGGCATGGTCGAGACGGAGTTCTCGCTCGTCCGCTTCGACGGCGACGAGGAGAAGGCGCGAAAGGTCTACGAGGGCCTGACGCCGCTGACCGCCGAGGACGTCGCCGAGACGATCGCGTTCGCCGTCACGCCGCCCGCCGCACGTGAACGTCGACTACATCGCGGTCAAGCCGACTGGCCCAGGCGACGGCCACGATCTCAACCGAACCTAAACCGGGGCTACCGATGCGCCTTTTCCACCTTAGGCGTGGACAGATCCGCATCGGGTAAGCCGGGACGTCCCCGCGGCGTTGTACCGATGCGCCTTTATTACGCCCCAGGTGGTGAAGGCGCATCGGGTCTTGCCGGTGGGAGCGGTCGTCGACCGCCGTTAGGGGTCCGGTTCGCCCAGCGCTTCCTCGGCCTCGCGACCACGTTCCCGGCGGGACCCGCAGCGCGATGTCGCCGCGGCTGAACTCGTCGAGCGGCCAGTCGGCCGTGATCACGGCCTCGAGCCCGACCTCGCCGAGGTGCTGGCGCCACGCCTGGGCGGCCTCGAGGTCCTCGAAGTCGCGGACGACATCCCAGTCGTCGAACCGCGGGTCGCCGACGTGAGATCGGATCGCCAAGCTCGCGGACGCGGCCAGCGGCTAGTCGGAGAGCTCGACGCGCTCGATCGTCTGGTCCTCGACTGGCCGGTCGCCGGCCGCCCGTCGCCGTGCCCTCGATCGCGTCGACCGCGTCCATGCCGTCGGTGACGTGGCCGAAGACGGTGTGCTTGCCGTCCAGCCAGGGCGCGGCGTCCGTCGTGACGATGAAGAACTGCGAGCCGTTCGTGTTCGGGCCGGCGTTCGCCATCGCGAGCGCGCCGCGGACGACCTTGTTGTCGTTGAACTCGTCCTCGAACTGGTAGCCCGGGCCACCGGTGCCGGTGCCCTGCGGGCAGCCGCCCTGGACCATGAAGTCCGTGATCACGCGGTGAAAGATGAGTCCGTCGTAGAAGCCGTCGCCCGCGAGCTTGCGGAAGTTCTCGACGGTCTTGGGAGCGTCCTCGTCGAAGAGCTCGAAGGTGATCGGGCCGGCGTTCGTGTGCATCACAGCTGTAGACATACCTTCAACCTAGCCAACCGACTCGCGCAGCTCAGCTTCTGCGAATTCGGCGATCCCCTTGCTGAACTGGACGGACGGCGCGTAACCCAGCTCGGCCCTGGCGCGGTCAACCGAGGCGAAGACGTGGCGCACGTCGCCAAGGCGGAACTCGCCGGTCACCTCGGGCGCCGCGCCACCTGCGGCCGCCGCCAGCGCTTCGGCAAGCGCACCCACTGTGCGAGGCTCCCCGGACGCGACGTTGATCGGGCCGCTCACTCCAGTGGGCGCCTCCAGAGCCAGCCGGTTCGCGCGCGCGACATCGCGCACGTGCACGAAGTCGCGACGCTGGCACCCGTCCTCGAACACCCTGGGGGCGCCGCCCGCGGCGATGGCGCTGCGAAAGATGGCCGCGACGCCCGAATAGGGCGTATCCCGCGGCATCCGCGGCCCGTAGACGTTGTGGTAGCGAAGGTAAACCGGCTCGGCCCCCGCCTCCCGCGCCCATGCCGAGCACAGGTGTTCCTGGTTGAGCTTCGTGACGGCGTAGACGTTTCTGGGATCGGGCTCAGCCGTCTCGGTGACCACTTGCGGGTCCAGAGGCTGGCGACATTCCGGGCACCTGGGCTCGAACGCGCCCGCGGCGAGGTCACGGACCTCCCTGGGTGGCGCGGGTTGCGCCCCGTGGTCCTTACATGCGTATGCGCCCTCGCCGTAGACGACCATGCTGCTTGCCAGAACGAGCCTTCCGTCGAAGCCGGCGGCGGCCATTCCACGCAAGAGGACCGCGGTCCCAAGCGAATTGTGAGACACGTAGTCCGCGATGTCGGCGAGGTCGACGCCCAGGCCCACCATCGCGGCCTGATGTGAAACCGCGGCCACCCCTTCGAGCGCCTTCCCGACGGCCCCCTCATCGCGGACGTCGGCGAACAGGTACTCGGCCTCCTCGCGCAGATATGCAGGGCGGGCGGCATGAGCGCCCGGGTGAAGAAGGTCGAGCACCCGCACGGCCCAGCCAGCCTCGAGCAGTTCGTCGACGACGTGGGAGCCGATGAACCCTGCGCCTCCCGTGACGAGAGCGAGCCTCTCCGCAGTCCTCACCACGGTATGCCCACCGTTGCCTGAACCAGGATCGCAACGCCGGCCTGGGCGGCGAGGAGCGCCACCGCAAGGCGTCTCGGAGCTAGGGAGGCCGTTGCCAGGAGAACCCACGGGATGAAGGGCAGCCAGATTCGCTCGACCTCTGCCTTCGACATGCCGCTGAGGTCGGCGAAGGCGATTGCGGCAAGGCCGCCTGCCGGGAGAATCCACATGGCGCTCGAGCGAACGCGGGTCAGAGCAACGGCTGCGGCCGGACCCAGCGCGATTCCGAGCGCCGCGAGGTTGGCCCACACGAAGTAGCTGTACGGGCGGTCGCCTGCGACACCCACTACGTACTCGCGGCGAGTGGTGGAAAGCCCGTCGAGCCACCAGAACCCCGCGAGCAGCGGAAGGCAAACCACAACCGCTGCCGCGGCTGCGGCCCAGAAGAGAGGGGTAATGCGGCGACGTGCCAGTGCCACCACAAGCGGGACGGCGCCGAGCAGGACGAGCCCGTAGGAGAGGAGCGCAGAGGCTCCGAACATGGCTCCACCCTCGAGCGCCAGGATCTTTGACCGGCGTCCTTCCGAGGTCACTGCCAGCACGGTCGCCGCCACAGCCCAAGCGCCGACTCCCATATAGAACGCGTCCGCGCTGGTGGCGATCCAGATCGCGGCAGGCGCGAGGACCAGAAAGGGGGCTGCTGCACGAGCTACCAGCTCGCCCGCGACAGCGCGGGCGGAGATCAGCGCAGCCGGCACTGCGCTCGCAGCTACCAGGACGACGAGGATCGAAGCGGGTTTTGGCCCACCAAGTCCGACCCGGTCGAGGCCCCACAGGGTGAGCACGAATCCCGGGGGATGCCCCTGGACGTGGATTGGATAGTCGTTGATGCGCTCGGTGAACGAACTCAGGAACGATCCAGGGTCGCCCACCCTCGGCACGGCGGCGAGATATTCGTACGGACTGGCGAGGGGATCGAAGACGCCGCCGGCGCCGGTCGTGAGTGCAAGGGCAAGCGACCAGAGAAGGGCGGCGCCCGCGAACGTCCAGCAAAGAGAGCGCCAGCTGAGTGCCTGCGCGAGCCTCGGCAGAGCGATAACGCCGCCAAGGGCGACGGCGCATGGAAGGAACAGGGCAGGCTCGACCTGAAGGTCCCAGTAACCGAAGAGCGGCGGAGCCCCGAGACCGATTCCGCCCGTCGCATCGATCAGGGCGTTGCCCTTCGCCCAGGCAGCGACGATCAAACCGAGCCACCCGGCGACGGGCAAAGCGGTTCCAAGCCACGAGCGGTTCATGGCCGTGACCGGCGCGACGCGCCTGACGGGACCTGCGCTTTCCACGCGGCTGAAGGTAGTCGCGGCTGCTTACGAAGTCCGAAACGCGTAACCCTCTCGTAATCCGCGCGTGCGAAGCTCGCCTGCATGTCTCAGATAGACGTGATCCTGCCAGTCCTCGACGAGGCCGAAGCTCTGCCGCGGGTTCTTGGCTCCATGCCGGACGGCTACCGGCCGATCGTCGTAGACAACGGTTCAAGCGACGGGTCGGGCGAGATCGCGGCCGAGCTCGGCGCGATGGTGGTGGCGGAGTCTGTACCGGGCTTTGGCTCGGCGTGCTTCGCGGGCCTCGAGGCGGCACGGAGCGACGTCGTCTGCTTCATGGACTGCGATGGCTCTCTCGACCCAGCGGAGCTGCCGCGCGTAGCGGCGCCCGTTACCGGCCGCTCGGCGGATCTCGTGCTTGGACTCAGGCTCGCGGAGCGCGGAGCGTGGCCCCTCCACTCGCGGCTCGCAAACCGCTTTCTCGCACGAAACCTCAGTCGCCGGGCTGGTGTCGACCTCAAGGACCTTGGCCCGATGCGCGCGATGCGGCGCGAGGCCCTTCTGCATCTTGGGATTCGGGATCGCCGGTTCGGCTGGCCGCTCGAGATGGTGCTCCGAGCCGATGTCGCCGGTTGGCGCATCACGGAGGTGCCCGTTGGATACGCGCCGCGAATCGGCCGCTCGAAGGTGACGGGAACCATCCGAGGCACTGCTCGCGCCATTGCCGACATGTCCCGTGTCATGCGGGAAGGAGGCGGCGAGGCCTTTGACGCGACGGTGATGGTGATCGCCAAGGAGCCGGTGGCCGGCCGTGTCAAGACGCGCTTGACGCCGCCCCTGTCTCCAGCGGAGGCCGCAGACGTCGCGCGCGCCTCGCTTCGCGACACCCTCGATGCCGTGGCCGCAACACCCGTCGCCCGCAGGGTTGTGGCCCTCGCTGGGAACCCCGCGGGCCTGATCCCTCCGGGCTTCGAAGTGATCCCGCAGGTCGAAGGCAGCCTGGACAAGCGCCTGGCGGCAGCGGCCGAAGCGGTCAAAGGCCCGGTACTGGTGATCGGGATGGATACGCCACAGGTCACCGAGCGAACTCTTTCCTCTGCGCTGTCGCGGCTTCTCGAATCCGATGCCGATGCCGTCATCGGCCCGGCGCCGGACGGCGGCTACTGGGCCATCGGCCTCAAGCGGCCGGACGGGGCGGCGATCGCCGGGGTGAGGATGAGCGAACCCACCACGTGCGCAGATCAACGCGCCCGGCTCGACGAGCTGGGCCTGCGGTCCCTCGAACTTGAAGAGTTGCGCGACTTCGATCACTTCGCTGACGCTCTGGCGATCGCGCCTCTCTGCGCGGGCTCGCGGTTTGCCGATTGCGTCGAGCGACTCGAAGGAGCTGAGAGGGAGAGATGCGCCGCGGCGCGATGATCGCGGTGGGCGTCCTCGCAGGCGCGGCGACCGGCGGAGGTTGCGGCTCGACCGCCGACAAGCCCCCGCCGGCCGCTGAGCCCGCCTCCGCGCCCGTGCCCGAAGCGCAGCCCGAGGGAGATGTGGTCCGCCTCGGGGGCGAGATCGAAGGACTCGCGTTCGACGCTAAGACGGGCACTCTGGCGGCCGCCACGCGCAAGCCTGGCCGGCTGACGCTCATCGACGGCGAATCTCTCGACGTCGAGGACGAGGTTGCGGTTGGCGACGGAACGCGACACCTGGGTCTGGCGGAACCCGGTGGGCCGGTGCTGGTGCCCGCCCAATTCGAGGACGAGCTCGACATCGTGAGCCTGCCGGACGGCCGAGTGCAGCGAGTGAACGTGGGGGAGTCGCCTCACGACGTTGCCGTGGCAGCGGGGAGCATCTTCGTGGGCGACGAAGGCGGCGACCAGCTGACGGTCGTTGACGGCACTCGGCTCGGCGGCTCGATCCCGACGCCCGATCAACCCGGCGCGGTCGAGGAGGTGGCCGGGGTCATCGCGGTTGTTTCGGTCGCCGACCACGTTCTCACGACCTACGACCCCAGGAGCCTCGACGAGGTCGGCCGCGTGGATGTGGGCGAGGGCCCGACTCATGCGGCGGCAATCGGAGACCACCTTTTCGTGGTGGATACACGCGGCGATCAGGTCGTGGACCTCAGCGCATCCGCTGACGCGCCTCAACCGGAAGTGGTCGCAAGCGCTGATGCCCCCGGCACGCCGTACGCGATCGCGATCGACGGTCGGCGCGAGCGCCTTTGGGTCACTTCGACCGCGACGAACGAGGTCACGGAGTTCACCGTGGGCGGCGAGGAGATCGAGCGGCTCGCCTCGTATCCGACCGTGCGGCAGCCGAACAGCGTTGCCGTCGACGAGCGGACCGGCGCCGTGTTCGTTGCCGGCGCCGCACGCGGCGAGATTCAGCGGTTCGTCCCCAGTCCCAGGAGCCTTGATGCCGGCGCGTGAGTGGCTGGCCGAGAGCGAGGAGGCTCGGCGCCCGCCCGCCCCGATGCCGCCCGAGCTGGGGCCGTTTCGCCGCGGCTTTTGGCACAGCCCGCTACGAAGCGAATGGCTCACGTCGTTCCTCGGCTCGGCGCTCTTGCCGCTGGTCCTGATCAGCGCCTTCACCGGACTTCTGTCGCACGCGGCCTACGACCCCGACCTCGGGTCCAACTCGATCACCGGAGGCTTCGAGGACGGCTTTTTCGGCTGGGACTGGCCGACCCATCCGCTGTGGCTCTACTCGGTCACGCAGGGGCTGCATGTTCTCGTCGGGCTGGCCGCCATTCCGATTCTCCTGGCGAAGCTCTGGTCGGTGATCCCGAGGCTCTTCGAGCGGCCACCGACACGATCGGTGGCGCATGGGCTCGAGCGTCTCAGCATCGCGACCCTGGTGGGCTCAGCCGTCTTCCTGTTCGCGACGGGAACCCTCGACATCCTCTACTGGCTTCCGTTCCCCTTCCCTTTCGTGCCAGCCCACTACTACGCGGCATACATCTTCGTCGCCGCGCTGACCCTTCACGTCGCACTGAAACTGCCCGTCGCAACGCGAGCGTTCCGTCGCGAGGGGACGTTCGAGCCGCTAGGCAAGGGCGCCAAGTTGATGCGCGCCGCGGATCGCCTCGACGACGACCTGGCGGTGGACGAGCCGGCGGATCACGCGCTCACTCGGCGCGGGCTGATCGCAACCGTGGGGGCAGGGACCCTGGGCCTGGCAGCGCTCAACGTGGGCACGAATCTCTTGCCCGCGCTTCGCGAGACCTCACTCCTGTCCGCACGCGGCACGACCTATGGCAGCGGCCCGAACGATTTCCAGGTCAACAAGACCGCCGAGCTGGCCGGCATCGGCAAGGACGCGGTCGGTGCTTCGTGGCGCCTCGGCCTCGCCGGAGGTGAGTCAGGCATCTCGCTCAGCCGCGAGGAGTTGCTTGCGATGAGCCAATACACCGAGCGGCTTCCGATCGCGTGCGTCGAAGGCTGGACCAGCTACCAGGACTGGACCGGCGTGCGCCTGCGCGATCTTGCCGCGATAGCCGGGTTCACGGGCGATACGGAGGTCTTGGTCGAGTCGATCCAGGAGGGCGGCGCCTTCCGCCAGGCCACATTGAACAGCGGCCAGGTCGCAGACGAGCGCTCGCTCCTCGCGCTGAAGGTGAACGGCGTCGATCTTTCGCTGGATCACGGCTTCCCGGCCCGGGTGATCGTGCCTGCCCTGCCGGGTGTCCACAACACGAAGTGGGTTCGCAAGATGACCTTCATGGAGGCCTGAGGTTGTCCGAGAGACGCGATGACGGGCGCCTCTCGCGCTTTCGCTACGAGTACGGCGCCCAGCACCTGCACCTGATCGCGGTGGTCTCGAGCTTCGGACTCGCCGGCTACGCGTTCTTGAGGATCTTCGAAAACCCGAGTACCGGTGGGGTGCTGCTTTGGCTCGGGCTGGCCGCGATTCTCCACGACATCGTGGCTCTGCCGCTCTATCTGACCCTCTCGCACATTGCTGACCTGGGCACTCGCCGAGTCATGCACCCGCGGTTGGCAACGCTCGCGCTCAACCACATCCGAGTCCCCGCTGCGCTTTCACTTCTCTTGCTCATTGTGAGCTTCCCACTCGTTTTTGGCGTGGACGAGCCGTATGTCGAGGCCACCACCGGACTCGGCACCGACCGCTATCTGGGCAACTGGCTCCTCATCGCAGCCGTTCTCTTCCTCGTCTCGGGAATCGCGTACGCCCTGCGAATGCGGGGACACGACCCTGTTCCGGAAGAGGCGCCCGACAGGCGAAACCCGCCTGGTTCTCCGCCGCTGGCGTTGCGACTGGCTGCCAGGGGAGTGCTGGCAGCGGGTGCCCTCGTCGCCTTCCTGTTCGCCGCGCTGGCGATTTACGGCTTCGTGAGCGCGTTTCCGCTCTGAGCCGGCAGTCGCATTGCGGAGCCCTGGTCTGAGCTCGCACCCGTTCGGCGAGAGCAGGAGTCGAGCGCTCGCTCGAGGTCTCGCCACAGATCTTCCGGCGCCTCGCATCCGACGCTCAAGCGGATCAGGTCCTCCGGCACACTTGGCTCGCGGTGCCAGCGTGAGTGCCGCTCAATCAGCGATTCGACTCCGCCCAGGCTGCCGGCGTGGACCATCACCTGAACCGCCTCGCAGACGGCGTCGGCGCGCGCAACACCGTCCACCTGAAACGAGACCATCGCGCCGATTCCGGGATAGAGGACCTTCGTTGCGACCGGATGGTTGCGTAGGCGCTCCGCCAGGAACCGCGCATTTGATTGGCCGCGTTCGATTCTCAGCGCTAGGGTTTTCAGGCCGCGCGTCGCAAGCCAGGTCTCCATCGTGCCCGGTGTCGCGCCAGTTGCGCTCCGCGCCGCGCGAAGCTTTTTCGCTAGCGCTTCGTCGCGAGTGGTGACGACGCCTAGAAGTAGGTCGGAGTGGCCTCCGAGGTACTTGCTCGCGCTGTGAAGTGCGGCCGTCGCGCCGATATCGAGCGGGCGCTGGAGGATCGGGGTCGCGAGGGTTGAGTCGATCACCAGCGCAGAGCCGGCCTCGCTGGCCGCCCTTGCGACCTGGTCCAGGTCGGCCACTTCGAGACAAGGGTTGGAGATCGAATCGACCCAGATCAGATCCGCGCCGGCGCATCTGGCGGCAAACGCCTCCTCGTCTTTGATGTCGGCGATGTCAAGTCGAACGGTGCTGCCGGCCGCCAGGCGCTCGAACATCGACCGGACTTCGACGTGTGCGTTTGCGGCAGCGACGATTCGGGCGTCCGGCTTGAGCGTGGTTGCGATCGCGCTGGCGGCCGCCATGCCCGACGCGAAAGCAACTGCCTCGCCGCCTCCTTCAAGAGTCGCTACGGCCGCTTCGAAGGCGATCCATGTCGGGTTCCCGTCTCGCGCGTAGCTCAGGTCACCTCCAGTTTGGAAGGCCGACGCGAATACGGGCGGCTCGGAAAGGGGCGCTCCTTTGCCGTGGGGCCTACCGCCGACGACCGCGAGCGTCGCCGGATCCAGCGCGTTGCCCAGTTCATCTTGTGATTTGGGAGATCCCGCCATGGTGATCCCACGCTATGGCGGGATCCTTTCAGGGGGCTTACGGGCTGGCAAGGGATGCAGACGGGAGGAGCACTGTAAAGCGTGCGCCACCACTCGGCCGGGACGAAACCTTGATCGTCCCTTCGAGCGCCTCCACGATCCGCTGTGCGAGCGCGAGCCCTAGGCCGGAGCCTTCGCCGGCGCGCGCTCCGTCACCTCGCCAGAATGGCTCGAAGATCCGCGTCGCGATCTCCTCGTCGATGCCCTCTCCGGTGTCCTCGACTGCAAGCTCAAGCCATGTCTCGCTCCAACTGGCGACCACGAGCACGGTCCCGTCCGACGGCGTGTGCCGAATCGCGTTTTGAAGCAGGTTCTGGATCACCCGCGTGAGCCGGGGGGAACAGGCGACCGAGCCGGTGTCGCCGAGTTCGGTCTGGAGCACCAGCCCCTTTTCGAGTGCCTGCGCATCGCACGCAGCAACGGCCGACTTGACGATGTCCGCAACCTTGGCTCGCTCCGTTTCGGCCTCGATCGCTCCGGCGTCGAGCTGGACGAACTCGAACAGGTCGTCGACGAGGTCCGTCAGCGACTCCACCAGTCCCCTCATCCGGGAGGAGTAGGCGCCGATCGTCTCTGGATCTGAAACGACTCCATCCTCGATGGCCTCGGCCATCGCCCGCAGCCCAGCGAGCGGGGTGCGAAGGTCGTGTGACACGGCGACAACCAGGTCTCGCCGTCTCTGCTCGGTCGAGCGTTCGCTTTCGAGCGAGCGCTCCAGCCTGGCGGCCATCTCGTCGAGAGAGCCGGCAAGGTCCTCGAGCTCACGGCCGCCACCGATCGTTCCGGCTCTGGCGGTGAGGTCCCCTGCGGCGATCCGCCCTGACACCTGGACCACCTGCTCAATCGCATCGCTCGTACGCCGCGCAACGGCGACTCCCGCGCCGACGGCCGCGGCGGTGGAGTAGACGAGCAGCGCGGCAACCAGGGCGGCATCCTTTTGAGACACGAGCATCAACGACGAGAGCGCGACCAGGTTGATCAGGCCGATGAGAGAGGCGAAGGCCGCGACGGATGCAAATCGAACCCGCAAAGAAGACGCTGGCAGCCTGCGAGCCGCGAAGGCCGTCACCGCGATGGTCGCGATCACGGCTATGACAAGGGGGGCCACCAGATCGCTCGCCTTACCCTGGTCAAACGCCAAGAAACCGATGCCAAGCGTCAGGAGGGCGCCCACGGCTGCGGCGAGCGCAGCGGCCGCCAGGGGAGAGTTGGGTTTCACGCCTCGAACCTGTATCCGGCACCCCATACCGTGACGAGTCGCTCTGGGTCAGACGGGTCGGTTTCGATCTTTTCGCGCAGCCGCCGGACGTGGACCGTCACCGTGGACGGGTCGCCGTCGTAGGCGATGTCCCAGACTTCGTCCAAGAGCTGACCCCGCGAAAACGCCGTGCGTGGGTTTCTGGCAAGGAACGCGAGAAGGTCGTACTCCTTCGGGGTCAGCTTGAGCGGGTCGCCCTTGAAGGACACGTCTCGGGCTCGCAGATCGATCCGCAGGTCTCCCAGCACGATCGGCGGGGTCGTGTCCTCCCCTGGCGAGGCATGGTCTCCGCCCCTGCGAAGGACCGCCCGGACGCGAGCTATCACCTCCCGTGGGCTGAACGGCTTGGAGACATAGTCGTCGGCGCCCGCTTCCAGGCCGACGACGCGGTCCGTCTGGTCGCCCCGGGCGGTGAGCATGATCACGGGAGTCTCGAAGCCACGGGACCTGAGGCGGCGGAACACCTCGAGGCCGTCCAGCGAGGGAAGCATCAGGTCCAAGAGAACGAGGTCGGGCCGGCGGCTGTCGTATAGGTCGATTGCCTGCCGTCCGTCTGACGCAGCGGTGACGCCGAAGCCCTCGCGGAGCAGGTAGCGCTCCAGCACGTCGCGGACGATGGGGTCGTCGTCAACGACGAGTACGTGGGCGGCTGCCATGGTGATCAGTAAGTGTGCCCGCCGCTTCATTACGGGCGTCTTTCCGAACCGGCGCGGGCAAGCCTCGCCGGTACTACTGTTCTGATCTGAATGGGAGGAGCACGCTTGGGACGTCAGACGGCTTTGGGCTTCTGCCTGCTCGCGCTCGCGATCCCGGCGGGCGCATTCGCAGCCTTCCCCGGATCGAACCCCGCGGAGAGCCCACGGGCCAACGCTCCCAACGACCCGGAGTTCGACCGCTGCGAGCTCGATGACGCTGAGACCCCCGGCCTCGACTGCACGACGTATTTCTCCGAGCAGTTTGGCTCGTTCGGCTTCAGCCCCGATTCGGCCAACCTGCTGCCGGGCATCCCGCCCCAGCTCCACGCGCTCAACGCGACCCAGTACCTCGACTGCGCACAGCTTGACGCCGACGGCCAGGCGGCCAACGTGGCCGACGGCCTCCCGCCGTGCTCGCAGATCTCAGGCGTACGGGCGGACACAGCGTGGAAGTACTCGACGGGCGACCCGGACACCGTGGTTGCGATCCTCGACACAGGGATCCGCTGGCAGGACACCGAGCTCGTCAACAAGGTTCACCTCAACAAGGGCGAGCTACCGCAGCCTCTGGCGAACGCCGGTAGTCCGATCGGCGGCGGCCCGGCCTGTAACACGTTCACCGCCGGTTATGACGCGAACGGAGACGGTGCGTTCAACGTCCGCGACTACGCGTGCGACAACCGTGTTTCGGCTGCGGGCGGGGACCAGGAGGCGGACGGTCTCCTCGACGGCTCCGACCTGATCGCGGCCTTCTCGACCGACCTCGATAGCGACTCCGACCCGGATGACGACAACAACGGCTACGACGACGACATTGCGGGCTGGGACTTCTTCGACGACGACAACGATCCGTACGACGCCTCGAGCTGCTGCTCAGCGAACGGCCACGGCACCGGGCGCGCAAGGGAAGCGGTTGCCGAGACGAACAATGGCAACGGCGACACCGGGATGTGCCCGGAGTGTCAGCTCATGCCGCTTCGGGTGTGGGACACGTTCGTGATGCCCACGGACAACCACGCGATGGGCCTGGTTTATGCCACCGACAACGGTGCCAGCATCGCCGAGGCGGCTTCGGGTGGTCTCTCGAACACCCGCTTCGCCCGCAAGGTCTACGAGTACGCGGATTCGAAGGGCATGACGATGATGGACGTCTCCTCCGACATCAACTCGGCAAACCACAACTACCCCACCAACTACAACGAGGCGATCTACGTCGGCGGATCGCTGCCGGACACGGCGCCGTTCGAGACCTGCGACGGACTGAGCCTGCCGCTGGTGGGCAACCCCGTGCCCCTGCCATCCGACGCGCAGGAGGCGTGCGGGGATCTTCTTCGACAATCTGGGCTCGACGCTTGGCCTGACGCCGGCAGCCTCGCCCCCGACCACGAGCTTCTTCCGAAACTCAAACCTCACCCAGTACGGCGGGAAGGCGGACATCGTCCTCGATCGGGTCGACCGGCTCCGAGAACACCGGTCAGTCCGCGGGCGCCGCGGGGCTCCTCTCCTCGTACGGGCGCGAGACGTTCGGCGATGACGATCCGCTTTCCGGCAATGAGATCCGCCAGTTGCTGACGATGACCGCCGAGGACGTGCGCCCGCTCAACACCGGGATTCTCGGTGTCCCCGACAAGGCCAACGTCGGCTGGGATCCGCACTTCGGCTACGGCCGCGTGAATCTCGCGGCTGCGATGAAGCGAATCAAGCAGGACCGCATCCCGCCCGAGGCGCAGATCGACTCGCCGGACTGGTTCACGCCGGTGAACGTCGACCGCCTTCCCGCCTCCGGTCTCGTCGTGAAGGGCCTTGCGGCAGCGCCGCACTCCGACGGTGCGGGCCAGGTCGGGCAGTGGGAGCTCGAGTACGCCTGCGGCGCTGACGCGCTCGACTCGGCGTTCCAGGCCATCCCGGGCGCGAGCGGCACGAACCCCGTCGACGGGGTTCTGGGAACGATCCCCAAGCCGACGCTCGTCGGCCTCGCCGAGACGTGCAACGGCAGCGTTGGCGTTGACTTCGGCAGGCCAACGGGTGCGACCTCGGATGGCAACCTGCCCGGCGACGCATATCCCAGCCCGGATCCGGAGCGCCACTCCTTCCAGATCCGCCTCACGGTCCACGAAGCCGGGGATTTGACCAATATCGGCCGGTATCGCAAGACCCTCTTCGCCTACCACGACGACGGCAACCTGCCTGGCTGGCCGCGGCCGATCGGCTCGTCCTCGGATGCAGCCAACTACGTCACGGGCTCCGGCGGCGAGGTCCCGCCGCGCCTCTTCGACCTCAATGGCGACAACGCGCTCGACGTGATTCAGGCGACCACGAGTGGTGAGCTCTTCGTCCTCGGCTCTGACGGCCAGCCGCTGTCGAGCTTCAACGGTGGCCAACCGGTGACGACGATGGCGCAGACCATCCCGGCTGCGCACGAAGTTCCCGCCGGCCTCGGCGGCCCGCCGGGTGAGTCACCGCGCGCTCCCTCCATCGGCGACGTCGATGGCGACCTCTCACCGGACATCGTGATGAATGCGGGCGAGCGTGTCTATGCGTGGGATCGCCATGGCGCCCCGCTCGCAGGCTTCCCGGTGCGGGTTGACACGGATCTCTCGGAGCCATGCAAGCCAGGCGTCCCGAAGCCCTGCTTCAACACGGCCGACCGTGCGATCACCACGGACAACCACATCAAGCGAGGCTTCCTGGGTGCCACCGCACTTGCCGATCTCGACGGCGACGGGCGACTAGACATCGTGGTCGGCTCGCTTGACCAGCACGTGTACGCGTGGGACGGCGACGGCGACTACCTCGACGGGTTCCCGGTGAAGCTTGAAACCGATGACGCCGATGGGGCCGAGATCGTCACCTCGCCCGCGATCGCTGAGCTTGACGGCGACGAAACCCCGGAGGTGATTCTCGCCTCGAACGAGGTGATCCCCGGCGATCCGATGCTGCCCTCGAACCCGTTCGACATCTTCAACGCCATTCTCGGCTCGTCGACCGGCTCGAACCCCGTCTATGCGATCAACGGCGATGGATCGACGGTGCCTGGCTGGCCGGTGAAGGTAGGCGTGGCTGCTGGAGATCTGTTGCCCCTCGTCTTGCCGGGCCACGACGCATCCGTCTTCGACCAGGACGGCGACGGGCGCGACGAGGTGGTCGTCTCTGGCGGCACGTCACTTGGCCAGGGCGGCACTCGCATCGTCGACGGCACCGGCGCCACTGACACTCCACTGGCGGAGCTGGCTGGCAACAGCGCTGATCCGGGGCCGGTCCTCAACTTGGCGGACTACTCGGCGATCGGCGCGCTCTCGGGCGATTCTCCGGACATCATCAAGGGCGGCCTGACCCTCAACGGTGCGGCGAACCTCCTGGCCGTCAATCAGAACCTGCCGTTCGCGCATGTGGTTCAGGCGTGGGACGCCACAACAGGCGCGGGCGTGCCCGCCTACCCAAGAGCCACGGATGACTTCCAGCTCCTCGGACAGCCGGCGGTTGCGAACGTGGCGGGCTCGGGACCCGGCCGCTACGCCCTCTACGGCACCGGCCTCTACCAGATGCACGCCTATGGGATCGACGGGGCGGAAGCCGCCGGCTGGCCCAAGTTCACCGGCGGCTGGACCCAGGCGACGCCGGCCGTTGGCGATGCCGACGGCGACGGCGACCTCGACGTCTCAGCCCTCACGCGCGAGGGCTGGTCCTTCCTCTGGAACACAGGCACGCCAGCGTGCGACGCGTCCGGGACCTCGACCAACGACGAGTGGTGGACGTTCCACCACGACGAGCAGGGGTCGAACAACTACGGCACCGATGCGCGTCCGCCCGGAACGGCTGGCTCGCTCGGAGCCACGCGGAACGGAGCCGCGGGCACGACGACCCTGAGTTGGACCGCGCCCGGTGACGACTGGGAGTGCGGCGACGCCGACAAGTACCGCGTGATCCTCGGCCACGGCCTGATCCTCGATCCGGACGATGCAGACTCGACGATCACGGACGCCGACGCAGGCGCACAGGGAGCCGCCGAAACGGAGACTTATACCGATGCACAACTGGGGAGTGCAACCCAGGCCGGGGTCTTCTACCGCGACGACGCCGGCAACTGGGGCCTCGTCAAGGACATCCAGCTTCCAGATCGCGGCGGCAACACGCCGGGTGCCTGCTCGACGAAGATCATCGGCGACAACGGCGCCAACACTCTCATCGGCTCCCTCCTCTCGGAGCGGCTGGTGGGCCGCGGCGGCGATGACAAGATCCGCGGGAAGGGTGGCAACGACTGCGTTGGCGGGGGCTCGGGCAACGACAGGATCGGCGGCGGCGCCGGAGACGACAAGGTGAACGGCGGCCCAGGCCGCGACCGCATCAGCGGCGGCACCGGTGACGACACGATTCGCGCGGCCGATAGGGCGAAGGACTTGGTCCGGTGCGGCCCCGGCGAGGACACCGCGAAGGTCGGAAAGCGCGACCGCACCAAGAAATGCGAACACGTGACGAGGAAGTAGGTAGATGAAGCTTCGTATCGCTCTGGCCACGGCAACGGCCGTCGCCCTCTCAGCAGCCCCGGCTCTTGCGGACTTCCCTTATGCCCGGGGTGGCGCGACCGAGACGAACTACTCGGACCTCTACCTGAACGCCGGCCAGGTCCCCAGCGACCTCTCAGGCAAGGAGACGTGGATGTACGCCTCCACGCCCGAGCCCGGGAACGTGCCCGTCAACAACACGCCGGCCGAGCTGAACGGCGTGCGCGGAGGCCATATCGACGACGCGAGCGCGGCCGTCGACGCCGCCTGGCAGGTGACCACCGGGCGTCCCGATGTCCACATCGCGGTCATGGATTCGGGGATCAAGTGGAACGACGCCGGCGCGATGCAGAACGTTCGCTTCAAGATCGCTATCAACCCGGGCGAGACCCCGGTCCCGCAGAACGACAACCTCTCGACGCCTAACGAGCCCGGCGAGAACTGCGCCAGTGGCGGCCCGTACGACACCGGCCCGCTTCCCGGTGGACCGGATCACGACATCAACGGCGACGGCATCTTCAACCTGCGCGACTACTCGTGCGACAGCAGAGTCAAGGTCGACACGCCGAAGGGCGTCGGCCCGGCCGGCATGTTCGAGCCTCAGGACGTCCTAATCGCGTTCTCCAACCACAACGACGCCGACGGCAACGGCTACGTGGACGACATCGTCGGGTGGGACTTCATGGACGACGACAACGACGCCTTCGACGACGTGCAGTACGGCCACGGCACGGGCGAGATCCAGGACTCGACGGCTGAAGCCGGGGTTCAGGGCGGCGTCGGTACCTGCCCGAACTGCATGTCACTGCCGCTGCGGGTGGGAGACTCCTTCATCGCGGACTCGGGCCGCTTCGGCGCCGCCGTCATGTATGCGACTGACAACGACGTACAAGTTGTGCAGGAGGCCCTCGGCGCGATCAACAACACCGCCCTGGCCCGCCAGTCCGTGAACTACGCGTACCGCCACGGCGTCACCGTGATCGCATCCGCGGCGGACGAGGCGGCCCAGCACAACAACTGGCCGTCGAGCCTCCCGCACGTGATCCTCGTCAACTCAGTGACCCAGTACTCGTCGTTTGCCGACAACCCTGGCCTGCCGACAAACCCATTCACCGAGGCTCCGAAGAGCTACCTCAAGTTCAACGGCTGCACCAACTTCAACGCAAAGATCACCGTTGCCATCCCCTCGGTCAGCTGCTCGTCCGACGCGACGGGGCGCGGCTCGGGCATCGCCGGCCTCATCTACTCAGCGGCTCTCGACGGGGTTGACCGTGGCAAGCTCACGCCGCACCCCGACTGCGAGCAGGTGAACGGCGAGCCGTGTGCGGTGACGCCCAACGAGGTCAGGCAGCTCATGGCATCGGGCATCATCGGCGGCACTCCGCAGGCCGACGACGTGGACTTCTCCCAGGATCCTGAGCCGTCATGCACCGCGGGGATGCTGCCGACCTGCACCGACCCGTTTCTGGGCCGGGGCATCGAGATCCCTCTCCTTCTGCCGGTGGTGACCCTCATCCCGACTTCGAAGCGCTACCCGGCTCGCGGTGGGCATGACCAGTTCTACGGCTACGGCCGGGTGAACGTCTCGAACGCAGTGAACGCGCTCGTGCCGCGTCCGTTCAACGACGCGTCGGTGAAGGCGAAGATTCCGCCCGAGGTCGAGATCACGTCGCCGGAGTGGTTCGATCAGGTCAACCCCGAGAAGCCGACGGCCGAGGTGAAGGGGCAGGTTTGGGCCCGCGGCCAGCAGTACACCTGCCAGGTCCTTGTCGCGCCGGGGCACTATCCGAACAACCGCACAACCACCCAGGTGCCTCCGGGCGACTTCAAGGTCGTGCCGTCGGCGGTCTGCGACGGGACGCCGCGCACGGATCCGATCGATGGCACCGTGGCGCAGCTCAACATCGCCGATCTCCGCTCGCGCTTCCCGTCTGTGGTGGTTGGTTCGTTCAACGGCCGCGAGCCTGGGTCGCTTGTCCAGACGGCGGCTGGGCGCCCGAACACCGACCCCTACGGCTTCATCGTAAAGATCACGGCGACCGCGACCAACGCTCCGCTGACGGGTCAGGACGAACGCGCGCTGTATCTGCATCGCGACCAGGACATGCTGGACGGCTTCCCGCGCAAGCTCGGATCCGACGGCGAGTCCTCGCCGGTGCTTGCAGACCTCGACGGCGACAACCGCAACGAGCTGATCGCCGCGACCGCGGATGGCTTCGTCCACGCGTGGACGCGCGACCCGGACTCAGGCGCGGTCTCGGAGCTGCCGGGATGGCCGGTCAGGGGCGACACCCCCGGGTTCGTTTCGTCGCACTCTGATGCGCCGGGATACGACTCCGGGGCGATCAGTACGGATCTTGGGGGTGCGATCGTGGCTGGGGTCGCGGTTGGCGACGCAAACCACGACGGGATTCCGGAGGTCTTTGCAGCCGACTTCGAGGGCAAGGTCTACGGCTGGGAGCCCGACGGCGACCGCGTCTTCGACGCGCACGCGAATCCCGCGTTCTCCGGCAAGCCGCTGAACGAGTTCGAAAACGTGCGGAGCGGCAGCCGCAACCGGACCCAGGGCGGCTTCCTCGGCTCGCCGGTCCTCGCAGATCTCGACCAGAACGACGACGGGAAGCTCGAGCTGATCGCCGCCGGACTCGACCGCCATGTCTACGCCTGGAACGACGACGGCAGCGAAGTACCCGGCTTTCCGGTGCTGGCGGTCGACCCGGCCAAGGTGGACTCGATCGACCCGTCGACCCACCGGGTCAGCTTCTCCGCCGCGGCGGGGCCGTCTCTCCAGCAGGGTCCAATCGTCGATACGCCCGCCGTGGGTGACATCGCGGGCGATTCCCGTCCCGAGATTCTCGTCGGTACCAACGAGGAGTACGCGGTCAACGAAGGCAACGAGGGCGACTGGGCCGTCGCCGCGTCTTCGGCGCCGTCACTCAACGCTCTCTCGCCGGTGGGCCTCCTCTCCTACGCCAACGGTCGCCTCTACGCGATCAAGCCTGACGGCGACCCGGATGCACCGGCCTCGGGCACGTCGCCCTTCGTAAGCGGGTGGCCGCGCCCGATCGGGATCGCTCTGTCTGAGCTTCTGCCGCTGGTCGGCGAGGGAATCAACGGATCTCCGGTGATCGCCAAGCTCACCTGCCAGTCCGGTGGGGGTGGGCCAAAGGTGGGGACGATGCCCGCCGCCGGCCCGGCCTACGTCCTCAACGCCGACGGCACCTCCTGCTTTGGCGAGGAGAGCGGCAAGCCGAAGACGCTGGCATCCGACACCGCGCAGGGCGGTGGCCAGATCGACCGGCCGGTGCTGCCCGCAGTGGGGCTTCCGGCATTCGGTGATCTCGGAGGCTCGCAGCCGTCGTTCGTCGCCCCGGTCACCGGGATCATCCGGGCGCTCGACCTCGCGCTCAACGAATACCAGACCGGCGGCCAGGACTTCTATGGCGCGTGGGATACCTCGACTGGCCAGTTCAAGACAGGATTTCCCTCGCCCGTGAACGACCTGTCGTTCCTAACCGGCCCGGCCATCGGCGACGTCGGCGGCGCCCCGGGCGAAGAGGTTGTCGCGGGGACCGCGAGCATGGACCTCGTCGCGATGACCGCGTCCGGCCAGCCAACCTCCACAGCGTGGCCCAAGCTCTCAACCGACTGGACGATCGCGACGCCGCTTCTCGGAAGCTTCGGCACGCTCGACACGTCCTCGACCGCACGCCGCGTGGTGGTCAACCTGACGCGCTCGGGCTACATCAACGCCTATGCGACGGACGCCTCGGCTTGCGCACCCGCGTCGTCACCGCGCTTCCATCACGACAACGCGAACTCCGGCGACTCACGCCGCGACGCGGTGCTCCCCGGTAGGCCGACCGAGGCCGAGATCTCTGGCGGCCTGTTCGCGTTCCGCGCACCGGGCGACGACCTCCTGTGCGGGACCGCGACGTCGTACGAGGTCCGCACCTCGGACTCGCCGATCGACGAGTCGAACTTCGGCTCGGCGAACCAGCTGAGCGGCGCCCCGGCGCCGGCCGCGGCAGGCTCCGCCCAGTCCTTCGCGGTCCCCTCCGGAGTGAAGCGCTACGTGGCGATCCGCGCCGTGGACGACCAGGGCAACGTAGGCCGTCTCGCGGTCGTGGATCGTGGAGGCGCGCCGCCGCCGACCGATACCGATGGCGACGGGGTCCCGGATGCCGACGATGACTGCCCCGCGGTCCCAGGACCACCGTCCAACAACGGCTGCCCGGTGGTCCCACCGGGGCCGTGCGCGAACGTGATCACGGGCACATCGGGACCCGATCATCTCTCCGGGACGTCCGACGGCGACCGCATCAAGGCGCTCGATGGGGATGACAGGGTCTCGGCGGGCGGCGGTGATGATTGCCTGATCGGTGGCGGCGGCAACGACAGGCTGCGCGGGGGAGGCGGGAACGACAAGCTCCGCGGAGGCACCGGCGACGATCGCCTGACGGGGGGCACGGGCAACGACACGATCAGGGCCCGAGGCCAGGGCAAAGACCACATCCGCTGCGGCCAGGGCATAGACACGGTCAAAGTCGACCGAAAAGACAAAGTTGCAGCCGACTGCGAAACCGTGCAGCGCCGCTGACCCTCTTAATGAGAGGGGTCTGACCCCGTGAGCCAGCGCGCTGGATTGTCGACCAGCATCGTGCGCTCCTGATCCTCGGTCATTCCGCCTTCGCGGAGAGCGGGGAGGACCTTGTCGTGGACGATCCTGATCGACCATTCGTCGACCATCCCGGCGCTTGACATCTGCTGGACCGTCTCGGCCGGGAACCAGTCGATCGTGGCGCATGAGTCCGCTGAGACGAAGATCCGATCGGCGTAGCCGCGCTCGAGCAGAGCGAGATGAGCCTCGATCCGCTGGTCGAACGGCTGGTACATCTCGATGCCGTAGCGGTCAAGCCCCGCCCAGACGCCCTTGTTGATGATGCTCTCGATGTAATCGGGATCCGCGCTGTCGCCGCAGTGTGCGATCTGCACCTTCGATGGGTCGACGCCCTCTTCGATGAAGATCTCGATCTGGCGTGGCGCCGTGTCCGAGGCTGGGCGCGAGTGGGCCATGATCGGCACACCGGTCTTGAGGCTTGCGCGCGCCGCCGCGCGGTGGATCTTTTCGATGTTCTCGTTCACGCCGGGCTCGTCGGCGGCGCACTTGATGAATGCGGCTTTGATGTCCGTGCCCTGGATACCGACCTCGATGTCGTGCACGAAGAGCTCGGCGATCTGGTCTGGGTCGCGGCTGAGGAGGGGGGTGGGGAGGTAGTCATAGGTGTAGATGCCAGTGCAGGGCACCACCTGAAGGCCCGTCTTCTCCGAGACGCGCTTCATCATCCGCACGTCGCGCCCCAGGAACATCGCCGACGGATCGACGATCGACTTGACACCGCGCTCGACAGCCTGGGCGGCTGCCTCGTTTGCAACTTCCTCGGCACCTTCGACCGTGACCTGCTCGATCGGGTCCTCGCGCACCGTTCCCATCTGCGGAAACTGCATCATCGTGGCGTCGTCGCGCGTCGCGAGATGTTCGTGGATCAGGGTCTCTCCCAGATCCGACGCATCGATCGCACCAGTCACCGTCTCGATAGTGGCCATCGAAGGTCAGTCTTTCAGAAGAGCTTGATCGCCGCGATGACCATCGATGCGATGAGGCAGGCGATCAGCACGGCCATCGAGATGATCCAAGAAGTGGGCACGTCGCTTAGTATGGCGGCGCAAGCTGGGTTTCCGAGGAGGGTCTGAGTGTTCAAGCGCATCGTGGTCGGTACTGACGGGTCGGAGACGGCGCAGGTCGCGGTGTCGCAAGCAACCGAGCTCGCGAAGGCGACGGGCGCAACGCTCGAGATCGTGAGCGCTTACGAGCCGGTGCCTTCGGAGCGCCTCCGCGAGGAAGCGAGCCAGGTACCCGGCGATGTCGCGCACGGGGTCGGCCCTCGCGGTGACGTGAACGCCAGCCTCGAGAATGCGGCGGCCGCGGCCAAGCACGCCGGCGTTGAGGTGAACACCCATTCGCGCGAGGGCGAGGCGGCGGACGCCATCCTCGACGTGGCCGACGAGACGGGTGCAGACCTAGTAGTCGTAGGCAACAAGGGCATGACCGGTGCACGCAGGTTCCTGCTTGGCAGCGTGCCGAACAAGGTTTCGCACCACGCCCCCTGCAGCGTCTACATCGTCCGCACCACCTAGCCCTGGCTGAGTTCTCGGAACGAGACGGCGAGCTCATGGAGCTTGCTCTCGAGGAGGCGGCCAAGGCCGCCGAGCACGGCGACGTCCCGATCGGCGCGGTGATCGCCAGCGAAGGTCACGTGATCGCCTCCTCAGGCAACGAACGCGAGCTTCGCAACGACCCCACTGCCCACGCCGAGGTGATCGTGCTGCGAGAGGCCGCCTCTCAGCTGGGTGGCTGGCGGCTGCCGGCCACGACGCTCTACGTGACGCTCGAGCCGTGCGCGATGTGCGCGGGGGCGATCGTCCTCGCGCGTGTTCCGCGCGTGTTGTTCGCGACCGAGGATCCCAAAGCCGGCGCGGCGGGCTCGGTCTTCGACATCCTCGCCGAGCCGGCGCTGAACCACCGGCCGAACGTGCAGTCCGGGCTCATGGCTGAAGCGGCAGCGGCGCAGTTGCGCGAGTTCTTCGCCGTACGCCGGGCTTAGGCGCTAGGCCTTCGCCGGAAGCTTCTCGAGGGCATTGCGGATGTCGTCGACGCTGTCGAACGTCATCGACATCAGGTTCGAGTGCTTGTAGGCGACCATTCCCTCTTCGTCGACGATGTAGACGGTGCGCTTCGCCATCTCGAACCGCTTGGCATAGATGCCGTAGGCCTTCGCGACCTCAGCGTCTGCATCGGCGAGGAGTTGTGTGGTCAGCCCGTACTTGGACTTGAAGGCCTCCTTCGAGGCCATGTCCTGGGTCGAGATGCCAACGAACATCGCGTCCAGTCCCTCCATCTCCTCGTTCGCGTCGCGGTAGGCGCAGAACTGCTTCGTGCAGACCGTGGTGTCGTCCCCGGGGTAGAAGAGCAGCACAACGCGCTTGCCGCGGTGCTCGGAAAGCGTGAACGGGCCGTCCGTTCCCTCGAGGGTGAAATCCGGCGCGGTGTCTCCGACATCGATGCTCATGACTCAAACATACGATCCAGTCGCTGTGTTGGATGCGTAAAAAGGACGGTCGGCTTGCGCGGCTCGAGGAGGAAGTGGCTCACGAGCCAGCGGTTTCCGCCCTTGTAGCCCCAGATCTCGCCCGTCGAGAGGAGAAAGAGGCGCCAGCCGCCCAAGAGCGCTCTGGCTTCCTTTTTGGAGCGGCCGTTTCGCCGGAGAATCGCGAGCGCCTCTTCTTGGCGTGCGTCCAATGACTTGAGCCACTCCTGAAGCGTCCTCGCGTAATGCGTTCCGGGGACGATCCACGACCGGGTAACGGCCATGTCGTCCTGGAAGCGCAGCATCAGATCGTGCGAGGGCATGACGCCACCGGTGAAGAAGCGCTCGGCGGCCCATGTGTTCTCGAAGAGGTAGGGAAGGGTGCGGTGGCTGAACACGTGGATGAACGCCTTACCGTCTTCATTCAGCCAGGTCGAGACGCGGCGCAGGAGTTCCTTCCAGTTGCGCATGTGCTCGAACATCTCTACTGACACGACGCGGTCGAAGGTGCCGTCGGGCTCGAAGTCGTTCATGTCGGCGGTGATGACCGTGAGATTCGTGAAGCCCCGCTCTAGCGCCTGACCCTGGATGTACTCACGCTGGTTGTTTGCGTTCGAGACGGCGACGATCTCCGCGCCGGGGTACTCCTCGGCGAGCCAGAGGGTCAGGGATCCCCAGCCGCAACCGAGCTCGAGGATGCGCTGCCCGTCGGCGATCTGCGCCCGCTCGCAGGTCAGGTTCAGCATCGCCTCCTCGGCCTCCGCGATGGTCGTTCCCTCGCTGCCAAAGAGGCAGCCGGAGTACTTACGCCGTGGGCCGAGGAAGAGGCCGAGGAATTCGGGTGGCAGCTCGTAGTGCTGCTCGTTCGCAGCCTCGGGCACCTCAGCCACCGGTCCGGTCGACTTGGTTTCGACGATTGCGTTCAGGCGTGCCGCCTGCGCTTCAGCGCCGCCCCTCGACTCTGCGCGCTCGCGCGCGTACGCGCCGAAGTACGAGCCGAGCCGGAGAACGGCGTCGGGCGGTAGCCCACGCGCGAGGGCGGCGTCAAGCAAGCGATAGCGAAGCGCAGACATCCAGGGATGCATTCGACCAAAGCGGCGCATTCGGATCAGCGCCCCTCGTAGGCTGCTGGCGTGCGGCACGGCCCCAAGCGGAACTTTCTCGGACCGGCGGTCAAGATCTCGGCGGTCACATTCACCCTTGCGGTCATCATCTGGCTTGCAGGCCTGGGCACCGGCTTCACCGGCGACTGTGCACCCGAGGGGAAGCAGGCGGGTGCAGGTGAGGCGTCGATCAGTCTGTGGCCGCCCGGTGAGCGTTGTGTGGAGAGAGCAAAGGGCGCGGCTGCCCAGCATGCGGACGCGTACGTCCGCGACCCGGGACCCGCGATCGGGAAGGTGGTTGGCGTCCTGGGCGGCTTGACCGCCTTGGTTCTGCTCGCGGGAATCGCTTTCGAACTCAGCACCCTTCGTACCCGCAGCACCTGAGGTCGGGAGCCAGTGGGGCCGGCGCGCGAGGAGCCCGACGCCGTCTCACCTGAGTTGCGGCAGATCGAGCCCTGAATACCGGCTCAGCCCGGATCCGCTTCCGGCAGCAGGTCGTTTGTGAACGCGTCCCCCGGCGCGGGCAGGGCCTTGATGAAGTCCTCGTTCGCGAGGAAGCCTGCGAAGTCGTCCCACTGCCCCTCGTCCATATAGCCGAACGGTTTCTTGCCGACCGGCTGCAGAAGCGGCAGCGTCGCCTCGACCTCAGGGCCTGTGAGCTTTGGATCGAGCCCCTCGCCGCCGTCGACAATCGCCGCGGTGGCTGCGTCCGGGTCGTCAGCGGCATCCTGCGTCCCCTCCTCGAGCGCAGCGATGAAGAGCCGGATTGGCTCGGGGTCGCTTTCGACGTCGTCGGCGTTCGCGACGAGGACGAGCTCGTTGTAGGTCGGGATGCCGAGCTCGTCCACAGGCACGACGCGCGGGTCTTCGCCGCGCTCGGAGAGGTCGACGCCCTCGATGTTCTTGAACCCTCCGAGCATCGCGTCGGACTTGCCGGAGATCACCGAGGTCTCGAGCCCAAGACCGACGTTCACGGTGTCCACCTCGCTTCGCTCGATATGCGCGTCGCGAAGGATCCGGTCCAGGAACGCGTCCTGATAAGGAATGCCGGCTGTGGCGATCGTCTTTTCGCGGAGGTCGGACGGATCGGCGATGCCGGCGTCCGGCAACGAGATGAGCGACGTCAGCGGCTCCGAGACGATCGCCGCTACGGCAACCACGTCCAGCCCCTGGTCCCGGGCGAGCAGGACCTCGGGCTCGTAGGAGATCGCCAGGTCCGCCTCGCCGGAAGCAACGAGTTTGATCGGTGCCGAGGGGTCGGAGGGAACGCGCGGCGTGACGTCCAGCCCCGCTTCGGAAAAGCGCCCGTTTTCAAGCGCGGAATAGATGCCGGCGTGATCGGGGTTGACGAAGAAGTCGAGCTCGAGCTTCATGTCGGTGACATCGCCACCGCGAAGCGACTCGTCCTTCTCGCCGCATGCGGCGAGCGCAAACGACGCCCCGAGTATGAGCGCGCCAAGCCAAGCTGTTCGCATTTTCACACCGTCTCCTTCCGGCCCCACGGGGCCACGATTCGTTCAATGAGCGAGACGGCTCCGAAGAGCGCGATCGCGAATGCCGACAGGACAACTACGGCGGCGAAGACACGCGCCGTCAAGAGCTGTGCCTGCGCCTGGGTGATCACGAGGCCAAGCCCTTCGTCGGCGCCCACCAACTCGCCGAACACGGCGCCGATGACTGAGACCGCCGCGGCAATCTTCACCCCGCTGAAGAATCGAGGTAGCGCCGAAGGGATCTCGACACGCCGCAGGATCTCCCACCTGCTCGCGTGAAGCGTTCGCATCATCCGGATCGCCGACGGGTCCACCGAGCGCAGGCCGGCGAAGGTCGTGACGGTCACCGGAAAGAAGCAGATCAGCGCGATCACTGCCAGCTTCGGCCCGATGCCGTATCCGAGCCAGAGGGTGAGAACCGGCGCGATGGCGACGATCGGGATCGTTTGTGAGGCGACGAGAAGGGGATAGAACGCGTGGCGAGTGGTCTGCGAAAGGTGCATTGCAATCGCGAAGGCGGCGCCCACGAAGACCGCGATCACAAAGCCGATCAGAACCTCCTGGAGGGTCACCCAGCCGTTGTCGGAGAGGAGCGAGCGGTCGTCCCAAAGCGAGGTCGCCACATCGCTCGGGGCGGGGACAATGAGATCGGAGACGGACTCGCGGATGTCGAGAATGTCGGCGAGAACGCCCGTCTGAGCCAGCGTCTCCCAGGCACCGAGGAGCGCCGCCAGCGCTGCGACCGGAAGCAGAACCCTCTTCATCGCGAGTGCTCCCTAAGCGCCCCGAGCGCGTGCTCCCGAAGGGCTGTGAAAGCGGGCTCGGTTACCACGTGCTCGCGGCCCGCGAGCCGAGGCGCAGGAACCCTGATCTCCTGCACGACCTTCGCAGGCCCCTTCGAAAGGACGAGCACGCGATCGCAGAGATAGATCGCCTCCTCGACGTCGTGAGTGACGAGAACAACTGTGCGCGGCTCGGCGGCAACCGCCTCGGCAAGCCATTCCTGCATTTCGCCGCGGGTGATCGCGTCAAGGGACGCAAACGGCTCATCGAGAAGCAGCACGGGCTTACCGGTCAGAAGCGTCCGCAGGAAGCCGACGCGCTGGCGCATGCCTCCGGAGAGCTCGTCCGGACTGGCGCTTGCGAAGTCGAGAAGGCCGAACCTGCCGAAGAGCGGGAGCGCCGTTTCGCGTGCGGCCTCCTTCGAGAGGCCTTGGTTCCGCGGAGCGATTGCTGCGTTGTCGATCGCGCTGAGCCACGGGAAGAGAAGGTCTCGCTGCGGCATGTAGGCGCACCCTTCGAGTCGCCCCGCCGCGGTTGCGTCCCCACGCACCTCGGCGCGCCCGGACCGGGGCTCTGCGAGGCCGCATATCAGCTCGAGCAGGGTGGACTTGCCGCATCCGGACGGGCCGACGATCCCGACCACCTCACCGCTCGCCACCTCGAGCTCAATGCCGTCGAGCACCTCCAGGTCGCCAAACCCGTGGCAAAGGCCGGTGATGCGCATCGCAGCCGCTGGGCTTGGGTCGGTCGTTGGTCATGCTCCCTCCGCGCGCATTACCGCACAGGTTCCGAGGGTCGGCGCCGGGTGAGGTTAGGGCGCGATCTCAGCCCGCTTCCCCGCGAGCACCCCTGTGATCGGACCGGAGTCTAGAGCTACGTCGCCGGCGAGCCCGCGACAGCTTTGCGGTGCCTATGGCAACGTCAACCCGCTCGCGATGAGTCGCGGCTCAGAGCTCAGGTTGCGAGCGGCCGCCGGCAACCACGTTCACGAACTCTTCGAGGTGCTTCGTGGTCCAGCACTCGAACGCTGCGGTGCAGTGCTCTTCGTAGGCGGACATCACCGAGTCGCCGTAGTTCCAGTAGAGCTTTGGCTCCGGGTTGAGCCAGAAGGTGCGACCGGCGCGCTCGGCGACCTCGGCGAAGATCTCGGCGTGGGGCTCGCGGCCGTTCGTGCGAGCGTCGCCGAGGACGATGACGGTCGAGCGCGCGGGTGGAGCTCTTCGGCGACCTCGGCGTAGAACTCGCGCCAGACGCGGCCGTAGTCGGTGTAGCCGGAGACGTCGGCGACACCGCCCTCGCGGCTGATGCGCTTCGAGATCTCGCGGAAGTCGCGCTCGTCCTCGAAGACCTCGGTGACCTCGGAGATGCGCTCGATGAACACGAAGCTCCGCAGCTTGCGAAACGAGTCGTGAAGGGCGTGGAGGACGGAAAGGAAGAAGACGCTCGCCGATGTGACCGATGTCGAGACGTCACAGAGCACGATGATTTCGGGCCGTCGTGGGCGCTTCGGCTTGTAGCGAAGGCGCATCGGCACGCCGCCGGTTTCGAGCGACGAGCGCATCGTCTTTCGCATGTCGACGGTGACGTTTCGCTTCCGGCCGCGCTCCTCGTGACCCAGCGTTGCCAGCCGCCGCTTGAGCTGGGTCACCGCGCGGTGCACGGAGGCGAGGTCCTGTGTGGGGCTGGTTGGAAGCGTGCGGTCGAGCTCTGCGAGCGGGCGCGACGGCGGCAGCTTCTCGGTGCGCTCGATCAGAGCGCGCTCGAGCTCACGGCGAAGGTGTTTCTCGAACCGGTTGATTCCATCGCGGTCGATCTCGGGCCCGTCGTCCGGCTCGGTCCCGGGATGGCCGGTGGGCTGGAGGCCGAGGGACCGGCGAATGCGCTGAACGTCCACGCCGACCACGCCCGAGCCCTCGCCTCGCCTTCCAAACGCGGCAATAGCGAGCCGAGCGAGGTCGCGCATGTCGCCCTCGCGTCCGTCCGCGATGGCCTGGCGGATGGCATCTCGAAGCTGCTCGGGATCGAGCCGCTCGCCGCCCTCGCCTCGGTCTCCCTCGCGGAGCTCGCGGTCAATCGCCTCGGCCTCGGCGGCTCGGAAGAAGTAGCGGTCGAAGATGAGGTCGAAGACGCGACGGTCATCGGGTGACTTGGCGATCGTCGCGGCCAGCGCCTCGCGGAAGTCCGCAGCATCGGTCCAGGGAACGGTTTCCAGCGCGGCGAAGGCGTCGAGGAGCTCCGACGTCCCAACCGGCACTCCCTCGTTCCTCAGGTCCTCGCAGAACGCGGCAATGCGCGGGCCGAGGCCCGGGGGGAGGCTCAACCCGCTTCGGCTTCGACGCCCGTGGCAGGAGCGCCGAGGCGAACGCCAACCCGCTCGGCGACAAGATCGATGTCCGTGCGGTGCTTGACGATGATCGACATCGTCTGGGTGAAGGTTTCGCGGTCGATGTCGTCGGCGCCGAGGAGGAGCAACGCGCGCGCCCAGTCGATCGACTCGGCGATCGACGGCGGCTTTTTCAGGTCGAGCTGACGGATCATCTGAATCACCTCGACAAGCCTGCGCGTGAGCGCCTCGTCGAGTTCGGGTGCATGCAGGCGGACGATTTCCATCTCGCGCTCGATCTCCGGGTAGTCGAGCCAGAGATAGAGACAGCGGCGCTTGAGGGCTTCGGTCAGCTCGCGCGAGTTGTTCGACGTCAGAACGACAATCGGGTGCGTGGTGCTCTCGATCCGGCCGAGCTCTGGGATCGATACCTGGAAGTCGGAGAGGATCTCGAGGAGCATCGCCTCGAACTCCTGGTCGGTCTTGTCGATCTCATCGATGAGGAGCACGACCGGCTCGGGGTTGGCGATCGCTTTCAGGAGGGGGCGGGTGAGGAGAAAGTCCTCGGAGAAGATCTCGTCTTCTACACCGGAGTCCGTCTCGTCGCTCGCTCGTGCCTGAATGTGCAGAAGCTGTCGCCGATAGTTCCACTCATAGAGAGCCTTGGCCTCGTCCAGCCCCTCGTAGCACTGGAGGCGGATCAGCTCACGTCCCGTCGCGCGCGAGATCGCCTTCGCGAGTTCGGTCTTTCCGACGCCCGCTGGACCTTCCACGAGGACCGGCTTTCCGAGCTCCTGAGCGAGGTAGGAGACCAGCGCCGCGGGCTCGTCCGCGAGGTAGCCGACAGCCTCGAGGGCGGACTTCGTCTCGGCGACCGACTGCATCCGGCCCAAGGATAGGGAGAATGCCTGGAATGTCTGAGATCCGAACAGCCCTCCTCGCGCAAGCGAACACCCTTGGTGAACTCCTGCCGTTCCTGATCGTGATGACTGCCGGCTTCCTGGTGGGCGCGTGGGGACAGGCATCGCGATCCGCGATCGCCGTGATCGCCGGGATGGCGTTGATCATCATCGCCGTGATCGGTTTCCTCGGTGCAAATGGCTCTGGCCCGATTCCGGACGTACTCAAATGAGCCGGCTCACCGAGGTGGACCTCACCCAGTCGCTAACCAAGAAGGAACAGAACAAGGCACTCGAGAAGGCCTGGCGACGGCTGTCCCAGCTTCGGCTCACGCTCGGCGGGCAGATCGGCGAGCGCGAGATCGGGCCGCCCGTGTGCGTGATCTTCGAAGGATGGGATGCCGCCGGCAAAGGCGGGGCGATCAAGCGTCTGGTCGCAGAGCTCGATTCGCGCCATGTGCGAGTCGTCCAGTTCGCGGCACCCAGCTCCGACGAGAAGCGCCACCAATACCTCTGGCGCTTCTGGCCGGTGCTTCCCGGGCGTGGCGGAATGGCCATCCTGGACCGCTCGTGGTACGGCCGCGTGCTGGTCGAGCGCGTCGAGGGCTACGCCACGCGCGAGCAGTGGATGCGCGCCTACGACGAGATCAATGGCTTCGAGAAGAGCCTCGTCGACGACGGGATGATCCTCATCAAGTTCTGGCTTCACATCTCTGACGAGGAGCAGCTGCGCCGGTTCGAGCGCCGCGAGCGCAAGCCGCTCAAAGCCTGGAAGCTGACCGAGGAGGACTGGCGAAACCGCGAAAAGCGCGCGCAGTACGAGGAGGCGGTTGAGGACATGCTCGCTCGCACGGACCAAGCCCACGCAGAGTGGGACGTGATCGCGGCCGACTCCAAGCAATTCGCCCGCGTGAGCGTTGTCGAGACGGTGATTCATCGGATCGAGGAGGGCATGGAGCGGTGCGGAACGCCTGTTCCCGAGCCTTTGGGGGACGATTGACTCGCCCTGGCAGGCCAGCCGGCGATCGTCGGCCGACTCAGCTAG
Source organism: uncultured bacterium (assembly GCA_963695215.1). Taxonomy (GTDB): domain Bacteria; phylum Actinomycetota; class Thermoleophilia; order Solirubrobacterales; family 70-9; genus JALZKA01. The sequence goes on from OY968768.1 coordinate 2,220,292, forward strand.
TCTCGCCGGGTTCCGATGGGGCGCTGGGCAGGGGCGCAACACCGGTAGAGATGCGATGTCCGATCGCGACCCACATGGGGAGACCAGCACTGTGGACGAGCCGATAACACCCGCCAAGCCGAGGCTGCGCGCGGTGGAATCGCAAACCAACGTCACGAGCGCCGCGGGCGAAGCGCGGCAGCTCGCCGAGGATCTGAGCGCCGCCGCAAGCGAGGCACGCGCCGACAGCGTTGCCGAGCTTGCCGCCGACCTGCGGCGCATCCGTGAGCAGTTGACTGCCGAGCGCAACCGCGCGAATGACGCCGAGCTTCAGGCGCGCGAGTCGACCGAGGCCCTGGCCGCGGCCGAGCGCCGCGCCAAGGAGGCAAACGCGGCGCGACGGATGGCCGACCGCAAGCTGAGCGACGCGGAGGTGCGTATCGCCGATCTCGAATCCGATCGCTCGGACCTCAGAGCGCGCGCTACCCGCCTCGAGGCCGAACAGACCCACGCGGTCGAGGCGGCGGTAGCAGAGCGAGTCGCCGAAGCACGGCGCGAGGCACGCGAAGACGCTGACCAAAGAGTTGCTCGCAGCCGGGAGCAGCTTCGCGCTCGAGCGGAGGAAAAGCTCCGCGCCGCCGCGGTCCGCCTGAAGGCGCAAGCCGAAGACAGGGCGCGGAAGATGGCCGAGCAGGCCGCTGCCGCGGCGCGAGAGCAGGCGCTTCAGATGGCCGAGGCGAAGGTGACCGAGGCCAGGGCTCGCTCCGAGGAGCGCACGCGCGAGGCGATCGAGAACGCCGAGCGCCGGGGTGAGGTCGCCGAGGCGAGAGCCGCCAAGCAACTTGAAGAGGAGCGCCTTCGGATCCAGCGCGAGGCCGCGGCTTCGGTCCAGAACCTGGAGGATCGACTGGGCACCGCAATCGAGCAGCGGGTCGAGGCGGAGGGGCAACTCGCCAAGGTCGAGCGGCGCCTGCAGACAGTCGTCGACCGTCTCGCCGACGAGGCCGAAGCGCGATCGCGCGAAGAGGAGAAGGCGCGGATGGAAAAGGAGCGAGCCGCTCTCGTCGAGCGCGCGGCGGAGGAGGCAAAGCGCGCCGAGGAGGCCGCTGAGCGCAGGGTTCAGTTCGAACTGGAGTCACGCATGCGCGAGGAACAGGAGCTCGCCCGCAAGGAAGCCGAAGAAAAGGCGAGGGCCGCGGTCGACGCGCAGATGAAGTCGACCGAGGAGCGGATCCGCCGTGAGGTGCTCGCAGCAGCGCGAGAGGCAAGTGCCGAGGCCAAGCGCGAGGCCGAGCGGCGCATGGAGGAATCCACGAAGCGCCTCGAGGCCGAGGCAGAAGAAAAGGCCCGCCAGGCGGCGGACCAGGCACGCCGCAGAGCTCTCGGCCTGAACTAGCCGCAGCTCAGCGGGGCAGCGTCGGCTCGATGATCCGGAACGCCTTGATGCCGAGCCCCAGGCGTTCGCGGTCCTCGCCGGCTGACGGATCCAGTCCGGACAGCTCGCGGATCCGCGTCAGGCGGTGAGCGACCGTGTGCCGGTGGGCGTAGACGGCGCGCGCGGTCGCGTTCATGTTGCAGTCGTGCCCGAGGTATGCCTCGAGCGTGCCAAGCAGGTCTGTGCGGTACTCGCGATCGTGGCTCACCAGCGGCTCGACGGTCTCGGCGTAGAACCGGCGCACCTCCTCGGGATCTGAGGCCATGGCCCGGAACAGGAGGCGATAAACGCCGTCGCCCACGCCGCTTTCAAGCTGGGAGGCCATTCGCTCGTCGCGACCGATGACGTCAAGCATCAGTTCGGCCTCGCCGATGGCGCGGTCGAGCTCTGAGGCCGACTCGCAAAACGAGGAAAACGCGGACGGCCCGAGCGAGCGCAGACGGCCGCAGATGCGCCGAGCCGATTCGATCGCCGCGCCGGCGGGATCCTGGCCCTCGCGAGCCGGGAGCAGCGCGTAGATCCGTGTCAACGTCTCGTCGTTGTTCTCCGGATCGCCGAGCGCTTCGGCGATGGCGCCATTGTGCTCGCCGGCAATCAGGGCGGCGGCGTGGCGTGGCCGTGCGCTTGGCACCTCGGCTACCAGAGCCACCGCGCCGGCCGTCAGGTCGCAGCCCATGCGAGCGGCTCGCCGAGTCACCTCGGCGCTGTCGACCTTTCGCGTGCGAAGTTCCTCGAGCAGCGTGCCGCGGAGCTGGCCCGCCACCTCGTCGCGGGCATCCGTGACCGCAAGGGCGGTGAGTGAGGCCAGGGCGGCGGCCTTCAGAACCTCCGCGCGATCGACCTCGACATGGGGAAGGCCGTCTCGCTCTGCGTTCAGCGAGAGCGCGACACCGATTCGTTCCTCGCCGGCCATGACCGGTACCTCGTGCTCCACGCCCTCGAGCGGGCCGGGCCCACTCCTCGACACCACGCGCTTGCGAAGCGCTTCGAGGTCGATCGACTCGTCAGACGCCCCGGACATTCCCCGTGCCGGCAGCACGATCGCGACCGGCGCTCCCGCTTCGGCGGCGGCCAGTTCGGCCACACCCGATAGGCCGTCACCCTCGAGGAGCGCGCCAAGCATGCGGGTATGGAGATCTCGCATCGTCCAGAACGGAAGACGCCCCCGGGATTTGAAGTCCCGGGGGCGTCGCTCCTGGTGCTTTTAGGAGGTGGCTGCCTCTTCGCCCTCGTGAGCCTGGAGAACCAGGTCCCCGTCCTCACCAGTGCGGATTCGGATGGCCTCCTCGACGGGGATCACGAAGATCTTCCCGTCACCCACGTCGCCTGTGCGGGCGTGCTTCAGGATCGTTTCGACGACGACGGACTTGTCCTTGTCCTCGACGACGACCTCGATCTTCAGCTTCGGCCGTACGTTCACCGTCAGGGTTGAGCCGCGGTAGGTCTCAACGATTCCCTTCTGGCGGCCCGAGCCTTTCACCTCAGAGATCGACAGGGAGGGAAATCCCTTGTCGAGGAGCTCGGAGCGGATCGGCTCAAACGACTCGTGCCTGACGAATGCCTCGATCTTCTTCATTCGATCACCCCCTTTCTAGGCCTGGGTGGGCCGGTCGGCTTGCATTGTGGACACTGCGCTTGCTGCCTGTGGCGGAATGACCGCACCAGGCGAGCCCGACGCCGCGCCGGGATATTCCTCCGGCGGGATGAACTGCTCCGGGTATCCGTACATCCCGTGCTCGGAGATGTCCAGGCCGGCGTCTTCCTCTTCCTCGGTGACCCTTAGGCCGTAAAGGGCCTTGATGATCCCGAACGTCGCATAGCTGATCGCGAACACGAACGTGAATGCGACCAGGAATCCAACGGTCTGTGCAATCAACTGGGTGAGGTGACCCGAGTAGAGGAGACCGCCCTCGGGATCGCCGATCGCGTTGTAGGACGCCAGGCGCGGGGAGGAGAACAGGCCGCAGGCCAAGGTTCCCCAGATACCGGCCAGGCCGTGTGCGGACAGGGCACCGACCGGGTCATCGATGACCTTGTCGATTGCATAGACGCCAAGGACGACGATGACCCCGGCGATACCGCCGATGATCGGCGCCGCCCAGATCTCGACATAACCCGACGGAGCCGTGATTGCAACGAGCGCGGCGATGGCACCGTTGCCGGCCATGCCGATGTCGATCGAGCCCGTCCTGAGACGTGCGGTCGCAACTGCAGTCAATACACCGGCCGCAGCCGCCATGTTGGTGACGACGAGAACCTCCGGGAACCGCCCGTCCAAAGCGCCCAGGGTCGATCCGGGGTTGAATCCGAACCAGCCGAGCCACAGGATCAGCACGCCCAGACCGAACAGAGGCATGTTGTGCCCCGGAATGGCTCGTGGCTTGCCGTCAGGCCCGTATTTGCCCCGTCTCGGCCCCAGGTGAAGTAGCGCTGCCAATGCGCCTGTCGCTCCGATCAGGTGAACCGCAGTCGAGCCCGCGAAGTCCTGCATGCCGAACTTGGAGAAGTCGTCAACTCCGAGTACGCGCCACAGGTCACCGGTCTGTAGGAATCCACCACCGAAGACCCAGTGGGCGCCGATCGGATAGATGATCGTCGAGAACAGAATCGCGTAGATCACATAAACGCCGAACTTGATCCGCTCGAGGGTCGTTCCCCAGACGATTGCGAGCGATACGGCGCAGAACACGAACTGGAAGAAGAACTTCGTCTCGATCGTGGCATCAGAGAAGCCAAGGATCGGGAACGTCTTCAATGGGTTGTCGAGGTTCGTGAACAGGAAGCCGCCCTCGTGACCGATGACGCTCCCCAGCGGGCCCGAGAACGCGAGCGCGAATCCACAAACCCACCACCCGATCGCTGCGATCGAGAAGTTGGTGAGGATCTTTGCAACAACGGTTCCGGCGTTTTTGCCCCGCGAGAAACCGATCTCCAGGAACGCGAACCCCGCCTGCATGAACATCACGAGACAGCCGGCCACGATTACCCATAGTGAGTTGATCCCGACGGAGTCGCCCAATTTCCCGTTGATCGACTTGACCAAGTCGGGGTTGTAGGCCGACGCTGCTTCAGGCAAGAGAAGTGCTCCCGCCAAAACTGCGAATAGCACCGCCAGGTGCTTCCTTTTCATCTTTAAATGCCCTCCTTGTCCGGCGCGCGTCATTGCGCGCCGGTCGCGGTGCGTTATTCAGTCGCGAGCCAAGGTAGGCGCGAGTGGGGCTACTTCGTTTATCCCCGCGTCGAAAGTTCTGGCGCAGTCGTTGTACCAGTGGTTGAACGCACCCCGTCAGCCCCTTGTACAAGGGGTCCAGAGCCGTTCACCTCGAACTCGGCGCCTTCGCGCGCAAGCTCGATCGTGTCGCCTGAGTGACCCATTTCGCCCCAGCGTGCCTTCGCGTGGGCCTCCATTGAATCGAGCATCGAGTCCGTATGGAGGGGGTCGTGATGGAAGAGCAGTGCCTGCTTTGCGCCCACCCGGTGGGCGAACGTGAGCGTGTCCTCGGCCGCGGAATGACCCCAGCCGACGTGCGCCGGGTACTCCTGGTCCGTGTACTGGCAGTCGTGGATAAGGAGGTCGGCGTCCTTCGCGAGCCGGTAGCCCGAGATCCACTCATCTTCGAGCCCGGCCAGCGGCGCTCCGAGGGCCGGCTCGTGGTCCGGGATGTAGCAAAGGGTCGTGTCGCCGTCGGTGATCCGATAGCCAAGGGTGGGCCCACGGTGCGTGACGGCCTCGGCGTGGATCTCGACGTCCCCGATTTTCCAGTTGGAGGCGGGCGCCTCACGAAACGCAACCGAGCACGGAAGCTCGCGAACCTCGACGGGAGAGAGCGGGGCCGAGATGTAGCGGGCGATCCGGTTCTCCAAAGACGTCTCAGGTGAAGACGGGCCCCAGATCGTGATCTCGGCATCGGAGCGGAAGCACGGCGGGAAGAACATGAGGCCCTGGATGTGGTCCAGGTGAAGGTGAGTCAGAAGGATTCCGACCTCTGAGGCGTCCGCAAGGTCGAGGCCGAGGGTCCTGATGCCCGTGCCCGCGTCCAGGATCAACTGACTTCCGTCCTTGAAGGTGACCTGGACGCACGAGGTGTTGCCGCCGAAGCGGTTCATCTCGGGTCCGGGCGCCGGCACAGACCCTCTTGCTCCCCAGACCTTGACCTTCATGAGTCTCCGTTACCCCCGGTGGGCCAGAACATGATCATTGCTCCGGAGGCATCCTCGGGCGAGGCGACGAGCGGGAAGGCAGAGGCCTCGACGATTTTCTGCTCGTTGGCGACGGTGCGGATGCAAAAGTTTCCGTGTGCAGGGCGACCCGCCTGGATCGCCTGGGTGAGCGAGATCTCGTCGAGCTCAACCGGCTGTCCATCGATCACGGGACCGAACCGGGTGGTCCACTCCTCTGCCGACATCTGACCGGAGTCCTCAAATGAGCGCCCAAGGAGTGCCGCGGCCGCCTCGTTGTAGAAGACCATCGTCCCCGCTCCATCCACAAGAAACGCCGGAGTTGAGATGCTCGTCAGGAGGTTTCGGGCGAGGATTAGCTCCAGCGGCTTTTGCGGGGCATTCATGAGGGGGACCGCATTGTTCTTTTCATTCTGGCATTACTCGCGCCAATTGGCACGCTCAGGAGTAGCCGGAGGTAGCCTGCCGCCATGCGTATTGCAGTTGCAACGCTCGCCGCCTTCTTTGCCTTTGGGGGTCTCGCGGCGGCGCAGACGACCGGACAGACTCCGGTTGAGATCCCAGACAGCCCGCTGCCGTTCGAGGCCGACGAGTTCACAGGAGCCCCCGCGAGGCTCGACAAGCACCCACGCCTGCACGTCCCGCGTCACCCGTTCATGGCCCCGAACGGCGCTTCGAATATCCACAACGACGCTTACCAGTCAGACACCTACAACCGGCCTGGGCCTCTTGGCGAGGATGTCGCGACGTCGTCGGGAATGTTCGACCGCGAATGTGCTTCGGTCACGTTCGATCGCCGGGGGCGGATCGTCACCGTCTGCGTGGGGCTCGATCGGCCCGTTCTGGCAGTCCTGGATCCCGTGACCTTCAAGCCGCTCTCGGCCGTCAATCTGCCGCCGCGCCCACCAGGCGGCAATCCCACGTCCAACTTCGCCGGCGGCGGCTATTTCTATCTCGACAACCGCGACCGCGCCGTGGTTCCGACGGCGCAGCGCAAGATCGAGCGCTACAGGGTGACCGCCGAGGGCGGACTTCAGAAGGGACGGACCGTCGACCTCACGGCGGCGCTCACCGATAGCGACCAGATCGTCGCGGTCATGCCCGACTGGTCGGGCCGGATCTGGTTCGCAACCAAGAAGGGAGTCGTCGGTTTCGCGAAGCGCCGCGGCAAGAAGGTTGCGACGTTCGACACCACAGAGGCGATCGGCAACTCCTTTGCCGTCGACGAGCGAAACGGCGTCTTCATCGTCACGGACGGCGCGCTCTACCGGTTCCAGGCACACGGGGGGCAGGTGTCGACGAGCTGGCGGCAGTCGTATCCAAACGTCGGGGTGGTGAAACCGGGTCAGACCGAAGCCGGGTCGGGGACCACACCGACGCTCATGGGCCGAAAGCTCGTGGCGATCACCGACAACGCTGATCACATGGCCGTGCGTGTCTATCAGCGAGGCAAGCGCGCGAAAGGCAAGCGCCTCGTCTGCAGGCAGCCGGTCTTCGCCGCGGGAGCAAGCTCTACCGACCAGTCGCTGATCGGCGCGCGCCGCTCGATCGTGGCCGAGAACAACTTCGGATACACGGGCATCGCCTCCACGCTCAACGGCGCGACGACGTCTCCTGGGCTAGAGCGCGTCGATCTGGACCGAGACGGGCGCGGCTGCAAGGTCGCCTGGCACTCGGACGAACGGGCGCCGTCCGTGGTGCCGAAGCTCTCGCTCGGAAGCGGGCTCGTCTATACATACACCAAGCCCGAGCGCGATGACATTCTCGACGCCTGGTATCTGACCGCCATCGATTTCGACACGGGCGAGACCGCCTGGAGCCGTCTGGTGGGCACCGGATTCGGGTTCAACAACAACTTCGCGCCGGTGTCGATCGCGCCCGGCAACGCCGCATTTGTGGGCGTTCTGGGCGGCATCACCCGCTCACTCGACGCCGAAAACTAAAGCCCATCCGCTCAATCTGGACGAAAGTTCTAGCGGCCGGCGTTCAAGCTGGGCACGAGTGCTGCCGATCCCTCTCCTGCATTGCTTTCGAGGGGTCAAGAACAAAACGGAGGAGATCTAGCCGTCGCCAGGCAGCGGATCGTAGAACTGGAGGCTGAGCTTGGCCGCGCCAACGGTCGCGACTCGCTCGTTTCGAGCCTGATGACGCTGCCCGCGTTCCGCGCCCAGCTCGAGCTGGACGTCGAGCGTGCCCAGCGCTACGGCCGCCCACTGACAGTCGCGATCCTCGACCTCGACAGGTTCCGCTACCTCAACATGAAGCGCGGCTATGCCACCGGCGACAAGGTCCTTGCGGCGGTCGGCGAGCTCCTGGCGAGCCGTACCCGAGCGCTTGACCTCACCTGCCGAGCGGGCGCCGATGAATTCGTGATGCTGCTTTCCGAAACTCCTATGGGTGAGGCCCAGATCGTGCTCGAGCGCATCCTGGTCGCACTCGAGGACGTCGAGGCAGGCGATCACCGCGGTGTCTCCGCCTCGGTTGGAGTAGCCGGCCTTCGCCACGGCCAAAACGCAGACTCGCTGCTCGGCCAGGCCGCCGTTGCCCTTGAGGGGGCACGCGCGGAAGGCGGTGGCCGCCTGAAGCTCTCCGACGGCTCAGAGGGCGAACCCGGGCAGACCGCGCCGACCGTCGGAACCAACGTCGAGGTGGTTGCGGCCCTCGCCCAGGCCCTCGAAGAGCGCGACCAGTACACCGGCGAGCACTCGGAGTCGGTGGTGGACTTGACGGAGCGGGTTGCACAGGCTCTCGGCATGGACGACGAAGAGATCAAGGAAGTGCGCACGGCCGCGCTCCTCCACGACATCGGCAAGGTCGGCATCCCGGACGAGATCCTCCACAAAGCAGGCCCGCTCGATGCTCGTGAGTGGGAGATCATGCGTCAGCACCCGGCGATCGGCGAGCGCATCATGCGCGCGATCCCCGGGATGGGATCGATCGCCCGCGTTGTCCGCCACGAGCACGAGCGCTGGGACGGCGGCGGCTACCCGGATGGACTCATCGGCAGTGCCATTCCGAAGGCGGCGCGCATCATCCTGGCCTGCGACGCCTACCACGCGATGGCTTCCGATCGTCCTTATCGCAAGGCGATGTCCCATCACGAGGCCATGCGCGAATTGACCGACAACGCCGGGTCCCAATTCGATCCCGAAGTGGTCGAAGCCCTCGTGGGCTATCTCGTCGGCCGCCGCCAGTCCGGCCTGGCAACCGTCTGACCAACTTTTAGGTGGAGGCGCCTCTCGGCGCCGCCCCCTCTCTTCGATCTATTCCATCTTGCCGATCTTGAAGATCTTCGTTCCGCAGTCTGGGCAAGTGCCCTGAATCGCGGGACGACCGTTCTTCATGGTGATCTGCTGTGCGTCCTTGATCTCGACCTTCTTGCGTTCTTTGACGCAATAACCCTCAGGCATGACGCCTCTCCTTTCGGGAGATTCGGACTTGGCGGAAGTAGAACGTGCCCGTCGGACGGTTTCCACGCACGAACGTGTGAATCGTTACTAACCGCTGTTGTTGGCGTTTGAGTCCGAGCCGGCGCTTGCGGCGGCGTCTTGCGCATCCTGCACGTCTGACTCGAGCCGATCGATCCGGTCGCGCATGTCGGCGATGTCGTCTTGGACGACCGAGATCTCTTGATCCGACGTGATTGACTTGACTCGACCCGATCTTGCGCGACTCGAGTTCGTCCAGGCGGTCATGGAGGTCGGCGACGTCGTCCTGGGCGGCGCTTGACGCGGACTTCGTGGCGTGGTCGACCTGATCGCGAAGTTCTTCAAGTGGGCCTTCGTTGCGCAGTCGTCCTGGAGTCCAAGCGCGATAACAACGGCGACGATGCCCGCGGCCAGAGCCAGAACGGCAGCGGCGGCAAGCGCGTAGAAGCGGGTCTGAAGCTTGCGGTCGAGCTGGGCGACCCACGCGTGGACGCCTTCTAGCTTCTCCGTTGGGATCGGCTGAAGCAGCCGCTTCCTGTGGCGTCTTTACCTGCTGTCGGGAGGGGGTGCGCCGGCTTCCATCAGATCGGCCTCGGTCCGGCGACTTCGCCGTCATCCGGCTCGAGCGGGAGCCCCTGCTCGGCCCAGGCGATCATGCCGCCGGTCATGTTGTGCGCGTCGAAGCCGGCCTGCGAGAAAGCTTCGGCGGCCATCGCCGAGCGGCTGCCACCGCGGCAATAGAAGACGACCGGGCTTGTCCTTCGGGATCGAGTCGAGCGTGTGCGGTCAGATCGTTCATCTCGATGTGGCGGGAGCCCGCGATGTGGCCCGCCTCGTGCTCGTACTCGCGGCGGACGTCGATGACCTCGGCCTCACCGGACTCCGCGAGCTTTGCGGCGTCCGCGGGTTCGATCTCGAGCCCGGTTTCGGGAACTTCCTCGACAAGACTTTCAATTGGACCTCGGCCATCGTGCGGGAGCTTAGTATTCACGCATGCGGTCGATTGCCGGGGAAGCTTTCACTATGTGCGCCGCCACCACATCGGGCTCCTGGCGCTGTTCGTCGCGCTGGGCGGCACGGCGTACGCGGTGCAGAAGGCGCCGAAGGATTCCGTCGTGTCCAAATCCATCAAGGACGGGCAGGTGAAGCCCCAGGACGTGAAGCTCACGAAGACCTTCGAGTACCCGGCGACCGTGACAGCTGAACGGGGACTTCGCGAACAGGAGCCCTTCAAGGTCACGGTCCCGCAGTCGGGCCTCGTCTCTGATCTACGCCGACAGCGGAGATCCGAAAGACGTCGGGCCCATCCAAGTTTCCCGTGCAATGTCTCGCTGTGCGACGACCGGCGGCGATTCCGTACACGCCGATCGTCGCGGTAGCTTTGACAACCTCGAACTTCGCCGCAAGCAGACCGCGCCCGCGACCGACGGCGGAGGGAGTGCCCTCGGCGCGAACGAAGCCGCCCCGCTCACCTATCTCGCTCGACCCCGGGAAGCACGAGCTTCCGGGTCTCTCTCGGCGCCTTCACAGACACCGGTTGCCAGTTCAGGAACATGAAGGTCGTCATAATTCCCGTGCCGTGACCCACGCAGCGCCGGCATTCCGCGCGCCCACCTCTTCCAAAGGAGTTCTCTCAATGCCCGAAGCCGTGATCGTCGACGCCGTCCGCTCCCCGATCGGGCGCGCCTTCAAGGGCTCGCTCTCCCAGCTCCGCCCCGAAGAGACCGCGGCCTACGTTGTCGACCAGCTTCTCGAGCGCAACCCGGACGTCGACCCCAAGCTCGTCCAGGACGTCTACTGCGGCTGCGGGATGCCCCAGGGCCTGACCGGCGTTCAACGTCGCGCGCATCATCGTCCTTCTCTCGGAGAAGCTCACGCAGGAGACGACCGGAACCACGATCTCGCGCTACTGCGCATCGTCACTTGACGCGATCCGCCACGCGGGCAACGCGATCAAGGCTGGCGAAGGGCGACGTCTACATCGCCGCCGGCGTTGAGTGGGTCTCGAGGTTCAACGAGGCCACCGAGGCTGTCCGCGGCGACGACCGCAACCCGAACCTTCTGGGCAAGGAGGAGGGCCAGCCGAACGCTTACATCGAGATGGGCCACACGGCCGTCAACGTCGCGAAGAAGTACGAGGTCTCTCGCGCCGACATGGACAAGTTCGCGCAGCGCTCGCAGGAGCTCGCGGTCGGCTCGCAGGAGTTCGGGTTCTTTGACCGTGAGATCGTTGCGGTGAAGGATCAGGACGGCAACGAGGTCGCCAAGGACGATGGCCCACGCGCCTCGTCGACGCTCGAGAAGCTCTCCGAGCTGCCCGAGGCCTTCGGAGAAGGCGGCGTCACCGCCGGCAACTCATGCCCCTTGAACGACGGCGCTGCCGCCGTTCTCGTCATGTCGGACACGAAGGCGAAGGAGCTCGGCCTCACGCCGCGCGCCCGCATCGTCTCGACCGCCACCTGGGGCAACGAGCCCGAGTACATGGGTGTCGCCCCGATCGGCGCGATCAAGAAGGTGCTCGAGCGGACGGGCATGACGATGAACGACATCGGCGCTGTCGAGCTGAACGAGGCGTTCGCCGCTCAGGTCATCCCGATCATGTCCGAGTGCGACATCCCGATCGAGAAGCTGAACACCCACGGCGGCGCAATCGCGCTCGGCCACCCGTTCGGCATGACCGGCGCGCGGATCATGACCACGCTGCTCAACGTGATGGAGACCGACGACCACGCTGTCGGCCTCGAGACCATGTGCGTCGCCGGCGGCCAGGGCGAGGCAATGATCGTCGAGCGGGTCTAGAACTTTCGCCCGGCCTGGTTCTTCGAAGCATCCTCGGGTAGAGGTCCGGGGATGCTTCGCGACGGCCCCATTCCTCCATTTGTTCACGGTGCGATTGAGTACGTCGCCGGCGTTCTCTTCATCATCGCTCCGATCCTCTTCGATTACGACTCCGGGACGGCCACCGGGCTGTCGGTTGCAGTTGGCCTGGTGATCTTGGTCGTCGCGGCGATGAGTGCGATGCCCACCGGCCTGATTCCCCGCATCACGGTCCCCGTTCACATGACGCTCGACTTCGTGCTGGCGGCCCTTCTCATCGTCTCGCCCTTCGTCTTCTCGTTCTCCGATGAGTCGGCGCCAACGGCCTTCTTCATCGTGCTCGGCATTGCCCATCTCCTGATCACGATCGGAACCCGCTTCCAGCCGCCTCGCGACGCGTAGGTGCCGTGGTGACTAATGCAGCGTCGCTTTGGGCTGGGAACGGACGGCCGCGACGCCGGTAGGGCATCATTGAAGAAGGCAGGAGGGGAGATCCTGCCTACCCGCGGACTCGATTTTCAGTAGCCCGTGAGGAAATCACATTCAGTGGTGCAGAACAGCGACATTCAGTTCACCAAAGCGCCGGAGATTCTCCGGGGAATGGGCCTGCCCTCGTGAAGCGCCGAGTGATTCAGCTCATCGGGCCGGTTCTGATCGTCGTCGGTGTGATTTGGGCCGCAATCGCGGTTGCCAGCACCACGGTCCAGATCACCAAGCCGTCAGGCAAGTCCGAGACGGTGACCATCAATTCCAATAAGTACGAGACACACCGATACGCAGAGGGTGGTGGCTATCGGAACCGAACGGGTGAGCCTCTCAGCCAGGTCCTCAAGGAAATTGGAGTCACCGATGACGACTGGTTCAGCATCACGATCAATGGGCTGACCGTCGGTAATGGTGCTTTCAAACCCAACAAGCGTCCGCCCATTTTCTTTGTCAAGGGCCAGGACGAGATTGTCTTTTACAAGCCCAAGGACGCCGAAGGCCCATACGAGACGAGATCAGCGAAAGGTGGAAGCAACCTGCTGATGTCATTTCAGGCATTGCTGGAGGTTGAAGCCTCCGACGACACCCCGAAGGCTGGTCAGACCGTCACCTATGAGACGACCGTTCGTGACGGAGGCCCCCAGAACGGCTACGAGTTCAGCTGGAGCGCGACTGGAGGAAGCCCGACTTCGGGCTCCGGATCGACCTTCAAGTACACCTATCCCGAGTCGGGCGGCTCGGTCGATATCACTGTCACCGCGAAGCGAGCGAGCGATGGCGAGACAGTGGGGACAGGCGGTATCACGTCAGACAAACTCGATCCCAAACCTCAGGAATCCGCTTCAGGCACCGGCGGCACCAGTACCGGCACCTACGGCTCAGGGCTTGGCACCGGTGGCTACACGTACCCGGACACGACCTATCCGTCCACCGAGCCCAACTTCCCTGACATTCCCAGCGACACCCCGGACGTCAAGACTCCCGAGGTGCCCGAGACCGCAACCGGGCAAAGCGTCAAGGGCGAGCTCCTGAGCCTCGATACCCCGGTGCCCTCCACGCCCGGGCAGCCGGCCCCCGAGGCCAGCCCGGCGACACCCGAGCCCGACATGGCCGCTGCTGACGACAAGCCGGCCGAGATCACCGGCCCTGGCGCCGTGATCGGCGCCGGCGTGATCTTCACGCTTCTCGGCCTCGGCGCGGGCCGCGAATTCGAAACGTTCAGCCCAAAGCAGATGATGCGACGCCCGGATTTCAACCGCCTTCGTAGGATCGCCTTCCCCAGATGGAAGTAGAAGACGTACTTTTCGACATCGCGGACGCTCTGCGCGTCCCGGTCTTGATCCTCGCCCTGATCGCGTTGGCTCTTGTGCTGTTCGAGCTCGGCGGCCTGGTCGCTGAGCTCATTCGTCGCCGCGGGCGCGGGGTCGAGAAGCTGAACCTGGCGATTATCACCGCCCAGTCGGCCCTTCAGTCAGGCGATTCCGGACGCGCATATCTGGAGCTCGGAAAGGTCGCGGCGAGCAAGTCGATGCGCGCGGTGATCGCTTCGATCGTCGAGCACCGTCTCAGCCCGAGCGGCTCCGACCGGGTTGCGAAGGACCTCGCGGAGTTCGACTATGCGTCGATTCGGCGCCTTGAAAGAACTCGCATCCTCGTGCGCGTCGGCCCCGCTCTCGGCCTGATGGGCACGTTGATTCCGCTCTCGCCCGCACTCGCAGGGCTTGCTGAAGGTGACATCCAGACTTTGTCGGACAACCTTCGGGTCGCCTTCAGCGTCACCGTCCTCGGCCTCCTGATCGGTGGCGTCGCCTTCGCGATCTCGCTTGTACGAGATCGCCTCTACGGGCAGGACTTCTCAGACCTCGAGTACGTCGCTGCGGCTATGACCCCTGGTGCGGCCCCGGTCAGCTCGCCGCGCTCCGCGGCGCCTGCGCAGGCGACACCGCCGGCAACACCGGCTCCGACCACACGACCGGTTGCGCCTGCCGCACCCGCGGCGCCGGTATCGCCGAGTGCACCGACCCAGGTGGTTCAGCCTGCGCCTCAGGCCCCACAGGCGCCTCAGGCGCCGAAGCCTCCGGCTACTCCCGGACAATCATGACGACAGTCTCTCGGCGCGCTCGCGTGCACGTCGATCGCGGCGGCGATCCGCTCGACGGCCTCGTGAACCTCTTCGACCTCGGCATCGTCCTCGCGGTTGCCTTTCTCCTCGCCGCCCTGTCGTCGGTCGACCTGACCGGGGTCTTCACTGATCAGGAGGCGCTCCAGCAGGCGCAAGCCGCCGCCAACGTCACCGCCGCGCAGAACGAGGTCGCCAATGAGATCCAGCTGCAGCCCGGCGAGAAGGTCGTCGGCAACGGCGAGGTGGTCGGGACCGTCTACCAGCTCGACGACGGCCGCACCGTGATCGTTCGCCCGGACGACTCGCCCGCGGCCCCCGGCGAGGGCGGCTCAGTGCTGCCGGACGACACGACAACGCCGCCCACCGACGGAACGACTACCCCTGATGGCACGACGCCGGCGCCGGACACGGGCTCGGGCCTCGCGCCACCGGATATCCAGCCGTAATCAGGCCGCGAGGGGTTCGCGCACGAACCCTGCGATCAGTTCCGAGAGCCGCTCCGGCTGGTCCTCCATCGAGAACGTATAGGCGTCATCGATCCACTCGATGCGCGAATTCGGCAGGTCGGCCGCCAGCCGCTCAGCGTCAGAGGCCGGGAAGAAGCGATCCTCGCGCGACCACGCCAGGAGCACGGGTCGCTCGTAGGAGCGGAGCCTCTCGATCGCCTCGATCGTGTATCGGCTGTCCATTGCCCTGATGATTCGTGCAAAGTCGGCGCCGATCGGTTTGTCGCTGAGGATTGGCAGGATGAACGAGTCGCCCGTCGCAGGGTCGAGCTTCGACCGCATGAGCCATCCGAAGGCGAGCGGCGTCGAGCGCATTGCGCGGATCCGAAAGGCCGCGAACGCACCTCGCGCAAATGCCGGGAACCGGGTAGGCCAGAGCACGACGCGAAAGAATCTGGGCGGGAAGTTCTCGTAGGCATCGCAGCTCGTCAGCACGACTCTGCCTGCGAGCTCCGGGTGGCGAGAAAGGGCGATCTGGGTGAGCCCGCCGCCGCTGTCGTTGCCGACGATCGTCGGGTTGACGAGATCCAGACGATCGATCGTTTCGGCGATCAGATCCGCGAGGCCATAGGGGGTCAAATCGCGTTCGGGCATCGCGATCTCGTGCGAACCGAGTGGCATGTCGATCGAAATGCAGCGGAAGTCGGGCGAGAGGCGCGCAACAACCTTGCGCCAGAGGTTCGCGTTTACGAGCGCCCCGTGTACGAACACGATCGGCGCACCGACGCCTGCCTCGAAGACGCGGATACGGCCACCCTCGACATCCACCTCCCGCGGCTTACCAATTGCAGGATCGCGCCAATACTTGTCTGAGCCCATTCGGTCCGGCCTCCTTGATTACATACAACGTGTATGGAGTGGCGCTACGAAGGTAACATACAGGCGGTATGTATGTGTGATCGGGCTCACAGGGGAGCTCCGGGGTGACCGAGGTGAAGAAGCAGACCGCCCGCTCGGAGGCTACCCGCGCGAAGCTCATCGAGGCCGGCACCGAGCTCTTCGCCGACCGCGGCTACGCGAACGTCGGCACCGAGGAGATCGTCGAGCGGGCGCGGGTCACCCGCGGGGCGCTCTACCACCACTTCGGTGACAAGCGTGACCTCTTCCGCGCGGTCCACGAGCGGCTCGAGCAGAACCTTGTGGAGGACATCGGAGCCGCGATCGCGGCCGACCCCCGCGAGGACCCGCTCGACGTTCTCGAGGTCGCAGCGCGCGCCGTCCTCGACATCGCGATCGACCGCAGTATCGCGAGAATCACACTGATCGACGCACCATCCGTTCTCGGCTGGCAGGAGTGGCGAGAGATCGACGCGCGCTACGGACTCGGGCTTGCCGAGGCGACGTTGAAGGCTGCGATGGACGCCGGCCGGATTGCGGCGCAGCCAGTGACTCCGCTTGCGCATCTTCTCCTCGCCGCCATCGGCGAAGCGGCGATCATGGTCGCAACCGCCGACGACCCTGCCGCCAGGCGGATCGAGGTCGAGCCGGCGCTGCGAGCGCTTGTCGAGGGCCTCGCCGTCTAGCGGTCAAGTTTCAGACACACGGGTTTGGTTAGCTTCCAGTCGATGACCCGCGTGGAAGCCCGAAAAGCCATGATCACGAAGATTCGCGACCACTACGCGAATCTCGGTATTCCCCTCGATGACCTCTCCGACCGCCAGATCGAGCTGGGCGTGCGCCAACTCGCGGCCGCCGCCCGCGAGTCCGGCATGTCGAAGGAAGAGGCGCAAGAGGCGATGCGAAAAGCGGTCACGAACGCCAAGAAGTCCGAAGGCGGAGACGACGCTCCACCAGCCGAGTAGCAGCTACTCGTCCTCGAACAGGGCGTAGCCGTACTTGCCGCGCTTGTAGGCGAGCTTTGCGATCGCCTTCATTCGTTCGTCGTCGTTCTTTTCGAGCTGGCGGAAGTTCGAGCGCACGCGGCGCGCGGCGCGCTCGCAGAACGTGTCGGCGATAAAGCGCTCCTGGCCGGAGGGCTCGACACCCTGGTCCTCGAAGATCGCCGACACCCGTGAGATCACCGAAACCTGGGCAAAGATGTCCGCGGTCGCATCGGCGATCCGCTTCTGCTGAAACTGGGCGTCGATGATGCCCTTGCCGTGCTTGCGAAGGAGCTTCTCGGACACCTCGCGAAGCTCCTTGACCTGCTCGGAGACCGCATCGGCTTCATTCTTCAGCTCGGGGTGGGCCTTCGTGAGCCTGGAGGGCCGGACCTCGCGCTTGACCCGGCCTCCCACGTAATCGGCGAGGACGCCGATTGAGCCAATCGGGTCGTTGAACCCAATGTCGCCGAGACCGGAGAGCTCCTCGCCGAGGGGCTTGAGACCGGAGAGGCCCACGAAGCATCGAAGGACGTCGTTGGCGCCCTCGAAGATCGGGAAGATTCTGATGTCTCGGAGAAGCCGCTCGTACGGATCGGTCTTCATGTAGCCCTCGCCGCCGCGGAGCTGTAGGGCGCGGTTGGCCTGGTACCAGAGGAACTCGGTTCCCGAGATCTTGCACATGGCCGACTCGAGCGAGTAGTCCTCCACGCCTGCGTCGACAAGGCCGCAGGTCATGTAGGCCATGGACTCCAGGCCGAAGAGGTAGGAGACCATCCAACCGATCTTGTCCTGAACCAGCTCGAAGTCGCCGAGCGGATGGTCGAACTGGCGGCGTTCCTTGACGTGGTCGATCGCCAGGTCCATCAGGTATTTGGAAGCGCCGACTGCGCCCGTGCCGAGACCGATGCGCCCGTTGTTCAAGACCTGCATCGCGATCTTGAAGCCGTCGCCCGCCTCGCCGATCACGTTCTCGGCGGGGATCTTCACATCGTTGAAGTAGAGGCGGCGAAGGTCGTTCGCGCGCAGGCCCATCGTGTCGTAGCGCTCTCCGACCTCAAAGCCCTTCATGCCCTTTTCGAGGATCAGCGCGATGTGGCGGTCCTTGCCGCCGACCTCGCAGCGGGCGAACACGGTGAGGACGTCGGCGCGCGAACCGTTGCCGATGTAGCGCTTCTCGCCGTTCAGGACCCAGGAGCCGTCGGGCTGCTGGACCGCTCGCGATTGGATGCCGTAGGCGTCCGAGCCCGCCGCGGGCTCGGTCAGCGCGAAAGCGGCGAGCTTCTTGCCGGTTGCGAGGTCGGGGAGGAAGCGCTCCTTCTGCTCGTCGGAGCCGAAGAGGTGGATCGCCTTGTAGCCGATCGACTGGTGGACGCCGAGGACGATCGAAAGCGTCGCGTCGATGTGGGTGAAGGTCTCGAAGACGCGCGCGTACCCGGTCTGCGACAGGCCCTGGCCGCCGTACTTCTCCTCCACGTAGAGGCCGAGCAGGCCGGCTTCGCCGAGGTCTCGCAGGAGCTCGTCCGGGACCCAGCGCTCGTCCTCGAACTTGCCGTAGTCCTGACCGCCGGCGATCTCTCGCGCGGCACGGATGAGGCTGCGGACCTTCTCCTGCTCCTCCGCGTTGGGCTCGGGCCACGGGAAGCACCATGTCCTCGTGGATCTCGCCCAGGAACAGGGATTTGGAGAAGGACGAGACCGCGCGCTCTGGCTTGTCCTCGATCTCGGCCTGCGTTGCAGCTTCCACGTGCCGCACCCTACCCGCTGACGGGTACGGACTCACGTCGAGGTGAACAGCGCGTTAGCCCTGGGACACCTCGTCCGCGATCAGCCTGGCGATCGCGAGTGATGAGGTCGCGGCCGGGGAGGGTGCGTTGCGCACGTGGACGCAACGGCCCGTCTTCGACAGCACGAAGTCGTCGACCAGCGAGCCGTCGCGGGCAAGCGCCTGCGCTCTGATGCCGGACGGGCCTGGGAGAAGTCGGCCTTCGTCAACTCGGGCACGAAGCGCTGGGCCTCGCGCACAAGGGCGCCGGGGGTGATCGCGTGGCGCATCTCGGTCGATCCCGGCGCGCCAGTGCTTCGCGATCATCCGCCAGGTGCCGGGCCAGCCCAGCGTCTGTCGCAGGTCCTTACCACGCACCGTCCCGAGCCGGTAGGCGTCGCGCGCGCCGACCATCAGCGCCGTCGGGCCAAGGAGCACCGCGCCGTCGTAGCCGCGGGTTAGGTGGGCGCCGAGGAACGGCAGATCGGGATCCGGCACCGGATAGATGTTCGAGCGCACGAGCGACGCTCGCTCCGGGCGCAGGCGGAGGTAACCGCCGCGGAATGGCACGATGCGTGGATCAGCAGGGGCTCCCGCCGCTACGGCGAGTCGGTCTGCCCACGCGCCGGCGCAGCTCACGAGAGCTTTCGCGGTCGATCGTGCCCTGCGCGTGCTCGACCGTCGACGCGCAGCCATTCTCTCGGATCGCAGTCACCTCGCAGCCCGGTGGTGACCGTGCCGCCCGCCGCAGTCACGTCGGCCGCGTATTCGCGAGCGACCCGGCGAAAGTCGACCGTGCCGGTGCTCGGCGAGTGGAGGGCTTCGATCCCGCACGCGTGCGGCTCGATCTCCGCGATGTCGCCGCCCGCGACTCGGCGCAGACCCGGCACCTCGTTCTCGACGCCCCGGCGCTCGAGCTCGTCGAGGCGCGGGATCTCCTCCGTCGCGGGTCGCCACGATCAGCTTGCCCCCGCGCTCGAACGGGATGTCCCGCTCCTCGCAGAACGCGTAGAGCTCGCGCGCACCCTCGACGCACAGGCGTGCCTTCAGCGATCCCGGCACGTAGTAGATGCCCGCGTGGACGACCCCTGACGATCGCCCGTCTGGTGGGTCCCGCCTCGCTCTCGCGCTCGAGGACAGCGACCCGGATGCCGTCGTGGCGGAGGGTCAGCTCGCGAGCAGTCGCCAAGCCCGACGATGCCCGCGCCCACGACGACGACATCCACTTCGGCGGGCGCGGGCCTTGATTGCAGCGGTTTTTCGTGATCGACCATGGGGCGAAACCAGGCTGGAGAAGCTTCGACACCTGGATAAAGCCACCAAGCATTAAAAAGACGATATTTCCCGCATGACCAACGAACGTCGACAGATCGTTGCGTTCGGTGGGGGAGGCTTCTCGATGGAGCGCGGCAATCCGCTGCTCGACGACTACGTCCTGGGCCTCACAGGCAAGCTGCGGCCGAAGGTCTGCTTCCTGCCGACGGCGTCCGGCGACGCCGACCACTACGTCGTCCGCTTCTACCAGGAGTTCGCGAAGGACAGGGCGGACGCGACCCACCTCACGCTGTTTCGCCGCGATCGCGCGATCGCGGACGTGCGCGAGCACCTCCTCGCTCAGGACCTCATCTACGTGGGCGGCGGCAGCCTCGTCAGCCTGCTTGGAGTCTGGAAGGCACACGGGATCGACTCCGATCCTCCGCGAGGCATGGGAGAACGGCGTCGTTCTTTGTGGTCTGTCGGCGGGAGCGCTCTGCTGGTTCACCGACTCGGTCACCGCCTACTACGACGCGCCGGAGCGAGTCGACGCGATGGGATTCCTTCCGTGGAGCTTCACCGCCCACTACGACACCGAGCCAGAGCGCCGCGACGTAGTTCCACCGCCTCCTCTGCGGCGGGATGCGACCGGGCTACGCCGCCGACGATGTCGCTGCGCTCCACTTCCGCGGGCCTCGAGCTCCACAAGGTCGTGTCTTCGCGCCCCGGCGCGGGCGCCGCTTCGCTCAGCTGTGGCTCCGGCGGGGTCGTCGAGCGGCGAATCGAGGCCGACTATCTCGGCGCGCCCGTACCGCAGATCGCGCCGGTTCCCGCGTGAGGATCTGAGCGTGGGCCTACAGATTTCCAACGCGTTGCCGATCGGCAACGCGAAAAGCAGGTGGCGGCACGTGTCCGCCGCGCGTCGTTGCGCTGGGCGGGCACGAGTTTCGCTCGCGCCCGGACGAGCTCGCAATCGTGCGTCACCTGCTCGAGCTGACGGGCGTCGACCGCCCGCGCGTCTGTCTCCTGCCGACGGCGAGCGGCGATCCGCAGGAGTCGATCTCGAGCTTCTACGGCGTCATGGATCGCTTCGATTGCCACGCCACCCACGTTTCGCTCTTTCGCATGGAGCGGGAATGGGTCGACCTGCGCAATCACCTGATCGAGTCAGGACCTCATGTACGCGGCAGGCGGATCGATGCTGAACCTGATCGCGATCTGGCGCGCTCACGGGCTCGCCGAGATCATGCGCGAGGCTGGGAATCCGGCGTGCTTCTCGCGGGCCAGAGCGCAGGCGCAATGTGCTGGTTCGAGAACGGCATCACTTCCTCAGCGGGACAACCCAGGGCGGCCGAAGGCCTCGGGATCCTGCCGGGCACCCTGAGTGTCCATTACGCCCGCGATCCGGGGCGGCGCACGGCGTTTCTGCGCGAGGTCTCGGCTGGGCTGCCCGCCGGATACGGGCTCGACGATGGTGCAGGGCTTCTGTTCGAGGGCACGAGGCCCGTCGAGGCGTTCGCGGGCCGCCAGGGTGCGCGCGTGGTGCGCGTCGAGCCGTCGGAAGCCGCGGACACCGGCGGGATCGAGGCACGGGAGATGGCGCTGCGGCCCGATCCCCCTCCGCCACGAGCTGGCGTGGAGCGCCGACCCGGCGCTGGCGGAGATGCGAGAGCTCCATCGGGTGCGCGCAGGGATGGCGGGCTCCCGCCGCCGGTAGTGGTTGTTGTTTTCCACGCTTAGCGACCAAACCAGCAACCACTAAGACCTCCGGGGCGCCTCGCACTACGATCGCGGCGTGGCCCTGCCGCTCAAGCCTCCGGTCAAAGCCACAGCTCGCACTTTCCCGCAAGGCGCTGCCCGAGGGTGACGGCTGGGCTTACGAGCCGAAGTGGGACGGCTTCCGCGCGATCGCGTTCGTGGACGGCGACAACGTGTACGTCCAGAGCCGGGGCGGGAAGCCGCTTCACCGCTACTTCCCCGAACTCGATTTCCCGAAGGGCGAATACGTCCTCGACGGCGAGCTCGTGATTCTGGACGCGGACGGCAAGGAGGAGTTCGACGCGCTTCAGAACCGGATCCACCCGGCCGAGTCGCGCATCAACCGCCTCGCCGAGGAGACGCCCGCGATCTTCCGCGCCTTCGACATCCTCGCCGTCGGCGGCGAAGAACGCGACCACGTCACGCTGTCCGAACGCCGCGCAGGCGCTCGAGAAGCTCTTCAAGTCATGGAAGAGGACCGGGCTCGGTCGAGCTGACGCCGCTCACGAAGGATCCGGTCGAAGCCGAGCCGTGGCTTCAGGGCGGCGAGGGGGTGATCGCGAAGGAGCTCGATGCCGTCTACAGGCCGGGCGAGCGCAAGGGCATGGTGAAGATCAAGCGCGTCCGAACCGCCGACGTGGTCGTGGTGGGCTGGCGCCCCGGCAAGGAGGAGAACACCGTCGGAGCCCTCATCCTCGGGCGTCTACGACGGCGACAATCTGCGGGTCGTCGGCCACACATCAGGGCTCACGGCCAAGCGAAAGCGCGAGCTCGTCGACGAGCTCGCGCCGTACGAGACGGGCGATCGCGGGTCGGGCGATCCAAGCCGCTGGACCGGGGGACGCGATCTCGAGTGGGTAAGCCTGCGTCCTGAGCTCGTCGTCGAGATCACCTTCGACCACGTCTCCGCGGATCGCATCCGTCACGGCGCGAAGCTCGTTCGCTGGCGCGACGACAAGGACCCGCGCGAGTGCACCTTCGATCAGCTGTCCCAGTAGACGTCTGAACGAAAGAGCGCCGGCCCCCTTTCGGGAACCGGCGCTCTCAAACGCTTGCCGGCTTCGAGCCGGCGCAGACGATGCGGTGGCTCAGCCGCCCGCCGCCTGCAGAGCCTCAACGGCCTGGTCGGCGATGTCCTGACATGCCTTGATGGCGGTGTCACCGGTGTCGCCACCCGCTGCGTTCGCCTGGTCGGCGCACGTCTCGAGCGCGTCAGCCGCCTGCTGGCAGCCCTGTTCGGCGCCCGCAACGCCCTGCGCGGCGTCGTTGCACTCGCTCAGGAACGCCTCCGTATCGACGCCACCCGACGCCGAGTCATCCGACGCCGAATCGCCGGACGCCGAATCGTCAGATGACGTGTCGGTGCTCTCAGACGTCGTTGCCGGTGTCGAGCTCGTGTCTGAATCGTCATCCCCGCAACCCGCGGCAATGAGCCCGCAGGCCAGAAGCGCGACCAGGGCAAGAATCCACTTACCGTTTCGCATATACCCTCCGTATTTGTTTCCCCCCGCGGCGGAACACCGCATGGTCGGGCGCGATCCTACATATTCACAACTGTTCCCGGCCTCTCCTTTGTGAGACAATCCGACCGTGGGGAGGAGTTATCGCATCGGGGCTTTCCTTTGGATCGCCATTGCCTGCGCGGTTGTAACGGCAAGCTCAGGCGAAGCGCTCGCTGCCAATCCGACCTGCCTTGGCAAGCGGGCAACGATTCAGGGAACGAACGATGGCGAAACCCTCAAGGGGACGAAACATGCCGACGTGATCGTTGCCAAGGGCGGTGAAGACGACATTGTCGGCAAAGGCGGCGACGACCGCATTTGCGCGGGATCCGGAGACGACGCCATCAACGCAGGACCCGGTACCGACCGCATCGACGCCGGTAATGGGATCGACCTCTGCATCGCCGACGACTCGGATCGACCGCCCGTGAATTGCGAGCCGGAAATCGAGAGCGTCGTTCTGCCGCCGGGTCTCGAGGAAGGCACCTCGGGAACCGGGACGGTCACACTCGAAGGTCCGGCTCCGCCGGGAGGGCAGAAGGCTTCGCTCTCTTCGACTGAACCCTCGCGCGTCTTCGTTCCTGCGAATGTCACCGTTCCGGAAGGCCACGATCACGTCGACTTCGCAATTCAGGTGACGGACGGACCCGCCATCGGGTCGGTCGAGATCGACGCGACATCCGGAAGGTCGGTGGTCGGCGGAACATTTCAGATTTTCAACGCGGTCGAGCTCGAGACGCTGACACTGACTCGTCCGTGCCTCTACGTCGGGGAGAGTCAATCGGTCGTCGGCACCATCGGGCTCGATCAGGCCGTTGACAGCAACACCTTCGTCGCGATCGCCAGCGACACGCCCAGCGTCGCCACCGTTGCGAACAACGGCAGCACGGTTCCTCAGGGCATGTCGACGGCTCCCGTTTTCGTCTCGACTCTCAGCGCCGGCACGGCCACACTCACCGCCACCCTCAACGATCGACAGCGCACTGCTCTGCTTACCGTGCGCTCTCCCGCCTACACGCCGGTGCTCAAGCCCGAGCCGCTCGGGATCACACCAAACCCAGTCACCGCCGGTTCTAGCGCGATCGGGACTGTCGTGATCGATTGCGAAGCACATGCCGGGGGTTCGATCGTCTCGCTATCGAGCTCGAACGCGAATGTCACGGTTCCGTCGTCGGTCACCGTTCCGGCCGGTCAGACCAGCGCGACCTTCTCGATTTCCACAGCTGCCCCGGCCGCAGGCCAGACCTCGACGATCACCGCCACGCTCGGAGACGCTCAGAACTCCGCAGTTCTGTCAGTGTCTGCTCCCTGACGGAGCTGACCACACTCACCTACGCGCGCGACGGCCGCGTCGCGCGGATAACGCTCGACCGGCCCGAGCGGGGCAATGGGATAACCGCCTCGATGCCCCGTGAGCTGGCGGATTGCGTCGAGCGCGCAAACCTCGACCCCGAGGTCCATGTCATTGCGCTGGCCGGCAACGGAACGGGCTTCTGCGGTGGTTACGACTTGGTCGAGTCCGCTGAGGGGATGGGAATCGGCGATCGTGGAGGCGTGCCCGAGGGCTCGCCCATCGACCCGATGGTCATCGGCGGGAACCACGACCCCAACGGCCAGTGGGACCCGGTCACGGACTACCAGATGATGTCGCGGAACGCGCGTGGCTTCATGAGCCTCTTCCATTCCGAGAAGCCCACCGTGTGCAAGGTCCACGGCTTCTGTGTTGCGGGCGGCACGGACATGGCGCTTTGTTCGGACCTCCTCGTGATCGAGGACGTCGCCAAGATCGGCTATCCGCCGGCACGGGTGTGGGGTGTGCCGACCACGGCGCTGTGGGCTTACCGCGTCGGGCCTGCGCGCGCGAAGCGGCTGCTCCTCACCGGCGACTCGCTGACCGGGACCGAGGCGGCCGAATGGGGGCTCGCTACAGAGGTCGCGCCGGCAGCCGAGCTCGATCAGTCCTTCGAGGACCTCCTGGAGCGAATCGCTCGCGTACCGATCAACCAGCTCGTCATGCACAAGCTCCTTGTCAATCAGGCGCTCTACGCACAAGGCCTTCAGGCGACCCAGACGCTGGGCGTGTTCTTCGACGGGATCGCTCGCCACACCCCCGAGGGCTTCGCGTTTCAGCAACGCGCCGCGGAGGCGGGCTTCAAGGAGGCCGTCCGCGAGCGGGACGAGCCGTTCGGCGATTTCGGTCTCAGCCGAGACGAGAGGTGATCCGCATCAACCGCGCCGCCTACTCGGTGCGGCGAGTCGACGCCCTTCCCCGCGCGTAGGCCATCGTCAGCGCCGTCGTGACGCCCAGCGCGTCGTTGAGCACGTCGCGAGGGTCGGACACCCGATCCGCGACGAAGCTCTGGTGGTACTCGTCGGAGATCGCGTAGAGGATCGAGATCACCGCGGCGGCCGCGTACGCGCGGACGCCCAGGGACGGCAGCAGCGCCCAAAGCCACAGGGCGGCGAGGACGGCGTACTCGGAAAAGTGGACGATCTTGTGGATCCATTCGGGGAAACCGCCGCCGCTCGATTGCGCGGACGACCAGAAGATCAGGGCCATAAGGGCGAGGGGTGCGAGGACACGTGGCGATGCGATTGCCCTTGCTCGGCTCATGGCTCAAGCCTGGCATGCCGATGTTTCAAGCAGCGTCGCTCACATAACGCAAACAATTTCCCAATCATCTGCTAGGGTCCTGCGAGCTTCCTGCTGAATCTCCATCACATAGCCATGGAGAGCGGGGGACCCAACAGTCCTTGGGGCGAATCGCCGGCATCTGCCGCGTAGCGCATTGAGCGCGAGCCCGTCAGCTAACTCCGTAAGCGCCAGAAGCCACATATGAACCAACCAAAGACTTCAGATCCCCATGCTCAGGCTGCCGGTAATTCGCGCAGCGTCCTCGCGATCGTTGCGATGGTGGTGATGCTCTCGATCGGCTCCGCGGTGACTGCCTTCGCAGGCGGTGGCGTCGGTACGGGTGGCGGTGGCGGCGGCGGCGACACGAGCGGCGACCGTGGCGGCAAGCGTTACGCCGCCGAATGGAACACCTTGTCAGCAAAGGACCGGAAGTGGGCTCACAGGACCAGCGAATGCGAATCTGGTGAGAACCCGACGATCCACAACCCCAGTGGCGACTACCACGGCGCGTTCCAATTCCTCAAGTCAACGTGGAAGCAGGCTCCGATGTCGCCCGGCGCGGATCCGCACCGCTACACCTGGAAGACCCAGGCAGTCGTCGCGGTCAAGTGGATGCACAAGGCGGGCAAGGACCAGTGGCCCGTCTGCGGTCACTGAGCCCCTTAGCCAAGCAGTCAGGGGACCCGGTGGATCTCGAAGAGGTTCGTGCCCAGCTCCTGGTGCGGTAGGCCCGCCGTGATGCCGATGAGGTCGCCGGACTTTGCCACGCCCGTCTCGCGGGCGAGGCGCGAGCAGTCCTCAAGAAGCTGGGTGATGCCCGACCACTCGTCGGCGATGGCGCACTGAACGCCGAACAGGAGGTTCAGGCGGCGCACGGTCTCGACGCGGGGTGAAACCGCGAGAATGGGGACCTTCGGCCGGTGCGCGGAGACGACGCGTGCCGTGCGTCCCGACCGCGTCGGAACGACCAGAGCGGCCAGGCCCAGCGTGTAGGTGGACCCCACCGCAGCACGCGCCACGGAACCAGCGACGTCGCCGTGGGACTCGGCGCGGTTGAAGACCCAGTCGGCATAGGGAAGCTCGGGCTCGGTCGCGCGCGCGATCCGATCCATGACGCGGACGGCTTCGATCGGATTCTCCCCGACGGCGGTTTCCTCGGAGAGCATGATCGCGTCGGTGCCTTGATAGATGGCGTTGGCGACGTCGGAGACTTCGGCACGCGTGGGGCGCGGGGTTCGACACCATCGACGCAAGCATTTGCGTCGCCGTAATGCAGGGGCGGGAGTGTTTGCCCGCCAGCGAGATGAGCCGGCGCTGGACGCTGGGAACCTGCGCCAGCGGAAGCTCGATGCCAAGGTCGCCGCGGGCCACCATGATGCCGGCGGTCGTCGCCTTGATGATCGCCTCGGCGCGCTCGGCTGCCTGAGGCTTTTCGATCTTTGCGAGCACGGGAATGTCGGACGCCACTGGTACGGATGCGCCGCTCGACCGGCTCGAGGTCCTCGGCGCGGCGGACGAAGGAGACGGCGAGGAGATCGATTCCCTGCTCGATCGCGAAGTCGACCCACGCGAGGTCATCGCGGCCCGCCGAGGGCAGCGTCACCTCGGCGCCGGGGAGGTTCAGTGCCCTGGTGCGAGGCGACCGGTCCGCCGACCTCGACGCGGCACGTAACGGAGGTCTCGCCCTTCTCTTCAACGCGCAGGCGGATGCGGCCATCGGCGATGTAGATCTCCCCGCCCTCACGCACTGCGCGAGGCAGGCCCTCCCACGGACATCGGCAGGGTGTTCGCGTCGCCGACGACGTCCTCGGTGGTGATTGTCACCCGGGAGTCCGGCACGAGGTCGACCAGGCCATTCGAATTCGCCCAGCCGAAGCTTCGGGCCGGGCAGATCACCGAGGATGCCGATCTCCTTGCCGCACTTCTGTGCGGCTTCGCGGGTCATCGTCACGTTCTCGGCGTGCTCGTCGGCAGTCCCGTGCGAGAAGTTGAGGCGGAACACGTCGGCGCCGGCGCCGATCAGCTCGCACATCTGATCCACTGACCTGGTGGCCGGACCGATGGTGCACACGATCTTGGTGCGCCGGATGTCGGAAGTTCCTTGAGGCTGGGCGCTCATCGCGGAAGTCTCTTCGACGTCGGGCCGCCCTGGACGCCTGTGCGTGGCCTCCGGAACCCCATCCGGCGGAGGCGGCGGAGCTCTCCCTCCACCCGTCGAGGTCCTGAATCAACGGAAGGCGCCAGCCGAACCCTGCGATGACCAGGCCGACCGCCACGGCGAGCAGGGAGAGGAACCATTGTCCGGCGCTGAGCAGCTCGAGCTCGAAGAAGTCGCGGACCGGGCCGAGTGCGAAGACCGCCGCGAAGACTGCGCCGAGTACGGCGATCATCGCGAGCATGTAGGTCTGGATCGTGATGTGCTCGCGTCCGGGTCCGCGCTCGAGCAGCAGGATGAAGCAGAGCCCGAGCACGATCAGCGTGGTCGTCGCGGCGGTGCGTCCCTCCTCGATGGTGCCGCCGCCGACCTTGTCGACGAAGAAGAACGAGAGCATCGAGCCCGCAGCGATGCCGACGCCGGCAGGCACCGCGAATGCAGCGAGCGCTTTCAGGAGTCGGCCGCGGTAGAGGGGTCCCTCGCTCGGCGCAAGGGCGAGCACGAACGACGGAATGCCGATGGTCAGGAACGCCGCGATGGTCAGGTGGCGCGGAAGGAACGGGAACGTGAACCCGAGGATCGACGTCAGCGCGATCAGAACAGCCGCGTAGACGGACTTCGTCATGTAGAGGCGGCCCAGCCGGTGGATGTTGCGGGCGATCCGTCGGCCCTTCGCCCATGGCCCGCGGCAGCATCGAGAACTGGTCCTTGAGCAGCACGATGTCGGCCACGCCCTTCGTGATCTGTGAACCCGAGCCCATCGCTACCGCCATCCGCGCCTGTTTGAGCGCCGGCACGTCATTTACGCCGTCGCCGATCATCGCCGTGAAGCGGCCACGCTCGCCAAGGGCCATGACCAGGGCTTTCTTCTGCTCGGGCGTGATGCGGCAGAAGATCGTGTTGTCTTCAGCCGACCTGGCCCAGCCGCGCGCGGTCATCCGGAAGTTGCGGTCCCTCGACGACGCCTGCGTCCCGGGGCACGCCGATCGCGTAGGCGACGGCCGTGACGGTCGAGCGAGCATCGCCCGAGATCAGCTTCAGGTCCACGTCCTGCTCGCGCATGAACTCGATCGTCTCCGCGGCGTCGGCTCGCAGCCGCTCCTCGAGCACCACGAGTGCCTTCGGCTGCAGGCGTGGAGGCGGCTGACTGGCCGGGTCGGACGGGAGCGCTCCGGGGGCCTCGGCAAACGCGACCACGCGGCGGCCGGCAGCGGTGTGCTCGTCCAGGGCAGCCTGCAGCACCGGCGGCAGTTCGAGCGACCCGTTGCCGATGAGAATGTCTGGAGCGCCCATCACGTAGCTCGCAGTCGCGCCGCCAGACCCGCCGTTCAGCGTCAGCCCCGCTCCATTTCCACGCCGAGGAGAAGGGCACTTCCGCCACGGGCGTCTCGGGCGCGGAGCGGTATTTGTCGGCGATCACCTGCAGCGTCCGGTTCCGCTCGCCTGCCGACGCGGCAAAGCGGGCAAGAGCGCGCTCGGCACCGGCCACCTCCGCGCCGTCAGCCGGGACCACCTCGACCAGTTCGAGCTCCCCGTCGGTGAGCGTTCCCGTCTTGTCGACGCAGATCGTGTCGACGGCGGCGAGCGCCTCGGTTGCGGCCATCTGCTGAACCAGCGTGTTCTGCTTCGCCAAGCGGACGGCCGCGACCGCAAGCGTCACGCTCATCAAAAGGACGAGGCCCTCGGGGATCAGGGTCACGAGCCCGGCCGTCGCGGTCTGTGCGGCCTCGGTGAACGGCGTGTTTCGCGCGTTCAGGGCAAACAGCACCACGGCTCCGAGTGGCACGAGCACGATCGTCGAGGCCCAGATGACCTTGTTGACCTCTTCCTGGAGCGGCGAAGGCGGATGGCGGAACTCGCGCGCCTCACCGGCCACCTTCTCGGCGTGCGAGTTCTCGCGAACCGCGTCCACCTCGTAGTAGCCGGATCCGTTGAGGCAGAACGAGCCGGAGAGAACCCTGTCGCGGGTGTCCTTGCGAATGCCGTCGGATTCGCCGGTGAGCATCGACTCGTCCATGGTGAGGCCTCGAGACGCGATCACCTCGCCGTCGGCGACGAGCTGGTCTCCCGGCTCGACGCGGACGACGTCTCCCGGAACCACCTCGTCGGCGCGCAGGTCGACCGGCACGCCGTCGCGGATTGCCTGTGCCTTCGGGGCTACGAGGAGTGCAAGCGCATCGAGGGTCTCCTTCGCGCTGAGCTCCTGGCGAATGCCGATGTACGAGTTGAGCGCTGCGATGAAGCCGAAAATCGCGTCGGCCCACAGGCCGAGCGAGAGGATCAGGACGAAGAAAACGCCGATGACGGCGTTGAAAAGAGTGAAAACATTGCCCGCGACGATGGACGCCATTGAGCGGCTGTTCGGCGGCGCGGGCTCGCCGAGATCGGTGAGACGCCGGGCCGCCTCGGACCCCGATAGTCCCTGCGGGTGCATTCGGCTGTCCCTGGCTTCCACGCACCCATCTAAACACGCCTCCGGATTACGTATCCCGAAACGGGTATACGATCGCCGGGGTGGCGGGCGAAAGCACTTCCAGCGGCGGCTCACAGGCTCTCTCGGTCGAGTACCGCGAGACCACCAAGCGGTACGCGGGCTCCGACTCGGCCGCAGTCGATTCGCTGAGCCTCGAGGTCGCCGCCGGCGAGATCTGCGTGCTGGTCGGCCCCTCGGGCTGCGGCAAGACAACCGCGATGCGGATGGCCAACCGCATGGTCGAGATCTCGGACGGCGACATCCTGGTCGGCGATCGCTCGGTCCGCGACCGCACGCCGTTCGAGCTCAGGCGCGAGATCGGCTACGTGATCCAGCAGATCGGCTTGTTTCCGCATCGCACGATCGCTGAAAACATCGCGACCGTCCCACATCTCCTCGGCTGGGACAAGGCGAGGACGAACAGCTCGGGTCGAGGAGCTGATCGACGTCATCGGGCTCGACCCCGACGTCCGCAACCGCTTCCCGTCGCAGCTCTCAGGTGGCCAGCAGCAGCGGGTCGGCGTTGCACGCGCTCTGGCGGCCAACCCCGGCGTGATGCTGATGGACGAGCCGTTTGGCGCGGTGGACCCGATCAACCGCGAGCGCCTTCAGAACGAGTTCCTCCGACTCCAGGCGGACGTCCAAAAAACGATTCTGTTCGTCACCCACGACATCGACGAGGCCCTCAAGATGGGCGACCGCATCGCCGTCCTTCAAGAGGGAGGCAAGCTCGCCCAGTACGCGACCCCGGCCGAGCTCCTGATGGCGCCCGCCAACGCTTTCGTCGAGGACTTCGTGGGCGCCGATCGCGCGCTCAAGCGACTGGCGCTCATGCGCGTCTCCGACGTCGATCTGTGGGAGGCGCCGCTCGCGTTCGTGGGCCAGGCGACCGGCGAGGTGCGCCAGAAGCTCCAGGGCGCTGAGGTGCCGCACGCACTGCTCGTCGACTCGGATCGCAAGCCGATCGGCTGGCTTTCTGATTCCGACCTCCGGCAAGACGTGGTCCCGAGCGTTGCTGACACCTCGCCCGATCCGGTCCTCGACCAATCAGACGTGATGCGTGACGCGCTCTCCGACCTCCTTCAGGCCGAGAGCCAGTACGCGCCGGTGGTCGACGGCTCGGGCGCCATCGCCGGAGTGCTCTCGGTGGAGATCGTTCAGGAATTCCTCAACTCGAAGGAAGCTCTGACCGACGAGCACGGCGCCGCCGAGCGCCCCCTGGTTTCGTGAATCTGCACTCCTTCCTTCTCGTCGTCGGCCAGATCGACGACAGCTTCTTCAAGGACCGCACCGACTCGAACTGCATCGCCGACAACGGCGCCTTCTGCTTCCAGTGGGTGATCGACAACTTCGCCGACCGCTACATCACCCCCACCCTTCAGCACCTCTATCTGGTCGGCATCTCGGTCGTCCTCGGGTTCGCGATCGCGATGGCAATGGCCGTCCTGTCGCACCGGCGTCGCTGGCTGGTGCCACCGTTCATCGGAGTGACGGGCGTCCTCTACACGATTCCCAGCGTCGCCTTCTTCTTCTTGCTCCTGCCGATCACGGGGCGCGGTGTGGACACGGCGCTCATTGCGCTCACCGCCTACAACCTCCAGATCATCTACCGCAACATCGTCGCGGGGCTCAACAACGTGCCCGGCGGGCCCGAAGGACGCGGGACGGGGGATGGGTATGACCGATCGGCAGCTTCTGTGGAAGGTCGAGTTCCCGCTCGCTGTGCCCGAGATCGTTGCGGGTCTCCGAATAGCGACGGTGTCAACCGTTGCGATCGCGACGCTCGCCGAATTCGCAGGCGGCGGTGGCCTTGGTAGCCAGATAATCACCGGCTCCAACCTGACGTTCAAGACGAACATCCTCGTGGTCACAGTGCTCGCGGTCGGGATGGCCGTGCTCTTCGACCTCGCGTTCCTCCTGATCCAAAAGCGCGCTGACCCGCTGGCAGGGCGTCACCGATGACGGGCCGCGCACGAGTCGCTTCCGCGCTGCGATGACAAGGACAAGGACGGCGTGATGAGCCTGCCGGTTGCCTTCCTCGGCTCGTTCGGCGACGCCTTCACATTCATCTTCTCGGGCGTCGAGTCACCGCTCGCGCGCGGCGAGGTTGGCGGCCTGACCAGGTCTGGGAGCTCGCGAAGACCCACATCGAACTGAGCGGGGCGGCGTTGGGGCTCGCGCTTGCGATCGCCCTGCCACTCGGCCTGTATCTCGGTCATCGCGGCCGGGGCGAGCTTCTTCGCCGTCGCCGCCGGCAACGCCGGCCGCGCGCTGCCGGAGCTGGTGCTGATCGCGATCTTCGTCGCGTTCATCGGGACCGGATTCGTGAACGTGATGCTGGCGCTCGCGATCCTCGCGATCCCGCCGATCCTCACCAACACGTTCGTCGGGATTCGCCAGGTCGACCGCACGGCGGTGGAGGCCGCGCGAGGGATGGGCATGTCCGAGCGCGAGATCGCGCTGCGGATAGAGCTGCCGCTGGCGGCCCCGACGATCATGACCGGGGTCAGGACCGGCGCGATCAACGTCGTCGCAACCGCGACCATCGCTCCGCTGGGAAGCGTTCTCACCCTCGGTGACTTCATCCTCTCGCCCAATGTGTACGGCGATGCGGGGGTGATCGCGGGCGCGATTCTGGTTGCGGTTCTGGCCCTTTCAGTCGAACTCGGTCTCGCCGGTTTGCAGAGCGCTCTGACGCCCAGGGGGCTCAAGCTCGCCCGTTCGTCGGCCTAGCCGTCGACGAGCACGTGCCGTTTCGGGATGTAGGGTTTGCGCCGACCCTTGTTATGGGTCGGCCCCAGTCCAAGAAATAGAGAGGGAGAAGCCCAATGAGCTTCGATAGACGGCTGCGTGCGCTGTTTGCGCTTTTTGCAGCTGCGATTCTCGCACTCGGCATTGCCGCGTGTGGTGACGATTCAAGTGACGGCGACGGCGGTGGGGGAGATACCGGCGGCGGCGAAGAAAGCGGCCTGATCCAGTCAAACCCAGACAATGAGGGTGTCGAGGTGACGATCGGGTCCAAGAACTTCGACGAGCAGTTCATCCTGGGCGAGATCTACGCGCAGGCGCTCGAGGCAGCCGGTTACGACGTGAACACCGAGCTCAACCTGGGCTCTGAGATCGTCGCCAAGAAGGCGCTCGAGTCGGGCGAGGTCGACGCCTACCCGGAGTACACCTCAACGACGCTCACCAGCCTCTACAAGGTCGATCCGGAGGAGGTGCCCGGTGACGCGAACGGATGCGTACGAGAAGGCGAACGGAGCTGCTCGAAGGCGATGGCCTGACGGCGTTCCCGCCCACCCAGTTCACCAGCGCCAACGGCGTCGGCATCCTCACGGAGAAGGCCGATGAGCTCGGAGTCTCAACGATCTCCGACCTCGAGGGCAAGTCGCAGGATCTGACGCTCTACGGCACCACCGAGTGCCGTCAGCGCATCGACTGCCTGCTCGGGTCTCCAGGACAACTACGGGCTCGAGTTCAAGGCATTCAAGCCCGTCGACCCCGAGCTGCGCTACGACGTGCTGGACAACGGCGACGCGGACCTGTCGATCCTGTTCACCACCGACGGCCAGCTGTCGGAGTCGCGACGACTACACGATCCTGGAGGACGACCAGAAGCTCCTCCCGTCGGGTTACGTGATCGTCACGGCAAGCCAGGAAGCGGTCGATAAGGCCGGGCCTGACTTCCAGGCAGACCATCGAGCAGGTCCAGGGTGAGCTGACCCTCGAGGTCATGCAGGAGCTGAACGCGCGCGTCTCGCTTGATCGCGAGAAGCCCGAGGACGTAGCTCACGACTATCTGGTCTCGGCCGGTTACATCGAGAACTGAGTCGATCCGCATCGAGTTCGCAAAAGAGCGGCCGCCTCCGGGCGGCCGCTCTTTCGTTTCGGCGCTATAGGCTCCGCCGCCCATGACGCCACCGAAATTGGGACTCAACCTCGGCTACTGGGGCATCGGCCCTCGGGGCGACGAGGCGCTGGAGATCGTCAAAGCGGCCGAAGAGAACGGCTTCGACTCGGTGTGGGTTGCCGAGTCGTACGGATCGGACGTCGTGTCGATCCTTGCCTGGCTTGCCCCCCAGACGTCGAAGATCAAGCTCGGCGCCGCGATCATGCAGGTGCCGGCCAGGCCGCCGGCAGCGGCCGCCATGGCCGGTGCCACGATCGACGCTCTCTCGGACGGCCGGTTCATCTTCGGCTTCGGCCCTTCGGGGCCGCAGGTCTCCGAGGGCTGGTACGGCATTGACTATGCGAAGCCCTGGGGCCGAACGCGCGAGTACATCGAGATCGTCCGCGAGATCATCGCCCGGAAGGGGCCGCTGGAGCACTCGGGCGATCACTGGAAGCTTCCGATCGAGGGAGGCACCGGCCAGGGGAAGGCGCTAAAGCTCAACTTTCATCCTGTCCGCGAGGAAATTCCCGTCTTCGTCGGTGCGATCGGCCGCAAGTCAGTCGAGATGGCGGCGGAGATCTGCGACGGGTGGATCCCGATCTTCTTCTCGGTTGACAAGCTCGAGGAGACCTGGGGCGAGCACCTAGAAGCGGGATTCGCAAAGGGCGGGCGAACCCGTGAGGATCTGGAGATCTCCCCCTCGGTGCAGGTGGCGATCGACGGTGACCTTGATGCCGCTCGCGCTGTCGTCAAGGCTGGCCTTCTGCTCTACCTCGGCGGGATGGGCTCGCGAAAGACCAACTTCTACGTCGACCTCACCCACCGCTTCGGCTTCGGCGATGTCGCCGACGAGGTCCAGGGCCTCTACCTGGACGGCAAACGCGACGAGGCCTACAACGCGATCCCCGACGAGCTCGTCGATGCGACCGCGCTGATCGGCACCGAGGACGAGGTTGCCGAGAAGGTCGCGTCGTTCTCCGACGCCGGCATCGACCGGCTCATCTGCTCGGCCGTGCACCTCGACAAGGACCAGCGACTTCACACGATCAAGCGCCTCGCCGAGCTAGTTGGGGTCTGACCCCCTCTTGCCATGGTCAACCCCTGACCCGCGAACGGCCTTCATCACGGGGGCGGGTAGCGGCATCGGCGCCGCTGCCGCCGAGCGCCTGGCATCGAGTGGCTGGCGCGTTGCCGTCGTGGATCTCGATGCGGAGCGCGCTTCGGCCGTCGCGTCGCGTTGCGGGCGGGACGTGGCGGCGTTTGCGGCTGACATCACGGACCAGGCCAGTCTCGATGCCGCTGTGTCGGGTGCCGTCGAACGCTTCGGCGGGATCGACATGTGCTTCGCCAATGCGGGCATAGCGACAACGGGAACGCTGATGCGAACGAGCCCGGAGATCCTGTCCGTCCAGGTCGACGTGAACCTGGTGGGGACGTTCCGAACCGTGCAGACATGCTTGCCCCATCTGCTCGATTCAAAGGGCTACATCCTCCTCAACGCATCGGCGTCGGCGATCGCTGCGCCGCCGGGACTGGGTGCATACGGGGCGTCGAAGGCCGGGGTCGAGAACATGGGCGACACGTTTCGCCGCGAGCTCAAGCACCTGGGCGTCGACGTGGGTGTTGCCTTCTTCCTGTTCGTGACCACAGACTTGACCGAGGGCGCCGAGGCGGCCGGCGACATTTTCGGGACTATTCGCAACAGCCTGTCCGGCCCACTGGGGAAACCGATCCCCGCTTCAAAGGCTGCGGACGCGATCGAGAAGGGTGTCGAGTCTCGGGCCAGGCGAGTGACGGCGCCTGCAATCCTCAAGGCGCTTTACCGGTTGCGCGGCATCGTGCCGAAGACGCTGGAAGGCGACATGGTGAAGATGGCGCCTGCGATCGCCGAGATCGAAGCCAGGGAGCTTGCCGAGGGAGGGGAGCTGGCGGGCATGCGCACAGATACCGCTGCGACCAAGGCCGCAGCCGAACG
This sequence comes from uncultured bacterium, assembly GCA_963695215.1. Lineage (GTDB taxonomy): Bacteria > Actinomycetota > Thermoleophilia > Solirubrobacterales > 70-9 > JALZKA01. The sequence continues at coordinate 2,256,473 of OY968768.1, forward strand.
GGTGGAGTCACGGAGATGAGCGAGGTCAACGCGCCAACAGGGAGGGTGGTCCTGTTTGGCGCCACGGGGTACACGGGCGAGCTGACCGCGCGCGAGATGGCGAAGCAGGGGATGACGCCGGTGCTCTCCGGGCGGCGACGGGAGCCGCTCGAGGCGCTGGCCGCGGAGCTCGGCGGGCTTGAGTCTCAGGTAGCCGATGTTGACGACCCAGCTTCCGTCCGCGCGCTTGTCGAGAAGGGCGACACGCTCGTGACCACCGTGGGCCCGTTTACCCGCTGGGGTGACCCCGCGCTGGACGCGGCCCTCGACGCCGGCGCGCACTACCTCGACTCGACCGGCGAGCCTGGGTTCGTTCGCAAGGTATTCGAGGAGGGTGGACCACGAGCAGAGAATGCTGGCTCGGTCGCGATGACGGCGCTCGGCTACGACTGGGTGCCGGGCAACCTCACCGGCGCACTAGCGGTGAGCGAGGCTCCGAACGCGGCGGGCGTGCGTATCGGCTACTTCGTCAACGACAGTGGGATGGGCGGGATGAGCGGGGGAACCCGAGCGTCGCTCTTCGGCGCCCTGGTTGACCCTAGCTTTCACTTTCGTGGCGGCAGCCTGGTTACCGAGCGCGGCGCGAAGAAGGTGGGCACATTCCAGCTTCGCGGTAAGCAGCGCGATGGAGTGTCGGTCGGCACGTCCGAGGCTTTCTCCCTGCCGCGCGCCTATCCGAATCTCCAAGACGTTGAGGTCTACCTCGGTTGGTTCGGCCCGCAGACCAAGGCGATGGCCCGTATGAGCGCGGTCGGCAACCTGGCGATGAAGGTCCCCGGCATGCGGGCGGGCGTCAAGGCGCTCGCCGCGCGATTCGTGAAGGGCTCTACGGGCGGCCCCGATGAGGAAGCCCGGGCCGCCGGCGGCTCGCTGTTCATCGCCGAGGCGTTCGATTCGGCCGGGAAGGTCCTGGCCACCGTCGAGACAGCGGGCGTGAGCGGCTACGAGTTCACGGCGCGCTTCCTCGCCTGGGCATCGAAGGAGACCGCGGCAGGAAATGCCGACAAGGCAGGGGCTGGAGCCAGGGGACCGGTCGAGGCGTTCGGCCTCGAAGGACTCACCCGTGGCGCTGAAGCAAGCGGGATCGCACGCTCGAGCGCCTAGATGGCGCGCTGGGCGGCGCGCCGTGGATCAGCGCCGGGCCCGGCGAGCCGGGCGACGCCGACAACGATCACCGGTACGACCGAGACCCCGAGCAGGGCGAGAAACCAGGGCGATCCCGCATCCGTGCCCGCACCGAGAGTGTGGACCACGCCAAGCGCCCACGCGAGCAGGTTCCACCGGTGGATGCGCTTCCAGCGCGCGGTGCCGATCCGGCGCCGGGCGTAGTAGCTCAACCCCAGGATGAGAGCCATCCACCCCGCGATGACTCCCAGGCCGGTCCAGGCCGGCGATACGGGAATCACGAACGGGATCGAGATGCCCGCGAGGCCCGGGTCGAGATACGAGTCGCCGAGGAGAGTCAGTCCGTGTGCCACGATCGTTCCGAGGGCGGTCAGTGACAGGGCTTCGTGGATGGTCTTCAGGCGCGCGGAGGCGCCCGGACGCTGGCTCATGCGGCCGCTCAGCGCAAGGCCGAACGCGATCGAGGCCGACAGCAGCACGATCGCGGCGATGCCGAGCGAGCGGCTCGCAATCCAGAAGAGGTGATTGCTCGGGGCGCTCGACCCGCTCATGCTTCCGCCCGCGCAAAATCCGGTGAGCCGTGGATCGCAACCCTCCCGGCGTCGTCGAACGTGACGCCGCCGAACCGCGAAAGCCAGTCCCCGGCTCCGTCCGGCCCCGAAAGCGTCGCCGCCTTGGCGAGCGCCTCCGCCTCCTCCGAAGTCGGTGCGAGGGCGGTCGCCTGCACCAGTCCTGTCCATGCCGGGTGCCCCGTGGCGGGATCGATCAGGTGGTGAGCGAAGCCGCCGGGTGTGCGCCAGAGCCGGCGGCGCAGGCCGGTCGTGGCGACGGCGCCATGGGTTACCGCGATCGAACCCTCAGGACGCCCGTCGAAGGGGCCGGAGACGAACACCTCGCGTTCCAGCGAGTCGATGCCTCCGATCCGCAGGTCACCACCGCAGTCGACCGCGTAGGAACTGAAGCCAGACAGGTGGATGGCGCACTCGTCCGCGGCGACACCCTTGGCGACTCCACCAAGGTCGAAGTGTGTTCCCGGAGGTCGTTGCACCCGGTTAGCTCCCCGGTCGATGAAGATTCGATCCCAAGGCGCTTGGGATTTGGGCGTCGCGCGGCGGCGAGGGCCAGCCTCGGCGAGAGCCTCCCGCAAGCCCGGCGGGGTGGAGCCCACCAACGAGCGCACATAGCCGTTGTCTTTCACCTCGTCGAGCAACGTCGCGTCAACCAGCCCCGCCGTCTGGGTGAAGGCGCGCTTCGCAGCGGCGAGGTGCAGGGCGAGGGTCGAGGAGACGTCGACCGTCTCGCGCCGATCCGCATTGAGCCGGGATAGCTCGCTGCCCTCCTCGAAGCGCGATAGGACCACGTGACGGTCGCGAAGCATCTCCTCGCAACCGGCGAGCGCCATCTCCGGCGAGGGTAGGCCCACCTCCCGTGGCACGCCCACGAGCACGCGAACCTGCGATCCGAAGACGTCAAGGCAGAGCTCGGCCTCGATCGGCGTCAGAGTGCTCACGAGACGCTCGTCTGCACCGGCACCGGATTGGGAGCGGTCTGGATCGTGCCGGCGAGCGGAGCCGATTCTTGAGCCTGAGTGAGAGACGGAGTTTCTTGTGAGGACTTGGTGCCTGCTCCCAGCGCCGGGTCATCGCCGGCGTTCATCCGGGAGGCGAGAACGGCAAAAAGAAGGGCGATCGACGCCGCCGTTCCTGCAATCGAGCGCTTGAGCGCGACGTTGAGCGGCAGCCTCTTGACCGGCGCGCGGGGTCTGGCTCGTGTATCGGTGACCATGCCCTGATGATCGCTGGGGCCGGTCAGCCGAGCCTAAGGTGATTGTTAGAAGCTTCTAAGAGTCCCTCGGAGACTCGGCATTGCCGCTTACGATCGAGCGATGCGGATCCTGATCGCCGAGGACGAAGTCGGTATCGCACGCTTCCTCGAGCGCGCGCTCGAGGCCGAGGGCTATTCGACGGAGGTCGCCGCCGATGGCGATGCGGCCATCGGGCTAGCTCTCACCGGCGACTTCGACCTCGTTCTCCTCGACGTGATGCTCCCTGGCCGGAGCGGCCTCGAGGTCCTCCAGGAGATCCGGACGCATAGGCCGGAGGTGCCAGTCGTGATGGTCACCGCGCTTGGTCAGAAGGAGGATGTGGTCCGAGGCCTCAATCTCGGCGCCGACGACTACGTGACGAAGCCATTTGACCTCGACGAGCTGATCGCGCGGGTGCGGGCCCAACTCCGCCGCCCTGCGCAGCGCGACCCGACCCGGATCGAGGCCGGAGGCATCACGGTCGATCTCAAGACGCGTGAAGTATCGAGAGCCGGTCAAAGCGTGCACCTGACCGCTCGCGAGTTCGAGTTGCTCGTATATCTCATGCGGAACGCCGATCAGGTCCTTTCGCGTGAGCAGATCCTGAACGCGGTCTGGGGTTACGACTACGACCCCGGAACCAACGTCCTCAGCGTCTACATCAACTATTTGAGACGGAAGCTGACCGTCGACGGCGACCCGCCGCCGATCGAGACGATCCGATCAGCTGGGTTTCGGCTGAAGGGCCACGGTGCTTAGCCGCTTTTCGCCGAGTGGGCTTCGCGGACGCCTGGTCGCCGTGATCGTCGTGATCGCCGCGGCCGTCCTTGGCGCGAGTTTTTACGTGCTCCATGAGCGGACCGGTTCCGATCTGGAGAAACGGGTCGATCGCGATCTCCAATCGGACCTCGACGAGTTCAATTCCTCGGGGATCTCGAGGTCCAGCAGCGCGTCAGATCTTCAGAAGAGAGCCCGGGAATTCGTCGACAGTCAGGCCTACCACCCGGACTCCAGGATCTTTGCCATACAGATCGGGGCCGGGGACGACGTCGTCACGAACAGCGAGGAGCTGATCGAGTCGGAGCTGGGGCGGGAAGAGCCGGGGGAGGCAACACCCGGCGTGACAGAGTCGGGAATCCTTTCGGCGCGAGCCGGCTTCGACACCGTGAGCGCCGGCGACGAGGCGGACGTACGCGTTCTCTCGCAGCCCGTCCAGATTGACGGTCGCGTGGTTGGGAGCTTCCACGTTGCCCAGTCTCTGAGCCAGATCGCAACCGCGCAGGACAGCCTTCAGGAGGCCTTCCTGGTGGTGGGCGCGATTGCGCTTCTTGTTCTCATCCTCGCGGCGGCTTGGATATCCACGCTCCTCACACGGCCGCTCGACGAGATCGCGAGCTTCGCGGCTGGAGTTGACAGGGGAGAGCTGGACCGGCGACTCGACTCGCGAAGCGGATCGCGAGAGGTCAAGAGCCTGAGCAGCTCGCTCAATCGGATGCTCGACCGGCTCCAGCGTGCGTTCGAGCGCGAGCGTGAGTTCGTCGCGGATGCGTCTCACGAGCTCAGAACCCCGGTCACGGTGGCCAAGGGTGAGCTCGATCTACTGAGGCGGGAGGTCGACGAGCGCGAGCGTGAGCGCCTCGACGTCGTCCGGCGCGAGCTCGGGCGCATGGAGCGACTGATCGCCGAGATGCTGAGCCTTGCCCGCGAGGATGCCGGACGCTCGCTCGAGATCCGGCGCGTGCCCGTTAACGACCTGCTCGACGACCTGAGACGCGACCTTCCGCTGCTCGGACCTCGCAGCTACCAGGTGGACGAGCTCGAAGGCACCGTCGCTCTCGACCCGGACCGGGTCGCGCAGGTGTTCCGAAATCTCACACGCAACGCCGTTGCCCACACGGGCGAAGGAGGAGTCGTGTCCGTCAGCGTTCGTGCCAGCGGGGACAGTGTGCGCTTCGACGTACGCGACGACGGGCCGGGAATACAGCAGGAGGAGGCAGATCACCTCTTCGAGCGCTTCTACCGTTCACCGAAGACCCGCGCGCGAGACGTAGACGGGTCCGGCCTGGGCCTGGCGATCGCGCGAGCCATCGTCGAGGCTCACGGCGGAACGATCTGGGCAGAACCGGGGCCCGGCGGCCGGGTGAGTTTCGAGCTTCCGGGATACGACGAGGCCCCGATCCCTCGACCATGAGAGACCAGGGCCTGTGTTGCTTGGGGTGGGGTCAGCCCCGAGCCAGTTGCGTGGCGCCGCCGCGCGCGCTCAGGATCTGAGCCGCTCCCATTACGGTGATCCCTTCGAGGACCAGCGAGAGCACGCCCGAGAACTCCCATTCCCCTTCGTGGAAGCCAGGGAGGCCGGTGGTCCGGGACAAGACGAAGCCGACGCCCATTCCCAGCGCAATCGCCGCGCCTAGAGCAACCGCCGATGTGTCGGCGCGGGTCCAGGCCAAGTAGGCCAGAACGATCGCGGTCAATCCGCCTACGATGAACAGCACCCCGATGTACGTCTGCTCCTCGAGGTACTCCGGTGCGAGGATCAGGTGGAGGATTCCCGTCGCCGCAAGGGCCGAGGCGACGATCTTGAACCTGCTCGTGCTTTCCATGAGTCTCCTTTCGAGCCGCCCGAGTGGCGGCAGGTGGCATGGAGCCTCACGGCGCGTTCGAAGAAGTCACGAAGGGAAGCGTGAGAATCCTCTTATGCGCCGTCGATCGCGGTCGGTCGGGTAGGCTCCGCGACCGCCGAAACGGTCGGCAAAGGTGTCTGATGAAGATCGGGGTTCCCAAAGAAACCGCTGACGGCGAGCGCCGCGTCGCGCTCATTCCTGACGTGGTCAAGTCCCTTGCCGACAAGGAGCTCGACGTAGTCGTCGAGTCCGGCGCGGGAGTCGAGGCCGGCCATCCCGACGAGGCCTACACGGAGGCGGGTGCCGAGATCGGCGATCCGTGGAGCGCGGACGTTGTGGTGAAGGTCGCGATCCCCACGTCGGACGAGATCGGCAAGGTCGGCAAGGGCAAGATCCTGATCGGCCATCTGGCGCCGCTCACCTCGGCGGAGACCAACAAGGCTCTGGCGAGCGCAGGCGTCACCAGCTTCGCGATGGAGGCCATCCCGCGCATCACGCGCGCCCAGGCGATGGACGCGCTGTCTTCACAGGCAAACGTGGCGGGATACGCGGCGACGCTCCTCGCGGCTCGTGAGGCAGGTCGCTTCTTCCCGATGATGACCACGGCTGCCGGCACCGTCTCGCCGGCCCGCGTGCTCGTGCTGGGCGCGGGCGTCGCAGGCCTTCAGGCCATCGCTACCGCCAAGCGCCTTGGCGCCGTCGTCTCCGGCTTCGACATCCGGCGCGCTGCCTGGGAGCAGATCGCTTCGCTCGGCGGTCGCCCGCTCGAGCTCGATTTCATTCCCGACGCGGAGGACGAGGGTGGCTACGCGCGCCCGCTCACCGACGAGGAGAACGAGCAGGTGCGCGAGGCGCTGGCCGAGAACGCCGCGAAGCAGGACGTCATCATCACGACGGCTCAGATTCCCGGCCGGGCGGCGCCGATCCTGATCACCACTCAGGGGGTAGAAAACATGAAGCCCGGCTCCGTGATCATCGATCTCGCGGGAGAGTCAGGCGGCAACTGCGAACTCACCGAGGCCGGCAAGACCGTCGACCACAACGGCGTCAAGGTCATTTCACCAACCAACCTGGCATCCGACATGTCCGCCCACGCTTCGCAGCTCTACGCGAAGAACATCGAGAACCTTCTTGGCCTCCTCATCGGTGAGGAGGGTCAGCTCAACCTCAACTTCGACGACGAGGTGATCGCCGGAGCGTGCATCACGCACGAGGGCGAGATCCGCGGCGAAAGGACGGCCCGCTGATGACATTGACGACCGAGCTCGTGATCTTCGTCCTTTCGGCCTTCGTCGGCTTCGTCGTGATCTCGAAGGTCCCGGCGACTCTTCACACGCCGCTGATGTCGCAGACCAACGCGATCCACGGCATCGTGATGCTGGGAGGCCTGATCGTCGCAGGAGTCGCCGAGGGCGCGCTTGAGCTGACCATCGCCTTCATCGCGATCGCATTCGGCGCGATCAACATCGTCGGCGGCTTCATGGTCACTGACCGGATGCTCGGCATGTTCGTCCGGAAACCAAAACCTGACTCGTCCTCCGTTCGCGTCCGGGCGGGTCAGGGTCCGAGGCGGCCAGTGAGGTGAAGCCGTGATCGCCGGCGTCCTCGAGCCGAGTGGCGACGCGCTCAGTTCTCCTCTACCTGGCCTCTTTCTCACTCTTCATCTTCGGCCTGATGCGCGGCACGCATCCGCGCACGGCCAAGCAGGGCAACCTGATCGCCGCCGTCGGCATGGCCATCGCCGTCGTGACCACGCTGCTTCTCGACGGCACCGGCAACTGGGGCGTGATCATCGGCGGGCTCGCAGTCGGCACGGCAGTCGGCTATGTCGCCTCGGTTCGCGTCCAGATGACCGAGATGCCGCAGATGGTGGCGCTCTACAACGGCGTGGGCGGTGGCGCGGTCGCGCTCATCGCCTGGTCCGAGTTCCGCCATGCGCCGGTCGACTTCCCGCTCGAGGAGTTCATCCCCGTCCTCTTCGCCGCGGTGATCGGCTCGGTCTCGTTCTGGGGCTCGAACATCGCGTTCGCGAAGCTTCAGGACCTGATTCCGACCAAGCCGATCGCGGTGCCCGGCCAGCAGGTATTGAACGCGCTTCTTCTCGTCGGACTAGTCGCCGCCTGCGTCGTCCTTGCTTCTTCCGACGATCCCTCCGAGGGCATCTTCATCGCCGTTCTGATCGGCGCGGCAATCTTGGGCAATCTGGTCGTCCTGCCGATCGGCGGAGCTGATATGCCGGTCGTGATCTCCCTCCTGAACGCCGCGACGGGTCTGTCGGCCGCCGCTGCCGGGTTCTCGCTCGACAACGTCGCGCTGATCGTCGCCGGCACGCTCGTCGGCTCCTCGGGAACCATCCTCACGCTCGAGATGGCGACCGCGATGAACCGGTCGATCCCGAACATCCTGTTCGCGGGCTTCGGCGGCGCGCCCGCCGCCACGGGCGCGCCGGGCGAGGAGCGCCCGCACACGTCGATCGGCGCCCAGGACGCGGCGATCAAGCTCGCGTACGCCGACTCCGTCGTGATCGTGCCCGGCTACGGGCTCGCCGTCGCGCAGGCGCAGCACGCGGTCAAGGAGATGGCGAACGAGCTCGAAAAGCGCGGCGTCGAGGTCAACTACGCGATCCACCCGGTCGCGGGCCGCATGCCCGGCCACATGAACGTGCTCCTTGCCGAGGCCGACGTGCCCTACGAGAAGCTGCGGGAGATGGAGGACATCAACCCGGAGATGCCCCGCACCGACGTCGCGGTGATCATCGGCGCCAACGACGTCACCAACCCGGCGGCGAAGAACGACCCGGACTCGCCGATCGCCGGCATGCCGATCATCGAGGCCAACGAGGCCAAGCAGGTCATCGTCATCAAGCGCTCGATGTCGCCCGGGCTTCGCGGGCATCGACAACGACCTCTTCTACCTGCCGAACACGGACATGCTCTTCGCCGACGCGAAGGCCGCGGCGGGCGAGATCGCCGCGGCGATCGAAGACCTCTAAGCGACGTCAGTCACTTGTCGCGGTCCGGGCCGCCGCGGCGTACGCGCGGCGCCGCCCAGCCGACCAGCGCACCGAGTGCGCCCGACGATCAGCAGGGCGAAGATCAGCGGGATGTTCGTCTTGATGAAGAGGAACTTGACCTCGACCTCCTGGAGGTTCTGGAGGATCAGGATCGCCATCAGGACGCCGGCGGCGCCGAGCGCGTAGACCTTCCAGCCGCGTCCTTCCCTGCGAGGGATGATCGGGTCAGCGTCGTGATTCGTCACAGCCCCCGAACCGTATCCGCACACGGCGTGTTGGTTCCGTGCGCCCTCTCGGGCTTGTTCTTCGCGTGCGGATCAGAAGGCGTCGCGAGCGAGGACAGGCAAGCCCGGAGTGGCTGGGGTTGGTGTGCATTGTCGCGCTCGCGTTCCTCGCAATCGCATCGCTCGGCGTTGCAATTCCGGGCGCCGCGTTTGCGAAGGCGATCGCCGACAGGCTCGTCTGCGCGGTTGGCCTCGAAGACGACTGTGGCGGTGGCCCCTCGGGTCTTCTCTTGGCCTACGGGTCAGAGCTCGCAGACCTGGTCACCGACAACGCTCCCGAACTCGACTACGAGGAGGGCATGCACGCCGTGCCCGTCGACTTCCGCTCCTGCCGGGAGGACGCGTGCGCCAACGGCGCGGATTCGGGCCCGGTTCGAGAGTCGCTGACCGGCGAGCCCGTAACCCTGTTCACACACGTGATCGATTGCCGTGATTCAGGCAATGTCTCGGAGGGGCTCGACTGCTCGGGTGGGCGAGCCGGCAACGTGTATCTCCAGTACTGGGCGTACTACCCGGGGAGCCGCACATCGAAGGACCTCTACGGCCTCATTGGAGAGGGGTTTCACCCCGATGACTGGGAGTCTTGGCAGGTGAGGATCTCGCCGGGCGAAACTCAAAGCAGGGCGAGCTCGCACACCGGATACAACGGCACCAGCGGCAGCCCGATCAACGACACCGGCAAGCTGTGGCACAACTCCGCCTGGACCGACGAAACCGGGCGCTATGAGATTTCCGGCGGCAGCCACGCAGGCCGGGTTGGGACAACCGGCCCACTCGAGAAAAAGCTCGGCCGCCGGTTCGCAGGCCCCCACCGGTGGACCCCCGGCTCACAGGTGAACCTGGTGCCAATCGAGTCTCTCCGTGACGTCTGGGGGGACTACGAGTTCCCGGCGATCACGCCCCCCTGGTTCAAGCGGGTCTTTCGCGACCCGGAGTGGAACGAAACCTAGGGGGCGCTCAGATCTCGAGGCCGAGGAGGCCGAGCATCCACTCGGCGTGGCTCATGATGCGCTCAATCGAGAACTCGCTGGTGCGCTCGAGGATGAGGCGCGCGCCCTCTTCAGAGACCGCTTGGAGGGTTAGCGCCGTGAGCTCCGGGTCGGGCGAAGGCGAGTCTGCGTTTTTGGAGAGGGCAAACGGGACGACGACGGCGAGCTGCTGAGTCACGGCGTCGCGGATCTCTTCGGCCCGCTCGCGGAGGATCTCGGGAGTGCCCTCCGCCGGCACCAGCACCAGTCGCCAGGTGAATGGGTCTTCTGAAACGGCCTCCAAAAACGCGCGGAGGGAGGCGAGCAGCATGCGGCCGGGCGTGCCAGCGTCCTCCTCCTGCGGCACCAGTTCCATGAGCTGGCCGACAGCGCGCTGCCCCTCGCGGTCGACGAGCGCGCGAAGCAGCCCCGCGAGGTCGTCGAAGTGGCCATAGACGACTGGGCGGGTGATCCCGGCGCGTTTGGCGACGGCATCGATCGAGATGGCGTGGAAGCCCCGCTCTCCCGCGAGCGCCTTGGTGGCGTCGAGGATCTGCTCGCGGCGCTGCGGGCCGGTGAGTCGTGGGCGCTTTGGAGGTGGCTGCGGGCATCTCGATCCTGTGCTAGGCTACACCAGTGTAACTTACAGTAGTGTAAGTAAGGTCAACGACCGATCAGCCAACCCAGGAGAGCCGCATGACCGCCACCGCCGCCCGCCCAGCTCAAGCCGCCGTTGTCGCGGAGCAACCCGACCACGAGGTCGTGATCGTCGGCACCGGATTTTCCGGCCTCGGCATGGCGATCAAGCTGAAGGAAGCCGGAATCGAAGACTTCGTCGCTGATCGAAAAGGCCGATTCCGTCGGCGGTACCTGGCGCGAGAACACCTACCCGGGCTGCGCCTGCGACGTGCCGTCGCACATGTACTCGTTCTCGTTCGAGCAGAACCCGGACTGGTCGCGAGATGTACGCGCCCCAGCAGGAGATCCGCGACTACCTCGAGCGGACGACCGACAAGTACGGCGTCCGCCCGCACATCCGCTTCCACACCCGCGCGATCAGCGCCGAGTGGGACGAGGCCGCCGGCCTCTGGCGTTGCGTCGGCGAGGGGCCGGACGGCCAGGAGGAGATGACCGCTCGCTTCGTCGTCTCGGGCATCGGCGGCCTTCACGTTCCTGCCAAGCCTCACCTCCAGGGCCTCGAAAGCTTCGAGGGGCCTGCCTTTCACTCGGCCGAGTGGGATCACTCGGTGGACCTTCGAGGGCAAGCGGGTCGCGGTCATCGGCACCGGCGCGTCTGCGATCCAGTTCGTCCCCGCGATCGCCAGGGACGTCGGGCAGCTCGACCTCTACCAGCGCACCGCGCCGTGGGTCCTGCCGAAGCTCGACCGCCACATCACGAAGGCCGAGCGCCGTCTTTACCGCCGCTTCCCTGTCCTCCAGCGGGCCTACCGCCGCGGCATCTACTGGTACCTGGAGATCGTGATGATGCGGGGCGTGACCAGCAAGCGGTTCGGCCAGCTCTTCGAGCGGGCCGGACAGGCGCAACCTCGAGCGCCAGGTGAAGGATCCGGAGAAACGCGCGAAGCTCACGCCGGACTACGAGTTCGGCTGCAAGCGCCTACTGATGTCGAACACCTACTACCGCGCGCTCGACCGACCCAACGCCGACGTCGTCACCGACCCAATCGCAGAGGTCGGCCCGCAACTCGATCACCACCGCGGACGGGACCACGCGCGAGGTCGACGTGATCATCTACGGCACCGGCTTCGACACCCAGGCGATGGCGACGTCGGTCGTCTCTCAAGGGCCAGGGCGGCCAGGCTCTCTCCGAGCTCTGGAACAAGACGGGCATCCAGGCGCATCGCGGCACGATGATCGCCGGGTTCCCGAACCTCTTCTTCCTTCTCGGCCCCAACACGGGCCTGGGTCACAACTCGGTCGTCTTCATGATCGAGTGCCAGATCCGCCTGGTGATGCAGGCGATGGCAGAAGCCCGGAGGCGAGACGGGCGATCGGTCAGCGCCAAGGCGAGCGCGCAGGACGCCTACAACGCCGAGATCCAATCTCAGCTTGACGGCGCGGTCTGGTCGCGAAGCTGCAAGAACTGGTACATCGGACGCCCAGGGGCGCAACATCACCCTGTGGCCGGGCGAGACGTTCCGCTTCTACGACGCCGACGCGAAAAATCAAGATCCGACGAGTACGAGTTCGCCCCAGCAGGCGGACCTGACGTGACACCTGACCCAGCCCATCGCGATCTTGCCGAGGTCTCCTGATGGCCCGCCGTCGCTACGACGTCAACGGCCGGACCGTCATTCATCACCGGCGCTGCTCGCGGCATCGGCGGGGGAGTTGCCGAGCGGCTTCACTCGAAGGGCGCCAATGTCGTCCTCGTTGGGCTGGAGCCGGACCTCCTCGAGGAGCGCGCCGCGAAGCTGGGCGACCGGGCCGCCTGGTTCGAGGCGGACGTGACCGACACCGAAGCACTCGATCGCGCCGTGAAGGGAGCGGTCGAGAAGTTCGGCGGCATCGACGTGGCTGTCGCGAACGCCGGCATCCATACCGTCGGTTCGCTCATCACTGCACCGCCCGAGCAGGTCGAGCGCACGCTGAACGTCAACCTGTTCGGCGTCTGGCGAACCGACCGCGCGGTTCTTCCGCAGGTGATCGAGCGCAAGGGCTACCTCCTCAACATCGCCTCGCTCGCAGCTGCGGCACACGCCCCGCTGATGGGTCCCTATGCGGCCTCGAAGGCCGGCGTGGAGGGCTTGACGAACTCGCTGCGGGTCGAGATGGCTCCCACCGGCGCCCGTGCCGGCTGCGCGTACTTCGGATTCATCGAAACGGATCTCGTGAAGGCCAGCTTCGAGCACCCATCGACAAAGGTCATCCAGGGCAACGTGCCGGCCGCCTTGCGGACGCCGGTGCCGCTCTCCGCCGCGGTCGACGCGATCGACCGGGGCATCGAGAAGCGATCAGGCCGCCTGTGGGCGCCGCGCTTCGTCGGCGGTGCGCTGGCGATCCGCGGGCATCATGCAGCCGCTTACCGAGATGCGTGCGATGCGCAGCAAGGACCTGCCTGAGGCACTTCGCCTCGCCGATCCTGCGAACGGCGGGCTCGAGGGCCAGGACCCGTCCTGGGCGTCGCGGCCTCGGTATCCGAGCGCGAAAAGGTTTCAGTTTCGTAAACCGTAGATCGCGGTTTTTGCCGTCCGCGTCGCCTCATAGGGTCGCGATCCATGGGAAGGCCCGAGGCGGATCTTTCGATCGATCCCACGCAAGGCGCCGGCACGGATGCCGCGGGCGACAGCCTGCTTGCGTCCACCCGGGCGCAGATGGAAACGCTCGAGCGCCTTCTTCTGGAGACCACTGAATCCGCGGCGGCAGCGATGCTCAGCGAGACGCGCGAGGAGGGGCAGCGGCGGATCGACGAGGCCGCCGAGCGCGCAAATACTCCGGAGTACGAGTGGGTGCCCCCGGAGGCGGAGGCCGTAGAACCCGAAGCAAAAGAAGCCGACGAATCCGATCCCGGTCTCAAGCCGCCGGAATCAGAGGAGGAGCGCCAGCGCTCGTCTTCATTCCGCGCGCTCGAGGGAATCCGGCGCGAGTTCCTCCTCGCTCAGGTCAGCGGCGCGGTCGTCGGCCTGGCCGGCGGGGCCGCCCTCGTGCGCTTCGTGATCCTCTAGGTCGCCGCTTCGCTATTTCGGCGGCATTCGGATCGCGCCGTCGAGGCGGATCGTCTCACCGTTCAGCATCGTGTTTTCGACGATCTGCTGAGTGAGCTGCGCGAACTCCTCGGGGCGGCCCAGGCGGGAGGGAAACGGAATCGTCTCTCCGAGAGCCTTCCGGTTCTCCTCGGGGAGCGCCGCGAGCAGTGGCGTGTCGAAGAGCCCAGGTGCGATGGTGTTGACGCGGATGCCGAGGCTTGCGAGGTCACGCGCCGCCGGCAGGGTCATGCCGACGATTCCGCCCTTCGACGCCGAGTACGAGATCTGCCCGATTTGCCCGTCGAAAGCCGCCACCGATGCCGTCTGCACGCACACGCCGCGCTCGCCTTCCCCGTCGGGCTCGTTTGTGGCCATCGCAGTCGCAGCGAGGCGGAGGACGTTGAACGTGCCAATCAGGTTCACCTGGACCACGGTCGAGAAGGCGTCGAAGTCGTGTGGGCCGTGCTTCGACGTCGTGCGCTGCGCCCAGCCGATGCCCGCGCAGCAGATGGAGACACGGAGCCCGCCATCGAGCGCTGCAGCTGCGTCGACCGAGGCCTGCACCTGGTCCGGGTCGGTGACGTTCGCCTCGACGAACTGAGCCCGCTCGCCCAGCTCGTTCGCGAGCGCATTGCCCTTTTCGGCGTTCAGGTCGGAGATGACCACGCTGGCACCGGCTTCGTGCAGCCGCCGTGTCGTCGCCTCTCCGAGGCCTGACGCCCCGCCGCTGATCAGCGCTGCCGCGCCCTTGACCTCCATGAGCCGGGAACCTATCGTGCGTCGGGTTCCTCACATCGACGATCGATCAGTGAGGGCGGGTGTAACGCGCGCCCTTTGAGGTACACGTAGGAAGATCGCCCCGACGTCGGCCCCAACCGATCTGAAGCAGAGCATCGCGGCGCGCCTCGCCGAAGCGCGGGAGCGCACGCGCCTGCTGGTGGAACCGCTGTCCGACGAGCAGCTGAACACCGTCTACTCGGACATCCTCAGTCCACTTGCCTGGGACCTCGGGCACATTGCGAACTTCGAGGAGCTCTGGCTTGTGCAGACGATCGGCGGACGGGAGCCGATGGACGGTGATCTCGGCCGGTTCTACGACGCGATCGAGAACCCGAGAAAGACGCGAAACGAGCTTCCCATCCTTCGGGGCGACGAGCTTCAGCGATACATGACGGACGTGCGGGAGCGCACCCTCGAGGTACTCGACGCCATCGACCTCGAGGACACCGACGACCCCGTCGTCCGCGGTGGGTTCGTCTACGAATTGATCCTCGGCCACGAGCTTCAGCACAACGAGACGATGCTCCAGCTCATTCAGATGATCGACGGCTACGAACCGGCCGGCCCGAGCTTCGAGATGAAGGCGGACATATCGAGCGAAGAAATCAGCTCCGTGGAGGTCGAAGGCGGGGTTTACGAGATCGGCGACGCCGGGCTCGGCTTCGCCTACGACAACGAGCGCCCCCGTCACGAGCTTGAGCTCGACACCTTCGAGATCGATCGGTCGCCGGCGACCAACGGCGAGTGGATCGAGTTCATGGACGACACTGGCGCCGAACCGCCGCTCTACTGGGAACCGGACGGGAAGGGCGGCTGGGTGCGCACGGCGATGGGCCGGCGCGATCCCGTCGACCTCGCGCTTCCGGTTGTTCACGTGGACCATGCGCAGGCGAGCGCTTTCGCCGACTGGGCGGGCAAGCGGCTCCCCACGGAGTTCGAGTGGGAGGCCGCGGCGCAGGAGGAAAAGCTCGGTAGGCGGGGCCTCGTCTGGGAATGGACCTCGTCGGACTTCGAGGCCTACCCAGGGTTCGAGGCGTTTCCGTACGACGAGTACTCGAAGGTGTTCTTCGGGCCGGACCACAAGGTTCTGCGTGGCGGCTCCTGGGCATCTCACCCGAGCGTGATCCGCACGACCTTCCGCAACTGGGACCTGCCGAACCGCCGCCAGATCTTCTCCGGCCTGCGCTGTGCGAAGAACGCCGGATGACTCCAGGGGCCAGTACATCCCCGCGGGACGTGACCGTCGACGTCCATCTGCCCCCGGGCGGTCCGCTCTCAGGAATGGCGGCCGACGTTCGGATCGGCCTGACCAAGCCGTTCAAGGAGCTGTCTCCCCGCTACTTCTACGACGAGCGAGGCTCCGAGCTCTTCGAGGCGATCACGAAGGAGCCCGAGTACTACCCGACCCGGGCGGAGCGCGCCATTCTCGAAGACCACTCGACCGATATCTGTGCCGCCGCCGGAAGGCCCCACACGCTGATCGAGCTCGGCTCTGGCTACGCGACGAAGACGCGCGTCCTGCTCGACGCGATGCGTTCATGCGGTTGCCTCGAGGCCTATGCGCCGGTCGACATCTCGGAGGAGATCACGCGCGCCACGGCCGACCTGATCGCCGACGAGTACGGAATCAAGGTGCACGGACTCGTCTGCGACTTTGAGCGCGATCTCGAGCGCATCCCGCTCGAAGGCCCGCGAGTGATCGCGTTTCTCGGCGGCACCATGGGCAACTTCGAGCCGCAGCAGCGCGCCTCTTTCCTAGCCCGCGTGGCGAACCTCCTTGGCCCGGACGACCGGTTCCTCCTCGGCACGGATCTGATCAAGGACCGCGAGACTCTCGAGGCCGCATACGACGACGCCGCCGGCGTGACCGCCGAGTTCAACCTCAACGTTCTGGCTGTGTTGAACGAGCGCCTCGGCGCCGACTTCGACATCAACGCGTTCGAGCACGTCGCGATCTGGGACGAGGAGAACCTCTTCGTCGACATTCGCCTGCGCTCGCTCCGGCGACAGCTCGTGACCTTCGAGGAGCTGGGCATGACGGTGGCGTTCGAGCGCGGCGAGGAGATGCGCACCGAGATCTCGACCAAGTTCGCCCGCGGGGGTCTTGAGGGCATCTACGCCGAAGCCGGCTTGGAGCTGACCGACTGGTGGACAGACCCCGATGGGCTTTACGCGCTGTCGCTGGCGCGCGCGGTCTCGCAGTAGTCGTCAGCGCGGCGCTAGCGCTTCGACCAGGTCGCCGAGCTTGTCGGGCGATGTGATCGGGGTGAGGACAGGGAGGGTGATCCCGCCTTCGGTGAACCTGCCGAGTTGCTCGTGCATCTCATCGGGCTCGCCGAGGATGAACATCTCCTCGATCAGCTCCCAAGGGGCCTCGGCCGCTGCCTTCTGGCGATCCTTTGCCTTCCACGCCTCGACCATGGGATCGATCGCGTCGCCGTGACCCAGCCAGCGGTAGAAGGCCTCATAGACGGGCACCGTGATGTAGGAGGAGAACATGAAGCGGGCAATGGGCTCGACCTCTTCACGCGTGCCGGGGATACAGAAGAACCGACACAGGAGCTCGAAGCCTTCAGGTGCCCCGGCGATCCCTTCGACGACCTTGGGGAGGCCTGAGATAGGGAGGAAGTTCGTGAACGCTCCATCCGCCCGGTCGACCGCGAGCTTCAGCATGCGTCCACGAAGAGCCGCGAGGATCACAGGGATCTCGTGCTGCGGCTTCGTCTCGAGCTTGAACCCGTTCTCGGTTCGGTTACCGGCGAGCGCAACATCGAGGAAGTCAACGGTCTCGGCGACCTTCGAGTAGGGCTTTTCGAACGGGATTCCGTTCCAGCCTTCGACGATGCGGTCCGACGAAGCGCCGATGCCCAGGGCGAAGCGCCCGCCGGTTGCGTCGGCCATCGAGGCCGCCTGCTGGGCGAGGAGCGCCGGGCCGCGCTGAAAGACGCCGACTACTCCGGTGCCCACCCTCAGGCTCTGCGTGTGTGCCGCGGCAAATGCAAGTGGGGTGAACCCGTCGGGTCCAGCGGTCTCGCCAGACCACAGATCGGTGTAGCCCGCGGCTTCCGCGCGTTTGACCAGGTCCACCTGGTCGGCGATCGAGGTCATCGGCAGCGGCAGTGTCAATCCCCAGCGAGTTGCAGCACTCATTCGCGCCGGAACGTATAGGCTCGCGCCGGGATGGAGCTCTCACGCCTGGACCGCACTAGGACGATCATCGGCGCCGTGGCGTCTTTGGTGCTCGTCCTGAGCATTCTTTTCCTTCCCTGGTTCGACCTCAGCCAAGGCCAGGAGCGCCTTGATCAGAACGCGTGGGTCTGTGGAACCGGCGAGTACTCCTGCACCGGCTTCGAGACGTTCACGATCCTGCGGTGGCCGCTTCTCCTCGCGGCTCTGGCTCCCGCGATCCTCGGGTACATCCTGATCCGCGGCCACAAGCTCTCCTACCCGCCAGGCGAGATGACGATGGTCGCCGGCTTCGCCGCGTTCGTGCTCATCTCGTACAACGGCATCCTCTTCAAGCCCAAGCCAGACGAGGGCATCGTCTTCGGCGAGAGCCTCGCGATCGGCTACTGGCTTGCACTGGCCGCCGCGGCGACGATCGGCGCCATCGGATTCCTCCGTTCCATGGAGTCCGGCGGCAAGCAGAAGCGCAAGGCACCCGGCACCGTCTAGGGCCGGAACAAGCTCCGCCGATACGCTCACGCCCGATGGGAGTCATCTCTCAGGATCTCCGGGACTCCACCAAGCCCGACCGCAACCTCGCGCTCGAACTCGTTCGGGTGACGGAGGCTGCCGCCCTGGCGGCGGCTCGCTGGACCGGCAAGGGCGACAAGGAGGCTGCCGATCAGGCGGCGGTCGACGCGATGAGGCTTCTCCTCGACACGGTCCCGATGGACGGGATCGTCGTGATCGGGGAGGGCGAAAAGGACGAGGCGCCCATGCTGTACAACGGCGAGAAGATCGGCGACGGCAGTCCGCCGCAGGTCGACATCGCCGTCGATCCTCTCGAGGGCACCACGCTCTGCGCCAAGGGCATGCCTTCGGCGCTCGCGGTGATCGCCCTGTCCGAACGTGGGACCATGTTCGACCCCGGCCCGTGCGTCTACATGGAAAAGCTTGCCGGGGGCAACGAGATCGCCGACCTGCTGACGCTCGACGAGCCCTTGACGACTGTGATCGAGCGCGTGGCGGACCGCAAGGGCACAAGTCTCGGCGATGTCACCGTGATGATGCTGGATCGCCCGCGCCACGAGGAGCAGATGGCCGCAGTCCGTGAGGCCGGTGGGCGAATTCGCCTGATCTCCGACGGCGATGTCTCCGCCGCGCTGTTCGCCGTGTCGGAGTCGACCGGCGTCGACCTCCTGTGGGGTATTGGAGGGACGCCCGAAGGAGTGATCTCGGCCGCCGCAATCAAATGCCTTGGCGGACAGATGCTGGGGCGCCTCTGGCCGCGTGACGAAGAGGAGCGCCAGACCGCCCTGGATGCCGGTTATGACCTCGACGAGATTCTGGACGTGGACCGTCTTGTAACCGGAAACGATGTCTTTTTCGCCGCTACGGGCGTTACTGACGGCGAGCTGCTCCAGGGCGTTCGCTATCCGAGCTCCGGCAAGGCGAGCACCGAGTCTTTGGTGACCCGGTCGCGCTCGAACACGGTTCGGACCGTCCAGGCGCGTCACGATCAGGCGAAGCTCCGGGAGATCACCGGCGGCCGCTACGACTGAGCGTCCGTTTGCGTAGCTCCGATCCGGCTACCGTGAGTCACATGGAACGCGGGAACCACAACGGTGGCGTGATTGCCGTCGCAGGAGCGACCGGGTACATCGGCTCGAAGCTGGTGCCGAACCTTCTCGAGCGCGGCGATTCGGTCCGAGCGCTCGCGCGCAAGCCCGAGAAGGCATCGGAGCTCAAGGCCGGCGGGGTCGGAGGTCGTCAAGGCCGACGTCTTGGAGGCGGAGTCGCTGACAGCCGCCCTCGAAGGCGTCTCTACGGCGTACTACCTGGTCCACTCGATGGGGCGGGGCGGGGACGAGTCGTACGCGGAGCGCGACAAGCAGGGTGCCCGGAACTTCGGCGAGGCCGCCAAGAACGCGGGCGTCGACCTCATCATCTACATGGGCGGTCTTTCTGACGGCGGGTCGGAGCACCTCGCGAGCCGGCACGAGACAGCCGAGATTCTCAAGGAGTCGGGCGTGCCGGTCAGCTATGTCCGCGCCGCCGCCGTCATCGGTGGCGGGTCGGAGTCCTTTCTCGTCACCTATTACCTCGTCAAGCGCCTGCCCGCGATGATCACGCCCAAGTGGGCGAACACGAGGACCCAGCCGATCGCGATCGACGACGTGGTCCGCTACCTCGCGGAGACTCCGGAAATCGACGCCGCGCGCGGCCGGGACATCGAGATCGGCGGACCAGACGTCACCACCTATGGCGGGATGATGGACGCGATGGCCAGGGCTCTCAACATCAACCCGCGGCCGCGTCTGCGGGTGCCAGTTCTCTCGCCTGGGCTCTCGTCACACTGGCTCGGGCTGATCACGCCCGTCGACATCGGCGTGGCTCGCCCGCTCGTCGACGGCATGAAGGTCGAGACGATCGTGAAGGACACATCCGGCATGGAGCTCTTCGACTTCGACCCGATCGACATCGACAATGCAATGGCGGCAGCCCTCGAGGAGCGCGAAGAAGCGAACTGAGGTCGCTCGCGACCACCCCTCGGTCGTACCTCAGCTCAGATCAGGATTCGTCCACGCGGCTGTGCGTGGTGTCTGAGCCCTCGATCGCTTCGACTTCCTCCACGCTTTCTGCCTGCGGCGCCAAGGCCCCCACCGGCGACTTCGGCAGGTCCAGCCTCGCGAGGGAGCGCAGGAAGCCGTGGGTCACCCAGGTATGGATGCGGACCTGGGTGCCGCTGTAGACCCGGACGCCGACCCGGGCGAACCAGCCGCCGCCGCGAAGGAAGGGATAGAAGTTCGACACCTCGGTTCGCACGCGGATGCATGCGTCAGATCCGGCGGAGGGTTCGTGGCTTCTGACGGCGATCCGCAGCATTCCCTGCCCGCGTCCGTTCGGGGCGACCAGGAGGCCCCGCTCGATTCGCCACGTGACCTGACCGAGGCCGGGCCCTGTGACGTATTCGGGCCTGCGAAAGCGGAGGAGGGGAAGCCGGCGCGAGATGAAGACGACGGTCCGGGAGCCCGGTTCGTAGACGACCCGGATGAGCCCGAGCGAGATCTTCGTCAGAAATGCCCAGTAGGAGCGGGCGAGGCGTTCGAGGTATTCGGGCTTCCACAGACGCTCGTAGACCTCGGCGGGCATCTCGACCGTCGCTTCCTGGACGGACTTGACCGCGCCGGTCGTGGCGATCGGCCCGGTATCGGGGTCGGGGAGCACCGTGACGCGCGCCGGCGGCCTCACGCCTGCCCCTCCTTCCAGCCAGGCAGGTCGAGGCTGCCGGTGTCACGAAGCTCATAGCGCAGCGCGTTGATCACCGCACCCGCGAGTATCGCGAGGGATAAGAGGTAGAACCAGATCAGAGCGATCAGGATGAATCCGAGCGCGCCGCCGATCTTGTCGACGTCGGAGATCGACGTGAGGTAGACCGGGAATGCCGCGTTGCCGATCGCGGTGGTGATCGTGACGAACAGCGCGCCGGGCCACACGCCGTGCCACGGAACGTGCCCCTTCGGCACGACGTAGTAGATGAGGCTCACGAGTCCGAACGTGAGGGTGAGGGCGAGAGAAGAGGACCACGACGCTGCGGACGCCCTGCACCTCGTCGAGCCCGAAGCGGCAGGTCGTCCGCACTCGAGACGCGCGAGGTTCTCCGCGACGGGATCGACGACGCTGGCCGCAAGGAACAGGGTGACCACGAGGAGCATCACCAGGGCGAAGCGCTTCTGGGCGACCCAGCTCCGGCATTCCACGTGGTAGATCCGGCAGAAGGCCGTATCCATCGCGCCCCAGAACGACGCGCCGATCCAGATTGCGCCCAGGGCGGCGGCGACGCCGATCGTCGTCGAGCTGTCGCGGATGCGATCGACGGCCCGCGCCACCTCGTCCTGCTCGACCGCGGGGAAGATGCCCTGAAGGTCGCGAATGACGCTGTCCTCGATGTCGCCGGACTGGAGGACGCGGCCGAAGATGAAGAGGACGAGCAGTGCGAAGGGAAAGAGCGCGAGCGCGAGGTTGTAGGCGACCATCGCCGCCATCCCTGTGATGTTCTCGCGATAGGCGCGATGCCAAAAGGCGTGCAGCCAGTCGCGGGCCCTCGCCCTCAAGGCCTGTCGATCGACTTTCGAGCGGCCCCGAGCGCCCGAGCGGCGAACTTGATCCCCACCGTTGCCGCCTGCGCGGCGACCGTGACGCCGGCCCACGCGAGGTCTTCGATGGCCTTGGGATCCCCTGGGGCGGAGGGACCGGCTCAAGTGGGGGCTCTTCGGTCCGGCCGCGGGGTCTGGAGGGACCTCGGCGGCGGGGGGCGTCGTCGCGGGTTCGGGCTTCGGCTCGGGCTCGGGAGCGGCGGCCTCGGGCTCGCCGGTGCCACCGGCGCGCCGGGGGCTCCTTGATCCGGGGCGGCTGGACGGCAGGTTTCCGAAAACCCCTGGGGGCGAGTCCGAATCTCCGGGTGAAGAGCTGTCTGCCATAGAGGGGAATCTACCCGCGAAGAGAGAAGGAACGTCGCACAATCGGACACCACATCCCAATTCTTTGACTTGCGAAGGCCAGCGGCTACGATCGGATTACGTATTGCAGCCCACGTGCCCTGACAGCTTCACCCGGTAGGGGTTAGGCGGAATGAGGGTCCGCCACAGAACACAGCGGCACCAGGCCTAATCAAGCGCCAAGGCCCGTCCGATAATGGGAGGGCCACCCGAAACTTGAACCGAATCTTTAGACAAGGAAGGCAAGCGACTTAGATGGTTGCCGCGGAGCTGCAGGAGCTGGAAGAGGTAAAGAACCTCGTAACGAAGGGCCAGGCCGAGGGCGTGATCGCCTACGGCGACGTCGCAACCGCGCTGCGCGAGGTGGACGTCGACGAAGGCGACATCGAGGAGCTGTACGGCTTCATCGAGAGCCAGGGTGTAGAGCTCGTCGACGACGTCGATCCCGCTCAGAAGCAGTCGCCGGACGCGCAACGCGCGGAGGGCCGCCGCAAGCGCCGCAAGTCGCCGACGCTCGACCTGAAGGCCGACATGACGACGGACTCCCTTCAGCTGTTCCTGAAGGACATCGGCAAGGTCCGTCTGCTCACCGCGCAGGAGGAGGTCGACCTCGCCAAGCGCATCGAGCGCGGCGACCTCGACGCGAAGCAGAAGATGGTGGAGTCGAACCTTCGCCTCGTCGTCTCGATCGCGAAGAACTACCGCAATCAGGGCCTGCCCTTCCTCGACCTGATTCAGGAGGGAACGCTCGGCCTGGTCCGTGCCGCGGAGAAGTTCGATTACCGCAAGGGCTTCAAGTTCTCGACCTATGCGACCTGGTGGATCCGTCAGGCGATCGCCCGCGCTCTCGCCGACAAGGCACGCACGATCCGCATTCCGGTCCACGTCGTCGAAAAGCTGAACAAGATCGGCCGCGCCGAGCGAAAGCTCGTCACCGAGTTGGGCCGCGAGCCCACGCCGGACGAGATCGCCGAAGTCACGGGCATCGACCCCGAAGAGGTCGATCAGATCAAGCGCTCCGCCCAGGCGCCGGTCTCGCTCGAAAAGCCGGTGGGCGACGAGGAGGAGTCCGAGTTCGGCCAGTTCATCGCCGACGAGAAGGCCGAGTCGCCGTTCGACCGCGCCGCGGACCTCCTCACGAAGGAGGCGCTCCGAGAGGCGCTCGAGAACCTTTCCTACCGCGAGCGCCGCGTGCTCGAGCTCCGCTACGGGCTGGGCGGCGAGCACCCGCGCACCCTCGACGAGGTGGGCCGGACGTTCAACGTGACGCGCGAGCGGATCCGCCAGATCGAGAATCAGTCGCTGAAGAAGCTCCAGAGCCTCGCCGAGGCGCAGAAGCTTCGCGACGTCGCTTAGGCGCCACCACCGCTAAAGCGGTCGTGGCCAGCGCCCGATAGGAGGGTGATGGCTTTCGACATCGATCAAGCCCTGCGCTACGTGGTCGAGCATGAGGGCTCGGACCTCCACGTCAAGGTGCCCGCTACGCCAATGGCGCGGATCCACGGCGTTCTCCAGCCGATTCCCGGCACCGAGCCTCTGACACCCGAGGACACGGACAAGGCGCTCGAGCAGATCCTGCACGACCCAGCGCTTCTCGCCGACTTCTCGCAGGTGGGCGAGGCGGACTTCTCCTATGAGGTCCCAGGCGTATCGCGATTCCGCGTCAACGCCTTCCGCCAGCGCGGTCATGTCTCAATCGTCTGCCGCGCGATTCCGTTCCAGGTCCGCACCATCGAAGACCTCGGCCTGCCGCAGGTGATCCGCGACCTCGCCAACGAGAAGCGCGGAATCATCCTTCTCACCGGGACCACGGGCTCCGGCAAGTCCACGACGCTCGCGGCGATGATCGACCAGATCAACTCGACCCAGGCCGAGCACATCGTGACTCTCGAGGACCCGATCGAGTATCTCCACCGCGACAAGAAGTCGATCATCAATCAGCGCGAGGTTGGGCAGGACACCGAGAGCTTCGGACGCGCGATGAAGCGCGTCCTTCGCCAGGACCCCGACGTGATCCTCATCGGCGAGATGCGCGACGAGGAGACGGTTCGTACTGCACTTTCCGCCGCGGAGACGGGGCACCTCGTTCTCTCGACCCTCCACACCCTGGATGCGACGGAAACGATCAACCGCATCATCGACTTCTTCCCGCCCCATCTCCAGCAGCAGGCCCGCGTGATGCTCGCCTCGACCCTGCGCGGCGTCGTGGGACAGCGCCTGATGCCGCGTAAGACGGGGTCCGGCCGCGTCGCCGTGTGCGAGGTGCTTGTCGTCACTGGGCGGGTCCAGGACCTGATCTTGAATCCGAACGAGACCGGCAAGATCACCGAGGTGATCGCCGAAGGCGAGTACTACGGGATGCAGACGTTCGACCAGGCGCTGCTCAAGCACGTGATGGCCGGCACCGTCGACGAGGCGGACGCGATGGACGTCGCGTCGAGCCCGCACGACTTCAAGCTCATGCTCCAGGCCAAGGGCCAGCGCGCGTCGGGCATCGAGCAGGTGATGGGCGGGACCGCCGCGGCGAGCGATCCCGACCCTGAGCCCGACGAGCCGGACAACCTGGTCCATCGCCCGGTCGGCGAGCTCCTCGGCCAGTAGTCGTTTTCAAGCGCTGAGCGCGTTTCAGGCCGGTTGGAGCCAACGCTTCATTAGTTGAAGCATTGGCTATCCTTTATGTGCGAATGGACTCGACCTGTCCGGTTTGCAAGACAGCCGAGATCATCTCCGGTAAGTGGACGCTTCTGGTGATCCGCGATCTCGCCGATGATTCAAAGCGATTCTGCGAGCTGGAGCGCTCGCTCGAGGGCATCAGTCCGCGCACTCTGTCGCTGCGACTTCGCTGCCTCGAGGAGCACGGGGTCATCGAGCGCAACACGTTCCCCGAGGTTCCGCCCCGGGTTGAATATGCGCTTACGGACAAGGGCAAGGCCCTCGTGCCGCTGATCGATGACATGCGTGCCTATGGGCAGGCGTGGCTCGATGCCGGGCGGACCTCCGTACCCGCCTGACCCGCCTCTGACAGCGCCCTGCAAGGGGCTTTGCATCAAAGGAGCCTTCCGGCTCCCGAAGAAGTGACCCCCCATGCGTGACCTGGTGCTCCGTGAGGGGCTGAAGACGATGGCGGGCGATGCCGCTCTGTTCCTACGGGATCTCCTGGCATCGGGAGTCGAGGTGCCTTACGAGGTCCGTGAGACAGGGGCCGGGTCGCCGCTCGCCGAGTATGTGCCGCAGACCTCGCGCGTTCATCCGCGACAACGCTGCCTCAGCTCGCGACCCTCGACTCGTTCGGCACGACCTGTGCCGCGGTCGAGTCCGACGGCCTGGCCACGCCATACCTGGAGGAGATGGGCGTGCCCGTGCCCGCCGATAGTCGCCGCCGAGCTGAGCTTGCCGGCGTGGTCTTCCTCTGCCGGCTTTGGCAGGGCTCCACTGATTTCACTCTCGACGATGCGCGACTCGCCGAGGCGATCGAAGAGCTTCTCGACATGGGCGAAGCGTCGCTTGGCCAGGTTGAGATCGCAGTACCGCTCCGCGGCTTTCAGATGGAGGTCGAAAAGCTCGAGCTCGCGAGCGCGACGATCGTGCGCGCCGACACCGTGGATGTTCCGGCCGAAGCGCGCGGTGGAGACGGCATGGGCGGCGCTGCATGGGAACCGACATTCCTTGCGGTAACGCGCGTCGAAGCGATTGGATCGGACAGCGAGGGCACCGACCTCGGCATTCGTGCTGTTGAGACCTTCAAGCGCGTCGTGACGACCCTCCGCCTTTTCAAGGCCGGCGGTGTTTCACTCGGCCCACACGCCTGGGTCAAGGCCGGTGGCGACCGCTGGCGCCGGGTCTCCACCGGGGCCGGTAAGGCGCGGCCGGGCGGCTACAGGCTTGCCGACGCCGAGCTCGCAGATCTTGCTGCGCTCTCTCGAGGGCTCGCGCATCACTCGACGCCCTTCCACCGCATCGCCGTGGGATCGGGCGGGTTCGCGACAACCCTGTCCCGCGCCCTTTCCCGCTTCGAGGCTGGCCTCGAGCGATCCGTCACGCTCGAAGCTCTCAACGACTATCTGCTGACGCTTCGTTTCATGCTTGAGGGCGGCGGGCCCGCCTCGCTCGGGATGTCCATGCGCGTCGCCGCGCTCTGCGCGGAGCCCGACCACCGCACCGCCGTGAAGGCGGTTGTGGACCGGGCGATCGCCCTGGAGCGCGAACTCTGGAGCGGCGAGCCGGTGATCGGCGGCGATCAAAATCTGCCCGCGGACGTCGCGGCCGAGGTCGAGGACATGACTCGCGCGATCCTGCGTGATGCGGCGCTTGGACACCTGGGCTCCGAGCTCAGGACGACGGCGGATGAGATCCTTCTCGGCGAGGGGCTTCGCGTTGGCGAAGGCACAAGCGCCACTGACCGCGGCGAGACCGCGGAGTGGGGAGCCGCAACGTCCGCGGCCGACGTGGGCGAGTACGGCGACTTCGAAGAGATCGAGCTCGAAGCCGAGCTTGAGGAAGCCATGCGTGGCAGAGAGCCTGTGACGCCTCTGGAACCCGAGCCCTCGTTCACTCCAGAACCGATCAAGGTTCCGGAGCCCGACGGTCCCGTATTCGTGCGCCATGAGAACAAGCTGCTCGAGCACCTCGCCACCGGCGTCGAGCCCGACTTCGAGTGGGCCGAGCCCTCTCCGAGCTCCGAGCGCGAGCGACCCGAAGTGCCGGTGACTCCCGAGCCTCCGATGCCGCGCTTTCAGGTGCGCCCGGAGCAGGAAGAGGAGCCCAGCGAGGCCACGGGTGAAGTGCGAATTCTCCGAGCGGTCCCGGACGAAGGCCCCGTTGCCGCTCTGATCGCCGACTCCGACAACCATCGCCGGGAGGTTGCGAACCGCGTGTCCTTCCTTTTCCCGCGCCCAGAGACGACCGACTGGTCAGTCGAAGAGGTCGGCTACGACCGCCGCCGTGGCCGCTCTCAGCTGATCGACGGCGAACCGGGCGACGCCGTCTAAGACTTCTCTCCGATCACCAAGGAAGAGCGAGCCAAGCCACCGGGCAACCGGTGGCTTCGGCTCGCCCTCAGACGGCCGGGAAGTTGACGCCGGTGAGCTCCTCGGAGAGCTCCCAGAGCCGAGCGGCGTCGGTCTCCGAGCGCGAGGCGCGAGTCGAACCGACGAGCTTGGGATGTCCGCGCATCTCGCCGGGCCCGGACGGCCCCGCAAACCCGCCGCCGGGCATCTCTGGCACCGTTGCCGCGTAGAGAGAGGGCAGGGCGCCGCTCTCGTCGGACTGCGCGAAAACGGCGTTCGTGACCTTCATGACGGTCACGTTCAGAGCCGAGGCGAGTCCGCCGCCGAGTCCAGGCCCGGCCGCCTGCAGATGGGTCGCCGCGTAGCCAGGATGAGCCGCGACGCTCTTGACGCCCCACTCGCCCGCGCTCGAGCGCCGCTGGAGCTCGTAGGCAAAGAGAAGGTTCGCGAGCTTGGATTGGCCGTAGCGGCGCCAGCGGCCGTAGCTTTGCTCCCCGTGAAGATCATCGAAGTCAATCGAGCCGATCTTGTGGGCGGTCGACGTCACGGTCACCACTCTCGATTCGTCCTCGCCCGCCATCAAGGGGTTGATGAGAAGTCCGGTGAGCGCAAAGTGCCCGAGGTGATTGGTTCCGATCTGGAGCTCGAAACCGTCGGCCGTCTCCTCTCGCGGCGGCGCCATCACGCCGGCGTTGTTCACAAGGCCATCGAGTGACTCCGCGCGTTCACCCACCACGCCGGCAAAATCCCGAACCGTTTCGAGATTTGCCAGGTCGAGGGCGACCAGTTCAGGCGCCGGTCCGGTGGCGGCTCCGCTCACGTCAGCCAGCGCGACTTTGCCGCGCTTTGGGTCCCGGCAGCCCAAAAATACCTTCGCGCCCGCTCGCGCCAGCTCTCTCGCGGTAACCAGGCCCAACCCGCTGTTCGCCCCCGTCACCACCCAGGTGCGTCCTTCCTGCGTGGGTATGTCCGTTGCGTTCCAACCGCTCATGAGTCGAACCTACCCCCCTCTTCGAACAGGAACCGGTTGATCTCCATCAGGCCTGTGAGGTCGTGAACATCGGTGTCGAGATGGGGCACTTGAATGATGAGGTCCGTCCCGAGCTCCGACGCGAGCCGATCCACGCTTCGCCGGTCGCGCTCGGCCAGGGCCCGGTAGTCGTCGTAGTTCGCGGCCACACGCTTGGCGAGATCCGCCCCGAGGACGGCCTCGAGCTCGGCGGGCAGCGATGCGGCGTCGGCCGGCTCTGCCCCGTGGACCTTGTTGACGACGGCGCCCCCGAACGGCAGCTTCTGCTCGGCGAGCTTGCCGCGGAAGAAGATCGCCTCTTCGACCGGTTCGTCCTGCGGCCCGCAGACGACGAGGAACGTGCTGCGGGAGTCGCTGAGGAGCTCGTTGACGCGTGCTGCGCGCTCGCGAAAGCCAACCACCATTCCCGAGAACGCCTGGAAGAACTCCGCCAGGTCGCGCAGGAGATCGACGCCGGTGATCCTCTTCAGGATCGAAAACATCATCGAGGTTCCACGCCCTGCCACCTTCGCCGCAAACCCCGTCGGGGCGAGAAACACCTGCAAAGCGCGGCCCTCGATGAACTGGAGCAACCGGTTGGGCGCCTCCAGGAAGTCGAGGGCGTTGCGGGACGGGGGAGTGTCGAGGACGAGGAGGTCATAGCGGTCCTCGCTCCAGAGCTCGTAGAGCTTTTCCATCGCCATGTACTCCTGCGACCCCGCGAGCGCCGACGAGAGCTGCTGGTAGATGCGGTTCGACAGCACGGCTTCGCGTGTCTCTTCGTCGGGCGCGTGTTTCGCCACGACCTCGTCGAACGTTGCCTTCGAGTCCAGCATCATCGCCCAGAGCTCGCCCTCGCCGGGGTCCACGCCGGCGGCCGTGAAGAGCGCTGGGTCAACCTGGCGCTCGATGTTCCCGAGCTCTGCCAGCCCGAGCGAGTCGGCAAGCCGCTTGGCAGGGTCGATGGTCAGGACGGCGACCTTGAGCCCGCGCGCGGCCATACCGGCCGCGATCGCCGCCGAGGTGGTGGTCTTGCCGACTCCCCCTGAGCCCGCGCAGATGATCACCCGCTTCCCGTCAGCGATGTCAGCGATCGAGGTCACGCGATCGCCTTGGCGAGCTCGCGGAGCTGATCGGCGCCCAGCACGGGCTCGAACTGGAACGGAAGGGTGGTGATCGGCGTGCGCGTCAGCCCATCGAGGCGCGCGAGCTGGTGGCGCTGCGCGGCCGACCGCCGGCGCACCGTCAGCGCCGCGCTGATCGCCGCGTCTCCGGCGCCACCAGGGCTACCGGCCGCCTTCTCGAGCGACCTCTCGTCGTCGGCGTCGAAGCGCTCGGGATAGAGGCCGTTGACGAATATCCGATCAACCGAGGCGCCGACCAGCGTCGTGAGGTCGCGCTCCAGGGTCGCCGTCTCGTTCACGGGCATCTCTTCCGGCAGCGCGACGATCGCAACCCCGCTACGGCGGCGATCCGTGATGAATCGGTGGAGCGTTTCGGCCTGCGAGGCGATCGGGCCGACCCGAGCGACGTTTGCGAACGTCTTGGGCGTCTGGAGGAACCCGACTCCATGACCGGTCGCGGGCGCGTCCACGATTACGAGGTCGTAGGGCTCGGTGCCCTTCAGGCGACGCTCGTCGAGAGCAAGCTCCCAGATCTTTCCGATCGTCACCAGTTCCTTCAGGCCAGGTGTGGCCGCCGCCAGGTAGGTGAAGAGCTTCGAGCGAA
Organism: uncultured bacterium; assembly: GCA_963695215.1. GTDB lineage: Bacteria > Actinomycetota > Thermoleophilia > Solirubrobacterales > 70-9 > JALZKA01. The sequence goes on from OY968768.1 coordinate 2,286,225, forward strand.
AGAGGAGGTCGCGCATCGCTTTCACCTTGAGCTGGAGAAGGACGTACTCGCGCATCGACTCGTCCGGGTCGATCGAGATGCCGAAGAGGTTGGGTGCGAGCTCGGCCTCCTGGAAGCCGACATGGCCGCGGTGAAAGGCGTGGGACAGATGCTCCTGGGAGGCGACCTCGCAAACGATCGTCCGGCGTCCTTCTTCGGCCGCCTTGAGGCCGAGGGCAAGCGACACGGTCGACTTTCCGACGCCTCCCTTGCCGGTGACGATCACCAGGCGTTTGTCCAGCAGGTCCCTCACCAGTTGATCCTACGTGGCGCGCCCATCCGCATGCACAGGAAGGAAAGCCCGCCGCAGGTGCGAATAGTCGCGAGCGTATGGGTCTTTTCAATCGAGCATCTCGCCACTCCGGCGGCGAAGGCGGCGGACACGTATCCGCCACCGACAGCCGCGAACGCCACGACGACGATCAGATCGCCGCCGAGCTTGCCGAACTGGGGGAGCTCGTGCCAGAGCGCGATCCCGCCCCGGCGCCGGAGGAGCCGGCCTCCGTGGAGACGGAAGACGTCGTTGACGAGCTTGAAGCTGCGGAGGAAGCCGCGCCCGAAGAGGTCGAGGTCAAGTCGGAATCGCAGGAGCCGGAGTCTGACCCCACGGAGGCCGCCGGCCCGTCTGACCCCACGCAGTCCGTAACGCCGGTCATCTCAGAGCCCGTCGTCGACCACGACCCCGACGCTGACCGCATCTCCTTCGAAGACGCGCTCTCACCGCGCCGCGGCGCGATCAGCGGCGGAACTCCCAGTCCCGATGGCGAGATGGAGGAGCGTCCGACCAATTTCGCCAAGGTCATCTCGTTCGCCAACCAGAAGGGCGGTGTCGCGAAGACGACGTCCACGCTGAACCTGGCTGTGGCGTTTGCGGAGTCCGGCTATCGCGTTCTCTGCATCGATCTCGATCCGCAGGGCAACCTGACGATGAGCCAGGGCATCGACCCGGACAAGGTCGACAAGTCGATGTACGACGTCCTCGTCCATCACATTCCGCTGACCGAGGTGATCCACCATCGTGAGATCGACATCGCGGTCGCCTCGATCGACCTGGCTGGCGCGGAGATAGCGATGTCTACCCAGATCGGTCGCGAGCGTTCGCTCGAAAAGGCGATCCGCGGCGTGGCGACCGACTACGACTTCGTCTGCATCGACACCCCGCCGAGCCTCGGACTGCTCACGATCAACGCCCTGACCGCGTCCGACAAGGTGATCGTGCCGGTCCAGTGCGAATACCTGTCGATGCGCGGACTGATGCAGTTGAACAACACCCTGGAGATGATTCGCGAGAACCTCAACCCGAGGGTCCAGATCGAAGGCATTCTGCCCACGATGTTCGACTCGAGGACAGTCCACGCCAAGGAGGCGGTGGAGATCCTGGAGGAGAACTTCGGCGACCTGGTCTTCAAGTCGCGGATTCGCAAGGCGATCAAGTTCGCGGAGGCACCTGTAAGGGGAGCCAGCGTCCTGAAGTACGATCCCAAGTCGAACGCTGCGGACTACTACCGGGAGCTCGCCAAGGAGGTTCTTTCCAATGGCGCGACGTAAGAGGGCAAGCATGAGGGAGGGTCCCCTCGCCGATCTCTTCCGCTCGACGGAAGAACCTGCCGATCCCCCGGAGGCGCCGGCATTGCCTCCGCGCCATCAGGATCCCGCGCCCGAGTCGGGCGAGACTCGCGTCATGCCGTCCGTGCCCGAGGCGGAAGAGCCAAGGCCCGCCCGCGAACCTGAGTCCGCGCCCGTCGCGCGCGAGCCCGAGCCCGAGCCAGCCGCTCGCGAGGCCGAGCGTCCCGCGCCTGAGCCGCCTTCGCGCGCTCCCATCTTCGACATCGAGGATGACGATCCCGTGGCCGAGAGCTCCACCGCTCCCGGTGCCAAGGACCGCCTGTCCAGGATCTTCGCCGAGGATGCCGAGCCTTCGTCGGCCATGTACGGCCGCGAGGAGCCCGACTACACGCGCAGGCCCGAGTCGGTCGAGCCACACGCCCCTGTCATCCGCGTTGTGGGCGTCGGTGGAGCAGGCGTCAATGCCGTCAACCGCATGGTCGAGGCCGGCATCCCCGGCGTCGAGTTCATGGCTATCAACACCGACCTTCAGTCCCTCCAGCAGTCGATGGCGGATGTGACCGTCCACCTTGGCACCGGTGCGCACCGTGGCCTGGGAGCCGGCTCGAACCCAGAACTGGGCTACCGCGCCGCGTTCGAGGAGCAGGACAAGATCAAGCGTCTTCTCAAGGGGTCGGACATGGTCTTCGTTGCCGCCGGCTCCGGAGGTGGAACCGGCACCGGTGCCGCGCCCGTCGTCGCTCGCCTTGCGCGTGACGTCGGCGCTCTGACCGTCGGCATCATCACCAAGCCCTTCCGCTTCGAGGGAACCCGCCGTGCAAAGCAGGCTGACGACGGCGTCGACGCCCTCGCGTCCGAGGTCGACACCCTCATCGTCGTCCCGAACGAGCGTCTTCTATCGGTGCTCGCGAAGAACACCACGATGATCGAGGCCTTCCAGGTCGCCGACGACGTTCTCCGCCAGGGCGTTCAGGGCATCTCCGAGCTGATCACGCTGCCAGGCCTCATCAACCTGGACTTCGCCGACGTCCGCACGACGATGCGCGACGCCGGCCAGGCGCTGCTGGGAATCGGCATGGGTGCCGGTGACAACCGCGCTGTCACCGCTGCGGAGAGGGCCGTGTCTTCACCGCTTCTCGAGACCTCAGTCAACGGCGCGCGGTCAATCCTGCTGTCGATCACGTCCGGTCCCGACCTGACGCTGCTCGAGGTCTCCGACGCCGCCAAGGTGGTCCAGGAGGCCGCGCATCCGGACGCAAACATCATCTTCGGCGCCAACATCGACGAGGCGCTGACCGACCAGGTCTGGGTCACCGTGATCGCAACCCGCTTCGACGGCCGCGGTCGCACGGCCGATGGGACCGCATCGACGAAGCGCGAAGCCGGCACGACAACGACGTCGACCCGGCGGCCTGCCGAGCGCCGCGCCGGGCACGGCGAAGGAGTTCGAATCGCGCCCGCGCGACCTGGAGCTCGAGGTGCCGGAGTTCCTGCCGGGCCGGAACTAGGGCTACAGGGTCTCCAGCAGCTCCTCGAGGCGGTCGTACGTCTCGCCCATCCCGACCTCCATGCCCGACCCGAGCATTCCGTCGCGCTCTTCAGGGAAGTGGAACGTTGAGGTCGACGATGACCAGGGTTCCTCGCCGCCAAGATCCTCGAAGGTCGAGTGCGTCAACCGAGATGTGGCCGGGCATGCCGTCCCACTCGAACGTCTGGACGATGCGCTCAGGCGGCTCGAGTTCCCGATAGGTGCCGCTGAACCCTGGGAGCCGTTCGGGCCGTCGCATACGAAGCGGTAGCGCCCGCCGACTCTGACGTCCATCTCCTCGACGGTGGTCGTGTCCGGTCGCGGGCCCCACCACTGGGGATCAAGTCCGGATCCGTCATCGCCGCGATACACCTTCTCGCGCGGAGCGTTAACACCCGCTCGCCTCTGATCTCGCGGTCGCCTTGGGCCTCGAGTCGTGAATTTCCGGCTCTGTGCTGCGTCAGCCATTTTCGGGCTCCTTCCGTTTGTTGTTTTTCAACAGCTCTCCGAGCCGGTCGAGCCGGCCCTCGAGAGCCGTGCGATGCCGTTCGATCCACCACTGGGCCGGGTCGGGCCCGGCCGGGTCGATCGAGCACAGGCGCTGGCGGCCGACCTTGACGGTCGTGATCAGGCCCGCATCTTCGAGAACCGCTACGTGCTTCTTCATGCCCGTCAGGGACATGTCGAAGGGGGCCGCGAGCTCGGAGACGGTCGCGGTGCCGTGAGCTAGCCGCTCGAGCATCGCGCGCCGGGTGGAGTCGGCAAGGGCGCCGAATGCCCTGTCGATCCGCTTCTGTTGATACTGAACCATTTAGTTTAGTATCACACATCACGCGGAGGGATGCAATGGGGACGACGGGGCGCAGACCTAAGCTGCGCTGGACATGGCCAAGCCTCCGGACAGGGGAGTCGTTGCGGCTGGGCACCCGGCGACCGCCGAGGCCGGCGCGTGGACGCTGAGACAGGGCGGCAACGCGGTCGATGCCGCGGTTGCCGCAGTCCTGACGTCGTTCGCCTCCGAGAGCCCGCTGACCGGCCTTGGAGCAGGTGGCTACATGCTCGTTCACGACCACGGGCGCTCCGAGCTCCTCGACTTCTTCGTCGAAGCCCCCGGAAGGGCTGGGACGGTCCGTGGGTCGGAGCTTGTCCCCGCGCCCGTCGACTTCACCGACTCGGTGACGCAGATCTTCAACGTCGGGGCCGCGTCGTGTGGCGTTCCCGGCAATCCGGCCGGCGTTGAGCTGGCTCTCGAGAGATTTGGCTCGATGAAGCTCGCTGACCTCGTCGCGCCGGCCATCTCGGCGGCTCGCGAGGGCGTCGAGGTCTCGGCGAACCAGGCCTACATGTTCAAGATCCTGGCACCGATCCTGCTGCTCGAGCCCGAGGGCGCCGAGATCTACGCGCCGGGCGGCAGCCTCCTGGCGGAAGGCCAGTCGATGGTGTTTCCCGCCCTGGCGGACGCTCTGGAGCTGCTGGCGTCCGAGGGGTCGGCACCGTTCTACTCGGGCGAGGTGGCCAGGCGGATCAGCGACTGGGTGCTTGAGCGCGGTGGCACCCTGGCGCCCGAGGACCTCGCGGCGTATGAGCCGGTTGTGCGAGAGCCCGTGGTTGCGGCGTTCGCCGGCTGCGAGGTGGTGACCAATCCGCCTCCCTCCTCGGGTGGCACCTTGATCGCTTTCGCACTTGAGCTACTCGAGCGTCTCGGCGCAAGCGGTGAGGAGGAGACGATTGCCGTGATGGCAGCAGCCCAGGAAGCCCGTGACGAAGGATTCGCGATGGACCTCGCGCGCGAAGGGTTCGCCGATGAGTTCCTCGATCCCGCGCGACTCGACAGGGCCTCGAGCAAGGCATCGAGCAGGCTCGGCTCCACGACCCATATCACCGCCGTCGACTCCGACGGCCGCTGCGCCAGCGTCACGTGCTCCAACGGAACCGGCTCGGGCATCATCGTGCCTGGCACCGGCGTACACGTAAACAACATGCTCGGCGAGGAAGACCTCAACCCGCTCGGGTTTCACCGCTGGGAGGCGGGGACGCGTCTTCCGTCGATGATGTCGCCGACGGTGATCCTGCGCGACGGCGAGCTCGAGGCGGGGCTCGGGAGCGCGGGTTCCAACCGCATCCGCAGCGCCATCGCGCAGGTGATAATTCGCCTCGTCGTCGATGGGTTACCCGCGGCGGACGCGGTCGACGCACCTCGGGTCCACTTCGAGGACGGCGCTGTACATGCCGAGCCGGGGATTGATCCGCATAAGCTCGCGCGCTTCGAAGCGCAGGGAATCAAGGTCGAGCGCTGGGCCGAGCGCAACATGTTCTTCGGCGGAGTTCAGGCCGTCGCACGAGATTCGGAATCGGGCGTCCTCACGGCAGGCGGGGACCCCAGACGGGGCGGTGCCGTTGCCTTCGCTTAGAGCTAGTCGAAGACGACCTTGCCGTTCATCCGCGCGCGCTCGGCTACCTCGCGCGAGCGCTTGAGCGTGCCGATCAGGTCCTCGAGCGCGTCACCCAGGACCTTCATCCGCTCGTCCTCGGACCGTAGCTCGAGGAGGCGCTGTTTGGTGTCAACAGGCAGCTCGACCCTGGCTGCGATCGCGTAAGCATCGCTTTGGGCGAGCGACTCGTCCGGCTCGGAGCCTGAGACGCGGCGCACGAGCTCGGCGAACGCCTCCCGAGCCGCCTCGCCCGCCTCGGGGTCGTCTGCGATCACCGACGAATCAACCTCTTCGATCTCGCCGGACGGGTAGTCGGTGCCGTCAAAGCGCTCGAGCACCCTGAACGGCTCCTCCCCGGTGACAACGATGTCCATGCGCCCATCATCGAATTGCTCCAAGACCTCGGTTACCCGTGCGGTGCAGCCGATCCGGCGGGCGCTGCCGTCGTCGTCTCGGAAGATGACGCCGAACGGCGATTCGGCGTCGAGGCAGTGGCCGATCATCCGCTTGTAGCGCTCCTCGAAGATGTGGAGCGGCATGAGCTCGCCTGGCAGCAGGACAACGGGCAGTTCGAAGAGAGGAAGCTCGTCTGAAGCATCTTCTGCCATACCTGGATCTTACGCCCGGCTGGGCGCTCGCCCCGCAGAAGCCTGCTTCGGGGAGAATGGCCTTGCATGGCAATCGACTTCGAAGCGGAAGGGCTGCTTGACGGCTGCGAGGGTGAAGCGCGCGAAGCGCGCGAGGAGCTCCTGCGCGAACTGCATGAGGCCGGCTGCGGGCTCGGAGAGCTCCAGGCGGCGGTGAGCGAGGGTCGGCTCGTCCTCCTGCCGCTCGAGCAGGTGCTGGTCGGCGACGGCGAGCGGTTGACTCGCGAGGAGGTGGCGGAACGCTCCGGCGTGCCTCTCGACTTCCTTACGAAGCAGTGGCGCGCCCTCGGCATGTCCGAGCCGGCGGCAGGCGCCAGGACATTCACCACGCGAGATGTCGAAGCGGCGGAGCGAGTGAAGCAACTGCTCGACATCGGTATCCCGCAGGACGAGATGCTTCAGGTCTCGAGGGTGATCGGAATGTCGATGTCGCAGCTTGCGGCGGCCAACCGGGGGCTTGGAGCTCGGGTATTCGCGAGCACCGGCGACACAGAGCTTGAGCTGGCCAGGCGCCTGGCCAGCGTCACGGAGGAGCTGTCGCCGCGGATCGCGCAGACGCTGGATTACGTATTGAGGCTCCACATGCTCGAGCAGATTCGGCACGATGCCTTCGCCAGCACCGAGATCTCCGAGCAGGCCGAGGCAGGAGTTGAGATCGCGGTGGCGTTCGCCGACCTCGTCGGCTTCACGAAGCTCGGGGAGCGGCTCGATCCAGCCGAGCTAGGCGACCTGACCCAGAAGCTCGGCGACCTCGCCGGCGACGTGGCGGGTGGGCCGGTGCGATTGGTGAAGCTGATCGGCGACGCCGTGATGCTGACTTCGCAGGACCCTGAGCGTCTCTTGAACGCCGCACTCGACCTGGTCGCGGCCTCAGAAGACGAGGGTGAGGGCTTCCCGCTCCTGCGGGCGGGGGTAGCTCACGGCCGCGTGGTCTCTCGAGGCGGCGATTACTACGGGCGACCGGTCAACCTGGCCAGCCGGATCACGGCGATGGCAAAGCCCGGCAGCGTCGTCTGCGACGAGGCGATGCACGAGGTTGTGGGGGAGAGCGGCTACCAATGGTCGTTCGCCGGCGCGCGCCACCTCAAGGGCATCGACGGAGAGGCAAAGCTCTTTCGCGCTCGCTTTGGAGCTGACGGGGACTAGAGCTCGCTGAGGATCGCGGCCGCTGCGGCTTCGCCCGAGCGCACCGCACCGTCCATATAGCCCCTCCATGCCGGGGCTCGCTCGGTGCTCGCGAAGTGGATCGGTCCTGCCGGCTCGGCCAGAGCAGCATCCTTGGCCCGCGTCAGCGCTCCCGGAGCCAGGTTCGACGTCGGCCCGCTTCGGCTCCAATCATCAGCGAGCCAATCGCGCTCGAGGAATCGCTCCGCCTTGAGCGCTTCCGGGCCGAACAGCCGAGCGAAGCTTGCCAGCGCGGCGGAGCGGCGCTCTTGATCGGGCAGCGCGGCATATCCAGGCGCATCAGCGCCGCCGACGAATCCCACGAGCGCGCCGGGAGCGCCCGAGACGGGCGTGTTGTCGAAAGTGATCGTCACCGGCCCCGCCGTCGTCACGCCCTCTCCGCTCAGACCGTCGTCGCGCCAGAACGGCTGCGGGTAGATCGCGGTCACCTTGATGAGGTTGCCGCCCCAGACCTCGTCGTGGAAGCCGGCATGGGCAGCCGGCAGGGAGGGTTCGAAGGCGATGTTGCGGATGAGGGGAGGCGGAGTTGCGATCACGGCCCGCCGAGCGTTGAAGGTGGCGGAAGCCGATCGCACCTCGACTGAAACATCGGTCCAGCCGATTGCCGTGACGGGCGTACTCAGAACCACCCGCTCACCGAGGTCCGCCGCGAGTCGCTCGGAGATCAAGGCCGATCCACCCGCTACCCGGTCCTGCTGAGCGCCGCCTTCGACGTCGAGGAGGATCTCGAAGCTCCCGCCTGCGGCGATGTAGGCGAGCGCCCACAGAAGCGACAGCTCACCAGGCTCGGCGCCAAAGACGGTCTTGCAGCTCAGCGCGATCAGGTCGCGGGCGAGTTGCGTGCGCGTATTGCGCTCGACCCAGTCGCCGAGGGTCAGCCGGTCGAGCGTCGCGGCGTCGCTCGCGCTCCAGGGCTTCGCGGGGTCGACTCGCTTGACAGCGCGACCCAGCTTCCACCTGGCAAGTCCCAGATCGACCAGCCCTCCCAGCGGGAGCTTCGGGATCGTGCCGCGGTAGCGGCTGAGCTTGCCGTCGATCTCGAGGACGTTCTTCCCCTCGGTGCGCGTCGGGATCGTCTCGAGGCCAAGCTCGGCCATCAGGGCAAGAACACGGTCTTGAGTCGGCCCGACCCACTGGCCGCCCATCTCGGTGACCGCGTTCACTGAGATGGGCTCGTTCACGGTCCGGCCTCCGACCCGGTTTCGCGCTTCCAGGACAAGCACATCCACGCCGCCTTGGGCCAGCCGCCTGGCGGTCACGAGGCCCGCGAGGCCTGCGCCCACCACTACGACATCTGCATCAACGTCGGTCACGAAGTCGATTCTCACGTGTAACGCATCCGCTTGGGGTCAGACCCCGTTTACACATCTGTGAGGTTTGTGACTCACGCTTGGTTTTTCCCATGGCACTCCTGATGCTCTTCGCACTCCTGGCGGGCGCCGGCACGGCGCTCTCGCCGTGCGTTCTGCCAGTGCTCCCCGCCGTCCTTTCGGCCGGAGTGTCGGGTGGAAGACGCCGGCCTCTTGGCGTCGTCACGGGTCTCGTCCTGTCGTTCACGTTCGCGACTGTCGCGCTCGTCTACGTGATCGATGCGCTGGGCCTGCCCGACAACTTCGTCCGCTGGATCGCCATCGCCACGCTTGCGACCTTTGGCGTGATCCTGCTCGTACCCACCCTCTCGGACCGCGTCGAGGCGTTCTTCAGCCGCGTCGCCCCGGGCCCCGCGCGCTCCAGGGGGGACGGATTCGGGCCTGGGATGATCCTCGGCGCCAGCCTCGGCCTCGTGTACGCACCGTGTGCCGGCCCGATCCTCGCCGGCGTCATCACTGTCTCGGCCTCGCAGGACTTCACCGCGGGGAAGCTCGCCGTGGCCCTCGCGTACGCGGTGGGCTCGGGCGGGGTTCTCTACGCGCTGATGCTCGGCGGTCGCAAGCTGGTCGACCGGATGAAAACCTGGCGCGGCCAGATTCAGATCGCGACCGGCGTCTTGATGGTCCTCACTGCGGTTGCGATGTCAGCTGACCTGGACGTTCGCTTCCAGACTGCGATCGCTGACGATCTGCCTTCCTTCCTTGTGAACCCCACCGGTGATCTCGAGGAGGCGGCGTCGGTTGCCGACGACCTTGCTGCCGTTCGGGGCGGGTCTCACGAAGCTGCAACGGAAGGCGGCGTCGATGAGGCGGCCGCCGGGGTCGACCTTCCGGTGCTCGGGCAGGCGCCGGAGTTCACGGGCACGCAGCAGTGGTTCAACACCGAGGGCAACAAGCCACTTTCGATCGCGAACGAAGTGGCGCAGGGCCACGTGGTCCTGATCGACTTCTGGACCTACACGTGCATCAACTGCCTTCGGACCCTGCCCTACATAAAGGCATGGGATGACGAGTACCGCGATGACGGCCTCACGATCATCGGGGTCCACTCGCCCGAGTTCCAGTTCGAGAAGGACGCTTCGAACGTTGAGGACGCCATCGCCGACAACGACATCGAGTACCCGGTGGTTCAGGACAACGATCTCGCCACCTGGAGCGCCTGGGGCAACCAGTACTGGCCCGCCAAGTACCTGATCGACTCCACCGGCCAGGTCCGCTTCACCCATTTCGGCGAGGGCAACTACGAGGAGACCGAACTGGCGATCCGCTCGCTCCTCGCCGAAGCCGGCGATTCCGATCTCGGCGAGGAGGCGCAGGCGTCAGGCGAGAAGGCGGACCCCAAACTCGCGACCCCCGAGACGTACCTCGGCGCGCTCAGGGCGGACGGCTGGGTCCAGCCACCGCATCCCGGTGAGCTCGATTTCGACTCGCCTGACACCTCCGACCTCTCGATCAACGACTTTGCCTACGACGGGCCCTGGACCATCGACAAGGAGTCGGCTACGTCCAAGAACGGTTCTGTGATCAACCTGCGGTTTCAGGCCAAGAGCGTCTACCTCGTGCTCGGCGCAGACGGCGCCCCGGCCCCGATCGACGTGCTCCTCGACGGCAAGCCCATCTCGGACGCGGATGCGGGCGATGACGTGAAGAACGGCCGGGCCGAGATCTCACGCCAGCGGCTCTATCGGCTCGTCGAGTTGCCGGAAGCCGGCGACCACACGTTGACGCTCCGCTTCGCGCCCGGAATCTCCGGCTACGCCTTCACCTTCGGCTAGCCGAGTTCAGGCCGGCTTGCGGGCGCTCAGGACGAGGTTGTAGAAGAGCTGCGGGGGCAGCCGAGGTTCCAGCAGCGCCACGTCGACCTTCTGAAGGGCGATGTAGCTGCGGAAGGCGAAGCGACGCCATGCGAACGGTACGTCCTCGGGCTCGGCGCTCGACTCGAGGGAGCGAAGAAGCCAGCCGTAGACGTTTGCAAGGAGCTCCTCGCCGCGGACGCGACTCTCCTCGAATCCGGTCTCGCGCATCCACGCATTCAGGGCGCCGGGGTCGAACGCGTGAACGTCAACCTCGCTTTCGAGCGCATGTCCGTCCGGCTCGGGCGAACCGCCGTTGGCGTCGCCGTGAATCTCGCAGCCGCTGTGCGGGCTCGCCGGGCGGGCCCGAATCAGGGCGCGCCACGCGGGCGCACTCGCGGCACCGACCCGCTTGGGTAGCGCGGCGATGCGGTCGCCGTAGCGCGAGGGCTCGCCGCAGAACACGATCGCTCCGCCAGGCCGTAGCACCCGGTGAAACTCGCTGAAGGCCTTCGCGAGATCTGGGATGTGGTGGAGCACCGCATGGCCGAGCACGAGATCAAAGCTCTCGTCTTCGAACGGCAGCTCCTCGGCATCGCATTGACGGGTCTGAACACGATCCTGAAGCCCCAGGCCCGCGGCAGTCGTATTGAGGCTCCCCAGCATCCCGGTCGAGACGTCCGTGGCGACCAAATCGCCGATCACGCCTTCCTGCATGAGATTGAGCGAGAAGTAGCCCGTGCCGGAGCCGATCTCCAGCGCGCGCTCGAAGGGGCGATCCGGCAGCTCGCCGAGCGCCTTCACGAGCTTCTGCTTGGTCTGGTCCCGGCCGATGTCGCCGAAGTCGATGCCCCACTTCGCGTCGTACTCCGTGGCGGCCGCGTCGTGATAGCGCTCGTTTACATCCCGGATGTGCTCCGGGGTCGCCGTGGGAGAGGCGGGCATAGGAGAAGTCTAATGAGGGGCTTTGCCCCGAAAGCAGCATGTGCAAGTGCCGAAGGCACGCGTAAGAGGTATCTGCAAATGGCGATCCTCCCCATATCCTCGCCCGCCCCGTGGCCTATCTTCAGCGAAATCAGCCGGACGGCGTCCCGCCGCTCGCCCTCACCGGCGAGCGCACTCTGCCTGACGTTCCGGAGGAGAACTACTGGTACCGGCGCCACCTGGCCGTCTACGAGTGGATTGCAGATCGCACCAGAGGCCTGCGAGTTGCCGATCTCGCCTGCGGAGAGGGCTACGGCTCGGATGTCTTGGCCCGTACCGCCGCGTCCGTCGTGGGCGTCGATGCGAATCCCGAAGCGCACGAGCACGCGCGTCTGCGATACACGCGCCCCAACCTGAGCTTCGAGCGAGGCCTTGTCGAGGACTACTCCGCGCCGTGCGACGCGGTGGTGTTCCTGCAGACGATCGAGCACATCCACGAGCCCGGCCGGTTGCTGGCGGCCATCGCCACGGCAGCGCCCGTCTCCTACATCTCAACCCCGAACCGGCTCACGCTCGCGCCGGCGGGTGCCGAGAAGTCCGAAAACCCCTGGCACCTCCGCGAGTACACCGCGGCGGAATATCGTGATCTCCTCGAACGGCACTTCGGCGAAGTCAAGCTCTTCGGCGTCTTCCACGCTCGCAAGCTTCGCGTCCACCAGGCCGCGCTGGACCTCGGGTGGGACCGGGTCCACAAGGGCCTGCGGATCTCGAAGCTCTTCTACGACCGCTTCACGCCCGCGATCTCGGCTTCCGACTTCGCGATTCGAGACGAGGCGGATTCGAACCTCGACGAGGCACTCGACTTCCTCGCGGTGCTTCGGGCGTGAGCTCGGGGGAGGCGCGCGAGCCGAGCGGCATGCTCGCGCTCGTCCTGCACTCACACATGCCGTATGTGGAGGGCTTCGGGACCTATCCGTTCGGTGAGGAGTGGCTGTTCGACGCGGTGCTCCGCTCCTATCTGCCCGTCCTCGAAGTCGCCGACAAGCTCACAATGACGGTCACGCCGGTGCTGGCGGATCAGCTCGAGGCTCCGGGGGTCGCAGAACGGCTCGACGGCATTTGGCAGGGAGTTCCGTCTCGGCTCCGCGGTCCTCGACGCGGACGAGCAGGACGGCAATTTCCGGGCGCCCTGCATGGCAGAGGCGGATCGCTACCGAATAGGCCTTGCGCGCCTCGCCGAGGCGGGCGGGCCTCTCAGGCTGTTCCAGGAGGCCGCGCGCGACGGACGCGTCTCGCTCATGACGTCCAGCGCCACACACGCCGTTCTGCCCCTTTTGACGACGGATGCCGCTCGAAGCCTTCAGCTCGATGCGGGTCTGCGTTCCCACCGGCGCCGGTTCGGGGAGCCCGACGGGATCTGGCTTCCCGAATGCGCCTACTCGCCTGGCCTGGAGGAGCTCGTGGCCCGCCACGGATTCACGCACTTCTGCGTCGACCAATCGCGCCACGAGGATCCTCTCACCGCTCTCCTCCCGATCGCCACCGACGCCGGGCCGGTCGCTTTGCCGATCGACTGGGAGGCGGTGTCGTGGCTTTGGTCGCTTGACGGCTATCCATCGGACCCCGCTCATACGGACTTTCACCGTGAGTCGCTGCGCGGGGCGCGGGTCTGGTCGATCGGCGGCGAGATCAGGGATCCTGAAGCGGGAGCCGAACGGGCGCGAGAACAGGCGCGGGAGTTTCTCGAAGCGATCTCGTCGCGGCTGTCTGACCATCGCGACCGCACCGGCTCGGACGGGCTGATCGTGTTCGCGATCGACACGGAGCTTCTGGGGCATTGGTGGTGGGAAGGCCCCGACTGGCTGGCCGAGGTGATCCGGGCGGCTCCAGAGCACGGGGTGGACCTCGTGAAGCTGGGCGAGGCCCTCGAGCGAGTCGACGCTCAGCCCGGCAGGCCACTCGCCGTCTCGAGCTGGGGGGAGGAGAAGGACCTTTCAACCTGGGATTCTGTCGAGGTGTCCGATCTCACGTGGGCGGCTCGCCGGCTCGAGCTCCGTCTCGTCCATGAGCTGGCCCAGCGCCGGATCTCCCCTGAGCGAGCCGAGCGCGCGGCCCGCGAACTTCTCGCTCTTCAGGCGAGCGACTGGGCGTTTCTCGACAAGCGACGGCAGGCGGGTGACTACCCCTTCCAGCGGGTAACCGACCACGCCAGAGCCATGCTCGAAGCCATACACTCCGATCCCGCGCCCGCGCCGCGCCTCCGCAACCTGGCGCCTGACCTCAGCCTGGCCCCGCTACTCGCTCCATGACACGAGACTTCGCCCGCGTCCTGATCCTCTCCTGGGAGTACCCGCCTCTCATCGAGGGCGGCCTGGCCCGGCACGTCCGCAAGCTTTCCGAAGCTCTGGTTGAGCTCGGAACCGAGGTTCACGTCTTGACACGTGGCGGTGAGGAGTCGCCTGCGGACGAGGTAGTCGCCGGGGTCCACATCCACCGGGTTATCGAGCCAAAGCGCCCCACCGAACTCTCCGAGTTCGTTGCCTGGGTCGAGCGCATGAATTCAGACATGCTCGCCGCCGGCGTCGAGCTGGGAGACCGCTTCGACTTCGATCTTGTGCACGGCCACGACTGGCTTGTCGCGATGGCCTGCGACCACCTCGCTCGGCGCTTCGACTGCCCGCTTGTGACGACGATCCACGCGACCGAGCACGGCCGCCACCAGGGTTGGGTCGACAAGCACCCGCAGTCCTACATCCACGGCGTCGAGCGCTGGATCACGAATCGGGCCGACCGGGTCATCGCCTGTTCGTATTACATGCGCGAGCAGGTGGCCGACGTGTTCGCGGTCGACGAGGACCGTATCTCGGTGATCCCCAACGGGATCGATCCCGGAGATCTGCGCTTCCACGACGAGCCTGAGCTGGCTCGCCTGCGCTCCGAGTTTGCAGAGCCCGACGAGAAGCTCATCCTCTTGATCGGCCGCCTCGTCTACGAAAAGGGCTTCCAGCTCGCGCTCGAGGCGATGCCCCGAGTAATCGCCGAGGCGCCCGGAACGAGGTTCCTGGTCGCCGGCTCCGGCACCCACGAGGAAGAGCTTCACAAGCAGGCCGAAGAGCTCGAGCTCACCGGTCACGGCACCTTCCTCGGCTGGATCGGTGATGACGTCCTTCACTCGCTCTACCGGATCGCCGACGTGTGCGTCGTTCCCTCGATCTACGAGCCGTTCGGGCTCGTCGCGCTAGAGGCGATGGCCTCCGGGTGCCCCTGCATCGTCGCCGACACCGGCGGCCTGCGCGAGGTGGTGCCGGACGATGCAGCGGGTCTGCGGTTCCGCGCTCGCGATCCGGAGGCGCTTGCCGATGTCGCGGTGCGCGTCCTTTGCGATGCCGAGCTGGGCGAGCGCCTGGTGGCCGAGGGCCTCGACCACATCCGCAGCTTCGACTGGGCCGACGTCGCGGCTACCACCGCCGAGCTCTACGGTGAGCTCGCCGGGGCGGGCAAGCGCTAGCCCCCGCTGACGCCGCCGGTCGCGCTGGGTGACGGTCAACTGGAGCTTCCGCGCTTGCGATAGACGGGAGGTTCATATCGCCCATCTGCGTGAACCGGGCCAGTGGGGTTGGCATCCGGCCGGCCATCTTCCAGACGAAGGCCTGGGGAATCGGGATTGCGATCTCTTTTTGAACTCGGCGCTGGGTGCCGTCCTGGCCGGTCACCTCCAACGTGATCGTCGCGTCCCGGTTGAAGATCACGCCCTGGGGCGGCTCGATGTTCACGACGCTGATCGATGCCGGGCCGCCGCCGGAAAAGATGCCCTGCCACTCGCGCAGGGTCTCTCGCGCGCGAAGAATCATCGAAACTGCGCCTACGATCGCTCCCAGGAGGAACCCGAGGAAGAGAACGACGGCCCCCATGGTGGGCGCCCCGGTGACGATCAGGACGATGCCGCCGACGACCGCGACGGCCGAGACGATTCCGAGGACTCGCATCGACGCGGACTTTATGGCCCGGGGGGTTTCAGTGTGCGTGGCGCCTCGGGGTCGGGCTGGACAGGGTTGGGCCAGCTCATCTCCCGCGGCGCCTCGCGCATGCGAATGACGCGGGCGGGGATGCCACCGACGATCGCGTTCGCCGGGACGTCTCGCGCCACGACCGCGCTGGTGCCGATGACCGAATTGTCGCCTACCGTCACGCCGCGAAGGAAGGCGGCTCCGTACCCGATCCAGACGTTCGCGCCAACAACGACGTCGCGCTTGTAGATGCCCTGGACGCGGATCGGGCGCTCAACCTCGACGACACCGTGGTCGAAGTCGATGAACATCGTGCGATCGGCGATCACGCACTGCTCGCCGATGGCGACGCGCTGGTATGCGGAGATTGTGCATTCCTGGCCGATCACGGTCTTCTGGCCGATTTCGACGACACCCTCGTGGCAGCGGATCTTCGTGCCGTCTCCGATCCAGACGAACCGACCGAAACTGATCCTCCCGCGCTTGCCGACCTGCAGTTCGAGGTCTTTGCCGAAAAAGACGGGCCCGTCCGTTTCCCAGCGCCAGCCGGCGACAGTCAAGTAGCGACGCCACAGGTAGCGCCACAGCAAGCGTCCGTAGCGCCAGTTGAGCATCCCGTTGCGCCGGGCGAAGGCAATAAATGTCATGATCAGCTTCAGCTGCGAAAGCAGCAGGTGTCGGTAGTGATCCGGAAGGGCCTGGGCACGGGCCGGGACTGTAGCCGCGTCCATACACTGACGCCGCTCATGGCTGACACGGACGCAAAGCAGGAGTCACTGGCCAAGCGCCTCGTAGGTGGAGACCGCCGCGCCCTCGCGCGAGCGATCTCGCTGGTTGAAAATCGCGATCCCGCCGGCGACGCGCTCGTCGCCGAGCTCTTTCCGGAGACCGGAAAGGCACGCGTCGTGGGTATCACCGGCCCTCCCGGCGTCGGCAAGTCCACGCTGATCGGCTCGATGACCAAGCTCCTGCGAGAGGACAACCGCTCGGTCGGCGTCCTTTCGATCGACCCGTCGAGCCCGTTTACCCGCGGCGCCGTGCTCGGCGACCGAATCCGCCTGTCCGATCACTTCCTCGACGAAGGGGTGTTCATCCGCTCGATGGCATCCCGCGGCGCCCTGGGCGGGCTCGCCGAGGCAGCGCTTCAGTCGGCGCTCCTGATGGACGCCGCGGGCAAGGACGACGTGCTGCTCGAGACGGTGGGTGTGGGCCAGGGCGAGATCGACGTCGTCGACCACGCGGACACGATCGTCCTTGCGCTGATGCCTGGCTCCGGCGACTCGATCCAGGCCCTCAAGGCGGGCGTGATGGAGATCCCGGACATCATCGTCGTCAACAAGGCCGATCATCCACAGGCCGACACGATGATGCGCGAGGTCCGCGCCGTGCTCGCGCTCGGCCCGCAGCGCTCGTGGCGCGTGCCCGGTGGTTCGTACCGAGGCAGCGAACGGAAAGGGCATCGCCGAGCTGATCGAAACGATCGGCGAGCACTGCGCGCATATCGAGGAGGAGGGGACGCTTTCAGAGCGCCGGGCACGCAATCTGCGAGCCGAGGTTCTGGGCATCGCGAGCGCCACGGATGCGCCGCGAGCTGGAGACCCGGGCCGAAGAGGATCCTGAGTGGGCCGGGCTTCTCGACAGCGTCGTCAGGCGCGAGACGGATCCTGCGACCGCCGCGCGCAAGCTGCTAGAAAAGTCACTGGATGGCTGATGAGACCGATACCACTCCGGCGCAGCCCGATCTCAAGGGTCACAAGCTCGACGAGATGAGCGGAGCGAGCGTCGGACGCGTCGAGGGAACCTTCGTCGACGATCGGACCGGGCGCGCCGAGTGGCTGCTCTCACGCATGGGGCGCTTCGGTCACTACTGCCTGGTGCCTGCACGCGACGCGGTGGCGGCCAACGGCCACGTGTGGGTTCCCTACACCCGCGACCAGATTCGCAAGGCGCCCCGCGTCGATCCCGGCAAGCCGCTCGATCGCGACGCCGAGCAGGGAATGCTCGACCACTACGGCATCGGCAGCAAGTCGGCCGGCCGCGGCGCCGAGCTCGCCGAGCGCGGGCCGGAGTCGAACACGGTCCGCCCCGCGGACTGACCGAACGGCCTATAGCCCGAGCTGCCGGGCGATCACCATGTGCTGGACCTCGTCGGTGCCCTCGCCGATGGTGAGGATCTTCGCGTCACGGTAAAAGCGGCACACCGGGTACTCCTCGATATAGCCGTAGCCGCCATGGATCTGAACGGCCTCCTCGGCCGCCCGCACCGCCAGGCGTCCTGTGATGAGCTTGGCCTGCGCGGCCGTCAGGGTGAATGACTCGCCCGCGTCCTTCTGAAGAGCAGCGCGGTAGGTGAGGAGGCGCGCTGCCTCCAGCTGCGAGGAGATGTCGGCGATCTTTGCCTGGATCGCCTGGAACTTGCCGATCGTCTTGCCGAACGCCTTGCGCTCATTCGCGTAGGAGATCGCCTCGTCGAGCGAGCCCTGAGCGAGGCCCAGGCCCATTGCTGCCACGCCGATCCGCCCGCCGTCGAGGATGTGGAGGAACTGCTTGAAGCCGTCGCCGCGCGGGCCGAGGAGGTTGGCCTCCGGGACTCGGGCGGCGTCGAACGAAAGGGGCCGCGTGTCCGAGGCGTTCCAGCCCATCTTCCGGTACGGCTCGCCGGGCTCATAGCCGGGGGTGCCGTTCGGAACGATGATGTTCGAGATCTCCCGCTTGCCGTCAGAAGAGTCGGTGACGGCGGTGATCGACACGCATCCGGAGATATCGGTTCCCGCGTTGGTGATGAACTGCTTGGCGCCGTCGATTACCCATTCGCCGTCATCGAGCCTGGCCTGCGTACGGGTTGCGCCCGCGTCGGAGCCCGCGTCGGGCTCGGTGAGGCCGAACGCTGCGAGCTTTCGGCCCGAACAGAGCTCCGGCAGCCACTCCTCCTTCTGTTCTGCGGTGCCCCAGAGGTTGATTGGCATCGTGCCCAGGGACGTGTGGGCTGCGAGCGTGATGCCCACCGACGAGTCGATTCGCGCGAGCTCCTCGACCGCGAGGGCGTAGGAGAGAGTGTCGGCGCCGCCTCCTCCGTACTCCTCCGAGAACGGAATGCCCATCAGCCCCAGCTCGCCCATCTTGGCGACGAGCTCGTACGGGAAAGACTTGGTGCGATCGAGCTCTTCGGCCACCGGCCGGACCTCGTTTCGCGCGAAGTCGCGCACGGTGTCTCGGATCAGGCGTTGCTCGTCGGAGAGAGAGAAGTCCATGGCGCGCAGGAGTCTAGGCTGCGTTCGATGTGTCCCGCACAGCCAGATGCGCCGGCAATCAGGCTCGGCGCGACCCGCCGGAGCGGCATTGCGCCGAGCATCTACGCGCTGGTGGAGCGCGGCGTGCTCATGCGGCCCGCCCACGCCGCAACCGTCCGCGGCCGCGTCCAGCTTCGGTTCCGCGACGGCTATCCAGCCATCTCGATGGTTTTCGGCGAGGACGGGATCAAGATCGAGGACGGAGAACTGAAGCGGCCAAACCTCACGGTTACGGCGGGGCTGGCCGACGTGGTTCTGCTCACCACCGCGCCGCTCCGGATGGGGATGCCGAGCCCGGTGAACGCACGGGGGAGAGCCGTGCTTCAAAAGATGGCGTCAGGGCAGATCCGGCTATCGGGCGACCTGGGGCTCGCGAGGGCGATGCTGGAGCTGATGCGAATCGATGTACCCGCCGCCCGGTTCGCCAAGCCGCCAAAGTCTGCGGCAACCCGCCGAGCCGGCGGCGTGGATCGACGTGCTGACGTAGTTGCGGTCGTAGCCGAACCTCAGTACGGGAGGGTTTCGGCCCTGGCGATCACGTCGTGCATGTTCCCGCCGGAAGCGACGAGATCTCGGATCCCATCGGCGGACACGGGCAGCGAGAGGTGGAAGCCCTGGCCGCGCGTGCAGCCGAGGTTCACCAACCGGCGCACCTGCGCCTGATTCTCGATTCCCTCCGCGATCACGTCGAGGCCAAAGCTCTGCGCGAGGTAGACGATCGCGCGCGCGATCGCTGCGTCGTTGTCCGGCGAGCCGATGCCCACGACGAATGGACGAGCGATCTTGAGGAAGTCGATCGGGAACCGGCTCAGGTGCTGAAGAGAGGAGTAGCCCGTCCCGAAGTCGTCGACCGCGACCCGGACCCCGAGGGCGCGGAGCTCGGCGAGGCGCCCCGACACCGCGTCGATGTCCTCGGCGAAGGCGGTTTCGGTGAGCTCGATGATGAGGCACCGGGAGTCGAGGCCGCTGTCTCGCAGCGCAGCGGAAACCTCGGAGACGAGACCCGGCTCGCGAAGTTGCGTGCTGGAGATGTTGACGGTGACGTGAACGTGGCGATTTACGCCCTTCGCGGCGTTCACGGCTGCGCATTCGGCGCAGGCCTTGCGCAGGACGCTCCGCCCGAGCGCATGGATGAGGTTGCCGCCCTCGGCGAACGGGATGAACTCATCGGGTGGAAGCTTGCCGCGCTGTGGATGGTTCCACCGCACCAGTGCCTCCATCGCTACGAGTGAGCCGTCGTTGAGGTCGAAGATCGGCTGGTAGTCGAGGACGAACTCGCCGCGCCGCAGAGCGCGCTGAAAGTCGGCTTCGAGCTCCATCCGCGCGACCACCGCGGTGTGCATTTCCGGATGGAAGATCTCGAAGCGGCCCTTGCCGCTCGCCTTTGCCCGGTAGAGGGCAAGATCGGCGTTTCGCAGTACGTCGTCCGCTTCGCTGTTCCCGAACGCGACCCCGATCGACGCTGAGATGAACACCTCGCGCCCGTTGACCAGGAACGGATCGGCGAGGGCTCCGAGGATGCGCCTGGCTGCCACGGCGACCTCCTCCTCGGAGACGTCCTCGAGGAGGACGGCGAACTCGTCGCCTCCGAAGCGCGCGGCGGTATCGCCGGCGCGGACGCAGGTCTCGAAGCGTCGAGCCACCGCGACGAGCAGTTCGTCGCCCGTGGCGTGTCCGAGGCTGTCGTTGACGGTCTTGAACCCGTCGAGGTCGCAGAAGATGATTGCCGCGCGGTTGCCGCTCCGCTCGGCCCGGGCCAGCGCGCCCGCGAGACGATCGATCAAGAGCTCGCGGTTCGGAAGCTTGGTGAGCGAGTCGTGGAACGCGCCATGGAGGGCGTCCTGGACGGTGCGCGCGTCCGTGAGCGCAAGGCTCGCGTGCTCGGCGAAAGCCAGGAGAACCTCGCGCTCGGCCAGGGAGTAGGTACGCCCCGGCACATGGGTCGCTACGACAAGGCTCCCGGCGACCTTGCCGTGCTCGCGGACCGGCGCCGCCATCGCGGTGCGAACGCCGTCCTGGACGAACATGCTGTTCGACTCCCCGGACGCCTGGTAGTCCTCGATGACGATCAGCCGCTCCTCGGTGATCGCGAGGCCGCCGGCTCCGTCTCCGACCTTGCCGTGCCTTGCGTCGTCGAGGAGCTCGGGCGGTACGCCAGTGGAGGCGACCATCACCATCCGCCTCGGGTCGTCCGAGTCGACCAGCCGGAGCCCTACGGTCTCGTCGTCGAGGAGCTCACGCGCGCCCCAGACGATCGCCTCGAGAACCTCACCGAGCGCGCTTCGGCTAACGATCTTTCGCTGGATCCGCGCCAGACGCTCCAACAGGCGCTGGCGCTCGCGAAGGCTGGAAACGAGCTCCTGGTTCTCGGTGTCGCGCCGCTCGGTCTGTTCATGCAGGTCACGCTCAGCCTCGGCGCTCTTCAGAACGCGCACGGCGAGCTCCACCGTTCGTGCCATACCCCGAAGGAGCGTGGCGGCCTCGGCAGCCAGGCCCTCCGTTGCCTCCTCGAGCTCTGCGTGGGCCGGGTCGACGGCTCGAGCGACGTCGGGCGGAAACACCGCTTCGGCACGAGTGATTGCGACGCTGATAGCGCCTTCGACGTCGTCCTCTGCCATCACGGCATCGAGGAACTCCGCGAGCTCCCTCACCTCCATCATCTGTCCATCGGCATGCGTGACGAGATTCATTAGCCCGCTCCCAATACGATTGCGGCACTCTTCTCCCGCTCTCGAAAGGCAGCAACAGATGGCCAAGACCGTGATCCTCGGAACCGCTCGCACCCCCTTCGGGAAGATGGGCGGGGCGCTCCAGTCGAAGGAAGCTGCCGAGCTGGGCGGCCACGCAATCGCCGCCGCGCTCGAGCGCTCCGGCGTCGATCCCGAACAGGTTCAGCAGGTTGTCTACGGCCAGGTCCTTCAGGCCGGCCAGGGCCAGATCCCCTCGCGCCAGGCCCAGATCGCGGGCGGGCATCCCCAAGGAGGTGCCCTCCGAGACGATCAACAAGGTCTGCGCGTCGGGCATGCGCTCGATCGGCATCGCCGACCTTTCGGTTCGCGCCGGCGAGCTCGAGGTTGGGGTCGCCGGCGGCATGGAGTCCATGTCGAACGCGCCGTATCTGCTGCCGGGCGCCCGCTTCGGCTTCCGGATGGGCGACGTCTCCGCGGTCGACGCAATGACCCACGACGGCCTCACTAACCCCTTCACCGAGAAGCAGATGATCAACGAGGCGTCCGAGGTCTCGAACGAGCTCGAGATCACCCGGCCCGACATGGACCGCTTCGCCGCCCGCTCGCATCAGCTCGCGGCCAAGGCGACCGAGGAGGGCCGTCTCGCCGACGAGATCGTCGGCATCACCGTCAAGACGCGAAAGGACGAGACCGAGGTCGTCGCCGACGAGGCGATTCGCCCCGACACGACGCAGGAGTCGCTTGCGGGCCTCAAGGCAATCGGCGGTCCGGATGCAACCCACACCGCGGGCAACGCGCCGGGCGTGAACGACGGCGCCGCGGCCGTGGTAGTGGCCTCTGACGAGTGGGCGCAGTCCAACGGCAAGGAGGTGCTCGCCACTGTCGTCTCTTACGGCCAGATCGCCGACGACTTCCCCTACCTCGCCAAGACCCCGGCGAAGGCCGCGCATGGTCGCGCTGGAGAAGATCGGCAAGTCCCCTGAGGACGTCGACCTCTGGGAGATCAACGAGGCGTTCGCATCGGTCGCCCTCAACTCCGCTGCGCATGCTCGGCGTCGACGAGGACAACGTGAACGTCAACGGCGGCGCGATTGCGCTGGGCCATCCGATCGGCGCTTCCGGCGCCCGCATCGTCGGCGCACTCGTCCACGAACTGCGCCGCCGCGGCGGCGGCATCGGATGCGCCGCGATCTGCTCCGGCGGCGGCCAGGGCGACGCGATCGTCCTCGAAGTAGCGGGCTAGCCTCAGGCGGGCCGATGGCCCGATCCGCAGCCTTCTTCGACCTCGACCGCACGCTCATGGCCGGCTCGTCCGGCATGGCCTGGGTCAAGGCGTCCTACGACGCCGGCCTCATCTCGCGCTCGCAGATGCTGCGCTGGGCGCGCGACGGCCTCGTCTTCCGCCTCCGCGGGCTCGACCGACGCAGACGACCAAGGAGGCGATGGAGCGCATCAAGGAGGTCCTGACGGGCTCCTCTGCCCGCGAGCTCGAGCGCCTTGGCCCCCAGGTTCTGGCCGAGGTGCTGCCGCGGATCTATCCGCAGATGCTCGACGAGGTGTACTCCCATCGCGACGAGGGCCGGGCGACGTTCATCGTGAGCGCGGCGGGCAACGATCTGGTCGAGCTCGTCGCGCGAGTTCTCGGCATGGAGGGCGGAGTCGGCACCCGCTACGAGATCGACGCCGGCGGCAACTTCACGGGCGAGCTCGACGGGCCGTTCATGTACGGCAAGGGAAAGCTCGAGGGCATGCGTAACTTCGCCGAGGCGCACGACATCGACCTCGCCGAGTCGTGGGCGTACTCGGACTCCGCGTCGGACCTGCCGATGCTGCGCGCCGTCGGCAACGCGGTCGCCGTCAACCCGGACACGGAGCTCGCCGAGGTCGCGCGCGCCGAGGGCTGGCGGGTCATGCGCTTCGACAAGCTCGGGCGCAGGCTGGCGGTCGCGGCGGCAACAGTCACCGCGCTTGCGGTTGGCGGCGGAGCGGCCACGGTGGCACGCCGACGCGGATCTGCGCTGCGGCGCTAGCGCGCGATCCAGCCGCCGATCCCTCCGCGCAACGCGTCCCATGGCCACGTCCCAGCTTTCGCCCCGCTGCGCCTTACACTCCGCCCATGGCCACGGAACGCGCCAATCCCCCTCAGCGCGAGGGGCTCCACGACACCATGTCCGGGCATCCGGTGAAGCCCCTCTACACCCAGGATGACCTTGCCGGGTGGGACCCGGACCGCGATCTCGGCAAGCCCGGGGAGTTCCCGTACACACGGGGCGTCTACGAGTCCATGTACCGCGGGCGCCTGTGGACGATGCGCCAGTTCGCCGGATTCGGGACCGTAGAGGAGACCAACGCTCGCTTTCGCTACCTGCTCGACCACGGGCAGACAGGCCTCTCGACCGCCTTCGACATGCCGAGCCTCATGGGCCTCGATTCCGACCACGCCCGCTCGCTTGGCGAGGTCGGGCGTGGAGGGCGTCGCCGTCGACACGGTCGAGGACATGGAGACGCTCTTCGACAGCATCCCGCTCGACGAGGTGACCGTCTCGATGACGATCAACGCGCCCGCGGCGATCATGCTGGCGTTCTACGTCGTCGCCGCGGAGGAGAAGGGCATCACGCCCGACAAGCTCGGCGGGACGATCCAGACCGACATCCTCAAGGAGTACATCGCCCAGAAGGAATGGTGCTTCCCGATCGAGCCCGCGATGCGCCTGGTGACCGACATGGTGGAGTGGTGCTCCACCGAGATGCCGCGCTGGCATCCGATCTCAATCTCCGGGTACCACATCCGCGAGGCCGGATCGACGGCCCAGCAGGAGCTCGCGTTCACGCTCAAGGATGGCTTCACCTACGTGGAGGAGGCGATCAAGCGTGGCCTCGACGTCGACGACTTCGCGCCTCGCCTCAGCTTCTTCTTCAACGCGCACATCGACTTCTTCGAGGAGATCGCGAAGTACCGCGCCGCCCGCCGCATCTGGGCGCGCGAGATGCGAGACACCTACGGCGCCAAGGACGAGCGCTCGATGCTGATGCGCTTCCACACCCAGACCGCGGGCGTCTCCCTGACGGCACAGCAGCCGCTGCTCAACATCGTGCGAACCGCGATCGAGGCGCTCGCCGGCGTCTTGGGCGGCACGCAGTCGCTCCACACCAACTCGTTCGACGAGGCGCTCGCGCTTCCGACGGAGGAAGCGGTGCGTGTCGCGCTCCGCACCCAGCAGGTAATCGCCCACGAGACCGGCGTCACCAACACGGCCGACCCGCTCGGCGGCGCCTACTTCGTCGAGAAGCTCACCGACGAGATGGAAGCGGCGGCGTACGACTACTTCCACCAGATCGACGAGCTGGGCGGGATGGTCGCCGCAATCGAGACAGGCTTTCCGCAGCGCGAGATCGCAGACGCCGCCTTCACATTCCAGCAGGAGGTCGAGTCGGGCCAGCGCAAGATCGTCGGCGTCAACGACTACGTCATCGAGGGCGAGGAGTCCCGCCGAGTCCACCGCGCCGATCCAGAAGCGGAAGGTGCGCCAGAAGACTCGCCTCGAAACCACCAATGCAAGCCGCGACGGGGACGCGGCCGAGGCCGCGCTGGCGGCGCTCACGCAGGCGGCCGGTGGAGAGCAGAACCTGATGCCCCTCATCATCGACTGCGCGCGAGCCCGTGTCTCGGAGGGCGAGATGGTCGTGGCGCTCCAGAGCGTCTTCGGCACGTACACGGAGCACCCGCAGTTCTAAGTCGCCGTGAGGCCACGCGAGCTGATCCAGTTGTCCGTGGACCTCTTCAACGAGCGAGGGGCGGCCATGTGGGAGGACCCCGAGGTCATCGCCGCCCTCGATCAATGGGTCGCCCCCGACGTCGCCTGCAGGGTCCCGTCGAACGCCATGATGGGCGGCGAATACCAGGGCATAGACGGCTTCCTGCGGATGCAGCGCGAATGGATCGAGGACTTCTCCGAAATCCACTACAAGGTCATTGAGTTGACCGAAGCGGAGAATGCGGTGATCGCCGAGGTCTTCTACCGGGGGCGGGGTCTGAGGAGCGGCGCTGAGACGAGCGGGACGTGGTGGTGGAGACAGGAATACGCCGACGGCAGGATGACCAGTTTCGAGATTGTCCGCCGACGCGAGGATCTCAGGCCGCTGAGCTGAGCGTTTGCCTTTCACGGCTAGGGGTACGACTGCTCTTATGGCCTTGAAGGTGATGCGGAACGAAGTTGATGGCTGGGATGTCGTCCGCGAGGACGAGGACCGCGCGCTTTCCAACCACCCGACCAAAGAAGAGGCGATCGCTGCCGCCGAGATCCGCGCCGAGGAAGACCGTGTCAACGACGCCGGCGATGCACCCGTCGAGGTGGACACGGAGCACGTGCATGAGATCGAGGACACGACGCAGGGTGTGAAACCTGCCTTCCTCGGTGGAGGCGCCCTGCTTCTGGCAATTATCGCGATCGCGGTGATCGCAGCGATCGTCGCCGCAGTAACCAACTTCGGCGCCTGACCGATTCGCACTAAGCTCCTCGCGATGAGTGAGGATTCGCCAGCGCGCACCATCCGTGTCGTGGTCGCAAAGCCCGGCCTCGACGGTCACGATCGCGGAGCGAAAATCATCGCACGCGCCCTCAGGGACGCTGGGATGGAGGTCATCTACACCGGGCTCCACCAGACGCCTGAACAGATCGTCGCGACGGTGATCCAGGAAGATGCCGACGCGGTCGGCCTCTCGATCCTCTCCGGCGCCCACATGACGCTCGTCCCCAAGGTCGTGTCGATGCTCGCCGACCAGGGCGTCGACGACGTCGTGGTGACGGTGGGGGGGACGATCCCGGCCGACGACGTGCCCGAACTCAAGAAGCTCGGCGTGGCCGAAGTTTTCACGCCCGGCGCGCCCACCGACGCGATCGTGGACTTCATCCGCGGTGCCGTCGGCGAGCGCTCAGCCGCTTAGACTTCCTTCCGACTACGAACAGGGAGCTAAGGATGTAGTTCAAGGGCTGCGTCTCGTCTTCGACCGTCGTCACGCCACTCGACACCGAGTGCGGCGCCGACAAGTCTGAGACGGTCAAGGCCCGACGCAGACGAACAAGCGTTCCTACGCGGCGGTAGATTGACTAGTCAGTCAATGCGGCCGAGAATCAGTAATATGCCGCCCGCGCCCCACTCTCAGGCGGGGGCAGCAACACAACTACCGGCACGTGCTGCTTTCGGGGCAAAGCCCCTCAACAAACATCTAGGAGGCTCCGACTTGAAGATCTGTTGTCTTGTCAAGGAGGTTCCAGACGCGGCGGTCCAAAAGCGGATCGACTCATCTACGAAGCGTCTGGACCGTTCCGGCGAAAAGAACCTGAATCCCTTCGACACTCATGGCATCGAGGCCGCGATGCAGATCCGCGAAGGCGGGGTCGTGGATGTCGACGAGATCGTTGCCGTGACGATGGGCCCTGACAGCGCCGTACGCGCGCTGCACAAGGCCGTCGCGCTCGGTGCCGACCGCTCGGTACATCTCTCTGACGACGCGCTCCAGGGCTCCGATGTCTGCGCGACGGGCTACGCCCTCGCGAAGGTGCTCGAGTCCGAGTCGCCCGACCTGGTCCTCCTCGGCCAGCAGTCGGACGACGGCGAGTGCTACACGATTGGTGCGGTCGTCGCCGACCACCTGAAGATGCCGTCGCTGACGCAGGTGATCAAGGTCGACGTCGCCGAGGGCACGCTCACGTGTCAACGCCAGGCCGAGTACGGCTACGACACGGTCGAGGTCGACCTGCCGGCCGTCATCTCGGTCGGTGACGCGATCAACGAGCCGCGCTACCCGTCGCTCAAGGCGATCATGGGCGCGAAGAAGAAGCAGCTCGACACCAAGGCCACCGGGGACGTCGGCATCGAGACCGACCAGGTGGGCGAAGGCGGCTCCAAGACGCAGGTGCTCGAGATCAACCCTCCGGCCGAGAAGGCCGGCGGCGAGATCATCGAGGACGAGGACACGGACGAGACGGTCGAGAAGATCGTCGCGTGGCTCGACGAAAGGAAGTTGCTCTCGTGAGCGACGTTAGACGCGAAAGCATGTTCAACACCCTGTCAAGGGAGATTTCTTCATGAGTGGCATTTTGGTTTACGCCCTGCACGACGACGAGGGCAACTTCAACAACAACTCACTCGGCGCGATCTCCGAGGCATCGAAGCTCGCGGGCGAGATCGGCGGCGACGCTGCGGCGATCGTCGTCGGCGAGGTCGATGACGCGGCGTGTGCGGCGCTCGGCAAGTACGGCGCCGCGAAGGTCTACCGGGCCAAGTCGGTTCCCGAGGGCCTGGCGCAGCCGATCGTGGACGCGATGGCCAAGGTCATCACCGACGACGGCTACTCGTACGCCCTGTTCGGCGGCGGCCTGCTCGGTTTCGAGATTGGCGCGGGCCTGACGGCACGCCTGAACGCCGGCGTGACCATGGAGGTCACCGCGGTCAAGGCGCAGGACGGCAAGCTGGTCGCTGAGCGCCCGGTCCTGCAGGACTCGGCAATCGTTGACGTCGGCTACGTCTCTGAGCCCGGCATCATCATCGGGCGCCTCAACGCGTTCGACACGAACGAGAACGGCTCCGGTGACGCCGAAGTCGTCGACATCGAGGTCGAGCTCTCCGAGTGGTCGACGAAGGCGCGCATGAAGACGCGCGGTGACGTCGGCGACGAGGGTGCAGTCAACATCGAGGACGCCGACTTCCTGGTCGGTGCCGGTCGCGGTTTTGGAGACGCGGACAACCTCTCCATCGCCAACGAGCTCGCCGAGTCGCTGGGCGGCGCCGTTGCGTCGACCCGTGCGATTGTCGACGCCGGCTGGACGCCATACGCGACGCAGATCGGTCAGACCGGCAAAACGGTCGCACCGAAGCTGTACCTCGCCGCCGGCATCTCCGGCGCGATCCAGCACAAGGTCGGCATGCAGAACGCAGAGAACATCGTCGCGATCAACAAGGATCAGAACGCGCCGATCTTCGAGTTCTGCGACCTCGGCGTCGTGGGTGACCTCAACAAGATCATGCCCAAGCTGACCGAGGCCATCAAGGCCAAGAAGGGCGGCTGAGAAAGCCATGTCCGTAGCCCCGAGCGAGTATCCGCCGCCGTTCGATCCGACCGACTACGTCGGTCCGCCCACCGACCCTGAGGAAGAGCGCCTCGAGGCCGGGATCGTGATCGTCGGCGGCGGGCCCGCCGGGCTTGCATGCGCCAACAGGGTCATGCAGCTTCTCGAGGACGAGCCGGAGCTGACCGAGCAACTCGGTGAGATTCCAGTTGCCGTCCTCGAGAAGGGCAAGGCATGTGGCGCGCATAACGCGTCGGGCGCGAATATGCGCCCGTCGGCGATGGAGGAGCTGTTCCCCGACCTCGATCCGAAGGATTGGCCCGTCTACCAGAAGGTTGAAAAGGACGCGGTCTATCTCCTCACGAAGAAGCGAGCCATCCCGCTCAAGCCGCCGCCTCCCAACTTCCGCAACCACGGCAACTACGTCACGTCGGTCGCGAAGCTGTCGCGCTTCCTCGCCGACAGGGCCGAGGAGGCCGGCGCCTACATCCTCACCGAGACCGCAGCGGACAAGCTGCTGGTCGAGGACCGCATCGTCCGTGGCGTTCGCTCGGGCGACAAGGGACGCGACCGCGAGGGCAACGAGCGCGGCAACTTCGAGCCCGGCTCCGATCTGATCGCAAAGGCAACGGTCCTCGCCGAGGGCACGATTGGCCACCTCACCGATGCGGCTACCACCTACTACGAACTGGGTGGTGACGCGAAGCGCTGGGAGATCGGGGTCAAGGAGATCTGGGAGGTTCCAAATCCCCTCGACCGCGTCATCCACACGATGAACTGGCCGCTCCGCCCAGGCCCGAAGTACAACGAGTTCGGGGGCTCCTTCATCTACCCGATGGGCGAAGACAAGCTCTGCATCGGCTTTGTTGCCGGCCTCGACACGACTGACGCCACGTTCTCGTGCCACGACGCGCTTCAGCAGCTGAAGACGCACCCGTTCATCCGCAAACTCCTCGACGGCGGCAAGCGGGTTGGCTGGGGCGCGAAGACGATTCCGTCCGGCGGCTACTGGTCGATGCCGCGGAAGCTCACGGTGCCGGGCATGGTTATGGCGGGCGACAACGTGTCGATGTGCAACATCCCCTACCTCAAGGGCATCCACTACGCGATGCACGCTGGCATTTACGCCGCGGAGTCGATCGTCGAGTCGCTGAAGAGGGACCCGGACTCGGTCAACTTCGAGAGCTACGAAGAGCGTGTTCGCAAATCCGACATCGAAAAGGACCTCTACAAGTCGCGGAACGTTCGCCAGTACGGCGACAAAGGCTTCGTTGCCTTCGGCGCCATCGCGAACGCCTGGCTTCTGTCGGGTGGCGCGCTTCCGACCGGCCACAAGAAATCCGAGCCGGACTCCGAAGTCGAGGTGTTCATCGGCAAGGCGAAGGACTCCTACCCCGAGCCCGACGGTGAGTACATCTTCGACAAGCTCTCATCTGTGTTCCTCTCAGGCAACGCAACCCGCGACGACGCGCCGAACCACGTCCGCATTCAAAACCACGTGCCGCGCGAGATCGCGCAGACGTGGGTATCGATGTGCCCGGCCCAGGTCTACGAGATCCCAGAGGCTCAGGCCGAGTCCAACGAGCCGATGGTCGACGTCCACGTCACCGCTTCCAACTGCGTTCAGTGCGGTGCGATCACGGCCAAGGGCGGGCGCTTGACGCTGCCCGAGGGCGGCGACGGCCCGCTCTACCAGGAGACCTGAGTGGCGGGGGCGCCGGGCGCCCCAAGAACCGAGCGCGTGACGCTCCGCGACGGCCGCGTGGCGCTGGTCGCTGCGCTGCACCCGGACGACCGGCGCCGGTACCTCACCGGCGTCAGCCACATGAGCCCGGAGTCGCTCTACCGGCGTTTCATGACTCCGATGGAGCGGCTGAGCGAGATGCAGCTTCGTTACCTGCTCGAGATCGATCACCGCGACCACGAAGCTCTCCTCGCGGTCGACGAGGAATCCGGCGAGGCGGTGGGAGTGACTCGCTTCGTCCGGCTCGAGCGACCCGCGATCGCGGAGGCGGCGATCATCGTCGTCGACGAGTGGCAGGGGAATGGCCTCGGCAAGGCGATGCTCAGGGTTCTCGCACAGCGGGGTCGCGAGCTTGGCATCGAGCGGTTCGAGGCGACCGTCCTCGGTGAAAACCGGCCGATGCTGTCCCTGCTTCAGTCGCTGGGTCCGCCCGAAGTCATGGCGCGCGACGGAGCCTCTCTGGTCATGGAGGTCACCCTCCCCGAGGAGGGCATCGGCGGTCATCAGACCGGTGTGCTGCGGGAAGTTGGAAGCGGTGAGTTCGAGCTGACGACACCCGCCGATGGGCTCGACCTGCCCAGCTAGAATCATTCTCATCATGAAGACCGGAATCCACCCCGAGTACGTCATGTCGCACGTCCACTGTTCGTGCGGCAACGACTTCTACACGCGCTCGACAAAGGCTGATCTGCACGTCGAGATCTGCTCGGAGTGCCACCCCTTCTACACGGGCAAGCAGAAGCTCGTGGACACCGGCGGCCGCGTTGAGCGATTCCGCCGCCGCGCCGCTCGCAGCTCTCGATAAAGCGCGCCCGCCAAGGGGCCGATGAGTAGGCAATGAGCGGTCTCCATATCGCGGACGCCCGCATGCCCGACGGCCTGCCCGTGGCGTCGCGCGACATTCCGGTTGGCGGCCAGGCCGTGCTCGAGGGCGTGATGATGCGCGGCGTCTCGACCTGGGCGCTTGCGGTGCGAAAGCCGGGCGGTGAGATCGAGGTCACGTCCGAGCCTGTTGTGAGCTGGGCGAAGCGCCACCGCGCCCTTCGCCTGCCGGTGGTTCGAGGCGTCGTCGCGCTGGCCGAGTCGCTCAAGCTCGGCTTTCGGGCGATGTCGATGGCCGCCAACTCGCAGATCACCGAAGAGGATGAGATCGAGGAGATCGGCGGGCTCGCCTGGGGATTGACCGTCGCTGGCGCGCTTGCGCTCGCGATCGGTCTCTTCTTCGTCATTCCCGTCGGAATTACGAGCCTCATCAAGGACCAACTTGGCTCTGCCGTCCTGTTCTGGCTCGTCGAGGGATTCCTGCGCACCGCGATCCTGGTCGGGTATATCTACGCGATTGCGAGGCTCGGTCAGGTCCAGCGCCTCTTCCAATTCCACGGTGCCGAGCACAAAACCATCTCCTGCTTCGAGTCCGGCGACGAGCTCACGCCTGAGCGAGCCTCGACCTACTCGCGCCATCACCCGCGTTGCGGGACCAGCTTCCTGCTCCTCCTCGTGATCCTGGCGGTCTTCGTGTTCGCACCCCTCGGCCTTCCGGAGTGGTATTGGCTTCTCGCCTCACGGATTCTCGGCATCCCCGTTGTCGCGGGCCTTGCCTACGAGATCATCAAGTGGGCTGGAAAGCACCGGTCCCAAGCCTGGGTGCGCGCGCTGATGTGGCCTGGACTCAAGCTCCAGGGCTTGACGACCGCCGAACCCGATCGCGAGCACCTCGAGGTTGCGATCGCGGCCCTAGAGGCCGTTTTGACGGTGGAGAACCCGAGCGAGCTCGCGGGGCGCCCGGATGCGATCGAGGTCGTCGCCTAGCCCATCCGCCAAACTCACTGACGATGATCGAGAGCCTCGTTGAACAGATCGAGGGCCGATTCGCCGAGCTGGAGCGGCAGATGTCGGATCCCACCGTGATTGCCGACCAGGCTCGCTACGCCGAGGTCGGCCGCGAATACCGGCGGCTTCAGCCTGCGCGCGAGCTGGCAACGTCGAGTGGCGGAAGCTTCGCGACGACCTCGAGGGCGCGCGGGAGCTGCTCGACGAGGGTGAGGACCTGGAGCTGCGCGCGGTCGTGAACGAAGCGCCGAAGCCGGAATCGAGGAGGTTGAGGAGGGAATTCGCCTCGCGATGGTCGAAGCCGACCCGAACGACGACAAGAACGTTCTGGTCGAGATCCGCGGAGGCGCGGGCGGCGACGAGGCGTCGCTGTTCGCCGGCGACCTCTACAAGATGCTCACCCGTTACGCGCAGGAGCGCGGCTTCCAGACCGAGGACATCTCGATCTCAGCGGCCGACATGGGCGGCTTCAAGGAGGCGACCTTCGCGATCAAGGGCGACGGCGCGTTCTCCGTGTTCAAGTTCGAAGGGGGGACTCATCGCGTCCAGCGAGTGCCGAAGACCGAGTCGCAGGGCCGCATCCACACCTCGACAGCGACCGTGGCGGTGCTGCCCGAGGCCGAGGACGTCGAGGTCCAGATCGACCAGAACGACCTCCAGATCGACGTCTACCGCTCGTCGGGTCCGGGCGGTCAGTCGGTGAACACGACGGACTCGGCCGTCCGCATCACCCACAAGCCCTCCGGGCATCGTCGTCTCGATGCAGGACGAGAAGTCGCAGCTCCAGAACCGGGAGAAGGCGATGCGAGTTCTCCGCGCCCGCCTTTACGAGCGGATGATCGCCGAGCAGCAGGCCGAGATCGCCGCCGACCGCAAGTCGCAGGTCGGCTCCGGTGAGCGCTCGGAGAAGATCCGCACCTACAACTATCCCGCAGGGCCGCGTTACCGACCACCGCGTGAAGCTGACCGCGCACAACCTCGAAGAGATCCTCGACGGCAACCTGCGCGAGTTCACGGACGCGCTCGCTGCCGAAGAGAAGCGGGCGCTGCTCGCCGCTCAGGCCGCAGAGGGCGTGTGAGCGCGGCGCTCGGATCGAGCGCCGCCGGCGACGCGCTCGAGCGCAGCAACGGACGCGCTCCGTGCAGCAGGCGTCGACTCGCCGCGCCTCGACGCGGAGGTCTTGCTGGCCGAAGCGGCTGGGGTCACCCGCGCAACGCTGATCGCGTCCCCCGACACACCGCTCGACCCCGTTGCGACGCGTGCGTTCGCCGAATTCGTCAGGCGTCGTCTGCGCCGCGAGCCCGTCGCCTACATCATGGGGCGAAAGGGTTTCCGCAATATCGAGCTCGATGTCGACCGCAGGGTCCTGATCCCGAGGCCGGAGACCGAGCTTCTCGTCGAGCTCGCTCTCGAGCTCGAGCCGCAAAGCGTTCTGGACGTCGGCACAGGTTCCGGGGCGATCGCCCTGGCAGTTGCAGACGAGCTTCCCGGCGCCGCGGTCGTCGCCACGGACATCTACCCCGATGCGCTCGAGGTGGCCCGCAAAAACTCGGTGCGGCTTGGACTCTCAGACCGGGTCCGGTTCGAGATGGGCTCCCTTCCACCGGGTGGACACTTCGACCTGCTGGTGGCCAACCTCCCGTACGTGACGGCTCTCGAGTGGCTCGATCTCGAGCCGGAACTCCGGGACTGGGAGCCGCGAGGGGCGCTAAGCCCCGGCGCCACCGGCCTGGAGGCGATCGAGGTGCTCCTCGGCCAGATCGCCGTCGGCGTCACGAGTGCGCAGGCGATCGGGCTCGAGGTGGGGGAGGGGCAGGCGGCGTCGGTTTCCGAGCTCTTGCGACGGGCCGGTTACGGCCGCGTCGAGGTGCGACCGGACCTTGCCGGCATCGAGCGGGTCGTGGCTGGATTCGATCCGTCATGAGCGAGCGCGTCTCGATCGCGAAGGACGGGGCGGCCGCTGCCCGCGCCCGTCTGACGGCGACTATCGGTGCCGGGGGGATCGCCGTGTTCCCCGCCGATGGGCTTTATGGCCTTGCCTGCGATCCGTTGCGGGCGGACGCGATCAAGCGCATCCACGAGCTCAAGGGGCGCGACGACGGGAAGCCTTCGGCGGTGCTCTTCTTCTCGCCGCTCATCCTGCGTGAGCTGGTTGGCAGCGTCGGTGAGCGCACCCGATCCGCTCTTTCTGCGCTTCTGCCCGGGCCGGTCACGGCTGTGGTGCACAACCCGGAGCACCGCTACCCGCTCGCGTGCCGCGAGGATCCGGAGCGCCTGGGCATCCGTCTCATCGAAGGCCCCCTGGGAGGCGTGGCGACGCCGCTGTTCCAGACCTCGGCAAACGTGAGCGGGGAACCGGCACCAGCCCGCTTCGGCGAAGTTCCGGCGAAGATCATGAACGGGGTGGACCTTGCGATCGACGGGGCTGAGCTGACCGGCACGCCGTCGACGGTGATCGACATCGCCGAACTTGAGCTGGGGGGCGACTGGCGCATTCTCCGCGAGGGCGGGCTTCCGGCCGCCGAGGTGAAGCAACGGCTAGACGGGGTCTGAGCTGTTGCGAAGTAACTCGACGTCGGCGCTCGCCGTGCGCGCGAGCGTACCGGCGCCGCCACGATGGGCGCTATCGTCGCAAACGTGAAGATTGCAGTTGGTTCCGACCACGCCGGGTTCGAGCTCAAGGAGCTCGTGAGGCCGCTTCTCGAGGAGGGCGGCCACGAGGTCGTGGACGTCGGCACGGACTCTGAGGAGTCGACCGACTATCCGCGGCACGCGGCGGACGCTGCGCGCATGGTCGCCTCCGGCGAGGCCGAGCGGGCCGTCCTGGTTTGCGGGTCGGGCGTTGGCGTCTCGATCGTCGCCAACAAGGTCGACGGGGTCCGTGCCGTGAACGCGCATGACGCGGAGGAGGCCGAGATGAGCCGCCGCCACAACAACGCGAACGTTCTCGCGCTAGCCGGGCGAAGCGCTTACGCCGGACCAGGCGCGGCCGATAGTCGAGACGCTTTCTCGAGACCGAGTTCGAGGGCGGCCGGCACGAGCGCCGGGTCGATCAGATCACGGCCGTCGAGCGCGGCGACTCGATCTGACCGCATTGTCGTCCGCTCGCGCGAAGGCGGCTCTGGGCAGTCGTCGTTGCGCTTCTTGCCGGGGCTGGCATCGTCGTTCCGGGGCTCGGCGATGACGAGTCCTGCTGCGCGCCGGACCCCACAACAGCTTCGACCACGTCAACTGCGTCGGATCAAGGAACCAAGGCCCCTGAGCGCTCCGGGGAAGCCGTTGCCATCGCGGAACTTGCTCGTAGCGATCGACCTTGGAAACCCACTCCCTTACGAAGAGGACGGTCAGACCTTCCAGAACCGGGAGGGACTCCTGCCCGACCAGCCTTTCGGCTATTACCGCGAGTACACCGTGGAAACTCCCGGCTCGCCGGACAGAGGCGCCCGCCGGCTCGTGATCGGCGAGCAGGGGAGACCTAGTACACGAATGACCACTACGCCTCGTTCGCGCGGATCGACCCCGACGACTACACCCGATGAGGCCTATCAACTTCACCGATGACCCACCGCGCATCGACGACTACCAGGTCGTGGCTCTCGACGGCGGTGAGATAGCCGGCCGGGACGACCTCATGGACGCGGTCGCCGAAGCCTTTGCGCTGCCTGATTGGTTCGGCCGAAACTGGGATGCGCTTCATGACGTGCTCGGCGATCCAGACCTCAGAAACGCGGCCACGGTTCTGGTGGTCACCGACGCCACGGCGCTCTGGCGTGAGCATCCCCGCCTGGCGGGGATGCTGGTCGAGGTCTGGCTCGACGCCGCCCCGGAGGGGCTTCAGCTCGCGTTCAGCTGGTAGGGCAGCTTCCAGTCGGGGGATGCGTTCGTTCGGCTCGCGTCAGCCTGAGATGACAGCCGTCGCCGATGCGACGAACATCTCTCGCGCCTTGCGCAATTCGGGCGTGTCGCCCCGCTCGATGTGCTCGAGCGTGAAGCCCTCGAGGCCGGCGATCACGAGCGTCGCCGCAGGCAGGGCAGAGCGTGCCGTCAGAGCCGGATTCGCCTGGCGCAGCAGGCGGCAGAGAACTTCGCGCCAGCCGGACTTGATCTCTTGAAGGACGTCGCGAACGGCCGAGTCGACCACCGAGACGGCATTCAGATCGAAGTAGACCCGAGGGAGTCGCTTGTCGCGCTCGATCAGGTTCCATAGCGCGTCCGCGGCGCCGCGGACGATTTCCTCGACCGACTCGGCATCTTCGAGCCCATCGAGGATCTCGCGCGTGATCTCCTCGCCTAGCTCACGGCCGGCAGCGGCAATGAGCCCGTCCTTGGAGCCGAAGTGGTAGGCGATCAGCGCCTTGGACTCGCCTGCCCGGGCCGCGACCTTCGCGATCGTCAGGCCCGCGTAGCCGGACTCTTTCAGCACCTCGAGGCAGGCCTCGAGGATGCGCTCGCGGGCGCCCGTGGACGGGCGCCCGGGTCCGGGCCTGATCTGCGCCGTCGTCTCCACGGACTGTCAGGCCGCTGGCTCGCCCAGCATCGCGGGGTCGAGGCCCATCGCCGCGAGCTTCTTCGACAGCGACTTCGTCGCGTACTCGAAGATCTCGGACGAGTGGTAGAAGGGCGTCTCGAAGTCGTACGGATCGTCGACCCACGGCGGCACGAACACGAGCGGCGCGACCGGCAGGCACTCCTTGAGCGTCGTCCTCGATGATCTTCGCGTTGGCGGGTCGGCCTTGATCGCGTCGGCGAGGAACTTGACGCCGAAGCCGACGTGGCGCGACTCGTCGCGGTTGACGGCCGTGAAACCCTGGACGAAGCCGGGGAACCAGCCGTTGTCCTTCAGCGACTTGATCATGAACCGGGCGGCCGTCAGCGCGAGCATGCCCTCGATCACGACCATGTAGACGGTCACGCCGCGGACCAGAGCGGGGAAGTCGCTGGGGTCCTTGCGCAGGTCCTCGGCGCACTCGTGGAGGATGTCGTCGAACATCGTCTCCCAGTCCTTGTTGACGACGTAGCGGTGCTGGTTGAGCTGCTCGGCGATGCCGGCGGCGTCCGAGCCGAACACCTCGCGGTAGAAGCGGTCCCAGAAGACGACGTGCTTTGCCTCGTCGGAGATCTGGGTCGTGAGGAAGAGCTGCGCCTCCTTGTGCGGCGCCGCGATCGCGAAGGGGAGGAGCTCCACGGTCACGCGGTCTTCGGCGATGAAGAACTCCGAGAAGCCGAAGGCGAGGAACTGGCGCTCCTCGTCGGTGAACATGTCCGGGTCCTCCCACTGGCGCCGGTCTTCGGTGAAGTCGAAGTCCTCGGTCGACCAGTGCTGGCGCTGCCAGCGCATGAAGAGCTTCTCGTAGGAGGGGGCAGCCTCGACGATGCGGTCGAGCCCGGCCATCACCTTGTCGATGTCGCCGTCGAGGAGGACCTGGAGGGCGGCTTCGTCCTCGGGGGTGGTAGTGGTGTTCTCGGGGGTCACGGTTTCGCTCACGTCGTGCTCCTTGGGTTGCGGGAGTTGATGCGGATCGCCATTATTTATCAATCGGTCAATAAATGTCAGAGCTCTCGTTCGCATGTCGGTGCCGTAACGTGTCAACCTGAGTCCGCGCTACGATACCGACCACCAGGAGCCCCGATGACCGAACTTCCCGACGACTTCCAGACCGCCCCGCTCGCCGAGGTCGACCCCGAGATCGCACGGGTGCTCGACCGCGAGCTCGCGCGCCAGCAGGACACGCTGGAGATGATCGCGTCGGAGAACTTCGTGCCGCAGGCCGTCCTCGACGCAGCGGGATCGGTTCTGACCAACAAGTACGCCGAGGGATATCCGGGTCGCCGCTATTACGGCGGTTGCGAGGAGGTGGACGTCGCCGAGCAGCTTGCGATCGACCGCGCCAAGTCGCTCTTCGGCGCCGAGCACGCGAACGTCCAGCCGCACGCGGGCGCTCAGGCGAACAACGCCGTCTTCATGGCACTGCTCGACCCGGGAGACACGATCATGGGCCTGGCAGCTCGATCACGGCGGCCACCTCACGCACGGGATGAAGCTGAACGTCTCGGGCAAGCTTTACGAGGTCGTCGCCGTACGGCGTCAGCCGAGAGGACTACCGCGTCGACATGGACGAGGTCGCGCGGCTCGCCGAGGAGCGAAGGCCGAAGCTGATCATCACCGGCTGGTCGGCCTACTCGCGCCAACTCGACTTCGCAGCGTTCCGCGAGATCGCCGACTCGGTCGGCGCGAAGCTCATGTGCGACATGGCGCACTTCGCGGGCCTCGTCGCCGCCGGCGAGCACCCCAATCCGATCGAGCACTGCGATGTGGTCACCACCACCGTCCACAAGACGCTTTGCGGCCCGCGCTCCGGGCTCATCCTCTGCCGTGAAGAGCTGCAGAAGGACATCGACCGCGCGATCTTCCCCGGGCAGCAGGGCGGGCCGCTCATGCACATCATCGCGGCGAAGGCGGTGGCGCTCGGCATCGCCGCGACTCGGAGCCGTTTCGCGCGCGCCAGCGCCAGACCGTCGCCAATGCGAGGGCTTTTGCCGAGGGCCTGGTCGAAGGCGGCGTCGAGGTGCTGACCGGAGGCACGGACACCCACCTCGTACTGGTCGACCTCAACCCCACCGGCCTCGAGGGCAAGGAAGGGGAGGATCGCCTGGACGCCGTGGGCATCACGGTCAACCGCAACGCGATCCCGTTCGACGAGCGCCCGCCGATGAACCCCTCCGGTCTCCGCATCGGCACGCCGGCGCTCACCACGCGCGGCCTCGTCGAGGAAGACATGCGCGAGATCGCCGATGTGATCTCGGTCGCGCTGTCGGATCGCTTCGAAGGCGAGCGCGACGCGCTCGCCGAGCGGACCCAGCGCGTTGATGGACCGCTACCCGCTCTATCCGCAGCTCTCGCCGCTCGTCCGTCTGAGGCCCGACTCGGAACTAGGCTCAGGCGATGCGTGTCTGGGTCGATTGCACCGCCGCTGCGCATCCGCTGGTGTCTGCGGCCCGATCGTCGAGCGCCTGCGCGAACGCGGCCACGAGGTCGACATCACGACGCGCGAGTACGGACAGACCGTGGGCATTCTCGACCGGCTCGGGCTCGAGTACACGGTCGTCGGCCGCCACGGCGGCGGCTCGACGCTTCAGCAAGGGAGCAGCGCTGGCCAGGCCGGAGCGCGAGCTCGCGACGCTGGGCGCGGCCAAGCGCCGCTTCGACCTGGCGATCGCTCACGGCTCGGTCGACCTCGCGGTCGTCTCGAAGCCTCTGCGCTTCCCGTCCGCGCAGATGCAGGACTACGAGCACGCGGGCCTTCAGCGCAAGCTCGCGTGGCGGGCGGCGAGCGAGTTCTCGTTCCCGATGCGATCCCGGTCGAGGCGATGGAGAGCGGCAGGGGCCAAGCGATCGAAGCTGGTTCGCTACCCGGGCCTCAAGGAGGACTACTACCTCGCTGACTTCAAGCCGGAGCCGAAGGTGATCACGGACGTCGGGCTGACCGAGCTTGGCGTCTCGTCGATCCGGGCGAATGACGACCGGGTTCTCGTGGTCGTGCGCCCGCCGCCCGAGACCTCGGCGTACCACGCCGACAATCCGCTTTACGAGGGCGTTCTCGACCGCCTCGCTTCGAGCCGATGCTGCGGTCACCGTCCTGATCCCTCGCACGGACGGACAGCGAGCGGCGGCGATCGCTCGCGGTGACAAGTCGCTGGTCGTCCCCGCCGAGGCGGTCGACGCCCAGAGCCTGATCGCCTACGCGGACCTGGTGGTGAGCGCAGGCGGAACGATGAACCGGGAGGCCGTCGCGCTCGGGACGCCGGTGCGAACGATCTTCACCGGCAAGATGGGCGCGGTCGACCTCAAGCTGGAGGCCGAGGGTCTCCTGCTGCCCCTCGAGGACCCGGCGAAGCTGGAGCTCCGGAAACGCGAAACCCCCGCAGGGGTGCAGAATCCACGTGATGCGGGCTCTCTTGTCGACGGGATACTTGGAGCAGTTGCATAGGTGCTGATCGACGGCCCGCCTCAAGACCATCGATGCCGTCTACGCTTTCGGCGCCGCGGCTGTTCTCGCGCTTGCTCCTCGTTCCTGCCGCCGAATGGCTGGCTCGCCGGATCGGCGCTATCGACATCCCGAACGAGCGCAGCCTTCACGTGTTGCCGACGCCGAAGCTCGGCGGCCTCGCGATCTTGATCGGGGTCCTGGTCGCGGGGTTCTTTTCCTCGCCGACGGGCGATGGCTTGAGGGGAGAGTCAGACGCGGGCGATTCTGGCCGGCGCCATCGCCATCGCCGCCGTCGGAATCATCGACGATGTCTTCGACCTGCATCCAGCGATCAAGCTGGCCGGTCAGATCGGCGCAACGATCATCCCCGTCAACGCGGGCGTGACGGTTGACGCAGTTCACGCTTCCCTTCTTCGGCGGAGTTGACCCCGGCAGCGTCGACCTGATTGGGAGCGATCGACCTCGGCGAGGCGGTGACGGTGTTCGGGATCGTTGCGATCGTCAACGTCATCAACCTCACCGACGGCGTCGACGGCCTCGCTGCGGGAGTGTGCGTGATCTCCGCCGCTTCCCTTGCCGTGATTGCCCTCTCACTGGATCGCAACGCGGCGGGCGTTCTCGCAGCTGCGACAGCCGGCGCGGCACTCGGCTTTCTTCGCCACGGGTTCCCACCCGCGTCGAGCTTCATGGGGGACACGGGCTCGAATCTGCTCGGCTATCTCCTCGGCTGTATTGCAATCCAGGGCGCCTTGAAGACCAACGCCGTCGTCGCTCTCTTCCTGCCGTTGATCGTGCTGATGGTTCCGATCCTGGACACGAGCTTCGTCATCGCAAAGCGCATCAAGTATCGCCGTCCGATCTACCGGGCGGACCGCTCTCACTTCCACCACCGGATGGCGAACCTGGGATTTTCGCAGCGGCGAACGCTCGCCTACCTGTACACGTGGGCTCTGGTGATGGCGGGGCTTGCGCTCGCGCTCCGTTTCATCCCCTACTCGGACGATCACGGCAATTTCGACCCGGGCTGGACGGTGGTGATCGGAGTGATCTTCGCGATCGCGATCGCCGCCAGCGTGTACCTGGTGATCGTGCTCGAGATCCTGAAGCTTCGCAGCACTCGCTTCCGCCAACTTGCTGCGACCCGTCCGGGCGGAACGCTGGCGGAGTCGGAGGTGGACGAGGGTGTTGCGAGGGAACTCGAGACGGGCAGCTTCGAGGTGATCGACCCGGACACAGGCGAGTTCACCGCGCTCTCGTAGCGCGACTCCACTTAGTCTCCGGCGTTACAAACGAGTTACAAAGTCGCGTCGGGTAGACGCGTTATGGGATATATTCGGGCGGGCCGCACCGGCTCGGCGCTTAGCGCCCCCCGGGAGCGGCTATC
The DNA here is from genome assembly GCA_963695215.1 of uncultured bacterium. Classification (GTDB taxonomy): domain Bacteria; phylum Actinomycetota; class Thermoleophilia; order Solirubrobacterales; family 70-9; genus JALZKA01. The sequence continues at coordinate 2,327,713 of OY968768.1, forward strand.
AGTTTCTTCCACCCTGTCTCGTCACTCAATTGTCCGCTCCCCATCCCTCAGACTCCGATGAGTCCCGATCCCCCCACGAGGGCGGGTGTCGGAGCCGTAGGCGTATTGCCGACCGGAGCGAGGTCCGGATGCGAAGCGGTCGCGTGCAAGCTCGGCTTGCCGACTGGCGGCGCCGCATGCCTGGGACCTGGCGGGCCTGTTCGCTGGAATCGACGGGGGTCTGGTCAATGTCGACGCTCGCAGTAGGCAGCGCTGAGATGGATCGTGGCTCGGGCATCAGTGCGGTGCTTCGCAACCTCGACCTGCTCGCGCTCGCGCTCGCGCTGCCCGTGTTCCTGGCCGCCGGCTGGCCCATGCTCGGCTACCTCGTCGCCGCAGTCGCCTGGATCGCACAGCGGCTCGTCTATGCCTACGCCGAGTCTCGCGCGCGCTCACAGCCTCGCTGAGGGCAATCGCAACGACGCGTTCAAGACCACCGCCATCTCGGCGATGGGGCGCGTCTGGCTCGTTTCCTTCTCGGTTCTTGCGGTGGGGCTTGCCGGCGAGCGGGAGGATGGGCTGGCAGCAGCCCTCCTGGCGGCACTGCTCTTCACGACCTACCTTGCGGTCATGGCGCTCACGCACCGCGGCGAGGAGTCAGCTTGACCCGCAAGACCAAGATCTTCATCGGCCTCGCGCTCTATGCGGGGATCTTCCTGATCATGGCCTTCGTGCTGGGCTCCGACGGGAAGAACGACGAGTTCCAGCCTCAGAACGAGTTCTTCCTCGATCCGTGGATCCCCATCGACATCGGGGGCATCGACTTCTCGATCAACAAGGCCGTGCTCTACCTCGTTGCTCGCAAGCGCGGCGACGATCTGGATGATGACCTTCATCGCGAATCGGATGCAACGCAAGCCCAACCGCGTCCAGATGGCGGTCGAGCTCGCCTATGACCTCACCAGGAAGAACATCGCGGGCGACAACCTCGACTCGAAGATGGCGACCAAGTGGTTCCCGTTCCTGGCAACGCTCTTCTTCTTCATCTGGTTCTCGAACATGATCGGCTACCTGCCGCTGCCGACCTCACCGAGCACAAGGTCGACATCCTCGGCGTCGCACGTTCCGACGTTCGCGCTCTACGCCGCGACAGCCAACCTCTCGATCCCGCTGGTGCTCACCCTGGTGGTGTGGGTCTCCTACCACGTCGAGGGCATAAGGGCCAAGGGTTTCTTTCCCTACCTGGCCAGCTGGCTGCCCGCCGGGTCTCGACGACATGAACCCACTTGCGAAGGGCTTCTTCTTCGTGATCGAGGCGATCTCGCATTTCGCCCGTCTGATCTCGCTCTCGGTGCGATTGTTCGCGAACATATTCGCCGGACACCTGCTCCTGCTCTTCATGGGCGGCGGTCTCGCGGTGCTCCTCGGCGTTGCGGCCCTCGGGCTCCTGACGCTGCCTTTGGCGTTCGCGTTCTTCCTCCTGGAGCTCGGGCCTGATCGCCACGCTTCAGGCCTTCATCTTCTCGACCTTGACAGCGATCTATCTCGGCGGCGCGACGGGAGACGGGCATTGATTTTGAATCTGAAAACCGTGAAAAACGCTAAGACACATACAGTCTGTATGTCAACGCAAAGGAGCACACAATGGACCTGACAGTCCTCGCCCAGGCGGCTCAGTCCGGCGTCACCGACGACGGACTCAAGGCCATCGCCCTCGGTGTCGGAGCGGGCCTCGGCTCGATCGGCGCCGGCATCGGCATCGGGATCATCTTCGGCAAGGAGATCGAATCCGTCGCCCGCCAGCCCGAGATGAAGGATGAGCTTCAGTCGATCCGCTGGCTCGGATTCGCACTGACCGAGGCCGTCGCCTTCTACACGTTCATCTTCGGTCTGATCGCGTTCTTCCTCTAGGCCGTTGCTGAGCACTTCACTCATAACGGGGCTTCTGCCCCTGGCTGCAGAGGAGGACAGCGGCGGCAGCTTTCTGGTCTCGCCCGGTCTCGGGCTGATGATCTGGACGCTCGCCCTGTTCCTGTTCACGATGTGGGTCCTGAAGCGGACCGCACTCCCGAAGATCGGCGAGGCGCTCGAGAAGCGCGCCAACGCCATCAAGGAGAACATCGAGGCCTCCGAGAAGCAGCGCGCCGAGGCGGATGAGCTCCTCCAGGAGTACCGCGCCCGTCTCAAGGAGGCGCGTGAGCAGGCCGACGACATCCAGGCCCGCGCGCGCAAAGCCGCCGATTCGGCCGTCTCCGAGGCGACGAACGAGGGCAAGGCCAAGCGCGAGGAGCTGGTGAACGCCGCCCGCAAGGACATCGAGGCCGAGACGAAGCGCTCGCTCGATCAGATCCGCCGGGAGGTGGCCGACCTGACCGTGCTCGCCACGGAGAAGATCACACGGAAGTCGCTTACCGGTGACGACCACCAGAAGCTGGTCGAGGAGGCGCTCGCCGAGGTCGACTTCTCAGCGCTCGCCGGAGCAGAGCGGGAGTAGGAGATGGAGGAGATCGCACGCGTCTACGGCGACGCCCTGTTCGCAGTCGCCAAGGAGGAAGGCAAGCTCGACGAGGTCCATTCGGACCTCGCGCAGTTCGCCGATGCCATCGACGCGGATCGCGAGCTCCAGATCTTCTTCTTCAGCCCGTACTTCTCGTCCGAGGAGAAGCGCGACGGGATCGACAAGGCGGTGAGCGGCACGTCCGAGGAGTTCGAGAACTTCCTGAAGCTGCTCGCCGAGAAGCACCGGATGCCGGCGATCTTCCGCATCCGGAGCCACTTCGAGGACCTATGGGCCCAGGAGAACAAACGGCTCGAGGTTCGCGTTACGAGCGCGGTGGAGCTGGACGACGCCATCGTGAAGCAGGTCGGCGACGAGATCGAGCGACAGACCGACCGGAAGATCGACCTTCAAGCCGACGTCGACGAGGACATCCTCGGCGGCCTCGTCTTGCGCGTGGGAAACATGGTGATGGACGCCAGCCTGCGCGCGAAGCTGAACAAACTGAGAAAGGAAATCGTCAAGGCGGCCTGACGCCGGCGGTTTACGACAAGGAAGCTAGGAGCTGAACCCAAGTGGACATTCGCCCAGACGAAATCGGCAATCTGATCCGCGACCGGATCGCCGGTGCTGACACCGGCGAGGCTGAGATCGCAGAGGTAGGAACCGTGCTTCAAGTCGCGGACGGCATCGCACGCGTCCACGGCCTCGAAAACTGCATGGCCCTCGAGATGCTCGAGCTGCCCCATGACGTGACCGGGCTCGCGCTGAACCTCGAGGCCGACAACGTCGGCGCCGTGCTGTTCGGCGAGTGGGATCAGATCGTTGAGGGCGACGAGGTCAAGCGGACCGGCAAGCTCCTCGAGATCCCCGTCGGCGACGAACTCCTCGGCCGCATGGTCGACCCGCTCGGCCGCCCGCTCGACGACAAGGGCGAGATCAACGCATCCGAGACTCGCCCCGCCGAATTCAAGGCGCCCGGAGTCGTCCAGCGTCAGCCGGTGGAGGAGCCCCTCCAGACCGGGCTCAAGGCGATCGACGGGATGATCCCGATCGGCCGTGGCCAGCGCGAGCTGATCATCGGCGACCGCCAGACCGGCAAGACCGCGGTGGCCGTCGACACGATCATCAACAACAAGGATTCAGGCGTCATCTGCATCTACGTGGCGATCGGTCAGCGCATGTCGACCATCGTCCAGTTCCAGAAGGCGCTCGAGGACGCCGGCGCGATGGACAACACCATCATCGTCGCCGCGCCAGCCGACGAGGCAGCCCCGATCAAGTTCATCGCTCCCTACGCGGGCTGCGCGATGGGCGAGTACTTCCTCTACAACGGGAAGCACGCGCTCTGTGTGTATGACGACCTCACGAAGCACGCGTCCGCCTACCGGCAGATGTCGCTGCTCCTTCGCCGCCCGCCGGGGCGCGAGGCGTACCCGGGCGACGTCTTCTACCTGCACTCGCGTCTGCTCGAGCGTTCGGTGAAGCTGAACGACGAACTCGGCGGCGGCTCGCATACAGCGCTGCCGATCATCGAGACGCAGGCCAACGACGTGTCCGCCTATATCCCGACCAACGTCATCTCGATCACCGACGGCCAGATCTTCCTGGAGTCGGACCTCTTCTACTCGGGCGTCCGGCCGGCGATCAACGTCGGTATCTCGGTCTCCCGAGTCGGGAGGCAACGCGCAGACGAAGGCGATGAAGAAGGTCGCCGGAAAGCTCCGGCTCGACCTGTCCCAGTTCCGCGACCTCGAGGCGTTCGCGCAGTTCGGCTCCGAGCTCGACCCGGACACCCAGAAGGCTCTCGCCCGCGGCGAGCGTCTGGTGGAGATGCTGAACCAGAACGAGCGCTCGCCGCTCTCGGTCGCCGAGCAGGTCATCTCGATCTACGCGGGCACCGGCGGCTATCTCGACCGGATCAAGATCGAGCGGGTGCCGGACTTCCTCGAGTCCGCGATCAGCCGCCTCAAGTCGGAGAACAAGGACCTCGTTGAGAGAGCTGTCCGAGGGCGAATGGGGCGATGAGATCGAGTAGGACCTCGGCGACGCGCTGGGCGAGGCCTCGACGACTTCGGTCCCGATCTCGACGAGGACGGCCAGCCGCTCGAAGAGGGCGAGTCCGACCGCATCAAGTCCGAGGAGGAGCGCTCGAAACCGGGCCGCACGCGAAGGCGAGTCCGATGACGACTCGGACGAGGACTCGGATGACGACTCAAGACGACGACGATGACTCGGGGCTGACGACTCCGATGGCGACGGAGCCGAAGGCTCCGACGCCGAGGACGAAGGAAGAGGTCACCGCGTAGCCAATGGCGACGCGTAAGGAAGTCACGGCGCGGATCAGTTCTGTCAAGAACATCCGCAAGATCACGCGGGCCATGGAGATGGTCGCGGCGGCGCGTCTGCGCCGTGCCGAGCAGCGCATCGACGCCATGCGCCCCTACGCGCAGGCGATCCGCAAGCTGACGCGCGAGGTCGCGGAGACGGACGAGACGATGGCGGAGCGCGTGCCTCTGATGGAGACGCGCGACATCAAGCGCGTCGGGATCCTGCTGGTCACCGGCGATCGTGGACTGGCCGGCGCATTCAACTCCCAGATCATCCGCGAGGGCATTCGCTTGAAGCGCGAGTACCAGCGCGAGGAATCGGCCGAGGTCGTGTTTCGCGTCGTCGGCCGGCGTGGCTCATCCACGCTCACCTTCCGCGGCGAGAACGTCGAGGAGTCGTACACGGGCTTCACCGAACGCCCGGCCTTCACCGACGCGCGCTAGATCTCGCGCGATCTCACCACAAGCTTTCGCGACGAGGAGGTCGACAAGGTCGACCTCGTCTACAACCGTTACGTCTCGCCGCTCACGCAGTACGTGCGCCGGCAGACGCTTCTGCCGATGTCGGCCGCGGAGGTCTTCGGCGAGGGCATCCCGGACGAGGAGGGGGAGGCGGACGAGGAGCTCGCTGAGGCGCACCGCAAGTCCGACATGATCCACGAGCCGGACGCGGAAACGCTCCTGCCCCTTCTGATCGAGGAGTACGTGGACATCTCGGTCTACCGGGCGCTGCTCGAATCTTCAGCCTCGGAGCTGGGCGCACGCATGACGGCGATGCGGTCGGCGTCGGAGAACGCGGAGGAGATGATCGACGACCTCACCCGGGAGATGAACCGGGTGCGCCAGGCAGAGATCACGCAGGAAATTCTTGAAGTCGTCGCGGGCGCGGAGGCGCTCGGTTAAGGAGAAACAAACATGTCTGAAACAACCGAAGAGACCACTGAAGAGACCCAGGCCACCGACCGTCGAGCGGTTCATCGTCGAACGGCGGCAGCAACGTCGGCGTCCGTCGACCAGGTGCTCGGCGTCGTCGTCGACGTCACCTTCCCGGACGAGCTGCCCGAGATCTACTCGGCGCTCAAGATCGAGATCGAGGAGTCCGACGAGCGCGCAGGCATGGACCTGACCCTCGAGGTGCAGCAGCACCTCGGCGACGACCGAGTCCGCGCTGTCGCCATGGACGCAACCGACGGCCTCCAGCGCGGCGACGAGGTCATCGACACCGGCGGCCCGATCTCGGTCCCTGTGGGCGAGAAGACGCTCGGCCGCATCTTCAACCTCCTCGGCGAGCCGATCGACGACGACGGCCCTGTCGAGACCGAAGAGCGCTGGCCGATCCACCGCTCGGCCCCGACGGTCGAGGACCTGGCTCCAGCTCAGGAGATCCTCGAGACCGGCATCAAGGTCATCGACCTCCTCGCCCCGTACGCGAAGGGCGGCAAGGTCGGCCTGTTCGGCGGCGCCGGCGTCGGCAAGACCGTTCTGATCCAGGAGCTGATCCGCTCGATCGCCGAGGAGCACGAGGGCCTCTCGGCTTTCTGCGGCGTCGGCGAGCGCTCGCGCGAGGGCAACGACCTCTGGCTCGAGATGAAGGAGTCGGGCGTCATCGACAAGACCATGCTCGTCTTCGGCCAGATGAACGAGCCACCCGGCGCGCGTCTCCGCGTTGCGCTGTCGGGCCTCACGATGGCGGAGTACTTCCGTGAGCAGGGCGGCCAGGACGTGCTGCTCTTCATCGACAACATCTTCCGGTTCGTCCAGGCGGGCTCCGAGGTATCGGCGCTTTTCGGCCGCATGCCTTCGGCCGTCGGTTACCAGCCGACGCTGGAGACCGAGATGGGTGAGCTCCAGGAGCGGATCTCCTCGACCACCAAGGGCTCGGTGACCTCGATCCAGGCCGTATACGTCCCGGCAGACGACCTCACCGACCCGGCGCCGGCGTCGGTGTTCGCCCACCTGAACGCGACCACGACGCTTTCGCGGTCGATCTCGGAGAAGGGCATCTACCCGGCGGTGGATCCGCTCGACTCGACGTCGACGATCCTCAAGCCCGACATTCTGGGCGAGGAGCACTACAAGACGGCGACCGACGTCCAGGAGACGCTTCAGCGCTACCGCGAGCTACAGGACATCATCGCGATTCTCGGAATCGACGAGCTCTCCGACGACGACAAGCAGGCGGTGAACAGGGCGCGCAAGATCGAGCGCTTCCTGTCGCAGCCGTTCTTCGTCGCCGAGGCCTTCACCGGCCGCTCCGGCGAGTTCGTCTGAGGTCTCCGACACGGTCCGCGGCTTCCGCGAGATCCTCGACGGCCAGCACGACGACCTGCCCGAGAGCGCCTTCTACATGAAGGGCGGCATCGACCAGGTATCCGGCGACGAGGAGAAGGGCGAGAAGGACGAGGGCGTCGAGCGCGAGAAGGAAGAGGCTGACGAGCGCAAGGAGAAGGAAGCCGAGGAGGCCGAGCGCAAGGCCGACGAGGGCGACGACTCCGATGGCGATTCGGACGAGAGCTAGGTAGCTGGCCTTGGCCGACGAGCACCGATTCGAAGCGGAGGTCCTGACCCCTGAGGGGGAGGTCTTCCGAGGCGAGCTCTGGCAGCTCTCCACCCGCACCTCCGTTGGCGAGGTCGGCATCCGCGCGCGTCACGCGCCGCTGGTCGCCCGTCTCGTGCCGAACGAGTTGCGTCTATACGAGTCAGAGGGCTCAGAGCCCGACGAGCGCTTCGCGCAGGGCGAGGGGTGGCTCGAGGTCTTCGCCAACCACGCACGGGTCCTCATCGCCGAGGCCGTGCCGCCAGACGAGCTGGACACCTCGGATCTGAAGTCGAAGCTCGAAGACGCTGAAAAGCGCCTGGAAGAGGCCGACGAAGACTCAGCAGCCGCCGAGCAGGCCGCCCGCGACAAGGCAAGAGCCGAAGCCTTCATGAAGATCGCCGAAGGCTCGTAGCGCCTCTCTCGGAAGCGAGAGCAATGGCGCTTTGGTCTCGCATTGTGGGACTGAGTCGCCACGGGCCGAATATCTTCGTTCGGGATGGATGAGCGCCTACTCACCGAGAAGCTGATCGGCTTCGATTCGTCGAATGCCGAAGGCGTGCGCCTTTGCGCGGGGTTCGTGCGTGGCTGGCTGGAGGCGCGGGATGTGACGGTGCACGAACTGACCGTCCGGGATCTGCCGGTTCTCGTGGCAGACGCCGGGCCCGTCGATGCTCCGATAACCGTTCTCCTCCACGGCCACATGGACGTCGTTCCCGGCCGTGGCCGGCAATTCACGCCACACGCCGAGGGCGACAGGCTCTACGGCCGCGGTGCGTATGACATGAAGGGCGGCTTGGCGGCGCTCATGCTTGCGATCGCGGACCTCCAGCAGGTCGAGGGAGTCCGTGCCCGCCTTGGCATCGTTCCGGATGAGGAATCCGAGGAGGAGGTCGAGCGGGGGTGCGACCTCCTGATCGACGCGGGCTTTCTCGGCGACTTCGCGATCACGGGCGAGCCGACGGACATGCTCATCGGAGTCGCGGCAAAGGGCGTTCTTGCGATGCGCATCAAGGTCGCCGGTCGCGCCGCGCATGGAGCCACGCCCTGGCTGGGCGAAAACGCGATTCTCAAGGCGATCGAGGTCTTCCGGGAGATCAAATCGCTACCGTTCGCGACGGAGAGCTCCGAGCTCTACGACCGGCCTTCGATCAATCTCGGCCGGATCCTCGGGGGCGACGCATTGAACAAGGTGCCAGACACTTGCGTGATCGACGTTGACGTGCGCTATCTGCCTGAACAGGAGCCAGGAGAGATTCTCGAGCAGGTCTCGGCAATCGAGGACGCCGAGGTCATCTCCACCTTCCGCCGCCCGCCCGCTGTCGTCGACCCCGAGTCCGGCTTCGTGCGCGCCCTTTGCGACGCCGCCTCTCCCCACTACCCGGACCAGGTCACCTCGGTCGGCCGCGATGGCGCCTCGGACGCTGTTTCGTTCTTGCGTGCTGGAATCCCAGCGGTCGAATTCGGACCCATCGGCGCGGGTCACCACGGCCCCGAGGAGTGGGTCTCGATCTCCTCGCTCGCGAGCTACCGGCAGACCATCACCGAGTTCGTCTCGTCGCTTCCCGCGCGGATGAACGGAGGGCCGCCCACCGCATGACGGACGAAGAGTTCCCAGGGGACGACGTCGACGGCACGGCCGACGAAGACACGGGCGATCTGCCTCCGCCCTCGACGTGGGCTGGTCGCGCTCGAAAGGACCAGGAAAACTCGGACACCGAGCGTGAAATCCAGGGCATGACCGAAGAGTTCGACGGCATCGAGGCCGAGCTCAGCGCCGGCTTCGACGACCTCGTTACCGATGAGCAGGAAGAGCTCGAGCGCTCCGAGGCCGACGAGCGAGAAGAGCCGCCCGCAGACGTTGAGTTCGAAGACGACGAAGCGGACGAAGAGGAGGAGGCCGAGACCGAGGCCGAGGCCAGGGAAGAGGCCTTCGACCCGTCCAGGACCATGGAGGCCAACACCCTGGCCCTGGCCGACGCCGAGGCTGCCAAGGAAGCTGCGGCTGCCGGCCTCACCGCTCGCGCTCTGAAGTCTTCGTTCTCCCACGATAAGACCACGGGCTCACACCAGGTCGCTCCCGCGAAACCCAATTCCAACCCCGCGGCTGTCGCATCCGTTTCGGATGGCAACGGCCAGGGAGTGGGCGCGCCGCCCAAGCGCCGGATGTGGTGGCGATTCCTGGCAGCGTCGGTCGTGATCGTCGCGTCGATGGCGGCAGCCACCGCCGTCTCGTTCCTCCTCTTTCTCTCGGACATCGCGAAGGGCCTCAACGACGAGAACCTCAACGGAGCCCGGCAAGAGTTGTCAGAAGTTGAAGGCGGCGACCCGCAGACGTTTCTCATCCTCGGGTCGGACAAGCGCACCGGCACGCCTGGCGACAACGGCCGGTCGGATACGACGATGCTTCTGCGCGTCGACCCGGATAAGGACTTCATGTCCCTGCTGTCGATTCCGCGTGACCTCGAGGTGCCTATCCCCGGAGGCTACGGCGAAGACAAGATCAACGCCGCGTACTCGTACGGTGGGCCAGAGCTGACCCTGCGCACCGTCAAGGACTACCTCGGCATCCCCATCAACCACGTGGTCAACGTCGACTTTGAGGGCTTCTATGAGGCGGTCAACGCGATCGACTGCGTCTACATCGACGTCGACCACGACTACTTTCACTCGAATGAGGGCCTCTACGGGGACGCGCTCTACGCGGAGATCGACGTGAACGCCGGCTATCAGAAGCTGTGCGGGTACAAGGCGCTCGAGTACGTGCGCTACAGGCACGGCGACAACGACCTGGTTCGAGGCGCACGTCAGCAGGACTTCATCCGCGAGGCCCGTCAGCGGATTCCGTCGAAGGAGCTCTTGCCTGTCTTTGGCAGCAACGAGCTCATCGACATCTTTACGAAGAACACGTCATCCGATGTGGACGACCCGGCAACGATCATCGATTTGATGAAGACGTTCATCACAGTGCGCAATGCGCCGGTTCGCCAGGTCAGGATCGGTGAGATCTCGGATAGCGGAGAAGTCGTTGCCTCGGATGCCGAGGTGAAGACCGCGGTGAGCCAGTTCCTGGGTACCGACCTCGACCAGGCCCCCGCAGAGGAACCTGCCGCGCCCGCTGAGCCCAAGCCTGGAGAAGGACCAAGGCAAGCCGGAGCCCCCGAAGCCCGACAACTCCGGGCCCGCCCTGGTGGACTCAACCGCGACGGGCCAGCAGTACGCCAATAATTTCGCCAAGTTCATGGAACACCGCAATGTGAACCTGCCGATCTTTTATCCGACCCAGATCGTCTCGACCGCCAACGCCACGATCTCACAAGATTCGCGAGCGGCGGTGCTTGTGCCGCCCGAGGGCCAGAAGGATCCGTATTACATGTACAAGTTCGTGATGCCCATCAACGTCCTCCAGGGTCAGTTCTATGGCCTCAGTGGAACGAACTGGCTCGACCCGCCGATTCTCAAGAATCCAAGCGAAGTCCGGACGGTCGACGGGCGTGACTACGAGCTGTTCTTCGAGAAGGATCAACTCCGGTTGGTCGCATGGCAGACGTCGAAGGGGTCGTACTGGGTGAACAACACGCTGACGCACGCCCTCGACGAAGACCAGATGATCGGCATCGCCACCGCGACTCGCGAGCTGGGCGACTAGCTTTCCGAGCATGAATCCGGGAGGAGAACGCGTAGGCGTCGTAGGCGTCGGCTGGGTCGGCCTCGTCACGGCCACCTGCTTTGCCGAGCTCGGACACGAGATCGTGGCGCTCGACGTGAACGAGGAGAAGGTGGAGGCGCTTCGCCGCGGTGAGGTGACCATCCACGAGCCCGACCTCGCGGAGCTGCTGGCGAAGAACACCGAGCGCATCACCTTCACCACGTCGATGGACGAGACGCTCGAGGCGGCACGGCTTCTGTTCTGCTGCGTCGACACGCCCCCGACGTACTCGGGCGACGCCGACCTCTCGCGCGTTCGCGCCGTGGTCGACCAGCTGCCCGAAGACGGCGGGCACGCCCTGGTGATGAAGAGCACCGTCCCGTCAGGCACGGGTGCTGCGATCAAGCGCGACAAGCCAGACCTCTCCTACGTGTCCTGTCCCGAGTTCCTCAAGGAGGGTTCGGCCATCAGGGACTTCATGCATCCCGACCGCGTGGTCGTCGGGGCCGATCCGGGCTCCGAGGAAGCCGCTGATGCGGTTGAGCGTCTCTACGCGCCGCTTGGCGGTGAGATGGTGCGAACCGACCTCGCCTCTGCCGAGATGATCAAGCTGGCATCCAACGCCTTCCTCGCAACCAAGATTTCGTTCATAAATGAGATCGCCAACGTGTGCGAGCAGACGGGCGCTGACGTCACTGAAGTCGCGCGGGGCATGGGTCTCGACGAGCGCATCGGCTCGAGCTTCCTGCGGGCGGGGATTGGCTATGGGGGCTCGTGCTTTCCCAAAGACGTTTCCGCCCTCAAGCAGCTCGCGGGCAACTCCGGCTACCACTTTCAGCTTCTGAACGCGGTGATCGAGGTGAACGAGCTCCAGAAACGGCGCGTTATCGCAAAGCTCGAGAGGCACCTCGGCTCGCTGGTCGACAAGCGAATCGCGCTCCTCGGCCTCGCCTTCAAGCCGGACACAGACGACATGCGCGAGGCGTCGAGCCTCGTCCTCTCCGCGCGACTGGCGGGAGAGGGTGCGAAGGTCGTTGCCTACGACCCGGTCGCCGAGGGAACGGCCTCGGAGATGCTTCCCGACGTCGAGATGGCCGATTCGGCCACAGCGGCCCTCGAAGGGGCCGACGCTGCCGTGCTTGTCACCGAATGGCCCGAGTTCTCAGGGCTCGACTGGGGCGCTGTCGGCAAATCAATGACGAGCGCGGTGATCATCGACGGTCGCAACTACCTCGACGGCGACGCCCTGCGTGCCGCCGGCTTCGCGTACGAGGGGATTGGCCGTCCCGACGGTCAGAACGGCGACGGCTGATGCAGGCGCTCGTCCTCGTCGGCGGCCAAGGCACGCGCCTTCGGCCTCTCACCCTCACCCGCCCGAAGCCCGCGGTGCCGCTCGTCGACAGGCCGTTCATCCGCTTCATGGCCGACTGGCTCGGGCGCCACGGCGTCTCCGATGTGGTCATGGCTTGCGGCTTCAGGGCTGAGGATCTTCGCTCCGCGCTGGGCGATCAGATCCCGGGTGGTCCGTCCGTTCGCTACGTCGAGGAGCCGGAGCCGCTCGGGACCGCCGGCCCCATCCGCCTTGCCGCCGATCAGGATCTCCTTGGCGAGCGCTTTCTGGTTCTCAACGGCGATGTCCTGACCGACCTCGACCTGACCGAGCACATGCGCATCCATTCCGAGCGCGAAGCGCTTGCGTCCCTCGCGCTCTACCCGGTCGACGACCCGAGCTCGTACGGCCTGGTCCGCAAGAACGCCGAGACTGGTGCCGTGACCGAATTCCTCGAAAAGCCCGACCCATCGGAGATCGACACCGACGAGGTGAACGCCGGCGCCTATGTCCTGGATCGGGCTGTCGTGGATCTCATCCCGGCCGGCAGACAGGTTTCGATCGAGCGCGAGGTGTTCCCCCGGCTCGTGGGCCAGGGCCTCTTTGGTCTCAGGCTCGACGGCTATTGGATGGACATCGGGACCCCGGAGCGCTACCTCCAGGCAAGCTGGGACATCCTCACGGGCAGGGTCCAGACGGAAGTTGCCGAGCGGATCAACGCGGACGGCCTCGGGATCGACGACCACGCCGACGTTGACGGCTCAGCTCACCTTGAAGCGCCAATCCTGGTCGACTCCGCGGCAACCATCGCCGGCGGCTCCCACCTTGGGCCGAACGCGGTGATCGGTGGCCACTGCGAGGTGGGGGAGGGCGCCGTGATTGTCGGCTCTGTTCTCCATGCCGGATGCTTGATTGGGGCCGGCGCACGGGTTGAGGGCGCGATCCTCGCCGCAGGTGTCGAAGTGGGCGCCGGCGCGATCGTCGGGGACGGCGCGATTGTCGGCGAGGGCGCACGGATCGAACCTGGAGCGAGGGTGGAACACGACGCTCGCATCGAACCTGGCATGGTGGCTGCATGAGCGACACCCTCGAAGCCATCCGCGCGGTCGACACGCACAACCAGCTGGACGACGTTCTTGCGCTGCCGGAGCACCTTTCCGATGCACTGTTCAGGGTCGAGTCCGCTCGCATCGAGCCAACGAAGGCCAGCGGCCTGGTGGTCTGCGGCATGGGCGGCTCAGCGATCGGCGCAGACCTCGCGCGCGCTGCGCTTGGCACCCGGACCACCCTGCCCTTTACGACCGTTCGCGACTACAGCCTCGAGCCCTGGACATCTCCTGAGCGTATGGTCCTCTGTGCCAGCTACTCAGGAAACACGGAAGAGACTCTGGCGGCGTTCGAGGCTGCTGCCGCTGTCGGCGCCAAGCGGATCGTCACCACTACGGGAGGCGCGCTTGGAGCCGCTGCCCGCGAAGGCGAGGTCCCGATCATTCCCATCCCCGCCGCGCTTCAGCCGAGAGCGGCCGTGGGCTACATGTTCGTCGCAGCGGCCGAGGTGGCTGCGCTGGCAGGCGTCGGGCCTGCGATCAGAACCGAGATCGACGGCGCGGCTGCGCACCTGCGCGCAAGCCGTGAACGCCTCATCGAGCGTGCTGCCGTGATCGCAGACGTCGTTGGGGATTCATTCCCCGTCATCTACGGCTCCGATCTGACGATCCCGGTCGCCTACCGCTGGAAGACGCAGATCAACGAGAACGCCAAGATCCCCGCGTTCGCCCACGCCCTCCCGGAGATGGACCACAATGAGCTCGTCGGCTGGACCGCCGGCGGAGGCTCCGAAGGGTTCTCGGCGATCTTCCTCGACGACCCCGATCAGCATCCGCGAGCGCGCGAGCGTCTCGAGCTGACCGCGGGGCTAATCGAGCCGACGGCTGCAGGCCTGGTCCAGATCGAGGCTGAAGGCGACACGCGCGCGGCCCGTTTGCTCTGGGCGGTGATGCTCGGCGATCTCGTCTCGCTCGTCCTCGCTGCGAAGCGCGGGATCGATCCCTCGCCCGTTGAGGTCATCGAGAGCCTCAAGGACGAGCTCGGCCGACCTTAGACTCGTCTGATGGAACTCCGGCGGGGCGTCAGCCGAATGAGTTACGTGACGGGGGTGGTTGTGGCGCTGGCTTTGCTCGTGGCGCCGCCTGCGGGAGCCGTCGATCTTTCTGACCGCTCGCCACGCCGAGTACACCGTCCGGAGATCAGACAGGACCCGATTCCGTACGGAGATCAGCGAAAGCAGCAGATGGCCGCCTACTCAAAGCGGCACTACGGCTCGCGCGAATGGCGGCTGACGCACGTCGACCAAATCGTTATCCACTACACGGCCACATCTACCTACGGGCCCGTGTGGAACACGTTCGCCGCCAACTCGCCGAACGGCGGCGAGCTGCCGGGCGTCTGCGCGCAGTTCGTTGTCGGCAAGGGCGGGACGATCAACCAACTCGTCGACCAGGACGTGCGCTGCCGCCACGCGATCGGCCTCAACCACCGCACCCTCGGCGTCGAGATGGTCCAGGAGTCGAGCGGCTCGGCGGAGCAGCAGATCCTCCATCGCCACGACCAGCGCCTCGCGGCCGAGCGCTTGGTCGCGTGGCTCTGCCAGCGCCACCACGTGAAGGTGAGCGACGTCATCGGCCACGCGATGGCCAACGACAGCCGCTACTTCAAGGACCTTGAGGGCTGGCAAAACGACCACTCGGACTGGCCAAAGGGCCCAACCCAGGAATTTCGCAAGGGCGTACGGAAGATCCGCGACGGGTGAGAAATCAGTCGTCGTAGCCTGGGCGCCGGCGTTCGCCTTTGCGCTGGGATTGGCGCTTCTTTTGATCCAGCCGGCGCTCTTTTGCGGCCCGGCCCGGGCGTGTCGCTCGGCGCGGTCGCCGGCGCTTGAGACCTGTGCGAAGCCGCTCCGCCAGGCGGTTGAGCGCGAGGTCGCGATTCCGCGCCTGCGAGCGTGCGTCCTGTGCGACGGCGGTGACTCGCTTGCCGTAGCGGCGAGCAAGGCGCTCCTTCTGCTCGGCCGAGAGCGTCGCAGAACTCCCGATCTCGAACACAGCCTCGATGCGCGACGCGGTGACGTTCGCGTGCTGTCCGCCCGGGCCGGACGAGCGGCTTGCGCGCAGGTCGATCTCAGCGAGCGGGATCGACAGGTTCGGCGAAATCTCCAGACGGTCGGCCATCGTCTGAGCGTAGGTCAGGCCAGGCGCGATAAGCCAGCTTGGCGCGGGTCCTAGGGATTGCCCGAGTTTCGGATCTAATACCTGTAGTGCTCAGGCTTGTACGGGCCCTCGACCGGCACGCCGATATAGGCGGCCTGCTCGGGGGAGAGCTCGGTGAGGCTCACGCCCAGGGCGTCGAGATGAAGGCGCGCAACCTTCTCGTCGAGGTGCTTCGGCAGCACGTAGACCTGCTTCGAGTACTCGTCATTCTTCGAATACAGCTCGATCTGCGCGATCGTCTGGTTCGTGAACGAGTTCGACATCACAAACGAGGGATGCCCCGTCGCGTTGCCGAGGTTCAGCAGACGGCCCTCCGACAGGACGATGATCGAGTGGCCGTCGGAGAAGGTCCACTCGTCTACCTGCGGCTTCACCGTCACCCTTTCGACGCCGGACATGCGCTCGAGGCCGGCCATGTCGATCTCGTTGTCGAAGTGGCCGATGTTGCCCACGATCGCCTGGTGCTTCATCCGCTGCATCTGATCGGCGGTGATGACGTCCTTGTTGCCGGTGGCCGTGATGAAGATGTCCGCGGTCTCGAGCACCTCGTCGAGCGTGCGAACCTCGAAGCCCTCCATCGACGCTTGAAGCGCGCAGATGGGGTCGATCTCGGTGATGATCACGCGGGCACCCTGGCCGCGAAGCGACTCGGCGCAACCCTTGCCGACATCGCCGAAGCCGCAGATCACGGCGACCTTGCCGCCGATCATCACGTCGGTTCCGCGGTTGATGCCGTCGATCAGGGAGTGCCGGCAGCCGTAGAGGTTGTCGAACTTGGACTTCGTGACCGAGTCGTTCACGTTGATCGCCGGAAACAGCAGCTTGTTGTCGCGAGCGAACTCGTACAGGCGGTGGACGCCCGTGGTGGTCTCCTCGGTGACGCCCATGATCTGGGCCGCCATACGGGTGAAGCGGTCAGGCTCGTTGTTCAGCGAGCGCTCGAGGGTCTCGAGAATGATGCGCAACTCCTCGGAGTCGGCGCCGGCGGGATCGGGCACGGCACCCGCAGCCTCGTACTCGACGCCCTTGTGGACCAGGAGCGTGGCATCGCCGCCGTCGTCCAGGATCATGTTGGGGCCGTCGGCGTCAGGCCACGTGAGGGCCTGCTCCGTGCACCACCAGTACTCCTCGAGCGTCTCGCCCTTCCAGGCGTAGACGGGCACCCCGGCTTCGGCGATTGCCGCGGCGGCGTGATCCTGCGTCGAGAAGATGTTGCACGACGCCCAGCGCACATCGGCACCAAGGGCGACGAGGGTTTCGATCAGCACCGCGGTCTGCACCGTCATATGAAGTGAACCTGTGATGCGCGCGCCCTTGAGCGGCTGGGAGCCGGCGAACTCTTCACGCGTCCGCATGAGACCGGGCATCTCGTGCTCGGCAAGCGAGATCTCCTTGCGCCCGTACTCGGCGAGGCCGATGTCGGCAACCTTGTAGTCCTGCGTGGCGGTGGTGGTCATGGGTCCCTTCAAGTCGTCTTGTGAGCACTTCAATCCTAGTTGGGAGCGCTCCAGATAGCCTCAGCACGGGATGAGGGCAATGGTCATGGCAGCCGGGCTTGGCACGCGTCTACGCCCGCTCACCTACGAGGTTCCGAAGCCGATGGTGCCCGTGGGCAACCGTCCCGTGCTCGAACAGATCCTTCGTCGCCTGGCCCGCGGCGGGGTTACCGATGTCGTTTGCAACCTCCACTGGTTTCCAGACACGATTCGCGACCACTTCGGCGATGGCTCGGCGCTTGGGGTCAAGATCAACTGGGAGTTCGAGGAAGAGCTTCTGAACACGGCTGGTGGGGTGAGAAACGTGCGCGACTTCTTTGGCGACGAGCCGTTCCTGGTGATGGCCGGAGACGCGCTCACCGACATCGACTTTCAGGCACTGGTCGCAGCCCACGAGGAGAACGACGGCGTTGCGACGCTCGCCGTCAAGCGGGTGGCGAATACCCGCGAGTACGGCGTGATCGTCACCGGCGCGGACGGGCGCATCCAGGGCTTTCAGGAAAAGCCGGATCCGGCAGAGGCACTCTCGGACCGCGCCAACTGCATGATCTACGCCCTGAGCCCCGAGGTCTTCGACCACTTTCCTGAGGGTCTGGACACGCCGGATTTCGCGATGGATGTGTTCCCGGCCCTCCTCGACGCCGACGTGCCGTTCTACGTCCACGACGCCGGCGGTTACTGGAACGACGTCGGCTCGCCGCCCGAGTACCTCCAGGGCAACCTCGACGCGGTGAACGGCCTCGTTGACATCGACGTCGCCGGCGAGGTTGTCGAGGCGGAGGCGGATCCCGAGGCGCCCGGCTCAGATCCGCTCGGAGTCGAGCAAGGCGGCCTGCCCGCGGACTGCGAGGTGAATGGGCGTGTCCTCGTGGGCGAGGGCGTCACGGTCGGCTCCGGGGTGCGAATCGACGGCCCGGCTGTGATCGGCCCGGGTGCCGTGATCGGCGACGGTGCCCGGATCAAGGAATCGCTTCTGCTTCCACGGGCCGAGGTGCCCGGAGATTGCTACCTCGTGGGCGCGATCGCCGGCCGTTCAGGCTCCCTTGCGGCGAAGGGGCCGATGGCGTGACCCTCCGGCGGCGTCTTGTCCGCGTCCCCGCAAGCTCGGCGAACCTCGGACCGGGCTTCGACGTGATGGCGGCGGCATTGGCGCTGCACCTTGAGCTCGAGGTCTGCGAGGCAGACGAGTTCTCGCTCGACACCGGGGGCGATCCGCTCCCCACCGACAAGTCAAACCTGTGCGTTCGCGCCTTCGAGGCATTGCACCCGGCGGACCGCATCCGTTTCGAGGTGCGCTCGGAGATTCCGCTCGCCCGCGGCATGGGATCGAGCGCCGCCGCGATCGTCGCCGGCATGATGGCCGCCGACCACCTGTTCGAGCTGGCGCTCTCCAAGGACGAGATCTACGCGAAGGCGGTCGAGCTCGAGGGCCACCCGGACAATGTCGCGGCTGCCCTCTTCGGCGGCTTTTGCGTCTGCCCACGGCCGGAGGAGGGGACGATTCCGGCGCCCGTTCGGCTCGAGCCGCCGCAGGGGGTGGAGGCGATCCTTGTGATTCCGGGCGAGGAGGTGCGGACGTCCGAAGCGCGCGCGGCTCTTCCCGCCCAGGTGGACATGGCTGCGGCGATCGACAACGTCGCCGCGGCTTCGCAGCTGACCCTGGGCATCGAGCGCTCCGACCTCGCGCTGATCCGGCGCGGGCTGGCGGACCGTCTCCACCAGCCGTTCCGCGAGCCGCTCTATCCGCGCCCGATGGGGCTCGTAGCCGCCGCCCGCGATCTCGGCGCCCTCGGTGCGACGATCTCAGGCGCGGGGCCCACCGTGCTGGTGTGGAGCTTCTGGCAGGACACCGGCCAGGTCGTCGCAGCGCTGGAGGAGCGTGTGGGCGACTGGGCGGAGGTCCTTCGCGTCCCATTCAGCCCAGAAGGAGCCGACGTCCCGGAGCTCTAGCGTGCACTCGTCGTTATGGCGCCCCTATAGGGGCATGAAAACGACGAGTGCCACCGAGGGCCTAGCCTCGTGCGCCCGCTGGGACGATTTCGGCGCTCAGCTCGTCCAGGGCTTCGAGAAGGTCCTGCTTGCCGATGCGTCTCAGGATTTCGCCGGCGAGGGAGAGGTAGTCCTGGCCGCGGCCCGGTCGGTAGTCGAGGATCGGCACCGCGCGCTCGGCTGACTCGGCGTACGCGACGGATTGCCTGATGACGGTGCGGAAGACCTTGTCGTCGAAGCCCTTCTTCAGGGACTCGAGGGTCTGCTTCGCGTGCTTCGTGCGCATGTTGGCGATGTTCAGGACGATCCCGAGCAGCTCGAGATCCGGGTTCAGGCTGTCCTTGGCGAGGTTCACGACCTCCATCGCCTGCTCGACGCCCTGGAGCGAGAAGTACTGCGCCTGAGTTGAGAGCAGTGCGTAGTCCGAGGCCACGAGCGCGTTTACGGTCAGAAGGCCGAGCGTTGGAGGGCAGTCGATCAGGATCACGTCGTGCTCGCGCTTGAGGTCGCGGAGCGCGTTCCGCAGGGTGACCTCGCGGCCGATCTTGCCCGCGAGCGCCAACTCTGCCTCGGCCAGCCGGAGGTTGGCGGGGATCACCTTGCCATGGATCGCGTCGGCAGCCCGCGTCTGGCCCATCAGCACTTCGGCGAGCGTGGGCTCGGCGTCAGGATCGGTGTCGAAGTAGTCGGAGAGGTTGCCCTGAGGGTCCGCGTCGATCGCGAGGACGTCCAAGCCCAGGCGCTCGAATGCGTCCGCAAGGGTCCGCGTCATCGTCGTCTTTCCGGTGCCCCCCTTTTGGGAGAGGATCGAGATCGTGATCGCCACGTCGCCAATGTATCCATAGAATCGCGCTGCGTGGGCCCCGTCTCGGCGAAGATCTCAATCGACACCCCTCGCGAGGCGGTGTTCGGCATCCTGTTGGACCTCTCCGCGCGCCCGTCGTTCACCGACCACTTCATGACGGACTTCCACCTTCTGCGCCTCGAGCCGGTCGGCAAGGGCGCGGGCGCGAGATTCCGGCTCCCCGACGGCGGCTTCGTGGATTCCGTCATCGAGGAGGTCAACGCCCCGCACCGGCTGGTCGAGAAGGGCAAGGGTGGCTACCTCAACCGGGTGCCCAACATGACCGAATGGCTGCTCTCCGATACTCCTGGCGCGCGCAGCTGCGAGGTGCAGGTCACCTATTGGACCGAGCCGTCCAAGGCATACGACCGCCTGCGTGATGCGAAGGCTTCGGAGCGCAAGTTGGGGAAGGGGCTCAAGCGGGCCCTGGAGCGCCTGCGCGAGGTTGCGGAGTCCGGCGGCCCGCCACCGCGGATCCGGGTTGCCGGCGCCGACAGGATCGGCATCGTCTAGGCGCCGCTGGCGCTTCGACCGCCTATAGACTCTCGCGTCCAATGCGCACCCCCATCGCAGCACTCATCGGACTCCTGGCCGTTTTGGCTCTCGCCGTGCCGCTGGCAGGCTGCGGCGCCAAGGAAGAGACCACTGAGGAAGGCCTGCCGCTTGCCGTGGAAGGGGAGCCGCTCGAGGTTGGCGACCTCATCTACAACGTCGCGATCACCCGCTTTTTGAATCCAAACACGGTGGAGGACGCGGCCTACCTCCAGGGTGCCGATGAGGCACCACGGGGGATGCACTACCTCGGCGTGTTCCTCCGCATCGACAACGATGGCGACGAAGAGCTTCCGAGTGCCGGCACCTACCAGGTGACCGACGCAAGCCACCGCGTCTACGAGCCGATCCCCCTCGACACCGCCTTCAATCTCGACATCGGCTCCAACGTCCCCAGCGACGGCAGCATCCCCGCGCCTGACACGGTCGCTGCCGCGGGCCCCACGCAGGGCGCCATGCTCCTGTTCCTCGTCGACGACGACGTCTCCGAGGAACGCCCGCTCGAGCTCCAGATCACCTCGGTGCTCGGCAAGGGCGTCATCGAACTCGACATCTAAAGCTGTCACGGTGGACGACGGCCCCTCGCAGCCGGTCCTGCGGACCGCCTTGGTGCTCGCCTCTGCGGCGGCGATCGTGATCCTCGGTGGGTTCTTCTCCGACGCCGTGCGCTACGGGTGCCTCGCGGTCGTCATTCTCTGCGCTGCAGTCACCGCAGGCGAAAGGCGGCGCCAGGGCGGCGGCTGGTGGGACCTTGTGGGCGTCGGCGCTGCGATGCTCGCCGTTGGCGCAGGTGTCGCCGAGGTGGTTGACACCGCGGGAGGCCTGATCGCCGTCGTCGGCGGGGCGCTGGTGGTGATCGGATGCGTTGTCGGCTTTCCGGCCGACGAGCTCGAGTACTAGTTCCCGCCGCTCAGAATCGACGTATAGACGGCGCGTGCGATCGGCGCTGCAACCGTGCCGCCGCCGCCCTCGGCCTTGACGAGGAAAGCCGTCACCACGTACTCGGGCTTCGACGCCGGGGCGAACGAGGTGAACCATGCGTTCTCCTCCTGCGGCGGGTCCTCGCCGGGGGCGAGCGTCTGGCCCTCCTCGAGCGGAGCCGGACCGAGCTCGGCGGTGCCCGTCTTGCCTGCGACCTCGATGCCGGGAATCTGTGCAGCGGTGCCAGTGCCCGAGTGGACGACTTCGAGCATCAGCTGCTTCACCTTGTCCGCAATCTCGGGCGACGTCACCTCCACGGGATCGGCGGTTGGGCGAAGCCCCTTGGTCTTGACGATGGAAGTGGGCATGCGCACGCCGCCGTTCGCGATTGTCTGAGCGACCGACGCCATCTCGAGTGGGGTGGCAAGCACCTGTCCCTGCCCGATTGAGCTTTCGCCGAGGGCGACATCGCTGTCGATCGTGCCGAGCGTGGACGCGGGCGGGTCGAGCGCGTCGAGCGCTTCCGGTGCGGCAAGCTCTGGCGGTTTATTGAACCCGAAGTCCTCGGCTGTGGCGATCATCTTCTCGGCGCCCACCTCGACGCCGAGCGGAGCAAAGACCGTGTTGCACGAATCGGCAAACGCCTCCACGAAGGTCCCGCCGCAGAGCTCGTCGTGCGCATTCGAGATCTCGCGGCCGATCAGGCTGTTCGACGACTCGACCGGAAACTCGTCGTCGAGCGCGACAACGTCCGCGTCGAGTGCCGCGGTCGCGGTGATGATCTTGAACGTCGAGCCCGGGGGCTGAGGCGCGGAGAACGCGAGGCCGGCTACACCCTTCACGTCACCTGACGATGCGTCGAGTACCGCAACGCCGCCGTACTGGTCGCCAAGCGCGGTCACGGCGGCAGACTGGACATCGGGGTCGATCGTGGTCTTGACCGCGGTTCCCGGAGAGGGGTCGCCGCTCGCGAGGATCCGTTCCTCGCCGTCACCCTCACCGCCGACGGCAAGGAGCTGACCGCTCGGCTGACCGGCGAGCTGACCGTTGAACGCGAGCTCGAGGCCGCTTGTGCCGGCGAGGGTTCCATCGGGAAAGCCACGTGCGTAGAGCTCGCGCTCCTGCTTTCGCGACGGTGAGCCCATCGCTCCGGCTATCGCCAGCGCAGAGGGCCCCAGGGGCGAGGTACGTGCCGAGGCAGGCCCCGAAGCGAGCGGGGTGCCGTCGGCGGCGAGGAGCGCGGCGCGCTCGCCGACGCGCGTGTTGCGATCAAGCGTTTCGCTTGACGTGAGCCCTGGGAACGTCATGTAGGGCTGCCATTCGACCTGATCGTCCTCGTCCAGAGGAAGTTCGATGCGCCCAGCCACCTGGCCGAACGCCCGCGTATCTACCGTGGCGTCAAATGCTTCGGCATCGCCGCTTTCGACCTCGGCCTCCTCCGCCTCACCAGTGGTCACGCGAATCGCGGTCGCCGTCGCCTGTGAATCGACGTAGAGGTCTGTGAATTTCTCGAGGGAGAAAGCGTCTTGTGAGTCCGCTGAGAGCTCGTCGTACATCGCCGAGAAGTCCTGACGCTCCCAGGCATCGGCAAAGCGCTGCCCGGTCTCCGAGCCGCCGGCCGAGCCTCCCGCAAAGGCGCCGACGGCGAATGACCCGACTGACAGCACGATGATCGGCACGCTGCGCGTGACGATGCGCCTACGGCGCTCCTCGGGGAGCGGCTGGCGCTGGGCCTTCGGCGGGAGCCGTGTGCCCTGAGTCCGGTAGCTTTGCCCGTCTTGTTGCGCTGGGGTGGACGGGCGCTCGTTCATCGGCAAAAAGGTAGTGGCTGGAAACTCCGTGAGCCCCATTGACATCGGGATTGCCGTGTTTTTGCTGGCGATGGCCGCGATCGGCTGGGAGCGCGGCCTGGCAGGCTCTGCGCTGCCACTCGCTGGATTCCTTGGCGGCGTGGCGGCGGGCGCAAGGCTCGCACCATCGCTGCTCGACGGCGGGGCGGAGTCGCCGTACGCACCAGCGGTCGCTGCCGGCGGCGGGATCTTGCTTGGCATCTTCCTGGCGATCGCGCTCGATGGGGCGGGCCGTGGCCTCACCGCGAAGCTCGCGAGCAAGCCGGGGGCAAAGATCGCGGACTCAATCGGCGGCGCAATTCTTCTCACCGCCCTTGCAGCCGTAATGGCATGGGTTTTTGGCGCAGTGGCCCTCAACGCTCCGGGACAGGACGCTCGTGGAGTTCGCGAGGCCGTGCAGCGGTCGGCCATCCTCACCGCGCTGAACGACGTCGCGCCGCCCTCGGGTGGCTTTCTCAACGCGCTGCGCCGGATTGACCCGTCGCAGACCGTCAGAGGCCCCGACGCGGACGTCGCTGCGCCTGACGAAAGCCTCGTGCGTGATCCCGAGGTACAAGCTGCGAGCCGATCGGTCGTGATGGTCACAGGAAGTGCCTGCGGGCTTGGGGTCGAAGGTTCCGGGTGGATCGCCGGCCCGGGCCTCGTCGTGACAAACGCGCATGTGGTTGCGGGGGAGGACGACACCCAGGTCACCACCGTGGACGGCGCCACGCTGGGGGTGGATGTTCTCCACTACGAGTCGAGGAACGACCTCGCGATCCTGGGCGTTCCTGGCCTTGAAGGGACGCCATTGGAGCTTGCGGACACGGTCCGCAAGGGAACGGCAGGGGCGATCGTCGGATATCCGGAGAACGGTCCCCTGAGCCTCGCGGCGGCCAGGGTGGGGAGGACGGGGAGGGTCGAGAGCCAAGACTCCTACGGCCGCGGGCCGATCGAGCGGGACATGACACCTTTTCGCGGCGTCGTCAAACACGGCAACTCCGGAGGACCCGTCGTGGACGGGAACGGGAAGGTGATGGCGACTGTCTTCGGGTCGTCGGTTTCGAACGGGCCGCCGGGCGGCCTTGGAGTTCCGAACGCGATCGTCAGGGACGCGATCGGCACGCCGCTTGACGGAGCATCAACCGGACCCTGCGCCTGATCTCGTGATCACAGGCGGTCGCGACAGGGGGTTCGTAAGATCGATGCAGGGGCTGCCCGCAGAGCGCGTAAGTACGGAATCCTGACTCGCTAGTACTTTTTTAGGACTATCTGCTACGGTGTCTCCACCAAGACCAAAGGAGACCCGTGACCACTGCAGATTCAGAACGCGACCGCTGGCTGGCCCTCTATGTGCTTTGCGCCGGCTTCCTGATGATCGTTCTCGACATGACCGTCGTGAACGTCGCCCTGCCGGCAATTCAGGATGACCTCGGCTTCAGCCAGTCAGGCCTCGCCTGGGTCGTCAACGGCTATCTGATCGCATTCGGTGGCTTGCTGCTCCTGTCAGGACGCCTTGGAGACCTCCTGGGTCGCAAGAACGTCTTCATGGTGGGTATGGCGATCTTCCTCACCGCCTCCCTGGTCTGCGGCTTCGCCCAGAGCCAGGCGATGCTCGTGGGCGCCCGGTTCATCCAGGGCATCGGTGGCGCGCTGACGTCGGCCGTGATCCTCGGAATGATCGTGACGATGTTCCCGCAGCCGAGAGAGCAGGCCAAGGCTCTCGGCGTCTACGCGTTCGTCGCGTCGGCTGGCGGCTCAATCGGCCTCCTCGCCGGAGGCGCGCTCACACAGGCCATCAACTATCACTGGATCTTCTTCATCAACATCCCGATTGGGATCGGCACCGCCATCGCGGCCAATCGCCTCGTGGCGAAGGACAAGGGCCTCGGCTTCGGCGAGGGCACCGACGTCCCCGGCGCCGTGCTCATCACGGCCGCGCTGATGCTTGGCGTCTACACGATCGTCGACCCAGCGGCCGAGAACGGTTGGGGCGACCCGACCACCCTTCTCCTGGGCGGCATCTCGACGGCGCTCCTCGGTGCATTCATCCTGCGCCAGGCGCACGCTACGAACCCGCTCATGCCGCTTCGCATGTTCCGCTCGAGGAACGTCTCGGGTGCCAACGTGATCCAGGCGCTCACGATCGCGGGCATGTTCGCGATGTTCTTTCTCGGGTCGCTTTACCTGAAGGAGATCGAGGGTTACGACCCGCTTGAGATCGGCCTCGGGTTCCTGCCGACCACGCTCGCCATGGGCACGATGTCGATCCGCTTCTCGGACCGCCTGGTCAATCGCTTCGGCCCGAAGAACGTGTTGATCCCGGGACTGTTCCTGATCGGAATCGGGCTCGTGCTGTTCACGCGCATCCAGGTCGACGGCAACTACGTCTCGCAGGTTCTGCCGCCGATGATCCTCCTCGGCATCGGTGCCGGTTCCGCGTTCACCTCGCTGATGACCCTGGCGATGTCAGGAGCGACGCAGGAGGACGCGGGGCTCGCCTCAGGGCTCGTCAACACCACCGCCCAGGTCGGCGCAGCGCTCGGGCTTGCCGTGCTCGCCACCCTGTCGGCCACCCGCACGGAGAACCTGGAGGCCGGTGGCACGGACCACGCCTCGGCGCTTGTCAGCGGCTACCACCTCGCGTTCTGGATCGGCGCTGCGCTGGTCGGAGTTGCGATCGCGGTGGCGACGCTGGTGGTCGAGCAGGTGGAGGCACCCGCCGGGATGCCTGAGGAGGTCGTGGACGCACCTGAGCCCGGGCCTGCTGCGGCCGCGCGTAACGAGCCGGCCTACACGGCTTGAGTGGAGGGACGACCATGAGCAAGCTGAGGCTCGAGATAACCATGTCGCTCGACGGTTTCGTCGCCGGGCCGGAGCCCTCGCAGGAGGATCCGCTCGGCAAGGGCGGGATGGCGCTCCACGACTGGGCGGTCAAGCTGGAATCGTTCAACTCCAGCCACGGCCGTGGGCCAGAGGGCGAGACCGGCGTCGACAACGAGATCCTCGCCGAGGCCGCGACCAGCTACGGCGCGGTGATCATGGGCAAGCGCATGTTCTGCGGCGAGGACGGACCGTGGGGCGACGAGCCCGCGCAGGGCTGGTGGGGAGACGACCCGCCGTTTCGCACGCCGGTCTTCGTTTTGACGCACCACGAGCGCGAGCCGCTGGAGCTGTCGGACACGCGCTTCGTATTCGTCACCGACGGCATCGAGTCGGCGCTCGAGCAGGCACGTGAGGCCGCGGGCGACCGCGACGTTCAGATCTCGGGCGGCGCCCAGGTCGCGCAGGAGTACCTCGCTGCGGGCCTGATCGACGAGATGCAGGTCCACGTTGCTCCGATCCTCCTGGGTGGAGGCACTCGCCTCTTCGCCGAAGACGGAGAGGGTCTAAGGCGCCTGAAGCCGACGCGAGTCGTGGCCGAGACGCCGTCGGTTACGCACCTGCGCTACGAGATCGAGCGCTAGCGGTTGCCGTTTTCCATGCATAGCGGCCAAAACAGCAACCACTGATTACCAGTCGCGGGGGTTTCCCTCCGGGATCTCGTCGCGCACAAGGCGTGCTTCCACCACGGGCGCCGGGTACGGCCCGGTGGTCGACTCGAACAGCTTCCACTGGCCGGGTCCGAGCGCTTCGAACGCTTCACGACATGCGCGCACGTAGGTGGCTATCACGATCGACGCCGGGGGGGTCTCGACCGCGACGTGGGCAGGCTTGGCGGTGTACGCGAACACTCGATCGAAGTCTGTCGCCCGTCCCGCGAGAACGTCCTCGGTTACCTCCACCGGGTCGTATCGGACCTCGCGCCGGTCGAGTCGTTCAAGCTCTACCTGGGTGATCGCGATCAGCGCGCCGTTCGGCCATTCGGCCTCGTCGTTTTCCGGGGCGTGCTCGATGTTGAGGCCCACAACGTGCTCGAACGGCTCGCCGTCGACCCGCTCGAAGACCTTCTCATGGGCGAGATTGTTGCGGTAGATCGACCACCGCCTTCTCCACCCGCTGAGGCGAGCGGGTATCGGAGGAGGCGCTTCGTGCCCGAGCGTTCGCGAGATCGACTCCCGGCTGACCAGCGATCCGTAACCGAAGACCGCGATGCCGCTCATCGCACCGTCGCGGGCGCTTCTCGCGAAGGACGCCACGCGGGGCGGGGGCAGAGGCGTGCCGCCGCCGGACAGCCCAGGCAAAGCGCTGCGTACGGCTCGCGGGCCGGCTCGAAGTCGCCGCTGCGGATCTGTGCGACCAGCGCTTCGAGGCTCGACCGCGCCTCGGAAAGGGAGCCCGCGTCGAACTCCTCGACGACTGGCTCGCCGGGCCGTTCAAGGAAGAGATGGGCGGTCTTGATCGTGGCTCCGGGGTGGATCCCCGCGACCGCCAGCGCGTAGACGGCACGCTGCGCCGCGTAGCGCTCGCCGAGGACGCCGACGCCATCGGGGCCAACGCGGTCTGTCTTGAAGTCCACGACGGTCACGCCGCCCTCGCCGGTCGCCAGCAGGTCGATGCTGCCGCGCAGCACCGTGCCTGCCAGCGGCAGCACGAACGGAGCTTCGGGCCTGAGGCTCGCGCCGCCCAGCGAGGCGCACAGGTCGCTTCCGAGCCAGCCGTCGACGAGCCTCCGAGCGCGAGCGAGTGCGTCTCGGTCGCCGGCGAGGCCCTCCATTCCCAGTAGGGCACTCAGGCGATCGTCGTCCGGGCGCTTCCAAGCGGCCCTCGCGCTCCATTCCAGCGCGATGTGGACGGCGTTGCCGAGGGCGAGAGCGGGTGAAGCAGGTCCCGGGGAGGCCTGGGGCTCTTCGGGATCGGGCAGCTCGTCGGCGGCACGACCTTCCTCGACAGTCTCAGTCTCGTCGCGACTGTCCGGCACCGTGGCGACGAGCCCGGCGCGCACGCCGAGCACGCGCTCGACGTAGAAGCGGTAGCCGCAGCGCTTGTACGCGTCGAGGGCCGAATACGAGAGGTGCCCCAAGGGCACCACCGAGCGCTCGCTGTCGAGCAGCGGCGGCTGCTCGACGAGCGCTTCGATCTGGGCACTGGCGGCCGCCGCAGGCTCGGGAGTCAGCTCCTTCGCGCGCTCCTCGCTGGGGTTCGAGATCCGGATCTGCATCGGTACGGGCAGGTCGATTCGGCTGGCTGTGCCGTCCCATCCGGCGTCGACCAGCGCGGGAAGAAGGCGGGTCAGCGCCGTGTCATTGGTCTTCCACTCCGGCGGCCGCTCGAGCTGCGAAGGCTTGTAGACGCCGGAGAGGATCAGGCGCTCCTGCGCGCGCGTCACGGCGACGTAGACGAGCCGGCACGACTCCTCGGCCTCGGCGGCCTTCTCCTCGGAGTCGAGCTCGGTGAGCTCCCAAGCGCCGATCGACTTCGAGGTCGGGAAGGCGAGGCGAAGGCCGAACCGCGCAGGTGTGCCGTCATCGGAAGGTCGCCCGATCCAGACGTCCTCGGAGTTGTGCGCCACGTCGAGGATGCGGTCGAGCTCGGGCACGGCGACGACGGGGAACTCGAGGCCCTTGGCTCCGTGCACCGTCATGATCCGCACGCCGTCGTGCTCCTCGGGCTGAACGGGAGCCAGTCCCTCGCGCTCGTCACGCTTCGTCGATTCCGCCGCCTGCACCAAAAAAGTGCGGAGGTCACGGCCTTCGTTTCGCTCGAATTCGGCGGCGAGGCGCATCAGCTTTCTCACGTTCGCCATCCGTCCCACCGGTTGGCTGCCCGCCAGGAGGGAGAGGTCGTACGCGAACGCGTTCATCGTTCGCTCCACGAGGACGTCCAGCGGGAGAAGAGCCGCTTCCGCCCGCAACGGCTCCAGTCGCTCGCAGAACTGGGACAGGAGCGCTGCGTCCTCGCCCGCGATCTTGTCGAGCCACTCCGGTTCGGTCGCATCGAACCCTTCTGCGTCTCCGAATCTGCTCTCGAGGACGGGCCACAGGTGCTTGCCGCTTCCCGCTGCGGCGCGAAGGAGCCAGAGGGCGTCAGGGGAGACCGCGGCCGCCGGGCTCGCCAGGGCACCCAGGAGCATCTCGTCGTCGAGGGGGTTCGCAACACACCCGAGGAGGCGCAGGAGGTCCTCCACCTGCTGCTGCGACCAATAGCCGCGGCCTCCGACCACGTACGGCTCCAGGCCGTAGCGGCGAAGCGCCTCCTCGTATGCGTCGACGTGCGTGAACGCGCGCAGCAGAACGACGATGTCACCCGCCCTTGCTTCGTCTGCATCCACGAGGTCTCGTAGTCGTTCCGCGAGCGCTCTGGCTTGAGCGACAGTCCGGGCGATGGTCTCGGACGGAGGCCTGTCCATCAGGTCGAGGTGGTCCTTCCACTTGAGATGGTTCGCCCCCTCGCCCTCGTTCATCGTGAGGAGGAGCTCCACGTCGGGCGCCCCGAAGGCCTGCTTGGTGGGATCGCCGGGAACGAGATCGGCAAACCCATCGAGGAGGACGTTGCCCAGCACGTTCGCCGCGTCGAGGATAGGTGTCTTCGAGCGGAAGTTGCCTCGTAGCGGGAGAACATCGGTCGCCGGCGCGCTCTTCGCTTCGCGCCGGCGTGCCCTGAAGACCTCAAGGTCGGCGTTTCGAAAGCGGTAGATCGACTGGTGCTCGTCCCCGACCGTGAAGAGCCTCGCCTCCGGGCCGCGTAGCGCCTCGACGAGCTCGAGCTGGACACGGTTGGTGTCCTGGAACTCGTCGACCATCACGTGGCGGAAGCGCCCCTGCCACAGCTCCCGTACCGCAGTCGATGTGTGAAGGAGCTCCACAGCGAGCAGCTCGAGATCTGAGAAGTCGAGCCCTGACCTGGCTGCCTTGAGCTCCGTGTAGCGCTTGTCGAGCTCTTCGAGCACCGCCTCCAGCGCCGCTCGCGCCTCGACGGCGTCACGCCTCTCGTCCGCGGTGAGCGAGCGCTTCTCCTTCTCCTTTCTCGTCGAAAGCTCCAGCGGCTCGGACACCTCCGGGAGGCGCGGGTGAGCCATGCCCTGGTTGCGCAACCGCTCATGGGCGGTAAGCGCGATCTCGGCAAGGCGCCAGGACTGATAGCGGGCGGCCGCCCGGCTGACCTCTTCTGACCCTCCCGCGACAAGCCCCTGGATCGCCTCCCGGGCCGCTTGCTCGCGAAGGCGCATCGACTCGGCTGCGTCGAGCACCCGGAACCTGGGATCCAGCCCGGCCGCAACCGGGTGCGTTGCCAGCAGGCGCCGGCAGAAGCCGTGGATCGTCGTGACCCATGCGCGCTCGGTTTCGCGCGCCATGCGCCTGAGCTCGGCTGCTCGCGCGTCACCCCCCTCGGCCTTCGCCACACGCGAGCGGCGAGTCAGCTCGCGGCGGATTCGCTGGCGCAGTTCGGACGCGGCTCGCTCCGTGAAGGTGAAGGCCAGAATCTCGCCAATCCCGGCCTCATCGCCGGTGAGCGCGTCGCAGTAGCGACCGACGAGCACCCGCGTCTTGCCCGTTCCGGCACCCGCTTCGCAGAACACGTCGCGGTCGCGTGCCGCGATTGCGGCAGCCTGTTCGTCGGTCGGCGGGAACACGACTCCGTACGTCACTTGTCGTCACCTCGCTGCGACTCCTCTTCGACGCCCAGAGCGCGTTCGAGGCGGCAGATCGGCTGGAAGGTGCAGTAGCGAGGGCAGGTGCCGCCAAGGGGGTTGCGCTTGATCTCGCCATCGCGCATCCTGGCGCCGTATTCGATCGCCGTAGCTCTGGCGCCCTCGATTACGTCCGCGAACTCGTCGTGCGGCACCGCGTCTGGCACCTTGCCTCTGGTGACGATGTTCTCGCCGGTGAGAAGACCGTCCTTGACCTCCTCGAGGACTGCGATGCCGCGCCCTCGCCGGTCGTTGTACGCGGCGAGCGGGTGGTAGAGCCCACCCACGGGATCAAGCCCGAGCAGGTCGCGGGCGACGAGCATGTAGAGCGGCAGCTGGAGCTTGCCCTCCTCAGCGATCTTGGCTCGCCCCGAGACCGATTTCGACGTCTTGTAGTCACGGACGATGGCGCGGGTGCCGCCTGGCTCGACATCGATCCGGTCGATGTACCCGCGGAGCGAGAAGTTGCCGAGTTGAAGCGCGCCCGGGTCGTTCTCGGAGTCGGGAAAGCCGAAGCTCCGCTCGAGGAGGTCCGGCCGCGGCCGCATGGTGCTTTCGCGCTCGGCCTCTTCCGCCAGGTACTTCTCGACCTGATCGCGGGTGCGCGCGATGGCGAGATGGCGGTCGTGGCCGTAAAGGCCGGAGTCTTCGGCACCGAGCAGACCGTCGAGGATCTCGTTGAAGCGCTCCTGCCAGCGCGCAACGTCGCCTGGGCGCGGGATCGTGTCCTGGCCGGGCGGCTCGGAGTAGAGCGCGTGAAGCGAAGCGTGAACGAGGCCGCCGAGCCAGAGCGGGTCGGCTTCGGGCTCGAGGCGTTGCGGCGAGAGCTCGTGCGATACGAACCACCGGTACGAGCACTGGATCCACCCTTCGAGCGATCCGGCGCTCAGCGACTCCCGTCGGGCGATTGCCGAAAGCACGTCCGGGTGCTTGAGCGGCCCGGGTTTCCACTCCGGGCTGCGTGCCTCCGCGACAAGCGAGAGAACGTCGCCAGACGTCGCGAGATCGATGCCGGAGGCGTCGAGGACGGCGCGCTGCGTGTCGAGGGCCGGCCCCGCGGAGACTGTGAGCGCCCGGGCGAGGGCGCGAGCGTTCGTCGCCTCCGCGGGAAGGGGAACGGCGTGAATCAGCCCGCGCTTGAGCGTCAGGCCTTCCTCGACGGCCTCGCTGTCCTCGCCAAGCAGGTCAACCACCTCGTCGACGAACGGCGAGCGGGCCGCGGGAAGACCCTCGTCGTCGCACGAGCGCCAGCTCAGCGCGAGCGTTTCGGTGGGGCGTGAGACGCAGACGTGAAAGAGGTAGCGCTCCTCCTGGTCCTGCTCCCGGCGGTGAAGTGCCGGTATGCCCAGGCGGTTGCGGCTTTCGTCGCCGAGCAGGGGGTCGACGGTCCCCCGGCCGGGGAACTTGCCCTCCTGCATGGCGCAGGCAAAGAGATGCTTCGCTCGCGCGGCGCGGGCGCGGTAGGGGCTGAGAATCCGCACCCGGCCCTCGGCGGAACCCAGCCACGAGCGGACACTGGCCGACTCGATCGCCTCGGCTGCGTCAGCGAGGTCGGGCGCCGAACAACCGGGAAGGGAGGCGACGGCCGCCAGTTCCTCCAGAAGCTCCGCGGCGGTAACCGCCGCCCTCAACTCGATCGGATCCAGCGGCACCCCGGAGCTCCGCTCACCGGCGAGCGGAGCGGCCTCGCGGTGGATGCCCTCGGCGATGCGGCGCGCACATCCCGCGACCGCTCGCACCCGGGCGACCGAGCCGTCCGCTTCACGGACGCGAGCCAGGTGGGGCGGCATGGCGTCCTCCCAGCGGGCCTCGAGGTCTGCGACCGTCGAGGCCGATCCACGGGCCAGGGCGCGCTCCGCCCAATCAGCCTTGCCTGGAGGGGAGCCGGTGTCCGCCCTGAGGTGCGCGATGACGTCATCTGGTTCGCCCAACTCGTCCGCGGCGCGGCAGAGGGTCAAAAGAGCTCGGCCGACCGCCGTGCCGGCGAGTGGGAGCTGGGCTTCGAGGGTGGCGGGGATGCCAAGGCTCCGAAATACGGAAGCGAACAGCGGCCCCTCCGCCGACGGACTGCGAAGCGCGACGACGATGTCGCCGGCGTCCGTCCCGCCCGTGATCAGGCGGGCGATTTCAATCCCCACCGTCTCCGCCTCTCCGCGCTCGCCCCCGGCCTCGATCAGGCGGATGCCGTCGTCGGGCTCGACGTTGCCCGGCGCCGCTTCGAACAGCGCCTCCGAGATATGCCGCAGGCTTGCGCGGTCCGTGTAGCTCGGCTGGTGCTCCAGCGTCTTTACGACCTCGCCGCCCTCGGTTTTCAGGCGCACGAGAAGGCCTGCCCGCGCCGTGAGCGCCTCGCGGTCGGCGAAGTTCACTGCAACAGTGACGTCAGCCTGCTCCGCCACGGCGAGAGTGAGCGCGAGCTGGGCTTCAGTCAGATCGTCGAAGCCGTAGATGAAGAGAGGGCGCTCGCCCCACGGCGAGCCGCTTCGGAGCGCCTTGATTGCTGCTGCGGCTACCGAGCCGGCGTCACTGCGCCGGGCCCCGTCACGGAGTCGCACGTACCCCTCGTAGAGGCCGGCCAGCTCAAGCTCCAGGTCCGCATCACCCGCAGCTTCGGCCGCCAAGCGCAGGTCGGCCGGCGAGACGAGCGCCGCCTGCAGCTCGGCGATCAAGCTGTCGAGAGCGGGCGCAAATCCAGGAGCTTCGGCGGAGCGGCGCAGGATGCGCGTGGAAGCCGCGCTGACAGCGGCCCGAACGAGCGCGAGCCGCTGGGGCGGCGAAAGGCGGGGTGGGAGGGCGACGCCAGCCTCGGCGACCACATCGGCAAAAACCGAGCCGAAGGTGCGGATCGTGGCGCCAACCGCGGGCTCGTCGCCCGCGCAGAGGTCTCTTTCGAACCGGGTGACATCGTCGCCCGTGGGCACCACAAGGAGCGGTCCCTTGTCGAGCGCTGAACGAAGGCCCGAGAGCACCTCTCCGGCTCGCCCGGAGTTCGGCGGCCCGACGATGAGCCGCAACGTCACTTGTCAGCCTCGATGCGCATTCCCTCCGATCCTAGGTCGGGCATCAGAGCCCAGGCCTGACGATGCGCAAGGCCCGCATTGCAATGCCGGAAACAGCGGGTTTCGGCGCGTCGCGGTGCCGTCCGCCGTGGGACCTACCTTGTGCTGGACGCCAACCCTTCCCGAGGAGTGCGCCCTTAAATGTCTCTGTGTTTCATCGATCCAGCCGACGCGATCCGCGCAATCGCCGACTCAGTCGGCCGCGAGGCGCGCCGCCAGCTGCTTGGCGAGGCCGTACGTGCGTGGGTCGACGAAATCCCGGAGGACGAGCTCGAGTCGCATTACGCCCGCGCGATCTCGGAGCTGGACGATCACGACATCTCGATGCTTGCCGCCTGGCACGCGTCGATGGAGATCGGCCATCCGCTTCCCAACCGTGACTTCCTCATGCGCTCGTTCTCGGGCCTCGGCGAGCACCGGCGCGAGGCGCTGAAGCTCGCCGCGGGGTTCCG
This sequence comes from uncultured bacterium, assembly GCA_963695215.1. GTDB lineage: Bacteria > Actinomycetota > Thermoleophilia > Solirubrobacterales > 70-9 > JALZKA01. Next base: position 2,362,012 of record OY968768.1, read on the forward strand.
GGGCGAGGAAGCGGTGGACCGGGGGGTCACCGAGGAGCGGGCGCTCGACACGGTGCTCGACTGGCTCTCGGGCCCGCGCCTCATGGAGCTCGCCCTCGAGGCAGTCGAGCTCTATGTCTGGGACCGCGCCGGTTCGGACAACTAGGGCCTGGCTACATTCTGGCTCCTGTGAGCAGGGGCGAGCACACCGGTCGGGCGGTCGCATGCGGATTGTCCGCCTTTGCGATCCTGGTCGCTGTGGGCTGTGGAGGGGGAGACGACGAGATGACTTCCTCGACCACGTCGAGCACCACCACTGAGAGCGACGCAACTGCAGGCGACACGGAGCTCGACGACTTCGGCTTTCCCGTCAACGCGCATCTCCAGCCCCAGCTCGGCGTCGTGCCCGACGGCATCGAGCTGGATGGGCGCGAGGGCACGCCCCCGGCCGCGGTCGGCGAATCCGACCTCGCCGCGGCAGCCGATGCGGCCGGCTGCGACCTTCAGCTCGGCCTCCCGGATGATGGCAACACGCACATCACCGACGAGGACGCTGCTGACGTTGATTACGGGACGAACCCACCGACGTCAGGCGATCACTACGGCAATCCCTCCGAGACCGCGTCGGGAGCGCTTGCCGATGGCGCGTACCTCGAATACCCCCCGGTCGGCCGTCTCGTCCACTCGATGGAGCACCAGCGGGTCGAGATCCAGTACTCGCCAGACCTCTCAGGGGAGGACCAGCTGGCTCTCAAGGGCGTCTTCGATGCCGACCCGGCCGGCGTGATCCTGTTTCCGAACCCGGACATGCCGTACGAGGTCGCGGTGGCGGGATGGACCAACCTGATGGGCTGCGACGGCTTCGACGGCAATGCGACCCTGGACGCGGTTCAGGACTTCCGCGACGAGTTCCGCGGAAACCGCACCGTCGAGGGAACCGAGCCGATTCCGATCGAGCTTTAGCTCAGAACCCCGCGCCGTACGGCGAGATGTTCTGAAAGATCGCCTGCCGCGGGTCGTCGGCGGTCGGCGGCCTCTCGGCGGCTTCGATCTCAGGCGTCGTCGGCTCGGTGGGTGGCAGGTTGATCCGCATCACGTCCCAGTCTCCGTCCGGGGTCTGACGCGGGCGCCACTGAGCGTTCGCTCGATCAGCGTGGTCGGCGGCATTCGCGGCGCACAGGGCTTCTGCTTCATCGCGCGTCACGACACCGATTCTAGGCTTGGCCCAGCGCTTCGCGGAATTCAGGCAGCGCCTGGTCGTTCGATTCGAAGCGGATTGCGTCCATGCCGAGTTCGCGCGCGGCGGTGCAGTTGACCTCGAAATCGTCGACGAAGAGGCACTCGGAGAACTCGAGGTCGCCGAGATCTGCCGGGTCGTGGTTCCGGATCCGCTCGAGCGTGAGGGTGTAGATCTCCGGCTCCGGCTTCCGCATTCCCACGAAGGCTGAGTCGACGACGAGCTCGAAGATCTCGTCGACCGGCAGCATCGAGCGCCAGAGCGGCTCCCACTCGCGCACGTTGTTGGTGAGCATCGCCATCCGGAAGCCCGCGGCCTTGGCCTCGCGCATCGCGTCGATCATCTCGTCGTTCGCGTTGAGCGCTTCGAAGTAGATCTCCTTGAAGTCGTGTAGCTCCGGCTCGTGACCGAGATCTACGGCGAGCTCAGTCCGGAGTTCGTTGAGGAACGCGTGCTCGCTGACGTGACCCTTCTCCAATTCGTAGAGCGGGTGCACGCCGTCGCGCTCGTAGATGCGCTGCATCGACTTTCCAAGCGCTTCCGCCGGGATGCCGGTCTGGTCCTGGAACGCCATGAAGGAGCCGACAAGCGGCGTCGTGAGAACTCCGCCGAAATCGCTGATGACCGCCCTGATCGCCATATCAGGCGTGGATGATCTCGTAGACCGCGGTGCCCCGCCGGCCATCGAAGCGGAAGTCGAGCTTGGCGATGCTGTGGTCGCCCTCCGGCCCGCGGCCGAGCTCGATCGTGTCGCCCGCGCCGCGGCTCGGGTAGTCGTCGCCTTCCGGATAAAGCTCCAGCCCGACCCGGCGGACCGAGCCCGCGGAGTCGTACTGAGTCGACAGGAGCACCTCGTCGAACTCGGTGCGCTTCCCTCCGTTCTCGAGCAGGAGCGCCGTCACCTTCTCCTCGTCGTGGGCATCCGCTCCCTGCGGGCGCACGGACGCAAGCATCAGTAGCGCTCCGTCCACGGTCGCGGTCAGGACCCGTAGGGCGGAGTTTCCGGGCGTGAGCGAACCCGCCAGGGACCAGGTGCCGTTGTCGTTCCAGGAAACGCCCAGGTCGTCGCCAACCGGGAGCGAGATCTCACTCATTGCGATCATCCAGCTCGGGAGGTGGTTCGGCGACCTCGCTGGCAGTGCCCTCGTAGTCGTAGTTCTGGCCTTCTCTGGGGAAGGGGGTGGGTCCGCCGCCGGGGCGGCTGCCGAACGTGCCGACACGCCAGGTCGCAGCGGTCCCGGTCGAAACCCGCCGGCTGATGAATTCGCGCACGAGAGCGCGAGTGGGCGGGATCAGGAGGATCAGGCCGAAGATGTCGCTGATGAACCCCGGCGTGAGTAGCAGCGCGCCGCCAAGGATGATCATCGCGCCGTCGAAAGCCTCCTTGCCTGGCACGCGGCCCTCGGCGAGGGCGAGGTTGAACCGCTGCCATGCTGCGCGGCTCTGCGAACGGGCAAGCGCGGCTCCGACGAAGCTGTCAACGATCAGCAGGGCGATCGTCGGCAGCACGCCGATCTCGCCGCCGATCTTGATGATCAGCCAGAGTTCCGCGATCGGGACCGCGATGAAGAGGAGCAGGAGGAGGGGCATATGCCCCTCCAGCCTACGAACCTCCGGCGCTCAGTTGCAATCCCGTGCGAGGTTCTCGGTCGCGACCCGGCCACGCTTCACCAGCACCTTACGAGTGACCTTGACCGGCCCGCCCTTGCGCTCGCGGCACGTGAGTGTCCACTTCTCCAGGCCTTGCTTGATCTTCGACACCTCGGTCTTGTCGAAGGTGATCGTCCCGTCGTACGGCTCGGTCGCCGCGTAGTTGGTGACTCGCACCACATACTTTCCGGGCTTGAAATCAGGACCGGAGAGGGTGGTCTCTTCGACGTTCGAGGGACCGGTTGCCGACGAGCCGAAGACCTTGGTCTCGCCCTCCGACGAGCCGTCGCCGTCCGAGTCCTTGAAGACCTTCATGTCCCAGTCGGAGGAAGGCGTTGCCCAGGTGATTCGGACAGTCGCCTTCCCGTTGTCGACTCCCTTGCCCCCGGGCACCTTGAACGGGTGATCGTTGAAGCACATCGGGTCCTCGGTTTCCGGGTCCGCACATGGGATCGCGTCCGGGCCGGGAGCGCCGGTGAAGGCGACCGGATCGGATGGCTTGCCCTTGGGCACGTCCGTGTCGGGTAGGCGCGGGTCCACGAGCGGGCGCGTCGACGGGTTGACGTGCCAGTCGTAATGCCCGCTCTTCGGGACGTCTAGCTTCGTCTTCAGCTTGTCCTTGAAGAGGATGACCTTGCCCTCGTTGCCTTCGCCGTCGATGACGGGCGACGTCGGGGTCATGAACTTCTTCTTGAGCGTGAGCACGGCGCCACCGGGAGCGGCCCCCTTGATCTGAGAATGGCGCTTTGGGTTGGCCGTGCTCTTGAGGGCCTTCGTGTAGGCCACTTCATTGCCTCCGCCGCCGTCGGCTGCTGGTGTGTCGCCGAAGTATTCGGCGTTTACGCCGTCCGCGTAGATGTCATGGAATGCCGTGGCGCCGATCTCGAACGTGAAGCCGAGCCCGCCGGTGGCGTAGTAGCTCCAGTCCTCGGTGCCGCCCGAGGTGTCGTAGAGCTCGTAGCTCTTTTGATTCGCGTAGCCGTTCTCCTTGGCCATTGAGGCGCCGAAGCGCTTGTAGAGCTTCTCGTCCGGGGGCGGGCCCTTTGCCTGAAGGCCTGGCGGGCGCAGAAGCAGCTGCGAAAAGGTGTGGTTGGTGATGAGCGTCACCACTTGGTTCTTGGAGATCAATTTGCGAACATTTTGCGTCTCCGGTTCGGAGAACGGGCCGGGTCCTCGGTAGTCCTGGGCGTATACGCCGAAGGGCTGCGTGTCCTCGGTGCTCGCGCCCGGGCCGCCCCAAAAGCCGCCGTAGTTGCGGTTCGGGTCGACGCCGAACTGGGCAAGGCCTTCCGCTGGCATTTGCATGCAGTCGCCGGTCGCCGGCTCGGTGGGCGGAACCACCCGGCAGTTCTTGCGCTGATACTCGTACGGGATCACGAGGTTCGGAGTCTCGTCACCGCCCGGAGCGGGGCGCCCGCCGGCAGCTGTCGCCTGGCCGGCTTCCCGGGACGTGTTGAATCCATCGGGGTTGACGACCGGGACGAAGATGACCGTGGTCTTCTTCAGGAGCTTCTTGATGGTCCGGTCGCCGTCGTTGAAGCCGTTGATCAGTTCGTACGCAAACTCGATCGTGTGCTCGGCCGAGGGCCACTCGCGGGCGTGGTGAGCGCCCATCATCAGAAACGTCGGCCGGCCGTCCCTCCGTTTGACGTGGGCGCCGACCTTGATCGCCTCGACCGGGCGGTCAAGATAGGTGTGCTTTTTGAGCGTGAAGTACTTGACGAGCTTCGGGTTGTCGTCGGCGAGCTTTTGCAACTCCTCCGAGTAGTCGAAAAGCCGCCGGTAGGTGCCGTCGTTTGGCCCCGCGTCGCCGCTCGGCATGCCCGAGCCGCCGGCCTGGCGCGCAAGGCGCCGCTCTGCGGTGCGGTCAGCGATGCTTCGCGCGACAAGGTCGGGTTCAAGCACGTCGAAGCTGAAGCCCGCCTCACGGAGCATGCCCCCCTCGGCCGGAGAATGCAGGACCGCGTCGATGTAGCCGGGACCGCCGCTCTCGATCAGGTCGAAGCCGCTCGAGACCAAGGTTGCCTTGTCATCCTCGGTGGGGGTCGAAACGCGAACGATCTGCATCCGGGGTGCCTGCTCGGACAGTTCGTTCGTCGCAACCGAGAGATCCGCAGTTGGATCATCGCCCGTGCGGCGGCAAGCCTGGACAATCAAGTCTCCCGCGGTGGGCGCGAACCCCTCGGCGATCTCGTTGCCATCGGCGTAGGAGGACGCGGCGACCACGTCGCCGGTCGCCTCATCGATTAGGGCGAGGTCCCAGTTGCCCTCGCCAACGAGGGTGGCTGAGATCGTTGAGGTGCCAGGTACCGAAACGGTCTGCGTCGCGACGCCGTCTTCGCCCGAGCGGTCGCCGCCTGAGCAAGAAGCGTCAACGGCCTTCGGTGCCGTAACCGTCGAGGCGTGAGCCGGTGCCGCACATGTGAAGGCTGCGATGGCACCGATAACAACGAGACCGCGTGAGCGGCGAGACTGGACGAGCAAACAAACTCCTATTTCGAGATTTCGAACCCTTGGGCCCTTTAACCCGATTTCGGACCTCCCTAACCCCAAAGGGACACTGGCCGATCCGATTGGCGCTTTACCCACCGTCGCTACGATGAGCCCATGGTCACCGAAGAAGAGGTCTACGAGGCTCTCGAAGAGGTCATCGACCCCGAGTTGGGGCTCGATTTCGTCTCGCTGGGACTCGTCTACGACGTCAACGTCGAGGGCGAGAACGTCGATGTCACCTTCACCCTCACCACCCCTGCATGCCCGATCGGGCCGCAAGTCTCCGAGCAGATGATCGAGTTCGTCGGCGACCTCGAGGGAGTCACGAGCGTGAAGCCGAACATGGTGTTCGACCCGCCGTGGTCCCCCGAGATGATGACCGAGGACGCGAAGTTCGCCCTGGGGTTCTAAGGGCTCAGGCCCGCTCCAGGATCACGACTGGAATCTCGCGGTCGGTGTTCTCCTGGTACTTCTCGTAATCGGGCCAGACCTCGGCCATCTGCTTCCAGAGCCGCTCGCGCTCCTCGCCTTCGGCCACTGAGAAGGTTACGGGGATCTTCTCGTCCAGGACTTGGATCTCGGCCCTCGGATTCGCTTCGAGGTTGAGAAACCAGGCCGGGTGGTCGGGAGAGCCACCCTTCGAGGCGACGATAACCCACCGGTCATCGTCGGTGCGGTGAATGAGGGGCGTGGTCCGCTCCTCATCCGACTTGCGACCTGTCGTAGTGAGCAGCAGGATCTCGGTCCCGTTCCGCCATAAGTAGCCGCGCTCCCCGTCGGTCTCCCGGTAGACACGAACGTGCTCATCGCCGAACAGGCTGTCGTCTTGAATCGTCATGAGCGACTCCTACCCGGGTTTTGTAGTGGTTGCACTTTTCGCCGCCATCGGCCAAAACAGCAACCACTAAGCGCGCGCTGGCTGCTGGCCCGCCTCGGCCGCGCCGATCGGCGCCGGGGTCAGCGCCGCGGCTCTGATCACGAGCACGAACGCCGCGACGCGGAGCGCGATCGCAAAGGCCCCGTTCGGGAAGGGCTCCTCGAACACGATCGGGCCGGCGGCGATCGTCAGCGCGTTGGCGGCCACGCTCGTGACCGCGATCACCGGCACCGCCTTACCGACCTGAAGGCTGCGGGCGGAGACGACCAGCCCCGCGATCGACGCGAGCAGCGATGAGCAGGGCAAGCGGGTTAAAGAGGATGTGGAAGGCGCTGTCGTCGCCGAGGCCGTCTGAGAGCGCCTTGATCGCAGTGTCTGACGCGGCCCAGAAGAGCCCCGCGGACGCGCCGAAGAGGACGCCCTCGCGTGGGCGTCCCGGCGCGAGAAATGCGACGACGAAGGCGCCACCACCGGCACGATGACGAGGAATGGGATGAGCCGTGGCCGTCTCGTAGTCGGAATGCGCCTCGTCCGCGGTGTCGCCAAGGGTGGCCGCCAGGAACGCAAGCCCGAGCGCCGCCAGGGCGACGCCGATCCACTCGCGCCGCGTTACCTCGTGGGCGAAGAGCCGGTCGGCGGTAACGGTGAGGAGCACGAGCCCGCCGGCGATCGTCGCCTGCACCAGCGAGATCGGTGCCAGAGCAAGGGCGCCCACGTGAAGTCCCCAGCCGGCCGTTGCCGATCACGATCCCGAGCGTGTACCACGGGTTCTTGAACAGCGCAAACGACGTGCGCAGCGGGTGCCGCATATTCACCACGGGCGCGTCGATGGCGCCCCGGTGCTTGTAGAGAAAGCCGAGCACGGAGGCGAAAGCCGTCGCGAGCGACAGCAGAATCCCGATCTGAACGGAGAGCGACACGGCCGAGGGCAGGCTACGCGGCTGCCCTCGGTTGCCCTTATGCGACGCCTGGGTCCGGCTCGGTGCCGCGGTCGGGCGGCGTGATGTCGACCACGGGCGCGGGTCGCCGTCCTCGCCGATCCGGATCGCCCGGATCGCGTGCTCGTCCGGCAGCTTGGACAACACCGAATGGATCACTGCGGTGATCTCGCGGCTCGTCGTGGCCGAAATCGTCGAGCAGGCTCCGTAGCGCCGTATGGACGATCTTGAGCTGCTCGGGTGTCAGCTCGAGGTGGTAGCGGAAGGGCCCCCCTCCATTCGTCAGGCCTTCGGCGGAGCTGGGTTGCTCGTTCGCCTCTCGCGCGCAGCTTCGGCGGCTCGGTGCAGCTCGGCGATCGCCCGCTCGATGCCGTCGGCGATGATCTCGACGTCGTCCATCGAGTCGTAATCGGCAAGCAGGCCGAAGTTGACCGCGCCGTTGTAGGACATGATCGCGACGAAGAGCGCCTGGTCCGGCGGCAGGAAGCCGACCGGGAAGCATGTCCTCAAGCTCGCGGCCGAGCAGGTAGATCGGGACCTGCGGGCCCGGCACGTTGGTGACGACCAGGTTGAAGAGGCGGGTCGAGAAGTTGATGCGCGCAGCCTGCGCGAGCAGCGTCGGCGGCGCGAAGTCGTTGAAGCGCGAGATCACCTCTGCGCCCAGCGCCTGCCTGCGAATCCTTGAGGTCCCGCATCTGCTCGCGTACCTTCTCAGCCGCTGCACCGGGATCGTCGATGTAGACGGGCAGCGGCGGCCCGCATCGCCGTGATCTTGTTGCCGAGCTGCGCCCTGCTCGTCCGGTGGCCCGGATCGAAACCGGCACCTGCGCGCGAACCTCCAATCCCTCGGTGCGAATGCCGCGGGAGTGCAGCCAGTCGCGCACGCCGCCTGCCGACCACGGCGAGCACGACGTCGTTGACGGTGCCGCCGAGCGCGTCCTTGATCCGCTTGAACTGCGCGAGGTCGACTGCACCCAGACGAAGCGCCGGTGCGAGCCGATCTCGAACGTTGAGCGGCAGCGTCGGGCGCCGGGTTGGCGAAGTTCCACGCGACCTCGCCGACGGCCGCGGTGAGCTCGCCGACCCGGTCGAGCGGTCGCTGCGGATGGGATGCGGCCCGCTCCGCGCGGCGCGACAACGCGAGCGGGATCTTGGCCAGGCCCTGGGCGCCCTTCGCGGCGAGCTGCGCCGAGGACGGCGTCCGGAGTGGGCACCCAATCGTGGTCGGCCCGGACGGGCTCGGGCACCGGCTTGAGGTCGAAGAGGACCGTTGCGATGTCGACGCCGGAGACGCCGTCGACGAGCGCGTGATGCGTCTTCGAGACGATCGCGAAGCGCTTGCGGGTGAGGCCCTGGACCAGCCATAGCTCCCAGAGCGGCTTCGTGCGGTCGAGCTGCTGGGAGAAGACGCGTGCGGCGAGGTTGCGCAGCTGTTCCTCGGAACCGGGCGAGGGCAGCGCCGAGTGACGCACGTGGTACTCGAGGTTGAAGGTGGGGTCGTCGATCCAGAACGGTCGGCCCGTCTCGAGCGGCGGATGCGCGAGCTTCTGGCGAAAGCGCGGGACCAGGTGAAGGCGCGAGCGGATATGCTCGAGCATGTCCTCGTAGCGGGCGGCGGGCCTTCGAAGATCATCACGCCGCCAACGTGCATGTGCGCGGACGACGACTCGTTGGTGAGGAACGAGGGGTCGATCGCCGACAGGCGGTCCATGTGGCCCTGTGCCATGGGGGGAACCTACTCTTTCCCGGTGCGACTCGCGATCGTTTTCACCTGCGTGGCCCTCGGTATTGCCGGGTGCGGCTCCGACGAGCCCGCGAACCCCGCGCCTGAGCGCTTCGACGAAGCCGCAGCTTTCGATGATCTCGGGCACAGGTCGAGATCGGCCCGCGCCCCTCGGGTTCCTCGGAGAACCGGGAGCGGTCCGCTTCCTCGCCGGCCGGCTGAAGGGCGCGGGCGCGAAGGACGTGCAGGTTCAGCGGCCATGGCGAAACGTCGTCGCGACGATCCCGGGCACTGAGCCGGACACCGTCGTCGTCGCGGCGCATCTCGACACGAAGGACATCCCCGGATTCGCTGGGCGCCAACGACGGCGCCTCGGGTGTGGCCGTGGTGCTCGAGCTAGCGCGAGTCCTCGCCGCGGACGCTCCGCTCGACGGCCCGTCGGTCTCGATTGCTCTCTTCGACGCCGAGGAGGCTCGCGGCGAGCGGTCCTTCGAGGAGGACGGGACACGCGGCTCGCAGCAATACGTCGCATTCGCGGCCGATGAGTCGCAGGGCACGCCGCCTCTCGGCGAGATGCGCTCGATGATCCTGTTCGACCTGATCGGCGACTGCGATCTCCAGGTTCCGCGCGAAGCCGCGTCGGATGCCGGTCTCTACGGGCAGTTCGCCGCCGCGGCCGAAGCCCTGTCCGGCTCAGCGGCGCCGTTCGAGGGAGCGACCGACGCCGTCTTGGACGACCACATCCCGTTCCTCGAGGCCGGAGTCCCGGCCCTTGACCTGATCGACTTCACCTACGGCTCGGACGCGCCACCTGGTCCTTACTGGCACACGACCCAGGACACTGTCGACAAGGTCTGTCCCGGGAGCTTGGACGACATCGGCGAGGCGACGCTCGAGGTTCTGGATCCCTGAGCTCCACGGGTACCCTTGACATGTGCCTGAAACAGCGCAATTGACACCAAAGCGCGTTCGCCTGGCCGCTCCACGCGGCTACTGCGCGGGCGTCGACAGAGCCGTCGAGACCGTCGAGCGAGCCCTGGACATGCACGGGCCTCCGGTCTACGTGCGCAAGGAGATCGTGCACAACAAGCACGTCGTCGAGCAGCTCGCCGAACGCGGTGCGATTTTCGTCGAGGAGGAGACAGAGGTGCCCGAGGGCGAGCTTGTCGTCTTCTCTGCGCACGGCGTTTCGCCAGCCGTCCACAAGAACGCCGAGGCCCGCAAGCTCCGCACGATCGATGCGACGTGCCCGCTCGTGACCAAGGTCCACGTGTCTGCCCGCAAGTTCGCCGAGCAGGGCTACTCGATCATCATGATTGGGCACGCGGGGCACGAGGAGGTCGAGGGCACGATGGGCGAGGCGCCCGAGGCCATCACCCTCGTCGAGACGCTTGACGACGCTGACTCCGTCGACGTCCCGGACCCAGAGCACGTCGCGTTCATCACGCAGACAACTCTTTCGGTCGATGAGACGGCCGACATCATCAGCCGGCTCCGCCAGCGCTATCCAAAGATCGTGTCCTCGAAGTCAGAGGACATCTGTTACGCGACGACCAACCGCCAGATCGCCGTCAAGCAGCTCGCCTCCGAGTCCGATCTGGTCCTCGTGATCGGGTCGACCAACTCGTCCAACTCGAACCGCCTGGTCGAGGTCGCTCGCGAGCACGGAGCGCGCTCGCACCTGATCGACAACGCCTCGCAGGTCCAGGAGGGGTGGCTCGAGGGCGCGGAGACCGTGGGCATCACATCAGGGGCGTCGGCTCCAGAGGAGCTCGTTGCCGAGCTCGTCGAGTTCTTCCGTAGCCGCGGAACCGAGGACATCGACGAGCTCAGGACCGTCGACGAGTCCGTCCGCTTCATGCTCCCGAAGAAGATCCGCTCCGAGATCGCCGCGCGCGGCTAGCCCTTTCGCCGCACCAGTAGCGAGCAGTCGAGGGCCTCGAGCGCGTCGCGGATCTCGCCCAGCTGATCCCCGTCGCGAAGCAGGCCGACGATCGCCCCGCCTGAGCCGCAGTAGTTGACAGCGACGCCCAGCTCGGAGGCCGCGGCAACCATCTCCGTGTGGCGAGGATCGAGTTCGTAGATCCGCCCTCGAAGTTCCAGGTTCCGCTCCATCAAGACGCCGAGACCAGCGCCGTCGCCCGTCAAGAGGGGCTTGAGCGAAGCCCGGGCCAGCCCCGCGATCTCGCGCATCGTTTCGACAACGGTGTCCTCGCCCGCGGCAAACCGCTCGCGCATGGCTCGGTGGACATCGCCTGAGTCGGTCCGGGCGTCGGCTCGCCAGGCGACGAAGAGGCCCGGCAACCGCGACGCGTCGAGCGGTTCGACCTTGGCGCCGCCGCTCTTCGCGAGGTCCAGATAGACAAGGCCTCCGTACGTCTGAACGACCCGGTCACCGAGTCCGCCGGCGATTCCGAGTCCGTCGCGTTCGCAAGCCAGCGCCTGCGACGGTAGGCCCCCCGGGGGAACCTCGTCGCCGAAGAGCTCGCCAAGCGCCCGAAGAGCCGCGATGACGATCGCGCTCGAGCCCGCGAGGCCGACGCCTGGAGGGATCGACGAGCTCTCGAGGAAGACGCGGGCGCCGACCTGTCCGATCTGGGGGCGCGACCGCGCGAAGCGCCGTGTCGCCGCCCATAGGAGAGCAAGCGGGCCGAACGCCGGATGGCCGGCCGGGTCCGCAACGAGAGCGCCTAGGCTTTCGAACGCGAGGGTGTCGCCATCGGCCTCAATCGCTACCCCGAGCGCCGGCTCTGCAGATACAACCGCTTCAAGTTCGTCGAGGGCAAGGCCCACGACCGCGCCGCCGAATGCGTCCGAGGGGTTTCCAACGAGCCCGGTCCGCGCGGGGACTGAAGCGGTTGCCGACCCGCGGGCGTAGATCACTGCGTTCCGGGCGCGAAGCTGATCGCCCAGACTCGAACGCCGTCGTCGGATTCGATTCCGAGACTGTGGCCCTCATGGTGGCCATCGCCGGTGAGCTTTGCAAGACCGGCCGGCGGCACCGCGATCGTCGTGGGCGCGGCTCCATCGACGCTCACGCGCATCTCACCCTCTCCGTCGGCCACGACCCACGCCTCGCCCGCTTCGAACTCAGTTTCGACCGTCGCGCCACCCTGGGTGGGCTCCGCGGGCGATCCGCCGGGAAAGATCTCGGCGCTGGGCGGGGGCAAAAGCGCCCCCTCCACGTCGGTAGGGCGAACCGCTTCCATCAGTTCGGGGAGCGCGACCGTCGCATCGTTCGCGCGGAGCTCTTCCTGGATCGCCACCTCGGTTGCCTGATACTCGCCCTCGCCGCGGTGGGCCCAGCGCAAAGCGCCCCCCTGACCCCACAGGAACAGGGATGGCCAGCCGAGGCACCCGTAGTCATGCCAAATCGAGTAGTCGGTATCGAGCGCGACGGGGTGCTCGACCTCGAGCCTTATGACTCCGTCGGTTGCAACGCCGTCGTCGGCCGTGAAGCCGAAGCGCGGTGAGTGGATACCGAGCGTCGACAGTCCCAGGGGTGCGTAACGGCTGTGCCATTCGCGAACGTACGGAAGGGCCCGGAAGCTGTTGAGCTGGGCGAAGTCGAAGAAGTGCACGAGGACAGGCCCGGCGGCGGTCAATGCCGACATCCGCGGGGGCTCCTCGGCGTTCAGCCAGCGGATGCGCCCTGGCAACTCGGGCGCGGCGATGTTGTCCCGATCGGGCCTCATGGGAGCGTTGAGGGTAGACACAGAGGACGCGTTCAGCGGGGGTCGCCCGCGGTATGCTGGCGCCCCGCACTCGCTAGAGGAGGAAGAGGAAGTTGGACGCCACAGTTTGGGATCGCATCGAGGAAAGCCGACGGCGCTGGGACGTGCTCCAGCATCCCTTCTACCAGCGTTGGTCCGAGGGTGAGTTGACCCGCTCAGAACTCGCTCGCTACTCGGGTCAGTACAGGCACGCGGTCGAGGCAATCTCCTCGCTCAGCACCGCCGCAGCCAACGCTCTCCCCGAGCGCGAGGAGCTTCGCCGCCACGCTGCCGAGGAGCTTGGCCACGTCCGCCTCTGGGACGGATTCGTCGACGCGGTCGGTGGTGACACCGCCGCCACTCCAACGGACGAGACCGCCGAGTGCGCTGCCGACTGGGCCGGCGAAGGCGAGCCGGTCGAACTGCTCGCGCGCCTTTACGCAGTTGAGGCTTCCCAGCCCGCCATCTCGCGCACCAAGCGAGCGGGGCTCCTGGAGCGCTACGGTTTTGAAGAGGGCCCGGGTACGGCCTACTTCCGCGTTCACGAGGGGCGCGACGTCGAGCATGCCGCCGAGGTGCGCGAGTTGATCTCCGAACTGGCGACCGACGCCGACGCCGACCGCATGGTTGCTGCCGCGGAGAGCGCCTACGAGTCCAACTGGCGCTTGCTGGACGGCGTCTAAGTGCGCCGCCGTTCGGCGACGCATTAGAGATATCGCATGCGCTGGGGCGATCGCGCTCTCGGGATAGTTCTCGGCATCCTGGTCGGAATCGCGATCGTCGCAGTGTTCGTCTTCGTGTTCTCCGAGGACACGATCGACTCGGCAGGCGTTGACAGCGGCGGGCAACCGGCGCAGAGTCAGCATGAAAACGGGACGCCTTGAGGTCGCGTTGAAGCGAGCTTTCTAGACTCGCGCCCATGGAGAACCGAAAGCTTCCGGCCGCCATCGCGGTCTTCTTGATTGTTGTTGCCGTGGCCCTCTTTCTCTTCTTGGGGGATGACGACACGGCAGACCAGTCGACAGAACTCACCTCCTCCGAGTCCACCCAGACGAGCCAGAACGGGGGAGCTTCAGGCGGCAAAAAGGAGCCCACCGAGGACGTTACCGTGATCGAGATCAAGGACGGCGGGCCGGTCGGAGGCGTCCAAGACCTCGAGTTCACGGCAGGTGACGAGATCCGTTTCATCGTCAAGTCCGATGCCGACTACGAGATCCACTTCCACGGCTACGACGTGATGATGGACGTCGCGGCTGGCGATCAGGTCGAGTTCGATGTTCCCGCGAGCATCGAGGGCGTGTTCGAGGCCGAGATCGAGGACACGGCAACTCAGATCGCCGAGATCTCCGTCGTCCCGTCGTGAGGTGAGGCTTCCGCGCAAGGCGGCCTCAGCGCCTGCATTCGCGGCAGCGCTCGCGTTTCCCTCGGTGGCGTCGGCTCACGCGACGCTCGCGCCGAAGGAAGACCTTCCGATACCCGAATGGCTCTTCGGCTGGGGAGCCGCGATCGTCCTGATCGTCTCGTTCGTGGCGCTTTCGGTTGCCTGGCGAAAGCCGCGGTTCGAGGGGGCTGACCCGTACGGGCCAGGGGGGATCCTTTTCCGGCTGGTCGTGAATCCCGTCACCGAGGTTCTTGCGGGCGCGCTGGGAGTGCTCCTCCTCGGGGTGACGATCTACTCGGGGCTCTACGGAACCGAGACTGCGAACGCGAACTTCAGCATCACCTTCGTCTTCGTGACGTTCTGGGTCGGCGTGCCGATTCTGAGCGTGTTCCTCGGCGATTTCTACCGAGCGTTCAATCCGTGGCGCACGATCGGCCGTGTGTCCGGGGGCCTCTTCCGCCTTGTCTCGGGTCGCTCGGCCCCGGCCCCGCTCGAGTACCCGGAGCGTCTGGGTCGCTGGCCCGCCGTCGTCGGAGTCGCCGCATTCCTCTGGCTAGAGCTCTGCTACGGCGTTCCCTTCCCGCCCGTAGTGCTCATTGATCCGCGCACCGTCGCGATTGCGACCCTCATCTACACCGCGTACACCCTTGTCGGAATGGCGCTCTTCGGCGTCGAGAAGTGGTCGGAGCGCGGCGACGCATTCGCCGTCTACTTCAACATGTTCTCGCGGCTCGCTCCGTTCGAGGTCAGGGACGGACGCCTGGGGCGCCGCCCGTGGTTCTCGGCGGCGGTTGGCTGGGGCCTTGTACCAGGCTCCATCGCGCTGGTGCTCCTGGCGATCGGTGGCACGGCGTTCGACGGAGCGACCGAGGGCCTTCTGTCGGGGCCGATCGATTCGCTCTACAACCTGATCAACGGCGGCGCCGACGCTGCCGGCGACGTCTTCGCCCGGCGCTTCACAACTTCCACCTTCATGCTGGCGACGGTCGGCGTCGTTGCTGCGATCTACTGGGGCGGGATCAAGGGGATGGGCACCGAGGGGAGCGGTGGCCGCTCGGAGCGCTCGCTCGCTCGCGATTTCGCGCACTGCTTCATCCCGATCGCATTCGCCTACATCCTCGCCCACTACTTCTCGCTGGTGATCTTCCAGGAGCAGGCGCAGTTCACCTATCTCTTGTCGAATCCGCTCGGGGAGGCAGGCACCGACCTGTTCGGTACCGCCAGTGGCACCGTGGACCTCAACACGGTCAACTCGAAACAAGTCTGGTACGTGCAGGTGGCGGCGCTGGTGATCGGCCACGTCGTCGCGCTCGCTATGGGCCACGACAAAGCGCTTTCGATCTACGAGAGCCTGCGGCGGGCCACCCAGTCCCAGTACTGGATGCTCGCCCTGATGGTGAGCTTCACAGTTCTCGGCCTCGCGCTCCTTTCGGCCGCGAACCAGTGACCGCGCTACCGGTTGCCCACGCGGGTCACTGGGCGCTCTACATCGTCTACGCGGTGCCCGTGGTCGTGGTGCTGATCTCGGCCGTCGTCACGACGAGACGCGAAAGGCGTGAAGCAGCGGCAAGGGAAGACGGCCCTCGCGAAAACGCCGACCAGGCGCGTTAAAAGCTCAGACGCCGGCGGCGAGGAGTTCGCTCAGGCGCTTTTCGAGCGCTCCGGCGAGTGCGTCGCGGATCGGGCCTTCGACCGTTCGCTCGACGAGCTCTTGGAGGAAGCCGTCGATCACGAGGCGCTTCGCGTCCGGCTCTCCGAGGCCTCGAGAGCGCAGGTAGTAGAGCTGCTCGGCGTCGACCTGGGCGACCGCCGCGGCGTGAGTGCAGCGGACATCGTCGGCTTCGATTTCAAGCCCGGGGATAGCGTCGGCGTGGGCGCGGTCGGAGAGGAGCAGGTTGCGGCTCTCCTGGAAGGCATCGGTCTGCTGAGCGTCGCGATCGACGCGGATCATCCCGCGCCACACAGATGTGGCGGCTTCGCTCAGGACGCCGCGGAAGGCGAGGTCGGACACGGTGTCGCGGGCCGCGTGCTCCTGGGTCGTGTCGTAGTCGAGGTGCTGGGTGCCGAGGCCGGCGTAGGCGCCTGTGACCTTGGCTGACGAGCCGCGGCCGGCGAGCTTGGTCTCCATCCGCACCTTGCCGCGAGCCGAACCGAACCCGAGGGCAAGCCATTCGAGCGAAGCGTCGCGATCGACCTCGGCGCGCTGCGTGGCGAAGACCCATGCCTCGTCGGAGAGGTCCTGGCCGCAGACGAAGCGCAGGTTCGCGCCGGGCCCGACCCTGAGTTCGGTGACACCGTTGAAGAGCGAATCGGCGCCGGGATCGCCTGCCAGGTACTGCTCCCAGACCTCGGCCTCGGCGCCTTCCTCGAGTACTATCAGCGAGCGCCAGCCCATCGTGGACCCTGCGGCGCCCTGAATCGCTGAGAGGCCGATCGGCATCTCGAAGCGCTGGTTGGCGGGGACGTAGACGAAGGCGCCGCCCGCCCATGCAGCCTCGTTGCGCGCGACGAAGATGTCGTCCGCGGGGACGATCGAACCGAGGTGCTCCTGGACGAGATCGGGATAGCGCGAGGCCGCGTCGGCCAGCGGCATCATCGTTGGCTCCGTGGGCTTGCCGTTGCCGGACGGCTCCGGCAGCTCTGAGCCCAGGGTCAGAGCATCGACCTGGCGCAGGAAGGCGGAACCGTCGGGGGCGGGGAGGATGGCCTCGGCGCTCTCGGCGGACGCGCCATCGCCGCCCTCGGCTTGGCCATAGGCGTCGAGATCAAGATCGGACAGATCGGTGAACTCCCAGCCCTTGGCCTTCGGGTGCGGAAGCTCGAGTCCCTGCGCGCGAGAGGCGCCTTCGCGGCGCCTCTCTTCGAGCCAGGAAGGTTCGGGGGCTTGCTCAGCCAATCGAACCTTCCATCTGAAGCTCGATGAGGCGGTTCATCTCGACGGAATATTCCATCGGGAGCTCCTTGGCGATCGGCTCGATGAAGCCGTTCACGATCATCTTCGAGGCCTCTTCCTCGTCGAGGCCGCGGGACTGGAGGTAGAAGAGCTGCTCCTCGCCGATCTTCGACACCGACGCCTCGTGGCCGACATTGGCGTCGGACTCGTCGATGCGGATCGTCGGGTAGGTGTCGGAGCGCGACTCGGGGTCGAGGAGTAGCGCGTCGCACACAACCTTGGACTTGGCCTCCGAGGCGCCCTTCGCAACTTCGAGGAGCCCGCGGTAGGTGGCGCGACCACCGTCCTTGGAGATCGACTTGGAGAAGATCGACGATGTCGTCTTCGGCGCCGCGTGGATGATCTTGCCGCCGGCGTCCTGATGCTGGCCTTTGCCGGCGAACGCGATCGAAAGGATCTCACCGTGAGCTCCCTCGCCCATCAGGTAGATCGACGGGTACTTCATCGTGAGCTTCGAGCCGAGGTTGCAGTCGACCCACTCCATCGTCGCGTTCTCCTGGGCGATGGCGCGCTTGGTGACGAGGTTGTAGACGTTCTGCGACCAGTTCTGGACGGTCGTGTAGCGGACGCGCGATGACGGCTTCGCGACGATCTCGACCACCGCGGAGTGAAGCGAGTCGGTCGAGTAGACGGGCGCGGTGCAGCCCTCGATGTAGTGAACGTCCGAGTCGTCCTCGGCGATAATCAGCGTTCGCTCGAACTGGCCCATGTTCTCGGTGTTGATACGGAAGTAGGCCTGGAGGGGCATCGCGACCTTGACGCCCTTGGGGACGTAGACGAACGAGCCTCCCGACCAGACGGCCGAATTGAGCGCCGCGAGCTTGTTGTCGTTGGGTGGGATGACGGTTGCCCAGTACTCGCGGACGAGATCCTCGTGCTCGCGGAGCGCGGTGTCCATGTCGGTGAAGATCACGCCCTGGGCCTCGAGCTTCTCGTTTACCTGGTGGTAGACGGATTCTGACTCGTACTGGGCGCCAACGCCTGCGAGGAACTTCCGCTCAGCCTCGGGAATGCCGAGCTTGTCGAAGGTGTTCTTGATGTCCTCGGGAACGTCCTCCCACGTGTGTCCGACCTTCTCTGAAGCCCGGACGAAGTAATGGATGTCCTCGAAGTCGATCTGGTCGAGATCGCCACCCCACTTGGGAGTTGGCCGGCTCTCGTAATGCTCGTATGCCTTCAGCCTGAAGTCGCGCATCCACTGCGGCTCCGACTTGTACTCGGAGATCGAGGCGATCAAGCTCGCGCGAGAGTCCCTTCGGCGCCTTGTACGAGTAGCCGGTCTCCGGGTCTGAGAAGCCGAAACGCTCCTTGTAGTCCGAGCCGATGTCTTTCAGGCCGGCTTCGGCGTCGGTCAGAACCTTGGTGGATGGTGTGGCGGTCTCGGGGGGTGGCTTCATCTAGATCTCCAGCTTCACTTCGCCATTTTCGATCCGGGCCTCAAACGTGTCGACCGGCTGGTAGGCCGGTAGCGACTTCGGACGGCCCGATCGCAGGTCGAACAACGATCCGTGTCGGGGGCATTCCACGGTACAGGACGCTTGGTCGAACTCACCCTCGGCGAGTGGCCCATCATCGTGCGAACACCGATCTTCGATTGCGAAGAGCCCGCCGCCCGCGCAATGGAACACGCCGATCTTGCGGCCATCCTCGGCCTCGACCAGACGCATCCCGCCCTCAGGCAGCTCTTCGATCTTGCAAACGGTGACTTCACTCATAGATAAAATCCAACTTCGGCAGTCGGATTTTAGCCGTCTGTCAGTCGGGACCGACCGCGCCTCTATGGTGCTCGCGTGGAGTCCGGGTCAAACGCGGCGGCTGGTCCCGTCGCCTCAATCCGCAGGATTGTCGGCGCGGGGCGCTCGGTCGAGCCTCGCAGGCTGCCAAGAGAACTGATTGACGCGTTCCGTGAGCACGATCTTCTCGTCGAGGCCGGAGCCATTTCGTTTCGAATGCTCCTGGCGCTGATCCCCGCTCTCCTCTTCGTTTTCGGCGCGCTCGGCTTCCTCGGCCTCGACGAGGTCTGGCGCTCGGATATCGCGCCGGATGTCCGCTCGAGCGTCTCCCCGGCCGCTTTCACCCTGATCAACGACGCCGTGATCAAGGTCCTTACCTCGCAGCAGTTCTATTGGGTGACCATCGGTCTTGCGCTTGCGCTCTGGCAGGTCTCAGGCGTGGTCCGGGCATGCCACCAGATCATCGTCCGCATCTACGACGGCGACGGTAAGAGCAAGAGTCTCCTCGAACATCTTGGATCCTCGATCGCCACCGGCGCCGCAGTGGGAGCGGCCATCCTCCTCGCCGTGGCAACGCTACGGGCAGGTGGGCCGGCGCTCGACAGCCTGCTTGGCACGAATTTTCTCGCTGCCGTCTTGGGCTTTATCGCCCGCTGGTCCATTGCGCTGATGGCGCTTTTCTTCGCCGTCGGCCTAGTTGTGAGGACGGCCCCGGATCTCGACCGGCCGCTTCACTGGATCAGTTTCGGAGCCGCAGTGGTGGTGGCTGCCTGGGCGGCGATGTCAGCGCTCTTCTGGCTCTATCTGACCCAGATCGCCGACTACGCGTCGATCTTCGGCAACCTCGCGACGGTCTTCGTCGTGGTCGAGTACCTCTACCTGGTCACGATCGTGTTCCTTGGGGGACTCGTGCTCGACTCGCTCGTCGAAGAGGCGAGCTAGAGGCCGGGCTCCCCTACAGCTGTCCGGCCAGCGAGGGATCGCCGCGCTCGCCCTCGTCCTCCCAATCGGCAAGGGTGCCGAGCGAGGCGGACTTCACGACCTTGAGGCCGAGGAGGGCGCACTTCATGCGGGTGGCCGAGATATCGATGCCGAGCAGGTCGAGAACCTTCTCCTTCGGCATCCGCACGAGCTCCTCGCGCGTCATCCCCTCGAGCTCGTCAACGAGCATGGAGGTGGCGGCCGTCGAGATCGCGCAACCCTTGCCCTCGAAAGACACCTCGGTGACGCGGTCGTTCTCGTCGAGCTTGATGTACACGTGCTGCTCGTCGCCGCAGAACGGGTTGGTGTCCTCGAAGTCGAGGTCGAACTCGTCAAGGCGGCCGAAGTGACGCGGCCGCTTGTAGTGATCGAGGATGTTCTCGCGATAGAGCTCGTCCATAGCTCAACAGACGGTACTCGCCGGTTGGCTAACTCGATGGCCGCAATCGGAGGTAGGGTGCACGCGCCAATCCAGATACGGAGGATCAGATGCAAGTTGGAGCCAAGCTGGCGGCCGGAGCCGCGGCGATCGCAATTGGCCTGGCCGCCGCGCCGCAGGCGCTGGGGGTCACCGCGTACGAAACGCATATCGGGATCTCGAATCACGCTCCAGCGTTTCATGGGCACCTAGACGCCGGGTCACCGCTTTGCGTCAACAATCGTCGCGTTGGCCTGTACCGCGAGAAGAGTGGTGGCGATAAGAAGATCGGCTCGACGCACTCGGACGCCATGGGCGATTGGTCGATCCTCGAGGATCAGTTCGTCCTGAAATCTGGTGCTTACTACGCGAAGGCAAATGCTTCGTTGACCCCGGCCGGTGACCGATGCCGCAAGGATCGGTCGCGCGTCGTGGTGGTTGACTGAGGCCAGAAGTTTCGGCTAGCCCCGGGGTGTGGCAGGTCGCACACTCCGGAGCCTCGGATTCGGCGTACCATCCCGCCACATTGGACGGGTTGGGTAATAGGGGTGCGATACCTGCGATAGATCTGGTCGCGAAGGCAGAAGCCGCTGCCGAGAGAGAGCAGTGGCTCGCTGCGCTCGACCTTGCCTCGCAGGCTCTTGCCGCCGACCCCAAGGAGGCGCGCGCCGCGGCTCTCGTAGGGCAGGCGCGCCAAAGGCTTGACTCGGTGGGCACTTCGAGCGTCGAGCTTCGGCAGCTCACCGTCGTCGCGGTCGACATGCATCGCTCGACCGCGATCGCTGCCGACATTGGCCCGGAGCGAATGCGGGAGCTGATGCTGGAGCTGTACGGGATCTGTGCTGAGGCTCTGACGGTTTATGAAGGGCGGGTGACCAAATATCTGGGCGACGGCGTTCTCGCTCAGTTCGGTTATCCGGTGGCGCGCGAGGACGACGCCCGGCGCGCCGTTCTCGCGTCGTTGGCGATGCTGGACGGAGTTCGCTCGCGCGCTGGGGATTGGCGAGCGCGGTTCGGCACTGACGTGTCGATCAGGATCGGAATCGACTCGGGCGTGGCGGCGGTGGGCCCGATGGACGCGAGCCCCTGGTCGGGGGACGAGCTGGCAGGCGACCCGCCGAACATCGCCTCCCGCACTCAGGCGACGGCCGAACCGATGACCATCCGGATCACCCAGGCTACGAAGGATCTGGTCGGCAGCTGGTACGAGACGCTGCCCGTGGGTCCCGTGGTGTTGAAGAACTATCCCGCACCCGTGGTTCTACATAGCGTTCTCGGCGAGAGCGTCGCCGACTCGCTTCAGTCGCGTGCCGGGATGCGCGCGCCGCTGATCGGGCGTGACGAGCAACTCGCAGTCCTGAACGATGCCTGGCACGCAGTCGTCACCGCCGGCGAGCGCAGGGTCGTCTCCATAGTTGGCGAGGCCGGAATCGGCAAGTCCCGCCTCGCCGACCAGATCATCGCCACGGCAGTCGCCAGCGGAGCGACCCAGGTGACATTTGCGTGCTCGCGCCTCCACGAGACAAGCTCGTTGCGTCCGGTCGCTCGAGCCCTCGGCCGCTTCTTCAGGCTTTCACCACTCGAGCGCGAAAACGACGCGCTCGCGCTCGATGCGATCCGCAGGCAGCTCGACCAGCTTCCCAACCGAAGGCTTCACACCGACGACGCCGCTCCGCTCTGCGGCTGGCTCCTTGGAATCCGCTCAGCTGTCGACGTCGAGCCCGAGGAGCTCCGGCGGCGGGCATTCGAGGCCGTCCTCGACCTGCTGGAGGCGATCGCCGCCAACACCGGGCTGGTGCTCTGTGCAGACGATGTCGACGCCGCCGACCCGTCAACCCGAGAGCTCCTCAAAGCGTTTCTGGCCAGACCTGCGACGAGGACGCTGGTGCTGCTCACCAGCCGGGATCCGGTGCCCGACTTGGCGTCGCCCGACGAGAGCATCGGATTGGAGGCTCTGGACGTCGATCACGGCAAGGCCCTTGTGCGATCTGTCGCGCCCAAGCTGGACGACGACGCGGTCGCGGCGATCGTTGCGTCATCGGACGGGGTGCCGTATTTCCTCGAAGAGCAGGCTGCGTCGGCTCGCGAGGGTGGAGGACGAATTTCGGAGGGCGGAGCGGGCCTGTCGGTGTTTTTAGCCGCGCGCCTCGACGAGCTCGGCGGCGAGGCCAAGCGCCTGCTCGGCGAGATCGCCGTCGCGGGCGACGGCGTGAGCGTCGACTCGCTGCGGCTCTTCTCCGAGCGTGGGGACGCAGAGCTCGACGAGCTGCTGGACGGCCTGTGTATGCGGCGCGTGCTTCTGCGCCGCGACACGCAGACCGGGGAGATCGTGCGCTTCCGGCACTCGATCATGCGAGAGGCGGTTTACGACGCGATCCTCGTCTCTCAGCGAAACGACCTTCACCGCCGCATCGCGGGCCTTCTGGCGGATCCGGCCCGTGCTGCGGCGCCCGAGGATCTGGCCCACCACCTCGAGCTCGCGGGCGAGGGGTCGGAGGCGGCGATCCGCTGGCTCGAGGCGGGCCGGGCCGCTGCGGCGGGTGGGGCCGGGGCTGAGGCGATCGAGCTCTACCGCCGATGTCTCGGAGTGCTCGCCCGCTCCACGAAGGGGGCTCGAAGCGCCGAGCTGGAGCTCGAGGCGCAGTTTGGCCTGGGAACCGCGATCTCCACCGCCGAGGGCTATACCTCGCCCGGCGCCAGGGAAGCGTTCGAGCGGGCTGTCGCCCTTGGGGAGGAGCTGCGTGACTCGAAGACCATCTTCCCGGCGATCTGGGGCACCTCATCCTTCTGGTTCGTCCTCGGAGAGCATCGGCTCGTCGGCGGCCTTGTCGATCGCATGCTTCGAATCGCGCGGGAAGAGGACGATCCGCGGTATCGGTACGAGGCGGGCTTCGTCGCCGGTTACGCCTACTTCCACCTCGGTGACTTCGAGGGTGCCCGCGAGGAACTCGAGCTCGCACGCAACCACGTGGGAGCCGAGCCGGTAGCCGACTTCGCGCAGGATCCCGGAGTCGTGGCAACCTCGACGCTCGCTGTCGTGCACTGGTTCCGCGGCCAGCCTGAACTTAGTCGCGAGGTTGCGGCGGAGGCGCTCGACCTGGTCGGGGGCCTCGACCCCGCCGGGCGGCGAAGCGCCCTTACCGAGTGCTGGGTGAATGCCAACCTCGCATGGAGAGCCGAGCTCGACGGTCGCTCCGCCGAGGCGATGGACTTCGCCGACCGTGCCCTGGCGATCGCGACCGAGCGCACGTATCTCACCTGGCTGGGCGCCGGCACCCTGCACCGCTCGATCGCGCTTTGCAGACTCGGCCGGCTCGAGGAGGGGCTGCCAACCCTCCGTGCCATGGTCGACGCCTGGCGCTCCGCCGGCCGTGACGCCGCCGGACACCAGCTCCACCCGGTGCTGATGACGCCGTACTTCGGGGGGCGGCTAGCCGAGGCGCTCGTCGCCGCGGGCGAGGGGACGGAGGCGAAGGCCTTGGCCGACGAGCTTTTGGCCGAGACTGCGGCGAGCGGCGAGCGCTTCTGGGATCCTCAGCTGGCGGAGATTCGAGCGCGGGCTGAGGAGGCGCAACCTTGATCCCTCACGACCTGCCCGACTACGTCGAGCGAGGCGGGCGGCAGGTCTGGCGCCCGCCGTACCGCGCTCGCGGCGGTGAGGTCTACGGGTTTGTGATCGACGCCGACAAAAAGGCGATCGATGTCATTCTCCAGCGAGATCTCGTGGAGCCCGGCCACGGCGCGGTCGACGTCCGCAGCGCGCATGGGAGCGTCATGGTCCTTTTCGCGACGATGGGCAGCCTCACGTCCGCCAAGGACCCGGACCGGCTGCGCGGGACCATTCCGGAGCTGGAGGTGTCGGTTTGGTGCCTTGGCGCCGATGTCGCCGCCAAGGGCCGTCTCCTCTGGTATCTGCCGTACGTGTTTACGGACTCGGGCCAGACCGTGGCGAGCGGCCGCGAGGTCTATGGCTATCCGAAGCAGATCGGCTACTTCGACCAGTCGTTCCACAGCGTGCTCGCGACGAGCGGGGCAACGACGGTGGAGGCACTCACTATCGACCCCTTCGCACCGGCGTCCGTTGCCCAGCGCCGGCCGGTGTTTCGCGCCGAGCGCACCGGGACAGGCGGCAAGTCCAACGGCATCATCTCCTCGGGCGGGCTGGCATTCGGCAATCTCGCGAGCCTTCTCGGCAACGGCATCGCGGTCAACCTGACGCTGCCGTTCGGGCCCAAGCCGAAGGTTTCAGCTTCAATCACGCCGCTCGGCTCTCCGGCGCCGTCGCCGAAGCCCGTGGCGCCCCCGTGGCTCGTCAAGCGCGTCCTCTCAAAGCTCACGGGGGCCGCGCTCACCGGCGATCCTTCGGAGCTCGTCGCCGAGATGATCGAGGACCCGAAGCTGATCTTCCTCAAGCAGTTCCGCGACGTGTCGTGCCCCACCAAAGCCTGCTACCAGGCGATCGTCGAGGCCCCGCTGTCCGTCGATCCGCTCGGTGCCGTCTACGAACAGCTGGACCCGTCGCTGTTCAAGCTCACGGTCTCGGACTGGGACAGCCACCCGATCGCGTCGGACCTCGGCGTGGTCGCCGGGCAGCCGATCACACCCCAGCTCGCGTTCCACGCCAAGTTCGATTTCGACATCCAGCTCGGGACCGAGATCTACCGGGCACCGACATGACGCTGCCCAGGGTCGCGATCCTCGGGGGCGGCGTCGGGGCCGTCACCGCCGCAGTCGAGCTCTCGGCGCCAGGCTGGGAGAAGCGGTTCTCCGCGATCACGATCTATCAGCAGGGGTGGCGCCTCGGGGGGAAGGGCGCGTGCGGGCGCGGCCCGGACGGACGGATCGAAGAGCACGGCCTCCACATCTGGTTCGGGTTCTACGAGAACGCGTTCCGCCTCATGGACCAGTGCCACGACGAGCTCGACGCGCTTCAAACGGCGGGCAAGCCGCGCTGGCAACTGGCGTTCGACAACGTCGACGACAGCTTCGAGCGGTGCAGCCAGCTGGCCCTCGCCGACCACGACGGGTGCGGCTGGAAGCTCTGGACGGCGGACTTCTTCGACGAGGTGGACGACCGCCCGTGGGCCGAGCCCGATCCGCGGAACCCGGGTGAGCGCCCCGAGGACTGGTCAGTCGTCTTCTATGCGTCCCGCTGCCTTCACCTTGCGGCCGATCTGGCCCACTCACTCGTCCGCTCAGATCCCGGACTCGCGATGGTGGCAGCGCCTGCCAAGGACGCCTACGCGGGCGCGACGACGCTCGATCAGGCCGCTGACGCCCTTTGGTCTTCGCTCACGGGGGACGTCCAGCAGGCGCTCGCGAGCGCTGCCGAGGCTCTGGATCTCCTTGTGGCCGAAGCCGACCACCCGCTGGCCCTCGACATCGCGGACATGGCGCTTCGCGCGATCGATCTTGCCGCCGACTTCCTGCGCGGGCGGCTCGATGATCTCGTGCGCGAGGAGGACAGCGTGCGGCGCGCGTTTTATGTCGTGGACCTCATGATCGCCATCGCCCGGGGGCTGATCGAGGACGGAGTAATCGAAGCGGGCTCCTTCGATGTCGTCGACGACATCGACTTTCGCGAGTGGCTCCTCGGACACGGTGCGAGCCAGGAGACGGCGGGGTGCGCGCTCGTACGCGGAATCGTCTACGACCTCGGCTTCGCCTATGTGGACGGTGAACCGCAGCGGCCGTCGTGCGCGGCGGGCACTGCGCTCCGAGGTCTCCTGCGCGCGTTCTTCACCTATCGAGGGTCGCTGATGTGGAAGATGCGCTCGGGCATGGGCGACGTGATCTTCGCCCCGCTCTACGAACTCTTGGTGAAACGCGGGGTGAAGGTTCAGTTCTTTCACCGGGTTGAGGCGGTCCGCGCCAAGGGCGGGGCGATCGAAGAGATCGAGATCGACGTCCAGGCGAACGTCGCGCCAACCGCCGGGCCCGAGAGCTTCCTCCCGCCGGCGAACGCGACGCCGACCAAGGCCAAGACCTGGCCCTCGGGCCCTGAGGGGGTGATCGTCTCTTCAGCGGCCAAGAAGGGCGCCGTCAAGTCGCCTGAGGCCGAGGTGTACGAGTCATGGTGGGCGGACAGAAATGAGACCAAGGTTGCGACCAAGGTGCTCAAGCGCGGGGCGCCCGACGGCTTCGACGAGGTCGTTTTCGGGCTTCCCGTCACCTGCGTGCCATACGTGGCCAGCGACCTCATGAAGGCCTCTCCCCGCTGGAAGGCAGCGGTGGACCACCTGCGGACGGTGCCGACCCAGGCGATGCAGCTCTGGCTCGACTGCGACGCCTCCAGCCTCGCCGATGTCGAGTCCGGAATCGTCGTCAGCGGGTACTGCGAGCCGTACGACACCTGGGCGGACATGACGCAGCTCGTCTCTCAGGAGGGCGTGCCGGGATCGGCGACGGTTGCCTACTTCTGCAACGTCCTTGCGGACTCAAAGCCACCGCCGCGGGGTCAGGCCGATGCCTGGCTCGCCGAGCAGAAGGCGCTTGTGAAGGCTCAGGCCCTCCGCTTTCTGCGCCGTGACGTCAGGGCGCTTTGGCCTCTTGCCACGGATCCGTTCACAGGGGTCTTCAACTGGCAGCGCCTGGTCGCCCCGCAGTCCGCGAGCGGCGAGTCGCGGCTCGACCACCAGTACCTGCGTGCGAACGTGGAGCCGTCGGAGCGCTATGTGCTCTCGGTGCCGGGCTCGGGCGCACACCGGATCGCCCCCGACGCCACGGGCTTTTCCAACCTCTACGCCGTAGGGGACTGGACCGCCTGCAAGATCGACGCGGGTTGCGTGGAGGCCGCGGTGATCTCGGGCAAGCTTGCGGCAAACGGGCTTCACGCGCAGTACGGCCACCTGAGCCAGATCAATGACATCATCGGGCTCGACGGCCCCTAGATGTCCGAGGAGGTAGCGATGAGTGCGGAGGACCAGTCAAAGAGCAGGACGGAGCCCCTCGTGGACGGGATTCGAGACGGCGTGAGCTTCGGCTACGAAGGCATAGAGGCCGTCCTCACGGGCTTGCGGGAGAGCCTTCGCAAGCGCGGAGCCCCTGGACGCCGGGGCGGTGCCACCATGACCCCCGAGGCCGACGTGGGGACGATCGCTGCGAAGCCGGTGCGCGAGCGCGGCGACAGCCGGCGCTTCGGGCGAACGTCCGTCACAGACCTCGCGGACGAGGTGGCGGACATCGTGGCTGAGCTCCTCGGCGTCGGGGCCGACTTGGCCGAGGAAGCGATCGGGGTCATCGACGAGCGCCCGTGGGCCGGTGGCGCCGCGGCGTTCGAGCCCGTGCGGGTGGAGGCGGCTCCCGGAGAAACCGCTTCGGTCGAGTTCCGGGTCACGAACACGGGCGCGACGGCTCTGGAGAACCTCGAGCTCGGGTCGACCGAGCTGGTCCGCGGCCAGCAGCGACTGGGGATCGACGCATTGCGGTTCGACCCGCCGGTGATCGAGCGCCTCCGGCCTGGAGGGTCGGTGGCGGTGTCGGTTGTGCTGGCGGTGTCCGAGGAGGCCGAGCCCGGGCCGTTCCGCGGAATCGTCCAGGCGCAGCCGGGCGACGCGTGGAGCGTCATCGAGCTCAATGTCGTCAAGCCGCGCGGGTCGATCGAGGATCTGGCCGAGCTGTCCGTCCCGCCGCACGAGTGAGCGTCGCCGCCGGCCCCTCGCTGGTCGACGCAACGCTCGCGGCCGACCGAGCGACCACGCTCGACGCGCTGGCAGAGCACCTGCCCGCCGACGACGGTCGCTCCGAGCTGCGAGCGCTCTGCGCCGACTACCCGGCGCGCCCGTCGAAGGGCATCAGGCCAGCGCTCTGCCTTTCGACCTGCAGGGCTTTCGGCGGCGAGGCCGAAGACGCGATCGGTGCCGCGGTAGCGCTCGAGCTCCTCCACAACGGCTTCCTGGTCCACGACGACATCTGCGACGACGCGGAGCGCCGGCGCGGGAAGCCGTCCCTTCACGTCGAGCACGGCGTACCGATGGCTCTCAGCGTCGGTGACGCGCTCACCTGGGCTGCGCTCGGCCCGCTTCTCGAGAGCGCTCGCTTGCTCGGCCCGCGCCTCGGGCCCTTGCTGCTGGAGGAGTTCCAGCAGCTCACGAGCCGGACGATCGAGGGGCAGGTTGCCGAGATCGCCTGGCGAGACCGAGACCTCAACGATCTCGATGAGCCGACCTACCTCGCCCTGATCCGCGACAAGACGAGCTGGTACTCGGCGATGGGACCCTGCCGTGTCGGCGCCCTCATCGGCTCGCGCGGTCGCTCAGACCTGGATGCGCCGACCCGGTACGGATTCTTCCTCGGCGCGCTCCTCCAGCTCCGCGACGACATCGAGAACGTGACCGACCGTGAGGGCGGGCGCGGCAAGGACTTCGGCTCGGACGTCGTCGAAGGCAAGCCGACCCTCCTCGTCATTCATCTCCTGCGAAATCTCGATGGAGCGGCAAAGGAAGAGGCCCTGTCGCTCCTGGGCGCCTCGTCCGACGCTCCCCCGGACGAGCGCGTCAACCGGATCGTCGAGTTGATGGAGTCGCGTGGGTCCATCGACCACGCGTGCGCCTTCGCGGACGGCCTCGCGGGAGCCGCGCTCGCCGAGCTCGAGGGTGTTGCCGCAGACCTTCCCGATTCGGGTGACCTCGAGTTCCTGCGCCGATTGGTGCTTCATCTGCGCGACCCGGTGATTCGCGGGCGCTAACTGCGGGTTTCGGTGTCCGCCGGGGAGGCAGCGCTACCGGCAGCTGCCTCAGCGCTTTTACGGTCGTAGAACTCGCGGACGAGGCTGCAGCGACCGTCCTCGTCGAAGAAGAAGACCTGACAGACGGTGTCCGAGACGCTGAGGCCGCTATGGCTGCCGACTCCCGATCGCTTGACGATTGCGAGAACCCGGTCGCCCGTCTCGAGCATCTCGATCACCTCGAAGCGCAGCTGTCCGACCGCGGCTCGCCACTGATCCCAGAACCCGATGATGGCCTCCCGGCCACGGTAGACGCCCTGGTCCGGATCATCCGGCGGTGTCTCCCAGACGACGTCGGTCGCTAGGTGCTCGAGAACCCACGAGCGATCACCGACGTTCCAGGCCTCGTAGCCCCGCCTGATCAGATCCGCATTGCCCCCGGTCAACCTCGGGCCAGCGTAGACGATTCGAGCGAACTGCTAGCCGAGCCCGAAGACCCGGCGGGCGTCGTGGAGGCCGTCGACAAGCCGGCCGATCTCGTCTTGGGTCGTGTAGATCCCAAAGCTTGCCCTGGCGGTCGCCGCGACCCCGAGGCGCTCCATCAGGGGCTGCGCGCAGTGGTGACCCGCCCGGACGGCGATGGCGTGACGGTCGAGGATCTCGGACACGTCGTGTGCGTGGACGCCGTCCAGCTCAAACGAGACCGGCCCTACCCGGTCGGCGCCGGCCGGCGGGCCGAAGATCGTCAGGCCCGGCACCTCGGGCAGGCGCTGGAGCGCGTACGCCGTGATCGATTTTTCGTGCGCCGTGACCTCGTCCATGCCGACACCGTCAAGCCACCGGATCGCCGCGGCGAGTCCAATTGCCTGGGCGATGGCAGGCGTTCCAGCCTCGAAGCGCGCCGGTGGGTCGGCCCACGTCGTGCCCGCGGTCGTGACCTTCCTGATCATCGACCCGCCGCCCATGAACGGGGGCATCTCACGCAGAAGGTCGAGGCGCGACCACAGGACCCCGATGCCCGTCGGCCCGTAGGCCTTGTGGCCCGTGAGTGCGTAGAAGTCGACGCCCAGCTCGGCGACGTCGACTGCGAGCTTTGGCGCGGCCTGGGCGCCGTCGGCGAGAACCAGGGCGCCGGCGTCATGGGCCATCCGGGAAATTTTCGGGAGAGGGTTGAGCGTGCCGAGGACGTTCGACACATGAGTTATGGCAACGAGCTTTGGTTCGCGCTCGAGGGCGGACGCATAAGCGTCCATGTCGAGCGAGCCGTCATCCGTGACTCCGACCCAGTCGATTTCCGCGCCCACGCGCTCAGCGAGTTGCTGCCAGGGAACGATGTTCGAGTGGTGCTCCATCTCGGTGAGCACGATGCGGTCGCCCGCGCCCACGTTCGCGTCGCCCCAGGTGCGCGCAACCAGGTTGATCGCCTCGGTCGCGTTGCGCACGAAGATGACTTCGCGGCGGTCGGCGGCTCCGAGGTGATCGGAGAGCGTGGCCCTGGCGCCCTCGTAGGCGTCGGTTGCCTCCGCGGAAAGCGTGTGCGAGCCACGATGGACGTTCGAGTGGTGGCGGCGCTCATAACGATCGACGGCTTGAATCGAGGCAAGGACCCGCTGTGCCGAGGCCCCCGAGTCGAGGTAGGCAACCGGCTTGCCATTGATCTCCCGGGCGAGCGCCGGGAACGACTCCCGGACTCGCTCCAGCGGGAACGTGGCCGCCGCAGTCGCCATCACACGCTCGCTGCTTCGACCTCTTCGATGATCGGCGCGTAGCCATTGGCCTCGAGCTCGGAGACCAGCTCGGGACCGCCCTCCTTGACGATCCGCCCCTGGTACATCACGTGTACCCGGGAGGGCTCGATCATGTGAAGGATCCGCTGATAATGGGTGATGATGAGCGTGCCCATCTCCGGACCGGCGAACTTGTTGACACCCTCGGCGACCACGCGGAGCGCGTCGATGTCGAGGCCGGAGTCTGTCTCGTCAAGCACAGCCATCTGCGGCTTGAGCATCGCGAGCTGGAGCACCTCCATCCGCTTCTTCTCGCCGCCGGAGAAGCCCTCGTTGAGATAGCGGCTGGAGAAGTCGCGCGGGATCTTGACCAGCTCCATCGCCTCCTCGGTGGTGACGCGGAAGTCCTTGAGCTTGATCTCGGATTCGCCTCTGGCGTCGCGATGCGCGTTGACCGCCATGCGCAGGTACTTCGCGACGGTCACGCCGGGGATGGCGACCGGATACTGGAAGGCCATGAAAAGGCCCATCCGCGAGCGGTCTTCGGGATCGGCGTCGGTGATGTCCTCGCCGAGGAAGTGGATCGAGCCTTCCGTCACATCGAGCGCGGGGTGGCCCATGATGACGTTCGCGAGGGTTGACTTGCCGGAGCCGTTCGGGCCCATGAGTGCGTTGATCTCGCCCTTCGAAACTTCCAGGTCGACACCCTTCAGGATTTCCTTGTCCTCGGCGGAGACGTGCAGGTTTCGGATTTCGAGGTCAGCCATTTTCTAAAGCTCCAATCGTGGTAGCGGTGAGCGGGGGGTCAGACGACGGTCAGCGGGGCCGTCTGGCCTTCGGAGAATTTGACGAGCTCGGCCAGCGAGGTACCTGAGAGGGCCTTCGTGACGCCACCGTGGACACGTGTCCACAGGAGCTTCGTCGCGCACGGGATCGGGATCGATCTCATGCGAGCACTGGACGCGCCCTTCGCGGTCGGAGTGAAAGCACTCCATGGGAGCGATCGGCCCCTCGAGGGCCTGGACGACGTCGAGCATGGGGATGTCCGCGGCCTCTTTGGCGAGCCTGTAACCGCCGTGCGCGCCCCTCACCGAAGTCACGAGACCAGCCTGTCGCAGCTTTGCGACGAGGTGCTCGAGATAGGACAGAGGGAGGTTCTCGGCCTCGGCTACAGCCGTCAGGGAGACGGGGGTTGCTTCTTCCGGCGAGGCGCCGTCGGTGCGGCGCCCAAGCTCGATCATGAGCCGTACTCCGTACTCCGCCTTCGTCGAGAACAACATCTCTCTGAAATCCTAGCGAGCGGGTGGGTTTTGCCTGGCGTGTCTGTCGGGGGCACTGGTCAAGATCAAAGTGGTGAGGCCGGCAGGGACAGACGCACGTTTACGGATCGCCGTGGGCATCTTCGTGGCCGTGGGGAGCCTGGCGCTGGCCACGCTCGCCTCCGGTGCTCCTGGAGGTGAACCTGCCGTACGGCAAGGGCCCCGCGCCCCACAGGCATGGCGGGCATATCCCCTCAATCAGGTGAACGCGAATCTGGCGGACCAGGCACAACAGGACGCCTGCGACTTCGAGGCGCATCAGAGCGGACGGCGCAGAGGACTTCTCATCTTCCTCGTCGGGCGCGTGAGCAGGCAGCGCGGTGACTTCGGCGTCGGCCCCAATTCCAACTTCCACCCGAACAACCGCATCTACCGGGCGCTTCTCAAGTCTGGGCGCGCCTACGCTGACTGCCGAAGCGGCGGGCACCAGCGGGTCGACGTTGCCTACGGCGTGACCAACTACAAGCTCAGCAGCGAGATCTCGTCAAACCGAGGCGTCGTCCAGGCGGGCCGTGCGCAGGCACACGTCGCGAGGAAGCTCGCGAGGCATTTCCCCAACGGCGTTGGTGCCGCTGCGGCGGGCGACATCGAGCTCGGCTGGGACAGGCGGGGTTCGAGCGCTGCGCTGAACCTGGCCCACGGCGCCGCCGGCCAGGCGGGCGACTACTACAACTTTGGGACGCCAGGGCACTGCCCACCCTTCGGAAGGCAGTGCCAGGGCAACTGGAGCCCCCTGGACGTCGGGCGCGCCTCGCAAGACAAAGGGACGATTGCCCTGCCGGAGGTCTACTACCCGAAGCAGGCGCAGACCTGGGCGCGGATTGCCGCCAGATGGGACAGGGCCAACTGCCCGGAGCGCAGGCGCCACTGCTTCGACTTCGGCGGTGTCACCGGGACGGTCCGGGGCTGTAACGGTGCCGCTTACACCCCGCGAGCCAGCTGGCTGCGAATGCGGAAGGCCACGAAGCGACGCGTCGGCCGCCGGCTGATC
This sequence comes from uncultured bacterium, assembly GCA_963695215.1. GTDB lineage: Bacteria > Actinomycetota > Thermoleophilia > Solirubrobacterales > 70-9 > JALZKA01. Next base: position 2,394,790 of record OY968768.1, read on the forward strand.
CAGTTCAACCCCCGCCGTGTCGGCTGCCGCAAGACGGCTCAGGCAGCGGCCGATAATGGGGATCCGGTGGGCATCGAGTTGCCGCTCATGTCCGTCGAGGTCCCCGCCGAGATGATCAAGGACCCGGATCCGATCGCCAACGAGTACGAGATGAGCTCGCTCCAGAACGCCTGGCGAGCCGGGACACGTCGCGAGTACGTCGTCGTATACGCGGGCGCTGGCGGGTTGGACCCGCAGACCGGTGTGGCGTCGCCGGACGGCCGCATCGTTGTGATGCGCGAGTCGTACAGCCGCACTCGCCCGGTCGAGCGGTCGATCGACGAGTACGACGTCCCGGGAGCGGGCGCCGTTCGGATCGCTGAGGCGCCCAAGGGCCTCAGAGCCGCCGAGTCCTCCGTCGTCTCGGGTCGCCTGCGGATCGAGGGGAGCGGGGTGGACGCCGTGCTCGACCTGGGATCCGGCGAATTGACCCTGAGCCGTTAGGGCTCGATGAGCCCGCGGCGGATTGCGTAGCGCACGAGCTCGACGCGGTCGCGCATGCCGAGCTTCTTCATCGCGTTCGAGCGATGGTTCTCGACGGTCTTCTCGGAGAGATGAAGGATGTCCGCGATCTCCTTGTTGGTGTGAGCCTCTGCGACCAGCTTCACTACCTCCTGCTCGCGCGGGGTCAGCTCGTCCGAGCGCACCTCGCCCTCGCCGAGGACGTCCTTGATCAGCGCGCTGCTGGGCGGCGGGGGTGAGGAAGGGCTCGCCCTTCTCGACGGCGCGGACGGCTGCCATCAGGTCGGAGTCGGCCTGGGCCTTCAGGACGTAGCCCGAAGCGCCGGCCTTGAGCGCCTCGAACAGGTAGCGCTCGTCGTCGTACATCGAAAGGATCAGGACCGCGACCTCGGGCGCCTGCTCGCGGATCTCGCGCGTGGCCTGCAGGCCGGTGAGCTTGGGCATCTTCACGTCGAGGATCGCGAGGTCGGGGCGCTCGCGGATCGCGAGGTCGCGGGCCTCGGCGCCGTCGGAGGCCTCGCCGACGACCTCGATGTCCGTCTGGCGCTCGAGCAGCATGCGAACGCCCGAGCGGACGATTCCGTGGTCATCGGCGATCACGACGCGCATGCGGCTCAGCCTCCGCTCGGGGAGCGGCCGAACCCGGAGCCGATGGCGATGCGGCCTGCTGAAGCGATGCTTCCATCCACATTCCCTATCGGCACGCGGAGCCGAACCCTTGTGCCGACGCTTCGGGCGAGACTCGATTCGCAGGTCTCCGCCCACCAGGAGCGCACGCTCTCGCATGCCGCCCATGCCCAGTCCGCGGCTGGCCTGATCGAAGGTGAAGCCACGGCCGTCGTCGGTGACGTGAGCTCGACCGTGCCGTCGTTGCGCGCCAGGCGTCACCTCGACGTGTTCGGCCTCGGCGTGTTGCGCCGCGTTCGACAGGGCTTCCTGGGCGACGCGGTAGACGACGAGCTGGGCGTCGGTCGAGAGGTCCGCAGTAGCTGGAGCCATCCGGCGTGAAGGTGACCTTCAGCGGCGCTTCGGCGATCGAGCTCGTGACGTTGCCCGCCAGCGCCGCCTTCAGTCCCAGGTCGTCGAGCGCCGTCGGGCGCAGCTGGCGCGCCAGGGTAAGAAGCTCCTGCATCGCCTGGTTGGCGAGCGCCTTCGTGTCGTCGATCTCGCGCTCTAGCTCGGGCGGCGCCTGCTCGCGAACCGCCTCGAGCCGCAGGAGCAGGCCCGTCAGCGACTGGTTCACCTCGTCGTGGAGGTCGCGGGCGATCGCGGGTGCGCTCCTCCTCCTGGGCGGTCAGCGCGGCGCTCGAAGCGCGGCGGCGCTCGGTCTCAAGGCGTTCGAGCATGCGACGGAAGGTCTTGTGGAGGCGCTCGACCTCCTCGGGCTCGCCAACGCCTACCGACTCGCTGAGGTTGGCCCCGGGCCGGGAGAGGTCCGCACGCTCCATCTCATCGACGAGGCGCTCGAGCGGCCGAAGCCTGCGCTGGAGGAGGAACACGTTGACCAGGACCGTGAGGGCAATCGCCAGACCCAGGACGAGCCCCGCTTCGGGCTTTGCCGAGAACTCGATGCTCGGGGTTGGTCGCGATCGTCGCTGCCACGACGGCGGCGATGATCAGCAGCAGGTTCACCGCCAGGACCTGCGTCATCAGATTTCTCGAGCGTCTCATGGCTTCACTGGTACCTATCGGGTTCTGGGAGATCCGGCTGGACCCCAGTCGAAATAGGGACTGGCACCCATATCGGACAAACGTCCGCCTGCGATCATTGTCTCAGGCATCGGATTACCCCAAGGAGCTCGACCTCGAGATGACGACCACACGCAAATCCAATATCTCCGCCGGCCTCAGGACAACTCTCCTGATGGCAACCCTGACCGGTCTTCTGGTCGCGATCGGCTACGCGGTCGGAGGCCCTGGCGCAGCCACCGGCTTCCTCGTCGTGGCTCTCGTGATCAACCTTGGGTCGTGGTTCTTCTCCGACAAGATCGCGATCGGGATGAGCGGCGCGCGCCCCGTCACCGAAGAGCAGGCGCCCGGCCTCTACCAGATGGTGCGCGAGCTCTGCACCCGTGCCGACCTCCCCATGCCGAAGCTTTACGTGATCCCGCAGGAGCAGCCGAACGCGTTCGCAACCGGCCGCAACCCCAAGAACTCGGCCGTTGCGGTGACGGCGGGGATCATGAAGCGGCTGAGCGAGGACGAGCTCCGCGGCGTCATCGCCCACGAGCTCGCGCATATCCGCAACCGTGACGTGCTGCTCCAGTCGGTCGCCTCGGCAATCGGCGGTGCGATCACCTACATCGGCTACATGCTGCTGTGGTTCGGCGACGACGACAATGGGCCGCTCGGATTGGTCGCCGCCCTCGCGCTCGTCATTCTCGCTCCGATCGCGGCTTCGCTGATTCAGCTTGGCGTTTCCCGCCAGCGCGAATACTCGGCTGACGCGACAGGCGCCGAAATCTGCGGCAACCCGGAGTCCCTCGCGAGCGCGCTGCTCCGCCTCGAAGAGTCCGCGCAGGAGATCCCGATGCAGGTCAACTCCGCCGCGGAGCCGCTCTACATCGTCAAGCCGTTCGCCGGCAAGGGCATGGCCGCCCTCTTCTCGACGCATCCGCCGATCGAAGAGCGCGTCCGGCGCCTCCGCCAGATGCGCCCGACGCTCGGCTAGCGGGCCAAAGGGGGGAACGGTGAGTGCGAATAGGCAGTTCGCGGGTCCGGCCGATCATTACGACCGGTTTATGGGCCGCTACACGGCCCTGCTCGCGCCCAGGCTTTCAGATCTCGCAGGCGTCGAGAAGGGCATGCGGGTCATCGATGTGGGTTGCGGCCCCGGAGGCCTGACGCAGGAGCTGGCGGCGCGCGTCGGATCATCAAACGTTGCGGCCGTGGACCCAGCGCCTCAGTTCGTGGAGGCCTGCAGATCGCGCAACGCCGGAGCTGACGTCCGTGTGGGCGTGGCCGAGGAGCTTCCGTGGAGTGACGGAGAGTTCGACGCGGCACTTTCCTGCCTCGTCATCCGCTTCATGAGAGACGCGGACATGGGAGTTGCGGAGATGGCGCGCGTCACAAAGCCCGGAGGCCGGGTTTCGATCTGCATGTGGGATATCGCAGGCGGCGGGATGACGATGTTGCGCCTTTTCTGGGAGGCGATACGGTCGGTCAGCCCTGCTGCCGAGGGAGAGCACAAGGGTGCCGGCACGCGGGAAGGCGATATCGAGGAGCGCCTCGAGCGAGCCGGCTTGGGCGAGATCGAGGGAGGGTCGATCATGGTTTCGTCTGACTACGAGAACTTCGATGAGCTCTGGACACCGGTGACCTTCGGCATCGGGCCGGCAGGCGAGGCCCTCGCCGCTCTCGACGCCGACGAGAAGGTGGCCGCCAAGGAGTTCTGCAGAGGTCGGGTTCCGGAAGGCCCCTTCTCGCTCGACGCGCGCGCCTGGTACGGCTGCGGCACGGTCTGATCGGCGGTCTCCCGGTCGCCAACATCGTCGCGAAGCCTTGGTTTGCAGCCACGGCTGCGGGTGGCGTGGGGTCGCTACACTTTCTGAAGTAACCTGCGAATCCCGATAGAGATTTGGATGTTTTGACGATGGCGACGAATGCAGTGGACCCGATGGAGGAAGTCAGGGCGCGGATCGAGATGATTCGTGTGGACGAAGCCAAGCGCGAGATCGCCGATGGCGTGCGCGTCATCGACGTGCGCGAGCAGAACGAATGGGACGAAAGCCACCTCGAGGGCGCGATCCACGTTCCGCAGGCCGAGGTTGCAGAGCGCATCTCAGAGCTCGCCCCCGATCGCTCCGAGCGCCTCATCGTCCACTGCCGCACCGATAACCGCTCCGCCCGCATCGTGGACCTGCTCGGTGAATTTGGCTACGAGAACACCGTCGCGGTCGAAGGCGGGATCGTGGCCTGGGAGAAGGCCGGCTACCCGCTCGTCTACGCGAAGGGCCTCACGCCCGAGCAGCGCAACCGCTACTCGCGCCACACGCTTCTCCCCGAAGTCGGAGTCGAGGGCCAGGTCGCGTTGCTGAACGCGAAGGTTCTTCTGCTGGGCGCCGGCGGCCTCGGCTCGCCGACCGCTCTCTACCTCGCCGCCGCGGGCGTCGGAACCATCGGTCTGGTCGACGATGACGTCGTCGACGCCTCGAATCTCCAGCGACAGGTCATTCACACCACCGACCGGGTCGGTGTGGCGAAGACAGCTTCAGCGAAGACAGCCATCGAGGCCCTGAATCCGGATGTCAATGTGGTGGAGCACAACACCCGTCTAGACGCTTCGAACATCCTCGATCTCATCGAGGACTACGACGTCATCGTGGACGGGGCCGACAACTTCCCCACCCGCTATCTCCTGAACGATGCGACCGTGCGGCTTCGCAAGCCGGTCGTTTCGGCGTCGATCCTCGGGTTCGAGGGCCAGATCTCAACCTTCATCCCGTATGAGGGCCCTTGCTATCGGTGCCTCTACCCAACGCCTCCGCCGCCCGAGCTTGCGCCCAGCTGCGGCGCCAACGGCGTACTCGGCGTCATGGCCGGTCTGATGGGCCTGCTTCAGGCAAACGAGGTCGTGAAGCTGATCGTCGGGATTGGCGACACGCTCTCAGGCAGGCTGCTGCTCTACGACTCGCTCGGCACGACCTTTACGGAGCTCAAGGTCCGACGCGACCCCGAATGCCCGATCTGCGGCGAGCACGCTCCAGAGATTCCCGTCGAGGAGATGGGCAGGTTCCCCGACTACGAGCTGTTCTGCGGCGCCCCGGCGCGCGAGGCCTCGCCGGTTGCCTGACGGGCCACCCGGTGCACTAGATAGATTCCCCGCCCGATGGCATCCGCGACAGTCAAGATCCCGCCCGTTCTCCGCCCCCAGACTGGGGGCGAGGCGACCGTATCCGCGGACGGATCGACGGTGGGCGAGGTTCTGGAGGCCCTGGTTGAATCGCACCCCGACACTCGCAGCCAGCTCTTCTCGTCGAAAGGCGAGCTCAACCGCTACGTCAACGTCTACCTGAACGACGAAGACGTCCGCGTGCTCGACGGTCTCGAGACCGCGATCGACGACGGAGACACCGTCGTCATCCTGCCGGCGATGGCCGGCGGCTGCTGAGCGAAGCTGCCGCGCGAGGACTGTAAGCGGTGCGTGGCCGGCGAGACGCAGCCAAGTACACAAATCAGCCCCTCCCGCCGTAGCGCCGCCCGCGCCTGTCTTTCGTTCCCAATCGGACGCAGTCCGTGACCCACCCATGCGCTGCGAGCGGCAAGCATCCGTCGCATGGGCGCCCTCCCGGACATAGTGGTTGCTGGTTTCGGCGGTATTCGTCGAAAAGGGCAACCACTAGCGTGGATCGAACGAGCGATCGTCGCGATCGCCGACTCCCAGCGCGGCCTCATCACGCTGGAACAGCTCTTGGAGATCGGCCTCAGCTATTCAGCGGTCGAAAGACGGGTGGCGCTAGGGCGACTCACCCGAATCCATCGCGGGGTCTACACGGTCGGGACGGCAAACCCCGATACCAAGGCACGCTGGCTCGCGGCAACCCTTGCGGCCGGTCCGGGCTCACTGCTGGGTTATCTGAGCGGTGCGGGCTTGTGGAAGCTTTGGCCAGAGCACCCTGGCCGCCCTCATGTAGTCATGGAGGGCGCCGGAAGGCTTGGTCATCCGGGGATTCTCATGCACCGAATGCGCCAGATGCACGAGGACGACTTTGCAGTCCATGACGGCATTCCCGTCACATCGCTCGAATTGACGTGCCTACACCTCGCGTCCCAACTGACGTGCAGGTCGTTTGAACGAGCAACGATCAAAGCGGCTCGGCGTCGTGAGTTTTCGCTTGATCGTGCTGTTGAGCTGATAGATCGGAGCCTGGGCCGACCCGGCGTCAAGCGTTTTCGCTCTGTAGTGGGTCGCGATTTGGCCGCCGAGCTCCATTCGCTCTCAGAGCTCGAATTGCGATTCGTTGAACTGCTCAGAAGCGCGAAGGTCGTGATGCCAGAAATCAATCACGACGTGGAGTCGATGATGGTCGACGCCGTATGGCACGACGCGAAGGTGGTCGTCGAACTGGATGGGTTCGAGTTTCACAAGCTGCCGCGCGATCTGCGGAACGACAACGCAAGGACCAGGCGATTGGTTTTGGCCGGCTATCGCGTAATCCGCTTCGTGTGGCGCGACCTCGTTGAGAGTTCAGGCGACGTGACAGCAGCGCTTGTTGGCCTGCTGGCCCCAACGTCGCCTTAGTGGTTGCGCTTTTCCCCGATTTCCGAGGGAAACAGCAACCACTGTGGGTGGGGGGCGGTTGGGGGGTGGACGCCGCCAGCCGATCGCCCAGCGGAGCTGCCTAGTGCTCCAGAACCTGGCCCAGGAACTTCTTGGTGCGCTCCTCGCGCGGATTGCCGAGTACCTCAGCCGGCGAGCCGTACTCCACGATCACGCCGCCGTCCATGAACGCGACCTTGTCGGCGACGTCGCGAGCAAAGCCCATCTCGTGGGTGACGACGATCATCGTCATTCCCTCGGAGGCGAGCTCTTTCATGACGTCGAGCACCTCCTTGACCAGCTCAGGATCGAGCGCCGAGGTGACCTCGTCGAAGAGCATCACGTGCGGCTCCATCGCGAGCGCGCGCGCGATCGCGACGCGCTGCTGCTGACCGCCTGAAAGCCGGTCGGGGAATTCGCCGAGCTTCTCAGCCAGACCCACACGGCGCAGCAGCGCTTCGCTTTTTTCACGGCACTCGTTGCTCTTTCGCCCGAGCACCTTCTCCTGCGCGACGCACACGTTGTCGAGCGCGCACATGTGGGGAAACAGGTTGAATTGCTGAAAGACAATCCCGACGCGCTGGCGCACGAAGTCGAGGTCATCGGAGTCCATCTTCTCGGTGATGTCCTTGCCCTCGAGCGTGATCGTGCCGGCTTCCGGCGGCGCGAGCAGGTTGATGCAGCGCAGGAGCGTCGACTTGCCCGACCCCGACGGGCCAATGACGCACGTCACGGTGCCGCGGTCGATCTCGAGATCCACGCCGTCGAGGACGGTGAGGGTCCCGAAGCGCTTCACCACCCCCTGAAGCGAGAGGATCGATCCGCTTGCGTTGAGGCCGTCGCCCGGAAGTGCCGTGTTCGGTTCTGATTGGGGACTCATCACTCTTGTCTCCTCGGCTCCCATGCTAGGCCCCCGCGTTGCCCATCGGCATCATCGCCGGCACGGCATCGCCCCCGTCATCGCTGCCTCCTCGCTGCGTCCGCTTCTGCTCTCGCGCGATCAGGTAGTCCACCACCCGTGCGAGCGGGATCGTGACGACCAGGAAGAGAATCGCGCCAAGGATGAGCCCGGAGCCGTTGAATGTCTCTGACTGGATCTGACGGCCGACGTAGACGACGTCCGCGGCTCCGAGAATGCTGATGAGCGACGTGTCCTTCATCAGCGCGATGAAGTCGTTGAGAAGCGGCGGGATGACCTTGCGCACCGCCTGCGGGACGATGATGTAGCGCATCGACTGGCCGTGACTCATGCCCAGCGATCTCGCGGCTTCCATCTGTCCCTCCGGGACCGCTTCGATGCCTGCTCTGTACACCTCGGCCATATAGGCGCCGTAGGTGATCGTCAGGGAGAACACTCCCCACCAGAACGGGCTCGTCTCGCCCAGCCAGGTCGGCTTACCGATGAACGTGGGGATGACCTCGCCCCCGATCGGCGAGGAGAGCGAGCTGAGGCCCCCGGAGACCAGCAGCAACACGATGAGCAGCGGGATGCCTCGGAACGCATCGATGTACGCAATCGCCAGCCACCGGAACGGCGCCGTCGCTTTACCGGGTAGCTGCCGGATGACCGCGAGAACCAGGCCCCAGATGAGCGAGAACACACCGCCGAAGAACGAAAGCTTCAGCGTCAGCCAAAACCCATCCAGCACTGGGGACAAGTTGTCGCCCATAACCCCGAAGTCGAAGTAGTACTGGCGGATGAAATCCATTCCGTCCCTCGCTTTGTATCTCGAATCGCTGCCGGTAGGCAGCCTATGTCGCCTTTGGTGACCAAGAAAAGAGGCGCCCTCGTGGCGCCTCTCTTCCAGTCACAAAATCTGCGTTTGTACTACTCGGAAGGGTCAGTCACTGATTCGGGCGCGTCGGTCGAGAAGTACTGCTGGTACAGCTCGTCCATGGTGCCGTCGTCGATCAGCTCCTGAATCGCCTCGTTGACGTCATCGAGCAGCGGGTTGTCCGGAGCGACGGGGAATCCATAGACCTCGTTGGTCGGGATCTCCTCGGCGATCTCGATGCCTTCCTGCTTTTCGACCGCGTCGGCAGCGAACGGCTGGTCGACGATCGCGGCCTCCACCTGACCGGTGGTGACAGCGGCGAGAGCGTCCGCGCCCTTACCGAATCCGCGAACCTCGCCGGCATCGGTGTCGTCCTCGGCGACGGTCTGACCCGTGGTGCCCTGCTGGGCTCCCACGATCGCGCCGGAGAGATCGTCCGTGGTGGCGATGTCAGAGTCCGAAGGCACGACGAGCGCCTGCTGCGCCTCGTAGTACGGACGCGAGAAATTGACCGTCTTCTCGCGACCAGGGGTGATCGTTGACGCTGCGGCGACGATGTCGAACTGGCCCGCGGCGACGTCACGGAAGATCGTGTCGAACGAGCTGTTCTGGTAGGTGGGCTCAAGGCCGAGCTTCTCGGCGATCGCGTCCATCAAGTCCTTGTCGAACCCGCTGAAGTCACCGGACTCGGGCGTGCCGATCTCGAACGGGGGATACGGCGCGTCGGTACCGACGAGCAGCGCTCCATCCTGGATCAAGGTGGCGTCCGAGACGTCGATCGCGCCGGTCGAGCTGCTGCCGGTCGAACCGCCAGTGTCCTCGTCGTCACCGCAACCTGCGGCGACAAGAGCTGCGAAGAGGCCGGCGATCATTGCGATCACGAGCCAGGTGCGAGTTCCTCTCATGGTGCTTTACGTCTCCTCTTTTGATGCGGGAATGGGGCTCAAACCCCGAAATAACCAGGCGCCGGGAGCGTATCGCTCCCGGCGCCTCAACTCTCTATCCGGTTAGTGGCTCCGTGCGGGGATGTTGGTATCCACGCCGTCGGTATTCGATGCCACCAGACCGAGCCTGAAGAGCCACGGTGTGACGGTCTCGCCCGGCGTCCACGCCTTGCGGATGACCATGATCAGGTCGTTGCCCTGGGTCTCGTAGCGGACGCTGCGCTTGACTGACTTCGGCGCGCGAGCCTTGTGAAGCATGCGCTTCATGGCCTTCTTCGAGCCGTCATATCCGACGACGCGCGCGTCCATCTTGTCGGTGCCCGTCCAGACCGGACGGTCGGCGACCTTCGGCAGCTTCGACTTCGCGAGCGGCTCCGCCTCCGGGTCGAGCGCTGCGCCTGCGCGGCGCGCTGCAGGTCCGGCTGGGATCGATACCCCGGTCGGGTACAGCGCACCGTTCAAGGCCCAGCGCCACTCGAAGTCGATCCACGAGCGGTACCAGGGATCGGCGCCGATGACCGTCGAGTGGCCGGCTCCAAACGCGGAGTCGGTCACGGCCGGGCGGCCACCCAGCTCGCCCGGGCCAACCGCATTACAGGTGTAACCAAACGCTGTCAGCGGGCTCGAGTACGAAACCGCTGCGTTGGTCGCGGGGATCGCTGCCGCGGGCGGGTTGGCCGGTACCGCGGCCAGCGTCGCCGGGTTGTACACCGCGTCGCCATTCGATGAACGGTAGATGAATCCGCCGTTGTCGAAGCCCCACGCGACCGGGTCCTGGGTGTCGTACGACGCCGTGAAAAACGTTCCCGGCGTCTGCAGCGACGACGACTGGTTCGTGTAGCACTGGTCCTGGAACGGGGGCTGGTTCGTCGCCTGGGTGTTCAGGTTCGTGAACCCGGCGTTCCGTGCGGAGGTGAGCCCGTTCGCACGGTCACCCACGTAGCGCCCGCCGCCGTTGACGAACGCCTGGAGAGCGGTCGCGTTGGCGCCTGCGGTGATGTTCTGGTTCGGGTTGATCAGCGCGGTGAACCCGCGGCCGAGCAGATCGTTCGGCGCCGCCGCCGTCAGATCGGTCGTCGTAACCGGCTGGACGAGCTCGCTTGCCTGCCCGTAGGACAGCTTGAGCTGCTTGGCGAGCACGTGCAGGGCCTCGCACCAGGTCGTGTTGCCGCCGGTCGCGCCGCAGTGGCCCACGGTGGGACCAAGCGGATTGACCGGGACTGACGTGCTGGCGACGAACAGGCCGATCTTCGGCTTAGCGATCGCGTGACGGGCTGTCGGGTAGGCGTCCAGTCCATAGACGGGCGTCTGGCGCTGGTTCGAGAGTTGCGCGAGGTTGATCGAGCCCAGGGTCGAGGTATCGACCAGGGCCGTACCCGTCGGAAAATGGACACCGCCCGAGTCGAATGCGGCATCGGACCGCGAGACGGCGGCGCCCTGATCCAAGAGGTCGATCAAAAGGCCCATGCCCTGAGCTGCGTCAGTGGCAAACGCCAGAACGGGCTTCGACCCGTCGGAGACGTTGCCGTAGTTAGCGGAGGTGACCTCAGTCATCGAGGCACCGTCGGGCATCGCCTGGGTCAAGAACCCGTTACCGGACATTCCTCGCGCTTGCGAGAAAGACCAGTTGACGACGTCGTAGAAGTACGGGACCGGGATGAACGGATCCTCACCGAGGATGCCCTGGATCCAGTGCTTCTGCGTCTGGTTCATCGGGATGTAGAGCGTGCCGGCCGGCAGCGTCTTGGGCTGCGAGCTCGGCAGCCCCGCAACCGACTGGGACGGCGGTGTCGCATGCTGGTCGGCGAAGTTGTGCGCCGCCGGCACGTTCACGGGCTGGTCGAGGCGATACACGTGCACGCCGGTCTCGACCATCTCGCGGATCAGCTTGGCCGTGTCACCAGCGTGGTTGTTGGGCAGGTAGTAGTAGCCGAACACATCGGTGTTCGGCTGCTGGATGATCGAAGGCGTGAGCGGGGAGACGAGCTGGTTCGGCTCGAGATCGCCGGTCTCTCCTTCTGCGCGGGCCTGCTCCCACTGCTGGGACCACTCGGCCATGATCGTGTTCTTCTCGTCGGAGATCACGTTCATGGTCTCGTCCATGGCCAGATAGTGGTCGTAGACCTGCTTCCCGTAGCTCTCGTTCGACCCCTTTTCATAGGTCATACCCGCGGCACCGAGCTGAAGCGCGGGGACCGAGTCGCCGTACTCGATCGCAAACAGGTCGTATGTGTTGTAGTTGCGATACTGCGCTGACTGGTCGTTGAACTTCTGCTGCAGAGCGGGACCAATCCGGTTCTGGATCAGGTCGATCGAGAAGTCCGAGATCTCATGCAAGACGGGGTCTTCGTTCGGCGGGAAGAAGTAGCCGGACGTCTGCTGGTGCGCGTCGATGTAGACGGGACCCGGGTAGGGGATGATCCCCTGCGCCACGCGGGCCGCGTTCACGTCCTGATTGCGCGATGCAAAGTCGCGGTTGGGGTCGTACCCAAAGGCCGTGGTTCGAGTTCCGCCTGGAGCGACATCACGACCGTCGGGATTTGTCACCGGCATCAGGAAGTTGTCCAGGTTGTTGAGGCGCTGGAGGTTGGCGCAGTCCGTGCGAGCGGTGAGCTCGTAGAGCACGCGTGAGATCGCCTCGCCCGCGGCTGCTTCACCGCCGTGCGGGGTTGCCGTGTTCCAGAAGAACGCCGGGCGGTCCTGCGCCTGCGCGGCACCTTCTTCGGCTGAGATCGTGCCCTCGCGTACACCGCGCCAGAACGCCCCATCGTTGCGCCCCGAGTTGAGGTTCGCAATGTTGTCGGTCGTGCCGATCACGTAGTAGCGGAACGGCTTACCGAGGTAACTGGTGCCGAGGTCCACCCGGACCATCGAAACCCGCGACGTCTGGTTCGCGGCCGCCATCACGGCGTCGAAATAGCCGTAGAGCTCGAGTGTGGGATGCCTGAGGGTGGACCCGGTCGCGAACCCGCCGAGCGAGTTGTTGGGGATACCCGCACCGTCCGCGTACTGCTTGAACGTGGGGATGTTCGGGTCGTACTGCACCGTGTTCGTGCAGTTGGGCGGGTCCACGGCGGCGAGCGCCGAGCCGGGCGCAAAGAGCGCCGCAGCGCCGAGCGTGAGAGTTGCGATGGAGATGCGAATCCGTCGAGTCATGTTCCTGCCTTGGAGTGGGGTCTTTGAATCGGAGTTCGTGGCTCTACGGATGGTCATCGTCCGAACCTCCCGGTCTCGCCCCTAGGTAGTAGGACGTTGTTTCCGCTGAACTGCGCCCCCACGTCGTAGACGCGCTTCTTGCCCTTCTTCTCCTTGATCGTGAAGCTCAGGGAGTAGGTGCAGTCACCGTTCAGCTGCACCTGCGAGCTCGGGAACAGAGTGATCCCGTCGCGCTGGATGTTCAGCGTGACGGTGCCGCTGGTGCAGGCTGAGTCACCGGCACGCGGGCCCGGGTTGACCTTGCCCGAGATCGTCCGCTTGACCATCTTCTTCGAGATGCGCTCCTTCTTCATCTCGATGGTCAGATCCGACGAGAACCTCTGGACCGTGACCGGAACCGATGCCTGAGCCGTCTGGCCGTCGACGTCCGTGACGACCGCGCGAAGGATCTGATCTCCGACCTCATCGCCGTTCGGAAGCACGTTGCAGACGAATGGGGACGTGGTGTCGGTGCACACAAGACGGGTCCCGAGGTAGAACTCGACCTTCTGCGTTCCGTTGTCGGTGACTGGCGTCGCGGAGACCGTCACGCCCTCGGCGGAGATCGAGCTGGGCACCGGGATGTCGAACGTGATCGTCGGCGCGTCCGGCGGCTCCGGTGGGCCCTGGCAGTTGAACTCGTCGGCAACTGTGATGGTCACGCTATCCGAAGCTGTCTGGTTGGCGGAGTCTTTGGAGACAGCGCTGAAGGTGCGCTGCCCGCACGGACCGTTTGCCGGGATCTGGAAGGTGGTCGCGTACGGCGGGTTCGGGTCGATCGTGAGAGCGTTCGCACCGTCGTAGAAGGTGACGTTCGAGACTCCGAAGTCATCCGACGCCGAAGCCGCCAGCATCACGGTCTCGCCGGGTGCGTACGTCGCCTTGTCGGTCTGGAGATCGACGGTGGGACGCGCGTCCGAGACGGGAATCGGCGCATTCACCACCGGGTACTCACCTGTATTCGGGTCGCCCTGCGTCCCGTTGCGGAAGGGGCAGAAGTCGACCGCTGTCGAATTCGGCACCGTTGTGCCGTTGGTGCTCACGCACTGAGGATCTGCGGCCGCGAGTGGCGTGCCGTTCACGGGGTTCTCCGGAACCGGAGGGTTCGTCGTCGGGGAGATCGCCGGACCGACGTTGTTGGCGCGCCGGTGTAGCGAAGCCCCCACCAGTTGTTCTCGGCGCTCAGTGCGAGTCGCAGCGGGCCGTGGTGCCATCAAGCGTCTGGTTCTCGACGCCGTAAGCGTTGTCGACCACGTTCGAGTTCGAGATCGACGACGTGCCGGCTCCGATGAAGCGTGCGCCCGAGCCTTGCGGCAGGTTCGCGTTGTTGGTCGCCGAGTTTCGCGTCGGCGCGCCCGTGCCGAGCACGAGGTTTTGCGACAGGATCGAGTCGGTCACGTTTGCGGAGGCGCCCGCCGTGACGCGGAGGCCCTCCTGTCCGAATGTCGGGCCTGAGGTGAGAAGACCCACCGTGGAGCAGTTGCCGTTGACCTTGAAGTTGATGCACAGGGTGCGCCCGATGACGGATGAGCCGCGAATCGTCGCCGAGTTGGCAACGCCAGCCGAGGTGAGCGGCGGCGTGTCGTTGGTCGCGCCGTCGATCAGGACACCGAGCTTGTTGTACTTGTCGATACGGGTGTTGTCGATCAGAAGCGGCCGAGGGGTCGCTCCCCCAGGAGGCGCCGTGGTTGCCGCCGTGACCTGGGCGACGCCATAGCCGAAGTTGTTCGAGCGATAGCCGCCGGGAAACGAATCGGCGGCGTTGTCCTCGGAGGTCACGACGTTGGTGACGCGGCTGCGGACCAGCGAACCCTGCGCGTCGAGGAAGAGGACGCCGACCTCGGAATAGACGCCGTTGCCGTCGATCGTGACGCCCGAGATGTTGACCGTGATCGGCACTGCGCTGCCGCCAATCGCGGCGACGATGTTGCCGACCCCGTCGCGGATTACCGGCGAGCCGGTGGCGATCTGGCCGCCCGTCGTTGTCGTACGGCGCGGCTGGATTTTCACCAGATCAGCGCCCGCGCCCTTGATCGTGACGCTCTTGGTGATCGTGAGACCGTTGGTTCCGGACGCACCAGTCCCTTCTGTGTACGTACCGGGACAGATCGAGACGGTGTCGCCGGGGGCAGCCGCGTTGATCGCGTCCTGAACCGAGTCGTAGGCGGCGGTGGGGCACTGGGCTCCATCGTCATCAACCGAAATCGTCGAAGCGGCACCCGCGCTGGGTACCGCAAACAGACCCACCAGAACCGCGGCTGCCGCCGCAAACGAACTCCTACGAATCACCCAATGCCCTCCGATTCACCGATGCCGCCCTCCGCGAACATCTGAAAGTAATTCAGCACCTTGTCAGAAAACTGGCTGGCTGGTCAATACGCCACACTGCACAACTTTCCGCTAATTGCGTGTACGAGGTGTCGAAAGGGGCTGCTAGCGGAGCAGTTTGGCGATCGCTGTGCTTAGAAGCTCACGCGCCCGCTCCCTGTCGATTGCGCCCGCGAGCCATCGAGTGCACAGTCCGTCGACCAGCGTTATGAGGATTTCGGCGGTCTGCTCGGGCTCCGCGTCCGCCCGAATCGAGTGGTCTTCCTGACCGCGCCGGATGCCGGCGGCGACCGTGACGCCCCATGCTTCAGCCACCCGCCGCACATCCTCGCGAAGCGCGGGCTCAAACACAGCCGAGGCACTGACCTCGCCCCAGACGACGGCATTGTCGCGAACGGCGCGATCGTCGTCGAGCTCGGCGAGGAGCGCCGATCGAACGGCCTCGAAGCCGGTCTCGCCATCGAGCGTCCGGCGAAGGGCCGTAGACGGAGCGTGCTCGGACGCATGCTCGAGCGCAGCGCGGATCAGACCGGACCGACTGGCGAAGTGGTAGTAGAGGAGCGGTGGGGAGACACCCGCTTCGGAAGCGACCTCTTCCACGCGAAGGCCGCGGACTCCGCGACGGGAGATCACCCGTGAGGCGGCCACGAGAATCGCCTTCCGCCGCTCGGGCGGAGCGTCGTCGTGACTGTCCCGCATTGCCGTCTCTCCCCTCACCGCCGCGATAATCGCACACGTGGGACGACACGATGCGCGCACCGCACTACACTTAATGAAGTGGTCGAGCCGACGTTGAACAGGCCCTGCGGCGGGCGCTATGCCGACCTCGTTGAGGAGGTTGGCAATACCCCGTTGGTGGAGCTTCCGACACTCTCGCCCAAGCACCCATGCGTTCGCATCTTCGCGAAGCTCGAGGGCAGGAACCCGACGGGCTCCGTCAAGGACCGTGTCGCCAAGTCGATGATCGAGGCCGCCGAGGCTGAGGGCGCGATCCAACCGGGCCAGACGATCCTCGAGCCGACGTCCGGCAACACGGGGATCTCGCTCGCGATGATCTGCCGCCGCAAGGGTTACCCCCTGCGGGTCGTCATGCCCGACAACGTCACCGAGGAGCGCTCGCAGCTCTTGAGCATGTTCGGAGCGGAGATCATCCTCTCCGAGGGCAGCAAGGGTTCGAACGGCTCAGTCGAGATGGCGCTCGACCTCGCTGACGGGGACAACTCGATCTACATGCCGTACCAGTACGGAAACCCCGCGAACCCCTTGGCTCACTACAACGGCACAGCCGTTGAAATCCTCGACGAGCTCGACGAGGTGACGGCATTCGTAGCCGGGCTCGGGACAGGTGGAACGCTGATGGGCGTTGGCCGCAGGCTGAAGGAGAACGACCCGGAAACGAAGATCGTCGCGGCAGAGCCCATGCAGGGCGAGCTCGTCCAGGGCCTGCGCTCGCTTGACGACGGATTCATCCCGCCGATCATCGACCTCTCGCTGCTCGACAGGAAGATCATGGTCTCCAACCGTGACGCGATCGTGTGGACTCAGCGCCTCCTGCGCGAGGAGGGCCTGTTCGCCGGCGTCTCGGCGGGGGCGGTGGCTGCGGTCTGCGTCCGGATCGCAAGTGAGATCGAAGAGGGCAACGTGGTCTTCCTGGTGCCGGATGATGGCTGGAAGTACCTCTCTTCGGGCGTCTACACGAAGTCCGTCGACGAGCTCGAGGGACTCGACTCAACGGTCTGGTGGTAGCGGCCGGCGCGCTTGTGCGCGCCGCTGAGCGAGTGCGCGGCCTGGCCCGCGACTACGCGCCCCCTGACTTCGCGCACGTTCCGGACCCAGATGCGGCGATTTTCCTCTGCGCGGTCGACCACAAGACCGGCTACGAGGGCACCCACGAAGTCGATGGGGAGGGACCGTTCTCAGGATCTGAGCTGATGTGGCTCTGCGGCCTGCGAGCCGCCGCCGCGGAGCCGGGTCTCTTCACCGCATCCCGGTTGCGAGACGTGACGGGCGCGGAAGTAGCTGGGTTGTTTCGCGCCGATGACGAGACGGTGGCCGATCCCGACCGCCGAGCCGAGCTGTGGCGCGACCTCGCCGGCGGGCTCGAGCGTGCGTACGACGGCACGACGAGCCGGCTCCTCGCTGCCGCCGACCGACGGCTCGGCGGTGCATCCGGTTTGATCGAGCGGCTTCGACCCTACGCGGCGTATTCCGATCCCGTCGCCAAGAAGGCGTTCCTGTTCGCAAAGATCGCCGAGCGGCGGGGTTGGTTCGAAGTTGCTGACCCGGAAGCGTGGGAGGTGTCAGCGGACAACGTTCTCATGCGGCTCGCCTTGCGGTCCGGCCTGGTCTCGAAAGGGCCACTCGACGAGGTGCGAAACGCCACGCGCGACGCGCTGCGCGAACTTGCACGCGAAGCGGGCATGAGCCCGCCCGCTCTCGACGATCTGCTCTGGGAGCTCGGTCGCCATGACCCGGACCTTCTCGGTTCTGTGGCCGGCGATCTCCGGGAGCCCCCACGCGACCCGGGTTCTGCCTGGTACTGACGGATGATTTGGCGTAGATTGTGCCTCGGACAGGGCTTGGAAAGGGGACGGGGTTGAGCGATCCGGATACGGACACCTTCCCGCTGGATGATCCAGTGGATACTCGGCGGGACCCCGCCGTGAGGCCACTCCTTGTTCTCACGCAGACGCTCGAAGACCGCTATGTCGGATCTTGCGCATCACGGCAGGTCGGTCGCGGGTTACTGCGCTGTCACCGCGAAGGAGCTCGGCTTCGAACCCAACGCGGTCGAGCGCGTGGCGCTCGCAGGCGAGCTACACGACGTCGGCAAGGTGGGCGTTGCGGATGAGATCCTCCGCAAGCCTGAGCGCCTGACCCAGGAGGAGTGGAAGCAGGTGATGCGCCATCCCCAGATCGGTGCCGATCTGCTCGTGTCGTCGAACCTCGACGACATCGCCGAGTGGGTGCTCGCCCACCACGAGCGCATGGACGCCAGTGGCTACCCGCATGGTGCAACCAACACGGAAATACCCCTCGAATCACGGATTATCGCGGTGACGGACGCCTACGATGCGATGCGGACCGATCGCGTCTACAAGCGGGGTTGCACCCACGAGGAGGCGGCTGCGGAGTTGCGAGGGTGCGCTGGATCCCAGTTCGACCCCGAAGTTGTCGAGGCTTTTCTGGGCGGCCTCGAGCGCATCGGCCAGCGCGCCGAGAACGCCTAGTTCAGGTCAGCTGCGCGCCGCGGGTCGTGGGCGAAGACGAAGAACCAGATAGCCATCGCGATCAGCGCGATCCAGAGCGAGCCGACCATCAAGGGTTCGAGCGCGCCGCGAATGACCCGGGGCTCGTCGTCATCGTCGGCCTCCTCGATCTCGCGCAGTATCTGGGGCATCGTCACTCGCATGTGGAGGCGGTTGAGCCAGAAGAGACCGCGAGCCCAGATGATGATTGCCAGAGGCACCCCGACGACCGAGAGCAGGATGTGCTGCGCCTGATCCGACGTGATCTGTCCGGCAACCCAGAGCCAGCCGGCGGGAACGCCCACCCACATCAAGACACTCCCGACTGCCATCAGGATGAGCAAGAACGCGGCGACCACCCGGTCGAGCCCGCTCAAATCTTCGCGCCCGTCGTGGGTGTCCATCTCACCGATCATCGCGGAATCCGCAGGTTTGCGCGCACCCTCACTTGATGACGCTGATCTCGGGGTGCGTCGCCAACAGCGTTTGAGTGAAGACATAATTGAAGAAGAACACGCCTAAAAGCGAGATCACCACGGCCTGATTGACAGCTCGGCCTACGCCCTCGGCGCCACCGGAGGCGTTCATCCCGTAGTAGCAGCAAACGATCGCCACGATCGCTCCGAACAGCGTGCATTTGAGGAGCGAGGCCCACAAATCGGTGACCGAGGCATTGCTGAAGAGCGTGGCGAAGAAGCCGCCGAGCGGCTGGCCGTAAAGGATCTCGGCGATGATCCCGCCGGAGATCCCGAAGAGGATCGCGTAGATGTCGAGCAGCCCGGTGATCACCATCAGAGCGAGAGAACCGCGGCACGACGACGTTCTTGATCGGGTCGACGCCCAAGACCTGAAGCGCGTCGAGCTCCTCGCGGATCTTGCGGGCGCCGAGGTCAGCGGTGATTGCCGTGCCGGCGACCCCGGCGACGATGATCGCGCTCACGAACGGCGCAAACTCGCGGACCGAGGCGAGGATGAAGAAGCCGCCCAGCCGATCGAGCGCCCCGAAGAGCGAGAGGAAGTTCGCGGCCTGAAGCCCCGGCGCTCCGAAGCTGACGGCCACCATCGAGATTGCCATCGGAAACCAGCAGAGCTGGAGGGCGAAGATGAACTGCGACAGGAACTCGCCGCCGTATGGGTAGGGCGGTCGGATCGCCGACGAGAACGTCTTGCCGGTGAGGATCACCATGCTGCCCATTCGCTCGAAGAGCGACTTGGCTGGCAGGAACATGCGGTCGGCCGCCGTCCTCACCATCGCTTCCCACCGCCTCGGGCGGGGCGCGTTACGGGCATCCCGATGAGACCTTGACTCGCCACCAACCCGCGATCGCACCGATTGGGCCGAACCGGGGGACGGAGCGAGTCTCTCCGCAGCCCGGGTCGCCGCATTCCGTGGTCGAGATCGAGACCCACCTGCTCGCCTCCGGGTCCCCGAGCATTCGCTCACGGCGACCGTGGGCACGCGCCTGGCGCTCGCCCTCGCGCTCTGCTGCTTGCCGGGCCGAGCGCAGGAGGTCGATCAACTCGTCGCGCGTTGCCGAGAGTTCGGCGAACCCAGCAAGGTGCCCCTTCGGGCGCAGGAGTGGGTGGGTCTCGCGGCCTGACCTCGCCGCCGGATACGCCGCGAGCTCTGCCTCGAGCCGGGCGATCTGCCGGCGCAGCTCGCGCCGCGCTGCGGCCTCATCAGCCTCGGTCCCGACGTCGGGGAGCTCGTGCTCCGGCGACAAGGCGTCCTCTTCGGCCCAACCGGCGGCGTACATCGCCCGAGCAACGTCGGCGGGAGAGACTCCGGCTCGGCGCGCTTCCGCCACCGCGTCGGCGGCGATGCGCTCGACCTCGGAAGAGGAGGAGGCCCCGGCTGAGACGAAGGATGCCAAGGCCATGCCGCGTTTGGATCAGTCCGTCGGCCTCGAGCCGGCCGTAGATGGCACGTGCGGTGTTTGCGTTCACGCCGGCGTCGGCTGCGAGCATCTCCGGACGCTCGGAAGACGGTCGCCGGGCGCAAGCCTCCCCGATGCGATCAGCGCCCGGAGGCGCCAGGCAACCTGAATGCTTACGGGAAGTTCGCCGTCCCGATCGACAGCTGCGATGCGAGTCACTTCGCTCACCGGGCAGAACTGTGACTAGACAACTAGTTCACTAGCAAGGCTGTGTATCGAGCCGGTAGCCTCGTGGGCGATGAAGATCGCACAGAACTGCTTGACGAGATCGTCGCCCACGCGCTCGAGGACCGGCCGAACGAGTGCTGCGGCATGGTCTGCCGGCAGGAGCGGTGTCGCCACAGAGGTATTCCGTGCGCGGAATGCGCTGGCGAGCCCGTTCTCATTCGACATGGAGCCAACGGATCAGTTCACGATCTACACGGACGATCGAGGACCGGGGTGAGGAGATCCTCGCGATCTACCACTCGCACACGAAGAGCCCGGCGGAGCCATCCGAGTCCGATCGCAACAACGCGCGCTCTTGGCCCGACCCGGTCTGGCTCATCGTCTCGCTCGCCGACCCGGGGAACCCCGCCGTCCGCGGCTGGGACATGCGAGACGGCGAAGGTCGCGGAGGTCGAGCTCGAGGTCGCGGGCACGAACTGAGGTCGATGGCGCCCGAGGGGTGGTCGCGGAGTACCTGAGTTCGCGCAGCGGCTACCAGTGCAGCTCTTCGAGCGCGTCTGGTGAGCCCGCCCGCGGCACGTCCTCGCGTAGGTAGCGTCGCCATTCGAGCCCCACGTCGGTGCGGACTCGCCGAAGGCGATCTGGATCGCTCGCTCGGGGCCGTCGCGGCGGATGCGCGAGATCAGGAGCCTGCAGGCGTCGCGGCCGCGGCGCGCTCGAGACAGGTCGAAGACCGTGCCGCCCAGGATGATCGCGTCGCGTCCCGAGGGCGGGAAGGCGGGCGGCTCGCCTGCGCGCAACCGCGTCTGGACGGCCGGGCGAAACACGGGGACCTGGCCCGCGAAGTACTGCGCGCCGCCCTCGACCAGCCACGACCAGCGCAGGTAGCGGGTGAAGCGCCTGCACGCCCCACGGGGGCGGCAGGCTGGAGTTGTTGGCGCCGATCACGATCTGCGCGTATAGGCGCTCGGCGGTGCCGCGCAACGCGGCGAGCGAGTCCTCGCCGGCGGCGCGCCTGTCGAGGTAGTCGTCGTTCAGCACGTGAAGCTCGCGCGCCATCGCCCAGCCGGCCAGGTAGCGGCGGCCGGCCGGAGCGGCGGCGAGGCGCGCCGCGGGCAGGAAGGGATGCGCGGCGTTCAGCCAGGCGGGCGTGGGGTGGACGACGACCGTGACGTCGCCCGGGCGCGTCGTCGAAGCGGTCCTCGAGCTTCAGGCGCAGGTCCTCGAGCGCGTCGAGCGTCCGCTGCGCGGAGTCCTCGTCGGCCTCCTCGTGGCGCGCGGTGAAGCTGAGCGATTCGGTCTCGACCCACATGGCCCGAGAATCTACGCGGGTGGTTCCGCTGCGCGGCGCTCTTCGTAGTCGAGCTCGGTCGAGATGCCCATGGCGTTCAGCGCGTCCCGCGCAGCCTCGATCGAAGACGCGTCCGCAACCGCGCGCACCAGCGGCAATTCGGCCTAGCGCGGCCGTCGAGGTCGAAGACGAAAGGAGGGCAGCAACTGGGCCAGGTCGACGAGTCGCCGGCCGCCGCGGATCTCGACCGGGCCGATCTCCCCACGGGCCGCGCGGGCTACGAGCAGGCTCGCCTCCGTGACCGCCACCGCGCCCGCGGCCTCGATCTCCGCGGCCGCCGAGGGCGTACCGAACGCGTCGAGCCACGCTCCGGCTCGCGCGAGCGCCGCTACGCGCTCCAGCACCTCGGCGGGCTGGAGCTCGCCGTCGCAACCCGCGCCGAGGACCCCCAGCGACACAGGCGCATCCAAGCGCAACTGCCGGCCGCGATCATCACCGCGTCGCAGAGCGGGCTCGCGAGGCCGGGCTCGGAGCCATCGGCAATCGCGTCGCCGCCGATGTCGACCAGGAAGACGAGATCGCAGTCCGAGCTCGGCTGCCGCGGAATCGATCCCGCGGGCAGCCCCGTGCGCGGCCCTCGGAGACATCGATCAGAACCGTTTGCCGGCCGAGGTGCAGACGCCAGACGCGACTCGCAGAAATGCACGCCCTCGGGCGTGGTCGCTCCATCGGGCGGCTCGACGATGACGGCGCCGTCGCCGAGCGTCGTGCCGCCGCGGATGTCAGCCGAGCCCCTGGGACCGGGGTACGGGTCGACGACGAAGCGCTCCCAGGCGACGCCGCCCAAGACCGACTCGACCCCGCGCTCGGCGAGCCAGTGGGCCACCGCGATCGAGCCGACGGCATCGCCACCGCCGCCGATGCCGAGCACCAGCGCGCGTGAAGCGGCCGCTACGCGGCTCGCCAAAGTGGGGTCAGACCCCTGCAGTGCCGGCCCTGTCGTCTCGCCGATTCAGGGGTCTGACCCCTGGCTAGACGAGTGCGGCTTCGGACTGGCCGGCCGACGCTCCGGATGTCTCCGCCGCGCGGTCGAACTCCTCGTCGGCCATGACCGGAGTGCCCTCGAAGGGCAGGTCGCGGTCGATCTCGACCCAGGAGCGGCATCCGTGGTACTCGTCGCGCACCCGCACGGTGACGGGTCGCGGAATGCGGTGGACCCGCAGCAAGCATGACGTGGAGCGGATGACGGCGCTTCCACTGGAGCCGCTTCATCGCGTAGTCAGGCGTCCAGACGTGGAAGGGGGAGAGCCCGTCGACGATCACGTGGATCGTCCGTCGTCCAGTGATCGGTGACCTCGGCCCAGGCGCGGATGCGGACGCGGTCGGGCTGCGGGATTCCGCCGTCCTGAAGGAGCGCGCGTGGGCGTGGGCTCGTCATCGGGCCAGACGCCCTCCTCGAGGGCGCGGCGAAGCTCGGGGTGGTGTGACTCGCGGACCAGATCGTTCCGCTGGTGGTCGAAGGTGGGGTAGAGGAAGAACTGCTCGTGCTCGAGCTCGAAGTGCTTGTTCTCCTCGCGGATACCGCCCTTGCGCAGGGTGACGAGCTGTTCGCCCTCGGCGAGTGCGCGCACTGTTACGGCCCATTCTTTGAAGGCAATCGGCATATGAAGGGTGGACGTTACTGGGAAGGTGGGAAAAGGAGATCGCTGGGCCCGGTTTCGCATGGCGCCTGATTGGCGCTGAGAAGCCGGTCTAGGCGAGGCAGGTTACGAAATTCGCCGGCCGTTTGCCAAGTATGTGAGAGAAGTTGCGAGATTCGCCGTCAGGCCGCGGAGTCCTCGCTGGGCGCACCGAATCCGCCGCCTCCAGGCGTTTCGATGCGAATCGACGTCGCCTGCGTCGGAGCTGCTCCGGCCGCCTTCGCCGGCACCTCATCGCCGTCCACCGAGTTACTCCCGGGCTGGCCGTCCCAGCCACCGTCGCGGCCGCGCGGCGCGTGCCGGCGCCGCTCCGTGATGAGGCTGTAGCTCATCGGCTCGAGCGCCTCGAGCACCCGGACGATGCCGTCGCCCCCGCGATGCTCACCGCCGCCGCCCGAGCCTCGCCGATCGAAAGCTCGCGCACGCGAAGCGGCAACTCGGACTCCAAAGCCTCGACCGGTGTGTTGAGCGTGTTCGACATCGCGACGTGAATAGCGCTCGGCCCATCCGCGCCCCGGCATGCGCCCTGACCGCCACCGAGCGTCTCGTAGTAGGTCCACTCGGAATCGCCGAGGCCGCCGAGCGTCAGGTTGTTCATCGTCCCCTGTCCTTGCGCCGGACCGCCCGCAACCTCGGCCAAGGGCGGAAAGGACGAGGTCCGCCACCCGGCTGGATGTCTCGACGTTGCCGCCCGCTACGGCCGCGCCGGGACTGTGCGTTCAGAAGGAGCCCTCCGGGGCGCATGACGGCGACCGGCCGGTGAGCGCCGGCGCAGGGCGGAGCGTCGGGGTCGAGCAGAACGCGCACGCAGAAGAAGGCCGCCGAGCGCGTGACCGAGAGCGGGCAGTTCAGATTCCCTCCACCTGAGCCGCGCTGCCCGCGAAGTCCAGCTCGAGCCCGTCGCCCGAGATCGTCGCCTTCACGCGGAGCTCGATGTCCGACTCCCGTCTGCGCCGCCCTCGAGCACGTCGTTCGCCTCCCAGTTCGCCGTCGTGGAGCTCTTCCAGGCGAGCCCGGGTACGTCGCTCCGAGTAATCGAGGATCTCGCCCATGCCGTCGTGAAGCTCGGCCGGACCTCCGCCGAATCGCGCGAGCTCCGTAGGCGCCGCGCTCCGATCTCGTTGGCGCCCATCTGCGCCCGCAGGTCGGCGATGCGCTGCGGCGGTTCCGCATCTCGCTCGGTCAGGTCGTGCAGCTCTGTCGGGTCCGTGAGGCGCGTGCGGCGAGATGACGACGCCCTCGTCGTCGAGCGAGCGTGAGGTCGGCGGGCATCGAGCCCGGCGTCGGCCCGCCGACGTCGGCGTGGTGCGCGCGGCTGGCGACGAATCCGGCGAGCGTGCCGCTCGGCGAAGACGGGCGTGATCAGAGTGATGTCGGGCAGGTGCGTGCCGCCACGGAACGGGTCGTTGAGGATCCACGAGACTCGCCGGCGCCGCTGGTCCTCGTCCAGGATCGCGGCGACCGCGTCGGGCATCGAGCCGAGGTGCACGGGGATGTGCTCGGCCTGCATGACGAGCTCGCCGCCCGGCTCGAAGAGCGGCCGTCGAGCAGTCGCGGCGCTCCTTGATGTTGGGCGAGTGGGCCGAGCGGATCAGCACGGCGCCCATCTCGTCGCACACGGCGCGCAGGCGCCCGACCAGGACGCCGAGGCTGATCGGATCGAGGCTCAGCTCACCGACTCCGCTCCGCGACGATCGTCCCATGCGCGTCGACCTCGCGCCGCCAGCCGGGCGGGAGGACGAGGGTCGACTCCGGCAGTTCGAGCACGGCGGGACCCTCGACCTCCTCGCCGGCGGCGGGCTCGCCTCGCCGAACCACGGATGCCTCGTGCCACTCTCCTCCGAAGTGCACCTCGCGTGAGCCACGCTCGAGGCCGAGCCGTCGGCGGCGCGAGGCTCGGGCTCGGGTGCGCATCTTCGACAAGGGCCAAGCCGATCGCGACCAGCTCGATCGGGCGTCGGGTACGGCGAAGCCGTAGCGGCGCTCGTGCTCGGCGGCAAAGCGCGCTCTACGAGGTCGCGCGACGATGGCTCCAGGCCCGCCTCGAACCGGCAGCTCGAACGACTGTCCTGCGTAGCGGAGCTCGTAGATCGACTCGCGTCTCGGCCGTCCATTCCGTCTGCGATCGGCTCGATCGCAGATCGGGCACGGCCTCCGCAACGTCCTCGCGCTGTGAGCAGGTCGTCCGGGCCCAGCATCACCGTGCGCGCCGTGTCGCGGCGCGCGGCGGACGCCAGGAGGCCGAGCGCCGAGAGGACCCCGCCCGAGCGCGGGCAAAGGATGCGACGTCATCCCCATCTCCGCCGCGAGCTCCGCCGCGTGCATCGGTCCGGCCCCGCCGAACGGCAGCAGGGCGAACTCCCGTGGATCGACTCCGCGGTTGACGGTGACGACGCGAAGCGCGCGCACCATCTCGCTGTTCGCGAGCCGGATGATTCCAGCCGCCGTTTCGACCTCGTCGAGCCCGAGCTCCGAGCCAAGCTCGCGGACCGCCTCGGATGCCGCGTCTCCAGGTCGAGGTCCACGCCCCCGGCCAGGCTGGACTTGGGGGCCAGGCGTCCGAGCACGAGGTTCGCATCGGTGACGGTGGCCTCGGTGCCGCCGCGGCCGTAACAGGCAGGCCCTGGATCGGCTCCGGCCGACTTGGGCCCGACGCGCAGGGCGCCGCCGTGGTCGACCCAGCCGATCGAGCCCGCCGCCGGCACCCACCGTGTGCACGTCCACCATCGGAAGTTGGATGACGCGGCCCCGCGATCTCGCGCGACTCGGTGAGGCCCGCGTGGCCGTCCTCGATCACGCAGACGTCGCACGACGTGCCGCCCATGTCGAGGCCGACCGCGTGCACCGTCGCCCGGAGAGCCGTGCGATGAGCCCGGCGCCGACGGCGCCGCCGGCAGGTCCCGAAAGCACGCTCCAGGCGCCCTGGCGTCGCCGCCTCATTCCACGGAGCCACGCCGCCCGAGGAACGCATGATCTCGGGCTCCGGGATGCCGATGCTGCCGCTCGCCTCGGCCAGCCGGCCGAGGTAGCGCCCGAGAAGCGGAGAGAGGTAGGCGTCGATCACGGTCGTCGAGGTCCGCTCGTACTCGCGAAACCGGGGCAGAACGTCATGGGAGGTGGATACGTGGAGGTTCGGATATCGCTCGCGGATCGCGGCGGCGATGCTCTCCTCGTGAGTTGGGTCGAGATACGAGAAGAGAAGACAGACGGCGACTGACTCCACGTCCAAGGCACCGACGGCGTCTGCGATGCGCGCAGGTTCGTCGGCCGGCAGCGGATCGAGTTCGCCCTCCGGCCCCAATCGTCCCGCGCAGCCCATCCGGTCGCCGGGCGCGACAAGCGGCTTGGGCTTGGGCTCGCACAGCCGGTAGAGAGAAGGCCGGTCCTGTCGCGCGATCTCGAGCACGTCCTCGAAGCCACGCGTGGCGACAAGCGCCGTGCGCGATCCGCGCTCCTCGAGCAACGCGTTGGTGCCAACCGTCATCCCGTGGACGAAGCGCTCGATCTCCCCGGCCGAAGCTCCTGAGTGCTCGAGCACGGCCTCGATCGCGTGATGCACCCCTTCGGATTCCTCGCCCGGCGTGGTCGGCGCCTTCGCCGAGTAGAGATCCGAGCCATCGAAGAGGACCGCGTCGGTAAAGGTCCCTCCGACGTCGACTCCCAGCAACACACGTTCAGCGTATGAGGCCTGGGTAGACGAAGGGCCCGACACAGTTCGTGTGTCAGGCCCTTCGGCGTCAGTGACGCCCGATGTCCCGAGCGGCGAGTGCATCGCCGTTACCCCCCGATCTCAAACTGTCAGACCGTCAGCAGCGGCTCCTCCAACGCCTCGAAGTCCACCCCTGCCTCCTCGAAGCTCTCTTCGAGGTGCTTGTGAGAGGGGCAGTAGTCACGCCCGGGCAGCGGCTCGCGCTGACACGGTGTTCCCTTACGGGTGTGCGCACGGCACTCCTGCGGCCCTCCGTCGATCACGAGCGTCTCAGGTGCCGTCTCCAACAGCTCGAGAGCAAGTGAAATATTGGTATCGATCACGTTCCACACGAAGAGCTGATCGCCCATCGGAAAGTGCGTGCGCACTTCGTTGAACAGTGACCTGGCCGGCCTCGCGAAGTAACGCCGGTCCGTCGAGATCCGCCTGACAGCGTTCTCGCAAGCTTCCAGCACCTTCTGACGGTTGCGGCACCCTGTCGCGTCATTTGCTTCTTCGACACCTTGGGCGCTAGCTCGCGGTAGATCGATCGGCTGAAGCGGTACATATCCTTTCGTACCCTCCTTTAGTCCTACCCTTAGGCCCCCCGAAGTGGCTCCTTGCCACACCCATGCGGAAAGCAACACGATTGTTACACCGTTTCGGTAAATCGCAAGGTTTGATCGTTAAGGGTTGGTTAACCGATGGGTGGAGTCGCGGACTCCTCCAATCGAAGGAGAGTTCAGAGGTGCGATCAGACCCAGCGCTCACGTCGAGGTTCGTCAAGTCCGCTGAGCACCAGGTGCATTCCATCCAGGTCCCGCTTGGGCAGCGGGAAATCGGTACGGCATGTGCGACCCGCGCGACTCTTCGCGAGCCAGGGCCGCCCGCGCGATCAGCGACGCAAGCGGGTACGGATCCTCAGCCAGCCGTGAAAGTCTCGACGCGTCGCGCGAAGGACCTGCGAGTTTCCATACCGAGTCACGCGTGGCGACCGCTGGCGGTTCGAAGCGCCAGCTCCCGGGTTCGGGACCCGTAGCCGGCGGTCGACTCGTCGGCGGCAGCGGTCGCGGCGCCGCTCGCCGAACACGAAGCACTCGGTGAGCGAGTTGGAGGCAAGGCGGTTGGCGCCATGGATTCCCGTGCAGGCGCACTCCCCGACCGCGTAGAGCCCTGGAACCGTGGAGCGACCTTCGAGGTCCGTGACGATGCCCCCCATCAAATAATGAGCCGCGGGGGCGACGGGGATCTGCTCGTTGCGTGGGTCCAGGCCCGCCCGCTCGAGGGTGGCGAAGACGTTCGGAAACCTCGCGGGATCGAGCTGACGCAAGTCGATCAGGACGTGGTCGGTGCCGTCGGCCCGCATCCGGTCGCCGATCGCGGCCGCCACCTGATCGCGGGGAGCGAGTTCATCGGTGAACCGGTTGCCGTCGATGTCGATCAGCGTCGCTCCTTCGCCGCGGACCGCTTCCGTAATCAGCTTGCCGTCGCTTTCCGAGCCAGGCAGCGCCAGCGCAGTCGGATGAAACTGGCAGAACTCGACATCGGCGAGGTCCGCACCGGCCTGGTGCGCCAGCACCGCGCCCGCACCGATCGCGCCCCAAGGGTTGGTCGTGCGCCGCCACAGCGCGGCGCCGCCGCCGGTGGCCAGGATCACGGCTCGCGCTCGGATCGGTCCGCTGTCGGCGATGACGCCGTAGCAGCGCTCTCCGTCGCTCCAGATCGCTTGCGCCGAGGCGCCCTCCATGACCTCGATGCGCTCATCGGCGGCGACCATTCGCGCGAGCCGGTCGGTCAGGGCGCGCCCAGTCTGACTGCCGCCGGCATGGACGATCCGGCGAGCCATGTGTCCGCCTTCGAGCCCCAGTGCAAGGTTCCCATCGGCGTCCTCGTCGAACCTCACGCCGTTTCGCACAAGCCACTCGACCATGGCAGGCCCGGCGTCCACGAGTACACGTACGGCGTCGTACCGGCACAGGCCTCGTCCCGCCGCGAGCGTGTCCGCCGCATGGCGGTCGGGCGAGTCGTCGGCCGAGAGTGCAGCGGCAAGACCTCCCTGCGCCCAGTAGCTGGAGCTCTCCTGGAGGGGCTTCCTGGAGACGAGTGTCACGGGCGCGCCGGTGTCGGCCACACGTATCGCGGCGTGAAGGCCGGCGGCGCCTCCGCCGACCACGACGACCGGGTTGCTATCACGGGGTGGTGGGCTCAAGCGCGCAGTACCGTATCCGTCGCACCGCCTCCGGGAGCGTCCGCTGACCCTCTTCTACACACACGCCTCCTCCTACGCCCACGACACCGGCGGCCATCCGGAGAACGCGGGGAGGATCCGGGCGATCGAGGCGGCCGCTGGAGTCCGCCGAGCTTCCCGGCCTCGAGCGGTGAACCGCCGCGAGGCGACGATCGAGCAGCTCGAGCGCGCCCACGAAGCCGAGCACGTCGCGGCGATCGCGGCGTTCTGCGCGCTCGGGCGGCGGGATGATCGACATGGACACGATTGCCTCCGAGGGTTCCTGGGAGGCCGCCCTCCGAGCGTCCGGCGCTGCATGCGACGCGGTCGACCGGCTTTTGAGCGGATGAGGACACATTCCGCGTTCTGCGCCCTTCGTCCGCCGGGCCACCATGCGGAGAGTGGTAGGGCGATGGGCTTCTGCCTCGTCAACCACGTCGCCGTCGCCGCGGAGCACGCCCGCTCGCAGGGAGTCGAGCGAGTCCTGGTGCTCGACTGGGACGTCCACCACGGCAACGGCACCGAGGAGATCTTCAAGGCGTCGAGCGACGTCCTCTACGCGAGCATCCACCAGTGGCCGCTCTATCCCGGCACCGGCGACATCTCATATGCGGGCGAAGGTGCGGGGGAGGGCTATACCGTCAACATGCCCGTCCCTGCCGGGTCGGGCAACGAACTCTTCGGAGCGCTCGTCGAAGACGTCGTGGCGCCGATCTCGCGAGAGTTCGAGCCGGGCCTCCTGATCGTCTCCGCCGGTTATGACGCACATCGCGCCGACCCGCTCGCGTCGTGCATGGTCGACGAGGACGGCTACGACGCGATGACGGCGATGATGCGCGACCTGGGCGCCGAGATCGAGGCTCCAGTTCTGGTCTGCCTCGAGGGCGGCTACGACCCGGGAGCGCTGTCCTCGTCCGTGGTCAGGACGCTGAAGGCGCTCGGCGACGCCGGGGAGCCGCCACCGTCTTCGGACCCGTCACTTGTCCAGGCGCACCGCGAGCGCCTCGCGCCGCACTGGGAGTTCTAGGGGACGACGAGGTCCTTGACCTGCGCGAGGAACGCCTTGGGAAAGCCGGGGACCCGATCAAACTCATCGACGCTCTGGAACGCCCTTGCTCCTCGCGATAGCGAATGACCCGCTTCGACTGGGTCACCGAAAGGCCAAGGTCGCGCAGCTCGTCAAACGAAGCCTGGTTGAGGCTCAGCATGCCCTCGGGGACCGGGTCGTCCGAAACGGGCGCATGTTCCGGTTCTGGCTCGGGTTGCGGCTCTGGTTCTGGCTCCGCTTGCGGTGTGGATTCGGGCTCAGGCTCTTCGGCCGGCTCCGGCTCGGGTGTGGAATCCTCGACCGGCTCCGGCTCGGGTGCGGCCTCCGCCTGAGTCTGCGGCTCCGCTGAGGCCTCTTCCCTGGGCGCACGCCGGAACAGTCCGCGGCGTCGCTTCGGCTCAGCCTCTGCCTCGGCGGCATCGGAAGACTCTGAACCCGTATCCATGACCCATGCGGGCGGACTCACGTCGTCCTCGCCCTCGGGCTCGGAAACCGCGGCTTCCGGCTCCGGCTCTGGCTCTGGCTCGACTGGCGCCGGCGCCGTGGCGCGCGCGCGCTCAGCGGCGTCTGAGGCCCGGCCCATCACGGCGTCGATGCGCGACTCCATCTCCTCGAAGCGGTTCTCGCGCTCGCGCTCGATCTCGAGGCGCGCGTTCTTGTCGACCTCGGCGGCACGCCTGTCGGCTGCCTCGGCGCGCTCCACTGCCTCTTCGAGCTCGCGTCGGGTGGCGGCCAGCTCGCCCTCGATTGCCGCGCGCTCGCGCAGAAGCTCGTCTTCGCGCTGGCGCAAGATCTCGCGGCCCGAAGCCTCGGCGATGGCCTTGGTGTTCGCCACCTCGCGCTGAAGGGTGTTCTCCGCCTCCGCGCGAGCGTGGTCGAGTTCCTGCTGGAGCCGCGCCTCGTGGTCGGCCTGGGCCTTGGCCTCAGCCTCGGCAACCGCGGTGCGAGTCTTCTCCATGGCGGTGCGCTCGCCGTCCTTGCGGATCTGCTCCGACTGCTCGCGTAGCCAGGTGGAGGCGGACGCACGCGCCTCGACGGCGGCCTGGGCGGCGGCCTCCTCGGCGGCGCGTGCCCGCTCGTCGGCTTCCTGGAGCTTTCGCTCGGACTCCGAGATCGCCTTCGCGCGCTCGGCCTTGACCTCGTTCACTTCGGAGCGAGCGGCCGCGACCTGCTCGTCGCGTTCGGCCTCGGCCTCCTTGCGCGCCTCGGAGACGGCCTTCTCCTGCGCGGCTGCGGCTTCGGCCTGAAGCTTTTCGATCTCTTCGGCCTGTTTCGCGTGCTCCTCGGCCCGGACGCGTTCCTCGGTCGATGCCTTCGCCTCAGCGGCGGTGTTCGTGACACGAGCGTCCGCCTCGGTCCGCATCTCCTCGATCCGGTCGGCGGCCTTCTGCTCGATGTCGGCGATCTCGGCCACCGCTGCGGCTCGCTCGCGCTCGGTCTCCTCGATCGCGGCCTGAAGCTCTTCCTCACGCTCGCGGACGCGCTCGTTGGCGGCGGCAGCCGCTTCGCGCTCGGCGCGCGCCGTCTCGTCCTTGATCCGCTGTTCGGCGCTGGCCTTGAGGCGCTCGGCTTCGCGGGCCAGCTCCTCCTCGGCCGCGGCTACCCGCTCAGCCGCGGAGAGCGCGCGCTGCTCGATCTCACCGAGACGCCGGTCCGAGCTCTCGATGATGCGCGTCTTCTCCTCGCGCTCCGCCTCGAGTTCCTCGTCACGCTTTTGAAGTTCCGCCTGGTAGCGCTCCTTCGCTGCGGCGCGGGCAGCGTCGACCTCGCGGCGGGTTAGCTCCTCGGCCTCCTTGCGGACGCGATCGAGATCCGCGGCTGACTTCGCCTCGGCCTCGACTCTGGCGCGCTCCTCAACCTGCTTGCGTGTGGTCTCAGCGGACTGGAGGGCGAGGTTCTCGATCTCGAGTCGCGCCTCCTCCGTTGCCGCCTTTGCCTTCTCATCAGCGAGGGCGTTCGCATGCGCTTCGGCCTCGGCACGGATCTTTTCGGACTCCTCGCGCACCCGCTCGTCGATGGTGGCCCTAACGCTCTCAAGTTCGCGGCGAAGGTCGGCGGTCTCGGCGGCAACTCGCTCATCGGCCTGCTCGCGGAAGCGACGCTCGGCCTCAGAACGGGCCATCTGCGCCGCGGTGGCGCGCGACTCGGCTTCCTGAGCCTGCGTGAGAGCCTCCTGAACCGCCGTGTCGACCCGATTCGGGTCTGCAACGGGTGCCTGGGCCTTGGCGGCGGCTTCCTCCTCAGCGGCCGCCGCACGCGCTTCAGCCTCGTCCTTCGCCCTGAGCGCGGCTTCCAGCTCGGAGGTTGCGGCTTCGCGGGCAGCCGCTGCATTCCGCAACTCCGACGCCGCGGAATCGCGAGCCCGGATCGCGGCCTCGAGTTCGGCAGCCGTTGCGTCCCGCGCCTCGACTGCGGCGCGAAGCTCGGCGGCGGGCGCCTCGGTGGCCTGCGATGCCTCCGCCGCCTTGGCCTCGGCCTCCTGGGCGCGCTGTTCGGCCAGCTTTACGCGCTCCTCGGCTTCGGTGCGCACGCGTTCGACCTCTGCGGCGGCGCGCTCGTCGGCTTCGGCGGCGAGCTTGGTGGCCAGCTCCTCGCGTTCGGCGGCCAGTTCCTCGTCCGTCTTGGCGTTCGACTGTGCCTCGGCAAGCGCCTTCTGGCGTGCCTGCGTCTCGGCGGCGGCAATCTTTTCCTGCATCGCGGCTTCGGCTTCGGCCCTCGCCTTCGCGATTTCCCCGGCGGTGCGCTCATCGGCGCCACGCTCCATCTGCTTGACCTGATCGCGCAGCCACTTGGCGGCCCCGGCGCGAGCCTGTTCCTCCAGGGCGCGTGCAGCGCCAGCCTCGCCCGCAGCCGTCTCGAGCTGCGACTTCGCACGCTCCTCGGCGTCGGCGATCTGCTTTCGCGCCGCCTCCTGCGCGGCGGCGGTCTCGACCCGCAGGCGCTCCTCGGCGTCGGCGAGCTTGGCCCGGACGGCCTCGAGCTGTGCCGCGCCTTCCCGCTTGGCCTGCTCGAGGTTCTCCTCGAGAGCAACGATTTCGTCGATCGCCCGCTCCTCGGCAGCCTGGGCAGCCGCGGCTTCGGCCTGGCGGATCCGGTCCTCGACCTCGCTTTCAGCCTTGGCGGGCTCGCTCGCCGGTTCTGGCTTCGACGCGGGCGGAGCCGGGGGCGCGGCGGGCTCGACGCCCGGCGGGAGGAAGGTCTCGGCCGGCTGGTCCGGCGCGGGTTCCGGTTCTGGCTTGGAGCGCTGGGAGGCGGGGATGAAGCTCTTGGGCGTGGCCGGGCGCTCGTCGACGGGCTTGGGCTTCTCGCCGGTGTCGACCTGCCACTCCTTGGTCGGATGACCCTCGCCGGAGTCCGCTTCGCCACTGGGGGCCTCGGCTCCCGGCGGGTTGAAGTCCTCTGGCTTCGAGGTGTCGGGCTCGGGGGTCGAAGGTACGGTGGGCGGGGAGGGGTGCGCAAACTCGTTCGTATCGGTCGCATGGTCAAAGAGGGCCGATTCGGGGCCGTCGGCCGGCTCGGCTTCCTTGGTCTCCTCGGCGGCCTCGGCGGCCTCGGCGGCGGCCTCCGCCGGCGTGGGCTCTGCGCTTTCCTCAACCGCGGGCTTAGCCGCAGGCATCACGACCGTCTGGGGGGGTTCGCCGGGCAGTCCTTTCGGCACGGCCTTGGGCGCCTCTTCCGCTGGAGGAGGCGTAGATTCGGACGGCCCGAACCCGGTCTCCTCTCCATTTTGAGACTCTCCGGATTCTGAGCCGGTGTCCGCATTGCCGTCGTCCTTGCGTCGGCGGAAGCTGAATCGGCGTTGTGCCACGGGTCGGAGCCTACGAAATGGCGAACACGACAGTTGCGCGCTCCTCTCGTTGCGAAGTCGGCGCCCGGTGGTCTTGATCGGTTTGTGGACCGGTCGGAGCATCTCGGGACAACACCGACGAAGGGAGTCTCAATGCGTGAATTGATCCTGGGCGCCGCCTCGAGCGTCCGTTACCGCCTCGCCTCGCAAGCCGGTCAGGGCACCGTCGAGTACGTGGGTTTGATCCTGCTGGTCTCGCTGCTCATGGTCGGCATGGTCGCTGCGATGAAGGGCTTTTCCGGCGAGTCCGGGCTCGACATCGCCGAGGTGATCGTGTCGAAGATCAAGGGTGCGGTTCAGGCCATCACGTTCAAGTAGCGCTCCGGGCCGCGCCGTCCACGGGCGGCGCGGCCCGGTTCGACCGGGGCCCGTCTGGAACACTGGCCCTATGGCCACCCGCAGCTACGAACGCAGCGCATCCGATCCACGCCCGGTTGACATCGAGCCCGGCTTTGTCCGGACCGCAACCGGCTCGGCCCTTTACTCGCAGGGAGAGACGCGCGTGATCTGCACCGCGTCGGTTTCGGAAAAGGTGCCGCGATGGATGGAGGGCCGAGGAAGCGGCTGGGTAACCGCCGAGTACTCGATGCTTCCCGCCTCGACGGGCGAGCGCAAGGAGCGCGACGGGCGCAAGGGCCGGCAGGACGGCCGCGGCGTCGAGATCCAGCGTCTCATCGGCCGGTCGCTTCGCGCGGTGGTCGATCTCGAGAAGCTCGGTGAGCGAAGCGTCTATGTCGACTGCGACGTGCTTCAGGCCGACGGAGGAACTCGCTGCGCTTCGATCACTGGCGGCTGGGTTGCGCTCAAGCTTGCTTTCGACACGCTGCGCGAGGCCGAGTTGCTCGCCGAGGATCCGATCACCGATCAGCTGGCGGCGATCAGCTGCGGCATCGTCGACGGCGAAGCGCTATGCGACCTCGATTACTCAGAGGACTCGCGAGCCGAGGTCGACGCAAACATCGTGATGGCCGGCCCGGAGGGGCTGGTCGAGGTGCAGGCGACCGCGGAACAGACCCCGGTGACGAAGGCCCGTCTCGACGAGCTGCTCACGCTCGCGCAGCCCGCGATGGAGACGCTTCGGGCGGCACAGTCGGCCGCCTGCTCGTAATCCGCGACCTTCATTTGGCCGATGCGCCTGATCGTCGCCACCCGAAACGACCATAAGCTCCGAGAGCTCGGCCAGATCTTCACGAGCGCCGAGCTCGAGCCGCTCCCGCCCAAGGTTCAACTTCCTCCGGAGGACGGCGACTCGTTCGAGGCCAACGCCCTGATCAAGGCGCGCGCATCCCACGCGGCGCTGGGCGAAGCCGTCATCGCCGACGACTCGGGGATCGCCGCGGCGGCCCTTGACGGCAGGCCGGGGGTCAGGTCCGCAAGGTTCGCCGGCGAGAACGCGACCGATCGGGAAAACCTCGACCTTCTGATCGCAGAGCTCGCAGACCAGGACGACAGGAGGGTCGCATACGTGTGCGCCCTCGCGCACATCGACTCCTCAGGGCATGAAACCGTGGTCGAAGCGCGGTGCGAGGGCACCTTCATCTCCGAACCCCGCGGCTCTCGCGGTTTCGGCTACGACCCGGCATTCGTGCCCACCGACACCGGACCCGGCGACGGACGCACGATGGCCGAGCTGACGGACGACGAGAAGCATGCGATCAGTCACCGCGGACGTGCGGCGCGAGACCTTGCGGAGCGCCTCGGACTGGACGGGGCGCAGTGATCCAGACCAAGTCCTCAGCCGCGCTCCTGTCCGTCTTCTCGAACTCCGCGCTGATCGCACTCAAGCTTGTCGCCGCGGGCCTCACGGGCTCGATCGCGATCCTGACCGAGGCGATCCACTCGGGAGTCGATCTCATGGCGTCGGTCATCGCCCTCGTGTCCGTGCGGCGTGCGGACATCCCGCCAGACGAGGATCACCCGTACGGTCACGAGAAGGTCGAAAATCTCGCGGCAGCCATCGAGGGAATGCTGATTCTGGTGGGCGCGGGGATCATCGTGTACGAGGCGACCCGGCGCCTGGCCACCGGCTCCGAGGTTGAAAGCGTCGGCATCGGGATCGGCGTAATCGCTCTGTCGATGATCGTCAACCTCGCGGTTTCAGGCCTTCTCGGGAGGCGAGCCAGGAGCCTTGCCTCGCCGGCGCTCGAGGGCGACGCGGCGCACCTGCGGGCCGACGCGCTGACATCCGTGGGAGTGCTTGTCGGACTCGTTCTGGTCGACGCCACCGGTGAGCCCGCCTTCGACTCCGTCGCCGCCATCGCCGTCGCGGTTGCGATCGTGGTCTCCGGGGTGACGATCATGCGCCGCTCGGGGAGCGCGCTCGTCGACGAGGCACCGCCGCCCGAAGAGCTCGATCGGATCGAGGCGGTCATCGCATCTGCACGGCCTCCCGAGATGCTCGGCTACCACAAGCTCAGGGCGCGCCGGGCGGGGGCTCGCCGGTGGATCGACATGCACGTTCAGTTCGAGAACGGCACAAGCCTCGAGCGCGCTCATGAAGCCGCACACGTTCTTCGCGACGCGATCCGTGCCGAGCTCCCGCGCTCCGACGTCCTCATCCACGTCGAACCCGAGAGCTCCCATCGCGAGATGGTGAACTCGCCGTTGCGGTCGTCGGATTGAGGATTGACGGCGGCGGCCTTCGCCCTTGTGTTGCCCGGTTCTTCGGGCGCTCGAGCGAGGCAGCCTGCTCCTGGGCGCCGGGCTCGCTAGGTCAGGTTGACGGCCGCGGCCATTCCCACCGCAGCGACCGTGATGCAATAGCCCGTGTAGCCGTTCAGGGCAAGGAGAACGGCAGCGATCGCGCAGATCCCGACAGTGACCATCCAAGAGATGCGACCCGTGTCCATGCCGCTAGTTTCCACCAGATGGCGGACGCAGCGTCTCGATTCACAGGTCTCTCCACGGATTTTCGCGGCTGCGCGATCTTCGGGGCCGGGGGAGTCCTGGCATCGACGGGCGACGGCGTGCGATGGATCGAGGCCGGGCGAGCGCTTCTCGATGCAGCCGACAGGGCAGCCGGAGAGCCCGCAACGCATGCGCACGTGGCCACCGAGGAAGGAGAGGCTTTCGCGGTTCGCCTGGGGGAATTGGAGATGGTCGCCGTGACCACCCGCTTCACGCTCGCATCCCTTGTCCTCGCCGACATGCGCGCCGCGCTTCGCGAGGTTGCCGCCGAATCAACGGCGTCCGTGGCGGAGGCTGCCTGATGCAGAAGCCGCATCGCCTGGTGCTCAACCGGATGTCGGGCTACGCCGACGAGGCCGCCGCCTACGTCCGCCGCCGTCGCCTGACCCGCAAGCCGTTCGCCCGCGTCTACACGCACGGCGGGGGAGGGTCGACACACTCAGCCGACACCGAGGTGGGCCGCGACCTGTTCCTCGCGGCAGCCAAGCTCATCGAAGCTGCGCGCTAGGACGCCCCGCTACTCAGGCCAGAAATCTTCGAGCTTCTCAGTGGGGGGCTCTTCGAGCCGAACGGAGAAAAGGAGCAACTCGACGTCCGCGTCCGTGTCGTTGTGGACGGAGTAGTACTCCGTGCCGTCCAGCAGCACGGCTGAGCGTGCGGGTGCCGCGAATACGTCATCGGCGACCTTGAACGTCGCCGTGCCCGAGATCACGAAGTAGACCTCGTCCTGGCCCGGGTGCCGGTGTCCGTAACTGCCACGCCCACCCGTCCCAGGAGGCATCGAGCGCCACGAGAACGAGACCTGTTCGGACTTGAGTGCCTCCGAGTACCAACGCATCTCGCCGTAGCCGGGCCACTCGGCCATCCAGTCGACCGCGTCGTCGCGCTTGGCGAATCTGTAACCCCCCGGCATCGCTAATCCTCGGGGTCGGGGTCGGGGTCGGGCTCGAGTTCTGAGAGATCCTCATCGTGGATCTCGTCGTCGCCGTGCTCGGGGCGGGTTGCGGATACGGCGGCACGGGCGACCGGGTGATAGCTCGTCTGGAAGTCCTCGAGCGTCGTCTCGAGCGCGTGCTCGTCCACGGGAACGTCCTCGGAGACGCGCACCCAGTCGGTCCCCTCGAAGTCGTCGAGGTTGAACACCTCCTGGTCGATCGACGCGGAGTCGTCGACGATCACGACAACCTCGGTCTGCGGGTTGAAGTACGTGCCCGGCCGGACGACCAAGTCCTCCAGCTCGACGATCTCTCCGCCTTCCTCAGGACTCATCGGCGCGATCCTACATTGGATCGGCGATTCGTCCGGCCTTGCCACTCAGCGACTATTGGCCCAGCGACTCCAGCTCGGTGAGCTGGCGCTCCACCTCCGCGTCGACGTCGAGTGGCTCGCGGCCCATCCGCAGCCTGCGCGCGTTCGACGCCTCCACGAGCTCTCGGATCTCGGACACCAGCTGAGCGTCGCGGCGAAGCGACCCGGTGGACTGCTCCTCGGCGAGGATGCGCTGGAGTTCGGCGTCGATGTCGAGCGGCTTCTCGCCTCTCGAGGCGAGACGGTAGGACTTGGCCTCCAGGAACTGGCGAATCTCCGCCTCACGGACCTCGGGGGAGAGCGGAGCGGACGGCCCGCCGGTCGATTGCGGGAAATCCTGCTCGATCGAGAGGGGTCCGCGTCCGATCTGCTTGAACGCCTCGCCCGACCCGATGAAGCTGATGGCCCCGATCGGGATCGCGATGGACACGATGAGGAGGATCGCGTCGCCGTTCGAAAACGCCAGTTGGAGCACTCGGTCAAGGGTAGGAGGCTCTCGATTTCTTCGCTATCCTTTGCGGTTCCACCCCATTGACTGACTAGTCAATCGAACTTAAGAAGGAGCTTTCGAGAAGTGGATTTCACGCTTACCGACGAGCAAAAGGACCTCCGCGAACTGGCGCACAACTTCGCCGAGAAGGAGATCCGCTCGGTCGCCTGGGAATACGACAAGGAAGGCACGTGGCCTCAGGAGATCATCGACAAGGCGTGGGAGGTTGGCCTCATGAACACCCACGTGCCCGAGCAGTACGGCGGGCCTGGGCTTGACTTCCTCTCCGGCTGCCTGATCGAGGAGGAGTTCGGCTGGGGTTGCTCCGGCATCGGCACCTCGCTCGCCGCCAACGGACTCGCGATGACGCCGGTCGCGCTCGGCGGCTCGGACGAGATCCAGAAGGAGTATCTCGGGATGCTCACGGAGGAGCCCAAGCTGGCCTCCTTCTGCCTCACCGAGCCTGACGCCGGCTCCGACGTCTCGGGCATGAAGACCACCGCCAAGAAGGTCGGCGACAAGTGGGTCATCAACGGCTCGAAGTGCTTCATCACCAACGGAAGCCACGCCGACTGGTACACGGTCTACGCGAAGACCGACAAGGACGCCGGCCACCGCGGTATCTCCGCCTTCGTCGTCCCGCGTGACGACACCGTCACGATCGACAAGAAGGAAGACAAGATCGGCCAGCGCGCGTCGAACACGGCGACGGTCGTCTTCAACGAGACCGAGATCCCCGAGGCCAACCTCCTCGGCGAGGAGAACAAGGGCTTCAAGCTCGCGATGATGACCCTCGACCGCACCCGTCCCGGCGTCGCCGCCATGGCGGTCGGCATCGGTCGCGCCGCGTTCGAGTTCGCCTGTGACTACTCGAAGGAGCGCGTCCAGTTCGGCGTGCCGATCGCGATGCACCAGGCCGTCTCGTTCATGATCGCCGATATGGCCACCAAGGTCGAGGCCGGGCGCCTGCTCACGTGGCAGTCAGCCGCGCTTCTCGATCAGGGCATCCGCAACACGCTCGCCTGCTCGCACGCGAAGCGCTTTGCCGCGGACTCCGCCATGGAGATCGCGATCGACGCCGTCCAGGTCTACGGCGGCTACGGGTTTATCAAGGACTACCCGGTCGAGAAGCTCATGCGCGACGCGAAGATCATGCAGCTGTACGAAGGCACCTCGCAAATCCAGCGCCTCGTGATCGCGAAGGAGGTCCTGATGGGCCGAAACGTGAACGAGCCGCTCCCCGAGGCCGTTCGCACCCAGAACGACGCGGCGGCGAAGGAATCCGAAACCGCAGGAGCTGCCGTTTAGGTACCTGGTACCGAGCGGCTCACAGAACGTTCACGAATCGGGGCCCCGGGATATTCCGGGGCCCCATTCTCGTTCAGCGACTCCCCCCGGAGGTCGCTAACCCTTGCGGGCCGGGTCCACAGCCAGCATCGTGCCGACGACCGTGAGCACGATCCCGCCGAGCACAGCCAAATGAGCCCAGCCGTTTATGCCGTCGACCGTGGCATAGACGAGGATCGCCGCGATGATGGCCAGCACGGCATTGAGCGCGACGATCCGCCATGCCTTCTTGACCTCGGCGCCCCCAGTGGGCGGGCCGGTCAGCTCGATCCGGTCGTAGAGATTGCGCTGAGTGACGTCGGTGTTGGCCATGGTGGTTCCCCCTTCGTGGTCGGTAGCCGCGATCGTCTCGCGTTGCCACGCGGCGCGGTGTGAGACTCGTCACGCCTATAGTCGGAGCGTGACCGAGAAGCTCTCCCGGCCGGTCTCCGAGGCGGTTGCGCGCGGGCGCCGCCGTGACGAGGAGCGCCCCGAACCCGGCAAGGGCCGCGGCGGCCGCTCGATGGACGTCTTCGGCGGTGAGATCCGCCGCCGTGACCTGTTTCCGCTCCTCGTCCTGCACCTGATGCGCGACGAGCCCGCCTATGGCAACCGGCTCATCGAAGCAATCGAGGACCATGACCGACGGTGTCATCTCGATGAACCCCAACACGATCTACCCGCTGCTCCGCGACATGGAGGCGAAGGGACTGATCGAGGGTGCATGGGAGCACCCCGACAGCCGCACGCGCCGCTTCTACTCGATCACCAAGGCGGGTAGGGCCGAGCACGGGCGTCTGCGTGACGAGTTGGAGCCGTTCCTGGACACGGTCATCCGCTCTGTGAGCCTCATCAAGGCCGAGCTCTACGGCGAGGGCTGAGGGGTGGCGAAGGTCGAGGAGGAAGTCCGCGTTCAGGCTTCGCTCGCTGACACGTGGGACGCGTACTTCGAGCCCCGCATGTGGCCGTCGTGGGTTGACTCGTTTGGCAGCGTGACGGCGATGGACGGCTACCCGCTCCCCGGCGGCACGCTTCAATGGAAGTCCGTGTCCGCAGGCAGGGGGGCGGTGACCGAGAGGGTGCTCGAGCACGAGTCGCGCCGCCGGCACAGGGCCGCCTTTACCGACCCGACGCTCGAGGGCGAGATGACCCTGACGTTCGCGATCGACGGCGACGGCACGAAGGTCGCTGCCGTGTTCGACTACAAGCTGGTCGATCCCAGCCTGATCGCCCGCCTCGCGTCGCTGCTTTTCATCAAGTCCCAGGTGCGCGGCACGCTCCGGCGCTCGCTTGACGCGTTCTCTCGCGAGGCGGCCGATCGGGCTGCAGCGCTCGGATAGCCTCCAGCGCGCTCTTTCCCCCGCGACCCGAACGGAGTCAGTTACCGAATGTTCGTCTTCAAGGCCGCCGTCGTCGGCGCCGGAACCATGGGTGGGGAGATCGCGCAGGCGATCGCCGCCGCCGAGATCCCCGTCGTCCTGAAGGACATCAAGCAGGAGTTCGTCGACCACGGCCTCGACAAGGCCCGTGAAGTCACGAAGGGTCAGCTCGACCGTCTCGTCAAGAAGGAGAAACTGACGCAGGAGCAGGCCGACGAGCAGCTCGAGGTCGTGATGGGCCGGATCACCGGCACCACCGACTACTCGGACTTCGGGGACGTCGACTTCGTGATCGAGGCGGCGCCCGAGAAGATGGAGATCAAGCAGACGGTCTTCGCGGAGCTCGACGCCGTGACGCCCGGACACGCGATTCTCGCCTCAAACACCTCGTCGCTGTCGATCGCCGAGATGGCGGACGCGACGCTTCGCCCCCACAAGGTCGTGGGCTTTCACTTCTTCTACCCGGCCTCCGTGATGCCGCTGGTCGAGATCGTCGCCGGAGTCACCGACGAGGAGACGATCGAGGCCGCTGTCAACTTCGCGCAGACGATCCGCAAGCAGCCGATCGTGTGCGAGGAGGTCCCGGGCTTCGTCGTCAACCGCATCCTCAACTCCGCGGTCGGCGAGATCTGGCGCGCCCAGGAAGAGCAGGGGCTCTCGATCAAGAAGATCGATGAAGAGGTCGGCGCCCAGAACGTCGCGCCGATGGGTCCGTTCTTCCTGGTGGACCTGCTCGGGCTCGACACCGTCTACCACGTCGCTGAGCACCTGAACGAGAGCTATGGCGATTCCTTCTACGTCCATCAGGGTATGAAGAAGCTCGTCGAGGAAGGCAAGCTGGGAGCCAAATCTGGCGGTTCCGGCTTCTACGAGAACGGCGAACCGCAGATTCCGGGCGACGCCGACCCGGACGGCGAGGGGCTGGCCGAGCTGATGACTCTGAAGGCGCTCGTCGAGGCATGCCTCGTCCTGGAGGAGGGCGTCTGCACGACTCGCGAGATCGACCTGGGGATGATGGCCGGCGCCGGGATGGATCCGCGCCGCGGAATCTTTCCGCCGTTCATGAAGGCTGACCTGACCGGCCTCGACGTGATGCTCGAAAAGCTGGAGGCGGCCGAGGAGAAGCACGGAGAGCGCTTCGCGCCTCCCGTGACGCTCCGCAGCGCTTGTTGCGCAGGGCAGGGTGGGCCAGAAGGCCGGACAGGGCTTCTACGCCTACCCGCAGGCCGACGAGGGCGACCAGACCGAGACGGTGAAGCTGGAGACGCGTGGCGACGTCGCGATCGCGTGGCTTGCCAACGGCCCGATGAACGCGGTCGCACCGCAGGTGGTGGAGGACCTCGAGACCGTGTGGAACCGCGTCAAGGACTCCGGCGAGATCAGGGCGATGGTGATCGCTTCCTCGATCCCGGTCGTGTTCTCAGCCGGCGCCGACATCAAGGCGTTCACGCAGATGGACGAGACGACCGGCCCCGAGTTCATCACCCGCGGCCACGATCTCCTGTACGACCTGAGCCATTCGCGCGTGAGCACGGTCGCCGCGGTCAACTCGATTGCGTTCGGCGGCGGCTGCGAGCTCGCGATGGCGTGCGATTTCCGGATCGCTGCCGAGTCCGCGATCTTCGGTCAGCCGGAGATCAAGCTCGGCATCATCCCCGGCTTCGGCGGCACGCAGCGCCTGCCAAGGCTCGTGGGCCAGCACAAAGCGCTGGAAATGAACCTGATCGGCGATGCCATCACCGCCGCTGATGCGGTTGAGGCGGGTCTCGTGAACCGCATGGTTCCCGACCACGAGCTGTTCGACACGGCGCTGTCCTGGGCGCGCAAGCTGGCGGGCCAGGCTCCGGTCGCCGTGGAGCAGATCAAGCGGGTCTCGCACGACGGCGGGGGCCTGAAGGACGGCATCGAAGGCGAGAAGCGTGGCTTTCAGGAGGTCTTCCAGACCGCTGACGCGAAGGAAGGCATCTCCGCGTTCCTCGGTAAGCGCAAGGCCAACTGGAAGGGCGAGTGACTCCGCCGATCGCGAGCTTGGGACGGCGCATGGAAAACGCGGAGCGTCTCGCTGAGATGCTCCGCGACTCGGCCTCCACGGTCGTGTTGACTGGCGCTGGGGTGTCCGTTCCGTCGGGCATCCCGGACTTCCGGACGCCCGGGACCGGCCTGTGGGAGAACGTCGACCCGATGGAGGTCGCTCACATCGACGCCTTCCACGGCGACACTGCGCGTTTCTGGCGTTACTACCGCCCCCGGTTCCACGAGCTTGGAACGAAGGCGCCGAACGCGGCGCACGCGGCGATCGCCGAGCTCGAGCGCCGTGGCCTGATCTCTGGCGTCATCACCCAGAACATCGACCGTCTGCATCGTGCCGCCGGCTCGGAGAACGTGATCGAGGTCCACGGCACGATCGAGACATCGAGCTGCACAGGCTGTGGCCTTTCAGTCGGGATCGAAGACGTCGACGGGCTGTTCGACAACTCGGGCGTCGCCGTCTGTGGTGCCTGCGGCGGCAAGGTGAAGCCCGATGTGGTCCTGTTCGGAGAGATGCTTCCCGAAGTCGCCATGGCCGAGGCAACCGCGCTCTGCGAGGAGGCGGAGTTGGTGCTGTGCGTCGGCTCGTCGCTCGAAGTCTTCCCGGTCGCGGGCTTGCCGAGCGTCGCGCTCAACCGCGGCGCGCACCTTGCGATCGTCACGAAGGGCCCGACGCCGTACGACCAGGACGCGACAGTCCGGCTCTCGGGCGACGTCGTGGATGAGCTTTCGGCGGTTCTGGCGGCTCTTTAGAGTTCTCGCGGCAACCAGAGAGGGATGTCGCGCCACCAAGCGCCCCCCGAAACACGTCCCTACCCGTGGGCGGCCTGG
Organism: uncultured bacterium; assembly: GCA_963695215.1. Lineage (GTDB taxonomy): Bacteria > Actinomycetota > Thermoleophilia > Solirubrobacterales > 70-9 > JALZKA01. Next base: position 2,439,215 of record OY968768.1, read on the forward strand.
CGCCTCAGCACCCTTTCGCAGATCTTCAGGGTCTCTTCCACCTCGGCGGTTCGCTCAGCGCTCAGCGCACCTGAGAGCGCTTCGTTTGCCGCTTCGCCGGTGATCTTTCGCCTTGTCTCAAGAAATGCCAGATCGTCTCCCTGCCGGGGCGCCTTGAACGCATCGCGCTCCGCGAGGAGCGCTTCCAGCCCAACTCGCAGCTGCAGAGCCGCCTCGCGGCCCCGGGTGCCGTCCATGTCCGAGCGTGCGCGCAGGAGCAGCTCCTCGCAGGCGAGCGGGACCTCACGGCCGCCGATGATCGCTGCGGTCCGCTCGTGGGGTCTCAGAGCCTCTGTGCGCGTCTTGCTGCCGGCCTCGCGCGGCAGGTCGACCGCCCGCTCGTAGCGCCCGTCAACAAGCTCGTCGCCGTTGCCGTAGCCAAGGCGGACCGCGAGCACGGCGTCACGTGCCGGGTCGGAGATCCCAACGTCGGCAACTGACACCCTCCGTGCGGCGAGAGCCCTCGTCACGCAGCCGAGAGCCCTCGCGACCGCCGCATCGCGGTTCGCCTCGTCGCCGTGGAGCTTGTCAAGCCACGCGTCCGGATCGCCTTCCACTGCCTGGGCCTGGATGATCGTGAACCTGGTCATGGGCACCGTCGTCCCGGCTTCGGGATCGGCATCGCGGGCCTTCGCCCTACGGAGGCGCCGGCGCGAAGGGGCGGGGGCTCCGAACGCGTCGATGACCAGGACCAGGTCCGTCTCGCCGCGTTGGCCCCCTGCATGAGCCGGCTCGCGCACGGGGTAGCGGCCGTCAGCGATGCCGAACGCGCCGGCGAAGTCGAGCTGGACGAAGGGGAAGAGGGGCAGAGCCGTCTTATTCGCCGACGTGGGCGGACGAAGCGCGGCCCTTCTTGTGGCCTTGCTTGTGCTTGTTCGTCGGGATCGCGTACTTGGAAGGCGTCGTCGGCACGGTCGGGTTGTCGATCTCGCCAAGGCGGTCGATCAGACGCGCCCACTGATCTGGCTTGAGAAGCTGCACGAACTGCTTGTCAGCGTTCGACAGCGGGCCGTACTGGGGCTGGTAGCCGACGTGGACGTGGTCGTTGTGGTCGGCCATCGCAAAGGTCGGTCCGCCGAACTCCATCAGCGAAATCACCTGGTGGGGCACCATCGAGCCCTGGAGTTGCAGGATGTCCTTGATCAGCGCTTCGGTGATTGACCCGGCGCCCTGATTGCCGAGCACGGGCAGACCGTTGATCTGAGCGATGTCAACGGCTGTGCCCGTGGAGTGCTCCGAGATGTTGCCGCTCGTCGTCTGGATCGAGTGGCCGCACTTGAGCGAAGTGATCGTCAGGCGGTAGCCGCGCGCCGAGAGATAGGAGAGCAGTGCGAGCACCCGGCGGTCGACCTGACCGGATTGGATGTCCTCGCGGCCGCAGGAGTAGATCTCAAGGCGCGGATCCTCGAGGACGCGCTTTACGAGCTGCTCCTTCGAGGCGAGAAGGATCTGGCCGATCGAGTCGCCCTGGCCCTCGGTGAAGGGGTTCTTGCCGGCGGCGCGATAGATGGCGGTGGCTTCGAGCAGCTTCCAGCCGTCGAGGATCGGCTTGGGATCGATCTTCGGTGCGCCGCGCCCGGTGGGCCTGATGCCGAAGTGGAGGTGAGGCGCAAGCTCGTTCGTCTTGCCGACGCGGCCCAGGATCGTGCCGCCGACGACCTTCGAGCCCTCATCGAGCGTCGCCATCTCCATCTTGTCGTCGTCGAAGCGAAGGACGTTCGAAAAGTAGCTCTTGAAGCCCGCGTAGCCGGGCATGCGCCGACCGAGCAGGTCGTCGAGCTGGCCGGACAGGTCGGCGCGGTCACGGTTCGCATCGCGCTCGGGGAAGGCGTAGAGACGCTCGCGGCTGTCCTCCGTGTTGACCGGGCCCTTTGCCTTCTCGGACCTGCTCGTCGAGCTGGCGTCCGCGCTGTCGGTAGCGCGCACCTGGCGAACGGCGCTTGCAGGCTCGGTCGGTTTGTCATCCGAGTCGACGACCCGGAAGTCCTTGGCCGAGAGCTTCTGGCGCTTCGGCACGGGGTAGACCTTCGCGATCGAGCCAAGCTCGGCGTACGTGAAGCGGTTGCCGTAGGCGTCCTCGAGGACGATGTATTTGCCGAGCTTCTTCGAGTGGCCGATCTTCTTGATGACACCGTCGTTGACGGCGACCACCGGCGCGCCTTCCTTCGAGTAGATGTTGATGCCGCGCTCGGTGGGAGAGCTGGAGATGACGTCGGCGACGTTGCCGGAGACGCCCTTCTTGGGCTGCGAGCGCTCGAGGGCCTCGCGTTCGGAGATATCGTCGGCGTAGCGAGCGTCGGCTGCGATGGGGAAGTGGGCGCCCTCGGTGAGGCCGGTCAGCGACCCGACGAGGTCGTCAGGGATCTTGCCGTACTGCCTGGCGTAGAGAAGGACCTCATCCACGTACCAGTCGGCGTGGTTGTAAGCGAAGATCGCGCGGGAGATGTCCTCCTGGCCGCCTGCGGCGTTCAGGTAGTTGGCTGCGGCGCAGATCGCGTCAACAGGGTTGTACGGATCCTTGCGCCCGTCGTTGTTGGCGTCGACTCCATACATCTCCCAGGTCGAGGGGATGAACTGCATCCAGCCCAGTGCGCCGGCGGAAGAGACATTCAGGTTGGTGCCGAACGCGGTTTCGATGCGGTTGATCGACGCGAGGACCTCCCACGGGATTCCGTACTCGGTTCCGCAGGCCTGGTAGATCGGAAGGAGGAAGGGAGGGATGGAGAACTGATCGATCACGAAATTGGGAACTCCGACCGGAGCGGCGCCAAAGTCGGCGATCGTCACCGAAGGGTTCGAGTTGGTCGGAGTGCCGTCCGGCTCGCGGGGACCGGGGTCCTCCTGCGGGCTCGTCCGGATCCTGACCCTCATCCTGAGGTTCAGAGTCGCCTCGGCCGCTGCCCTGCGCCGCCGCCGTTGCCCTGACCGGCCTGTCCGGGCTTTGGGTCGTACCCGGTGTCACCCTGATGACCGCCGCTGCCGCCGCCGTTGCTGCTGCCGTCGTCGTCACCCGGATCGGCCGGAGGCTGAGTCGGGTCGCCGGTGGGGTCGTCGGCCGGCGGTGCTGCTGGATCGGTCTCGTCGTCGTCGCCGGCGCCTGAGCAGCCGGGATCGAGAAGGTCGGCCTTGCCGTCCCCGTCGTCGTCCTTCAGGTTCGCGCAGGCGGGGAGGTCGCCGAGCGGGTCGAGTTGCGTTCCACCCGGCAGATCGATCGACAAGCTGCCCGAGCCCGAGCCCAGGTTGATGCCGCCCGCAGCGGCGTTGCCGGCAAGCACTGCGACGCCCAGTACGGCAAGCGCTACGACTAGTTGAAGCTGCCTCTTCATCCCTGTGGAATCTCTAGTTCTCTCTACCCGGCTCGCTGTGACTCGGCGGAGTCCGATTCCGCCGGTACCCGAGCTTCGTGGAAGCTACCCGTTCCGTACCTGTTCTGCAACGAGCAACCGATGCTCGCGAAACCTATCGCAGCTTGCACTCGGGAAGTTCTCTTTGTGCCTGGAGGCATTCGATGTCCCATCGGCAAGACGTCAGGCGACCTTGAAGGCTAGGCAAGTGCATTCCGCGGTAGATTCCGCATCGGTGACCGACGAGCACGACAGCGGAATTCGAGCCCGCGGTGAAGAAGCGATCGGCGAGCTTGCGCAGGCGATCGCTGAAAACCCTGTTTTCAGCAGCGCGCTTGCCCGTGCCCTTGGTGCCGGCGAGCGCGCTGCGATGGCCCAGCGCCAGGCTCTCGGAGCGCTCAACCTCGCGGCGAGCGATGATGTGGCCAGGCTCGAGATCCGGCTCCGGTCCTTCGCTTCCCGCCTTGAGGCGGTCGAGGATTCCGTCGACCGTCTCACGGATGAGATTGCTTCGCTGAGGGCTCAGGCGAAGGCTTCTCAGGACGGCTGAAGCACGCCGCTCAGTTGCGCGCCAACGCGCACTGCCACCGATTCCAACCCCTCTCGGCTCAGCTCGGCGCCGTCGGCTGACCGCGCTACCACAAGAGCGCACGCGACCCTCACGCCGATCCGTGATGCGGTGGCGAGAAGAGCGCCGGAGCTGAGGTCGGCCGCCGCGGTTCCGTCACCGGCAACCGCCAAATCGCCATGGAAATCGAGGGATCGGACCGGCGCGGCCTTAACACCCAGTTCATCTTCCAGCGTCCCAGTCAGGTCTCGATCCGGAGCGAGCGGGATTCCATCGCTCGAACGCACGACACTCGCCACCACCACAGAACCCGCGGCGAGCGCAGGGTCGATGCCGATGCAAGATCCGATGCGGATCGCGATGGTCACCCCGAGCTCGGCAAGATCGGAAAGCACTGCGGCCGCGCTCGGCCCCCCGATCCCAAGTGACTGAACGGTGATCTCGTGGTCGTCCGCCTGCCCGTGGTAGCCCCAGAGGCCGTGGGCGAGATTGCTCATCCGTGGCGTCCCCGTGAGGGCGACGGCCAGCTCCATCGCCGACTTGGGGTCGTCGGTGAGCAGGGCCCTGGGCGCGATCGGGGCCACGGGGTCGAGATAGGCGGGCACGCGGCAATCATCGCAACGGGCGCGCCGCAATAAGCTGAGCCCATGGCGCAAGAGGACCCAAGCGCACCCGAGGCGGGCGACGAAAACGGCGTCACAGACGCGCTTCGAGCAGCGATCGAGCGCACGCTGGCGGCAACGGCCCCTGCCGCCGGGCAGACGCGTGAGCGAGCCGGCGAGCTGGTTGACGAGATCTCAAAACGTGGGCAGGGCGCACGCGACGAGCTCGCCCGCCGGGGGCAGGTTGCGGGCGCTGAGATCGCAAAGTTCGGCCAGGAGGCCCGCGATGCGCTCTCCAGGCGGGGTGTGGGGGCAACTTCCGAGCTAAGAGCGCAGCTTGACGCCCTCGAAAAGCGCCTCGCGTCGATCGAAGATGCCCTGAAGGGCAGTCAGGATCCCGCGGGACCGGATTCGACCGCAAACCCGGGCGAACCTAAACCTAAAGCTGAGGGTTAGATGCGCTCCTGCTGGGGGTCGCCGAATCGCAATAACCGGCGTTTCGGGGCACTGGGGGGCCGATCTGGCGCGCGCGGCTCGTGCGTGACCCTCGAGTCGACTATGTGGCGGCATCGACACTCGCCCGCCGGCTCAGCCGACCTCGAGGAGGTCGACTTCATCGAGGCCGACGTCGCGAAGCGCCGTGATCTCGCAGGCTTCTGCCGTCGACGGAGGTCGACACCGTCGTCCACTGCGGAATCCTCTGGTACCCGGAGCCGGGTAAGCCCGCGCGCTCCCTCCACGACTTCAACGTGATCGGCACGCTCCAGCTTCTGGCCGCCTGCGAGCGGACGCCGACGCTCCGGCGCGTCGTCGTTGCGCGGCTCGGCGGCGATCTACGGCTGCTGAGGGCGGCAGCGCCGCTTTTCTTCACCGAGGACCTGGCAGGGGAGATGCCCCTCCGCACGCGGTTCCAGCGCGACGTCTCGGAGCTCGAGGGCTACTTCGACAATTTCGCCCGCCGCCGTCCTGAGATCGAGTGCTGCATGCTCCGCTACCAGCCGGAGATCGGCGCCGACCTCGAACGCTCCGCTCGTCCGCTACCTCGGCATGCCGGTCGTTCCCACTCAGCTCGGCTACGACCCGCGGCTTCAACTGCTGGATGCCGAGGACGCGCGGCGCTGCGCTCGAGGCTGCGGTTTGGAGCGACGTGCGGGGGCCGGTCAACATTGCGCCGTCGGGCGCCATCTCGCTCAGCCGGATCCTCCGTATCGGCGGCAGGCCCGCAGTGCCCATTCCCCATCCGCTGTTCGCCGCCGGCGATCGAGCGGCTGGGAGCCCGTCTGGGCGTCGGGCCACTGGTGGGCGACGCGGTCAGGCTTTTGCGCTACGGCCGTGGCGTCGACAACCGCCGGATGCGGAACGAGCTCGGATTCGAGCCGAAGCGCGATGCGGTCGGCGCGGTCCGCGAACTGATGGGGCGGCTCGACTCGCGGCGAATCGGTCCTCCACTACACCCGGGAGCGCTTGCCTCCCGGCTCGCGGACCTGGTGCGATGAGCGGCGAGGAGCGCCCGCGGACGGGTGTCGCCGGCGAGGACGTGGACGCGCTGGCCCGCTTCCTTCGTGACGTGCGCTCCGGCGTCGAGTCCGGTATGGACCCGATGGCCGCAACCGGAAACGCCGCGGGTTCGCTGCCCGCCGCCGTCCGGGAAGCGATCGAAACCATCATGCGAAGGCTCCGGGGCGAGTACACGGAGGATGGATATGGCTTCGACGAGGACTTTGCGGAAGCGGTCTTCCCCCTCTTCCGTTTCCTCTACGACATCTGGTGGCGCGTCGACACTACGGGTGTCCGGAACGTTCCAGCGCACGGCCGCGGCCTTCTCGTCGCCAACCACGCGGGGTCCCTGTTCCCGTTCGACGCTTCGATGATGACCATGGCGATCATGCGCGAGCACCCGCTGCCTCGCTGGCCTCGCTTCATGGTCTTGGACTGGGCGTTCATGCTGCCGTTCCTCTCCGCGTTCATGCGCCGGGTGGGTGGCGTCCCGGCATCACCGCACAACGCGACGTCGCTACTCGAAGACGACGAGCTCGTGATGGTGTTCCCGGAAGGAGTCAAGGGGACCGGCAAGCCCTTCTCCGAGCGCTACCGCCTCCAGCGGTTCGGCCGCGGCGGTTTTGTCGAGGTGGCGCTGCGCACCCGATCGCCGATCGTGCCCGTTGCCGTGGTCGGCTCGGAAGAGATCTACCCAAAGATCGCCGATGCGCCGGGGCTCGCCCGTGCCATCGGCGCTCCATTCGTGCCGATCACGCCGACGTTCCCGCTCCTCGGCCCGCTCGGCCTCGTTCCGCTCCCGTCGAAGTGGCGCATCGAGTTCTGCGAGCCGATCGACCTGTCTGGGTATCCGCCGGACGCGGCTGAGGACCGCGGGCTGGTCTTCGACATCTCCGAGCAGGTACGCGAGACGATCCAGGCGAAGATCTACGAGAACCTGGTCGAGCGCGGCGGCGCATTTATCTGATCGCGCGCAGGACCTGTCCTGGCAACGATTCAAGGTGCCCAGCGCTCTATATACATAGACTCGCGTCAGATGGCGACGCGGGCGAGTGGCATCGCGGCGGACCTGCTGAGGGAGCTTCTCGACCACGCCTTCGCCGACCTCGACGTCGACGATATGCGTGGGCCGATCCTTCAGGCCGTCGGCCTCAGGGTCCGTCTCGAGGTGACGGATCTCGACCTCGTGGTGCGTGTGGCGACCGCCGACGAGGGCCACCACTGGCTCGTCTGGGACTGTGCGGACGAGGATGGCCCGTAGGCCTCGACCTTCGCATGGACTCTGCAACCGCCAACGCCTATCTCCAGGGCCGCGAAAGCCTCGCGGTCGCCATCGCCCGCGGGCAGGCGCGTTGCTCGGTAGAGCCCGAGGTGGCCCTTGAGTATCTACCGGCCCTGAGGATGATGATGGAGCCCTACGCCCGTTGGGTCCGGCGGCTGTACCCGCACCTCGCTCTGGCCTAGGACCCGGGCGCGCTCTCGCAGCCCCGGCCCGTGCCCGCGGGACGACGAACGGTTAGCAAGAACAAAGCGGCGAATATCGCGATGCCCACCAGGTTCAGCGCGAACTTGTAGTTGAGCTCGATTGAGCCGAAGATGTCGTCGCGAGTGGGACGCGGTCCGTCGGGAATGAGTCCGGAAATCGAGAAGAGCGCATCGACTGTCAACGCAGCCGCGATCATCGTCATCAACATCAGGGCCACGATGCGGAGCGCAAACTGGGCGCCGTAGTACTTGCGATAGACGAGGATGATCGGCAGCACGATCAGGTCGGCGAAGATAAACGCCATCACACCCGCGAAGCTGATTCCGCCTGACCAAAGCACTGCGGCCAACGGGACGTTACCCACGGAACAGACGAAGCTGAGGACGGCGATCACGGGACCAGCGATCACATTCTCGATCGTCTTGATCACGCCGGGCGCATCTTGGATGAACAGCGCATTGAAAAAGTCATCGCCGAGGAGCCCGATGAAGCCCGCGAGCAGAAATCCGATCACGATCTCCTTCCAGAGCATTCGCCAGTCGCTGCGGAAGTTGCTCGCGACCTCTGACCATGCCGCCGGCGACGTGAGTCGCCCTCGCCATCCGATCTCGTCTCCGCCTGACCCATGGTCGTGGCCGGCCTGAGCGGCTCGGGCGTGTTCTCGCGCGCTTTCCTCAAGGCGTGTCGAGACGAAAACCCTCAGGAACACCGCCATGAGGACGACCATCACGACGCCGCCGATGTATTCGGCCAGGGCGAACTGCCACCCGATCAACAGCCAGAGCACTAGCCCCAGTTCCCAGACGAGATTCGTCGAGGAGAACTGGAACGCAAGGGCGGTTGCGGCGGATGCGCCCTTTTGGAACAGCGATTTCGCGATCGCGATGGCTGCGTAGGAGCACGACGACGACGCTGCACCGAGCCCGGTTGCGAGGCCGACCGCCCGAGGTCCGGAGCCGGAAAGGTCCCGTTCAATTCGGTCGCGCGGAATCCATGACTGGACCACAGCCGAGATTCCGAAGCCGAAGACCAGCGCCCACCAGACCTCGTACGCCATCAGGAACGACTGCTCGAAGCCGTCGCGAATCAACTCCAACGCGCTCATGATGGCTTATACCCTATAGGGGTATACAAGGCGAAGGCCCGGGTGTTTGTAAAAAGGACGACGGGATCGAGTTGACCCCGTCGTCCGCGGGCTCTACGGCCCGCTAGGTCGGCCTACGGCGTCCCGGTTTGGGGGCGTCTCGCGAGCTATGCCCCAAGCCTCAGTCGTGGGAGGCTCCAGACAAACGGCTCACTGCGGCCTCTTGCCAATTTGGTCCTTCGACCTTACGCCTGCCGACTGCTTGAGTCAATTAAATCTTTCGTGCGTTTGCTCGCCTCACACAAGTTCGCCACCTAGCGTGCGAGGATCGACGCGTGGCCGATGAAGAGATCTCGATCGCCGAGGCAGCGCGGATCGCGGGCGTTACCCCGTCGACGCTCAAGCGCTGGGCGAACGCGAAGGTGCTGCCCGTCAAGCGTGGGCGCTGGACCAGGGCGATCGCCGCTCAGGCCCGGGTCGTCTCACGCATGCGCGATCGCGGCCACTCGCTCAACGATCTCCGCCAGGCGGCTCGCGACGGCCGGCTCGCCTTCGGGTACGTCGAGGATTTGATCCCGAGGTCCGACCGCGTCTACTCGCGCAAGCAGGCCGCGAGCATTACCGGGCTTGAGGAGGAGCTGATCGAGCGAATCATGGGCCTCCTCGGGACGCCGAACGCGATCGAGGGAACGCTCACCGAGCAGGACCTCGAGGCCATGAAGATGATCGGTGGGGTTCTCGACCGCGGCTTTCCGCTCGTCGCTGTCCTTCAGCTCGTCAGGGTCTACGCACAGTCGATCCGCAAGATCGCGGAAGCGGAGGTGCGCCTCTTCCACCTCTTCGTGCACGAGCCGATGATCGAGGAGGGGGTCGACGCGCTTACAGATGGCCGAAGAGATGGAGACGCTCGCTCGGGATCTCTTTCCGTCGACTCGCGCCGCTCATGGATTACATGCACAACCGGTACCTGCGCTTCTACACCGAGCAGGACGTGGTCGGTCACATGGAGACTGAGCTCCTGGGCGTGAGACAGCTCGGCCGGGTCCAGATGGCCTTCTGTTTCGTGGACCTGACCGGGTTCACCCGTTTCACAGAGGAGGAGGGCGACGAGCGAGGCACTCGATCTTGTCGAGAGGTTCGTCGACACCGTCGAGGCCACGCTTCCGGCCGAGGCGCTGATCGTGAAGACGATCGGTGACGAGGTGATGATCGTCTCACCCGATCCCGTGACCCTGACCGAGTGGTCCGTCGGGCTTCCTCGCGCTGTTCGCCGATCGGCCTCAGCCCCGGGTGGGCATCCACTTCGGCCGCGCCGTCTATCGCGACGGCGACTACTTCGGCACCGATGTGAACCTCACCCACCGCGTCGTGGCCCGCGCGCTCGGCGGCGAGGTGCTGGTCACCCAGGCGGTCGCAGACGCGATCGGCAACTCGAGCTACCTCGAGCTTCGAGCGCGATCGGCAAGGTGGGCCTGAAGGGCTTCCCCAGCCAATCGACCTGTTCATCGTCAGAGCAACGCCGCCGCGAATAGCCCGCAGCAACCGCTTCGCAAAGCAGGATTCGACCTGCTGGCGGCGTACGATCCGTTCGTGAGTAGGGAAGGAGCGCTTGAGACGCTGAAGGGTGCCGTCGAAGCATCCCGCCTCGTCGATCCGTACTCGGATGGTGTCGTGCTCGTCTCCGGTGGCCCCGACTCGGCTTGCGCCGCGGCTGCGCTCGCCGCAACCGTCGGGCCAGAGCGCATCCACGCTCTTCACGTCAACTACGGCCTTCGCACCGAGGCCGACGCCGACGAACAGGTGGTGCGTCGCCTGTGCGCGGCGCTTCGGATCGACCTTCATGTCGAGCGGGTGAAGAAGGACCAGCTCGGACCGGGCAACCTGCAGGCGGCTGCCCGAGCCGCGCGCTACCTCGCCGCCGAGAAGCCTCCGCGTGCGCTTTGGTGTCACCTGGATCGCCACTGGCCACACGCGCTCCGACATCGCCGAGACGGTCGTCTACCGGCTCGCCAAGTCGCCCGGTACTCGAGCGTCTGTTGGGGATGAGCCCCAGGTCCGGGCCGCGTCATTCGCCCGCTCCTCTCGCTCTCGCGCGACGAGACCCGCGCTATCGCGGAGGCCGCGAGCCTGCCCTTCGCCGACGACGCATCGAACGCCGACCCGACCTTCGCTCGCAACCGCATCCGCGCCGAGGTCCTTGCCCGCGCTTCACGAGCTGAGCCCCGAGACCGAGCGGAACATCGCCGAGACCCGCGCTGAGCTCGAGCGAGGAGGCCGCGCTGCTCGAGCGTGTCGCCTTCGAGGCGCTCGAGAGCGCCGGCACGAGCGCCGCGGATACGGCCATCGCGGCTGCCGCGCTCTCGGATTGGGAGCCCGCCCTTCAGCGCATCGCGCTTCGCTCGCTCGCGGAGCGGGCAGCGGGACGGCAGGTTGCCCTTGGCCGCGGCCGTGCGCGCGATATCGCGCGCCTTGCCAATGCAGCCCGAGGGCGGCGAGATTCAGCTTGGCGGCGGCGTGAGCGCGGTCTGCGAGTCGGGCATGGTGGGCTTCCGCGTCTCCGATCCGCTTGATGCCGCGCCGACCCCGGCGCCGGGCCTTCTGACCCTTCCCGGGCGCTGCCAGGTGGGCGAATGGGAGGTCAGGGCTGAGCTCCATCCGGCGCCGGTCGCTCCCGCCGGGCCTGAACTGGCAACGCTCGACGCCGCGTCGATCACCGACACGCTTCAGGTGCGTACGTGGCGCGAGGGCGATCGCATCCGCCCGCTCGGCATGAACGGCAGCAAGACCCTTGGCGACCTCTTCGCCGACCGTGGCGTTCCCCGCTCGCAGCGCACACGGGTTCCAATTGTTCTCTGCGGCGACCGCGTTGCCTGGGTTGCGGGCGTGGCGGTTTCAGATGACTTCCGCCTCGGAGCGCAGACGCGGGCCGCAGCGGTCATCACCGCCCGGCCCGTCTAGTCTTCTGGAGGTGGAAGACCCTGCCCACGACGGGGACATCGGTGACATCCTCGTCTCCGAGGATGATCTCGCGCCCGAGTAGCCGCGCTGGGCGCGGAGATCAGCCGCGACTACGAGGGGCGGGACCTCTTCATGGTCGGCGTGCTGAAGGGCGCGATCCTGTTCATCGCCGACCTCATGCGCGAGCTCTCCGTGCCGTGCGAGATGGACTTCATGGCGGTCTCCAGTTACGGCTCCGCCACGGATTCTTCAGGCGTCGTGCGAATTCTCAAGGACCTCGATGCCGCGATCGCGGATCGCGACGTCCTGATCGTCGAGGACATCATCGACTCGGGCCTGACCCTCCACTACCTGATGAAGAATCTGAAGGCTCGAGAGCCTCGCTCGCTCGAGGTTTGCTCCCTCCTGACCAAGCCGGAGCGCAGGCGCGTCGATCTCCCGATCAAGTACGTCGGATTCGAGATCCCGAACCGGTTTGCGATCGGGTACGGACTCGACCATGCTCAGCGGTACCGCAACCTTCCGTACGTGGCAGCGTTGGATGGTCAGCGGACCTGAAATTCGCTTGCTACGCTGATCTAAGCGTTGCGGGACTACGAATTCCCTATTCCCATGCTGATTTCAAGCACGGATAAACAGCTCCGGAGCCTGCCTCTGTATCTGGCCGTCCAGAGGGCTCCGCATGAGGCGCTTCTTCCGCAGCGCGGCGTTCCCGATCCTCATCGTGCTCGTGCTCGCATTCTTCGCGAGCCGCGTGATCAGCCCGGGACCAACCGAGGAGACGCCCACCTTCAACCAGTTCATCGACCGCGATCGACAACGACCCCGATTCGATCGAGTCGGTCACGTTCGAGCAGAAGTCGAACAAGATCAAGTACTCGCTGACAGACGGCTCCGACTTCGAGACCGGCTACCTGCCAGAGCAGGAGGACACGCTCACCAACTCGCTCGAGCGCAAGGACATCGAGACGAACATCGACCCGATCACGGGCGGCGGGATTCTCTCGGCCCTCACCTACATCCTCCCGTTCATCCTCTTCCTCGGCTTCTGGATCTTCCTCATGAACCAGATGCAGGGCGGCGGCTCGCGCGTCATGAGCTTCGGCAAGTCGAAGGCCAAGCGCATGTCCGTCGACGCGCCCAAGATCACCTTCCGAGACGTCGCCGGCGTCGACGAGGCCGTGCAGGAGCTCCACGAGATCAAGGAGTTCCTCGAGAACCCCAAGAAGTTCCAGGCGCTCGGTGCCCGGATCCCCAAGGGTGTGCTTCTTTACGGGCCACCCGGTACCGGTAAGACGCTGCTCGCTCGCGCCGTCGCGGGCGAGGCTGGTGTGCCCTTCTTCTCGATCTCCGGCTCCGACTTCGTCGAGATGTTCGTGGGCGTCGGCGCCAGCCGCGTTCGCGACCTCTTCGAGCAGGCCAAGCAGAACTCGCCCTGCATCATCTTCATGGACGAGATCGACGCCGTCGGTCGCCACCGCGGCGCCGGCATGGGCGGCGGTCACGACGAGCGCGAGCAGACGCTGAACCAGCTCCTCGTCGAGATGGACGGCTTCGAGATGAAGGACAACATCATCCTCATCGCCGCCACCAACCGCCCGGACATTCTCGACCCCGCGCTGCTGCGGCCCGGCCGCTTCGACCGCCAGGTTGTGGTCGACCGTCCCGACCGTAAGGGCCGCAAGCAGATCCTCGAGGTGCATACCCGCGGCAAGCCGCTCGCGAAGGAGATCGACCTCGATGCGCTCGCCGGCCAGACGCCTGGCTTCACCGGCGCTGACCTCGCCAACCTGATCAACGAGTCCGCGCTTCTGACGGCACGCACCGGCAAGCGCGAGATCACGATGCACGAGCTCGAGGAGGGCATCATGCGCGTGATCGCCGGCCCCGAGAAGAAGACGCGCGTGATGAGCGAAAAGGAGCGTCTGATCACCGCCTTCCACGAGATGGGCCACGCGATCGTCGGGCAGCTCCTGCCGAACTGTGACCCCGTGCACAAGGTTTCGATCATCGGCCGCGGCCAGGCGCTTGGCTACACGATTTCCCTCCCCGGCGAGGACAAGTTTCTGACGACCCGCGCTGAGCTGTCTGACACGATGGCCATGACGCTGGGTGGCCGTGCCGCTGAGGAGCTCGTCTTCAGTGAGATCACGACGGGCGCTTCGAACGACCTCGAGAAGGTCACCGCGACCGCGAAGCAGATGGTGATGCGCTTCGGTATGTCCGAGAAGCTCGGTCCCCGGGTTTTCGGCCACGACGTGAGCGCAGCCCTTCCTCGGTCGCTCGATGGGCTCAGAGCCCGACTACTCCGACGAGATCGCGCGCGAGATCGACGACGAGATTCGCCGCATCGTCGAGGCGGCGCACCAATCGGCGCGGGACATCCTTTCGGATCATCGCGACGACCTCGACCGGATCTCGAACATCCTGCTCGCGCGCGAGACGATCGATGCGACCGAATTCGCCTCGCTGCTCGAGGGTGCGTCCGAGGAGGAAGTCTTCGGCTCCGATGACGAGGAGTCCGGCGCCCCCGCAACGCCCGAGGCGCCGCCCGAAGCCGAGAAGAAGGCTTCACGCGAGGGCCCACGCCCTTCACCTCGCGCCCGCCCCGGCTTTGCCGGCGGCACCGAGATGCGCTCGGACCACTAGTACCCGGCCCCCCTGGGCATCCTGAGTCCGTCCGGACGTTGGCGGAGGATTTGAGGAATGACGAGCTATGAGCTTTTGCTGTTCCTACACATTGCGGCCGCAATCGTCTGGCTGGGCGCCGGATTCCTGATCGCAGTCCTGATTTCCGGCGCCGAGCGCGCCGGCGATGGAATGCGGGAGGCCGGCTACCACCGGGACGTGGGCTGGCTGGCTCCGAGGCTGTTCATCCCTGCTTCGATGGCCACGCTGATCTTCGGGATCCTCGCGGGGATCGATGGCAATTGGGACTTCGGCGCGCTTTGGATCGACCTGGCCTTGCTCGGCTGGCTCGCGTCGTTCCTCCTCGGGATCCTCTACTTCAAGCCGGAGGGCGAGCGGATCGGAGAGATGGCGGAGGAACGTGGACCCGGTGACCCCGAGTTGCGCGGTCGGATCTTTCGCCTCAACTGGGTCGACCGCGTACAGGTCACCCTTCTCTTCCTTGTCGTGGCCGACATGGTCTCGAAGCCGACGGGCGACGACGGCGGGATCCTGATCGTGGGAGCGCTGATCCTTGCTGCCGCCATCGTCGCCGCGCTGAGCGCGATCAGGAGCAATCCGGTCTGAAGCCGGCGGGCGCGTAGGGTTCGCCCCGCGTGTTCCGCCTGATGGGGATCGTCAACGTCACTCCGGATTCATTTTCGGACGGGGGTCTGTACCTCGACGCCGAGAAGGCAATCGCGCACGGACTGGTGCTCGCCTCGGCCGGTGCCGACATCCTCGATGTCGGCGGTGAGTCGACTCGGCCCGGCGCGGACGAGGTTGACGCCGACGAGGAGCGCCGGCGCACCGAGCCAGTGGTGCAGTACTCTGGCGAGCGGTGGAAACGCCGTATCGATCGATACGTCGAAGGTCGAGTGTTGCCGAGGCCGCCCTGGATGCCGGCGCGACCGATCGTGAACGACGTTACGGCTCTTCGCGGCGATCCTGAGATGGCCGCCCTTTGCGCCGATCGCAACTGCGAGGTGGTGCTCATGCACATGCTCGGCACGCCGCGGACGATGCAGGAGGATCCGCGCTACGACGACGTCGTCGCAGATGTCAAGTCTTTCCTCGCCGAGCGGGTGCAGACCGCAATCGACGCGGGCGTCGATGAGGAGCGCGTGTGGATCGATCCCGGCATCGGGTTCGGCAAGACGGTCGAGCACAACCTCGAGCTGCTCCGCCGGCTTGGCGAGGTGCGCGATCTCGGTCCGCCGATCCTGGTCGGGACGTCTCGCAAGCGCTTTCTTGGCTCGATCACAGGCCGCAGGAGGATGAACGCATCGGCGGCAGCGTCGCGTCGAACGTGCTGGCGCTCGCCGCAGGGCGCCGACGCGTTTAGGGTGCACGACGTGGCCGAGACACGACAGGCGCTGCAGGTCGCCGAGGCGCTGCTTGGCAATGCAGGCTGGGGCGTCGACGAGCGCTTCGCTACTCCGGCCGCCGACGCCGAGGACGCCGACGCGTGGACTTCGGCGTCGCCACCTTCCCCACGGACCTCTCGCTAGGACCCGACGAGCTTGCGAAGATGGTCGAAGATCGCGGCTTCGAGTCGATCTTCTTTCCCGAGCACACCCACATCCCGGCGTCGCGAGAAACGCCCTATCCGCCGGGGGGAGACCTGCCCGACGAGTACCGGCGGATCGTCGACCCGTTCGTCGCCCTGACGGCAGCGGCGATGGCCGCACCGACGCTCAAGGCTCGGGACCGGCCTCGGCCTGGTGATCGAGCGCGACCTGATCGCGACCGCCAAGGAGGTCGCATCGACTCGACATGCTTTCGGGCGGCCGCGTGATCTTCGGCGTGGGGGCGGGATGGAACCTCGAGGAGATGCGAAACCACGGCACGGACCCCGGGCGCCGCTTCGGCCTCATGCGCGAGTCGGTCGAGGCGATGAAGCGAGATCTGGACTCAGGAGGAGGCCAGCTACGAAGGCAAGTATGTCTCGTTCGACCGGATCTGGTCGTGGCCAAAGCCGACGCAGACTCCCCATCCGCCCGTGCTCGTCGGCGGCAACGGCAAGACCGTCTACGACCGGGTGATCGCGTTCGGTGACGGCTGGATCCCGAACTACCTGGGCGACGTCGAGAAGCTCGCCGGGCGGATCGAGACTCTTCAGGCGAGGGCCGCGGACGCCGGCCGGGGGCAGCTCCCGGTGACGATCTGGGGGCTGCCCGAAGGACCCGCCCGCCTACGAGCGCTTCGGCGAGGCTGGGGCCGACCGCTGCCTCTTCTACCTCATGGCGAAGGACAACAGGCGCGCGACACCGCCGAGGCGAAGCTGGACGAGTTCGCGGCGCTGGTCGCCACGTTCAACGGCCACTGAGCGCTCGGGCGCTGCCGAGCGCTCAAGAGTTGCGACGTTTCCGTGTCGAGCCCGAGGCGGATCCGGCCCGTCAGCTCCAGGCTCGCGGGCGCGATCATCATGTGCGCGGTCGCGGTGTGAATGTCGCGAAATCGTCGCTCCAGCGGGCTCCTAGCGTAGATCGCCGTGCCGCCGCCGGCTTCGTACATGAGGTCGACCGCGTCGGCCGCCGCGCGAGTCGCATGAGTTGCTGCGAGCCGCAGCTTTGCCCGATGCTTCACGCCCAATCTGGCCCTCGTCGGCCGCCGCCGCCTCGGCCTCGTCGATCGCTTCGTCGACGAAGGCGCGCGCCGACCCTGCGAGCGCCTCCGCCTTCGCAACCGCAGCCTGGACCGCACGGGCGCTCGGCAAGCGTCCGCTTCGACCCGCCCGGCTTCTTCGCTGCGGCGAGCTCGACCAACTCGCGATCGCCCCGTGCGCGATGCCAATCGCGACTCCGGCGATGCCGAGCGCCAGGAGGCCGAAGGGCGGGAACGCGTAGAGCGGGCCGTCGTGTCGCGGCTTGTCGGTGGACAGCGACGCCGTATGGCCGACCGGCACGCGCAGGTCGGCGACCTCGATGTCGTGGCTGCCGGTGCCGCGAAGGCCGGTGACGTCCCACGTGTCGTGGATCTCGACGGCGGAGGCGGGGAAGACCATCGCGCGGACGGGGAGGACCGTCGCCGTCGTCCACCATCGCGCCGCCCATG
Source organism: uncultured bacterium (assembly GCA_963695215.1). Taxonomy (GTDB): domain Bacteria; phylum Actinomycetota; class Thermoleophilia; order Solirubrobacterales; family 70-9; genus JALZKA01. The sequence goes on from OY968768.1 coordinate 2,456,517, forward strand.
AGCGTCGTCGCATGCCTGCATCCGCTGGTGAACGGCCACCGCCCGGAAAGCGACGTACAGTCGCCCTCGCAGCGCCGCCCTGCCCATCGGCGCATAGACACCGCCGCCAACCGCGGGCGGTCCGAACGCGTCGCGGGCGAAATCCGGCGTCGACGTAGGCCGGAGACGAGGCCGCTGGTCGCAGCGACCATCGCGCACCACGCGGCCGAGCCGTCGCCTTCAGCCAGACGCGCAAGCGCGCGCCACCATCTCGGCCGGGCCGCCGCTCGCCGCCGCCCAGCGCGGCCGGCACGAGCATCGATGGGAGAGGCGAAGCCGCCAGGGCTTCAGCAACCGCCGGCGCGAGGGTCCGTCCGCGCTCGGACTCATCCGCATGCTCGGCGGCGATCGGCGCCAATGCGGCCGCAGCCTCGTCAGGTCATCGCTCACCGCTTGGACGCTATCGGGATCGATTGGTGATTTGTATCGCCGATAACGGCACAAACCACCAGCGGAAGCGCCGCGACGCCGATATCGTCCCGCGCATGGAGGCTGGCGGCAACGGATCGGATGTCAGCGTCGACGTCGAGCTTCGCGGGCTCTCGGTCTACACGCACCACGGCGTCACCGACGCCGAGCAGGAGATCGGCCAGCGCCTCGAGTTCGACGTCACCTTCGACGTTCCGGACTGCGACGCCGTCCTGACCGACCGGGTCGAGGACACGATCGACTACGGCGAGGTTGCCGACCTCGTGATGCTTGCGGCGACCGAGAGGAGCTATCGGACCCTGGAACGCCTCTCGCACGTCGTCGGCGAACGGATCGCTGAGCGCTACGGCTGCGAGCGGGTCCGCGTGCGCGCCGCGAAGCCCGAGCCGCCGCTGCCGCTCGCGATCCAGGAGGTCGCCGTCGAGGTTCTCGTCGAGCGCCCGCTCGACGACCCCGAGGACGACGAGGATCGATGACGCTCGCGCACGGGATACCTCGGCCTCGGCTCGAACGTCGGCGACCGGGCCGCCAACATCGCGCGTGCCCTCGAGCTGATCGGAGGTCACGGCGTAGAGGTCGACGCCGTCTCCTCGCTTTACGAAACCGAGCCCGTGGGGGAGATCCTCGACCAGCCCGATTTCCTCAACGCAGCCGCTCGCATCTCCACCGAGTTGGAGCCCCTCGAGCTCCTCGATGCGTGCAAGGCGGTCGAAGCCGAGCTGGGCCGGGATTTCACGGCGCCCCGTCACGGCCCTCGGCCGATCGACGTGGACATCCTGCTCTTGGGCGAAATCGAGCTCAGCACGGGCGCCTCACCCTTCCGCACGCTGAGGTGACCTCGCGCCTCTTTGTCCTCGAGCCCCTCCTGGAGCTCGACCCTGGGCTCGAGTTGCCGAACGGCGAGCGCATCTCCTCATACGCCGAGCCCCTGAGAAAAGGCCCCCGCGTTCAGCTGAGGGGCTCCAGCCACTCAGCTGGAAGCACCGGCGGCACATCGCCGGGGTAGTCCGGACAAAAGCGCTTGGAGTGCTCGCCGGCCGGGCGGGATTCGATCGCCGGGCGCAGGTCCTGCAACGTCATCACGAGCGCGATGCCAGCGGCGATCTGGAAGTCGGCGGCGTTCGGAGTGTCCGAGCCGAGGAGTCCGTCGGCGATCCACGCGTCGATGCGGTCCAGCCAGCCGGGGATCGCGGCTATGTCGGCCTCGACAGCTTCGTCGGTGACATCGTTGATCCTCTGCTCGGCCCAGACGAACGGGCCTGCGGTTGCGACGGCGAGGCCGTGAGGCAGGCCGACTCGTGCGTCCCCCAGAAACGAGCGAAGCGGCTTGCGGTCGCGCTTGATCGCGTTCCAGAGAATCCGGCGCGTCGCGTCGGATACGACCTCCTCGCCCCACCGCTCGGCGTCTTCGACCCCAACGCGCTGCGCCGGATCCGCCGGGAAGAGCGGGGGATCGGGCTTGACGCCGTCGAGGGCGTTCGAGATCTCTCGCGAGCCGGTGATCTTTCGCCCATCGATCCGCAGCGAAGGGACCGTGATGCCCGGAAAGCGCATCGCCTTGAGCACGGCGCGGCTGACGACCGGCATCAGATCGACGCGCCTATAGCCGATGCCCTTTAGCTCGAGCATGTGCCGCACCGCCATTGCGGGATGGGAGCCGGGAATCACGTAGAGGGTTGGGCGCGACATGCGCGGCATCCTATTTCCCATACTTGGCGGAATGCTTCTAGCCGTCGATGTCGGGAACACGCAAACGCACCTCGGAGCCTTCGAGGGTGAAGAGATGCGCGAGAGCTGGCGCTTTCAGACCCGCGCCGGGATGACCGGCGACGAGCTCGCCGAGCGCATCTCGGGATTCATGGAGCTGAGCGGACTCGATTTCATGAACATCGAGGCGATGGCGGTGTCCTCGGTGGTGCCGCCGCTGGGGACGCAATACGAGGCGCTCTGCGAGCGCTACCTCGACGGCGGCGAGTGCCTGATCGTCGGGCCGGGCGTGAAGACCGGCATGTCGATCCGGATCGACAACCCGTATGAGGTTGGCGCCGATCGGCTCGTCAACGCGGTCGCTGCCTACGAGCGCTTCGGGGGAGCCTGCGTCGTCGTGGACTTCGGAACCGGCATCAACTTCGACGCGGTCTCTGCCGCCGGTGAATACCTCGGTGGCGCGATCGCGCCGGGGGTCGAGATCTCGCTCTCGGCGCTTACCGAGCGCGGCGCACGCATTCCTCGCATCGATCTCGCCCAGCCGGAATCCGCCATTGGCAAGTCGACTCGAGGCGCGATCCAGTCCGGCGTCGTCTACGGGTTCGCCGGTCTGATCGACGGCGTGGCACGCAGGATCGAAGGCGAGCTGGGGGAGGGGACGCCGTTTGTCGCGACCGGCGGCCTTGCCAGGTCGATCGTCCCGTTCTGCGAGACGATCTCAGACGTCGACGAACTGCTCACGCTCACCGGCCTTCGCCTGATCTGGGAGCGAAACGCGTAGTCAGGACTCCGGGGGGCTGGAGGGCTCCGGCGGGTTTCGGATCGGGCTCGCGTACCCCATGTAGCGAGCCCGGCGCCGCGCCATCGCGTAGTCCTCCGGCGGCAGGCTCGGGTGCGTCCTGGCCGACTTGGTGTGCGGGCCTCGATGGTGCTTGAGCAGGTAAGCGCGGAGCTCCGATCGATGCTCGCCGCAGGCATAGAGGTTGGGGCCATACGGCCCGCGGCCGTGCCAGACAAGCCATCCACCCGGCCCGCAGTCGACGTATTCGCCGAAGCGGTAATGCAGAAGCTGGCGCTCGATCGACACCTGGGTCAGCGCATCAGGCTCACATTCGCAAACCTGGCATCGAAAGACCATGCGGTAGGCCACGCCTACGAGAGTACGACACATCTAACCTTGTTACGGATGCCGCAGCCGCAGCTCACCGACCCGTTCCGAATCGGCCCTGTCGAGATCTCGAACCGCGTCCTCCTTGCTCCCCTGGCGGGCATCGGCAACTGGTTCGTGCGTCTCCAGGCGCGACGCCATGGCGCGGGCCTGGCGGTCTCGGAGATGGTGTCGAGCTACGCGCTCCACTATCGCAACGAGCGCACTCTGCGCGAGCTACTTCGCATCCACCCGGACGAGCACCCGGTGTCCGTTCAGCTTTTCGGCCCCGACCCCGCGGCGATGCGCTCAGCCGCCGGCATGGTTGCGGAAGCTGGGGCGGACCTCATCGACATCAACATGGGCTGCCCGGTTCGCAAGGTGCTGAAGACCGGCGCGGGCGCTGCCCTTCTGGACGATCACGACCTTGCGCTCGGGGTGGCCCGGGCCGCCCGTGAGGGCTCGGGCCTCCCGGTGACCGTGAAGCTCCGATCGGGTCTGCGGCCAGGAGACAGGTCCGGATACGACCTGGCGATCAGGCTGGCTGAGGAGGCAGGCGTCGCCGCCATTGGCTTTCACCCAAGACCCGCGACGGTCCACCACAAGGGCAGGCCGGATTACGAGCTGGCGCGAGAGCTGGTCACGGAACTCGCGGCGCGCTCGCTCGACTGCCCCATGATCATCTCGGGCGGCCTGGCGGACGCGGCCAAGGCGCGCTACGCGTACGAGACGTCCGGGGCCGCCGCGGTGATGGTCGCTCGCGGAGGACTTGGGAACCCGTGGATCTTCGAAGAGCTGACGGGCCGCCGAGAGGCTGCGCCCGCGCCCGCGGAGGTGACCGATGAGCTGCGTTGGGTGCTTGACCGAGCCGTGGAGCACTGGGGGCCCGAGCGGGCCGCGCGCAATCTGCGGAAGTTCTATCCGTGGTATCTGGAGCGGCTCGAAGTCCACGGTTCCGAGGCTGAGGCCTTCCAGCGAACGACCGACATCGACGACGTGAAAGCGCTCTTGGCTGAGCTGGAATCGGCGGCCCTGAGCCCCGTTTGAGGGCCAGAAGGCGCCGCTATACTCGTCCGCCCTGCCCGACCCGCGTGCTCGCCAGGAAGCACTGCGATCGGGCGTCTTTCGTGAAGAAGAGGTATTCAAGTTGGCTCGCGAGATTCCCATCACCAAGGAAGGCTTGGACAAGCTCCAAGAGGACATCACGCACCTTTCGACCGTGCGCAGGCGCGAAGTAGCCGAGCGCATCAAGGAGGCGCGGGAGTTCGGCGACATCGCTGAGAACTCCGAGTACGACGACGCGAAGAACGAGCAGGCCCTGCTCGAGCAGCGGATCGCTCAGCTTGAAGAGCGACTCCGCCGGTCAGTCGTGATCGACGAGAAGTCGATCGACACCGGCACCGTCGGCGTCGGCGTTGTCGTCCACGTGAAGGACCAGAAAACCGGAGACTCGCGCAAGTTCCAAATCGTCGGGCCCGCAGAGGCCAACCCGGCCGATCAGAAGCTTTCGAACGAATCGCCCATCGGCAAGGCTCTTCTCGGCCACAAGCGGAACGACGTCGTTGCCGTCGATGTTCCACGCGGGCCCAAGAAGAAGCTCAAGATCACCAAGATCGAAGCCGCCTAGCTCTTTCTCGCGCCCCTTGATTTGGTCCTCGGGCGGGGATAGATTCGCCTTCCTGGCTTTCGCAACAGAAGGGGATACGGCGTGCGCAAATTCGTGGGAACGGTCGCGTTGGCAGTAACGGCACTAGCGGTGGCGCCGGGTGTCTCCAGTGCCTCGATTGGGCTTTCCTTCGAGGGGAACGCAGGGACTCATCCGGAGGGCGGAGTCGTCAATTCGTTTTCGTGGGGAGTCTCGAACAGCGGAGGCGGCGGCAAGAGTGGCGGCGGCGCAGGGAAGGTCAGATTGCAGGACATCCATCTGACAAAACCGGTGGACAGGTCATCTCCCCTCTACGCGAATCAGACTGCGACCGGCAGGCACCTGAAGAAGGCGCAGATCTACTTCGATCAACCCGGCTCGGCTGACGGGTTAGCGCTGTGCATGGAAGACGTCGCGATAACGAAATACGCGATCAACGATGTCCGTAACGGCTCCGGTGACCAGGACCAGCTCGAGGAATCCCTGACGCTCAGCTACTCCAAGGTGAGTTACGTGATCTATCTCGACGGCGGACCGCTTACAGCAACCTTCGACCTTAAGAGGTATCAGTTCGGCATCACGACCAGCAACCCCTGCCCAACCGCAACCTGAGCCGGACGGGACGGCGATGAGCGGTTAGGCTCGCCGCCGCGTGAGCGAGGAATCCGAAGAGACACCTGAGCGCGACGAGCCGGCGATCATCGCCGCCCGCCGCGACAAGCTCGCCCGGCTTCGTGAAGCCGGCGTTGAGCCGTTCCCACACGATTTTCCCGACCGGGTCGAGATTGCCACCGTGCGCTCGACCCACGAGGGCCTCGAGGACGGCGAGGAAACCGACTCGGCCTACCGCATCGCAGGGCGGATCTCAGCTAGCAGAGACATGGGCAAGGTGGCGTTCCTCGACCTGGTTGACCGCTCGGGAAAGATCCAGCTCCAGTCGCGAAGCCAGGACCTCGAAGACGCCCACGCGGCACTTCTCGGGCTCGACCTCGGGGACATCGTCGGCGTCGAGGGGACGGCGTTCAAGTCTCGCCGGGGTGAGCTGACCCTCCGCATCACCGGTTGGACTCTTCTCTCCAAGAGCCTTCGCCCGCCACCCGACAAGTTCCACGGTCTTGAGGACGTCGACACGCGGTACCGCCACCGCGAGCAGGATCTGATCGCCAACCCCGAGGTCCGCGAGCGCTTCATCCTGCGCGGGCGCGTGGTCGCCGAGACGCGCCGGTGGCTTGACGAGCGAGGCTTCATCGAGGTCGAGACCCCGGTGCTCCAGCCCATCTACGGCGGCGCAATTGCCCGCCCGTTCGTGACCCACCACAACGAGCTCGACCGTGATCTCTATCTGCGGATCGCGACCGAGCTCTACCTGAAGCGGCTGATCGTCGGCGGCCTTGAGCGTGTCTACGAGCTCGGTAAGGACTTTCGCAATGAGGGCGTGTCGTTCAAGCACAACCCCGAGTTCACGATGGTCGAGTGGTACGAGGCCTACGCCGACTACTCGGACGAGGCCGAACGCCTCGAGCAGCTGGTTGCCCACGTCGCGCAGGCCGTTCTCGGGACCACGAAGGTCGAGCGTGACGGCAACGAGATCGAGCTGGCTCCGCCGTGGCGGCGGGTGACACTGCGCGACGCGATTTGCGAAGAGACGGGGATCGACGTAATGGAGCACCCGACGCGTGAAGCGCTGGCGGACGCCATGGGAGTGGAGCCGAAGGCAGAGCAGGGCTGGGGCAAGCTCGTCGACGACCTGCTCTCGAAGCGAGTCGAGCCAGGCCTGATTCAGCCGACCTTCATCACCGACTACCCGGTCGAGATGTCTCCGTTCGCGAAGGCGCACCGGACCGACGAGGGCCTCGTCGAGCGCTGGGAGGCATACGTCGGCGGCTTCGAGATCGCGAACGCGTTCACCGAGCTCAACGATCCTGATGAGCAGAGGCGTCGTTTCGAGCAGCAGGCTGAGGAACTCCGCCGTGGCGACGACGAGGCGCAGCCGATGGACGACAACTACATCGAGGCGCTCGAGTCGGGAATGCCGCCGACCGGCGGCGTTGGCCTCGGGATCGACCGAGTCGTGATGCTCCTGACCGGAGCGAAGAGCCTGCGGGAGGTCGTGTTGTTCCCCGCAATGCGGAACTGACAATCACGATGCCCCGGGCCTACGCTCGGCGCAGCCAAGCTTCGACGACGCTCGCCGCGGTCTCGACGGCGTCCTGTCCGCGGATGTCGCGTGCAAGCAAGGCGCGCCACGAGTCGAAGTCGAGCAGTGCCCGCACGGTCGCGACCTGGCGATCGGACGGGTTGAAAGGGGAGAGTGCGGCTCGCGTCAGTTCGTCAAGTCCGGATTCGATCAACTGGTGGGGCTCCTCCAAAAGCTCGGGCAACTCCGACCGCTCGTTTCGCACGTTGCGGATTGCCTCCGGCCCGCGCGAATAGAAGGAGAAGGTCTCTTGCACGAGTCGCTCGATCCGTCTCCGCTTTGACATGCGACTCGAGAAGATTTCCGCTGCGCGCGCCTCGTCCGGAAGAGCAAGCCGCTCGAACGTGATCTCCCCACAGGCGATCACCAGTTGTTCGTAGGCCGGGAAGTGCCGGTAGACCGTGCCCACTCCCACGCCGGCCCGTTCAGCGATCCGCTCAAGACTCGCCCCCACAATCCCGTATTCCGCATGTTCCTCGTAGCAGGCATCGACAATCCGCCGCTTTGTCATCGCGGTCGACCGGGCCCGGCTCGTCATGTCGTACTTTCGCGGAGACATTTATTCGACAAATTACCTCACTTTATGTTAGGGTCTCGCGATCGTGAGGCTCCTACGACTCGGCGGTGTGCCGGCTGTTGTCGCGGTTCTGGCCTGTTCGGCGCCGGCGGCGGCATTGACCGTAGACGCCGGTTTCTTTCAATCTTGTGCCGTCGTCAATGGCGGCAAAGCTATTTGCTGGGGCCTTGACGATTACGGGCAGAGTTCACCGCCCCTGGGTAGATTCTCCTCAGTTTCATCTGGGGGCTACCACGCGTGCGGCATCAAGTCGACGAGTCGTTCCGTAGTTTGCTGGGGGAGGAACGACAGCGACCAGGCGACGCCCCGCCCCGGAAGCTATGCGTCGGCTGCCGCTGGCAGCGCGCACACATGCGCCGCGCGGGAGTCGGGTCGGATCGTCTGCTGGGGGTACAACGGCGACGGGCGCGCATCGCCTCCGTCCGGCAGGGTCAGGTCGCTGAGTGCCGGACTCGAACACGGTTGCGCTGTGACTCAGAGGCGCACGGTGCGCTGCTGGGGGGCCAACGGATCCGGCAAGGCGACTCCGCCCAGGGGGCGCTTCCGATCGGTCAGCGCCAGCTACTACAACACATGCGGCGTCAGGTTAAAGGGGCAGGCAGAATGCTGGGGTAGCGACTTTTACCACCAGTCTTCGGTGCCGAAAGGCAAATTCAAGACGGTGAGCGCAGGGAGCGACCACGTCTGCGGCTTACGAAGGAAAGGGCGGGTTGTCTGCTGGGGCCGGGGTGATCTCGGGCAGCTCGACGTGCCGGCGGGCCGATTTCGATCCATCAGCGCGGGGCTCCAGTTCACCTGCGGAGTACTCGATGGCGGCGGCGTCTTGTGCTGGGGTGACAACCAGGCAGGGCAGACGGAAGTCCCCGCGGAACTGGCTCCGTAAGGGACCGCGGCCCTCAGGTCCGGCCTCGCGGTTCGGGCTGGGCAGCGCCGCGAACCAGTTGGGCCGGTCAGTCTGTTTGCGCAGTTTGGGAGGTCCGGGAACCCCCGCCCACCACGCACGATTTGGGTATCCAGGACGCGGATATACTTCTCCTCAGCTCGTGTCCCACAACCCGGAGGTCCTTATCCGCTGGCAAGAGAGTGCCGATGAATGGATTGGGAACCTGCGGCACCCGGCCGTTCCCGCAAACGGGCGCCAGATGACGACCACCGGCTAGGCGATACTCAGACCCAGGAGAAGGCAGGCAGAGTTGTTCGAGAGATTTACAGAGAGAGCACGGCAGGTCGTGGTCCTGGCACAGGAAGAAGCCAGGACGCTCAAGCACAACTACATCGGCACCGAGCACATCCTGCTCGGCCTGCTCCGCGAGGAGGAGGGCCTAGCCGCTCGCGTCCTCGAGTCACTCGACATCACCGTCGAGCGCGTGCGTGCTCAGGTCGTGCGCATCGTCGGCTCCGGTGAGGAAGTCACCTCAGGACAGATCCCGTTCACGCCCCGTGCCAAGAAGGTTCTCGAGCTCGCCCTGCGCGAAGCGCTTAGCCTCGGCCACAACTACATCGGCACCGAGCACATCCTGCTCGGCCTCGTCCGCGAGAACGAGGGTGTCGCCGCCCGCATCCTCCTCGACTTCGACGCCGACTCCGAGAAGATCCGCAACGAGGTCATCCGCATGCTGTCAGGTCCCGGCGGCCGCCGCCAAGGCCAGGGCTCGGGTGGCTCGGGCGAGGGGAAGAAGTCGTCGAAGCTCCTCGACCAGTTCGGCCGCAACCTCACGAAGCTCGCCGCAGACGGCAAGCTCGACCCGGTGATCGGCCGCGAGACCGAGATCGAGCGGATCATGCAGATCCTGTCCCGCCGACAGAAGAACAACCCCGTTCTCCTGGGTGAGCCGGGCGTCGGCAAGACCGCCATCGTCGAGGGCCTTGCGTCGCGCATCCACAACGGCGAGGTGCCTGAGCTTCTCAAGGACAAGCAGATCTACACGCTCGACCTCGCAGCGCTCGTCGCCGGGTCGAAGTACCGCGGCGAGTTCGAAGAGCGCCTCAAGAAGGTGATGAAGGAGATCACCCAGCGCGGGGACATCGTGCTCTTCATCGACGAGCTTCACAACCTGGTCGGCGCCGGTGCCGCGGAGGGCGCGATCGACGCGGCCTCGATCCTCAAGCCTGCGCTTGCCCGCGGCGAGCTGCAGACGATCGGAGCCACGACGCTCGACGAGTACCGCAAGTACCTCGAGCGCGATTCCGCCCTCGAGCGCCGCTTCCAGCAGATCAAGGTCGATCCGCCGTCGATCCCCGACACGTTCAAGATCCTTCAGGGGCTTCGCGAGCGCTACGAGGACCATCATCACGTCGAGATCACCGACGACGCCCTTCGCGCCTCGGCCGAGCTCGCCGACCGCTACATCGCTGACCGTTTCCTGCCCGACAAGGCAATCGACCTGATCGACGAGGCGGCCTCACGTCTTCGCATCAAGTCGATGTCCTCACCGCCCGTCTATCGCGATCTCGAGGACGAAATCGAGGAAACGCGCCGGGCGAAGGAAGCCGCCATCGAGGCACAGGAGTTCGAGAAGGCAGCAAGCCTTCGCGACCAGGAGCGTCAGCTCACCAACAAAAAGCGCGAGATGCAGGACCAGTGGTCCTCATCTGATGAGGGCGAGCGGCCGCAGGTCGGGGAGGAGGAGATCGCCGACATCGTGTCGATGTGGACCGGCATCCCCGTCTTCAAGCTCACCGAGGCGGAGACCAAGAAGCTCCTTCGCATGGAGGACGAGCTTCACAAACGCGTCATCGGCCAGCACGTCGCAATCGAGGCCGTCTCGAAGGCAATCCGCCGCTCGCGAGCCGGCATCAAGGATCCGAAGCGGCCCGCCGGTTCGTTCATCTTCCTCGGCCCGTCAGGGGTCGGCAAGACCGAGCTTGCCCGGACTCTCGCCGAGTTTTTGTTCGGCGACGAGGAATCGATGATCCGTATCGACATGTCCGAGTACATGGAGAAGCACGCGGTGTCGCGCCTCGTCGGCTCGCCCCCCGGTTATGTCGGCTACGACGAGGGCGGCCAGCTCACCGAGGCCGTGCGTCGCAAGCCGTACTCCGTTCTCCTCCTCGACGAGATCGAGAAGGCGCACCCGGACGTCTTCAACATCCTGCTTCAGATCCTGGAGGACGGCCGCCTGACCGACGCCCAGGGCCGCACGGTCGACTTCCGCAACACGATCGTGATCATGACCTCGAACATCGGCGCCAAGGACATCGCCAAGAACGTCTCGTTCGGATTCGCCGTCAACGACGACGAGTCCGGCACGTCCTACTCCGACATGAAGGGCCAGATCATGGGCGAGCTGAAGAAGGTGTTCCGCCCCGAGTTCCTGAACCGGATCGACGAGGTCATCGTCTTCCACAAGCTCTCGAAGCCGGAGATCAAGGAGATCGTCGACCTCCTGATCATGCGCGTGAAGGCGCAGGTGGCAGAGCACGACCTGCAGCTCGAGCTCACCGAGGAGGCAAAGGACCTGCTGGCCGACAAGGGCTGGGATCCCGCTATGGGCGCGCGTCCGCTTCGCCGGGCAATCCAGCGCTACATCGAGGACCCGCTGGCCGACGAGGTCCTGCGCGCGGGCGAGATGCAGTCAGGCACCACGGTTCTCGTCGAGCGCAACGAGGCGGGCGACGAAGAGGACATGCCGCTCAAGCTGAAGCTCGTCAAGCCGAAGAAGCGCCAGGCGCGCAAGAAGCAGCCGGCTGGCGTCGGTGGCCGCGGTGGCGATTCCGACGACGACGCGTCGGATGGCGATGACGCGCCTGAACCAACCCCGGCTTAGCGCTCTCCTGCTGATTTCCGTATCGCTCGCCTCCTGCGGAGGTAGTGAGGACGTGTCGCCGACCTTCGAAGACCGCATTCCTCCCGGCCTCAAGCTGGAGTCGAGCGCGCGGGTGATCGACTGGAAGGACGAGGTCAGGCTCACCGGACGGCTCACTCAAGGCGACGGCGCTCTCGCGGATGAGACCGTCACCCTCGAGGCCGACGTGTATCCCTTCAACGGGCAGTTCAACCCGGTTGAGTCAGTCGCGACCGGTGACGACGGAACCTTCGAGTTCGAGGACGCTCCGGATGCGAACACGGCGTATCGAGTCACCGCGGGCGACCTTGGCGAGACGCATTCGAATCAAAGCCGGGTCTTCGTCGAGCCGAACATCAAGGTGGTCGGAGCGGGCGATTCGATCGCCCGCTACAAGGTGACGTTCCACCATCCCGAGAACCATTCCATCCAGGGATCCTCGCTCTACACCTACGCGGACATCGGAGACGGGAGGGGCCTTCGGTTCTTCCGGGTGATTCCGATCAAGGAGCGTGGCCTGGGCCTCAGCGAGGCGAGCGTGGCGCTCCCGTTCCCAGCGGGCGGGGGCAAGTTCACGTATTGCGTGGGGTACACGCCCGACAGCGGTCTGGGCGCGCCGGGAGATCAATGCACGCAGAGCAAGGCTCCTCCGGGGACCGACGTCTTCGGTTAGAGCTCTTCACCTCGTAAGCGCTTCGCGCTTACAAGTGAACTGCTCTGATGCGCTCGCACGACTGGGACACCGTGTCGTCCGAGTCTGCGATGGCCACGTCCTTGCGGCCCTGGCCACACTTGAGTGTGTCGGCGCCGGGGCCTCCGGCTACGTGATCCCGCCCGCCGCCGCCTGAGACGACGTCGTCGCCCTCGTCGCCCTTGAGGCGGTCCTTGCCCTTCTGGCCGTAAAGACAGTCGTCACCGCCCGCCCCTCGCAGGTGGTCTGGACCCCTGCCACCGCGGATCGCATCTCCGGACTCGGTGGGGGGCAGGGTCATCGGTGTGTCCTTGCCGTCGCCGCCCTGCTGGGGAAGGGCGCAGCTCTCGCCGGAGGGTGGCTCAGAGCCCTTCAGGTCATAGGCGTCGGCGACAAACGAGTAAGGCGTCGGGGCGCCGTCCGGCGCCATGTTCTGGCACCCGGCTCGCAGGTCGTCGCAGATCTGCTCGTCGCCGTTCGCGTCGGTGAAGTCGAAGCGGGAGCGTAGATAGAAGGAGTAGAGATTGGAGTCGTTGTTGAGGTCGACGGCTCCGCCTGGCGCGTCGTCGCGCCACCTGTCAGTTGCGAGATTCGCATCTGCCTTCTGCTCGCATGCCGTTTCATTGGCCGAGCCCGGGCACTTGACGTAGCGGTCGAACCAGGCGGTCGTGTACCAGGCGATCAGGTCCGTCCCGCGAAGGCTCGCGGCTCCGAGGGGCGTCGGCCCGGTCGTGTTCCCGGGGATGAACGCTGACTCCTCGTGCGTCCCGCCGCGGATGTTCACCTGCATCGAGTCGAGGTCTGCGGCCTGATAAGCGAGGAACGCAGCGTTGTGGGACTGAGGATCGGGGTCTGATGTGTACGGCTGCTGGGTGATCCCGTAGTCGTTGGAGATACCCATTGCCGGCTTCGTGAGCGGCACGTTGGCCGGGCGCGTCGCCGGGGTGGACGGGCAGTCCGGCGCCCCGGAAGCCCCGTTCTCGTCCGCGCGCAGGTTGTCGTAGGCGACGACCGCATCGACGCGCGAGTCGAGCTGACCCACGTAGGACACTGCAGCGGCACCGAGTGAATGGCCCGCGATGCCTACGCGATCCTTGTCAACGTGGTCATAGAGCGGGTTGTAGTCAGCGTTGAGGCCTGCGGTGACGCGGCTCGCCTGCTTGGCCGCATGGGACGTGCCCGTGCCACCGTTCGCATTGCCGCAGCTCAGCCGGGGCACGTAGTGGTTGCCAGGTGTCGAAAGCAGGAAGTCCAGCGCGTCCTCGGTGCCGTCGTAGAAAGGCTGGCCGGCCTGAGAGGGAACCCCCTCCATCGCGTCCGCGCCTTCGCCCAGGACGTCGGAGCGGCTCTGCCCCTGGACGTCGTAGGTGAGCACAACGTATCCGTGCTTGGCGAGCGTCGCCGCGGTGCCCCAGTAGAGAGTCTCGGGCGCCTGAACGGAGCCTGTCGTGATGACGACCGCGGGCCGCTTGGCGGGGCCGCTCTTGGTCGCCCACACGTTGCCTGAGAGCGTGGCCCCGTCGCGGGCGGTGAAGAGCACGGGCGTGCGGATACCCTCGCCGCTGTCGGTCCAGTCGTAGAAGCGGACGTCGCCGGCGCACTCGTTGGTGCGAGTGCCGCAGATGTTCGCAAAGAGGCGAGCCGGATCGCTCAGCTGAATCTGCGCGGTCTCCGCCAGGTTGTCGGCGTTCGCCTGCAGGAGCCGTGCTTGGAACTCTGGGGTGGCGGTGATGTGCTGAAACCGTTCGAGGATCTTCGCGAAGTTCTTCGCCTCGAGCGCGGGATCGAACGCCTGGGCCGCCGCCGGCGCGAGCAGCGCGACGAGGACGCCAAGCGCCGCCGCGATCCGGAGTCGTAAGGAAGTCCCACCCACGGCCGCGCATTATGCGTGTTCTTGGGCCGAGGCGCGCCGTATCGCAGCCGCCGAGACCGCCGAGGTCGACTTTGACTCGCGTAGTGCAAGTCCAGCGCGACCTCGGCGGTGAAAGGGGCGAATACGTCGGGTCCCGTGCCTAGTGTGGGGGAGTGGCTCGGAAGACGGCATACGTGTGTCAGGCGTGCGGGCACGAGTCCCTGCGCTGGGCGGGGCAGTGCGGCGGGTGCGGCGAGTGGAACACGCTGGTCGAGGCGCCGAAGGAAGCGCCGGCTGCGGCAGCCGGGCCGGGCCGCGTGCGCGCTCGCGGCACGGCGGCCAAGCCGGTTGCGCTCCGCGACGTCTCGGCGCCTGCTGTCGAGCGTCTGACGTGTGGCATCACAGAGCTCGACCGCGTGCTTGGCGGTGGCCTGGTCCCGGGGTCGCTCGTGCTCCTCGGCGGCTCGCCGGGCATCGGCAAGTCGACGCTCACGGGCATGGCGCTCGGCAACCTCGCCACCGCGGGCCGCAAGACGCTCTACGTGTCCGGCGAGGAGTCGACGGCCCAGGTGAGGATGCGCGCTCAGCGCCTTGGCTCCGGCGCTCTCGCCGTGCCCGCGATCGCGGAGACGTCGCTCGAGGATGTGCTTGCAACACTCGAGGCCGAGCGCCCGGACGTCTGCGTCATCGACTCGATCCAAACCCTTCACTCCGCCGGAATGACGGGTGCCCCTGGCTCCGTCGGGCAGGTGCGCGAGGCCGCGAACGCGATCCTCGAGGTCGCGAAGCGAATCGGAAGCGCCGTCATCCTCGTCGGTCACGTGACGAAGGAAGGAGCGGTCGCAGGGCCCCGCGTCTTGGAGCATCTCGTTGACGCGGTGCTCTTCTTCGAGGGTGAGCGCGAGCGCAGCTTCCGCACTTTGCGGGCGCTCAAAAACCGCTTCGGCGCGACCAGCGAGGTCGGCGTCTTCGAGATGAGAGGCGGCGGCCTCGTCGAGGTTGAGGATCCGTCGGCGCGCTTCGTGAGCGAGGCGTCGGGCGCTCCAGGTTCCTGTGTCCTGTGCTCCATGGAGGGCACGCGCCCGCTGCTGGTCGAGGTTCAGGCGCTGGTCGCTCCCACGGAGATCGTCCCGCCGCGCCGTGTCGCCAACGGGGTGGATCGCAACCGTCTCGCGATGATCCTCGCCGTGCTCGCGCGAAACGGAGGCCCCGGGCTTTCGAGTGCCGACGTATTCGTAAGCGTCACAGGGGGAGTTCGGATCGACGAGCCGGGTGCGGACCTTGCGGTCGCGCTCGCGATCGTCTCCGCCCACAAAGGCGAGCCGCTCGGTGACCCCGAGGGGAAGCCGCTCGCCTGCTTCGGCGAGGTCGGACTCACGGGTGAGCTCCGTCCCGTCGGCCACGCCGAGCGCAGGCTTGCAGAGGCGCAGAAGTTCGGCCTTGCGCCGGTCATCGGGCCTGCAGAGCGCGAACGCATGCCAGGCCTCGCGCCGCAGGCAACGATCCGGGCGGCCCTTCGCACCACCTTCGCGACGACGCGCCCCGCGCAAGCCGCCTGACTCGGCCGGCCGGGTGACCACGCCGGAGCGGATTGTTCGACGGACCGCCGGGCGGCGAGCCGTGTGCAGGTCTGAAGCTCACCGCCCGCCTGCTGTCACCGTGCCCAGGACTCGGCAAAACGTGCCTCCCCCGTCGTTTCCGTCAGCCGCCACCAGCTCGGCCTGGACGACCCGATGGCCGGTCTGGAACATGATGGTGAACACCTTCCGACGAACGTTGAACTGACCGCTGGGGAGCGGGGTGTCCACGAAACCGAGCGCGGACCGGCGCCCGGGCTGCAAAACGAACGATCTCCCCTCGGTCGTCGCATTCGACACGCCGTCTCCGGCCTGCGAGGCGAACGCCTGCCCGGAGACCTCATGGCGAGACTTGCCGTCGAGCTCCAGCTGAACACCCGGATTCGCTCCGGGGCGGCACACTCCAGCCACGGTCACCCCGCGGGCCTTGAAAAGTGTGTGCCGCTCACCGTCTGGTGAACCGTCGAAGATGATGCTCTGCGTAGGCGCTGCGTGCGCCGGTCCGCCCTTTCCCTTGATTGCGAGGGCGCTTCCCCCCAGCGCGACGAACAGTGCGAGAAGCGCCAAGGTCGCCGCCGGTAAAGCTCCCAAGCGCGTAGCCCTCGGGTTTCGATCGGTGCTGGCGGGGTGATGGTTCACGTCGGTCTCCCTTTCTTTCGGACCGCAACGAGGACGCGGCATCGTCTTCGAGTTCATGGTGCTCCTCGTGGTTCCATTACGACCCCGACTTTTGAACAGCCCCGTTAGACGGGGCGTTTGACGGGACACAGGAGTTTCATCTCGACGGTACGACGCGCCCGGAGGGCGCGCGTCGGCAGAACTGCCCACGTTTGCCGCAGGTCCCGCGTGGCGCCACCGGCTCAGGCAGGCTCGAGGCTCTCGATCTCGGCGGAGAGGAGCCGAGCCGCGGCGGCCGCCCCTGGATCTCCGAGTTGTTCCTTCAGAGCGAAGGCACGAACGCTGAATTCGTACATTCCCGAGCGGCCTGCCAAGGCTCTGAGGTCCTCGACGAGAGCCGGGGCTCGCCGAGAGCCCGACGCGACAGCCACCGACGCAAATCCCTCCAGGGTGTATGCGGCAATCCAGAGGTAGCAGTCGGTTGTGCGAGTCGCTCTTCCGCGAGCGTCCTCCAGGCGGCGCAGCGCTTCCGCGGTTCGGCCCTCACGGGCGGCGATCATGCCGAGGCCTCGTCCCGAGAGCCCCTCCCAGCAAGGGTCGCGCAACTCGCAGCCAAGGGCGAATGCGTGCTCGAATCGATCGCGCGCGAGATCCACGTTGCCGTCTGCCAGTTCGACCTCCGCCAGCCATCCCTCCGGCCAAGCCTCGAACGAGATCCAACCGATGCTGGCCACGAGGTCAAGCGCCTGCTGGAGGCTCTCTCGTGCCCCAGGTAGATCGCTCATCAGGAATTTCGAACGCCCCGCCGCGGTTAGTGCGTATGCCGCCCTCTTAGGCTCCCCCGCTGCGTTCGAAAGCTCGACAGCGTGGGCGGCGGCCTCCACAGCGGCTCGATGAGCGCCGCGATCGCCGAGGACCTCGGCCCGGATCGACTCGATCGCGGCCAGCTCTCCTGGGGAATCGGAGATCGCCGCCGCCTCGGCGAGGGCGCGCTCCGAATTCACGTAGCGCCCAACGAGCATGTCGATGTAGCCGATCTCACGGATCGCGCCGGCTTCCACATCTGCCAGTGCCTCGCTTCGGGCGATGCCGGCCGCCCGTCGCAAGAGCGCCGCTGCCTCTTCGTCACGGCCGCGTACGGCATGGACGAGCGCCGTTCCGAGGGCGAGCAGGCTGGCTGCCTCGATGCTTGGCTGGCCGCTGTCGCCTGCTGCCTGAACTGCCCTTCTGAGGCTTTGCAGCGCGGTGTCCGTCGCCCCCGCCGCAGCGGCGGCCTCGCCGGCTTCGAGGAGCACCCGCGCAGACTCTCGCCGTCCTGGAGAGTGCTCCGCCGCCGACGAGCCCGTCGTTTCCTCCTCGGTTTCGTTCGCCGCCTCGACCACTGAGGGCGCTGGATCGCGGCCCAGCTCGGACCGGAAGAGATCGCTGCAGGAGCGAAGTTGACTCTGCGCGCCCTGGCTGTCCCCGCAGCGCGCCATGCATCTGATCGTGAGCTCCTGAAAGTTCTCGTCGAGTGGCTCCAGCTCCACCAGACGCCTCGTGAGCGGCACGGCCTCGGCAGGGCGGCCCGCGGCGAGCCGGTCGAGCGCCGCCTCGTGGATTGCGGATGCGGCAATTCCCAAAAGATGACGGCTCTCCTGAGAAAGCCATCCATCAAAGCCGGGCGCGCTGGAAAAGTCGAGGCCGCCGAGGAGCGGGCTACCCAGCCCGGGCAGCTTGAGCGCCTCCTCAGGGGTTCCCCGCCTCAGGACGTCGACGTCCAAAAGGCCGTCCGCCGGCATGAGGAAGGACGACCGCCCAGGCGGCAGAACGTCTCTTCCCACTACGGAGCGCAGTTCGGACAGGTTCCAGCGCAGGGAGCGCAGTGGGTCGTCCGCTTCGGCAAACAGCAGGTCCGCGAGGCGCTCGCGTGACGGGTTTCGGACCTCGCTGAGTATCAGGTACGCGAGGAGACCCCACGCCTTGCGCCCCCTGGGGCGGACGCTTTCGCCGTCGCGCCAGATACCGGGCGGGCCGAGTAGCCGGATTTCGAGCATCAGCAAACGACCCGGGCCTATACCAGGCCGTTTTCCATCGCGTAGAGCGTCGCAACGGCCCGCCCCGATGCGCCGATCTTCTCGTAGATGTGCTCGACGTGTGTGTTGACCGTGCTTCGCGAGATCCCGAGCCGCTCGGCTGCACGGGCCGAGGTGAGCCCTCTCGCGATGAGCCGAAGCACCTCGACCTCTCGCGCCGTTAGCGCGTCGGGCGCCGACCGTCGCCGTTTCGGCTTCTGGCCGAGCGCTGCCAGCACTGCCTCGGTGGCATCTTGGTCCAAGCGCCCCGCCGTAACCTCGGCGTGCATCGTCTCCATCGCTTCGGCCTCATCCAGGGCTCCGCGATGCGGCCGTTCCTCGCGCAGAGACCGATAGACATGAGCCGCTGCGAGGATGCGGGAGGCAGGTGGAATGGCGGTGCCTCGGAGCCCGCGTGGATAGCCGCTGCCGTCCATTCGCTCTTGAACCTGCGAGGCGATCTCGGCCAGTGGAGCGAGGCTGCCTCGGTCCAGGATGCGACCCGTGAGGTAGGGGTAGAGCTGCATCCGCTCCCGCTCGGATATCGAAAGCGAGCCCGGCTTGTCCCAGATCGCATTCGAGACGCCCGTTCGGCCGAGCGAATGCACCAGCGCTGAGCGCCTCAGGCGATCGACCTCGGGTGCCTCGAGGCCGGCTCGCCAACCTGCCGCCTCTGCAAGCTCAGCCACCGCGGCCGAGTGGCCGGTGAAGAACGGTGATTTGAGATCGGCGAAGTCGCCGAGCGCTTCGAGCGCCGAATCGAGCGCGTCACCCGTGAGCCTTGCTCGGGCCGGGGCACCGGCCACTATCGCGCCCCAGGGGTCCTCGTCCAGCCCCGCGAGGAGCTCGGGGAGGAGGGCCGAGCAGGCCTCGACCAGCTTGGGGTCAAGGGTCGCGCCTGCGTGCCTACGCAGAAGCTCGACTGCCGTATCGGTGCCGCGCTCGCGGTGGGCGGCCTCGGTTCGCCACGAGAGACCCAGCATCCGCGCCGCGAAGGGGATGCTTTCACCGCCCAGGCCTTTGGGCAAGCCGTTCCCGTCCCACCGGGCAAACTTCTGCTGAAGCGGGGTCGAGACGGTGTCATCGAAGCCGAGCCGTTCCGCGAATCGCCCCGTGATCTCGCAATCGGACATGAAGGCCGTCATCGCGTTCTGCATGCCTGTCGTGACGAGTGCGGCGCTCTTGGCAACCCGCCGGATCGGCCCCCCGTCCGAGCCGGCGCGGGAAAGCAGATATCTGGGCATCTCCGTTTGAGACGGGCCGACGCCATACATCCCACGCCGGAACTCGATGTCGTCGCCAAAGTCTTCCCGCAGCATCGAAGAGTCTGCCGTACAACCCACCATCGCCAGAAGGGTCACCCAGAAAATCGAGTCGCTCATTTCCTCGCCGAGCCCCATCGTCTCGGCCAAACCGCTCGCGATCAGGCAGGAGCGCAGACCATGTTCCAACGGTTGGCCCAACCCGAGGTCGGTCGCCAGCGACAACGCGGCTACGAGTTCGACAAGGTAGGGATTGGCATCCGGCTTTCGGACCACAGAGCCGTCCACGGACGCACCATAACTGCGCTCCGCGTGGGTGTCTATCTTGCCCCCCGGCCACGGGACGAGCTCCTCAGGGTCGGGTGTGCTCGTGTGCGCCGATGTCCGGGCTATGCCGCTTGCGACCCCGCTGATCGATCCGGGAAGAGGTCTCGTCCAGGGCCGCGTGATCGGATCGGTCCAGGGCCGGTGCAGTTGCCGCGATCCCTGCCGCGAGGGCCGGCGGGCCGGCGGACAGAAGTGCGGCGATCGAGGCTGCCGCGTGGCGCAGCAGCTTCACGGCTGCGTCGCCCTCTCGGCGATCCAAGGGAGCTTCCCGGTGTCGCAGATCCCGCTGTCCTGAAATACGTCCTCCCCCTTCCAGCGGAGCTTCCCGCCGGCGTGGCCGCCTGGTGCGAGGTCTCCCTGAAGCAGGAACACATAGTGGTTTTCGGGCGCGGTATAACGGATCCGGAAGCTGCGGTGCCTGACGCGGCCCCCATCAAGCGACGGGTAACTCGCGCCAAGAATCTCGTTGCCGTTCTCGCAGGCGATCGGCGTTCCTTCCCAGTCGACGCTTGTCAGAGCGGTTCGCCCGCCTTCCCGCGTGAAGGTCAGGTGGATCTCCGAGTTGGGGATGTTGCTGAATGTCCCGTCGTAAACGGACGATTCGGTCCCGGCGGCGAGGACGCCGCCGGGGAGAGCAGCCACCCCGGCGGCGATGACCGCGATCGCGATTTTCCCTGCCGCTCTCACGTCAGGCCTGCGCCGGCTGCGGGTCGGGGCGAACCACGACCGTGTCGGCGATCGAGATGATCTCGTCGACCGGCAGGTCGGCGCGGTCGGCATGCTCGCGGATCTTCTCCGGGCTCGACGCCTCATAGATGCAGAGGGTGCCGACCGAGCCGTCATCCTCCGCGAGGACGTAGCTGCGGATCCAGCGGATGTCCGAGGACATTTCCTCGTCGCCCACCTGGGTCGAGCGGCCTGCGGCCTCCTCGAGGTCGCCGCCGGTCTTCCAGCCGTTGCGGCGAATGATTGCGTAGAGATCCATCTTGCTCCTTCCGGTTGCTTTGCGTTTATTAACTTGCGGGACCCGCGTTTGAGCGGGCGTTTGAGCAAGCTACGCCGACCGGCACGGCGCGGCATCGGCAGATATACCGATCTCGCGATTACGCGATGCCCTTGATGTGGTCGAGAACGTGAGCGAACTCGTCGCTGGGCGAGAAGTCGACGTATTCGGTGTCTTCGACGGCCTCGGGCGCGTGTCCCGGTGCCCAGTAGAACGATTCCCCGGCGCGATAATCGAGCGGGCCGCTCGGCGTGTGCATCCGGAGATGGCCTGAGAGCATGTAGCCCCAATGGGGGCATTGGCAGAGGTCATCTTTGAGCCCGGTCAACGCGGGACGAAGATCGGCACCCTTCGGCACCGTCATGAACGCGGTGCTCATCCCGCCCCCGATCTCCCTGACCCTTACTTCGAGGCCATCTCCCTCGATCTCGATTGGCGTGCTCTCCCGTGTGGTCGAATTCATGATTCGTTCTCCTCGGTCTCGTTTCTCGATTGTTCGAGCTGGAACAGACCCTTGCGATATGGGCGTTCCTGAATCGTTCCCCTGTCGTGTAGGTTCGCCCAGGGGTTCTCGAGGTGGCCGCCAGCGCAGCCAACACAGTCGTTCGCGTCAGCCTTTTTGGGCCATTCGGTGTGTGCGTCAACGGGGTGGACGTCGAACCCACCGTCTGGCCGGGCCGTCGTTCGGCCGAGTTGGTGCAGCTGCTCACCCTGACTGACGGCCATTGCCTGCCCCGCGACCGGGTGATCGACGCGCTTTGGCCTCGACTCGATGCCGCTGCGGGCGGAGCAAACCTCCGCAAGGCCGCGCACCACGCTCGGCGCGCGCTCAACGACCCGGAAAGCGTCTTGCTCAAGCGGGGCAGAGTGGAGCTGTTTCCCGGGGCTCGCCTGACGAGCGATCTTGCCGACTTCGAGCGGGCGGCCGGTGACGCTCTGGCGTCGGGTGACGCTGACAAAGCAAGCGCCGTCCTGAAGAGCCTGCGTGGCGAGTTGCTTCCGGACGCGCGCTATGAGGACTGGGCGCAACCGGCACGAGAGCGGTTTCGGTCTCTCGCTGTGCGGCTCGCGCGCGAGACTGAGGACTGGGAGCGGCTGGTCGATCTCGACCCCGGCGACGAACCCGCCTACGTCGAGCTGATGAGCCGCGAACTGGAAGCCGGGAGGAGAGCCGCCGCAATCCGCTGGTATGGGCGCCTGCGCGCAGCCCTTCGGCGCGAGTCGGGCCTCCGACCGAGCGCGCAGGCACAGTCGGTCTACGACGAATGCGTGGCCGGGACAGGTCAGAGCGACGACCAGCTCTTCGGGCGGCAACTGGAGATCGCCCAGGCCCAGTCGCTCCTGATCGCGGAGCCCGGGTCGCCACGCGCGCTCGTTGTCCGCGGCAGCGCGGGACTGGGGAAGTCCGCGCTATGTCGCGAGGTCGCCCGAATGGCCGCCGACCGGTCCTGGACCGTCATCGAGACGACCGCCCTCGGGTCGGGGGCACCTTACGCGCCGATCGCCGAAGCTCTGGAACGGTCTGGAGCCGCCGCGGGTACTCACGGTGGCCCGGGCCGTGAAATTCTCGAACGCCTCAGCCGCGACGCCGACCCTTCCGCGAAGCCGCTGTCGCGTCATCAGGTGATTGGCGCCTTCAGGCGCTTTCTCCTCGAAGCCGCTGCGGAAGGACGGACCCTTCTCGTCGTCGACGACGCACACCTGGCCGACGCCGCCACAATCGATGTCATCTGCCACCTGGGGTCAGCTGTTGCGGATCCCATCCTCGTCCTCCTGGCATACCGGGCAGAGGCAGCGCAGGAGGGGCTGGAACGGGGTGTGGCACGGCTCGCACGGGCCGGCCGGGCCCTGGAGATCGACCTCGCGCCGCTAGACACGGCCGACAGCGCCGCGCTGGTTTCGCACGTCTCGCCAACGCGCTCCCCCGAAGTTGTCGAGCGGATTGTCTCGATGGCGGACGGCAACCCCTTCCTCACGCTGGAACTGGCGCACAGCCCGACCGCCGGAGTGCCCGCGCTGGTGAGCACGGCTGGAGATGCAATCGCCAGCCGCTTCGTCGATCTCGACCGCAAAACGGCGGCGAAGCTGAGCCGGTTGGCGCTTGCAAACGCCGATCTCGATGCGGCAGTGGCGTCTGCGCTTCTGGGTGGATCCGACGATGAGACGCTCGCGATCCTGGATGAGGCGATGACCCAGGGAATCCTGGTGGTGACCGAGGCCAAGTACCGCTTCAGGCACGATCTGGTCCGAGAGGCACTCGCCGATCGGATGCCGTTGCATCAGCGCGTCGCCGCGCATCAGGAGATCGCAGCCTGCCTCGCCCAGGCCGGCGGCCCCCCTTCGCTGATCGCCCACCATTTCGCTGAAGGCGAGCGCCCGCGTGAAGCGGTGCCTTGGTTTTTGCGGGCCGGTCGCCAGGCTCTCCGGCTTGGGGCCTATGCGGACGCGATTCATCATCTCGAGCGGCTTCTGGCTCACGAACCTCGCAACGCTGAAGCGCTCGCTTTACGCGCTGAGGCGCTCGACGCGCGCGGCGAGCGCACCGCTCCTGACGCATATGCCGAAGCCGCACGTGCGGCCGAGGGTCCTGAGGCAGACGATCTTTTGGCAAAGCGAGGCCTCGCGTTGGTCAAGCTTGGCGATCCACCGGCGGGCCTGGCGGGACTGGACGACCTCGCGCCGACAACGCTGGACGGCCAGATCGCGCACGCGCTGGCGTTCGCGGGCGCTGCGGCGCTTGGTTACGGCGATGTCTCGATCGGCTCGGAGAAAGCGGCTGCGGCACGCCGCCTGGCATTCGATTCAGGCGATCCGGAAGCGGTAGCGGTGGCGTCGTGGGCGAACGCAGCGGCCGCCCACGCCCGCGGCGAGCTGCGAGCAAGCGTCGAGAATGACCTCCGCGAGACGGGCGCCCTTTCAAAGCTGGCTGTCAGCGTGTTCGACGGCCAGCTCTGCATCACGCAGCGCATGCTCTACGGCGCTCGGCCCTATCCCGAGGTGATCGAGTTCGCCGATGCGTTCTCTCGCGAAGCCAGTCGGTTGGGAGCTGCTCGTGGCGTGGCTTTTGGCGTCACTATCCGGGGGGAGGCAAGACTCTTGGCCGGCGACCTCGAGCGAGCGGACCACGATCTGGCCGAGGGAGCAAGGCTTCACCGCCGGATCGGTGCCGCGACCGGGGAGGCCTTCGCCACGCAGCGCCGGGCCGAGGTCGCGTTGCGGCGGGGAAGGCGCAGCGAGGCTCTTGGGCTGCTCGACGAGGCCCTCGCGTTGGCTCGCGAATCGAGCGTAGGCTTCCACCTCCTTGACCGCATCTACGGAACCCTGATCGAGGCAGCAGAGAGCCCCGTCGCGGCCCTCGCGGCCCTGGAGGAGGCCGAAGACGCGGTTCGCGGTCCGGTAGAGACGTGTCCTGGATGTCGCATAACCCTGGCCGTCCCGGCAGCAATCGCTGCGGCGAGAGGCGGAGATCGCACGCGGGCCGCTGAATGGGGGGCGCAGGCCGAGTACCTCGCCGACGTCGTCATGCGCCTTCCGGCGTGGGACGCCGCGCTCCAAGAGGTGCGGGGCCATCGGGCGCTGATGGAGGGCAGGACCGAGGAGGCACGCGAGCGATTTCGTGCCGCCGCGCTCGGTTTCGGGGGTGCGGGCCAGCGATTCGATCAGGAGCGATGCGAGGCGCTCCAGTGCGGTTGACCAGCCCTCAGCGGTCCAGACCCATACGCCATCCTCCCGGCGGTGCGCCCGAACCCGCTTGACAAAGCCCTTTCCGATCTATCCACAAGGGATTCGCCCGGATGCGTAATTTGCAGGGCCTTTCTGTCATCCTTGGTGGAGCGATGGCGCTTCCTACCTGGTGATGAGAAGCACGAACTGGAAGCGCGACAGGACCCGCGTCTGCTGCGTGCGCTCGACACCGTTGCGCCCGGAACGCCGCTTCGCGAGGGCATCGACAACATCGTCCATGCCCGCACCGGCGGCCTGATTCTCGTCGGCGAGGCCGAGGAGGTCTCGTTCATGTTCTCGGGCGGGATCAAGCTCGACGTGGACTACTCGCCGGCGCTGCTCTACCAGCTCGCGAAGATGGACGGCGCGATCGTCCTCGAGCCCGGAGTCGAACCGGATCATGTGGGCGAACGTCCAGCTCATGCCCGACCCGACGATCCTCTCGATGGAGACCGGCACCCGCCACCGCACCGCCGAGCGCGTCTCAAAACAGTCGAAGGCTCTGGTCATCGCGATCTCGCAGCGCCGCGAGGTCGTGTCGCTCTACGTCGAGGGCATCAAGTACATCCTCGAGGACATCCCGAGCGTCCTCTCGAAGGCCAACCAGGGCCTCGCGACGCTCGAGAAGTACCGCGCCCGGCTCGACCAGGCTCCGACCAGCCTGACCCAGCTCGAGTTTTCGCGGCGGCGCCGTCCTTCACGACGTTCTGTCGGTTCTCCAGCGCGCTGAGCTGGTGACGCGCATGGCCGCCGAGGTCGAGCGGTGGATCATCGAGCTCGGCGCCGAGGGCCGCCTGATCGAGATGCAGCTCGAGGAGCTGGTCCACGGCGTCTTTGCCGAGCGCGCCGCCTTGGTCCGCGACTACGCCGTCGATGTCTCCGAGCCCGAGCTCGAGCGCGCAACCGCCGAGCTCGCCTAGCTTGGCCACCACGACCTTCTCGACTTCGGTCAGCCTCGCCGAGCATCTCGGCTACGACCGCAAGACGAACACCCTCGAATTCCCTGTCACACCACGAGGCTTCCGCGCGCTCTCCGGCGTGCCGAGGCTTCCCCGCCTGGTGGCGCAGAAGATCGTCGACCGGTTCGGCGATCTCGAAGCCATCCTGTCGCGGCCTCGAACCAGGAACTGGCCGAGCCGTCGACGGCGTGGGGGAGGCTCGCGCGATAGAGATCCGCGAAGGCCTTCGCCGAGTCGAAGAGGTCGACGTGGTCGACCGCCAACCATGAGCCAACGAAGCGTCCGCCCCGCCGGGCGCAGCTGAAAAGGAGGATCCCATTCCTGAACTAGTTGCCGAGGAAGACCTCGACCTCGAGCCTCGAGGTCGTGCCGGTCGAATGCACGTTTGAGGAGGGCGACCACGTCGTCTATCCGCATCACGGTGCCGGCGTCGTCATGCTCACGGAGTCCAAGGAGATCATGGGTGAGACCCGGGACTACCTGACGATCAAGATCCTCCACAACGACATGACCGTCATGGTCCCGTGCGAGAACGCGCACCTCGCCGGCCTCCGACGTGTCATCGACCCGAAGCAGGTCGAAGAGGTCATCGCCGTCCTGACGGGCGAGCTCTCCGACATGCCGAAGAACTGGAATCGCCGGTTCAAGTACAACCGCGAGAAGATCAAGACCGGCAACATCTTCGAGATCGCCGAGGTGGTCCGGAACCTCGCGATAAGCGAGATGGACAAGGGCCTCTCGACCGGCGAGAAGCAGATGTACACCCGCGCGAAGAAGATCCTTGCGTCGGAGTTCATGTACGCGCTCGACAAGGATGAGGAGGGCGCCGAGGAGTATCTCGACGGCCTGCTCGAGGATCGCTTCGCCGAAGCGACCGCCTAGCTCGGCAGTCCCCCCTGTAACCGCGGTCCTGGCGGCCGCCGGCTCCGGAAATCGCCTCGGAGCCGGCGGCCCGAAGGCCCTGGTCGAGGTTGCCGGCAGGCCGCTCGCGGCCTGGGCCCTTGACGCTCTCGCTGCATCCCCATCCATCGGTCACGTGGTGGTGGCGGCGCCTCCCGGGCTCGAGAGCGCGCTTCGGGATCTCGTCGGGCCGGATTCCTCCGTTGTCACAGGCGGCGACTCGCGCTCGGAATCGGTCGCGAACGCCCTGGGCCGCGTGGCTTCGGAGTTCGTGGCGGTTCACGATGCGGCGCGTCCCCTAGCGCCGCCCGAGTTGTTCGATGAGGTCACGGCGCTCCTCGGGAACCGGCGCGAGCTGGATGGCGTCATCGCGGCGGCACCCGTGGCCGACACGGTCAAGCGCGCGACGGAAGAGGGCGACGTGCTCGAAACGGTTGACCGCGAGGGGCTCTGGGCCGTTCAGACCCCGCAGGCATTCCGGGCCAGCGCGCTCCGGAGCGCGATCGAAAACGGCGACATCGCTCGAGCGACCGACGACGCGTCGCTGATCGAGGCAACCGGCGGGCGAATTGCGATCCACCCGTGGGCGAGGCCGAACCCGAAGCTAACGACGCCGGCCGACCTCGTCGTGATCGAGGCGTTGCTCGAGGCCCGCTAGGCCACGTCGCCGCTCTGTTCGGGCTGAGGCCTCCCCGGCAAACCCGCTGCCTTCCGCGAGCTATCCGAGAGGTGCTTCGCTTTCGCCGGATATAGAAGCGCCGCTGGATGAAGAGAACGGTGACCCCGGACGTGATGATCGAGGCGAGGTTGAGACCCAGCTGGCCTGCCGCGCCCAGCATCTCGTGCGTGTCGCCGAGCGCCGCCGCGACTCCCACGTTCGAGGCGGCCGGGATCGTGGTCACCGAGATCAGGACGCCCACCAGCGCGCCGGACTTCGCCGAGGTGAGTGACATGACCCCGGCGACGCCCGCCAGGAGGGCGACGATCACGGTGAACTGATCAGGGCTCGCGATGAAGTCCGTGAAGGGGTGGTTCTGCTGCGAGAAGTCGTGCGGAACGAGGGACAGGGCGTCAAGCGCGAGGGTGAACAGGAGGCTCGCAGTGATCGCGAGCGGGAAGCCGACGGCCAGCGCTTTCAGCGAACGACGTCGCCAGGTCCCGCCGCTTGTGGACCAGCGCGACGCAGAGCCCGGCGAGCGGCCCGAACTCCGGGCCGACGACCATGGCGCCGATGATCAGGACCAGCTGGTCGGTGAGGATGCCGACAGCGGCGATCAGCGTCGCCACGACCATGAAGGCGAGGAAGCTGCCGGAGAGCTCGACGTTCTCCGAAGTCCGCGACTCGACCTCCTCCCAGACGACGGCGTCTGAGGGCAAGCCCGCCGCCGCCTTCTCGGCGGCGATCGCGCACTCGGAGATCTGCGAGTCGATGTCCTCGACTGCGATCGACGCCGTCCTCGTCGATCTCGAGCTCGCGTAGATCGGAGATCGACGATGCTTGCGTCCTCGCGGGCGACGTCGCAGAGGATCAACGTCGCCCGCCGGGCGCCGGCGCAGCGTCCTCGAGGAAGATGACGTTGTAGACCGAATCGGCATGCCTTCGAGCAGCTCGAGCGCTCGTCGCGTGCAGCCGTCGGGCACGACGATCCGAAGATGGACCATGCGCTGGCTAGCGTAAACCCGGTGCTACCGACTACCACGTCCACCTCCGCCCGGACGAGCCTGATACGCCCGCGTCAGAGTTCTTCACGCAGGCAAACGCCGACCGCTATCCTCGAGGCCGCGAGGCCGCCGGGGCATCGCAGAGCTGGGTGTCTCCGAGCACATCCACCGGTTCACCGAGTCGCTCGAGATCTGGGATCACCCATTCTGGCGAGAGAACGCGATCGACGACATGGCCGAGTACGTGGAGTTCGTGCGCTCGGCGCGGCCTGCGAGCGGGGATCGAGATGGACTGGGTCGGCGGGCAGCGAGGACCAGATCGCGAACGTGCTCGACCGCCATGACCGCTCGACTACGTCGTCGGCTCCGTTCACTTCGTTCGCGATCACGGCGGTCGACCACGATGTCTACGACGTCTGGGACGAGATCGCCGATCCCGACAAGGTGTGGGCGCTCTACTTCGAGACGCTCGCCGAGGGCATCTCGACCGGCCTCTACGACATCTGCGCCCATCCCGGATCTCGTCAAGGTGTGGGGAGGAACCGGCCGGCGCCGAGGCGCGACCTGCGCTTTCACTACGAGCCCGCGGTCCAGGCGATCGCGGACTCGGGCATCGCGGTTGAGGTTTCAACGGCCGGCTGGCGTAAGCCCGTGGGCGAGCTCTATCCGGCCGATGCGTTCGCCGAGATGTGCGTCGACGCCGGTGCAGTCTTCACCATCTCTTCCGATGCCCATGTTCCGAAGCACATCGGCCACGAGTTCGAGCGGGCGGTCGAGGTGATGCAGGACTGGGGAGTGACCGAGATCGCGGTCTTCGAGGGGCGCGAGCGCCGGTTGGAGCCCCTCGGATGAGCGTTCGGCGTCGGGATCGGGTACGACAGCCACCCGTTTGGCGGGAGCGGGCCTCTCACGATCGGCGGCGTGGAGGTGTCGCATCCGCAGGGGCTCGAGGGGCACTCCGATGCGGACGTCGTGGCCCACGCCATCACGGACGCGGTGCTCGGCGCCGCAGGGCTCGGCGACATCGGCACACACTTTCCACCGTCCGACGAGCAGTGGCGCGACGCGGACTCGATCGAGCTCCTGCGGACGGCCGTTGCGATGGTCTCCGGCTTCGTCGTGAACGTGGACGCCACAGTGATCTGCGAGGAGCCGAGGCTGGGCGAGCACCGCGAGGAGATGGAGCGGATCCTGAGCGAGGCGGTCGGCGCTCCCGTGAGCGTGAAGGCGACCACCAACGAGGGCATGGGCTGGATCGGGCGAGGCGAGGGCATCGCGGTGATCGCGGTGGCGAGCGTCGAGGTCGAGTAGACGGCGCCATACCCGGCACCCTCTCGAATAGGGTCTCCGCCGTGATCACTGACCGCTTGGGCAAGGTGCAGGTCGGGTCTTTAGGCCTGCTGCCCGATATCCCCTTCAACGTCAAGGTCCTCATCGATGCCGGGATAGTCGGCCCCGGTCGCCCGGACAAGATTGCCTGGATGTCCTCCGCGAGGTGCGCCGCTGGGGCGCTTCGCCGGCGGCAGGCGTCGGGAGCCGCCGCGATCAAGTACCCCAACGAGCCGATGATCATCGACGAGCTCGGCGAGCTGACGTTCTCCGAGGTCCACAAGCGCTCGAACAGGCTTGCTCGCGCACTCGCCGAGCGAGGGGATCAAGGAGGGCGACGGAATCGCCATCCTCGCCCGCAACCACCGCGGCTTCGTCGACGCCGTACTCGCGGCCTCCAAGCTCGGCGCCAATGCCCTCTTCATGAACACGATGTTCTCGGGGCCGCAGCTCGTGGACGTGGTCGATCGCGAGGATCCGAAGGCCGTCGTTTACGACGAGGAGTTCCTCTCCGTGATGGAGGAGGTCCACGTGGATGTCAAGCGCTTCGTAGCGTGGGATCAGGACGGCGGCACCGACGATCCATCGATCGAGTCGCTGATCGAGAAGACCGACGACGACTCCGACCTCAAGCCTCCCGAGAAGCGGATCCAAGTTCATCGTCCTCACGTCCGGCACGACGGGCACGCCCAAGGGCGCACAGCGCGGCCAGCCGGACACGCTCGGACCGATCGCCGCCCTGCTCTCAAAGATTCCGCTCAAGTCGCGGGAGACGACGATGGTTGCGGCGCCTCTCTTTCACTCGTGGGGCTTCGCCCACTTTTCGATCGGCCTCTCGCTGAGCTCGACCTATGTCCTCCGCCGCAAGTTCGACCCGGAGGAGACGCTCGAAGCCATCCAGGACCACAAGGCCTCCGCGCTCATCGTCGTCCCGGTGATGATGCAGCGCATCATGCAGCTCGACGAGGGCACGATCGACAAGTACGACCTGTCCTCGCTCAAGGCCACCTGTGCCTCCGGCTCGGCGCTACCCGGTGATCTCGCGACAGACTGGATGGAGGCGACCGGCGACAACCTCTACAACCTCTACGGCTCGACCGAAGTTGCCTGGGCCACGATCGCGACGCCGCAGGACCTCCGCGACGCGCCCGGCACCGCGGGCCGCATTCCACACGGCACCCACCTCAAGATCTATGACGAGGACGGCAAGGAGCTGCCGCAGGGCGAGACCGGGCGAATCTTCGTCGGCAACGAGATGAAGTTCGAGGGCTACACCGGCGGCGGCAACAAGGACATCATCGACGGGCTCCTGTCCTCGGGTGACGTAGGCCATCTCGACGAGGAGGGGCGCCTCTTTATCGACGGGCGCGACGACGAGATGATCGTCTCCGGCGGCGAGAACGTCTTTCCCCGCGAGGTCGAGGACCTGCTCGCAAGCCACGACGCCGTGGACGAGGTCGCGATCATCGGCGTGGACGACGAGAAGTACGGCCAGGCGCTCAAGGCGTTCGTCGTTCTCACCAAGGGCGGCTCGCTCGACGAGAAGGAAGCCAAGGGCTACGTCAAGGAAAACCTCGCCGGCTACAAGGTGCCGCGAGAGTTCGTCTTCATGGACGAGCTGCCCCGAAACGCCACGGGCAAGGTCCTGAAGCGCGAGCTCGCCGAGGACGACGATGACGGCGACGAGAAAGATTCGACAGACGAGTAGCGGGTAGCCACTCCGCATGCCACCACGCGGAGTCAAAAAGGGCACGAAACGCGCCCGCCAGTACGAGAAGGTCAAGAAGTCCGAGAAGAGCCAAGGCGCTTCCGAGTCACGTGCCGAGGAGATCGCTGCACGCGTCGTCAACAAAGAGAAGGCGCGCAAGGGCGAATCCCGCACCGCGTCCAAAACGTCAACCCAGGACAAGTCCTCGGGTCAGCGTGGAGGCGAGCGTTCAGGCACGAACAAGCCAAAGGGGCGCACCAAGGCGCAGCTCATGAACGAGGCTCGCGACAGGAACGTCGAGGGTCGTTCCAAAATGTCGAAGGACCAGCTTCAAAAAGCGCTGGCCGGCAAGAAGAGCTAGGCGCCACCCAGGGCCGCTCTCGGCCCAGCCGATGCGGATCGACCACCGTCCAGGTTGAATAGCCGCATCGGACCGCCGAGCTGGCCCAGCCGATGCGGATCGACTACGCCTCAGGTTGAAAAGCCGCATCGGACGTGCCGTGAGCGACCTGGCAAGACGAGCCAGTCAGGCTTCGGCTGGCTCGCCGCTGCGCTCTGCTGCGGCCGCCCGGAACTTTTCGGATTCGACCAGGCGCTTCAGCTGCTGGAGCGAGAGGCGGAGGTGTCGCGAGAGCGAGGGCCCTGACACCCGTTCTGAGATCCATCCGGTGAGCCCGCCGCCCGCGACGCCGTAGGCGAAGCGGAGTTCGACGCGGGTCGACGAGATGCCGACGGGGCGGAGGCGGAACCGGCCGCGCTGGTCGATGCCGGTGACCGAGCTCCAGGCCATGTCGTTCGGCTCGTCCCATTCCACCATCTCGATCAGGCCGCCCACCTCGGCAGAGCCAACCTTGATGAGCATGCGCCTGCGCGCGCCCAGGCCGGTTGCGGTGTCGCCCTCGGGGTCCCAGCGAGTCACGCCGGAAAGGAACTGGAGATAGTTGTCGAGGTCGGAGAGGTAGTTCCACACGACGGTGGGCGGCGCGGAGACAACGACGTTTTCGTTCAGGCGCATCCGCTCAACCGATCACGGGGTAACGACGCTCCGCGGCGAGGCCGTCGAGTGCCTCCTGCATTACGCCGGTGACGTACTCGTAGACCTCGTCGACATCGGGCTCGGGCCCGAAGCGCTCGCGCAGATCGATCGCCGGCAGGACCTCGCTTGTCATCTTCGCGGGCAGCGGCAGGCGCGGCAGGAAATCGCCGATGGTGAGGCCCCACGGCGGAGCGATGAGGATTGGCAGCACCTTCAGGCGGGCCGTCTTGTCGAGCCTTAGGAACCGGGCTAGCCAGGCTCCGCGGTCAAGCCACAGCGCCGTCTCTTGGCCGCCGATCGTGACGACGGGGACGATGGGCGCGTCGTGCTCGAGCGCCAGGCGAACGAATCCGCGGCGGCCACCGAAGTCGATCTTCGAGCTCTGCCAACTGGGCCGGTGGACCTCCCAGTCACCGCCGGGGAAGACGAGGACCGCGGCATCCGCCTCGAGCGCCTTGTGCGCGTTCTCGTGCGACGCGGCGACCGTTCCGAAGCGCTTGAGGTAGGGGCCGAAGGGCGACGCGAGGACGAGGTTGTGGGCTAGCTGGTGGAACCGCCGTTCGACGCCGAAGTATGTCTGGAAGGCGAGCGTGAAGATGATGGTCTCCGGTGACATGTTGCCGCCGGTGTGATTGCCGACCAAAAGCACCCGGCCCTTCTCGGGGACGTGCCCGAGGTTTCGTACCTCGGCGCGGTACCAGATGCTGGCGACCAGCCAGCTGAGCGGCAGGTTCTCGCGGATGTAGTCGGGGTCGCGATCGTCGAGGTCGGCGGTGAGCCTCTTCTGAAGGGAGGTTCCAACGCGGCTGAGCGCCTTGAAGGCCAGCCCCTGCCCGACGCGCACGGCCTCGCCCGCTGCTCGCCCGATGCCGTCTGCAAGGCCATCGAGCGGCACGCTCTCGGAGATTTTGGGCGTGCTGCCGTTCCCGTTGGCGTGATGCCCGTTGCTTGAGATGGGGCGTGTTGGCTTGTCGCTTGTGGCCACGCCCCGATTCTAGGCCTCGGGACGCCTACGATGGGCCAGTGCGTGAAGTGAGGATCAAGGACACCCTCTCCGGCGAGCTCAAGTCGCTCGAGCCGAGAGAGCCCGGCAAGGCCGGCATCTATGCCTGCGGCCCCACCGTCTATTCGCGCATTCATGTCGGAAACGCACGTCCGTTCACGGTGTTCATGCTCTTCGGCCGCCTGCTTGGAGCATCTCGGCTACGAGACCACGGTGGTCGATGAACGTCACCGACATCAACGACAAGATCTACGACTCGGCCAAGGTTGCGGGCGTGGGATCGGCCGAGCATGCCGACGAGATGACGCGCCTCTACTACGAGGACACGAACGCGCTTGGCTTGGGCCGACCGGACTGCGGAGCCTCTGGCGACCGAGACTGTCCCCGAGATCGTCTCGCTCATCGGAGACGCTGATCGCGGGCGGCCACGCTTATGAGTCGGACGGCGACGTCTACTTTCGCGTGCGGAGCTTCGACGGTTACGGAAAGCTCTCCAACCGCGACCCCGGACGAGATGGACCAGGGCGAGGAGGTCGGGAACGCAGAGCCTGAAGGAGAGCCCGCTCGACTTCGCGCTCTGGAAGGCGCGAAAGCCGGGGGAGGACACCGCTTGGGACAGCCCCTGGGGCGAGGGCCGGCCCGGCTGGCACATCGAGTGCTCGGCTATGGCAGAGAAGGTGCTCGGCGCCGACTTCGAGATCCACGGTGGCGGCATCGACCTCGTCTTCCCGCATCACGAGAACGAGGTCGCGCAGTCAGAGGGCGCACGCGGCCTGCCGCTCGCGCGCATCTGGATGCACAACGGGATGATCCGGATCGCGGATGAGAAGATGTCGAAGTCCGTCGGCAACATCTTTCAGCTCCGCGAGGCGATCGACCGCTTCGGCGCTGAGGCCGTGGTGGCCTTTCTGATCTCGGGCCATTACCGCCAGCCCCTCGAGTTCTCCGAGGAAGCGCTGGCGAGGCCAGCAGGCGCGCGTCGAGCGGATTCGCAACTTCCTTCGTGAGGACGGTGTCGACGGCGAGGACGAGTTCACCACGGCGCGCGAAGAGGAGTTCGTGGGCGCTCTCTGCGACGACTTCAACACGCCTCGGGCGCTCGCCGCGCTGTTCGAGCTCATCGCCGAGGCGAATCGGCGCCAGGCTGCCGGGCGCACGTGCCGCCGTGGCCCGGATGCTGCCGCTGCTGGGGCTCGACTCGCTTCTCGGTGCCGAAGACGGCGCCGACGATGAGGCTCTCGCGCTCCTGCGCGAGCGCGACGAGGCTCGGGCGGCCCGCGACTTCGAGCGCGCCGACAGGGCACGGGATCGGCTGGCGGAGCTCGGCTACGAGGTGCGCGACTCGGCCGAGGGCTCGAAGCTCGTTCGCCGTGGCTGAGGTCGTTTACGGCCGGCGGCCCGTCGCCGAGGCTCAGCGGGGACGCCGGCGGGTGCTGCGGGTTGTGACCGCTGATGACGCAAGCCCCGATGAGCTCACCCGGCTCGCCGGCTCGCCAGATCACCAGGGGATGGTTGCCGAGGTTGAGCCCTATCCGTATGCGGACCCCGATGAGCTTCTGGAGCAAGACGACGCGCTCATCGTCGCGCTCGACCAGGTCCAGGACCCGCACAACCTGGGTGCCGTCTGCCGCTCGGCCGAGGCGGCGGGCGCCACAGGCGTCGTGATCCCCGACCGCCGCGCTCGCCGGCGATCACCCCGGCCGTCTGCAAGGCGTCAGCGGGAGCGGTTGAGCACCTGCGGGTTGCGCAGGTCGGGAACCTGGCCGACTGGCTCGAGCGTGCCAAGGAGCGCGACGGCTTGTGGGCTACGGCGCGGCGGCGGGGGGGCGGAGCGGTACACCGCCGCTGACCTGAGCGGACCGGTCGTGCTGGTGCTGGGGAGCGAGGGGAAGGGCCTGCGTCCGCGGGTCGCTTCGGCGTGCGACGTGCTCGTCTCGATTCCGCTCGCGGGGGAGACCGCGTCGCTCAATGTGTCCGCGGCCGCGGCCGTCTTGCTGTTCGAAGCGGTCCGCCAACGCGCTTCGTAGAGAGGGGTCCGGACGGACCCTCCGTTCTGCAACGCGAATTTCATTTCGGCAATCGGGTTGACAGAACTACGCTCACCTGCCTAGACTTGCGCTGGAAGTAAGGGTGAACTAAAGGTCGAGACTGAATCGGCCGATGGAGATCCCATAAAGGAGAGGCGCCCCCGGGGAGGAGTGGCGCCACGCGAATTCAAACCGAGAGGAATTCGCGTGGCTGTTTCAACCACCCCCCATGCCATGAAGGCAGCCGTAAACGCTCCTGCGTCGGCAGCTGTCGCAAGGACCAGGTCTGAGGCTCAAGCTGAGCTTGATGATCACTACCTCGTCGCACTCGCCAAGCGCGGGTCGGCGCCGACGCATACGAACGACTGATCAAGCGTTATCGCGGATTCGTCCGCCTCAAGTCTTCGCGCTACTTTCTGCTCGGCGGCGACTCCGACGACCTCATCCAGGAGGGAATGGTCGGGCTCTACAAGGCGATCCGGGACTACCGGACCGACCGCGAGTCGAGCTTTCGCAACTTCGCGGAGCTGTGCATCACGCGGCAGATCATCACGGCGGTGAAGACCGCCAGTCGTAACAAGCACGCACCGCTCAACCAGTACGTGTCGTTTGCTCAGTCGCCGGCAGCTGCGGGCGACTCGGACACCACCCTCGAGGAGGTGCTCCCCGGGCCGATCTCGGACGACCCGGCCGATCGGGTCATCGCCTCGGAGGAGCTTTCGAGCCTCGTTGCCTGCCTGGGCGACGTCCTCTCCGAGCTCGAGAGCGAGGTCCTGTCGCTCTACCTCGACGGCTACAGCTACGAGGTCGTCGCCGAGCGGCTCGAGTGCGACACCAAGACCGTCGACAACGCGCTACAGCGCGTGAAGCGGAAGGTCGCGGCACACATCTCGGGCCGCGAAGTCCTGCTCTAGGCCCCAAGCGCCGCGCGAGCGCCTAGAAAAGCCGGCTGTATGCAACTTTCTGGGCGTTCGGCGCGTGGTGCGCCTGGATCTATGCTGGGGGCGCGCCCACCTAGCTCAACTGGTCGAGCACGGAACTTGTAATTCCGGGGATCTCGGTTCGAATCCGAGGGTGGGCTTAAGTCTCCTATAACGAACTTTATCTGCTTTAATGTCCGTGATATGGAATCTAAAGCAGGCCTACGATCGCAACGCCCGCCCTCACGCGCGGTCAACCGCGCCATGCGCGATCTCACCACCAGCCTCGCCGCGTGGAGGAAGCTTCGTGGTCTGACCCAGGCGCAGCTCGCTGAACGTGCTGGCGTGACCAGAACGACCGTGGTCCGGCTCGAGCAACAGGACGGAGGCGTAAGCACCGAGAACCTGATGCGGATCTTGGGAGCGCTCGGGATCCTGGACACGCTCACGCGTGCCGTCGATCCTTACGAGTCGGACATCGGGCGCCTTCGTGCAGACGAAGAGTTGCCTCGGCGTGTTCGCCCACGGACGGGCTGATCACATGGCTGCACCTGATGCAGAGGTCTGGACGCAGTCGGGCGGTGCACCGGTCCTGGCGGGAAGCCTGTGGTCTCACCGCGGCCGAGGCGTCGAATCGGCCACATTCGCCTATTCCGACGGCTACGTCGCCTTGGCCGGTGCGTATGCGCTCGACCCCGCTCTCCAGCTCTTGTCCGGTCAGCAGCAGACGCAAGATGAACGGCCGATGTTCGGCGCATTCTCAGACTCGGCGCCCGACCGCTGGGGACGTAGGCTGATCGATCGCGAAGAGTCGCGACGCGCGAGAATGGCGGGCTCGAAGGCGCGGGCACGAGGTGAAATCGACTATCTCCTGGGCGTCAGCGACACCCTTCGTCAGGGCGAGCTTCGGTTTGCGAGTCCCGCGTCCAGTGAGTTTCTCGCGCCCGACGCGCATGGCGTTCCCAACCTCGTCCAGCTACCGAGGCTCCTCGAGCAGGCAGAGCGCGTCGAGCGCGAAGAGGGCATCGACGAGGACATCGCTGATCTTGTCGCTGCTGGGAGCTCGCTCGGAGGTGCCCGACCGAAGGCGAATGTGATGTCGGCACAGGGCAAGCTGTCGATTGCGAAGTTTTCGAGCCCCGCCTCCGACTCGTGGGACGTCATACGGTGGGAGGCCGTTGCGTTGCGTCTTGCAGCGGACGCAGGCATCTCGGTGCCTGCTTTTGAGCTGATCACAGTCGCTGGCAATCCCGTTCTCATTGTTCATCGCTTCGACCGATCGGACGCCGGCCGCGTCGGATACGTGAGCGCCATGACAATGCTCGAGCGCGGCGAGCGTGAGGCCGGGAGCTACCTCGACATCGCGGAAGTGATCGCGCAGGAAGCTCCGAACGTGGGTGCGGATCTGGAGGAGCTGTGGCGCCGTATCGCGTTCACGATTCTGATTTCGAACACGGACGACCACCTGCGAAATCACGGGTTCCTCCGGCGAGCCGACGGGTGGGCGCTGTCGCCGGCTTTCGATCTCAACCCGAATCCGAGGGCGGGCGCCACCGAACTTGCCACGGCAATCGATTTCGATGATCGTGTGGCAAGAATCGAGACTTTGCTCTCGGTCCACGAGTACTTCGATTTGACGCGGGACCGAGCGGAGCTGGTGCTCGGAGAGGTTGCCCGCAGCACGGTCCGGTGGCGGTCTGTGGCCGCGGACAACGGTCTCAGCAGCGACCAGGTGGAGGCGATGAGCCTCGCGTTCGAGCACGAGCAGGCCGAAGCCGCCAGTGCGTTTGTCTGATACTCAGGGGTTCGATGAGAGACGAAAGCTTCACCTGGCGCGACGGCGAGCGCACGATCACGTTTGGTCCGAGCGCGATCGAGGACGCGCCTGGGTCGCTCGAGTGGAACGGCTGGACCGGGTACGAGCTCCTGACAACCCAGCGGGCGCTCGACGGTGCGCCCGAAGCCCTGGCCGGCAAGGCATCCCGAGTACTCAGCGTGCGGCAAGGGGCCGTGAACGAGATTGCCGCCGAGCTTCTCGACGACGTCCGGGCAAACCACTTGGTCGCGTTCGGCGGCGGCCGGGTGATCGATACCGCGAAGGCGATCGCCGCGGTGACCGGCGCGAGGGTCGCCGCAATCCCGACCACGCTCTCGGGCGCGGAGATGACCCGGATCCACAAGCTGCCCGACGGTCGCGAGGCAAAGGACGGCCTGGTCCGGCCCGCGCTCGTCTTCGCTGAGCCGAATGCGATGACCGCTCAGCCCGAGCAGGATCGCCGCGCGAGCGCGATGAACGCACTCGCGCACGCCGCCGACAGCCTCTACACGCCGCTCGCGCACCCGGTGTCGCGCCTCGCGGCGCTCGATGGTGCCCGGCTCATCGCCGCAGGCCTGGACGACGAAGGTGACCGCCACAGCCTCGCTCTCGGCGCGATCCTCGCCGGTTATGCGATCGATTCGGCGCTTTTCTCCCTTCACCACGTGATCTGCCAGAGCCTGGTGCGCGTCCTTCGCACTCCCCATGCCGAGACCAACGCCGCGATCCTGCCGCGCGCGGTCGAAGCGCTCATTCCGCGAGCGCCCGAGGAGATGACTGCGCTGGCCGACGCCCTGGGCACCGACGACTCCGGCCTGATCGCGCGGATCGAGGCGCTCGCGAGGCGGTCGCCGCGCGCTCGGCGAGGTCGGCGCCGACGAGGCGAAGCTCGACGAGGCGCTCGATGCGATCGAGGCCCGCTCCGAACTTGGAATGACGCCGGACACGCCGGATCGCGAGGAGCTTCGGCGAATCATCGAATCCGCCTGGTAACCACGCCCCCCAGGCGTGTAGCACTTTCGTTATGGAGGATCGCCAGCGAGTCTCCGCGCCCCCGCGCGCGGACGACGTCATCTCCCAGGAGCGCTTTGACGCGTACCACCGCTTTGCGCGCGAGCACGGCACGAACCGATTCGTCTACACCCTCGTCCGCTGCGATCTTCCTGCCGTTCTTCCTCATCTGGTTTCGGCTCGAGCGCCAGGGCCGCGAGCACTCGCGCGTCAAGGGCGGTTTGATCGTCGCGTCGAACCACCGCAGCTTTCTCGACCCGTTCGTGATCGGCGCGCTCCTGCCGTGGCGGCGCTCCGATCCAGTTCGTCGCCAAGGTCGAGCTTTTCGAAAAGCGCTGGCAGGGTTGGTTCCTCAGCCGCCTCGGCGCCTTCCCGATCCGCCGCGGCCAGTCGGACGAGACCGCTGTCGAGACCGCGCGCCTCGCGGTCGAGCGCGGCGGCACCGTAGTGATCTTCCCCGAGGGCACTCGGATCCGCCAGGGCTCGCTCGCCCGGCCCGAAGCGGGGAGTCGGCCGCTTGGCGCTCGAGTCGGGCGCTCCGGTGATGCCCGTTGCCGTAATTGGCACCGAGCACGTCCGCAGCGGCTGGCGGATCCGCCCGAAGAAGGTTCGCCTCCGCGCCGGTAGCGCGATGACCTTCCCGCAGACAGAGAGGCCTTCGCCGAGCCTCGCGCAGAGCGTCACCGAGCGCATCTGGCCGAACATCGAGCTTCAGTGGGAGTACCTGGGCGGCCTGCCGCCGCTCCGCAAGGCCGCCGTGATCGGCGCAGGCAGCTGGGGCACCGCGGTCGCGGCCCTCCTCGCTCGCGGCGGGCTGGAGGTCCAGCTCGGCACGCGGGACGACGAGAAGGCACGCCGAGATCGCGAAGAAGCGCGAGAACGAGAAGTATCTGCCCGGGCGTGAAGATCCCCGAGGGCGTCGAGGTCAAGCGCGCCGCCGACATCGAGCTCGCCGGCTGCGACCTCGTCGTGCCTCGCGGTTCCTTCGAAGGCGATGCCGCAGGCCGTCGGCACCTACGCCGACCGCATCGGCTCTCGCGCCGCCGTTCTCCTTCTCTCCAAGGGCCTGATCCAGCCGATGGGCCTCCTGCCGACCGAATACGTCTCCGAGCGGGTTCGCGCTCGCGCGATCGCCTGCCTCGGCGGCCCCGCGCACGCCAAGGAGGCGGCTGCCGGGCATGGCTGCTCTCGTCCTCGGCTCCAGCGACGCCGACCTTCGCGTGCAGCTCGGCGAGGTGTTCGACCGAGCCGGGCTCGTGTGCGAGCGGACCGACGACGTCATCGGCGTCGAGATGGCGGGCGTCGCCAAGAACGCGGCCGCGCTCGCTGCGGCCGCGGCCGCAGCCCCACGGCCTCAACGCAGCGGGCATCGCCGCAGCCGGGATCTGGGACGAGTGCATCGACTACGGGGTCTCGCGAGGGCGCCAGGATCGAAACCTTCGCGGGGCTCGCCGGCGTTGGCGACCTCACCGCGACGATCCTCGCGCCAGGCAGCCGAAACCGCCAAGCCGGAGAGCTCCTCGGCAAGGGCGTGCCCGCAGATCAGATCCCCGGGCGCATCGGCCAGGCCTCCGAGGGTCTCGACTCGATGCCCCTGATCGCGGAAACCGTTGTTCGCGCGGGAATCGAAGCGCCGCGCCTCGAAGGCCTCGCGGCCCTGATCGCAGGCGAAATCGAAGCGACCGAATGGATCGCGGGGCTCAGGCGCGCCCAGCGCACGCGGAAGGCAGCATGACGCGCACGGGGCTACAGTCATCGCGTGAGCGAGGGGGACCCCAAGCCCGTGCCGACGCCCGCCTCGAAGGCGGCGCTCGACCGCGAGTTCTCAGAGCTCTACAGGGCTCACCTGCGCGACGTCTACTCGTACGCGTACTACCGCGTCGGGAACCACCACGACGCCGAGGATCTGACCGAGCAGGCGTTCCTACAGGCCTACAGGCATTTCGAGCGGGCGCGCCGCGAGTCCGACGGCCGGCCCGATGCGCCCCTGGCTCATCCGCATCGCTCACAACCTCGCCTCCAACTACTACCGCGACCGCTCGCGCCGGCCGGAATCGAACATCGATGCGGTCGAGCCGCCGGCGCACCCGCACTCCACCGAACGCGTGGTCGAGGGACGCGAGGAGCTGCGCCTCCTGATGCGAAAACTCCACGGGCTTCCCGACGATCGCCGCGAGGCACTGATCATGCGGTTCGCGCTGGGCATGGACAACCGCGAGATCGCGCGAGCGATGGGCAAAACCGACGGTGCGACCAAGGTGCTCATCCACCGAGCGCTTCGCCAGCTGGAAGAGCTGATGGCCGAAGAGAGGGGAGACGCCGGCGATGACTGAGCCCGGCAAGATGGATCTGGAAGCGCTCCTCGCCGACGCTCTGCGGCCGATGGACCCGCCCGAGGACCTCGCTGAGCCGCTTCGAAACGACCCTTTCCGCAATCACCGAGGAGGCTGCGGCAGCTCTTGGAAGCTGGGCCGAGGAGCTCACGGACTCCGAGTTGGAGTCGCTTCGCGATCCGCGCAACTGGGTGCGACCCGTCGCGGCCGTTGCCGTGGGTGGAGTTGCCGCGGGCGCGCTCGTCCTGGTCGGCGCAAGACGCCGCCGCAAACCGACCGGCATGAGGGCCAACGCCGGCCGCCTGCTCTCCGACGTAACGGGCGAGCTTCGGCGCTAGCTCGCGGGGCTATCTGGCGTCACGAGCGCGCCTGTCGGCCGCGCGCTGGCGCAAGGTCCTCGGTTCCTCACGCTTGCCCCCGCGCTTTCGCGGTGCTCGGCGTGAGCGCCCGGATGAGCCGCCCGGCTTCGGCGTCGCCGCGCCCGCGGCGAGGCCCGTCAGTCCGAGGATGAGGTGGAGGAAGTTGTCCTCCGTGTTCACCGGGATCGTTGAGAAGAGGGAACCGGCGCCGTCATCGGTGACCAGAAAGCCCCAGATCGCAATGATCACGTAAAGCGAGCCCGAACGCCAACGCGTAGGTGCGCGCGGCGTAGCCGGCAGCCGCCAGCCCGACCAAGCCCCGTCGCGATGTGCACGAGGTTGTGCCAGCCGTTGACGGACAGGATTCCCAGAACCTCGTCGGATTCGCGTCCCACGGCGTTCCCGGTCGAGAAGCTGGAGCTGTAGAAGAAGCCAAGGATCCCCGCAACGACGAGGGCGCCGCCCACGAGGGTGGCGTAAAGACGGGCTGGAGTGGCTTCTGTCATCGATTTGGGGGAACGCGAGCGTGCGCGATGAACTATCAAACCACCGGCGGACGTGATCCGGACGAGGATGACGCCCGTATTCATATACGCACAAGCACACACCCTTCCGGCACAGCTCGTGGCCCGGAGGCGGGACCCGGGCCGCGAGTTACGCCGGAAGATCAGATTTTGAACCGAGACCAACTACAGAGACTCGCCGACGAGGACCTCATGGTCATGGTCGAGCGCAAGGATCCGGCTGCGTTCGAGCTGCTCTACGACCGCCACGGTGGAGCGGCTTATTCGCTCGCCTACCGCATCGTCGGCAGCCCGGAGGCCGCGGAAGATGTGGTCCAGGAGTCGTTCCTCTCGATCTGGCGCAGCGGCGCCCACTTCGACTCCGCCCGCGGCAGTGTTCGCTCGTGGACGCTTGGCGTGGTACGCAACCGCTCGATCGATGCCGCTTCGCCGCCAGTCCGGCAAGGCGCCCAAGCTCGATTTCGACGACGACGCAACGCTGGAGGCGCAGCCGTCGGGAGAGCTCACCGACTCCGAGGCGATCCGCCGCGATACCGCCAGCCGCGTTCGCGGCGCGATGCAGCGAACTTCCGGACGAGCAGTCCGAGGTGATCGGGCTGGCCTACTTCGGCGGCTTCACGCACTCAGAAATCGCCGAGATGCTCAGCATGCCGCTCGGTACCGTGAAGGGGCGGATGCGCCTTGGTCTCGAAAAGATCAGGCTTCTCCTCGCGGAGGGCATGGGTATTCGAGACAGCTCGGAGGCGCTGCCGTGAGCGATCATCGTCGAATACCGCGACGAGCTGGCCGCTTACGCGCTGGGTGCGCTCGAGCTGCCTGGGAAGCTCGAGGTCGAGCGCCATCTAGCGGGATGCGATGAATGTCGCGAGTACCTGAGCTGGCTCGATCCGGCCGTGGATCTGTTGCCGATGGCGGCCGAGCAGATCGAGCCACCCGCGCGTGTCAAGCGGGCGATCATGAACACGGTTCGTGAAGACGTTCGCGCCGAGCAACGCTCCGAGCGTGCGCGCAAGCGGACCGAGCGTGGTTTCTGGGGCACCTTCTGGAGGCCAGTGACGGTCGGCGCGCTGACATTCGTTCTCGTTGCCGGCGCCATCACCGGCTATGAGCTCAGGGGAGGCGGAGGCGATGACGGCGTGCAGACGGCCTTCATCAAGGCGGAAAGCACCGAGCCAGGAGTCGGCGCGGCGATGGAGGCGACGCTCGAACGCGAGGGAGACAAGGGGACGCTCCATGTGGTGAAGCTGCCGTCGCTTCCCAGTCACACCGAGTACCAGGCTTGGATCAACCGGGACGGCGAGCTTGACCCGTCGACCACCTTCGTCGTCCGCAAGGACGGCTCGAACGAGGTCGCGATCGAAGGCTCGCTCGAAGGCGCCGAGGGCGTCTACATCACTCGCGAGCCCGAGGGCGGATCCGATCGGCCCACGACGCCGATCATCATGCGCGCCTCGCTCAGCTGAGCGCCCGCGTCTGACCGACTAGATTCAACGGCGATGGCGGTCTGCTACCGGCACCAGGGGCGGGAGACGAATGTCGCGTGCTCCAACTGTGGGCGACCGATCTGCCCCGATTGCATGACTTCGACGCCGGTCGGCATGCGCTGTCC
Organism: uncultured bacterium; assembly: GCA_963695215.1. Lineage (GTDB taxonomy): Bacteria > Actinomycetota > Thermoleophilia > Solirubrobacterales > 70-9 > JALZKA01. Next base: position 2,500,346 of record OY968768.1, read on the forward strand.
CGAGTGCGCGAGCCAGAAGACCCGCGTCCATCGCGCGCCCGCAGGTATCGGTCGCGGAGTCGCACCGGTGACGATGGGCCTGATCGGCATCTGCGTAGCCGCGTTCATCGCTCAGGTTTTGGGCGGCGCCGATTTCATCGACGGCAGCCCCTCAGGCACAGTGACGCTGGACGGCGGCCTCCTTGGATTCGGAATCACCGGCGGCGGCGGAGTGCACGACCTCATCGGAGTGGGCGAGGGCGAGTGGTATCGGATCATCACCGGCGGCTTTCTCCACTCCGGGGTCATCCACATCGGGCTCAACATGGTCGCCCTCTATTTCCTCGGCTCGCTGCTCGAGCCCGGTATCGGCCCGTGGCGCTTCGCGGGCGTGTTCTTCGTCTCGCTGATCGGCGGCTCCCTCGGCGCCCTCATCCTCGACCCTCAGCAGCTCACCGTTGGAGCCTCGGGAGCGGTCTTCGGGCTCATGGCCGCGGCCTTTCTCGAAGCGCGAAACCGTGGCCTTCACGACGTGGCGTCCCAGATCGGCTTCTACGTCGTCATCAACCTCGTCTTCACCGTCAGCGTGCCGAACATCTCGATCGGCGGCCACGTCGGCGGCCTCTTGTCCGGTGGCCTCCTGACCCTCATCATGTCCGCGGCCCGCCGCTCGCGAGGCCGCGACGCGCAGCCGCTCGAGATCGCTGCGGTCGTGGTCCTGGGCGCGGCGCTCTTCGTCGCTGGGGTTATCGCGGGCAACGCGGCGGTCCCGGCGGGCATCGCGTAGCGCCACGGAAACCCCAGCCCCCTTCACCGCCGAGGTCGCGCTGGACTTGCATCCGCGCGCCTGACAGATCCCCCTCGATTCGCTCTTCGAATCGAAGAAGCGATGGACTTTCGTAGTGCAAGTCCATCACGACCTCGGCGGTTGGGGCGTTCCGGGTAGCCGCCGGCGTTCAGCCTGCCGACCGGCGCTCGGCTTCCTCCTTCAGCTCCTGGACCGATTGGCGCATCGCCACTCCGTTTGCGCGCCGCACCATAAAGCCCGGCGCCGGCACTCCCGGGTCGATTCCGAGCCGGTAGGTCGCCAGCGTCACCCCGCCTTCGGGCTCGAACTCGTACTCGCCTTCGATCACCTTTACGGGGGAGCCCTCGACGAACTCCCACCGGATGCGAAGCGGAGGCTCGTAGGAGTACCGAAGCGTGTAGCGGACGGGGTAGGCGAGCACCGACACCTCGTAGGCCACGACGACGCCGCGACCGTCGCCATCGCGCTCGAGCACGTCCACGGACTGAACCGCGCCCTGCCAATCGCAGAACGTGCCGTAGTCGGTGATCGTCTCGAAGCAGCGCCCGGGCGTCGCCGCGATCCGCGCGGACTGCTCGGCTCGGTGGATCCCCATCAGGCGGGTTGTCCGGAGAGCTCCGCCAGGCGGTGGAAGCCGAGGCCTTCGGGAGCCTCGCAACGGTCAGGGTGAAAGAGGTGCGCCAGGAGCTCGATTCCGTCGACCAGCCGCGGCCCGGGCCTCGAGAACGAAGACGCCGCGTCGACAGCAAACACCTCGCGAACGCCGAGCGCGCGAAGCTCGTCGGCGCTCTCTTGGGCCTGCTGGGCCGCCTCGTCGGCGTAGAGGCCGCACGGCATGACCACGGCAACGTCGGCGCCCGCGCCTCCCAGCTCGTCCCACGAGGCCACGCGCGACTTCGCACCCGCTGAGCCAAGCACGTCGATTCCGCCCGCGGCCGTGATCATCTCCGGCACCCAATGCCCGCCGATGTACGGCGGGTCGAGCCATTCCAGCGCAAGCGCGCGGGGGCGGTCCGCGCCGGCGACCGCGGCCTCGACCGCCGTGATCCGCTCGCGGAGCGATCGCAGTAGGGCCTCACCCGCATCCACAACACCGCACGCTTCGGCGAGCCGCGGCACATCCGCCAGCACCTCCTCGAGCGATTCGGGATCGAGTGAGATCACTTCGGGGTCGCCGGGCAGACCACTTGCGACGGAGCAGACGTCGTCATAGGAGACCGCGCACACGGCGCAGAGCGCCTGGGTGACAATCAGGTCCGGCTCGAGGCGCTCCAGAGCCTCTGCGTCGAGGCTGTAGATCGCCTTCCCGGCCGCCGTCAGCTCACGCACGGCGGCGTCGATCTCGGCGGGCGGCAGCCCCTCCGGGATCTCGCTGTGGGTGAGGGTGGGGAGCTCACGCGCCTGGGCGGGCCAGTCGCATTCGTGCGTTACGGCCACCACCCGGTCGCCCAGGCCGAGCGCAAAGAGCATCTCGGTGGCGGATGGAACCAGGCTTGCGACCCGAGGGGCCATGCGCTGAGGATAGGGTTGACCCATGGACAAATTGGAGGACGCCGAGGTCGAAAGCCGCTTATCCGAGCTTGAGGGATGGCAGCGCTCCGGTGATGCGATCTGCAAGGAGTTCGAGCGCAACGACTTCGTCGGCTCGGTTGATTTCGCAAAGCAGATCGTGGGGCCGGCGGAAGAGATGGGACACCACCCGGATCTGGAGATCTCATGGGACACCGTGAAGGTCATGCTCACGACTCACTCCGAGGGCGGAGTGACCGAGAGCGACTTCGAGCTCGCCGGAAAGATCGATGAGCTCGTCTGAAGCCACCTTCACCCGCACCGAACTCCGCTTCCGCTCCGGCGAGGACGAATGCGCTGCTGTCTTCGTCAGGCCTGACACCACGGAGGCCGTGCCGACGGTCGTGCTCGGCCACGGCTTCGGCGCTGTCAAGGAGGGCGGCCCGATTCGCTCGGCTGAGCGCTTCGCGGCCGAGGGCTACGCGGGCTTCGCGTTCGACTACCGCCACTTCGGCGAGAGTGGCGGCGAGCCGCGCCAGCTGATCGACATCAAGCGCCAGCACGAGGACTGGCGCTCAGCGATCGCCTTCGCGCGGTCGCTTGACGGCGTCGACCCCGAGCGCATCGCCCTCTGGGGTTCGTCCTTCTCGGGCGGTCACGTGCTCGAGATCGCGGCCTCGGACCCCCGCATCAAGGCGGTGATCTCGCAGGCGCCGTTCATCGACGGCCTTGCCACGCTCAAGACCCTTGGGCCCGCTGCCGCCGCTCGAATGACCGGCTCAGCACTTGCCGACCTGGCCAGCGACGCTCTCGGGCGCGGTCCGCGCACGATGCCGCTGGTTGGCCCGCCCGGATCGAACGCAGCGATGACCTCGCCCGACGCGGACCCCGGCTATCGCTCGATCTACGACGACGGATTCGAGTGGCAAAACGAGTTCGTCTCCCGCGTCGCGCTGCGGCTTGGCCTCTACCGGCCGGGGCAGCGCGCCAGGGACCTTCATTGCCCGCTCCTCGTCCAGGTCTGCTCGGACGACGCGATCACGCCGCCAGGCCCCGCGATCGACGCGGCCGGACAGGCTCCGAAGGGTGAGCTCGCCGTCTACGCCGGCCTTCAGCCACTTCGACATCTATCGCGGCGAGCCCATTCGAGCGCGCAGTGAAGGACCAGACCGACTTCCTGAAGCGCCACCTTTGACCAAGCTCCTCCACGTCGTCGGCACGCAGGCCGAACTTCGTGAAGATGGCGCCGGTCATCGCAGCGTCCCGGGAGCGATTCGGCGAGGACGCAAACACCGTCGTCCACACCGGCCAGCACTACGACCGGGCGATGTCCGACGTCTTCTTCGAGGAGCTCGGCGTGGGGGAGCCCGACCACATGCTCGGCGTCGGTTCAGGCTCCCACGGCGAGCAGGCCGCGCGCGTGATCGAAAGCCTCGCGCCCATTCTCGAGGACGAGTCGCCCGATCTGGTGCTCGTTCCCGGCGACGTCAACTCCACCCTCGCCGCCGCGCTCTGCGCCGCGCGCCTCGGCATTCCCGTCGGCCACGTCGAGTCGGGCCTTCGCAGCTTCGATCGCGAGATGCCCGAGGAGATCAACCGGATCGTCGTCGACCACATCTCAGACCTTCTCTTCATCCACTCGGCGGAAGCCACCGACAACCTGGCGGCGGAGGGCTCGCCGCCGGAGCGAATCCAGTTCGTCGGCAACACGATGATCGACACGCTCGTGGCGCTCGAGGACCTGATCCGGGAGCGGGGAACGGCTCGCTCGCTCGGCTTCGAACCCGGCGGCTACCTCCTCGTCGACGCTCCATCGGCCCGCCCTCGTCGACGGGCCGCTGCTCGCCGACACGATGAAGGCGCTGGGCGATGTCGCCGCCGAGATGCCGGTTCTGTTCCCGGTTCATCCGCGAACGCGCAAGCGGCTCGAGGAGCTGGGTCTCGACTCGCAGGCCGGGCGTGACCCTCGCCGAGCCCGCGGGATACCTCGACTTCCTGGCACTCGAAGGCGGACGCGGGCGCTGTGCTCACCGACTCGGGTGGAATCCAGGAAGAGACGACCTATCTCGGGGTTCCGTGCTTCACCTTGCGAGACAACACGGAGCGGCCGGTGACCGTGAGGGCGGGGACGAACACGCTCCTCGGACTGGACCCCGCGCGCATCGTGGGCATCCCAAAGCTCCTCGAATCTGCCGAGGTAACCCCGCAACGACCGGATTTATGGGACGGGAAAGCGGCCGAACGCATAGTTGACGTAGTGTCGGATTGGTAGCTTCCCGCGCGATGGCCCTTCCTTCACTCGTTCCCCGCGACAACGTCTTCTTCGACCTCTTCAACCGGTCGGGCCAAAACGCGCTTCGCTCTGCGCGCCTTCTCCTGGAAATGCTCGAGGGCTGGCCAGGCAGCGAGGGCCTGGCGCGCGAGATCCTGCTCGCCGAGCAGGAGGGCGACAAGATCACGCACGAGCTGATCCAACGGCTCAACGCGACCTTCGTGACGCCAATCGACTCCGAGGACATCTACAGCCTTGCCTCGGCTCTCGACGATGTCGTGGATTACATCGAGGAGACCTCGGACTTCATGGTCCTCTACAAGGTCGAGGCGCCGATGCAGCAGGCCGTCGAGATGGCGGGTGTTCTCGTCAAGTCGTGCGAGCAGCTCGCGATCGCGCTCGAGCACCTGCGCGGCTTCAAGGACCTCGACGGCTACCTGATCGAGATCCATCGCCTCGAGAACGAGGGCGACCGGCTCTACCGCGACGCCGTCGCATCGCTCTTTGCCAACGGAATCGACCCGATGGTCGTCATCCGCTGGAAGGACCTCTTCACGGTCCTCGAGAGGTCGATCGACGCGACCGAGACCGCCGCGCACATCATGGAAGGCATCGCGATCAAAAACGCCTGAGAGGGCGCGCCGCTGAGCCATGACCGAAGCGGACCTGATCCTCTACATCGTTATCGGGACCGCGCTTGCGTTCGACTTCACGAACGGCTTTCACGACACGGCGAACGTGGTTGCCACCTCGATCTCGACGCGGGCGATGTCGCCGCGCATCGCCGTCACCTATGCGGCGATCCTCAACTTCGCCGGCGCCTTCATCTCCCTGGAGGTTGCGGCGACCGTCGCGAAGGACGTCGTCGTTGCTGATGTGATCACGCCCACGATCGTCTTTGCCGGGCTGATCGGCGCGATTTCATGGAACCTGGCGACCTGGTACTTCGGTCTGCCTTCGAGCTCGTCGCACGCGCTCATCGGAGGCGTCGTCGGCGCCGCATTCGCCGCCGCTGGCTCGGACGCGGTGCTCTCCGACGGCGTGATCGGCAAAGTCCTGGCTCCGGCTCTGATCGCACCGATCCTGGCCTTCGTAATCGGCGGAATCGCGATCGTCGTCTGTTATCGGGTGGTGGGACGGCAGAGACCCGGGCCCGTGACGCGTGGTTTCCGCCTCGGGCAGATGCTCTCGGGCGGGCTCTTGGCGCTCGCCCACGGCACCAACGACGCCCAGAAGACCATGGGCGTGATCGCCCTTGCCCTCATCGCCAACGGCAACCTGTCTCCGGACTCCGATCCGCCCACATGGGTCATCGTCTCGGCGGCGTCCGCGATTGCCCTGGGTACCTACTCCGGCGGCTGGCGGATCATCAAAACGATGGGGACGCGGATCATCAAGATGGACGCCGCGCAGGGCTTCGCCGCCCAGGGCGCCGGTTCAGCGGTGATCCTCGCTTCGAGTCACTTCGGCTACCCGCTTTCGACAACGCATGTCATCTCAGGCGCCGTGATGGGCGCGGGCGCTGGGAAGCGTGTCTCGGCCGTTCGCTGGGGGGTTGCGGGCAACATGCTGGTCGCCTGGCTTCTCACGCTTCCCATGGCGGCCGGCATCGGGGCGGCGGTCTACGGGATTACCGAGATCTTCGGCGATGGCGCAATCGGTCCCGTCGTCATCGCCCTCGCCGGCCTCGGGCTTTCGGCGATGGCGTTCGTCAAGCGATCGCGCCCCGTGGTGCCGACGACATGAGCCTCATCGCAACGATCGTCGACTGGAACGCGCTGGGTCAGACCGTCGTGTACGCGTTCGGTGCCGGAGTCGGGGTCGTCTTCGCATTCTCACTGGCCATCCTCGGAAGCGCGCGCCTGACGGAGAGGAACCACGACCTGGGTCTCGTTGGCACGATCGGCTACGGCATGCTCGTGATTCTCGGTATCGCGGCGACCGCCGCGGCGGTGGTGTTCGGCATCGTCGTGATGACTTCCTAGTCCTCGCGTCGTAGCATCGAGAGCGGTGCGCCACGTACGCAACATCGCGATCGTCCTCGTCCTGGCCTTCATCGTCGCCGAGGTGCCCGCGGGAGGTCACGCCGCAGACGGGGTCATGGCCGCTCTTTCGATCGCGTTCGCGGTCGCCATCGCCGGGACGGCCTGGATGCTTTACCGGCAGAATCGCTTTGCCTACATGGCCCTGCCCGACCGTGACCGCGCGATCCTTCTCGGCTCACTCGGCGCGATCGTGCTCGTCATTGCTGGGCGCGACGAAGTTCTTGACTGGGAGATTGGCGTAATCGTCTTCGTCGGCGTGATCGGTCTGGCCCTGCTCGGGATCTTCCGAGTGGTCATGGACTCTCGCGCGATCTGAGCTGCCCGGCTAAGGCGCGGTGACCGCCCAGCTTCCGTTGCTCTGAAAGAGCCCGCCCTGCGAGGCGGCAGAGCCGATTTCGAGGTTGAAGCCAAGCTTGTCCCGACCATCGCCGTAACTCCGAGCCGGCCCCCACGGCCGAGTCTTCAAGCGCATGGTCGTTCCACTCGACGCGTCTGTCAAGTTCCGCGCGCCTTTCGGCTTCGCTTTGGCTCAGTCGGCCCCACACACGCGCGCCAGCGCGGCCTAGCGTCGCCAGGCGATGGAAGTACCGCAATCGCAACGAGCGCAGGCCTCCGCGGAGCTGGTGGCGATCGTGCCCATCCTTGTCGCGGCGACCCTCCTGCTCGCGCAGGCCGTCTTGGCCGGATGGACCCTTTTGAGCGCGGGCGAGGCTGCGCGTGCGGGGGCTCGCGCGGCGCTCGTTGGCGAAAACGTCAAAACGGCGGCTGAAGGCGCGATTCCAGCGCTTCTCGGCAGTGCCGAGGTGACGGAGAGCGACGCCGAGGTGAAGGTCGAGATCCGCTCTCCGGTCGTCGTGCCGGGCATGCCGGCGATTCCACTCGCATCCGCAGCTTCGCTTGACCCCGAGGCCGGATGAGGGAGCGGGGCCAGGCATCCGTGGAGTTCCTCGCAAGCGTCCCGGCGCTGGTGCTCGCCGCGATGGTCGTGCTCCAGTTCGCGATCACCGGATACTCGCTTCACCTGGCCGACGGCGCGGCCGAGGCGGGCGCGCTCGCGGCTGCCGCAGGCACCGACCCCGAGGCGGCGGTTCGCGCGGCTTTGCCGGGCTGGGCGGACGACCGGGTCGACGTGAGCGCCGAAGCCGGACGGATTGAGGTGAGCGTGCGTCCGCCCGCACCCCTTGATGCCATCTCGGACGCCCTTGAGATGACGGTGACCGCGTGGGTGAGGCCGGCCCGTGGCTGACGAAGCCCGGCTCGTCGCGGTGACAGCGCTGCCGGGCAGCGAAGGGGGCCTCGCCACCGCGGCGGCGGTCGGGGTCGCGATCGCTCGATCCTTGAGCCCCGAGCCCGCACCGGTGATCGTGCTCAACCTCGAGGAAGGCGCGCGCAAGCGCCCGACGCTGGTGTCGTCGCGTGCCGCGCGCGGCCTCGAGTCCTACCTCCGCGGCGCCCTTCCCGCCGTAGCGCGCGGCCTGCTCTGTTGGGCAGACCTTCCGCCGGGCGCCGACGCGGGAGAGGCGCTCGCCGTCTGCCGCGCGAGCAGCGCGGCGGCGGTCGTGGTCCACGCCGCGCCTGACACCTGGCGCGAGCTGGTTGACGAGGGTGGGGTGGACGCCGCCGTTCTGCGCTCGGACGCACAGGCTGGACGGGCGATGGCGGCGCTCGCCGCTCACGACCTGATCGCCGGCGGCGTCCCGACGGGCGTTGTGGTCAAGCCGCCGGGGATCGTTTCGGCTCGTCGCGCGATCGCGGGCGTCGACCCCGGCGGGGAGCTCGGTTCCCGTGCGGCAAGGCTCGCCGCACGGCTGATGAGCCAGTCAGGCCAAGTGTTGCCGGTGACGCTCACGCTCGCTCTTCTGACGGTTGCCGCCGGCGTTCTCATCGCGATCGTCGGAGCAGCCGCCACGGGTGCCGTCCGCTTTCAGCGCGCGGCCGACTTGGCCGCTGTCTCTGCGGCACGCTCGATGCAAGACGATCACTTGCGCCTCTTCCAGCGGCCGACCCTGCCGGGAGGGGCGCCTAACCCCGCGTATCTCAGCGACGCCCAATACCGCCAGCGCGCGATCAGCGCGGCGGACGAGGCGCTCGGCGCCAACGGTGCAGGTGGCGCTGACGTGGCGGTCACGTTCCCCGGCTCGACGTTCGCGCCCACCCGCGTTCGCGTCGATCTCCGGGCAGCGCCCGCCGTTGACGGCGAGGAGAGCGAGGAGGAGGTAGAAGTCACCGCGGTCGCCGAGGCATATCCGGCCGCTGCCGTGCCCCCTGCTACCGCAACCGCGGCCGGCGGGGGCTACTCCGGTCCGCTCGTCACCCGCCAGGGGGAGGGCATGCGTCCGGATGTGGCGCGAGCCTTCGACGCGATGGCGGCGGCAGCTCGCGGCGCGGGCCTCACTCTCCTCGTCAACTCGGGCTATCGCTCAGATGCCGAACAGGCGGCGCTCTTCGCCGCCAACCCGGATCCCCGCATGGTCGCGCGGCCCGGTACGTCCCTTCACCGCTGCGGAACGGAGCTCGACCTCGGGCCACCTTCCGCGTACGCGTGGCTCGCAGCCAGCGCAGGCCGGTTCGGCTTCCTCCAGAGGTATTCGTGGGAGGCGTGGCATTACGGCTATACGCGAGGCCCGGCGCCGTGCTCTAGCGCCGGCAACAGCACTGCGCGCGGCGGAGACGGGCTGGGATCGGGCGCAAGCCTTCCCGCCTTCGTCCCGACCCGCTTCCGCGAGCCCATCGCGCGAGCGGCAAGCCGCTGGAATGCGCCCGCCGCAGTGCTCGCCGCACAGCTGATGGCCGAGTCGGGATTCAATCCGCTCGCGGTGTCGCCGGTTGGCGCACGCGGGATCGCCCAGTTCATGCCGGGTACGGCGGGGTCATACGGACTGAGCGATCCACTCGACCCCGACTCATCTATCGACGCGCAGGCTCACCTCATGGCCGATCTCCTGCGTCAGTTCGGCGACGTCTCGCTGGCGCTCGCCGCATACAACGCTGGCCCGGCTCCGGTTGCGGCGTGCTCATGCGTTCCGCCCTATCCGGAGACTCGCGCGTACGTCGCGCGCATCCTCGGCCTCATGGGCGGTGTGGGGGCGATCGCACCGCCTGCGCTTGAGGTGCGGCTGGTGGGGTGAGAGGAATAGGCTCCGCGCATGGAGCTTCCAGTAACGATCAGCGGCGTCGACGGATTCCAGGAGCTAGTGGGGAAGTCCGTCGGCCCTGGCGAATGGCGCGAGGTCACGCAGGCCGACATCGACACCTTCGCTGATCTCTCGGGCGACGACCAATGGATCCACGTGGATGTCGAGCGGGCGAAGAACGAGAGCCCATTCGGCACCACCATCGCTCACGGCAACTTGACGCTCGCGATGATCGACGGCTTTCGGATCGAGCTCATGAGGGTCGAGGGCGTGAAGCTCGGCGTGAACATGGGCTGGAACAAGGTCCGCTTCCCGGCGCCAGTACCGGCCGGTACTCGCGTCCGCGCCACAGCCGAGCTGATCTCGGTGGAGGAGCTCGACGGCGGCTGGTTTCAGTCCGTCACCCGATTCACGCTCGAGGGCGAGGGCCAGGACAAGCCGGTCTGCGTCGCGGAGTCCGTGGGCCGCGTGCTCGGCGACTGATCAGCGCTCCTGTGCCGGCTATTCGACCTTGAGCGAGCCTTCCATGCCGCTTTCCCGGTGGCCCGGGACCGAGCAGTAGAACGTGTACTCACCGGGCTCAAGGTCGACCGTGGCCGAAGTCGAGTCGCCGGTGACGATGCTGGTGCCTCCCGCGTTGCCGTCCGGGCCTTCCACCTGGACGTCGTGCGGAGTGGACGATGGGTTGTCGAAGTCGATCTCGATCGTGCCGGCTTCGGCCTCGAGTGACTCGACGTCGTAGGAGAAGCTGCCGTCCTCGGCCGCGGTGATCGTCACAGCGTTGTCGGAGCTGACCTCGGCAGAGGTGTCGCCGTCAGACGGCGAGTCGTCGCCTCCGCACGCGGCGAGAGTGAGGGCTGCGAGGGCGAGGGGGAGACCGACCTTCGTCTTCATCAGGTCCGAATCTAGCGTCGCCACCGGCCCGCCTAACCTTCAAGGCATGGCCGAGATCGAGATAACGCAAGAGCTCGAACCGGCGAAGGGCGCCTCGATCGCGGAGCAGCGCCGCGGCCTGCCCGACGAGCCCGGCGTCTACATCTTCCGCGACACCGACGGGAAGGTCCTCTACGTCGGCAAGGCGCGCTCGGTGCGAAAGCGGGTGGGCGGCCACTTCTCCGGAAAAACCCGAACCCGTGCGATGACCGAGCAAGCGTCCTCGATCGAGTTCCTCGTGACCAACACGGAGGCTGACGCGCTCCTCGCCGAGCAGCAGTTCATCAAGCGCTACCGCCCCACTTACAACATCCGCCTCCGCGACGACAAGTCGTATCCGTACATCGCGATCTCGCTCGACGAGGAGTATCCCCGCGTCTATTTCACCCGGGAGCGGCACCGCTCGGCACGTCTCTACTTCGGCCCCTATTCGAATGCCAAACGCACCCGGGAGACGCTCGAGATCCTCGGCAAGCTCTTCCAGTACCGGACCTGCGAGGGGCCAGAGCCCGGGCGCCGGTCCGGGGTGCCGTGCCTCGACTACTACATCAAGCGCTGCCAGGCGCCCTGCGTCGGCTACATCGACCGCGAGGAGTACCGGCGGAATATCGACGCGATCTCGAGCTTCCTCTCGGGCCGCTACCGCGACGTCGAGCGTGACCTGGCGCGAAAGATGGAGGAGGCCTCGGGCGACGAGGAGTTCGAGCGCGCCGCCGTCTACCGCGACCGCCTCGAAGCAGTGCGATCGCTGATGGAGCGGCGAAGCGTGGCGGGAGAGACCCTCGACAACGCCGACGTGATCGCGGTCGCCACCGAGGACGACACCGCAAACGCTCAGGTCTTCCAGGTCCGCGACGGAATCCTCGCGGAGCGCCAGAGCTTCTACATGACCAATGCGGGTGGACGTGAAGAGGGCGAGGTGATCGAGGAGTTCGTCGCCCAGTACTACTCGGCGGCGCCCTCGATTCCAAGGCTGATCATCGTCGGCGAGGCCGTGCGTGAGCGTGCCGGGGTCTTGGGTGACGCTCTCGCGATCCGGCGCGGCGGGCCGGTCGAGGTGCGGGTGTCCGAGCGCGGCGACAAGCGCCGGGTACGAGAACTTGCCGAGCGCAATGCCTTTCTGGCCCTCAAGCAGGACAAGCTCCGGCGTGAGCGGCGCCGGAGCGAGCGCGTCGACGCCGTTGCGGCACTTCAGGAAGCGCTTCGCCTCGACCAGCTGCCGATTCGCATCGAGGGCTTCGACATCTCGAACATCGGCGGCGAGCACACCGTGGCGTCGATGGTCGTCTTCGAAGGCGGAGCGCCGAAGAAGTCCGACTACCGGCGGTTTCGCATCCGCGGCGACCGGACTTCGGGACCGGACGACTTCGCGTCGATGAACGAGGTCCTCTCGCGGCGGGTATCGCGCCTGGTCGAGCAGGGCGACCGCTCGCCGCACGACGCGGAGCGCGATGACAGCTTCGCCAGCCTTCCCGACCTGATCATGATCGACGGCGGGAAGGGCCAGCTGAGCGCAGGCATGAAGGCGATCGGCACATTGACAGACCGTGGCGTAACGGTGATCAGCCTCGCCAAGCGCCTGGAGGAGATCTACGTCCCCGGCCGCTCGGCACCGCTTGAGATCGAGCCGGACTCGCCCGCCTCGCATCTGCTCCAGCGGGTTCGCGACGAGGCACACCGCTTCGCGATCGACTTCCACCGCAACCGGCGCGACAAGGCAATGACCCGCTCGATCCTCGACGAGCTGCGCGGCGTCGGCCCGGCACGCAAGCGCGCCCTGATGAGCCACTTCGGATCGCCCGAGCGGATCGTCGCGGCCACCCGCGAGGAGATCGAGTCCGTGCCCGGGATCCCCGGAAAGATCGCGCGCGACATCCACCGCCAGCTCAACAAGTCCGGATGAAGCCGCAGCCCGAGCTCTTCTCCGACCCGGTCGAGCTCTGGGTCATCACCGGATACTCGGGCGCCGGGAAGTCCGAGGCGATCGCGGCCTTCGAGGACTCCGGCTACTTCTGCGTCGACAACCTGCCGCCGCGGATGATCGGCTCGCTGGGAGAGCTGTTTCGGCACGACGGCAGCTCGGTGCGCCACGCGGCGGTGGTCACCGACGTGCGGGGCGGCGAGTACTTCGACGAGCTGGAAGCCGTGATCCGGGAGCTGGGGCAGGACGGCCTCGACCTGAAGCTCCTCTTCCTCGAGGCGGACGAGGCGACGCTCATGGACCGCTTCAAGGAGACGCGTCGCCGTCACCCGCTCGCGCCCGACGGGCGTGTCGTCGACGGCATCCGCGCCGAGCGGGAGGTGCTGGGCCCTCTTCGAGAAGAGGCCCATGTGGTCATGGATACGTCCGATCTCACCGGGGCGATGCTTCGGCGGCGGATCACGAACGAACTGCTCGGCCCGAAGGACGAGCGCCGTCGCTTGGCGCTCACCCTCCTCACCTTCGGCTTCAAGCACGGCCCACCGCGCGACGCCGATCTGATGTTCGACGTGAGGTTCCTTCCCAACCCGCACTACCGGGAGGACCTGAGGCCGCTCACGGGGATGGACCGGCCGGTCCAAGAGCACGTCGAGGCGGGAGAGCTGGCGACTGAGTTCTACCGGCGCGTCCTCGGGCTCTTCGATTTCCTGCTACCCGCCTACGTGGCGGAGGGCAAGACACACCTCACGATCGCGATCGGTTGTACGGGCGGCCGGCACCGATCGATTACGGTCGCGAACCGCATGGCACGGCACCTGGGCGACCGCGACGACGTTGCGGTGCGGGTGGTGCACCGCGATACGCGGTTTGACTAGGGCGGCGAGTGCGATCTCGAAAGCCGGGTAAGCCGCACGTTAGATTCCCCCCCGATGTTTCAGCGCGTGATCGCTTCGGGGCTAGGACGGCTGGACCGGGCGACTCAGGCGCCGCGCCGGCGCGCAGGGGAATCTGCGTTCTGGGGCCGAGAACCGTCAAGAATCGATAACGCGATCTCAGCGTTCTACTTCTCAGTTAGCGCACGAGTATGGAACGACCGCGGTGACACGAGGCGGCATGTGGAGCCGTTTGTCGCTGGCCTTGGAACGGTGCGCTCCCCGACGAGGATTCTGGATCTTGGGACTGGCACAGGAGCGAGTGCCGCCGCCGCCGCCGCGCGCTTCCCGCAGGCACGCGTTGATGGCTTTGATCGCTCTAAGAGGGCTATCCGCCTGGCGCGCGAGAAGTATGAAGCCGGGAATCTGACGTTCCATGTAGCTGATTTCGCTGACCTTCCGTTCCGTACCGGGACGTTTGACCTCGTTTGCATGCTGAATTCGACCCCTCATCCCACGGAGCTCAATCGCGTAGCCACGGCTCGTGCGCAAGTCATGGCGGCATCGAGCTTTTTCACGACGCCTCCGCAAGCGTGGTTCGATCGGTGGCAGGAGATTGGCTACGAGCGAGTCGCGATGGGGTCCGCAGGCAAGGGCCATTGGTACTTACTTGAAAGGCGACCGACCTAGGCGATCCGCACGACATCGCTATCGCAGGTGGACCCGAGTCGGACAGCCCTTTAGCTTTGAGATCTCCCGGAACCGGCAGACAACGGGCTTGGGAATTGCCTCGCTGTCATTGATTTGATCGAACCAGCCGAAGCCGGGTCCACCAAGGATCGGAGTCGCTGCATCAATCAACGTGTGAAATCCCACGAACTGATTAGAGGGATCCTCGTCGACGATCGAGTAGATCTTTGTTAGTTCGTCGGCCTGTGTGGCCGGGAGAACCGGCGGTGAGAAACTTCCAGACTCCGTGCTTACACCGGTCTCTGTGATCCATATCGGCTTTGGGTCGACCGGGGTGAGCTCATCGACGATTCGATGGGCTTCAGCAAGCTGTGGAGTGAACAGATCATCGGGCGCGCCTACTCGTCCGATCGGATAGGCGTGAATGCTCAGCGCATCCATATAGCGGGAGGCTCCAGCATCAAACATGCCGTCGAGAAACGTCGTCATCGAGAGCTTGCCGGATGCGGATTCGTCAACAACGGCGTTGGAGACTGCTCCCCCCAGAACTGTTTTATCCGGATCCGACGCCTTGACGCCGCGGTAAATCGCGGCGAGGAGTGCTGTGTAGCGATCGGGGTCCGGCCGAGGCCAGAACGCCGGGAGGTTGGGTTCGTTCCAGGCCTCAAAGGCGACCGCTTCGGGATAGCGGTCTGTTGCAAGCCCCACGAATCGTTGGAGGGCTGGCAGATAGTGATCACCGGGCGGTTGCACGCATGGCGGTGCCTGACAGCCTCCGACCGCCGGATCAACTGCCCAGGTCGGTACGCCTGTCACGGTGAAGAGGCTCCCGATCCCCTGCCGCAGAGCAGCGCAGTAGATGTTGTCGATCTGACCAAAGTTGAAGGTGCCCGGGCTGGTCTCGATGGCTCCCCAATCGAGTACAAATCTCGTAACGCGAGAGCCCGTGAGCGATTGGAGCTCTGCGTCTGTCCTGGGGTCGATATCTCCGTTCAACACAGCCGCATCATTGAAGCCAAAGGGAACGGGATCGCCCGGATCGCGGAGCAGCCCGGGCGCGCCGGATGTCGCGAAAGTGAGTGGGGCCGCGTCCCCGCAGTCGAGCGCTTCGGTCCCGCATTCATCAACGCCTTTGAGTCCACACAGCGGTGGATGTTCAGGCTGCGCGCTACCGCCGCGCGAGAAGATGGTTGTTGCGGCGCCTAACACCGCTAGCGAAGTAACAACTCCTAGCGCAACCCGGGGAGCTGCCATGCGGAATGGGTTTACCGGATACGACGCGAGACGTGGCGGTCGTGAACCGCGGGCGGCTTTTTCCCCCTACATTCCTTGCGCAGGCCGTCATGCTGGCGGATCAACGCATCGGCTTCGTCGGGTCCCCCGGCGTCCAGCGCCGCCTCTTCCAGTGATTGAAGCGTGGCCTGGCACGGTGCACATCTTTCTTTGACCCTCTTGAGGCGTTCGCGCAGAGCCTTGCGCCTCGAATGGGTGGGCGCTCG
Organism: uncultured bacterium; assembly: GCA_963695215.1. Taxonomy (GTDB): domain Bacteria; phylum Actinomycetota; class Thermoleophilia; order Solirubrobacterales; family 70-9; genus JALZKA01. The sequence goes on from OY968768.1 coordinate 2,516,008, forward strand.
CCTGGCTTTCTCCTTGAGGCTCGCAACGCGTTTTGAGCAGGGAATGCAGTCCTTCTGGGCCTGGCGATACTGACGCCGGTAGTCCCGCTGGGCGTCGCCGGTAGAAACAGAGGCCGCCCACCTCAGGTAAATGAGTCTGAAGCTGCAACCAGCGGTATCAATCGGGTCTGGTGGGTCGACGGGATCGGGCGGATCAATCGGATCGGGATCGGGCGGGTCGGGATCGTCGACCGGTGGGCCTTCCACGATCTTTGTGCAACTTCCAAATGGGATCGAAACGCGGACGCGACCCGCGAACGCACAGAATGCTGGGCGCGGATTGAACGGATCAAAGCTGTTGATGATCCCGTACGAGCGCTCCGGATCCTGAAACGCCAGGCGGTCGCCCAGCGTATGGACGTACATGGCCGCCATGTCGGGCATGGTCATGACGCGCCTGTACTGCTCGAGCAGGCCGGCAGCCTGTTGTGCTTGCGAGATCGGTGCAGTCGTGTCGTGAAGCGATAGCCCCGTCTCCGTCAGCCACATTGGCTTAGCTGAGTCACCAAACTGGGACTTGGCCTGCCGCATCGCGTTGAACAAGTTGGCCCACTCGCTCTCAGCGCCGTAGTTGAGCCGAGTCAAGACCGTGTGGAAGCTGATCGCATCGCTGTAGCCCTTGATGCTAGGCGTGGCTGCATACGCCTTACGTAAAAACTCACCGAGTCCCATGTACTGAATGTTTCCGAGTATGTCCTTCTTCGTGTTGGGAGCCGGCGCAAGCGATCCGACTACGACCCTCATACTCGGATTGATCCCCTTGATGCCGACATACGCCGCCTGGACAAGCCTCGCGAAGCGCTCTGGGTTCGGCTCAGGACGCCAGAACCCGCTCATGTTCGGCTCATTCCAGACCTCGATGCCAGCGGCTTGAGGGAATCTGCGAGCAACCTCACCCATGAACTCGGTCCATTGGGGAAGGGCCCATTCGGCCGGCGGATAGGAGCACGTGAGGCGTCGAGTGCATCCCTGATACATCGCCTCTCGCGCCCACGGAGGAGTTCCATTCACCGTGATGAGAGGTCTCATGCCCCGAGCGATTAGCGCGTCATACATATCCTTGTATCTCGCCCAGCCGGACTCGCTCCATTTGTCGGGCGTCGGTTCGACTGCCTCCCACTCCAGGTCGAAACGCATCGAGTTGCCCCCGAACCCCTTTGCGATCATTGCCAACTGATCTGCGTTCCACCCGTGCTCGTCCGGGACATCCCACGTGTCTTCGTGTACGCCGAAGAATTCGCCGTGGGTAGGTGGAACAGCAACTATTGCTGACGGATCACCCCCGGGATCCGGGATTCCGGGATACGGGCCTGCGGCGTCCGCAGACTGCGACGCTGCAAGAGCGCCTACCGTTGCCGCAAGTACGGCGAGCCAAATTCCACCCCGGGTTCGCATCCGTGCGCACTGAGGAAACCAAACGCACGTACCAGTTGTCAACCTCCAACCGAGACGAGTTCGCCACACTGTGTCTAGATGGTGGCGGTGATCGAGGTCTCGGGCCTGAAGAAGTCCTACGGCGCCAACGAGGCCGTGCGCGGAATCGACCTCTCGGTCCAATCCGGCGAAGTATTTGCTTTCCTCGGTCCAAACGGCGCCGGAAAAACCACGACGGTCGAGATGCTCGAGGGCTATCGGGACCGCTCGGCGGGGGAGATCTCGGTTCTGGGTCAGGATCCTGCCAAGGCTGACCGGTCCTGGCGGGAGCGCATCGGCACGGTGCTTCAGGAGTGCCGGATGGAGCCGCTCCTCACTGTAAGGGAGACGCTTGACCTGTTCGCCGGCTACTACTCGCAGCCTCGTGACGTAATCGAGACGATTGACCTCGTTGGTCTGACCGAGAAGTCCGACGAGCGGGCGGGCAGCCTCTCCGGCGGCCAGCAGCGCCGCCTTGACGTCGCCGTTGCTCTGATCGGCGACGCCGAGCTTCTCTTCCTGGACGAGCCAACCACCGGCTTTGACCCCTCCGCAAGGCGACAGGCGTGGGAGGTCATCGCGAGCCTTCGCGAGCTTGGCAAGACGATCTTTCTCACCACTCACTACATGGACGAGGCGCAGTTCCTCGCGGACCGGGTTGCGATCATCCGCGACGGCAAGATCGTCGCGGAGGGTCCGCCCAACGAGCTTGGCGGGCGCGCCGAGCGAGGCACCACGATTCGCTTCCTTCTTCCGGGGGGAGTCGCGGCCGGCGATCTGCCGGATGGGATCGGCGAGATCGAAAGCGAGTTGCGAGGCGCCGGGGTCGTGGCCAAGACGGATGAGCCGGTCGCCTCGCTCAATCGCCTGACCGCATGGGCGCTCGAGCGTGGGGTGGAGCTTCGAGGCCTCGAAGTCGCGCGGCCGAGCCTTGAGGACATGTATCTGGAGCTGACCGAGAACGAAGAAGACGTTTCGCCATGACGGGCCTCTCACTTATCTGGCATCAATTCCGCTACGACCAGCGCGTCTTCTGGCGAAGCCCCGCGTCGGTGTTCTTCACCGTCCTCTTGCCGCTCATCTTCCTCTTCATCTTCTGCACGATCTTCGGCAACGACACGATCGAGGAACGCGGCGACCTCGCGATCGCGAACTACTACGTGCCGGGAATCATGACGCTGGCGATCGTTTCCGCAACCCTCGTGAGCGTCGCGATCGCACTTACCGAGCAACGGGAGAGCGGGCGCCTGAAGCGGGTTCGCTCGACGCCGCTGCCGGCCTGGGCACTCGTGGCGGGACGGGTTGGCAACGCGATCGTGACCTCGGTGATCATGACCGTCCTGGTCACCCTCATCGGGCACTTCATCTACGACGTGCACATCCCCGACAACACGATCCCGGCGCTTGTGGTGGCGCTGCTGGTGGGTGCGTTCGCCTTCAGCTCACTCGGGTTCGCACTCACCGCGCTGATCCCCTCCGAGGACGCTGCGCCGGCGGTCACGAACGTGGCGGTCCTGCCCCTTTATTTCCTGTCAGGCGTCTTCATCCCCGACTCCGAGATCCCTGACGGCGTCATTCACTTCTCCGCCTTCTTTCCGTTTCGCCACTACTTCCTGGCACTCCTCACGGCCTTCGACCCGCAGACCACGGGTGCGGGATTCGAATGGGGCCACCTAGGGGTCGTGGTCGCGTGGGGAGCAGTCGGCTTGTTGCTTGCGATGCGCTTCTTTCGCTGGGCTCCGCGCAGATAACCTCTCGCGCGCAGTGATTCACCACGTGAGCGTCGAGGTCTCGGACCTGGAGCGAAGCGGGCGCTTTTACGACGCGGTCGTAGGTGCGCTCGGTTGGCGCCGGTTCGTCGATGAGCCGAAAGTCCTCGGCTGGGGGATCGTGAAGCCCGTCTTCTACGCGTCGACCCGCCATCCGGCGGGAAAGTCCAGCGGGCACATCTGCCTGGCATCGCCCGGCATCTCGGGCGTCAAGGGCGCGTGGGAGGGCGGAGTAGCGGCCGGCGGCACGGACGACGGCGCTCCGGGCCAGCGGCCGGAGTACGGGCCTACTTACTACTCCGCGTATCTCCTGGACCCCGATGGCAACAGGATCGAGATCGCGGTCGGCGCCCAGTGAGTAGTAATAAGCCCCGCGTTTTGGTTCTGACGCTCGGCGCCGTTGGCGAACAGATGTCGGGCGTAGCGATTCGGGCAGTCGAGTTTGCTCGAACCCTCCAAGATGTCGCCGAAGTCACCCTCGCGTCGGTGAAGGTCGACGGAGATCCTGGGGTGGATGTGCCCCTTCAGACATGGCACCGCCACGATGGGCGCACAGTCGAGCCGCTGCTCGCGGAGACTGATGTCGTTATCGCTCAACCTCAGTGGCCCCAGGTCGCGCAACGCCTTCGTGACAGCGGAAGCCGACTTATCTATGACCTCTCGGTTCCCGAGCCGCTCGAGGTCCTAGAAACCCATCGGGCCAGTTCGCGCTGGAGAAGACGAGCGATTTCATCTTGGACCAGCGATCGGCTCGCTGGCGCGCTTCACGACGGAGACAACTTCCTTGTCTCTACCGACAAACAACTCGACTTATGGACGGGCGTCTTGCTGGCGGAGCGCCTGATCGGGCCCGTGTCCGGCGAGGGGTTCGACGTAATGTCCCGGTTCAAGCTCGTTCCGCACGGCCTGCCGGATGAGCCTCCCGAGCGCTCAGACGCACCAGGTGTCCGAAGGACTTTCAAGAAGATCAAGCGCTCGGATGAGGTGATTCTGTGGAACAGCGCGATCTGGAGTTGGTTCGATGCGGAAACGGCAATTCGTGCGATGGCCGAGCTGGCCACGAGGCGACCGACTGCGAAGCTCGTTTTCATGGCACGTGACCCAGATCAGCCCGAGCGGATTCAGCCATTTGAAGCAGCTCGCGAACTCGCGAGAACCCTCGGTGTCCTCGATTCGCATGTGTTTTTCAACGACGCCGGAGTGCCCTACGCCGAGAGAAGCAATTGGCTGATGGATGCTGACGTAGCCCTGGCGTGTCACAGACCCCATCTCGAGACGCGATTTTCATTTCGCACCAGATATCTCGACTGCTTCTGGTCGAACCTTCCCCTTGTTGTAACGGAGGGGGACGAATTGGCTGGGCGAGTCAAGGCCGAGAATCTCGGCGAAGTTGTGGCGGAGAAGGATCCGAAAGCAACGGCAATTGCGCTGGAGCGAGTCTTGACTCGCGGCAAGACTGCTTTCGAGCCAGAAATATCGAGGGTCGCAAACGAGTATCGGTGGTCTCGGGTAGCCGAGCCCCTGATCAATATGGTTTCGAGTCCACGTCCACCTCGCCGACGGGGATCTCCCCGCAGGCCAGGACACGCAGCGCGCGACCTCACTTACAGAGGCGCACGTCGAGTGCTCAACCGGGTCGGCATTCGCGACTGGCCTCGGCAATAGAAAGCAAGGAGAACCCAACAAATGGCACCAGTCAGAGTCGGCATCAACGGTTTTGGGCGCATCGGCCGCAACCTCTTCCGCGCCGCATACGAATCGGACGCCGACATCGACATCGTCGCGCTGAACGACATCACCGACAACGCGACGCTCGCGCACCTGCTCAAGTACGACTCGATCCTCGGGCGGTTCCCGGGCGAGGTCACCGAGGGCGGCGGATCGATCACCGTTGACGGCAAGGCGATCAAGGTCTTCGAGGAGCGCGATCCGGCAGCTCTGCCATGGGCGGACAACGAGGTCGACGTGGTCATCGAGTCGACCGGGCTCTTCACCAAGCGCGCGGACGCGTCGAAGCATCTGGAGGCCGGCGCGAAGAAGGTGATCATCTCGGCGCCCGCGACCGAGCCGGACGTGACGGTTGCCCTGGGCGTCAACTTCGATCGCGACTACGACGCCGACAACCACCACATCATCTCGAACGCTTCCTGCACGACGAACTGCCTCGCGCCGCTTGCGAAGGCGCTTCACGAGGCGATCGGAATCGAGCATGGGCTGATGACGACGATCCACGCCTACACGGCCGACCAGCGCCTCCAGGACATGCCGCACGCAGACCTCCACCGTGCGCGCGCCGCGAACCTAAACCTGATCCCCACCACCACCGGTGCGGCGAAGGCCGTGGGTCTCGTGCTGCCGGAGCTCGCGGGCAAGTTGAACGGCTTCTCGATGCGCGCGCCTGTGCCCACCGGCTCGGTGGTCGACCTGGTCGCCGTCGTCTCGAGGGACACAGACGTGGACGAGGTCAACGCGGCAATGAAGGCGGCGGCGGACGGTCCGCTCAAGGGGATCCTCGCCTACACCGAGGATCCCATCGTGTCGACCGACATCGTGAAAGACCCGCACTCGTCGATCTTCGACGCTGGCCAGACAATGGTCATGGAGGGCACGATGGTGAAGGCGGTGTCCTGGTACGACAACGAGTGGGGCTACTCCAACCGAGTAGTCGAGCTCGCCGGCAAAGTCCTTCCGTAGGCGCTTGGCTCACGCCTGGCACAGCGTCCGGGAGGCGCCAGTCGAGGGCCGTAGGGTCCTCGTGCGGGCTGATCTCAACGTCCCGCTCGCCGATGGCGAGATCGCCGACGACACGCGCATCAGGGCTGCACAGCCAACAATCGAGCTGCTTCTCAACAATGGCGCAGCGGTGGTCCTCGTCTCACACCTGGGGCGTCCGAAGGGCGAAGGCGACGAGTCGCTCTCGATGCGGCCGGTTCGCGACAGGCTCGCTCGCCTGACCGATGTGCCGGTGGAGCTCGCTCCCGCAGTCGTTGGCCCTGCGGTTCAGGCGGCCGCTCAGGACACCCAGCCCGGGCAGATCCTCCTGCTCGAGAACAGCCGCTTCGAGCCTGGCGAAACGAAGAACGACCCCGCGCTCGCGAGCGGGCTGGCAGAACTCGCGCACCTGTACGTAAACGACGCGTTCGGTGCGGCGCACCGCGCCCATGCGACGACCGAGGGCGTCGCGCATCTTTTGCCCGCCTACGCGGGATTGCTCCTCGAGCGCGAGCTGTCGGAGCTGACCTCCCTCCGCGACGACCCGAAGCGCCCGCTGGTCGTCGTTCTCGGTGGCGCAAAGGTCTCCGACAAGATCGGAGTCCTCGGGCGCTTCCTCGAGATCGCAGACCAGGTCTTGATCGGCGGCGCCATGTGCTTCGCGTTCTTCCGGGCTCGCGGCGTCGGGATCGGGGACTCGCTCCTTGCCGAGGAAGACGTTCCGCTCGCTGAGGAACTACTCGAGAAGGCCGAACGCTCGGGCTGCCAGCTCATCCTGCCCACGGATCTCGTCATCGGCGACTCGTTCTCTGCGGACGCCGAGCGCAAGGAGTTGGAGGGCATCGAGGTACCGGACGGCTGGATGGGGCTCGACGTGGGCCCCGAGACAACCTCCACATACGCGGACGCAATCGCCGGCGCCGGTTCGGTGCTGTGGAACGGCCCCATGGGGGCGTTCGAGCTCGAACCGTTCGCCGCCGGCACGCGCGGCGTGGCCGAGGCGGTCGCATCCGCGCCTGGGCACACCGTCGTCGGCGGAGGCGATTCCGCAGCGGCCCTCGTGGCGTTCGGCCTCGACCAGGAGGTCGACTGGCTGTCGACCGGAGGCGGGGCATCGCTCGAGCTTCTGGAAGGCAAGGAGCTGCCCGGCGTAGCCGCGCTCGAGCACGACCCCGAGGAGGAGCGATGAGCGACCGCAGGCCATACCTGGCCGCGAACTGGAAGATGCAGAAGACCGTTGACGAGACCGAGGATTTTCTCGATCGGTTCATCGGCGACATCGGCGACCTTGCGGACACCGACATCGTCATCTGCCCTCCATTCACGGCACTTGCCGCAGCCGTTGAGCGCTGCCGCCGCAGCCCGATCAAGATCGCCGCCCAGACCATGCACGAGGAGGAGGCCGGAGCTTTCACCGGTGAGATCTCTGCCGGCATGCTCACGGCGCTTGGGGTCGAGGCAGTGATCCTGGGCCACTCAGAGCGCCGGGCTCTGTTCGCCGAGACGGACGACGCGCTGGCGAGAAAACTCGTGGCAGCGCTGGCCGCGGGCCTCGAGCCGATCCTCTGCGTCGGCGAGAGCGATGCCGAGCGGGAGGCCGAAGAGACCGAGGACGTCCTGCGCAGCCAGCTCGAGGCGGACCTTGCCTCCGTCGAGGACTCCGAGCTGGGATCCGTGGTCATTGCCTACGAGCCCATCTGGGCGATCGGCACCGGCAAGACCGCCACGCCCGAACAGGCCGAGGCGGCGATCGCGTTCATCCGCTCGGTTATCGCGGAACGAAGCGCGGAGGCCGCTTCGGCGATCCGCATTCTCTACGGCGGCTCCGTTAAGCCGGGAAACGCAGCCGAGCTTCTCGGCCTCGAGGAGATCGACGGGGCGCTGGTCGGCGGCGCGAGCCTGGATCCCGCAGACTTCCAGGCGATCTGCGAAGCAGCTTGACCCTCCCTGCCGGACCTGCCGAGACTCCAGTTCCCGCTGTAGCCCTGGTGATTCTCGACGGCTGGGGCCTTGCGCCGGACGGGCCGGGCAACGCCATCTCCCAGTCCGACACGCCGGTTTTCGACGAGCTTTGGGCCACGTACCCGCGCACCGAGCTCTCGGCTTCGGGCCGCGACGTCGGGCTCCCCGACGGGCAGATGGGCAACTCGGAAGTCGGGCACATGAATCTCGGCGCGGGCGCGATCGTCAAGCAGGATCTCGCGAGGATCGACGACTCGATCGCCGACGGCAGCTTCTTCGAGAACGAGGCGCTGCTCGCGGCATGCGAAGCCGCGCGCAACTCCCCGCGCGGCCGGCTTCACCTGATGGGCCTTGTTTCAGACGGCGGCGTTCACTCGGGCTGGGAGCACATCGAGGCGCTGGTCGAGCTCGCGGCGCGCCAGGGGGTACCGGACCTGGTGGTGCACGCGTTCACCGACGGCCGCGACACGCTTCCGAAGTCGTCGAAGGGCTACATCCCCGAGCTCGAGCGCTGGCTGCGTCAGGCGGGGACGATCGGCACCGTGAGCGGCCGCTACTACGCGATGGACCGCGACAGCCGCTGGGAGCGCACCAAGCTCGCCTACGACGCTCTCGTCCACGCTGAGGGCGCGAGAGCCGCAAGCGGCGGTCGAGGCCATCGAGGCGGCGCACGAGGCGGGGGAGACGGACGAGTTCATCAAGCCCGCCGTGATCGGTGACTACGACGGCATGGCCCCCGGCGACGTCCTTGATCCACTTCAACTTCCGCCCGGACCGTACGCGCCAGCTCGTCAGGGCGCTGGCAGAGCCGGGGTTCGACGAGTTCTCGCGAAGCGGCGCCTCGGAGTTCGAACTCACGACGCTCACGCAGTACCGCGAGGGCTGGCCGTACCCGATGGCCTTTCCGCCCAGGGAGCCGGACACGACGATCGCCGAGGTCCTCGCCGGCGAGGGTGCGAAGCAGCTCCACGTGGCCGAGACCGAGAAGTACGCCCACGTCACCTACTTCTTCAACGGCGGGCGAGAGCAGGAGTGGGAGGGTGAGGAGCGCAGGCTGGTGGAGTCGCCGCGCGACGTCGCCACCTACGACCTGAAGCCCGAGATGAGCGCCAACGCGGCCGCCGAAGCGTTCATCGACGGCTGGCGGGAGACCTCGCCCCGCTTCGGCATCCTCAACTTCGCGAACCCGGACATGGTGGGGCACTCAGGTGTGATCCCAGCCGCGGTAAGGCGATCGAGGCCGTGGACGGATGCCTGGCGCGGGTCGTCGAAGCGGTGCACGAGAGCGGGGGAGCCCTGATCGTCACCGCCGACCACGGCAACGCCGACAACATGCTCGAGCCCGATGGCTCGCCGAACACCGCGCACTCGCTCAATCCGGTGCCGTTCATCGTCACCGCGCCAGGGGTGAGCCTCGACGACGGAGGCATTCTGGCCGACGTCGCACCTACTGCCCTTGCGCTCCTGGGGATCGAACAGCCCAGCGCAATGACGGGCCGGAGTTTGATTACCTAGGCGTTGATCTGCTATATAGACACTTAGGTTTTCAAAGTGTGCCGCTAACGGCGGCGCAGGGAACGATGAAAGCAGGAGGTAGACGCAATGGCTCTTGTGAGATGGGAACCGGCCCGCGAGTTCAATTCGCTTCAGACGGATATGAACCGGCTGTTCGACACGTTTTTCGGCAGCGGCAATGGAGCGGGAGGGTCGCACCGGTGGACGCCGGCGATGGACCTTGTCGAGGTCGGTGACGATCTCGTCCTGAAGGCCGACCTGCCCGGCATGGCCCGAGACGACGTGAACATCGAGGTCAAGGACGGGATGCTCACGATTTCGGGCGATCGCAAGGACGAGCACGAGGAGAAGGCCGACGGCTACTACCGCGTCGAGCGCTCGTTCGGCGGCTTTTCCAGGTCCCTGACCCTGCCGAAGGGAGTAGAGGCAGAAGGGATCGAAGCCGATTTCACCGACGGCGTCCTCGAGGTCCGGATCCCGAAGCCGGCTGAGCGCAAGCCGCACAGGATTCAGATCGGGGGCGGTCAGCCCGCGATCGAGGGCTCGGCTGACGAGAAGGAGTAGCCGCGTAGGCTGCCGGGCGTGAGAAGCGATCCCGGCCGCCTGCGGTTCGAAATCGAAGCGCGCGATGGAGCCGCCCGGACCGGGCGGCTCCTGACTTCTCACGGGCCGGTGTCGACCCCGGCGTTCATCCCGCTGGCAACGACTGGCACGGTGCGAGGCCTCGACACGGACGAGGTGGCGGACCTCGGCTACGAGATGGTCCTCGGAAACACCTTCCACCTGTTCCTGAAGCCGGGGCCCGAGCGCATCGAATCGCTCGGCGGACTCCATCGCTTCATGAACTGGGACCAGGCGATCATCACCGACTCGGGTGGGTTCCAGGTCTTCTCGCTGGCGCACGGCAACGTCGCCGACGAGGTGAAGGGAAGGCGCGGAAGCGCCGGCAACCACGGGGCCATCCTGGAGATCGCCGAGGAGGGCGTGCGGTTTCGCTCGTACCTCGACGGCGTGGAGCGGTTCATGGGGCCGGAGGAGTCGATGGGCATTCAGGCTGCGCTCGGGTCGGACATCGCGCTGGTCTTCGACGAGTGCACGCCATACCACGCCGATTACGACTACACGGCGCGTTCGACCGAGCGCACACATCGCTGGCTCGATCGCTGCCTCAAATGGCACGATCAGCAGGGCCCCCAGCGGCAGGCGGTGTTCGGGATCGTCCAGGGTGGCGTTCACGAGGAGCTCCGCCGCAGCTCGTCTCAGCGCGTCAGCGAGGCGGCCGTGGACGGGCTCTCGATCGGCGGCACGCTGGGGCGCGACAAGGAGGAGATGCGAGGCGTCCTCGACATGACGGTGCCTCTGCTGCCTGCCGACGCGCCGAAGCACCTGCTCGGGATCGGCGAACCGGACGACCTGCTCGACGGCATCGCACTGGGCCTCGACGTGTTCGACTGCGCGGTGCCCACGAGGCTGGGCCGCCACGGCGTGGCGCTTGCGCCCCGCCCGGACGACCGCTTCCGCATGAACGTCCGCTCGCGGTCGCTCGAGGCGGACGAGGGACCGCTCGTGGAAGGGTGTCCCTGCCCGGCGTGTACGCGCCACACGCGCGCGTATCTCCACTATTTGGCTCGAGCCGAGGAGCTCACCGCGGTGAGGTTGCTCACCGTTCACAACCTGACCTATCTGGAGCTCCTCATGCGCGGAGCGCGAGAGGCGATCCGCGAGGGCCGGTACGACCACTACAGGAAGGCGGGTCTCGGGGGGGCGCCTCCGTGGGCCTCCGTCTGATCGCTACTGAAGGTTGTCCTGGATCAGGTTCTTGATGTTGTCGATCTGCTGATTGATCTCGTTGGAGATCGAGTTGCCGAGATCGGTGTTCTGCCCCGCGTTGGTCGCGACGAGCACGATGACGGCGATAACGGCCGCCAGCACTCCGATCAGGAAACAGAACGCCGAGGAAGCGCAGGAATTTGGAGCCTCCGGACCGCTTTTCCCGAGGGGCCGGGGCAGGCGCGACGGACGCAGGAGCGGGGCGCCTCGGGGGAGGCGCATAGGCGGCCTGAGGCGCGACTGGAGTCGCGATCTCCGGAGAGTCCATCGCGCGCGTGGCCGCTGTGGCGGCGCCGCCGCCGATCATCGCGCGGGTCGGGGCCTCATCGGAAGCAACGGGCGGTTCCCGTCCCGCAAGGCCTGCCCTGAGCGCGGCTGAAAGCTCCTTGGCTGAGGTGTAGCGGTCGAGGACATCGCCTTCGAGCGCGCGCAGCACGGCGGTCGACAGCGTCTCGGGCACTGAGGGGTCGTAGGAGTCGGGTGGGAGCGGGCTCTCCGATTCGCGGCGAATCGCCAGCTCGGCGAGCGTCGAGCCTTCCCAGGGGAGCCTGGCGGTGAGCATCTGGTAGATGACGACGCCCAGCGCATAGACGTCCGCGGCCGGAGTCGCCTCGTCGCCTCGTGCCTGCTCGGGAGCGAGGTACGCAGCGGTGCCGACGACCGAGCCGACCTGGGTCAGGCGCGTCTGCTCGGCCGCGCGCGCGATGCCGAAGTCCGTGAGCTTTACCGTCATCTCGTCCGTGGGCGGGTCGTGCGAGCTCGAGCCGCTTTCCGGCCGCCCCGCCGGTCCGCCGATGACCATCAGGTTCCCGGGCTTTACGTCGCGGTGGATGATTCCCTGGCGATGGGCGTACTCGAGGCCGGCGCATGACTGGATCCCGATCGAGACCGCGACTTCTGAGCCGAGGCGGCCGCGGCGCTGAAGGAGCTGCGCGACGGAGCGGCCCTCGACGTACTCCATGACGATGTAGTGGCGCCCCTGGTCGACGCCCGTGTCGTAGACCTGGACGATGTTGGGGTGGATGAGTCGCGCGACGGCCAGCGCCTCGCGGCGGAACCGCGCGACGAACTTCTCGTCGTCCGAAAGATGTTCGGCCAGGATCTTGACCGCGACGGTGCGCTCGAGCACGCGGTCGGTCGCGCCATAGACGGTCGACATGCCGCCTGAGCCAAGGCGCTCGCCGAGCTCGTAGCGGTCGGAGATGAGGTCGCCGGGCGGAGTCATCAGCCTCCCGTCGCGATCCCGCCGGAGACGTCGTGTTGTCCGTTTGCGTTTCCGTTGCCGCCGCCGTTGCCGTTGGAGTTCTCGCTGTTGCCGGGCGCGTCCGTTCCGGGATCCTCTGGCGGGGTCGTCTCCGGGTCGGTTGGGGCTTCGGCCGTGTCGGCGGGTGGCGGTTCCTGTGTGGCGGGGTCCGTCGGCTCGGTGGCAGCGCCGGTCTCGCCGCTCGGACCGACATCGGGAGTCGTGCATTGACTGTCGTCCTGCGTCTGCTTTATGAGGTTGTCGCTGGCGGCCACCAGTGCCTGTTGGAGGTCGCCTTCGATCGGCAGGGTTCCGATGCTTCCGGCTACCTCCACCGCGGCGGCCTCGGCCTCGTCGCATCGCCCTTCGTCCACGAGTGATTGGACCGAGTCGAGCTTGTTGATCAGCGCCTGGCCGCGATCGGCCGGAATCGTTCCCTCGTCCTTGCTTCCGCCGCAGGCGGAAAGGGTGAGGGCGCATGCGACCGTCACGATCGCGCCAAGTCTTGCGCGGGTCCCCGACACTCGGGCGAGTCTAGATAAGACGCCATGTCCTCATTGTCCGACGAAGAGCCGGCGGCCGAGGTGCTCGGGAAGGCCTGCGGCGATGATTGATTCGGCGGCCTTCTCGATTTCGGTATTCCACCCGGTGGTAGGTAGCGGTCCAGGCTTCGGTGTCGAGGAGCATCCAGGCAGCGCGCGGGTCTCCGTCGCGTGGTTGCCCGACGCTTCCGGGGTTGAGAAGCCAGCGGCCTTCCGAGACCTGAAGCGTGCTCTCGGCGGCTACCTGGGCGCCCTGCGTTGCATCGACGTCCCCGTCGTCAGAGGCGCGAAAGCAAAGGGCGACGTGCGAGTGGCCGATCAGGGCAATCCGGCTTGCCTGCTTGGCGATACATTCGCCCGCCTGCTCGGGCCAAAGGACGTATTCCCAGACCGGGTCCCGCGGCGATGCGTGGTAGACGGCCGGGTCGCTCGACTCATCCGAGGCCTGGAGGCCAGAAAGGAACTTGCGAGGACCGTCGTCGAGCTCGGTTCGTGTCCAACGGGCGGCTTCAGCCGCGGCGGGTGAGAACGAAGAGATGTCCAGGTTGTCAAGCGCCGCCAGGTCGTGGTTGCCCGCGAGGCAGACGCTCGCGCGTTCCCTGATGAGTACGGCGCATTCGTTCGGCTGCGCTCCATACCCGACGACGTCACCCAGGCACCAGATCGCGTCGGGCTCGGAAGCGTCGATCGCTTCCATGACCGCGTCCAGGGCGGGCAGGTTCGCGTGGATGTCGGAAACGATCGCAAGACGCATGCGGGAGGCCGACTATCGTAGGCGGGGATGGGAATCACGCCTGCTCGTCGCCGGTTTCCAGCCTCTCCGGCGGCGCGCGCAGGACTCTGCTTCGCGGCGCTGATCATCGTCGCCGAGGGCGCGGTGTTTCTCCTCTCGCCTTCCGAGGAGGGCATTTCCCCCGACCCCGTGGTGGCCTCGGACTACTTCCAGGCCACCGATCTCGAGCGAGCATCCGACTTCCGAGACGGGCAGCGCCTTCTCTTCGTGGGTGGCCTTGCCGCGCAAGCGCTCATCGTCGGCGCCCTCGCGGTGGGCAGACCGCGCCGAGTCCGCAGATCGCTCGAACGTTTGAGCCGGAGGCGCGTCCTCGGGACGGCGGCAGCGGGCGTGGTCGTGGTCCTGGTGGCCGAGCTTGCGAGCTTTCCCACGACGCTCGCGGCGCACGAGCGCTCGGTGGACGTAGGTCTGTCGACGCAGTCTTTCGGCGCTTGGCTAGGAGATCAGGCCAAGGCGATCGGTATCGGTGGCCTTACGGCGGCGATTGGGGCTATTGCTCTCTCGGCCCTGATCCGGCGCTTTCCCCGCCGCTGGTGGGTTCCAGGGTCGGTGGTCGTCGTGGGCTACGGGGCGGTGATGAGCCTCTTGGCTCCAGTGGTCCTGGCGCCACTCTTCAACCACTTCGATGAGTTGCCGCAGTCAAGCAAGCTCCGGGCCGGCGTAGTCGCACTCGGCGAGCGCGCCGGGGTGGAGGTGGACGACGTCTTCAAGGTCGATGCAAGCCGGCAATCCACCGCACTCAACGCGTATGTGGCTGGACTCGGACCTACCAAGCGCGTGGTTCTCTACGACACGCTGATCGATGGCACCAGCAAGCCGGAGCTCGAGTCAGTCGTGGCCCACGAGCTCGGTCACGTTTCGCACGACGACATTCCCCGGGGCATCCTGTTCGCCGCGATCGTCACTCCCCTGGGCCTCTTGCTGGTTCGAGAACTTACGGGCGCCATGGCGCGGCGCGCAGGCGCCGAGCCCGGCTCCGCGGCGGCCGTCCCGGCGCTCTTCGTCGCGATCGCGGTTGTCTCGTTCGTTGCGAACGTACCCGCCAATCAACTGTCTCGAAAGGTCGAGGCGAGCGCGGATGCTTTCGCGCTCCGGGTCACCGACGATCCGCAGGCGCTGATCGGCCTGCAGAAACGCCTGTCGGCTCGCAACCTCTCGGACGTTGATCCGCCCGGCTGGGCGACAGCGCTCTTTGGCACGCATCCAACGACCCTTGAGCGAATCGGATCGGCGGCGGCTTGGGAGCGGGGTGCGCGTTAGCTCGGCCCCTAGGCAGGTTCTTACCGGATCCCGAACACCCCGGTCAGGAGAACGGTGCCGTTCTTGATATTGATGCCTACGCCCACATCGCGGTAGCTACTGCCCTTGATAATTCCGCGGTGGTCATCGCTCCTCTTCCAATGGTTCACATACTTATTCGGGGAGGCGGAGTCGGGTCCATATGCGATCACCTCGCCTAGCTTCACAGCGTCCCCACTGTTGATGTAACCCGCGTTCTGAACGCGCTTCTTGAGCCCAGGCTCGTTCGGGCAATCGTGAGAGAAGCACTGTTCGGCTCGCATTGTGTCGGAATGCCCTTGGGCGGCCTGAGTGAGATCAGAGCTCTTAGAGACGTCGGGCGCGGAGCGAAGGTTGTTGAACAAGCAGATGAGGCTCTCAGTTGCCTGGCTCTTGCTCAGGCTCTTGATCGGCGCGTTGGCGTTCGCGCAGCCCCCACCGGCAGCCATGCTCGGTGGAGCGGATATGAAGCTAATTCCCGCGATTGCACCGGCGACTCCGACTACGACCCGCACGTTGAGATTCATCCGACTTGTGGCCATTGGGTTCATTCTCTCCCTCGAGGATTCCTTGCGTTTGACATTTAACAGGTTCGCGCGTGCGCAGTCACCCGACAATCTTCACGAACCAGTGTCTCGAGCCCACTCGGCAGTTATACGAAGCCCTTCTTCAAGCCCCGTGTCGGCCGACCAGCCGAGAATATCTCGTGCGCGATCGGCTGAGATCGCGATCCTCTGCACTTCACCCGGACGATCGCCAGCCATCTGAGGCTCGAAAGTGACGTCGTATGCAGCGGCGACCGCGTTGCCGATATCAAAGACGCTGGCTTCGAGGCCGGTGCCGATGTTGACTGCACCCTTCAGTCCTGAATCGTGAGAGGCAGCAAGAAATGCTCTCACGACGTCACCGACGAAGATGTAATCCCGGGTCTGTTTTCCATCGCCGAAGACCTTCGGCGTAGTGCCGGCGAGAAGCGCGCCGCAGAAGATCGCGACGACGCCGGCCTCGCCGTGAGGGTCCTGGCGCGGGCCGTAGACGTTTCCAAGCCGGAGCGCTGCCGTGGGCAGGCCATAGAGCCGGGTGTAGAGGTCGAGGTAGCCCTCCGCGGCGAGCTTGGACATGCCGTAGGGGGCATCGGGCCGACGCTCCGCAGACTCGGGCAGGGGCAACTCTCGCCCCTCGCCCTCGCCGTAGATGGCCCCGCCTGTCGAGGCTAAAAGGAACCGCTTCGAGCCTGCGCTCACCGCGGCGTCGAGAAGGTTGATAGTCCCGCCGATGTTCACGCCCATGTCGTACACAGGGTCAGCCACCGACTTCCGCACGTCGATCTGGGCTGCAAGATGGAAGATCTGCTCCGGCTTGTGCTTGGCGAATACAGCGTCGACGCCTGCGCGGACGGACACGTCTCCGGTTACAAGCTCGGCACCGGCGGCCATAGCGCCCTCCAGGTTCTCGCACTTTCCGGAAGACAGGTCGTCGAGTACGACCACGTCATCGCCCCGCTCGACAAGTGCATCGACGAGGTTGGACCCAATGAAACCGGCGCCGCCGGTTACCAGAACCTTCATCGGCGCAGCCTAATTGCCGCCGTAAACTCGCGGCGTCATGTCCGCCGACCCGATAGCGAGATTGCGAGAGGCCGTTGCGGTTGCGGTTGCCTCCGTGGGTACGGAGATAGCCCAGGAGCCGACAGTCGAGCGGCCGAAGCGTGTCGAGCAAGGCGACTACTCGACCAACGCCGCAATGCTTCTGGCGCCCGGGCTTGGAGAGCCACCCCGTCAGATTGCCGAACGCATGGTCACCGAGCTTGAGAGCGCGCTCGGCCCAAGCGTCGACAAGGTCGAGGTGGCGGGCCCTGGGTTCTTGAACGTGTTCCTCTCCGACTTATGGCACCGGGCCGCGATCAGCGCCATCCTCGGTGCTGACCGGTTCGGCGCCGGTACCCCAACATCCCCCTCGGTCTTACTCGAGTTCGTATCGGCGAATCCGACAGGCCCGCTCACGGCCGCGAGCGGCCGTGGAGCCGCATACGGCGATTCGCTGGCGAGAGTGCTCGAGATGGCGGGACATCGGGTGTCTCGCGAGTACTACTTGAACGACGCCGGTTCGCAGATCGACACGTTTGCTACCTCGATCGCGGCCCGGATGAGGACAGAGGAGCCCTCGGAGGGTGGATATACCGGCGCCTACGTCAGCGAGCTCGCAGCAGAGTTCGAGGGTGATGGGGTGGACCCAACGGATCTCACCACCCTGGGCCGGCGCGGCGCCGAAGCGATGCGCGCCCGGATCGAAACCTCGCTCGAGCGGTTCGGTGTCCACTTCGACGTCTGGTCGTCTGAGCGCGCACTGCACGAGGCAAACGCGCTCGAATCCACCCTTGACCTTCTGCGTGAGGGGGGCCACACCTACGAGTCCGAGGGGGCGTTGTGGCTGCGCACAACCGAGTTCGCGGATGACAAGGACAGGGTTCTGATTCGCTCCGACGGGGAGCCGACCTACTTCGCTACAGACATTGCGTATCACCGTGACAAGCTCAGCCGTGGAGCCGAGCAGATGATCGTGCCGCTCGGCGCAGACCACCACGGCTACGTCGAGAGGATGAAGGCCGCGGTTGGGATGCTGAGCGGCGATCCGGATCGCTACGAGGCTCCGATCATGCAGTTCGTGAACATCGTCGAGGACGGCGAGCGCTCGAAGATGTCAAAGCGCCGGGGCGACTTCGTGACGCTTGACGAGCTCGTCGACGATATCGGCGTGGACGCCACCCGCTTCTTCTTGCTCCAGCGCTCAAACGACACCGTCATCGACCTCGACCTGGAGCTCGCCCGTTCCCAGTCCCAGGAGAACCCCGTGTACTACGTGCAGTACGCGCATGCGAGGATCGCGAGCATCATCGCCAAGGCTGCCGCCGAAGGTGGACCGAGCGATGGGGATGAGATCCGGACGGCAAGCCGCGAATCAGCAGCGATCGCTTGCGAGCCGTCGGAGCGGGCGCTTGTCAGACGGCTTCTCGAGTTGCCCGACGAGATCGCCGCCGCTGCTGAGAAGCGCGCCCCTCACCGGCTCTCGGCCTACGCCACGGCGGTAGCCGCGGACTTTCACGCGTTCTATCGCGACTGCCGGGTCGTCGGCGCAGACGCCGAGGCAGGGGTCGAAGGCCTTGAGGCGGCGCGTCTTGCAGTGTGTCTTGCGGCGAAGGACGTAATCGCCGCAAGTCTCGGGGTGCTTGGAATCAGCGCACCCGAGCGGATGTGATCGGGTGCGCTAGGAGGCCGAACTGTTGCGCTGCGCGCGCTCACGAACCGCAACGTAGCCGCGAGTACCAAGACCGGCCGCCAGAAGAGCTACAAGGAGCAGCATCAACGCGTTCATCGGATAACCCGTGAACGGCAGGGTGCCATTCGAGTCACCATTTCCTCCGTTACCCGCGCCCGGTCCAAAGTCACCATCGTCCTGGGCATTGTCAGTGGGTCCGATGCAGATGTCGAGGTCCGGATACTGCTCGCAGATGGCAGGCAGCTGAGCGGAAGCGGTGTTCGCCTGAATCAAGCCAAACCCGCATGCCAGCGCCAGTGCCATGACAACCACGGCTGCCTGCGCCCGCTTGATTCTCAAACTCGTTTCCATGACTCCGTTTATTCCCTCGTCTTTGCCTTTACCCTGCCCGACGTGTGCGAGAACTATACCCGGACATCGGACGCCTTGCATCAAATCTTAAGGCTACGGCTTGCTCGTAGGCGCTATCAAGTGGTCCGGTGACGTCTCGATCTAGTCGGCGAGTGGGTTTGAGAACAGGTCTCACGCTCGTTGCGCCCACTCTCATAATCGGTTCTCTGATCTTCAAACATGGGGGATTCGACCTCCCGGCAAGGCAAGAAGTTTGGCTCGCATTGTGGTGGATCATTGCACTCGGCTTCGCTTTTGGCGACCTTCCCCGGGCTCGCTGGACATCGGGTTTTTCGTTGGCCGCGTTGGGGTTCCTAGGGCTGGCTGTTTTGCAGAGCGCGTCGATGTTGCGAGGACCTAGCCCAGACCTCGCCCTCGACGACGCAGCTACGTCGATTGGTTATCTCTCGGTCGTGGGCCTAGCCGCATTTGGCTTGGGGCCGCGCTCTTGGCGTCATGCGGCCGTTGGCACCTTCGTCATCGTCGCGGCGGTAACGGCCTACGCCCTTGTCGGCAGGCTGGCTCCGTCTCTGTCCCTTGTCACTGATGGAGAGCGTGCGCTCGGGACCGAGCGGCTGTTCTCGCCTCTCGGGTATTGGAACGCGCTGGGCGCTTGGGGTGCAGTGGCTTTGTCGATGGCGCTGGCGCTGAGCGCTGATATGCGGGGGGCCGGATGGCGAGCGGCGAGCTTGACCGTATTCCCAATCGCTTCGGCGGTTGTCTATCTGACCTATTCGCGCGGCGCGGTCATCGCATCGCTTGTGTCCGTCGCCCTGGTTTTGGTCTTAACACGTAATCAACGAAGGGCGGTAAGCCACCTCTTCATTGCGACCGTGTCCTCGGCTTTTTTGATCCTGGCGATCCGATCTCAGCCCGCAATCGCAGACGGCACTGGGACTGGAGGCGGTGTGACCGTTCTGGCTTGCGCGATTCTCGCGGCTGGAGCTTGCGCCGTATTCGCGACCGGGGCAATCTCGAGAGCTCAGCGGACGCGAGGAGCCGCCGAGCTCTCGAAGCGCTCTATCGCTGCTCTCGCGGCGATCGGTTTGTTCATGGCGGCGGTATTCGTTGTGGTGTTTGTGAGTAGCGACTCGCGGCTGAGCAGAGGCGGCGAGACGATCTCCGTCAGGCCCAGTGACCCGTCGACCCGTCTCCTCACCACAAGCGGGGGAAGGGGAGACCTCTGGGGCGAAGCGCTGCATGGGTTTGAAGCGAGTCCCATCGCAGGGGAGGGTTCTGGATCTTTTGCCTACCGGTGGGCAAAGGGCGCGGATCACGGTGATCTTGTGCGGGATGCACACTCGCTACCGATCGAGATCGCCGCAGAGTTGGGCCTCCTGGGCCTGGGCGCCTTGGGTCTCCTTCTGTACGGACTTGGATCGGCCGCAATCGCTGGTCTCAATTCGGCGCGAAGGAGTGGTGCCGCCGTTGGCCTCGCCGCCGCCTTTGTGGTGTTCCTGAGTTCGAGCCTCATCGATTGGACCTGGGACTGTGCACCCCTGGCTCTGGTCGGTCTCGGATCAGCCGGCGTGCTCGCGATGGCGGCTTCTCGCACGCCAACCAGTCGTAGAGCCCGACTCGTCAAACCTGTGTCCAGACGGGCTTCGGTCGGACTCGCGGTTGCTCTCGGAGCTGTGCAGGTTCCGGGCGCCATTTCGGCCCAGCTCATCGAATCCTCCGCTGTGCAGCTTCGACTCGGAGACGGAGCGGACGCCCTCGCCGACGCCAACAAGGCCCTGACCGCAGCTCCATGGTCCGGGCGCGCGGAGGCCGCGAAGGCCCGGGCACAATTTTACCTTGCGGATTTCGATGCAGCCAGAAGTAGCGCTTTGGATGCGATCCACGACGAGCCAGAAGAGCAGAGCCATCAGTTGCTCCTTGCTGAGATCGAAGCCGCCAGGATGGATTTCGAGGCCGCGGCCAGCGCTTTGCGAAATGCTGTAGTGCTCAGCCCCACTGACCCGCATCTGATGCGGCCGGATGTTGCGGAACTCGTAGCAACGCTGGACAGCGCGGGGTTCCCACTTGAGGAGATACTCGCGGGCTCGACTGGCGAATAGCCAGTAGCCCATGTGCAAGACTCATCTGCCTCAGGGATTCAAGGGGCTGGCGGCGGCGCCCGATGCCGCATCAACATGGCTGATCAACAAACGCAGTACTCGTCACTGCGCGATTATCTCGCGCTCCTCCGACGGCAAGCGATTGTCGTCGTCCTGGTCTCCATCGTGTTCGGGGGCGCCGCTTTTGCCCTTTCCGCGACGCAGGAGCCGTCATATCAATCTGAGGCGGCAATTCAGTTCAACGACATCTCCCAGGAGGCGGGGATTACTACCTCGCTCGACCTGCCCAGCGGATCGGTCAGCCCATTCGTTCGAGCCGCATCGGAAGCCGAGAAGGTGACTTCGATCGAGACCGCCGAGAAGGCCGCGGACAAACTCGATACGGATATCCCGCCCGAGGCCCTTCGCGCCGCAATCTCGTCGAGTGTCGGATCGCAGACGATCTTCGTCCAGATCACCGCATCATGGAGCGACCCGGAGTTCGCGGCGAAGCTCGCCAACGCTTTCGCAGAGGCGTCAATCTCCGATGAGAATCGTCAACTCACGCGAGCGCTCTCCTCGGCAATCAAGAACCGCAAGAGAGTCGCGAGTGGGCAACTGAGCGACAACTCGGGCAATATCAACCTCGACGTCTTCAACGCTAGGAACCAGCTCGGGGAGCTGACGAACCTCAAGGAGTTGGTCGACGAAGGGGTCGTCGCATCGGCGGAGGTCGCGAGACGCGGCGAGGTTCCAGTATCGGCGTCGTCCCCGCGGACAACCAGAAACACCGTTCTTGGGCTGATCGTCGGACTGTCCCTGGGACTTCTTGCGGCCTTCGTGCGAGACACGCTCGACCGCCGGATCCGGTCGACGTCTGATGCGCACGAGCAATTTGGCTGGCCCATCGTTGGGCGAGTCGGCAAGACAGCGATGGGAGCTACGGGTATCGCGCCCTCCTCCAACGGTGTCGTCACCGTCACACCCGCGGACCTGGAGGCGTTTCGCATCTTGCGATCGAACCTGGCCTCGTTAGATCCTTCTTCACCCCCGCGGACGGTCCTCGTAACGAGCGGCTTGCCGCAAGAAGGTAAGTCCACCGTCGCTGCATCACTTGCAGCGGCTTCAGCGGCTGCGGGCCAGCGCACGCTTCTCGTCGACGCCGACCTCCGGCGCCCGGTTATCGCCAAGCGGCTGGGTCTCGGCGAGGGACCTGGGCTTGCCGACTACCTATCGGGTAGCGCCAAGCCAACCGAAATCTTGAACACGGTGAAGCTGCCACATCAAGTTCGGCAAGGCCACTCAGCCACAGAGACCAACGGCTCGGAGGAAGCTCGCCCCGAGCGGACTCTCATATGCATACCGGCTGGTGATGCCCGAGGCGAATCTGCGGAATTGCTCGCATCGGATCGCGCGCGAGACTTTCTCGACAAGGTCTCGAGGGCTTACGACTTGGTGGTGCTGGATTCTTCGCCGTTGCTAGCCACGGCGGATCCGCTCGAGCTGATGGCCCACGTCGACGCTGTGCTCGTCTGCGTCCGGCTCTCGAGCAGTACCGCGGACGAGGCGAGGGCTGTGAAGGACGCGATTGCCCTCTTGCCTGAGCGCCCGTCAGGGCTTGTCGTCACCGGGGCGGGAAGCTCCGACGCGTACTACGGGTACTACGGCTACTGATCCACGGCCACACGAGTGGGTTCATGCCGGGCAGGGCGATGCATCCATGGCCGGACAGGCTTCTGGCCGCGCCAAGGCGAGTCGAGTGAGACGACGCCCGATCACCGGTCCGACGCTGTCCTCGATGTCATCGGACCAGTAGCGCTCGCGCATCGTCTGATGGCAGACAAATAGCCATACTTGCTCGCTTGAAGCGAACGATGGGCGCAAGCGGCACATGAGTTCGAACGCCGCCGCCTTCAGCGCATGCCGCCGGCTTGGTCGCGGTGGCTCAACGGCCTCTGGGGCAAGCTCGACAAGCAAACGGTAAGCCGTTGCCACCCGCGCCATTCGGCGCAAGGTTTGCTCGAGGTTCGTTGGATGGAAATGCTGCACACGAGCCGCTGGCTCGTACCTCAGGCGCATCCCTAGTCTCGCCAGGCGATAACCGAGCTCGGCGTCCTCGCAAGCTGCGTTCTCAAAGGTTTCGTTGAAGCCCTCCGCTTCCTCGAAGAGTGCGCGGCTGAGCGAAACGTTGGTAGTCCAGAAGCAGGCAGGATCAACCAGCGTTCCCGGCGCGAGGCTGCCGTAACCAAATTGAACGCCACCCTCGTGCAACCACCTTTGCAGGCGAAAATTGTCGAGGGGCGGACATGGTGTGGCAAGCCCCAACACGGCTGTCTTGGTGTCACCGGCGTCGTGGCTCCGAAGATGAGTTTCGATTAGACCCGGCGCGGGAATCGAGTCGTCGCCGAGAAATAGAATAACTGGGGCGCTCGTCGCGCGAACCCCTGCGTTGCGCGCCGAAGCAGGCCCGCGCCCCGGATTGTCGATGACCTCGACTCGCCACTCGCGCGGGACCTCGATCCGTTCAGCGAGTGCTTTCGTCGCGTGCGCCAGTCCATCGTTGACGACGATCAACTCGATTGGCTCTTCTCCGCGTCCGTATTGGCCGAGCCTGCGAACGGTTTCCGTCAGGATCGGAGCTCGGTCCCGCGTCGGGATGACAATCGCAAGCCGCGCCGAGTTGCTAGCGCCATCGCTCAAGGTCGATCCTCGGTCGGCTAACGAAGTAGGAAACGCCAACTCCGATGATCAGCCAGGCACCAACGATTGGCGCCGCCTCTATGTAGAGCCCGGTGTAGAACGACACGAGCATCGATGCAAGCGTCCCGGCTGCACCCATCCCGAGAGCCGCTGCCTCGCCGGAGCTCGACCTCAGGCTCGCCACGAGAAGGCTCGCGAAGAGCCCCAGCATGACCCCGATGAACAGCACCATTACCGGTAAGCCCTGCTCATAGGCGACCTTGAGGTACGAACTGTCAATGTTGAACTCGGACAATTCGACGACTCGACCGGTGCCCTCCTGCGCGGCGCTCGCCGTCCCGAGTCCTCGGCCAAACGGGTTTTGATCGACCGAGTCCAGGACCTGGGCCCACTTGATCTGGCGTTCTGCAAACGCCGGGTCGTCTCCAGGATTGAGGATCGTTTCAAACCGCTCGACACGATCGGGATCAGCGGACGCGAGAGCGACGGCACCCCCACCCAGCCCAAGAGCGGACGCGATCAGCAGTATCACGACTCCTCTGCTTAGACCAGAGAACGCTCGGGAGCCTTGGTGAACTGCGAGGACGATCAAGAGCCCGACGATCAATCCCGGTAGCGGACCCCGAACCTCGGACGCGATGATCGTCACGAGAGAAAGCACCACTCCAAACGCACCGAAGATGCGCCAGCGGTCGGTTCTCCAAAGAGCGACAGCGAAGCAGAACGGTCCTACCAGTGCGGACCAGAACGCCAAAGTATGAGTCGTTTGGAACGACCCGACCACCCGAAGATCGCCGGATATGGGTTCTACGTTGATCCCGTTTCCGGCCGTGATCGCGAGGTCTCGCTCAGCCTGCGCCGGCCCGAAGACCCATCGGAAGACCGTGTAGGTGCAGACGAGGCAGACGAGGCAGACGATGCCGAACGCGATGGTCCTGTAAGTCTCGCGGCTCCAGCCGGCGTAGGCAATCGCAACGAACGTCAGCATGTACCAGACGGTGGACTTGAAGCCGAAGTACGCGAGGGCGAAATTGCCTGACGTGACCATGTCCAGGGCGCTGATCCCAGCGAACAATGCGAAGCCGAGGATCGCCGGCCAGAGGACGAATGCATACGGCCGTCCGATCACGACTCGGCCGATCACGGCCAGCCAGAGAGCAACCAGGAGGAGATCGATCGCCGTACCAGGAGCGAAGCCCAGAAAAGCTTGGAACGATCCCATCGCCGCTGTCGTCGCCGCAACAAGGACGACCGTAAGGGCGGGCTTCCGCGCGGCGACGACCGAAACCGTCAAGGCGATAGGCAGTCCAACGGCGACCTCAGTCGATCTCGTCAAGGCTGGCGTGAACGTCAGGGCGACGAGTACGAGCGCCGACCACGCCGCAGCCCCGCGGAGTTCGTTTCTCGACGCCAGATGCCGCCAGATGCCATCAATCGCCAGGAGGGCGACAGGAAACAGAGCGAGAGTCATGGAGCCACCCGGAAGGTGGAACGCACCTGTCTTTGACGCCATGGCCACCAGGGTGAAGGCAGCCGTCGCAGCGAAGATGGTGAAGCGGTCGAGCTCTCTTCGGAGGACTTCGACTGGGCTGGCGCGTTGTGTAGTGGTGGTGCTATTCATCACTCCGCCCGAGGGACCGGCGGCGGTCCAGCCCTCCCTAGGCTCCCGTTGATGATGACGGATGCTGTGAGTTCACGGGAAAGACCGGCCGTTTCGGTCGTCATGCCGTTCCACGGAACTGCCTCAGAAGCCCAGCGCGCGATTAAAAGGCTTCGGCGTATCAAGCTGAATCGAATCGATGAGGCCATTCTGGTGGACAACACAGCGAAGCATGTGTCTTCAGCACTCTCCGCGGTCGACACGGCCGGACTTCGAATAGTCAGCGCTGCGGATCATCAATCCTCGTACCGCGCGAGAAATGCCGGGGCCGAAGTTGCGCGCGGAGAATGGATACTTTTCATGGACGCCGACTGCATCCCGCCTCCCGACATTCTCGATCGCTATCTCGCGGCTGTTCCCGACGACGACGTCGCCCTGCTGGCAGGGGAGATCCTCGCTAAATCCCAAACGGGATTGATTCCTGCGTGGTCGGTGTCGCGAGACATCTTGAGCCAGGGCGCGGGCCTGGATTTGCCGACACCAGCTGCCGCGACGGCGAACGTCTTGGTCAGAACGTCCGCATGGAACTCAATTGGAGGCTTCCAAGAAGGGATCCGGTCCGGCGGCGATCATGAATTCTGCTGGCGGCTGGCCGATGCGGGGTGGCGCATAGCGTCAGCGCCGACGGCGAGCGTGGAACATATCCACAGAACTTCCGTGTCAGCGGTGGCTCGCCAGATGGCTCGCTACTCAGCCGGCAACTCTTGGCAGCGTCGCAGACGGCCTGGATCGGTTCCACGGCACCTTTCTGTGGCGCCTCTTGTCCGAGCACTTGCTGGATCTTCGTTCTATGCGTTGACCGGCAAGTTTCGGCACGGTGCGCTGAAGGGAATCGACGCCGTCGCTATTTCGAGTCAGATGCTTGGAGGCCTGCTCCGCAACGGGACGGCGGTATCTCCAAGCGTGAAGCCGGATCGGATCGTTGTTGTCACCGACCGTTTCTCCGAGCGCTCCGAGACGTTCATCGCGACCGAGATCGACGCGTTGAGGGCGCTCGGGCATGAAGTGCGCGTGGAAGCGATAGCGCGACCTTCGATGCCAAACAATCAGGTCACACGTGCGCTCGACGTGGATTACGTTGAGGACGAAGGGGTCATCGACAAGGTCAGAGCGCTGACATGGCTGGTCCTTCGTCACCCCATTCGCGCGGTCCAGGACCGGAAGCTTCGATCCTCTTTCCGGGACGAGTGGCTGCCCCTGCAAGCACTTGCGCCCATGGTGCGCAGGTTGTCACAGGGAGGTGAACGGCATATCCACGTTCATTTCGCTGCCCTCGCTTCGGTGTGCGGTATCCGAGCCGCGAGGATCGGCGGACAGACGCTCAGCATCGCTGCGCACGGCCACGAGCTCTTTAAGACTCCGCGAGCCCTTGAGGCGAAGTTCGAGGCGGCTAGCTTCGTCGCCGCTCCCAGCGAATACACGGCGCAATTCATAAGGCGCATCTCCCCTCGCGCACGAGTCGAGGTCGTTGTCATGGGGGTCGATGGGAAGGCCATGGCGAGAAACTCCGCCTACCCCGGCGGACGCCGTGTCCTTGCGATCGGTCGCCTGGTCGCAAAGAAGGGCTTTGCAGACCTGATCAGGGCCGCCGCGCACCTCGAACGGGTTCAACCTCTCGATCGCGTCGTAATTGTGGGTGATGGCCCACTGCGAGAGAGCCTTACCAACTTGACACGTGAACTCGGGATCGAGCATCGAATCGAGTTGATTGGCGCCGCGGACCATGCTGGGGTGCGAGTCGCCCTCCAGCAGGCGGACCTCCTCGTCATGCCGTGTGTGATTGCCGCTGACGGAGATCGTGACGCGATGCCAGTTGTAGTCAAAGAGGCGCTGGCCACCGAAGTGCCGGTAGTTGGAACCGACGAGGTCGGCCTGCCTGAGGTGATCAGGCCAGACTGGGGTCGCCTTGCTCCGCCGGGACGCCCGGAGCTCCTGGCCGCGGAGATTGCGTCGCTCCTAGAGTTGGATGCCGCTGAGCGAGCCACGATGGGACAAAAGGGCCGCGCGTTCGTGCTTGAGCGTTTCGGGCACGAGCAGCAGGCCGAAAATTTGGCCAGATTGATCGCGAGCGTCCGAGATTGAGCAACTCTCCGGAGGTGGCGGTGATCGTGCCGGCTCGAAACGCGGCGGCAACGATTCGGAAGACATTGGTGGCAATTCGCGACCAAGCTTTTGACGGTCCCTTCGAGGTCGTGGTCGTCGACAATGGCTCTGAGGATGAGACCCGCTCCATTGTGAGGTCGTCGGGATTCAATTTGATCGAACGAGCTGGGGGGTGGCCGGGCGCTTCTCGAAACGTGGGCGCGCAACACACATCGGCTCCGATCCTCGCATTCACTGACGCCGACTGCGTGCCCAGTCCAACCTGGCTCGCTGAGGGCGTGGCGGCCCTCAGCGACCGCGACTTGGTCCAGGGTGCCGTGCAGCCAGACCCAGAAGCTCGACCCGGGCCGTGGGACCGAACTCTCGTGGTTCGCGGAGAGGCTCTATTCGAGACCGCGAACCTGTTCATTCGGCGCGACATGTTCGAGCGCATTGGCGGCTTCAAGGACAAGATCAAAGCCGACATGGAAAGGCCGTTCGGCGAGGATGTCGAAATGGGCTGGCGCGCGCGCCGCGCCGGTGCGAGGTCGTGTTTCTCGTCGCGTGCTCTTGTACACCACGCCGTGTTCAAGCGCTCTCCTTGGGAGTTTGTGCGGGACAGCGGACGCGTTGGTAACTTCGCCGCCCTGGCGAGCGAGGTGCCCGAGTTGCGTTCGGCGTTTTTCTATCGCGGCTGGTTTCTGGACCGGAGGACGGCGAAGTTCGATGTCGCAGCCGCCGGGGTGGCCCTGGTCGTGGTGGCGCTTGCAAGACATCCCAGGCGACTGACGGTTGCCGCCGGCGGCGCACTGGCTACGGCTCCCTATGTCATGGCCATCGTCGCCGAGGCACGTCCCCACCGCAGGGGTGCTCCTGTCGTGGTCGCAGTAAGGCTGGTGTCCGATGTCTACGCGGCATTCACGCTCGTGCGTGAGAGCGCAAAGGCTCGGACGATCGTCATCTGACGACGCTTGTGGGTGGCAAACTGGCCGGATAACCAGTAATTTGAACTCCTGTCGGTAGGGCATGGGGTAGGAAGACATGAGTTCCCAAGGGGTAAGCACACAGCACCGGCGCCTCCGCGCTGACCCGGAAATTGCGGCCGAAAGATCGCCGGTCGTCGGCGACGAGGATTTCTCTGAGCTCAGAGAAATACCCGCCGCCATCCGGCCCAACAGCGGGAAGAAACGATGGTGGCGAGACAGCCTGCGTAGGCGAATGCTTGTAACAGTCGATCTTGTTGTCGCTTTCTTGGTCGGACTTATCGCTGCCAACCAGGCAGGGGCGTCGGTCCTGTACGCGGTTGCCATCGTGGTGCCCTCGCTCTTTCTTGCGAAGCTCTTCGGCCTTTACGACGCCGACCACCGATCCATCAGGCACCTGACGATCGACGAGGTCCCGACGATCGCGGTCTGGGTCGGGACAATCGTTGCGGGTCTCGCAGTGCTGATACCAGGCAACGCGGTCTCATGGCAACTCTTCGTCGCAGTCCTACTTGCGTTCTTGGCAGACGTTTCCGGCCGGACATTCGCGCGCGCGCTCTGGAGGCACCGAACCAGCCGCGAACGGACAATCGTCGTCGGTGAAGGCATTGAGGCGGATGCCATTCGTCGCAAGGTGGAACTGTTCGAAGACATGCACCTCGAACTCGTGGACGAGCGTCCTTTACATCTATCCGATTACCGGGGCTGGACGGAGATCAAGGCGGCTTTGCCGAGGATCCATCGGGTGGTAATCGCATGGTCCGAGGTCAATCCAGTCCTAATCGAGCGCCTTCTCGAGCTCTGTCGCGACCATCAGGTCAAGCTGAGCGTGGTCTCTCCCTTTCGAGGGAGGGCGAGGCCCTCGCTCCGCCTTTCTCAGGTCGCCGATCTACCAATTCTCGAATACAACACGAGCGACGTCCCGAGGTCCACCATCATCGTCAAGCGCATCATCGACGTAATTCTGGGTGTCACGATCTTTGTGCTTGCCCTTCCGCTCATGGTCGTGCTCGCTATCGCTATCAAGCTCAACGATCGGGGACCCGTGCTCTTCAGCCAGCGTCGTGCCGGCTTTCATGGAAAGCCATTCACGATGCTCAAGTTTCGATCGATGAACACGACCGCGGAGGTTGATCTCAAGGATCTCGTGGACCTCGAGAACCTTTCTGAACCCGTCTTCAAGCTAAAGGCAGATCCACGGGTCACCACGATCGGGCGTTTTCTCCGGCGCTACAGCCTTGACGAGCTCCCGCAGATCTTGAACGTGATCAAGGGCGATATGAGCATCGTTGGCCCGAGGCCCGAGGAGCTGGCCGTTGTTGCGATGTATGGCCCTGCTCAGCGGGCGAGGCTCGAGATGAAGCCGGGGCTGACGGGGCCGATGCAGGTCTTCGGGCGCGGCAATCTAAGTTTCGACGAACGTCTGGCCGTGGAGATCGATTACCTAGAGAACCTGTCGGTCATGCGCGACTTCCGGATCCTGGCACACACGATCCCAGTCATTTTTCGCGGGCACGGCGCTTACTGATCAAGAGGGCGCCGGCTGTGGCTCAGACCTCACCCGGAATCGCGGTGATCGTGCCCACGCTCGGTGGAGGGCCTGGCTTGCGCCGGCTGGCTCGGTCACTTGCAGGCGAGCGCGAGCACCGACTTGTCATCGTTGATAACGAGGAGTTGCTGGGGCCGTCGTTCAAACTAGATCATCCGGATTACCGGGTGATCCCCGCGCGGGAGAATCTGGGTTTCGGGCGGGCGGTGAACCTGGCAGCCGCATCTGAAGCCGCCCCAGTTCTCATCGTTACCAACGACGACTGCACCGTGGAACCGGGATTCGTTGACCGATTGGCGATGGTCGTCGAGGCCGGACCCGGCCGAAACCTTGGTGCCGGCGTCCTCCTGCGCTCATCAAACCCGGAGATCATCGACTCTGCCGGGGTCCAGGTCGACAACTTGTTGATGCCGTTCGACTACCTGAACGGGACGCCGAAGTCGGAGCTGAACACATTTACCCCACCTCCGTTCGGACCGACGGGAGGCGCGATGTCGATCAGCCGCGACCTGTTCACTTCGATTGGCGGCTTCGACGAGCGGTTCATCGCATACCACGAGGATGTCGACTTAGTGATACGGGCAAGGCTCACCGGCGCCAGGCCGATGCTTTGCGTCGATGCGCGGGCGGTTCATGAACACTCGGCGACTCTCGGTTCCGGGTCCGCGAGCAAGAACTACCTCATGGGCTTCGGCCGAGGTCTCGTGCTGCGAAAGTGGAGTGTCCTGCGAGGCACTCGAACGGCTCGAATTCTGGCAAGCGAGGCGCTCATATGCATGGGCCAATTGGTGATTGACCGGAACATGGCAGGAGTCAAGGGGCGCATCAAAGGTTTACGAGTTCGTGGAGAAGTCCATCCGTACCCGGACGACGTGCTTCGGGGCGCCACCGGGAGCAGCGCTTTCATGTCCAGACTTCGCCGTCGGATGGCAACCCGGCGGGCGAGACGTCCGTAGCTACGATGCCGCGCGTGACGGCAGACGCTAAAAGCAGGCTCGTCGATCGAGCCCTGGGAATGGACTGGTATCACTCGCTCGAACTGGCTCCAGGGGTGGTCACCGAGGGCGAGTTCGATCTACGCCCGCTTGTTGACAACTACTTCCTTCCCGACGACCTCGTCGGAAAGCGCGTGATCGACGTTGCAACCTTCAACGGGTTTTGGGCGTTCGAGTTCGAGCGCAGGGGTGCGGAAGTTGTGGCCCTCGATCTTCCAAGTGCCAATGAAATCGATTGGCCTGCGATGCGGCCTCGCTACATCAGCGAGACACCGCTGTCCGAAGGTTTTCACATTGCGCATGAGATCTACGGGTCCTCGGTGTCTCGTGTGGAGAGAAGCGTCTACGAGGTCACGCCCGAAGAGGTGGGAACATTTGACCTGGTCTTCTGTGGCTCAATGCTCATCCACCTGAAGAACCAGTTCCTAGCAATGGAACGCATGCGAAGCCTGCTGAAGCCTGGCGGAGTCTTCGTCACCTGCGAGCCCTATCACTACATGCTTAGCCTGCTGCGCTATCCGGCGGCTCGCTATCGAGCTCACAGGCCGGGCGCGCCCGTCTTTTGGGAGCCAAGTGTCAAGGCGTGGGCGATGATGGTCGAAGCGTGTGGCTTCACCGATGTCACGGAAAAGACTCGCTTTTCTATGCGGTCTCCCCGCGGTTATTCGGTGCGTCACGTCGTGCATCACGCGACAGTAGGAGCCTGAAGGTCAGATCGGTTGCGGTGAGTCAGGTCGGGCCACCGTCCTTTGGTGCTTTGCGTGAGCAACTCGAGCAAGTAAGAGGTGGGTCAAGTCGACGGGGGCGGTCATTGGGCGGCGTTTGCTCGACGCGACGGCGGCCTCGAGTTCCCGGCGCTCGTATCCCATTAGCTCAAGCCGGTGGTCGCCAATTCTCTCGAGGTAGGAGCGTGCCCACATTCGCCGTACAGGCCCGGACATGTCCGCCAGCCACTTCGCTTCGGGTTCGGCACTGAGCTGGGAGTACGCCTGGACGCCAGTCGGATCCCCGTAGCGCCCCTCGAGTTTCACCTCGCTGAACTCCGACAGCAGCCCCTCGTCGAACTCGAGCCCAACGAAGTCGAAAATGCGTCGCCATTCCGACACATCGGAGAGCAGATCCTCGTAGCGCACGGCCATGGCCGAATCAGTTGTCCGCAGTTGCTCCCACATCTGAGTCAGGTTGTTAACCCCGTCGTCCAAGTCAACATCAAAGAGGTCGGGCTCAAATCGCCCGTCCCTGAAAGTCCTGAGCAGAGACGCGGTGACAGCGAGTGGATTGCGCCAGAGGAATACGAACTTAGCCGCAGGGAGAATGCGCGGAAGTTCCCGCCAGATCAAGTGGTACCTGGGAGTCTTGTCGACAAAAACCGAGGCCCCATCCGCCAACAGCGAATAGATTCGTGTCGCCAGCTCTCCGAGTTCGCGCAGGTACTGGTCCCTTCCTTCAGGGAGAGCGTCCGCCAGATCGTTGGTTGCCATTGCAGCGAGCGGGTGCCAGTATTCGGCTCGCGCGCCGCTTTCCCGGAGCGAGTAGGTGAGCGGCAAGAGGAACCACGGCTCGGAGACAGTCGCCGCATCGGGGTGGGCGCCCAACACCCTCTGGACTAGTGTCGAGCCGGATCGGGGCAGTGAGAGCAGTACGACGGGCTGGACCGTCAAGCTGGGATGCACCGCGCCCAGCTCGATGCGGCTCCGAGGTGCCGAATCGCAAGCCGGAAGGACAACTCCGCAGGTAGCTCGTGGCGCGGCACCTCCCGGAGCTTTCGTGGTGGAGGAAACCCGTCGCCGAACGGCATAAAGAAGAGGCCGCCTTTTTCGACGATGTTGAAACCTGCGGCGCGAATCAGGCGACGGTAGGCGAGCAGATTGGGAGTCCACCATCTTGGTTCACCGACGCCTCGGAGTACACCGGCTGCGGTGAGGGGATGGCTCAACGACGACGAGAGCGAGATCGAGTCCGCCGAAAGGAACTCGCCACGAGTGACTTGCAGCACTGATGCCAGTGCCTTGACCGGGTCGCGTAAGTGGAGCATCAGGGCTCCCATGAAGACGAAGTCGAACTCACCAACCCCAGCGGAAGGCAGGTCGTAGACGCGCGTTTCGACCCTCTTGACGGATGATCCCAACTCCCGATGCGCGATCTCGAATCCGGGATTGACTCCAGCCTCGGTGTTTGCAGGACGCACCGGTTGCTCGGGAATGGGCTCGGGCCAGTCGTAATCGGCGGGGTCATCGATGTCGATCGCGACAACTTCGGCTGCTCCGCGCTTCTCCATCTCGAACGCCCAAAAGCCATTAGCTGTCCCTACGTCGAGGCAGCGCTTGCCGTCGAGTGATGCCGGGAACGGGAACCTCTTTGCTATCTCCGGCGTGTCGTAGAAGCCCGGGGTCCGAACCCCATTCGGAAGCTCGATCGTGTGGTACCAGGTTGTCGACGCAATCTCGTCGGCAAGTGTCTTTGGCGGTGCTGTGACGCTCATCGCCCCGGCACGGTACAGGCTCCGGCTACTGCCTCGGCGCCGACTGGCTCGCATTACACTCGGTATGTGAAGTTTGAGGCGCCGAGTTCGGGCGGGCGGCGCAGGGCCGTTGCCAAGGGTTCGGTCATAAATTCGGCGTTCCTGATCGCCATCGGCGGGTTGAACGTCCTCAAGGCGATGATCGCCGCCGCATTCCTCAATCAGGCGGAGTTCGGGGTCTGGAGCATTCTGCTGCTCGGTGTGATGGCGTTGATTGGCCTCAAGGCTGCGGCGGTCGCGGACAAGTACATCCAACAGGAAGAGCCGGATCAGGAGTATGCGTTCCAAAAATCCTTCACCTTGGAGGCCATTACTGCCGGCATCATGATGGTGGCTGCGATCGCATTGGCGCCGACACTCGCAGCTCTCTACGACCAGCCAAAGCTAATCGCGCCCATGATTGTCCTGAGCTTGATGTTGCCGGGACTTGCCGCTCAGTCCCCAATCTGGATCTTTTATCGCCGTATGGATTACTTCCGCCAGCGCATCTTCTTGTCTGTTGACCCGATCATCTCCTTCCTGACCACGGGTGCCCTGGCCATCGCCGGCCTCGGCTATTGGTCGCTCGTCATCGGCTCTGTTGCCGGAGCTTGGGCCGGAGGCGTTTCGGCGCTGATCGCGTCGCCTTATCGCCTGAGGTTCGTCTTTGATCGTGAGACCGCACGTCGCTACGCGTCTTTCTCGTGGCCCTTGATGGTCGCGGTTGGCAGCGGGTTGCTCATCGGGCACATCGCGATATTCGCTGGCAACGCCGCGATCGGGCTCGCAGCTACGGGAGCCATAGGGCTCGCGGCAATTCTCGGTCAGTACGCCGACCGTGTCGATTCCGTGATCACCCAGGCGATGTATCCGGCGATCTGCCGCGTGTCCAACAATCGCCCCCTGTTGCAGGAGGCGTTCGAGAAGTCCAACCGGATCGCATTGATGTGGGCACTCCCCTTCGGCGCCGCCCTATCCCTTTTCGCGAGCGACTTCGTCCAGCACGTTCTTGGCCCGAGCTGGACAAGTGCGACGATTCTGCTTCAGGTTTTCGGAGTTACCGCTGGGCTGAACCACATCGGGTTCAACTGGGACGCCTTCTATCGTGCGACCGGAAAGACTCGCCCGGTTGCGATAGTGACCTTCTCAGCACTCGTCGCGTTCCTCGCTATCCCGACTCCGCTGATCTTTGCTTACGGCTTGAAGGGGTTTGCCTTCGGGATGTTTGGGATGACCGCCGTCTCGCTGTCGGTCCGGGCTTTCTTTCTGCTGAAGCTGTTCCCTGGGTTCGCTCTGCGCCGCTATGTGTTCCGGGCGCTGGTCCCGGTGGTGCCCGCAGTGCTCGCCCTTCTCGTGTTCCGGCAGTGGGTCGAAACGGGCGACCGCACAGTCGCTCTCGCAGTGGCCGAGTTCGCCTCTTTCGGCTGCATCGTCGCGGGTCTCACCTACATCATGGAGAGACCGCTGCTGCGCGAGATGCGCGGGTATCTGGCGCGCGTGCGCCCTCTGGAGACTAGTCTCGCTTGAACGGTCGGCCTCGGGATGAGACCGGCGGTCCTCGCCTTTCGGTCGTGATCCCCACGCATCAGCGCGAGACCCGCCTAGCGTTCGCTCTGTCTTCACTTGGCGATCAGTCGATTGCGGCTAACGATCTGGAGGTAATCGTTGTCAGATCGCCCTTGTCCAGATCGCCGTTCGCGGGGGCTCCCGAGGGCTTGGCTGTTCGATTTTTGACATCTACCGCCACAGGCCCGGCGGCGCAGCGGAACGCAGGGTGGAGAGCCGCGAACGCCCCCCTCGTTGCCTTTATAGACGATGACTGCCGGGTGCTGCCCGACTGGGCGAGGCATTTGCTCACGGCAGCGGAGCGCATGCGAGATGGAGGGCAACCCGTTGTCATACAAGGACAAACTGAGCCGGATCCGGACGAACGACATCTGCTGTTCGGCCTGGCACGAAGCATCGAGATAACGGCACCGTCCGGCCTCTACGAAACCTGCAACATCGCATACCCGCGCGAGCTCCTCGAAGTCCTCGGCGGTTTCGACGAAACCTTCACCTACCCGTGGGCCGAAGACACTGATCTCGGTCTCCGAGCCGAAGACCACGGAATTCGGCTGGAGTTCGTCGAGGAGGCGATTGCGTTCCACGCGGTCCACGCGACCCCTCTGCCGCAGGCCCTAAAGGGAGCGCGAAAACGACGAGACTTTCCACTCCTTGTAAAACGGCATCAGCGCCTCCGGACGTCATTGAAAAACAACCTCTTTGTCAACGTGGCGCATCGCGACGTAGCCGCAGCAGCCGTGTGGGCGGTCGGTGTCCATGCGCTGCAGGCAAAGCGACCTGCAGCGATGATGGCCCTGGGTTGCTTGCCGTATCTGGGGCGCGTCGCCTGGGAGTTCGCTGCTGCCCCTGAGCCAAAATCTGCGCGACGGATCCTTCGGTTCGCCGTCCACGTACCCGTCCGTGCTGCAGTTGATGCAGTTGAGACCGGCTGGACGGTCCGAGGGTCGTTCGAACATCGTTCTCCGGTGGTGTGAATGTTGCGTATCGCGCTCCTCACCCCAACGTTCTGGCCCGAGGTGAGACGGGGCACCGAAAGGCTCGTCCATGATCTCGCAGTCGCCCTCGGCAACCGAGGTCACGAAGTCACCCTCCTCACGACGCACTCAAAGCGAACGTCCGAGTCCGTCGAAGACGGCGTGAGGATCAGCCGAAAGCGGCGCCCACCCAATATGCCCGGCCTCAAGGTCTACGAGCAACACATCCTGACCATGCCGCACACCATTAGACGCCTCAGGTCCGGGGGGTTCGATGTTGCCCATTCGTTTTTCCCGTCGGACTCCTGGGCGGCTGTTCGCGCACGGCAATGGGGTGGGCCGCCGGTCGTCGCCACGATGCATGGTGTCCCTTCGCGCGAGTATTTAGTGGCGCGTCGGTTCCGTCTCGAGATGTTGCTCGACACCGTGAGACGCGCTGATGCGTGCTCGGTACTTAGCGAGGCGGCTGCATCGCCCTTCAGACGATTCCTGCTGCGAGACCCCCTGATTCTCCCCGGTGGAGTGGATATGAAATCGTTCTCGTCCCCTGCTAACCGGTCGGATGTTCCAACGGCGTTCTGCGCATCGAGCCTGGGTGATCCTCGGAAGCGATCTGACCTGTTGTTCGCCGCGTGGCGTCACGTTCTCGAACAGATCCCGGGGGCCCGCCTGGTCCTCGCAAGCACAGTTGACCCTTTCATGAGCACGAGTCAAGTCCGGATTCCCGAGGGCATCGAAGAACTCGATAAAGCTGCCACCGTTGCTGACGGCTTCGCCGAGGCGTGGGTGACGGTCAACGCTGCTCCAGGGGAAGCTTTCGGCCTCGTGTTGCTCGAATCGCTCGCATCGAGGACGCCGATCGTGTGTGACGACTCGGGCGCAGGCCCAGAGATCGTTCGAGGCCGGGCGTCCGGCTCGATCTTTGCCACCGGCGACGAGGAAAGCCTCGCGAATGCGCTCATTGACTCGCTCCGCGGGCCGCCGAGCGACCAACTCGAGCGGGATTGCTTCGAGACGGCTGACGAATACGACTGGTCTCGCGTGGTTGAACGGTATGAAGATGTCTACACGGATCTGGCCTGCTGAATGTCGCTGAGTGACTACCTGATCGGGCTGGTGATCTTCGTGGCTGTGAGCGGGTCTTCCGTTGTCACCGCGGTGACGCTCACACGCTGTTGGTGCCCAGAACTGAAGGGCATCGAGTCGGCTATGGCGATTGCCCTTCTCTTCACCTGCTCCCTGCTAACGGTCCACCTTGTGCCTGCCGCGCTTGGACTGCTCGGGCGCGGCTCCGTCTTGGCAGCAGCAGCCGTGCTTGTTTCTGTGTCCCTGGCAAGTGCGCGCATGGGGGATCGAGCGCCCGCCGGTGACTCGATCACCTCGGCGGAGCAGGCCGAAGGAAACCTGATCAAGGCGTCCGCTGCGCTCTCGGTCGCCTTGGTCGCCGTCTTCCTGATCGCGTTCGCGAAGAACCAGGCCGTTGCAACGTCCGGATCGATCGACTTCTCGACGTTCCACCTGCCCAACGTGATCGCGTGGATCCAGACCGGCTCGATCTGGCAAGTGGACAACTTCGTACCCAGTACCGCCCTTGGCAACTATCCGAATAACGGCGACGTGATGCTCTTGGCATTCGTTTTGCCATGGCATAACGACTTCCTCGTTCACGAGTCGATGTGGCTCTTCTACGTACTCGCAGGACTGGCCGTCTACGCCGTTGTCCTCCGTTTGGGTGCTGCGCGCAGTCTCGCAGCAATCGCCGGTTGTCTCGTCTTGGCGATGCCGGCGGTCTCGATTCCCGCTCTGCCGAACGCGATGACAGACTCGGTTGCGGTGTTCGCTCTGGCGGTGGCGCTGCTGTTCTTGCTCCGACACGACGAAACCAAGCGGTCTTCGGACGTCGTACTAGCCGGCATTTCGCTTGGACTCTGCTTCGGGACGAAGTGGTACGCGGTCTCAACGGTCGCGGTCGTGGTGGCCGTCTGGCTCGTGCGCTGGCTCTTTCAGCGCCGCGAGCTCAAGCATGTCGTCAAGGACGGCGGGATCCTCGTCGGTCTGATCTTGGCCTTCGGGGGCGTGTGGCTTTTAAGGAACTGGATCATCTCCGGGAGTCCTTTGTTTCCCGTCAAGGTCCAAGTGGCTGGTTTCACTCTGTTCGACGCGCCACCTGACATCGTTCGTGAGGCCGCTGGATCGACGATCGCTGATTACATCGGCAAATGGGATGTGTGGTGGAACGTGGATCTCCCAGGCAGCTCCACCACCGCAGACGGCATCGTTAAACAATGGATCGACGCGCTTGCGGCGCCAGCGTTCCTGGTCGTGGGGGCGGTGCTCGCGGTGCTGCCATCCAAGTTCTCGCGCCAAAAGTGGCGCGGTCCAGTCGGCGCGCTCCTCGCGACGGCGGCTCTGCTTGCAGTCGCATACGCGGTTACGCCGTACACGGCTGGCGGGCCTGAAGGAAATCCCGTTCTGGTCGGCGCCGACTCACGCTATGCCGTGCCCGCCTTGGTCGCCGCCGTCGGGATCGCCGCGGTTGGCGCCTCTGAGATTAGGTGGGTCCGAGTTGCATCCGCACTGATCGCTCCGCTGGCGGTCGTCCATGGGCTCTCAAGAGCCGGAAGTGGAGATTTGGCTACCGCTCGTCTCAGTGCATCTGATTTGGCCGTTGGGGTTCTTGGCCTAGCGCTCCTTGTAGCGATTGTTGTGGGCGTGAGAAAGCTGGTCGCCATCCGCTCATGGGGCACTTTGGGCGCCCTTGGTGCGGCCGCCCTCACAATCGCGATCGGGGTTGGTCAGATACTCCAGGACAAGTTCAACGACCAGCGATACGTAGGCGGCGATCCCGTCATCGAAGAGATCGCCAAGGAGGTTGACGGGGGACGGGAAGTTGCCCTGACAGGCCTCTGGTCAGATGCAGGCACGGCACCGATCCTCCCGGCTTTCGGCCCGCGATTCGAGAATCAGGTGTCCTATGTCGGCGTCGATGCTGACGGTTTGATCGAACGATTCTCCGACGAGGGCGCCTTCATCGATGCGATCGAGACGACCGCGCCAGACCTCGTGGTAGTCGGTCTCGGGCGCCCAGGTGTTCCAGTAATCGATGAGGACAATTGGCTGGAGGAAGCGGGCTGGAGACCCGTCGCTGGCAGCGACCGGTTCGCCCTCTACGCGCCGCCTGTGTAACGCGCGAGCATGAGCATCCGGTCGCGGAAGTCAGGCGTCCACATGCGCCCGGCGATACCGACGCTCTCCGCTACCGCGATCAATCCTGTCGAGACCCCAGGCAAATAGCCGCCGCCCTTGTCGAGGTAGTAGCGCACCGTGAACGACTTGGGGTCGGTAGCCACATAGACGGGTTCGAAGCCGTGTCGCTGGAGCATTTGAGCAACGCTGACGCGCGTGAAGTAATGGATGTGAGTGGGGATGACCGACCACCACTTGTCTCCGAGGAGCTTTGCGACCCGGCTGCCGGCGTCCGGAAGCTCGAGGGCGAGGATCCCCCCCGGGGTCAGCAGTTCTCCCACTCGTTCCAAAGCCTCGTTGGCTCTCGTGAGGTGCTCGAGCACGTCGCCCATCACGACGACATCGAAGCCGCCGAGGTCCAGGTTCGCCGTGAACAGGTCCTCGGTGCGAACGTCAACTCCCAGGCGGTCTCGCGCGTAGTCCGACGCAAAAGAACTCGGCTCGATGCCAACGCATTGTTCCCAGCCGCGCAACTCGGCCTCGGCAAGAAGGAACCCCACCCAGCAACCCACGTCCAGGATCCTTCCACGCGGCGAGTACCTCTCGATCCGCTCGAGAACGCTCGCAAAACTGTATCTCTGCCCGGCTTCCTCCTCGACGTACGCGTCGGATGCCGCGTCTGAGTATGCGGCCTCGAGCTCGCTTTCGGTGGGGAACCGGTCAAGTTGCATGTGCGTGCACGCCTCGCAACGAACGATGTTGCCAAGCGCAGTGCCGAACTCCTTCGTCGTCGGAATCAAGCCCTCTTCGCCCATCTTGCCCGCAACGTCGAAGTGGGGCACTAGACGACTGGAGCCACAAGCCGCGCAGACTTCACTCGAGTCTTCGCATTGCACGGTCAAGTCGAATCCTCTGCTCCTGCCGCGGGCGCATTCTCGGTCCCGGGGCCGATTGCCCTGTGCGTGGCCGGGTCCAAGTCAGCGACCCCGGGATATGGGCCATGCAGGTTCTCCCGGTCGCTTACGAGGTAAAGCGGCCTGCGCTTGACCTCGTCGTAGATCCTCGAGATGTACTCGCCGATCACTCCAAGGAAGATCAGCTGGATGCCACCCAAGAAGAGCACGGCGAACGTGAGCGTGCTGATTCCCTCGACATAGAAGCCGATCAACCGGTTGATCACGATGTATGGAATGCCTAGAAAGGCAACGAACGACACCACGAAGCCAACGATGGTGGCGATCTGAAGAGGGAAGTGCGAGAATGACGAGATTGCGTCGAGCGAGATCTCGAGCAGAGTCCGCCATCGATAGCGGGTCTCGCCAGCGAATCGCGGGTCTCGGTCGTACGTGATCGAGCTCTGCGTGAACCCGACCCAGACCGACATGCCTCGCATGAACCGGCTCCGCTCTCGCATGCGAAGCAGGGCGTTGACCGCTTGCCGGTCGAGGAGCCTGTAATCGCCGGCATTCGTCGGAACGTCAAGCTCCGCCAAGCGCTTAAAGATCGCGGAGAACCACCGCGCAGTTGCCAGCTTCACCCGGCCCTCGCCATGGCGATCGCGGCGAACCGCGTAGACGACGTCGGAACCCTGGCGCCAGTTGTCGAGCATCTCCTCGATCAACTCCGGTGGATCCTGGAGATCGGCGTCGATCGTCACGACCACGTCGCCGCGGACGTGATCCAGCCCCGCGATCACGGCCGCCTGGTAGCCGAAGTTCCGTGCGAGTCGCACCACCTTGACCCGCCCGTCGCGACTGGCGATGGCGTTTAGAAGGGCGGGTGTTTCGTCGGTGGAGCCGTCGTCGACGAAGATGACCTCGAAGTCGTAGTCAGCGAGCGCCGTCGCCACGCGCTCATAAAACGTCTCGATCGTCTCCGCCTCGTTGAGAACAGGAGCCGTGACCGAGATTAATGTTGGCTCGCGCCGGGCCGTCATCGACCCGGCTGCTTGATTCCCACTCCTAGGACATCGTTGCCCATGAAGAGGCGCACCGGCCGAGTCGCCGCAATCACTCGCGCTGTCTTGACGGCAGGCCCTTCGAACCCTGACAAGAGGTGAAACTTGCCCCCACGCAACACATCGGAGTCGATCCAGACGTGTGGCTTGTCGAATCCAGCCGCTCGAAGGTTGCGCCTCATGCTGTACACGCTCTGCTCGTTCACGTGGTACTCCTCCGCGATCCGGAACCACTCATCCACCTTGTCCGCGATATCGGAGTGCCCGGCCAAGCGAACGAACGGCCTGGCAGCGGGCCAGCCGAATTTCATGAACAGCAGATTCGGCGCTGTGTGAACCAGGGCGAAACCACCAGGCTTCAGGACTCGGTGAAACTCACAAAGGGCGGGGACCGTTTGGGGCGGATCGAGGTGCTCAATCACATCGGAGAACTGAATACGGTCGAACGTGTTGTCCGGCCACGGAAGGTCAGTCACGCTTCCAACCCGGATGTCGGAGTCGGGATAGTCGGCCAGTGTCTCACGTGTAAGTTCGACGGCACTCTCTGAGTAGTCAAGGCCGGACACTGTCGCACCCGCCTTCGCCAGAGCGAGCGCAGTTTCGCCTCGTCCACAGCCCGCGTCGAGGATCTTCATGCCGGTTTTGGGCCCGAGGATCCGGACCTGTTTGGCTTTGTTGAATGACACCTCGCCTGCGAGCGCTTCCTCGTAGCCCTCACAGATCTCGGAGAGGAAGTAGTCGCGATCGTAGACGTCCGGGGAGATCGATTGTTGCGTATCCACTGGCCGCGGCGATGTTACCCTCCGCCGCCTAATGAGGGTCGCTGTTCTCGGAGCAGGCCAGGCGGGGCTGGTTGCTGCTCATCGCTTGACAAAGCTCGGTCATGAGACCGACGTCTACGAGCGCTGGCCCGGCCTAGGGGGGCAAGCGGCGACTATCGACACCGGCGACGGAGTCCTGCTCGAGCGGTACTACCACCACCTCTTCACGAGCGATCAGGAGATGCACGACCTCTGCGCGGAGATCGGCTGCGAGCTTGAGACCTGGCCATCGAGCGTCGCGATCTTTCGCAACGGTGAGTTGCACCCCTTCACGACTCCGTTGGACCTGTTGCGCTTCAGCCCAATGTCGCCGCTCTCCCGGGTGAGGATGGGCCTTGGTGCTCTCTGGCTGCAAAAGCGCGCGCACTCAGTCGAACCGTACGAGGGGATCACGATCCGCGAGTGGGTTGAGCGGTTCATGGGCAAGCCGGCGTGGGAGCACGTCTGGGGTCCGCTTCTCTATGGGAAGTTCAGGGAGCAGGCAGACGACATCTCGATGTCGTGGCTCTGGGCCAAGCTGAGAAACCGACGTCAGGTAACTGGCGAGGAAGCAAAGGGCGAGCTCCTGGTGATCCCGAAGGACAGCTTCGAGACGATATTCGTGCGTCTGCGCGACCTGATCGAATCTCGCGGTGGGCGCGTGATGATCGATCGACCCGCCAAGCTCTTGTCCCGTGCTTCCGACGGAGGCTTTTTGGTGACCGCCGGCGCCGAGAACTCGTTCCGTATCGGCCACGACCCGCGCGACTTCCAAGCTTCTGGGGAGCCGGAGCGATACGACGCCGTGGTCGCAGCGCTTCCCTCAGACGTCTTCGAGCAGCTGCTGGACCCCACGTTGGCAGGCGAGATTGGAGATCAGTACCTCGGCAAGACAAGGGAGATCGAATACTTCGCCGCGCTGTGTCTGCTTTGTGAAATGGATCGGCAGTTTCACCCCTTCTACTGGACCAATGTCGCCGACACGGACCTGGGGTTCATCGGGTTGATCGAGCAAACGAACCTGGTTCCGCCGGAGCGGTTCGACGGTCGCAGGTTTCTATACGTCGCGAACTACCTCCCGCGCGATCACGAACTACTGACAAAATCGATGGACGAACTCCTTGACTTCTATGAGCCAGGCTTGCGGAAGGTGAACGCGGAGTTCGATCGTTCTTGGATCAAGCAGAGCTGGATGTTCCGCGAACCGGCTGGGCAGCCCGTCGTACTCCCCAACTACCGGGAACGCATGCCCGCCTACCGTGCCGGCGTCCCAGGGCTCTACCTCGCTAACACGACTCAGGTGTATCCGGACGACCGCGGCACGAACTACGCCGTGCGCGAGGCCGAGGAGGTCGTCTCACAGCTCCTGCGAGAACACGGCGAGACCGCGCCCGATGTGGCTCCGCGGTTCGGTGCGCCTTTGGCTGCCTAGACGGCCATGGAGGCGGCCTCCGTCGAGGTTTCCGTGGTCGTCGCCACTCGCAATCGAGTTGATCGACTCGCGCGAACCCTCGATTCCCTCGCCAAGCAGGACTTTGACCGTTCGTTCGAGGTCGTCATCGTCGATGACGACTCAACCGACTCGACTTGGCACTTGCTCGCTTCCTTGGGCGACTCCCTAGGCAGTGCTTCGCTCACGGCTACCAGGCGCCCGGTAGCCCGAGGCCCGGGTGCGGCGAGGAATTCGGGCTGGAGATTGGCGCGCGGGTCGATCATCGCGTTCACCGATGACGACTGCGAACCGGCGCGGTCATGGCTATCGGAACTCGTCGACGCAGCCGCCAACACTTCGAGACCTTTGGTGCAGGGGGTCACCGTTCCAAATCCGTCGGAAAAACGCCTCGAGAGCAGTTACACCCGGACCCTTGAAGTGCGTGAACTGGGCCCATGGTTTCCAGCTGCGAACGTCGCGTACCCGCGCGACCTGCTGACACGTCTGGATGGATTCGACGAGTCAATGCTCCGGGGCGAGGACACCGACCTCGCGTGGCGGGCAATCGAAATGGGCGCCAATCCTGTACTTGCCGACGAGGCGATCGTCCACCACGCGGTCATGCAGATCGGCCCGGCGCAGAAGCTGCGCGTAGCAGCAGCTTGGACGCCGGCATTTCGTAATTTCAAGCGTCATCCGAGGCTTCGTGAGGTGCTGTGGAAGGGACTCTTCTGGAAGCGGTCACACGGTCTGATGTTGCTGGCGGCGATCGCGCTGCCATTCGCGCGGCGTTTTCCGCCCGCCACGCTCCTCGTGTTGCCGTACGTGCGGGATGTCAGGGCGAGACTTCGTGCCGTCGACGACCCTTCGCGACGGGCCGTTTTTCTACTGGCTCACGATGGGGTTGAGACCGGTGCCGCGCTCGTCGGATCGCTGAAGGCGAAGACGCTAGTCCTCTGAGGGCGCGCCGGCCCCCGGCATCGCAGTCGCCTGAACTTGCGTCGCGGGGTTCCCAACCAACATCGACTCGGCTGGGTAGTCACCCCCCAGGACCACTGCGTTCGCTCCGATCACTGAGTTTTTCCCAATTCGACAGCCACGGAGAATCACCGCGCCTGCGCCCGCAAGACAGTTTTCGCCGATGTCGGTGGCTTCAACCGTGAGTGGGTTGTCGCGAAAGTGCCTGGCGTTTGCCGAAAAAGTGTGATCGGAGTCCAGCGCGCTCACGCGCTCGGCGAGGACCGAGCGACTTCCAACACTGAGCTCATACGCGCAATGGAGTGCGCCTCCCTGGCCCACCTGGACCTCGTCGCCGATCGATAGAAACCCATCGGACTTGATCCACGCTCCGTCGCGGATGTTGCATTGTCGGCCCGTGCGGACGCTGCCACCCCGAAGGACGATGCGGACGTTGTCTCCGAGAAGGCTCTCCGGGCCGATCTCCAAGCGGTTCACCCTGCCGGCCTCGAGTTCAAGCGTCATGGCTTCGCCGATCCAGGTGTCGTTTCCCAGTCGAAGTTCGAGGGTGCCACCGCGTGCCGGGCCATTTGGCTCGGTCACCCGTAGCTTGGGCCAGGACTCGATCACGATCCGGGAATGTGCGTGGATATCGAGCTCCACTCCGCGCATGCGCAAGCGAGCTCTTGCAACCACCAACCAGCAAGAGAATCGCAAGCGCCGGACTGCGGTGACGATGGGTC
The DNA here is from genome assembly GCA_963695215.1 of uncultured bacterium. GTDB lineage: Bacteria > Actinomycetota > Thermoleophilia > Solirubrobacterales > 70-9 > JALZKA01. The sequence continues at coordinate 2,560,893 of OY968768.1, forward strand.
GCGCGGCGCGCATCGCCTGATCGTAAAGGGCACCGTCGGCTGCTCCATGCGTAAGTAGCCGTCCTCGCACGCTGTTAGATTCCGCGCCGTTCCGACCCTAGGAGGAGGATTTTCAAGTGACAAAGGCTGAATTCGTCGAAAAGATCGCCGGTGGCTTCGATTCAAAGAAGGCTGCGGCTGACGCGGTTGACGCGGTGCTTGATGGCATCCAGAGTTCGCTCGTTTCGGGCGATGACGTGAACTTCACCGGCTTCGGCAAGTTTTCGGTCGCCGAGCGCGGTCCCCGGCAGGGCGTCAATCCCCGAACCGGCGAGCGCATCACGATTGCAGGCGGCAAGGTTCCGAAGTTTTCGGCCGGTGCCGGCCTCAAGGGCAAGGTCAAGGGCGGCTGACCCAGAGCTCGCGTAACCCGTTCGCGGATCGGCTTGCGGCGCTCGTAGAAGAGCGCTCGAGTCAGATCTGCGTCGGGTTGGACCCTGACCCGGCCGTCGCTGGGTTAGCCTTTCCGGACGTCGGCGGCGATACGCCCGCCGAGCGTGCCGGGGAGGCAGTGAGCCTTTGGTGCGAGCGAGTCATCGCCGCCGCGGGCTCGGCCTGTGTGGCGGTCAAGCCGCAGCTCGCATGCTTTGAGCGTCTTGGTGCGCCAGGTTGGCAAGCGCTCTTGCGTGTCGTTTCCGCCGCGAGCGGGGCCGGACTCCTCGTTGTCGCCGACGGAAAGCGCGGCGACGTGCCGGTGAGCGCATCCGCGTACGCGGATGCGCTGTTCGGCTCGACCGCGAGCCCGTTCGGAGAGATCGAAGGCCTGGGCGCGGACGCTGCAACCCTCAACGGCACGCTCGGGCGCGATTCGCTCGCGCCCCTTGTAAGCGGGGCGGCGGAGGCCGGCGCCGGGCTGTTCGTGCTCGTTCGTACCTCCAACGCCGGCGCTGCCGACCTTCTCGATCAGCCCGCGCCAGAGGCGCCCTTTCACGAGCGCCTGGCCGCGATGGTGGATGAGCTCGGTTCGGAGATTCCGACCGAGTCGGGGCTTGCTTCGATCGGTGCCGTCGTCGGTGCCACGGAGCCCGAGCACATCGCTCGCCTCAGATCCCTGATGCCGCGCTCACCGTTTCTCCTGCCGGGTGTTGGGGCTCAGGGAGGTAGCGCGTCCGCCCTCGGGCCGGCCTTCGGATCGCATCCGGCGTCGGCCATAGTCACTGCGTCTCGCTCGATCGCGGGGGCCGACGACCCTGCCGAAGCTGCCGAATCGCTTCGCTCGGAGGTTTGGGAAGTGGCTTGCCAAGCGCTTTCCAGCGGCTAGGGCAGGCGATGCACCAAGGGTACGATCGCGTCGAGCCAGGGGGGCTCGGCGCCAATGGAAAGCTCGTACCGACCTCGAAATCAACTGGGAAGACGCTCGATCATCGCGAGGATCGCAGCGCTGCTTGCGCTCATAGCGAGCATCCTGGCTCTCTACCTCGTCTACACGAACTTCATCGACAACGAGGACTCGAGCGGCGACAAGACGAAGACCGAGCAGGCGCAGGGCAAGGACAAAAAGCCGGAGGCCGAGACCTACACGGTGGTCGCCGGCGACACGCTCAGCGCCATCGCTCAGAAGACCAAGGTGCCAGAGTCGAGGCTCGAGCGCCTCAATCCCGAGCTCGACTCCGAGTCGCTGAACGCGGGCCAGGTCCTGAAGCTGCGCTGACTTTCGCACTGGCCGCCCTCGCGGCCTTCGTCTTCGCCACGGCTCCAGCGAGTGCCAAGGCAGCTCCCAAGGCGCCCGAGTCGCTGCCGGCGGCGAGCTGGATCCTCGTCGATGCATCGTCTGGCGACGTGCTGGCCGCCAAGGATCCAAAGCACGCGTATCCCATTGCGAGCGCGACGAAGCTGATGACCTACTACCTCGCGACCCAGCGCTTCAGCCTCGATCGCGACATCGTCATTGCTCCGTACGCCCCCGAGGCCCTTGAGTCCGTCGCCGGCTTCAAGCCAGGCGACTCCCTTCCGATTCGCGACGTCCTCTATGGCCTCTTGGTCCCGTCAGGCAACGACGCCGCCGAGACACTCGCGCTTTCTGTCTCCGGGTCGGAGCCGGACTTCGTCGCGCGCATGAACAAGGCCGCGGATTCGCTTGGCCTGAAGGAGACGAGCTACGCGGATCCGATCGGCCTCGACACGGCCGACGTCTCGAGCGCACGCGACCTCGTGGATCTCGCGCTGGAATTGCGAACGCAGAAGCTCTTCCGCAAGATCGTCGACACCGAGCGGATTACGATCCGCTCGGGCACCAAGCCCGTCCGCCTCGAGTCGTCAAACGATCTCCTCCTGAGGGAGCCGTTCGTGAACGGCGTCAAGACCGGAACGACGGTGGCAGCGGGCTACGTGCTGGTTGCCTCGGGCGCCCAGAAGGGCACCGAGCTGGTTTCCGTCGTCCTTGGCTCGCCGGACGAGGCTTCCCGCGACTCGGCGTCGCTCGCTCTTTTCGACTACGGCTTCTCGCTCTACGCGAAGCGGACGGTCGTAAAGGCCGGCGAGCGTGTCGGCTCAGTTCCGCTTTCGAGCGGAGCAGGGAAGCTGAAGCTCGCCGCAGCCCGAAGCCTTCGCACGGTCGCGCGAGCCGATCAAGAGGTCAAGGCGGCTCTCGACGTGCCGACTGCGGTCACGGGTCCGATCGCCAAGGGTCAGCAGATCGGAACGGCCAGCGTCGAGCTGGATGGGGAGGAGGTCGGGGTCATCGACGTCGTTGCGGCGCAGGCGGTGGCGGCTCCACTGGAGTCATCGAGGCGACTCCGGGCTGCCCTCCTGGGCTCTCGCCGTTTTCGCCGGCGCGGGGGTTGTGGCAACCGGCCTGGGGGTAGCGGCACTGGTGATTCACCGGCGCGACCCTCGGTAGTCTCCAAGGCCCCGAAGTGATCCTCACAGTCACCCTCAACGCAGCGATCGACCGCACCGTCGCGGTTCCCAATTTCCGGCTCGGCCAGCGCCACCGCGCGGTCGAGTCGCGTACGGTCGCGGGCGGCAAGGGGGTCAACGTCGCGAGGGCCTTGAAGTTGCTCGGGCGCCCCGTGATCGCGACCGGTTTGGTCGGTGGTTCGACGGGCACTCGCATCGTCGAGCGCCTCGATGAGGAGTCGATCCTCAATGACTTCACACGGATCGAGGGCGAGTCACGGACAAACCTCGCCGTGATCGACCCGACCAACGGCGAGCAGACCGAGATCAACGAGCGTGGGCCTCAGGTCTCGCCCGAGGAAGTCGACCGCTTCGTCGAGAAGCTTCTCTACCTCGCGCAGGGCGCGACCATGTGTGTCTTAGCCGGGTCGATCCCGCCGGGCTGCGACCCGGACGTGTATGCCCGGCTTGTAGGCGAGTTGAAGACGCTTGGGGTGATTTCTGTCGCTGGATACCGATGGCGAACAGATGCGCTCAGCCCTCCGCGCCGAGCCCGCAGTGGTCGTGCCCAATGTCCTCGAAGCCGAAGAGGCAGTTGGATTCGAGTTCAACGATTTGGGTGATCGCGCAATGGGCCTTCAGAGCCTGATCGAGATGGGGGCGGGGGAAGTCATCGTCACGAGCGCCGACGGCTGTGCCGCGATCATTGACGAGGGACACGAGCGCCGGCACTACGACGTCGAGATCGAACAAATGGAAGCCGATCTCTGCCGTTGGCTCCGGGGACGCGTTTCTCGCTGGCTACGTTGCCGCTAGATACGAAGGTGCGTCGCCGCGCGAATGTCTCTCGTTTGGCGTGGCATGCGGTGCAGAGTCGACGCAGCACTTCGGTGCGGGCACTCTGGACTCCAAAGAGGTGGAGCGCCTCCTGCAGCGCGTCCACCTGTCGGAGGCTGGCATGCGCGCGCCCGCTGGATGAAGTGATCTCGGTAGTTGTCCCCGTCAAGAACGGCGGGCCAGGTCTGGTGCGGTGCCTCGAGGCCATTCGCGCTCAGGACGTCGATGAGGAAGTCGAGGTCATCGTCGTTGACTCCGGGTCCACGGACGGAACGCAAGAGGCCGCTCGGTCGCTAGGAGCTCGAGTTCACGAGATTGCTCCTGAAGACTTCAACCATGGGGAGACGCGCAACCTCGGTGCGTCCCTGGCGAGCGGCGACGTTGTGGTCTTTACCGTGGACGACGCCCTACCTGTCGGATCCGATTGGCTCTTCAGACTGACGGAGCCGTTTCGACATCGTCCGGGGCTAGCTGGGACATTCGGACGGCACCTTGCAAATGAGACGGCTCCTCCTCACCAAGCCTTCTACATCGACTCCCGATACGGGCCCCAGCCCCGTACGATCGGGCCGGAAACCGCCAGCGCTTCCGGAGTCCACGCCACCTTCTCAAACGTCGCTTCGGCGATTCGGCGGGACGTGCTTGCGGATCATCCGTTTGCACCGGACATCGTTATCGCCGAGGACGCTGAGTGGTGCGTCAGGGTCGTCGATGCCGGCTACGCGATCGAATACGTCCCACACGCCGTGGTTCGGCACTCGCATACGTACTCACTCGCGGACACAATCAAGAGGTACTTCGATCTTGGGGCGTCGTCGGGTCGAAGCAAGGTCGGACAGGGCAGTAGCCGGCGGTCCGGCGTGACCGGCAGCGGGGCCCGGTATGTCGGCGAAGAACTACTGTGGATGTGGCGAGGTGGGCACCGACGAGCAATCCCTGCCGCCGTTGCTCACGAAGGCGCTCGGTTTGTCGGGTACAAGCTCGGCGTTCACCATCGCTTCGTGCCTCGCAGGTTCCGGTCGCGACTGTCGCGAACGGCCATTTACTGGTCCTAGGTCTGCACGTCGGCCCAGCTTGGCGGCAGGTTGACTGCCAACTCGATGTCGCCCTTGAACCTCACGGGGTCGCGGGGACCTCGCGCTTTGACCCAAGCGGCCATGCGCTTAATGCCGGCACGCAAGTCTGTCGCGTCCTGCAGTTCTAGGTCGCGTCCGATCTTCGCGTGATCTGAGAAGGCGTGGACGACTTCGTTTCGCTGCGGCAGATGGACAACGCTCAGATCCACTTCCATCGCATCAGCGATGATCTCGGCCAGTTCGAGGACGGAAGTTGGCGTGTCGGCTCCGACGTTGTACGTCTCATTCGCAGTGGCCGCCACGAGAGGGCTTCGCGCGATTGCGGGCGCGACATCTGCGATATAGGAGAAGGCTCGAGATTGGGCCCCGTCGCCGAAAATCGGCATTGGCTCGCCGCGAAGCACCGAGTTCATGAAGATCCCAACCACATTTCTGTAGCGATCCGACACGTTCTGGCGTTCGCCGTAGACGTTGTGCGGCCTGAAAACGGTGTAGTCGAGACCAAACATCTTGTTGGCTGCCGCCAAGTCCATCTCGACTGCGTACTTAGAGATGCCGTAGGGGTCCTCCGGCTCGGGCGTGAGATCCTCAGACATTGGAAGCTCACTGACCCGGTCCGGTTCAGCCCTCGGCCAGCAGCGCGCCGACCTGCCGGAGCCCGGTCGAGGTCGTGCACGTCGCCGGCCAGGGCCGGCACGACGGCCGTCGGCACCCGCGGGTGCGCGGCCGCGAAGCGGTCGCGCAGCGCGGTCTCGCGCTCCACCAGGCGGGACCGGTCGGCGTGCAGCCGCAGCAGGCCCGCCGCGACTCGACGCGTCGGTCCGCGCCTGCTGCAGCCGCCCGTCGCCGCCATCGCCTCGTCGGCCGAAAGGCCGCCCGCGGGCGACGGGCTGGCCCGGTTCACGATCAGCCCGGCCAGCGGCATCCGGTCCTCGCTGAGCCGCTCCACGAAGTACGCCGCCTCCCGCAGCGCGTCCGGCTCGGGCGCGGCCACGACCAGGAACGCCGTCCCGTCGGCCTGCAGCAGCTCGAAGGTCTTCTGGGCCCGCTGCCGGAAGCCGCCGAAGAGGGTGTCGAAGGCGGCCACGAAGGTCTGCATGTCGCGCAGCACCTGGGCGCCGAGCACCTTGGTCATCGCGTTCGTCACCAGCCCGACTCCGGCCGTCATCAGCTTGGCCGGGCCCCTTGGCCGGCGCGAGCAGCAGCCGGATGAAGCGGCCGTCGAGGAAGCTGGAGAGCCGCTCGGGGGCGTCGAGGAAGTCGAGCGCCGAGCGCGACGGCGGGGTGTCCACCACGATCAGGTCGTAGCTGCCCGTCGCGCCTGGGCGTCGCGCGTGGAGCTGGCCCGAGCTTCTCCATCGCCATGTACTCCTGGGTGCCGGCGAACGAGCTCGACAGCGCGATGTAGAAGGGGTTGGACAGGATCTGCCGTCGCCTTCTCCGGGGTGGCCTGGCTCTCCACGACCTCGTCGAAGGTCCGCTTCATGTCGAGCATCATCGCGTCGAGCGAACCGCCCGCGTCGGCCGACGACGCCGGTCACCGGCCGCGGCGTGTTGTCGAGCTCCTCGATCCCCATCGACTGCGCCAGTCGGCGGGCCGGGTCGATGGTCAGCACCACCACGTGGCGGCCGCGCTCGGCGGCCCGCAGCGCCAGCGCCGCGGACGTGGTCGTCTTGCCGACGCCGCCCGGAGCCGCAGCACACGATGATCCCGGTGGCGGGGTCGTCGAGCAGGGCGTCGACGTCGAGGCGCGTGGCGCTCGCGCCGGCGCTGCCGGCAGGGGGCCCACCCGCACCCGGCTCGTGGCCGCCTTCGCGCGGGGGTCATGCCATGCCCCTGGCTCGACGCAGGTCAGCGCGGCGAACTCGTAGAGCGCGCCGAGGTCGACGCCGCCCGGCAGCCGGGGCAGCTCGTAGGTCGGGACGTCGAGCGCCGGCCACGAGCGCGCGCTGCGAGTCCTCGAGGCTCGGCGTACGGCGTGGTCGCGGGCCTCCGCCAGCAGGCCGGACACCAGCGCTGTCGTCGCGCGTCGATCCCGGCGGCCTTGAGCTCGGCGGCCACGAGCTCGGCGCGGGTCGAGCGTTCCCGGCCTGGGCGGCCGCGGGTGCTCGGGTCGTCGAGGTCGCGCGGCCGGACCAGGTTGACGACGACGGCCCCCACGGGGAGCCCGGCGGCGCGCGAGCTGGCGATACCGTCGGCGGTCTCCTGCACCGGCATCTCCTCCAGCACCGTGACCAGGTGGATGGCGGTGCGCGGGGAGCGGAACAGCTTCATCACCATGTCGGCCTGCGACTTGATCGGGCCCGATCCGGGCCAGGCCGGCGAGCTCGCTGTTGACGCCGAGGAACTGGGCGATCCGGCCGGTGGGCGGCGCGTCGAGCACCACCGCGTCGTACTGCCGGGTGTCGCGTCCGCGGCGGCCGTCCTTGGCGGCCTCGAAGACCTTGCCGGTGAGCAGCACGTCGCGGACGCCGGGCGCGAGCGTGGTCGCGAACTCGATGACGCCGAAGCGGTCGAGCGCCGTCCGGCCCGGCCGAGCCGGTAGTACATCGAGAGGTACTCCAGGAGCGCCGACTCCGGGTCGATGTGGAGGCCGTAGACCGTGCCGGGGTGTGCCGTCGCCGGTCGAGGCCCGACCGCGATCCGGCGCTCCTCGTAGGGAAGCGGATCGACGTCGAACAGCCGCGCGATGCCCTGGCGCCCCTCGACCTCGCACAGCAGCACGTCCTGGCCCTGGCTGGCCAGCGCCAGGGCGAGGGACGGCGGCGACGGTGCTCTTGCCGGTGCCGCCCTTGCCGGTGACGATGTGCAGCTCGGACGCGGGACCAGTCGGCATGGACCCAGCCAGGCACCATGGCGTCGTGACCGGGGCCATACGTGAGGGCCGGCAACCCGCCGCTAGGGTGACGGCGGGGCACGGATCGGCGCCCCGGACAGCGGTGCGGAGCAGGGAGGACTTAGCGTGGACAAGGTCGTGGCGAGTGCGGCGGAGGCGGTGGCCGACATCGCGGACGGGTCGACCCTGGCGGTCGGTGGTTTCGGGCTGTGCGGGATCCCGTCGGTGCTGATCGAGGCGCTGCTGGCGGCGGGGTCACGGACCTGGAGGCGGTGTCGAACAACTGCGGGGTCGACGACTGGGGTCTGGGCCGGCTGCTGTCGGAGAAGCGGCTGCGGCGGATGGTCTCGTCCTACGTCGGGGAGAACAAGGAGTTCGCCCGGCAGTACCTCTCCGGTGAGCTGGAGGTGGAGCTGACGCCGCAGGGCACGCTGGCGGAGCGGATGCGGGCCGGCGGCTCGGGGATCCCGGCGTTCTTCACCGCGACCGGTGGCGGCACCCAGGTCGCCGAGGGTGGCATGCCGTGGCGCTACGACACCGAGGGCAACGTGACGGTGTCGTCGCCGCCGAAGGAGACGCGCGACTTCTCCGCCGACGGGGCCGGGAGTACGTGCTGGAGGAGGCGATCGTGGCGGACTTCGGGCTGGTGCGGGCCTGGAAGGGCGACCGGCACGGCAACCTCGTCTACCGCGACTCGGCGCGCAACTTCAACCCGCTCGCCGCGATGTGCGGGCGGCTCGACGATCGCCGAGGTCGAGCACCTGGTCGAGCCCGGGCGAGCTCGACCCCAACCACGTCCACACCCCGGGCGTGTTCGTGCAGCGGGTGGTGGCGCTGACGCCCGGAGCAGGCGGCCGACAAGCGGATCGAGAGGGTCACGACCGACCGCGGCCGAAGGGAAGGAGGCCTGAGATGGCGTGGATCGCGTGAGGAGATGGCGGCGCGGGCGGCCTCGGAGCTGACCGACGGGTCGTACGTGAACCTCGGGATCGGGCTGCCGACGCTGGTGCCCAACTACGTCGCCGACGACGTCGAGCTGGTGCTGCAGTCGGAGAACGGGATCCTCGGCGTGGGTGCCTACCCGGTCGAGGGCGAGGAGGACGCCGACCTGATCAACGCGGGCAAGGAGACCGTGACGCTGCGCAAGGGCGCGTCGTTCTTCGACTCCGCGACGTCGTTCGGGATGATCCGCGGCGGCAAGATCGACGCCGCGATCCTGGGCGCGATGCAGGTCTCGCAAGGACGGTGACATCGCCAACTGGATGATCCCCGGCAAGATGGTCAAGGGCATGGGTGGCGCGATGGACCTGGTCCACGGCGCCAAGCGGGTGATCGTGCTGATGGAGCACGTCGCCAAGGACGGCTCGCTACAAGATCGTCGACGAGTGCTCGCTGCCCTACACGGGCAAGCGGGTCGTGCAGCGGATCATCACCGACCTCGCCGTCATCGACGTCACCCGGAGCCGAGGGCGGCGGCCTGAAGCTGGTCGAGCTCGCCCCGGCGTCACCGAGGACGAGGTCCGGGAGAAGACCGAGCCCGAGCTGACCTCGTAGCGACGGTCCGTTCCGAGCGCCCTGCGCGCGCAACGTAAAAGGTCACGTGGCCTGCGGGTGCTTTTGGCAATTGCGCCCTTCCCGTCGCTCACATCGCCACAATGTGGGGATGCTTACGGGGCCGATCACAACGAGCCGCGCGCCGGCTTCGTGGGTCGGCGGGCTGCTGCGGCCGTTGGCGGCCGACGAAGCCGGGGCCAAGTTCTGGGTCCGGCACCTCCGGGTGGGCATTGCGCTCAGTGAGCTGTCAGCGTTCGTGGTGCTGATCTATGTGATCCTCGCCGACCGGCCCCACCGGACCGCCTTCCTCGCGATCGCCTTGCTGATCGTGGCAGGGTCGCCGCTCCTGCTCCTGTTGCCGGTGCAGAAGTGGAGCGCCAACTCGCGCGGTCCCCTGCTCTTCTACCTGTGGAGCATCGCGGTCACCCTCGTGATCATGGTCGTGGCGATGCTCGACGGGGGGGTCGACAGCCCCCTGATGTGGCTCTTCGTGCTGACGATGACCTTCGCGGCCCTCGCCTACCCGCCCTCGGGGTGACCCTGGTCGGGGCGCTCATGGTGGGGTGCGTACTTCGCGGTGGCCCTCTTCCACGGCCCCGTGGAGACGGGACCTACGTGGTGGCCGCGGTGCTGGTCAGCTACACCGGGATGACCGCGTGGGTGGCGAGCAACCACTGGGACACCTACGAGCAGCAACAGCTGCTGACGGCTCGGCACGCCGAGCTCGACCAGGCGCGGGAGGAGTTCATCGCGACCACGAGCCACGAGGTGCGGACCCCCGTGGCCTCGATCCTGGGGTACGTCGAGCTCCTCGAGGACCCGGAGCTGCGGCCCGAGGACGCGGCCAAGTTCCTGACACGATCCGGCGCAATGCCTTCCGGCTCCGGGAACTCTCGGAGGATCTGCTCGTGCTGTCCCGCTGGGAGACAGAGGAGCGCCGACGGGCCTCGGGGGAGGAGATCCGTGGCGACATGGACCTCGTCGAGATCGCCCGCCGTGTCGCGGAGACCCTGGCGCCGCTGGCCGACACCCAGGGGGTGACGTTGGACATCGATGGCCCGGCCGAGCCGCTCACGGTGACCGGTTCCGCCGAGCAGATCGAACGGGCTGTCCTGAACCTCGCCAGCAACGCCGTGAAGTACACCCCCGCCGGCGGACACGTGGTCTGCACCGCACGGCGCGACGCGGACGAAGCCGTGATCACCGTCCAGGACACCGGCATCGGCATCGCCGACGAAGAGCTGAAACGCCTCTTCACCCGGTTCTTCCGGGCCAGCAGCGCCCGAGCCCGGTCGATCGCCGGCGTCGGCCTCGGCCTGAGCATCGCCCACGAGATCGTCAGTGCCCACGGCGGACGGATCGAGGTCACCTCCCAGCTCGGCGAGGGAACCGCCTTCGTCGTGCGGCTGCCCTGCTCGGGCGCCACGGGCAGCGAGGTGGTCCCAGCGCCCCTCCACGACTCACCAGAGGCGGAGCGCGGACCGGTGGCCCCGATATCGTGCCCCCACCCCTTGACGTGACCCCCGACGGTGCCCTGCCCCGGAGTGACGGCGGCCGGCAGCGAACGATGACCTAGCCTGCGCTGGTGCGGCTCACCGGGATGTTCGCGGACACCCGCCCCCTCCGCAACGACCACTTCCGGCGGCTGTGGCTGGCCAACATCGTGACCGTCATCGGCGCGCAGCTGACCGTCGTCGCGGTTCCGGCCCAGATCTACTCGATGACCGGCTCCTCGGCGTACGTCGGGTTGACGGGCGTGTTCGGTCTGGTGCCGTTGGTCGTCTTCGGGCTGTGGGGCGGTGCGCTGGCCGACGTGTTCGACAGGCGCACCCTGCTGCTGGTCACCACCACCGGGCTGATCCTCACCAGCGCCGGGTTCTGGCTGCAGGCGTTCCTCGGGATGGGCAACGTCTGGTTGCTGTTGGGGCTGTTCGCGAGTGCAGCAGGCGTTCTTCGCCGTCAACCAGCCGACCCGCGCGGCGGTGCTGCCCAAGCTGCTGCCCCTCGAGCAGCTGCCGGCTGCCAACTCGCTGAGCATGACGGTGATGCAGGCGGGGGGCATCGCCGGCCCACTGGTGGGCGGGGCGCTGATCCCCCTCGTCGGCTTCTCCTGGCTGTACGCCATCGACACGGTGACCCTGTTCGCGACGCTCGGTGCGGTGGTCGGGCTGCCGCGGCTGCCGGTCGAGGGAGCTCTCGGCACCCCGGGGTTCAGGGCGGTGATCGACGGCTTCCGCTACCTGCGCGGCCACCCGGTGCTGATGATGTCGTTCGTCGTGGATCTCATCGCGATGGTCTTCGGCATGCCGCGGGCGCTGTTCCCCGAGATGGCCGACGTCGACTTCGGTGGCCCGTCCGAGGGCGGGCTCGCGTTCGCGCTGCTCTTCGCGGCGATCCCGGCGGGGGCGGTCGTCGGCGGCGTGCTGTCGGGCTGGGTGTCGCGGGTCGAGCGGCAGGGCCTGGCCGTGGTCGTGGCGATCGTCGTCTGGGGCCTGGCCATGGTCGGCTTCGGCGTCGCTGCCATGCTCGCGCCGCACGCGCCCGCGGCGATGCTCGTCGTCGCCGTCGTGATGCTCGCGATCGGCGGTGCGGCCGACATGGCCTCGGCCGCGTTCCGCATGTCGATGCTGCAGTCGGCCGCGTCCGACGTGGTCCGTGGCCGGCTCCAGGGCATCTTCATCGTCGTCGTCGCGGGTGGGCCGCGGGTGGCGGACGTGGCCCACGGTGCCAGCAGCGGCCGTCACCGGGGCCGCGGTGGCCGCGGCGGGTGGCGGCGTGCTGGTGGTGGTGGGGACGGTGATCGCGGCGCTCGCGGTGCCGGCGTTCGTCCGCTACCGCGTCACGCGGGATCCGCGGACGACCGCCGGAGCACGTCGTCCGCGACGCGGTGACGACCGCCCCCACCGCGCAGGCGATCGCGATGCCGAACACGGCGAGGAACGGGTCGCCGCCGGCGGCGGTCGGTGGCGGCGTACCCGATGCCGCACAGCCGACAGCGCCAGCGCCGCACCGATCGAGTCGGCGATCGTGAGTGCGGAGGAGTTGAAGCCGCGGTCGAGGTCGGAGGACGCGGCGAGCATCGCGACGCCGGTGCGGGTGAAGCCCAGGCCCATGCCGGCACCGGCGACCACGAAGGCCCCGGCGGCGATCCACGGCGGGCAGGTCGAGCCGCACCGCGAGCCACAGCAGGATCGCGGCGCCGAGCAGCAGCGCCGGACCCGATCAGCATCGCCCGCTCGCTGGTGAGACGCTCACGCAGCCGCGCCTGAGCCTGGCTGGCCGAGGCCCACACGACGCCCACGACGGTCAGCGCGATGCCGGCCCGGCCCGCGGTGAGGTCCCACCGCTCCTGCAGCACGAGCACGATGTAGGCCTGGCAGCAGAAGAACGCCGCGCTCATCAGGCCGCGGGTGCCGATCACCGACGGCAGCCCGCGGCCGGCGAGCAGGGTGCCGGGCGGGATAGCGGCCGGACGGCGACGACCGCGAGCACCAGCGCGGCGCCGCGGCGAGCGGCCGGCAGCAGCGACGCGCTGCGCGACCCGAACAGCTCGACGGCGAGCACGGCAGCCGCCGCCAGCGCGGCCCACCGGAGCTTCGAGCGCGATGACGGCCGTTGCCGCGTCTGCAGGCGCGCGCAGCGCCGGGGACGACCGGGGCGATCAGGACGGCCGCCAGCACGACCAGGGCCGACGACCCCGAGGAAGACCCAGCGCCAGCCGACCGTCGCGGCGACCAGGGCCGCCAGCGCCGGGCCGAACAGCGAGGGCAGCACCCACGCCGCCGCGAAGCTGGCGAAGATCGAGGGCTGGAGCCGGGCGGGTAGACGACGCCGACCACGACGTACAGGCTCACGATCAGGGCGCCGGTGCCCAGCCCCTGGACCACCCGGCCGGCGACAAGCACCTCCATCGACGGGCGCGAGGCCGCAGGTCGAGGACGCCGAGCGGAGAACAGCACCAGCGAGACCACGAGCGGCCCGGCGGGGCCACGGCGGTCGCTCCACGAACCGGCTGCGACCATGCCGACCACGCCGCTGGCGAGCGGGGCGGCGAAGGCGAGCGCGTAGAGCCCGAGCCCGTCGAGGTCGCGGCTGATCGTCGGCATGACGGTCGTCACGGCCATCGCCTCGAAGGCGTTGAAGGCGATCAGCGCGAAGACCCCGATCGTGGTCGCGAGGTACGCCGGGGCGAGGATGCCGCCGCGCTCGCGCGGCGTCGGCGTCTCGGGGCTGCTGGTCACGGTCACTCTTCGGACGGTAGGAGTTGAAGCGCGCTTGAGGTCAAGCCGCGTCCTCCCCGGACGGTACGCCGAGCCGTGAGGTCTGGCGTCGAACCCCGACCGGGGTCGGGAGTAGGGTCGCGGCCATGACGAAGTGGGAGTACCTGACCGCGCCGATCCTGCACGCACGCCGCCAAGCAGATCCTCGACAACTTCGGGCCGACGGCTGGGAGCTGGTGCAGGTCGCGCCAGGCATGAACCCGCGGAGAACCTGGTCGGCTACTTCAAGCGGCCCGCGTCGCAGGGCTGAGCTGGCGCACCCCGAGGAGCGGCTGGCCGAGCTCGGGTCTCGGCGTGCCCGAGGTGGCCAAGCCGGTGGCGGTCTACGTGCCGGCCGTGCGGTCGGGCGACCACGTCTTCACCTCCGGCCAGCTGCCGATGCGGGACGGCGAGCTGATGGTGACCGGCAAGGTCGGCGGCGAGGTGAGCCCGGAGGAGGCGGTCGCGTGCGCCCAGCAGTGCGCGCTCAACGCGATCGCCGCGGTCAAGGCCGAGATCGGTGACCTCGACGAGGTCGCGCGGGTCGTCAAGGTGGTCGTGCTTCGTCGCCTCGACGCCCGACTTCACCGGGCAGCCGCAGGTCGCCAACGGCGCCTCCGAGCTGCTCGGCAAGGTCTTCGGCGACGCCGGCATCCACGCCCGCTCGGCCGTCGGCGTCCCCGTGCTGCCGCTCGACGCCCCGGTCGAGGTCGAGCTCGTCGTCCGGGTCCGTGAGGCCTGCTGAGAATCCCGCTGCCGCCGATGCCGCTGCCCGAGCGGCTGGTCGACGCTGGCGCGCGGAGTACGACGACGGGTCGCGCGACGCCGGTCGAGCCGCGCAACGCCGCGACCGTGGTGCTGATGCGCCCGGCTGCGGCCGGCGGGCCCGGAGGTCTACCTGCTGCGCCGTCAGGTCTCGATGGACTTCGCCGGCGGGATGTGCGTCTTCCCCGGCGGCGGGGTCGACCCGCGCGACTTCGACACGCCGTCGCCTGGGCCGGCCCGTCGCCGGCCGAGTGGGCGGCGCGGCTCGGCTGCGACGAGGAGACGGCCCGGGCGCTGGTGTGCGCCGCCGTCCGCGAGACCTTCGAGGAGTCCGGCGTGCTGCTGGCCGGCGCGTCGGCGACGACGGTCGTCGCCGACACCACCGGCCGACGACTGGGAGGCCGACCGGGTCGCCCTGGAGTCGCGCGAGCTGTCGCTGACCGACTTCCTCGACCGCCGCGGGCTGGTGCTGCGCACCGACCTGCTCGGCGTCTGGGACGCGCTGGCTGACCCCGGTCTTCGAGCCGACGCGCTACCGCACCTGGTTCTTCGTGGCCCCGCTGCCGGAGGGCCAGGTCACCCGCGACGTCTCGACCGAGTCGTCGTCGGTCGACGTGGCTGCCCGGCGATGGCCGCCGTCGAGCAGGCCGACGCCGGCGAGCATGGCGATGATGCCGCCCGACCTACCTCACCTGCGCTGGAGGTCGGCGCAGTACGCCAGCCCCGCCGAGGTGCTCGCCGCGGCGGCCGGCGCGCTCGGTGGAGATGTTCACGCCCGACGGTCGAGCCGCTCGGCGACGGGTTCGACGCTGTCGATGCCCGACGCGGCTGCGGCCGCTGGTCGCCGGGCGGCGACGCCGGCGTGAGCGCTGGGCGGGCGGCGGCTTCGGCGAGCGCGGCGGTGCGTGCTGGCGCCCAACGCCGGGATGATGACGCTCGACGGCACCAACACCTGGGTGCTGCGCGAGCCCGGTGCGCGCGCGGTCGGTCGTGGTCGACCCCGGGCCGCTCGAGACCGGCCCACCTCGACGCGGTGCGCGCGGAGTCGCGGCGAGGTCGGCCGTGGTGCTGCTGACCCACCACCACCTCGACCACTCCGAGGCCGCGCGCGAGTTCGCGGAGCGGATGGGGTGCGGCGTACGCGCCCTGGACCCGGCGTACCGGCTGGGCTCGGAGGGCCTCGGCCGAGGGCGACGTGGTCGACGTCGACGGCCTGGAGGTGCGCGTCGTCGCGACGCCCGGCCACACCGCCGACTCGCTCTCGTTCCTGCTGCCCGCCGAGCGGCGCGTGCTGACCGGCGACACGGTGCTCGGCCGGGGCACGACCGTCGTCGCCCACCCCGACGGCCAGCTCGGTGCCTACCTCGACTCGCTCGACCGGCTGCGCGCCCTGGCCGACGGCGCGCGAGGTCGCCGCGATCTGGCCCGGCTCACGGCCCGGTGATCGACGACGCGCTCGGCGTCCTCGACTACTACCTCGCCCACCGCCGCGAGCGGCTCGCGCAGGTCGGCGCCGCCGTCGCGAGCTCGTGCAGGCCGGCGACCGGCGATCCGCCGACGACGACGAGCTGCCCCGGCAGGTCGTCGAGATCGTCTACGCCGACGTCGACCGGTCCTCTGGGGCGCCGCCGAGCTGGTCGGTCCGCGCCCAGCTCGACCTACCTCGCCGCCGTTGAGTCGGGCCTCAGCCCGGTTGAGTTGGGCCTCCGCCACGGTTGAGTTGGGCGCTTCGCGAACGGTGCGCCAGGTTCCGTGCACAGGCGCGCCGCCGAGCCGGTCTGTCCACAGCCGTCGCCGACGCGTCGCCGGGCATGCGCACGGTCGGGCAGCCGTGCCGGCATGACGACTGGTCCTGCCGCCCTCTCCCTTCACCGGCCGCAGGCCGCGCCGCCGGGCATCGAGTCGGCGCCAGCTCGCCGACGCCGTGGCCTGCGGCGCGTACGCCGGCCGTCTCCGCGGTGTCTACGTCGCACGGACGCGCCGACGACCACGCTCGCTGCGCGCCCAGGCGGCCGCGCTGGTCGATCTGCGCCGCACTCGGTCCTCTGCGACCGCACGGCGGCGTGGATCCACGGCGTCGACGTCTTCCGGTACCCCGAGCTCGACGTGTGCCGCCACTCGAGTCCTACGTGCTGCGCGGCCACGACCCGACCGACCGCGCCGAGTGCCGACGGCGGGACGCGCGACCTGCTGCCGGTCGACTGGTGGGTGATCGGCGGCGTCCGCGTCACGACGCCGATCCGGACCGCCGTCGACCTCGGCTGCAAGCTCCGCGCGCGAGGCCTGGCGGCGCTGGACGCCTTCGCTCGCGGCCACCGGCTTGACCGTCGCCGACATGCATCCGGCTGCTGCCGCGCTACCGGCGCCGTCGCGGGTGTCGTCCAGGCTGCGCACGCTGGTCGCAGCTCGCCGACCCGCGGTCGGAGTCCGAGCGGCGAGTCCTGGGCGCGGCTCGAGATCCTCGACGACGGCCTGCCGCTCCCGGAGCTCCAGCACTGGGTCGACGTCGACGGCGTCCCGACGTACCGGCTCGACCTCGCCTACCCGCACGCCCAGGTCGCTGCGTCGAGTACGACGGCGAGGAGTTCCACACGAGCCCGGCAGCAGCGAGCGCGCGACGACGAGCGACGCGAGCGTGGCTGCGAGGGCACGCTGGGCTGGACGTCGATCGTCCTGACCAAGGAGTCGACTTCACCGCGGCGAGCGGCTCGACGCGCTGGATCGGCGGAGCTCGCGCACGCGCTGCGGTCGCGGCGGCGTCCACCTCGATGGTGAGCGCGAGCCCAACTCACCGGTGACGCAGGCCCAACTCGACGCGTGACGCGAGGCCCAACTCAACGGTCTCAGCGGGCGCGGCGGGCCAGGCGCTCGACGTCCATGATCACGACCGAGCGGGGCTCGAGGCGCAGCCAGCCGCGGGAGGCGAAGTCGGCCAGCGCCTTGTTGACCGTCTCGCGGGAGGCGCCGACCAGCTGGGCGAGCTCCTCCTGGGTGAGGTCGTGGTGCACGTGGACGCCGTCGTCGGCGGTGCGGCCGAAGCGGTCGGCGAGGTCGAGCAGCGCCTTGGCGACCCGGCCGGGGACGTCGGAGAAGACCAGGTCGGCGACGACGTCGTTGGCCTTGCGCAGCCGGCCGGCGAGCTGGGCGAGCAGCCCGCGGGCCACCATCGGGCGGCCCTCGAGCCAGCGCAGCAGGTCCTCGTGGGAGAGCGAGGCGAAGGTGGCGTCGGTCACCGCGGTGACCGTCGCCGAGCGCGGGCCGGGGTCGAAGAGCGAGAGCTCGCCGAACATCTGGCCGGGGCCGAGGATGGCGAGCAGGTTCTCGCGGCCGTCGGCAGGAGGTGCGGCCGAGCTTCACCTTGCCGTCGAGCGACGATGTAGAGCTTGTCGCCGGAGTCGCCCTCGTGGAACAGCACCTCGCCGCGGCGCAGCCGGCTCTCGGCCATCGACGCGCGCAGGGCGGTGGCCGCCTCGTCGTCGAGCGCGCTGAACAGCGGAGCCTGACGGAGTACGTCGTTGTCCACGGATCCTCCTCGTCGACGATGACCCGCCGGCGCCACGGGTGCCGCACTGATCCTATCCAGTGGCACAGGTCACAGGCGCACCGACGCCGGAAGTCGGGTCGCGGCGCTCCGCCTGGGCTGGGCTGTCGGCGGTGCTCGCCGTACGCTGGCGCCGCGTGCCGCCGCCGCGCCCGTCCGAGACCCGCACCGCGCCTGGTCCGTCGCGCCCGCAAGATCGACCGGGTGCTGGCCGAGACCTACCCCGACGCCCGCTGCGAGCTCGACTTCGACGACCCGTTCCAGCTGCTGGTGGTCACCGTGCTGAGCGCCCAGACCACCGACAGGCGGGTCAACGCGGTGCGGCCGACGCTGTTCGCGGCCTACCCCGACCCCGCCGCGATGGCGGCCGCCGACCGCGCGAGCACCTGGAGCAGATCCTCGGCCCGCTCGGCTTCTTCCGGGCCAAGACCGAGTCGCTGCTCAAGCTTCGCGCCGCGCTGGTGGAGCGGCTACGACGGCGCAGGTGCCCGCCCGGCTCGAGGACCTGGTCACGCTGCCCGGGCGTGGGCCGCAAGACCGCCAACGTCGTGCTCGGCAACGCCTTCGGCGTCCCGGGCATCACCGTCGACACCCACTTCGGCCGGCTGGTCGCGCCGCTTCGGCTGGACCGAGGAGACCGACCCGGTCAAGGTCGAGCACGCGTCGGCGCGCTGTTCCCGAAGCGCGACTGGACGATGCTCAGCCACCACCTGATCTGGCACGGCCGCCGGCGTCTGCCACGCCAAGAAGCCCGCCTGCGGTGCCTGCCCGGTCGCCCGGCTGGTGCCCGTCGTACGGCGAGGGCCCGACCGACCCCGAGGCCGCCGCCGCGCTGGTGAAGACCGAGGGCCGGCATGAAGGCCGCTCGCCGGCCGCGCTGGCGGCGGCGCTGCTGCTCGCCGGCTGCTCGGGCGGGTCGCCCGCCTCCCCGGGCGCCGGCGAAGATCGACGTCGACACCCCCGAGCTGCGGCAGCAGAAGGCCGACGCCGGCGTCGAGCCGTGCGTGCCCGGCGACGCGGCGACCGGTCGAGGGTGGGCTGCCCGTCGGTGACGCTGCCCTGCTTCGGCGGTGGCACCGACGTCGACCTCGCCGCGCCTGCGCGGCCCGATGGTCGTCAACCTGTGGGCGTCCTGGTGCGGCCCGTGCCGCGAGGAGATGCCGGTGCTCCAGCAGTTCCACGACGCGTACGGCGACCAGGTGCCGGTCCTCGGCATCGACTACCAGGACGCCCAGCCCGGGCCGCGATGCGAGCTCGTGCGAGGAGACCGGGGTGACCTACCCGCTGCTGGCCGACCCGCAGAGCGACCTCGACGGAGCCGCGCCGTTCCCGCCGGATGCGGGCTGCCGTTCTTCGCGTTCGTCGACGCCGACGGCCGGGTCGGTCGTCACCGGCGAGTCGTGGTCATCGACGACGAGCAGCAGCTCGTCGACCTGGTCGACGAGCACCTCGGGATCGACCTGTGAGGCCCGGACTGGCTGCGCCCGGTCGAGGAGGGCGCCGCAGGCGATCTCGGTGCACGACCTGACCCGCTTCATGCCGCCCGAGGACAGCGACCCGCGGCGCGGCGCCGTGCTGATGCTCTTCGGCGAGGGTGACGCACGGCCCCGACCTGCTGCTCACCGAGCGGCCCACGACATGCGCAGCCACCCGGGCCAGATCGTCCTTCCCCGGTGGCTCGATCGACCCGGGCGAGACGCCGCGCAGGCCGCGCTGCGCGAGGCCGAGGAGGAGATCGGCCTGGACCCGGCCGGGATCGACGTGTTCGCCGAGCTGCCCGAGCTCTGGCTGCCGCCCAGCAACTTCGCGGTCACGCCGGTGCTCGGCTGGTGGGAGACCCGGAGCCCGGTCGGCGTGGTGGACCCGGCCGAGGTGCACGCCGTCCACCAGGTGCCGCTCGAGCGAGCTGGTCGGCCCCGACCACCGGATCCGGGTGGAGCACCCCTCGGGCTGGGTCGGGCCCGGCTACCTCATCGGCGACGACAACGACCTGGTGCTGTGGGGCTTCACCGCGGGCATCATCGCCCGGCTCTTCGACTTCGTCGGCTGGGGCGACGCAGGTCGACGACGCTCCGGTGCGTGCTTTGCCCGCCCACATGCTGCAGGGTGAACCCAGGCGCGCGGAGACGCAAGCCCAACACCCGATTCGGAGAAGACTCGGTGAACCTGCTCGACTGGCTGCTCGTCGTGCTGGTCCTCGCCTACGCCCTCTCGGGCTACTGGCAGGGCTTCATCACCGGCGCCTTCGCCACCAGCGGGCCTGCTGCTCGGCGGCCTGATCGGCGTCTGGCTCGCGCCCGGCTGCGCTCGGCGACGCCGAGCCCTCGGTCCTGGTCTCGCTCGGCGCGCTGTTCATCGTGATCCTGTGCGCCTCGCTCGGCCAGGCGGTGCTCCAGTTCGCCGGCGTCCCGGATCCGCGACCGGATCACCTGGCAGCCGGCCCGGGCCGTCGACGCCGTCGGCGGTGCGGTGCTGAGCTCGGCGGCGGTGCTGCTCGTGGCCTGGGCGCTCGGCGTCGCCATCTCCGGCTCCGGCATCGGCGGGATCACCGGGCTGGTGCGCAACTCCGCGGTGCTCGCCAAGGTCGACCAGGTGCTGCCCGCCGACGGCCGACTCGGCGCTGAGCGCCTTCAACGACGTGGTCGGCTCCGGCTTCTTCCCGCAGTACCTCGACCCGTTCGCGCCGGAGCGGATCGTCGCCGGTCGGCCCCGGCCCGAAGCGGCTGCTGACGCGACCCCGACGTGGAGGACGCCGCAGCGCGTCGGTGCTCAAGATCCGCGGCACCAACGACTGCGGCCGCGGCGTCGAGGGCTCCGGCTTCGTCTACGCCGAGCGGCCGGCTGATGACCAACGCCCACGTCGTCGCCGGGGTCGACGACCCCGAGGTCGAGATCGGCGGCGACACCGTCAGCGCCGAGGTCGTCCACTACAACCCCGACGTCGACATCGCCGTGCTCGCCCTCGACACCAGCGGGCTGCCCGCCGCTCGACCTTCGACGACGAGGCCCGTGAGGGCGACGGAGTCGCGATCCTCGGCTACCCGCAGGACGGGCCGTACGACGTGCAGGCCGGGCCGGATCCGCGCCGAGCAGCGGCTGCGGTCGCCCGACATCTACGGCGAGGGCAGCGTGATGCGCGAGGTCTTCTCGCTGCGCGGCCTGGTCCGCCCCGGCAACTCCGGCGGGCCGATCGTCTCGTCGGGCGGTGACGTCGTGGGCGTCGTCTTCGCGGCCTCGGTCACCGACCAGGACACCGGCTACGCGCTCACCGCGGCGCAGGTCGCCCAGAACGCCGCCAGCGGGCGTGGCCGACTCCACCCGGGTCGACACCGGCGACTGCGCGGGCTGACCGGGTCGAGCGTCCGGCTCAGGACTGGCCCTTGAGGGCGCGGGGGATCTCCTTGCCCTGGCTGATCGCCTTCTCGGGTCCGCGCACCTGCTTGACCTTGCGCATGCCGACGAAGACCAGCAGCCCGGCGACCAGCAGGTAGCCGCCGAAGACGATCAGGAACGCCCAGTGCAGCCCGAGCCCGGCCCAGTGGATGAAGTAGGCGATCGAGACCGACAGCATGATGATCGCGAGCACGGCGATGAAGCCGGCCGCGGCGAACAGGCCGATGCCGAGGCCGCCGGCCTTGACGCTGACCTTGAGCTCGGACTTGGCGAGCGCGATCTCCTTCGAGATCAGGCTGGAGATGTCGCGGCTGGCGTCGGTGACCAGACGACCGATCGTGGGGTCGGTGTCCTGGACCGGTTCGGGGGCCATGAGTGCGTTCCTCCTGCTGGGCTGTCTGGAACCTTCGACCCTACCGGTCCCCGCTAGGATGGTCGTCGGTGTGCCGGGAAGTCTGGTCGGCCCGTGAGTGCCTGCTGGCGCCGCGGAATGCGTGTGCGCGACGACCGAAAGGCCCTGACGATGAGCCCGACCCCCCACGACCGGGGCGCCCACGACGAGCGTGTGGCGGCTCGGCCCGATCTACACCGAGAGCGACCGCCCCCTGGCGCGGCTGGTCGCGCGTCCGGTGCGGGAGTTCCTGCGGATCGAGACCGCCGGGTCGGTGCTGCTGCTGGCCGCCGCCTTGATCGCACTGGTCTGGGCCAACTCGCCGTGGGCGGACGGCTACGACGCGTTCTGGCACGCCGACATCACCCTCGACCTCGGCATCCTGACCGCTCGAGGACACCCTGCAGCACTGGGTGAACGACGCCCTGATGGTGATCTTCTTCTTCGTCGTCGGCCTCGAGATCAAGTACGAGCTGGTCCGCGGCGACCTGCGCGACCCGCGCACCGCCGCGCTCCCGATCGTCGCCGCCGTCGGCGGCATGGTCGTGCCGGCCGGCCTCTACCTCGCTGCATCTCGGTGGCGCGAGGGCTCCTCCGGGCTGGGGGATCCCGATGGCCACCGACATCGCCTTCGCGGTCGGCGTGCTCGGCCTGCTCGGGCCGCCGGATCCCGCCGCCGGCACGGCTGTTCCTGCTGACGCTGGCGATCGTCGACGACATCGGCGCGATCCTGGTGATCGCGGTGTTCTACACCGAGGACCTCAACCTGGTGGCGCTCGCGATCGCCGTGGCGCTGCTGGGCGTGATGGTCGTGATGCGGGTGCTGCGCATCTGGACGATCTGGGCCTACGTCGTCGTCGGCGTGCTGGCCTGGCTCGCCACCTTCGAGTCGGGCGTCCACGCCACCCTGGCGGGTGTCGCGATCGGCCTGATCACGCCGACCACGGCGCTGCTGCGAGGAGGACGTGGCGCGCGGCTACGCCCAGGAGGCGCTGCGGCGACCGGAAGCTCGACGCCGACGAGGTGCACCGGCTGCGGTTCCTGCTCAGCGAGTCGGTCTCGATCGTGGAGCGGCTGCAGACCCGGCTCCACCCGGTCTCGTCGTACGTCGTGCTGCCGGTCTTCGCGCTCGCGAACGCCGGGGTCTACCTCGGCGGCGGGGTGCTGGGCGAGGCGTTCGGCTCCGCCATCGCGATCGGCATCGTGGCGGGCCTGGTGATCGGCAAGCCGCTCGGCATCGTGATCTTCGCCTTCGTCGCGGTCCGGGTGGGGTTGGGCAGGCTGCCCGATCGCACCGCCTGGCGGATGATGGTCGGCCTCGGCGCGGTCGGCGGCATCGGGTTCACGGTGAGCCTGTTCATCGCCGGGCTGTCCTTCCCGGGCGACGAGCTGCTGACCGGTGAGGCCAAGGTGGGCATCCTGTTCGGCTCGTTCCTGGCGGCCGGCGTCGGCGTCGCTTTCCTGCTGCTGGGCGGGAGCAAGGACGACCCCGACGACGAGGACCAGGACGACGACGACGAGCGACGACAGCGAGGAGGCCGGGCAGGCCGCGGAGTCGTCGTGACCGACGTGGCTCCGCGCAGCCTCCCCGGGGATCAGCCCTCGTCGGCGGAGCCGGACTCCTTGCCCTTGATCAGGTCCATCACGGTGGAGTCGGCGAGGGTGGTCACGTCGCCGACCTCGCGGTGCTCCGCGACGTCCTTGAGCAGCCGGCGCATGATCTTGCCCGACCGGGTCTTGGGCAGCTCGGGCACGATCATGATCTGGCGCGGCTTGGCGATCGCGCCGATCTCCTTCTGCACGTGCTTGCGCAGCTCCTCGACCAGGTCGTCCGGGGCGGCGCCGTCCGTCGGTCGCCGACTCGCGCAGGATCACGAAGGCGCAGACCGCCTGGCCGGTGGTCTCGTCGGCGGCGCCGACGACGGCCGCCTCGGCGACCTTCGGGTGGGACACCAGGGCCGACTCGATCTCGGTCGTGGAGAGCCGGTGGCCCGAGATGTTCATGACGTCGTCGACCCGGCCGAGCAGCCAGACGTCGCCGTCGTCGTCCTTCTTCGCGCCGTCGCCGGCGAAGTAGAAGCCCTGCTCGGCGTAGCGCGACCAGTAGGTGTCCTTGAACCGCTCGTCGTCGCCCCACAGCGTGCGCAGCATCGCCGGCCACGGCTTCTGGAGCACGAGGTAGCCGCCGGACGCCGTCGGGCACCGACTGCGCCCGGTGTCGTCGACGACCTCGGCGGCGACGCCGGGCAGCGCCTTCATCGCCGACCCGGGCTTGCCGTGGGTGACGCCCGGCAGCGGGCTGATCATGATCTGGCCGGTCTCGGTCTGCCACCAGGTGTCGACGACGGGCACCTTCCCGGCGCCGATGTTCTCGCGGTACCAGATGTAGGCCTCGGGGTTGATCGGCTCACCGACCGAGCCGAGCACCCGGATCGAGGAGAGGTCGAACTTCGCGGGGATGTCGTCGCCCCACTTCATGAACGTCCGGATCGCGGTCGGCGCGGTGTAGAAGATCGTCACGCCGTACTTCTCGACGATCTCCCACCAGCGGCCCTTGTGGGGCGTGTCGGGGGTGCCTTCGTACATCACCTGGGTGCCGCCGTTGGCGAGCGGGCCGTAGACCATGTAGGAGTGGCCGGTCACCCAGCCGACGTCGGCGGTGCACCAGTAGACGTCGGTCTCCGGCTTGAGGTCGAAGACCGCCCAGTGGGTGTACGACGTGCCGACCAGGTAGCCGCCGGTGGTGTGCAGGATGCCCTTGGGCTTGCCGGTCGTGCCGGAGGTGTACATGACGTAGAGCGGGTGCTCGGAGTCGTGCATCTCGGCCTCGTGGTCGGCCGAGGCGCCGTCGACGGCGTCGTGCCACCAGACGTCGCGGGCGTCGTCCCACCCGTCGTCGCCGAGGTCCTGGCCGGTGCGGCGTACGACGAGCACCTGGTCGACCTGCTGGCCCTCCTCGGCGGCCTTGCCGACCGCCTCGTCGACCGCGGGCTTGAGGGCCGAGGGGGCGCCGCGGCGGTAGCCGCCGTCGGAGGTGACGACGACCTTGGCGCCGCAGTCGACGACCCGGCTGGCCAGGGCGTCGGCGGAGAAGCCGCCGAAGACGACGGTGTGCGGGGCGCCGAGGCGGGCGCAGGCCAGCATCGCGATCACGGTCTCGGGGATCATCGGCATGTAGATCGCGACCCGGTCGCCCTTGCTCGACGCCGAGCGCGATCAGCGCGTTGGCGGCCTTGCAGACCTCGTCCTTGAGCTCGGCGTAGGTGAGCGTCGCGGGTGTCGTCCTCGGGCTCGCCGACCCAGTGGAGCGCGACCTTGTCGCCGTTGCCGGCGTCGACGTGGCGGTCGACGCAGTTGACCGCGGCGTTGAGGGTGCCGCCGACGAACCACTTCGCGAACGGCGGGTTGTCCCAGTCGAGCACCCGGTCCCACTTCTGGCCCCAGTCGAGCCGCTCGGCCGCTTCGGCCCAGAACGCCTCCGGGTCGGAGTCGGCCGCGCGCGTAGGCCTCCTCGTTGACGTTGGCGTCGGCCGCCAGCTCGGCCGGCGGCTCGAAGCGGCGGTTCTCGTGCATCAGGTTCGACAGGGTCTCGTCAGCCATGTCGCGTCAACTCTACTCCTGGTGGGTTGGTCGTCGAGGTTGCGCCATGTAACGCCGGGTTCAGCCGACTCTCCCTACGGGGGTGCGACCTCGTGGGACAGAGGCATGAGCCCGGCGTACACGGTCGTGGGTGGCGCGTCAGCCGAGGCCGGGCCGCTCTCAGATCTCGCCCTCGGCGTGCTTGGCGACCAGCGTGGTGCGGCCGGGGAAGCGGATCTCCTCGACGAGCTCCTGCATCACCGCGCGACGGCTTCGTGGTGAACTGCGAGACCGTGATGGTGACCGCGAAGTTGATCAGCATGCCGATCGTGCCGAAGCCGGTCTCGGGGATCCCGAAGATGCCGTCGGAGTTGCCGTAGATGTCGATCGTCCACAGCATGTAGGCCATCGTCGTGAGCAGACCGATCGATCATGCCTGCGGTCGCTCCGGCCGCGGTGCAGTTCTTCCAGAAGATGCCGAGCACCAGGACCGGGAAGAAGCTGGCAGCGGCGAGACCGAAGGCCAAGGCGACCACCTGCGCCACGAATCCCGGAGGGTTGATGCCGAGGTAGCCGGCGACCAGGATCGCGCCGGCCATCGCGATCCGGCCGACCATCAGCTGCTTGGCCTCGGTGGCCGCGGGTTGATCTTCTTGAAGTAGACGTCGTTGGCCACCGAGGAGGAGATCACCAGCAGCAGGCCGGACGCGGTGGACAGCGCCGCCGCCAGGCCGCCGGCCGCGACCAGGCCGACGATCGGGGCGGGCAGGCCGCCGATCTCGGGGGAGGCGAGCACGATGATGTCGTTGTTGATCAGGATGTCGGAGTAGTTGATCGCTCCGGTCCCCAGCGACGGAGACCGGGCCGCCGTCGGGGGTGGTGATCAGGCCGACGTCGGCCCAGGTGTTGAACCAGCCGCGGCATGTCGGCGACCGCGGTGCCGTCGACGTCCTTGATGATCTGCAGCTTGCTGAACGCCGCCACCGACGGGGCGGTGGTGTAGAGCAGCGAGATGAAGAACAGCGCCCACAGCGCCGAGAACCGCGCCGCGCGCACGCTCTTGGCGGTGTAGAAGCGCACGATCACGTGCGGCAGGCCGGCGGTGCCGAACATCAGCGCCGCGGTGATCAGGACCATGTTCAGCATGTTGATGTCGGCGAACGCCGCGGTGTACTCGCCGAGGCCGAGGTCGGCCTGCAGGCCGTTGAGCTCGTCGAGGATCTGGCCGAAGCCGATCTGCGGGCACCGGGATGCCGGTGACCTTCGCCGACACCGCGAAGGCCGGGATCAGGTAGGCGACGATCAGCACGGAGTACTGCGCCACCTGGGTCCAGGTGATGCCCTTCATGCCGCCGAGCACGGCGTAGAAGAACACGATCGCCATGCCGATGATGACGCCGACGGTCGGTGTTCACCTCCGAGGAAGCGGGTGAAGACCAGGCCGACGCCGGCCATCTGGCCGGCGACGTAGACGAAGGACACGACGATCGCGGCGACGACCGCGATCAGCCGGGCGGTCTCGGAGTAGCGGTCGCCGACGAAGTCGGGGATCGTGTACTTGCCGAACTTGCGCAGGTACGGCGCGAGCAGCAGCGCCAGCAGCACGTAGCCGCCGGTCCAGCCCATCAGGAAGACCGAGCCGCCGTAGCCGTTGTAGCTCAGCCCGACGATGCCGGCCAGCGAGATGAACGACGCCGCGCTCATCCAGTCGGCCGCGATCGCGGCGCCGTTGGCCGGCGCCGGGATGCCGCCGCTGGCGACGTAGAAGCCCGCGGTGGTGTTCACCCGGCTCGCGTAGGCGATGTAGATGTAGACGCTGAAGGTGAGGACGACGAAGACCAGGGTCCAGGTCTGGATGTCACTCATGAGTGGTGCACCTCCTGCTCGTACTCGTCGATGCCGAACTCGGCGTCGAGCTTGTCCATCCGCCACACGTAGACGGCGATCAGGATCACGAACGTGATGATCGAGCCCTGCTGGGCGAACCAGAAGCCCAGCGGGAAGCCCGACGATCGAGATGTTGTTGAGCGGCTCGACGAAGAGGATCCCGGCGCCGAACGACACCAGCGCCCAGATCGTCAGCAGCACGGCCATCAGCCGGAGGTTTCTGCGCCAGTACTCCCGGCGCGCCTGCACGTCCATGGGTCCTCCTGGGGTCCCTCGGGTAGAGTCCTGCCCCGAACGACAGCAATCCGGCAGGGTCCGGTCAAGGGCTGGGTATGACGCACGGTCACTCTGTGCGCCGAGTGGTGGCGACGGGTCGGTCAGTGGCTCGCTCGCCGGCTCCGCAGCGGTGTCCGGCACGGCGACCGAACCGACGTGATGACCGCTCGTCGTGGCGACACCACCGTTCGTCGCACGTCGAGCGGTCGCGCGCTGCCCAGAGCGCCGCGTCGTGCCGTCGGCGTAGGGTCACCGCCATGACGAGCTCTGCCACGACCCGCGGCGGGATCCACCGCGACCACCGCGGCCCGAGCGTCGCCCACCCGTGCCGGGCCGGCGCCAGCTGCTCGGCGGCTTGGCGATGGTCGCCTTCGGCTCGTTCATGCCCTGGATCGACACCGCCCTGGGGCAGGTCTCCGGGGCCCGGGTGCCGGACTGTGGACCTTCTACGCCGCCATGCTGGGGCTCGCCGGGGCGCTGGTCCCGATCCGGAGGATGGCGCTGGCTCCAGGGCGCGGTGTTCGCGCTGGTCGCGATCGCGCTGCCGGTGTGGCAGGTCGTCCGCCTGGTCAACCTGGTGGGCACCAACGGCTGGATGCCCGGACCCGGCCTGGTCCTCGTCTTCGGCGGCGGCGTGCTGGCGTGCGTCGCCGTGCGACGCGACCTGGCCTCGCCCGTCCACTTCCGCGCTCGAGCCTGGAATCGACGCCGGCACGAGCCAACGCCGCCTCTGCCCGTGGGCCTGCGTAAGCGGGTCAGCGACCGCGGTGACTCGCGCCGAAGGGGCGGCCTGGTCGCTGGCCACCGCCGCATCGCGTCGAGTCCCAGTCAGATCCGGGCCGCGGTCGAGCTGGACCTGTTCAGGGGTGTGCAGCCGCACCATGTGCGGTGGACGTCCGCCGGCATCTGCGACGCGGGTGAGCGAGCGACACCGACCACATCGTAGGAAGGCCAGCCGGGACGCTCCAGGCGGCCGGCTGCGCGAGCAGCACCGAGGCCCAGCCCGGCCGCCGGTGGCGTGCCCAGGGTCCACATCACGGCGGCGCCGGAGCCCGCGCCGCCGACCAGGAGCCCGGCGATCGCCCCGGCGCGGGTCAGCCCGCGCCACCAGATGCCCAGCACCAGCAGCGGGCAGAAGGTCGAGGCGGCGACCGCGAAGGCCAGGCCCACCGCCCGGGCCACCCCGACGCCCGGGAGCAGCAGGGCCAGCAGGCACGGGACGGTGACCGCGACGACGCACAGCCGGCCCGGAAGGCGGCGATGCCGCTGAGCCGCCGGCCGCGGATGGGCCGCCCGTGACGTCCTGGCCCAGCACGCCGGCCGACGGCGATCGCCAGACCCGACGAGGTGGAGAGGAACGCCGCGAAGGCGCCGGCCGTGACCAGCGCCGTCAGCAGCTCGCCCAGCGGGCCGGGGACCATCAGCCGCGGCAGCTCCAGCACGAGGACGTCGGTGCGCCCGCTGGCGACCAGCGCGTCGGCGTACACCCGGCCGAGCGCGCCGTAGACCGGCGGGAGCAGGTAGAAGAGCCCGAGCAGCGCCAGCACGACCAGCGTCGTCCGCCGCGCGGCGCGGCCGTCGGGGTTGGTGTAGAAGCGCACCACGACGTGGGGCAGCCCCATCGTGCCGAGGAAGGTCGCGACGATCAGCGAGTAGGTGAGGTAGAGGCCCTGCGCGTCGCCGCCGGCGAGCGGCAGCGCCCAGGTCGCCGGGCTCACGCCGGAGCCGGGCGCGTCCACGGGGTGCGGGCGCCGTCGCCGACCCAGACGAACAGCAGCACGATCGGCGGCAGCAGCAGGGCGGTCAGCTTGAGCCAGTACTGGAACGCCTGCACGAAGGTGATGCTGCGCATGCCTCCGGACAGCACGTTGATCAGCACGATGAGCGGGACCACGACCTCGCCGACCCACCGGGGCGCCCCGATCGTGGACTGCAGCGTGATGCCGGCGCCCTGGAACTGCGGCAGCAGGTAGAGCCAGCCGATCGAGCACGACGATCACGGTGCACAGCGACCGCACCGGGCGCGAGCCCAGTCGGGCCTCCGCGAAGTCCGACAGGGTGTAGGCGCCGGAGCGGCGCAGCGGGGCCGCGACCAGCACCAGCAGCACGAGGTATCCGGCGGTCCAGCCGACCGGGTACCACATCATCTCGGTGCCGCGGACGAGCACGAGACCGGCGATGCCGAGGAACGATGCCGCGGAGAGGTACTCGCCGCCGATCGCGGAGGCGTTCAGCCGCGGCCGACGGTGCGCGAGGCGACGATGAAGTCGCTGGTGGTGCGGGAGAACCGGAGTCCCCACGTCCCGATCGCCAGCGTCGCCACCGTCACCAGCGTGACCGCGAGGATGCCGGGCGCCTGGTTCACGGCCGGTCCCCCGTCTCGACCAGCTCGGCGAAGTCCTCCTCGTTGCGCTCCGCCGCGCGGACGTAGCGCCAGCCCACCAGCGAGAGGAACGGGTAGACGGCGAAGCCGAGCACCAGCCACGGCAGGGGCAAGCCGAGCAGCCGACGCTCGGCAGGCCGGGCCTGAGCCAGAACAGCAGCGGCAGGATGCCGAGGCCGAGCACGAGCGAACGGCCCAGCGCCGGAGTCCAGCCGCAGCTGCTCGCGCAGCAGCGAGCTCAGGTAGATCTCGCCGAGCCGGGTCGCGTCGTCGATCTGGCTCGCGCCGCGGCCGGTCCGGGCCGGGAGGTGCGGCGACCGCGGCGGGCCGGTCACCCGCACCCGCTCCGGCGGCCGCTCGCTCACGCCGGCGCTCCGGCGGGTCAACACCTCACGCAGCTTGGGGGTGTGCCGGCGGCTGACCTGGAGCACCGTGTCCCCGACCACGACCGAGCACCGACTGCCCTCGACCCGGACCTCGTCGACGTGGCCGAGGGACACCAGCAGCGAGCGGTGGATCCGGACGAAGCCCGCGTCGGCCCACTGCTCCTCGAGCGCGGACATCGGGGACCGCAGTAGGTGGGAGTCGGTGGCGGTGTGCAGGCGGGCGTAGTCGCCCTGTGCCTCGACGTACCGGATGTCGGCCGCGGGACACGAAGCGGGTGACGCCGCCGCGCTCGACCGGGATCTGCTCCTCGTCGGCGGCGGATGCCGGCGCCCGGTCGACTCGATGACCCGACGTACGGCCTCGGCGAGCCGTTCCTCGCGCACCGGCTTGAGCACGTAGTCGACAGCGTTCAGGTCGAACGCCTCGACGGCGTGCTGCCTCGTGCGCGGTGACGAACACGACCGGGGGCGGGTGCGGAACCTGGCCAGCACCTGGGCGAGCTCGAGCCCGGTCAGGCCGGGCATCTGGATGTCGATGAAGACGACGTCGACCTCGCGCTCGTGGAGCACCCGCAGCGCCTCGGTCGCCGAGTCGCACGTGCACGATCTCCCCGATCCGGGGGTCGCGGCCGAGCAGGAAGGTCAGCTCGTCGAGGGCGGGGCGCTCGTCGTCGACGACCAGAGCGGTCGAGTCGGCGGCCTGGGTTCATGCGTGCACCCCGGGTGCGAACTTGGGAACCCGGACGGTCACCTTGGTGCCGGCGCCGGGTGCGGTCTCGACGACCAGACCGTAGTCGTCGCTGAAGGCGTTGCGGAGCCGGGCGTCGACATTTCCGAGGCCGACCGAGTCGAGGTCGGCGTCGCCGGCGAGCGCCCGGCGCACCTTCTCGGGGTCCTCACCGACCCCGTCGTCCTCGACCTCGATCACGCACTCCTGGTCGAGGTCCCGGGCCACGATCGTGAGGTCGCCCGGTCTGCTGGCCCTCGAGCCCGTGGCGTACGGCGTTCTCCACCAAGGGCTGGATGCACAGGAACGGGACGGCCACCGGCAGCACCTCGGGGGCGATCCGCAGCGTCACCTGCAGCCGGTCGCCGAACCGGGCCTGCTCCAGCAGCAGGTAGCGCTCGATCGAGCGGAGCTCCTCGGCCAGCGTCGTGTACTCGCCGTGGCGGCGGAAGGAGTAGCGGGTGAAGTCGGCGAACTCCAGCAGCAGCATCCGGGCCCGGTCGGGGTCGGTGCGAACGAAGCTGGCGATCGCGCCGAGGGAGTTGTAGATGAAGTGGGGGCTGATCTGTGCCCTCAGCGCGCGCACCTCGGCCTCCATCAGACGGGTGCGGGAGACGTCGAGCTCGGCGAGCTCGAGCTGGCCGGACACCCAGGTCGCGACCTCGTCGGCCGCCCGGACCAGGCCCCCGCTCTGGTAGGGCGTGCAGACCGC